>CAVRTA010000005.1:0-609794 GCA_963724135.1 uncultured Solirubrobacteraceae bacterium
CACCGCATCTGGTTCTGGTGGGCACGGCGCGCGGCTGCGTCGCGAATTTCCAGGTGCGGAGCAGGCGCCTTTTGCCCACCCTACGATTGGCGCGAGCGGAACGTGCGTCAGCGCCGCTTCTTGGCGCCCGGCTAGCGCCGCTTCTTGGCGCCCGGCTAGCGCCGCTTCTTGGCGCCTGGCAGGTCCTGGCGCAGCGTGAAGAATTCCGGCCACGGATCGTCCTTCAGCACGTCGAGGCGCTGGCGCAGGTTGTCGATGCGGAAGTGATCGGCGCGAATGGCCTCCGACAATTCCTCCCAGGCGAGCGGCGTCGACACGGTCGCGAGCGGCAGCGCGCGCGTCGAATAAGGCGCGACCGCGGTCGCGCCGCGGCCGTTGCGCAGATAGTCGATGAAGATGCGCCCGCGCCGCGCCGCTTTGCTCATGGTGGCGAGGTAGCGCTGCGGGCTGCGCCTTGGCCATGCGCTCGGCAACCGCCTGGGTGAAGGCCTTGGCCTCGTCCCAGTCGGCGCGCGGCGTGAGCGGCACGCACGACGTGCAGCCCCTTGCCGCCGGTGGTCTTGACGAAGCTCGCAAGGCCGTCATACGTCGAGCTGCGTCGCGCACCTCGAGCGCCGCCTCGATCACGGCGCTCCATGTGCACGCCCTCGCCGGGATCGAGATCGAAGATCAGCCGGTCGGGCTGCTCCAGCCGCGTCGACGTCCGAGCCCCACGGGTGAATCTCCAGCACGCTCGCCTGCACCAGCTCGAGCAGCCCCTCGAGGCTGTCGATGCGCCAGCATCGGCTCCTTCTCGCCGACGTCGATGGCGCTGCACGCGCCTGGCTCGAGCCCGGCCCAGGCATGCTTGGCGAAGAAGCATTTCGCCGCCGACGCCGCGACGGGCAGCGCACCAGGCTGAGCACGCCGGCCCTTGATGTGCGGCAGGATCCAGTCCGCGATGTCGGTGTAGAATTCGGCGAGGCCCTGCTTGGTGATGCCCGGCGTCATCCCAGAGGATGCGCTCGGGATGGGTGAGGCGGCGCGGTGCGCGCCGTCCGGCATGCGCGCGGCTTTGGCGGTCTTCGCGGCGCGGGATCTCGAGCATGACCTCGTCGGCGCTGCTTGTCCTCGCGCAGTCCCTTGAACGAGGCCTGGCGGACCAGCCGTCGGCGGTCCAGCCGCGGAACTCGATCTCGCGCGACCAGCTCCGGCTCGAGCCCAGCGCACGCCCTTCTCGGCGCCGGCCGGCAGCGCGTTGGCGAGCTTGGGCTTCGCGGCCGCGATCTTGTCGAGCTCGGTGCGCAGCGCCGTCGCCTGATCGGCCGAATAGCCGGTGCCGACGCGGCCCGCATAGTGCAGCTTGCCGTCGTCGTGGTAGCCGAGCAGCAGCGAGCCGACGGCGCGCTTTGGCGGCGGTCGACGGCACGTAGCCGAGCGATGATGAACTCCTGCCGCAGCGACGCACTTTCGTCTTCAGCCAGTGGTCGCCGCGCCCGGCGCGATACGGCAGGTCGACGCGCTTCGACACGATGCCTTCGAGGCCCGAGGCGGCAGGCATGCTCGAGCATCGTCGGGCCGTCGGCGTCGAGATGCTCGCTGAAGCGCGACGGCGATGTCGTGCGGCGCCGCGCCGAGCAGCTGCGCCAGCAGGCGCCTTGCGCTCGACCAGCGGCGCCGGCGTGAGGTCGAAGCCCTCGCAGATAGAGAAGGTCGAACACGAAGTAGCGGAACCGGTCGCTGCGGCCCGGCCTCAGGTCGGCCTGCAGCGCCGGAAAGCTGGCGAGGCCGGTCGTCGTCCTCGACCACGATCTCGCCGTCGAGCAGCGCCGAGCTGAGGCCGAGCGACTTCAGCGCCGTCGGCGATGCGACGCGAACCGCGCCGTCCAGTCGAGGCCCTTGCGGGTGAGCAGCTTGCACCTTGCCGCCGTCGATGCGCGCCTGCATGCGATAGCCGTCGTGCTTGATCTCGTGCACCCAGTTCGGCTCCGCTCGGCGGCTTGTCGGTCACGGCTGCGGCAGGCTCGGCTCGAGGAAGGCCGGCAGGATGCCCTTGCGCGCGCCGCGCGAGCTTGCCGGGTCGGGCAGCGCGACGCTTGCGCGCGCCGATCACCTTGGCGCGGCCCGCGTGGTCCTTGCGCAATGCGTCCTGCGCGGCGAGCTCCTCGGTGGTCAGGCCGCTCGACGCACCGAGCGTCGTCTCCTGCTCGGTGATCTCGGCGTCGCCGGCGTCGCGCGCGAATTCGTCCTCGGCCTTGATCAGCAGCCAGTTCTCTCGTCTTCTCGCCGCGCCGCGGCTTCATGCGCACGAGGTGCCAGCGCCCGTGCAGCCGCTCGCCGTCGCAGCGTGAATTCGAGATGGCCCTTGCTGAGGCCCTTGTGCGGGATCGCCGCCGGCGTCCAGCGCCCGCGATCCCACACGATCATCGTGCCGCCGCCGTACTCGCCCTTCGGGATGTTGCCCTCGAAGTCGAGATACTGCAGCGGATGGTCCTCGGTGCGCACCGCCAGCCGCTTCTCGGCCGGCGACGAGGCTCGGGCCGCGCGTCACCGCCCAGCTCTTCAGCATGCCGTCGAGCTCGAGCCGCAGGTCGTAGTGGAGCCGGCGCGCGTCGTGCTTCTGCACCACGAAGCCGCCAGCCGCGTGCCGCGCCCGCGCTTGCCTTGCGGCTCCGCGGTACGGCTGAAGTCGCGCTTCGCCTGCGTACTGCTCGAGCGGATCGCTGGCGCCGTCTTCTTGCTTGTCTTGCTTTTGCGCGGTGACGCCACGGCTGCCCTACGACGATTGCGCGATCTGCATCTCGCAGTATTTCAGCGCCTGGCGGGCGCGCACCGCCCACGTCCGAGCTCTGGTCGAGCGCGAGGTAGCGCCGCCAGCAGATCGCCGCCTCCAGCACGTGGTCGGCGTTCAGGTAGAGCATGCCGAGATTGAACATGCGCATCCGCATAGTCCGGATCGATGTCGAGCGCGCGCTCGAGGTGCGCCATCGCCTGCGCGGTGTCGCCCTGCTCCTCGCGCAAGCCGGCGAGATTGTACCAGGCCTTCCGCGTAGTCCTGGTCGGCCTTGATGGCGGCCCGATAGGCCGCCTCGGCCTCGGCACGCTTGCCCTGCTGGCGCAGCAGGTTTCCGAGGTTGAACGGCGCGGCCGGGTCGCGCGGGTCGAGCAGCTGGACCCGGCGATAGAGCCGCTCCGCAGTCGGCGGGGTCGCCCGTCTCCTCGGCCGCCTGCGCCTGCTCGAACAGGTCGTCCGGATCGTCCTCGGCCACCAGGTCGACCGGCAGCACGAACTGCCCGGTCTTGTCGGTGCGCCCCTTCATCTGCTCGACCAGGATGGCGTCGCGGGTCGCGGGCGAGAGCCGCAGGTTGGAGAGCGCCGCATCGGGCAGCCATTTGCGGATCTCGTGCAGGCTTTTCGTGATGGTCGAGAGCGCGACGCCGGAGCCGATCAGCTCGGCGAGCTGGCGCGCGGCGGGCAGGTCGCGAAATCCATAGTGTCCGTCACGCGCGTCGAGCAGCCCGAACGTGGTGAGCTCCTCGATCGCCCGCAGCGGCAATCCGCTCAGGCGCGCGAGCTGCGCCGGCGTGTAGGTCTTCGGCTGGTCGTCGGGCTCGAGCTTGCCGGCCCATTCGAGGAAGCGCCGTTCGCTCTCGATCCGGACGCCGTAGTCTTTCGCGAGCTTCAGGCTGTTCGCCGGCCGCCCGTCGGGCAGCAGCGGCCAGCCGAATTCGCCCACCACCAGCACCGAGGTCTTCTTGGTGACGCCGCGGCGCGGCGTGCCGCCCCTCTCGCGCACCAGCGCGAAGGCCTCCTCGTGCTTCATCGAGGCGAGGCGCCCGGTGAAGACGACGACGTTGCCGAAGTCAGCTCGCATGCATCAGCGTGTGCCGGTCTTCTTCTTGGCGGCAGGGCGGCGCGCCGGCGTGCTCGCCGCCGCCGGTTTCTTGGCGCCGGCGCTGATGCTGGCCTTCAGCGCGTCCATCAGGTTGATCACCCGCGGCGGCGCCTCGTCCTTGCCGATGGTCTCGACCGGAATGCCGGCCTGCTTGCTCTTGAGCAGCTCCACCAGCGCCTTCTCGTAGTGGTCCTCGAACGACTTCGGGTCGAAGTGGCCGGCCTTGCTGTCGACGATGTGGGTGGCAAGCTTCATCATCTCGTCCGGCAGCTTCAGGTCCGGAATGTCCTCGAAATAGTCGGCGTGACTCGCGCACCTCGTAGGCATAGCGCAAGCGTGGTGGCGAGCAGGCCCTTGTCGAAGGCTTCCAGCATCACCACGTGCTCGCGCCGCGACAGCACCACGCGCGCCAGCGCCACCATCTTCTTGGCGCGCATGGCGTCGCGGATCACCGAGAAGGCTTCCTGGCCGACCTGGTCGGTCGGCGTGATGTAGTAGGGGCTGTCGAGGTAGCGGTCGTCGATTTCGGCGCGGGGCACGAAGCGTATCGATATCGATGGTGTGCGTGCTCTCGATCTTGATCTTCTCGAGCTCGTCGTCCTCGACCAGGATGTACTGGCCCTTGGCGTATTCGTAGCCCGTCTTGATGTCCTCCTTGTCGACCGGCTCCATGCTTTCGGCGTCGACCATCTGCTGCTTCAGGCGGTTGCCGGTCTTGGAATTGATCCGGTTGAACGAGACCCGCTCGGAGCCGGACGAGGCCGGATAGAGCGCGATCGGGCAGGAGACGAGCGAAAGCTTCAGGTAGCCTTTCCAATAGGCTCGGGGCGCCATGACCATCTCCTACGCGGGCACTCGAGGACGAGTGCATGAGTATAGCGGCCGGGCCGCCGGGGGTCGAATCACCGTGGATACAGCGAAATTGCTGCCGGAGGCTTAACGCCGGGGCGGGGCGGCCCGGTGCGGCCTAGCGCGGGTTGCAAGGACAGGCCAACACGCGCTTATCTTGCTGTCGCGGACCGTGAGGATAGGCACGACATGATCGAACAGATGACCGAGATCGCCACCAAGGCCGGGCCGATGAACGCCTTCGTGACGCATCCGCAAGAGGGCGGGCCGTTTCCGGCGGTCGTCGTCTACATGGATATCTGGGGTCTGCGCGAGGAGCTGTTCGACATCGCGCGGCGGATCGCGACCGCCGGCTATCACGTCACGCTGCCGAACCTCTATTACCGCCAGGGCGACGTGCGTTTCGAGCAGCGCGACGCGCAGGGCCGCATGGTTTCGTTCAAGCTGCTGGCGGAGGACGAGCACCGGCCACGAGCGCCAGGCGGGGCGGCCGCTGCGCGTCTCGAGCGCGTACGGCTGGCACAGCGACCACGGCGCCGTGTTCGGCGAAGAAGTCCGGCTGGGAGCGCGTGAACTGGTACGAGGGCAACGCCCGCGACGGCGACCGTGAGCTGCGCCCGCGCGGCTGGGCGGGCGAGCTGTGGTCGCCGGCGATCGGCGCCGAGCACCTCGCGACGCGGGAGCGTGCCGGCCTGTTCGACGAGTCCTCGTTCGCCAAGCTCGCCGTCACGGGCCCGGGGCGGCCGCGTTCCTGGAGCGGCTGTGCGACAACAAGGTCGCACGCGACGTCGGCCGCATCACCTACACGCAGATGCTCAACGCGCGCGGCGGCATCGAGTCCGACTTCACCGTGACGCGGGTCGGCGAGGAGGCCTTTCAGATCGTCACCGGGACCGCGTTCGGCAACCACGACCTCGCGTGGCTGCGCCGCTGGGCGCCGGCTGATGGCTCGGTCCGGATCGAGGACGTGACCGCCGCGTGGTCGTGCTTCGCGCTCTGGGGGCCGGCGTCGCGCGACGTGCTGCAGCCGCTACGCCGTCCTCGCTGTCCAACGAGGACTTCCCGTACCTGACGATGCAGGAGGCCGCGATCGCCGACGTGCCGGTGCGTGCGCTGCGCGTCACGTTCGTCGGCGGGTTTCGAGCTGGGAGATCTACTGCCCTGCCGAGATCGCCCCCGCGCCGGCCGCCGCCGCCCGGCTCGGGCGGCAGGTCCTCGTCGAGCACGAGCGGCTCGCGCAGCGAGAAGTTCAGATGGACCGGTCCCGGCCGACCGCTGATCGCGGTGGCGAACGCGCGGCACGCCAGCGCTCGCATGAAGCGCATCCGCGCCTCGGTCGCCGGCGCGTCGTCGACCTCAAGGAACCACTTTGCGGCCCGCCCGTAGAGCTTGACCTGGTCGATCGTCTGCCCGGCCCCGACGTCGCGCAGCTCCGGCGGACGGTCGGCGGTCAGCACCAGTAGCCCGACGCGCGCCTCGTAGGCCTCGATCACGGCGGGCGCGTAGTTGGCGGCGGCGGTGCCGGACGTGCAGGCGAGGACAGCCGGCCGCCCGGTCGCCTTGGCGGCGCCGAGCGCGTGGAAGGCGCCGGCGCGCTCGTCGATGTGCGAGGAGCAGGTGACGCGGCCGTCGCGGGCGAGGCTGAACACCAGCGGCGTCGAGCGCGACCCGGGGGAGAGGGCCGCATGGGTCACGCCGCAGCGCGCCAGCTCGTCGACGAACGCGCGCAGGCCAAGATATGTGTCGATAGCTGTCATGCGCGACCTGGTCCTACTCCACGGATTCACCCAGACCGGCCGGTCGTGGGCGCCGCTCACCGCGGAGCTGCGGGGACGCTACCGCTGCTTCGCCCCCGACCTGACCGGCCACGGGGACGCGTCGCAACGCCGGCCCGCGAGCTTCGACGCCGTCGCCGCCTATCTGCGCGCCCTGCACATGGACCGCTTCACGCTGTGCGGCTACTCGATGGGCGGCCGGCTCGCGCTCGACTTCGCCGTGCGCCACCCCGAGCGCGTCGAGCGCCTCGTCGTGATCGGCGCATCGCCGGGGATCGCCGACGCCGCCGAGCGCGCGGCGCGACGCAGCGCCGACCTCGAGCTCGCGGAGCGCATCGAGCGGATCGGCCTCGAGGCGTTCGTCGACGAGTGGGGGGCACAGCCGCTGTTCGCGACCCAGCCGCGCGGCGTCGCCGCCGCGGCGCGCGCGGACCGCCTGCGCAACACGGCGGCGGGGCTGGCCGCCGCGCTGCGCGGGATGGGCACCGGAGCCATGGACCCGCTGTGGGACAGGCTGCCCGAGGCGACGTGGGTGGTCGGCGAGCACGACGAGAAGTTCCGCGCGATCGCGCCCGTGGATCCCGTCGTCATCCCGGCGGCAGGCCATGCCGCCCACCTGGAGGCGCCCGAGGCCGTCGCGGAGGCGCTGGCGTGATGGCATCGCCGGCGGCAGGCCGCCTACCCTGACCGCCGTGTCCTCGACCGACGCGCTCGTGCAGATCCCCGCCGACCTCAAGCCCGCCGACGGGCGCTTTGGGTCGGGGCCGTCGAAGGTGCGGCCGGAGCAGCTCGCACACCTCGCCGAGCAGAGCGCGCTGATGGGGACCTCGCACCGCCAGAAGCCGGTCAGGGACCTCGTCGGGCGCATCCAGCAGGGCATCTCCGAGCTCCTCCGGCTCCCCGCCGGCTACGAGGTCGCCCTGGGCAACGGCGGCACGACCTGCTTCTGGGATGCCGCCGCCTTCGGCCTCGTGCGCGAGCGCGCGCAGCACCTCACCTTCGGCGAGTTCAGCGCCAAGTTCGCCGCGGTCACCGAGGGGGCGCCGTTCCTCGCCGACCCGGTGATCAGCGACGCCGAGCCCGGCACCGCACCGGCCGTCGAGCCCGCCGACGGCGTCGACGCCATCACCTGGGCGCACAACGAGACCTCCACGGGGGTGATGCTGCCGGTCACCCGGCCCGCCACGGACGCGCTCGTCCTGATCGACGCCACCTCGGGCGCCGGGGGCCTCCCCGTCGACGTCGGACAGGCCGACGCGTACTACTTCGCGCCCCAGAAGGCGTTCGCCGCCGACGGGGGCCTGTGGCTGCCGCCCTCAGTCCCGCGGCTCTCGAGCGCATCGATGAACTGGCCGCGAGTGACCGCTGGATACCGCCCTTCCTGTCGCTGCCGACCGCAGTCGAGAACTCGCGCAAGCAGCAGACCTACAACACGCCCGCGCTCGCGACCCTGCTGCTGCTCGCCGAGCAGCTCGCTGGATGACTCGCGGCGGCGGGCTCGACTTCGCGGTCGGCGCGCACGCCGCTCCTCGACCACCTGTACCGATGGGCCGAGGCGTCCGCGTTCGCGACGCCGTTCGTCAGGATGCCGCCAGGCGCTCGCTGGTGGTGGGACGATCGACTTCGACGACGCGGTCGACGCCGCGCAGATCGCCCGACGCTGCGCGCGAACGGCATCGTCGACACCGAGCCCTACCGCAAGCTCGGCCGCAACCAGCTGCGCATCGCGATGTTCCCGGCGATCGAGCCCGACGACGTCGCGCCGTGACCGCCTGCATCGACTACGTGGTCGAGCACCTCTAGTCCGTGGCGCTATTTCGCGGGCAGTTCTCGACCCGTCTGCCCGCGCGTGGCGGCCCGCGACAAACGCTCACGTACGCCTCGGTATGCCGGCGAAGTTTGTCGCCGACCACGAGACACGACCAGCCGGGCCGATCACTGCGCCCGATCTAACAACTCACGGCACTAGAGCAAACCCGGGCCGGACGGCACCGCGAGCGCGCCGTCCATCAGCGCGAACGGCCACTCGACCCCCGCGAAGGCGTCGAGCGTGGCCAGCCCGCAGGCGGGCAGCGGCCCGTCGGCGGCGAGGGCGGCGGCGGCGTGCAGCGCCGCCGCGATCCCGAGCGGGCCGTCGTAGGTCGAAGCGAGGTAGACAGCGCTGCCCGCGCGGCGCGCGGCCGCCGCGTCGCGCAGCAGCTCGTGAGATGCCGCCGCAGCGCGAGATCTTCAGGCACACGGGTCGGTGACTCCGGCGCCCGGCTCGGCGCGTCTCGTCCATCGCGATCGGGATCGCGGTGCCGTCGCGCACGGCGCGCAGCGGTGCGACCCCGTGGACGGGCTCCTCAGCGAGCTCGAGCCCCGCCGGCTCCAGCGCCCGCAGGTGCGCGAGTGCCTCCTGCGGTGTCGCCCACGCTCCGTTGGCGTCGACGCGGATCGCCGCGTCCGGCGCCGCCGCGCGTACCGCCGCCACGCGGCCCGCGTCATCGCCGACCCCGACCTTCACCTTCAAAGCGCCGAAGCCGCGCGCGACCGCGGCTGCCGCCTCGGCCGCGGCTAGCGCGATCCTCGGCGCCGAGCGTCGCGTTGACCGGGATGGCCGGCGCGGCGCGCGGGTGCAGCAGCTGGCACACGGGCGCGCCGGCGCGGCAGCCCTCGAGGTCCCACAGGGCGAGGTCGACGGCGGCGAGCGCCTGCGGTAGGTCGCGCTCGGCGCGGCACGCGTCGACGAGCTCGTCCGGGCCGGCGCCCGGGGGCGGCGGCGGCCAGCACCTTCGCGTAGGCGTCGAGCGCGGCGCGCAGGGCGGCGGGGGAGACGCCGTCGTAGGGCTCGAGCGCGGCCGCCTCGCCGCGGCCCTCGAGCCCGTCGCGGTCGGTGATCGTCACCAGCAGCAGCTCGCGCTCGTCCAGCTCGCCCCACGCGGTGCGCAACGGCCGGCGCAGCGGCAGCCTCGCGGGCTCGACCGCGAGCCTCACGACAGCAGGATGCCCGCGGAGAGCAGCAGGCAGAACGCCAGCTCGAGCATCGCCGTCTGCGCCAGCGCCAGGTTGAGGCTCGGCCCGTCGCTGTGCCCGCGCACGGTGCGCACGAGGCGGATGGCCGCGGGCAGGGTCCCCAGCGGCAGCAGCACCCAGGCACTCAGCGACCCGATGACGACCACCGGGAGCAGGTAGGCCAGGGCGAGCATCGCGGCGTACAGCGAGCGCGTGCGCTCGCGGCCCAATCGCACGGCCAGCGTCCGCTTGCCGACGCGGCGGTCGGTCTCCATGTCGCGGACGTTGTTGACGACCAGGACCGCAGCCGCCAGCAGACCGACCGGCACCGACAGCGCGAACGCCTCCCACGCCCACTGCTCGGTCTGGACGAAGTACGAGCCCGCCACCGCCGCGACGCCGAAGAACAGGAACACGAACACCTCGCCCAGCCCCTCGTAGCCGTACGGCCGAGGGCCGCCGGTGTACAGGACGCCGGCGAGGATCGACGCGACACCGACGAGCAGAAGCTCCCACCCTGCGACGGCGATCAGGTACGCGCCCGCGAGCACCGCGATCCCGAACGCGACCTAGGTGGCCACGAGCACCTGGCGCGGCGGCACGAGTCCGCCCGCCGTGACCCGGACCGGCCCGAGCCGGTCCTCGGTGTCGGCGCCGCGGCGCGCGTCGGAGTAATCGTTGGACAGGTTCGCGCCGACCTGGATGAAGAGCGCGCCGACCAGGGCGGCGACGAACCGCGGGAGATGGAAGTCGTCGTGTGCGAGCGCCGTTCCCACCAGCACCGGCGCCGCGCCGGTGGGCAGCGTGCGCAGGCGCGCCGCCATCAGCCAGATGCGCAGTGCGCTCACGGCCTGCGGGGGAACTGGGAGAAGTCGGGGGCCCGCTTCTCCTTGTACGCCTCGCGGCCCTCGCGCGCCTCGTCGGAGGCGTAGAAGAGGAGGTTCGTGTCGTGCGCGAGCTGCTGGATGCCGGCGTAGCCGTCCTCGTGCGCGTGGAAGCTCGCCTTGACCAGACGCAGGGCGAACGGCGACAGGGCGAGCATCTCGCGACACCAGCCGACGGTCTCCTCCTCGAGCGAGGCGAGCGGAACGACCGCGTTGACCAGCCCCATCGACAGCGCCTGCTGCGCGTCGTACTGGCGGCACAGCATCCACATCTCCTTGGCGCGCTTGGTGCCGATCAGGTCGCGCATCAGCGAGGCGCCGAAGCCGCCGTCCCAGGAGCCCACGCGCGGCCCGGTCTGCCCGAAGCGCGCGTTGTCGGCCGCGATCGTCAGGTCGCAGCAGAGGTGGAGCACGTGGCCGCCGCCGATCGCGTAGCCGGCGACCATCGCCACCACGGGCTTGGGCAGCCGCCGGATCTGCACCTGCAGGTCGGTGACGTGGAAGCGCCCGACCTTCGCCCCCTCCGGGACGTAGCCGGTGTCGCCGCGGACGCGCTGGTCGCCGCCGCTGCAGAACGCCAGCTCGCCCTCGCCGGTGAGGATGATCACGCCCACCTCGGGGTCCTCCCGCGCGGCCTCGAAAGCCTGCGACAGCTCGACCACGGTCTGCGGCCGGAAGGCGTTGCGGACCTCGGGACGGTTGATCGTGATCTTGGCGATCCCGTGGCCGGGCGGGTCCGATTTCTCGTAGCGGATGTCCTCGTAGTCGCCTGACGCCGTCCACATGGGAGACACTGATCCTATGGTCGACTGGCTCGAGCGCGCCGCCGCCCGGCGGCCCGGTCATCCCGCGATCGTCGCCGACGGCGCGACGCTCACCTACGCGCAGTTGCTCGAGCGCGCGCAAGGCGCGGAGCCGCTCGAGACGCTCACGCATGCGCCTGGTCTGGACTTCGCCGTGCGCCTTCACGCACTGCTGCTCGCCGGCGGCCCGCTCGTGGTGCACACCTCCGGCTCCACCGGAGAGCCGAAGCCCGTCACACTCAGCGCCGGCAACATCCTCCACAGCGCGCTCGGCACCGCCGCGATGCTCGGCATCCACGCCGACGACCGCTGGCTGTGCCCGCTGCCGCTGCACCACGTCGGCGGCCTGATGGTCCTGCTGCGCAGCGTCATCTACGCGACGACGGCGGTGATCGGGGCGCACGATCCCGAGGCCACGCTGGCGTCGTTCGTCCCCACCCAGCTCGCGCGCGGGCAGGACGCGGGGATGCCGCGCCTGCGGGCGATCCTGCTCGGCGGCGGGCCGATAGCGCCCGAGCAGCGCCGCGCCGGGGTGATCGAGACCTACGGGATGACCGAGACGACCTCGATGGCCGCGCTCGACGGCTTCCCGCTGCCGGGCGTCGACATCACGATCGCCGACGACGGCGAGATCCTCGTCAGCGGCCCGATCGTGGCGGGGGGCGGCACCCATCACAGCGGGGACCTCGGCCGCATCGTGGACGGCCGCCTGATCGTCACCGGCCGCAAGTCCGACACGATCGTCACCGGCGGGGAGAATGTCGCGCCCGCCGAGGTGGAGGGCGTGCTCATCGCCCACCCGGGCGTGGAGGACGCCGCGGTCGTCGGCCGCCCCGACCCGGAGTGGGGCGAGGCGCTCGTCGCGCTCGTCGTCGGCGACGCCGGTGCCGAGGAGCTGCGCGCGTACTGCCGAGAACGCCTGGCGCCGTTCAAGGTGCCGAAGCGCTTCGAGCGTGTGGAGTCGCTGCCGCGCACAGCCAGCGGCAAGCTCTTGCGCTCGCAGTTGACTTGAGTCCGGGCGACCGCGATGATCGCCCGATGCGCGGGATCGCTATGGCGCTTGGCATGCTCGCGCTGCTGCCGGCCGGTGCAGAGGGTGCGCGCAACGACCGCTCGGACCTGAGGGTGTCGCTCCGCAGCGGCGGCACCGCGGCCGCAGGCGGGACGCTGGCGGCGAGCTACACCGTCCGCAATGCCGGCAAGCGGCGGTCGAAGCGGACGACGGTCGAGTTCGTCCTGTCGACCGACGGGCGCCGCAGCGACCCGGACAACCAGATCCTCAGCCGGGCGGTCAAGCCGATCCGCAAGGGCAAGTCGAGGAAGGGGAGCGTCAACCTCACGATCCCGGCGGTCATCGCGCCCGGCGGGCTCTTCCTGATCGCCTGTGTCGACCCAGCCAACAAGGTCAAGGAGTCGCGGGAGCGCAACAACTGCTCGGCGGCGCAGCCGCTCTCGATCACGGGCGGGCCCGCCCCGAGCCCGACGCCGACGCCAGGCACGACGCCGACCGCCACGGCTACGGAGACGGCGACAGCCACAGCCACGGCTACCGCCACCGCCACCGCGACAGCCACGGCCACCGCGACAGCGACAGCTACCGCGACGGCATCCCCGACCCCGACCCCGACGCCCTGCGTCCCGAACGCGATCACGCTGCGCCTCATCTCGCTGCCCGACTTCCGCGGGCAGCTCGACCCGATCGTCGTCGCACCGCCCGACCCCAACCTCGGCGGTGCGGAATACCTCGCCACGCACTTCCAGAACGAGCGCGCGGCCAACGCCAACACGCTGATCCTCGGCGGCGGCAACAGCTGGGGCGCGTCCCCCGCCCTGTCCGAGCAGTTCGACCACGACCCGACGGTCAAGGCGCTCGACCTCATGGGTGTCGACGTCGACACGCTGGGCTCGCACAACTTCGACGACGGCACCGCCGAGCTGCAGCGGCTCGTCAACCTCGCCGCACACGAGCACACGGCGAGCAACATCGCCAACCTGTCGATCACCGGCGTGACCGCGCCGTACGCGATTCGCACCGTCGGTGGCGTCAAGGTCGCGATCGTGGGAGTCGTCTCGCCGACCGTCCCGCAGGCCACGTTCCCGGGCAACCTCGGCGGCATGAGCGTCACCGACCCGGTGGCCGCGGCCCAGAACGCCCGCGCGGCGGCCGCCGCCGAGGGGGCGAAGGTGTTCGTCGCGATGACGGGAATGGGAGCCACCGGAGTCGACGTCCAGAACCAGCCGGTCGGCCCGCTGATCGAGTTCGCCAAGGACGTCACGGGCTACGACGTGGTCTTCGGCGCGCTGACCGACCGGGCCGTCAACACCACCGTGAGCGGAGCGACGGTGGTGCAGTCACGCAACCAGGGCCGCACGTACGCGCGCGTCGAGTTCGCCGCCGACCAGTGCGCCGGTCGTACCGCTGCACCGGCCGCGACGCTCGTGGCGCCCCCGGCGACCGTCACCAAAGACGGCGCCGTGGTATCGATGCTCCAGCCGTACCGCGACGGTCTCGTCGCGAAGTTCGACACCAAGATCGCCGCCACCTCGGTGCAGTTCGTGCGCGATTCCGGCAGCGCGACCGGTGAGCGCGCACAGGAGACGCCGCTCGGCGACCTCCTTGCCGACTCGTGGCGCGCTTTCACCGGCACGCAGCTCGCGTTCTCCACGGGAGGCCACCTGCGCGGCGCACTGCCGTCGATCTACGCTCCCGCAGCCGACTTCAGCCGCCCGCCCGAGCCTGCGCCCTGGGACTTGCTGATCGGAGACGCTTACACCGTCCTGCCGTTCGGCAACCAGCTGATCGAGCGTACGGTCACCGGGACCCAGCTCTGGCAGGCGCTGGAGCACGGCGTTTCGTCATGGCCTGCGCCCAGCCCCAGGTTCCCGCAGATCGCAGGCTTCACGTTCACCTTCAAGGAGTCGGCGTCCGCAGGCGCGCGCGTGCAGTCAGTTGCGCTGTCCAACGGCACCCCGATCCCGGCTGACAGCACGACCTACACCGTCACCGTCTCAGCCTTCACCAACGCCGGCGGCGACAGCTACACGATGTTCAACGACGGCGCCGGCGTGGAGCGGGGCTCGGATGTCGACGCGTTCATCGATCACCTCACGACGATGGGGAACGTCACCACGCCGCCCGGCGGGCGCATCACGCGCATCCCCTGAGTCGGTCCGTGAACCTACTGCGCGGCGGGTTTCACGCCGATGAGGCGACTATGTTCGCTGACGTGAAGCGCGCCGTCCTGGCCGCGGTCGTGGCCGCACTCGCCCTGCCGGCGAGCGCGTTCGCGGACACGACCATCGTGGATCCCTCATCGGGCGGCAGCTGTGCCCGCGGCGGCGCGTGCAAGTCGATCGGCGACGCGGCGGCCGTCTCGCAGGCCAACGACGTCCTCACCGTCAGGAGGGGGAGCTACATCGAGGACGTCACGGTCGGCGCCGCGCTCACCGGCCTGACCATCAACGCCTCCCCCGGGAGCGCGCTCCAGGGCACGCTCACGCTGAATGCTCCCGACGTCGAGGTCGACGGGCTCACCATCTTCGCCGCCACCGGCTCCGCCGCGATCACGGCTGCCGGCAAGGTCACGCTCACCGATGTCACCGCGCTCTCCTCCGCCGGCTCGGCGCTCACTCTCGCGAGCGGTACCGGCAGCCGCATCCAGCGCTCGACGCTCGCCACGGCCGCACCGGCAGGCGACGGGATCAAGCAGGGCCCGGCGGGCCTGGTCGTCGATTCCTCGGTCGTCATCGGCGGGGCGCAGGGCGCGGCCTTCCGCGTGACGACGACCAACGGCTCGGCGGATGCGACGCTCGCGCTCAACCACGTCACGACCGTCTCGGCCCGGGCGATCCTGCTGGAGGGCCCAAGCGCCAACGAGCTCTCCACGACCAAGGTCGGCAACATCGCTCTGACCGTCGCGTCGTCGATCATCCACGGCCCCTCGGCCGCGACCTCGGATCCGGGCATCGTCGTCGCGCCGCTCCCGCCCGTCCGAGCGCCCAACAGCGTCACCGCGGCCTTCACCGCGTCCGACGCGAGCGCGTTCACCGGCGCCGACGGCCAGACGGTCGCCGGAACCGGGGGGGAGACGGCGAACGACCGGCTCTTCGGCGGCTCGAGCCTGCGGCTGAGATTTGACGCGCCGGTCATCGACCGGGGTGACCCGGTGATGCAGGGCGAGTCGACAACCGACATCGACGGCGATCCGCGCCTCAACGGCTCGGCGACCGACATCGGCGCCGACGAGTTCACCAATCACGCGCCCACGCTGACGCTCTCGGTGCTGCCCGCGAGCCCCCGCACGGGCGAGAAGGTCACGGCGTCCGGGAAGGCGACGGACCCCGAGGGCGCCTCCGACATCAAGGGGTACGCCACCAACTGGGGCGACGGCTCCCGGACCGACATCACCACTCACGGCGTCGTCGAGCACGTCTACGACAAGCCGGGGACCTACATCGTGACCATGATCTCCGGAGACCAGAGCGGGGCGCTGTCCGCGGCCGTCCAGCAGCAGGTCACCGTCGTCGATGCCGATCCGCCCCAGGTGAGGATCACCGCGCCGGCCGCCGGTGCGCTGGTCCGGCTCAACAGCGACCGAGGCCACAAACGGCTGCGGATCCAGGGTGTCGACTCCGACGCTTCGGGCGTCGCCCGCGTCGAGGTCGCGCTGACCAAGCTCGGCAGGAAGAACAAGTGCAAGCAATACGCCGGCCAGGCATTCGGGCGCGGCGGCTGCGACCAGTTCGTCTTCCTCGAGGCCGTGCTGTCCGGGTCCGCCTTCACCTGGCGCACCCAGAAGGGCGTCGTGATCCCGAAGGGCAGCTATGCGGCTCGCGTGCGCGCGACCGACGTCCGCGGCAACGGCACCAAGAGCTTCAGCAAGGCCAAGCAGACGCTCGTCAAGTTCAAGGTGAGGTGAGCTCCAAGGCCGAGTCCCGCAGGTCCTGGGGCTCGGTCGCTTCAGGCTGGAAGCGCTTCGCGCCGGCGCAGCGCGAGGCCTGGATGCCCGTCAGTGCGTGGCTGCTCGATGCAGCGCGCCTGGGACCGGGCTCGCGGGTGCTCGAGCTGGCCGCCGGGACCGGGGAGCTGGGGCTGATGGCTCACGAGCTCATCCAGCCGGGCGGCGAGCTGATCGTCTCCGACTTCGCGCCGGAGATGCTCACGGTCGCGCAGGATCACGCCGCGGAGCGGGGCGCGACGGACATCCGCTTCAAGCAGATCGACATCGAGTCGATCGACGCGGCGGCGGCATCCCTGGACGCGGTCCTGTGCCGCTGGGGGCTGATGTTCCTCACCGACCCGGAGGCGGGCGTGCGTGAGATCCGGCGCGTGCTGCGGCCGGGCGGGCGCTTCGCCACCGCCGTGTGGGCCGGCGCCGAGGAGAACCCGTGGTCCTCGGTGGTCGGCCAGGTCCTCGGTGAGACTGCGGAGCCCGGGGCGCCGGGCCAGTTCGCCCTCGGCGAGCCGGGTCGGGTGCGCGACCTGCTCGAATCCGCCGGCTTCGTCGAGGACATCACGGTCGAGGCGATCGACCTCGTGCTGGAGGAGTCGTTCGCCGACTGGTGGGCGCGCACCGCGGTCATGTCGCGCAGCGGCGCCGCGCTGCACGGTCGCGAGGAAGAGGTCCGGGCGGCGCTCGCCTCCTATGAGGCCGACGGGCTGCTGCGGCTCCCCGCGCGCACGTGGGTGGCCGCGGCGACGGCCTAGGCTCCCCGCCCTCATGGCTGACAAGGACATCTTCTACGACGACGACGCCGACCTGTCGCTGCTCGAGGGCAAGACGGTCGCCGTCATCGGCTACGGGTCGCAGGGCCACGCCCACTCGCTCAACCTCAAGGACTCGGGCGTGGACGTCGTGGTCGGTCTGCGCGAGGCGTCCGAGTCGGCCGGCAAGGCGGGCGCGGAGGGGCTGGAGGTCGTGCCGGTCGCCGAGGCCGCCGCGCGCGGCGACCTCGTCATGGTGCTCGTGCCCGACGAGCTGCACCGCCGCGTCTGGGAGGGGGAGGTCGCCGAGGGCATCGAGCAGGGCAACCTGGTGCTCTTCGGGCACGGCTTCTCGGTCCACTACGACGAGGTCGCGCCGCCGCCGGACGTCGACGTCGCCCTGGTCGCGCCGAAGGGCCCGGGCCACATCGTGCGCCGCCAGTACCTCGAGGGCTCCGGCGTCCCCGGTCTGGTCGCGATCGACCAGGACGCGACGGGAACGCGTTCGACCTCGCGCTCGCCTACGCGCGGGGGATCGGCTGCACGCGCGGCGGCGTCATCAGGACCACCTTCCGCGAGGAGACCGAAACCGATCTCTTCGGCGAGCAGGCCGTCCTGTGCGGCGGTACGTCGGAGCTCGTGCGCGCCGGCTTCGAGACGCTGGTCGAGGCGGGCTACGACCCGCGCATGGCGTACTTCGAGTGCCTGCACGAGCTCAAGCTGATCGTCGACCTGATGTACGAGAAGGGCCTGAGCGGGATGCGCTACTCGATCTCCAACACGGCCGAGTACGGCGACTACACGCGCGGCAAGCGCGTCGTCACCGACGAGACGCGGGCGGCGATGAAGCAGATCCTCGGAGAGATCCAGTCCGGGCGAGTTCGCGCGCGAGTGGATCGCGGAGAACAACGCCGGCCAGGAGCACTTCAAGTCGATGCGCGACGAGGGCGCGAAATCCCAGATCGAGTCAACCGGGCGCGAATTGCGGTCGATGATGGACTGGATAGAGACCGAGTTCTGATGCCCCGCTGGCTGCCACCCGTCTACCGCGCACCGGTGCCATCGCGCCGGGTGCGCCCGCTGGACCCCGGCCGGCCGGGGCTGCGGCTGGTCACGATCGCGCTGCTGGCGCTGCTGGTCTCGCTGCTGGGCTGGGGCATCGCCTGGGCGCTGCTGCTCCCCGGCTAGCCTCCCCGCCCCTATGAAGGTCCTGGTCGCGGAGAAGCTCGCCGATTCCGGCATCGAGGCGCTGCGCGCGCACTTCGACGTGGACGTGGAGACGGACTGCTCCCCGGAGCAGCTCGCCGAGCGCATCGGCGAGTACGACGGGCTGCTGATCCGCTCGGCGACGCAGGTCACCGCCGACCTGATCGCGCGCGCCGACAGGCTCAAGGTCGTCGGACGGGCGGGGATCGGAGTCGACAACGTCGACGTCGATGCGGCGACCAAGCGCGGCATCGTCGTCGCCAACGCGCCGCAGTCGAACATCGTCGCCGCCGCCGAGCACACGATCGCGCTGATGCTCGCCGTCGCGCGCAACATCCCCCGCGCGCACGCGTCGCTGACCGCCGGGAAGTGGGAGCGCTCGCAGCTGGCGGGCGCGGAGCTCTACGAGAAGACCCTCGGCATCCTCGGGTTCGGCCGCATCGGCCAGCTCGTCGCCGCGCGGGCGCGCGGCTTCCAGATGCACGTCCTCGCCTACGACCCGTATCGTGAGCGAGGAGCGCTTCCGCGACCTCGGCGTCGAGAGCGCGGAGTCGGCCGACGACGTCTTCGCCGCCGCCGACTTCCTCACCGTCCACCTGCCGCGGACGCCCGAGACCGCGCGGGTTTCTCGACGCCGAGGCGTTCGCCAAGTGCAAGGACGGCGTGGTCGTGCTCAACGTCGCGCGCGGCGAGCTGGTGGTCGACGAGGACCTCAAGGAAGCCCTGGACTCGGGCAAGGTCGGCGGCGCCGGCCTCGACGTCTTCCGCGAGGAGCCCATCACGGAGCACCCGCTGTTCGGCTACCCCAACGTCGTAGTCACGCCGCACCTGGGCGCCTCGACGGCCGAGGCGCAGGACCGCGCCGGGGTGCAGACCGCGGAGCAGGTCGTGGCCGCGCTCACCGGCGGGGTGGTCTCCACCGCGGTCAACATCCCGGCGATCTCGGCGGAGGACCAGGAGCTGCTCGGGCCCGTTCGTCCCGCTGTGCCGCAAGCTCGGCACGCTGGCAATGGAGCTCGCGGGCGGCGGCTCGGTGGAGGTGATCGAGGCGGAGTACCTCGGCCACATCGCCGAGCGCGACACGCGCTTCATGACGCTCGCGGTCCTGATGGGCGCGCTGGCGGGGCGCGTGGAGGACGACGTCAACCTCGTCAACGCGCCGACGCTGGCCTCCGAGCGCGGCATCGACGTGCGCGAGACGCGCCAGCCGCGCGCGCGCGACTTCACCGACCTCGTGCGTGTGACGGTCCGCGGCGGGGGCGAGGCCGTCCGCGTCGTCGGGACGCTGGTCGGCCACCGCAACCGCCCGCACCTGCTCGAGGCCTGGGGGCAGCGCTTCAACCTCCAGCTCGAGGACCACATCGCGCTGTTCCGCAACTCCGACGTGCCCGGAATGATCGGCCGTGTCGGCACGCTGCTCGGCGAGCGCTCGATCAACATCGACCAGATGGTCGTCGGGCGTCCCGAGGGCCGCTCCGACGCCGCGGCGGTGATGGTCCTGACCACGGACGCCGCGATGCCGCGCGAGGTGCTCGACGACGTCGTCGCGCTGGACGGCATCATCGACGGCCGCGCGGTCTCGCTCGGCTGACGCTCGGGCCGCCCGGGCGGGTGCAGTCGAACTGCTCGATAAGGGGGAGGGTTCGAGCGGCGACGTTCGCCATTCGCGAATCAGACGCCTATAGGGGGTGGAATTCGCGAATGCCGCAGCCGCGGCTCACTCCCTCCCCTCGATGCCGCAGTTGGCTTGAGCTCGTGCAGCGCTCCGAGGCGCAAGCCGATCCCGCAATCACCGCGAAGGCGCTGACCGAGGCGGCCCGTTCCGTCCGGGCCCGCCGTTAGGTTGATCGGTCCCAGTGATCGCGATCCCGCTCACCAACATCGCCGGCCACCACCCGATGGGCCTGTCCACCGGGGCGGAGGGCCGTGGCGACGACTGGCCCGCGCTCGTGCGCGCCGCCTGCGCGGTGTCGACTCACGCAGTGGAGCTCGCGGCGCTCGACGCGGCCGAGCTCGACGGCCTCGCCGCGTACCTCGCCGGCCGCCCGCGGCTTCCGTTCCGGCACGTGAGCGTGCACACGCCGATCAAGGGCGCGCTCGGCAGCGACGCCGAGCAGGTCGCCGCGCTGGCCGCGCTACCGGCGACGGTGCGGACGCTGATCGCCCATCCGGACGTCGTGGCCGACCCCGCGCCGTGGCGCACGCTCGGCCGGCGCGTGGTGATCGAGAACATGGACGAGCGCAAGGCGTTCGGGCGCACCGGCGACGATCTCGAGTCGCTGTTCGCCGAGTTGCCGGAGGCGGGCTTCTGCCTCGACATCGCGCATGCGCACACCATTGACCCGACGATGGAGCTCGCGACCGATCTGCTGGACCGCTTCCGCGGCCGGCTGCGCGAGGTGCACCTGTCATCGATCCGCCAGGGCGTGCACGTGACCCTCACCGAGGAGGACGAGGCGCTGTTCGGTCCCGTGCTCGCGCGCTGCCGCGACGTGCCCTGGATCCTCGAGGCTCCACCGCCCGCCCGCTGGACGCGGCCCGCGCGCATGCCGCTGCGCGCCGTCGGCGAGGCGCTCGCCGCGTAATCTGCAGCGCCATGTCGGTCGTGACCCTCGCCGAAGCCACCGGCGAGCGGTTCGATTCGATCGTCGCCGCGCGCGAGCGCACGGCCGCCGGCCTCGCCGAGCGGCGGGCCCTGCTGGGCGAGGTCGTGCTCGACCCGGACGCGACGGTGGTGCTGCTCGGCTCGTGGGGGCGCCATGAGGTCACAAGCGCATCCGACGACGACGCGATCGTCCTGTTCTGCGGCGAGAAGCGCGACTTCGTGCAGCCGGAGCCCGGCCTCGTCGCCAGGGCGCTCGGCGGTCCGGCGCCCGGACCGGAGGGGCTGTTCGGCGCGACCGCCTGGCTCGGCGAGCTGACCGACCGCATCGGCCTCGACGGCGACACGAACACGATCCTCACGCGGCGGATGCTGTTCCTGCTCGAGTCGGTGCCCGTGGCCGGCGACGCCGCCTACGCGCGCGGCCGCGAGGACGCTGCTCGCCACCTACCTCACCGCCCACGAGCGCGACTACCGCCCGCCGCGCTTCCTGCTCAACGACCTCGTCCGCTACTGGCGCACGATCGCCGTCGACTTCGAGGGCAAGCACCGCGCGCGGGCGGGGCAGGGCTGGGGCCTGCGACACGCCAAGCTGCGCTTCAGCCGCAAGGTGCTGTTCGCCGGCGGCCTGCTGCCGGTGCTCGAGTGCCACGCGCTGCCCGCGGCCGACATGCCGGCCTTCCTCGCCGAGCGGCTCGCGCGAGCCGCCGCTGGACCGCCTCGCCGCTGCCTTCCTCGCCAACGACATGGCCGACGCCGGCGCCCGCGCCTTGCGCGCCTACGCGCAGTTCCTCGACATGCTCGACGACGCCGGCGCGCGACGAGCACCTCGCCGGGCTCGCGGAGGCCGACGCCGACGCGGCCGAGCTCTACGCCGGGTCCGCGCGCTCGGCGACGAGCTGCAGGCGGCGCTGCTCGCGCTGCTGTTCGAGACGCCCGAGCTCGAGCGGCTCGTCCGCGACTACCTGATCTTCTAAGCTCCGTCGAGCCGCAGTGGCCCGTCGTCTCGAGCTCTCCCTCCTTCTCCTTCTTCTCCCCTGACGGGGAGATGATCTGCGCGTGGCGGCCGCCTGAAGCCGCGAACCAGAAGGGAGAACGGGAATCGAGACAGAAAGGACACCAGGCCATGGACCCCGAACCGGGTCATCATCTTCGACACGACGCTGCGCGACGGCGAGCAGTCGCCGGGCATCTCGCTCAACACGGCGAGAAGCTCGAGATCGCGCACCAGCTCGCGCGCCTCGGCGTCGACGTGATCGAGGCCGGGTTCCCGATCGCCTCGCCGGGCGACTTCGAGGCGGTCCAGGCGATCGCCCGCGAGGTCCACGGACCCGGTCATCGCCGGGCTCGCCCGCGTCCATGCCGCCGACATCGAGCGCGCCGCGGAGGCGGTACGCGACGCCGAGCGACCGCGCATCCACACGTTCGTCTCGACGTCGGACATCCACATCGAGCACCAGCTGCAGTCGACGCGCGAGGACGTCAAGGCGCAGGCGCGCGCGGCCGTCGCCCACGCCAAGTCGTTCGTCGAGGACGTCGAGTTCTCGCCGATGGACGCCACCCGCGCGGACGTCGAGTACACCGCCGAGGTGATCCAGATCGCGATCGACGAGGGCGCGACGACGATCAACATCCCCGACACCGTCGGCTACGCGATGCCCGACGAGTACGCGGCGTTCCTCGCGCCGGCTCTACGAGCTCGTGCCCGGGCCTCCAGGACGTCGTGCTCTCGGTCCACTGCCACGACGACCTCGGCCTCGCCGTCGCCAACTCGTTCGCCGGCGTCCAGGCCGGCGCGCGCCAGGTCGAGGTCGCCATCAACGGCATCGGCGAGCGCGCGGGCAACGCGTCGCTCGAGGAGATCGTGATGCTGCTCGAGACGCGCAAGCCCGACATCGGCCTCGAGACCGGCATCACCACCCAGGAGATCGCGCGCACCAGCCGGCTCGTGTCGCGGCTCACCGGCTACGCCGTGCAGCCCAACAAGGCGATCGTGGGCCGCAACGCCTTCGCCCACGAGTCCGGCATCCACCAGGACGGCGTGCTCAAGGAGCGCTCCACCTACGAGATCATGGACGCGACCACGGTCGGGCTGGACGCCAACTCGCTCGTGCTCGGCAAGCACTCCGGCCGCCACGCGCTCAAGCAGGCGCTCGAGGAGCTCGGCTACGACGGTCGACGGCGCCACGCTCAACCAGGCCTTCAAGCGCTTCAAGGAGGTCGCCGACCGCAAGAAGCAGGTCACCGCGATGGACCTCGAGGCGCTCGTGACCGACGAGCTGCGCCAGCGGCGCCGACACGTGGACGCTCGAGTGGTTCGAGGTCGAGGCCTCCAACCGCCGCCCGCCGCACGCCCGCGTCGCACTGCTCGACAGGCGACGGCGCCGAGCCGTGACCGGCGACTTCACCGGCGACGGCCCGGTCGACGCGATCTTCCGCGCCATCAACTCCGCGACGACCCGCGAGGCCAAGCTGCGCGACTTCCGCATCGGCTCGGTGGGGGAGGGCCAGGACGCGCTCGGCGAGGCCAACGTCGTGCTCGAGCTCGACGGCCAGTCCGCCTCGGGCCAGGGCGTCTCGACCGACATCATCGAGGCCGCCGCGCTCGCCTACGTGCGCGCGCTGTCGAACGCCGAGCGCCACGTGGCGCGCGAGACGGCGCTGACGCCGTAGTCCGCGTTGTCCCGCGCCGACGTCGTCAGCTGTCAAGCCGTATCCGGGTAGGCACATAAGGAGGGGGAGGTCAGGCGGCCGCCGCCCGGCCCGCAAGGCGGCTCTGATGAATATCACCCTGGCTGAGGGTCCAATTCATCAGGGCTGCTGAATGACGCACCTCCTGGATGCCTAACTCATCAGACCCGGCTGATCCCGGCCCCTGGTCGCGCAGTCGGACCGGCCTTCGACGACCGGGGCGTCCGAGCTGAGCGCGCTCAGTCCTCGCCGAGGGCGCGGCCCTGGGCGCGGCCCGCGGCGTAGACCTCGCGGCGCGGTCCAGGATCCATCAGGTTCGAGCCCATCGCCTCGATCGTCGCCGCGTCCGGGGCGACGATCCGCGTGCGCACGCCGCGCGCGCGCAGCACCTGGAGCTCGGCGAGGCCGGCGGCCTGGCCGGCGGCGCGCAGCAGCGCCGGCCGCGCCGCGCCCGCCGCCGCGGCCGAAGGTCGGCAGCAGCGCGAGCACCTCGGCCTGGCGGCCGCGCCGGCGCCGCGTCGAGGTTGGACATGCTCCACACGCCGCCGTCGACGTACTCGCGGCCGCCGATCTCCACGGGAGCGAACATCCACGGCACCGAGCAGCGAGCGCGAGCACCGCCTCGGCGACGCCGGCGTCTGGGCGTCCCGGGCGCGCCGAACACACGCGCTTGCCGCGTCGCGCGGTCGACCGTCGCGACTCGCAGCCGCCCGTCGAAGGTGCCCGAGCGCCTCGAGGTAGGGCCCGAGCGTCAGGTCTCGCGGCCGCTCGGCGCGCGCGGTGCGCAGGATCGCGGCGCGCGCGAGCTGCGCCGGGCGCGCGGGTCGCGCGCAGCGCCAGCGGGACGAACGGCGCCGTCGCGGCCGCCGCCACGCCGGGCGCCGCTGACGCGCGGCCTGCCGCAGCGCTCCGGGCGGCTCGTCCGCCTGGCCCGCGGCTCGGCGGCGCGCGTCGTGCACGACGCCGGGATCCTCGACACGCTTGCCCGGCCGCGAGGTGCGCCGCCACGAACGCGCCGGCCGACGTGCCGACGAAGTACTCGCAGCCGCGCAGGTCGAGGCCGGTCGCCTCCTCGATGCCGGTGACGATCCCGCGCAGCCAGGCGATCCCGAGCGTTCCGCCCGCGCCCAGCACGAGCACGTCCGGCAGCGTCTTGAGCGGTCGCGGCACGCTGCGCACGGTACGACCGTATGCGATAACGTACGTACGACTGATGACGACCGCTGCGCCGCCTCTCGGCCCGCGGCATCCGCGCGCTGCGCGAGGCGTCGGACCTGTCGCTGCGCGACCTCGCCGAGCGCTCCGGCGTATCGGCCCCGATGCTGAGCCAGGTCGAGCGCGGGGAGACGAGCCCGACGCTGCCAGTCGCCGACGCGCATCGCCGCCGGGCCTGGACCTGCGGCTGTCCCAGCTGCTGCGCCTCGACGAGGACGGGGCCGTCTCGATCGTCCGCCGCAGACGAGCGCCGCGGGGCGCGCAACGACGGCCACGCCTACGAGATCCTCACGCCGGCGCTGCCCGGCCAGCGCGCCGAGGTCGCCGCAGCACACGCTCGCGCCCGGCGCCCGCACGGGCGACGCGCCGATGCACGAGCCCGGCAGCCGCGAGACCGTGGTCGTGCTGCGCGGCGCCGTCGCGTTCTTCTGCGACGGCGATCGCCACGAGCTCCGCACGGGCGACAGCGTCACGTTCGACGCCGACCTGCCGCACCACTTCGAGAACCCCGGAAAGGAGGAGGCGGTCCTGCTCGGCGTGCTGAGCGCGGGACTGCGACGGTCATGAGCCGCACGCTGCTGGACAAGATCTGGGAGGCCCACGAGGTCGCGCCCGGCCTGCTCTACATCGACCTGCACCTCGTCCACGAGGTCACGAGCCCGCAGGCCTTCGACGGCGCTGCGCCTCGCCGGGCGCAGAGGTCCGCCGTCCCGACCGCACGCTCGCGACCGCCGACCACAACGTCCCCACGGACGGCACGCCCACCGCCGCGCAGATCCGCGAGGCGCTGTCGCGCAAGCAGGTCGAGACGCTCGAGGCCAACTGCGAGGAGTTCGGGATCCCCGTGTACTCGCTCGGCTCCGAGCGCCAGGGGATCGTCCACATCATCGGGCCGGAGCTCGGCGTCACCCAGCCGGGCATGACGATCGTCTGCGGCGACTCGCCACACCGCCACCCACGGCGCGTTCGGCGCGCTGGCGTTCGGGATCGGCACGACCGAGGTCGAGCACGTGCTGGCCACCCAGACGCTCGCCCAGCCCAAGCCGAAGTCGATGCGCATCCTCTACACCGGCGAGCCGGGCCCCGGGCGTCACCGCCAAGGACATGATCCTGGGCACGATCGGCCAGATGGGCACCGGCGGCGCCGCCGGCCACGCGGTCGAGTACGCCGGCCCGGCGATCGAGGCGCTCTCGATGGAGGGCCGCATGACGATCTGCAACATGACCATCGAGGGCGGCGGCCGCGCGGGCATGATCGCGCCCGACGAGACGACCTTCGACTGGATCTGCGGCGAGCGCGCGTCGAGGATCTCGAGCGCCGTCGAGGAGTGGCGCGAGCTGCGCACGCGACGACGGGCGCGAGCGTTCGACCGCGAGATCGAGGTCGACTGCGCGGCGCTGAGCCCGATCGTCTCCTGGGGCACGACGCCGGCGCAGGTGGTGCCGGTCAAGGGCGCGGTCCCCGAGCCCTCCAGCGAGTCCGAGGAGCGCGCGCTCACCTACATGGCGCTCGAGCCGGGCACGCCGATCGAGGAGATCACGCTCGACCGCGTCTTCATCGGGTCGTGCACGAACGGTCGCATCGGCGACCTGCGCGCCGCCGCCTCGATGCTCGAGCGGACGCAGGGTGCACCCGAACGTGCGCGCGATGGTCGTCCCCGGCAGCGACTCGGTGCGCCGCCAGGCGGAGGCCGAGGGCCTCGACGAGAAGTTCCGCGCCGCCGGCTTCGAGTGGCGCACCGCCGGCTGCTCGATGTGCCTGGGCATGAACGAGGACACGCTCGAGCCCGGCGAACGCTGCGCCTCGACCTCGAACCGCAACTTCGAGGGACGGCAGGGCCGCGGCGGCCGCACGCACCTGGTCTCGCCGCAGATGGCCGCCGCCGCAGCGGTCGAGGGGCACTTCGTCGACATCCGGGAGTGGTGATGGAGCCCGTCGGGCTGATCAAGGGCGGCGTCACGGTGCTCGACCGCGCCGACGTCGACACGGACCAGATCATCCCCGCGAAGTACCTCAAGCGCGTCGAGCGCACGGGCTTCGGCGAGTTCCTCTTCGACGAGTGGCGCAAGGACCCGAGCTTCGAGCTGCCCAAGAACCCGATCCTGGCCACGGGCCCGAACTTCGGCTCCGGCTCGAGCCGCGAGCACGCGCCGTGGGCGCTCCAGGACTACGGCTTCCAGGCCATCGTGTCGAGCTCCTTCGCCGACATCTTCTTCTCCAACTGCCTGAAGATCGGGCTGCTGCCCGTCCAGCTTCCGGAGGACGAAGTCCGCGCGCTGATGGAAGCAGAAGAGGCCGAGGTAGATCTCGAAGCGCTCGAGGTCCGCTTCACAAGAGGGACGGACCCTTGTGACGTCGTTCGAGATCGAGGAGGACCGGCGCCACCGGCTGCTCAACGGGCTCGACGACATCGCGCTCACGCTGCAGCTCCAGGAGGCCATCGCCGCCTACGAGCGCGACCGCGAGCGCAGCGGGCCGGTGACGACGGCGCTGTGAACCAGATCGTCCTGCTGCCCGGCGACGGGATCGGCCCGGAGATCATCCCGGCCGCCACCGCCGTCCTTGACGCCGTCGCGCCGGGCCAGTTCGCCTACGAGGAGCACCCCTTCGGCGGGGCGGCGATCGACGCCACCGGCGAGCCGCTCCCACAGCCGACGCTCGACGCGTGCCGGCAGGCGGACGCCGTCCTGCTCGCCGCCGTCGGCGGACCCGAGTGGGATCAGGGCGGCCCGCGTCCGGAAGCAGGCCTGCTCGGCCTCCGCAAGGAGCTCGGGCTGTTCGCCAACCTGCGGCCGGTCAAGGCGATCCCGGCCCTCGCCGGCGCCTCGCCGCTCAGGGACGTCGAGGACGTCGACCTGCTGGTCGTGCGCGAGCTCACCGGCGGCATCTACTTCGGCGCCAAGGAGGAGGGCACCGAGCGCGCGTCCGACCTCTGCACCTACACCCGCGAGGAGGTGGAGCGGATCGCCCGCGTCGCCTTTCGGGCCGCCAAGAGCCGCGTCGTCTCGCGTCGACAAGGCCAACGTGCTGGCCACGAGCCGCCTGTGGCGTGCCGTCGTCTCCGAGCTGCACCGCGAACGAATTCATCCACATCGAGCTCCAGCACCTGCTCGTCGACAACGCCGCGATGCAGCTGGTGACCAACCCGCGCCACTTCGAGGTGATCCTGACCGAGAACATGTTCGGCGACATCCTCAGCGACGAGGCCTCGATCCTCACCGGGTCGATCGGCCTGCTGCCGAGCGCGAGCCTCGGCGGCGACGGCCCCGGCCTGTTCGAGCCCGTCCACGGCTCCGCCCCCGACATCGCGGGCCAGGGCGTCGCCAACCCGCTGGCGATGATCCTGTCCGCGGCGATGATGCTGCGCCACGGCTTCGGCCTCGAGTCCGAGGCGACGGCGGTCGAGCTCGCCGTCGACGCCGCGCTCGCCGACGGGCTGCGCACCGCCGACCTCGGCGGCTCGGCCTCTACGGAGGATGCGGTGCAGGCGGTTCTCGAACATCTGTAGCCCCGGTAAGCTCAGCTGACCTTCGAACGCGAGGAGCGTCAGCTGTGGTCTCAGCGGATTACGTGTGGATGAACGGGGAGTTCGTGGCCTTCGAGGACGCGAAGGTACCCGTGCTCACGCACGCGCTGCACTACGGCTCCGGCGTCTTCGAGGGCATCCGCTGCTACGACACGCCGCGGGGTCCCGCGGTCTTCCGCCACCAGGCCCACATCGACCGGCTGTTCCAGTCGTGCCGGATGTACCACATGGCCATCCCGTACACGCGGGAGGAGCTCAAGCGCGCGACCGACGAGCTGATCACCCGCAATGGGTTCCGCGAGTGCTACATCCGCCCGCTCGTCTTCCGCGGTGCCGGGCCGATGGGGCTGTACCCGCTCAACTCGCCGGTCGAGGTGGCGATCGCGACGTGGGAGTGGGGGAGCTACCTCGGTGACGAGGGCAAGCTCAACGGGGTGCGCGCGCACGTCTCGAGCTGGCGGCGCATCGACAGCGGCAGCGTCATCCCGGCCGCCAAGGCGACCGGCCAGTACCTGAACTCGATCCTGGCCAAGATCGAGTCCGAGAAGGCCGGCTACGAGGAGGGCATCCTGCTCGACCAGCGCGGCATGGTCTGCGAGGGCACGGGCGAGAACCTGTTCATCGTCAAGGACGGTCGCATCGCCACGCCGACGTTCGCCAACGGACATCCTCGGCGGCATCAACCGCGCGTCGGTGATCGAGATCATCCGCGACCTCGGCATCGAGCTCGCAGGAGCGCGACGTGGCCCGCGGCGAGCTCTACATGGCCGACGAGGTCTTCATGACCGGCACCGCCGCCGAGCTGACGCCGATCCGCGAGATCGACAACTACGCCGGTCGGCGACGGCCGGCCCGGCCCGATCACCGCAGCAGGTCCAGCAGATCTTCGAGGACGCGCTCCACGGGCGCAGCGAGCGCTACGCCAAGTGGAACGACCTCGTCGAAGTGCCGGCGCCTGCTCCGTGATCGTCTACGACTGCACCCTGCGCGACGGCATGCAGGGGGAGGGGATGTCGCTCTCCGCGGAGGAGAAGCTGCGCGTCGCCCACGTCCTCGACGGCCTCGGCATCCACGTGATCGAGGCCGGCTTCCCGGCGTCGAACCCCAAGGAGGAGGCGTTCTTCGCGCTGCTCGCAGCAGGAGACGTTCGCGACCGCGCAGATCGCCGCCTTCGGGATGACGCGCCGCCGTGACGTGACCGCCGACGACGACCCGGCGCTGCGGCTGCTGGCCGAGACGCTTCGCGCCGGTGGCGACGATCGTCGGCAAGTCGTGGGGCCTGCACCTCGAGAAGGTGGTCAAGGTCGACCGCGAGGAGAACCTGCGCATGATCGCCGACTCCGTGGCGTTCCTGGTCGCCCAGGGCAAGCGCGTCGTCTACGACGCCGAGCACTTCTTCGACGGCTACGCGGACGACCCCGCCTACGCGCTGCAGTGCGCCCGCGCAGCCGCCGAGGCGGGCGCCGAGTGGGTCACGCTGTGCGACACCAACGGCGGCCGCATGCCGCACGAGATCGCCGCAGCGACCCGGGCCGCGGTGGCCGAGCTGTCAGACCGGCGTCGGCATCCACTGCCACGACGACGCCGGCTGCGGCGTCGCGAACTCGCTCGCCGCCGTGCGCGAGGGCGCCGGCCTCGTCCAGGGCACGATGAACGGCTACGGCGAGCGCTGCGGCAACGCCAACCTGGTCACGATCGTCCCCAACCTCCAGCTCAAGCTCGGCATCGAATGCGTCCCGGCGCTGACGGAGCTGGACCGAGGCCAGCCAGCTGCTCGACGAGATGCTCAACTTCCCGCCCGAGCCCAACCGGCCCTACGTCGGCGCGAACGCCTTCGCGCACAAGGGCGGCCTGCACGTCGCCGGCGTCAACGCCGACCCGGCGACGTTCGAGCACGTCGACCCGGCGGCGGTCGGGAACACGCGCGAGATCCTGATCTCCGAGCTCAGCGGCAAGGGGACGGTCCTCGTCGCGCGCGAGCGCAGCCGGGGTCGAGATCGACGACGGCACCGCGGCGCGGGTCGCCGAGCGCGTCAAGCAGCTCGAGCACCAGGGCTACCACTTCGAGGCCGCCGACGGCTCCTTCGACCTGCTGATCCGGCGCGAGACCGGCGAGTACGAGCCGCTCTTCCGCCTCGAGTCCTGGCGCGTGATCGCGGAGAAGCACGAGGACGGGCAGGTCACCACCGAGGCCACGATCAAGATCTGGGTCGACGGCGAGCGCTTCATCCGCACCGCGGAGGGCAACGGCCCGGTGCACGCGCTCGACCTCGCGCTGCGCGGCGCGATCTCAGAGCGCCACCCGCACCTGCGCGACATCCGCCTGGTCAACTACAAGGTGCGCATCCTCGAGGAGTTCAAGGCGACCGGTGCCACGACGCGCGTGCTGCTCGACGCCACCGACGGCCACGACACGTGGGGCTCGATCGGCGTCCACGAGAACATCATCGAGGCCTCCTGGGACGCGCTCGTCGACTCGCTCGAGGCGGGGATGATCCCGCGTCGCGCGCCGCTGAAGACGTGAAGGTCCCGATGGCTCGCCCGGTCCTCGGACCGGAGGAGCTGGCGGCGGTCAAGGAGGTTCTCGACTCGGGCCAGCTGTCGCTGGGGCCGCGCGTTCCCGCCTTCGAGGAGGCGTTCGCGGCGCGCGTCGGCGCGCGCCACGCGAGCGCGGTCTCGAGCGGGACGGCCGGCCTGCACCTCGCGCTGCGCGCCGCGGGCGTCGGCGACGGCGACGAGGTCATCACGTCGCCGTTCTCCTTCGTCGCCTCCGCCAACGTGATCCTCTACGAGCGCGCCAAGCCCGTGTTCGTCGACATCGACCCGGACACGCTGTGCATCACGCCGGAGGCGGTGGCCGCCGCCGTCACGCCGCGCACGCGCGCCGTGCTGCCCGTGTCGATCTTCGGCAAGGCGTGCGACGTGCCCGACGCCGGCGTCCCGGTCGTCGAGGACGCCTGCGAGGCGCTCGGCGCGGTGCGCGACCGCGGCCACAGCGCCGTCTTCGCCTTCTATCCCAACAAGCAGATGACCACGGGTGAGGGCGGCGTGGTCACAACGGACGACCTGGCGGTCAAGCAGCGCATCGACTCGGAGCGCAACCAGGGCCGCGCGCCGGACATGGGCTGGCTCGACCACGACCGGCTCGGCTTCAACTACCGCCTCACCGACATCGCCAGCGCGATCGGGCTGGTGCAGCTCGAGCGGCTCGACGGGATGCTGGCCGACGCGCGCGAACGTCGCCCGCACCTACCACGCCGCTCTGGCCGATCTCGACGTCGAGCGCCTCGACGACGACCGCTCCTGGTTCGTCTACGTCGTCCGCCTCCCGCGCGGCGTGGACCGCGACGACTCGATCCGCGCGCTGGCCGCCGAGGGCATCCCGAGCAAGCCCTACCTGCCGGCGATCCACCTGTTCAGCTTCTACCGGGCCATGGGCTACCGCGAGGGGCAGTTCCCGGTCGCCGAGGACGTCGCCGCCCGCTCGATCGCGCTGCCGTTCTTCCCGCAGATGACCGGGGACGAGGTGGCGCTCGTCGCGGACGCGCTCAGCCGAGTGCTACGGGCTTGAAGTAGGAGACGAACCCCGGCCCGCCGATCGCCGCCTCGACGTGGCCGTCGGGTGCCCGGCGCTCACCCGTCGCCGCAAAGCCGCAGCCCTCGTAGAGCGCCCGGGCGTCGTCGTTGGCCAGCCCGGTGTCGAGCGCCACGCCCGTGAGGCCGCGGCTGAGAGCGCGCCCCTCGGCGTCGGCGAGGAGCGCCCTGGCGGTCCCGCGCCGCCGATGCGCCGGGTCGACGGCCAGCGCGTCGACGTAGTACGAGCGCCGGGGCGGCACCGGCATCACCTCGGCCGAGGCGCGCAGGTGGCGGACCACCTGAGGCCAACGGTGGACCGGCAGCCGCAGCAGCGAGACCAGCACGAAACGGCGGGCGAGAGCGTCACCGTCGGCGGACGGGAACCCCACGATGGCGCCGATCACCTCGCCGTCGGCGTCGGCCACACGGCAGACGTCGTGCCCGGCGGTGTGGCCGGGCTTGGGCCACATCGCCTCGAGCATCCGCCGCGCCCGCTCGGGCGACCCGGTGTAGGCGTCGTAGTAGGGCTGCGCAGAGAGATAGAGCAGGCGTGGCGCGGCGTGATCGCGCGGGCGGGCGGACCGGACGAGCAGGGCCACGCCTGGGATGATGCCGTTGTGGCCCGACCCGTAGCCCCTCACCACAGATCCGCGGCGCCGACCACCGCCTGGCGGCGTCCTCGGGTCTCGATGTGCCAAAGGCACACCCTCGACCCTGCGTCCTTCCCATGCGGCGCCGGCATCCACGGATCCGCGGCGAGGGACCACGGATCGGACCACTGATGTCCCGCTTCGCCGAGCCACAGGACCCCGTCTTCCGGCGGCTGAACACGTCGGCCGGGTTCGACTGGCGCCTCGCCCCCTACGACATCGCCCAGTCGCGCGCGCACGCGGCGATGCTGGCGGCGAGCGGGATCATCACCGACTCCGACCGCGACGAGCTGCACGCCGCGCTCGACCGCGTCGCGGAGGAGCTCGACGCCGGCGAGTTCACGTGGCAGGCCGACGACGAGGACGTGCACATGGCGATCGAGCGCCGGGTGACCGAGATCGCCGGGCACGGTCGGCGGCAAGCTGCACACCGCGCGCAGCCGCAACGACCAGGTCGCGACCGACATGACGATGTTCGTGCGCGCGCACGCGCTGCAGACGCTCGAGCAGCTCACCGACCTGCAGACGGTGCTCGTGCAGCGTCGCCGAGGCGCCACCTCGACTGGCCGATGCCCGGCTACACGCATCTCCAGCGCGCGCAGCCCGTCTACCTCAGCCACCACCTGCTGGCGTACTTCTGGATGTTCCGCCGCGACGCGCGGCGCTTCGAGTTCGTGCTCGGGGCGACCGACCAGCTGCCGCTCGGCGCCGGCGCGCTGGCCGGGCGTCAACTTCGCCACCGACCGGCGCATGGTCGCCCAGGAGCTGGGCTTCGCGGGGGTCGCGCCGAACTCGATCGACGCCGTCTCGAACCGCGACTTCGTGCTCGACTTCCTGGCGGCCGCGGCGACCTGCGCGACGCACCTGTCCCGGCTCGGCGCGGAGCTCGTGCTGTGGTCGAGCGAGGAGTTCGGCTTCGCCGAGGTCTCGGACGCGTGGGCGTCGGGGTCGTCGATCATGCCGCAGAAGAAGAACCCCGACGCGGCGGAGCTCCTGCGCGGCAAGGCGCCGCGCGTGGTGGCGCATCTGACGGCGCTTCACGGCGTCCTCCACGGCCTGCCGCTGACCTACAACAAGGACCTCCAGGAGGACAAGGAGGGGCTGTTCGACGCCGTCGACACGCTCGACCTGTGCCTGGCCGCCGGCGCGCGGGATGCTCGAGGGCATCACCTTCCACCGCGAGGCGCTGGCGGCGGCCGCCGGCGACGAGCTGATCGCCGCCACCGACATCGCCGACCTGCTGGTCACGCCGCGGCGTGCCCTTCCGCCAGTCGCACGGCATCGTGGCCGGGCTCGTGCGCACGGCGGTGGAGTCGGGACGCGTCCTGTCCGAGCTGACGCGGGACGAGCTGCCCGAGCCGCTCGACGACGAGTACTACGAGGTGCTGCGGTCCTCGGCCTGGCTGGAGTCCAAGGTCTCGGAGGGCGGAACGGCGCTCGATCGCGTGCGCGAGCAGCTCGCGCACGCGCGCGCAGAGCTTGAAGGCCTGCTCGGGCCTGAGTTCTACGACCGCGCAGGTCCTCGACGTCGCTCGCGAGCTTGGTCGGGTGCGTCGTCGCGCCACGGCGAGACGGCAGGGGTGATCGTCGAGACCGAGGCCTACCACGAGTCCGAGCCGGCCTGCCACGCCTACGTCGGCGTCACGCGCACGCACCCGCGTGCTGTTCGGAGCGCCGGGTACGGCCTACGTCTACCGCTCGTACGGGATCCACGCGCTGCTCAACGCGGTCTGCGAGCCCGAGGGCGTCGGCGCCGCCGTGCTGATCCGCGCGCTCGAGCCGCTCGACGGGGCTCGACGCTCATGCGCGAACGGCGCGGCCTGCGGCGCGCCGAGGACCTCTGCTCGGGCCCGGGCAAGCTCACCCAGGCGCTCGGCGTCGAGCTGACCGAGAACGACACGTCCTGGTGGACGGCCCGATCCGGATCGAGCCCGGGCGATCCGCTGCCCGATCCTCGTCGGCCGGCGGATCGGCATCACCAAGGCGGCTGAGCTCGCCGTGGCGCTTCTGCGCCGCCGGGAACCGCCACGTGTCGAGGCCGTGGATCACGTAGAGGCGCGCATCCGCAGCGACCCGCAGTGGCAGCGCGGCGTGGCGTGGGGCGCACCGATGCGCGGGCATCCCGAGGCGACGGTCGCCGAGCACATCGAGGAGGTCCTCGCCAACGTCGCCCGCGAGCCGGCGGCGCTCCAGGAGCACCTGCGCGTGATCGCGCTCGTCCACGACGCGATGAAGCACCGCGTGCGCTGGTACCGGCCCGACCACGCGCGGCTGGCCGCGAACTTCGCCGCGCGCCACGTCGGCGACCAGGGGGTCCTCAAGGTGGTTCGCCGCCACGACGACGCCTACCGCGCCTGGCGGCTCGGCCGCCGCACGCGGCTGTGGCCGCTGGCGCGCTGGCGCGCCCGCCGCCTGATCGCCGACCTCGGCTGCGATCTCGAGCTCTACCGCGCCTTCTACCGCTGCGACAACCGCACGGGCGACAAGACCGCCGAGCCGCTCGAATGGTTCGAGTCGCTTCTCAGTCGCTAGGCGCCTCGGCCCCGCCGCCCTCCCCAGCCGGGGCGGACTGGCCGGATCCGTCGCCGCCTGCCTCGGGAGCACTCTGGGTCTCCGGGGCCTCACCGCCCTCGGGCGCCGCGTCCTCGGGTGCCGGCGCGGTCTCCTCGGTGGTCTCGGCCGCCTCCGTGTCCGGCGCGGTGGTCGGCGCGGGCGCGGTCACGCCCGGCGCCGAGGTGACCCCCGACGTCAGCGGGTCGTCGTCGGCGGACTCGAGGGCCAGCGCCGCGGACATGAAGCTCGCGAAGATCGCGGCCGGGTACGTGCCGCCCGCCACCGGCTCGCCGCTGCTGAAGGAGAAGTTCGGGGCCGACATCGACTTCACGCTGTCCGGATAGCCGACCCAGACGGCGACGGTGTACTCGGGCGACCAGCCGACGAACCAGGCGTCGCCGTAGTTCTCGGTCGTCCCCGTCTTGCCGGCGACGGTGATGCCCGACACGGCGGCGCGCTTGCCCGAGCCGACCCGCACGACGCCCTGGAGCAGCGACGCGGCGGTCGTGGCGACATCCTCGTCGAGGACGCGCTCCTCGTAGGTGCGGTTGACCGCCTTGTGGCCGCTGAGCAGCCGGGCCGCTCGCCACTTGCCGTCTTCGGGCTCCTCGATCCGCTCGATGCCGACCGGTCCGGGCGCCGTCCCGTCCTCGTCGTTGCGGCGGAACTCGGCCGCCCCGGGGCTGAGCGACCCGTAGACGAGGTTGCCGCCGCTGGCGAACGACTCGTAGGCGTGCGCCATGTCGAGAACGGTGACGCCCTCCTTGAGCCCGCCGAGCGTCATCGCGTAGTTGGTCGAGATCGGCGTGCGGATGCCCATGCGGTGGGCCATCTTCGCGACCTCCCTGGTCCCGAGCTCGATGCCGAGCTCGGCGTACACGGAGTTGTCGGAGAACGCCGTGGCGTTGGCGAGGCTGGCGACCCCGCTGTAGGCGTCGTCGTAGTTGTTGACGACGAACGCCTCGGTGCAGTCGCCCTTCTTGTTCTTGGTGACGCAGAAGGACTTCGGCCGCGACGTGTAGGTCTGGTAGGGGCTGATGCCCTGCTTGAGCGCCTGGGCGAGGATGAACGGCTTGAACGACGAGCCCGGCTGGCGCTGGCCCTGGGTGGCGAGGTTGAACGGGCGCTTGTTGTAGTTCTCGTCGACGCCGCCGACCATCGCCCGCACCTCGCTGGTCTCGTTGTCGAGCACGACCATCGCGCCGGCGGGCACGCCCGCGGAGCCGGGTGTGGGACCGAGCCACTTCGTGATCGCGGCCTGAGCGGCGTCCTGGAGCTCCTTGTCGATGGTCGTGGTGACCTTCAGGCCTCCCTCGAAGGCGCGGCCGGCCCCGACCTGGTCGACCACCTGCTGGCGCACCCAGGTCGTGAAGTAGGGGTACTTGGCGGTCTCCTCGGGCGGGTGGACCTCCTGCGGCGTCGGGAGCGCCTGGGCCACAGCCGAGTCGTACTCCTGCGGCGTGGTGTAGCCCTGCTCGGTCATCTTCTGCAGCACGAGGTCGCGGCGGTTCCGGGCCGTTTCCGGGTTGGCGACCGGGTCGTAGGCCGTCGGGTTGGCGACGACGCCGGCGAGCAGGGCGGCCTGGTGGGGCTCGAGCAGCTCGGCACAGCGGCGCTGCGTGGGCTCGGAGCCGCACTGCGGGGCCGCGCCGCCGAGGCCGAGCTGGTCACCGAAGTAAGTGCGCGCGGCGGCCTCGATGCCGTACGCGCCGTTGCCGAAGTAGATCGTGTTGAGGTAGTTGCGCAGGATGCGCTCCTTGTCCCACTTGCGCGTCATGTGGAACGCCATGGCCGCCTCGCGCATCTTCTGGAAGATCGTGCGATCGCTCTGGGCCTCGAGCCGGTTCTTGACCAGCTGCTGGGCGATCGTCGAGCCGCCCTGCGCGGCGCGGCGCTGGATCACGTCCTGGAGCGCCGCGCGGGCGATGCTGCGCAGGTCGACGCCGGAGTTGGTGTAGAAGCGCCGGTCCTCGATCGCGACGATCGCGTGCTTCATCACCGGGGCGATCTCGTCGGACCGGACGAGCAGCCGGTTCTCGTTGCCGGTCAGGATGCCGAGGTCCTCGCCCTCGCGGTCGTAGATGTGCGACGGCCGGGTCGAGATGTCGAGGACGTCGATCTCGGGCAGGTCGGAGGCGACCGCCATCATCATCCCGAAGATCGCCGAGATCACGGCGAGGATGCCGAGGCCCGAGAGGACCAGGAACACCCGCAGCTTGCGCAGCTTGGGCCGCGGCGGCGGCGGGGCGGGCGGCTCGGACGGGGCCGCCGGGATCTCCGGCTCGAACGTCCCGGTCCCGTAGATGGCCTCGATGTGCTCGCGCGTGTCCACGTCGTATCAGAACGAGACAGGAAAAAAATGGCGGCCCGAAGGGGCCGCGGAGGACGGTCGACTCTACCATTGCCCGGCCGTGTCCGACGCCGGGTACCTATTGCGCAACGCCGTTGATTCGCTGCCTCGCGGCGGGCTCGAGAAGCTCGTCGAGGCGGGCGGCCCGCTGCGGGTGAAGCTGGGGATCGACCCCACCTCGCCGGACCTCCATCTCGGGCACACGGTCGTGCTCCAGAAGCTGCGCGAGTTCCAGGACGCGGGACACGTCGCCGTGCTGATCGTCGGCGACTACACCGCGCGCGTGGGCGACCCGTCGGGTCGGTCGGCGACGCGCCCCGTCCTCTCGGGCGACGAGATCGACGCGAACGCCCGCACCTATCTCGACCAGGCGTCGAAGATCCTGCTCGAGGATCGCCTCGAGGTCCGTCACAACTCGGAGTGGCTCGACATGCCGATGGAGGACCTCTTCCGCCTCGTCCGCCACGTCACGGTGGCGCGACTGCTCGAGCGCGACGACTTCGCCAACCGTTACGCGGCACATGAGCCGATCTCGCTGCTCGAGCTGCTCTACCCGGTGCTCCAGGGCTACGACTCCGTCTGCGTGCAGGCGGACGTGGAGATCGGCGGCACCGATCAGACCTTCAACCTGCTCATGGGCCGCGACCTCCAGACCGCCTACGGGCAGCAGCCGCAGGTGGTGCTCACGCTGCCGCTGATCAACGGGATCGACGGCAAGGTCAAGATGTCGAAGTCCTACGACAACCACATCGGGATCGCCGAGGCGCCGGCGGAGATGTTCGGCCGCACGATGCGGCTGCCCGACGATCAGCTGGAACCGTGGTACAGCGTGCTGCTGGGGTCCGACGTCCCCGCCGTCGGGCCGCGCGACGCCAAGCGCGCCCTCGCGCGCGCGCTCGTGGAGAGGTTCCACGGCGCCGGAGCGGGGGAGGGGGCCGAGGCCCATTTCGACCGCCTGTTCGTCGAGCGCGAGGCGCCCGACGAGGTCGAGGAGGCCTCGTTCGAGGCCGAGGACGGGGTGGTGCACCTGCCGGCGCTGATCGCCGGCCTCTTCGGCGGCTCGCGCTCGGACGCGCGCCGGACGCTCGAGGGGGGCGGCGTCAGGGTCGACGGCGCGGTGGTCTCCGAGCTCGACCTGCCGGCGCAGCAGCTCGACGGCGCGCTGCTGCAGGTCGGCAAGCGCCGGTTCCGGCGCCTGCGCGCCGGCTAGTGCCGTGAGTTGTTAGTTCGGGTGCAGTACTCGGCCGGGCAGACGCGTCGAGAACTGCCCGCGAAATAGCGACTCACGGCACTAGATCCGCCGCACGAGCAGGCGGTCGCGCTGGAGCTGGTCGTGCTCGACCAGCTTGAGGTACCTGCGCACACCGCGCAGGCGCAGCCGCTGCGAGCGTCCCTGCCGGATCGAGTAGGTGCGCGTGCGGCGGACAGGGCCGCGGGCGCGGCGGGCCAGCCCCGCCGTGCCCTTGCAGACGACGCGGCTCTTCCGCGGGCAGGCCAGCGTGATCCTGGTTCTGCCGCGGCGCTGGACGACCTTGCGGACGATCGTCATGAGCTGGTCGATCGCGGTGGTCTCGAGCGTCTCGCAGTTGTTGACGTCGAGGTTGCCGTCGTCGTCGACGAGGTCCTGGCGCGCGATGTCCGTCCCTGTGCCGCAGTCGATCTGTGCGTCGAGGAAGGAGTCCCGGGCGTTGATGTCGTCGTTGCCCGAGCCGCCGGAGAAGGTGTCGCGGCCGTCGCCCGCTCCGGCATTGCCGACCGTGACCTGGGCTGCTGTAGCGGTCTCCTGCACCGTGCCTGCGACCACCCCGAAGCGGTCGGCGCCGCTGTCGCCGTGCAGCGTGTCGTCGCCGGTGCGACCGTCGATGACGTCGCTGCCCCCGTTGCCGCGAATGGTGTTGGCGACGCTGTCGGACCCGCGCAGGACGTCGGCGATGGCCGAGCCGAGCAGGTTCTCGAACTGGTCCGTCAGCGTGTCGTCGGTCGGCGTGCTCGAGAACTCGCGCACGCGCAGTCCGCCGACCGTGTTCAGGTGGGCGTGGATGGCCACAGGGCTGGCCGAGTAGTCGACCGTGTCGATGCCGGTCCCGCCGGTCAGCCGGTCCGCGCCCGCACCCCCGATGATGGTGTCGTCTCCGGCGCCGCCGTCGACGTCGTCGTCCCCTGCGCCGCCGTTGAGCGAGTCCCGCAGGCTTCCGCCGAGTATCCGGTCGTTGCCGTCGCCCCCGGTCAGGCTGGCTGGCGCGGAGGACTGGTTGGTGAGGCTGTCGGCCTGCGCCCCGAGGTCGCCGGTGATGGTCCGGGCCTCGCGCGGACAGAGCGCGTCGCCGGCAGCCTGCGTGCAGCCGGTCCCGGCCGTCGCGTTCGTGAAGCGGACGCTCGTCCCGTCGTCGCTGGCCACCGTCGAGTCGGCTCGGGCGGTGCCCGTCACTGTGATCTGGCCCTTCCCATCGCCGGTCAGGGACACCGTCACGGCGGCGGAGGCGAGGCCCGGTGTCAGGAGGAGAATCGCTGCTGCGGCGGCGCAAGCGAGCTTGGCGGTCATCCCGCGACGCTAACGTCGGTTGCTCCGGACCGCAAGTCGGTCAGCGCGCTGTCGGCGCGCCTTGTCCAGGGCGGCGCGGAGGCGCTATCATCGTGGGTCCGCCTGAGCTGCCACGTACGGGTGCTCGGGAGCGGTTCGAGACCGAGGGAGTCCCCCTCGCACGAACGGCGCCGGTCTTTGAAAACTCAACAGCATGCACACACGACCCCAGTCGGGGGTCGATTGTGCGTCCAGATTCGACCTGACCGTCCAACCTCGTCGGACGGCAGGCTCAAAGCATTAAATCGTCGCTGGTGGCTGGCGGTGGCCCGTGTATAGGCCGCTGTCGTCGTTCCATCGGCGGCGCTCTTCATGAAGTTCACTTCACGGAGAGTTTGATCCTGGCTCAGGACGAACGCTGGCGGCGTGCTTAACACATGCAAGTGGAGCGACGAACCAGGGCTTGCCCTGGGGCAGAGCCGCGAACGGGTGAGTAACACGTGGGTAACCCACCTCGATGACCGGGACAACCCGAGGAAACTCGGGCTAATACCGGATGTGACCCGCCTCCTCAAGGAAGCGGATGAAAGATAGCTTCGGCCTTCGCATCGAGACGGGCCCGCGGCCCATTAGCTTGTTGGTGGGGTAACGGCCTACCAAGGCTTCGATGGGTAGCTGGTCTGAGAGGACGATCAGCCACACTGGGACTGAGACACGGCCCAGACTCCTACGGGAGGCAGCAGTGGGGAATCTTGCGCAATGCGCGAAAGCGTGACGCAGCAACGCCGCGTGGGGGAAGACGGCCTTCGGGTTGTAAACCCCTTTCAGTTGGGACGAAGCTTCGTCGGTGAATAGCCGGCTGGAGTGACGGTACCTTCAGAAGAAGCCCCGGCTAACTACGTGCCAGCAGCCGCGGTAATACGTAGGGGGCAAGCGTTGTCCGGAATCATTGGGCGTAAAGCGCGTGTAGGCGGTTCAGTAAGTCTGCTGTGAAAGTCCAGGGCTCAACCCTGGGATGCCGGTGGATACTGCTGGGCTAGAGTACGGAAGAGGCGAGTGGAATTCCCGGTGTAGCGGTGAAATGCGCAGATATCGGGAGGAACACCAATTGCGAAGGCAGCTCGCTGGGACGTTACTGACGCTGAGACGCGAAAGCGTGGGGAGCAAACAGGATTAGATACCCTGGTAGTCCACGCCGTAAACGATGGGCACTAGGTGTGGGGGGTGTCGACTCCCTCCGTGCCGAAGCTAACGCATTAAGTGCCCCGCCTGGGGAGTACGGCCGCAAGGCTAAAACTCAAAGGAATTGACGGGGGCCCGCACAAGCAGCGGAGCATGTGGTTTAATTCGACGCAACGCGAAGAACCTTACCTGGGCTTGACATGTTCCTGACCGCCGTGGAAACACGGTTTCCCTTCGGGGCAGGATCACAGGTGGTGCATGGCTGTCGTCAGCTCGTGTCGTGAGATGTTGGGTTAAGTCCCGCAACGAGCGCAACCCCCGTCGCATGTTGCCAGCATTTAGTTGGGGACTCATGCGAGACTGCCGGTGACAAACCGGAGGAAGGTGGGGATGACGTCAAGTCATCATGCCCCTTATGTCCAGGGCTACACACGTGCTACATTGGCGCGTACAGAGGGTTGCGATACCGCGAGGTGGAGCGAATCCCTTAAAGCGCGTCTCGGTTCGGATTGCAGGCTGAAACTCGCCTGCATGAAGGCGGAGTTGCTAGTAATCGCGGATCAGCACTGCCGCGGTGAATACGTTCCCGGGCCTTGTACACACCGCCCGTCACACCACGGAAGTGGGCAACACCCGAAGCCGGTGGCCTAACCCTTTGGGAGGGAGCCGTCGAAGGTGGGGCCCGTGACTGGGGTGAAGTCGTAACAAGGTAGCCGTACCGGAAGGTGCGGCTGGATCACCTCCTTTCTAGGGAGCTCCAGGACTGGAGCGCCCGCTGTGGCTCCCTCGGGCAATACCGCTCGAGGGTGCTGGCCGCAGTGGGTCACTTAGAACGTCGACCGATCTGGATCGTGGCGCCGGACGAGGATTGCCGGCGCCTGCATGCTGTTGAGTTTTGAGAGACCGCGCGCCGGCTGGAGTCCCCAGCCGGCGACGTTCGTTCTCGGCGGACCTTGAAAACTGCACAGCAATCAACGAAACGGGTACCACGCGCCCATCCTTAACAGCGCGTGGTGCAATATCCGGCCGTCTTATCAGCGGCCGGAAGATCGAGAAAGATCACCGTCAAGATGTCAAGGGCACATGGTGGATGCCTTGGCACCAGGAGTCGAAGAAGGGCGTGAACGGCTGCGAAAAGCCACGAGGAGGCGCTGAATAGCCTGTGATCCGTGGATACCCGAATGGGGAAACCCACCGCTGGTAATACGGCGGTACGGCGTGCTGAATACATAGGCACGACCGGGACAAGTCGGGGAACTGAAACATCTCAGTACCCGGAGGAAAGGAAATCAACCGAGACTCCCCGAGTAGTGGCGAGCGAAAGGGGAACAGCCCAAACCCAGCCGGTGTAAGCGTGTACGCGTTGCCGGCCGGGGGTTGTAGGGCGTTCTGCCCAGGGTGTACATGCCCTGGCGGGAGTTACACAAGTTCGTGTATAGCTGAAGCGCGTGGAACCGCGCACCACAGAGGGCAATCGTCCCGTAAGCGAAATGCACGAGCCTCCCGATGAGCGTTCCTGAGTAGGACCACTCCCGTGAAACGTGGTCTGAACCTGGGGGGACCACCCTCCAAGGCTAAGTACTACCTGGTGACCGATAGCGGACTAGTACCGTGAGGGAAAGGTGAAAAGTACCCCGGAAGGGGAGTGAAATAGTACCTGAAACCGTGTGCCTACAAGCGGTCGGAGCATCTTCGGATGTGACGGCGTGCTTTTTGCATAACGAGCCAGCGAGTTGCTCGTGTGCGGCAAGGTTAAGCGATGAGCGGAGCCGTAGCGAAAGCGAGTCCGAATAGGGCGATTCAGTCGTACGCGGCAGACCCGAAACTGAGCGAGCTACCCATGGGCAGGCTGAAGCGGGGGTAAGACCCCGTGGAGGGCCGAACCGACCTAGGTTGAAAACTGGGCGGATGACCTGTGGGTCGGAGTGAAAGGCTAATCAAGCTCAGAGATATCTGGTTCTCTCCGAAATATATTTAGGTATAGCCTCGGATAATATGCGTTGTGGCCGTAGAGCACTGTTTGGCCTAGGGGGCCTACCAGCTTACCGAAATCAGGCAAACTCCGAAGACCACTACGTTTACTCCGGGAGTCAGTTGCTGGGGGATAAACTTCAGCGTCGAAAGGGAAACAGCCCAGACCGCCGGCTAAGGACCCAAAGTGCATGCTAAGTGGCAAACGATGTGCGATTGCACAGACAACCAGGAGGTTGGCTTAGAGGCAGCCATCCTTGAAAGAGTGCGTAACAGCTCACTGGTCAAGTGATCGTGCGCGGATAATGTAACGGGGCTCAAGCATGCCTCCGAAGCTGCGGGTGCGCGCAAGCGCGCGGTAGGAGAGCGTTCCCTGGCCAGTGAAGCGGCGGCGTGAAGCCAGCCGTGGAGGCCTGGGAAGTGAGAATGCTGGCATGAGTAACGAAAGAGGGGTGAGAATCCCCTCCGCCGATTGTCCAAGGTTTCCTGAGCAACGTTCGTCGGCTCAGGGTTAGTCGGGACCTAAGGCGAGGCCGAAAGGCGTAGTCGATGGCCAACGGGTTGATATTCCCGTACCACGTCGGAATCGTTTGACCGATGGGGGGACAAGGAGGGCTACGAGTAGCAGGCGATGGTTGTCCTGCGGTAAGCATGTAGGGGTGGCTCCAGTGAAATGCGGAGCCGCATAACCCGAGGTGCGATGCCAGCTGGCTATGAGCCGGCGAGTCTCTTACGCCGAACCTTCTAGAAAAGCCTCTAGGGAGATTCCACGTGCCCGTACCAAAACCGACACAGGTGGACAAGTAGAGAATACTAAGGTGATCGAGATAACCCTCGTTAAGGAACTCGGCAAAATCGCTCCGTAACTTCGGGAGAAGGAGCGCCCCAGTAGGGTGAAGCGCTTCGCGCGTGGAGCCCGAGGGGGCCGCAGTGAATTGGTCCAAGCGACTGTTTACCAAAAACACAGGTCTCTGCTAAGTCGAAAGACGACGTATAGGGGCTGACGCCTGCCCGGTGCCGGAAGGTTACGTGGAGGTGTTAGGGCTTCGGCTCGAAGCACTGAAACTAAGCCCCGGTAAACGGCGGCGGTAACTATAACCGTCCTAAGGTAGCGAAATTCCTTGTCGGGTAAGTTCCGACCTGCACGAATGGCGTAACGACTTGGACGCTGTCTCAACGAGGGGCTCGGTGAAATTGCAGTCTCGGTGAAGATGCCGAGTACCCGCGGCTAGACGGAAAGACCCCGTGAACCTTTACTACAACTTGGTATTGGAGTCTGGTGCATCTCGCTCAGGATAGGTGGGAGACTTTGAAGCGTGGGCTGCGGCTCATGTGGAGTCAACCTTGAGATACCACCCTTGATGTACTGGGCTTCTAACAGCGTGCCTTGAATCAGGGCGCTGAACAGTGCCAGGTGGGTAGTTTGACTGGGGCGGTCGCCTCCCAAAATGTAACGGAGGCGCGCAAAGGTTCCCTCAGTACGGTTGGAAATCGTGCGTAGAGTGTAAAGGCAGCAAGGGAGCTTGACTGCGAGACCGACAGGTCGAGCAGGTGCGAAAGCAGGCCTTAGTGATCCGGCGGTAGCAAGTGGAAGTGCCGTCGCTCAACGGATAAAAGGTACTCCGGGGATAACAGGCTTATCGAGTCCAAGAGTCCACATCGACGACTCGGTTTGGCACCTCGATGTCGGCTCGTCGCATCCTGGGGCTGGAGTAGGTCCCAAGGGTTGGGCTGTTCGCCCATTAAAGCGGTACGCGAGCTGGGTTCAGAACGTCGTGAGACAGTTCGGTCCCTATCTGCCGTGGGCGTTGGAGAGTTGAGAGGATTCGCCCCTAGTACGAGAGGACCGGGGTGAACGGACCTCTGGTGTATCTGTTGTCGTGCCAACGGCATCGCAGATTAGCTACGTCCGGATCGGATAACCGCTGAAGGCATCTAAGCGGGAAGCCGGCCTCGAGATGAGCTCTCCCACCACCTCGAGTGGGTAAGACCCCTGGTAGACCACCAGGTTGATAGGCCGGATCTGGAAGCACAGCAATGTGCGTAGGAGACCGGTACTAATGGGTCGAGGGCTTGACGGTTTTCTTTCTCGATCTCCGTTTCCGCGATTGCTGTGCAGCTTTCAGGGCCCGCCGAGCGCGGTCTCGACAAGTTCGGTGGCACTGGCGTAGGGGAAACACCTCTTCCCATTCCGAACAGAGAAGTTAAGCCCCACAGCGCCGATGGTACTTGTCCCGCAAGGGACCGGGAGAGTAGGTCGCCGCCGGTTTCTTTACCGAACACGAGCCGCCTGGAGCGGCTCGTGGCCGTTAACGGGTCCGCGGGTCGGGCTCGCGGTCCCAGTAGTCCCGCGCGTCCTCGAGGCGGAACAGGTAGCGGATCTCCGGCGCGAAGATGCCGATCTTGCCGGAGTCCGGGTACAGCGTGGTCTCGGTGTGGTTGCGCTCGGAGACGATCAGGATGCGCGCGGGCTCCGGGGCGGTGTTGCCGATCTGGTGCGCGCCGGCCTCCCCGCGCGGGAAGCAGACGATCTCGCCCGCCCTGACGGACTCCTCGCCGTCGGGCGTGCGCACCGCGCACTGCCCTTCGAGCACGAGCAGCCACTCCTCCTCGGTGATCTCGACGTGGTACGGGCAGACCCACTCGTCCTGGCCCAGGATCGCGACGGTGCCGCCGAGCATGGAGGCGCCGAGCTCCTGCCCGAGCTTCGCGTACGGCGACCCATAGCCCGGCGGCTCGTCGCCGGTGTCGAGCGGGCCGTCGAGGACGTTGAAGATTCTCACTCCTCACCCGTCCAGTACGGCACCGACGCGTCCTGCATGAAGATGAAGCGCTGATCGTCGTCGATGCGCACGCCGACCTTGCCGCTGTCCGGGTAGATGACGACGTTCGGCACCGTGGCGTTGGAGATGAAGATGAAGCGCACGCGCTCCGACGAGCGGTTGTGGACCTGGTGTGCGCCCTCCGGGCCGGCGGGGAAGCAGACGACGTCGCCGGGCCGGAGCTCGTGCTGCCCGGCGGGGGTGCGGATGGTGGGCGTGCCGTCGAGCACGAGCAGCCACTCCTCGCGGCCCGCCTCCCAGTGGTAGGGGAAGCCCTTGCGCCCGGGCGCGATCTCGTACAGCGAGCCGTGCAGGTGCTCGCCGCCGATCACGGGTTCGATGTCCGCGCCCGCGGCGTCCACGCCCTCCGGCGCACTGCCGTCGCGCTCGATCGGCGGGTTGTGGAAGTCGAAGCGCTTCACGCCGCAATGGTCGCATGCGCCGCCCCGCGCCGCCCCGGCCGAGCCCGTCCTCCCACGACGGGCGACCGGCGGGACGGACCGGTCAGCGCGGCGCCGGCGTCGAGGACACCGGCGCCGTGCAGACCGGCGCGCGCGGCGGAATCGCTCCGTCGCGGCGCGGGCGGGTGGGACGAACGAGCGCACGCCGGTGCGGGTGCTCGCGCGCGTGGACAGGCGCGACAGGCGTCCGCGAGGACAGCCCGTCGAGAGTGGCCTCGCCCAGGGTGGCGAACTCGAGCGCCGAATCAAGGGCGCCCCGCATGCGCTCCCGGATGGAGCGGGCCGGGTGGTCGATCGTCGGTGAAGGGAACATGTGTTCGTCAGCTTCTCAACGGCGTCGGACGGAAACGTGCGTTTGCAAGCCATCTTGCAACCGGCCGGGAAAAGCCCTGCTAACCGAGCGGTTTCAGAACTGCAGCTTGGTTGCGATGCGCGTGATCACGGCGTCCGTGAACTCGGTCGTCGACGCGTGCCCGCCGAGGTCGACGGTCTTCACTCCGGAGCCGACGGTCTCCAGCGTTCCCTCGTAGATCGCGCGTGCCGCGGCGTGCTCGTCGGCCTGCTGGAGCAGCGCGGCGCAGGCCAGGATCATCGCCATCGGGTTCGCGAGGTCCTTGCCGAACAGCGACGGCGCGGTCCCGTGGGGCGCCTCGGCCATCGCCACCCTGACGTCGAAGTCGTCGTCGAAGGCGAGCAGCACGGACTCCGCCCCGGCGATCGAGCCGAACATCGGCATCACCAGGTCCGAGAGGCAGTCGCCGTCGCGGTTGAGCGACGGGATCACCAGCGGCGCGTCCGCGGCTCCCGAGATCAGGCCGGCGTAGAGCGCATCGACGAGCACGGGCTGGTAGGTGACCTCGGGGTGCCGCGCGGCGGCGGCGTCCATCTCCTCCTTGAGCATCCCCTCGTAGATCGGCGACACCGTCCATTTGGGCCCGCCGTAGACCTTGCCGGCCGTCCGCTCCGCCGTGCGGAACGCGAACTCGGCCACCGCGCGGCAGGTCGAGCGCGTGATGCGCTCGGTCCGGTAGGCCGCCTCGTCGCCGTCCTCGGAGGCCCGGCGCTCCTCGGCGCCGTAGGCGTCGCCGACCGCCATCCGCACGATCGAGATCGGGTGGTGGACGCCCGCCACCGGGCCGACCACCCCGGGGATCCGGCGGCCGGTGCGCACGATCACCTTGCCGTCGACCGCCTCGCGCAGCAGCCGGTTCGGCGAGCCGACGTCGTCCGCGCCCTCGGGCGTGATCGTCGCGGCCTTGAGCCCGTAGCCGGCCTCGAGCATCGCCTGAGCCGCCTCGGTCACGCAGACGTTGCCCGTCGCGCGCCGGTTCTCCAGGGAGAGGTCGTGGCGCACGAGCTCGACCTCGACCGGCAGCCCGTCGAAGACCCGCAGCGCCGCCTCGAGCAGCTCCTGCCCCGTCTCGTCGCCCTCGAGGACGATGATGCGCAAGCTCACGCGGCGGATTCTCGCGGAGCCAGGCCGAGCTCGTCGGCCCGCGCCTCCAGCGCAGAAACGACGAACGCGACGTGCTCGTCGAAGTCGACGCCGAGCAGCTCGGCGCCGCCGCGCACGTCGTCGCGTGAGACCGCGGCCGCGAACGAGGGCTGCTTGAGCTTCTTCTTGACCGACTTCGGTGTCAGCCCGTGGATGCCCTCCGGCCGCACGTACGCGCACGCTGACAGGAACCCGCACAGCTCGTCGACGGCGAACAGCGTCCTCTCCATCTGCGAGTCGCGCGAGACGCCGAGGTAGTCGGCGTGCGAGGCGATCGCGCGGACCCAGTGCTCGGGCGCGCCGCGCCGCTCGAGCTCGGCCATGATGTAGCGCGGGTGGCCGGTCGCGAGATCGGGATGGCGCTCGTAGTCGGCGTCGTGCAGCAGCCCCACGAGTCCCCACTCGTCCGGGTCCTCGCCGAAGCGCTCCGCATACGCGCGCATCGCCGTCTCGACCGCCAGCATGTGGCGCCGTAGCGAGTCCGACGCGGTCCACTCGCACAAGAGGTCCCAGGCCTCGTCGCGCGAAGGAGGCGTCGACATGGCTGTTACCCTACCCCGCCCCTTGCCAGCGACTGACAAGCCGCCGGCAACGTTTCCCCTCGCCATGGAGAAGTTCGTCATCGAAGGTGGCGTCCCGCTGTCGGGCACCGTCACGCCGGCCGGGAACAAGAATGCCGCCCTCCCGCTGCTGGCCTGCGCCCTGTTGACGGAGGACGCAGGTCGTGCTGCACAACGTGCCGCACATCCGCGACACGCAGGCGATGGCGGACCTGCTCTCGGCGCTCGGCGTGCAGGTCGACTGGGCCGCCGACAACACCGTCCGGCTGCTCGCCGCCGACGTCACGCCGACCGCGGTCGACGCCAACCTCTCAGAGCGCATCCGCGCCTCGTTCCTGCTCGCCGGTCCGCTGCTGGCGCGCTTCGGGTCCGCGCACATGCCGCCGCCGGGCGGAGACGTCATCGGCCGCCGCCGCCTGGACCCGCACCTCGACGCCTTCATCGCGCTCGGCGCGAGCGTGGTGCACACGCTCGAGGACATCCGCATCGAGGCGCCCGACACCGGCCTCCAGGCGGTCGACTTCTTCATGGACGAGCCGTCGGTGATGGGCACCGAGAACGCGCTCATGGCGGCGGCGCTGACCCCCGGGACCACCGTCATCCGCAACGCCGCCTGCGAGCCGCACGTCCAGGACCTCGCGCGCATGCTCGTGCGCATGGGCGCGGCGATCGAGGGCATCAGCTCCAACGTCCTCACCGTCCACGGCGTCGACAGGCTCGGCGGCTGCGAGCACTCCGTCAGCCCCGACCACATCGAGATCGGGTCTTTCATGGCGCTTGCCGGCGTGACCGGCGGCGAGCTGCGCATCAAGGACACCGTGCCCGCCGACCTGCGCATGATCCGGCTGGCGTTCAGCCGCCTCGGCCTGAACTCCGAGCTCGACGGCGACGACGTGATCGTTCCCGGCGACCAGAAGCTCGTCATGGCGCGCGACCACGGCGGCTACCAGATCAAGGTCGAGGACGGCCCCTGGCCGGCGTTCCCGGCCGACCTCACGTCGATCGCCGTCGCGATCGCGACCCAGTCCGAGGGCAGCGTCCTGATGTTCGAGAAGATGTTCGAGAATCGCCTGGTGTTCACGGACAAGCTCGTCGCGATGGGGGCGAACATCATCCTCTGCGACCCGCACCGCGCGGTGATCAACGGCGCGACGCGGCTGCGCGGCGCCAAGCTCGTCTCGCCCGACATCCGCGCGGGCATGGCGATGCTGATCGCCGCGCTGTGCGCCGAGGGCAAGTCCGAGATCGGGTCGATCGAGCAGATCGACCGCGGCTACGAGCGCATCGACGAGCGCCTCAAGGCGCTCGGCGCCCGCATCGAGCGCCAGCCCGCCTAATACCGTCCCGCGCGTGCCGGTACACATCCCCAGCGGGACGCGCGACGTGCTGCCCGACGAGATGCGCGAGCTGCGCGCGATCACCGACGCGCTGCGCGGCGTCTTCGACGACGCCGGCTACGGCGAGGTCTACACGCCGGCGCTCGAGCACGAGGCGACCCTCCTCACCGGTGACGCCGCGGCGGCTCAGCCGGCCTACCGGCTGTTCGACCGCACGGGCGAGGTGCTGGTTCTGCGCTCGGACATGACGATCCCGATCGCGCGCGTCGTGGCGACGCGCTACGCGGACGTCGAGCCGCCGCTGCGCCTGTGCTACCTCCAGCGCGCCTACCGGGCCGTGCGCGCGCACCGCGGGGAGGCGCGCGAGCAGCTGCAGGCAGGCGTCGAGCTGATCGGCACCGGCGGTGCCGCCGAAACGGCGGAGGCGCTGGTGGTGCTGTGCCGCGCTCTCGATGCGGTCGGGCTTGCCGACTACCGGGTCGCGCTGGGATCGGCCGGGCTGTTCGGCGCGCTGCTGGATACCGCGGGCATCGACGGGGAGGTGCGCGAGCGCATGCTCCAGGAGCTCGCCACCCGCGATTTCGCGGGCCTCTCCCGCGAGGTTCGAGCCGCGGGCGCGCCCGCCGAGCTGCTCACGGTGCCGCAGCTGCGCGGCGGGCCGGACGTTCTCGACGCGGTCGGCGCGCCGGGCGACGGGTTGCGCGAGCTCTACGCGACGCTGCCCTCCGCGGTGCAGGACCGCGTGATCTTCGATCTCGGGCTCGTGCGGCGCGAGCTCGACTACTACACGGGCGCGATCTTCGAGGTGCTGGCCCCGGGGCAGGGCGTGCCGCTCGGCGGCGGCGGGCGCTACGACGACCTGCTCGGGCGCTTCGGGCGGCCGCTGCCGGCCGTCGGCTGGTCGGTAGAGGTCGAGCGCGTCCACGCGGCGCTGGTCGGGGCGCGATGACGCTCACGATCGCCGTCCCGCGCGGCGCCCTGTTCGCCGAGACGCTCGACCTGCTCGACGCGGTGGGCATCGACACCTCCGCGGTGCGCGCCAACGACCGCAAGCTGCTGTTCGGACGGGCTCGTCACCATGCGGCCCTCGGACGTCCCGACCTACGTCGAGGCGGGAGCGGCGGACGTCGGGATCACCGGCAAGGACGTGCTGCGCGAGCAGTTCGAGCGCGACGTGGTCGAGCTGCTGGACCTCGGGTTCGGGACGACCACGATGGTGTTCGCGACCGAGGCGGGGCCGGACCCGGCGGCCGAGGCGCTGCGCCGCCTGGGGGTGATGCGGGTGGCGACCAAGTACCCGCGCGCCGCGCACCGCTACTTCGCCGAGACCGGCCGCCAGGTCGAGATCGTCGAGGTCAAGGGATCGGTCGAGCTCGCGCCGCTGACCGGGCTGGTCGAGGGGATCTTCGATCTGACCCAGACCGGCACGACGCTGCGCGAGAACGGCCTCGTGGTGCGCGAGGAGATCTTCACCTCCAGCGCGCGCCTGATCGCCAACCCGGTCGCCTATCGCACACGCGCGGAGGAGATCGACGCGCTGCTGGAGCGCATCGATGCGTCCTGAGGAGCTGCGGGCCCGAGTCCCGACGAGCGAGTCGGTGGCCGAGGAGGTGCGCGCGGTCATCGCCGACGTCCGCGCGCGGGGCGATGTCGCGGTGGCCGAGTGGGAGGCGCGCTTTCCGGTCGAGCACGCCGACGTCGAATTGCCTGCGGAGGCGCTGCAGACCGCGTACGACAACGTGTTCGCGGTCGCCGCAGCGTCCGTGGCCGGCGACAGGGTGGTCGAGCTGTCGCAGGGGCATCGAGTGAGGGTGCGCGAGATCCCTGTCCGTCGTGCCGGCATCTACGCCCCCGGGGGCCAGGCGCCGTATCCGTCGTCTGTGGTCATGGGTGTGGCGACGGCGCGTGCGGCCGGAGTGGAGGAAATCCTCGTGTGCGCCTCGCACCCCGTGATGGCGGCGACGGCGAGCATCTGCGGCGCGACCGAGATCCTGCGCATGGGCGGTGCCCAGGCGATCGCCGCGATGGCGTACGGCACGGAGTCCGTCGACCCCGTCGACGTGATCGTCGGTCCGGGCTCGCTCTACGCGCAGGAGGCCAAGCGCCAGGTCTCCCATACCGTCGGCATCGACGGCTTCGCCGGCCCCAGCGACCTGCTGATTGTCGCCAGCACGACCGAATACGTCGCGCTGGACGCACTCGCGCAGGCAGAGCATGGCCCGGGCACGGTCGTTGCCGTGCTCTCGCCCGACCCCGAGGTCCTGGAGGGGATACCGGAACCGATCGTGACGATCCCGGTCGACACGCTCGAGGACGCGCTGGCGTTCAGCGAGGAGTTCGCGCCCGAGCACCTTCAGCTGGTCGGCGCGGAGGCGGAGGCGCTGGCGCCGCGCGTTCGCAACGCGGGCGCCGTGTTCGTCGGCTGCGGCACGGCCTTCGGCGACTACGTGGCGGGCTCGAACCACGTGCTGCCGACCGAGGGCGCGGCGCGCTTCGCGTCGGGGCTCAACGTGCGCCACTTCCTGCGTGTCGTCAACGAGGTTCACATCCCGCCCGCGGCGGCGGCTCGGTTGGCAGGACCCGGGGCGGCGATCGCCGAAGCAGAGGGCTTCACAGCTCACGCCGCCTCGATGGCGGCGAGAATGGACGCCCCATGAGCCGCACGGCAGAGATCACCCGCAAGACCGGCGAGACCGACGTCCGCCTCACCCTGGGCCTCGACGGGTCTGGGGCGGGCTCCCGCGCGACCGGCGTCGGGTTCCTCGACCACATGCTCGACCTGGTCGCGCGGCACGGGAACCTCGATCTCGACGTCGGGGTCACGGGCGACCTCCAGACCGGCTCGCACCACACGGTCGAGGACACGGGCATCGTGCTCGGCCAGGCACTCGACAAGGCTCTCGCCGACCGCTCGGGCATCCGCCGGTACGGCCACGCTGTGATCCCGATGGACGAGGCTCGTGCCGCCGTCACGCTCGACGTCTCCGGCCGCCCGTTCTGCGCCTGGTCGGGGCTCGAGCTGCCGCCCGGCGACATCGCCGGCTTCGAGCACGAGGCGGCCGAGGAGTTCTTCCGCGCGGTGGCGTCGAGCGCCCGGCTGACGCTGCACGTCGAGATCGAGGCCGGGACGAACGCGCATCACATGATCGAGGCGTGCTTCAAGGCGTTCGCGCGTGCGCTGCGCGTGGCGGTGAGCGTCGACCCCGACAGCGCCGGCATCCCCTCCACCAAGGGGATTCTCACGTGATCGCCGTCGTCGACTACGGGATGGGCAACCGGCGCTCGGTCGAGAAGGCGCTCGCGCACATCGGCGCCGACGCGCGGATCACCAGCGACCACGAGCTGATCCGGGCGGCCGAGCGGATCGTCATCCCCGGGGTCGGGCTCGTTCCCGGCGGCGATGGAGCGCCTCGACGCGCTCGGACTCGCCGAACTGCTGCGCGAGCGGGCGCGCGCCGGCGTCCCGATGCTCGGCATCTGCCTGGGGATGCAGCTGCTGTTCGAGAGCTCGTGGGAGCACGGCGGGGCGCCCGGCCTCGGCCTGCTCGAGGGCGAGGTCACCTATCTCGACACGCGCGGGGAGCGCCTGCCGCACATCGGCTGGAACCTCGTGCGCATGCGCCCGGCGCGGATCAGCGCCGGCCTCGGCGACAGCGCCTTCTACCACGTGCACTCGCTGGTCGCACGGCCCGCGGACAAGGACGTGGTCGTGGGGACGGCGACGCACGGCGAGCAGTTCGCGACGATCGTGGAGCGCGACAACGTCTTCGGAGCCCAGTTCCATCCCGAGAAGTCCTCGCGCGACGGGCTGGCACTGCTCGCGAACTTCCTGCGCGCGTGATCCTCTACCCGGCGATCGACATCCAGGACGGCCGCGCCGTCCGGCTCGTGCAGGGGCGCTTCGAGGACGAGACCGTCTACCGCGACGACCCATCGGAGGCCGCGCGCGACTGGGTCGCGGCGGGCGCGCGCCACCTGCACGTCGTCGACCTCGACGGGGCGCGCTCGGGCGAGCCGCGCTCGCTGGCGCACCTGGAGAGGATCGCCGCGCTCGGCGTCCCGGTCCAGTACGGCGGCGGGCTGCGGACGCTGGACGCCGTGAGGGCGGCCCTGGCGGCGGGCGCGCACCGGGTCATCCTCGGCACCGCTGCGTTCCGCGACCTCGACTTCCTCGACGACGCCGTCGCTGAGCACGGCGCCAAGGTGGTGGTCTCGGTCGACGTGCGCGACGGGAAGGTCGCGACCGCCGGCTGGACCGAGACGACGGACATGCCCGCGACGGCCGCGATCACCGCCCTTCAGGACCGGGGCGTGCACGCCTTCGTCTACACGGACGCCGACCGCGACGGCATGCTCGCCGGCCCCGACCTCGACGCCGTGCGCGCGATCGCCGGCGTGGTGCGCGGCCGGTGGATCTACTCGGGCGGGATCGGGACGCTCGACCACCTGCGCGCGCTGGCGTCCCTGCGGCTGCTCAACCTCGCCGGCGTCATCTCGGGCAAGGCGCTCTACGAGCAGGCCTTCACCGTGGAGGAGGGCTCCGCGGCCCTGCGCTGATGCATTACAAGCGCATCATCCCGTGCATGGACGTCGACGCGGGGCGCGTCGTGAAGGGCACGCGCTTCATCGACATCCGCGACGCCGGCGACCCGGTCGAGCTCGCCGCGTTCTATGACGCGCACGGGGCCGACGAGCTGGTCTTCCTCGACATCACGGCAACCTCGGACAAGCGCGCGACGGTCGTCGAGCTCGCGCGCCGCGCCGCCGACGAGGTCTTTGTCCCGTTCACGATCGGCGGCGGCGTGCGCTCGGTCGAGGACGCGCAGGCCGTGCTGGACGCCGGTGCCGACAAGGTCGCCGTGAACTCGGCGGCGGTCGAGCGGCCCGAGCTGATCGGCGAGATGGCGCGCAGGTTCGGCGTGCAGTGCGTGGTGCTTGCCGTCGACGCCCGCTCGCTCGGCGACGGGCGCTACGAGGTCGTCGTCGCCGGCGGCCGGATCCCGACCGAGCGCGACGCGGTCACGTGGGTCCGCGAGGGGGTCGAGCGCGGCGCCGGCGAGATCCTGCTCACCTCGATGGACCGCGACGGCACCAAGGACGGCTACGACCTCGAGCTGGTCGGTGCCGTCTCGGCGGCCGTCGACGTTCCGGTCATCGCATCGGGCGGGGTCGGCGCGCCCGAGCACATGGTGGCCGGGTTCGAGGCCGGCGCCGACGCCGCCCTCGCGGCCTCGATCTTCCACTACGGCACGTACTCGATCGACGCCTGCCGCGAGCACCTGCTGGCGGCCGGCATCCCGCTGCGTCCGCGCTAGGAGCGCTTCGTCCGCCGCTTGCGCAGCGGGTTGCGGCTGGCATTCGTGCGCTTGACGCAACGCCGGAACGAGCGCTGGCGGAACCGGCGCTTGCGGTAGCCGCGCCGCGCCGAGCGGACGCACTTGCGGCGGCGCTGGACCGCCGCGGCACGCCGTCTGCGGCGCTGCGCCTCCGAGAGCGGCTCGAACGCGTAGATGTCGTGGTAGCCCACGACGAAGAGCAGCTTCTTGTCCGTGACGACCGTCGCGTAGCCGCCGCGCGGGTAGTCCCAGAGCTTCTTCCCGGTGCGGGCGTTGAGCGCGAACGAGGTGGTGTTCTCGAGGTCCGCGAACCAGATCGTGTCGCCGAGCATCGTCGAGCCGCCGGAGATGTGGCCACCGGCGTAGAAGGTCCAGCGCACGCCGCCCGTGCGCGCGTCGAGCGCGTAGAAGGTGCCGTCGTAGGAGCCGATGTAGACGGTCGGCTTGTCGCCGGGCGCGGCGCCGACGGTCGGGGAGGCGTAGACGTAGCCGTTGGTCTTGGTGCGCCACGCGAGCTCGCCGTCGTCGGCTGAGAACGAGTAGACGTAGCTGTCGACGTTGCCGATGAACACGCGCCCGTGCGCCACCACGGGGTTTCCGTAGAAGCGGCCCGAGGCGAAACCGAAGCGCGCGCCCTGGGTCTTGGCCTGCCAGACCTCGCTGCCGTCGGAGGCCCTGATCGCGTAGACCTTGCCCGCGTAGTCGCCGAAGTACAGCCGGCCGTCCTTGAGCGCGAGCGCGCTCTTCACCGGGCCGGCGGCGCTGTAGGTCCAGCGCGTGTCGCCGGTGTCGGCGTCGAGCGCGTAGACCGTCCCGTCCTCCGAACCGAAGTAGATCGCGCCGTTGTCGAGGATCGGCGAGGACTCGGTGCGGGACGGCAGGTCGCGCGACCACAGGACCTTGCCGCGCTCGCCGGCGGCGGTGCTCATGGACAGCGCGCGGCCGGGGGACAGCACGGTCAGGAAGAGCCGTTCCTTCTCGAGGTCCAGGTACGGCGACGACGCCGACAGCTCGCCGACCGTGCGACCCCAGCGCACCTTGCCCGTGGCCTTGTCGATCACCGTCAGGACGCCGTCGTCGCGCAGCAGGAACAGCGACTTCTCCGAGATCACCGGCGGGAACTCGAGCAGCACGTTGGAGTCGTAGGTCCAGCGCTTCTTGAACGGCGGGCGCACGAACGAGGGCGGCACGTCGACCGTGCGTCGGCGGTCGGGGGTGTAGCCGTAGGTGAGCCACACGAAGGGCTCCTCGGGCTCGGGTTCTCTCTTCTCCGGCTCGCCCGGGACCTCCGTCGGCGTCGGCTCCTCCTCGAAGGCGACGTCGGGGTTGGAGACGTTCCCGGGGTCGTGGTTGAGCACGTAGAGGATCCCCGCGCCGAGGATGAGCGCGAGGATGCCCGCTGCGATGTAGAAGCGCCGCGAGGTCATGAGCGGGGGAGCCTAGGGTCCACGGCTGATGGCAAGCCCGATCCTCGACCGCGTTCGGGACGTCCCCGGCGTATGGGTGGTCGGCGGCACGGTGCGCGACGGGCTGCTCGGCCGCGAGCCGCGGGATCTCGACCTGCTCGTGGAGGGCGATGCCGCACCGGTGCTGGAACGGCTGGGGACCCCGGAGGTCGCGCACGAGCGGTTCGGAACCTTCGAATATGCGGACGTCAACGTGGCCGTCGCCCGGCGCGAGACCTATCCGCGCCCGGGCGCCCTGCCCGAGGTCGAACTGGGCGCCGGCGTCGCCGAGGACCTCGCCCGGCGCGACTTCACCGTCAACGCGATCGCGCTGCGCCTGAGCGACGGTCACCGCGAGGCCTTCCCGGGCGCCCTGGACGATCTCGCGGCCCGCCGGCTGCGGGTGCTGCACGAGCGGTCGTTCGTCGACGACCCGACCCGCGTGCTGCGGCTCGCGCGCTACGCCGCCCGGCTGGAGTTCGAGGTGGGGGAGGAGACCGATCGGCTGGCGCGGGCCGCCGACTTCTCGACGGTCACCGGCAGCCGGCTCGGCGCCGAGGTGCGGCTGGCGCTGAGCGAGCCGCTGCCCGGCGCGCTGCTCGCGCTCGAGCGCTACGCCCGCGAGGCGATCCACCCGGCGTTCTCCGTGGACGCGGAGCTGATCGCCGCTCTGCCGCCGCTGGCGGCGCTCGGCGCCTGCCTGCTCGACGCCGACGGCGTGGCGGCGGCGCTGGACGCGCTCGCCTTCGGAGCGGAGGAGCGTGACGTTGTCGTGGCGGCGGCCAACGGGCGCGCGCTCGCGGCGGCGCTGCGGGCCGCGGCGACGCCGGCCGAGGTCGCGGAGGTCGCGCGCCGCCAGCCGGCGGAGGCGCTCGCCGTGGCCGCCGCGCTCGGTGCCGGGGAGGCGGTGCGGCGCTGGAGCGACGAGCTGCGGCACGTGCGTGCGGCGATCGACGGCAACGACCTGCTCGCAGCGGGCCTGAGCGGCCCGGCCGTGGGCGCCGGCCTACGTGCCGCGTGGGCGGCGGCGGCAGAGGGTGCCGACCGCAAGGCGCAGCTGGAGGCAGCGCTGGCGGCGGCGCGATGAACCTCGAGATGACGTTCGCAGGAGGGCGCGTCCTGTTCGGGTCGCGGACGATCGACGTGCGCGCGCGGCCGGACGCCTTCGGGCCCGTCCGGCAGGGAGAGCAGGTGCACGGGGCGACCGTGCTGCGGGACGCGTCCGGGGAGGCGGACGGGTTCGTGAGCACCGACCCCGCCTGGGGCGCGCTCGTTCGTACCGCCGACTGCCTGCCGATCGCGCTCGTGGGTCCCGGCGGGGTCGCGATGCTCCATGGCGGGTGGCGCGGGCTCGCGGCCGGCATCGTCGGTGCCGGAGTGCAGGCGCTCGGCGGTGCGACCGTCGCGGCGCTGGGCCCGAGCGCCCGGGCGTGCTGCTACGAGGTGGGGGAGGAGGTGCACGCGCACTTCGCCGGTCACGACGCGCGGCGCGGGGACAACCTCGCGCTCGACGTCGTGGCGCGAGACCAGCTGCGGGCGGCCGGCATCGACGAGATCCACGACACGGGGATCTGCACGATCTGCGACGAGCGCTTCTTCTCACACCGGCGCGAGGGTGAGCGGGCCGGACGCCAGGGGGCGGTCGCGTGGCCCTCGTAGTCGAGCCAGGCCCGGTGCGCGCGGAGATCGAGGCCGCGTGCGCGCGCGCCAACCGCGACCCCGCGGGCGTCGACCTCCTCGCCGCCGTGAAGTACGTCGAGGTCTCGGATCTCGGCGCGCTCGCCGAAGCCGGCATCGACCTCGTGGGCGAGAACCGGGCGCAGGAGCTCGAGGCCAAGGCGCAGAACTGGCCGGCCTTCCGCTGGCACTTCATCGGCCAGCTCCAGAGCCGCAAGGTCCGGCAGATCCTGCCGTACGCGCAGCTGATCCACTCGGTGGCCAGCGACTCCGCGCTCGAGCAGCTCGGCCGCCACGGCACTCCCGAGACGGAGGTCCTCGTCCAGGTCAACGTCGCCGGCGAGGGCGGGAAGGCCGGCATCGTGCCTGCCGACCTGGGAGCCTTCATCGCCCGCTGCCCGGTCAGGGTGGTGGGGCTGATGACGATGCCGCCGTTCGCCGAGGACCCCGAGGCCAACCGCCCGCACTTCCGCGCGCTCGCGAGTCTCGCTCGCGACCACGGCCTGCGCCACCTCTCGATGGGGACGTCGCAGGACTATCCCGTGGCCGTCGAGGAGGGCGCCACGATCGTCCGCGTCGGGGAGGCGCTGTACCGGCGATGACCCCGCGCATCCCGCCCGGTGGCCCCAGGGACGTCGGCCGCCGCAACGCCGCCATCCTCAAGGTGCTCGGCCTCTCGACCGGTGGTCGCCCCGCCAACGTGTTCCGCACGCTGGCGCGGCATCGGCGCCTGTTCCGCGGCTGGCTGCGCTTCGCCGGCGCGCTGATGCCGGGCGGGACGCTGCCGCGCGCCGACACCGAGCTGGTCATCCTGCGCGTCGCGCACAACTGCCGGTCGGCCTACGAGCTCGACCAGCACCGGCGCATCGCGCGCTTCGCCGGGCTGAGCCCGGAGCAGATCGAACGTGTCGGGGAGGGCGCCGAGGCACCGGGCTGGACGGCGCGCCAGCAGCTGCTGCTGCGCGTCGCCGACACCCTGCACGCCGACCGCGACCTGCCCGACGACCTGTGGGCGCAGCTCTCCGCCGAGCTCGACGAGGTCGGCTGCATCGAGCTGCTGATGCTGGTCGGCCACTACGAGGGGCTGGCGATGACGCTCAACGCCCTGCGCGTCGTGCCCGACGCGCCGGCGGCGTCCAGCCGCCCCCCGCGTGCACTCAGGCTGGCGCAAAAGCTGCTGGCACGGGACTAAACTGCCGCAGGAAGCAGCACTTTCCCGTCGAAACGGGTCGGCGTCAATGGCATTTCGCGATCTCCTGCACCGCTCAGCCGTCTACTTCGGTCTCGCCGAGGAGCGTTACGACGACGACTACGAGGAGCCGCGCGCTGCCGCGCGTGCCGCGGGGCGCGATCCGGAGTCCGAGCTCGAGGACCGCTATCGCGAGCGCCCGAACGTGCGGCGCCTGCAGAGCAAGCGCCGCCGCGACGAGATCGACGACATCTTCGGCGACCCCGAGGAGGACCGGCGCACGAACGTCCTGCGCTCCGTGGGCAGCGGGCGCAACGCCAACGGCCGCAGCGACGTGCGCGTGCACCTCGTCATCCCGGAGAGCTTCAACGACGCCCAGGACGTCGGCAACAAGTTCAAGGACTCGATCCCGGTCATCCTCAACCTCCAGGGCGTGGACCCGGCGCTGTCGATGCGCATCATCGACTTCGCCTCCGGCCTGACCTACGCGCTCGACGGCGGCATGCAGAAGATCGCCGACAAGACGTTCCTGCTCACGCCGCGCAACGTCGAGGTCTCGGCGGAGGAGAAGGCGCGGTTGATCGAGCGCGGCTTCTTCAACCAGTCGTAGCCTGAGCGGAATGCAGATCGGGCTCATCGGAGCCGGCAACATGGGCTCGGCGATGGCGCGGGGCTGGGGGCAGCCCGTGCTCGCGTCCGACAGCGGGTCGGGGCGCGCGGCGGCGCTCGTCGCCGAGCTGGGCGGCGAGGCGCTGTCGAACGCCGAGGTGGCGGAGCGCGCCGACCTGGTGGTGCTCGCCCACAAGCCCGCCCAGCTCGACGCGGTCGCGCAGGAGGCGCAGGCGGCCGGGCGCGTTCTGTCCGTGCTCGGGCGCACGAGCCTCCAGCAGCTGCGCGCGGCCTACCCCGGCGCGCACGTCACCCGCGTCGAGCCCAACACGCCCGTCGCCCTGCGCCAGGGCGTGCTCGTCGTCCCGCGCGACGATGCCGAGGACCAGGAGGTGCTCGACCTGCTGTCGCAGCTGGGTCAGGTCGTGCGGGTGCCGGAGTCGCTGATGGGCGTCGCGGGCGCGATCTCAGGCGTCGGGCCGGCGTACGTCGCGCTCGTCGCCGAGGCGTGGGCGGACGCGGCTGTGCGCAGCGGCATGCCCGCCGCCACCGCCAACCAGCTGGTGGCCGCGACGCTCGCCGGCGCGGCGGCGCTGCTCGAGCGGTCGGACACGCTGAGCGTGCGGCGCGCCGTGACCTCGCCCGGCGGGACGACCGCGCGCGGGCTGGCCGCGCTCGAGCGCGAGGGGCTGCGCCGCGCCTTCGCGGCCGCGATGGAAGACGTCGTCGAGTTCGAGCGGCGATGACCCGGACCGACGTCGCGGATTTCGTAGGCGCCGCGTTCAGCATCTACGCGCTCGTCATCATCGCCTGGATCGTCGCGCAGCTCGTGTTCTCGCTCGGCGCGCGCGTCCCGTACTCGCGCGTGAGCAACGCGGTGCTCGACTTCCTGCGCGACTGCGCCGAGCCCTACCTGCGCATCTTCCGCCGCCTGGGCCTGCGCATCGGTCCCCTGGACCTCTCCCCGATCGTCGCCCTGATCGTGCTCCAGATCGTCGGGGCCGTGATCGTCGGCGCGATCGATCCAGGGTGAGCGTCACGGCGCGCGCGGCGCTCCTGACCGCGTTCGTGATCGGCCTCGACCAGGCCACCAAGGCGCTCGTGCGCGCGAACGTGCGGCTCGGCAGCCGCGACGCCGTCTTCCCGGGCGTCGAGCTCGTCAACTCGCGCAACCGCGGCGTCGCGTTCAACCTGCTCGAGGGCCAGACGGGGCTGGTGGCGGCGATCACGGCCGTGGTGCTCGTCGGGCTGGTCGTGTTCTTCTGGCGTCAGCGCGTGAGGCGCCCGGCGGTGTGGTTCCCCGTCGGGCTGCTGTTCGGCGGCGCCGCCGGGAACGTGATCGATCGCGTGGCCCGCGACGACGGCGTGACCGACTTCATCAAGCTGCCCGCGTGGCCGGCGTTCAACGTGGCCGACGTGGCGATCACGTTCGGGGTCCTGGCCCTGCTGTACGTGATGGAGCGCAAGCGTGCCGAGGCTTGACGTCTGGCTGGCGCGCTCGTTGGGGTCAAGGGCCGCGGCGCAAAAGGCGATCACCGAGGGAAGGGTGACCGTGGACGGCGTGGTTCGGCCGAAGTCGTTCGCGGTGGACGGAAGCGAGGCCATCTCGGTCGCCGGTCGCGACTCATGCATCCAGGAGATGTATGAGTCGCGAGAGGTCGTCGTGGCGTACGAGGACGACGAGGTCCTGGTGGTCGACAAGGCGGCGGGTGTGGTGGTGCATCCCGGCAGTGGGGTGCGGGGCGGGACGCTGGTCGAGGCGCTCGCCGGAAGGATCGCCGGCGGTGACGACCCCGAGCGGCCCGGGGTGATCCATCGCCTCGACCGCGACACCTCGGGGCTGATCGTGTTCGCACGCACGCACGCCGCTCACGCCGCCCTCACCGACGAGATGCGCCAACGGCGCATCGAGCGGGAGTACCTCGCCCTCGTCCAGGGGCGCCCGCCGGCACGGACCGGCACCATCGACGCCCCGCTGGGCCGAGACCGACGCAACCGCACCACGCGCTCCTCCGACACCGACGAGCCCAGACCCGCCATCACGCACTTCGCCACCGAGGAGACCTTCGCCGACGCGACGCTCCTCTCCGTCACGCTGGAAACGGGGCGGACGCACCAGATCCGCGCCCACTTCAAGGCCATCGGCAACCCCATCCTCGGTGACCCGCGAGTACGGAGCGCCCCATCCCGGTCTCGCCAGGCAGTTCCTCCACGCGCACCGGCTCGCATTCCTCGGACGTCGAGCTCCGGTCGGAGCTCCCGCGATGACCTCGCCGCTACCCTGAACGAGCTCAGAAACCCGACCCTCCGCTGAACCGGTCGCCCGAGTCCTGCCCCGAACAGGGGTCTCGCCAGCGGCCTGCGGAGGCGCAGTCCCACTACCAAGGAGAACAAATGGCCGAAGTCGGCCTGAGAGAGCTGCTGGAGGCCGGAGTCCACTTCGGCCACCAGACCAGACGCTGGAACCCCAAGATGCGCCGCTTCATCCACGGCGAGCGCGAGGGGATCTACCTGATCGACCTCAACAAGACGCAGGACCTGCTCGACCAGGCGCGCGAGTTCGCCGCGGGCGTGGCCCAGCGCGGCGGCATCGTCCTGTTCGTCGGCACCAAGAAGCAGGCGCGCGACTCCATCAAGGAGGTCGCGGAGAGCTGCGGGATGCCCTACGTCAACCAGCGCTGGCTGGGCGGCGTGCTCACCAACTTCCAGACCATCTCGCTGCGCATCAAGCGCCTGCACGACCTCGAGCGCTACCAGTCCGAGGGCCAGCTCGAGCTGCTGCCGACGCAGGAGCGCATGAAGGCGCTCGCCGACCTGGCGAAGCTCCAGGCGAACCTCGGCGGCGTCAAGCACATGCAGCGCCCGCCGGACGCGATGTTCGTCGATCGACCTCAAGACGGAGGACATCGCCGTCAAGGAGGCCAAGCGCCTGCGCATCCCGATCATCGGGCTGGTCGACACCAACTGCGATCCCGACGGCATCCAGTACGTCGATCCCCGGCAACGACGACGCGATGAAGTCGTGCCGGATCGTCACGGAGCGCGATCGGCGACGTCATCCGCACCGGCCGCGCCGCGTGGCAGCGGGTCGAGGAGGAGCGCGTGCGCAAGGAGGCCGAGGAGGCCGCGCGCCGCGCCGCCGAGGAGGCCGCCAAGCGCGAGGCCGAGGAGCACGCCCGCGCCGAGGCCGAGGCTGCCGAGGCCGCCGCTGCCGCCGAGCGCGTCGAGGAGCGCAGGCCGAGGCGGCCGCGAGCCGCAAGGCGCAGACGCCGGTCGACCGCAGCTCCGACGGCGGCGCGCCCGCACCCGGCGCCGACGGTCGAGGAGGACCTGCCGCCACCGCCGCCGCCGGCCGCCCGGCCGAAGCCGAAGCCGAAGGCCCAGCCCGTGGCCGCCCCGGAGGCCGAGACACCGGCCCCGCCGGAGCCCGCGCCCGAGCCGGAGGCACCCGCGGAGGCCGAGACCGGCTCCGCGCCCCAGCCCGTCGCCGACCCCGAGGCCGAGCCGGAGCCCAAGCCCAAGCCGAAGGCCAAGGCCAAGGCGAAGGCCAAGGCGAAGCCGAAGGCCAAGGCGAAGCCGAAGGCCAAGCCCGAGGCCGAGGCCGTCGAGGCGCCGGCCGACGACACCGCGGCGCAGGAGGACACCGATGGCTGACATCACGGCCGCCATGGTCAAGGAGCTCCGCGACAAGACCGGCGCGGGGATGATGGACTGCAAGAACGCGCTGTCCGAGACGGGCGGCGACGTCGACAAGGCGGTCGAGCTGCTGCGCGTCAAGCTCGGCGACAAGGCGCTCAAGCTCGGCGGCCGCGAGGCCACCGAGGGCACCGTGCAGTCCTACATCCACTCCAACGCGAAGGTCGGCGTGCTCGTCGAGGTCGACTGCGCCACCGACTTCGTCGCGCGCAACCCCGACTTCATCGATTTCGCCAAGGCGGTCGCGATGCACGTCGCCGCGATGCCGACGATCCAGTGGGTCTCGGCCGACGACGTCCCCGAGGACGCCAAGGAGGCCGAGCTGCGCGTCTTCGAGCAGCAGGCCGCCGACAAGCCGGAGAACGTCCGCCCGAAGATCGCCGAGGGCAAGCTGCGCAAGTGGCTCGAGGAGGTCACGCTCCTCGACCAGCCGCACGTCAACGCGGACAAGTACGAGGGCAAGACGATCGAGCAGATCCGGGCCGAGCTGTCCGGCCAGCTCGGGGAGCCCGTCGTCGTCAAGCGCTTCGCGAGGTTCGCCGTCGGTGCCTGACGCCGCCTTCTCCCGGATCCTGCTCAAGCTCTCCGGCGAGTCCCTCATGGGCGACCGGGAGTACGGCATCGACCCGGAGAAGGTCGGGCAGCATCGCGCACGGAGATCAAGAGCGTCCACGACATGCGGCGTCGAGATCGCGGTCGTCCTCGGCGCCGGCAACATCTACCGCGGGATCGCCGGCGCCGCCGAGGGCATGGACCGCGCGACCGCGGACTACCTCGGCATGCTCGCGATCGTCATCAACTCGGTGACGCTGCAGGACAAGCTCGAGGCGATCGGCGTGCACACGCGCGTGCAGTCGGCGATCGCGGTCGCCGAGGTCGCCGAGCCCTACATCCGCCGCCGCGCGATGCGCCACCTCGAGAAGGGGCGCGTGGTGATCTTCGCGGCCGGCACCGGCAACCCGTTCTTCACCTCCGACACCGCCGCCGCCCTGCGCGCGCAGGAGATCCACGCCGACGCGATCCTGATGGCCAAGAACGGCGTCGAGGGCGTCTACAGCGCCGACCCGCGCACCGACCCCGGCGCCGAGTTCATCCCCGAGATCACGCACATGGAGGCGCTGCAGCGCGGCCTGCGCGTGATGGACTCGACCGCGTTCTCGCTGTGCATGGACAACCACATGCCGATCCACGTCTTCAACATGGACGACGAGACGAACATCTCTCGGATAGTGTCCGGCGAGCGGGTCGGGACCCTCGTGCAGCACGCCATGACGATCATCGACGACTTCCTCGCTGACGCCAAGGAGCACATGGCCAAGAGCGTCGACGCGACGCGCCACAAGTTCGCCACCGTGCGCGCCGGCCGGGCCAGCCCGTCGCTGCTCGACCGCATCGTCGTCGACTACTACGGGACGCAGACGCCGCTGCGCCAGCTCGCTACGATCAACGCGCCCGAGGCGCGCCTGCTCACGATCCAGCCCTACGACAAGTCGGCGATGAAGGCGATCGAGCGCTCGATCCAGGAGTCCGACCTCGGGCTGACGCCCGAACAACGACGGCTCGATCATCCGCCTGCAGATCCCGGAGATGACCGAGGAGCGCCGCAAGCGAGATGGTCAAGGTCGCGCGCCACGTGGCCGAGGAGGGACGCGTCGCGATCCGCAACATCCGCCGCGAGGTCGATGCACGACCTGCGCGAGCTGCGCGAGTCCGGCGAGGCCGGCCAGGACGACGAGCACCGCGCCGAGGAGGCGCTCCAGAAGGTCACCGACGCCGAGATCGGCGCGATCGACGCGGCCCTGAAGGCCAAAGAGGCCGAGATCCTCGAAGTTTGAGCGCGCGCTACGTCGCGATCATCACCGACGGCAACGGGCGCTGGGCGCAGCAGCGCGGCCTCGATGTCGCCGAGGGCCACCGGGCCGGCGCCGACACCGTCAAGGCGCGCCTGAGGGACGCCGTCGCTCTCGGCATCTCCGAGCTCACGGTCTTCTCGTTCTCGACGGAGAACTGGTCGCGCTCGGACGACGAGGTCGCGGCCCTGATGGACATGTTCGCCGAGCGGATCACTGGGGGAGACCCCCGAGCTCGACGCCGAGGGCGTGCGCATGCGCTTCATCGGCCGCCGCGCGGGTGTCGACCCCGATCTGATCAGGCTCATGGACTGGGCCGAGGAGACCACGGCGGCCAACGACCGCATCACGCTCTTCGTCGCCTTCAACTACGGCGGCCGCGCGGAGATCGTCGACGCCGCCCGCGGCTTCGACGGCACGACCGAGGAGGAGTTCGCCGCGCGCCTCTACGCGCCGGACATGCACGAGCCCGAGCTGCTGATCCGCACGAGCGGCGAGGAGCGCATCTCGAACTTCCTGCTGTGGCAGTGCGCCTACTCGGAGTTCGTCTTCACGCCGGTCCTGTGGCCGGACTTCTCGCGCGCCGACCTCGAGGCCGCACTGGCGGAGTACGAGGAGCGCGGCCGGCGCTTCGGCGGGAGGTAGGGTCCCGGCCCCGTGGTTCGTCTCGTGGCCGTCCGACCGCTGATCCGTGATGCCGGCGCCGGCTGGCAAGGACGCAGGGCGAGTTCTGTGGTGGGCCCACTGCCTCGCCCGAGGACGTGGTCAGCCGGTGATCGGCGCGCGGAGCCGTGGGTGGACGGTCGCGGGACGGGCCGCTAATGCCCGGCGATTTCGCACAGCGTGTGGCCATCGGCCTGCCCGCGGCGGCGGTCGCGGTCGTGCTCATCGTCATCGGGCAGGAGGTGTTCGCGCTGACTCGCGCTGTTCCTCGGCGGCGCCGCGATGGGCGAGCTGTGGGGGATGTACGAGCGGGTGGACCCGGTCAAGCTCGCCGGCTTTCTCGCCCTGGTCGCGTTCGTCGCCTCGGCCTACTACGGCGGCGAGCACCAGGTCCTGCTGACGGCGGTCTGCGTCTTCCCGGTCATGTTCGTGCTCGCGCTGGCGATGCCGGGGGGCCCGTCGATGACAGCGCGCATGTCGCTGACGGTCATGGGCGTGTTCTGGATCGGCTTCGCGGTCGCGCACGCCGTGCTGCTGCGCGAGCTGCCGCACGGGCGCGACGTCCTCATCGACGTCCTGGTCGGCACGTTCATCGGCGACAGCGGCGCGTATCTGGGCGGCCGGGCGTTCGGCCGCACCAAGCTCGCGCCGCGCGTGTCGCCCAACAAGACCGTCGAGGGGCTGCTGATCGGCTTCGTGACGGCGATCGTCGCGATCCAGATCGCGGCGCTCTACCAGGACTGGCTCGACTTCGAGCACGCGCTGTACCTCGGCATCGCGGTCGCGCTCGCCGCGCCGCTCGGCGATCTGTTCGAGTCGCAGGTCAAGCGCGATGCCAACACCAAGGACGCCGGCCGCCTGTTCGGCGTCCACGGCGGCGCGCTCGACCGGCTCGACGCCGCCTTCTTCGCGCTCGTCGCCGGGTACTACGTCTGGGGGGCGATGCTGTGACCGCCGAGCAGGGGAGCACGGAGAGCATGCAGGACCGGCGGATGATCGAGCTCCTCAGCGGGCGGCGCGTCGCCATGCCCCGCGCTGGCGATCGCGCGCACCTTGTTCGCCCGCCCGCCGGCGCGGCGCCTTAGCGCGCGCTGATTTCGCTGCCTACCCTGGCCCGTGTGAAGCGCCTGGTCATCCTCGGTGCCACCGGGTCCGTCGGCCGGCAGGCGCTGGACGTCGTCGCGCGCGATCCCGAGGCCTTCGAACTGGTGGGCCTCAGCGCGCACAGCGGGTCCGACGCGCTGCTCGAGCTCGCCCGGGCGCACGGCGTCGAGCGGCTGGCGCTGACCGATCCCGATGCCGCCGCGCGCGCGGCCGAGCACACCGAGGTGCTCGCCGGCCCGGAGGGGCTGGCGCGCCTCGTCGCCGAGTCCGGCGCGGATCTGGTCCTCAACGCGATCGTGGGCTCGGCGGGTCTCGGGCCCACCGTGGTGGCGCTGAGCGAGGGCATCGACGTCGCGCTCGCCAACAAGGAGTCGCTGGTCGTGGGCGGGGAGCTCGTGACCACTCTCAGCGAGGCGACCGGGGCGCAGCTGATCCCGGTCGACTCCGAGCACTCGGCGCTGCACCAGCTGATCGCGGGCGAGCGGCCGGGGACGATCGAGAAGCTGACGCTGACCGCGAGCGGCGGCCCGTTCCGGGGCCGCACGAGGGCCGATCTCCAGGACGTCACCGCCGCGGACGCGCTCAGGCACCCGACGTGGGCGATGGGCGGCAAGATCACGATCGACTCGGCGACGCTGATGAACAAGGGCCTCGAGGTGATCGAGGCGCATTACCTGTTCGGCACGCCCTACGAGCAGATCGACGTCGTCGTGCACCCGCAGTCGATCGTCCACGCGCTCGTCTCCCTCAACGACGGCGCCACGCTCGCGCACCTCGGCCACCCCGACATGCGGGTCCCGATCGCCTACGCGCTGCACCACCCGGAGCGCGTCGACGTGCCGGTGCCGGTCCTGGACCTGGCGGAGGTCGGCCGTCTCGAGTTCGAGCCGCCCGACCCCGACACGTTCGCGTGCCTGCGCCTGGCCCGCGAGGCCGCGCTCGCGGGCGGTACCGCGCCATGCGTGCTCAACGCGGCCAACGAGGTCGCCGTCCACGCCTTCCTCGCCGGCCGGCTGACCTTCCTGGGCATCCCCGAGGTGATCGAGGAGACGCTCGAGCGCGTCGGCGCAGCGCGCGTGCACGCGTTCGAGACGCTCTACGAGGCTGACGCCGCGGCACGCGAAACGGCCACGGACCTGGTCGAGGTCCTGGCATGACCGCGGCGATCCTCGCCGCACTCGGGTTCATGGCCCTGATCGTGCTCCACGAGCTCGGCCATTTCGTGGTGGCCAAGGCGGTCGGCATGCGCGTCGAGCGCTTCAGCCTCTTCTTCCCGCCGCTGATCTGGCGCCGCCAGGGCAAGGGCGAGACCGAGTACGCCATTGGCGCGATCCCGCTCGGCGGCTACGTGAAGATCACCGGGATGAACCCGCACGAGGAGCTGCCGCCCGAGGTGGCTCACCGGGCCTACTACAGGCAGAAGCCGTGGAAGCGGATCGTGGTGATCCTGGCCGGGCCCGCGGTCAACATCGTCCTGGCCTTCATCATCTTCGCCGCACTGATCCTGCACCAGGGCGTCATCACCGACGGGGCGCGGGTCTCCAACGTCGATCGCAACCTGCCCGCGGAGGGCGTGCTCGTGCCCGGCGACGTGATCCTGCGGGTCGACGGCCGCACCGGGAACTCGGCGCAGCTGGCGCAGCGGATCGCCACGCACCGCTGCCCGGGCAAGCTGGTGGCCGACTGCCGGGCCGCGACGCCGGTGACGCTGACGATCCGGCGCGACGGCCGCGTGTTCACGGAGCGCCTGCGGCCGGTCTACGACGCGCGCAAGGACTTCGAGCGCATGCGCATCGGCTTCACGTCGGAGGGCGTCTACCGCTCGGCGGGCGTCGGCGACGCGGTGGGCGGCTCGGCCGAGGAGATGTGGTTCATCACCTCTCGCAGCGTCGACCGCATCGTCGGCATCTTCGATCCCGTCAAGCGGCGCGAGCTGCACGGCGTGGTCGGCTCGTACGAGACCACCCGCGAGGCGTTCCAGCTCAACCTCTCGATGGCGCTGTTCGTGCTCGGCGTGATCAGCCTCTCGCTCGGCGTCGTGAACCTGTTCCCGTTCCTGCCGCTCGACGGTGGACACGTCTTCTGGGCGGTGGCGGAGAAGCTGCGCGGCCGGGCGATCCCCTTCAGCGTGATGGAGAAATCCGGATTGGTGGGCTTCGCGCTGGTGCTGATGTTGGCGATCATCGGCTTCACCAACGACCTCAACACGCTCGCCGGGCCCGGGTTCGACCTGTCCCGCTGACGCGACGTCACTGGTAGCCTGAGCGGCCCTTTTTCGACTCGAGGAGAGCGGGCAGTCATGGAGAGCAGCACAGTCTCGACGCGGCGCGCGGTCGGGGCCGCGACGATGACGGAGGCCTTCCGGCTCACGGCCGAGGACTATCCGGATCGCGTCTTTCTGCGCACCAAGGAGGACGAGATCGCGCTGACGTTCGCGCAGACGCGCGAGCGCGTCGACGCGCTGGCCGGCGGCCTGCACGAGCTCGGCGTGCGCAAGGGCGACACCGTCGCGCTGATGTTCTCCAACCGCCCGGAGTTCAACATCGCCGACCTCGCCGTGATGACACTCGGCGCGACCCCGTTCTCGCTCTACGCCACGCTCTCGCCGGAGCAGATCCAGTACGTCGTGCAGGACGCCGGCGCCAAGATCGCGCTGATCGAGGAGGCACACCTCGAGCAGGTCGAGGGTGCCCGCAAGCTGGGCCTGCCCGAGCTGGAGACAATCGTCGTCCTCGAGGGCGCCAAGGGCGACGGCACGCTCGCCTGGGAGGACGTCGAGGGCTCGGATCCCGACTTCGATCCGGAGTCGCACTGGCGCGGGCAGGGCCCCGACGACCTGCTGACGCTGATCTACACCTCGGGCACGACGGGCCCGCCGAAGGGCGTCCAGCTCACGCACAAGAACCTGATGGCGGCGGTGGCGACCATCGAGGACGTCATTCAGTTCCCGGACACCGAGACCCGGGTGATCTCGTGGCTGCCGCACGCGCACATCGCCGAGCGCGCGGCTCACCATTACCTGCCGATCGTGTTCGGCATGACGGTGACCGCGTGCGCGAACCCGCGGGAGATCGTCGGCTACCTGCCCGCCGTCAAGCCGACGTGGTTCTTCGCCGTGCCGCGGATCTGGGAGAAGCTGCGCGGCGCGATGCTGTCGGGCGTCTTCACGCCCGGCTCCGAGGACCGCGAGCACCTCGAGGCCGCGATGCGCAGGGTCGAGCTAGAGCAGGCGGGCGAGGAGGTCCCCGCCGAGGTCGCCGAGACGGCCGCCAAGGGCGAGGAGAAGTTCGCGCAGGTGCGCGGGATGCTGGGCCTCGACGAGGCGCTGGCCGTCAACGCCGGCGCGGCTCCGACGCCGCCCGAGGTGATCCTCTTCTTCCACGCGATCGGCATCCCGCTCGGCGAGCTGTGGGGGATGAGCGAGACCTGCGGCGCGGGGACCGTCAACCCTCCGGACAAGATCAAGATCGGCACGGTCGGACCCCCCGTGAAGGGCGTCGAGATCCGCATCGCCGAGGACGGCGAGGTGCTGATGCGCTCCGACGTGGTGATGGGCGCGCGGCTACCGCAACCTGCCCGACAAGACCGCCGAGGCGATCGACGAGGACGGTTGGCTGCACACCGGCGACATCGGCGTGCTCGACGAGGACAACTACCTCAAGATCGTCGACCGCAAGAAGGAGATCATCATCAACGCGGCCGGCAAGAACATGTCGCCGGCGAACATCGAGGCGACCGTCAAGTCGGCCTCGCCGCTGATCGGCAACGCGTGCTGCATCGGTGACGCAAAGCCCTACAACACGGCGCTGATCGCCCTCGACCCGGACTTCGCGCCCATGTGGGCGTCACAGCACGGAGATCGAGGAGACGTCGCTCGAGGCGCTCAAGGACAACCCGGCCGTCCGCGAGGAGCTGCAGAAGGCCGTCGACGCCGCCAACGCCAAGCTCGCGCGCGTGGAGCAGGTCAAGTACTTCACGGTGCTGGGCGACTGGCAGCCGGGCGGCGACGAGCTCACGCCGACGATGAAGCTCAAGCGCAAGCCGATCGCCGAGAAGTACACGGCCGAGATCGAGGCGATGTACGAGAAGGCCAATCCCGCCGCCTGAGGTTTCCCCACAGAACCAATTGACCTAGGTAGGGTCGCGCCATGCGGCGTCGGCTCGGCCTCGCCCTGCTCGTACTGGTCGCGTGTGCGCCCACCGATGCGCGCGCGGCCGAGACCTGCGAGGGCTTGCAGGCGGCGATCGACGCCGCCAACACAGGTGACACGATCGAGGTCGAAGCGGCGGGGCTGTGCGCCGGTACGTACGCCATCCCCGACAAGAACCTGACGCTCGTCGGTGAGGACGGGGCGGGCTTCAAGCCCACGACGAGCGCGCGCTCGGTGGTGACCGACATCATCACGGGCACGCTGACCCTCGACAACCTGATCTTCGAGGGCCGGGCCGACGGCGGCGGACGCGCGCCGGACACGATCGGCGGAGGGATGGACTTCATCGGTGACGGGACCCTCACGGTCTCCGACAGCATCTTTCGCGACATCCGGCACGGCCCCTCGGGTGGAGGCCTGACGGTCGCCGGCGCACAGTCGGATCCCGTCGTCACGCTGAGCAATGACCAGTTCCTGCGCAACGCGACCGGCGCTGTCCAGGGAGGCGGCGATTTCAACGGTGGCGGCGCGCGCATCTTCGCCCGGACCGTGACGGTGACCGGATCGACGTTCGACGGCAACGCGGCAAGCGCGAACGGCGGCGGGCTGGCGATCACCATGCCCCGGCCCGACCAGGCGGCCGGTGGCCACGCGACGCTGACGGGGAACACGTTCACGCAGAACGTCGCCGGGGTGGGCGGGGGGACGGCACGCGGCGGCGGCCTGTACATCGGCGATCTCGACGACGACTGTTTCCAGTGCTCACGACGAGTCCAACGCCGGCCGGCCCCGCGCCGGGCGACGTCGCTGACGGCGACCGTCGCCCACAACACCTACGACCAGAACTCTGCGATCACCCCGTTCTGCGACTCGGCCGGCGGCGGCGGGGCCTGGTACGACCGGGTGATCGTGACCGCCACCGCGACCGAGACGTACTCGCGCAACTCCATCAGCGGGGACAGCGGCACGAACCCTGGCGGCGGCTTCTACGTCCGCGCCGACGGCAGCACCGTCGGCTCGTACACGGGTGTCAACACCGTCGTCATCGACAATACGGCCAACGGCAGCAACAGCGGAGAGTGCAGTGGCGTCGCCCGAGGCGCGGGCATCGGCGTCGGCACGAGCTCGCTCGGGACGCTCACCCTCGTACACCCGACGATCATCCACAACCGCGTCACGCAGGAGTTCCGCCCCGGACAGATCAGCGGGGTCTTCGGACCGGCCATCTGGGGCAACGGGCCCGACGTCCTGCACGTGAACCGCGGGCTCATCTTCGACAACACCGCGGAGAACCTCCCCGACCCCGACGACGCGCAGCGCGCGCTCCTCGATGTCCCCGAGGTCGACGGGTTCGCGACCCGCGACGTCAAGCTGAGCCTGTTCTGCGACGACGACCCCCCGATCGAGGGCAACATCTGCGAGACGCCGGTCTTCGTCAACGCGAACTCGGCGGTCCAGGACGCCTCGAGCCCGTCGATCGACAGGCTCGCGTCCCAGGACGGCGACGTGCTGGTCGACTTCCAGGGGGAGCACCGGCCGTCGACGGCCACGGCTCCGCGCGGGCCGAACGCAGCCACGCCGTGGGACATGGGCGCGGACGAGTACCAGTTCCCGCCACTGCCGACACCGACACCCACTCCGACGCCCACTCCGACGCCCACACCGACGCCCACGCCTACGGCGACGCCGGAGCCCACGCCCACTCAGGGCGGCGGTGAGACGCCGACACCGACGCCCGAGCCGACCGCCGTCGACACGCCCACGCCCACGCCCACGGCGACGGCGACGCCCACACGAACGCCGAGGCCCAAACCGAGGCCAAGGCCGACACCGAAGCCCCAGAAGGGCCGCGGGAAGGCCTGCTCGGGCCGGCGCAAGTTCCCGATCGTCCTGCGCAACTACCCCGGCCGCGTCTACACCGGCGCGAAGTTCTGGCTCGACGGCAAGCGCATCAAGACGCGCATCATCAAGGGCCGCATCGGCGCGGTCGTGGACCTGCGCCGGATCGGCAAGCGGAGGATCGTGCTGCGAATCGTCGCCTTCGCGAACGTCGGCACGATCAAGGGCAAGCGCGTCTACCACCCCTGCCGCAAGAAGCGGCCACACACCACCCCACCGCTCTAGCGCTCTAGCCTGAGGGTGTGGCTTCGCAGCGGCATGTGATGGTCGGTGGCGTCCAGGTGGGCGGCGGTGCGCCCGTGGTCGTGCAGACGATGACCAAGACCGAGACGGCCAACCTGACGGCGACGATGGACCAGATCCGCAAGGTCGCCGACGCGGGTGCGGACCTCGTCCGCGTCGCGGTGCCGCGCGACCGCGACGTCGAGGCGCTCAGGACGATCGTGCGCGGGTCGCCGATCCCGGTGATCGCCGACATTCACTTCAACCACACTCTCGCGCTCAAGGCGATCGACGCCGGCGCGCACTGCGTACGGCTGAACCCCGGCAACATCGGCGGCCCCGACAAGGTCGCCGAGGTCGCGGCGCGCGCCACGGCGGCGGGCACGCCGATGCGCATCGGCGTCAACTCCGGCTCGCTGCCCAAGCATCTGCACGCGCTCGAGCGCGAGAACCCCGTCGAGGCGCTGGTGGCAGCAGCGGTCGAGTTCGTCGCGCTGATGGAGTCGCTGGACTTCCACGACTTCAAGGTCTCGATCAAGTCGACGAACGTTCCCAACACGATCGCCGCCAACCGCCTGCTGAGCGAGAGGATCCCGTACCCGCTGCACCTCGGCATCACCGAGGCGGGGACGAAGTGGTCGGGCTCGCTGAAGTCCGCGGTCGGGCTGGGCACGCTGCTGGCCGACGGCATCGGCGACACGATCCGCATCTCGCTCTCCACCTTCCACGCGGAGGAGGAAGTCAAGGTGGCGTGGGAGATCCTCAAGGCGCTCAAGCTGCGCGAGCGCGGTCCGGTCCTGATCGCCTGCCCGACCTGCGGGCGCCTGCAGTTCGACATGGACACGGTCGTCGCGGACATCGAACGCCGCCTGGAGGCCTACCGCGACCCGATCGAGGTCGCCGTGCTCGGCTGCGCCGTCAATGGCATCGGTGAGGCCTCCAACGCCGACTTCGGGATCGCCGGCGCCAAGGACATGGGCGTCATCTACGCGAAGGGCGAGGCGCTGCGCAAGGTGCCGACGGAACAGCTGGTCGACGCGCTCTTCGAGGAGATCAACCGCTACTACGAGGCCGGCGGCGTCGTCGTGCGCGACGAGGCGGCCGCCGCCGAGGGCCAGGCTCTGCTCGACGAGATCGAGGCCGCCAACGCGCACGACATGACGCCGGAGCGGATCGCCGCGCTGGAGAAGGCCGCGGCGCTCGACGAGGCGGAGTCGCCCGTCACCTCGCGCCGCTTCACGCGCGCCTAGGGCGCCGGGCCCAGCAGCGCCTCGGCATCGTCCCAGCGGGCGATCTCGCATCCGTTGATGCGGCTGAACTCGGCCTCCACGGGCTCGCCATCGCGCGTGCCCTTGACGGTGGCAGTCGCCGGTCCGCCGTAGATCTCGGTGCACGCTACGTCCGGGGGCGTGGGCGCGAGAGGCACTTCGCAAGCCGCGTCGGTCGCACAGTCGACGACTCGCCGCTCGCCCGGGTGCTCGGGCCCCTCGGGATGGACGGTCACGGTCAGTTGCGACGGCGCTGGAGCCTCGGCCTCGCGCTCCTCGCCGCATGCGACCAGCGCGAGGGCACACAGCAGCGCGGCCCACCTCATCCGTGGATCTCCCGCAACCTGTCGTAGGCGGGCAGGGTGAGGAACTCGACGAAATCGTCAGAGAGCGCGACGCGCTCGAAGAGCTCACGGGCGGGGCCGGCTGCGGGCAGCAGCGAGCGGACGAGCTCCGGCGTGACCGGCCGGCCGGTGTCGAGGCGGGTCCCGTGGCGGATCCACTGCCAGACCTGCCCGCGGGCGATCTCGGCCGTGGCGGCGTCCTCCATCAGCCCGTTGATGGCGGCCGCGCCGTTGCCGTCCAGCCACGATTCGATGTAGCGGATGCCGACGTCGACGTCGTTGCGCAGGCCGTCAAGCGTGGCGGCGCCGGGCGTCTCGCCGACGGCGAGCAGGTCCTCGCTGGCCACGGCGACGTCGTCACGCCGGTTGTCGAGCTGGTGAGGACGGTCGCCCAGCACCCTGTCGAACTCTGCCATCGCCACCGGCACGGAGTCGGGGTGAGCCACCCACGTGCCGTCGTAGCCCTGCTCGGCCTCGCGGCGCTTGTCGGCCGAGACGGCTTCGAACGCACGGCGATTCGCCTCCTCGTCGCTGCGCGATGGGATCACGGCGCTCATGCCGCCCATCGCGTGCGCGCCGCGCCGGTGGCACACGGACACGAGCTGCTCGGTGTAGGCGCGCATGAACGGGACGGTCATGGTCACGGCGTTGCGGTCTGGCAGCACGAACTCGGGCCGGTCGCGGAAGCACTTGATCATCGAGAACAGGTAGTCCCAGCGGCCCGCGTTGAGCCCGGCGGCGTGGTCGCGCAGCTCGTAGAGGATCTCCTCCATCTCGAACGCGGCCGGAACGGTCTCGATCAGGACGGTGGCCCGGATCGTGCCGCCTTCCAGGCCCAGTTCCTGCTCGGCGATCTCGAAGGCGCGGTTCCACAGCCGCGCCTCGAGGTGTGATTCGAGCTTGGGCAGGTACAGGTACGGGCCCCAGCCGCGCTCGGCGAGCACCGCGTGGTTGTGGCGCACGTAGAGCGCGAAGTCCATGAACGCGCCGCACGCGCCGTCGAGGTGCGCCTCCGGGAGGTGCAGGCCGCGCACGCGGCACAGCAGCAGTGCGGGGTCGTCGGAGAGGACGTAGTCCTTGCCGTTCTCGGAGTGACTCAGCTCGCCGCAGACGGCCCGGTGCAGGTTGAGCTGGCCCTCGGTCAGGTTCTGCCACGTCGGCGAGTTCGAGTCCTCGAAGTCGGCCATGAAGCAGCGCGCGCCGCTGTTGAGCGCGTTGATGACCATCTTCGCGTTCGTCGGTCCGGTGATCTCGACGCGGCGGTCGCGCAGCGGCTCGGGTACGGGCGGGATCTGCCAGTCGCCCTGCGTCGCCTCACTCGGTGTCAGGAAGTCGAGCGGCTCGCCGCGCCGCCGCTGCGCGAGCAGGGCCCGGCGCTCGCCGTCGAGCTCGTCGTGGAGGCGGTTCAGGAGCCGATTGGCCGGTTCGTCAAAGAGCTCCACAGGATTTCCATCGGGTGGTATACGGGAAGGTCGAGGTGCGCGGCGATCTGCAGCGTGCAACCCGGGTTCGCCGCGACGATCGCCTCCGCGCCGGTGGCGCGCAGCCACTCGGCCTTCTGGCGGCCCAGTTCGGCCGCCGTCTCGGGGTGCGTGATGTTGTAGATGCCCGCGCTGCCACAGCAGATCTCCCACCCCTCGGGCTCGAGCAGCTCGATGCCCGGGATGCCGCGCAGCAGCTCACGTGGCTGGGCGCGGATGCCCTGCGCGTGCGCGAGGTGGCACGCATCGTGGTAGGCGACCTTGAGGTTCACGGGGTGGCGCTCGGCGTGCGGTTCTCTGTCAGCGAGCAGCTCGGCGACGTCTTTCACCCTGTCGCTGAGGGAGGGGTATTCCTTCAGGCCCGAGCCGCAGCCCGCGGCGTTGGTGACGATCACGTCGAGGCCGGCGAAGACCTCCTCGACCTCCTTGGCGCGGGCATTCGCGCGCTCGGCCTCGCCGGCGTGGAGCTCGAGCGAGCCGCAGCATTGGGGGTCGGCGGGCGAGTAGACCTCGTAGCCCTCGGCCACCAAGACCTCCACCGTGGCCCTGTTGACGTGCGGGAAGTACGCGCGTTGGACGCATCCCTGGAGGAAGCCCACGCGTGGTCCCTGGCCCTGTAGCACCGGAAGAGGGAGAGTGCGCGGCGGCTTCTTGGGTGCCAATCTGGCCGCGCCGAAGGGGGCGAAGCGTGCGAGCGGCAGGAGCGGGATGAGGGCGCGCAGGCGGCGGTGGTAGGGAAACAGCGCGAAGATCGCGCGGCGCTGGAGGCGCTCGCGCAGGGGGCGCCTGTGACGCTGCTCGATCTCAGCGCGCGCCTGGTTGACGAGCAGGTCGTACCTGACGCCGGACGGGCACGCGGTCACGCAGGCCATGCAGCCCAGGCAACGGTCGATGTGCGTCACCAGCGTGGGGGAGAGCGAGCCGTCGGCAAGCTCCTTCATCAGGACGATGCGCCCGCGCGGAGAGTCCATCTCCTCGGCCCACAGGTCGTAGGTGGGACAGGAGGGCAGGCAGAAGCCGCAGTGGACGCAGTCGTCGATCAGCTCGTGCATGCTCACAGCGCGAGCAGCCCCGGGTTGCAGTGGTTCGCCGGGTCGAAGCGCTCCTTGACGCGGGCCATCAGCGCCCGCTCGGGACGGGCGGCGAGGGAGAAGGGATCCTCGCCGCGCCGATCGGCCGGCGCATCGAGAATGGCATGCGTTCCGGTCGCCATAGCGACCAGTTCGCCTGCCGGATCGAGCCCGCGGACCCAGGTGGTGCCGATCGCGCCGCGGCCGACGGCCGAGGGCGCGGCGCGCAGCACCGCGGCAAGTTGGGTGGGCAGGTGGTGCACGCGGACCACGAAGTCGCCGCGCTGGCGCGCGCGCTGCGACTCCCACAGAGCCGAGTCGTCCTCGATGACCTCCCCGCCCACGGCGGCCGCGCGCTCCCGGGCCGCCGAACCCGAGAACCGCACCAGGACCTCCCCCTCATCGCCATGCCAGCTCACATCCAGCGCCTCCGCCTCGAGCGGCAGCCGAGCGAGCCTCAATACCTCCGCCTGGACGTCCTCGGGGGACGGGCAAGCCAGCACGGCGGTGGCGAACGCCGAAGGGAGCGGGTGCAGCCGCACGCACACCTCCGTGATCACGCCCAGCGTCCCGAACGACCCCGTCGCCAGCTTCGGCAGGTCATAGCCCGCGACGTTCTTGATCACGCGGCCCCCGCCGCGCGCCACCGTTCCGTCGCTCAACGCGAGCTCCACCCCGATGATCAGGTCCCGCGGCGCCCCGTAACGGTGCCGTAGCGGCCCGGAATCGCCAGTGGCGAACAGCCCGCCGACGGTGCCGTCCCCTGGCGGATCGACCGCCAGCATCTGCCCGTACGCGGCCAGCTGCTCCTGCATCTCCGACACTGGCGTGCCCGCCCCGACCACGACCGTGAAATCGCCCGGCTCGTGCTCCCACCCTCTCAGTGCCGCGGTCTCGAGCACCGGAGCGTCCACGGGGAGGCCCCAGGGCCGGGACCCCGAGCCGCCGATCCGCGCCGGCCCCGAGGACAGCTGGGTGGCCACCTCAGAGGCGCTCGGCAAGCCCGGCCTCCTCCAGCGGGTGACGGCGGTAGGGGCCCGGCACCTCGCCGCACAGCCGCGGGGTGGGCATCACCTTGCCCGGGTTGGCGAGCTGGTGCGGGTCGAACGCGCAGCGCAGCTTCTGGAACGCCGCCAGGTCGGCCTCGGAGAACTGCTTGGACATGTGCCGCTTCTTGTCGTGCCCGACGCCGTGCTCGCCGGTGATCGAACCGCCCAGCTCGAGGCAGACGTCGAGGATCCGCTCCGACAGCTCGCCGGCGCGCTCGGCGTCCTCGGCGCGGTCGTAGCAGACGAGCGGGTGCAGGTTGCCGTCGCCGGCGTGGAAGACGTTCGCCACGCGCAGCCCGTACTCGTCGCCCAGCGCGGCGATCCGCTCCAGCACCTCGGGCAGGCGCGTGCGAGGGATGACGCCGTCCTGGACGTAGTAGGCGTGCGCGATCCGCCCCATCGCCGCGAACGCGGCCTTGCGGGCGCGCCAGAAGCGCTCGCGCTGCGCGTCGTCCGTCGCGACCCGGACCTCGCTCGCGCCCGCGGCCCGGCAGAAGCCCACGACCTCCTCGAAGCGCGCGTCGCACTCGCGCGCGGACCCGTCCAGCTCGACGAGCAGCGCGGCGCCGGCATCGAGGGGGAAGCCGGCGTTCGCCATCGGCTCCGCGGCCTGGATGGCGAGGTTGTCCATCATCTCGATCGCGCCCGGCACCACCCCCGCCCCGGTGATGGCCGTGACGGCCTCGCCGGCGAGAGCGGGCGAGGTCGAAGAAGGCGACGAGCGTGCGTACCGTCTCCGGCTTGGGCGCGACGCGCAGGATGACCCTGGTGACGACAGCCAGCGTCCCCTCGGAGCCGACGAGCGCGCCGAGCAGGTCGTAGCCGGGCAGATCGGCCTGCCGGCCGCCGACCTCGACCACCGTCCCGTCGGAGAGCACGGCCTCGAGCCCGAGCACGTAGTTGGTCGTGAAGCCGTACTTGAGGCAGTGGGCGCCGCCCGAGTTCTCGGCGATGTTGCCGCCGATCGTGCACACGATCTGGCTGCTGGGGTCGGGCGGATAGAAGAAGTCGGGACCGACCGCCAGCGAGACCTCCGTGTTGGTCACCCCGGGCTCCACCACCACACGCGCCGTTGTCGAGGTCGACCTCGAGCACGCGGCGCAGCCTGCTCAACCCGATCACGATGCCGTCCGCCACCGGCAGCGCGCCGCCGCTGAGCCCGCTCCCCGCTCCCCGCGCCACGAACGGGGTCGCGTGCTCGTAACACGCGCGCACCACCGCGGCCACCTGCGCGGCATCGCCGGGAAGGGCGACCGCACCGGGCGTCACGGCGTAGTGCAGCAGCCCGTCGGACTCGTAGGTGCGCAGCTGATGGGCGTGGGTGAAGACGTGCTCGGAGCCGCAGATCGCCTCCAGCCGCTCCACCAGCTCCGAACCCACGGCCATGGCCTAGTTCTACTCGGTCAGCAGGGCTAAAGCGCCTTGGACGAAAAGCCGATGCGGGTGGTGATGAGCGTCGCCGCCACGACCGCGCCCGCCGCCGGCTGGTACCCCGACCCCACGGAGCCCGAGCGCCACCTGCGCTGGTGGGACGGCAGCACGTGGACCTCGTACATCACCGACGTCCCCCAGCCAGAGCCCGAGTACGAGGCTCCGCAGCCGTTCGCCGACATCGTCGTCGACGTCGCCCCCCAGGACGATGTGCCCGACGAGGGCCTGTTGCTCGACGACCCGATGGAGTTCTCGTGGTCGGACCCCGAGGATCGCTTCGAGGTCACGGTCGCCGAGCCCGAGCCCGAGCCCGAGCCCGGCGACGGCCGCTTCACGTTCCGGGCCCGCGCCGTCGAGCCGCGCGCGACGCCGACCATCGAGTTTCCCTCGCTGCCCGTCTACGAGTCGCCGCTGAACACGATCGCCTCGCCGCTGAGCGTGCGCGTCGAGGTGCCCGTGCGGGTCGAGCAGCCGGCGGCCGTCGTCGCCGCGCCCGAACCGGCGGCTCAGCCCGCGGCCCCGGTCCCGGACCTCCCCGCCCCGCCCCGCGCCCCCGCCGGGCGCCGCCGCATCGCGCTGGCCGGCACCGGGGCGGTCGTCGCCGTCGCCGCCACCGCGGCGATCGTGACCAACCTCGTGTCCGGCGACGACAAGAGCGCCAAGGCCGAGCCCGCCGGCGCCGCCCTGTCGGGCGCCGAGAAGGAGTGCCTGAAGCTCTGGAACACGACGGCCAGCGCGAGCGCCTCGCAGTCGCGCGTCACCCTCGGGCAGTTCGAGGGCGCGTTCGCCCGCGTCTCCCAGGTCGCACCGCTCCCCGGCACGGTGATGGCCCCGAACAGCTGCGCGCTGACGGTCTACGACGGCGCCACCGACACGCACGCGATCTTCGTCGCCGGCGTGCAGGACCAGATCGGGTACATCGACGTGACCTCCTACCCGCGCGCGGAGCGGTACGGCTGGCCCAAGCACGCCGAGGACGCGAACGTCACGATCCGCACCGACGGCACGATCCGCGGGCTCTAGCGGCACGCGAGACGAGGTACGCCGCGCCCGGCGCGGGCTGCCAGGCGAGCCGGTAGACCCCGCGGCGGTGGCGCGTGCGGATGCGGAACTGGTGCGTGGGGCCGTCGAGACGCAGCCTGCGGACCGTGCGGAAGCGGCCCTCGGGGGACGCGGCGTGCTGGAGGACCACGTCGATCGGCCCGCTCGCCGGGCGGACCTGGCCGTAGGCGGCGACCCGGCGTCCGCGGCGCTGCACCCACAGGGGGAGGCGGTAGGCGGCGTAGGCGGGCTTGCGCTTCAGTGATCCGTGGCGGCGCAGGCCGCTCTGGAAGCCGAAGACGTCGCGGTCGTCGACGAGCAGGTACTGCGCCACGGCGGCGATGCGCGGGTCGGCGGCGGCGATCGCGTCGGACTGGTTGAGGTACTCGGCCTGGCGCGCGTACGGCACGCCGAGGCGCCGGTCGGGCGGATTGCTCTGGTAGCCGAACTCCGTGTACCAGATCGGCAGCCGGCGCGGGATCGCGCCGCGCCGCGCGCCGCGCGCGAGCAGCCGCTTGAGCACCCCGGCGTTGCCGATCGAGATCTGCCCTGGCCCCAGCAGCCGCTGCCGCGGCGAGGCGGCCGCGCCGTTGGTGTAGGGATGGTGCGCGTATCCGGTCACGCGCAGGCGCGGGCCGCGGCCCAGCAGCGCGCGCAGGAAGGGCTCCGGAGCGGTGAGGCGATCGGCCGGCGGACCCGACGTGTGCCCGATCGGCGCGGTCTCGCCGAGCAGGATGACGTCGCCGGCGTGCCCGGTCGCCCGCAGCGCCGCGATGCCGGCGCGCGCGAGCCGGCGGTAGCGGCGCGCCGAGACGAGCACCTGCCGGTCCTCCCGGCGCACGTACTGGGGCCACAGCCAGCGCGGCTGGTTGGGCTCGTTCCACAGGCCCCACCGGCGGACGGTGGGAAACCGCTCTCCCAGGCGCCGCACCATGCGCCCGTACGCGCGGGGCGACGGCCGGCGCGCCCGTCCCGTCGGCACCAGCATCACGTGGAGACCGGCCGCCTCGGCCGCGGCCACGACCGGGGCGGGATCCTGCCCCGGTCGCACGATCAGCCGCAGCGTGTCCGCACCCAGCGCGGCGATCTCGGCCGCCCGTGACGGGTCGCCGTAGACCACAGCCTCGTCCTCGAAGATCGACTCCTGGCGCATGCTGGCCGTCGCCTCCGGCGCCAGCAGCGCCAGTACGGCGGCGACAACCGGCGCCAGCCGCCTCAGGACGCCTTGAGCTCGCGCGACGTCACCACCGCGCCGCTGTAGGGGTTGACGAACTCGGCTCGCCACGTGCCCGCGCCGCTGCGCGGCACCGTGGTCTCGAAGAACCCGGCCTTGTTGGTGACGGGCACGGGATCGCCGACGTTCGCGAACGAGCTCGTGCCCGCCGCCTTGAACTGCATCTGCACGTGAGTGCTGACGCCGGGAGCGAGGAAGCGCAGCCAGCCCCAGAAGCTCGCCGTGTCGGATCCGCGGTCGGTGAGCACCAGCGGGAACCGGTACGCGAACGCCGCCGGCTTGGGGCGGCCCTTCGCCGTCAGCAGACCGGACTGGTAGTTGAACCAGTGCCGCTTGTCGCCCTTGCGATAGCGCCTGATGCCGGCCCCGTCACGCAGCAGGAACTGCGTGTTGGCGATCACCGACGGCTCCTTGTAGGCGAGGTAGTCGCCGACGTTGACGTACTCGGCCTGCTTGGCCAGCGAGACGCCCGAGAACGGGTCGGGCGGGTCGGTCTCGTAGCCGAACTCGGTCAGCGCGACGAGGTTCAGGGCGGCGAGCCCCTCGCGCTCGGCGGGCATCCGGTCGAGCAGACCGGCGAGGTCGCCGATGTTGGCCATCGTGATGGCCTTCGGGTCGCGGTCGCGCTTGCGCGGGGCCAGCTTCTTCGTGTAGGGATGGTGCGCCCACGCCGAGTACCGCAGCGGCTCGATGCGATCGAGCGTGTGGCAGCGGCGCCTGCGCGCCGCCGCGCCCCGGTAGGGCGTCCCGTCCGGGCGCGCGCAGAAGAACTCGCTGATGAACGTGCGCGGGTACGCCGGCGAGGCGGGATTGCCGTTGTTGGTGCCCAGCGGCGCGGTCTCGCCGATCAGCACGATGTCGTCGCGGTGGCCGGAGCGGTCGAGCCCGCGGCGGCCGTAATACCAGAGGTCGCGGTACAGGACGGGCGCCCACGGAATCGTTGCCCTTGTTCTGCGGCGTGAGCCAGCCCTGCTGGTTGGGCTCGTTGTACAGCGCCCAGAACGAGACGCGCGGGAGCTTGATGCGGCGCCCCTCGTCGCGGTAGCTGCCCGAGTAGCGGCGCCCCACCGCCTCGACGAAGTCGCCGAACGCCTGCGCGTCGGGCTCCCAGGTGTCGGCGTACTTGCGCTGGGACCTGGGCGGGGTGCCCATCGCCCAGCGCGGCCCCGGGCCGGTGACGTTGAAGTAGACGCCGATGCCGTACTTGCGTGCCGCCAGCACCAGGGTGTCGTAGCGGTCCCAGTTCGGCGCCGGGTAGGCGCGCGGGTTGTCGCCGCGGCGGCGGTTGCGCTTCTTCATGCGGTGCGCGACGATCCGCCACAGCACGGTCGACGCGCACGTAGTCGACCCCCAGCGCCTTCATCCGCTGCAGCGCGGCGTGGGACGCCCGGCCGCCCTTGTAGAGGAGCTGGTTGTCGTCCATCATGATCGAGAGCTGGACGTTCTCCGATCCCCGCGCGGGTGCGGCCAGCGCGAGGGACAGCAGCGGGAGGAGCAGTAGGAGTCGGCGCATGGGAGGCGAGAAGGTAGCGGCGGGGCCGGCGCCCCGCCGCTTGATCAAACCCGGCTCAGGCCCCGGAGAAGCGCTCCGCGACCTTGTTCCAGTCGACGGTGTTCCACCACGCGTCGATGTAGTCCGGTCGCCGGTTCTGGTACTTGAGGTAGTAGGCGTGCTCCCAGACGTCGCAGCCGAGCAGCGGCGTCTTGCCGTCCATCAGCGGTGAGTCCTGGTTGGGGGTCGAGATCAATGTCGACGCCGCCCGACCCGTCGGCGATCAGCCACGCCCAGCCGGAGCCGAAGCGCCCGACGCCCGCCTCCTTGAACTTCGCCTTGAAGTCGTCGAAGGAGCCGAACTTGGAGTCGATCGCCTCGGCCAGCTCGCCGGAGGGCTCGCCGCCGCCGTCGGGGCTCATCGACTCCCAGAACAGCGTGTGGTTGTGGTGGCCGCCGGCGTTGTTGCGCACGGGCCCCTGCTTGTCGTCGGGCAGCGAGCCGATGTCTGCGAGCACCTCGGTCACGTCCTTGTCCGCCCACTCGGTGCCTTCGAGGGCGGCGTTGGCCTTGTCCACGTAGGCCTGGTGGTGCTTGTCGTGGTGGACGCGCATTGTGGCCTCGTCGATGTGCGGCTCGAGCGCGGCGTAGTCGTAGGGAAGATCAGGAACGTCGTAAGCCATGGCAGGGTTTCTAGCACCAAGGGGTGGCGGAGCCCGATCGCCAGAGCCCGTGCCGGGCGGAGCCGGGTCCCCTCCGACGGATACTCTCGGCGCAGTGACGCGCCTGTCGAACTACCTGCTCCCGACGGAGAAACAGGCGCCCGCCGACGCCGAGGCGCTGTCGCACAAGCTGCTCGTGCGGGCGGGGATGGTCCGCCAGCTCGCGGCCGGGCTGTGGACGTTCCTGCCCGCCGGCTGGCGGGTGCACCGCAACGTCGAGCAGATCATCCGCTAGGAGATGGACGCGATCGGCGGGCAGGAGCTGCTGATGCCCGTGCTCCAGCCGGCCGAGATCTGGCAGCGCACGGGCCGCTACGGCATCGACGAGCTGTTCAAGCTCAAGGACCGCAAGGGCACCGACATGGTGCTCGGCATGACGCACGAGGACGTCCTCACCTGGCACATGAGTCAGACCCTGCGCTCCTACAAGGAGCTGCCGCTGATCGTCTACCACCAGCAGACCAAGGAGCGCGACGAGGCGCGGCCGCGCGCCGGCCTGCTGCGCACGCGCGAGTTCATCATGAAGGACTCGTACTCGTTCGACCTCGACCTACGAGGGGCTCGACGTCAGCTATCAGAAGCACTACGACGCCTACGAGCGGATCTTCGACCGGGCCGGGCTGCAGTACTACGCCGTCGAGTCCGACGTCGGGATGATGGGTGGCGTCGGCGCGCACGAGTTCATGGCGCCGTGCGCGGCGGGCGAGAACGACGTCGCGCTCGCGCCCGGCTACGCCGCCAACGTCGAGGTGCGCCAGCGCCGATCCGCAGCCGGTCGAGCTGCCGGAGAGGCGCTGGGCGAGCCCGAGCCGATCCACACGCCGGGGCTGACGACCGTCGAGCAGGTGGCCGGCGAGCTCGGCGTGCCCGCGGGCGCGCTGCTGAAGGCGTTCCCGGTCGTCACCGAGTCGCGCGGAATGCTCATGGTCGTCGTCCGCGGCGATCACCGCGTCAACGAGATCAAGCTCGACAACGCGCTCGGCGAGCCGGCCCGCCCGGCGCGGCCCGAGGAGATCGCCGAGCAGGTCGGCCCGCCCGGCTTCATCGGGCCCGTCGGCGCGAAGCGTCCCGGTGATCCTCGACTCCGCCGTGCGCGGTGGCCGGCGGCTACGTCGCCGGCGCCAACGAGCCCGACCACCACCTGCGCGGCGTCGAGCCGGGGCGCGACTTCGCCTTCGAGCGTCGCCGACGTGCGCTCCGTCGAGGAGGGCGACACCGTCAACGGCGATGCGATCCGGATCGAGCCCGCGATCGAAGTAGGGAACATCTTCAAGCTCGGCACGCGCTACTCCGAACCGCTCGACGCGACCGTCCTCGACTCGCGACGGCAAGGCAGCGCCACCTCGTCATGGGCTCCTACGGCATCGGCCCGGCGCGGATCATGGCGGCCGCGGTCGAGCAGGCACGCCGACGAGGCCGGCATCTCGTGGCCGCGCTCGCTGGCGCCGTGGGACGTCGCAGTCTCGTCGGCGCTGGGGACGGACGCGGACGGCGCTCTACGACGAGCTCGAGGCGAGCGGCCTGCACGGTCCTCTACGACGACCGGGCGACGCGGGCGCCGGCCAGAAGTTCGCCGACGCCGAGCTGGTCGGCTGCCCGCTGCGCATCACCGCCGGCAAGCGCTCCGCGGAGTCCGGCGAGCTCGAGGTCCAGCTACGCCGCGGCCAGGGGAAGGCGTCGGTGCCGATCGACGGTGCCGTCGGGGAGAGGTCGAGAAGCTGTGGGAGACACTCCCGTAGAGCGAACCCCGGTCTGGCAGAAGCCGCGCGCTCACGTTCCGGCGGCTCTTCGGGCCTGGACCGCTCGGGCCCGCCGCCGCCGCAGACGCTGGCCGGCGCGCCGCTGAACCCGTGGACGATCCCGAACGCGATCGGCTTCGTCCGGCTGGCGCTGATCCCGGTCTTCTTCGTGGATCGCGATGAGCTCGAGCGACGGCACCGGCACGTGGCCGGCGATCCTGTTCGCGGTCATCGCCTGGACGGACTACGCCGACGGCATCGCCGCGCGCATCACCGGGCAGTACTCGCGGCTCGGCACGCTGATCGACCCGATCGCCGACCGGCTGCTGATCATCGCCGGGATCGTCGTGTGCTGGAAGTTCGACCTGCTGCCGCGCTGGGCGCTCGCCGTGCTGGTCGCACGGGAGATGCGGGATGCTCGCGCTGGCGCGCTACGGCCTGCGAGCACGGGTGTCGACATCGCCATCAACTGGCCCGGCCGGCTGGCGGTGTGGCCGGTGATGACGGCGATCTTCATGGCGCTGGTCGAGCTCCTCGACGCGGCCGAGGTCTCCCTCTACATCGGCCTCGGCCTGTCGCTGCTGTCGCTTCGCGATGTACGCGCAGAGTCGGGTTTGCGGAGCAGAGCGCTCAACCTGAGGTAGAGTGCGCTCGCATGAGCATGGACACCTTCCCCGACCTCGGCTCGCTCTCCGATCAGGAGCTCAAGGACCTCATCCAGCAGCTGACGGACGAGGAGCAGGAGGTGTCCTACAAGCGCCGCATCCTGCACGGCAAGATCGACATCCTCCGCGCCGAGCTCGTCAACCGGCTGCGCAAGAAGCACGAGTCCGGCGACGAGGTGGTCTCGTTCGCGGACGTCGAGAAGCTGACGGACATCCTCGCCGGACGCGCCAGGACCGCCGAGGAGTAAGCGCGCCCGATGGCGCGGCACTGCCCCGAGTGCGGGTTCGTCAACGCGGACGGCGCGAACTACTGCTCGCGCTGCGGCTCGTTCATCGGCCAGCCCGAGCCGGAGAAGCCCGGGCAGGGGACGACAGCGACGTACGTGATCGACGAGGCCACGGGCGAGCTGCGGCCGGTGGAGGTCGAGTCGGTGGCGTCCGGCGGCGGCGCGCTGGTGATCCGCTCGGGCGGCGGCCGCGTCGGCCAGTCGTTCCCGCTGCGCGGCGAGCGCATGAGCGATCGGGCGCACGCCGGAGGCGGACGTGTTCCTCGACGACGTGACCGTCTCGCGCGACCATGCGTCGCTCGTGCATCGCCAGGGCGCCTGGTACCTCGACGACTCGGGCTCGCTCAACGGCACGTACGTGAACCGTCAGCGGATCGACTCGCACAAGCTCGCCGACGGCGACGAGGTGCAGATCGGCAAGTACAAGCTGACGTACCTGGCCGGCTGATGGCGGTACCCGAGCCCGAGCCCGCGCCGCACGCCGGCGAAGGCGCTCACGATCGGCGCGGTGTGCAAGGCGCTGGTGCAGGAGTTCCCGGACATCTCGATCTCGAAGATCCGCTACCTGGAGGACCAGAAGCTCGTCACCCCGCGGCGCACGCGCGGGCGGGTACCGGCTCTACGCGCCCGACGACGTCGGCACGGCTGCGGACGATCCTGCGGCTCCAGCGCGACGAGTTCCTGCCGCTGCGGGTGATCCGCCAGGAGCTGGCGCGCGGGCGCATCGGTCGACGACGCGCCGGCCCCGCGCGAGGCGCGCAACGGCGCCGCGCGCGCGGCGTCTCGGTGCGCGACCAGGGCTCGTGGACGACGCTCGAGGAGGTGCTCGAGGCCACCGGGGCATCGCCGCAGCTGGTCGCCGAGCTCGAGGAGTACGGGCTGATCGGCGCAGACGCGCTCGCAGGGGGCGCCGGGCAAGCAGGGGACCGGCTCTACGACGACACCGACCGCGAGATCGTGCGCGTGTGCGCCGAGCTCGCCCGCTACGGCGTGCACGGTCGCAACCTGCGCGTGTTCAAGACGTCGGCCGACCGCGAGTCGCAGCTGCTCCAGCAGCTGCTGGCGCCGTCGCTGCGCTCGCGCAACCCGGACCGCCGGCGCGAGGCGCTCGACACGCTGGAGAACCTGGCGGCGATCGCCAGCCACCTCAACTCGCTGCTGCTCGTGTCCGACCTGCGCAAGCTGGTGCGGGGCTCGTGACCGGGTCCGGCCACTGATGAGATCCGCGGTCGACCTGCGCGCCCACATCCGCGACATCCCCGACTACCCGAAGCCGGGGATCGTGTTCCGCGACATCACGCCGCTGCTGCTCGACCCCGACGCGCTCGACGCGGCGGTGACCGGGCTGGTGGACTGGGTGCGCCCGCGCGACGTCGACCTCGTGGTGGCCGCCGAGGCGCGCGGGTTCATCCTCGGCGGCGCGGTCGCCCGGCAGATCGGCGCCGGGTTCGTCCCGGCGCGCAAGCCCGGCAAGCTGCCGCACGAGACGGTCTCGGCCGAGTACATCCTCGAGTACGGCGTCGACGCGCTGGAGATGCACGCCGACGCGCTCGCCGACGGCGCGCGCGTGCTCGTCCACGACGACCTGCTGGCGACGGGCGGGACGGCGCAGGCGCTGTGCGAGCTGGTCGAGGGCGCCGGCGCCATCGTCGTCGGCTGCGCGTTCCTGGTCGAGCTGGCCTTCCTGCCCGGGCGCGACGCGCTGGCGGGCTACGACGTCCACTCGCTGATCACCTACGACGCGGAATGATCACGTCGCGCTCCCGAGTCATCGCCGCGCCGCGCGAACGGGTCTGGGAGCTGGTCGGCGACCCGTACCACCACCCGCGCTGGTGGCCGCGCGTCGAGCGCGTCGAGGGCGTGACCGCGCGCGGCTGGACGAACGTGCTCGATCTGCGCCCGCGGCAACACGGTGCGCACGGACTGGACCGTGGTCGAGCAACCAGCGAGCCGGTGGAGCGGCGCTGGACGCAGGAGGTGGAGGGCACGCCGTTCGAGCGGCTGTTCGTGCGCAACACGATCGCCGTGCGGCTGGACAAGCGCGGACGGCGGGACGCGCGGTGACGCTGACCTTCGACCAGCGGGCGCGCGGGCTGGCGCGCTATCTGCCGTTCATCCTGCGGCGGCCGATGCGCCGCCAGATCGACGAGGCGCTCGACGGCCTCGCGAGGCGCTCTGGAATGAGGGAGCAGGTCTTCTGGGGCTGGGGCGAGCCGGGCGCCGGGCCCGAGCTGCCCGAGCACGGCGCCGACTGGCTGCGGTCGGAGCTCGGGGTGTCGCGGCGAGGTCGTCTCGCCGCCGGTCGGCGCTCGAGGACGTGCGGCTGCGCGAGCCCGAAGCTGCCGGCGGGCTGCGGGCGCAGCTGGAGGCGATCTGCCCCGTCCGCGACGACCGCGAGATCCGCGTGCTGCGCGCGGCGGGCAAGTCGTACCTGGACCTGCTGGCCCAGCGGGCGGGGGAGTGCTCGGGGACGCGCCGGACGCCGTGGTGCAGCCGGGGTCGGCCGACGAGGTGCGCGCGGTGCTCGCAGGCCTGCAACGAGGCCGACGTGGCCGTGGTGCCGTTCGGCGGCGGGACGTCGGTGGTGGGCGGCGTGGCGCCGCGAGCGCGGCGGGCGCGACGCGGTCGTCTCGCTCGACCTGGGGCGGATGGACGCCGTGATCGGTCGACGCAGCGCTCGCAGATCGCGCGCATGCGGACCGGGCGTGCGGCTGCCCGAGGCCGACCGCGGCGCTGGCCGCGCACGGGCTGACGCTCGGCCACTTCCCGCAGTCCTACGAGTGGGCGACGGTCGGCGGCTGCGTCGCCACGCGCTCGGCGGGCCAGGCGTCGACCGGCTTCGGGCGCATCGAGGAGAACGTCGTGGCGCTCGACCTCGTCGCGCCGGTGGTGGCGGTCGTCGACGCGCGAGAAGCCGATGAGCGCCGCCGGGCCCGCTGACGCGCGAGCTGCTGATCGGCTCCGAGGGGGCGTTCGGCGTCATCACCGAGGTGGCGCTGCGGGTGCGGCCGGTCGCGCGGGAGCGCCGCTACGAGGGCTGGTTCCTGCCCGAGCTTCTCCGAGGGCGCCGAGTTGCTGCGCGAACTCGCCCAGGACGAGCTCGCGCCGGACGTCGCGCGCCTGAGCGACGAGGAGGAGACCGCCGTCGGGCTCGCGCTCGTCGGGGCGGGCGCGGCTGGGGAAGGTGCTCGGCCGCGTCCGGCCGTGCCTGCTCGTGCTGCGGCTGGGAGGGGCATGCGACGAGCGCCGGCGGGAGGCGCGGCGCCGGCTGCGCGCTCTGCGCGCGCTACCGGGCGGGGCGCCGGCGGGGCGGCGCCTGGCTGAAGTCCCGCTACGCCGGGCCGCACCTGCGCGACGACCTGCTCGACCGCGGCGTGCTCGTCGAGACGCTCGAGACGGCCACCACCTGGTCGCAGCTCGACGGCCTGCGCCACGCGGTGACGGACGCGCTGGCGGTCTGCACGTCGGCTGTCACATCTCGCACGTCTATCCGACGGGGGCATCGCTGTACTTCACGGCGCTGGGGGTGCCGAGTCCGACGATCCTGTGGCTCAGTGGCAGCGCTACAAGGCCGCGGCGTGCGACGCGATCGTCGCCAACGGCGGCACGCTCACCCACCACCACGCGGTCGGGCGCGACCACGCGCCGTGGCTGGAGCGCGAGGATCCGGGCGCGGTCGAGCTGCTGCGCGCGCTCAAGGAGCGGCTCGACCCGGCGGGCATCATGAACCCGGGAAAGCTGCTGGTACGGCGTAGGCGTGGCCGCCGCGCCGGCGGCCTCGCCGCTGAGTCGCGATCGAGCACGAGCGGGCCGGGCGTCCTGGCGCCCTCCTGCGTCTCCGTGCTCACGACGATCTGCTTCGCGCTCGCGAGCCAGCTGGGCGAAGTTGGCCGCGTCGCTGTCGCGCGGGCCCGAGACCGCGAGGCGGCCGTTCTTGCCCACGGGCGGCGCGAAGCCGAGGAAGTGCGGCCTGTCGCCGCCCACCAGCCAGACGCCGTAGGCCTGGCCCTCCTGGGTCTCCGGGACCTCCGTGGCGCGGACGTTGAAGGCGACGTCGCCGGTGTTGGTGGCGATGTAGACGATCACGCGCCCCTTGGCGGCGCCGCCGCTCGGCGACTCCAGCACCAGCCTGGCCGGCGGCCTCGTAGTTCGGGGTTGCGGACGCCTCTGGCGTTCCCGTGGCCGCGGGCGTGTTGGAGGTGTCGGCCTCCGTCTCGGGACTGTCGTCGTCGCGCGTGACCAGCCACACGATCAGGGCGGCCACGAAGATGCCCAGGCCGGCGATCAGCAGCGCGCCGCCGAGGCGGCTCGTGCGGGCGGCGTCGTCGACGGCCGACGGCTCGGCGACCTCGGCGGGCTCGTCGAAGCCGTAGTCGGGGACCGTGCGGCGCGGGCGCGGGCGCGCGCGGGTCGGCGGCTCCTCCTCGACCAACGGGTCGGCGATCACCGGGCGGTCCTCGGCCGGCGAGTCCGGGATGAAGGGACCGACGGTGTCGCCCTGCTCCTCGGCCTGCTCGACGATGCGGGCGGCGTCGCCGGTCGGCACCTCGGGCAGCGGCGTACGGACGACCGCGGCGAGCTCGGCGCGGACGGCCTGCGCCCACGCCCGGACGGAGTTCGATGTCGTGAGCAGGCTGCGCGTGGCCTCGCGGCGCGGACACCGACTGCTGGCCGAGCAGGTAGTCGGCGACCGCCGCCCGCTCGTCGTCCGACACGCCCTCGGTGGGGGCGAGCCGGTCGAGGCCCCGGTGCGCGCGCTCGCGCACCGCGTCTGCGGTGATGCCGAGCAGGCCGGCGAGGTCCTCGTAGCTGCGCTCCTGCTGGAGCACCAGCTGCACGACGGCACGCTGGTCCGGTGCGAGGGCGTCCAGGCTCACGGGTGCGAGAGCGTAGTGCAGGCGGTGGATACGCTCGCCGCATGACGGACCTCGTTCATCAGACGCCAATGGGCTTCGACGCCCTATACGGGCCTCGAGTACGACCGCGCGGACGGCGAACGAGGTCCGCGCCCGCATCGTCATCGACAAGCGGCACCTCCAGCCGATGGGGCTGGTGCACGGCGGCGTGTACGCGGCGATGGCGGAGTCGATGGCCTCCATCGGCACCTGGCTACGGCCACGGCGGCGGGAAGTTCGTCGCCGGGCTCTCGAACCACACGTCCTTCCTGCGACCGGTGTTCGAGGGCGACACGATCACCGCCGTCGCCGTCCCCCGCCATCGCGGTCGGACCACGTGGGTGTGGGAGGTCGAGATCGTCAACGGCGAGGGCAAGCCGGCCGCGCTCGTCCGCGTGACGATCGCCGTCCGCGACCCGGAGGCTTAGGCCGCGCCGAAGCTCGGCCCGCGAGGCGGGGTTTGACGACTGAGGCATCCATAGGAGGCCGCATTCGTCAGACCCGGCCTGATCACGACCAGCGTCCCAGGCGTGCAGCAAGGGCGCCGGGTCGATCGGGCGGCCGCGCACGCGGACCTCGAAGTGCAGGTGGCAGCCGACCGAGGCGGCATTGCCGGTGGCGCCGATCGACCCGAGGCGCTGGCCCGTCCGAACCCGGTCGCCCTTGGCCACGCGCGGCGTGCGCAGCAGGTGGGCGTACCAGTAGTCGCGGTGCGTCCGGGCGCCGCGGATGATCACGAGGTTGCCGTAGAGCACGGGGTCGTAGGTGCTCTTGCGCACGCGGCCCGCCGCGCGCGGCGACGAGCGGGGTCCCGCAGGGCGACATGACGTCGTAGCCCTCGTGGATGCGGCCGCCGTTGCGCGGGGCGCCGAAGTACGCCGATGCCGCCGCGGTCGTAGTGGGCGCCGCGGATCGGATAGATGTGGCCGTGCCAGCGAAACACTCCGAGCAGGCGGCCGTTCAGCCGCACGGCGTAGCGGCCCCGCGCGACCACCCGGCCACGCTGATCAGCCCGCGCCAGCGGAGATCGACCGGTCCCGGGCGCTCATAGGTCCGCACGACGCGTCGCGGCGCGCGGCGGACGATCTCGACGACCCCGCCCTCCTCGGTGACTATGTGGACCGGCGCGCCCGCGAAGTACGCGTCCACCGGCGAACGGCGATCACTCCGTGCTGCCCTCGCCCTTGCCGAGCCAGGTGTCGATGAACTCGCGCAGGCGCGGGTCGTCGGCATTGGGAACCGCGAGGCGGCGCTTCCAGGCCAGCGCCTGGATCCCGGTCACGCCCCTGCGCTGCACGAGGAACGCCATCTGGCCCGCGGCGGCGAGCTCCGGGTCGAACGGGCCCGTCGCCTCGTCCCGCAGCTCGACGAGCGCGGACGGCGGCTTCGCGGTGCCGTAGACCAGCGCGACGTCGCCGGTCGCCAGCGCGCGCAGCAGGACCGGGTCGGCGACCTCGCCCTCGCGCTGGAGGTTGCCGCCCTTGGCGCCGGAGGTCGGCGGGTCGCCGGGCGCGGTCTCGAGCGCGCCCGGCCCCTGCACGGTCTCCGCGGCGAGGTCGGGCTCGTCGCGGCCGTGAACAGCGCGAGCAGGCCGAAGAGCCCCCCGGCGACCAGCACGATGCCGACGAGGACGGGGAGCAGGCGGCGCATCGCACGATTCTGCCACTCGCAGCGGCTGTGTGATCGGCCTCACAGAGACATCGACCGCCAGGACGGGTACTTGTGTCGGACAGAGAGAACAGACGTTCGACCGCATGTGCCGCAGATCGGCGCGGGCCGCAGGGCTCGCCGCGAAGGCACCGAGGGCGGTCGCCCGACAACCAGGAGGTGTCCTCCGATTCCGAGGACTTTCAAGCGCGCCGGCGCAGGCGCCGCCGTGCTTTCCATTGCCATCGCCGGGTCCACTTCAGCCGGCGCCCAGCCCACAGACAAGCGACCGCTGTTCATCGGCGGCAAGCGCATGCACGCCAAGATCGGCGGGCGCGCGGCCGTCGTGAAGGGCAAGGCCACCCCCGGCGCCGCCGTCCGCTTCCAGGCCTGGCGCGACGGCCACTGGCGCACGCTCGGCAAGACGCGCGTGCGCAGGGGCGGCAGGTTCCGGGCCACCGCCCGGCCGCGCTTCACCCTCAGCGCGGGCGCCCGCATCGTCACCGGAGGTCGCAAGCGCAAGATCGGCCGCGTCAACTTCTACCGCTACGCGCAGGCGTCGTGGTACGGGCCCGGCCTCTACGGCAACAGCATGGCCTGCGGCGGCACGCTGACGCCGGGCACCCAGGGCGTCGCCAACAAGCACCTGCCCTGCGGCACCAAGGTCACGATCCGCCACGGCAAGCACGTCGCCCGGGTGCGCGTGATCGACCGCGGCCCCTACGCGGGCGACCGCGAGTACGACCTCACTGCCGCCACCGCCCGCAAGCTGCACTTCTCGGGCGCCGGCGCCGTTCTCACAACAAAGTGAGCTGATCGTCGCCACCCTGGGCAGCCAGGGCCGCGACGCGCACGCCGAGCAGGCGCACGGGCTGCGCGGGGTCGTACTCCCGCAGCAGCTCGAGCGCCGTGCCGGCCACGACCGGCTCCTCGTTGGTCGCCCTGGTGAGCGTGCGCGCTCTGGTGACCGTCGTCCAGTCGGCGAGCCGGACCTTGATGGCGATCGTGCGCCCGCGCCGGTCGGCCTTCTGAAGCCGCTCGCACAGGGTGGTGGCGAGGTTCTGCAGCTTCGCCTCGAGCTCCGCGCGGTCGCGCGATGTCGATGTCGAACGTGCGCTCGCAGGACTCCGACACCGTCTTGGGCCGGCGCTCGAGGTTGGTCGAGCCATGGAAGTTCGCCAGCCGCCGCAGGCCGCGCGAGCGACTCGTCCTCGGTGCTCTGGAGCTGACCGAGCGTGCTGATGCCGAGGCCCGCCAGTCGTTCGACGGTCTTGGGACCGATACCCGGGATCAGGCCGGGGGAATGCGGCGCGGAAGCGCTCGCAGGCCATCTCCCGACTGAGTGCCACGAACCCCTGCGGCTTCTCGCAGTCGCTCGCCACCTTGGCGACCAGCTTGTTCGGGCCGATGCCGATGCTCGCGTGAGCCCCGTGGCGGCACGGATCTCGGAGACCAGCCGTCGCAGGCTCGCCTTCGGCGCGACGTGCTCGGTGACGTCCATGTAGCCCTCGTCGAGCCCGACCTGCTCGACGACCTCGACGTGGTTGCGCACGATCTCCCACACGCGCTTGCTGACGCGTCGCGGTAGGCCGCGAAGTCCGGCGGGATCAGGACCGCGTCCGGGCACAGGCGGCGCGCCCTGCTCGTCGGCATGGCCGAGCCGATGCCGAACTTGCGCGCCTCGTAGGTCGCGGTGGTGACGACGGCGCGCGGGCCGTCGCCGGAGACGATCACGGGCTTGCCGCGCAGTCCCGGACGCCGCAGCAGCTCGACGGACGCGTAGAAGGCGTCGAGGTCGAGATGGGCGATGACGCTGCGGTCGCACGACCATTCAATGATCGCTTCTAGGGTGGACGGCGGAACATGCCGACTCCGGAGGAGATCGAGGCCGCCGCGGGGATCAGCCCCGGCGGCGAGGACGACCGCAAGCGCATCTGGGCCGCTGCGCAGGCGCACGCCGCGCCGGAGGGCCGCGGTCCGGCGGATCGAGGATCTGCGCGTCGCGCAGGCGATGCTGGCGGCCGCCGGCGCTATCGGCTCCGAGCATCTCGACGCCGGCCTGGGCCGCGCGACCATCACGATGACCGACTCCGCCGACGGCGACGAGGAGGTCGACATCGCGGTCGAGTTCTCACCGCAGCTGGAGGAGGTCGGGACCGACGAGGTCGCCGGCACGCCCGCCCAGCTGCTCGCGCTGGAGGTGCTCGAGGGCGCCTTCGGCGACGGCGCGGGCAGCACGCCTCAGTAGAGGGCCGCGGCGAGCTTGCGGCGCGACTCGCGCGCCAGCGGGTGCTCGACGCCGAGCTGGTCGAGCACGCCGACGACGGCGCGGCGCAGCTCGTCCCGGCGCTCGCGGATCGTCGGCTCGGCGGCGATGGCCGCGATCAGCGCGTCGATGCCGGCCTCCTGCTCGCCCGCGTCCAGCAGCACGAACGCCTCGGCGACGGCGGGGTCGTCCTCGAGCTTCAGCCGCGAGGCAAGGCCCTCGGCGGCGAAGCCGGGCCGCCCGTCGACGAGCTCGAGCGCGCCGCTCGCGCTCCCCGTGGCCTGCAGGATGCGCGCCAGGGCCGACGGCGGCGTCCGTGTTGGTGGGCTCGAGCTCGAGCGCGCGGCGCAGGTTCTCCTCGCCGCCGGCGCGACGCAGCTCCTCCGCCTCGCTGGGGACGAGGGCGTCGAAGAACGCGTCGACGCGCGCGCGGCGGCTGACGGCGCCGACGAACTCGGCGGCGATGCGCGCGTCCTTGAAGGCCTTGACGGCGGGGATGCTGCGGATCTCGAACGCGCTGCGCGATCCCGGGTTGGCCTCCGTGTCGAGCTTGGCGAGCACGATCTTGCCCTCGCGGTCGTTGGCCGCCTGCTCGAGCACCGGGGTGAGCTGGCGGCACGGCCCGCACCAGGCGGCCCAGAAGTCGACCACCACCGGGAGCTGCTGCGAGCGCTCGATGACCTCGGTCTCGAAGGTCGCGTCGGTGACGTCGATGACCATCGGCTGCAAGGCTAGAAGCGATGCTGCTGTCCTACGACGATGCCGGCGAGGGAACCCCGGTGGTCCTGCTGCACGGCCTGACCGCCTCGCGGCGCTACGTCGTGCACGGATCCAAGGCGCTCGAGCGCGGCGGCCACCGCGTGGTCGCCTACGACGCCCGCGGTCACGGCAGGACGCCCCCGGCGCCTTCGTACGACTACGAGGGGATGGCCGACGACCTCAGCGCGATGCTGCACGACCGCGGGATCACGCGGCCGTGCTGGCGGGCGCGTCGATGGGCGCCCACACGATCGTCGCGTTCGCGCTGCGCCAGCCCTCGCGCGTCGGCGCGGCGGTGCTCGATCACGCCCGCCTTCGACCCCGGGGCCGAGGCGAGCTACGAGCTCTGGGACGCGCGCGCCCGCGGGCTGCGCGAGAACGGGATCGACGGCTTCGTCGACGCCTCCAGGCCCTTCCGGTCCCCGCCGCAGTGGCACGACACGATCGAGCGCGTGATGCGCCAGCGCATGGCCGAGCACGAGCACCTCGACGCCATCGCCGACGCGCTCGAGCAGGTGCCGCGCTCGCGCCCGTTCGAGGCGTGGCCGGACCTCGCGCGGCTGGACTTCCCGGTGACCGTGGTCGCCTCGCGTGACGAGGCCGACCCCGAGCACCCGCTCGCCGTCGGCGAGCGCTGGGCCGCCTCGATCCCCGGCGCCGAGCTGCGCGTCGAGGACGAGGGCTCGTCGCCGCTGGCCTGGCAGGGCGGCCAGCTCTCGGGCATCATCGCCGACACCGCCGCGCGCGCATGACCGCCGGGTACTCGGGGAGGCCGCTGGCGAGGAAATTGGGCATCAAGCCCGGCAGCCGCGTGCTGCTCGTGAGCGCACCGCCGGAGCTGGTCGAGGAGCTCGCGGGGGAGGGGGAGGTGGTCGAGCGCGGGCCGGCGGACGTGATCGTCGCCTTCTTCACCGAGCGGGCCTGCCCTGCGAGGCGGCGCTGGACGGGCTGCGCGCGGCAGATGGAGCCGGACGCCGGCCTGTGGATCGCCTGGCCGAAGAAGGCGTCGAACGTCCCGACGGACATGACAGAGCACGTAGTGCGCGAGGTGGGCTCCCGACCGGGCTCGTCGACAACAAGGTGTGCGCGATCGACGCGGTCTGGAGCGGCCTGCGTTTAGTCGATCCGCAAGGAGCTCCGGTAGCGTCCGGGACATGACTGCCACGCTGCCCGAGGACCAGCGGCTCGTCGAGATCTCGGCGCGGGCGTTCGAGCATCCCGGCCGACCGCGCGGCGACCGCCGCGCTGAAGGGCATCCCGATGCTCGACACGGTCGTGCGCAAGCTGTCCGAGCTCGGCTACGAGCGCGCCTTCCGCGGCGTCGCTGATGGCGTCGGCGGTGCGGCTGGGCGAGGACCAGTTCCCGCAGGCGTGGACGGACCACGTCGCGGCGTACGCGCGGCTGGACCTCGAGCCGGTCCCGGACCTGTTCGTCACGCAGGTCCCGTTCACCAACGCGGCGGCGGTCGGGGCCGGCAAGCCGTTCGTGATCGTCAACTCGCGGGACGCTGAGCGTGTTCGACGAGGGCGAGCTGCGGACGGTGCTCGCCCACGAGGCCGGCCACGTGCTCGCCGAGCACGTGATGTACCGGACCGCGCTGATGATGCTGCTGTCGCTCGGCCGCACGCCGCTCGGGATGCTCGCGGAGCTTCCGCTGCTCGCGGTCAGGCTCGCGCTGCTCGAGTGGTTCCGCGCCGCCGAGCTGTCGATCCGACCGCGCGGCCACGCTCGTCAACCGCGACCCGATGATCACCGCCGCACGCTGATGGTGCTGGGCGCGGGCGTGCCGTCGAAGCAGCTCGAACGTCGACGCGTTCGTCCAGCCAGGGCACCGAGTACCGCGACGTCGAGGGCTGGGACAAGCTCGCGCGCATGCGCTCCGAGCTGTTCCTCACGCATCCGTATGCGGTCAAGCGCGTGCACGAGCTGCTCAAGTGGGTGCAGTCGGGCGACTACGACCGGATCGTCGGCGGCGAGTACGTCCGGCGCGGCCAGGAGCCGGGCGCCCGCGAGGAGGCCGACGCAGCCACGCAGCACTACACCGAGCGCTTCAAGTCCTTCTTCGAGGATGCGGGCGATGGCGGTCACGAAGGTCGGCGAGCAGCTCACCGACGCGACCAACAAGCTCACCGACTGGCTGAAGCGCGAACGCTGACGCGGACCGTCGCGCCGCCGGACTGGTACGTGATCCGGTAGCGGCCGGGGCGCGGCGGCGTGAACGGTTCCTCGTAGTAGCCGCTCTGGAGCGCCACCCGGTGCTTGTCGACCAGCCGCCAGCGCCCGCGCGCGCGGCGGTGGACGAGGATCCGCCCGCGCGTCTGGGTGACGGGGTCGGCGGTGGCGGTCAGCGTCGCCGTCTCCCCGGCGGCGAGGCGGCGAGGAGACGCGGACAGCGTCAGCGCCGGCAGCACCTGGATCGTGATCGCCGACGACGTCTGCTCGGCGTGGAGGCCGTCGGCGACCTGCAGGGCCCGCAGCCGCCCGGAGGCGCCCATGGCGAACGCGGTCGCGTAGGCGCCGTCGGCGTCGACGGTGGCCGAGTGCACGGTCTGCCACAGCCCTCCCGGCGCTTCCTGGTACTGGATGTAGACGGTGGCGCCCGTCGGGTCGGCCTCGTCGGGGAAGCGCAGGATCCCCGTCAGCTCGACGGCAGTGTCCGGGTAGGCGAGCTCGGTGCGGCCGGCGCCGATGGTGAGCGCGGCGATCGAGCGGGAGAGCTCGTCGGCGCGCGCCCGGATCGCGGGCAGCTGCGCGTAGAGGGCCGACCCGGGACAGCTGGTCGCGTTGCCGTCGCGGTGGCCGGAGATGCGGTGCAGGGTGACCCGGCGCCCGTGGCGGTAGCGGTTGGACGTCGCCGCCCTGCGAGGTGACGGTGACCTTCCCCCGGCACGGGACGCCGTGGACCGACAGCTTCCAGGCCAGCAGGCGGGTGAGCGAGTCGAGGCCGTCGGCGCCCAGCGGCGTGCCGGTGAACTCGCCCATGCACGAGATGCCGGTCGAGACAGAGTTGTATCCCTGGGCCTGGGCGCCGACGACGGCGAGGTCGATGCCGCCGTCGCGCCCCTCGAAGATCTGGCCGTAGCGGTCGACGAGGAACTGGTAGCCGATGTCGTTCCAGCCGTTGTGGTCGCGGTGGTAGCGGGCGATGCCCAGGACGATGCCGGCCGAGTCCTCCGGGCCGTAGTCGTTCGCGGTCACCGTGTGGTGCACGAAGGCCATCGCGACGTCGCCGTAGATCGGCGTCTCGCGCGGCGGGACCCTGTCGCCGCCCCACTCGGCGCGGGTGATGATCGGGGGCTCGCTCGAGGCGGCCGCGCGTGCGCGCGGGCGGGGGGCCGCGCCGGTGCTGACCAAGCGCGCGGTGAGCGTGCGCGCGGCGCCGGTGAAGCGGACCTGGAAGAGGTCCGCGGGACCGGTCCAGACCGGCTGCGTGGCGTCGTGCACTTGCGCCCACGCCGACCAGCGTCCGTGGGCGCGTCGCGCGCGGACCTCGGCGTGGGCGTGCGCCGACCGTCCGAAGTCCAGGCCGATCAGCTCGAAGCGCCGCCGGGCGCGGACCGGTGCCAGGGTCCGGCGCGCACCGGCGATCCGCGCGCCCTCGCGCAGCGACACCGCCTGACTGAACGAGGCCCCCTCCGCGGTCGCGGGCCGGACCGCCGCCACGGCAGCGGCGGCGCCGGCGAGCTCGAGGGCACGGCGACGGGTGACAGGGGGCACGACGCCGGTATAAACGAACGGCCGTCCCGATCGGAGCGCTGATGGTCAGGTTGCAGGATGCGCGGCGTACGCCTGGCGACCGGTCTCCGGGTCGACGTCCCACTCCCGCGCGTAGCGCTCGTGGACGTGCGGCCACAGCTCGAGCGACTCGCGCTCGCCGACCGGGCCTCCGCGCAAGAGCGCGTCGAGGCGCTCGAAGCACCGGTCCCAGCCGGCGGCGGTCTGCGCGGCGAGGTCGCGGTCGTCAAAGGAGTGGCTGAAGTGAAGCACCACGAAGTCGCCGTCGGCCGCGAGCTCGAACCGCAGGGTCGAGTCGTTCCAGCGCGCGACGAGCAGCCGCGGAGCCTCGCTCTCGAGCACCTCGTAGTCGCCCGGGAACCAGTGGGCGAGCTCGCCGGCGTCGGTCAGCGCGCGCCAGAGCCGCTCGACCGGATGAAAGATGCGGCGTTCGATGCGCAGCTCGGGGCCGTCCTCGATCAGGGCGATCTTGCGCTGGTCGTGCGCCTCCTGCTCGGAGAGCGAGCCGCCGGCCAGATGCGCGTCGAGGCGGGCGAAGTAGTTCTCCCAGCCCACCGCGTGCTGCTCCGCGGGCCCGTACTTCGGGTCGTAATGGTGCGTGAACTTCAGGCGCGTGCCCGCCCCGTCAGGCTCCAGCTCGAAGCGCACCATCTGCCCGACCTTCTCCCAGGCGATCCGGTGGGGCGGGTCGTGCTCGGTCACCTCCCCGTGCGTGTCGACGAACCACGCGGCCAGCTCATCCGGATCGGTTATGGATCGCCAGACGCGGTCGACGGGGTAAGGGAGACGGCGGTGCAGGACGAGCTCGGGGGTCATGGGTTCTCCTCGAGGTGGCGCTCGAGAGCATCGAGCCGCTGCTCCCAGAACGCGCGGTAGGGGGCAAGGAACGCGTCGACCTCGGCCAGGGGCTGGGCTCGCAGCCCGTACAGGCGCCGGCGCCCGGCCGGGCGCGCCTCGACCAGGCCGGCCTCGCGCAGCACCTTCAGGTGCTTCGAGACGCCGGGCTGGCTCAGGGCCAGGCCCTGGCGCAACTCGTTGACCGACCGCTCGCCGTCGCGCAACCGCTCCAGGATCGCCCGGCGGCTCGGGTCGGCCAGTGCTCCGAAGGTCGACACGAGTAATACATTACCAAACGGTTATGGATTACAGAAGTGGCCTCGCCCCCTTCGCAGATACCATCGCCGCCGCATGGCTGGGCCGTCTCCGAAACCGCCGCCGGACCGGACGCTCGCTCGGGTGCTCGGCGTGGGGGGCGTCGTCGGGCTGTTCGTGGTGCTGATCGTGGTGGTGAGCCTGATCGGGGGCGCCGGGGATGACGACGGCTCCCAGGAGGCGGTGGCCACGCCGACCGAGACGGCGACGCCGAGCCCGACCCGCACCCCCAAGCCCAAGCCGACACCCGCACCGCTGACGCCGACCGAGCGGCTCGACCGCCAGGACGACATCGACGTCGTACGCAGCCGGGGGTTCGAGGTCGTCGACAAGCGCGCCTGGAACCCGGACGACACGCTGCAGGTGCTCGTCGGCGAGGCCTCGAGCGGCGGGTATCTGGCGTTCTTCTTCGTCGACGGGCAGTACCTCGGCAACGATTCGACGGAGCTGAGCGCCAAGCTCAACCTCAAGCGGACGAACGACCTCGAGGTCACGCTGGGCTACGGGATCTACCAGCCCGGCGACGAGCCGCTCAAGCCCACGGGCGACCCGGTCCTGGTGCACTTCCGCTACGAGGGCGGGCAGGTGACGCCCGTCGAGGCGATCCCCGCCCCGGAGCAGCGCACGCCGGGCCGCTTCACCGGCTAGTGGCCGCCGTCCCGGCGGTGCTCCGCGACAACCCGCAGTTCCGGCTGCTGTTCCTGGGGCAGGCCCTGTCGGGCTTCGGCGACCGCATCACCTTCGTCGCCCTGCCGTTCGCCGTACTGGCGGCCGGCGGCGGCGCGGCGGAGGTCGGGCTCGTCGCCGGCGCGACGACGCTGCCGTTCTTCCTCTTCAGTCTCGTGGCCGGGGTGGTCGCCGACCGCGTGAACCGGCGCACGCTGATGCTCGCCTCCGACGTGGTGCGCCTGCTCTGCCAGCTGGCGGGCGGGCTGCTGCTGGTGACCGATCAGGCGCAGTGGTGGCATCTCGCGCTGCTCGGCCTCGCCTACGGCAGCGCCGACGCCTTCTTCCAGCCCGCGATCTACGGCCTGATGCCCGAGCTCGTCCCGGCGCCGCAGCTCCAGCAGGCCAACGCGCTGCGCGGGCTCGTCGACTCGGGCGCGATGGTCGCCGGGCCGGCGGTTGCGGGACTCCTCGTCGTCGGGCTCGGAGCCGGCGGCGCGTTGCTCGCCGACGCGGCCACCTTCGTGGCCAGCATCGCCTTCCTGCTGCGGCTGCGCAGAGCGTCCACCGCCAAGCCGGCGGCGCTCGACGAAGCCGAGCGCGACTTCCTGGCCGGGCTCAGGCAGGGCTGGCGCGAGGTGCGCACCCGGTCGTGGGTGATCGCCATGCTCGGCGGTCTCGCCGTCTACCACGCGGTCGTGCTGCCCTCCGTGTTCGCGCTCGGCCCCGTGCTCGCGGACCGGCAGCTCGGCGGCGCCGGCGCCTGGGCGGTGATCGTCGCCGCGTTCGGGGCGGGATCGGTGGCCGGGCAGCTGTTGCTGCTGCGCTGGCGCCCGCGCCGGGCCGTCCGCGCCAGCGCGGCGTGCCTGCTGGTGGCCTCGTGCCAGGCGGCGATCATCGGCTCCGGCCTGCCGGTCGCGGCGATCGCGGCGCTGGAAGCGGTATCGGCCGTCGCCGTCACCTGCTACTTCACGCTCTGGGAGACCTCGATCCAGGAGCAGATCCCCGCACACGCGGTCAGCCGCGTCGGCAGCTACGACCTGTTCGTGGCCACCGGGCTGCTGCCGCTGGGGACGGCCATCGCCGGTCCGCTGAGCGTGGCTATCGGGCTGCAGGAGACGCTGATCGGGATGAGCGTCCTCGGTGTCAGCGCCGGGCTGCTCGTGCTCGCCGTGCCGGCGGTGCGCTCGCTCGAGCGTCCTGCCGCGCCTGCCTGATCCGCGCCGCCCTTCCCGCCTCGACCTCGAGCACCCGGGCCGCGACCGCCTCGGCCTCCGCGCGCGGCCGGCGGTGACCGAACGCCGCGTTGACCACCAGCGGCAGCTCGATCCGGTAGTCGTGGCCCTCGGGCGCCGGCTGATCGGCCGTCCAGCGCGTCGCCTTGATCAGATCCAGCAGCCCCTGGAGGAACGAGATGCCGGGCTTCCACGACCCGCTCGGATACCAGGGCGGCCGCCGCCACAGCAGCTCGAAGCCCGGGAACAGCACGACCGGGTCGGTGAGGCGCTCGAGCAGCACGAAACGCGCCGAGACCTCGATCTCGCCCGCGAGCACGTCCCTCGTGCGCACGACCTGGAAGCGCCGGTCGTCCCGCGCACGCCGGCCGAAGCGCGAGAAGTACGGCGTCCCGACCCACAACGCCCGCGCGACGCCCCGGCGGTCGAGGTCCTCGGGGTCCCGGAACACCCGCTGGCTCGACCACGCGCCCAGCGACTCGCCGTAGACGCACAGCTCCGGCCCCGCACGGTCGCGCAGCCGCGCGAGCATCTCCCGGTGCGTCTGGGCCGCGACCGGGACCTTGCGCCACAGCCACGGCGTGCGCTTGTCGTAGTACTGCACGACCACGTGGACGACGTCCCCGTCGGAGAAGCGCTCCTCGGCCGCGATCGGGACCGGGTTGACGTAGCCGCGCAGCGTGGCGCTGCAGAGGACCAGCCGCGTGCGGTCGAACGCCCCGAGCCGGTCGAGCTCGGCCAGCGCGAGGTCGCAGCGCGCGGCCACGTTCTCGGCCGATCGCAGCCCGACGAACACGCGGATCGGATCCTGCCCGAGCCCCGTCGTCGCGCCGGCGCAGAAGCGCTGGCCCTCGAAGTCGAGCCCGGGCAGCTCCCAGGAGGTCGTGGGCAGGTACTCGTCGCACGGGTACGGGACCGGCCGGCGCCCGCGGCGGCGCAGCGTCGCGCGGGTCGCCAGCACCCCGGCGGCGAGCGCGCCCGCGGCCGCGACGGGAAGCGGATCGAACCCCGGCACGCGGCGGCGCTCGGGCGCCGCCCAGCCGACGAGCGCCGCGATACCCGCCACGCGCGCCGCCGTTCCGGCGAACGCCACGGCGGGCCCGCCGCGGTCCAGGCGCAGCAGCCCGGCACCGGCACCCACGCCCGCGATCGTCAGGCGCGCCGCGGTCTCGCCGCCGTCGAGCCGGCGGGCCAGCTGCGCGACGAGCGACTCCGCCGCCCATCCGGCCGCGGCGCCGAGCGCGGCCGATCCCGCCGACACCGCGAGCTGCTCGCGGCGCTCGCGCCGCATCAGGGAGGGCGCGAACGACCCCGCGAGCGCGATCGCAGCCATGTACCGAGCGGTGTCACGACGCTCCATTGACCGTAAGATTCGCATTCGCCCGGTGACGTCGCCCAGAGGCCGAAGGCCGGCCGGGCGAAACCGAGATCCCATGACCCTTGCGGAGGAGAGCCTGCGAGAACGCGTGGCGGCGCTGGCCGGGGACGGCCTCGAGCGCGCCTTCGCGCACGCCTACCTGCACCGCCACCACGAGCCCGACGCCGATCCCGATCGCGTGCTCGCCGAGGTCCGCGGCGCGCTGGCGCTGATGGCCGGCCGCGGGCGCGAGCCCGCCGCCGTACGGGCCTTCAACCCGACCGCCGACGCCGACGGCTACGACGCCGTGGGCTCGGTCGTGGAGACGGCCACCGACGACCTGCCCTTCCTCGTGGACTCGGTGACCGCCGAGCTCGAGGCGCGCGAGCCTGGTGGTGCGGCGCGTGATGCACCCGATCCTCGGCACCGAGCGCGACCAGGACGGGACCGCTGAGGACGGTCTGCGACCCGCGCGACAGCGCCCGTCGCGAGTCGATCATGCACTTCGAGCTCGACCGCCGCCTCAGCGACTCCGAGCTCGCCGACATCGAGCGCACGCTGCACGAGGTGCTCGCCGACGTCCGTCGTGTCGTCGCCGACTTCCCGGCGATGACCCAGCAGATCGGCCGCATGATCGAGCTCGCCCGCGCCGCCGCCGGCCCGCACGGCTTCGACGAGGTCAACGAGACGATCGCCTTCCTGCGCTGGCTGCTCGACGGCACGTTCACGTTCCTCGGCTACCGCGAGTACGTCGTACGCGATGACGTGCTGAGCGTGGTCCCCGGCTCCGGCCTCGGCCTGCTCGGCGACTGCGATGCCAGCTCGGTGTCCGCCGGCAAGCCGGTCTCCGAGCTCAAGCCGTCCACGCAGCGCTACATCGAGCAGGGCGACCTGCTGACGGTGGCCAAGACGAACCGCATCTCGCCCGTCCGCCGGCACGCGCGCATGGACTACGTCGCCGTCCGCTGGGAGCGCGGCGACGAGATGGGGGAGTGCCGCCTGATCGGCCTCTTCACGCGCAAGGCGTACACGTCGCCGGCCGCCGACACGCCGCTGCTGGGCCACAAGCTGCGCCGCATCCTCGAGGCCGAGGCGCTGATCGACGGCTCGCACGACCACCGCGCCGCGATCGCGATCTTCGGCTCCTTCTACAAGGACGAGCTGTTCGCGGCCCCGTGGGAGGACCTGCGCGCGATGATCGTCGTGCTGCTGGCGATGCAGGCCGACGAGGTCCGCGTGCTGGGGCGCCGCACGGCCGACGGGCGCACGGCCAGCCTCGTGGTCGCGCTCCCGCGCCGCCGCTACAGCGCCCAGCTCGGCGAGCGCATCCGCAAGCTGCTCGTCAAGCCGCTACGGCGAGCACGACGACGATCGAGTCCCACCTCGTCATCGACGACCAGTTCACGCACGCGCGGCTGCACTTCGCGCTGCACGCGCCGCGGGGCGAGCTGCCCGACCCGCTCGCTCGAGCGAGCTCGAGGCCGACGCCGGGCTGCTGAGCCGCTCGTGGGAGGACGCGGTCGAGGCGGTCCTGCGCGAGCGCCACGGCGCGATGCGCGCGCACGAGCTCGCGGCGACGTGGTGCGACCGCTTCCCCGACTTCTACAAGGCCGCCACGGAGCCCGACGCTCGCCGCGGGCGACATCGAGCGCCTCGACGAGCTCGAGCGCACCGACGAGGACCTGGTCGTCGGCCTCCAGCACGCCGAGGGCCGGTCGGGGCCGCGCACGCGGCTGACGCTCTACAAGCGCGGCGGCAAGGTCGCGCTGTCGGAGATCCTGCCGATCCTGGAGATGCTCGGGCCTGCAGGTGCACGACGAGCGCCCGGCGCGGCTGCTCGGCGGCGACGGGCGAGACGTTCGTGCAGAACCTCGGCGTGCGCGGGCCGGACGGCGAGCCGCTCGACCTCGACGAGCTCGGCGACCGGCTCGCCGACACGATCGTCGCCGTCCGCCGCGGCGACACCGACGCCGACTGGCTGAGCAAGCTCGTCGTGGTCGCCGGGCTGACCTGGCAGCAGGTCGCGCATGCTGCGCGCCTACCGCGTCTACCGCCAGCGGGCGGGCGCGCGCTTCGGGCTGCGCTACGACGGCGAGGCGTTCGCGGCCCAGCCGCACATCGCCGCCAAGCTCGTGCGCTACTTCGAGCTGCGCCACGGGTCCGAGGGGCCCAGATCGACGGCGACGCCGACGGCGCTGCGCGAGGAGATCCTCGCGACCTCGACGCCGTCGAGTCGCTCGACCAGGACCGCATCCTGCGCGACCAGCTCCACGCTCGTCGACGCGACCCTGCGCACCAACGCCTTCAGGCCGGGCCGCGACGCGATGGCGCTCAAGCTGCGCTCGGCCGACGTGGCCGGGATCCCGTCGCCCAAGCCCTACGTCGAGGTGTTCGTGCACTCGCGTCGCGATGGAGGGCATCCACCTGCGCGGCGGCGCGATCGCCCGCGGCGGGCTGCGCTGGTCGGACCGGCTGGACTTCCGCACCGAGGTCTACGGCCTGATGCGCGCGCAGATGACCAAGAACGCCGTCATCGTCCCGACCGGCGCCAAGGGCGGCTTCTACCTCAAGCAGCGGCCCGAGGACCCCGGTGCGCTGCAAGGAGGAGGTCGCGGCGCAGTACAAGCGCTTCATCCGCGCGCTGCTCGACGTGACCGACAACATCGTCGACGGCGACGTCGTGCATCCCGAGGGCGTGCGTGTGCTCGACGGCGACGACCCGTACCTCGTCGTCGCCGCCGACAAGGGCACCGCGACGTTCTCCGACACCGCCAACGCGCTCGCGCTCGAGCGCGGCTTCTGGCTCGGCGACGCGTTCGCCTCCGGCGGCTCGCACGGCTACGACCACAAGAAGCTCGGGATCACGGCGCGCGGCGCGTGGGAGTCGGTCAAGCGCCTGTTCCGCGAGCACGGGCAGCACCCCGAGCGCGACGTGATCACCGTCGTCGGGCGTCGGCGACATGAGCGGCGACGTGTTCGGCAACGGGATGCTGCTCTCGCGCACCGCTGAAGCTGATCGCGCGCCTACGACCACCGTCACGTGTTCATCGATCCCCGACCCGATCCCGAGGCCTCGTGGCAGCGAGCGCAAGCGGCTGTTCGACCTCGGGTCGGGCACGTCGTGGGCTGACTACGACGGGGATCACCGAGGGCGGCGGCGTCTGGCCGCGGTCGGCCAAGTCGATCCCGCTCTCGCCGCAGGCGCGCGAGGTCGCTGGGAGTCGCGGACGAGGCGCTCACTCCCGACGAGGTCATCCGAGCGATCCTGCGGGCGCCGGTCGACCTGCTCTTCAACGGCGGCATCGGCACCGTCGTCAAGGCGTCGCTCGAGTCCGACGCCGACGCCCACGACCGCTCGTCGGACTCGATCCGCGTCGACGCCGACGAGATCCGCGCTCGCGTGGTGGGGGAGGGCGGCAACCTCGGCTGGACCCAGCGCGCGCGCATCGAGGGCGCGGCGCGCGGCGTCGGCGTGACCGCCGACTTCATCGACAACTCGGCCGGCGTCGACTCCTCCGACCACGAGGTCAACCTGAAGATCCTGCTCGTCGCACGCGGGCCTCGAGTTCGAGCGAGCGCAACCAGCGTGCTGCGCGCCGCGACGGAGGACGTCGTCGCCCACGTGCTCCAGGACTCCTACCGGCAGGCGCGCATCCTCTCGCGCGAGGTCGTCACCTCGGCGGCGCGCATCTACGCCTACGAGGACCTGATGGCGGCGCTGGAGGAGGAGGGCATCCTCGACCGCGAGGCCGACGCGCTGCCGACCGCGACCGAGCTCGGCCAGCGCCGCCGCGCCGGCCAGGGCCTGTACCGCCCGGAGCTGGCCGTGCTGCTGACGCACGCCAAGCGGTCGCTGACCGACGCGCTGCTGGACTCCGAGCTCGTCGACGACCCGTGGTTCGAGCGCGACCTGCGCGGCTACTTCCCGCCCGCCATCGTCGAGCGCTTCGGCGACGTCTGCTCGCCGAGCACCGCCTGCGGCGCGAGCTGACCGCGACGCTGGTCGCCAACGAGGTCGTCGACGCGCTCGGCCCGTCGTTCGTGTCGCGGCTGTCGACGGAGCTCGGCGTCACGCCCGCGGCGGTGGTCCGCGCCTACCGGATCGCGCGCGACGTCACCGGCGCGATCGGGCGCTTCGCGGCCATCGACGCGCTCGAGACCGAGCTCGACGACGACGTCGAGGTCGAGCTGCGTCGAGGGCGTCGAGCGGCTGGTGGAGACCGTCACGCGCTGGTACCTCCAGCACGCGCCCGCCGGGTCCGCTGCAGGAGCTCGTCGAGGCCGGCCACGAGGGCTTCGACGCGATCGAGGACGCGCTCGAGGCGTCGCCGCCCGAGCGCGTGACCGCGGACGATCGAGCGGCTCCAGGCGCTCGGCGTGCCCGAGACGCTCGCGCAGGCGCACGCGCTGGCGCCCGACCTCGCGTTCGCGCCGGACGTGCTCGCCGTCGCCGCCGAGTGCCGGCCGCGAGCTCGAGGAGGTCGGCCTGGCCTTCGCGCTGCTCGGCGACCGGCTGCGCTTCGGCTGGCTCGAGGCCGAGCTCGACGACCTGCCCGCCTCCCAGCGCGTCCAGCGCTGGGCGGTCCAGGCGCTGCGCGACGACGCCCGCGGCGGCCCGGCGCGCGCTGGTCGCGGCGGCGCTCAGGCTGACGCCGGGAGCGTCACCGCGCGAGGCGATCGACACGCTTCGTGGAGCGTCAACGCGGCGCGCGCGGAGCACCTCGCCTCGGTCATGCGCTCGCTGTCGGTCGACGGCGCCGACCTCGCCGGGCTGATGGTCGTCGTGCGCGAGCTCAAGGCGGTCGCGGCCTAAGGTTGGCCGCTGCGCGCTCAGCTCGGGACGCGATCAGCTGTCGCGGCGTGGTCTGACTGCGCGATAAGGGGGAGGGTCGGGCCGGGCGGCAGGTCGCCATTCGCGAATAACACCCCCTGTGGATGCATCAGTCGCGAATGCCGGGTGTGACCGCCGGTCAGCGGCGGCAGCTGGTGCGGCCCTAGCCGGAGGTGATGAAGTCGCGCGGCAGCACGACGGTCCAGCCGCGCAGCGCGGCGCGCACTCGGTCGACCGGGTCGCCGTCGGAGACCTCGAGCCGCACCTCGATGCCGTGGCCCACGTAGCCCTGCGGTGCGTCCGTGACGCCGATGCCGGCCTGGGCGAGCCGCTCGGCCGCCTGCGAGTCCCAGCGTGGGAGGCGGAGGGTGGTCCATGGGCGGCGAGTGTTCCAGCGCCCTCGGACGGAACGTCAACGCCTGGGCGACGAGGAGCGCCTGGGAGGAGGTCCGACCCGGCCAATTGGTCGAAGTACGTCGCGAGGCACGCCCCGGCGCCCTCGCCGCCGAGGCGGGTCGTCGCGTCCATCAGGAGCCACTCGCCCCGTGGCGGGCGCTCCAGCACGACGGAGAAGTCGACGTTGAGGAACGTCCACGTCGCTCCAGTCGAGCGTGGCGGAGATCCCGCTGGCGGCGTCGCCCATCACCAGCAGGTGCTCGAGCGGCGTGATCGGCTCGCCGGCGACGAGGTCCACGTTCATGCGCGTCCACGCCGCCGCCGGGCCGAGCTCGTCGAACGTGCCGCGCTGCGAAGCGCCAGTCGAGTGCGTCGACGTACGCCGTGCCGGGGGCGAAGAATCCCGCGCGGGGGGCCGGCGGCAGCGCCTCGGGGGGCGCCGGCCGCCGGCGGGATGCGGGCCGTCGGACGGCCGACTGCGCGCATCCGCCAGACACGAGCGCGCATGACCTCGTGCTCGTCGGTCGCCAGCGTGGCCTCGAGCTGCTCGACGTTGCGGCCCGGGCGCAGCATCCGCGTGGCGACGGTCAGCGGCGCGATCGGGACCGGGCGCAGGATGTCGAAGGTCAGCCGGGCGGCCGTGCCCGCCCTCGATGCCCGCAGCCCGCTCGACCGCGTGCGCGAGCAGCGCCGCCGGCGGGCCGGCGTGCTGGTGCTCGAGGCTCCAGGGGCCGCGCGTGTACTGCGTGGCGGCGAAGCGGTCGCCGTCGCGCTCGTAGAAGGCTGCGCTCACGGGGCGGGATACTGCCGAGGATGCGGCGCCTCCGGCTGCCCGAGCACGACCTCGCGCTGCCGCACTGGCCGCAGCGGCTCGACGGCCTCCGCGTCGCGGTCGTCTGCGACCTCCACGCCGGCGGGCCGCGCGTCGCGCCGGCGCCACCTGGAGTCGCTGGTCGAGACCGTCAACGCGGCCGCGCCCGATCTCGTGGCGCTCGTCGGCGACTACGTGGACCCGCGACGTGCTCGGCGGGCGGACGGATCGACCCCGCGCAGGTGGCGCAGCGGCTGGCGCGGCTGCGCGGGCCGGTCGCCGCCGTCCTGGGCAACCACGACTGGCACCACGAGGGACACGGCGTCGCGCTCGCGCTGCGCCACGCCGGGATCCCGGTGCTCGAGAACGAGCGGCTCACCCTCGACCTGCGCGGCGTTTCGCTCCACGTCGCCGGGGTGGCGGACAGCCGCCACCGCGACCCGCGCGTCGGCTCGGCCCTCGCCGGCATCCCGGGCGGCGAGCCGATTCTGGTGCTCTGCCACGACCCCGACGTCTTCCCCTACGTGCCCGCGCGTGTCAGCCTCACCCTGTCGGGCCACCTGCACGGCGGGCAGGTCGACCTGCCGCTCGTGCGCCGCCTGGCGATGCCCACCCGCCACGGCAGCCGCTTCAAGGAGGGACACATCGTCGAGTTCGGCCGGCACCTGTTCGTCTCGCGCGGGGTGGGCGAGACCGGGCTGCCGATCCGGGTGCGGGCACCGGCCGAAGTACCGATCCTCCGCTTGCAGGCGGAGGAAACCCGGACCAATGCGGGTAGAACTTAAGGCCAGTGCCACGCTCCATCTTCAACGCCACCATCACTTTCGGGCTCGTCAACGTCCCGATCAAGCTCCACACGGCGACGGACAACAAGACGGTCCGTTTCCGGGAGGTACACGAGGCCGACGGCGCTCCGCTCGAGCACCGGCGCCTGGATCCGGAGACCGGCGACGTCGTCCCCTACGACGACATCGTCAAGGGCTTCGAGATCGGCGAGGACGAGTACGTCGTGCTGACCAAGGAGGAGGTCAAGGCGGCCGCCGGGGAGCGCACGAAGACGATCCCGATCGACGAGTTCGTCCCCGCCGGTGAGATCGATCCCGTCTACTTCGCCAAGACGTACTACGTCGGGCCGCGCGAGGGCGGGGAGGAGGCCTACAGGGCGCTCCAGACCGCGCTCGAGGAGACCGGGCCGGGCCGGCATCGGGCGGATGACCTTCCACGACCGCGAGTACCTCGTCGCCGTGCGCGCGCTGGAGAACGTGCTCGCGCTGCACCAGCTGCGCTTCGCCGACGAGGTCGCCGGCGAGAAGGAGCTCGAGTACCGGCAGGCCGACCGCGGCCCGTCCGAGCGCGAGATCAAGATGGCCGGGTCGCTCGTGGAATCGCTGGCCGCCGACTTCAAGCCCGACGACTACGAGGACACCTACCGCGAGCGCGTCATCGAGATGGTCGAGGCCAAGGCCAAGGGCAAGCAGTTCGTCGTCGCCGAGCCAGACGAGCCCGGCGAGGAGTCCGACCTGCTGGCCGCTCTGGAAGCCAGCCTCAAGGGAACGAAGGCCGCCTGATGCCCCGCTCGATGTGGACCGGCTCGCTGAGCTTCGGGCTCGTCAACGTGCCCGTGCATGCTCGTCACGGCGACGCGCGACCAGCGCATCCGCTTCCGCCAGCTGCACAAGGAGACCAACCGCCCGATCGAGGTCAAGCGCTTCTGCTCGGCCGAGGACGCCGAGGTCAGCTGGGAGGAGGTCGCCCACGGCTACGAGATCGACAAGGACAAGCTCGTGATCGTCACCGACGAGGACCTCGCCACCGTCGAGCCGCGCAAGACGCGCACCATCGACATCGAGTCCTTCGTCCCGCTCGCCGACGTCGACCCGATGTACTTCAACCATCCCTACGTTCTGCTGCCGATCGGCGACAGCGAGGGCACGCTGCGCGCCTACCAGCTGCTTGTCGAGGTGATGGAGAAGACCGACCGCGCGGCGCTCGGGCCGCTTCGTCATGCGCACCAAGGAGTACCTGGTGCTCGTGCGCTCGCGCGAGGGGCGGCTGCAGCTCGTGACCCTGCTGTGGCACGACGAGGTGCGCGACCCCTCGGACATCGCGCCCGACGTCAAGGCCAGCAAGCAGGCGGTGGAGACGGCCTGCGCGCTGATCGAGGAGCTCTCGGTGGACTGGGAGCCCGATCGCTACGAGGACCGCTACCGGATGCGCCTGGAGGACGTCATCGAGGCCAAGCGCAAGGGCGGCACCGTCAAGGCGCCGACGCCGGAGAAGGAGCCGACGGCGACGCCGGACCTGATGGCCGCGCTCGAGGAGTCGCTGGCGAAGATGAAGGGCGAGCGGCTGCAGGACCTCCCCAAGAAGGACCTGCTCGAGAGAGCGGCCGACAAGGGCATCGAGGGCCGCTCGAAGATGAGCAAGGACGAGCTCGTCGAAGCCCTCGAGACCTAGGGACGGGCGGACCTTTCCGTGAGGCGGGCTCTGCTGCTGCTGGCCGTGCTCGCGCTGCTCATGCCGGGCAGCGCGCAGGCGGCCGAGCACCGCTTCGACCTGCGCGCCGGCCCGTTCGAGGTCGGCCGCTACGACACCGAGATGCTCAGGCTCGAGGTCCCCACGCCGCGCGTCAAGGGCCATGTGACGAAGCTGCGCGCGGAGCTCGTGGACGCGCGCGGGCGGCGGGTGGAGGTCGACCGGGCGATGCTCCATCACATGTACCTGCGCAACCTGTCCCGGCGGAGGGTGCGCAACTGCAACCGGCTGCCGGAGGTCTTCTACGGCACCGGGGAGGAGAACCAGGCGCTCGACCTGCCGCCCGGCTACGGCTACCGCCTCCAGCGCCGCGACCGCTGGGAGCTCAACGGCATGCTCATGAGCCATCGCCACCGGCCGGGCAAGGTGTACGTGCGCTACACCGGCACGGTCGAGACCTCCCGGCTGACCGGCGTGCGCCCGTTCTGGGTCCGCGCCAACGGCTGCCGGCGCGCGTACTACAACGTCGCCGGCGACGGCGGGCCCGGGTCGCTCGACGACCGGGTGCACCGCTGGAAGGTGCCGATGACGGGCCGGATCGTCGCCGCCGGCGGGCACCTGCACGCCGGCGCCGTCGGCCTCGAGCTGCGCGACCCGGCGTGCGACGACCGTGTCCTGTTCGAGCACACCCCGTTCTATGCGCCCGCCGGCGATCTCGCCTACCGGGTCACGCCGCGGTTGCACGAGGCCGGGCCGGTGCAGACGAGCTGGTTCAGCTCGCAGACGGGCATCCCGGTCCGCAGGGGCCAGACGCTCGACCTCCACGGGATCTACGAGGACGACGACGCGCGCGGCGCGGTCATGGCCATCACCCACATCTACATCGCGCACTTCACAAAAGGGACGGACCCTTTTGTGAAGTGTTCTCCGCTTCCGGCGGACGCGACGCAGTCGACGATGCGGCCGGGGCTGCGCACCGCGGCGCCCTACCAGCCCGTCCCGCTCTACCGGCTGGAGGGGCGCCGGGCGGTCGAGATCGACGAGCCCGACGGACCGGTCGTGGCGACCCGTCGCGTGGATCTGGCCGCCTACCGCTTCCAGCCCCAGCGCGTCCGGGTGCGCGCCGGCGCCCGCGTCACCTTCCGCTTCCGCGATCGCGCGGCCCACAACCTCACCTTCGCCTCCGGCCCGCGCCCGCTGGGCGGCCAAACGCATACCCGCGGGCACCGCGTCAGCGAGCGCCTCACCGTGCCCGGCCGCTACCAGCTCTTCTGCAACCTGCACCCGATGACGATGCGGGAGCAGATCGACGTCGTCTGAGTAGCGCGTCCTGGAGGCGTCAGCGGTTGCGCTGGGGCCTTCGCTGCTCGCTGGGGTCGGCGGCGGAGAGGTAGTGGTAGCCGGCCCTCACGGGCACCGTCTTGCGCAGCTTGAAGTTACGCACGTCGACGACCCCTCGTTTGACGGTGGTAAGCGTGCCGTCGCAGCGCTCGGTCGTGTTCCAGGCCGTGCCGCGCACGGTGCCGGCGCTGTGTCTGCCCTTCGTGCGGAACTTGCCCTTCCTGTCGCGGGCCCTCAGGGTCTGCAACGCCTTGCGCGACAGCCGCGAGGCATACGCGCCCGAGCTCTTACCGCCCTTCGACCTGCGGCAGCTCGCAAAGCTAGGGGCTCCCTTGAACAGGCCTGACCTGAGGGTGAACGTGGTCAGGCCTTTGCGCCGGCCCTTGCCGATCTGGGAAACGGAGAACACTCCGCCCGCGAGCCGCGCCGACCCGGTGCGGCCGGGCTTGGCCCGGGCCGCGATCAGGTCCAGCGTTCCGCGGCGGGCATCGATCTGCGTGCCCATCGGGATCTGGCGGACCCGGGTGAGCGGCACGAATCCCTTCCCCTTGGTGACCGCGCTCAGGTGGCCCGCGCGCCTGTCGCCGCGGGAGCCCCGTGGGGTCCTGATCAGAACCTGCCCCGAGATCGGGACCAGGTTGGCGGTCTTGCCGAGTTGGGGGACAGACGGGATCTCCAGTGTCTGGTCGGCGCCGGTCGTGGTGCCGCCGCCCGTGGTCGCCTGCAGCCGATAGTGGTAGGTCTTGCCCCGGTCCAGATCGGGCAGACGAGCCGAGACGGGCACCGGGCTCGTACCGGCGCCGACCGATTCCGCGCACGGCACGGAGCGACCGTAGGACGTCGACGGGCCCCAGGAGAACCGGCAGTCCGTGACCTCGGCGCCCTCCGGGTTGACCGACCCGGAGACGGTCGCGTGCTCACGGGACAGCGTGGCCGGCCCGGTCACCACCGCGGGGCTGCCGACGACCTGGCCCGCCTCGGAGAAGTTGCTGAGCAGCGACTGCGTGACCGATCCGCCCGCCGGGATGCTGACACTCCAGCTGACGGCGGCACCGTTGTCATGATCAACTTCGCACTGGCACGTGTTCGGCAGGTCTGTTTGGCCGAGTATGTGGTTCCACACGGCCTCGAACTGGCCTTCCACATAGCGGTGGCCGGGCGACAGCGGCGCCAGCTCCTGGAGCTCCCCCGAGGGCGAGTTGTTAGGGGTGCTCGTGCACGCCGGTGCGCCGCGAATCGTGATGGCGCCGAAGCCGATGTCGGAACTCTGCAGGTAGCAATCGGCTCCGTGGAACAGCAGCGCCGTCACCGCGACCGGACCGGAATTCGAGACCACGATGTCGGTCCGGTAGCGATCCTCGCCGGTCACGTAGCTGTCGACCTCGGTCACCATCAGCCCGGTGTCTGCCGCTGACACGCTCGTGACGATCCGGTACGGGTCGGCTGCGGTCCCGGCGCCGTCGACGGCTGACTGCGACGTAGCGGTGAAGGGGACGTAGTTGTCTCCGCCGGGGAACGACGTGGAGGTGTGGCCGTCGAACTCCGGGCCGAACACGGTGCCGCCGACCGAGAGAAACGTCCCGCAGTCGGCGAGCGGCTGCCTGGGCGGGAAGAACGCGAAGGCGTCGGCGCCCTTGCGGGCGACCTGGCAGCTCAGGTCGGTCCCGATCCAGATGTCCGTGAGCGGGCCCGGGGAATGGATGGCCTGGGTGCTCGGGATCGCCGAGGCGACCGGAGCCGCTGGACCGAATGCGAGCACCACAGCGGCGAGCGCGAGCACGCTGCGGCCGGGGATGCCGATTCGCCGTGGGCTCTCGGGTCTCGGTGGTCCGAACACACGCCTCTTCTACAGAACGACCCCGGCCAAGTCAAAGCACCGGGTTTGTTGAGATCTCAGGCGCCAGGTGCCGTGCTGCGGGTCATTCCCAGGCTGGTGAACGAGTCCGGTGAAGCAGCGAGCGCCTTGGTCGCCAGGTCTGCAAACAGCGCGGCGCGCTCGAGCTGGTCCTGGCGGTACTGCCTGCCGTCGCGGCGGTCGAGCACCGACAGTGCGCCGATCGCCCGCTCCCCGCGTCGCAGCGGCACGACGAGCATGGTGTACGGGACGTAACCCGTGCCGGCGGCGATGCTCGCCGCAAACCGCTCGTCGCTGCGCGGATCCGGGATCGCCTCGCCGACGCCGCTCTTGACCACGCCCCCGGCGATCCCTACCCCCGGGGGCAGGCGCACGCCGACGATCTCGCGCGCCCCGGCCCCCCACGCTGAGGTGTAGACGAGCTCGCCGGTCGTGTCGTCGACCAGGCAGATCGATGCGGCGGCGGCCCCGAACACCGCCGCGGCGGTGTGCACGACGGCCTCCATCAGCGCTCTCGAGGCGTCCGGGTTGTCCATCGAGACCGCCAGCGAGACTCCGGTATCTCCCCGCAGCGGCTGGCCCAGGGCCTTGGCGAACGCGGACACCGAGGCCACGCGATGGTCTGGCATCAGCGCCAGCCCGGCGGCGATCGTGTGCTCGAGCTCGGGGGTGACGTCCGGGTTGACGCTCGACAGGGGGGTCGGCTCGGCGTAGACCGGAGCGCGGCCGGCGATCAGCATCCAGAGCGTCGCCGCGACGCTGAACACGTCGGTCCGCGGGGACACATGCCCGCCGGCGAACACCTCGGGCGCCATGAACTTCGGGGTCCCGATGCCGACCGTGCCGGCATCCTCGGTGTCGTCGATCAGTCGCGCGATACCGAAGTCGACGAGCACGACGCCGTTCTCGCCGAGGATGAGGTTCGCCGGCTTGACGTCGCGGTGCACGATCTGCTGATCGTGGATGTACTGCAGCGCATCGCAGGTCTGCTGGACGTACTTGATCGCCTCACCGATCGGCAGGCCGGGGGTCCCGCGCTGCTTGAGCAGCACGCCGAGCTCGGTCCCGCGCACCAGCTCCATCACGACGAACTGCCCGTTCGAAGCCGAGAAATGGTCGATCACCTGCACGACGCGCGGGTGCTCGAGGCTCGACAGCAGCCGCGCCTCGACCTCGAACCGGGCGTCGTGCTGCGGGTGGGTAGACTGCTTGAGGGCCACCTCGCCTTCGCTCGCATCGTCATAGGCGCGGTACACCGCCCCCATCGCCCCGCTCGAGATCGGCTCGATGATCCGGTAGCGATCGTTCAGCGTCAGGCCGAGAAGCTGAGAAGCGGTCCGAGGCTGATTCATGGCCTTCCGAGCGTACTGAGAATGGCCTAGGCGGCGACCCGGAAACCGAGCTTGGAGAGGCCGCGGACGGCAGCATCCAGCGCCGCCTCCGCCTGGCGAATCTCGCGCCCCGCCCGGTTGTACGCGCCCTTCTGTTGGTCCCGCGCGGCGCGGCCGGCCTGCCTGTACCCGCCGGCCAGCCGGTTCAGCGCCGCGACTGCGTCTTGCTGGGCGTCGCGCAGGAGCGGCGAGACCGTGGCCGAGCGCAGCTCCGTCGCGGCCGTGGCGTAGGCCTGCGCCAGCTCGCCCGCGGCGGCCGCCTGTCCGCGCGGGGTCTTCGCGGCGCGAAGTCGCGGCGCGGCGACGGCGACCGCGCCGCTGAGCTTGCCGAAAGTGCGCGAGAGCAGCTGCGCGTACTGTCGGCTCGGGGCGAACCCGAGAGCGCGGCTCCCGACGAGCCGCAGCGTTGCGGCGAGGGCCCCGCAGCGTCGCTGGAAGGGCGCCGTCGCCGGGTTGGTCGGCGCGCACGCGATGGTGGCGACGCCGGCTGCGGTCGGAGCGGCGTACAGGGTGACGGGGCCGCCGGCACCCTTGACGGCGAGGTCGCTGTAGCGGTACGCCTCGATGCTGCCCAGCAGCACCCGATCCGGACGCGGCGCACTCCCGCTCAACCGTTCCGCGAAGTCCCGGGACAGCAATGTCGGACCCCCGGCGCCGGGCACGATCCCGGCGGTCAGGCGCCCGCCGGCCGTGACGAGTGTCACCGGACTGGCGAACGTCAGCCCCGGCACGGTGGCCGGGCTCGCCGCCAGCCGCCACTCGCCGGGATAGCGGAGCTGCAGCGGCCCGGCGGTGGCCGAGCTGAGCTGCGTCGCCTCGGGCGCTCGGCCCGAGCGCCCCACGAAGAAGCCGGCGGCGATCGCAGCAGCGGCCAGGGCGGCGACGATCGCGAACGCTATGCCGCCGGCCCGCTGCCGGCCCGCCGCGGGGGCCGCCGGCGTCGCGGTCGCCGCCGCGACCGTCGGCGCGCCGAGCCCGGCACTCGCGACCGCCTGGTCGGGTATCCGGGCGGCCACGGTCTGCTGGCCGGCGGGCGTCTCCGTGGCGGCCGCCGCCTGCGGGGAGGTTCCGCGCCGGGCCGTCTCGCCCGTCGCCAGCGCGCGCACCGCGGCGCGGACCAGCTCGGACGTCGGCCGGGGTCGCTGGGCCGGGTCCTTGGCCATCCCGGAAGCGATCACGTCGTCGAGCGCGGCGGGCAGCCCCGGACGCAGCTCGCTGCAGCGCGGGGGCGGCTCCGTCAGCTGCGCCTGCATGGTGGCCATCTCGTTGCCGCGCGCGAACGGGACCTTGCCGGTCAGGCACTCGAACATCACGGCCGCCAGCGCGTAGCAGTCGCTCGGCGGTCCAGAGGACTCGCCGCGGATCTGCTCGGGAGCGATGTAGTCGATCGTGCCCATGAACTGGCCGGTCCCGGTCAGGCCCGCCTCGTCCGGGGCCTTGATCAGCCCGAAGTCGGCCAGGTAGGCGTGGTCGCCCTCGCCGACGAGGATGTTCTGCGGCTTGACGTCGCGGTGGATCAGGCCGGCTCGGTGGGCGGCGTCGAGTGCCTGCGCGACCTGGGCGAGCAGCCGCAGGGCGCGACGCGGGTCCAGCTCACCGCCGGCGATCAGCTCTTTGAGCGTCGGGCCGGCGATCAGGCGCATCGCCAGGAACAGCCCGTGCTCGCTGGATCCCGCCTCGTACACCGGGACGATGTGCAGGTGGTCGATCGCGGCCTGCAGCTGCCCCTCGCGCTCGAAGCGCTCGCGGAAGCTCGAGTCGGTGCTCAGCTCCTTGGCCAGCACCTTCAGCGCCACGGTGCGCTTCAGCGATTGCTGGGTGGCGCGGTACACGACCGCCATGCCCCCGCGACCCAGCAGGCTGTCGACCTCGTAGCCGGCGACGAACGTGCCGGGCTGCAGCAGGTCGTCGCTAGTCAACGCGGCTCAACCGATGATGATGCTGCCACCGTCGCCGCCGTTGGAGCCGCCGCTGGGCGCCGGTTGCGTCGGAGTCGTCGGCGTAATCGGCGTGGCCGGTGCGGCCGGCGGGCTCGACCCCGTCGTCGGCGGCGGCGCCTGTGCGGAGGTTGGTTCCGGAGCCGGGCGGCGCAGCCGCGGCAACGCTGCGCTCTCAGGCGGTGAGCTCACCGGCAGCGTGCCGCCGGGCGCCTCCTCCTGCAGCACCGGGCCGGTGGCGGCCGGCACATCGGCGCCGGAGCGTCCGAGCAGCAGCGCGCCGGCGAAGAGGGCGGCCAGCAGGGCGGCTACCAGCGCCAGCCGAGCCGGGTTGATCGAGCGAGGTGCGGTGGGGGTGGCTACCGACATTTCTTCCGTGGCTTTCGTGATCCGGGTCGCAGGCAGCGCGTCACCTTGGTGAAACTGCCGCGGTGGATGTTGTAGACGATGTAGACCCCGATCATCTTCGGAGCCGTCACGCGGATGCGCAGGCGCGACCCCGCGGGGAGGTGCACGCCCGCGAGATGGCGGAATCTCTCGGTCCTTGCGCCCGTCTTCACCTTGCGGCGGCAATGGGAGCCGCAGGAGACCGCGACGCGGGCCTTCCTAATGGTTTTGACGGCGAGGTCGCGGACCTCGATGCCCGCGGACTCGGCCTGGGCGATGAGCGTCGCCTCCGCGGTCAGCTTCTTGTACACCGTCACGGCGTAGTCGAACAGCACTTCGATCGATCCGCTGGCGTCGTCGACGCCGCCGATCTGGACGGTGTAGGCCTTGCCCTTCTTGACCGGCGCCACCAGTTGCTCCGACGGAAAGTCACCGCGGTTGACACAGCGCCGCTCGCCGGCGTCCGGCAAGAGGGTCTTGCGACTGAACGGGTACAGCGTGATCACGTTGTCGTAGCCGGATGTCCGGATCGAGATCGTGCCGTCCGCGTCGGGATGGAAGTCGTACCAGACCGTGTGGCCGTAGGGGAGGCCCTCACACCGGGTCACCTCGGCGTCACCGCCCGACGACGGCGGGTCGAAGATGTCGTCCTGAACGGTGGCGGCGGTCGTGTCCTGGACGTCGCGCAGTGTGTCCGTGCGGTTGAGCTTCGTGCCCGGCTCGTTGAGCTGCAGCGAGTTCAGGTAGGCGTCGTTGGCCGGGGCGTCGGCTGCGTCCGCGGCGACGCCGAACGCCCCGAGCAGGATCAGCGTCAGTGCCACCGTGGCGGTGCTGGCGCGTGCGGTACGTGACATCACTGGCCGGTGGCTCTCCATCCGCAGGGCCTGATCGTACCCCGACGACCGGTCGAGCGCAGGATTATACTTCTGCAGCCCCTGTTGATCGCGAGCCGACCATGACGTCCACCCCCAGCGCTCCCGACCCCCGTTTGGGAACGCGAGTCGGTGACTACGAGATCGAGCGACTGCTCGGCGTCGGCGGCATGGGTTCCGTCTACTGCGCCTCCGATCCCAACGGCCAGCGCGTGGCCCTCAAGCTGGTCAAGCAGGACTTCGCCCGCGACGCAGTCTTCCGCAAGCGCTTCGCCCGCGAGGCGCGGATCGCGCAGACGGTGCAGCATCCCAACGTCGTGCCGGTGCTCGGGACCGGGGAGCAGGACGGCGTGCCGTACATGGCGCAGCAGTTCGTCGACGGGCTCACCCTGGAGCAGAAGCTCAAGCAGGACGGCGTCCTCGACCCCCGCAGCGCGGTCGCGATCGGGCAGGACGTCGCCGCCGGGCTGGAAGCGCTCTGCGCGGCGGGGATGGTGCACCGCGACGTCAAGCCGGCCAACATCCTGCTCGACGAGGCCGGCACCGCCTACGTGACCGACTTCGGCCTGGCCAAGGACAGCCAGGGCAGCGTCCTCACGCTTCCCGGGCAGGCGCTCGGGTCGATGGACTACATGTCCCCCGAGCAGATCCGCGGGGAGGAGGTCAGCCAGGCCAGCGACATCTATGCCCTGGGGTGCGTGATGTACGAGAGCACCTGCGGGCGCGCCCCGTTCGCCCACGTGCAGGGGATGCGCATCCTGTGGGCGCATCTCCAGGACCCGCCGTTCGATCCGCTCGAGCTGCGCGGCGACCTGCCGCCGAAGTTCGCCGCGGAGATGCTGACCGCGCTCGAGAAGGAGCCCGAGCAACGGCCGGCGAGCGCCGGTGAGTACATCCGCCGCCTGGCCGCGGCGATCGACTAGCTGTATGACCCAGGCACGTTGTTCGGGCGGGCGCGCGTTCAGCGCTTGCCTGGCGATCACCGTGGCCGTGTCCGACGGCGCCGGTAAGGCGAGGGGTGCGGGCGCTCCGGCGGTCGACCGTGGCGCCTAATACATCCAGTGGATGTAAGACAGACCACGCTCGGTCCGACCGGCGCCGTTACCGCGCTGTCGGTCGCGGCCTGCCGACTGCAGAGCCGGCGAGCTGCGCGCGCCGCGGCCGACGCAGGGCTCCGGACAATGGGCCCAGGAACTACAACTAGCCCGGAGGAGCGCCCTGGGCCTGGATGGCGGTGATCGCCACGGTGTTGACGATGTCGGCCACCGAGCAGCCGCGGCTGAGGTCGTTGATCGGACGCCGCAGCCCTTGGAGCACGGGCCCGACGGCGAGGGCGCCGGCTGAGCGCTGGACCGCCTTGTAGGCGACGTTGCCGGTGTCGAGATCAGGGAACACGAAGACCGTCGCCCGCCCCGCCACCTCGCTGTCGGGCAGCTTGAGCTGCGCGACATGGGCGTCGACGGCGGCGTCGTACTGGATCGGCCCCTCGACCATGAGCTCGGGGCGACGCTCTCGCACGCGGGCCGTGGCCTCTCTGACCACGTCCACCTGCTCGCCACGACCCGACGTGCCGGTGGAGTAGGACAGCATCGCCACGCGCGCCTCGATGCCGAACTGGGCCGCCGTTTCGGCCGAGCTGAGGGCGATGTCGGCCAGCTGCTCGGCGTCGGGCTTCGGGTTCACGGCGCAGTCGCCGTACACCAGCACGCGGTCGGCCAGGCACATGAAGAACACACTCGACACGACCGACACGTCGGGCCTCGAGCGGATGATCTCGAACGCCGGGCGGATGGTGTCGGCCGTCGTGTGCACCGCGCCCGAGACCATCCCGTCCGCCGCGCCCGAGGCCACCAGCAGGGTCCCGAAATAAGTGCTGTCGACGACCGCGTCGTGGGCGAGCTCCGGTGTCATGCCCTTGTGGCGGCGCAGCTCGTGATAGCGCTCGGCGAACTCCTCGCGCAGCGGCGACGTGACCGGATCGACGATCTGCGCGCGGTCGATCTTCAGCCCGCATGCGGCTGCCGCAGTGCGCACGGCCTCGGGTTCGCCGATGATCGTCAGGTCGACGACGTCGCGGCGGAGCAGGATGTCCGCGGCGCGCAGGATGCGCTCGTCGGAGCCCTCGGGGAGGACGATGTGGCGGCGGCCGGCTCGCGCGCGCTCGAGCAGCTCGTACCCGAACATCATCGGCGTGGTGGTCGCGGGCCGCGGCAGGGCCATGCGTTCGGCGAGCTCGGCAGGATCGACACCGGCCTCGAAGACGCCGATCGCGGTCGCGATCTTGGCCTCGTCCCCAGGCTCGATCATCGGCGTCATGTCGTGGACAGCCGTGGCCACGGCGTAGGTGCGCATGTCCACCGCCAGAGTGGGGAAGGGGGCCCGCCGGAGCATCTCCGTGACGGTCGGGGACGGAGCGTGGCCGGCGGTGAGCACGACCCCTGCGATGGCCGGCCGGCCGGGGACGAGGCTCGAGGCCAGGCAGGCGACGAGGATGTCGGTCCGGTCGCCGGGGACGATCACCAGCGTGGAGTCGGCGAGGTCGTCGAGGAAGTGTTCGGCGTCCATCGCGGCGATGCGCACCTCGCGCACGGGCTGCTGCAGTCCGCCGCCACCGGCGGCGAGCACCTCGGCGCCGAGCTCGGTGCCGACCTGCCCGACCGTGCAGCGCCCGAGGTCAGGGTCCTCGGGGAGCACGTACAGCGGCTCGCCGGGGTCGTAGACAACGGAGTGCTCGCGCATCTCGGCGAGCACCTCGACCGGCACACGGTTCACGATCACCCCGAACAGGCTGCAGCCCCGGTGCTCGAGCGCGGCCCGTGCGACGCGGACCGCGGAGGCGATGCCGGAAACCGAGGTGCCGCGGATCACCACGAGGACCGGGCAGCCCAGCTGGTTGGCGAGCCCGGCGTTGACGTCGAAGTCGAGGGAGGGGAGGGGGCCCGCGAAGTCGGTGCCCTCGCAAACGACCACGTCGAAGTCGGACTCGAGCCGCTTGTAGGCGTCGAACACCCGCTGCTCGAGCTCGCCATGACGGCCCGCGGCAATCAGGGCGTGCGCCTCCGGTGCCGACATCGCGCTCATCTCCTCGAGGGCGCTCGGCAGATCGAAGCGGCGCCGGATCAGCTCGATCTGTGGGTCGGGGGTGCCCGCATCGGGCACGATCGGCCGGAAGAACCCGACGCGCTCGGCCTTGCCGGCCAGGGTGTGCATCAGCCCCAGCGCCACCACCGATTTGCCATCGCCGGGGCCGGTAGCCGTGATGTATAGGTTTCGCGCCATCGGGCCGACTCAAGCAGACCGGAGGTATCAATGGAAGCCCTGTTGAGGGCCAACGAGCGCTACGTGACTGGCTTCGACCGAGGCGACCTGCCGGCGCCGCCGGCCAGCCGTGTGGCGATCGTCACCTGTATGGACGCCCGGCTGGACCCCGCCAAGGCGCTCGGTCTGGTCGAGGGCGACGCTCACGTGATCCGCAACGCCGGTGGCGTCGTGACCGACGACGTGATCCGCTCCCTTTCCGTGTCCCAGCATCACCTGGGGACCGAGGCGGTGATGGTCATCCACCACACGCGCTGCGGGATGCAGACGTTCACCGACGAGGAGTTCGCCGATCAGCTCGAATCGGAGGCCGGCCAGCGGCCGGAGTGGACCGCACGCACGTTCACCGATCTCGAAGCCGACGTGCGCGACTCGGTCCGCCGCGTCCGCGAGAGCCCCTTCCTCACGCATACAGACCAGGTGCGCGGGTTCGTCTACGAGGTCGAGACCGGGGCGGTCCGCCCGGTGGAGGAATGAACCGCGGCTGTGAGATAGGTTGCGCGAGATGCCGTGGATCGAGGTGTACGCCGTGTTCATCGTCTGTCACCTTGTCGGCGACTACGCGCTGCAGACCGATTGGCAGGCACTCAACAAGCACGGCGGGCTGACATCCGGGTCGGCCACGGCGCGGCGCGCGCTGCTGTCACACATCCTCACCTACACGCTCGCGTTCGTCCCCGCGCTGATCTGGCTCAGCGACAGCCTCGGGGCGGGCGTCATCTGGCTCGCTGCGCTGATCGCGATCCCGCACATGTTCCAGGACGACGGCAAGGCGCTGATGGCTTACGCCCGCGCGGTCAAGGGCGTCGACCTCGGGCAACACCCGATCCTCGACGCCGCGCTCGACCAGACCTTCCACCTCGTGGCGTTGTTCGGCACCGCGCTGCTCGTGGCGAGCTGAGCCTCAGGCCGCTTGGGCCTCGGCGAACTTCGCCAGCTTCTTGGGCGAGTCGGCCGCGAAGGTCTCCGCCTCGGCGTCGATCTGGCGGATCAATCCGCTCAACGTCCGGCCCGAGCCGAGCTCGAGGAACCTGTCGCACCCCTCGTCGCGCAGTGTCCGCACGCAGTCGACCCACAGCACCGGGCTGGCGATCTGGGCGATCAGCGCCTCGCGGACCTCGTCGGCGGTCGTGCGCAGCCGGCCGCTGGCGTTCCCCACCAGCGGCGTCGTCGGATCGTTCCACGGGACCTCCGCCATCGCTTCGGCCATCTGCGCCTGCGCCGGCTCCATCAGCACGGAGTGGAACGCGGCGCCGACCTTCAGGCGCAGCGCTCGCTCGGCGCCGGCGGCCTCGGCCAGCTCGATCAGCCTCAGCACCGCCGCCTCCTCGCCCGAGCAGACGATCTGCACCGGCGTGTTGAGGTTCGCCGGCGCCACGGATCCGGCCGCGGAGGCCTCGTCGCACAGCTCCTGGACCTGCTCGGCTGCGAGCCCGATGATCGCGGCCATCGCGCCCGGGCGCTCGGACTGGGCTGCGGCCATGAGCGCGCCGCGCTTGGCGACCAGCCGCATGCCGTCCTCGACGCCGAGGGCGCCGGAGGCGACCGCGGCGGTGTACTCGCCGAGGCTGTGTCCGGCGACGAAGTCGGGCGCGAGGCTCTGCTCGCGGGCCACGTCGGCCACCGCCAGGGAGGTCGCGAACAGGGCCGGCTGCGCGGCATCGGTGGCCGTCAAATCCTCGATCGGGCCCTCGAGGCACAGGCGGCGGATGTCCTTGCCGCTGGCCTCGTCGGCCATGTTCAGGTAGCGGTCGAACACGTCGGGCCGGGCCTCGAGCAGGTCCGAGCCCATACCGACCTTCTGCGACCCCTGCCCGGGGAACACGAACGCGAGCTTGCCCATGAGCTGCGATCCTACGGCGCCCGTGAAGCCCGAGCAACCCCGGCGGTGAGCGTGTATGTCGACGACGCCCGCATCCCGTGGCGCGGGCTGCGCTGGTCGCACATGGTGGCCGAGTCCGCCGTCGAGCTGCATGCGGCCGCCCGCACGCTCGGTCTGCCAGCCGCTGCGGCCCAGTCGCGGGGCCGGACGCTGCACTACGACCTTCCCGACGCGTTGCGCGAGCGGGCGATCGCCCAGGGCGTCGCCCAGCCGATCCACTGGCGCGACCTCGTCGGCCGCCGGCACGAGCTCGCCGACGGCACGCGGCGCCGAGCGATTTGACATGAGCCGCTCGGGTCGTAGAGGATGCGGCGTCGTCTGACATGTCACGGGGGCCGGGAATCAAGCTGGAAGGTCGAGTAGCGCTGGTAACGGGAGGATCGCGGGGCATCGGCCGCGCGATCGCTGGGGCCTTGGCGGCCGAAGGTGCCGCCGTCGCCGTCAATTACCGCTCGAGCGAAGCCCAGGCCGACGAGGTTGTGGGCGAGATCACCGCCGCTGGCGGCAAGGCGGCGGCGATCGGTGGCGACGTCTCGGACTTCGCCCAGGCCGAGGACGTCATCGCCCAGACCGTCGAGAAGCTGGGCGGCCTGCACATCGTGGTCAACAACGCCGGCATCGCCAAGGATGCCCTGATCTACAACATGGATCCCGGCGAGTGGCTCGAGGTCATGAAGGTCAACTTCGGCGGCACTTTCAACTGCACCAAGGCGGCACTCCAGCCGTTCATGTCGCAGCGAGAAGGCGTGATCGTCAACATCTCGTCCGTCATGGGTGAGCGCGGCTGGACCGGCGAGTCGAACTACGCCGCCTCAAAGGGCGCGATCAACGCCTTCACCCGCTGCTGCGCGGTGGAGCTCGCCCGCTTCGGGATCCGGGCCAACGCAGTCCTGCCTGGATTCGCCCCGACTGAGATGGTCTCAGGCCTGATGGAGAAGGACGGTGGCAAGGGCATCATCAAGCAGATCCCGCTCAAGACGTTCGCGACGGTCGACGAGGTCGCGAACACCGCGGTGTTCCTTGCCGGACCAGACTCGAGTCACATGACCGGAGCGCTGTTGACGGTCGACGGCGGTGTGTCCGCACAGGTTGGAATAGGCAAGCCGCTCTGACGCTCGAGGGCGTTCGGAACACGCTGGAAAACGAAGAAGGAGTGTTGTGACATGGCCGACATAGATGCGGCGGTGAAGGAGGCGGTCGTCGAGGCGCTCGCACTCGACGATGACGAGGTCACCCCCGACTCCACGCTGATGGATGACCTCGGCGCCGAGTCGATCGACCTGCTGGACATCCTGTTCCGGATCCAGAAGAGCACCGGCGTCAAGATCGAGGCATCGGACCTGGGCGATCACATCCAGGGCGGAATCCCCGACGACGAGTTCTCCGACGACAACCAGGTCATCACGGCGAAGGGCGCCGAGCAGCTGCACAAGGTCATGCCGCAGGTCGATCCGGGTGAGATCGAGGGCAAGCTCGACGCCAACGAGGTCATCACCCTGTTCACGGTGCAGAACCTGGTGGAGATGGTCAAGGGACGTGCCGACGGTGGCGCTGGCTGACCTGCGCCTCGGCGTCGGGGTCGATGCGGTGAAGGTGCAGCGGGTCGAGCGCCTGCTCGGCGACCATCCGGACGGTGCCGCCGAGATCTTCACCGACCGGGAGCTGGCGTACTGCTCCGGCAGGCGCCGCTCCGCCGACCACCTGGCGGCTCGGTTCGCGGCCAAAGAGGCCGTGTTCAAGGCGTTCGGGACAGGTCTGTCACGGCACATGCGCATGACCGAGGTCGAGGTCGTCAACGACCCCGGCGGCCGGCCCCGCATCGAGCTCGACGGCGCCGCGGCGGAGTTCGCCGAGCGCCGCGGGCTCGCCGACCTCGACGTCTCGCTCACGCATACGGACGGGCTCGCGATCGCGCACGCAGTCTCGCTCTGGGCCCGCTAGATGCGCTTCCACCTGATTGATCGCGTCGACGCCTACGAGCCGTCGCAGTCGATCCGGGCCCGCAAGGTCACGTCGTTCAGCGAGGACTACTGGGAGGAGCGCGACGGTGAGCTGGTCATGCCGCCGCCGTTCGTCCTCGAGGCCCTGTGCCAGGCCGCGACGTGGCTGATCATGATCACCACCGAGCGCCGCAAGCGCGCCGCGCTGCTGTCGGTAGGGTCGGTCGACTGGCACGGCGAGGTCAAGCCCGGCGACGTCCTCGAGCTGGTGGGTGAGATCGTCTCGATGGGCGAGGAGACGGGCGTGGTGTCCGGCCGTGTCAATGTCGACGGGGTGGCGGTGCTCGAGGCCAGCGAGATCATGTGCGCGCTGATCGACGCCTCGGACCTCGCCGATCTCGACGACACCGAGCGGCTCCAGACCATGCTCACCAGGACCGCGGAGGCAGCGGCTTGACCCGCATCGCGATCACCGGGATCGGCGCGGTGACGCCGGTCGGCAATGACGGCCCCTCCTCCTGGGACGGTCTGGTCTCCGGGCGCAGCGGCATCGGGCCGATCACCACCTTCGACGCCAGCACGTACTCGGTGCAGATCGCGGGCATGGTCAAGGACTTCGACCACGAGATGGCGCTGCCCGACCCCCAGCGCATCCGCCACCTCCACCGGGGCGCGACCTTCGGCGTCGCCGCCGGCGCGGAGGCGCTGCGCAACGCCGGGGTCGACGACATGCCCTATGCGCCCGAGGAGCGGGGCGTCGCCATCGGCGGCAGCGTCGATCGGCCCGAGCTGCAGGAGTTCTCGGACCTGTTCTATACCCGCGCCAAGAGCGACGACCACGAGCTCTTCCGCCTCCCGCCACAGCGCACGATGCAGGTCTCGCAGAACGTCGCCACCGCGGAGCTCGCCCGGCTGGCCGGCGCCAGCGGCCCGATGGTCGGCGTCAGCACGGCCTGCACGGCGTCAACGCACGCGCTGGGGGAGGCGTTCCGGCTGATCGAAGACGGCGATTGCAAGATGATGCTCGCCGGCGGCTTCGACGCGCTGACCAGCTGGGTCGACGTGATCGGTTTCGCGCTGCTCGGCGCCCTGACCACCGAGTACAACGACGACCCCGAGCACGCCTCACGCCCATTCGACCGCGACCGCTCCGGCTTCGTGATCGGTGAGGGCGCGGTGATGATGGTGCTCGAGGATCTCGACGCCGCCCGCGAGCGCGGCGCCACCATCCTCGCCGAGCTGGCGGGCTACGCCTCGAGCCTCAACGCCTACCGGATGACCGACCCGCCACCCGATGGCGGCGGCGCGATCATCTCGATGACGCGCGCGCTCGCGGAGGCGGGCATCGCCCGCGAGGAGGTCGACTACGTCGTCGCGCACGGCACCGGCACGCCGGCCGGCGACGTCTCGGAGACGATCGCGATCAAGAACACCTTCGGCGATCATGCCTACGAGCTCGCGGTGACCTCGCCGAAGTCGATGGTCGGGCACACGACGTGCGCGGCGGGGGCGCTGAACCTGCTCGCCGCCATGGGGGCGATCCGCGACGGCCGCATCTCACCCACGATCAACCTCGACAACCCGGACCCCGAGCTCGATCTGGACTACATCCCGAACGTCGCCCGCGACCGCGACGTGCACGTCGCGGTCGTCAACTCGTTCGCGTTCGGCGGCACCAACGGCGCCCTCGTGGTCACCGAGCCGGACTACGCGGGACCAGCATGACCAGCCGCTGGACCACGCTCGACCGGATCGTGAGCGTCGAGCCCGGCAAGTCGGCCGAGGCGATCCGCAACGTGCCGAACACGCTGGCCATCTTCGACAGCCACTTCCCGCGCTTCCCCGTGCTGCCCGGCGTGCTCATGCTCGGCAGCCTCGGCGAGCTGGCCGCGCACCTGCTCGAGCAGGAGACCGGGCGGCCGTGGCAGCTGGTCGGCGCCGACCGCGTTGGCTTCCGGCATTTCGTGCAGCCCGGCGACCAACTCCAGCTCACGGTGACGCTCAAGAACCGCACCGACGACGAGGCCACGCTGACCGGCGAGGCCGCCGTCGACGGGAAGGTCGTCGTCCGCGCGCGCAAGTTGAGGGCGGCGCCGCGGTGAGCCGGCGGGTGGTCATCACCGGCATCGGCCTGGCCACGCCGCTCGCCGTGGGCACGGACGAGACCTGGGAGCGGCTCGTCGCCGGCGACAGCGCCGTGGGCCCGATCACGGGCTACGACGCGAGCACGCTGCGGACCCAGGTCGGGGCCGAGATGGCGCTGACCACCCGCGACGCGCGCGCCCACGTCGACCGCCGCCAGCTGCGCACGATGACGCGCTACGACATGCTGGCCGCGGTCGCCGGCGCGCTGGCGATGAAGGACGGCGGCATCGAGGGTCCCCAGGAGGACCCCGAGGGCCGCTTCGGCCTCTTCACGGCCAGCGGCAAGGAGGTCTCCGAGCCCGATCACTTCAAGGAGGTCAGCGTCAACTGCCGCGACGAGGACGGCGTCGCGCAGGTGACCAAGTTCGGCGAGCTCGCACCGCAGCAGGTCGCGCCGCTCTTCTACATCGAGGGGCTCCAGGCGGGGTCGCTGTTCTACCTGTCGGAGACCTTCATGCTGCGCGGGCCGAACACGTTCTTCGCGGGCGCCGCCGAGGCCGGCATGACCGCCGTCGGCCGGGCGTTCCGCTCCGTGCGCCGCGGCGAGTCCGACCTGGTCCTGGCCGGGGGCGCCGATGCGCCGGTCGGTTGGTGGAACATGGCCAAGATCGACTCCGTCGGCCTGACCACGGGCAATGGCAGCCTCCGGCCCTACGACATCGACCGCGACGGCACGGCGATGGGGGAGGGCGGGGCGTTCGTACTCCTCGAGTCGCTGGACTCCGCGCAGGCGCGAGGCGCCCGGGTGTACGCCGAGGTCGCCGGCTTCGGCTGTGGCGCGGACGTGGCGCACTACATCACGCCGGACCCAGCGGGTCGTCCTCTGACCGGGGCCGTCGAGCGCGCGCTCAAGGACGCCGCCAGCTCCGCCGGCGACGTCGACTACGTCGTCAGCGACGGGAGTGGCACCCAGCAGGGCGACGCCAGTGAGGCCGCGGCCCTGCGCGCGGCGTTCGGCAACGGCGACGCCCCGGCGGTCTCGGCCAACAAGGCCGCCATGGGCCACATGGGCGCGGCCTCCGGAGCGGCCAACGCCGCGCTGGCCGCGCTGGCGATCGCGCGCGGGGTCATGCCGCCCAACCTGAACCTGGACAACCTCGACCCGGCCTGCTCGGGCGTCGATTGGGTGACGGGGGCGGCGCGCTCGGCGCCGGTCCGCGAAGCCGTCGCGCTGGCCCGCGGGCTGGAGGGACAGAACGTCGCGCTCGTGCTGCGAGCGCCTAAGGAGGCACCGGCGTGAACAAGCCAACCAGCGAGTACCCCCGCGTAGTCGTCACCGGACTCGGTGCCATCACGGCGCAGGGCGCGAGCGTGGACGATTTCTGGGACAACGTGCGCGAAGGAAGGTCCGCCATCCGCACGGTCCAGCACATGTCGATGGAGGGCTACCGGACGCAGATCGCCGGCGAGGTCCAGGTGGAGGCGCCCCCCGAGCACTCCTACCTCAACCCGGACGGGTTCCGCGATCGCGCGATCGACTTCACCATGCGCGCCGCCGAGGAGGCCATGAGCAACTGCGGCGTCGGGGTCGGCCCGATCCCCGCGGAGCGCTGGGGCGTCGTGATCGGCACCTGCAACGCGGGTCTGCTCGCGGGCCGCGAGTGGTACGCGAAGAAGCAGGCCGGCGAGGAGCCGGACCCCGAGCTGGTGCTGCTGGTCTCGCCCCAGTCGTTCTCCGAGGCGCTCGCCGGTGCCTTCGGGATCAAGGGCCCGGCCCTGTCGGTCGACACCGCGTGCGCGGCGAGCGCCAACGCGCTCGGCTACGCGCAGTCGCTGATCCGCTCCGGGCAGGCCGACGCCGTCCTGACCGGCGGCGCCGACGCGATGTCCGACATCCTCGTGTCGGGCTTCAACTCGCTGGAGTCACTGTCGCCCGAGCCGGCCGCGCCCTACTCGATCGACCGCAAGGGCCTCTCCCTGGGCGAGGGCGCGGGCATGCTCGTGGTCATGCGCGAGGATCTCGCCTCCGAGCTCGGGGCCCCGATCCTCGCCGAGATGCTCGGCTACGGCCTCTCCGCGGACGGCTACCACCCGACTGCGCCGCACCCGGAGGGCCGCGGCGCCGCGCGTGCGATCCAGACGGCGCTCAAGCAGGCGGGCGTGGAGCCTGACGAGGTCGACTACGTCAACTCCCACGGAACCGGGACGGCCAAGAACGACCCGGCCGAGACGGCCGCCACCAAGGTCGGCCTCGGCGACGAGGCGGCGCACAGGGTCGCCGTGTCCTCGACCAAGTCGATGGTCGGGCACCTGCTCGGCGGCGCGGGCGCCGCGGAGGGGATCATCACCGTGGAGGCGATCGTCAACCAGGTCGCGCCCCCCACGGCCAACTTCACCGAGCCCGATCCGGAGTGCGACCTCGACTACACGCCCAACGCAGGCCCGCGAGATGAAGATCGACGTCGCTCTGTCGAACAACTTCGCCTTCGGCGGGGCCAACGCATCGGTGCTGTTCGCCCGCCCCGGCGCCCGGCCAGACGGGCCTCCGCCTCCCAACACGGATCGGATCGTGATCACCGGCCTGTCGGCGCTGACCCCGGCCGGCACCGACCTCGACGCGCTGTGGGACGCGTACACCTCCGGCAGGGAATGCACGCAGGTCGAGGACGGGCTCAAGCTGGGCCGCGTGCCGCTGACCGCGAGCGACTTCCTCTCCGGCAAGGAGCGCAAGCGTGTCGACCGGCTCGGCCTGTTCGCCATCATCGGGTCGCGGCTGGCGCTCGAGGACGCCGGCTTCGAGCTGACCGACGAGAACCGCACCCGCGTCGGGGCGATCATCGGCACCGGCGTCGGGCCGATGGAGAGCATGGAGGACTTCTCCAGGGACATCCTCACGCTGGGGGCGGAGGGCGCCAACCCCGCCGTCTTCCCGAACACCGTCTACAACGCCGCCGGCGGGCAGGTGGCGATCAAGGTCGGGCCCCTCGGCACGGCCTCGACCGTCACCGCCGGCCACGGGGCCGGCGCGTCGGCGCTCTGCTACGGCTACGACCTGGCCACGGCCGATCACGCCGACGCCGTCATCTGCGTCGGCGCCGACACCCTGACCGACACGGTCATCCAGGCCTACAACGGCCTCGGTGTCTTGGCGGGCGAGGGCAACGGCGGCATGGCGCTGGCCGAGGCCGGTGTGGCAGTGCTCGTCGAACGCGCGGGGTACGCCGCCGCGCGCGGCGCGACGCCCTACGCGGAGATCGCCGGCGCCGCCGTCACGTGCGACGCCGAGGGCGTGGGCCGGATCGACACGACCGGCGCCGGAATCGAGGCGGCGATGCGGACGGCGCTCGAGCGCGCCGGCCTGGCGCCGGGTGACGTGGTGGCGGTGTGGTCGACCAAGTGTGGGCTCGAGGTCGCCGATGCGGCCGAAGGCGCCGCGATCGAGCGGCTCTTCGACGGCAGCCCGCCCCCCGTGATGGCGCCCAAGCTCAAACTCGGCGAGCCAATGGGGGCCGGCGCGTCGCTCTCGGTCGCGCTGGCGCTGACCGGCTGGCGCCGCGGCGACGGCGAGCACAGCCCCAGGGGCCCGATCCTGGTCAACGGTGTGTCCCTCGGAGGCACCAACTTCTCCATCGTGCTGGTGGAGCCGGCGCAGTGAGGCGGGTCCGTCTCGCCGCCACGGGCGCGTACCTGCCCGGGGAGCCGATCACCAACGAGCAGGTCGAGGAGTTCGCCGGCGGGGTGCCCGACGACGTGCTCGAGGGCCTGCAGGTCAAGACCCGCCACTGGCTCGCCGACCCCGCGTCGGGCGAGCAGACCGACAGCAACTCCGGCATGGCGACCAAGGCGGCGCTCCAGGCGCTGCAACTGGCCGGCATCGACCCGTCCGAGGTCCAGCTCCTGGTGGTGTCGACATCGAGCCCCGAGTACCACCTGCCCGCGAGCGTGGTGTTCGTCCAGGAGGGGCTCGGCCTCGAGAAGTGCGCCTCGCTCGAGATCCGCGGCGGGTGCGCCGGCGCCGTCGAGGCCCTCGACTTCGCGCGCATGTACCTTGAGCGGGGGCAGTACGACAACGCCGTGGTCATCGGGGTCGAGGCGATCTCGCCCCTGCTCGTCCCGGTCTGGAAGGACGGCCCCAACAAGGTCCGCATGCGCGACCGCCTCGGCATCTACTCGTTCGGCGACGGCGCCGGAGCCATGGTTCTGACCGCGCACGACGACGGCGACACGATCCGCGGCTCGGCGATGGCGTGCGTGGGCGGCGGCAAGAAGCCCGGCATGCAGGTCGTCGGCGGGGGAACCCACGTCCCGATCGCCGAGCAGCTGGAGGCCAAGCGGCTGATCGACATGCGCGTCGACGTCGTCGAGAGCGGTCGCTTCACGCCGTATGTGCTCACGGAGGGCCTGCGCGAGACCCTGGCGGCGGCCGGCGTTCCCGCCGGAGACATCGCCCACTGCATCATCCCCGAGGGCAATGCGCCGTACATGACCGACGAGCTGCGGGAGGCCGGTCTGCTCACCGACGAGTGGCTCGAGCTCGAGCCGCGGATCTACGAGAACCTCGCCGCGGTCGGCGCCACCGGCTCGGCCGCGGTCCCGCTGGCGATCGACACGGGATGGAAGACCGGCATGCTCCAGCCGGGCGAGATGGTCATGCTGCTGGCGATCGAGACGAGCAAGTGGATCTACGGCGGCATGGTGCTGCCGTGGACAGCGGAAGCGCCGTCGTAGCGACGTGGTGGTCGAGAACGACGTCGCGATCACGCTGCGCGACGGGACCGTGACGCGGGCCGACGTGTACCGGCCCGAATGCGAGGAGCCGGTTCCGGCGCTCGTCAACCGCACCTGCTACGACCGGTCGTTCTCGCTCACCCCGCCCGCCGGCATGGACCCCGACGTCGCCGTCGCGGCCGGCATGGCCCTCGTCTGTCAGGACGTTCGCGGCCAGTACGGGTCCGACGGTGAGTTCTATCCGCTGCGCAGCGAGGCCCAGGACGGCTTCGACACCGTCGAATGGATTGGCGAGCAGGCGTGGTGCAACGGCGACGTGTACATGGTCGGCCGCTCCTACGCCGCGGCGGCCCAGTGGCTCGCGGCCACCGAGCGCCCGTCCCCTCTGCGGGCGATCTCGCCGGTCGTGATCGGCTGCGACCACTACGACGGCTGGGTCTATCAAGGCGGTGCGTTCCAGCTCGGCTTCAACATGTTCTGGGCCCAGATGATGAGCGGCATCCGCATCAAGGGCTCGATGGCCGACCAGTTCCGCCACCTGCCGATCGCCGAGCCGCCGACGCTCGACGCGGCGCTCACCGGCCGCGTCTACCGCGACTGGCTCGCGCACCCCACCCGCGACGACTACTGGGACGAGGCCTCGGTCAAGGGGCGCCATGACCGCATCGAGGTTCCGGCCCTGATCGTCGGGGGCTGGTACGACCTGTTCCTGGCCGGCACGCTGGAGAACTTCCGCTGCATGCGCGCCCATGCCGGCTCGAACGACGCGCGCGCGCGGACACGGCTGGTGATCGGCCCGTACGCCCACGGCAGCACCTACGGCGTGTTTCCCGACACCAATTTCGCGGAGTTCGAGGGCGAGGACGAGATCGACCTGGCGCAGCTGCAGCTGGCGTTCTTCCGCGGGGAGGACGAGGACGTCGCGCCGGTGCGGATCTTCCTCATGGGAGCCAACCGCTGGCGCGACGAGCAGGATTGGCCGCTCGCGCGCGCGGGGCAGGAGCGGTGGTACCTGCGCGCGGGCGGGACGCTGTCGCCGGAGCCGCCCGGCCACGAGGACCCGGATACCTACGCCTACGACCCTGGCGACCCCGCGCCGACGATCGGCGGCCCCACGTCGTTGCCGGCGCCCTTCATGCGTACCAACTCCGGCCCGATGGACCAGCGGCGGATCGAGGATCGCGACGACGTGCTCGTCTACAGCTCGGAGCCGCTCGCCGAGCCGCTGGAGGTCACGGGCCCGCTCTCGGTGGTGCTGCACGCCGCCACCAGCGCACGCGACACGGACTGGGTGGCGAAGCTGTGCGACGTCGACGGCGAGGGCGTTTCGCGCATCCTCGCCGAAGGGGTGATCCGCGCGCGCTACCGCGAAGGGTTCTCACGGGCGGTGCTGATCGAGCCCGACGCGGTCCACGAGTACCACATCGACCTCGTGGCCACCGCCAACGTCTTTGCCGCGGGGCACCGCATCCGGGTCCTGGTCACGAGCTCGTCGTTCCCCCGCTTCGACCGCAATACCAACACCGGCAACGAGATCGGGACGGACGCCGACGACGATCTGGTCACGGCCCGGCAGCGGGTCTACCACGACGGCGACCACCGCTCCCACATCCTGCTGCCGGTCGTGCCCGTAGAGACCCGGCGCGCTGACGTGCGCCTTGACAAGCAAAGCGTGGCTGAAGGAGGATCGCGACGTGGAGATCACTGAGAGCGCAGTCTGGGACATCGGAGCAGCGCAGGACTTCTACGACGTGGTCATCCTCGGCGGGGGTCTCGCCGGGCTGACACTGGGCCTACAGCTCAAGCAGCGGCGCCCCGACACATCGATCCTGATCGCCGAGAAGCGCGAGGGCCCGGCGCCCGAGGCCGCGTTCAAGGTCGGTGAGTCGACGGTGGAGCTGAGCGCCCATTACTTCGCCAACGTGGTCGGGATGAAGGACCACCTCGAGGAGGCCCAGAACCCGAAGGCGGGCCTGCGCTTCTTCTTCCCGGCCGGCGACAACTCGGACATCACGAGCCGGGTCGAATGGGGCTCGCCGCGCTGGCCGGTCGTGCCGGCCTATCAGCTCGACCGCGGGCGGTTCGAGAACGAGCTGGGCCGGCGCAACAAGCGCGCCCAGAACCGTCTGCTCGCCGGGTGCCGGGTGGAGAGCGTCGAGATCGGCGATCCACACCGCATCACTCTGTCCCAGCTCGGCTCGAAATTCGACACCACCGCGCGCTGGGTGATCGATGCCACCGGCCGCGCCAGCACGCTCAAGAAGCAGCTCGACCTCGCTGAGCCCAACGGTCACCACGTCAACTCGTCCTGGTTCCGGCTCGACGGTGGCCTCGACCTCGAGTCGTGGTCCGACGACGAGGGCTGGCTCGGGAGGATGGCCGAGCGCGGACTGCGCAAGTTCAGCACCAACCACCTGATGGGCGCCGGCTACTGGGTGTGGCTGATCCCGCTGGCCTCCGGTCCGATCTCGATCGGCATCGTGGCGGACCCCCAGCTTCACCCCTTCGAGGAGATCGAGACCCTCGAGGCTGCCATCGAGTGGCTCCAGCGCTACGAGCCCCAGCTCGGCGAGGAGATCGACGCTCGCCGCGACCAGGTCGAGGACTTCCTACGCGTCAAGGACTTCTCGTACGGCTGCAAGCAGGTGTTCTCGGCTGACCGCTGGTGCCTGACCGGCGAGGCGGGGGCGTTCCTGGACCCGCTGTACTCGCCCGGCTCGGACTACATCGCCCTCAGCAACACCTACATCACCGACGCCGTCGCGCGTGACCTCGACGGCGAGGACGTCGGCGCGCGCCTCGAGGCCTACGAGCAGCAGTACTTCCGCCAGTTCCAGGTCAGCCTCTCCTACTACCTGGACCAGTACCACCTGTTCGGCGACGCCCAGGTCATGTGCGTCAAGCTGCTGTGGGACTACGGCTTCTACTGGTCGTTCCCGGCGCTGTGGTTCTTCCACGACAAGTGGACCGACCTCGAGTTCGTCGAGAAGGCGGGCGAGGAGTACCGGCGCGCGACCGAGCTCAACGCGATGATGCAGAAGGTGTTCGCGAGCTGGCACGAGCTCGACGGCCGCGAGTGGCAGAACTCGTTCGTCACGCTGTTCCCGTGGCTGGCGCAGATCTCCGACGAGCTCGACGACGAGCTCGACGACGGGGCGCTGCTGGAGAAGGCCAAGCGCGACCTGGCGGCGCTCGAGGGGTTCGCCGTCACCATCTGGGAGAAGGCCGCGCGCCGGCTCGACGGCGTAGAGATCGATCGCAAGCTGGCGGTCGACCCTTACGCCCTGAGCCTCGATCCCGCACGCTGGGAGGCCGACGGGCTGCACTCCGAGGCGGGGATCTCCCCTCGCGACGCGCGCAAGCCGGTGAAGGGACTCCAGTTCGCGTGGCTGGACGAGTTCGGCGGCGACATCGGCGATGCCGCGCCGGCCGAGCAGGCTGACGTACCCAACCCACGATAAGGAGCAGTGATGGAAGCCCGCTCTGCCTCACAGTTCGAACTCAAGTCGATCCGCATTCCCAAGAAGCAGTACGACGTCGTCGTGATGGGCGGGGGGCTGGCCGGCCTGACCTTCGCTCTGCACATGAAGCGCCTGCGACCCGAGACGTCGATCTTCATCGCCGAGAAGCGGGCCGAGCCGGCGCCGGATGCGGCCTTCAAGGTCGGCGAGTCGACGGTGGAGGTGGGCGCCTACTTCTTCCGCGAGAAAGCGGGGATGGCCGACCATCTCGAGGAGCACCAGCTGCGCAAGGCGGGCCTGCGCTACTTCTTCCCGGCCGGCGACAACTCCGACATCTCCCGGCGCGTCGAGTACGTCACACCGGACAACTACTGGAACCACCAGATCGACCGCGGCCGCTTCGAGAACGAGGCGTTCGACCGCTGCGTGAAGGCCGGGGTGGACGCCTTCCGCGGCTACCGGGTGATGGGCGTCGAGCTCGACCGCGAGGGCGGCCACACGGTCACCGTGCAGCGAGCCGGCGGGCCGGAGACCGAGATCAAGGCCCGCTGGGTCGTCGACGCCGCCGGTCGCGCCAACATCCTGCGTACGAAGCTCGGGCTCCAGGCCGAGACCGACCACCACATCAACGCCTCGTGGTTCCGTCTCGCCGGCGGCCTCGACATCGAGTCGCTGAGCGACAACGAGGAGTGGATCAACCGCGTTCCAGAGCGGGGCTTCCGCGCGCTCGCCACGGTCCACCTGGTCGACGCCGGCTACTGGATCTGGCTGATCCCGCTGGCCACCGGGCACCACTCGATCGGCATCTGCGCCGATCCGCGGTTCCACCCGTTCGACCAGATCAACGAGTTCGACAAGCTGCTGGCCTGGATGCACGACCACGAGCCGCAGCTGGCGGCCGCGCTCGAGGAGCGCATCGACGACGTGCTCGACTTCCTCGTCATCGAGGACTTCTCGTACGCCTCGACGGAGATGTTCTCCAACGACCGCTGGTCGATGGTCGGCGAGGCCGGTGGCTTCATCGACGCGTTCTACTCGCCGGGCTCGGACTTCATCGCGTACACGAACACGTTCACCGCCGACTTGATCATGCGCGACCTGAGCGGCGAGGACATCGAGGAGCGCACCGAGTTCTACAACTTCTTCTTCTACAAGCTGTTCGATCCCACCGTCGAGCTCTACCGCGACCAGTACCAGTTCTGGGGCAACTCGCAGGTGATGATGGGCAAGGTCCTGTACGACAGCATGGCCTACTTCTGCACGCTCGGCTTCCTCTTCCTGCACGACAAGATGACCGACCTCGACGAGCTCGCACTCGTCGTGGACCAGCTCGAGACGATCATCCCGCTGCTCGGGCGCATCCAGGAGTTCTGCCGGGACTGGCACCAGATCGACCAGCGCAAGTTCGAGGGCGTCTCGGTGTTCACGGAGCGCTTCCAGCTGATGGGCGAGCGGCAGTCCGACCTCAGCGCCCCCTTCTCCAACGAGGCGTTCCGGGAGCGGACGTTCGAGAACCTCCGGATCCTCAAGGCGACGGCGGTGTACGTGTTCCACCTCGCCGCGCGCAACCTGCCCGACCCGCCCGACCCCGAGCGGCCGGTCAACGCGCTGGCGATCAGCATGCACCCAGAGCGCTGGGACGAGGAAGGGCTGTACGCCGACGACGGGCTGACCCTTGCGCAGGCGCTCGAGCTGCTGCCAGGCATTGAGGAGTTCGATCTCGAGAAGCAAGGCGCGCTGCTCCAGGCGAGCTAATGCGCGTTCTCGTGATCGGGGGCGGATTCGGCGGCCTCACCGCGTCCATCGCGCTGCGCGCAGCCGGGGTCGAGGTGATGGTCTTCGAAAAGGCCGCCGAGCCGGGCGTGATGATGGTGGGCGGAGGCTTCCACCTGTGGGGCAACGCGATCCGGGCGCTGGGGGAGCTCGGGCTCGAGGAGACCGCCCGGGAGCGCGGCGCGATGCTCACTCGCACTGAGTTCCACTCCTCCAAGGGCCGTCTTTTGGCCGTGTGGCCGCTGGAGGAGATCGCTCGCGAGATGGACGCGTTCGACGTCGGCATCAGCCGTCAGGAGCTGATGAGCCTCCTCTACGAGGCCGCCGGCGCCGACGCCGTGACCTGCGGGGCGGAGCTCACCTCGTTCACCGATGACGGCTCCTCCGTCACCGCGACGTTCGCGGACGGTCGCACGGAATCGGGAGACGTGCTCGTCGGCGCCGACGGCCTGCGCTCCATCGTGCGCGCGGCGCTGCTGGGCCCCGCCGAACCGAATTTCGCGGGGTACATCCAGTGGCAGGTCCTGCTCGAGGACGCCGCCGAACTGGTCCCGGAGGGCATCGAACGGATCACCTTCGGTCCCGGCTTGCGCACCGTCATGCACCGGGTCGGCGGCGGGCGCGTGTTCCTGGCCTGCGCGGTGCATGGGCCGGACCAGCGGGGCGGCCGGGCGGCGGGCACGAAGCAACTGCTGCTCGAGCGCTTCCGCGGTTGGCCCGAGCCGACCGCGGCGGCGATCGAGGCCATGCCCGAGGAACAGATCGTCGCGCTGCCGGTCTACGACCGCACGCCGGTCAAGGAGTGGGGCAAGGGGCGCGTGACGCTGCTCGGCGACGCCGCGCACCCGATGACGACCAACACGGGCCAGGGCGGCAACCAGGCGATCGAGGACGGGATCGTCCTGGCCCGGATGCTCGGCGACGCCGACGACCCGGCGCCGGCCCTGCGCGCCTACGAGCAGCGGCGGATCGTGCGCACGACGCCACTGGTCAAGAACTCGCGCTGGATCACGAACGTCGGTGCCTGGAGCGATCCGCTACGGGTGGCGTTCCGGGACCGCTTCTTCAGTTTTGGCCTGCCGCGCAAGGGCTTGAAGGATCTGCGGCGCGCGGCCACGACCCCGCTGTGACGCGGGCGACCAGTGCCAACGAACAACCCCGGAGGTAGATCGCCGTGCCAATCCAACAGCTCCCGGAAACCGCGCCGGACTTCACCCTCGACCACGTCGCGGGACACAAGGTGTCGTTGTCGGACTTCAGCGGCCAGCGCTTCCTGATGCTGTTCGGCGGTCGCGAGAGCGCGAATCAGGTCATGGACGGGATCGCCTCGCTCCGGCGGACCCATCTGCCCGACGCGCTGACGATCGTGGGCGTGTCCGACCTGCGGGCGGCGCCGCGACCGGCCCGGATCTTGGTCAAGAGCCAGATGAAGAAGGCCTATGAGGACGCCGTCCAGGCCAACGCCGCCGACCTCGAGCGGGCGGGCCGCCCGGCGCCTGCTGACCCCTCCAAGGACGTCGTGATGCTCCTGGACTGGTCGGGAGAGGTCATCGACAGCTACGGGGTCGTTGACGCCGACAAGGAAGCCGCTGCCGTTCTCGTCGCCGCCGATGGCAGCATCGTCGGCTCGGGGACGGGCACGCAGCTCGCCGAGCAGATCCTCGCGCTGTTAGCGGATTAGGGGCGCGCCAGATAGCTCTTGCCGGCGGTGACGGTCACGCGTTTGCGCAGACCGAAGTCCTCGACGGTCACGGAGCCGCGCCGGACGCGGGTCAGGGTTCCATCGCAGCGGTCGGCCAGGTCCCACTTGGTCCCGCGGACGGTCGCCGCGGCGTGCTTGCCCTTGGTGCGGAACTTGCCCTTGGCTCTGGACCGGAGGAGGTTGAGCACCCGCTTGGAGCGCTTGCGCGCGGCGTGCGCGAGATCTCCGGAGCGGGTGGCCTTGCAGCCCTTGGTCAGCGGCACGCCCTTGGGATCCCTGCTGGCGAGCGCGAGCTCGACGAGGCCCTTGAAGCGGCGCTTGCGCTTTTGCTTGACCGAGAAGAGCCCCTTGCTGAACACGCCCTTCTGTGTCTTGCCCTTGCGGGTCGTCGCGCTCGTCAGCTGCAGCGCGCCGTTGCGCGCGTCGATCACCGCTCCGGGCGGGATCTGATCCGCCTGCGTGAGCGGGACGAAGTTGCCGTTGGCGTCCTGGATGAAGACGACGCCGGAGACCGGCTTGAGGTTGATCGTCCTGCCGAGCACCGGCGGCGGCGGCGGCGGATCGGCCGCGGTCTCGGCCGTCTGGTCCGGCGTCGTGCTCGTGCCCGCGCTGTTGGTCGCCACCGCGCGGTAGCGGTAGGTGGCGTTGGGCAGCAGGCCCGAGACCGTCACGGTCACCGTGTGATCGTTGTTGTCTGAGCCCACCGGCTGCTCCTCGGTCGAGACGAACGTGACCTCACCCGACGGCGAACCCGCATCGGTGCCGTACTCGAAATGCATCGTGGTCGGCAACCCCCGCGGATTGATCACCGCCGCCAACGTCAGGCTCGTCGGGCTCTTGGCCACCGGCTCCCGCGGAACCAGCTGCGGCGCCGCCGGCGCCGGGGTCTCCGTGGGCGTTGGCGTCACTGTAGGCGTAGGCGTCGGAGTCGGCGTCGGAGTCCCGCCCGGCGCGGTCCCGTAGGTGCTCGAGGTCGTGCGCGTGTCGGACGTGGTGAGCACGTCCGCCGTCAGCCCGATCGTCCCGCCGGCGGGGTTGGTGACATCGTCGAGAGTGACGGCGACGGTGTCTCCGGCGTTGACGACCTTGCCGCTCGAGACATAACAGATCACGGTCGTGGTGGTGTCGTCGTAGCAGTAGCCGACGTTCTGTGCCGTGCTGAGGTTTTGAACGGGCGCGACGCTGAGATTGCTCGCGTCGGTGCCCGCGGGCAACTCGATGGTGATCGTCGAACCCGCGTCGCCCGACAGCGCGCCGGTGACGGAGGTCGTCAGCGTCACGGTGTACGTCGCGGTGGCGCTGGGCGCGGGGTCCGTCAACTGGACGAACGCGCTCTGCACCGGATTGTTGGCGACGACGTTGAAAGTGTTAGAGATCGCCGAGGTGTCTGAGGTCGTGTCGACGGTGGCGGTCAGCTCGGTGGCCGGGTCCGGCGGGTTGCGTACCCCGTTGAGCGTCACGGTCACCGCGGCGTTGGCGCTGATCACCTCGCCGCTCGAGATGTAACACGTCACGCTCGTCGTGGTGGTGTCGTAGCAATAGCCGACGTTCGTCCCGTTGACGCTCACCGTGGATCCGTAGTAGTAGTCGGTGGCGTCGCTGCCGGGGGGCAGATTGATGGTGATCTCCGACCCCGCATCGTCCGACAACCCACCCGTCGCCGACGTCACAAACGACACCAAGTACGTCGTGCGCGCCCCTGCCGCCGCCGACGGCGACGCGTTGTCCACGGTCACGCCCGAGATCGCATTGTTGGCGACGACGTCGAAGGTGTTAGAGATCGCCGAGGTGTCTGAGGTCGTGTCGACGGTGGCGGTCAGCTCGATGCCCGGGTCCGGCTGGTTGCGTACCCCGCTGAGCGTCACGGTCACCGTGGCGTCGGCGTTGACCACCTTGCCGCCCGAGATGTAACACGTCACGGTCGTCGTGGCGGTGTCGTAGCAATAGCCGACGTTCGTCCCGTTGACGCTCACCGTGGATCCGTAGTAGTAGTCGGTGGCGTCGCTGCCGGGGGGCAGGTCGATGGTGATCTCCGACCCCGCATCGCCCGACAACCCACCCGTCGCCGACGTCACAAACGACACCAAGTACGTCGTGCGCGCCCCTGCCGCCGCCGACGGCGACGCGTTGTCCACAGTCACGCCCGAGATCGCATTGTTGGCGACGACGTCGAAGGTGTTAGAGATCGCCGAGGTGTCTGAGGTCGTGTCGACGGTGGCGGTCAGCTCGATGCCCGGGTCCGGCTGGTTGCGTACCCCGTTGAGCGTCACGGTCACCGTGGCGTCGGCGTTGACCACCTTGCCGCCCGAGATGTAACACGTCAGGGTCGTCGTGGCGGTGTCGTAGCAATAGCCGACGTTCGTCCCGTTGACGCTCACCGCCGATCCGTAGTAGTAGTCGGTGACGTCACTGCCGGGGGGCAGGTCGATGGTGATCTCCGACCCCGCATCGCCCGACAACCCACCCGTCGCCGACGTCACAAACGACACCAAGTACGTCGTGCGCGCCCCTGCCGCCGCCGACGGCGACGCGTTGTCCACGGTCACGCCCGAGATCGGATTGGCGTCCGCAACCGAGAAGGACGCGATGGCGGGGTCGATGTCGGCACTGGTGTGGACGGTGGCGTTGTAGCTCCCGGCCTCGTTCGGATTGACGACGCCGTTGAGCGTCACGGTCACCGCGTCCCCGGCGTTGATCACCTTGCCGCCGGAGAGGTAACAGAACACGGTCGTCGTGCTGGTGTCGTAGCAGTAGCCGACATCCTGCGCCGTCGTGTTGTCACGCACCGTCGCCGCGCGGAGATCGCTGGCATCAGCACCGGACAGACCGATGGTGATCCCGCTCTCCAAGGCGCCGGACAGCGCCGAGGTCGCGGTGAAGGACAGGACGAAGGTTGTTCTGGCGCCGGCGGCGTCGGACGGCGGCTTGTTGTCCACCGTCAAGCTCGTGACCGATGTCGCCATCGCGTCACCGCTGACGGCGAACACAGCCAGCAGCGTCAGCAGCGCGATCCGAGCCCGTCGTGTCATACCCACTAAGGTCGCAGCCCGAGGGTGCCGGGTCAACCACCTGCGTCCGTCCGTGTCACTCAGCGCACCGACTTCCAGGCCGCCAGCGCGTCCGGCACCGTGGTCGGCGCGTCGAACGTGGAGTGCCCGAATACGCTTGCCCCCGGCGGGTGCCAGCCGAGCTCGATCGTGCCGGTCTTGCGGGAGCGCAGGCAGAACGCGAAGTTGCGCGGCAGCCGCACCCCGCGGCACTCGACCCAGCGGCTGGCGACGTCCTCCTCAAGCTCGAACCTCCGGGTGGAGGCCAGGGTCGCCTGCGCCTTGGCCGGACTCGTGAACTGCAGGTACCGCAGCGAGGCGCCGGTAACCCGCCGCGCGTCCCGATACAGGGCCTCGCAGTCCCACTCCCGCAGCGCGCCCACGTCCCGAGCGAACTGGGTTGCCCCACTGTCCGCGCACGCCGCCGGGACCGCAGCGGGGCGGGCCTCGCCCGCGAGCGTCGGTGTTGCCGTGGCCGGACTGGGCGTGGCGGTCGCCGGCTGGACCTCCGGCTCCTCGCTTCCGGAGGCGAGGATGATCGCGACCACCGCCCCCGCCGCGAGTGCCGCTGCGGTGAGCAGCATCCCCGCGCGCCGGCGCGGTTGCGGCGAGCGCTCGCGGACCGCGGTGCTCGCCGCCGGGGCCGGCCGCCCCACCGGGCTGACACCCCCGGGGGCCGCCGTGCCCACGGCCACGCTGCGCTCGGAGCGCGAGAGCCTCGCGCCCTGCGCGGCGGCCACGGCCGCCCGTCCGAGGTCGCCGGCGGACAGGTAGCGGTCGTCGGGCGACTTGGCCATCGCCCGGGCCAGCACCCCCTCGAACGCCGCCGGTAGGTCGGGGTTGCGCTCGAGCGCCGAGGGCGGCGGCTTCTGGTCGTGCGCATAGAGCTTGGCCAAATCGCTGTCGAGCGGAAACGGGACCGTCCCGGTGACCGTCTGGAAGAGCAGGCAGCCCAGCGAGTACACGTCTGCGCGAGCGTCGATGCGATCACCGCGCGCCTGTTCGGGCGCCACATAGTCGATCGTCCCCAGGAACGCCCCCGTCCCGGTCAGCCCTTGGCTGCCCTCGGCTAGCCGCGAGAGCCCGAAGTCCGACAGGTACACGTGCTCGCGGCCACCGACGCTGGCGATCAGCACGTTGGCCGGCTTGACGTCGCGATGGACGAGCCCGTGGGCGTGCGCCGCGTCGAGCGCCTGGCCCGCCTGCTCGACAATCGCCGCGGCCCGGTGCGGCGCCAGTCGCCCCTCCTGCGCGAGCAGGCCGCGCAGATCGGTTCCCTCCACGAAGCGCATCGCCAGGTAGAGCACGCCGTCGGCCTCGCCGACGGCGTAGACGGGGATCACGTTCGGGTGCTCGATCTGCGCGGCGATGCTCGACTCGCGCTCGAAGCGGGCCCGGAACACCGGGTCGCCGGCCATGTCGGACGCGATGACCTTGAGCGCGACCATGCGGTCGGGCTGATTCTGCCTCGCCCGATACACGACCCCCATACCGCCGCGGCCGGCGACGGACTCGATTACGAAACCATCGATCTCGACGCCCGGCCCGGACATGTCCTCACCCATTGGCGAAGCCTAGATCAGCGGCGCATGGTTGACCCTGGCGACCGGTCTGTTCTAAGGTCGCGGCGGATGCCGACCCGTACGCTCACGGTCGTGACCGGCGCGAGCGCTGGGACCTCGGTCGAGGTCGCCGGCGAGATCGTCGTCGGTCGTGAGGGCGCGGACCTGGCCCTGCCCGACGAACAACTGTCGCGGCGTCATGCCGTCGTGCGCTGCGTCGACGGCGGAATCGAGATCGAGGACCTCGGCTCGCTCAACGGCACATTCATCGACGGCCAGCGACTGGAGGCCCCGGTCACCGTTGAGTCGGCGGCGGCGCTGCGCGTCGGCACGACAGAAATATCGCTCGTGATCGACGCGCCGGAGCCGGAGGTGGCAGCGGATGCAACCGTCCTCCGCGAGATCCCGCACCCCGACCTGACCCGGGCGCGCGAGATCCCGGACCCCGACCTGACCCGGGCGCGCGAGATCCCGGACCCCGACCTGACCCGGGCGCGCGAGATCCCGGACCCCGACCTGACCCGAGCGCGCGAGACGCCCGGCGCACCCGCAGCCGAACCGGTCGCGCCGACGGGCGCGAGACCGCCCCTGCTCCTCGTGGCGGTCGGGATCGCGAGTGCCGCCGTGATCGTGCTGCTGCTGCTGCTGCTCTAAGCGAGGTTCTGCAGGAACGAGATGGGGTCGGCGTCACCGCACACGATCGCGGCCGCCTGCAGGCCGGAGAGCAGGCACCTCACGCTGCCCGTCCCCGGGTTGGTCCAGTGGCCGGCGAGCAGGAGTCCCGGGATCGGCGTCTCCTGCGGCAGCCGCTTGGGCAACGTCTGGTTGGGGGAGTTCTCCCAGCCGTAGATCGCGCCGCTCTGGGCCATCGTGTAGCTCTCGAACGTCTCCGGGGTGGCGCTGTCGAGGTAGGTCAGCGAGTCCCGGTAGCCGGGCAGCAGGGCTTCCACCCGGTCGATCAGGGCCTCGGTCATGCGCTCCTTCTCTTCGGCCCACGGCCGGCCGACGTCATACGGCATCAGCGTGGTGAAGATGACCAGGTGCTCCCCGTGCGGAGCGATCGAGTGGTCGTGCAGCGTGGGGAGGCTGAGCCACATCCCACCCGGCCGGCCCTCCGTCACGTCGGCCCAGGTCGCGTCGTGGTCCCAGTGGTCGTAGACGAAGGTCTCCGCCGCAAGACCGGACTCATGCACCGGCAGCGTGGTCGCCGAGTACAGCAGGAAGGCCGAGATCGAGGGCCGCATCCTGTCGATCCGCCGCTGGAGGCGGTCCGGAACGTGCTCGGGGCCGACCAGCTGATCGAATGTGTGGCGGGCGTCGGCGTTCGAGATCACCGTGGGTGCGCGCAGCTCGCGGCCGTCCTCGAGACGGACCCCGACGGCGGCACCTCCCTCGATCAGGATCGTGTGGACGGCGCAGTCATACACGCACTCGCCACCGCGCTCGACCACGACGCCGGCGAGGGCGTCCGCGAGCTTCTGGAAGCTGCCGGCGACATAGACCGGCCCCGGCTCCATCAGTGCCATCCACACTCCGGTCCCGGCCATGAACGAGAGCTGTGATGGGGGCAGTCCCATGTACGGCCACTGCGCGCCCAGGACCGCCTGCGCCTGCGGGTCCTCGACGAACTCGGCGATGGCGGCGTGCAGTGTGCTGGTGCGGTACTTGAACAGCGTCGGCAGCGCGGCCATGACTTCCTCGAGGTCGTTCAGCGCCACCCGTGGTGGGGGAGCCTGCGATTCCCGCGTGGCCTGCGCGCACATGCGGATGTAGTCCGCGATGTGATCGCGCTCGGCGGGGAAGTGGTCTCCCAGGTACTCGATGACCGGCTCGATGCCGGTCGGCAGCGTGAACCGCGAGCCGGCCACGTCCACCGTGTAGAGCTCGTCCATGGTGATCAGCTGCACCTCGGAAGCAGCGCCGAGCGAGTTCAGGTACAGGTCCAGGAACTCGATTTCGAACCCGTGCGCGGTGACGTGAACCGCCGGGTCGAACGTGTACCCCTTGCGCTGGAAGGCGCGCGCGTTGCCGCCCGGACCGGGCTGGCGCTCGACCAGCACAACGCGCTTTCCGGCCCGCGCCAGCCCCGCCGCCGCTGACAGGCCACCGAGGCCCGCGCCTACGACTATCGCGTCGTAGCCGGATGCTGGGCCCTGGCTCACCATGGGACCTCGAGTGGCACCCCGGCCCGGCGGGCGATGTGCACAGCGGCCAGGCGGCCCGCGATCGAGGCGCGCAGGAAACCGCTGCCGGGGCTCGTCCACGACCCGGCCAGGTACAGGTCCTCGATCGGCGTGACCTGGTCGAGGGCGCGGCTGCCGACGCTCTCGGGGCCGTTGCCCCAGCCGTACTGGGCCCCTCTGTGGTTGAGCGTGTAGCGCTCCGTCGTGACCGGCGAGGCGAACTCGCTCATGACGAGCTCGCCGCGCGCGCCCGGGAAGGCCCGGTCGAGTACCACGGCCGCCGACTCCGCGTACTCGGCCTGCGCCTCATCCCATGGGCGCCCGGCGTCGTAGGGGGCCGAGCTGGTGGTGATGACCTGGTGGGGCTGCCCGGCGGCGCGACCGGAGAGCAGCGTCGGGGTCGCAAGGTAGGCGAAGCTCGGCTGACCCGCGAACGAGGCGTGCCATGCGGCTTCCGCGTCCTTGTCGATGCTGTAGTAGACCGTGTACCCGCTGTGGGCGGCCTGCTCAAGCGGGGCCTGCGTGGCGAAGAAGGAGTTGAAGGTCGAGTGAGAGGGCGTCAGGCGCCGCAACTTGCGGGTGTAGCCGATCGGCAGCTCCGGGTCGCCGAGGAGCTCTCCGAACGTCCGCAGCGGGTCGGCATTCGAGACCACCGCGCCCGCGGAGATGCGCTGCTCACCATCGAGCTCGACGCTGCTCGCGCGCCCGTCCTTGATGCCGATCCCGGTCACACGACGGCCCGTGACGATCTCGCCGCCATGCTTTTCGACTGCCTCGGCGAGAACTTCCACCAGGCGCTGGGACCCGCCGTTGACCTGTCCGGCGCCGTCGACCGCGTGCGCGAAGACATGCTGGGCGAAGACGGAGAAGCTCAGCCGCGATGGCGGGAGGCCCAGATATAGGCCGGGAAGCGCCAGCAGCGCTCGCGCCTCGGGGTCGTCGACGTGCTCGTCCATGGCCTGCGCCAGCGTCGCCGTCCGGAGCTTCATGACGTCCGGGAAGTCGTCGAGGAGCTCCTGCAGGGCAGCCATCCCGGCGCCGCCCGCCATCATCCGGTGCAGTGCCTCGTGCATGTCGGCGCACAATGTCAGGAACCGTCGCACCCCGTCCGCGGAACGCGGGAACATCTCCACATGGGCCTCGATGCAGGGCTCGCGGCCGAAGGGCGTCGCGAGGTCGAGGTCGTCCACGACGACCCGCCAGAGGACCGGCGGGATCGTGAACTCGACCTGGTCGGCCACGCCGAGACTGTCGAAGAGACGGCCCCAGTGCGGCGGGTCGAGCATGAGGTGGACGGCCGGATCCCACTGCAAGCCGCCGCTCATGAACGGTCGCACCAGTCCGCCCGGACGATCGGCTGCCTCGACCACCAGAACGCCGAGACCCGCGTTGGCGAGCATCGCCCCGGCGGTCACGCCACCGATCCCACCACCCACCACGATGACGTCGTACGAGTTCTGTTGTGGGCCAGTCGCGGGCACGGTGCGACCATCCTAAGTAACGGCGGCTCCAGCGGCGACCGTGCTTTGACACGCGGCCGTGGCGGTGAATATGGTCTCGCCGATTACGGGTCGACAGGCTCGGACAACGAAAGGGATCGATGACTGACGACGTGCCCCAGCCCGTACTCGACTACTTGGCGGCGGCGAAGACCGTGACGCTCGCCACCGCGTCACCCGACGGCGCGCCGCACGCCAGCACGTTCATGTACGTCAACGACGGGCTGACGCTCTACGTATGGGCGCGCCCGAGCTCGACGACCGCGACCCACCTGCGCGACAACTCCCGGGTGTCGTTCGCCATCGACGAGTACGTCGACGACTGGAACAAGGCCAAGGGAATCCAGGGCGATGGCCACGGCGCGCCGGTCGGGCCCGGTGACGGCATCGCGCGGGCGGTCGAGCTGTTCGCCGATAAGTTCCCGGCGCCGTCATCGGGCGCGTCCACCGCCAGTATCGCGTTCTACACGATCACGCCGACGACGCTGTACTTCATCGACAACGAGGGCAAGCGCGTTGAGTTCGCCAGTGATGAGTTCGGCATGAACTTCCACCGCGAAGAGGTGCTGTCGGGCTAGCTGGGCTGGTCAGAACTGCTCTTCCATCCACTGGATCGTCTGCTTCGGCGCGATGCTGCGCATCGCGAACGTGAGCATCGCGTTGCGCGCCGCGACGCCGAGCGGGTTCGACACCGCGAGCAGGCGGGTGACCTGGTACGAGCCCTTTTGGAAGTTCGCGGTGCGCTCGCGACGCCGCTCCTGGTAGGCAAGCAGCCCGCCGACCGGGTCGTTGCACAGGCACTCCGCCAGCACGACGCCGTCTTCGATGGCCTGGCACGCGCCCTGCGCGAGGTTCGGGGTCATGGCATGCGCGGAGTCGCCGAGCAGCGCGACACGCCCCTTCACCCACTCGTCGATCGGCTTGCGATCGACGATGTCGGTGCGCTTGACGCGGTCCCCGGGCGTGGCGTCGATGATCTCGCGAACGGTCGGATAGAAGTGATCGAAGTGCGAGCGCACCGCCGCGATCGAGGCATCGGTGCCGCCTTCGTCGGCCTTGGCGAGCGCCAGCCAGTAGAGCCGGCCGCCACCGACGCGGTAGAAGTTGAACTGCGTGCCGCGGCCCCAGTTGAGCCGGAGCTTGCCCGGCGGCGCGTCCGGATGGTCGGAGTCGAAATCGACGATCGCCCGCCAGCTGGTCACGCCTGAGTAACGGGGTCGACTGGGCCCGAGCAGCTGGTCGCGCAGCACCGACCGCGCCCCGTCGGCGGCGATCAGCACGTCGCCGCGGGCTTCCGTACCGTCGGCGAACACGGCGCTGACGCCGCCGTCCTCCTCCCGGTACCCGGTGCACTCGCGGCCGAGCTCGATGTGCTCCTCCCCGAGCGCGCCGACGAGCACGGCGTGGAGGTCCGGACGCGCTATCCCGACGGTCGGCACACCGAGCCGGCGGCTCCATTCCGCAACCGGCCACCGCGAGATCTCGCGGCCTCTGTGCGTGTACTGCGTCTGGAGCTCGACGGGGACGCTGACATCGATGACCTCGTCGGCGATCCCGAGCTGCTGGAACGCGCGCAGCCCGTTGCTCCAGAGGTTGAGCCCGGCCCCGAGCGGCTTGATCTCGGGTACCCGCTCGAACACGGTCGCGTCGACGCCGGCCTGTCGCAAGCCGATCGCGGCGCTCAGCCCGCCGATGCCGGCGCCGACGATGTTCACCTTGAGGCTGATTCGATCACCTCGTAGTCCGCGCTGATGAATGTCTCGTACTTGCTGCCCAGTGCCCGAGTGAAGAACAGCCTGATCAACACGCCCCGCAGCCAGACCCGGAAACGCCCCTCCAGCGCCGCGTTGGAGTTGAGCTTGTTCGCGAGGCCCATCATCTCGGTGGTCCGGCCGATCCGCCTGCGCTCATACTCGCGCAGCGCCGCCTGCGGCTCGGCGTCCCCCGAGAGGCACAGCCCGAGCACGACGCCGTCCTCCAGCGCCATTCCCGCGCCCTGCCCGAGGTTGGTCGTCATCGGATGGGCCGCATCGCCGAGCAGTGTGGCTCTGCCGGACCCCCACTGCTCGAGTGCCTCGCCGCCGTAGATGTCATGGCGCAGGATGTCGGCCTCGTCGGTTGCCTCGATCATCGGCAGGATCGGGCCCGCGTACTCGCCGAACGAGTCGAGCACCCCCGACTTGTCGATCACGTCCTCGTTGCCCGCAGGGACGAACGCGATCGCCGACCAGTAGACCCGCTGGTCGTCGATCCGGTAGTGGGCGAACCGGCTGCCGTGTCCGAACACGAGGGAGAACGTCCCCGGCGCCACCGACTCGTCGTAGGGGATGATGGCGTGCCACAGCGTGTAGTTCGCGTACGGCGGGTACTCGGGCGGCCCGCGCCCCGTGAGCTTGCGACGGACCATCGAAGCGACGCCGTCGGCTCCGATCAGGGCGTCGCCACGTTCCTCGCCGCCGCCTTCGAGGCGCACGGTGACGCCCTCGGGCCGGTTCTCGAAGTCTGTCGCGCACGCACCCAACGTCAGCGGGATGTCCCGCTCACGCGCCTTGGCCGACAGGATCGAATGGAGCTCCCCCGGCTGAGCGCGACCGCCGGCTCTCCGACGCGCCGCGACCATTCCGGCGCCGACCTCCATCTCGCTCAGCGATGCGGCGCGTTCCAGCGACCGCACCTCCGTTCCGTTCTCCTGCAGGGAGATCGTGGCCGCCAGACCGCCGAGACCGGCGCCGACGACGATCGCCCTCACGGCGCCGAGACGACCTTGTAGCCGCCGCCGTGGAACACCAGCGGCTCGCCCTCTGCATCGAAGCCCAGCTCGAGGACCTCACCGATGAAGATCAGGTGGTCGCCGGCGTCGTGGGTCGCGTGCAGACGGCAGTCCAGGTAGCCGACCGAGCCGTCGATGATCGGCGATCCGCTGGCACCGGTGCGGTGCGCGACCTCGGCGAACGCGTCGCGCCCGCGGGGACGGTCGCGTGACGCGAAGTAGCGCGAGATGGGCTCCTGCTCGGCATCCAGGATGTTGACCGCGAAGCACTGGTTGGACTCGATGTGCTTGGCCCCCTCAGAGGGCGAGATCACGCACACGAGCACCAGCGGGGGGTCGAGCGACACCGACGAGAACGCGTTCGCCGTCATCCCGTAGCCGTGCTCGTCCGCGCCCATCGTCGTCACCACCGTGACGCCGGTGGCGAACGTCCCCACCGTGGCGCGGAAGTCCTTGCTGGTGAACCCTGCCGGCGCTTCGCTCATCCGTCGATCCGGGCCCGGACGACTTCGTCGAAGTCAGGCGTGATCTCCATCGACTGGGCGATCAGATCGCGGAAGCGGTCGCGGTCGAGGGCGAGCAGCCTGACGTCGCTGACGGCGCGGACCGTCACCGACCGCGGCTGCTCGCGCATGATCGCCACCTCGCCGAACAGCTGCCCGGAGCCGAGTGTGTCCAGTGTCCGGCCTGCCCGCAGTACCTCGGCCTCGCCCTCGACGATGATGAGGAGCTTGTCGGCGGGGGTCCCCTCGCGGACGATCGTCTCGCCTGCGGCGACCTCGCTGCTCGCCAGCGTCGAGGTGAACGTGTCTCCGAGCTGAGGAGGCAGGTTCTCGATGATGCTGTAGGAGCGCTCGCGGTGGAACTCGGCGCCGAAGGTGTCGCCCTCGGGGTCGGTCGAGGAGCCGGTGTTGTCGATGAACTGAAGCTCCGTCGGGGTGATGCGGAAGAACGAGATGCTCATGGTCGACCCCGGCGCAAGATCCGGGAACTTCTGGCCGAACAGGTCCGCCACGCGCGCGATCTCCTCACCGCTGAGGATCACGGAGCACTCCGCGAGCCCCTGGATGCCCTGGGCCTCGTTGAGGTTGTCCGAACCGCCGTCGACCGTGAACGCGACGACCGGGTTCTGTTGGATCTGGCGGGCGGTGAGGGTCGTCGCCCGGGTCCAGAAGTACAGCCTGGGGCCCTCGCTGACGTACAGGACGGTGGTCGCGCGGGGCACGGCGCCCGGCGAGGCGGTGGCCAGGGTCAGCGTGCGTTGGCGTTGTAAGAACTCGAGGACCTCCGGAGGCACTTCGAGCGTCGGCTGGCCTGCGCTCAACGCGGGCCCCCTTTCTCGGTCGGTTTAGCGTTCTCGGCGCGCCACGTGCCCTCGTCGAGCACGAACCGCACCGGTTCTGATCCGTCTTGGAGCACCAGCTGCCCCTCGCCGGTTGCGAAGTCGACATCGATCCGCAGCGACAAGGACGCCGGCGTGGGGACGGTGGAGGTCTCGCCCGCGGGGACGTCCCGCACCACCAGCGTCGTGGTGCCGAGCTCGATCGCGTCCCCTGGCCCGAGCGTCGTCGGCGTCACGATGCGCCGCCCATTGACGAACGTCCCGTTCGTCGACCCGAGGTCTTCGATGGCGCAGACGCCGCCGGGGTCGACGCTCACGCGCGCGTGCGCGCGCGAGATCTCGTCGTCGTCAGCCAGCCGTCCGGCTCCCTCGGCCTCGCGGCCGATCAGAAGCTCGTCCGCGACGAGAATCGACGTGCCGGTCGCCCGGCCCGCCACGACCTCGAGCTCAGCGCTTCCCGTCACCACGGCGGACTCTATATCGCCGCGCCTTCCGCTGGCGGTCACCGCGGCACGAGTTCCCCCGCGAGGCCTAGGATGCGCGCCGATGGCAGCGCAAGTCGACTCGCCGGCGCCGGTATCGCGCTCTCGGATCACGAGCTACTACGGCGTCCTGGGGACTCTCACGGCGGTCGTCATCGCCGCCGTGATCAGCGCGGGCAGCGGCAAGCAGGCGCAACCGGCGATCGCCGGCGGCTACGACGCAAAGGGCGTTTCCGGCTGTCTGGGTCCGAAGTTCGACCTCGCTCAGTCGGGCCGCTTCGTCACCATCAGCAGCGCGGGAACGGACGTCGGCGGCGACCTCACCTTCGAGAAGGGCCGACTCACCGGCACCGTGACCTGCGCCGATGGCGCCCGCGTGCCGATCGACGCCCGCGCAGCAGCGGGGAGCCTGACGGGCACCGTCGGCGACGCGGCGCTGAGGGCGGACGTGCAGCGCGACACGGCACCTCTGGGCACGGCGGCGCCGCGGGCGCCTGAGGGCGTCGAGGGGGCGTACGGGCTGGCCCCGAGCTCCGACTGCCTCGGTGGCAGTATCAGCCTGGCGGGCGAGGGCTCCGAGTACACGCTGACGACCGCGCCCAGCCGCCCCCCGGGAGAGGTCACCTACCGCGACGGGACGCTGACCGGCACCGTGCCATGCGCCGACGGCAGCCGCCGCGAGCTGAGCGGCACCGCATCGGGGCGTGAGCTCGAGTTGACCCTGACCGCTCCGGGCGGCGCCGAGAGCGGAGCGGAGCGCGTCGCGGCCACCCACACACGCTCGACCGAAGAGGCGCTGGTGGCGTTCTTCATCGCCGCCCTGCTCGTGATGTTCCTCGCGCGGCTGTGCGGGAGCCTGATGCCGCGGATCGGTCAACCGCGGGTCATGGGCGAGGTCTTGGCCGGGATCCTGCTCGGGCCCAGCGTCTTCAGCGCCGTCGCTCCGGCGCTGCAGGCCGAGGTGTTCCCCTCCGACATCATCCCGATCATCGGGGTGGTGGCCAACCTAGGCCTCGTCTTCTACATGTTCCTGATCGGCCTGGAGGTCGACTTCGGCCAGGTCCGCGGCCGCGTGGCCGCGACGCTGGCGATCTCCAACACCGGACTGGCGCTCCCGATGGTGCTCGGGATGGTTGCCGCGCTGCCGCTCTACGAGGCGCTGGCGCCCGACAAGAAGTTCGTCGCCTTCGCGCTGTTCATGGGCGTCTCGATGTCGGTGACGGCTTTCCCGGTGCTCGCCCGCATCATCTCCGAGCGCCGGATGCTGAGGCGCCCGCTGGGCGCGCTGGCGTTGTCGGCGGCGGCGATCGACGACGTCTCGGCATGGGTGCTGATCGCCCTCGCCACCGCCGTCGCCGGTGCGGGCAGCGGCATCGACGTGCTCAAGGTCGTCGGCGAGACGGCGCTCTTCTGCATCATCATGGGGGTGGCGGTACGCGCGTTGCTGAAACGCGCGGCGGTCGCCTACGACGAGGCCGGGCACCTCCCGGGGACGTGGATCACGATCATCTTCGGCGGGGTCCTGCTCGCGTCGGTCGCCACCGAGGAGATCGGTGTGGCGCAGATCTTCGGCGCCTTCGTCATGGGACTGGTCATGCCCCGCCACGCGGGCCTCAGCCACGAGGTCACGAAGCGCATCGAGGACTTCGTGCTCATCCTCCTGCTCCCGCTGTTCTTCGCCTACACCGGCCTGCGCACGAACGTGACGCTGCTCGGGCAGTCGACGCTGCTGTTGATCACGCTCGGCCTCATAGTCGTGGCGATCGCCGGCAAGTACGGCGGGACCGTGATCGCGGCGCGCACGATGCGGATGCCGTGGCGCGAGTCCGCCGTGCTGGGCGCGCTGATGAACACGCGCGGGCTGACCGAGCTCATCGTCCTCAACCTCGCGCTCGACAAGGGGATCATCTCCCCGGCGCTGTTCACAGCGCTCGTGGTGATGGCGTTGGTGACGACGTTCATGACGGGTCCAGCGCTGCGCCTGATCGACCCCCGCAACACCTTCGGCGCGCCACCCGAGGAGGAGCTGGCGGCGGCCACGCGCCTCAGCGTCGGTGACGCGCCGCCACCCGAGCGCTCGATCCTGGTGGCGCCGCAGTCCGAGGCCACCGTCGGCGCCCTGATCGCCCTGGCGGAGCCGCTGGCCCGCTGGCAGCCGCCGCGCGAGCTGATCCTCGCTCGCATGGTGCGACCACCACGCGGGTCGTCGGTTCGCGGCGGGCTCCAGACGGAGGAGCACCTCGTGCGCGAGGCCTCCAGCCAGCTCGAGCGTGCGCGGCTGAGCCTGCTCGACGATGGGGTCTCGACACGGGCGGTGGCACTGGCCTCCGCCGATCCCGGCCGCGACCTGTCGCGGCTGGCGTCGGCCGACGAGGTGGACCTGGTGCTACTCGACGGCCGCCGGCCGCTGCTCGGCGACGGCGTGCCCCGCGAGGATGTGGGGACCGTCCTCGAGCAGGCCCCCTGCGATGTTGCCGTCCTCGTCGCCCGCGAGGACACGCCGGTCGTGCTGGGCGAGGAGGGCGTCGTGATCGTGCCGTTCGGCGGAGCGGAGCACGACTGGGCCGCGCTCGAGCTCGCATCGTGGCTGTGTGCGGCCACCGGCACGCCCCTCGAGCTGCTGGGGCCGCCCGGACGCTCGGAGTCCGGCAGCGACGCCAGTCACATGCTGGCCAATGCGGCGCTGCTCGTCCAGCAGTTCGCGGGCGTGAGCGCGACGCCGCTCGTCGCCGAGCCGGGGCGCGAGGGAATCGTCGCCGCGGCGTCACGGGCGACGCTGCTTTTGGTCGGGCTCTCCGAGCGCTGGACCAAGGAGGGACTGGGGGAGACGAGGCGCGCGATCGCTCGGGCCGCTCCGGCGCCGATCGTGTTCGTGCGGCGGGGCTCGCGTCCGGGCGCGCTCGCCCCGCCCAGCGACACGACGCGGTTTGCCTGGTCCTCGGCCGACCTGGGCGGTTCGCGCGCGTTCAGTCGCACAATGTCCGCGCTCAACCTGCCGGCGGCAAAGCCTTCCGATCCGCCCGGTGATTCCGTATAATCGCTGCAAGGGAACCGGATGGCCGGGCCAGGCGACCGGAAGGTCCCCGCCGGGGACACTCAGAGAGGCGCAATGACCTACGAAGTCAGCGAACTGCCGGTGGACGAACGGATCGGCACATGGATCGGGAGGTACCAGATCGATTCGCTGGCCGGCGAGGGCGGCATGTCCAACGTCTACGCGGCCACTGCGGACGACGGCACGCGGGTCGCCTTGAAGGTCGTCAAGGACGAGTTCGCCCACGACGAGGAGTTCCGGTGCCGCTTCGCGCGGGAGGCGAACATCGCCCGGACGGTGCGTCACCCGAACGTCATACCGGTGGTCGACTCGGGCGAGCACGAGGGGATTCCGTACCTGACGCAGCCGTTCATCGATGGCTGCTCCCTCGACGACAAGATTCGCCAGGAGGGCCCTCTCGAGCCGGCGCAGGTCGCCCGCATCTGCGTGGAAGTCGCCGCGGGGCTGCAAGCGCTGAGCGACGCGGGCATGGTGCACCGGGACGTCAAGCCCTCCAACATCCTGCTGGATGCTGACGAACATGCCTACGTAACGGACTTCGGGCTCGCCAAGGACACCAACGACGTGCCGCTCACCGAGCCCGGAAGCTCGATGGGATCCCTGGCGTACATGGCTCCCGAGCAGATCCGCGGAGACGAAGTGACGCCCTCGGCCGACATCTACTCGTTGGGCTGCGTCGCGTTCGAATGCGTGGCGGGACGGCCGCCGTTCGCAGGCCGGGAGCCTATGGCCGTGCTCTGGGCGCATCTGCAGGAGGAGGCGCCGGATCCGGGCTCCACGCCCGAATTCGCGCAGGCTCTGAAGACGGCGCTGGCCAAGACGCCGGAGGAGCGGCCCTCCAGCTGCGTCGTGTACGCGCGCGCCTTGGCGGAGTCCGCCGGCGTGGCGGTCGACTGACCGGCGAGCGCGGCGTCCAGCAAGCAGAGCGGCGACAGGAGGCAGCGACATGCTCGATTGCACCTACCGGATCGAGGTTCCGCACCGCGTCGGCGCGCTGGCACGGGTGCTGGGGGCGGTAGCCGAGGGTGGCGGGCTGGTGGGCGACGTGGTCACGATCTCGCTCGGCCGCGAGCACACGGTTCGCGAGATCACCATCGAGGTGCGTGACATGGAGCAGGCCGACGAGATCGCCGCTCTGGTGGGAGACCTCGAGGGCGCCACGGTGCTGTGGCACGACGATCGCGCGATGCTGCGCCACGAGGGCGGCAAACTGACCATCGACGCGATCCACCCGATCCGGACGGTGCAGGAGATGCGCGACGTCTACACACCTGGCGTCGCCCGCGTGTGCCGGGCGATCGCCGAGCAGCCGCACCTGGCGAGCCGCTACACGATGATCTCGCGCAGCGTGGCCATCTGCACCAACGGCACGCGCGTGCTCGGGCTCGGCGACATCGGGCCGGTCGCGTCGATGCCGGTCATGGAGGGCAAGGCCGTCTTCTACCGCCAGTTCGCTGACCTGTCGGCAATGCCGATCCTGATCGACGCGCCCGACGTGGATACGTTCGTCTCCACGGTGCTGAGAATCGCGCCGGGGTTCGGCGCCATCCATCTCGAGGACATCTCGGCCCCGGAGTGCTTCGAGATCGAAGAGCAGCTGATCGGGCGGCTGTTCCAGCCCGTCATGCACGACGACGTGCACGGCACCGCAGTCGTGGCGGTGGCGGCCGCAATGGTGGCCTGCCGGCAGGTCGGGATCGACCTGCGCGCCGCCACGGTCGGCCAACTGGGCCTGGGGGCGGCTGGGTCGGGCATCTCCACCCTCATGGTCGAGGCGGGGGCGCGCCGTGTGGTCGGCTTCGACCCGCTGGAGGCCTCGCACAAGCGTGCGCGCGAGAGCGGCGTGGAGGTGACCGACATGGACACCGTGATGCGCGAGGCCGACGTGCTGCTGGCCACCACCGGCAGACCGGGGCTGATCAGTCCCGACATGGTGCGCGAGGGCCAGGTCATCCTGGCGCTGACCAACCCCGACCCGGAGATCGCCCCTGAGGAGGCGCGCGCCGCGGGCGCCGCGTTCGCCGCTGACGGGCGCAGCGTCAACAACGTCCTCGGCTACCCCGGGATCTTCCGCGGCGCGCTGGCGGCCGGGGCGCGCATGATCACGCTGGAGATGAAGCTTGCCGCCGCTCAGGCGATCGCCGAGATGCCTGTCGCCGACGAGCTCGTGCCCGACCCGCTCGACCGGCGCGTCCATGACGCGGTCGCCCAGGCGGTTCAGGAGGCCGCCGACCGCAGCGGCGTGTCGCGGCCGGACTTCGCGATGCTCAGAGACCGCTGAGCCGAAGGCCGGGGCCCGACCTCAGGCCCGCAGCCCGCTCAGGACGGTGTCGAAGTGGTCGAACATGACCCCGAAGTGGCCGCAATCCTCGAGGATCCGGAGCTCGGCATGCGGGATCTCGCGGACGAGCGCCTCGGCGCTCACGACTGGAGTCGAGGAGTCGTCGGAGCCCCAGAAGAGCTTCAGGGGCACGCTGGCCGGGAAGTCGGCGTGCGCGAAGCCCCATGGCCGGTTGAGCAGCCAGTCGTCATAGACCCATCCGCGCGCGCCGTTGCGCCCGGCCTCCAGCGAGATGTCCACCACGTAGGCGGCGGGTTCGGGTCGGGCCATGACCAGCTGGTCGGAGGGGGACAGCGTCTTCGCCAGCCCCTCGATGGCCTTGTCGGGCGCCTTCCGCATCCCCAGGAGCAGCAACCCGTGGAGGATGCTCGAGACCCGGCGGGAGCGCCGCGCCGCGAAATGCATGGGAGCGGGGAGCGCCTGGTGCAGGATTCCGGCCTCGTCGGCCACCGTGACACCGGAGACGATCCCAGCCGCCTTGACGCGGTCCTGGAAGTGGATGCCGCAGGCGAAAACATAGGGTGACCCGGCCGACACACCCAGCACGTGAAACCGGTCCAGGCCCAGGTGGTCGGCGACGATCCCGATGTCGCGCGCGGAATCCATCACCGTCCGGCCGGGGACGAAGTCGGAGAACCCGAACCCGGCACGGTCGGGCGTGATCATCCGGAACCCGTGCTGCTCCAGCACGGCAGGAGCGAAGGACGGGAGCGGGCGCGCACCCGGAAGGCTGTGACAGAACATGATCGCGTCGCCGTCGGCCGGCCCGATGTCGCTGAACGACAGCGCCCGACCGTCGGGCTGGACCAGCACATGCGCTTCGGCGCCGATCATCCGGTCTCAGTGCCCCGGAGCCGCGGTGGCGTCATCGCGTAGGTGTGACCTGCGCACGAGGGCGAACGAGGTGACCGCTCCGATCAGTGCCATCGCGCAGGCCACGAGGAACACGGCGCGCAGGCCGGAGGCGTAACTGAGCTGGGCGGTGTCGAGGAGATCGGCTCGCATCGTCTTCGGCGTCGTGGAGAGCAGCTGCTGCGTGCCACCGACCGCGATCGTGTCGGCGATGCTCTCGGCTTTCGAGGCCAGACCCGTCCCTTTCAGGGAGCTGTGGACCTTATCGCCGATCTCCTGCTGCAGGAGCATGCCCATCACGGCGATGCCGAAGGTCGTCCCCGCCTCGCGGGCGGTGCTGCTCATGCCCGAGGCCATCCCGCTGCGCCACGGGGGTACCACCGACACAGCGGTCGATGACAGGGTGGGGTTGATCAGGCCCAGCCCGATCCCGGCCAGAACGAGCCCGGGCAGGATGGCTGTCCAGGCCGAGTTGCCGTCGACCACCATCATCCACGCCGTGGCGACGGTGATGATCGCCAGCGAGAGCGTCAGCGTGATCCGCGGGTTGACCGTCCCGGTCAGCCGGCCGGCCAGCGGCCCGACGAGCAGGCACGCGCCGGTGAGCACCAGCATTCGCAGGCCGGTCTCGATGGCGGAGTAGCCCAGAATGGACTGCATCCAGACCGTGAGGAAGAAGATGAGGGCCAGCACCGAGAAGCACGACGTGAACGCCGACACCGACGACCCCACGAACGTCGGGTTGCGGAACAGGGCCAGATCGAGCATCGGATCCTTGACCCGCCGCTGGATGATCACGAAGAGCACGAACAGGACCAGCGCGCCGGCGTAGCAGCCGAGGGTCGTCGCGCTGGTCCAGCCCTCCTCGTTGCCGCGAATCGTCGCGAAGACGGTCAGGAACATCGCGAGGCTCGAGGTGACGAGCCCGCCCCAGTCGATCCGCGTCCTCGGTCCGGGCACGTTGACGACCTTGAAGCGGAGCATGACGAAGCACCCCAGTGCGATCGGCACGTTGAGATAGAAGATGGCCTCCCAGCCGATCCCCTCCACGAGGAGGCCGCCCACGATCGGTCCCATCGCCACCGAGAGGCCGTTGACCGCCCCGTAGATCCCGAACGCCATCGGCCGCTCACCCGCCGGGAACTCCTGCACGATGAGCGACAGCGAGCAGGCGAACATGGTCGCCCCGCCCAGGCCCTGGATCCCGCGCGCGACGTCGAGGAAAGTGGCGTTCGGGGCCTGGGCACAGAGCACCGACGCAGCGGTGAACACGCCCAGCCCGATGGTGAGGACCCGCTTGCGGCCGAAGATGTCGGCGAAGGAGCCCGCGGTCAGCAGCACCGCGGTGAGGCCGAGGGTGTACCCGTCGATGATCCACTGCAGCGAGGTGAAGCTCGGCTTCAGGTCCGCGGAGATGGACGGCAGCGCGACGCCGACGATGGTGACGTCGAGCAGCAGCATGAAGACCGTGATGCAGACGACGGCCAGGGTCCACCACTTGCGGTTCCCGGTCTCCGCGCCGAGCAGCTTCCCCGAAGCTGCGAGCGCGTCGCGCACGCCGGCGACCTGCGGGGCGGGGACGTGCGCGGACACGCCCTCGAACACCGGCGTCGTGAGCTCGATCGTCGCCTCGCCGATCTGGATGCGATCGCCCGGGGCAAGCGTGTGGGTCCCGAGGATGCGCTCGCCGCCGACGTAGGTGCCGTTGGAGGAGCGCAGGTCGCTGATGGCCGCCACGCCGTCGCGCACCGTGACCTTGGCGTGCCTGCGGGAGACCTCGCTGTCGAGCACCTGCAACTCGCACTCCGGCTCGCGGCCGATCGTGACGCTCCCGCCCAAAATCGGGGCCGTCGCGCCGGCGCCGGGCCCGCTCAGGATCCGAACCTGACCGTCGGCGCCTGCCGGGGCGAAGGTGGGTTCGAGATCGGGCGGCGGCGCGGGGTCGGGGATCCGGCGCGCGCGGGTGACGTCCGGGCTCGGGATGGCGCGGGCGCGCGTGACCTGCGCCTCGGCGCGCGGTTCTTCGGCGGCGGTGAACTCGAGCGTGCTGGCTCCGACCCGGATCTGGTCGCCGCTGTGCAGCGCGTGGCGGCCGAGTAGCCGCTCGTCGTTGACGAACGTCCCGTTGGTCGAACCGAGGTCCTCCACGACCGGGTTGCCGTCGGCCGTGGTGATGCGCGCGTGGCGACGCGAGAGCTCGCCGCTGGTGTCGGCAAGCACGATGTCGGCGGCATCGTCGCGGCCGATCACGGCCTCTCCGCGAACCATGAAGATCTTCCCGGCGCTCGGACCGGTGGCGACTCGGAGCTCCCCGATCAGCCGTCCTGACCCGGCTGGGCCGTCAGCCACTACGAGTCTCCGCCGAGCGGCTGCCAGCGGCCGTCGCTGAAGCTCAGACGGATGGGCTCGGACTCGTCGTCGAGGTGGATCTCCGCCTCGCCCTGCTCAGGGTCGACCACCAGCCGCAGCGACAGCCGAGGCGCCTCGGCGCTGCTCGGCTCGACGGCCGCCGGAGGTGCCGGCGGGAGATCCCTCATGGCCTGCGGGGTCTCGACCGTCACCGTCGCCGCCCGCGGGTCGACCGCTGCCGCCTCCGCCGACTGGGTCGGAGCCTCGGCCACGATGATCGTGGTGCCCCCGACCTCGATCGAGTCCTCGGTCGTGAGCAGCCTCGGGCCCTCGATCCGCTCACCGTTGAGCAGCGTCCCGTTGGTCGAGGCGAGGTCCTCGATCATGTACGTCCCCTCGTCCTGCCGCGAGATCTTGGCGTGGTGGCGGGAGAGCTCGGGATCGTCGGCGAGCTTGCCGGGGCCCTCGGACTGGCGACCGATCACCAGCCGGTCATCGACAGTGAGCGAGAAGCCCGCCGCCTTGCCGGATACGACCTCCAGGCGCAGCGCGCCCGTGGTGCTCACGCCGCTGCCGCCTTCGCCTCGCCCGCCAGGAAGTTCTCGACGAAGTCGGTGGAGACGTCGCCCGAGCGGAACGTCTCGTTGGCCAGGACCCTGCGGTGGAAGGGGATCGTGGTCTTGACTCCGCGGCCCTCGATCTGGAACTCGCTGAGCGCGCGGTCCATGCGGTCGATCGCTTCGGTCCGCGTCGGCGCCCACACGATCAGCTTGGCGATCAGGGAGTCGTAGAAGGGCGCGATCATCCAGCCGGGGTAGCAGTGCGAGTCAACCCGTGTGTACGGGCCCCCCGGTGGGACATAGACGTCGAGCCTGCCGGCCGCGGGCGCGAAGTCGCGGTCCGGATCCTCGGCGTTGACGCGGCACTCCATCGCATGCCCGCGGACGACGAGGTCGTCCTGCTTGACCGACAGCGGCTCGCCCGCCGCCACCCGGATCTGCTCCTGGATCAGGTCGGCGCCGGTGATCATCTCCGAGACCGGGTGCTCGACCTGGATGCGGGCGTTCATCTCCATGAACGAGAGGTTGCCTTCGTGGTCGAGCAGGAACTCCATCGTCCCAGCGCCGGTGTAGCCGACGGAGAGAGCGCCAGCTACGGCACGCTCGCCGATGTCCCTGCGCTGCTCCGGGGTGAGATGGATCGAGGGCGCCTCCTCGATCAGCTTCTGGTGACGGCGCTGCACCGAGCAGTCACGCTCGAAGAAGTAGACGCCGTTGCCGTGGTTGTCGCACACCAGCTGGATCTCGGTGTGCCGCGGCGCGTCGAGGTAGCGCTCGATGTAGACGGCGCTGTCCTTGAACACCGCCTGGGCGGTGGCGCGCGTCGTCGCGTACAGGCGCGCCATGTCCTCGGCCTTGCGGACGACGTTCATGCCGCGCCCGCCGCCGCCGGCGACGGCCTTGATGATGACCGGGTAGCCGATGGAGTCGCCGATCTCCTGAGCCTCGTCGACCGTCTGCACGGGCTCGATCGTGCCCGGCAGCAGCGGCAGGCCCGCCCGCTGCATCAGGTCACGGGCGATCGCCTTGTCGCCGACCCTCTCCATGACCTCCGGCTTCGGGCCGATGAACGTGAGACCGTTGTTGTCGCAGATCTCGGCGAAGAACGGGTCCTCGGAGAGGAAGCCATAGCCGGGGTGCACGGCATCCGCGCCCGTCTTCAGCGCGGCCCCGATGATGTTGGGGATGTGCAGGTAGCTCTTGCCGGGATGCGGTGGTCCGATGTGCACCGCCTCGTCGGCGAACTTGACCACGGCGGACTCCCGGTCGGCGGTCGAGTACAGCGCGACCGACTTGATGCCCAGCTCGCGGCAGGCACGAGCGACCCGCAGCGCGATCTCGCCGCGGTTGGCGATCAGGACCTTTTCGAACAACTCAGTGCCCCTAGCCCTCGGACGGTTCGAGGTACATGAGTACCTGCTCGAACTCGCACCAGTCGCCGTCGGAGGCCGCGATCTCGACCACCTTCCCGGCCTCGGGTGCGGCGATCTCGTTCATCATCTTCATCGCCTCGACGATGCACACCGTCTGCCCGGCGTCGACCGTGTCGCCGACCTCGACGAACGGTTTGGCGCCCGGCTTGGGCGCGCCGTAGTACGTCCCCACCAGCGGCGCCAGCACCGGCACGCGGTTGTCGGCCGGCGCGTCCCCGAGCGTGAAGACACCCGAGGCCATCCGCGCTCCCGGCGCGACCGACAGCCCGGGCCCGGCGCTCGCGGTCAGGCTCGTCGGCTGGGGAGGCGCGGCCTCGGCGGCCGCCGGCATGGGCGCCACACCGCCGCGCTCGATCTCGATCCGGTACTCCCCGGCGGCCACCGCGAAGCGCTGCACGGTGCTGCCCTCCAGGCGACGGACGAGATCGCGCGCCTCGGCCCACACGGACTCGATCATGTCGCGGTCAGGGGCTGATTGGGGCTGGTCGCTGTCGCTCATGTCTCCGGGGTGATCGGGGGAAGGATGGGCTGTTGCCCGGGCGCTCCGAACTTGCGGAAGCGGGCATAGCGCTGCTCGAGCAGCTCGTCTGCGGTCATCGGAAGCAGCTCGGTCAGCGACGCGATCAGTGCCGCGCGCAGGTTCGCGCCCGCGGCCGTCGGATCGTTCTGCGCCCCGCCGTCGGGCTCGGGGACGATCGCGTCCATGATCCCGAGCCGCAGCAGGTCGGGGCTGGTGATGCGCAGCATCGCCGCTGCGCGGGGGGCCGCGGTGGCGTCCTTGAACAGGATCGTGGAGCAGCCCTCCGGGCTGATCACGGAGTAGTAGGCGTTCTCCATCATCAGCACATGGTTCGAGGTCGCCAGCGCGAGCGCGCCGCCGCTGCCGCCCTCGCCCGTGACCACGCTGATCGTGGGGACGCGCAGTCGCGACATGAGCATGATCGACTCGGCGATCGCGTTCGACTGGCCCCGCTCCTCCGCGCCGATCCCCGGGTACGCGCCGGGCGTGTCGACGATCGTCACGATCGGCATCCCGAAGCGCTCGGCGTAGCGCATCAGCCGCATGCCCTTGCGGTAGCCCTCGGGCTCGGGCATGCCGAAGTTGTGCTCCATCAGCTCGCTGGTGGTGTGGCCCTTCTGCTGGCCGATGACCATCACCGCGAGGTCGCCGATCCGCCCCAGCCCGGCCACGATCGCCGCGTCCTCGCGGAACAGGCGGTCGCCGTGCAGCTCGTGGAAGTCGTCCAGCACCAGGCCCACGAGGTCGAGCATTCGCGGCCGGTCGATGTGGCGGGCCAGCTGGACGACGTCCCAGGCGTCGCGCGCCGGCAGCTCGTCGGGGTCGGTCACGGGCGCTGCGCCCTCGGCCGCCGGAAGCAGCTCGTTGCGCTCCCGCGTCTGGCCCCGCGCGCGCTCGGCGGCGGCGTGGAACTCGAGCAGGTTGCGCAGCGTGCGCCGCAGGTTCTCGCGCGGCACCATCACGTCGAGCATTCCGCGCTCGAGCAGGAACTCCGCCGTCTGGAAGCCCTCGGGCAGCTCCTGGTGGATCGTCTGCTCGATCACCGACGGGCCGGCGAACCCGATGTGGGCACCCGGCTCTGAGATGAGGACGTCGCCGAGCGTGGCGTAGGAGGCGCTGACGCCCCCGTAGGTCGGGTCGGTCAGCAGGGACATGAAGAGGACGCCCTCCTCGGCGAGGCGGGCCACCGCCTGGCTGCTCTTGGCCATCTGCATCAGCGAGATGCAACCCTCCTGCATCCGCGCTCCGCCCGAGGCGGAGATGACCAGCAGCGGCGTGCGCCGCTCCAGGGCGTGCTCGGCGGCGCGGGTGATCGCCTCGCCGACCGCCCCGCTCATGCTGCCGCCGATGAAGCCGAAGTCGATCGCCGCCAGTACGACCGGCAGCCCGTCGATCGTCCCCTCGCCGTAGATCGCGCCCGACTTGCGTCCGGACTTCTCCTGCGCCGCGCGGAGCCGCTCGGCGTAGGGCTTGGAATCGACGAACGAGAGCGCGTCGAGCGGCTCCAGGTCCTCGTCGAGCAGCTGGAAGCTGTCGGCGTCGAAGAGCTGCGTCAGGCGCTCGCTCAGGCGCAGCCGGAAATGGTGGTTGCACTCTGGGCAGACGCCGAGGTTGCGCTTGAGGCGCTTGTGGTAGACGAACGCCGAGCACGACGGGCAGCGGAACCACTCCGCCGAGACCTCGCGGTTGGCTTGAGTGGCCAGGTCAGCCAAGGATGTGCCCGGCGTTCGCGCGTCGATCGTCGGCGTGCATGCGGCGATATTCCACCAGCGACGCGTCCAGTGCCGCCTCGACCGCATCCCGCGACGGCGCGGGCTCGGCGTCGGGGTCGGCGTCAGCGCCCGTCTGCGCCTTCAAAAATGCCTCGACATCCGTGCTCAGCCCGTGCGGATCGATCGTCCTGGCCTGGGTGGCGAGCTCGAGCGCCCGGTCCCACTCTTCCTGCGCGATCGCCACGCGGATCAGGCCGTGGAGCGGGTAGGCCTCGTGCCCGGGTACGTCGTCGAGGTCGCGCAGCCCCTCGAACGCCGCACGCGCGTCGTCGAGCTTTCCGACGGCGAGGCTGAGCTCGGCGACGTCGAGCCGCGCGACGAGGTCTCCGGGAGCGGCTTCGGCGAGCCGGCGGGCCTGCTCGAGCGCCTGGTCGTTCTGGCCGAAGGAGCGGTACATGTCGATCAGGCTGACAGAGGCCGTCGAGGCGCCGCCGAGCGCGTTGGCGGCCTGCGCGAGGTAGCCGACGCCCTCCTGGTCGCGCCCGACCGCCATCGAGGTGTGCCCGAGGTGCGTCAGCGCGACGCGGTCGTCGGGGTCGAGCTCGACAGCGCGCCGGAACGCCGCATCGGCATCGGCGGTGTTGCCCTCGGTGATCAGGCCCTCGCCCAACGCCGACCACGCCCGGGCGTCGTCGGGCGCCAGCTCGGTTGCGCGCCGGAGGTGGGAGATCGCGTCGTCGGCGTCGATCTCGACGCCGGCCCGGCCGGCGAGCAACAGCAGCTCGACGTCGTCGGGAGTCTCCTGAAGTCCTTGCACCGCCGCGCGATGGCTCGCGCCGTAGTCGCTGTCGGCGAACGTCGCCTGCGCCGTTTGCTTGTGGTTGTCGGTCATGTCGAGTGGCACTCCGCGCTTAGCACGGCGTGATTCTCTAGGTCTGTCAAGGCGCAAGTCAAGCGCATCGTGTCACGCCGGGCTCGTCGTCGTCGCCGCCGCCGCCGCCTCGGGTTCCGTCGTGGCTGAGGCGAGCGACCAGAGTTTGATCTTGTTGACGCGCCCGCGGATCTCCGCCTCCTCGACGTACACGAGATCGTCGGCCGATTCGTTGAGCGCCTCCTTGGTCGCGTCGGAGAGCAGGAGCATGTGAGCGGTGCCCTTCGTCATCTGCTCGATCCGCGCGGCGGTGTTGGTCGTGTCGCCGACGGCGGTGTACTCCACGCGCCGCTCCGATCCGACGTGGCCGGACATGACATGGCCGCTGTTGAGGCCGATCCCCATCTTGAACCCCTCCCCGAGGCCCTCGGCCTGCAGCCAGGCGTTGAACCGCGGCAGCCGGAGGCCAAGCATCTCCCTCGCGGCGGCGAGCGCGCGGTCGGCGTGGTCGTCCTGGGCGAGGGGGGCGCCGAACACCGCCATGATGCCGTCACCCATGTAGGCGACGAGGGTTCCCCCGTGGTCGAGGATCGCGTCGCTCATCTCGCGCAGATAGTTGTTGAGCGTGTCGATCACCCGCGCCGGCGTGAGTGTCTCCGCCAGCGACGTGAAGCCCCGCAGGTCCACGAACATCACCGTCCCCTCGCGCTGGACCCCGCCGAGCCGCAGACCGTCGGCGCTGGCCATCACCTCGTCCACGACGTTCTCGGGGACGAACCGCGAGAAGAGGTCGCGGGTGCGGATGCGCTCGAATGCCTCCGTCATCAGCTTGACCGCCAGCGCGCCTCCGAAGCTGAGGGCCAGCGCGCCGAGCGGATACACGAACGCCACGATCCGCCCGCTGTTGAAGGCGAGCTGGACTCCGACCGCCAGGAGGCTCGCGAGCCCGATCGTGGCGCCGGTCATGCCCAGCGGGCCCAGGCGCAGGGTGAGCAGGGGGACGGCGAGGCCCATCACCACGATCAGCACGATGTTCACCCAGCCCGGCGCCGAGGTGAGCGGGAACCCGCGCATGACGGTGGCGATCGCGTTCGCCTGCGCCTCCGGGCCCGACATCTGGCCGTCGGTCGAAGTGGGGTGGATGTCCTGCAGCGACGGAGCGGTCGCGCCGACAACCACGGTCTTCCCGCGGAATAGGTCGGGCGCGAGCGTTCCACAGGCGGTGCAGTCCTTCGTGCGTGGATACGCGGCGGAGAAGGACACCGAGGGGATCGTCCCCGCCGGGCCTGCGTAGTCGATCCAGACCGTCCTGCGGGGGAACTGCGAGCGTGAGGCCGGATGACCGGCCACCCGCGCCGTCACCACCGCCAGCGTGGGCAGGCCGCCGATCGAGTACGCCATCCGACGGATGAAGCCGCCGGGGTCGTTCGGGAACAGGCCGTTGGCCGGGTGCGAGCCAACCTGGCGCAGGAGGGCCGTGCCCTTCGTGGAGCCCAGGAAGCGGACGCGGCCGCGTTCGTCGGTCTCGGTCATGGCGAACACGGTGCGGGGTCTTGCGGCGTCGATGGCGCCGAGCAGTGCGATGTCGTCTGCCTCGCCGTGCTCGCTCGACTCGCTGAACTGGACGTCGAGGGTGATCGCTGCCGGGTCACCCGCGGCGATGCGGCGGATCAGCCTGGCGAAGATCCTCCTCGGGAACGGCCACTGCCGGTTGAGCTCCTCGAACGTCCGGTCGTCGACCTTCACGATCATGAGGTCCTTCGGCGGACGCTCGGAGCCCCGGACGGAGAAGCGCGCGTCGATCGTGTCGCCCTCCAGTGCCCTGAACACGTTCGCGCTGTAGGCGGCGAGCATCAGGCCCGTGGCGCCGAGGGCCACGACCGCCAGGAAGACGAGCGGCATCCGGCGGTTGCCGCCGAAGGTGAAGACGCGCGCGAGCCTGGCCCTCATCTGGCCGCGAGTCTTGCGGAATCCCGCGACCGCGGCAAGCCGCTCCGCTCAGGCGGCGTGGCCGGCCGCCGGCCGCACGGCGTAGATCGTGTGCTCGCCGAGGACGCCCTTGAAATGGAACTCACCGCGTTCCTCGAAGGCGAACGTCGGGTCGCGCTCGGTGTACGTCTTCAGCGTGGAGGAAACCAGGATCTCCCCGGCCCGCGCGCGCCCGGCGATCCGGGCGGTCAGCACGACGTTGCGGCCCAGCACCTGATCCGGGTTCACGATCACGAACCCGGAGTGCATCCCGACGCGCACCGCCGCCTCGCTGTCGCCGAAGGTGCGCTGCATCTCGAGGGCACAGTGCAGGCCGGCGTGCGCGCTGGGGAAGAGGGCCAGGAAGCCATCGCGCTCGGCGCGGGCGATCGACCCGTCGTGATGCGTGACCAGCTGCTGCACGAGCAGCTCGTGGTCCCGCAGCAGCGCGTCCCAGGCGCCGTCGCCGAGACGCTCGGCCACGGCGGGGGCGTCGGCGATGTCGGTCAGCATCAGCGTGACCGCGCCGTCGGGCGAGCTGAACTCGCCCAGGTCCGGCATCGACGAGTCCACTGCGGAAGCGATCACGTCGATCGAGCTCAGTTGCATGGGGCCTGCCTCACCGTCCACGTCTGGCGGCGAGCATAACCCCTCCGCCGCCGACCGTACGGGGCTGGCGCCGCCGCCCTGCCGGCTGCCTGGCTTGACACGGCGGGAGGATTTGGAACAGAATCACGAAACCGCAAGGCCGAGGACCAAGCTCATCACAACGCAATACGCCATTCCGCCCGCGCGTGGCGGCGACGCTCCGCACGGGCCATGAGCGATCCCCCGCCCGGAACCGGTCGACGCAGCGCCTTCCCGCCCATCGCCGACTACGCGTTCCTCTCGGATTGCGAGACGACCGCGCTGGTGGCCCCGAACGGGAACATCGAATGGATGTGCCTGCCGCGGATGGACTCGCCGAGCGTGTTCGGAGCCATCCTCGACCGCGACGCCGGCGGCTGCCGGCTGGGCCCCGCCGGAGTCGACGTCCCCGCGGGGCGCCGCTACATCCCCGGCACGATGGTGCTCGAGACGAGCTGGGAGACCCGTACGGGCTGGGTGATCGTCCGCGACGCGCTCTCGATCGGGCCGTGGCATCACGAGAGCGAGCGCTCGCGCAGCCACCGCCGCTCGCCCACCGACCACGATGCCGACCACGTGCTCCTGCGCTTGGTCGAGTGCGTCCAGGGCACCGCCGAGATGAACCTCGACTGCGAGCCCGCCTTCGACTACGGGGGTCTCGCCGCCGACTGGGAGTACACCGGCGAGGGTTACCACGGGGCGATCGCGTCCTCCGAGGGGATCGATGTGCAGCTGCGGCTCGCCACGGACCTGCGGCTCGGGTTCGAAGGCCCGCGAGCTCGGGCGCGGACGCTGATGCGCGAGGGCGACGTGGCGTTCGCGGCGATCGGGTGGTCCGAGCACCCGCTGCCCTCCAGTTACGAGGAGGCGAAGGAGTGGCTGGGCCGGACGGCGCGGCACTGGCAGGAGTGGCTCAAGCACGGCACCTTCCCGGATCATCCGTGGCGCACCTACCTCCAGCGCAGCGCGCTGACGCTCAAAGGCCTCACCTACGGAGCGACCGGGGCGATGGTCGCCGCCTCCACGACGTCCCTGCCCGAGACCCCTGGGGGCGAGCGCAACTGGGACTATCGCTACGCCTGGATCCGTGACTCGACGTTCATGCTCTGGGCCCTGTACACGCTCGGCTTCGACGAGGAGGCCAACGACTTCTTCTACTTCATCGCCGACGTCGCCGAGGACGAGGAGGCCGAGCTGCAGGTCATGTACGGCATCGGCGGCGAGCGTGAGCTCACCGAGCAGGAGCTCGATCATCTCACGGGCTACGAGCAGGCGCGGCCCGTCCGCATCGGCAACGGCGCCTACAAGCAGGCCCAGCACGACGTGTGGGGCGCCATGCTCGACTCGATCTACCTGCACACCAAGTCGCGCGATCAGCTGCCCGAGCGCCTGTGGCCGATCATCAAGCGCCAGGTCGAGATGGCGCTGACTCACTGGCGCGACCCCGACAGCGGCATCTGGGAGGTGCGCGGCGAGCTGCAGCACTTCACCTCGTCGAAGCTGATGTGCTGGGTCGCCGCCGACCGGGGCGCACGGCTCGCCGTGCTGCGCGAGGATGTCCGCATGGCGGACCGCTGGCGCGCGGCGGCGGACGAGATCCACGCCGACATCTGCGAGCACGGCGTGGACGATCGCGGCGTGTTCGTCCAGCACTACGGCACGACCGCGCTCGACGCCTCGGTGCTGCTGATGCCGCTCACCCGTTTCCTCCCCGCCGACGACCCGCGCATCCGCGCCACGGTGCTCGCGATCGCCGACGAGCTCACCGAGGAGGGACTCGTTCTGCGCTACCGCGTCGAGGAAACCGACGACGGCCTCAGCGGTGAGGAGGGCACGTTCGCGATCTGCTCCTTCTGGCTCGTGTCCGCGCTGTGCGAGATCGGCGAGTTCAGGCGGGCCAAGCGGCTGTGCGAGAAGCTCCTGTCCTACTCGAGCGACCTCAAGCTCTACGCCGAGGAGATCGAGCCCGAGACCGGGCGGCATCTCGGGAACTTCCCGCAGGCGTTCACGCACCTCGCCCTCATCAACGCCGTGATGCACGTGATCCGCGCCGACCAGCAGCTCGAGCTGAGCGAGTTCTCGCTCGACCGGGAGCTGGAGCGCGTGCGCATGAACCTATGACCCTCGAGCCTCAGGAGAAACCGTGACTGTCAGCGAAGCCGCATCATCGGATCTGGTCGAGCGGCTCGCGCTCTACCGCCGCGCGACCAACTACATCGCCGCGGCGATGATCTATCTGCAGGACAACGCGCTGCTCGAGCGCCCGCTCGAGCACGAGGACATCAAGCACCGGCTGCTGGGCCACTGGGGCACCGTGCCCGGGATCAACCTCATCTACGCCGGGCTGAACCGGCTGATCCTCGACACCGACAGGAGCGCCCTGCTGGTGACCGGCCCCGGCCACGGCGCGCCGGCGAACCTGGCCAATCTCTGGATCGACGGCTGCCTCGAGGACATCAAGCCCGAGCTCAGCCGCGACAAGCAGGGCCTGTCGAGGCTGATCCGCGACTTCTCGTGGCCCGGTGGGTTCCCGAGCCACCTGGCGCCGATCGTGCCGGGCACGATCCACGAGGGCGGCGAGCTCGGCTACGCCCTGGCGACGTCGTTCGGGGCGGCGCTGGACAACCCGGACCTGCTGGTGGCGTGCATCATCGGTGACGGGGAGGCCGAGACCGGGCCGACGGCGGGCGCCTGGCACTGCAACAAGTTCCTCGACCCGGCGACCTGCGGCGCGGTGCTCCCGATCCTCCACGTCAACGGCTACAAGATCGCCAACCCGACGATCTACAAGACGATGAGCAACGAGGAGCTGACCAAGCTCTTCGAGGGCTTCGGCTGGCACCCGATCATCGTCGAGGGCGACGAGCTCGACGCCTCGCTGGCCAGTGCCCTGGACCAGTCGCACGGCGAGATCCAGGAGCTTCAGGAGACCAGCCGCGCCGGGAACCGTCCCGAGCGGCCGCGCTGGCCGATGATCGTGCTGCGCAGCCCCAAGGGCTGGACGGGCATCAAGGAGCTCGACGGCATCAAGATCGAAGGGACCTCGAAGGCCCACCAGGTGCCTGCGATGGAGGCACGCACCAACCCGGTGCACCTCAAGGCGCTCGAGGACTGGCTGCGCTCCTACAAGCCGGAGGAGCTGTTCGACGACGACGGCGCGCCGACCGCGGAGGTGCTCGCGGCGTGCCCCACGGGCGACCGGCGCATGGGTGCCAACCCGCACGTCAACGGCGGGGCGCTGCGCCAGCCGCTCAAGCTGCCGTCGCTCGACACCCATGCCGCCGAGGTGTCGGCCCCCGGCGCCGACAACGCGAGCGCGCTCGGCCAGCTGGGTGAGTATCTGGCCGACGTCTTCCGCCTCAACGAGGAGGCGCGCAACTTCCGCATCATGTGCCCGGACGAGGTCGCCTCCAACCGGCTGGGAGCGGTGTTCGGGGCCACGGATCACATGTACGAGTGGCCGCTGGACCCGGAGATCGACACCGGCCACGACCCCGACGGCCGCATCATGGAGGTGCTCTCCGAGCACAACTGCCAGGGCTGGCTCCAGGGCTATGTGCTCACCGGCCGCCACGGCCTCTTCCCGTGCTACGAGGCGTTCATCCCGATCGTCGACGGCATGGTCAACCAGTACGGCAAGTTCCTCAAGATGTCGCGTGAGGAGGCGCCTTGGCGCAAGCCGGTGGCGTCGCTCAACTACCTGTTGACGTCGGTCGGCTGGCGCCAGGACCACAACGGCTACTCGCACCAGATGCCGGGGTTCATCAACAGCATGCTCAACCGGCGTGACGAGAGCGCGCGCGTGTACCTCCCGCCGGACGCCAACACCCTGCTGGCGACGATGGCCGAGTGCCTGGCGGCCGAGAACCAGATCAACCTGGTGATCGCCTCCAAGCACCCGCTGCCGCAGTGGCTGACGATGGACGAGGCGCGCGAGCACGTCCGGCAGGGCGCCTCGATCTGGGACTGGGCGTCCAACGACGAGGGCGACCCCGACGTCGTCTTCGCCAGCTGCGGCACGATCCCGACCATGGAGCTGCTGGCGACCGTCCGGCTGTTGCGCAGTGAGCTGCCGACGATGCGGATCCGGTTCGTGAACGTCACCAACCTGTTCTCGCTGGCCCGGCCCGAGCACCACCGCGACGGCCTCACCGAGGAGCAGTTCAACGCCGTGTTCACTGCCAACCGGCCGGTGCTCTTCAACTTCCACGGCTACCCGTCGGCGGTCCACCAGCTGATCCACCGCCGGCCCCAGCAGGAGCGCTTCCACGTCAAGGGCTACGTCGAAGAGGGGACCACGACGACCCCGTTCGACCTGCTGGCGATGAACGGCGTCGACCGCTACTCGCTGGCGATGGAGGCGCTCAGCCGAGTGGATACGGGAGCCGCCGAGACCGTGGGCGGCATGTCCGGTGCGTTCGCGGTCCGCTCGCTGCCCGACGCACTCGCGGTGATCGGGCGGCTGCGCCAGCGCCGCGAGGCGATTCGCGCGCAGATCCGCGAGATCGGCAACGACCCGCCGGAGCTCAGCGAGATCTGGACCAACAACGGGTCCGCGTAATCAAGCCAGAGCGGCGCGTGCATCGAGTACGTCGCGCTTGAGCTGCGCGGCGAGCGCTTCCGGTCCATCGAACCGGCGCTCGTCGCGCAGCCGCTTGACGAAGCGCAACCGCATCTCGCGGCCATACAGGTCGCCGTCGAAGTCGAGCAGGTGGACCTCGATGACGATCGTCGGCTCGGCTCCCGCGAACGTGGGGCGCAGGCCGATGTTGACCGCGGCGGGATGGCCGTCGGCCAGGGCCGCATAGACGCCGCGCGCCGGAACCTCCGCTCCCGGCGCCGGTGCGATGTTGGCGGTCGGGAATCCCATCGTGCGGCCGATCTGGAAGCCCGGAACCACGGTCCCCACCAACTCTGCAGGCTCCGCCATGGCGCTGAAGCGTAGGGTTCGGGCATGGTCAACCGCCGGGTCCTCCTCGCCGATCGCCCGCAGGGCCTGCCCAGCGAGGACCACTTCACCATCGACGAGCAGGACGTCCCCGAGCCGGGCGACGGCCAGCTCGTGGTCAAGCTCAGCCATATCTCGCTCGACCCCGCGATGCGTGGCTGGATGAACGACGTCCCGTCCTACATCCCCCCCGTCGGCCTGGGGGAGGTCATGCGCGCCGGAGCCGTCGGCGAGGTGGTCGCCTCCAACCACGAGCGCTACACCACCGGCGACCACGTCTACGGCGCGTTCGGCGTGCAGCAGTACGCGGTCTCCGACGGCCGCGGGGTGCAGAAGGTGGACTCCGGCGCGGCCTCGCTGTCGACCTACCTCGGCGCGCTGGGCATGACGGGAATGACCGCCTACTTCGGGCTCCTCGAGATCGGCCGGCCGCAGGAGGGGGAGACCGTGGTCGTGTCGGGCGCGGCGGGCGCGGTCGGCTCGGCGGTGGGCCAGATCGCGAAGATCAAGGGCTGTCGCGCGGTGGGCATCGCCGGCGGTCCCGAGAAGTGCGCCCACGTCGTCGACGACCTCGGCTTCGACGCCTGCATCGACTACAAGAACGAGGACGTTCGCAAGGGCATCAAGGAGCACGCGCCCGATCGCGTTGACGTCTACTTCGACAACGTCGGCGACCCGATCCTCGATGCCGTCCTCACGCGGATCGCCCGCGGCGCGCGGATCGTCATCTGCGGCGCGATCTCGCAGTACAACGCCGACCGCATGGAGGGGCCGCGCAACTACATGCAGCTGCTCGTCCAGCGAGCGCGCATGGAGGGGTTCGTCGTCTTCGACTACGCCGACCGCTACGCGCAGGCCGCCGAGGAGATCTCGGGGTGGATGCGCGACGGCAGCTTCAAGGCGCAGGAGGACGTCGTCAGCGCGCCCGTGGACGCGTTCCCGCAGGTGCTGCGCAAGCTCTTCGAGGGAGACAACGTGGGCAAGCTCGTCCTGGAGGTCGAACACGCATGAAGTCCAGTTTCACCCTTCAGCGCACCGTCAAGGCGCCGCCCGACCGCGTGTTCGACGCCTTCGTCGACCACCGCGACTACGCGCGGGTGACGCCGGTGCGCAAGAGCTCGCTCGACAGGGAGGGCGAGCCGGCTCCCAACGGCCTCGGCGCCGTGCGGCGCTTCGAGATCGTCGGACCGGCGATCCTCGAGGAGGTCGTCGGCTACGAGCGGCCCACCTACTTCGCCTACAAGGCGCTCAAGGGACTGCCCGTCAAGGAGCACCTGGGCGAGGTGCGGCTGTCGGAGACCGGCGATGACTGCACGCGCGTGCAGTACACGATCAGCTACACGCCGAGCATCCCGGGCCCGTTCGTCGGCCTGGTGCTCAAGCAGGCGGTCGGCGGGCTGCTGCGCGGGATCGCCAAGAGCGTGGAGTAGCAGCATGCGATTCGATCATGTCGGCGTGCTCGTGGGAGACCTCGAGGCCGCCAAGTCCTTCGCCCGCGACGTCCTCGGCCTCGGGGAGCCGACGCGCGAGGTGGAGGTGCCCGACCAGGGCCTGGCAGCCGCGTTCTTCGGCCTCGGCCGCGGCGAGCTCGAGGTCTTCACGCTCGCCGAGGGGCGCGCGCCGGAGGGGACGGCCACGATCGACCACGTCGCCGTCCGCGTCGGCGACCTCGACGGCGAGCGCGAGCGCCTGAGCTCCCACGGGGTCCGGTTCACGAACGTCTGGCAGCCCGAGCACATCGAGGCGCCGGTCGAGCTGCGCGGCAAGCGCCACCTGTGGACGGACCCGGCGACCAGCGGCGGCTTCCGGGTCCAGCTGATCGAAGACCCGAGCTGATGGCGCCGCCGATCCGCCTCGCCGGCCGCACCGTCGTCATCACCGGCGCCGCGTCGGGCATGGGCCGCGCGCTCGCCCAGCGCCTCAGCGGCCAGGGCTGCCCCGTCGCCGCGTTCGACTGGAACGAGGACGGGCTCACCGAGACGGCCGAGTCCCTCTCCGGGCCGGTGCTGGCGCGCCGGCTCGACGTGCGCGACCGCGGGGCCCAGATGGCCGCGGCGTCCGAGGTCTCCGAGTGGGCGCCCGCGCCGATCGGCGCTGTCTTCAACAACGCGGGGGTCACCGTGGCCCAGACCGCTGCCGAGGCTGCTCACGAAGACGACGAGTGGGTCATGGACGTCAACCTGTGGGGTGTCATCCACGGCACGCGCGCCTACCTGCCGATCCTCCTCCAGCAGGGCTCGGGATCGATCGTCAACACCTCGAGCGTCTTCGGATTCGTCGGCTTCCCCACCCAGAGCGCCTACTGCGCGTCCAAGGCGGCGGTCAAGAACTACACCGAGTCGCTGCGCCACGAGCTGCGCGACACCAACGTCGGAGCGATCGCCGTCCATCCCGGCGGGGTGGACACGAGCATCGTCACCAACGCCCGCTTCCACGTCGACGACCGCGGCAACACCGACAAGTCCGTGCTCGAGGCCGACTTCAAGAAGGTCGCGCGCACCTCGTCCGAGAAGGCGGCGGAGATCATCCAGCGCGGCGTCGAGCGCGGCCGCGACCGCATCCTCGTCGGCCCCGACGCCTACCTGCTCTCGGCGCTCGTGCGCATCGCTCCCGTGCGCTACTACGACGTGATCAAGCGCATCGAGCCGTTCGTGCGCCGCTAACGGCGGTGCCGCTTCTTGCGCTTCGGTCTGGGCGAGGGCCGGTGGACCGCGGTCGTCGCGATCCAAGCGCGCAGCGCGCCGTCGGACAGGTCGGTGTAGACGCCGAGCTGACCGGCCTGCGCGCAGCCGTTGCCCGCCGAGACCACGCCTGCCAGCGTCCATCTCTCTGCGGAGGCGAGGTCCGTGTCGACCATGATCGGGCCGCCCGAGTCGCCCTGGCAGGCATCCCTGCCGCCCTGCGCGTAGCCGGCGCACAGCATCTTCTCCGTGCTGAAGTTGCTGCCGTACAGCGCCCGGCAGGCGAGATCGGGCGCGATCGGCACGTCGACCTGGTAGAGCTGCGGCGACGGCGAGCCGCCCTCGCGCCGCGTCCCCCAGCCCACGACCCGGCCCATCAGCCCGACCGTGTCAAGCGGGGCGAGTGGCAGCGGCCGTTTCTTCGAACGCTTGCGCAGATGCAGCAGGGCCGCGTCGTCGAAGAACGTCCGCGAGTCGTAGGCAGGGGCCCGGACGACGGCGTCGACGCCGTGCGCCTTGCCATGGCCGAGCTGGTTGGATCCGAGCCGGACGTGCATGGCACGGGCGCGCACCTGGCGATCGCCGTCGGTGGCGCAGTGCGCGGCCGTCAGGACCCACTCGGGGTGGATCAGCGTCCCGCCGCACAGGTAGCTCTGGTCCCCGACGCGGACGTCGAGCTCGGCCTGGGCCGGGTAGATGCCGGCGGGAGAGCCGCCGATGATGTCCGCGCCGGCCGTGGCCGGGGTCAAGGCGAGCAGGAGAACGGCGAGCAGGGGCACGATCCCCATACGAAGAGGATCGGCCTGGACCCCGTAAAGCTGTGCGACGGCTCCTGGAGTGGACCGTTGATCGACCTTCTCAGGCGGGCAGGGGCGACGGCAGCGGGAACAGCGTCGTGAAGCGGGCGGCGGCCCTGCTGTCGCCCTCGAAGCGCAGCGCTCCGTCGCGCAGCGCCACGTCGAGCTCGATGCGGCCGTGGGCGACGCCGAGCAGCGCGCCCGCGTCGCCCTCGATCGTCGCGTCCGGCTCCTCGACCTCGCCGCGATCGATGCGGAAGTCGCCGTCGCTCACGGTCGCCGCGAAGGGCTGGCCGTCCAGCCACAGCTGCACGCGCGCCGCGTAGCCGTCGGCGAGCTCGGGCCGGAAGAGCGTGCGCAGCGACAGGATGTGAGAATCGAAGCTCATGCACAGCTCCCCCTCGGGGACGGGGAGGTGCGAGCCGAAGTCGCCGAGGGCCATCACCACCGGCTCGAGCAGCTGCCCCAGGGGCGTGAGCTCGTAGACCCGTGCCGCCGCTGGCGGGGGTAGCGTCCGGCGCTCGACCAGCCCGGCGGCGTCCATGTCCTTCAGGCGCTGCGTGAGGACATCAGGGCCGACGTGCGGGAGACCCGTGCGCAGATCGGTGAAGCGCTTGGGGCCGAGCAGGAGCTCGCGGACGATCATCAGCGTCCAGCGCTCGCCGACCAGGTCGAGCGCGCGCGCCACGCCGCACACGTCCCCGTAGGTGCGTTTCGACGGCATGCCCGACAGAATAGCGAGTTTTCACATCTTTAGGTAGGAAAATCCAACTACTGTGTTATGTTGTCCAACCATGACCGCTCCAACCACCCCCGGAAGCCCTGATCGAGCCCGCTGGCTGGCCCTTTACACGCTGTGCGCGGGCGTCCTGATGATCGTGCTCGACGCGACGATCACGAACGTCGCCCTGCCGTCGATCCAGGAGGACCTCGACTTCTCGCAGAGCAGCCTCGCGTGGGTGGTCAACGCCTACCTGATCCCGTTCGGCGGCCTGCTGCTGCTGGCCGGGCGCTTCGGCGACCTGCTGGGCCAGCGCCGCGTCTTTTTGATCGGCCTCGCTGTCTTCACCGTCGCCTCGGCGCTGTGCGCGGCAGCGACCACGCAGGAGATGCTGATCGCGGCGCGCTTTGTCCAGGGCGCCGGCGGCGCGCTGGCCTCCGCGGTCGTGCTCGGAATGATCGTGACGATGTTCCCCGAGCCGCGCGAGCAGGCGAAGGCGATCGGGGTGTACGGGTTCGTCGCCTCCGCCGGCGGCTCGATCGGCCTGCTCGCCGGCGGCGTGCTGACCGAGGCGATCAGCTGGCACTGGATCTTCTTCATCAACGTCCCGATCGGCATCGCGACGGCCGTGCTCACCCTGCGGTTCGTCGACGAGCGCCCCGGCCTGGGGCTGAGCGCGGGCGCCGACCTCCCCGGCGCCGCGCTCGCCACGGCCGGCCTGATGCTCGGCGTCTACACGATCCTCGGCGTCTCCGACGTCGGGTGGGGCGATCCGCGGACGCTCGGTCTCGGCGCGCTCTCGCTGGCCCTGATCGCCGCCTTCGTCGTGCGCCAGGCGCGGATCGAGACGCCGCTGATGCCGCTGCGGCTGTTCCGGGTCCGCAACATCACCGGCTCGAACCTGGTGATGGCGCCGCTGGTGGCCGGAATGTTCGCGATGTTCTTCCTCGGCGCGCTGTATCTCCAGCAGGTGCTGGGATACAGCCCCCTCCAGGTCGGGCTCGCCTTCCTGCCCTCGACGGCCCTCATGGGTCTGATCTCGCTGCGCTACACCGACCGGCTGATCGAGCGCTTCGGCGCCCGCGGGACCCTGATCGGCGGCACGGCGATCATCGGCATCGGGCTGCTGCTGTTCGCCCGCGCGCCGGTGGACGGCACCTACCTGCGTGACATCCTCGCGCCCACGGTCTTCATCGGTGTCGGCGCCGGCGTCTGCTTCCCCTCGCTGATGCAGCTCGCGATGACCGGCGCGGAGATGCAGGACACCGGCCTCGCCTCCGGCCTGATCAACTCGACCGTGCAGGTGGGCGGCGCGATCGGCCTGGCTGTGCTGGCGACCCTGTCGACGAGCCGGGCCGACGACCTGCGTGCGGCCGGCGACGGCGCCGCCAGCGCTCTCACCGGCGGCTTCCACCTGGCGTTCCTGATCGGCGCCGCGCTGGTGGCCGTTGCGCTGGTCATCGCGGTCACCGTGCTGCGCTCCGAGCGTCCGGCCCCCGAGCAGCACTGGCGCGAGCTCCCGGAAGCGGCCTGATCAGCCGATATGGTTGTTGATGATGCCGTCGCCGTCCGCCTTGCATTGCGCGCCCGCGACGGCCGTCATCGCCATTACCACCTGAGCCTGCTCGCTTCCGAAAGCGCAGCAGGCCCGATCGGTCCCACGGACCGGCCGAGGTGGTGGTTGTGCCGCGTGCCGGACGGGGACCAGAAGGGAACCGCCCGATGCACACCACCCACCACCAGGCCACGCTCACCGTCGCCGACGCCCCGGATGTCCTCGTCCGCGTGCTCACCACGCTGCGCCGCCGCGGCTGCACGATCGTCGCCGTCGACTTCTCGCGCGGCGACATTCATCGCGACGGCCGGCTGCGGGTGACCTACGAGCCGCCCCCGCGCGCCCGCGCCCCCGTGCGCGCATGGCTCGGCAACCTCGTGGACGTCCTGGGGGTGAACGAGTCGTGAGGCTGCGCTCAGAGCAGTCTGCGCAGCGTCTGTAGGGCTGCGTCGCCGCGCGGGTCGGCGCGGTGCCAGACCAGCGCCCGCGCGACGATGGCGACCCGGCAGGCGAGGCCGGCGATGCGCACGAGCTCGGCGTGGGGCGCGACGTCGGCGAACGCGTCGAGATAGACGTCGCGGGCGCGGGCGTCGTACTCGAGCGGGACGAGCAGGCTGGCGAACGGGTGCGCGACGACGCTGTCGCCCCAGTCGTAGAAGCGGCCGCTGGCGAGGACGTTGTGGTCGTAGAGGTCGTTGTGGTCGATGGTGGCGCCGCCGGGCGCGGCCGCGAGCTCCTCGCAGGCGGCGACGAAGCGCGGGCGGGCGACGAGCACCTCGTCGCCGCCCGGGATCGCGGTGATCGCCTCGTCGAAGCGCTGGGGCATCACGTGCGGGCGCATGTCGGCGACGCCGAGGGCGAGCAGCTCGTCGACGTGGCGCGCGAGAGCGCGCTGGAGCTCGGCGTAGCGCGGCAGCGCGGGCACCACGTCGGTGCAGGCCGGTCCGGCGTCGGGTAGCAACAGGCGGCCGTTCTCGACGTCGACGCCGAGCGGGACGAGCACGTGCTCGGGCACCACGCGGCCGAGCAGCGCGTACAGGCGCACCTCGAAGCGGTTGGCGGCGTTGGGCACCTTCACCCACACGGTCTGGCCGGTCGTTTCCGCGCGCCACACCGCCGCCCACGGCTCTTTACGGAACAGCTCGAGCTCTCCCGTGCGGCTCAGGCCGGCCTCGGCCAGGCACTGGTCGACCCAGTCAGCGTGCACCGGCCGAGCGTACGCTCCGGGCATGACCGATATCGCGACCGACCTGGTGCGCTACGAGGTGGCCCACGGCATCGCCACCATCACCCTCGACGACGGCAAGGTCAACGCGCTGTCGCCGGCGATGCAGGCCGCGATCAACGGAGCGCTCGACCGCGCCGAGGCCGACGGAGCGGTGGTCGTCCTCACCGGGCGCGAGCAGACGTTCTCCGCCGGCTTCGACCTGCGCGCCGCGCCCGAGGAGTGGCCGGAGATGGTGGCCGGGGGAGGGGAGCTGGCCGCGCGTCTGCTCGGATTCCCCTGCCCGACCGTCGCCGCCTGCAACGGCAACGCGATCGCGATGGGGGCCTTCCTGCTGCTCTCCTGCGATGTGCGCGTGGGCGCCGAGGGGCCGTTCCGCATCGGCCTCAACGAGGTGGCGATCGGCCTCACGCTGCCTTGGTTCGGCGTCGAGTGCGCGCGCCACCGCCTGACGCCGCCGTACTTCGACCGCTGCACCGTCACGGGCGCTTTCCTCGAGCCGGGGGAGGCGGTCGCCGCCGGGTTCCTCGACCGCGTCGTGCCTGCGGAGGGCGTCGCCGCCGCGGCGTCCGGGGAGGCGCAGGTGCTGACGACGATCGACCGCAACGCCCATTCCGCGACCAAGCTGCGCACGCGCGAGCGCGCCATCGCCGGCGTCGAGGACGGCGTCGCGCGTCTGCGCGCGGGGGAGTTCTGATGCGGCACCTGCTCGGGCTGGCCGGCGGCCTCGCCCTGGCCGCGGCCACCGAGGCGTCCCTGAGCCGCTATGACGCGGTGTGGCGCCGCCGGGCCTACGCGGTGTACCTGCCGGTGGCGGCGGCGATCTACCCCGTCTTCCGCCGCGGGGGCCGGCACAGCCGCGCGGCGCGCATCGAGATCGGCGCGCTGGCCGCGTACTCCGCCCTCGCCCTCGCCGCGCGCGACGATCGGTTGCTCGCGGCCGGGTGGGCGAGCCACGCGCTCTTCGACGCCGTGCACGACGGCGGGGACGAGTCGCTGATCCCGGACTGGTACCCGGCCGCGTGCGCCGGCTACGACCTCGCTGTCGCCGGCCTGCTCGTGCGGGGCGCCTGAGTTCGGAGGCGGCGAGCGCCGCGGCCTAGTTGTAGTTCCTTAGGCACGTTGTTCGGAGCCCTGCGTCGGCCGCGGCGCGCGCAGCTCGCCAGCTCTGCAGTCGTCAGACCGCGACCGACAGCGCGGTAACGGCGCCGGTCGGACCGAGCTTGGTCTGTCTTACACCCACTGGATGTAATAGGCGCCACGGTCGACCGCCGGAGCGCCCTCACCCCTCGCCTTACCGGCGCCGTCGGACACGTGCTGCGGACAGGGTGGCGACGGCGAGCAGTACGCGGAACACCGCCGCTGAAGCCTACGCTGGAACCGGTGAGCTTCGAGCGCTCAGAGCACGAGCCGAGCAGCCGCGATCAGGTCCCCGGTCAGGTCGAGCTGCGCCGCGAGCGGCGCCACGCGGGCGTGATCGCCGCCGGGACGCTCGCGTGCCCGAGCTGCGACGCGCCGGTCGCGCCCGACGGCGCGATGGCGCTCACGGCCCCGCTGTGGTGCCCGATCTGCGCCACCGCCGGTCCCGTGAGCCGGTTCCTGTCGCTCGAGCCGCCGACGCGGCCGGCGCGCGTCGTCGTGCGCGTCAGAGGCTCGCGAGCCGCTTCAGCCGTGGGTCTTCAGCGCCCACGAGGCTGACCAGACCGTCGCGGACCGCATCGCGATCGAGCGTGCCGGCCGCGACCATCGCCTCGATGTCGGCCCAGTCTTTGGTGCGGTCGAACATCGCCTTGAAGATCGCGAGCTCGACGGGGCCGAGGACGGGTATGTCGCGGCCCTCGAAGGGCACCCAGGCCAGATGCCCCGCGGCGGCGGCGTGCACGGGGTGATAGTCGAGGAACACGTCGACGGGCGTGTCGTCCCACCACAGCCGGGCCTGGCCGGTTGACATAAGTCTCGCGCGCGCCTCGGAATCGGCGTGTATGCCCGCGGGCAGGCCGTCGAGCACACGATCGGCCTCGCGCTGGGGGACGAACACGTTGACGTCGAGGTCGCGCGTGCCGCGCGGCTCCTCGGTCCAATAGGCGAGCGCGATCGCGCCGCCGAAGGCGTGGGGAAGGCCGGCTTGCTCCAGCGCCGAGTGCAGCGCGAGCAGGCGCTCGGCCAGGGTCATGTCAGCGGCGGGTAGCGGAGGTCCGGCGTCGTGCGGTAGGGCAGCGCCTCCGCCAGCGCGAGCACGTCCCGCAAGTGTCGCCCCGCGCGCTCCAGTTCGGCGCGCGAGCGGGTCCCGGCCGGCGCACGGACCTCGAGCCGTCCGCCACAGGCCGCGAGCAGGCGCTCGAGCGTCGCGACCGATGGCTGCTTGTGCCCGGACTCGTAGGCGGACAGCGTCGCCTGAGATGTGCCGGCAGCAGCCGCGAGCCGGGCCTGTGTCAGTCCGGCACCGAGTCGAGCGCTCCGGATCGCGCTGGCCAGGTTCATCAGCACAGTATATCCAGACGGATATGAACGCTCGACTCAATGCTCGATAACGCCGGTTATGGAAACCTGGATATGACCTCGACCCGGCAGCGCAGGCCGGGCGCGGAGGCCAGCCCGGCGTCCGCCGTGACCAAAACCGCCCCCAGGAGCTCGGCGAGACCGACGTAGGCGGCGTCGCAGACCGTCAGGCTCTCGCGCAGCTCCCAGCACCGCGGCAGCAGCGGGCGGTGCCGCGCCCTCGCGATCGGCAGCCGGGCGAGATCGCGGAGCGCCAGCCGTGAGCGGCGCTCGTCGAGGTGACCGCGCTGAAGCTGCCGGCGGACCATCGACGCCACTTCCAGGTCGATCAGCTCCGGCGCGACCAGTTCCGCGCCCAGCAGCCGGGCGCGCGCCCGGTCGCCATCGTCGCCGTCGTCGGCCAGCGCCGGCGCCAGGACGCTGGCGTCAACGACGATCACGATCGGCCCGAAGCCCGCTGGCCGCGTCCTCGAAGCTCAAGGTGCCGCCCGCTCGGCCGCCCGCGGCCTCCAGGACCTCGTCGAGCGTGGGCATGTCCGCCTCGCGGATCAGTTTGCCGCGCAGGTACTCCTGTAGCGACTGGTGCGCGGCTGCGGCCCGCCGGCGCAGGACGGCATGGGTCTCCTCGGGAACGTCCTTGATCTGGATGCTCGGCACGGCGCCATTATGGCGCCAGAACCTGCGAAACGCAAGTCAGCGGCGCTCGATGAGCTCAACGCGGTAGCCGTCCGGGTCGCGTACGAAGCAGATCCGCGAGCCGCTGTTGCCGACGTTGTACGGCGGCTTGTCGGGCTCGATGCCCTTGTGAGACAGCTCGGCGAGCGTGTCGTCGAGGCCTTCGACCACCAGAGCGATGTGGTTGTAGCCCGTGCCGAGGTCGTAGGACTCGACGCCGGGGTTCCAGGTCAGCTCGAGGCGGTCGCCGTCACCCGGCATCCCCATGAAGACGTTGATCGCGCCGTCGGGCAGGTCCATGCGCCGGCGCTCCTCGAAGCCGAGGGACTCGTAGAAGCCGACCGAGCGCTCGATGTCGCCGATCCGGTAGCAGGTGTGGATGAACTCGGCCATGCGCTGACCGTACCCCGTCAGTCGTAGTTGCGGATCATGCGCACGTTGAGCGCCAGCATCACCGCGCCGAGGAAGATCACCACGGCGAAGCCCGGCCACACCTCCGACCACGAGAAGTCGTCGAGGATGAGCGACCGCATCCCCTCCATCAGGTGGGTCACCGGGTTGATGGTGGCGGCGACCTCCATCGGCTCGGTGAGCAGGTCGCGGGGAACGAAGTTGGGCGTCAGGAACAGCAGCGGGAAGAAGACCATCGAGCCGTTGGCGGTCGCCGCCGAGCTGCGGGTCTTGAGCGCGATCAGCTGCAGGAAGCCCGCGTAGACGACGCCCCACAGCGAGGTGAGGACGATCAGGACGATCAGGCCGAAGGGCCCGCTCGCGATCTCGATCCCGAACGGCAGCGCCAGCAGGATGATCACCACGGTGATGAAGACGGACTTGAGCGCCTCGGCGATCAGGCGCCCGAGCACCATCGCCGAGCGCGGGATCGGCGTCGCGCGCAGCTTGTCGAAGTAGCCGCCCTCGATCTCCTCGACCAAGAACAGCGCGGCCATGCCGAACGAGCACGCCAGCAGCAGCGTGATCGGCAGCTGGAAGGCGCCGTAGCCCTGCCCCTGGAGGAACTCGGTCGAGTCGCCGGGGAAGATCTTGCCCGCCTGGCCCGTGTTGACGGCCAGGAAGAACAGCGGGATGAAGAACGTCGGGAACAGTGCGTCGGGCGTGCGCAGCGCCTCCTTGATCGCGCGCTGCCCGAGTGCCCAGGCGGCGCTCACCCGGTCACCTCCTGGACCTCGCCCTCGGCCCGCTCGCGCGTGCGGCCCGTGGCGTCGAGGAAGACGTCGTCGAGCGTGACCTCGCCCCCGACGCGGGCGCGCAGGTCGGCCTTGAGCTGCTCCGGCGTCCCCTCGCGCACGATCAGGCCGTCGTCGATGATCGCCAACCGGCCGCACAGCGCGTCGGCCTCCTCGAGGTACTGGGTGGTGAGGAAGACGGTCGTGCCGCGGGAGTTGATGCGCCGCACCTCCTCCCACACCGTGAGCCGGCTCGCCGGGTCCAGGCCGGTCGTCGGCTCGTCGAGGAACAGGACCCCCGGCTCGTGCACGAGCGCCGACGCGAGGTCGAGGCGGCGCTGCATGCCGCCGGAGTAGCCCTTGATGCGGCGGTCCGCGGCGCCTTCGAGCTCCACCAGCGCCAGCAGCTCCCGCGTGCGCCGCGCGGCCTCCTCCCTGCTCATCCCGAACAGTCGCGCCTGCAGGACGAGCAGCTCGCGTCCGGTCAGGCGCGCATCGAGTCCCGCCTCCTGCAGCGCCACGCCGATCTGCCGCCGCACGCCATCGGGATCGTCGGCGACGTCGATGCCGGCGATCCGTGCGGTCCCCGACGTTATGGAGAGCAGCGTCGTGAGCATCCGCACGGTCGTCGACTTGCCGGCGCCGTTGGGGCCGAGGAAGCCGAAGATCTCCCCCGCCTCGACCGCGAGGTCGACGCCGCGAACCGCCTCGACGGTCCCGTCGCGGCCCTTGTAGTGCTTGACCAGAGCCTGTGACTCGACGGCGAACGCGCTCATGACCGCCGGCATTGAAGCACCCGTTGCGGTCTACTCGTGACCGCTATGTGTACTCGGGTGCGGGCGGCGGATGGCTCTCGAGCGTCCGGCGGCGGTGAAGCACCCAGGCGACGGCACCGATGGCCAGTGGGACGGCGATGATCAGTACCGCCGGAATGTCCGCGCCCGACTTGGAGGCGACGCCGAGCGAGGCCGCAGCGAGCACCGCGCCGAGCGTGGTGCGCAGGCCGGCCACGGGCACGTAGGGGACGAGGTGGGTCCCGATCCACACGCCCGGCAGCGACCCGATCAGGATCGTGCCCATCAGCCCGAAGTCGATGTTGCCGCTGAACAGGTGCGCGATGGCCGCCGCCCACATGACGATCGCGGCGTGGAAGACGTCGGTCCCCACCACGCGCCGCGGCCGCAGCTTGTAGAGCAGGATCAGCGCGAGGCCGATCAGGGCGCCCGAGCCCACGGACGTCAGCCCGAGGATGAACCCGAGCGTGGCGCCGATCGCGATCGTCCCGATCCGCGACTGGTGGCGCCCGAGCACCGCCGAGTCACGTTCCTTGGCGACGAGCCCGGGCCGGAACAGCGCGCGGTACAGCGTCCCCGCGGCCGCGAGCGCGAGTGCACCGGCCACCATCGCCAGCAGGGTCGACTTGTAGCCCTCGCCGTACTCGGCCTCGAGGTAGTCCAGCGCGATCACGCCGAGGATCGACCCCGGCACCGACCCGAAGGCCAGGAACTTCGACAGCCGCAGGTCGACGTTGCCCGCGCGCAGGTGCCGCCAGCCCCCGAGAGTCTTGGTGATGGCGCCGTAGGCGAGGTCGGTGCCGATCGCAACCGATGGCGTGTAACCGCCGACGAGCAGCAGCAGTGGCGTCATCAGCGACCCGCCGCCGATTCCGGTGAGGCCGATGAGGACGCCAACGCCCAGTCCGAAGAAGATGATCAGCGGGTCCATGGGAAGCCTGTGAAGCTAGGGGCTGCTCGGGCCGGCGCAGTCGCGTCCGGGGCCCGGGAGGTTGCCCTCGACCCAGGCGTCCTCCTCCTTCTTGAAGATCGGGGCCTCGTCCTTGAGCCGGTCGATGATCGCGCGGGCGCCCGCGAAGGTCTCCTCGCGGTGCGGGCCGCTGGCGGCGACGATCACGCTCGGCTCGGACAGCGGCACGGTGCCGACGCGGTGCTCGACGGCGACGGCGGTGAGCCCGTGGCGCTGGGCCTCCTCGGCTGCGATCCGGCGCAGCATCGGCTCGGCCATCTCGGCGTAGGCCTCGTACTCGAGCTCGGGCACGCCCCGGGTGACGCCCTCGAACACGACCACGGCCCCGGCCTGCGGGTCGCGGACGAGGTCGATCAGCGGCTGCGCGGCGATCGGCTCGCCGGTGATGCGGGCGCGCCGGACGCGGTCGTCCGCGCCGCCCGAGACCGGCGGGATCAGCGCGACCTCGTCCCCGGGCCGGACCGGCTCCTCGTCGCCGGCGTAGACGCGGTTGACGGCGACGATGTAGGGCCCCTCCACGCCGAAGGCGGAGCGGACGTCGGCCACCGTGGCCGGATCGGGCAGCTCGAGGTCCGCCGTCGGCGCGCCCGCGCGCTCCTTGAGGCCGGCGAACAGGCGGACGGACAGGCGCATGTCGTTGCAAGCCTAAACTTGCAGCGTGGGCTTGACGCACCTCGACGCGGAAGGCAGCGCACGAATGGTGGACATCTCGGCGAAGGCCCCCACCGAGCGGTGGGCGCGCGCCCGAGCCGTGGTGCGCATGTCGCCCGCGACCGCGGCGCTGGTCGCGGCGGGCGACCTGCCCAAGGGCGACGTCGTGTCGGTCGCTCGCATCGCAGCGATCCAGGCTGCCAAGCGGACCGCCGAGCTGATCCCGCTGTGTCATCAGCTTGCGCTGTCGCACGCGGACTGCTCCGTGGAGGTCGGCGCGGACAGCGTGACGCTGGTGTGCGAGGCGCGGACGGTGTCGGGCACCGGGGTCGAGATGGAGGCGCTCACAGCGGCCTCGGTGGGCGCGCTGACCGTCTACGACATGGTCAAGGGGGCCGAGCGGGGAGTGGTCATCGAGTCCCTGCAGCTGCTCGACAAGACGGGCGGGAAGTCGGGTGACTTCCACGCTTCGTGAACCGCTGGTCGACGGGCACGGGCGCGCGATCGGCGACGTCCGCGTCTCGGTCACCGACCGCTGCAACTTCCGCTGCCAGTACTGCATGCCGGCCGAGGGCCTGCCCTGGCTCGACCGCGACGAGGTGCTCTCCTACGAGGAGCTGGCCCGGCTCGTCGGGCTGCTGGCCGAGCTGGGGGTCCGCGACGTCCGGCTCACCGGCGGGGAGCCCCTGGCGCGGCGTGACCTGCACCACCTGATCTCCCAGCTCGCGGCGAACCCGCTGATCGAGGATCTGTCGCTGACGACCAACGGCTACCTGCTGCGGCGCCAGCTTCCCGACCTGGTGGCGGCCGGCCTGAAGCGTTTGAACGTCTCGCTGGATTCGCTGGTGCGCGACCGCTTCTTCGAGCTCACCCGCCGCGACGCCCTCGACGAGGTCCTCGCGGGGCTCGAGGCCGCCGAGGCCTACGAGCAGCTGCGGCCGATCAAGGTCAACGCCGTCGCTCTGCGCGACTTCACCGAGGCGGAGGCGCTGCGCTTCGCCGAGCTGGCGCGGCGCAAGCCCTACGAGGTCCGCTTCATCGAATGGATGCCGCTCGACGCCGACCGCGCCTGGGGCCCGGACCGGGTGCTGCCCAACGACGAGCTGCGCGCGATCATCCACGCGGTCCACCCGCTCGAGCCGATGGGCCGTCCGCGGTCGGGCACGTCCTCGCGCTGGCGCTTCGCGGACGGCAAGGGGACGATCGGCTTCATCTCCCCCGTCTCGCATCCGTTCTGCGGCGACTGCAACCGCATCCGGCTGACCGCGGACGGACGGCTGCGCACGTGCCTGTTCTCGCTCCACGAGACCGACCTGCGCGGACCCCTGCGCGCCGGCGCGTCCGACGACGAGCTCGAGGCGATCGTCCGCGAGGCCGTCTGGCGCAAGGAGCTCAAGCACCACATCAACGAGCCGGGCTTCATCCAGCCGGCCCGCTCGATGTCCCAGATCGGCGGCTAGGTGGCCCGTCCCGGGCCGAACCACTGATGCTGTCCCGCGAGGAGGCCTGGGGCCTGATCGCCGGGCGGGCCCGCCCGCTGACCGCGGAGACGCTGCGGCTCGACGAGGCGGTCGGGCGCGTCCTGGCCGCGGACGTCATCTGCGCGATCGACATCCCGGGCTTCGACCGCTCGGCGATGGACGGCTACGCGCTGCGCGCGGCCGACGCCCCGGGGCGGCTGCGCCTGGTGGGCGAGGTCGCGGCCGGCGGCGCGGGCGATTTCGAGGTCGGCCCCGGCGAGGCCGCGCGGATCTTCACCGGCGGCGCGATCCCGCGCGGCGCGGACGCCGTCGAGCGCCAGGAGGTCGTCGCGGCCGCAGACGGGGTCGTGTCGATCGACCACGACCTCCCCCCCGGTCTGAACGTGCGCTACCGCGGAGAGGACGTGCCCGCGGGTACGACCATCCTGCCCGCGGGCACCGTGGTGACACCGCACGCACTGAGCGCGATCGCCGCCTCCGGCACCGGCGCCGTGTCCGTGTACCGGCGCCCGCGCGCCGCGATCCTCGCGACCGGCGACGAGCTCGTCCGCCCCGGCGAGGACCTCGGCCCCGGCCAGATCTACGAGACGAACACCGTCGCGCTGCGCACGCTCGTCGAGCGCACCGGTGCCCAGGCGGTCGACCTCGGCATCGCTCCCGATGACCCGCGCGAGATCGAGCGCCGCATCGCCGGCGGGCTGCGCACGTGCGAGGTGCTGCTCGTGGCCGGCGGCGTCTCCGTCGGCGAGCACGACCACGTCAAGGGCGCGCTCGACCGCGCCGGCGTCGAGGAGCTCTTCTGGCGCGTGCGCATCAAGCCCGGCAAGCCGCTCTTCTGCGGTCTCACCGGCAACGGCAAGTGGGCGTTCGGGCTTCCCGGCAACCCGCTCTCCGGCGTCGTCGGCTTCCTGGCCTTCGTCGCACCGCTGCTGCGCCGCCTGGCGGGCGAGGCCGACGCGGTGGAGCCGCGCGTCCAGGTGCGCACCACCGCCGAGATCGAGCCCGTCGACGGCCGCACGACCTACCTCACCGCGACCCTGCGCCGGGGCGCTGACGGCATCTACGAGGCGACTCCGACCGAGGCGCAGGGCTCCGCGATGACGCTTGCTCTCGCTCGGGCCGACGCCTTCATCATCGCCCCGCTCGAGTCCCCGTCGATCCCGGCCGGCGGCTTGGTCGACGCGCTGCTGCTCTAGCGCCGGGGGATCCTGGCCCTCGGGCTCAACCGGGTGGCGGTGCCGATGCCGCTCGCGGTGACGCGGCAGCGGAGGCGCTTGCCGCGGTCGGTCTTGCTGATCCGGTACGCGCGCCGGGTGGTGCCGGCGATCGGCTTGCCGTTGCGCAGCCACTGGTAGGTCGTCGACAGCCCGTCGCGGATCTGGGCGGTCACCTTCAGTTTGCGGCCCGGCTTGAGCTTGCCCGGGCGTTTGAGGTCGATACGGGTGATCTGCGGCGGCGCCGCCGCGAAGGCGCGGACGGTGTACCGGACGGGGACGGGCCCGCCGTTGACGGTCACGCCGGTGATCGACACCACGACGTCACGGTCGGCGGCGTGGTCGGCGGGCGTCAGCGCGACGTTCCAGGCCAGGGTCGGGTCGGCCGAGCCGAAGCCGGGCGCGACCTCGCGGAGATTCGACACCGCGCGGGGCTGTCCGTCGACGGTCATGCTCACCTGCGCTGCGGAGACGTCGGCCCCCTCCACGTTCATGCTCGCCGACCAGTCGCTGAACACGAGTCCCCAAGGGATCCAGCCCTCGGGCGGCCAGGCGACGACCGGCGGGCCCACGCCGATGGTCGGGGAGCCGCTGTCCGGGAGGTTCCAGAGCGCGTTGGTGCGTCCCGTCGAGCCGGTGCCGAACTCGGCTGCCGCGGGGTCGAGGACCCAGCGGCGGTGGCCCAGCGACTCGACGCCGGAATCGTCCACATAGCCGACCATCGCCTCCGCCCCGCTGAAGCCCAGCGCCAGGTTCGACCGGGCGGCAGCCTCGCGGCCGTCAGCCGTCGAGCAGGGCCAGTCCTCGCCCGGTGTGTGGGACAGGTCGCCGGCTGCATCCATCATCAGCGCGGCGGCGAGCGCCTTGTCGTTCTTCACCGGGTCGAGCGTGACCGGCGCGAGCCCGGCGAAGTCGCGCAGGGCGTTGACCGCGGTCAGCGTCGCCTGGATCGACTGCGCCGACTCGGTTCCGCGCGTGCAGGTCGCGGTCGATCCCGTCCATCCCGTGGGCACCTTCTGCGCATCGAGGATCGCGACCCACTGCCCGAGGGCATCCCGCCGGTCGGCCGGCTTGGCCACCGCGGGTGGCGCCAGCAGCAGCAAGAGCACGATCGCCAGGAGCCCGATCACCGCCGCCCCCGCTCGCTCTCGAGGCGCCGGCGGTCGCGCTTGGTCGGCCGCCCACCGCCGTCGTCGAAGCGCGGCCGCACCAGACGCCGCTGTTCGGCCGCGTCGGCGCGCGCCTCGATCGACTCGGGAGTCTCGGTGTAGAGGCCGGCAGCGAGCGCCGCGGACACCCGGCGCTCGGAGAGCGCGTCGACCGTGACGGTGCGGCGGGTCGGGCCGAGCCGGATCTCGACCACGTCCTGAGGCTTGACCTCGCGCGCCGGCTTGGCCACGACGCCGTTGATGGTGACACGGCCGCCCTTCAGGGCATCGGCCGCCACCCCGCGCGTCTTGGTCAGCCGCGCCGCCCACAGCCACTTGTCGATCCGCACGCTGGTCATTGTCCCTCCTGGCGCCTCGTCGTGGGTGACGGGTCGCAGCCGATGGGCACCGAGGGGGCGGGATCGGCCGGGTCTGATGAATTTGGCCTCCATAGGGGGTGGAATTCATCAGAGCCGGCCTGACCCAGCCCCCTTACCGCCGATGCGCGGCTCGTGCCCGAGCCGGCGCCGAGGCCATCGGCGCGGCAGACTTGCGGATCGATGCGCGAGCTCGAGACGCCACAGGGGGCCGCCCGCGTCCTGGAGCAGGCCGCGGCCGGAGCCTGGGCGCGGCTGTTCCTCGGACACGGCGCCGGCGGGAGCGTGAGCGCACCGGATCTGCAGGTCGCGGCCCGGACGGCGCTCGAGGAGGGCGTCAGCGTCGCGCTTGTCGAGCAGCCCTACCGGGTGGCGGGCAGGAAGTCGACGCCGCGGCCGCCGGTGCTCGACGAGGCCTGGGTGAGCGTGGTCGAGCAGGTCGCGACCGACGGTCTCCCCCACATCAGCGGCGGCCGCTCGAGCGGGGCGCGGGTGGCGTGCCGGACGGCGCACGCGACGGGCGCGATCGGCGTGCTCGCGCTGGCGTTCCCCCTGGTCACGCCGAGCGGCGCGTCACGACAGGACGAGCTCGACGCCGTGGCCGTTCCGCTGCTGATCGTGCAGGGCTCGCGCGATCGCTTCGGGGTGCCCGACGCAGCGGTACAGGTGCAGGGAGATCACGGGCTCAAGGGCGACCGCGGCGCGATTGCGGACGCCGTCCGATCGTGGCTTTCGACGCTGCGATGCCTCGGGCTCTGATCCTCGCCGCCGGCGGGGGGAGGCGCTTCGGGGGTCCCAAGCAGCTCGCCGAGATCGACGGGCGCCCCGTGCTGGCGCACGTGCTCGAGCTGGCCGCGCCGTGGGACCCGCTGGTCGTTCTGGGCGCCTATGCGGACGAGATCCGGCGCCGCGTCGACGTCGGCGACCACATCGTCGTCGGGGACTGGGCCGAGGGCCAGTCGGCGTCGCTGCGTGCGGGCGTTGTGGCCGTCGGCGACGTCGATCGCCTCCTCGTCCTCCTCGGCGACATGCCCTTCGTCACGCACGCGGCGTGTGAAGCGGTGCTCGCGGCCGATGGCTGCGCACGGGCGACCTACGGCGGCGTCCCCGGACATCCGGTCGTGCTCGACCGCGGCGTGCTGGCCCGAGTCCCCGAGCTGCGCGGCGACACGGGCGCGCGCGAGCTGCTGGCGGGCTGCGCCCACGTCGAGGCCGCGGATCTGTGCGAGCCGCTCGACATCGACCGGCCCGAGGACCTGTTGTGAGTCTCGGTGACTTCAGCTGGACGCAGACCAAGGACGGCGGCGTCCGCATCGCCCATCGCGGGAAGGTCGTCACCACACTCGCGGGCGATGCCGCCGCTCGCTTCCGCGCGCGTGCCGAGGGTGCGGACGAGGAGGTCCAGCAGCAGCTCATGGCCCGCGCCACGGGCAACTTCAAACGCGGCAACGAGCGCCGCGGATAGTCAGCCCAGCACCATGCAGGTCGAGGTGCCGTGCGCGTACAGCCTCCCGTCGGCCTCACCGGTGAGCTGCGCCTCCGCCGTCGCCACGCGCGCGCCCCGGTGCACGACCCGTCCCTCGGCGATCAGGGCCCCGGTGTCGACCTTGATGGCGCGTACGAGATTGACCTTCGTCTCGAGCGTCCCGTAGGCGCCGTTCTCGCCCAGCGTCGTGTGCACCGCGCAGCCGGTGGCGGAGTCGATCAGCGCCATCGCGACCCCGCCGTGCACGGTCCCCAGCGGGTTCGTCAGCTCCGGCCCCGTCTCCAGCCGGAAGACGGCCCGGCCCTCGCCGACGTCCACGAGCTCGAAGCCGAGCAGCTCCTGGAAGCGCGCCTTGGGGACCCGGCCGTCACGGATCGCCTGCATGAGCTCCAGCCCCGTCACCCCACCGGCACCCTGTCACAAAATGGCCCGTCCCTTTTGTGACGTCAGAGCCGGTCTCGCCAGCGCAGCGCCGCCGCGGCGACGTTTGCGAGCTCCGTGCGCAGCCCGTGGCGGTCCCCGGTGGCGCGCGCCGAGGCCAGCGCCCGCAGCGCGGCCGCCAGCGGGCCAGGACCGGCGGGCCCCGTCGCAGGCACCGGCTGGGTGGCGCGGCGCAGCGCGTCGGCATCGCGGATCGCGGCGTCGGCCTGGTCGAGCGCGGCACGCACCCGGGCGTCGGCTTCGCCGACCGCGCGGTCACGTGAGCGGCGCGCCCGTGCGGCACGCTCGTTCGCCAGTCGCGCGCGCCGGCGCGCGTCGTGCAGCCGCGTCTCGGCGCGCTCGGCGCGCTTGTCGGCCGCCGCCAGCTGACGCTCGAGCGTGCGCACGTCCTCCGCGCCCGCTTCCCGCGGGAGCGGCGGCTGCGGCGCACGCTGCTCGACATCAGGCCGCGCCGCGCCGGCCGCCCGGCGCGGTCCGGGCCGGGCCGGAGCGAACCCCGCCGCGCGCACGGCAGCGTCGAACGATCCGCCGTAGGCGCGCTTGACCGCGTTGGTCGACGGCCAGGAGCCGGAGCCGTAGTAGCGCTCCGCCCGCCACTCCTGCGCGCGCCAGCGCGCCAGCGACGGGTTCCAGTCCGCCGAGCACGGCGGCTCGCCGTAGCGGGCGTTCCACTCGACGATCTTCTCGATGATCTCCTCGCAGGACCAGCGCGTCACTCGACGCCCGCCCGCGAGGTGCGCGGACGGGGTCATGTGACTGATCCTGTCCGCTAGCTCTCGGGCGTGGTCGGCTGGTTCTTCCAGCGCGCGACGGCACCCGTGGCGGGCGTGAGGTCGGCATGCATGAGAACCAGGTGGGTGAACACGGCGCGTCCGAAGGTACCGGACGGCTTGCGATCTGTCGAGGCCGGCAGTGGGCTCGAACCCGGTCTAGGGCCTGGGGGTCATGAAGGCGAGCGCCGTCTCCAGGCCCGGCGCCCGCCGCGCCGTGACGATCTGGCGGCCCGGCTGGACGGCGGGCCGTGGCGAACCGACGAGCGAGGCCGGCAGCGACGCCAGGTCGTCGACCACGGCCACCAGCCCCCACAACCGCGCCGGATCGGAGCTCTCGGCCACCTCCACGATCACGGACCCGAACCGGACGAAGCTCATCGCCACGGGAACCTGCGGCGGGCCGGCTCGGCGGCGCTCGACTCCCCCGGCCCCCACGAGCGCCGCGACGGTCCGGTCAACGGAGCCGGTGAACACGACGATGTGATCGAGGCCGCGCGAGCCCGCCGCAGCCGGTTGCGCCTCGATCCACTCGGTGCTGATGCCGTCGACCGACGCCGGACCCGAGCCGGATAGCACCCAGCCGCGCAGCCCGCCCCCCTCCCCGTCAAGGCGGACGACCACGTCGCCGACCCGCGCCGCGCCGCCCTCGACCTCGAAGCCGAGCGCCGCCCACGGCTCGGGCGCATCCCCGCAGAGCAGCTCGACGATCACCGCGCCACCATAAAGTCCGATCCGACGTGCGCGGTCGCAGCCTCCAGCTCCTGGGCATCGTCGTGTCGGTCGTGTGCGTCGCCGGCGTCGTCTACTGGGCCGCCCAGCAGCCCGCGCCGCGCTTCCCCGACGACGCCCGCCAGTGGCTGTACCTCCTCGGCGCGATCGGCCTGTACGCGCTCAACACCGCCGTCCGCTCCGAGCGCTGGCACCGCCTGCTCCGCGACGACGGCGCACACCCGCACCGCCGGGACTCCTACGCGCTCACCATCGTGGGCTACACGGGCAACAACATCCTGCCCGCCCGGGCCGGGGACGCGGTGCGAATCCTCCTGATGGCCCCGCGGGCGCAGACCGGCCGGCGCACCGTCCTGGGCACGCTGCTGGCCGAGCGCCTGCTCGACGTCGTCGTGATCGTGCTGATCTTCGTCACCGTCGGCTACGGCATCCTCGACAACGTCGGCGACGGCCAGCTCGAGGTCGTCGCGATCGGGACGGCGGTCGCGATCGCCGGCGCGGTTGCGGCGATCGTCGCGGTGCGCCGCTCGGAGCGCCTCACGAGCCTCGTCGGCCCGATGCTCTCCTCCACCCGCAACCTCCTCTCCAAGGACGGCGTGCCGCTCGTGACGATGTCGTTCGCGATCTGGGTCATCGAGACGTTCGTGTGGATGGCCGTCGGCGCCGCGGCCGGCCTCGACATGAGCCTGCTCGAGGGCCTGTACCTGGTGGCGCTGGCCAGCGTCTTCAGCCTGATCCCGTCCGGGCCGGCCTACGCCGGCACGCAGGACGCCGCCGCGATCATCGGCATCAAGGCGATCGGTGGCTCGAGCGCGCTGGCCACGACCTACCTGATCCTGCTGCGCTTCGTCCTCCAGGTCCCTATAACCGTGGCAGGATTGGTATTGCTGGCGGCTCGCTACGGAGGCATCGGGAAGCTCCGCCGCGCGCGCCTGGAAGAAGCGACGACGTGACCGAGACCATCACCCGCCGCCGCCAGCTCGCCGACTGGCTGCGTGACCGCGACCGCACCGAGCTGGCGGTCTGGATCGGCCTCGTCGTGCTCGCGTTCGTCCTGCGCATGTGGGACGTCGGCAGCCGCCCGTTCCACCACGACGAAAGCCAGGACGCGTACTTCTCGTACACGTTCTTCAAGGACTTCGACAGCTACCAGTACAACCCGCTGCTGCACGGCCCGGTGCGCTTCTACCTGACGGCCCTCAACTACAGGATCTTCGGCGACTCCGACTTGACCGCCCGGCTGGCGCCCGCCTACATGGGCACGCTGCTCGTCGCCCTCCCCTACCTTCTGCGCGCCCATCTCGGCCGCGTCGCCGCGCTCGCCGCCGGGGTGATCCTCGCGGTCAGCCCGAGCCTGTTGTACTTCAGCCGCTTCGCCCGCGAGGACATCTACCTCGCCGCCCTCACGCTGGCGCTGTTCGTCGCCTGCTTCCGCTTCGTCGAGCGGCCGCGCACGATCACGCTGGCGCTGATCGGCGCCTTGATCTCGCTCTGCTTCGCCACCAAGGAGTCGGGCCTCGTCCTGGTGGCGTTCGTGGGGATCTTCTTCCTGCTGACCGTGGTCGTGCAGGGGGTCCGCGCCCGCCGCGCGGAGGGCTCGTTCGCCGACGGCGAGGTGCTGACCGCGATCCGCACCGTCCACTGGTCGGGCTGGGTCTACGGCATCGCGGCGATGCTCGCCGTCTACAGCCTGCTGTTCACCGTCTTCTTCCAGCACTCCACGTGCACGACGACCGAGTACACGCTGGACGGCAAGGTCGTACCGGCGCACCCGACCTCGTGCCTGAACGCGGTCTTCTACGGCATCGACTACTGGCGCGCCCAGCAGGACGTGGGGCGCGGCGGCGACGCGGGCTGGCTGTACGTCGCGATCCTGTTCGGCGAGGAATGGCCGGTGCTGCTGCTCGCCGCGGTCGGCGCCGTGTTCGCGTTCCTGCGCCCGACGACGCTGCGGCTCTTCCTCGTCTGGATGTTCGTCGACCACGCTCGCCTTCCACTCTGGGGCTCCGAGCGCTTCGCGTGGCTGGTGGTCCACCCGCTGGTTCCCGCGGTCCTTCTCGCCGGCCTCGGCTTCCAGGCGATCTGGCGGTGGCGACGCAGAATCGGGCGCACCGCCGCGCTCGCGGCCGTCGCGCTCGGCGCCGCGTACCTCGCGTACGCGAGCTTCTACGCCAACGCCAAGCTCGGCGCCGACCCGCGCTCGCTGCTCGTCTCGACGCAGTCGAGCGTCCAGGTCAAGGAGGTCTCCGACAGGGTGCTCGCGCTCGCGCGCTCGGAGAAGGCCGCGGGCGAGGAGCCGCCGGGCATCACGATCGACTCCAGCCAGGGAGCGACCTTCCCCTATGCCTGGTACTTCCGCGATCAGCAGGTCGGCTACATCGACATGACCACCGACGGCTACGTGCCCAACACGCCCGTGCTGATCATGACGCTCGAGGCGCGCGACAAGCTCAAGCCCAACCTCTCTGCCTACGAGGGGCGCTCGTTCGACTTCCGCGTCTGGTGGGTCAAGGACTACAAGCTCAAGTTCAAGCCCGGGGCCTGGTGGGACTGGTTCACCGAGCACAAGGCCTGGAACGAGACCGGCGGTATGCCCGAGTGGGTCTACTACCGCCGTGACCTCGGCCCGCCGCCGAAGCTCGAGACCAGGAGCCGGGTGCCCCTGCCCTAGAAGCGGTAGACGACGGTCCCGTCAGCGGCGAAGGCCTGCTTACCGACCTGGGCGAGCGCCCCGATCGTGCCGTAGGTCGTCTGCTCGAGGGGTCCGACGACCGCGTAATCGACGTCGTAGCGGCCGACGAGGTCGTGGACCTGAGCCGGGTCCTGCGTCGTGTACAGCGTCTGGACGTCCTCGCGCCGCGTCCCGAGCTGGTCGCCGTGGCTCCACTGGAGCTCATGGCCCTGCCAGCCGAGCACCGTCGGGCGGCCGGTGAAGGTGGAGATGCGCGCGTTGCCGAACGCGCTGTAGTCGTCGCCGACCGCCTCCAGGACGACCGCGTCGCCGGGCAGCTCCTCGCGGATCCAGTCGATCGCCTTGACGTCGCCCGGCGCGGAGGCGCGCAGCCACTGGCGCCCGTCGATGCGCGGGCCGTCGTCAAGCCCCGCCCTGCGCCCCGAGGTGCCGACGATCACGTACGTGCAGCGAGATGGCGATCACGATCACCGCGACCCCCAGCCACACCAGACGCGGGACGCGCGGCAGCCACTGCGCGCGCCGCCGCGAGCGCGACCGCGCCGAAGACCGCCAGCAGCAGCCACGCCTGGTAGCCCATCTTGAAGACGGTGTTCATGCGCTCGAACTGGCCGCCGGAGAACTCGTCCGGGACGACGCCGATCTCGGCGCCGAGGATGCACGCGAGCCCCATCGCCGCCAGCGCCCACAGGACCCGCTCGGCGGTGGTGCGGTGGCGCGCCGCCGCCGCCGCCAGCGCGGCGGCGACGAGCACGAGCGTCACGCCCGCGCCGGCCAGGTTCTGGCGCGCGAACAGCGGGAGCAGCGAACGCCAGCGCGGCCAGGCCCCAGAACGAAGACCCGCGCAGGGTGGCGCACCGCCAGCAGGGCCGACACGAGCGGCGCGACAAGCAGCCACAGCAGCGCGCCCTCGATCTCGAGGTGGTGCTTGACGAACTCGCCGAACGGCTCGCGCTGCTCGGCCTTCGTGAAGGCGAAGCCCCTTGGCGTTGGGGTCGAAGTCGAAGATGAACGGCAGCGACCAGCACGATGCCGAACCAGACGATCGCCGCCGGTCCATAACAGCGCGGCGCGCCTGCGCCCGGTCGCGTCCGGGCTGGTGACCCAGATCAGCACGGTCAGCACGAGCAGCGCCGCCATCACCGGCCACGACCACGAGTTGACGCCGTACAGCCAGCCGATCGGCGAGCGCCGCCGCGAACGTCTCCCACGCTGCCGGTGTTCGAGCGCAGGTCGGGCGGTCCGGCCGTTCCCGCCTGGACGATGAAGCCGAGCGCGAGCAGCGTCAGCGGCACGGCGATGAAGTGCGCGTGCAGGTCGCCGACCGTCCAGCGAGAAGAACGGCCACTCGTTGATGGTGTTCGGGATCACGCGCGACGGCGCCGAACCAGTCGAAGGCCGACCACTTGCCCTTGGGGTGCAGGGCGGCCCAGCCGCCGCGCCAGCTGGCCATCAGCGCGAGCAGGACGACGCACCAGCGCGCCGGCGGCGAGCGGGCGGCGGATCGCCAGCCCCTGGCGGCGGCCGATCTCGGCGAGCGTGGCCGCGGCCGCGAACGCCGTCGTCACCATCAGCGCGAAGATCACCGCGAGCGCGAGGTTGTACCCCGCCGACGGCTCGACGCCCGTGAGGCGGATCGCGATGCCCGACCATGTGGTGGCCGAGGTAGTAGTAGTTGACGCTGACGCCCGACATCCACGGGTCGTGCGGCGGGATGTCCGAGCTCGCCAGCGTCGCGTTGACGAGCATCATGTCCATCGGCTTCTCGGTGGGCGCGTTGACGTCGGCGCTGTAGCCGCCGATCAGCACGGCCAGCAGGAAGCTGACGACGAACAGCACCTCGGTGGAGATGAACAGGCGGCGCCGGAAGGGGTCCGGCGCGGGCGTCTCGCGGCGGCGCATGTGAACGGCACCGCCGGCGACGACGAGCGCGCAGGCGAGCGCCAGCAGGGTCCCGTTGGGCAGACCGAGGCTCCCCAGCATCCACACCAGCCACGCGAGCACCAGCCAGGCGAGTACGCGGGCGAAGCCGATCCCCGCCCCGGGCAGCCGGCCGAACGCCCGCGCGCGCAAGCGGCACGCCGGCCAGGCCGACCACCTCGAAGAAGAGCAGGAAGCGCAGGACCGCTGTCACGGCGCGGGCATACTGCCGCAATGCCGGGCATCTACGAGCAGCTCGCCGACCTTCCGCTGACCATCGACACCTACGAGCTCGAGGGACTCGAGCGCGAGGGGGCCCGCTGGACCCGGCGCACGACCGTCTTCCACCTGCGCGGCGGCGGCGAGGAGGGAGTCGGCGAGGACGTCACGTACACGACCGAGGACCAGGAGCACCAGCAGCGGATCGGGCCGGTCCTGCCGCTCGCCGGAGACTGGACGCTCGACTCCTTCTCGCGGCACCTCGAGACGCTCGACCTCTTCCACGGCGTGGCGCCGGGCATGCCCGCCTCCCGCGACTACCGGCGCTGGGCGCTCGAGTCGGCGGCGCTGGACCTGGCGCTGCGCCAGGCCGGCGAATCGCTGCACGGGCGGCTCGGGCGCGAGGCCCGCCCGCTGACGCTTCGGCGTGTCGCTGCGCATCGCCGGCTCCGCGGACCCCGTTCGCGATCGCATCGCCGTCTACGGCGACGTCCGCTACAAGATCGACTACGAGGCCGAGTGGACCCCGGAGCTGATCGGCGACCTTGCCGGCACCGGCGCGGTCGACGTCATCGACTTCAAGGGCGCCTACAAGGGCACGGTCGTCGACGTCGAGACGGTGCCCGAGGTCTACCGGCTGTGCGCGGAGGCGTTCCCGGACGCGTGGCTGGAGGACCCCGACCTCACCGACCCCGAGGCCGCTCGAGGTGCTGCGGCCGCACTTCGACCGCGTCACGTGGGACGCGCCGATCCACTCCGTCGACGACATCGTGCGCTTCGGCATCGAGCCCAGGGGGCTCAACTGCAAGCCGTCGCGGTTCGGTGCGCTGCAGCGGCTGTTCGACTTCTACGACCACTGCGAGGCGGCCGGGATCGAGCTCTACGGCGGCGGTCAGTCCGAGCTGGGGCCGGGTCGCGGCCAGGTGCAGCTGCTGGCGGCGATCTTCCACCCCGGCGGAGCCAACGACGTGGCCCCGCCGGGCTGGGACTGGGACGACTTCCCGCGCAGCGGCCTCGCCGTCAGCCCGCTGGACCCCGATCCGGACCCGACGGGCTTTCGGCGCCGGGTCGCTACTTGAGCTTGAAGGACTTCTTGTTGGCCTTGGTGTAGCCCGCCTGCCGCTGGCCGGCGCTGTCGACCGCGCGCGCGAACGCGGTGTACTTGCCCTTCTTTAGCTTGGGGAGCTTGAAGCTCCACTTCGTGGTGCCCTTGGCGGTGCCGAAGCTCGTGGGCCCGGTGCACTTCTTCAGCGCGACGAACTTCTTGCCCTTGAGCTGCTTGCACTTCTTGCCCTTGCTCAGCACGAGGGCGACCTCGACACGCGTGACGCCCTGGTCGTCCGTCGCGGTCCCCTTGAGCTTGCGGAACTTCTTCGCCTTGGCGCTGCGCGGGAGCCCCTTGAACGCGGCGATCGGAGTCAGGTCAGTGGTCCCGCCGGGGCCGGTCGGGCCGCTGGGGCCGCCCGGGCCGCCCGCGATCGGCGTCAGCTTGGCCGTGCCCTTGTAGGTGGCCCCCGCCGCCACGTACCCGACCACGCGGATCAGATACGGGGTGCCCGCCTTGAGGTTGCGCACCGACACCGACTCGTCGGGTGAGAACTCCTCACCGGCGACGAGGGCGTCGCCCTGCGGCTCGCCCGCGGCGTTGGCGCGGTAGACATAGAGATCCAGGTCGACGGCGTTGCCGCTGGCCTCGGAGGTGGTGACGGCGAGGTTCCCGTCATCGGCGAGCTTGAGCAGGGTGTCGTCGTCGTCGGCGCGGGCCGCATCCACGCCGGTGACCGGGCCGCCGTCCCAGGTCGTCATCGGCTGGGCAGCACTCAGGCTGATCTCGCGGTCGGGCGCCGCGAGCGCCACCGACGCCGCGACGAGCGAGCCGGCAGCGATCGTGCCGACGATCCATGTCTTCGGGGTCATGGAGACGACAACGCCGGCGGCGGTGTGAACTGGCGCTTAGACTGGCGCGCATGGCCCAGAAGCCCCGCCAGATCAAGATGGAGAGCAAGTCCGCACTGGCGGCGATGCAGCGTCTGGAGACCAAATCCGACGACGAGCTGCACGCCGAGACGCGCTTCAAGGCCGCCGCGCAGGCGATCCTGGGCGCGCGCGCGGCCGAGCGCTACGACGCCAAGGCGGCGCGCGAGCACTTCCGCACCGCGATCGCGTCGGCGCGCCCGCAGGAGCGGCTGCAGCTGCGCCGGATGGCGGAGGCGTCGCTGGCACTGGCCGAGCGCCGGGCCGACGACCTCAGAGCCGCGGCGGTCAAGCTCGGCCAGGAGCCGCCGTCGAACCGCCAGCTGCTGGCGCTGCGCTTCATGGGCCTGGTCGCTCCGGGTGGCGGCGCGCCCGCCTGGCGGCGGTTCGCCGGCTTCTTCCTGCTGCTCGCCATCATCGTCGGCCTGCTGGTGCTCGGCTGGGGCATCGTCAAGCTGATCGCGCTGCCGCTGGGCGGAGTCGACAGCGGCCTGGCGATCTTCTACGGCTTCCTGCTCGTGGTCATAGTGCTCGGGGTGATGGCCTGGCGCGGGCGACGCAAGCAGAAGGAAGCCCGGGCCGCGCGCGGCCAGCCGACCTGAATCACGTCCCGGCGTCCGCGAGCGTTGCAGCGGTAGTGCTCCCGCCGTTCGCAACGCTGATCGAGGCCCACGGCGACGAGCTGCTCGCGCACGCGCGGCGGCTGGCCGGGCCCGATGCCGGCGAGGACGTGCTCCAGGAGGCGCTGCTGCATGCGCTGCGCGCATACCCGAGGTTGCGCCACGCGGACCACCTGCGGGCGTGGCTGTACCGCATCACCACCAACGCGGCGATGGATCGCCACCGCCGAGCGCGGCGCGAGATCGCCCATCCCGACCCGGCGGCGGCCGTCGCCGGCGAGGACCCCGAGCTCGACGGCTTCGAGGACCTGATCAGCGGGCTCTCGCCCGGCGCGCAGGCGACCCTGCGACTGCGCTTCGTCGAGGACCTGGAGTACGACGTGATCGCGCGCCGGCTCGACTGCTCCCCGGAGGCCGCGCGCCAGCGCGTCTCGACTGCCCTGCGAACCCTGAGGACGGTGTACGCATGACTCCCCTCTCCCCCGCCCTGCTCGACTCGCTCGCCGCCGAAGCCGTCCGCGAGGGACTCGCCGACGCCCTCTACACGCGGGTCCCGACGCCGATCGGCGAGCTGATCGTCGTCTCCGGCGATCGAGGGATCGTCCGCGTCGGCTTCCACGAGGACCCCGAGGACGTGATCCTGGCCGACGCCGCGGGCGGCACAGGGCCGCGCATCCTGCGCGCCGACCGCGAGCTCGCCGACGTGCGCGACAGCATCCAGGCCTTCTTCGAGGGCGGCGGCGAGCTCGACCTGCCCTATGACCTGCGCCTCGTGCGCTCCCCGTTCCGGCGCCAGGTGCTCGAGACGCTCGCCTCCCAGGTCCGCCGCGGCGAGACGATCCGCTACGGCGAGCTCGCCGCCCGCGTCGGGCACCCGCGCGCCGCCCGCGCCGCCGGCTCGGCCTGTGCCACCAACCCGGTGCCGATCATCGTCCCCTGCCACCGCGTGCTGCCGTCCACCGGCGGGGTCGGCAGCTACGGCGGCGGCCCGCCGCGCAAGGTGCAGCTGCTCCAGATCGAGGGCGCCGTCGTGCGCTAGGTAGATACCAGGCACGTTGTTCCGGCCGTGGCGCGCGCACTTCGTACGCCACGGCGGTCGGCGCGTGGTCAGACCGTGCGCTAAGGGCGAGGGTTCGGGCGTCCGCGCGGCCCCTGGATATCCCGCACTACCGGGCATGAAATCCAGGGGCGGCTCACCAACGGCCGTGAACGCCCTGGGCAGGCCGGCCCTTGCGCCGAGCTAGATGCGCTTCCTGCGCGTGATCGCCTTGAGCTTCGTCGCACCGCTGCGGCCGCTGACACGGATCGTGTAGCGCCCGCGCTTGCGCACGACGAACGCGGCGCGGTACGTCCCGCGCCGGGCCACCACGCGGCGGACCGCGGGGCGTTTGAGCCTGCGGCCGCTGAGCCTGACGACGACGCGGGCGCCGGCGGGCGCGGTCCCGCGCACGGTGATGCGGCGGCGGCCCTTGCGCAGCCGCTTGACGGCCACGCGAGCGGTGAGGCGCGGCGCCGCGACCGGCAGGCCGTCGAGAGCCGCGAGCCCGATCTTGTAGACGCCGCGGCCGAACGTCGCCGCGAACAGCGACTGGCCACCGGTGTGCGTACGCAGCTCGTACACCGGCACCTGCGGGAGCCTGCTGCCGACCCGGTACCAGTCGGGCCCCCTCATCGCGGGTGGCGTAGACACCGAAGTCGCCCGCGACCACGAGCTTGGAGTCCCCGACGATGTTGATGTCGTTGACCGGCGCCTTCGGCAGGTCGCCGGTGATGTTCTCCCAGCTGGCGCCGCCATCGGTGGTCTTGAGCACGTAGGCCGCGTTGTCCCCGCCCCGGAACCCCGAGTAGGTGACGTAGGCCGTCGCCGGCTTGGCCTGGTCGACCTCGACCCGCGTCACGTAGGCGTCGGGGAGGTCGGGGTCCGAGGCGCGGGTCCAGTCGCCGACGCCGACCTCGTCGCCGCCGGAGTCCGCGTACCAGAGGTTGCCGTCGTCGGTCCCCGCGTACAGGCGGCCCACCGCCTTGGGCGCCGTCCCGATCGCCGTCAGCGCCCCGTACCCGCGGTAGAACGGGTTGGTCTCACCCTCCACGACGCCACCGTCGCTGAGATCCGGTGAGATCGGCGTCCAGGTTGCCGCGTGGTCGTCGGAGCGGCTCATGATCTCGCCCCCCGCGTACAGCGTCGCCGGGTTGTCGAGGTCGAACTCGATCGGCATGAAGAACGCCTTGCGTGCCGAGACGATCGAGTTCTCGAACGACTCGCCGTCCTCGCCGCGCTGATGGGACACCTGGCAGGCGCCGTTCTGCCCGCAGGCGTAGACGATGTCGGGGTTCTTCGGGTTGATCAGGACGCGCTGGCCGTCCCCGCCGGGCCCGAACTCGTTCCACTGCCCCTCGGTCTCCGAATGGATCATGGCCTCGCCGTTGTCCTGCATGCCGATGACGATGAAGCCCGCGTCCTGCTCGGAGACGTCGAGCGCATCGGGCTGCAGGAACGGCTGGACCTCGGCTCCGGTCCAGTTCGCGCCGTCGTCGTCGGAGCGGTACAGGCCGCCGTCGTTGCCGGCCCAGATGCGGCCCTCGACCCGCTGGTCGAAGGCGAGGGCGTGCTGGTCGACGTGCATGCCGTTGTTGACCGAGCCGAACGTGAGGCCGGCATCCTCGGAGCGGAGCAGGTCGAGACCGGCCGTGTAGACGTGGTTGGAGTTCTGCGGATCCACCCAGACGCGGCCGAACCACCAGCCGTACAGGAAGGCGCCCGACAGGCCCGCGTGGTCCGGTGCGATCACCGGCAGGAAGTTCTGTCCTCCGTCGATCGACTTGTAGAAGCCGGCGTGCCCGCCCACGCCCCCGGACGCGATCACATAGACGTTCGCCGGCGCCTGCGGGTCGATCGCCACGCCGATGCGACCCAGCGCGGGGTGCGGCCCGATCACCCCGGTCGCGACCCGGTTCCAGGAGTCGCCGCCGTCGGTGGAGCGGTACACGCCCGAGCCGATGCCCTGGTAGTTGCGGGCGTCGCGGCGCCGGATGTGGTCCCACATCCCGGCCATGAGGATCTTCGGGTCCTGCGGGTTGATGGCGACGTCCGACGCGCCGGTCGTGGGGTTGTCGCCGCCCAGGACCTTCTTCCACGTCTCGCCGCCGTCGTCCGTGCGGTAGACGCCACGATCCGGGCTGCCGTGGAAGAGGTCGCCGGTGGCGGCGACGAACAGCCGCCGCTCGTTGCTCGGATCGACCACGATCCGGCTGATGCGCGACACCTTCTCGAGCCCGGGCAGGTGCCTCCAGGTCCGGCCGCGATCGTCGGAGCGCCACACGCCGTTGCCGCCGTAGGTGAGCGAGCCGCCGCCGGGCCCGGCCTCGCCGGTGGCCACGTACAGGACGCCCGATGGCGTCTGCACGACCGCCGATGTCGACATCGGCGCGTCGTCGGGCCAGATCGATCGCAGGGTCACGCCGCCGTCGGTGGTGACGAACAGCCCGCCTCCGGCGGTCGCGGCGTAGACGGTGTCGGGGTCGGCGACGTCGATCGCAAGGTCGAGGATGCGGCCGCCGCCGGAGCCTCCCAGGGCGTTCGGGCCCACGAACTCCCAGCGCGCCGCGGCGACGCGCGGCGCCGCGGCCCGCGTCCGCGCGGTCGTCGCGGCGACCTCGCGCCTGATCCGCGGGGCCTCGGAGGCCGGCGTGCGCCAGTCGGCGCTGTCGGACCCGCTGGTCACGCGTGCCAGCGCGGCGTCGGCGGGCTCGGTCATCTCCCGCCCCTCGCGCGCGCACTCCTCGGCGTTCTCGCCGCCCGCTCCGGCGCGGCACAGGTCCGCCCGGATGTCTGCGTTCCCCCCTCTGTCCAGGACCGAGACGGCGGCGCCGGCAACGATCAGCAGGCCGAGTGCGAGCAGGAGTATGCGACGGCGGAGCATGCCCCTCAGGATGGCACTTCCAAGCGCGCCCGGGCGCTATTTCTCGCGGATGGTGACCGACTCGATGACCACGGGATCGAGCGGCTGCTCAGTGGCGGGATCGGTAGGCGTCGTACCGATGGTGTCGACGACCTCCTGGCCCTTGGTGACCTTGCCCAGCAGCGCGTAGTCCGGCGGCAGTCCGGCGTCCTCGCCGGTGACGACGAAGAACTGGCTGCCCGACGCACCGGGCGGCTCGGTGCCCCCCTTGGCCATCGCGACGACGCCGCGGGTGTAGCCGAGCGTGCGCGGCGGCTCCTCGACCACGCTGTAGCCGGGGCCGCCGGTTCCGGTGCCGAGCGGATCGCCGCCCTGGATGACGAAGCCCGGGACGATCCGGTGGAAGGTGGTCCGGTCGTAGAACTTCTGCTCGGCCAGGTAGGCGAAGCTCGCCGCCGTCTTCGGAGCGCGCTTGACGTCGAGCGCGATCTCGAACTCCCCGCACGAGGTCGTGACCACCGCCGTGTAGCTCCGCTTGGGGTCCAGGTCCGCGGAGGGCCTGGAGAGGTCCCCGGCGCCCTTGCCCTCGGGCGCGGCGACCTTGTCGCAGCCGGTCGCCTCGACCGTGGGGGTCTCCGCCGGTGCCTCGGTCGCGGTCGCCTCGGCGGGCTTCTCGTCCTGCGACGACTCGCCGCAGCCGGCGAGCAGCGCGACGACGGAGGTGAGCAGGAGCAGACGCAGGAGTCGCATGGGGCGCGCAGCATAGGCTCCCAGCGTCAATGGCACGCGACGTCTGCCTGATCGTCAACCCCCATGCCGGGGGCGGCCGCGGCGGCAGGAAGCTGCCCGCGGTCGAGGCCGAGCTGCGCTCGCGCGGCATGGCCTTCCGCGTGGAGCGCACGACCTCGATCGAGCATGCGCGCGAGCTCGCCCGCGGCGCCCGCGACGCCGGCGAGATCGTCGCCGCGCATGGGCGGCGACGGGTTGCTCGGCGCCCTCGCCGGCGAGCTGCAGGGCACCGACGCGGTGCTCGGCGTCGTTCCGGGAGGGCGCGGCAACGACTGGGCGCGCAAGCTCGGGATCGGCGAGGACCCGGCCGAGTCGGTGGCGGTGCTGGCGGCGGGCAACGTCCGCAGCGTCGATCGTCGCCACCGCGGCCGGACGCGCGTACCTGGGCATCGCCTCGGCGGGCCTTGACTCCGACTGCCAGGACATCGCCAACGCGACCCGGCTGCCGCTGGGCGGACTGGTCTACGTCTACGGGACGCTGCGGGCGCTCGCGCGCTGGAAGCCGGCGCGCTGGACCGTGACGCTCGACGGCGAGGAGCGCTCGTTCAGCGGCTACTCGGTGGCCGTCTGCAACTCCGGGGTCTTCGGCGGCGGCATGTACCTCGTCCCCGACGCGTCGATCGAGGACGGGATGCTGGACGTGGTGCTGACCCATCACGCGCCCAAGCGCCAGTACCTCGGCGGGCTCAAGAAGGTGTTCAAGGGCACGCACGTCGAGGACGACTCCTTCGAGCTGCTGCGCGCGCGGGAGGTGACCTTCTCCGCCGACCGCCCCTTCTCCGCCTACGCCGACGGCGACCCGATCGCCGAGCTCCCCGCCACCTTCCGCGTCGTCCCGCGCGCGCTGCGCGTACTGGCGCCGTGACGCCGGCTCGCCCCGGGGCTGGCGGCCGCGAAGGCGGTCGGCGCGCTGTCGCGCGCGGCGCGGCGCGGCGGCGGGACCTCCCTGCCCGGGCAAGGTGCTCACGCGCGTCGAGCCGGGGGCGATCGGGCTGCTCGCCGGGCGCCTCGTGCACGGCTCGGTGCTGCTCTCGGCGCCACCAACGGCAAGACGACGACCGCGGCGATGATCGCGAGCGTCCTCGAGGGCCGCGGCGCGCGGCTGGTCCACAACCGCGCCGGCGCGAACATGGCCGGCGGCGTCGCCAGCGCGCTGGCCGAGGCCGCGCGCGGCGGCGGCCGCAGGCTCGACGGCGACACGGGCCTGTTCGAGGTGGACGAGTTCTGGGTCCCGCAGATGCTCGACGGAGCTGCGCCCGCGCGCGGTGCTGCTGGCGAACCTGTTCCGCGACCAGCTCGACCGCTACGGCGAGCTGGAGACGATCGGCGACCGCTGGCTGGAGGCGGTGCGCGGGCTGCCGGCGCGACGCGCGGCTCGTGCTCAACGCCGACGACCCGCTCGTCGCCGACCTCGGGCGCGACCGCGACGCCGTCTTACTTCGGAGTCGACGACGACGCGCTGGCGCGGCCGGAGATGCAGCACGCCGCGGACTCCAAGCACTGCCGGCGCTGCGGCCACCCGTACGCGTACGACGCGATCTACCTCGGCCACCTCGGCCGCTACGCCTGCCCCAACTGCGGCCAGCGGCGGCCGGAGCCGGCCGTGCGCGCGACCGCGCGTCGAGCTGCACGGCATCCGCGTCCGCTGCGTTCACGCTCGAGACGCCGGAGGGCTCGACGCGCGGTCCGAGCTGCCGCTGCCCGGTCTCTACAACGTCTACAACGCGCTCGCGGCCGCGGCGCTGTGCGGCGCGCTCGGCGTCTCGCTGGTCGAGATCGCGGCCGGGCTGGAGGCCGTGGCGCCCGCCTTCGGGCGCGCCGAGACGCTCACCCTGCGCGGCCGCGCCGACGTCGCTGCTGCTGGTCAAGAACCCGGCCGGCGCCAACGAGGTCCTGCGCACCTTGACGCTCGAGGGCGCGCGCGCTCGACGTGCTCGGCGTCCTCAACGACAACATCGCCGACGGCCGCGACGTCTCCTGGGTCTGGGACGCCGACTGGGAGCTGCTCGCGCCGCATCTGGAGCGGATGGTCTGCGCCGGCACGCGCGCGGCCGAGCTGGCGGTGAGGATGCGAGTACGCGGGGGTCGACCCGGCCCGGCTGACGGTGATCGAGGACCTCGAGACCGCGCTCGAGCGCGCGCTCGGCGGCGGCGAAGGGCCGCTCTACGTCCTCCCCACCTACACGGCTCTGCTGGAGCTGCGCGAGCTGCTCGCGCGGCGCGGCGAGGCCGAGGAGTACTGGCGATGAGCGCTGTCGCGTGGCATGACGTGGAGTGCCACGGCTACGCGGCCGACCTGCCGCTGTGGCTGGAGCTGGCGCGAGCGCGAGCCCGGGCCGGTGCTCGACGTCGGCGCCGGCACCGGGCGGGTGGCGCTCGCGCTCGCGGCCGCCGGCCACGAGGTGACCGCGCTCGACCTCGACGCCGAGCTGCTCGGCGCGCTCGCGGCGCGTGCGTCCGGCCTGCCGGTCCGCACCGTCCGCGCCGACGCCCAGGACTTCGCGCTCGGCCCGTTCGGCCTGATCGTGGTCCCGATGCAGACGCTGCAGCTGCTCGCCGACCGCGGCGCGGTTCTGGCGCTGCGCGCGCGCGCGCGCTCGCGCCCGGCGGTCTGGTGGCGGCCGCGATCGCCGACGAGCTGGTCGCGTTCGACGGCGCCGACGCTGCCCGAGCCCGACGTCGGCGAGATCGACGGGCGGCCGCTACGTCTCGCAGCCGACGCCGTCCGGGTCGAACGCCGCCCACGCCCGCATCGAGCGGCTGCGCACGGTCGACGGCGGCCCGCCCGAGCCCGACGTCGATCGAGCTCGCGCTGCGTCGACGCCGCCCGCGCTCGCCGCGGAGGTCCGGGCCGCCGGCCTGACGCCCGTTCCCGGCGAGCGCATCCTCGCCACCGACCGATCACGTCGGCTCGAGCGTGGTGATGGCGCGATGTTGAGGGTCTGCGCGCTGTACCCGGACCTGATGAACATCTACGCCGACCGCGGCAACCTGCTGTTCCTGCAGCGGCGCTGCGAGTGGCGCGGCATCGACGTTCGAGCTCACCGGCGCGGCTCCCGGCGAGGGGATCGACCCCGGCGCCCACGACCTCTTCTACATCGGCGGCGGGCAGGACCGCGACCAGGCGCTGTGCGCGGAGGACCTGGCCACGGTCAAGCGCGACGCGCTGCACGAGGCGGCCGCGCGCGGCAGCGGTGGTGTTCGCCGTCTGCGGCGGCTACCAGCTGCTCGGCCACTTCTACGAGCTCGGCGACCGAGAGCTGCCCGGCGCCGGGCTCGTCGACCTGCACACGGTGCGCTCCGACGGGCCCGCGGCTGATCGGCAACGTCGCCATCGAGGTCGACCTGCCGGGCCTCGAGCTCCGCGCGTGCTCGCCGGCTTCGAGAACCACGGCGGCCGCACGCACCTGGGCCCCGGCGAGCAGCCGCTCGGCCGCGTGCTGTCGGGCCACGGCAACAACGGCCGCGACGGGCAGGAGGGCGTGCTGCACGGCACAGTCGTCGGCACCTACCTGCACGGGCCGCTGCTGCCCAAGAACGCCTGGTTCGCCGACTGGCTGATCGCCACCGCCTCCGGGCACGAGCTCCAGCCGCTCGACGATGGTCTGGAGACGGCCGCCCACGCCGCCGCCAGACGTGCCGCGGGCGTCTAGCCTCCAGATCATGCGCCGCGCCGTCTCCCTGATCACCCTCGCTCTCGCTGCTCGTCTGCGCCTCCGTCGCGCTGGCCAAGACGACGAAGCGCCTCACGGCCACCGAGGACGGCCGGCTGGCCTTCTCGAAGTCGTCCATCACCGCACCCCGCGGCAGGGTCACGCTGAAGATGCGCAACCCGAGCTCCAACCACCTCGAGCACTCGATCGACCTCCGCGGCAACGGCGTCTCCAAACAGGGCAAGGTCGTCGAGCCGGGCGGCACGTCCAGGGTGACCGCGAGGCTGGCGAAGGGCACCTACACCTTCTATTGCCGCCTCAAGGGCCACGAGAAGGAGGGCATGAAGGGGACCCTGCGGGTGAACTAGCGGCCGGTGGAGCCGAAGCCGCCGTCGGCGCGGGCGGTCTCGGCCAGCGCCGCGACCTCGACGACCTCGAGGGCGGCGACGGCGGCGACGACCAGCTGGGCGATGCGGTCGCCGGCCGCGACCTCGAACTCGGCCGTCGCGGTCCGTGTTGAGCAGCAGCACCTTGACCTCGCCGCGGTAGCCGGCGTCGATCAGCCCGGGGGCGTTGACCAGCGCGATGCCGTGGCGCGCGGCGAGGCCCGAGCGCGGGACGACCCAGCCGGCGTGCCCCTCGGGCAGCTCGATGGCGATCCCCGTGCGCACCATCGCCCGCTCTCCGGGCCCCAGCACGAGGTCCTCGAGCGCGCACAGGTCATAGCCGGCGTCGCCGGGGTGCGCGCGGGCGCGGCAGCACCGCCGCGGGGTCCAGGCGGCGGACCCTAAGCCGGGTGTGGCCATTGACGCGAGTAGCGCTCGAAGCGCGCCGCCACCGGGCGCGGCAGGCGGACGGCGACGCGCACGCCCGTCGGGCGTGTCCTCGCGCTCGAGGTCGCCGGCGAGCTCGTGCAGCTCGCTCAGCGTCCCGCCCTCGCCGAACGGGCACCAGCAGGTCGACGTCGACCAGCGATGCGCTCGAAGTCGGCCGCGATCCGCTCGCTCAGCTCGTCCAGCCCCTCGCCGGTGAGGGCGGAGACGAGCACGCCCTCGGGGTGGCGGAAGCGCACCGCGTCACGGTCACCGACCGCGTCGGCCTTGTTGAGCACGAGCAGCCGGCGCTGCTCGGAGGCGCCGATCTCCTCGAGCACGTCGTCGACCGCGCGCAGCATGGCGTCAAGCTCCTCCTCGGGCGCGCGACGCGTCGACGACGTGCAGGACCAGGTCGGCGCGGATGGTCTCCTCGAGCGTGGCGGCGAATGCCTCCACGAGGTCGTGGGGCAGCTTGCGGATGAAGCCGACCGTGTCCGTCACCAGGTACGGGCGGCCTTCGATGCGCGTGGTGCGCGTCGTCGGGTCGAGCGTGTGGAAGAGCCGGTCGCGGACGGAGACCTCGCTTGCCCGTGAGCGCGTTGAGCAGGGTCGACTTGCCCGCGTTGGTGTAGCCCGCGAGCGCGATCGTCGGCAGGTGCGCGCGCTCGCGCTCGGCGCGCTGGGTGGCGCGCGTGGCCTTGACCTCCTCGAGGCGGCGGCGCAGCGCGGAGATGCGGTCGCGCGCCAGGCGGCGGTCGGTCTCGATCTGCGACTCGCCCGGGCCGCGGGTGCCGATGCCGCCGACGCCGCGCCCCGCGCCGAGACGCTCGAGGTGCGTCCACAGCCCGCGCATGCGGGCCATGTTGTATTCGAGCTGGGCGAGCTCGACCTGGAGCTTGCCCTCGGCCGTGTGGGCGTGCCCGGCGAAGATGTCGAGGATCACGGCGGTGCGGTCGAGCACGGGAACGTCGAGCTCGGCCTCGAGGTTGCGCTGCTGGCGCGGCGTGAGCTCGTCGTCGGCGACGGCGAGGTTGGCGTCCGCGGCCTTGATCGCGGCCTTGAGGTCGGCCACCTTGCCCGGCCCGAGGTAGACGTTCGGGTGCGGCTGGTCGCGGCGCTGGACGATCTCGCCGACGGTGGCGACGCCCGCGGTGCGCAGCAGCTCGGTGAGCTCGGACAGGTCGGCGCCGTCCTCGTTCGCGCCGAACGCGTACGCGCGCTGTCTGGCCCGGCCCTGTGGCTGCTCCATCTGGGAGACCAGTTTAGGTCAGCCGACCAGTGCCGCCCGCGAGGGGGGCGGCAGCTTGTCGTAGCGCGGCAGCAGCTCGTTCGACGGCAGCACGATGACGCCCTCCTCGGGGTCGCCGACCCACGTCCCGAGGCCGGCCGACAGGCCGTAGGCGGCGTACGCCGCGGCGCAGGCGTCGAGCTCGTCCAGCGTGCGGTGCCAGAGCCCGCCGTCCTCGTCGACGACGCCCTGCTGCTTGAGCGCGGCGATGCGCTGCTGCAGCCCCCACGGCGTGCGCTTCGGCGACGGGCGGTGGCCGAGCAGAGAGCAGAAGATCGCGTCCGGATAGGTCTCGAACAGGCGCCCCTGGCTCAGCGCCGCGTCGCCGACCGGGCCCTCGTAGGTCGGCGTCGCCCGTGGCATGTAGCGGCCGAGCGGCTCGAGCGCGCGGAAGAGCTGGAAGCCGACGTACATCCACGCCTCCCACGCCGTCTGCGGCTGGCCCTGCTTGGGGACCGGGTACAGCGGCAGCCCGCGGCGGAACAGCAGCGCGTCGCAGACCCGCATGCGCTCGTAGCGGCCCTCGGGGACGCCGATCGCGTCGCGCACCGGCGGAGCCGGGCGCGAGCAGGTCCTTGCGGTGCCCGGAGGGCGCGTCCACGCCGACGACCGCCTCGCCGCGGCCGAAGCCCTCGACCGTGCGCGCGACCTGCTCGACGCCGTGCCCGGCGCGTAGAAGGTCGCCACCAGCTCCAGCCCGTCGGCGCTGCGGCGCTCGTGCAGCGTCACGAGCTGCTGGTTGCCCGGTCGGGCGGAGACGTCGACGCCGCAGTAGCGCAAGGGCGCCGGAAGATAGCCTCCGCCCCCATGGACGACGCGGCTCTGGCTGAACGGCTCGCCGCGCGCACCCTGGAGCTCGTCGACATCCCGTCCGAATCGCGCTCGGAGGGTGCGCTGGCCGACCACGTCGCGCGGCTGCTGCGCTGCGGATGTGCAGCGACCTCGGCGACGACTGCCTGCTCGCGCGGCTCGCGGCGGGCGCCGCGCGTGCTGCTCGCCGGCCACCTCGACACCGTCCCGGCGCAGGGCAACCTGCCCGGCCGCCGCGACGGCGGGGCGGTCCACGGCCTCGGCGCATCGGACATGAAGGCCGGGCTGGCGGTGGCCGATCGAGCTGGTGCTGGCCGGCGTGGCCGTGGCGGCGCTGTTCTTCCCCCGCGAGGAGCTGCCGTTCCGCGACACGGCGCTGAGCGCCGCTGCTCGAGCGTGAGCCCGCGACACGCGACTTCGACGCTCGCCGATCGTGATGGAGCCGACCGACTGCACGCTGCAGGCGGGCTGCCTGGGCAACATCAACGCGCGCTGGACGTTCTCCGGCGTCGCGGGGCACTCGGCGCGACCGTGGCTGGCCGACAACGCGATCGAGCGCGCCGCGGCCGGGATCGCCGCGCTGGCCGCGCAGCCCGCCGAAGCCGGTCGTCTTCGACGGCCTCGAGTTCGTCGAGGTCGCGTCGGTGACGAAGATCGACGGCGGCGTGGCGGGCAACGTCGTCCCCGACCGGGTCGAGTGCTGGCTGAACTTCCGCTACGCGCCGGGGCGGACGCCCGCCGACGGCGAGGCGCGCCTCGCCGAGCTGTGCGCGGGCCACGGCGAGATCGAGGTCACCGGCCAACGCGCCGTCGGGCACCGTTCACGTCGAGCACCCGAGCCGTGCAGCGGCTGATCGCGACCGGGTCGCTCGCGGTCGCGCCCAAGCAGGCGTGGACGCCGGTGGCCGAGCTGACGGCGGCGGGCATGCCGGCCGTCAACTTCGGGCCGGGCGTGCCCGCCCAGGCGCACCGGCGCGACGAGCACGTCCCGGTCGCCAACCTGCGTGCGCGCCTACCGGGTGCTCGAGGCATGGCTCGGCTGAGCCCCGTCCTCACCGGCCTGCCGGCCTACCCGTTCGCGCGCCTGCGCGCGACCGTCGACGCCCTGCGCGCGCGCGGCGTCGAGATCCTCGACTTCGGGATGGGCGAGCCGCGCGAGGAGACGCCGGCCTTCATCCGCGAGGCGCTCGCCGCCGACCCCGTAGCTCCCTATCCGGCGACGGGTGGCCTGCCCGAGCTGCGCGAGGCGATCGCCCGCTGGCTCGAGCGCCGGTTCGGCGTGGAGGTCGAGGCGGTGATCCCCACACTGGGCACCAAGGAGGTCATCTTCTCCATGGCGCCGGTGCTCGACGGGGCGGTGGCGGTGCCCTCGCCGGCCTATCCGGTCTACGCGCGCGGTGCTCTGTTCGCCGGGCGAGAGGTGCTCGAGGTGCCGTTGCTGGCCGAGCACGGCTTCCTGCCCGACCTCGACGCGGTGCCGTGGGACCGCATCGGCCTGCTGTGGCTGAACTACCCGAACAACCCGACCGCGGCGGTCGCACCGCTGTCCTTCTACGAGCGGGCCGCCGCGCTGGCCCGCGAGCACGACTTCGTGGTCTGCTCGGACGAGGCGTACAGCGAGATCTACTTCGGCCGACGAGCCGCCCGCCATCGATCCTGCAGGTCGGCAGACCTCACCAACGTGCTGGCGCTCAACACGCTGTCCAAGCGCTCGGCGATGCCGGGCTACCGGTCGGGCTTCGCCGCGGGCGACCCCGCGCTGGTCGCCGCGCTGGCCCGCTTCCGCCCCAACACGGGCACCGTGCCGCAGGAGTTCGTCCAGCGCGTGTCCGTACTGGCCTGGAGCGACGAGGCCCACGTCGCAGCGATGCGCGACGATCTACCGCGCCAAGCGCGACGTGCTGCTGCCGGCATGCGCCGCCGCGGGACTCGAGCACGTCGGCGGCGACGCGACGATGTTCCTGTGGCTGCGCGACCCCGGCGGTGTCGCGGAGCGGCTGCTCGAGCGCGGCGTCGTGCTCGCGCCCGGCGACTTCTTCGGGGACGCCGGCCGCGGCTACGCCCGGCTGGCGCTGGTCCCGCCGCTGGCGGTCTGCGAGCGCGCTGCCTCAGTCATTGGCATGGAGCGCGGCGTTGAGACCGCCCCATGACCCGGTGCGCGGCACCGCCTCGAGCCGCCCGCTGACGCTGTGGCGGCGGAACAGCAGGTCGTCCCGTCCTGACAGCGCGCGCGCCTTGACCGCCTCTCCGTCGGGCAGGGTGACGATCGAGCCCGCGGTCACGTAGCAGCCGGCCTCGACCACGCAGTTGTCGCCGAGCGAGATCCCGAGCCCCGAGTTGGCGCCCAGCAGGCACCCCTCGCCGATGCTGATCACGGTCGTACCGCCGCCCGACAGCGTCCCCATGATCGAAGCGCCGCCGCCGATGTCGGAGCCGTCGCCGACGACCACGCCGGCGCTGATGCGCCCCTCCACCATCGACTCGCCGAGCGTGCCTGCGTTGTAGTTGACGAAGCCCTCGTGCATCACCGTCGTTCCCGGCGCCAGGTGGGCGCCGAGCCGGACGCGGCCGGCGTCGGCGATGCGCACCCCCGGCGGCGTGACGTAGTCGGTCAGGCGCGGGAACTTGTCGAGGCCGTGGACGTCGAGGTACCGGCGCGCGCGCTCGGTCTCGAGCTCGACCGGGTCGTAGGGGCCGTCGTCGGTCCAGACGTTGTTCGGCAGGACGCCGAAGATGCCGTCGAGGTTGACCGCGTGCGGCCTGACCCGCGTCCAGCTCAGCAGATGCAGCCGCAGGTAGGCGTCGGGGACGTCGCTGGGCGGAGCCCCGGGGTCGATCTCCACCTCGACCACGCGCCGCCGGCCGGCGTCGGACAGCGCGACGTCGGTGGCCGGAAACCAGGCGTCGAGGATGCGATCGCCGCTGAAGGTCGCGAGCCCGGTGGCTCTCATGGAGCGCACGCTAGCTCAGCAGCGGCGATCGCCCCAGGCCGCGCAGGCCGTGAGCTGATCGTCGAGCGTGCGCAGCTCCACCACGCCGCCGCCGTCCGGGTAGCCCTGGAACCCGCTCGGCGGCTCGATGAGGGTGAAGCTGCCGCGCAGGGCGTCGTTGCCGGGCTCGAACACCTGCCCGAAGACGTAGCTGCCAGGGGTGTCGCGGCTGCGCAGCTTGAACACGTGATCGCCGAGGTCGACCGGCACGAGCGAGGTGTTGGCGATCACCATCGCCTCGGGGGAGCTGGCGCGAGCGACGATCCGGATCTTGCCCTGCAGCGGGTCGGCGCAGCCGAGCCGGCAGGGATACAGAAACGACGCGCGCAGGCCGCCCTTGGGGTCGAACAGGTAGGCGCCGTCGCCGATGCCCGTGTGGTCGTAGGAGACGTTCTCGAACGCGCTCGACTGCTGGCACCAGAACCTGCGCGCCGGCGTCTCGGTCCCGCAGCCGATGTGCACCCGCACGCTGCCCTGCGCTGCGAGCACGGTGCCGTCCGCGAAGCGGTAGCCGGGTGTGCCGTTCTTCTTGCCCTGCCACCAGTTCAGCCAGGAGTCGCGCACCCACCAGCCGCCGAGATCCACCGGAGCCGCGCCGAGGTTGCGCACCACGATGTACTCGCCGTTGAGGTTCTGCTCGTCCGAGCCGTCGGCGTCCCAGTTGGCGACGACCTGGAGCCGCGCGTCCTGCTGCGGCCCGCCGCAGGCGTTCGGGTCCCACAGATTGCGGCGGGCGGCGCGCGCGTGCGCGGCGACGAGCTGGTAGTCGCCGTTGTGCGCCCACTCGTCGGCGTTGCTCAGGAACAGCCCGTAGCCGTCCTCGAGCTGGCGCCGCGCGAGGTCTGTGCTCTTGACCCAGACCGAGCGCCTGATGCGCCGCCCGCTGCGACTGGACTGCTTCTGCGCGGCGAGCTGGACACGCCAGCGATTGGCCTTGATGATCCGCTCGATGCTGTTCGCGGCCGCGACCGCCATGCAGTCGCCGCGGCGCTTGCGGGCCGTGTGCGAGTAGCGGCGCATCTCCATCGCGTTGACGCCGATCAGGCGCACGTCGACCTTCTTCTTCTTGCCCTTGAGCTTGACCCGCAGCGTGTCCCCGTCGGCCACCAGCTTGACCTTGGCCTTCCACCACAGGCACGGGGGCGCGGCCGTGTCGCCGGGGATGCAGGGTGCGGTGCGCGCCGCCTGCGCGGTCGCCGGAGCGAAGGCGACCAGCGCCAGGGTCGCGAGCCAGCACCTGGTCATCTCAGCTCAGTATCGGCGGCGGCTGGCCGCCGGTCAACCGGGCCGCGAGATCCTGGCTGAGCTCCGCGGTGTAGATCGGCCTGGCCCAGCCGGTGAGATCGACGTGCAGGTCCTCGGTGACGTCGACCACGAGCTCGCCGCCGTCCAGCTCGACCGTGACCGGCGAGTCGCCGCCAAGCAGCACGTGGCCGATCGCGGCGCCAGAGGCGCCGGTGCCCGAGCTGAGAGTCTCCCCCACGCCGCGCTCGAAGATCCGCGCCCGGATGCGGTCCGGGGCGAGCTCGGCCCAGAACGAGACGTTGGTGCGCCCGGGGAAGCGGGGATCGGTCTCGATCGGCGGGCCGATCCGCTGCAGGTCCAGGCTCCCGAGCTCGTCGGGCGCGGAGATGCGGATCGCGCACTGCGGGTTGCCGATCGTCAGCGCCTGGTAGCGCAAGCCGCCGATCTCGCCGGTGTCGCCGAGCGTCGCGCGGCCCATGTCGACGCGGCAGGTGTCGGGCCCGGTGATCGTCGGCCGGATCTCGCCCGCCAGGGTCTGGATCGAGAACGTGTCCGCGTCGGTCCAGTGGCGGCGCAGGTAGAGGACCGCGATCCGCGCGCCGTTGCCCGACAGCTCGGCCTCCGAGCCGTCGGGGTTGAAGATGCGCAGGCCGGCGACGAAGCCGCGCTCGGTCGCAGGCGCAAGACCCAGCACTCCGTCCGCGCCGGGGCCGAAGTGCGGGTCGCACAGCAGCCGGACCTCGTCCGGCGTGAACGCGTCCCGCTCGAAGACGAGGTAGTCGTTGCCCAGCGCCTGCCACTTCTCGAACCGCACGGGCTCAGATTCTCCCCGCTACCTCGGCGGCGGCGTCGCCCGGGTCGCGGCCGGTGAGGTCGATCCGCTCCACGCCCCCGAGCTTGCGCAGCCAGGTCAGCTGGCGGCGGGCGTAGCGCCGCGTCGCCCGCTTCATGGCCTCGATGTCGCCGGCGAGGAGGTGCTCGAACCCGAGCGCCCGGCGGGCTGTGGCGGAGGCGCCGGCGGCGTCGGCGCGGAGGACCTCGGCGACGGCGCCCGCGGCGACCATGGCGTCCACGCGCGCGTCGATGCGCGCGTACAGCTCGTCCCGGTCCATGGTCAGCGCGAACAGCGCGGTCGGGTGGCGGGTCGCGGTCGTCCACAGCTGGTCGCCGCCGGGCGGCTGGTGGCCGGCGTCGATGAGCTCGAGGGCGCGCGTGATGCGGATGCCGTCGGTGGCCGCGATGCGCGCCGCCGCCTCGGGTGCGCGACCGGCGAGCTCCGCGTGCAGCGACTCGGGCCCGCGGATGCTCAGCGCCCGGCTCCAGCGCGCGCGCAGCATGGGGTCCGGGGGCGGGCGCAGGTCGAGATCGGCGAGCGCGGCGCGCAGATACAGGCCGGTGCCGCCCACGACGATCGGGCGGCGGCCGCGCTCGAGCGCGGCGTCGATCTCCGCATGGGCGAGCGCGGCGTAGCGGCCGGCGCTGAAGGTCTCGGTCACCGCGACGGTGCCGAGCAGCCGGTGCTCGAGCAGCGCGCGCTCGGCCGGGGAGGCGGCGCCGGTGAGGGTCTCGAGGCCGCGATAGAGCTGGAGCGCGTCGGCGCTGATGGCGACGGGGTCCTCGCCGCGCTCGCGCAGGCGTTCGGCAAGGGCGATCGCGACCGCCGTCTTCCCCACGCCGGTCGGGCCGAAGAGCGCGACGACCATCGCGAATAGTCTCACACCATGGCCGTCCGGATCGCTGCCGGGCTCTCCGGGGCGGCGGAGCCGCGCGACCGGATCGCGGGACCGGGTGAGCGCGCCACGGGGGGAATCGGCCCGGTGGGCGCGGAGACGTTCCTGCACGGCTTCACCGCGACCGTGGCGCTGTTCGGGCAAGCTGTCGGACCATGAACCTCGACGGCAGACGCGCGCTGATCACGGGAGCGACGGGCGGGATCGGGAAGGCGATCGCCCGCACGCTGGCCGGCAAGGGGGCGTCGCTCGTCCTGACGGGGCGCAAGGCGGACGTGCTCGAGGCGCTTGCGGCGGAGACCGGCGGCACCGCGCTGGCCTCGGACCTCTCCCAGCCCGACGCGGTGGACCGGCTCGTCGCGGAGGCGGGCGACGTCGACGTGCTCGTCTGCAACGCGGCCGTGCCGGGGAGCTGGCCGCTGCCCGACTACACGGTCGAGGAGATCGACCGTGCTCTGACCGTCAACCTGCGTGCGCCGATCCTGCTCGCGCGGGCCCTGGTGCCGGCGATGCTCGCACGCGGCAGCGGGCATCTCGTGTTCATTTCGTCGCTGTCGGGCAAGGCGGCGTCGCCGGGCTCGTCGATCTACTCGGCGACGAAGTTCGGGCTGCGCGGCTTCGCTCTCGGCCTGCGGGAGGATCTCGCGGGCTCCGGGGTCAGCGCCTCGCTGGTCTTCCCCGGCTTCATCTCCGGCGAGGGCATGTTCGCCAAGTCGGGGGCGAAGCTGCCGCCGTTCGTCGGCATGCGCCCGCCGGAAGCGGTCGCGCGCGCGGTGGCCAAGGCGATCGCCGACGACCGCGCGGAGCTCAGCGTCGCGCCGCTGAGCATGCGCGCGGGAACGGCCCTGTCCGCGCTCTTCCCAGGGCCCGTCAACACGCTCCAGCGCAAGCTCGGGGCGAGCAAGATCGCTGAGGAGATGGCCCGGGGCCAGCGCGCGGAGGGCTAGCTCGCGCCGTGGCGCGCGAGCCGGCGTTCCTCGGTCTGGCCCTCCTGGGCCAGTGAGGCGATCGCCGCGAGGATTTCGTCGGCCAGTCGCGGCCCGTCGGACTCGCTGTCGGGTGTCGCCGAGATCCGCACGACCACCTCGTCGGAATCGACCTCCTCGAGGTGGATGCGCGGCTCGTAGCGCGTCGGTGTCTTCACCGCATCCTCGATCAGGCGCTGGACCTCGCTCGGCTTGACGTCGGGCCGCAGGCGGGCGCGCAGGTCGACACCGGACGGCTCGCGCAGAGGCACGACCGCCGCCGAGAGGACCACGTTGTTGGGGATCATCATCGAGTCCTCGCCCTGGGTGAGCGTCGTGTAGAGCAGCCCGTGGGAGGCGACCACGCCCTCGATCTGGCCGGCCACGCTGCCGGCCTGCAGGCGGATCCGGTCTCCGACGCGGAAGGGCTGGGCTGAGATCAGCACGAGCCCGGCGATCACGTTGCCGAGCGTCTGCTGGGCGGCGAGACCGAAGACGACGGCGAACACGGCACCGCCGACGGCGAGCGCCCGGGTGTTGATGCCTGCGACCGACAGGACGGCGAGCAGGGCGATCAGCAGCAGGATCAGCCGCAGCAGAAACCCGACCGTGCCCGCGGTGGCGGCATCCATGCGCCGGAACAGCCACGGCGTGACGGAGCGGCTGAGGTCGCGCGCGAGCCGGTAGCCGAGGAACGCGATGCACAGCGCGACACCGAGGCGCACCGGCTTCTGCAGGTCGCGCGCGAACCATTCCTGGCGGTGCGAGTTGACGAGAATCGTCCCCACCAGCAGCGGCACGAGGAGCAGCAGCTCCCGCCGCGCGCGCCTGGACGCGTTGAGCGCGGAGATCGTCAGCGTGCGCGCTCCAGGGCGGAAACCGTCGGGTCTGCGGAACAGCATCTCCTCAAGGCACACCAAACGCGTACCCCGGTTGCACGCCGTCAGCCGGTCGGAACGGGAAAACGGCTCACCTGCACGCTGCTCAGGCACACCGCCGGCCCGGCAGGCGCGGTGATCCGGATCGTGCGCGCGGCACCCAGTCCCGCCTGGGCACGGAGCGTCCGTCGCCCGGCGCCGAGGCGGTAGGCCGCGGTCGTGACCGCCGGGAGCTTGAATCCGCCGAGGACCTGGCCGCCGGGCAGCCCGGTGTCGGTCGTGAGCACCAGGTCGGTCGCGCGCTCGACGTCGCGGCGCGCGAGGGTGATCACGGTGACATCGGGACGACGGGGAAGATCCACGCGGAGCTCGAGCGGTGTGCAGTCAGCGGAGCGCGCCGACGGGACGGGACGGAGGCGCACGGGCGTCACGCGCCCGCCGTAGTCGAGTGTTGCCGGCGTCCCGGTGCCGGTCCCCACGCGCACCTCGGGCAGGCGGTTCGGGAGGACCTTGGAGTACAGGTCGTAGGGGTGCAGCTGGGGCGGCACGATGTTCGCCGCCACCGGCCCGTCGACGATGTCGATTCCCGGGCGGTACGTGGCCACGAACGTCTCCAGGTAGCTTCGGTGCTCGCGGCCGCGCCACGTCTGCTCGAGGCGCAGGCCGGCGTCGAGTGCCAGGGCGACGACCACGCCACCCATACCGGTCGCAAGAAGCACCGCACCGCGGGTCGCACGCGGCTGCGGCCAGGCCGCCCGCGCCGTCAGCGCCGCGGCGAGCAGGAGCGTGAGAGCACCCTCCGCGTTGTAGCGCGGGTCGAGGGCGACCTTCTCGATCACGCCCGGCTCGAGCCGGGCGACACCGGCCATGACGATCCCCGCGAGCACGACGAGCAGCGCTCCACCCCACGTCCAGGCTGTCGCCCGGCGGCGCCTCACGCTTGCCCCGACGACGGCGAGCACGATCAGGTTCGCGGCGACCAGGACCAGCGCGTTCCCGGCCCCGAGCGCAGACGGGACGGTCCCGGCGAGCGCCAGCGGCGCCACACCCTCCGTCCACGCGGCGATCAGAAACTTGACCCAGTCGCCCGCCCCAGGGTCGGGCGTGTTGGAGATGAAGCGGTAGTAGCGATCGCCGCCGATGATCGCCAGGTAGACCAGGGTGATCGCGACCACGCCGAGCCACAGCAGCCGGTCGCGACGCCACGCCGGTCCCAGCCGCTGCCGCAGCGTGTCCAGACTGCCCGGCGGGTCCGGCCGCAGGTACAGGACGAGCACGAGCAGCGGCGCGAACAGCAACGCCTTGATGAAGGCGCAGAGCGCGAGCGCGTACGCACCGAGGGCGAGCCCGACCCACAGCCGCCTCCCGCTCCGCTGCCACTGCACCCCGGCGATCAGGCCCAGGAGCAGGAACGCGAGCTCCGGAAGCAGCTGGGCGGACAGAGCCCACCACTGCCCGGTCTGCACGAAGATCGGCGACACGGCGAAGATCGCCGTCACGGCGAACCCCACCGGATGCCGGCCCACGAGCATGCGCACGAGCACCGCGAAGGCGGCCAGCACCGCCGCGTACCAGAGCAGGCTCACCGCCAGCGCCAGCCACCACTGCTCGTGGCCGAGTGCCTGCAGCACGTGGGCCAGCAGCCTCTGCCAGGGCTCGAAGTGGTCGTGGGCGGGCTCGCTCAGATAGCGCCAGCCGAACGGCATGTCGCGGTCGAGCGCGAAGTAGACGTGATCGTCGGTCGTGAAGTAGCTGCCATGACACAGCAGCACCACGAACATTCCGCCGACGACCGCCGCGAGCGGCAGCAGAGCGTCGATCCGCCTCCATCTCTCCGGCACGAGCACGCACCCTGTCAGAACAGCGAGGCCTGCCGAACCACCTCCTCCCGCGGGTGCGGGCGCGGGAATCGCGCCGCAAGCCTTGCCTGGCTCGGGCTGGGACCCGTCAGATCGCGAAGACGCGCCTCCGTCTTGCGCCTCTCCGAATCCCCCAGATACGCACGCCGGCCGTACAACCGCTCGTACAGCGGCACGAGATCCGGACGGGCGTGCCGCAGCCAGCCCAAGAAGACGCTCTTCGTGGATCCGCGCAAGAACAGCGCCTGTCCTCCGATCCGCACCGCGCCAGCCCGCTCGCACTCCCGCACGACCTCCTCAACCTGCTCGGGCGCGTCGTTGATCCCGGGCATCAGAGGCGCGACCAGAACGCCGGCCGGCACCCCCGCGGCGTTGAGCTCCGCCACCGCCTCCAGTCGCTTACGTGGATGCGGCGTGCGCGGCTCGGTCTGCCGCCAGGTCTTCTCGTCGAGCATCGGGATCGACAGGCAGGCGGTGAACTCCGTCGCCTCGACCAACTCGACGAACAGGTCCAGGTCGCGCAGCAGCAGCGGCGACTTCGTCAGCACCGAGCAGGGGTTCCGCGCATCCCTGAGCGCCTCCAGGATCCCCCGCGTCAGCCGGTAGCGCTTCTCCACCCACTGATACGGGTCCGTGTTGGTGCCGAGCGCCACGTGCTCGCCGCGCCATGACGGCCGCCGCAGCTCCGCGCGCAGCACCTCCGGCGCGTTGACCTTCACGATGATCTGCTCCTCGAAGTCCCGCCCCGCATCCAGATCCAGGTACTCGTGCGTGGGGCGGGCAAAGCAGTAGGCACAGGCATGCGCGCATCCGCGGTACGGGTTGACGGTCCAATCGAAGGGGACACGGGAGCCGCCGGGCACGCGGTTCAGCGCGGACTTGGCGTGGATCTCGTGGAACCGGGTCCGCAGCGCTTCGGGCGCGTCGAAGGTGCGCGTGATGACCTCCCCCAGACCCGGAAGGCGGGATTCGCGGTCCTTGTCAGCGATCTGTCCATGCCAGCGCACGAACACATGTTCGCATAGGTCCCGGACGGATGGATCCGGAAGACTCCAGGAATGTCAGCTGGGCTTCGCAGAACCATCCCAGCCCTTCCGGTGCGGGATGTCAGCGCGGCCGTTGCCCACCACCGCGACTGCTCGACGCCGTGATCCATCTGTGGGGTGCAACCGACGAGGATTGGCGCTCGCGCGTCGACCTGACACACGACCCGATCTGCTCGGGCGCGGAATCGTTCTTAGCCGGCACGGCGAGCTGTCGGATCGAGGCCGAGGATGTCGACGGGCTGCACGCGGAACTGCTGACGTTCTAAGGCTGGGTGGGTTAGACGCTGAGAGCGGCGAGCAGGGACGCCTCGCCGGCAAGCGTCTGCGAGGTCGCCGAGGTGATGGTCACGGGGACGGTCTCACCCGGCGCCGCAATTCCGCTGAAGTTGACCACCTTGTTGTGGCGGCAGCGGCCGCGGAGCCTCGACGGGTCGGTGCGCGAGGCGCCCTCGACGAGCACGTCGAGAGTGCGCCCGACGAAGCGCTGGGCGCGCTCGCGGGCGCGGCGCTGGACCGCCTCGACGAGCCGTTCCATGCGCGCCACGCTGACGTCGTGGTCGATGAGATCGTCGACGAATCCCGCCGCCTCCGTGCCGCGCCGCGGCGAGTAGATGAAGGTGAAGGCGCCGTCGAAACCGACCTCCTCGACCACCGAGAGCGTTCCCTCGAAGTCCGTCTCCGTCTCCCCCGGGAAGCCGACGATGATGTCCGTCGTGATCGCGCAGTCGGGCACGTGCTCGCGGATCAGCGCCACGCGGTCGAGGAAGCGCTCGCGCGTGTAGGTGCGGCGCATCCGCTTGAGCACCCGGGTCGAGCCGGACTGCAGCGGCAGGTGGATGTGCTCGCAGACCGAGTCGAGCTCCGCGTGGCAGCGGATCACGTCCTCTCCCATATGGGACGGGTGCGGGCTGGTGTAGCGGACGCGCTCGATGCCGTCGATCGCGTCCACCTCGCGCAGCAGCTCCGCGAACGAGCGCTTCACCGGCCGCAGGCGCGTGCCGTACGAGTTGACGTTCTGACCGAGCAGCGTGACCTCGGTGACGCCGTCGGCCGCGAGGCCCCGCACCTCCCCCACGAGCTCCTCGAGCGGCCGGGACACCTCACGGCCGCGCGTGGAGGGCACGATGCAGAACGAGCACTGCATCTGGCATCCCGCCGAGATCTGAATCCAGCCCTGGAAGTCGCGGGACCGCTTCGCCGGCAGCCGGCCCGTGAAGCCCTCGAATTCGAAGAACCCCTGCGCCGACAGCGAGTCGCTGGTGAGGAACTCGGCCAGCTTGTGCACCTGGCCGGGGCCGAACGCGACATCGACGAAGGGATAGTCGCGGAACACCTGGTCCTTGACCGACTGCGCCCAGCACCCACCGACCCCGATCAAGCGCTCCGGATCGCGCCGCTTCAGCGCCGCCGCCTCCTTGAGCCTCGCCACGAACCGCTCGTCCGCCTTCTCCCGGATCGAGCACGTGTTGAAGAGGATCAGGTCCGCCTCGCCGCGCTCCGCCGTCTCCTCATAGCCGATCGACTCGAGCATGCCCTTCATGCGCTCCGAGTCGTGCTCGTTCATCTGACAGCCGAAGGTGGTGACGTGAAAGCGCTTCACCGGCGCTCAGGGTAGGTCAGCGGGCGTAATCGGTGGCGCGGGATTCGCGGATGACCGTGACCTTGATCTGGCCGGGATAGTCCAGCTCCTGCTCGATCTCGCGGGCGATTTCGTGGGAGAGCAGGACGGCGCCGTCGTCGTCGAGGGCGCCAGGGTCGAGCATCACGCGGATCTCGCGCCCGGCCTGCATCGCGTAGACCTTCTCGACGCCCGTGTGCCGGGTGGCGATGTCCTCGAGGTCGCGCAGCCGCTTGACGTAGGACTCGAGCGACTCCCCGCGAGCCCCGGGACGGGCTCCGGAGAGGGCGTCGGCAGCCTGGACGATCACGGCCTCGACGGTCTGCGGCTCGACCTCGTTGTGGTGGGCCTCCATCGCGTGGGCGACCGCCTCGGGCTCGCCGTGCCTGCGCGCGAGGTCGCCGCCGACCAGTGCGTGCGGACCCTCGATCTCGTGCGAGACGGCCTTGCCGATGTCGTGCAGGAGCGCCGCACGGCGCGCCGTCTTCGCCGAGGCGCCGAGCTCATCGGCCATCAGCGCGGCCAGGTTGGCCACCTCGACGGAGTGCGCGAGCACGTTCTGCCCATAGCTCGTGCGGTACCGCAAGCGCCCCATCAGGCGCACGAGCTCGGCGTCGAGACCGCCGACGCCGGCGTCGAACGCGGCCTGCTCGCCGGCGGCGACGATGTGCTCCTCGAGCTCCGAACGCGCCTGATAGAAGGCCTCCTCGATGCGCGCCGGGTGGATGCGCCCGTCCGCGAGCAGCTTCTCCAGGGTCAGGCGAGCGACCTCGCGCCGCACCCCGTCGAACCCCGAGAGGACGACGGCGCTGGGCGTGTCGTCGATGATGAAGTCGACGCCGGTGAGGTTCTCCAGCGCGCGGATGTTGCGTCCCTCGCGGCCGATGATGCGGCCCTTCATGTCGTCGCTCGGCAGCGGCACGACCGAAACCGTCGTCTCGGTGGCGTGACCTGCGGCCATGCGCTGCATGACGACCGAGAGGATGTTGCGCACACGGCGATCGGCCTCGCGCTTGGTCTCGAGCTCGATCTGTCGCACGAGCCGTGCCTGCTCATGGCGCAGCTTGTCCTCCAGGTCCTTGAGCAACATCGATTTGGCCTGGGAGACGCCGAGGCCGGCGATGCCCTCGAGCGCGCGGATGCGCTCGTCGCGCAGCTTCTCGATCCCCTCCTCCTTCTCGTGCAGGCGGCGCTCGCGCTCAGTGACCTCGTTGCTGCGCAGGTCGAGCTTCTCCTCGCGGGCGATCAGGCGCTCCTCGACGCGCGCGAGCTCGGCCCGCTGCTGCGGGCTGCCGGCACCGTTGGTCGCCGGATCGGTGGCTACCGCGGCCGGGCCGAGACGGCGCACGAGGATCAGCACACCACCGAGGATCGCCGCCGCGAGCAGCCCGGCCCCGACCAGGATGACCACCGCGACTCCGTAGCTCATATCGATCCTCTCCGCGCCCCGTCAGCGGCTCGGGACGGCCCATTGCGTTTGAAGTTCGGATCGACAGCCGGCGACCGCGCGGCGCGCGTGCAGCCAGCTCGGCGGGCAGCTGCCCGCGGGGCTCAGATTGCGGTGGTCAGTTGGTTCAGCGTGCGGGTCGAGTGTTCGTGGTTGCGGCGGCCGCGGGTGTCAAAAAGCGGCGGATTAGCTGGCGTTTAAGGCGGCCTCGGGAGGCCGGTCTGTCGATGCGAGCATCGTATTACCGCGGGGTGCGCTGCGCAATAACAAGATGTTCAGTCGAACTCGCTGAGACCGCAATGCCGCCGCAGCACGTCGTGCGCGAGCTCGAGCTCGTAGCCCCTGCGAACGAGCACACCGAGCGCCCGGTTGCGCTCCCGAGGTTCCGAAGGCGGGACCGGAAAGCGCCGGCGCAGGAGCGCAAGTGCGGCCGTGCGCTCTTCGGCCTCGGACCACGCGCCGATCGCGGCCGCGACCAGCTCGGGGTCGACGCCGAGCGCGCGCAGCCGGCGCTCGATGCGCTCCGCCCCCCAGCCGTCGAGCGCGCGGCGGTCCTCGGCGAACCGCAGGGCGTAGCCGGCATCGTCGACGAAGCCACCCGCGACGAGCTCGTCGAGCACGGTCGCGATCTCGTGCGGGGCGCATCGCTTGCGCTCGAGCACCCGCACGAGCTCGGCCTGAGTGTGCTCGCGGCGGTTGAGCGCAGCCCACGCGAGATCACGTGCGTGCTGGAGCCGGACCTCCGGGTCAGCCAGGCGCTCCGCGGCTGTCACGCGGCGGCGGCGGCAGGCTCCGCCTCGGCGGCCGGCTCCTCCTCTGCGGGCGCATCGGCCGGCGGGACCGCCCCATCGCGCGACACCCCGAGCGCCGCGTAGATCTTGTCCTCGATCTCGAGCTGCATCTCGCGGTTCTCGTCCAGGAACGCCTTGGCGTTGTTGCGGCCCTGTCCGAGCCGCTCATCGCCGTAGGAGAAGAACGAGCCCGACTTGGTGACGATGTTGTTCTCGATCCCGAGGTCGAGGATGCAGCCCGAGGTCGAGATGCCCCTCCCGAACTCGATGTCGAACTCGGCCTGCCGGAACGGCGGCGCGACCTTGTTCTTGACCACCTTCACCCGCACTCGGTTGCCGACCGCCTCGGTGCCCTCCTTGAGCGTCTCGATCCGGCGGATGTCGAGCCGCTGCGAGGCGTAGAACTTCAGCGCCCGGCCGCCCGGCTGTGTCTCCGGCGAGCCGAACATGACGCCGATCTTCTCGCGGATCTGGTTGGTGAACAGGCACATGGTCTGCGTCCGGTTCAGATTGCCCGCGAGCTTGCGCAGCGCCTGCGACATCATGCGCGCCTGGACCCCGACGGAGGTGTCTCCCATCTGTCCTTCGAGCTCGGACCGCGGGGTCAGTGCCGCCACCGAGTCGACGGCGACGACGTCGACCGCGCCCGAGCGGATCAGCATGTCGGCGATCTCGAGCGCCTGCTCGCCGTAGTCGGGCTGCGAGACGAGCAGCTCGTCGATGTCGACGCCGATGCGCTGGGCGTAGAGCGGGTCCATCGCGTGCTCGGCGTCGATGAACGCGCACACTCCGCCCATCTTCTGTGCTGAGGCGAGCACGTGGTAGACGAGCGTGGTCTTGCCCGACGACTCCGGGCCGTAGACCTCGACGATGCGCCCGCGCGGCAGGCCGCCGATGCCGAGCGCGAGGTCCAGCGACAGCGCGCCGGTGGGGATCCCGTCCACCTCCACGCGTGCCCCCTCGTCCCCCATTCTCATGACCGAGCCCTTGCCGAACTGGCGCTCGATCTGCGTAAGCGCGCCCGCTAGGGCCGCCTCACGGGCCTTGGCGGTCTGGTCGGTGGTGCTGCTCATGGGGTTCTGGCTCCTCGCAAGACTGTGGAAGACCGCCAATGATGGGCGGCGGGTCGGACGGAACGGAGCCTGGCGGACCGTCCTGTGGCATCTCAAGACACAGATGTGCCAATACTGCGCGGGGATGCACGTGGAAGACCACTTCGGCCCCGGCGTCGCCGAGCACTACGACGATCTCGCAGAGCCGATGTTCGCGCCCGAGGCGATCGACCCGGTCGTCGACGTCCTCACCGAGTTAGCAGCCGACGGCGCGGCGCTGGAGCTCGCCATCGGGACGGGGCGCATCGCCCTGCCACTCGCCGCGCGCGGCGTCCCGGTGAGCGGCATAGAGCTATCGGAGGCGATGATCGCGCAACTGCGCGACAAGCCTGGTGGTGATGCCATCCCGGTGACAATCGGCGACATGTCGACGACCCGGGTCGAGGGGCGGTTCCGGCTCGTCTACCTCGTGTTCAACACGATCGGCAACCTGACCACGCAGGACGCGCAGGTGGCGTGCTTCGCCAACGCCGCCGCGCACCTGGAGCCCGGCGGGTGCTTCCTGATCGAGGTCGGCCTGCCCGAGCTGCGGCGCCTGCCGCCGGGAGAACGGCACCGCGTCTTCCATCGCGACGGCGACGATTGGGGCATCGACGAGTACAACGCGGTGACGCAGAGTCTCGTCTCCCACTACGTCGTCAATGGCCGCACCCGCTCGATTCCGTTTCGCTACGTCTGGCCGTCCGAGCTCGACCTCATGGCCCGGCTGGCGGGCCTGCGCCTACGAGAGCGCTGGAGCGACTGGGATCGCTCGCCGTTCACCCACGACAGCAGGCGTCACATCTCGATCTGGGAGAGGACGGCCCCGTGAATATCGCGCGCCTCGACTTCGACGGGCAGGATCGCTTCCAGCGCCTGCGTGTCCGTCGTCGTCGAGGGCACCGGGCACGAGCTCACCCCCGGCCTCGTGGGACGAGTCGGGCCGGAGGAGCGGCGCCAGCTCGTCAACGCGTCGGACCAGCGCGTCGTACTGCTGGCCTTCGGCGCCGCGGGCGATCACGTCGGCCGCGATGGCGAGGCCTTCGAGTCATGGGACGAGGAGACCGGCCGGCCGCCTCAGGACGTCCCGCTTCCCGAGGACCTCGCCGACAGCGCCTCCTAGAAGAGCGAGGCCGCGCGGTTCACGTGAACCGCCTTTGTGACAAAAGTGCAACAAATCTGCGCAGCCGGGACCGCAGGCGGACGCCCGGTGCGAACATGTGTTCGTGCAGCTGCGTAACTGGAGCGCGGAGGAGATCAGCGGGCGGCTCGTGTACCTCGAGCAGAGCGGGCGGTCGCGGCTGGCGGAGTGGTTGACGCTCGTGGCCGAGTTCGACCGACGCCGATGCTGGATGGGTTCGCGCTTCCGCAGCACGGCGGACTGGCTGGGATTCGAATGCAGGATCAGCCCGCGCACGGCGCGCGACCAGGTGCGCGTCGCGCGCCGCCTTGCGAGCCTGCCGGCCGTCGCGGAGAGACTCCTGCTCGGCCGGCTGTCGTACTGCCAGGTCCGTGCGATCACCCGCGCAGCCGGAGAAGCGGACGAGGCCGAGCTCATCCGCGTCGCCGAGCGCTCGACGATCCAGGAGCTCGAGCGTCACGTCCGCCAGCTTCGCTCGGCTCCGTCGGCCGATCTCGACACAGCGAACGCCGGGCACGAGCGGCGCACGCTGAAGTGGTTCTGGGACGAGGACGGCTCGCTGCGGTTCTTCGGCCGGCTCGGCGCCGACGACGGTGCCGCGCTCATCGAGTCCGTCGAGACCGCCCGCGAGCGCCTCGACGAGCCGTCGCATGAGTCGGTCCGCCCTGCGGTCGGCGCGCAGCGCGCGGACGCGCTCGCGGAGATCGCGCGCAGCGGCGCGCCGCGCATGCAGCTCGTGCTGCACGCCGACCTCGACGCGCTCGCCTGCAGCGCCGGCGTCGGCGAGCCCCGTGCCGGCGACCTCTGTGCTCTGCGGGACGGCCCGGCGATCCCGTCCGAGCTCGCGCGCCGGCTGACCTGCGACTGCGATGTGGCGGTGCCAGGACTCAACCTCGGCCGGACCCAGCGCGTCATCTCGCCGGCCCAGCGCCGCGCACTCGAGCTCCGCGACGGCAGGGTCTGCGCCATGCCGGGATGCGACCGGACCCACCGCCTCCACGGCCACCACATCACCCACTGGATCCGCGGCGGCCGCACCGACCTCGACAACCTCTGCCTGCTCTGCCCGCAGCATCACCGCCTCTTCCATGACGAGGGCTTCAGGATGAGCCGGCGCCGCGATGGCGGCCTGCTCATGCGCGACACGCGTGGGCGGGAACTACACCGGCTCCCCCAGCGAGCCTCGCCCGGAGTGCTCATCGCCGCCTGAGAGCGCGGAGGACATGCGTGACAGCGCCTCGTAGCGGCCGCCGGCAGACCTGTAGAGCGTCGCGCTGGGCGGCGTGAACTCGAGCGGCTCGACCTCGGGCAGCTCCGCGTCGCGGTGCACGCGCTCGCGCGTGCGGCCGATCGTGACGTGCGGCAGCCACGGCCGATCCTCGGGTACGTAGGCGCCGGCGTCCGCGAGCGCGGCGGCGAGCCGCGCCTGGTAGGCGGTGTGGGCGCCGGTGAGATCGTTGAGGCGGACGGCGAGCACGCGCGGGCGGCGCGGCGGGAGCAGGATCGCCTCGCCGAGAGCAAGCGGCGCGGCAGGCGGCGGTTCGGTCAGCGCGGGCGGCTCCTCGAGCGCGCCGAGGAAGACGAGCGTGACGTGCTGATTCTCCGGCGGCACCGGCCGCCACGGGGCGCCGGGGACCGGCAGGACGACGCCCTCAGGAAGGTCGAGCGCGACGAACAGCCTCACAACAACAACAGCCGGCGCAGAAGGTGCAGCGCCACCGTGGTCGAGCGCTCGCGGATGTCGGTGCGACCGCCCGGAAGTACGACCGTACGGTCGATCCGGCCGCGGTCCGCAGCCACGCTGAAGCACACCGTCCCGATCGGCTTCTCCTCACTGCCGCCACCCGGTCCGGCTATCCCCGTGATCCCGATCCCGTAGTCGGCGCCGAACCGCGAGCGCGCTCCGTCCGCGAGCAGCGCGGCCACCTCCGCCGACACCGCGCCGTGCGCATCGATCACCTCCTCGGGCACATCCGCCAGCGAGACCTTCGCCGCGTCGGAATAGACCACGAGTCCGCCGAGCACGTACTCGCTCGAGCCGGCGAGCTCGGTCAGGCGCCCCGCGACCAGGCCCGCGGTGCACGACTCGGCCGTGGCCACGGTGGCACCGCGCTCGCGCAGCAGGCCGGCCACCTGCTCGTCGACCGTCGAGCCGTCCTCGGAGAACAGCAGCTCGCCGTGACGCTCGCGCACTCCGCCGACGAAGTCCTCGTAGACCCCGCGCAACCCGGGCTCGTAGACGGTGGCGATCTCGATCTCGCCCCGCCTCAGGCAGGTCGTGATCTCGAGCTCGTCGATCGCGACGCCGGAGTCGCGCACGATTTCCAACGTGCGGGCGATCTCGGACTCCGGGATCCCGAAGATGCGCAGCATGCCCCGCTCCAGCTCGCCCGCCCCGGCCAGCAGCGAGCGCAGAGGCTCGGTCTCCAGGGCAGTCCGCCACATCGGCTGGAGCTCGCGGGGAGGGCCGGGCAGGACGACGACCACTGGCGGGCCGGGCACGATGAGCCCCGGCGCTGTCCCGACGGGCTCGAGCACGCTCGCCCCGACCGGGACCAGCGCCTGCTTGCGGTTCGCAGCGCGGATCGCGTCCTGGTCGAGATCGGGCCAGCGGCGCGTCAGCCCCTCGAGGATCGACCAGATCCTCCCCTCGAGCGCCTCGTCCAGCCTCAGCTCCGTACCCGCGAACTCGGCCACCACGGCGGCGGTGAGGTCGTCCTCGGTCGGCCCGAGGCCCCCGGACGTCACGATCAGGTCGACGCCCAGCCCGGCCTGGAAGTCGAGCGCGGAGCGCATGTCCGCGGGGCGGTCGCCGACGATCGTGATCTGGGCGCACTCGACGCCGCGCTCGCGCAGCCGCTCGCTCAGCCACGGCCCGTTGCGGTCCGTGATGATGCCCGAGAGCACCTCCGTGCCGGTGATGACGACGCCGGCTCTCACACGCAGGTGGGCAGCTCGTCCTCGGGCAGGTCCTGCGGCTGCTGGCCGGGGCGCAGCTCATAGCCGACGGCACGATCGGTGTCGGGCACCGGATAGGTCTCCCCGTTGAACTTCATCGACACCTGGCCGTTGCCGAACGTGACCCGCATCCGCCGCGAGCGATACGTGGTCGTCGGATCGATGAGGTTCTCCGAGCGGATCAGCGGCTCGCCCGCCGCGTCCTCCAGACAGACGTTGACCACCGCTTCGGGCAGGATCTGCAGCCGCACGAGACGCGGCGCCGCCTGGGGCTTCCTGCGGGTGTTCTTCTGCGGCTTGTTCTTCGCGACCGTCGGGGTGGCGGTCGGCGTCGGCGTGTCGGCCACGTCGTCTCCCCCACCGAACGACCCGAGGGCGAACAGCGCGACGAGCAGCAGCACGACGATGAAGCCGACGAGGGCCCACGGCGGTAGCACGCGCGGCGGGCGCTGTGGGCGTCGTCCCCCCGACCGCTGCGTGAAGGGCATCAGATCCTGCGGACCGGGCTGCTCGAAGCGTTGCTTGTAGTCCTCGACGAGCATCTTCGAGTCGAGGCCCAGGTACTCCGCATAGGTGCGCAGGAACGTGCGCACGAACGTCGGACCAGGGAGCTGGTCCCATTCCTCGTTCTCGAGCGCGCGCAGGTACTTGGCCCGGATCTTCGTGGCGGACTCGACCGTGGTGATGTCGATCCGCTCACGCATGCGGGCCTCCCGCAGCAGCGCGCCGATCTCGGCCATACGCAGGAGACTATTCCGGCTCTTCGAGCACGGTCTGCGTCCCGAGGCGTCCGGCCTCGGCGAGGTTCTGCAACACGCGCGGCACATCTGCCTCGGCGATCAGGACCTGACGCGGTTTGGAGCCCTCGTAACCGGAGATCACCCCGCGGCGCTCGAGCATGTCGACGAGTCGGCCCGCGCGCGTGTAGCCGAGCCGCATCCGGCGTTGGAGCATCGATGTCGATGCCGTCTGCATCTCGGCCACGAGCCGGATCGCGTCCTCGAGGAGCGGGTCGTCGTCCGGGTCGAAGTCCGTGTCGGCAGCGGTCTCCGCCGATTCGGCCTCCTCGAGCAGTTCCTCCTGGAAGTCGGGTTCGCCCTGGCGGCGCCAGTGATCGGTCAATTCCGCGATCTCGGACTCGTCGACATACGCGCCCTGGATGCGCTGGAGCCGCGACGAGCCGACCGGCGAGAAGAGCATGTCCCCCTGGCCGAGCAGTGCCTCGGCACCGTTCTGGTCGAGGATGACGCGCGAATCAGTCTGTGAAGAGACCGCGAACGCGATCCGCGAAGGCACGTTGGCCTTGATCATGCCGGTGATGACGTCCACGCGCGGCGACTGCGTCGCGAGCACGAGGTGGATCCCGACGGCGCGCGCCTTCTGGGCGATCCGGATGATCGAGTCCTCGACGTCGGCGGGTGCGACCATCATCAGGTCGGCGAGCTCGTCGATCACGCACAGGATGTAGGGCAGCGAGGCCTCGCCGCGCGACGTGCGCACCTTGTTGAGCTCGATCAGGCTGCGCGTCCGGGCCAGGGACATCTGGCCGTAGCGCTGCTCCATCTCGCGCACGAGGTTCTGCAGGGCGGTCGCGGCCTTGCGTGGTGATGTGATCACCGGCGTCAGCAGGTGCGGGATCGACTCGTAGTGGTTGAGCTCGACCTGTTTGGGGTCGACGAGCACCATCCGCACCTCGTGCGGGGTCGCGCCGATGAGGACGCTCGAGAGCATGGCGTTGACGCAGCCCGACTTGCCCGCGCCCGTCGTGCCTGCGACGAGCAGGTGCGGCATCTTGGCCAGGTCGGCGGCGATCGCACGGCCGGCGACGTCCTTCCCGAGGCACACCGTGAGCGGCGACCAGTCGTCGGGGCGCGCGGAGAGCACGTCGCCGAGGTGGACGATCCGGCGGCGCGCGTTGGGGACCTCCACTCCGACGGCCTGCTTGCCGGGGATCGGGGCGAGGACTCGGATGTCCGAGGCAGCGAGCGCGTAGGCGAGGTCGTCCTTGAGCTGCGCGACCTTGCCGACCTTGGTGCCTGGGGCGAGGCGGAGCTCGTACCGCGTGATGTGCGGGCCCGCGACCATCGCGATGACGCGGGCGTCGACGCCGAAGTGACCGAGCGCCTCGACGAGCGCCTCGGCCGTCTTCTCCTGGCCGGCGGTGTCGGGACGGGCGGCTGCCTCGGTCGACTCCTTCAGGAACGCCGGGTCAGGGAGCGCCCAGTGGAAATCGGGATCGTCAGTGACGCTGTCGCGATAGCGGCCGGCGGGCGTCATGTCCTCGGGCTGGAGCTTCTCGACGCCGTCCTGCTCCTCGTCCTCGGCCAGGACCTGCTCGGCCGTCGGGGGGTCCTCAGGCTCCGGCTCGGCCTCGACGATGACCTCGGCCCAGTCCGGCTCCACCGGCGGGGCCTTGCGCACGCGAGCAGGCCGCTCCTCGAGCTGAGCCAGTTCCTCGGTGACGCCACGGCGGCGCCGGACCTCGGTCACGGCGCGCCGCGTCGAGGTCGAGACGGTGTCGCTCGTCGCCTGGATGATCTGGGCGATCGACGCCCCGGTGAGAAGCAGCACGGCGGCGAGGAAGATGAAGACGGCGACGATGTGCACGCCGACCGTCCCGAGCGCCGTCGAGATGCCCTTGAAGAGCGCCTCGCCGATCATGCCGCCGTGCTCCTTGGCGTACGGGACGTCGAAGCTCTGCAGGCGCGTGCCGCCGGGACCGATCCCGAGTGTTCCGGCGGCGAGCCCGAGCTCGAGCGAGAAGAACAGACAGATCAGGCCGGTGCGTACGGGCCGCACCGCGGGCAGCACCGGACGCAGCACGAGCCACGCCCCCGCGGCGATGAGCGCGAGCGGAAGTGCGACGTGGACGCCGCCGATCAGCCATTTCGTCCCGTCGACCGCCCACGCGCCCGCGCGTCCGCCGTCCCAGTCAAGCCAGATCACGAACGCGAAGAACACGCTGATAGCCACGAGGCCGAGCCCGAGGAGGTCGAGATGGTGGCGTTCGAGGTGCAACCCCTTGCGTGCCGCCTTTTTCCTGCGGGCTGGTGGCTTGCGGCGGGGCTTCGTGCGTGTGGCCATGGCCACCGCCCCTTCGTGAAAGCGGGCCTAAAACCTGCTCGGCGGCCGGGTCGGCGGACCTATCGTCTTTAGAAATGGACTCTCGCCCCGCCCGTGTGCTGGTCGTCGAGGACGACGACGACATCGCCCAGGTGCTCCAGCGGTCGCTGCGCATCGAGGGCTACGAGGTCAAGCTGGCCGGCGATGGCGTATCGGCGCTGGACGCCTACCACGCCTTCCTTCCCGACCTTCTGGTGCTGGATCTCGGCTTGCCGCGGCTCGACGGGATCGAGGTCGCCAAGCGCCTGCGAACGGACGGAGAGGACGTGCCGATCCTCATGCTCACGGCCCGCGACGCCTTGGAATCCCGCGTCGAGGGGCTCGACACGGGGGCCGACGACTACCTCGTCAAGCCGTTCGAGCGCCAGGAGTTGCTGGCACGGCTGCGCGCGCTGTTGCGCCGCCGTCCCCCTCGCGGCATGGCGCCGCTCGTTGTCGGCGACCTGAGTTTGAACCCCGATACGCACGAGGTCTCACGGGGCGAGCGCAAGATCGACCTGACCCAGCGCGAGTTCGAGCTGCTCGAGTACCTGATGCGCAACGAGCGGCTTGTGATCTCGCGCCAGCGGCTCCTCGACGAGGTCTGGGGCTACGACCCGTTCTCGATCACTAACACGATCGAGGTCTTCGTGTCCAACCTGCGACGAAAGCTCGAAGCCGGTGGCGAGCCTCGCCTCCTTCACACGGTCCGCGGCGCGGGCTACGTCATCCGCGTATAGGCGCCTGCCGATCCGTTGGCGGCTCGCCGGCGGCTCCGCGGTCCTGACGCTGGTGATCCTCCTGGGGTTCGCGGCGATCGTCGGCGTGCTGACGCAGCGGCGGATCTACTCGGACTTCGACACCCAGGTGTCGTCCGCCGCAGACGAGCTCCAGCGTCAGCTGCGGTTGAAGCTGACCCCCGACGGGCTCAAGTGCGAGACGAACCTGATCTGCCCGATTCGCAACCTGACCGACTACGCGCGCCCGCAGAATGCCGCCGTTCGGATCGTCACGCTCGACGGCGAGGTGCAGGGGGAGCAGGGCCAGTCCGCCAACGCTCCCAATCTCGGCCCGCCGCGCCCCGGTCGCTCAGATATCGAGGGCTACCGGGTAGAGACCCGCGCGCTGCCGGTCATCGGGTACGCCGGGCGGCAGCGTCTATGTGCAATACGCGCGGAAGCTCTCCGACGTCAAGGAAACCGTGGCGCGCGTACGACTATTCCTCGGTCTGGGCGTTCTCGGGGGCGCGGCGCTGGCGCTGCTCGCCGGCCTGGCGACCGCACGCCGGGCGATGTCGCCGATCAGCGAGCTCACCGAAACGGCGCGCCGGATCGAGCGCACTCGTGATCCATCGTTGCACGTACCCAAACCCGCCGCGCGCGACGAGGTCGCTGAGCTCGCCAACACGCTCGAGGACATGCTCCGGTCGCTCGACTCCGCCCGCTCGGAGACCGAGGCCGCGCTGTCGCGCCAGCGCGAGTTCGTGGCTGACGCCTCGCACGAGCTGCGCACGCCGCTGACCGCAGTCCTCGCGAACCTCGAGTTGCTCGAGGAGGAGCTCTCCGGCGATCAGCGCGACACGGCCGCGGCGGCGCTCCGCTCGACCCAGCGCATGCGCCGGCTCGTCGCCGATCTGCTGCTGCTGGCCCGCGCTGACGCGGGCCGCGAGGCCCCGCGGGTCCCGGTCGACCTGAGTCAGGTGGTGGTGGAGGCCGCCGCCGAACTCGAGCCCGTCACCGGCGAGCACCGGATCGGCGTTTCGGCGTCGCCTGGGACGGTCGTCGAAGGAGCCCACGACGAACTCCATCGCCTCGCGTTGAACCTGATGGACAACGCCGTCAAGCACACCGACCCCGGGACACCGATCCGCGTCAGTGTCGAACGCGTTGCCTCCGGCGTCGTGATCATCGTCGAGGACGAAGGTCCTGGCGTCCCGGAGGACATCGCCCCCAGGATCTTCGACCGGTTCGTCCGCGGGTCCAGCGACCGCGGCGGTTCCTCCGGCCTCGGCCTCTCAATCGTCCGCGCCGTCGCCGAGACCCACGGAGGCACGGTCGTCCTCGAGCCCTCCAAGACCGGCGCCCGCTTCGTGGTCCGCCTCCCGGCCCACGCGCGAGACCCCGTCCTATCGGCAGAGTTGGCCAGGACCTGAACGCTCTCGTTCAACTCGAGCGAAAGTTGGCGCGTTCGCGCCCAACTGCCTAAACGCTTGTTCTAGAGCGAAAGTCCAGGCCAAACCGGCCCGCACTCCAAACCTCTGGCGCGCGAGCCGGCTCAGGTTCGCCAGTTGTGCTGGCAAACTCCCGTTCAGTTGTAGACCAGACAACACACCCGGCTTGGTGTTGCAGCACCGTGGCCGGGCTAATCACGGACGGGAGACTCGGAATGGGTTACAACCGCTAGACCAGACTGCGGCTTCAACTTTGCGACAGGCGCCACGTGGCGCCTTTCGCGCTTAAGAGCAATCGGCAGTTTCGGTCCAAAGCCTTAGCGTTTCGGTTCCTAGGCGGCCAAGCGAGGAGCCGCATAGTCGCTGACCCTCCTTTCGAGTGCGAGTTCGGCCTCGAAGTCGTCGGCGCTGGAATGGCTGAACATCACGCCGCGGCGAGTCACCAGGCCAATGAAGACCTCGACCAAGTTCGTGTCGAGTTGCGACCCGGCGGACTGTCTGAGCTCAATGAAGGCATCGGCAGATGACACCGGCTGGCGGTAGGTGTCACGCGCAGTCAGAACATCGTAAACGTCCGCGACGGCAATGATTTTCGAGCCGAGCGGGATCTCCTCACGTTGAAGCCCGAACGGATACCCCCGTCCATCGATGCGCTCGTGGTGATGCCGTACGATCTGCGCCACGGGGCCGTAGCCATCGATCTCCGCGATCAGATCAGCCCCAACCTCAGGGTGTCGGCGGACTATGGCGTACTCCTGTTCCGTCAGTCCGCCTTTGCCGGCGAACAGGATGGAATCGGGGAAGATGAACTTGCCGATGTCATGGAAGAGGCCCGCTGTATGAAACAACTCCTGCTCCTCAGGCGAGAGCCCAAGCTCCTTCGCCATCTCCCGCGCATACCGAGCCACCGCGGCAGAGTGACGGGCAGTCATGTGGTCGCGCAAGGCGAGGGTCTTCATCGTGGTTGAGATGAGCCCGAATTGCAGGGCGGCCAACTGGCGGTTCCGCTCTTCTACCTCGTCCTTCCGCCGAGCGGCGTTGAGCGCCATCCGCATCAGGTACTGGAAAGAGAGGGCGACAAGCGCCAAGAAAAGCAGCGCGCCGGGACCGTAGCCGATGTAGGCGAAACCGACGACCGCCGTCAGCAGGCTCGAGACGAACTCAACGGGGAAGAGCTCAAGGTAGACCGACTTGAAGGCTTCCTTGAGGCCCGGATCCCCGTCAACCAGTGCGACGTCCGCCGCGATGAGAAGGAAGTTCAGGACGTTCATCAACATCGATACCGCAACGACGACCGGGAGAACGGCTATGTCGCTGTCCCGAAGGAGTTGTTCCCCGCCGACAAGCTGGAAGAGCGCGCACCCGACGACCGGGAAGATCGCGTGCGTCGACAGATTGGTCAGGAGGTGTGCTGCGGAGACGCGGCGCCGCACCGCGTTCTCGAGCATGGTCACGAGGCCAACGAGAACCGCCGGCCCCGGACCGGCGATGACGCTTGCGAGGACGATGCTCATAAACGCGCCGTTGATCGCGAGACCGCGGTATTGAAGTGGGACCGGCTCGCTGATGATCGCGAAGATCAGGATGCCGACGACCACGGGGGTCGGCTGCCAGTCAGAGGCGTCCGACAGCAGCGCCGCCGCCACAATTGCGGCTAGCAAGCCTCCCACTTGGGCCGAGCGCCAAGCCGTTATACGGCTCATCACTTGGGCCTTATCGGCAGATCCGCGGACAACTTGAGCGATTTGCTCAAGTTTCTGCGCAAGCGGTCGATAGCGGCGCCGACGCCTACGGAGCCCGTAGGTAGGCTGCGGCCATCCGCGCATCGCTCGCCCCGCTGAAGGTCCCGTATTTCGGGAGGCTCCTCGCGGGGTACGTCATCAACTATCTCGGCGACTTCGCGGGACTAGTCGCCTTAGCCGTCCTCGTCTACGACGAGACCCACAGCGCGCTCGCGACCACGGGGCTGTTCGTCGCGGCGCAATTTGTGCCAGCCCTCGTAGCGCCTGTACTCACAGCTCATCTTGACCGTCGGGCTCCCCGCAGGATCCTTCCTCTCCTCTACGGACTCGAGGCGGCACTATTCGCAGGACTCGCATTGCTCGCTGCGAACTTCTCGCTCGTGCTGGTCTATGCGGCGGTTCTTGTGGACGGCACGCTGATGCTCAGTGCGCGCGGCCTCTCGCGCTCGGCTATCAACATCGTGCTGAAGCCATCAGGAAAACTGCGTGAGGGTAACGGGCTCCTCAACATCGGCCTGGCGATCGCGGGCGTTCTCGGCGTCGCCACCGGCGGAGCGCTTGTCGGGGAGGTAGGTCCAGCGACGGTCCTCGCGATTGACGCTGCCTCCTTCGCGATGGTCGGTCTGATCGCGGCCACACTTCCTCACGTCGAGTGGATACACGGGGACGAGGACACCTTGATGGCTCGGCTTCGCGGAGGCCTTGGGTGGGCGTGGTCACAGAAGACGATCCGCATGCTGATCGCGGGCGAGGCCCTAGCCATCGTCTTCTTTACGCTCATCGTCCCTATCGAGGTCGTCTACGCCAAAGAGACGCTCAGCACGAGCGACGCGGGCTACGGTGTGTTTCTGGCGAGTTGGAGCCTCGGGCAGATCCTCGGAGGCCTCCTCTATGTGGGGATGAAGGTGCTCCCTGCCCGAGCCGCGATCCTGGTGTCCACAGCCATCATTGGAGTCGGATACCTCGGCATCGCCGCGACAGACCAACTGTGGGTGGCGTGTGCGTTCGCTTTGGTGGGCGGCATTGGGAACGGCGTCCAATGGGTGGCGGTGTTGACGCTCGTGCAGCAGTGGACCCCCGACGGACTCCAGGCGCGTATTACTGGGCTCCTGGAATCCGCGGCTTCGTTCGCGACCGGAGCCGGGTTCATCGTGGGCGGTGTCCTTGTAGCGCTGTTCTCTCCGCCGCTCGCTTTCACCGTTGCGGGCATTGGCGCTCTGCTCATCCCGCTCGCGGCGTTACTCGCGGGCGCTGAGATCGATGAGCCTCCGCAGATGTCCGGTGTCACCGGCTCGCCAAAAAATTGACCGGTGTGGATGAGGTGCAGTCGCCGACGCCTGCGCGCTGACAAGCCTGACCTCAGGCCAGCGTCTGGAGTGGGATCTCGACCGCGATCCTTGTGCCCGCCCCACGTGCGGACGCAATCCGCATCGACCCGCCGAGCGCACCGACTCGTTCCCGGAGCAGCGCGAGCCCGACGTGTCCCTCGGCGACGCTCCGGGACAGTTGCGACGGGTCGAACCCCAAGCCATCATCTCTCGCGGCCACGGTGACGCATCGATTGTCCCCGAACACGTGTAGGGAGAACATCCCGGCCGATGCATGCTTGAAGGCGTTGGATATGAGCTCGCAGCCGATTTGGAGCAGGAACGGGTCGACGTCGGACTGCGGCTTCGTATCGACGCGCAACTCACACCGGACACCGTGCTCGCGGAGTCGAGCCAGCGCGTCACTCAAGCCCTCCTCGAGAGGGGTCTCTATGCCGTGGTGCGTCACGCCATGAGCCATGAGTTCTCGGAGCCTCGTCAGCCCCGCGTTCAGGCTTCCAGCGGCGTGCGATAAGCGGGTGTTGTCGCCGCGCTCAACCTCGATGAGATCCTGGCGGGCCGCGAGTAGATCTTGGAGCGCATCGTCATGGACCGTGGCAAGAAACTCGCGCCGTGCCGCTGCGCGCGCGTCGAGGACCGCCGCAGCGGCTCGCTCGCGTGACCGCTGCTCTTCAGCCAGGTCGCGACGCATGCCCTCAGAGTGCTCCACCGCGCGGAGCTGGAGGGCCAACGTGACCTGCACGACAGCGCAGACCACAATGACGCTGCCCCCGATCGTGAAATAGGCATGAACCGCGCCAGCAATGACCAAGGCGTTCATCGCTACCCAGGGAAGCACGACTGGCTGGGCCCGCCGGACCTCGGCGCCGGCTACCGCGAGCCCGTGCGGATTCGTCACCCACACACTGGCCGCACCCGCGATGTACTGAACAGCGACGACCGCTATTGCGGTAGCCAGGAGCCCGCCCTCACCCGGAGTTGCCCAGCCCCAGCCACTGGCAGAGGCGAAGACAACCGCTCCGGCAGCGCACTGCATGGACATCGTGGCCAGGTTGACGAGGCACAGGCGCCATCCGAGATGGCCAAGAGCAGTGTCTAGCACCACGCCCACTGCCGCAATCGCAACCGCGGGGAGCGGTCCGAGAATGAGGATTGCCAGCGCGAGTGCCACGTCGTTCGGGACCATGCGAACGCCCCCGAGTCGGACGCAGCCTAGTTCGGCTACGGCAGCCATAACTAGGAGACATGCGAGCAGCCAAGCTGGCTCCCAGTCCTCGCTGGTTGAGAGCGCTATGGACCCTCCAAGGGCTAGAAGCAGCACGATGAACGCCCGCGCGACGGGCCAGCTGAGGGTCGTCTCACTATTGCGGGGCGTTGCCTCGAACTCCGCCGAACCGGCGACGCTCATACACGCGCTCCGGCTGCGAAGGATGCGGAGAACTCGCGCCACGCGGGCGATTGCGCACCGGTATCCACCGAAAGTGAAACCGACCGAGCCATCCTTGAAAGCGGAATTCTCCGACATCCGCGGTGTCCGTGCGTCACACCTCGCCCGCAGACGCGACCACACCCAGCGCCGTCCCGAGCGTCACCCGTCCCCACCTGGACCGCGCTTGCAGCTTCCGCGCTACATCCAAACTCGATCGCATCATTACCCCCGAGTTCCGCCGGTTTGAAGCGATCGTGAAGCCCCGCCCGTGCGCACACATCGACCGATCGGTCGATTCACGCGGCGACTGAGCTCAGCCCTTCGGCTCGTCCAGACGTTCGCCGCGGGTCTGATACAAGAACCCGCGTGTCGGCCGGCGATGCCATCACCGTTGTTGTCGCGGATGACCATCCGGTCTATCGCGACGGCATCGCCGGAGCGATAACCCGGGCGCCCGGGCTGGATCTGATGGCGGAGTGCAGCGACGGCGACGCAGCCCTGGAGGCGATCACGGCACAGGAGCCCATTGTCGCGGTCGTCGACTGGCTCATGCCCGGTCTGTCGACTGCACGGCTGATCGAGCGGCTGGCTGAGGGCGGCGTGCGCACTCGCGTCATCGTGCTGTCGGCGTTCGTCGAATCGGATGCCGTCAGACTCGCGTTGGAGGCGGGGGCGGCCGGCTACCTGTCGAAGGACTCGAGCAGGGAGGCGATCTGCCAGGCGATCCGGCGTGTGGCCGGTGGCCGCACCGCGCTTGACGATGCCGCCCAGGAGGCGGTTGCCCGGCATCTCCAGGCGCAGCGTGCACGCGAGCGCTCGATGCTGTCCGAGCGGGAACGGGAGGTGCTTTCGCTCCTCGCCGAAGGAGCGAGCACGCATGAGATCGCGGAGCGGTTGATCCTCGGCCAGTCGACGATCAAGACCCACCTCCGCAACCTCTACGACAAGCTCGGCGTAAAGGACCGGGCGGCCGCGGTTGCCGAGGCGATGCGGCGCGGCCTGATCCGTTGACGAGATCGAGCCCGGCGGCAGGGCGCGCACGCAGCCACCAGGGCAGGTAGCGCTGCGGCACGCTTCCGCCGCCGGTGCTCGATCCCGCTTCGCTTGGGCTATCGACCGGCCCAGCGTCGCCATGGATGGTGGCCGCTGACACCCGATAGCTGCATCCCCCGTAGGGATGATCGGCAAGACGAGGCGCCTCCCTCTTGCCGTCGAGTCGAGCGGTCCTCAACCGTGCTGGGCCAACTCCGGTCGGGCCGAAGCGTGCTCGATCGCTACCGCAAGCCGGCGATGAGCGAGCGAGGTAGCGGCGCTCCGGCCGCCGGCGTCAGACCTCGACGACGACCGGCAGCACCATCGGGCGGCGCTTGAGGCGGTCGTAGACAAACGCGGCGAGGTCGTCGTGGAGCAACTGCTGGAGCTGGTCGATCTCGGTCATCTTCTGCTCGGCGGCACGATCGAGAGCATCCTCGACCGCGTCGCGGAACTCGTCGAGGAAGGCGTCGTTGTCGTCGGCCAGGAACGGGACGCCGCGGGCCAGCACCTCGGGAGCGACCACGGACGATCCGTCTTGGGCGGACACCGTGGCGACGACGATGAAGATGCCGTCGGCCGACAGCGTGCGTCGGTCGCGTAGCGCCACGTCGGCGACGTCGCCGATCTCGACCCCGTCGACGAAGACCATGCCGGACTGCTCGGGCTTGCCGGGACGAGCACCGGAGGCGTCGATCTCGAGGGGTGTCCCGTTCTCGAGGATGAAGATGTCTTCGGCCGGGACACCGACCGCCTGCGCGAGCTCGGCGTGCAGTCCCAGCCGGCGGTGGTCGCCGTGCATCGGCATCACGTAGCGCGGGTGCGTGAGGTTGAGCATCAGCTTGATCTCCTCCTGATAACCGTGCCCCGACGCGTGGATCGGAGCGTCGCGCGGGGTGACCACGGTGCAGCCGATGCGGTAGAGACGGTCGACGACCTCGTTGACCGAGCGCTCGTTGCCGGGAATCGGCGTGGCGGAGAAGATGACCGTGTCGCCGCGGTGCAGCTCGACGGCGGGGTGGTCGTTGTAGGCCATCCGCCGCAGCGCGCTCAGCGGCTCGCCCTGCGAGCCCGTGGAGATGATCACGAGCTGCTCGTCGCGGAACTGGTCGATCTCGCGAGGCTGCACGAGCATGCCCTCCGGCACGTCGATGTGCCCGAGGGAGCGTCCGATGTTGACGTTCTTGCGCATCGAGCGGCCGACCAGCGCCACCTTGCGCTCGAGGGCGGTCGCCGCGTCGACGACCTGCTGCACACGGTGGATGTTGGACGCGAAGCAGGTGACGACGACGCGCCCCTTAGCGCGCGAGAAGCTCTCGCGCAGGTGCGGCCCGACGACCGACTCGCTCAGCGACCAGCCCTCCCGGTCCGCGTTCGTGGAGTCCCCGCACAACAGCAGCAGCCCCTCGCGTCCCAGCTCCGCCAGCCGCGAAGTGTCCGCCGGCGCGCCGCCGACCGGCGTCTGGTCGAACTTGTAGTCCCCCGTGACCAGCATCGTCCCGAGCTCGCACGTCAACGCCACGGCGCACGAGTCGGGGATCGAGTGCGTCATGTGGATGAGCTCGATCTCGAATGGGCCTGCCGAAGCCCTCTCCCCCAGCTTGAGGACCTCGAGCTCCGCCTCACGCAGTTTGTGCTCGTCGAGCTTGGAGCGCGCCATGGCGACCGTCAGCTGCCCGCCGTAGATGACCGGGACCTTCTCCTGGCCGATCTCGCGCAGGATCCACGGCAGCGCGCCCAGGTGGTCCTCGTGCCCGTGGGTGATCACGAACGCCTCGATGTCATCGGCGTGCTCGCGCAGGTAGGTGAAGTCGGGCAGGACGAGGTCGATGCCCAGCATCTCGGCGGTCGGGAACCGCAGCCCGAGGTCGACGACGACGATCGCGCCGTCGTACTCGACGACGGTGAGGTTCTTGCCGATCTCGCCCAGTCCCCCGAGCGGGAGGACACGCAGGGTGCCGCTCAACTGACGGGGCTCAGGAGGTGGTGGCGTTCCAGGCAGTCGCGGATCAGCGCGCGCTCGTCCTCGTCGCACTCGACGAGCGGCAGCCGCAGACCGCCGGCGCGATGACCGAGCATCTCCAGGGCCGCCTTCACCGGCGCCGGCGATGAGGTGATGAACATCGTCGCGTAGACGTCGTGGAGCAGCGAGTCGGCCTGGAAGAGCTCGTCGCCCGACAGCCCGAAGAGCTCCTTCATCTCCTTGCCGATGATGTGGGAGGAGACGCAGATCCCGCCGGCGCCGCCCATGTGGAGCGTGCGCGCCACGATGTCGTCGTTGCCCGCGAACACAGCCATGCCGTCGATGAGCTGGAGCTCGTCGTTGTTGGACTGCTTGACGCCGTCGATCCCGTCGATCTGCGCCAGCTCGGCCAGCAGCCGCGGCCCCATGTTGGTCGCGGTCCGGCTGGGGATGTTGTAGACGAGCACCGGCACGCCCCCGGCCGCCCGGGCGACCTCGGTGAAGTGCGCCTTGATCCCGCGCTCGTTGGGCTTGTTGTAGTACGGCGTGACGCTGAGCAGCCCGTGACAGCCGGCGGCCGCGGCGGCCTCGGTCAGATGGACGGCGTGGCGGGTGTCGTTGGAGCCGACCCCCCCGACGATCAGCGCCTCACCGGCGAACTCGTCGACCATCAGCTTGATCACGCCGAGGTGCTCCTCGTCGTTCATCGTCGCCGCCTCGCCGGTCGTGCCACACACCACGAGACCGTCCGACCCGCTGTCGAGCAGGTGCCGAGCGATCGCCACGGTCGCGGCCTCGTCCACGCTCCCGTCGTCGGCAAACGCCGTGACCATTGCGGTCAGCAGTCCCCGCAGCTCAGGCATCCGCATCAGAGCTTACGCAGCGCATCGGTGAACCGCTTCGGGACGGCAGGGTCGTCCCCTTCCTCCCACAGCGTGACGACCAGCAGCTCGCCACGTGGGCGGTCCCAGCGACAGACGTAGACGACGTCCGGGCTCGCCTCGTCCACGACGCGGACGGTGGCGCGTTCGCCCTCCTGAACCCGATCGGCGGCCCAGGCGTGCGCGACCCGCGAGATGATTTCCGGACGCGCGTCCAGCACCCCGCGCACTCGCTGGAGGAAGCGCTCGACCGCGTGGTCCGTGACCGCGACGGACACGGCGGGCCGCCGGATCACAGCAGGTTCTCGAGCCCGATCGTCGGAGACTCGTCGAGCGAGCCCACGCGCCGCACGGCCAGCAGCACGCCGGGCATGAACGACGACCGATCGGTTGTGACGTGCGTGATCCGCAGCGTCTGCGCGACGTCGCCGAGGACGACCTCCTGGTCGGCCACGATGCCCGGCAGCCGCACCGAATGGATCGGGACGTCGCCCTCCATCAGCTCGGCCGTGCGCTTGGCGGTGCCGGAGGGCGCGTCGACCTTGGCCGGATGGTGGTACTCGACGATCTCGGCCGACTGCATGTGCCGCGACGCCTCGGCGGCGAAGCGCATCATCAGCACGGCGCCGATCGCGAAGTTCGGCGCCCAGAAGCACCGGCCCGGCGCGCCCGTTACCGCGGCACGCAACTCGTCCTCGGGGAAGCCTGTCGTCCCGATGACGACGTGGACGCCGGCGTGCGTCGCCTGGCCGGCGTTCGCGGCGGCCTGGTCGGGCTGCGTGAAGTCGACGAGCACGTCGGCGCCGTCGAGGACATCGGCGATCGTGGTCTGGAGGCCGGGATCGGCGCGCCCGGCGAGCTCGAGGTCGTCGGCTGCCTCCACCGCCGCGCAGACGGTCTGGCCCATCCGCCCGGCGGCACCGGCGACGGCGACGCGGATCACCGCAACACCGCCAGAGCCGAATGGAAGGCGTCCTCGTCCGGGCCGATCCCGGCGGCGCTCAGCCGCGCGGGCGCCCACAGCTCTCCCGCCAGCGCGGCGAGGTCGTCCAGCGTCACCGCGTCGATGCGCTCCATCAGCTCCTCCGGCTCCAGCAGCGGCAACCCGAACAGGGTCGACGATCCCAGCCGGTTCATCCGCGCCGCGGACGATTCCAGGCCGAGCACGATCCGCGCCTTGACGTTCTCCTTGGCCCGTTCGAGCTCCTCGTCGCTGCCGGGCTCGTCCAGGAGCTTCAGAAGCTCCCCCGCGACCACCTCCATCGCCTCCCGCAGGTTCTCCGGTCGCGTCCCCACGTACAGCCCGATCTGTCCCGTGTCCGAGAACTGCCCCGAGAACGAGAACACCGAGTACGCGAGGCCGCGCTCCTCACGCACCGCCTGGAAGAGCCGCGAGGACGACAGGCCACCGAAGATCCCGTCGAGGACGCGCAGCGCGAAACGGCGCTCATCGCCGCGCGGAAGCCCGACGCCGCCCAGGCACACGTGCACCTGTTCGGTGTCCTTGACCACGAACCGCGTCTGCGGCGAGGGGTCGGCGGGAGCGCTTTCGGGGGTGATCCCCCCTCCATTCGTGCTCAGCGGCATCGCTTCGGCGAGCCGGAGCACCGCTTCGTGGTCGATCGAGCCGGCCGCCGCGATCACGATCCGGCCGGGGACGTAGCGCGCGGCGTGGAAGGCGCGGATCGCCTCGACGGGCGTCTCCGCGATCACCGGGGCGCGCCCGATGATCGACCGGCCCAGCGGGTGGTCGCCGAACACGGCCTCGCCGAGCACGTCGAACACCGTGTCCTGAGGATCGTCGAGGTACATCGCGATCTCCTCGATGACCACCTGGCGCTCGGGATCGACGTCGTGGAAGGCCGGCCGCGCGACCATGTCCGCCATCACGTCGAACGCGTCGGCGACGCGCACGTCGAGCATCCGCGCGTAGACGGTGGTCGACTCCTTGTCGGTGCCGGCGTTGAGCTCCGCCCCCCAGCCGTCGAAGAGCCGGTCGATCTCGACCGAGCCGAACCGCTCGGTCCCCTTGAACAGCAGGTGCTCGAGGAAGTGCGAGAGCCCGGCCTCGGCGACCGTCTCGCCCCGCGAGCCGTTGGCGACGAAGAAGCCCAGGGCCGCCGAGCGGACCCCGTCCATGCGTTCGGTTATGACGCGCAGGCCGGAGTCCAGCTCGGTGAGCCGGTGAGTACTAATCGCGGTCGGGGTCCCGGTCGCGCCGCGGGCCGCCGCGCTCGCGGTCGCGCCCGCCGCGGCCGCCGCGGTCGCGGTCACGGCCGCGGCCGCCCTCGCGGCGCGGGCCGCGGTCGCCACCGCCGCCGCGCGGGCCGCGGTCGCCCGAGCCCACGCCGACGAGCTCGGACGCCTCCTTGCCGGCGACCTCCGGATCGTCCGCCAGGCGCAGGCCGATGCGGCCGCGCTCGCGGTCGACCTCGACCACGCGGACCTCGAGCTCCTGGCCCTTCTCCAGGACCTCCTCGACCGTCGCGGGCCGCTGGCCCGGGGCGATGTTGGAGATGTGGAGCAGGCCGTCGGTGCCCTTGGAGAGCTCGACGAAGGCCCCGAACGGCATCGTCTTGACGACCTTGCCGCTGAACGTGTCGCCGATCTCGACCTCCTTGGTCATCGACCGGATGCGGTCGGCCAGCGCGTCGCCCTGGGCGCCCGTGGCGGCGTATACGCGCACCTGCCCGGTGTCGTCGACGTCGATCTGGGCCTCGAACTCCTCCTGGAGCGAGCGGATCGTCTCGCCGCCCTTGCCGATCAGCAGGCCGATCTTGTCGGGATCGATCTTGATCGAGGAGATCCGCGGCGCGTAGTCGGACATCTGCTCGCGCGGCTCCGCGATGACCTTGGCCATCTCGCCCAGGATGAACAGGCGCGCCTCGCGCGCCTGCGTGAGGGCGTCGCGCAGGATCTCGAACGTGACGCCCGTGATCTTGATGTCCATCTGGAGAGCGGTGATGCCCTGCTCGGTGCCCGCGACCTTGAAGTCCATGTCGCCGAGGTGGTCCTCGACGCCGGCGATGTCGGTGAGCACGACGTAGTCGTCGCCCTCCTTGATCAGGCCCATGGCGATGCCCGCGACCGGCGCCTTGATCGGCACGCCCGCGTCCATCAGCGACAGCGAGGAGCCGCACACGGAGGCCATCGACGACGAGCCGTTGGACTCGAGGATGTCCGACACGACGCGAATCGTGTACGGGAAGTCCTCCTGCGACGGGATCATCGGGACCAGCGCGCGCTCGGCGAGCGCGCCGTGGCCGATGTCGCGTCGCTTGGGGCCGCGCATGAAGCCCGCCTCCCCCACGCTGAACGGCGGGAAGTTGTAGTGGTGGAAGTACCACTTCTCCGTCTCCAGCCCGAGCGTGTCCAAGCGCATCCCCTCGCGCGTGGTGCCGAGGGCGACCACGGACAGGGCCTGCGTCTGGCCGCGCGTGAACAGCGCGGAACCGTGCGTGCGCGGCAGCAGGCCGGCCTCGATCGAGATCTGGCGGATCTCCGTGGTATCGCGACCGTCCGGGCGCTTCTTCTGGACGGCGATGCGCTCGCGGATCGTCGCCTTCTCGAGCTTGTCGAACGCGAGCTGCGCGTTGGAGCGGGCCTCGGCGTTGTCCTCGTCGGGCGCGAAGCGGTCGAGGACCTCGTCGCGCACGGCGCGCGTGGCGTCCTGGCGCTCGAGCTTGTCGACGACCTGGGTCGCCTCGTCGAGCTTGGCGCCGAACTCGTTACGGACCTGGTCGAGCAGATCCTGCGGGACGACGGGGGCCGTGACCTCGATCTTGGGGCTCTTGCCGGCCTTCTCACCGAGCTCGCTCATCGCGGCGACGAGCTTCTTGATCGCGCCGTGGGCGATGTCGAGCGCGTCGAGGATCTCGGCCTCGGGGATCTCGGAGGCGCCGGCCTCGACCATCAGGATGGCGTCGGCCGTGCCGCTGACCACGAGGTCGAGGTCCGAGCGGCCCTCGTAGAGGTCGTCCTCCGTCGGGTTGACGACGAAGTTGCCGTCCACCTTGCCGATGCGCACAGCGCCGACCGGCTCGGGGAACGGGATGTCGGACACCATCAGGGCGGCGCTCGCGCCGTTCATCCCGAGAATGTCGTAGGGGTGCACGTGATCGATGCTCAGCGGCACCGTCACGAGCTGCGTCTCCCGGTTCCAGCCCTTGGGGAACAGCGGCCGCAACGGCCGGTCGATCATGCGGGCGACGAGCGTGCCCTTCTCGCCCGCCCGACCCTCGCGCTTGAAGAACGAGCCGGGGATCTTGCCCGCGGCGTACATGCGCTCCTCGACGTCCACCGTCAGCGGGAGGAAGTCGACGTCGCGCTGGTTGCCCGCCGTGGCGGTGGAGAGAACGACGGTGTCGCCCTGGCGCACCTGAACGGCGCCGGAGGCCTGCTTCGCGAGCTTGCCGGTCTCGAACGAGATCTCGGAACCGCCGATCTCGACGGAAATCCGTGTCACGTCTGACATATGTCCTTTCTTCGGCCCACCCTCTTGGCGGGCCCCTCTGCGTCTAACGCTTCGGTAGTGGTTGCGCGTCATGGTAGGGGAAGTGGCTCGGCCGGTCCCCCTACGGGTCCTCCTCGTCGATGACGACCAAGACGACGCGCTGATCGTGCGGCTCCTGCTCGAGGACAGCCAGCTCCACGTGGAGTCAACGGCAGCGTCAGGATCGCGACGCACCCGCGACGCTCGCGATGGTGCAGATCGAGCCGGGGCGCCGGGCCCTCACGCCGCGCTGCGCCGGGCACCCCTCGACGCTGCTGCTGGCCGACTTGCCGCGTCCGCTGGTTCGGTCATCCAACGCGCCGAGGAGCAGAACGCCGGGGCCCCTGCGGGACGACGTGGCGCTCGTGCTCCTCTGCGCGTGAGGAACGTCTCAGGCCGTGCGCGGGCGCAGCCGCGGAAGCAGCCGGCGGGTGGGCGACGGTGTGGACGTCCCGTAGATCTGGCCGCCGGTGCGCTCGGCGGCGAGCCGCTCGGCCTTGACGAGCCGCTGCTCGGAGGTCGTGACGTGCAGGTCGACGCCGGGCGTGGAGCCGAGCATCGCCCTGACGTCGGCGATCGCCGCGTAGCGCTGGCCCTGCGGGCCGGCCAGGTGGGCGACATCGCCCGGTAGCGCGCGGTCGAGCTGGCGCTGCTCGACCTTGCCGAGCGGCGGGACGCTGCACACGACGTGCAGCGACGCGCCGCGGTCGCGGGCGGCCATGGCGGCCTCACGCACGCGGATCTCGGTCTGGGCAGATCCATCGGTTCCGACGATGAGGGTCATGCTCGGCATTGCGTTCCTCCTGAGAAAGACGGTGGGCTGGCAACCAGGAGGCGTGACGACGCCGTGAACGATGTTCAGTCGGGCAGCCGCCAGTCGATCGGCCGGTCCGGATCCGGCTCGTAGACGCAGAAGAGGCCGGTGCGAACGCCCTTGTCGAGCGCCCGCGCGGCGCGCTCGTCGTGCTCGGCGACGCGCTTGACCACCGTCTTGATCGCGCGCGTGACGTTGACGCGGGCGCGCTCGGCGTCGGAGGACTGCGGCCGGTCGCGCCCGCCGAGGCCGACCGCTTGCGAGAGCGCTTGCCCGATCCACTCAAGCTCCTCGCGCGCCCGCGCGGCGCGCTCGGGGTCGTTGAACGCCTCGGCCTCCTCGAGCTCCTCGCGCAGCTCTTCCAGGCGCGCTCGGTACTGGCGCTTGGCCTGGTCGTCGAGCGCGGGCCCGGCGTCGCCCGTGTCCGCGCGCACTTCGAGCCCCTCGGCGCTGGCGGCGGTGGTGGTGCCCCCGCCGCCGACGAGGTCGAGTGCATGCTGCTCGACACCGGGTGATCGCAGCAGCGCGACCAGGTGGTGCAGGCCCTTGGCGTCCTTGAGCCGCGTGATCCGCCCGTCGAAGTCCAGCGTCCAGACGTCGCCCTCGCGCGTCAGCTCGGCGCTGGCGCGGCCGGCCGTCGACCTGGCGGGTGCTCCGAGCGCCGCCTCTGCGGCTGCGAGCAGACCGGCGAAGCCATGCTCCGCGGCCGCCCCCCGCGCGCGCTCGAGGCGGTCGCGTCCCTGCTCCGCGTCGCCCTGGGTCAGCAGCCAGCGGCCGTGGTCCAGCCAGGTCCGCGCCTGCGGGCCCACCGCCCCGACGCGGGCGTCGATCGCCTCCGCCAGCCGGAAGTCGCGCGCCGCGGCGTCGTCGCGCCCGAGGAGTGCGGCCAGCGCGGCGCAGGGACGAGCGACGCAGCCCATCAGCGATGAGCCGCTGAACACGTAAAGCTCACGCCACGGGGCGAGCCGCTCCAGTGCGAGCTCGGCGCCCGCGCGGTGCCCGATACGCACGCAGCCCTCCGCCCACAGCGTCGCAGCGACCAGCGCGAGCGCGTTCTCGGGGACGGGGAGTCCGTCCTGCACCGCCGCGTCGAGGGCTTGGCGAGAGTCGTCCTCGCGCCCCGCCTCGGCCAGCGCCAGTGGGATGAGCGCCCGGTGCCCGAGATCGAGCCCGGGCTGGGAGGCCAGCTCGACGGCCGCCTCGGCAAGCTCCCCCAGTCGGCCCTGATCCCACCGGATGGCGAGCACCAGGGCCGAAAAGATGGCCATCGCATCCGGCGCCACCGCCGCGCCGCGCTCTGCTCCCCGCAGCGCGGCGGTTTCGGCCTCCTCGTAGCGCCCCTCGCGCTGGAGAAGGACAGCCTCGAAGTGGGTGGCCAGATACGCCGCGAACGCGCTGCCCGTGTGAGGTGCCAGCTCGATCAGGCGCCGTGCCTCGTCGACTGCGTCGGTGCGGCCGGCCTCGAAAAGCACGCGAGCGCTCTCCAGAGCGGCACGCAGCCGCACCATCGGATCGTCAAGGCGCTCGGCCAGCCGCCGGAGCTCAGCCGCGAGGCGCAACCGCTCAGCCACCGTCCCGGGCTCGGCGATCGTGAAGCAGCGGCGAAAGAGCACCTCCGCCAGCACGCGCTGGTCGCCCGCCTCGCGAGCGGCCGCCAGCGCCTCGTCGGCCAGAGCGACGCGCCGCGCGCGGTCGGCGAACAGCTCGCTGGCCAGGACCGCCAGGAGCAGCGAGCGTTCCCGGGGCGCGTCCCCCACAGCCTCGAGCGCGGCCTCGAGGACCGCGACGCGGCGCTTGTCCGTGCTCAAAAAGCTCGCGTGAAAGCCCCGCGAGTTGGCGATCGCCGCTCGTACGAGCCGCTCGGTGTCGCCCCGCTGCTGGGCGAGCTCCGCTGCCTGAAGGAGATGCCCGGCGTACCCGTCATGTCCGGCGAGGCGCTCGGCGTCCCCGAGGCGCAGGAAGAGCTCGGTGGTCTGGTCGTCGGGCTCGCTCGCGACCTGCTCGTGCAGCCCCAGTGCCTGCTGGAGCGCGCGGACCGCGTCGTCGGGTGCGAGCATGTCGAGCGCCTGGTCGGCGGCCTCGACGGCGGCGCCGACCGCCTGCTCCGCGAACGCGCTTCCCGCCGAGGCCCAGTGCAGCGCCAGCTCGCCGCTGCGGACGACGTCCCGGTCACCGGCCGCAGCCAGCCACTCCGCGGCGCGCCGGTGCAGCTGGCGGCGTCGCAAGCCGCTGACCTCGGCCGCCAGCGCCTCCTGGATGATCGCGTGCGCGAACTGGAAACGGCCCGGGCGGTCCGCGATCTCGGCGGCGAGACCGGCGTCGCAGATCCCCTCGAGCGCGTCCAACACAGTCTCGGGCGGCTCGTCGAGGACGTGCACCAGGAGGTCGAAGTCGAACGTGCGACCAAGGGCCGCGGCGTGATGCGCGACCGCGGCTGCCTTGACGCCCAGCTGACTCGCGCGCCGATCGACCACCTCGGTGATGGTGCGGGGCGGCGGTTGCCGGGCGGCGTCCTCGCCCAACTCGGCGCGATGTCGCAGCAGCTCGACGACGAACAGGGCGTTGCCGTCCGTCTTGGCGAGGAGGTCGCGGGCGAGGCGGTCCGTCTGCTCCCCCTCCCCCAGCTCCGCCACCACGAGTTCGCGGGTGGCGGGGAGGTCGAGCCCCCCGAGAGCGATCGTTCGTGCGGCCGGCTCGCGGCGCAGCTCGGGACCGAGAGCGCGGAAGGGGTCGCCATGATCGCTCTCGACGTAACGGATCGTCGCGAGCACGAGGATCGGGGCATCGGGCCCTCGCAGTAGCTCGCGCAGCAGCAGAAGCGATGCGCGATCGGCGAACTGGAGGTCGTCCAGCACGATCAGCAGCGGGTGCTGCTGCGCCGCGGCCACGAGCAGCCCGACAGCGGCGCCGAGCAGGCGGTGGCGCTGCGCGTCCGGGTCCGTGTCGTCGGCGGGCGGATCCGGCAGCCGCTCTCCGATCGTGCCCAGGATCCGCGCCAGCGCGCCGCCGTGGTCGCGAGTGTGCGCGGCGAGCAGGTCCTCGTCGGCGAGCATGACGAGGTCGCCGAGCACGCCCAGCCACGGCCTGAATGGAGCCGGCACCTCGGGGTCGCAGCGCCCGAACAGGGCGGCGCCGCCGGCGGCGACAGCACGGGCGGACTGCTCGGCGGCGAGGCGCGTCTTCCCGACGCCCGGCTCCCCTTCGAGCAGGACGAGCCCCACGGGACCGGGCCCGGTTGCGGCTGCCCATGCCGACTCGAGCCCGGAGAGCTCCTGATCGCGCCCGGTGATCGCGCCGCGATTGCGCGCGCGCAGCACTGCCGCCGGCAGCGTCACCGATCCCGCGCCCGCCCCCGACCGCCCGCGCTGCCCAGCCGCATGCGCCATCCGTTGCTCCGGAGTGTTGCGCATCGACCGGCGCGTGACTAGCCTTCCCGCGGTCAACGGTTAGGCGGGGCGGGCGATGGGACGCAGGAAGGTGCTGGTGCTCGGGGGCGGCGTGGGGGCGATGGTCGCCGCGTTCGAGCTGACCAAGACCGAGGCACTGCAGGAGCGCTTCGAGGTAACGGTGATCCAACCGGGGCACCGCCTCGGCGGCAAGGGAGCCAGTGGCCGCAACCTCGAGCGCGGCGGGCGCATCGAAGAGCACGGGCTGCATCTCTGGTTCGGCTTCTACGACACGGCCTTCCGGGTCATGAAGGAGTGCTACGAGGAGCTGGGCCGGGAGCGCCACGAGCCGCTGGCCACGGTCTGGGAGGCCTTCAAGCCCTGCGACGGGATCGTCCTCTATGACCGCGAGGGCGAGGGGTGGCAGGACTTCTGCATGCGCTGGCCCCCGACCAAGGGACAGCCCGGCGACGGCCGAACGCTGCCGACGTTCTGGTCGATGGCGCAGCTCGCCGTCGGCTTCATGGTCGACTGGTTCCGCCGCATCGGCGAAGACGAGCACGAGGAACCGCGGCAGCAGAAGGACGGGAACGGGTGGTTCGGCTGGATGCAGGACGGCATCGACGAGCTCTCCGGGGTACTCAAGGACATCGCCGGCGCCTCGGGCAACATGCTCGAGGCCGGTCTCAATCTGACCAGCGCGGTTGTCACCGGAGTCGATCCGGACTTCGGCGGCGAGGCCGCCGAGCGAGGCCTGGTCAAGTTCCTCGACAACTTCCGCGACGGTGCGTTCAAGGCCTGGGAGAAGCGCGCCGTGGACAGCGCGCGCATCCGGATCTTCCTCACCACCCTCGACACACTCGCGGCGACCGTCCACGGGCTGGTGGAGGACGAGGTCCTCACGTCCGGCGGCTCGTTCGACGCGATCAACGACAAGGAGCTCTGCGAATGGCTGCGCGACCACGGCGCGCGGCCGCTGACCCTCGGCGACACTCCGGCGGAGCGAGCGCCGATCCTGCGCGCCCTTTACGACGTCGCCTTCGGCTACCGCGATGGCGACATCGCCCAGGCGGACATCTCTGCCGGTGCAGCGGTCAACGACCTCATCCGGCTGGTCTTCACGTATCGGGGCAACATCGCCTACAAGATGCAGGCCGGGATGGGCGACGCCGTGTTCGCGCCCTTCTACGAGGTGCTCGAGGCGCGCGGGGTGCAGTTCAGGTTCTTCACCGCCGCCACCCGGCTCGGAGTGGACGAGGACGAGGACGTCATCTCCGAGGTCGACGTGGTCGAGCAGGTGCAGCTCGCTCAGGGCCGCGACCGGTACGACCCGCTGGTCGAAGTGCGCGGGCTGCCGTGCTGGCCGTCCGCGCCGGACTTCGAGCAGCTCGCGGACGGCGAGGAGCTCCGCGAGCGCAGCCCCGACTTCGAGCTCGAGCACAACCCCCTACGCCGCCCGAAGCGGACCCTCGAGCGCGGGACGGACTTCGACGACGTGGTGCTCGGCATCTCGATCGGCGGCCTCGACGGCATCGTGGACGAGTTGCGCGAGCGCAGCGAGGCGTTCGACCAGGCGATGGCCAGCGCGGTCACCGTGCGCACGCAGGCATTCCAGCTGTGGCTGACGACCCCGACGGAGGAGCTCGGCTGGGACTCCGGCCCGCACACGGTCGCCAGCACCTTCGTCGAGCCCCTGGACACCTACTGCGACATGACGCACCTGGTCGAGCGTGAGGAGTGCGGCCCCGAGGTGCGCTCGGTGGCGTACTTCTGCGGCGTCCTGGACCACCGCCGAGAGACGCAGGAGCAGGCGACCGAGCGGGCGCGGGCACAGGCGCTGGAGTTCCTCGACCGCGACCTCGTCGGCCTGTGGCCGCAAGCGCACTGCCCGGACGACCAGGGAAGCTTCCATCTGGAGCACCTGGCGGTGCCGCCGGACGCGTATCAGTGCGACGGTGCGGATCGCTTCGACCACCAGTACTGGCGGGCCAACACCGTGGGAACCGAGCTCTACGTCCTGTCGTGCGCGGGGACGATCGACAAGCGGCTGCCGTCCGGCGACACGGGCTTCGCCAACCTGGTCGCGGCGGGAGACTGGACGCGCAACGGCATCGACGGCGGCTGCGTCGAGGCCGCCGCCATCTCCGGCGTCCTGGCCGCCTCCGCTCTGATCCTCCGGAGCCAGCAGGCACCACCCGGATCCGATATCGAGGCACCCCCGGAGCTGGAGCTCCCCCCGGTCCCACTCGGCTGCGACCCGACCTGGCTCGACGCCGGCACGAAGGTCCCGGTGACGCCGTGACCATGCCGCCCTACGTCGAGTACGGCGGCCGCGTCGACAGTCCGGCGCCGTTCCTCAGCGACGAGGGCCGGCTGCGCGCGCTGGTGCTCGACGCCGACGCCGCCGCCCTGGACGAGCTCGTGGAGCGCTCGCTGACCGTCCCCGCGCAGGGGAAGGTCGAGTACCGCGCCGTCGGCGGGGCCGTCCTGCTGCAGGTCGGCCGCTTCGGCAGCGTCACCTGCCTGATCGAGCCCTACGACACGTGGGGATCGGTGCGAGAGACCGTCGCCTGCTTCTGGGTCCCGGTGGTCGCGGGCCGCAAGCGGCTAGGGGTGTTCGTCGCCGACCGCTTCGGCTTCTTCGCGCCCTTCGTGTTCGTGGACAACCCCGTCTCGCTGATCGCCGGCCGCGACGTCTACGGCTACAACAAGAGCCAGGCCCGCTTCGAGCCGGCCGACGGGCTCGGCGAGCGCGTCGAGGTTCGGACCTTCGGGGGCGACTTCAAGGCGGGCGCGCGCGTCGAGTGGCGCCGGGTCCTCGAGCTCGAGCAGCTGCCGGGCAAGGGCGGCGGCGGACCCGTTCTCGACGGGATCGGCGACGTGGCCAAGATGCTCGTCCCCGAGCTCGTCGAGCTGGCGACCGGGGACGGCGACCTCGAGCTGCCGGGGCTCACCCTCGCCGCCCACGTGATGAAGTCCGCGCTCGCCGGGCGCGGCAACCAGGTCTTCCTCAAGCAGATGCGTGACGCCGACGACGGCCACCGCGCCTGCTATCAGGGTGTGATCGAGGCGGGCGCGACGTTCCACCACGTGAGCGCGCGCCCGGTTGATCACCCGGTGCGGGTCACGATCCACCCACTGGACTCGCACCCGATCACCGCCGAGCTCGGCGTGGAGAGCCAGGTGGCGACCCACGCGCTCGACTGCGAGCTGTCGTTCACGGTCGAGCGCGGCGAGGTGGTCGCGCCCTAGACCGTCCGTAGCGCGTCACGTCCCAGCCGCATCGTGCCGTCCGGCAGGAACAGCGTGGGGGTGGCCGCGACGCCGGCGCGGATGCCGGTGTTGAAGTCGTGCTGGACGCGGGCCGTGACGGCTTCGGACCGGGCGTCCGCGCGGAAGCGCTCGACGTCGAGGCCGAGCTCGGAGGCGCGTGCCCACAGGTGCGGGTCCTCCAGGCGGCCCTGGCCGGCGAAGAGGGAGTCGTGCATCGGCCAGAACGCGTCCTGGAGGGCGGCGGCCTCGGCCGCCTGGGCCGCGGGCCAGGCGCGCGGGTGCTTGGAGCGGACCGGGAAGTGGCGGAAGCAGACCCGCATCTCCGCCTCGGCCAGCCGCAGCTCGAGCGCGGCGCAGTAGGGACACTCGAAGTCCGCATAGACGACCACCACCGGCGCGCCCTCCGGGCCCCGGACGCGGTCCTCGGGGCCTACCGGCGGCAGCGGGGCTGAACGCAGCTCAGACGTGGGCGAGCCCGTCGAAGATCAGATTGGCGCCGGGCAGGACTCCTGGGTGCTCACCCTCCCAGCTCCACTTCACCAGGCCGTCCGGCCCGATGATCACCAGCGCGCGGGTCGACATCCCGGCCTCGTGGTAGACGCCGAAGGCCCGGCTCGCCGCACCCTTGGGCTCGAAGTCCGACAGCATCTCGATCTCGGTGCCGACCTGGGTCCGGAACGCCTCCTGCGCGTCGGTCCAGTCCACCGAGACGCCGTAGAGCGTGGCGCCCTGCTCGCTCAGCGCCCCGAGCACCTCCTGATAGATGGAGAACTGGTCGGTGCACACCGAGGAGAAGGCGTGCGGGTAGAAGACGAGGACGGTGGTGCGGCCGTCGAGGTCGGCGTTGGTGAACGTGCTCCCGTCGTGGCGCAGGAGCGAGAAGTCAGGCGCGTGCGTTCCGGGCGCGATGACCGCCACGGGCGGCCTAGCGGCGTAGGCCGAGCTCGCGGATCAGCCCGCGGTACCCCTCGAGGTCCTTCTTCTGGAAGTAGTTGAGGAGCCGGCGGCGACGGCCGACGAGCATCAGCAGGCCGCGCCGCGAGTGGTGATCGTGCTTGTGGTCGCGCAGGTGCTCGGTGAGGTGGTTGATGCGCTCGGTGAGCAGCGCGACCTGGACCTCGGTGGCACCGGTGTCGGTCTCCGTCTTGCCGAACTTGGAGACGATCTCCTGCTTTCGCTCAGCGGTCAGCGCGGTCATGCGACGGAGCAGGGTAGCGGCTTCACCCGGCGATCTCGGCCGCGTGCGCGGTGTCGCGCTGCATCTGCTCGACGAGCGCGTCGACGGAGTCGAAGCGCTTTTCCCCGCGCAGCCGGCGCAGGAAGGCGAGGCGCAGCTCCCCTCCGTAGCAGTCGCCGTCGTAGCCGATCAGATAGGCCTCGATCAGGACGCCGCGGCCGGTGACGAAGGTCGGCCGCACGCCGACGTTGACCGCCGCGGGCCACCACTTCCACTCCCCCTCGACCTCGAGCGCCGCGCGGCACGCGTACACCCCGTTGCCGGGGTAGACGAGCTTGTTGTCGGGGACGATGTTGGCGGTCGGGAACCCCAGCGTGCGGCCACGCTTGTCCCCGTGCTGGACGATGCCGCGCAGATGGAACGGCAGGCCGAGGAAGCGCTCGGCACCTTCGACGTCCCCCGCGATGACCAGCCCGCGGATGTGCGTGCTGGAGACGATCTCGCCGTCGACCTCGACCATCTCCGCCACGCTCGTCGTGAACTCCGAGCGGTTCTGGAGGTAGGAGACGTCGCCCCTGGCCTGGTGGCCGAAGCGGAAGTTCTCCCCCACGCGCACCTCCGCCGCTCCGAGCTTGGCGATCAGGATCTCGTCGACGAACTCCGGATGGCTTTGCGCCGCGAAGTCACCGTCGAAGGGGATCACGACCATCTCCCTCACGTGAAGGCCGGCCATGATGTCCGCCTTGATCGTCAGCGGCGTCAGCAGCTTCGGCGCCGCGTCGGGAGTGATGACAGCGCGCGGATGCGGATCGAACGTGAGCACCGTGTCCGCGTCCCCGATCACCGCCCGGTGGCCGAGGTGGACACCGTCGAACTCCCCCACCGCGACTCGGCGCGGCCGGTTCGTCGCGTCGGGGAGCCACGTGACCTGCATGCGCGCCCGAGCCTACTCGCGCCGGAGAGAAATGAGGGTCTTGCGCCTAGTACGTCATATGGGCGCATCATTCGCAAGAGCCGCCGCGATCGCGGCCGAACAGAACGGACGGGTCACGTCCCAGCAACTCGGGCAGGACCGCAGATCGACGTGACCATCCCGGGCACCAGCGGCCGCAAGCGCCCGGGCATCCGCTTCCATCACGCCAACCAACCTCAAGCTGGTCGAGCTGTCCTACCAGCGGCGGCCGCTGCGACCGCTGGGTCGTCTCCTCACCGGCATCGAGCCCACCCGATCACGCCTCGAGGTCACCTTCCTTCATCGGGTGGTCGGCTGGCACAGCCTCCCGGCTCCGAGAGTCAACGAACGCGTGCTCGGCTTCTCGGCCGACTTTCTCTGGCCCGAGGAGCGGCTGATCGTCGAAACGGACGGCGAGCAGCACGACGAGCCGCTCCAGCGAGTGGCGGACGCCCAGCGCGACGCCATCCACCGAGCGGCCGGCCACCTCGTCCGGCGGTACCGCTGGCGTGACGTCTTCGTTCGTCACGAGCGGACGGCCGCCGGGATTTGCGAGGTCCTGCGAATGATGCGCCATGGAGGCGCATGAATCGCAAGTCCCCTTTGGTGGCGGCGCTGTGAACGATGTTCAGCGCGAGATCACGTCCTTGGGGTGAAGGGCGGGCAGGGGGCTCGCCCACACAACACTCCAGGAGGAGTCATGCGTAACCGTCTGTCGCTGCTGTTCATCGCCGCTACCACCGCCGTGGGCCTCACCGCCACGTCATTCGCCGCCGTCGTGCCCAACGAGGGTGTCTCCGTCGGGCTGCCGGGCGTCCGTGGCATCGAGGCCATGCAGGTCTGCACCGAGACCGCCGGCAGGGCGATCTGCAAGCGGGTCGCCACGCCCAACATCAAGAGCGGCCGCATCTCGGCTCGCTGGAACCGCGGGCTGCGGACGACCGTCCTGGCCACGCCGACGAGCCCGTATCCGGCTCAGTGCAACGGGCGCCCGGGTGCGGCCATCGACACCTCCGTGCTCAACGTGGCAACGGACATCACCCTGTCGGTCCACGCGTCCTACGCCGGCGTGACCGCTCCGAGGACCGTCGTCTCGGTCCGGCGGACGCTGCGGCCCGATCAGGACGCGGCCGTGTGGGCCTGCCTGCTCTAACCCCTGAACCCCACGATGGGCTTCAGCGACCCATCAGGGCGGGGCTCGGCGAGCGCAACGAGGCCGTCGGCGTCGATCAGGCGCACGACGGCCTCGGCCGTTCCCGGAACCGCTACGCCGTGGCCGGCCCGCCGGGCGTCCTCTCCGGAGAGCATCACCGCCGGGATGAAGTCGAGCGCCTCGTCGAGTGCGACGAAGGCGCCCGCGTCATCGACCCGGTAGGGGCCGATGGCGGTGCGGCGGAGGGTCTCGCAGTAGGCGTCGCCGAGCCCCATGACCAGCGACCGGATGTAGGTGCCCGAGGAGCACTCGATCTCGTAGGTGGCGCGCTCGGAGTCCGACGACAGCAGTTCGGCACGGTGCACCTCGACCTCGCGCTCGGGCAGTTCGACGTCCTCTCCCGCGCGCGCCAGGGAGTACGCCCGGCGGCCCGCGACCTTGACCGCGCTGTACGCCGGGGGCCGCTGGCGGATCCGGCCGCTCGGCAGCGACAGTTCCGCCGGCATTGCGCCCTCGGTGATCTCACCGTCCGGGTCGCCCGTCGTCGAGCGATACCCGAGCCGGGCAACGGTCACGTAGGACTTCGGCAGCTCCATCAGCCAGCGCTGGACCCTCGTGGCGCGTCCCAGCAGCACCAGGAGCAACCCGGTCGCAAACGGGTCCAGCGTCCCCGCGTGCCCGACCTTGACCCCGCGCGGCAGCTCGCGCCGGACCTGGGCGACGACATCGTGGGAGGTCACCCCGGCCGGCTTGTCGACGAGGCGGACGCCGTTCACACCGGCTGGAGCTGCGCTGCCACCTCGCGGCGCAGGAACTCGACGAGTTCCGGCATGTCGGCCTCGGTCGAGAAGCCGGCCGCGCGGCGATGCCCGCCCCCGCCGCGCGAGCGCGCGATCCGGGAGACGTCGACGCGGTCGTCGGAGGCGCGCAGCGACACCTTGCGCAAGCCCTCTCGGCCGGCGCCGAGCTGGTCGCGCACCACCGCCGCCACGGCGGTCCCGTCCAGGGCGCGCAGGTGGTCGACGACGCCCTCGGAGTAGCCCTCCTCGGCGCCCGAGGCGTCGTAGTCGGCCTTCGACAGATACGCGATCGACAGCGCGCCGCCGTCGTAGCGCTCCATATTCGACAGCCCGCGGGCGAGCAGGTCGAGCTTGGCCTCAGGGATGCCCTCGTAGAGGTGGTGGTAGATCGCCTGCGAGTCCACCCCGGCCTCGAGCAGCGCGGCGGCCATCTTGTGCGCCGCCGGCCCGGTGTTCTCGTACATGAACTTGCCGGTGTCCGTGACCAGCCCGACGTACAGCGCCTGAGCGATCTCGCGCGTCAGTCGCACCCCGAGCGGATCGAGCAGCGTCCAGACGATCTCGGCCGTCGACGATGCCTCCGCCACCACGAGGTTCACCGTCCCGAACCGTGTGTTGTCGTGGTGGTGGTCGATGTTGACGATCGTCGCCGCGTCCCGCAGCGCGACCGCCGGATTGCGATCGATGTTCCCGCAGTCCAGGAACACCGCCACGCGGTCGTCGGTCGGGACCTCGGTGACCAGCCCTTCGAGGCTCAGAAAGCCGTACTCGTACGGCAGCGGGAGCTCGCTCGCATCCATGAAGGACACGACGTCCTTGCCGACCTGCTCGAGCGCGAGCTGCATCGCGGCCAGCGAGCCCAGCGCGTCGCCGTCTGGGTGCTCGTGCGTGCAGAGCACGAAGCGATCGCCGTTGCGGATGACGTCCACCACCAGGTCAATCATCGGCGTCCCGCAGCAGACGCTCCACCCGCTCGGCGCGTTCGGCGGTGTCGTCGTAGGAGAACTCGAGCGTTGGCGTGTGCTTGAGCCGCAACTGGCCGGCCACCGCGCGCTGCAGCAGCCCGTGGGCTGACGCCAGCCCCTCCAGCGACAGCCTGCGCTGCGACTCGTCGCCCAGCACTGAGACCCAGACGGTTGCGTGTCGGAGATCGGGAGAGGTGTCCACGGCGGTGACGGTGACGAACCCGATCCGCGGGTCCTTGAGCTCGGAGGCGATGGCGTCGGACAGCACCTCGCGCATGGCCTCGTCGACCCGGCGCATCCTCCCCGACGGCGGCATCCTAGTAACCCGGCGTCACTAGGCGGACAGCTGCCGCTCGACCTGCTTGGTCTCGAAGACCTCGAGCATGTCGCCCGCCTTGACGTCCTGGTAGTTGCGCAGGACGATGCCGCACTCGAAACCGGCGGCGACCTCGCGCACGTCGTCGGAATGGCGCCGCAGCGACTCGATCTCGCCGGTCCACACGACGGTGCCGTCGCGCACCAGCCGCACCGACGCGCCGCGCGTGACCTTGCCCTCGGTGACGTAGCACCCGGCGATGACGCCGATCTTCGACGCGCGGAAGAGCTCGCGGACCTCGACGTCGCCGACCGTCTCCTCGACCTCCTCCGGACGCAGCATGCCCTGCATGGCGTCGCGCAGGTCGTCGAAGGCGCGATAGATCACCGAGTAGGTGCGGATCTGGACGCCCTCGCGCTCGGCGAGCTGGCGCGCCTCCCCCACCGGCCGCACGTTGAAGCCGATGATGATCGCGTCCGCGGCGGCCGCGAGGTTGACGTCGGACTCGGTGATGCCGCCCACGTCCGCGCGGACGATGTCCACGCCGATCTCGTCCTGCGGGAGCTTGGCGACCTCGTCCTGAAAGGCCTCGAGCGAGCCGGACACGTCCGCCTTGATGAGCAGGTTGAGCTGCGCGCCCGCGGTCGGGTCGCCATGGGCGTCGAAGATGTTCTCCAGCGTGACGCGGCGCCGCTTGCGCCGGGCGAGGGCCTCGGTCTTGAGGCGCTGCGCGCGCTCGTTGGCCAGCTGGCGCGCGGTCCGGTCGTTCTCGACCACGCGCGTGTTCTCGCCCGCGTCGGGCACCGAGTCGAACCCGAGCACCTCGACCGGCTCCGACGGGCCGGCCTCGGTCACGCGCTCGCCGTGGAAGTCGCTCATCGCGCGCACGCGCCCCCAGTGCGGGCCCGCGACGACGTCGTCGCCCACGCGCAGCGTGCCGCGCTGGACGAGCACGGTGACGACCGGCCCCCGCCCGGGGTCGAGCCTGGACTCGATCACCACGCCGGAGGCGGGCACGTCGGGGTTGGCCTGGTACTCCTCGACCTCGGCGAGCAGGACGATCGACTCGAGCAGGTCCTCGAGGTTCGTCTTGGCCTTCGCCGAGACGTCGACGAACATCGTGTCGCCGCCCCACTCCTCGGGCTGCAGGCCGAGCGTCGTCATCTCGGTGCGGACGCGCTCGGGCTGCGCGCCCTCCTTGTCGATCTTGTTGACCGCGACGATCATCGGCACTTCCGCGGCCTTGGCGTGGTCGACCGCCTCGCGTGTCTGCGGGCGCACCCCGTCATCAGCGGCAACCACGATCACCGCGATGTCGGTGACCTGAGCGCCGCGGGCACGCATGGCGGTGAACGCCTCGTGACCGGGCGTGTCGAGGAAGGTGATGACGTCGTCGCCGTGGTGGACCTGGTACGCGCCGATGTGCTGGGTGATGCCGCCGGCCTCGCCCGCCGCGACCTCCGTCTGGCGGATCGCGTCGAGCAGCGAGGTCTTGCCGTGGTCCACGTGGCCCATGATCGTGACCACCGGACCGCGGGGCTGCAGCGCCTCCTCGTCCTCCTCGATCTCCGGCTCCACATCGGCCTCGTCGCCGGCGTGGACGATCTCCACCTCGCGGTCGAACTCGCCGGCCAGCAGCTCGATCGCGTCGTCGGAGAGCGTCTGGGTGAGCGTTGCCATCTCCCCCAGCCCCATCAGCTTCTTGATGATCTCGGCGGACGAGATGTGCAGGTACTCCGCGACCTGCGCGACGGTCGAGCCGGAGTTGATCCTGACGATGTCGACGGTCGGCGCCGCCGCGTTGAGGGGAGCGGGCTCGGTGTCCTCGAACATGCGCCGCCGGCGCCGGCCACCGCCGCGGCCGGGGCGGCGCTTGGGCCCGCCTGGCCCGCCACCCGGACCACCGGGACGGCCGGGGCCGCCGCCGGGCCCGCTCGTGCGGCGCGACGCCTGCGAGTCGATGACGACGCGGCGGACGCCACCCTGCGGTGGGGCCGAAGGGCTGGGACGGGTCGTGCGCTGACCGCCACGCTGGCCGCCGCGCTGGCCACCGCGGCTCTGGTCGAGGCCCTTGCGCTGCTGGGACTCGCGCTCCTTCTGCTCCTGCAGGCGACGCGCGGACAGGTTGACCGGGGTCGAGGGCTTGCGCGGCGCCTCGGGCTCCTGCTTCTCGGCGTCGCCGTTGGCGGACGGAAGCGGCTTGCCCGCGATCGCCGCGGCGGCGATGTCCTCGTCGATCGCCTGCGCGGCGGCCTTCACCTGGATGCCGGCCTTCTCGAGGCGCGCGACGATCTCCTGCCCGGGCAGGTCGTACTCCTTCGCGAGCTCCTTTACGCGCTTCTTGGCCATGTGCGCTCCAAGTCTATGGGGACGGTCACCGGCTGCCGCAGGGCACGGGCGAAAGCTCCGCGCGCCACCGCCGCGTCGAGGCAGTCCCGGCGCGGATGCAGCCACGCGCCGCGGCCGGACAGGTCGCGACCCTCGCGCAGCTCACCGGCGACGGCGGCGAAGCGGACCAGATCGGCCTGGTCCGCCCTCGCCCGACAGCCGACGCAGGTGCGCTCAGGCAGGAACCTGGTCGCCCTCGACCTGCTCCAGGGCCTGATGTGAGGGGATTCCGCAGTAGCGCGAGCCCGGCAGCGCCGCGTTCGGGCACCGGCGCCCGTTGCGGTTGACCGCAGCGCAGCGGCCGCTCAGCTCCTCGTCGGAGTCGTCGCCCTCCTCGGCCTCGGTCGCGAACTCGGTCTCCGAGCGGATATCGATCCGCCAGCCGGTCAGCCGTGCCGCCAGGCGCGCGTTCTGGCCCTCGCGGCCGATCGCCAGCGAGAGCTGGTCGTCGGGAACGATCACGGTCGCCTGCTTGTGCTCGTCGTCGACGAGCACCTCGCGCACGCGCGCGGGCGACAGGGCCTTGGCGACGAAGCGGGCGGGCTCGTCGTTGTAGGGGATGATGTCGATCTTCTCGCCGCGCAGCTCGGAGACGACCATGCGCACGCGCGAGCCGCGCGGGCCGACGCAGGCACCGACGGGGTCGACGCCGTCGGCGTGCGAGACGACGGCGATCTTCGAGCGATAGCCGGGCTCGCGCGCGACCATCGTGATCTCGACGAGCTCGTCGGCGATCTCGGGCACCTCGAGCTCGAACAGCGCCTTGATCAGCTCCGGGTCGCGGCGCGACACGATGATCGACGGGCCGCGCGTCGAATGCGACACGTCCTTGATCACGGCCTTGATGCGCTGCCCGTGGTCGTAGCGCTCCCCGTCGACCTGCTCGGACTTGGGCAGCAGCGCCTCGACGCGCTCGCGCAGCTGCACGAGCGTGTAGCGCGAATCGGTCTGCTGGACGAGGCCGGTGATGAGCTCGCCGACGCGGTCCTGGTACTCCTCGAACATCATGTCGCGCTCCGCTTCGCGGATGCGCTGGAGGATCACCTGCTTGGCCGTCTGGGCGGCGATGCGCCCGAAGTCGTCGGGCGTGTCGTCGATGAACTCGATCTGGTTGGCGTACTCCATGAGCCGCTCGAGCGGGATGTCGGGCGCCTCGGGGATGACCACCTCGCCGGTCTCGGGATCGACGCGGCGGATGCCCTCCTCCAGCGACGCCTCGGTCTCGACCTCGTCGAGCAGGTCGTCCTCGAGCTCCTCGGGGATGATCATCCGCTCGACCCGGAACTCGCCGTCGGCGGAGTCCATGACCACCCGCGCGTAGCGCGCCGAGCCTGGGAGCTTCTTGTAGGCCGAGAGGAGGGCGTCCTCGAGCGCGGCGATGAGCTTCTCCTCCGAGATGCCCTTGTCCTGCGCCAGGGCGCGAACGGCGTCGACAATCTCCTGGGACACTGGGCGATCAGTCCTTGATGAGGTGGGAACGGTGAATCTCGCCGTACGGGATGGAGACCACCCCGGTGTCGGCGGCGACGGTCACTTCGGCCTCCGTCGCGCCGAGCAGCTCGCCGGTGAAGCTGTGGCGGCCGTCGTGCTCGTTGCGCGTGCGTACGCGCGCGCGCTCGCCGACGAAGCGGCGGAAGTGCTCGGGACGTGAGAGCGGGCGCTGGGGACCGGGGCTCGAGACCTCGAGGGCGTACTGCTCGCGGACCTCCGGGAGCAGGTGCGTCACGCGCTCGCACAGCGCGAGCGAGACGCCCTGCGGGTGGTCGATGAACAGGCGCACCGTGGTGCCGCCGACGACCTCGGCGAGGAGCACCTCCACGTCAGGCTCAGCCGAGGCGAGCGTCGCCTCGATGCGCTCCTGGATGCTGCTCATTGGGTGTCCTCCTCTCCGGTTACGACAATAAAAAAGCGGGCTCAAGCCCGCTTTTCAATGGCCATGCGGCCCGCTGAAAAGTGTCGCCGCAGCATAGCGCGTCAGGCCGCGACCGGGGAGCCGTGAGCGGCGAGCGCATCGGCGAAGCTGCGCCGCGCGCGCCACAGCAGCTGGGCTACGCCATTGGCGTTGAGGTCGAGCTCGTCGGCGATCGCCTGGCACGAGCATCCCTCGTAGACCGAGCGGAACAGGGCGACCCGCTGGCGCTCGGGGACGTCGCGCAGAGCGGCGCGAACGGCGTCGCGCAGCTCGCGGCGCTCAAGCTCGGTCTGACCGGACTCCTGGCTGCCGCCGAGCGCGTCGAGCCAGGACTCGTCGCCGGTGGCGACCTCGCCGGCGCGGCGGCGTCGGCGCTCGAGCGCGGCGTTGACTCCGGCCGCCGCGGCGTAGGCGCCGAAGCGCAGCGTCTCGCAGTCGAGCGACGGCAGCCGGCGGAAGGTGGCCAGCAGCGCGTCCTGCGCCGCATCGGCGGCCTCGTGGGGGCAGCCTGTGATGCGCCGGCAACGGCGCTCGACATCACCGAAGTGGCGGCGGTAGAGGGCGGAGACGGCGGCGGCGTCGCCGGCGGCAGCTGCGCGAAGCAGGTCCTTCTCAGTCATGGGCCGAAGCCTCCTCCACCCGGCCCCCCCGCGCGCGGGGGTTCTCCCTACACCCGCTTCACAAAAGGGTCCGTCCCTTTTGTGAAGCGCGCCCTACGCGGCGTGGCGCCGGCTGCGGTCCCGGTACTCGCGGTAGTCGGCGCGGTCGGGGCGCAGGCTCGACGCGAGCGCGAGCGGCTGGCGCGCCTCGGCATGACGTCCCTGCTGCTGCAGCGAGCGGCCGAGGCAGAAGAGCGCGAAGTGGTTGGTGGGCGCCTTCTCGACGACCTCGCGGAACTCCGCCTCGGCCTCGCGGAAACGGTGCGAGCCGAACAGGGCGCGGCCGAGCGCCTCGCGCACCGAGGTCTTGTCGGGCTCGAGGTCGCGCACGCGCTTGAGCGGGACCGTCGCGGCATGGTGGTCACCGTCAGCCAGGAGGCGCATACCGCGGGTGTAGAGGTCGTATGCGGACTCCATCACCACGAGCGTAGCCGCGGGCGGAGCGCGTAGAAAGTGCGCGCGCGGGCGAGCGGCCCGCGGCCGCGCGACAGGGCGCGGCGCAGGTCACGGCGCTGTGCCGCGGTCGGGCCGGCGCCCCGCGAATAGCGCTGGGCGCGCATCGCCCGCAGGTAGTCCGCAGCAGCGGGGAAGCGGCCCTCGAGGGCGGTCAGCGTCGTCGCTGGCCCGCACGCCTCACCCGCGCCCTGCAACGCACGCTCGAGCTCGGACAGACGCACGCGCTCCCGGCCGTGTCGCGCCAACGCGACGCCGCCCGCCGCGGCGACGGCGACGAGCCCCAGGCCGAGCGCCAGCAGCTTCGGCCAAGGCGTCTCCGAGCGGGGCACAGCGGGGGCCGCCTGCGTGGTGCCGCGGTCGCGGACGTCGCCGTTGCTGGCCGACACCGCCGCTCCGAACGCCTGCGAACGGGGTGGCGCGTTCGCGGGCGTGGGGTCGAAGTCGACCCAGCCGATGCCGTCGAACCACGCCTGCACCCACGAATGCGCGTCGAGGTCGCGGACCACGTAGCGCTTGGAGTCCGAGTCGTAGGAGCCGGGTGCGAAGCCCGTCACGACACGCGCCGGGACACCGCCCATGCGCAGCAGCAGGGCCATCGCGCCGGAGTACTGCTGGCAGAAGCCCGACCGGGCGTCGAACAGGAAGCCGTCGAGCGTGCGCGCGGCCGGCGGGGGCGTCTCGTCGTAGCTGAACCCGATCTGGAGGTGGCGCTGGACCGCCTGGACGTAGCCGTACGGGGTCGCCGCATTCGATAGCAGCTGCCGCGAGAGCGCGAAGATGCGGCGCAGGTTGGAGCCGCGCAGATCCTCGGCGGCGTTCTCGGGCCCGTAGGACACGAGCATCGGGCTTTCCCGGAAGCGTCCGACGAGGACCTGGAACGCGCCTCCGTCGCCGACGGCGTCGAAGGTCAGGTTCTCGAGGACGGGGCCGGGATAGAACTCGGGCGCCGGACCGCTGAGCTCGGCGCGCGACGGTGACGGGACGTAGACGCGCGCCGTGTACGAGTCCGCGCGATGGATGACGCGGCCGGCGCTCCAGATCCCGGTGGCGACGGGTCGCGGCCTGCGCCCTGGCATCGCCACCGCCTGCGGAACGCCCGCGAGCGCGAGCGTCGGCGAGCGCAGGTTGCGCACGCTGACCGAGATGGGGAACGTCCAGCGCTCCAGGTTGGCGTCAGAGACGCCGAGATTCTGCACGCCGAGAGGCTGCGCGGCACCGCGGGCCCGCTTCTCGGCCCAGCGGTTGCCGTCGAAGAAGTCGAGGTCGGCGACCTTCCAGTATGCGCGCCGCCCGGACTCCACACGCAGCATCTCGCGCCCGTCGCGCGGCCACGGCAGTGCGCCGTAGTCATGGTCCCAGCTGAACGTGGTCGCGCGAGCGCTGGCAGCGTCCTGCGCGAAGCGCTCGTAGTCGAACCAGGGGCGCTGGACGTCGAGCGCCGGAGCGGCGGCAAGCGCGGCCACGGCAGCGGCGGCGGCGAGCCCGGCGGCCGCCGCGAGCTCGCGCTGCGCTGTGCGCTCCAGACGCAGGAACAGGATCACCAGGACCGCGAGGACGGCGCCGCGCAGGAACTCGGCGCGCAAGTCGAGCGCGACGGCCGGAACGGCGTACAGGGTGACCAGCGCGCCCAGGGCCCAGACACGGCGGTCACGGAAGGCGAGCACACCGGCGGCGGTCGCGAGCACCGTCCCCCCGAGCCCGATCACGAGCCTCAGGTCGGGGTCCGAGCCGATGTACGGGATGCGCGCGGCGCCGACCGAGGCGATGCCGTCGGCGATCGAAGCGGCCAGCTCGTCCCAGCGACCGGGCCACAGGTCGCCGACAGCGATCCCGCCGGCGATCAGGGCGGCGACAAATCCTGCCGCCAGCGCGGGCGGCCACGCGCGCACCGCGAGCCCGGCGGCGAGAGCCACCACCAGTGCGGCGCCGGCCCGGGCGGGCTGCGCGGGGTCGAGCATGAGCATCCAGTGGATGAGGCCGAAGCCGCAGAGCGCGGCGAAGGCGACGCCCCGCGCGACCAGCAGCGGCAGGGCGGGCCGCACGCGAGCGCGCGCCGCCAGCGTGGTCACGACGCCACGGCCTCGATCGCGGCGGCGCTGCCGGTGCGCGTTCCGAGGTAGCCCGTGCACCCCGCGACGTTGAGCAGGGCGCGGCGGTCGGGCAGCTCGCCCGGTACCACCAGCACCTGGCCGCCGGGCGTACGGCCGAGACCCCGCGGAGCGCGCTCGATGCGGCGGGCGGAGACGAACAGGATCAGGCCGCGGCGGTTCTGCGCCGCGGCCAGCGCGGGACCGGCCTGGTCGCCGAGCAGTGCGAGCCGGACGTGGGCACTGGGCCAGGCGCCGAGGTCGGGCTCGATCGTCACCGCGCGCCGGTCGCCCGGGAGCAGCAGGGCGCAGCCGGTGCGTCTGGCGAAGTGGACGACGAGGGAGCCGGCGGCACGGACCGCAGCGTCGAGGTCGTCGAGCGTGCGCGCGCCGCGCGGGTCGAGCACGACGAGCGGTCGCGAGTCGGCCTCGGCGATCAGCTTGCGCTCCATGATCTCGCCGCCCTTGGCCAAACTGGGCCAGTGGATGCGACTCGCCGGGGAGCCCTCAAGATGGACGCGCAGGCCGTCGATCTCCGTCTCGGCGGCGGCGGTCAGCAGGGCGCGCGCGTGCGCGCCTGTGTCCTCGCCGCCCGCGGCGCCCGTGCGCACCGGGTGGATGCGCGGCAGGACGAGGATCTCGTCCCCCTCGCCCGCGGTGATCGTGCGCTCGGCGAGCCCGAGCGGATCGCGCAGCACGAGCGTCACGGGCTCGAGCGCACGGCGGCCGCGGCGGGCGAAGGACGCCTCGATGCGCAGCCGCGACGTGCGCCGCCCGGCCGTCAGCGGCGCCGGCTCGCTCAGCAGCGGCTCGTCGACGTAGCCGGGCGGCAGCGGCAGCGGACCCGAGCGGGCCTCGATGCGTACCGTCAGCGGCTCTTCCTCCATGACGCTGCGGCGGTCGAGCGACCGGCGCACGCTCGCCCCCCATGCTCCGATCGCGATCCACGCCGCGCTACCGGCGCCCAGCAGGACGAGCGCCGCGCCGGTGACGTAGAACGGCTCGGCGTCGAAGGTCCCCGCGACCAGCAGCAGCGCGAGTCCGAGGGCGGCGCAGCCGGCCGCGGAGCGCATCAGAGCGCCGGAGTCGACGCGACCGCGTCGCGGACGACGTCCTCGCGCCGGGTGCCCGCGGCCTCCGGGATCAGCATGATCCGGTGGCTGAGGATCGGGTCGGCGAGGGCCTGCACGTCGTCGGGCAGCGCGTGATCGCGGCCGTTGATCAGCGCGTGCGCCTTGGCGGCTCGCAGCAGCATCAGGCCGGCGCGCGGCGACGCGCCGAGCTCGACGCGGTCGTCCTCGCGCGTGTGGACCAGCAGCGACACGATGTAGTCGCGCAGGGCCTTGGAGGCGTAGACGCGACGCGTCGCGTCCTGGGCGTCGAGGATCTCCTGGGTGTCGACGACCGGCTCGAGCTCGAGCACCCGGTCGCCGCCCTCGTGGCCGGCGAGCATGCCCGACTCGGCGTCGGGGCTCGGATAGCCCATCGACAGCCGCGCCATGAAGCGGTCGACCTGCGCCTCGGGCAGCGGGTAGGTGCCCTCGTACTCGACGGGGTTCTGCGTGGCGAAGACCATGAACGGCCGCGCCAGCTCATGGGTGAAGACGTCGACGGTGACGCTGCGCTCCTGCATGCACTCGAGCAGGCCGGACTGCGTCTTGGGCGAGGCGCGGTTGACCTCGTCGACAAGGACGACGTTGGCCATGATCGGGCCGGGACGGAACTCGAAGCGGCCCTCGCGCTGGTTGTAGACGTTGGTGCCGACGATGTCCGCCGGCAGGAGGTCGGCCGTGCACTGCACGCGCGCGAACTGGCAGTCGAGCGAACGCGACAGCGCACGCGCGAGCGCGGTCTTGCCGACGCCCGGGAAGTCCTCGACGAGCACGTGGCCCTCGGCGAGCAGGCAGACGAGGACGTGGTGGAGCACGTCGTCGCGAGACCTGGACCGCGCGCGAGATGTTGTCGGCGACGCGCTTGGCGAAGCCCGTGACCGCCTGCACCTCCGTGTCCGAGAGCGTGGTGCCGCCTTCCGTGTCCACCTAGACCCCCACCTTCGTTGAGGATGGCCGTTGCGCCACAACCATGTCGAGCATGGCGCGCGCGATGGCGGCCTTGGTGCCCTGCGGCACGGCCTGCTCTCCCTGCGCCGTGACGATCGTGACCGCGTTCTCAGGCGCGTCGAAGCCGATGCCGGGCGCGCTGATGTCGTTGACGACGACGGCGTCGAGCCCCTTGCGGCGCAGCTTGTCGCGCCCGTACTCGACGGCGCCCGCGCCGGACTCCGCGGCGAAGCCGACGAGCGTCTGACCGTCGCGGCGGTGGGCGGAGAGCTCCGACAGCACGTCGGCGGTGCGCTCGAGCTCGAGGGCGAGCGCCTCGCCCTGACGGTCCTTCTTGATCTTGCCGCCGTGCGCCTGGGCGGGCCGGTAGTCGGCGACGGCGGCCGCCATGAGCAGGACGTCGGCGCGCTCGAACGCCTTGACACAGGCGTCGCGCAGCTGGGCCGCGGTCTCGACGTCGACGTACTCGACCGCGGGGTTGCGTGGCAGCGAGACGTTCGCGGCGATCACGGTCGCGCGGCCGCCGCGGCGCGCGGCCTCGTCGGCGAGCGCGAAGCCCATGCGGCCGCTGGAGCGGTTGCCGACGAAGCGCACGGCGTCGATCGGCTCGCGGGTGCCCCCGGCGGTGACGAGCACCTCGAGGCCGGCCAGGTCCGATGGCACCAGCGCCGACTCGACCGCGGCGAGCAGCTCGGGCGGCTCGGGCAGCCGCCCGGCGCCGTGCTCGCCGATCGAGCCGAGGGGACCCGTGCCCGGCTCGAGCACCGTCACCCCGCGCCCGCGCAGGCGCGCGACGTTCTCCTGGGTCGCCGGCGTGCTCCCACATGGCGTCGTTCATGGCGGGGGCGACAACCAGCGGCCGCCGGCACGCGAGCGCCGCCGTGGTAAGCAGGTTGTCGGCCAGCCCGGCGGCGAGCTTGGCGAGCGTGTTCGCGCTCAGGGGCGCGATCAGGAAGACATCCGCGTTGTGGACGAGCTCGAGGTGCGAGAGCGGCATATGACTCGCCCACGCGCCCGCCGGCTGGCCCGGGAAGGCGCCGCGCAGGGGATCCGCTCGAACTCGCTGGTCAGGACCGGCGCGCCGGTGATGCCCGCGAACGAGGCCGCGCCGACGAAGCGCTGCGACGTCGGCGGTCTGGATGACGCGCACGCCGTGCCCGGCCTTCATCGCCAGCCGCGTGAACTCGAGCGACTTGTAGGCGGCGATGCCGCCCGTCACCCCGAGGAGGATGCGGGCCACCGCGTGGCTCTGACGCTAGCGGTAGCGGTACTTGAGCTTGCCCTGGGCGGTCTCCTCCAGGGCGATCGTCAGGTAGTTCTTGGAGACCGTCTCCACCATCGGCGGCGGGTACTCCTCGAAGGAGCCCTCACCGAGGTTGTGGTAGTACGAGTTGATCTGGCGCGCGCGCTTGGCCGCCACGATCACGCTCGCGTAGTTGGAGTCGACGTGCTCGAGCAGACGGTCCACGCGCGGGGAGATCATGCCGTCGAGTCTAGGGGTTGGCAGTCAACCAGCCGCCAGCTCTCGTGCGACGATCGCCACCAGGTCCTCGACCGCGTTCTCGAGCCGGTCGTTGGTGACCACATGCGCGAACTCGTCCTTGGCCGCCAGCTCCTCGCGCGCGGTCTCGAGCCGCTGCTCCATGTCCTCGGGCGCGGTGTCGCCGCGGCCGACCAGCCGGTTGCGCAGCGCCTCCTCCGACGGCGGCGCGATGAAGATCCGCACCGCCTCGGGCATCGTCTCGGCGACCTGCCGCGCGCCCTGGACCTCGATCTCGAGCACCACCGGCGCGCCGCCTGCGCCGTCCGCCTCAGAGCTCGGAGCGCAGCGTGCCGTAGCGCCTGCCCGCAGTAGCGCGCGTGCTCGACGAACGCGCCCTCCCCCACCAGCCGCTCGAACTCCGCGTCGGCGAGGAAGTGGTAGTCGACGCCGTCGGCCTCGCCGGGCCGCGGCGCCCGCGTCGTCGCCGACACGCTGAGCTCGATCTGCGGGCAGCGCTCACGCAGGGTCCGGATCAGCGTCCCCTTGCCGACCCCCGAGGGCCCGGTGATGACGAACACGCGCGCCATGGTGGGCGCGACAGTTTGACGGGCCGCGCGGCGGACGGGCCGGTCGCGGCCGGGCTCCTCCTCCTCAGTCGCTAGCGGCGCAGGAGCGAGACGAGCTCGGTGCGCTGGCGCTGCGAGAGGCCACCGATCGTCTTGCTCGGCGAGATCCGGCACGAGAGCAGGACCTTGTTGACCTTGACCCGGCCGTACTTGGGGACAGCGAGCAGCATGTCGAAGACCTTGGCCGTCTCGATGAACTCCGGGGGCTCCAGCAGGAGGTCGTGGATGGAGATGCGGCCAGCCTTCAGATCGCGCTTGAGCTGGGCGCGCTGGGTGCGAATCGTGTTCGCCCGGGCCAGCGCGTCCATCCGCTGCTGCAATGACCTTTCAGGGGCCGCCACCGAAGGCTTGGTCGGGGTCTTCACGGCTGGCGGCACGGGCGGCGAGTCTACACAGACGACGCGGCCGTTCAACCGATTCCGGCAATATTCGCCTAGACCTCAAGTTGAGGTCGAAGAACGTCGAGACCCGGTCGAGCGTTTTTGCGCGGTTTTGCAGGGTCTTTGCGCCAGGAAATGTGCTATGCGAGCGCAGATCGCGGAGAAACTCCCGCACATTGCGCACTTTCAGCTGACGGTATCCGCGACCGTCGTCAGGAAGAGGTCGTCGCGGGCTCCCCGGCGACACCCTCCTCGGCGAGCTCGGACGCGATGCGGGCGCCGGCGAGCGGATCGCGGAACGATTCGGTACCGACGGCCACCACGGTCGCGCCCGCGTCGAGCAGGTCGCGCGCGTGCCGCCCGGACTGGACGCCGCCCATGCCGACGATCGGCGATCTCGGTCATCGCGCGGACGGCCGCGACCTGCGCGAGCGCGACGGCGCGCACCGACGGGCCGCGACATCCCCCCGGTACCGCCGCCGAGCCACGGCTCGCGCGTCTGCGGGTGCAGCGCCAGCGCGCGCAGCGTGTTGATCAGCGAGACGGCGTCGGCGCCCGCCTCCGCGACCGCCCGAGCGACCGCGGCGGGCGACGCCGTGTTCGGCGTCAGCTTGACGATCAGCGGTTTGGGCGTGAGCGGGCGCAGCCGCGCGACCAGCGCAGCGGCCTCTCGCGGGTCGGCACCGATGTCGAGCCCCGTCTTGACGTTCGGGCAGGAGACGTTGAGCTCGAGCGCGGCGACCTCGTCGCGGGGGGCGAACGCCTCGACGAGCCGCGCGAACTCGTCGGCGGTGGAGCCCATCACGTTGACGATCAGCGGCACCGGCAGGTCCGCGAGCGCCGGCAGGTCCTCGGCCAGGAAGCGCTCGCGGCCCTTGTTCGGGAGCCCGATCGAGTTGATCATCCCGGCCCGCAGCTCCCACAGCCGCGGCGGCGGGTTGCCGCCGCGCGGCTCGTCGGTCACCGTCTTGGTGACGAAGGCGCTGAAGGGGAACCGGTCGAACAGCGTGGCCCCGAACGCGCGGGACGCGGCGAGCGCGTCGAAGGTCCCGCTCGCGTTGACGATCGGGTGGGCGAGCGGGATGCCGCACAGTTCAGTGGACAACCACGGCCTCCAGATCCGCCGCGTCGAGCACCGGCCCGTCGACGCACAGCCGCACGTAGCCGCCCCTCGTCGGGACGACGCAGCCGAAGCAGGCGCCGAACCCGCACGCCATCCCCGACTCGAGCGCCAGCTGCGCCGGGATGCCCCGGCGCTCGCACAACGCGCGCACGGCCTCGAGCATCTGCGGCGGACCGCAGGCGAAGACCTCGATGTGCCCGTCGGGGATCAGGTCGGTGACGAGGCCGTGATGTCCGACCGAGCCGTCGTCGGTGGTGACCTGCGCCTGCGGGATCAGCTCGGCACCGTGGGCGTGCTCGAGGTCGCGGAAGCCGAGCAGGACGAGCGCCTCCGCGCCGGTGGGGCCGAGGTCGTCGGCGAGCATGACGATCGGTGCCGTCCCGATCCCACCGCCGACGAGCACGGGCGAGCGACCGTCGCGCGCGGGCGCGAACGGCTTGCCGAGCGGCCCGAGCAGCCAGATGCCGTCGCCGGCGCGCAGCTCGGCGAGCCGGCGCGTTCCCGGCCCGACGTCCTCGAGCATGAACTCGAGCCCGCCGCCGTCCTCGGCCACGCGCGCGACCGAGAACGCGCGCGGCAGGAACGGCCGCTCGTCGGCTCCCGCGCCCCAGCGCTCGGCCGCGGCCAGCATGTAGAACTGGCCGGGCTGCGGGCGGGGGCCCTCCTCGTCGGTGACCGACAACATGAAGTACGCGCCGAGCTCGCGGCGACCGGTGACGTCGGCGAGCCGGCGGCCGAGCGGTGCGAGCGTCCGGTCCACTAGGCCGGGACGCTCTCGCGCGCCGCGTGGATCTCCTGCAGCGAGACGACCGCGGGCTCGGAGCGCGCGGGCGATCGCCCGCGCCGCCGCCATGCCGCCTGAGATCGTCGTGATGCAGGCGATGCCGCCGGCCGTCGCCGCGCGCCGGATCTCGTAGCCGTCCGAGCGCGCGCCCGAGCCGGTCGGCGTGTTGATGACGAGGTCGACCTTGCCGTCCTCGATCCAGTCGACGACGTTCGGCGAGCCCTCGCGCGATCTTGTTGAGCCGCTCGACCGGGATGCCCATCCGCGCGATCGCGCGCGCCGTCCCGCCGGTGGCGACGATGTCGAAGCCCTGGTCGTGCAGGATCCCGGCGATGCCGACCGCGGCCGGCTTGTCGGCGTCGGTGACCGTGAGGAAGACCGTGCCGCGTCGTGGGCAGCGCGACACCAGCCGCCGCCTGGGCCTTGGCGAACGCGGTCGGGAAGTCCTTCGCCACGCCCATGACCTCGCCGGTCGAGCGCATCTCGGGGCCGAGCAGGCCGTCGGAGCCGTGGAAGCGGTCGAACGGCAGCACCGCCTCCTTGACGCAGATGTGGTCGGGCGTGGGATCGGCGGGCAGCCCGAGGTCGGCGATCCGCTCGCCGAGCATGACCCGGCACGCCATCTTGGCCAGCGGCACGCCCGTGGCCTTGCGAGACGAACGGCACGGTCCGCGAGGCGCGCGGGTTGGCCTCGATCACGTAGACGTCGTCCTCGTAGAGCGCGTACTGCACGTTCATCAGCCCGACGACGCCGAGCGCGAGCGCGATGTCCCGGGTCAGGGCGCGGATCTGGTCGAGCGCCTCGCCGCCGAGCGAGTGCGGCGGCAGCACGCAGGCGGAGTCGCCGGAGTGGATGCCGGCCTCCTCGACGTGCTGCATGATCCCGCCGATCCAGACGTCTTCGCCGTCGCAGAGCGCGTCGACGTCGACCTCGATCGCGTTCTCCATGAAGCGGTCGAGGAAGATCTGGCCCTCGGGGCGGACACGGTCGAGGTAGCTCTGGAGCCCCTCGTCGGAGTACACGACCTCCATCGCGCGCCCGCCGAGCACGTAGCTGGGTCGCACGAGCAGCGGGAAGCCGACGCTCGGGCGCCGCGGCCAGCGCCTCCGACGCGCTGGTCGCCGTCGCGTAGGGCGGCGCCTTGGCGCCGATGCGGTCCAGCAGGGCGGAGAAGCGCGAGCGGTCCTCGGCCAGGTCGATCGCCTCGACGCTCGTGCCGAGCAGCGGGACGCCGGCGGCGTGCAGGCCGGCGGCGAGCTTGAGCGGCGTCTGGCCGCCGAACTGGACGATCACGCCCTCGGGCTGCTCGACCTCGACGATCCCGAGCACGTCCTCGAGCGTGAGCGGCTCGAAGTAGAGGCGGTCGGACGTGTCGTAGTCGGTCGAGACCGTCTCCGGGTTGCAGTTGACCATCACCGCGTCGCGGCCGGAGTCGCGCACGGTCATCGCCGCGTGCACGCAGCAGTAGTCGAACTCGATGCCCTGGCCGATCCGGTTGGGTCCCGAGCCGAGGATCATCACGCTCGGCCTGTCGCCGCGGCGGACCTCGTGCACGGCGCGGCGCTCCCAGCCCGAGTAGTAGTACGGCGTCTCGGCGGCGAACTCGGCGCCGCAGGTGTCGACCGACTTGAACGAGCGCTCGCCGCCGTCGAACGGGCCGGTCGGGTCCAGCGCGAGCTCGCGCAACTCGCGCAGGAACCAGGGGTCGATGCCCGTCGCCTCGTGGACGTCCTCGATCGCCGTCCCGCGCGCGAAGACCTCGAGCAGGACGTCGAAGCGGTCGGCGCTCGGGACGCGCAGGCGGTCGAGCAGCTCGCCCGTGTCGCCGACCGTGTCGGCGGCCACGTCGATCTCGCGCGAGCGCATCGCCTTCGCGAACGCCTGCTGGAAGGTGCGGCCGATGGCCATCACCTCCCCCACGCTCTTCATGTGCGTGGACAGGCGGCGGTCGACGCCGGGGAACTTCTCGAAGGCGAAGCGCGGGCACTTCACGACCGCGTAGTCGATCGTCGGCTCGAAGCTCGCCGGGGTCGCGCGCGTGATGTCGTTGGGGATCTCGTCGAGCGTGTAGCCGACCGCGAGCCGCGCGGCGATCTTCGCGATCGGGAAACCGGTGGCCTTCGAGGCCAGTGCGGACGAGCGCGCTCACGCGCGGGTTCATCTCGATGACGACGATCTCCTCGGTCGCCGGCGTTGACGGCGAACTGGACGTTGGACCCGCCGGTCTCGACGCCGACGGCGCGGATCACCTGGATCGCCTGGTCGCGCAGCTTCTGGTAGAGCGCGTCGGTGAGGGACTGCTGCGGGGCGACGGTGACGCTGTCGCCGGTGTGGACGCCCATCGGGTCGACGTTCTCGATCGAGCAGACGATCACCACGTTGTCCGCGCGGTCGCGCATGACCTCGAGCTCGAACTCGCCCCAGCCCAGGACGGACTCGTCGATCAGGACCTGGCCGATCGGCGATGCGGCGAGGCCGGCGGCGACGATGCGCTCGTACTCGCCGCGCGAGCGCGCGATGCCGCCGCCGCGCCCGCCGAGCGTGAACGCCGGCCGGATGATCGCCGGGCAGACCGAGGTCGTCGACGTGCGTCGAGCGCCTCGGCCACGCTGGTGACGATCGCGTTCTTGGCCGTTCGCAGGCCGGCGGTCTGCATCGTCTGGTCGAACAGCTCGCGGTCCTCGGCGCGGTGGATCGCGTCGTAGTTCGCGCCGATCAGCTCGACGCCGTAGCTGCTCGAGCGTGCCGTCGTCGTGCAGCGCCTTGGCCAGGTTCAGCGCCGTCTGGCCGCCGAGCGTCGGCAGCAGGGCGTCGGGACGCTCGCGCTCGATCACCTGGCGCACCGGGCCGGGCAGCAACGGCTCGACGTAGGTCGCGTCGGCGAACTCCGGGTCGGTCATGATCGTCGCCGGGTTCGAGTTGACGAGGATGACCTCGTAGCCCTCGTCGCGCAGGACCTTGCAGGCCTGGGTGCCCGAGTAGTCGAACTCGGCGGCCTGCCCGATGACGATCGGCCCGGAGCCGAGGATCAGGATGCGCTGGATGTCGTCACGCCGCGGCACGCTCGAACTCCTTCAGGAAGTCGTCGAAGAGCTCGACGCTGTCGTGGGGGCCGGGGCCGGCCTCCGGGTGGTACTGCACGCAGCCGGCGGGGACATCGAGCAGGCGCATCCCCTCGATCGTGCCGTCGTAGAGCGAGACGTGGGTGAGCTCGAACGCGCCGAAGTCGGACTGGAGTCGCTGGCCGGGCTGGGTGGGCGGGGGTGTGACCGCGAATCCGTGGTTCTGGGACGTGATCGCGATCCGCCCCGTGCGCAGGTCCTTGACCGGGTGGTTGGCGCCGCGGTGGCCGAACGGGAGCTTGAAGGTCTCCAGGCCGACGGCGCGCGAGAGCAGCTGGTGGCCGAGGCAGATGCCGAACACGGGCTGGCCCGAGCCCAGCAGCGACCGGATCGTCTCGACGACGTAGTCCAGAGCGGCCGGGTCGCCGGGTCCGGGCACGAGGAAGATGCCGTCGGCGCCGGCGGCGATCAGGTCGGCGGCGGGCGTTGTGCAGGGATACAGCTCGAGCTGCACGCCGCGGTCGGTGAAGTTGCGGATGATCGACCGCTTGATGCCGGTGTCGAGCGCGATCAGGCGGATGTCGCCGCTCTCCGTGGATCACAGGCTCTCTGACCGTCACCTCTCGCGCGAGGTCGCGGCCGACCATGTCGGGCTCGACGGCCACGCGCTCGCGCGCCGTGTCCACCGCCGTCTCGGCGCTGAAGATGCCACCCTTCATCGCGCCGGCGTCGCGGATGTGGCGCACCAGCGCCCGGGTGTCGACGCCGGTGATCCCGGGGATGCCGTTGTCGCGCAGCCAGTCGAGCCAGCCGCTGCTCGGCGCTCGGGGCGTCGACGCCGTTCATCGCCTCGCGCATGATCACCCCGCGCGCGTGTATGCGATCGGACTCCATCGCCGCCGCGCTGACCCCGTAGTTGCCGATGTGCGGATAGGTGAAGGTGATGATCTGGGAGTTGAAGCTCGGGTCGGTGACCGACTCCTGGTAGCCGCTCATCCCCGTCGTGAAGACGACCTCGCCGGTGACCTCGGTGCCTGCCGCGACGAGGTCGCCCTCGAAGGTCGTCCCGTCTGCGAGGAGCACGTAGCCGGTCATGCCGCGGAGAGCGCGAACGCGCGCTCCCGGTAGACGACCGACCCGGCCGCGATGGTCGCCAGCACCTTGCCCTGGAGCGTGCGGCCGGCGAAGCAGCAGTTCTCCGAGCGACTCTCGTAGCCGGACTCGCCGACCTCCCATTCGGCCTCGAGGTCGACGAGGCACAGGTCGGCGGGCGCGCCCACTGCGATGCGCGGCAGCGGCAGCCCGACGCAGGCGGCCCCGGCGCTGAGCTTGTCGATCACCAGGCCGAGCGGCAGCTGGCCGGAGAGCACCAGCTCCGTGTGGACCGCGGCGAAGGCGGTCTCGAGCCCGGTCGTCCCCATCGGCGCGACCTCGAAGGGCACCTCCTTCTCCTCGCGCGCGTGGGGAGCGTGGTCGGTCGCGATGCAGTCGATCGTCCCGTCGAGCAGGCCCGCGATCAGCGCCTGGCGGTCGTCCTCGGTCCGCAGCGGCGGGTTCATCTTCAGCGCGTGTCGAGCCGCTCCAGCAGGACGTCGTGCGTGAGCGTGAGGTGGTGCGGGCTGGCCTCGCACGTGATCTGGACGCCGCGGGCCTTGGCCTCGCGGATCGCGTCGACGGACTCGCCGGCGCTGAGGTGCTGGACGTGGATCCGACCGCCTTCGTACTCGGCCAGCGCCGCGTCGCGGGCGATCAGCGTCGACTCGGAGATCGACGGGAATGCCGGCCAGGCCGAGCCGCGCGGAGACCTCGCCCTCGTGCATCACGCCGGCGCCGCTCAGCGAGGGGTCCTCCTCGTGCAGCGCGAGCACGCCTCCCACGAGGCGCTGGTACTGGAGCGCCTTGCGCAGCATGTTCGCGTGCGCGACGGGCTTGCCGTCGTCGGTGAAGCCCAGCGCGCCGGCCTGCCGCAGCTCGGCCATCTCCGTCAGGGCCTCGCCGGCCAGGCCGCGGGTGACCGAGGCCATGAAGCCGACCGGGACGCGCGCCTCGCGGCGGGCCTGCTCGATCAGCGCCCTGCAGCACCGGCGCGGAGTCGACCGTCGGGTCGGTGTTGGGCATCGCGACGACGGCGACGAAGCCGCCCGCCGCGGCGGCGCGGGTCCCGGAGTCGAGGTCCTCCTTGTGCTCCTGGCCCGGCGTGCGCAGGTGCACGTGCGGGTCGACGAAGCCCGGGAACAGATGGCGGCCGGCGCCATCGAGGATCTCGGCGCCGGGCGGGCGCCTCGAGCGTCCCGAGCTCGGCGATCTCCCCGTCGCGGACGAGCACGTCGAGCCGGCGGTCGATGCCCTCGCGCGGGTCGAGCACGTGCGCGCCCTGGACGAGGACGACGGCCGGCGGCGTGTCGCGGTGGAAGAGGCTCATGCGGGCTGCGGCGTCAGCTGGGTGGGCACGTTCGCGTCGCGGCCGGCCAGGCACTCGTAGAGCACCGCCATGCGCACGACGACCCCGGCGGCGACCTGCTGGCCGATCAGCGCCTGCGGCGAGTCGATCACCTCGGCGGCGAGCTCGACCCCGCGGTTGACCGGGCCCGGGTGCATGAGCAGCTGGCGCGAGCTGAAGCCGGCGCCCGTCGATCTGGTAGACGGCGGCGTACTCGCGCAGGCTCGGGACGAAGGAGTCGGCCATCCGCTCGTGCTGCATCCGCAGCGCGTAGACGACGTCGGCGTCGCCGATGTCGTCGAGCGTGTAGGCGACCTCGCAGCCAAGCGCCTCGATCCCGCGCGGGATCAGCGTCGGCGGGCCGCAGACCGTCACCTTCGCGCCCATGCGCGTGAAGGCGAGGATGCACGAGCGCGCCACGCGCGAGTGCATGACGTCGCCGACGATCCAGATGCTCGAGCCCATCGAGCGCCCCGAGCCGCTCGCGCAGCGTGTAGACGTCGAGTAGCGCCTGCGTCGGGTGCTCGTGCTTGCCGTCGCCGGCGTTGACGATCCCGGCCGTGGTCCAGCCCGCGATCAGCTCCGCGGCGCCGACGTGCGGCGTGCGGACCACGATCAGGTCGGGCTGGTAGGCACTCAGCGTCTGGATGGTGTCCTTGAGGGACTCGCCCTTCTCGACGGCCGAACCGCTCGCGGCGAAGTTGATCACGTCGGCGCTGAGGGACTTGGCCGCGAGCTCGAAGCTCGAGCGCGTCCGCGTGCTCGCCTCGTAGAAGAGGTTCAGGACGCGCCGGCCGCGCAGCGCGGGGACCTTCTTGACCTGGCGCTCGGAGACCTCGGTGAACGAGCGCGCGCGGTCCAGGATGCGCTCGATGTCCTCGCGCTCGAGGTCCTCGATCGAGATCAGGTCCCTCATGCCGCGAGCTCCATGACACTGATGGTGACCTCGTCGGTGCCGTCGAGCTCGGCCACCCGCACGTTGACCCGCTCGCCGCGGGCGGTCGGGAGGTTCTTGCCCACGTAGTCGGGGCGGATGGGCAGCTCGCGGTGGCCGCGGTCGGCGAGCACGGCGAGCTGCACGCGCTCGGGGCGGCCGTATGCGAACAGCGCCTCGATCGCCGCGCGCGCGGTGCGCCCGGTGAAGAGCACGTCGTCGACGACGACCACGGTGTGCTCCTCGAGCGAGAACTCGATGTGGGTCGCGTTGACGACCGGAGCACGCTGCGCGATGTCGTCGCGGTAGAAGGCGATGTCGAGGTCACCGATCGGGACCTCGTGGCCCAGCAGCTCGCAGACCCGCTCGTGCACCCGGCGCGCGAGATGGACGCCGCGCCGGTGAACCCCGACGATCGCGACCTTGCGTCCCTGGTTCTTCTCGACGATCTCGTGCGCGATCCGGTTCAGGCTCCGGCGCACGTCGTCTTCGTCGAGGACGACCTTCTCCTGCACTTGGCTTCTCCTTCCTGGCCTCGCGGGACCGGGTTAAGGACGTGGGTCACGCTATCAGGGTCGGCTGACGCATCGGGCGAGTGAGTCGCGAAAGGCTCGAAATAGCACGCTTCACGCGACTCACCCGCGCGCTGCGCTCACTTAGTGCGGCAGTTCGCCGGCGCCCGCGCGGTCGCCGGCCGCCTCAGCCTTCACGAGCGCCGGCTCGCCGCGCTCCGGGAACGGGACCTCGATGACGTCGAAGTCGCGCGGGACGACGGTGTTCGGGAAGGTCGCGCGCGCCTCGTCGCGGATCTCGCGTGGGAAGTAGCGGGTCGAGAGGTGGGTCAGCGCGAGGAGCTTGACCTCGGCCTCCTTGGCGACCTCGGCGGCTTGGCGCGCCGTGCTGTGGCCCGTGTCGCGGGCGCGCTCGAGCTCGGAGTCGGTGAACGTCGCCTCGTGGACGAGGAGGTCGGCGAAGCGGGCGTGCTCGACGACTTCCTGGCACGGACGCGTGTCGCCGGAGAAGACGATCTTGCGCCCGTCGCGGTCCTCGCCGATGACCTGGTGCGGCTCGACGCCCCTGACCGTCTCCCCCGCTTGGAGGCGACCGAACTCGGGACCGGGCTCGAGCCCGAGCTCGACCGCCTTGTCGACGTCGAACCTGCCGGGACGGCCGTCTTCCACCAAGGCGTAGCCGAAGCCGTCCAGTCGGTGGTCGTTGGGGAAGCTGTGGACCACGTAGTCATCGAAGGTCACTTCTTCAAAGCGCTCGAGCTCGACGACCGCGAGCGGGTAGCCGGTGCGGCCGACGACCATGTCGAGGGCGCGCAGCTGGCGCTCGAGTCCGGCTGGGCCGTAGAGCGTCAGGGCCTTCTCGCGCCCGCGCAGGTCGAAGGTCTTGAGCATGCCCGGCAGCCCGAGCCAGTGGTCGGCGTGGAAGTGGGTGATGAAGACCGCATCGAGCTCGGGCAGGCCCACCGAGCGCAGCAGCTGGCGCTGCGTGCCCTCGCCGCAGTCGAACAGCAGGCGGTCGCCGCCGGCCATGACCAGGACGCTGGGGAGGCCGCGGCGCGCGGTCGGCGCGCTGCCGCCGGTGCCGGCGAAGAGGACCCTGAGCTCCATCAGCGGTGGACCACCAGCAGCTCGAACTCGACGGCGCCCTCGTGGACCGTGCCGATGCCCATCGTGTGCGCCGGTGCCCGGCGGCGCTCGGTCGGCGAACCGGGGTTGAAGATCTGGAAGCCGTCCGGGCCGACCTCGTGCTGGGGCATGTGCGTGTGGCCGAACACGACGGCGTTGGTACGCGGGAAGTACCGGCTGAGCCGGCGCAGGCGCCCGGCCTTCGGACCCGGGTCGTGGACCATCCCGATGCGCGCGCCGTCGAGCTCGACCTCCAGCTTGTCGGGCAGGCGCCGGCTGAGCTCCTCGTCGTCGACGTTGCCGCGCACCGCGTGCACCGGCGGTCCGTACGCAAGCAGCCGCTCGAGCACCTCGATCCGGCTCAGGTCGCCGCAGTGCAGGATCGCGTCGGCGGCCTCGAGCTCGGCCACGCAGCGCTCGGGGAGCCGCCGAGCTCCGCGGGGCAGGTGGGTGTCGCTGATGATCGCCAGCCGCACGGCGGCTGAGGCTACGCACACGCACGCGAATCCGCCGGATGGCTAACCTCCGCCGCCGAGCGCCCGTAGCTCAGCTGGATAGAGCGCGTCCCTCCGGAGGACGAGGCCGCAGGTTCGAATCCTGCCGGGCGCGTCAGTGGCGCCGCTCCCCCGCCCGCCGCTACGTGAGCAGGATCACGAGGATGACGATGAGTACCAGCGTCCCCAGGCCGATGTACATGTTTCTCTCCTCCTTGACGAAATGAGCGGAACTCGTCAGGCGGTACCCCGGTACGGCGCATGACAAGCTCCGATCCGATGGACGACCGCATCACGTACGCCCAGTTCGGGGAGCGCTTCTTCGAGCGCGCGGTGACGCAGGAACGCATCGTCGTCGCGCTCGGCGCGCTGGCGGGCGACCCGATCGAGTTCGGCCCGATCGGCGCCGGGCCGGGTCGGATAGCGCAGGTCAGCGCCCGCGGAGCCGTCGGTCAGGGCGCGGCCGAGCGACTGCCCGCGGACGGCGTCGAGTTCCGGCTGTCCATCCCGGTCGGGCTCGAGCTCCAGATCGACCTTGGGCCCGACCACCACCGCTTCGGCGTCGCTCTCGAGGTCGGCCTGCACCTGCGGGCACGGGCGGCCGCGCCGCTGCGGGTCGTGATCGACATCGAGCCGCCCACCTGGCGTGACGTCGACGTGAAGCTGGAGGCCGAGAGCCGGCGGGCGTCGCTGCTGCAGCGCGTCGCCGGCATCGACCGCGAGATCGGGCGCTTCGTCGCGCGCTACGTCGCGCGCGAGCTGGACAAGCCGCGGATCCGCGCCGCGCGCGACATCGACGTCGCCGAGCGCATCGACGGCGCCTGGAAGCCCTAGCCGTAAGTACCCAGCAAGTTGGTTCGGACCCGACCCCGGCCATGAAGGCATTTCCCTCCGGCGCTGGCGGATTACACCCCCTATAGGGGCATAACTCATCAGACCCGTCCGATCCCGGCCCCTCATGGTGCGCCCCGGCGAGATCGTCCTGCCGCTCTAGCCTGCGCCAGAGCAGGCCGATGACTTCCAACATGACCGACCGCACGGCCCTCGTGGTGGAGGACGACGCCGCCATCCGCGCCCTGATCTCCGCCGCACTGCAGGGCGAGGGGTGCCGGGTGCTGGAGGCGCCGGACGGGCAGACGGCGCTGGCGACGGCGACCGACATGCGGCCCGACGTCGTCCTGCTCGACATCGGCCTGCCCGACATCGACGGCCTGACGGTCCTGCACACGCTCAAGAGCGACGAGGCGCTGCGGCAGATCCCCGTTGTGATGGTGACCGCGTGGGCTGAGCCGGACATGGTCCGCCAGGCCATGGACCGCGGCGCCGCCGACTACGTCTGCAAGCCGTTCGCGATCGACGACCTGCTCGCGCGCGTTGACGCGTGCGTGAAGCGAGGGCCGGCGAGCGCCCCGGCCCCCGCCAACGACCCGGCGACCGGCCTGCCTGGGCGCGAGCACCTCGACACCGTGCTCGAGCGCCAGTCGGCCGCCGCGCGGCGGACCGGCCGCACGTTCGCGGTCGTGCTCACCGATCTCGACGGAGCCGACGCCGTCGCCGCCGAGCACGGCGACCAGGTTCGCGACGACCTGCTGCGCGCCGCCGCCAAGCGGCTGCGCCAGCGCGCCGGCGTCTCGGACGTCATCGCCCGCTACGAGGATCACGGCTTCGCGATCGTGCTCCCTGGCGTCGACGCCGACACGGCCCGCAGCCGCGCCGAGCAGCTGCGCGCCGAGCTCGCCGCCGCACCACTCGATACGCCGACCGCGGCCGTCGGAGTGACCGCCTCGTTCGGAGTCGCCCTCCACGAGCCTCCAGAGCACGGCGACGACACGATCGCCCGCGCCGTCGAGGCGCTCGTCTCCGCGATCGCCGCCGGCGGCGACGCGGTGCACACCGACGGCGTGTGACAATCGGCGCGTGCGCGCCGTCGTCTGCCAGCACGCCGAGCTGACCGTCGAGGAGCGGCCCGAGCCCGTGCCCGCCAAGGGCCAGGTCCGGCTCGAGGTGCTGCGCTGCGGCATCTGCGGTTCTGACCTGCACGCCCGCCACGGCATCGACGAGTGGGCCGACATGGCGGCGAAGGGCGGCTACACGCGCTTCGGCCGCTCCGACCAGCCGGTCGTCTTCGGCCACGAGTTCTGCGGCGCCGTGGCCGAGTACGGGGTGAAGACCAAGGGGGTGCCCACCGGGACGCCCGTCGTGGCCCTGCCGCTGCTGCGCGGCGAGCCCGGTCGCGTCGACACCACCGGGCTGTCGGTCCACGCTCCCGGCGCCTACGCCCAGCAGGTCCTCGTCGAGCAGGCGCTGATGCTCGCGGTCCCGAACGGCCTCGACCCCGAGATCGCGGCGATGACCGAGCCGATGGCGGTCGCCCACCACGCCGTCCGCCGGGGCGAGGTCGGCAACCGCGACATCGCGGTGGTCATCGGCTGCGGCCCGGTCGGGCTCGGAGTGATCCTGATGCTCAAGGCCCAGGGCGTGCGAACCGTCGTCGCCAGCGACTACTCCCCCGGCCGGCGCGCGCTGGCGGAGCGCTGCGGCGCGGACGTGGTCGTCGACCCGGCCGTCGAGTCCCCCTACGCCAGGGCCGATGCGAAGGGCCACCTCAAGGACATGCCGTCGGCGCTCGAGCTCGCCGTGGGGACGACCGAGAAGCTCAACCGGCTGCCCGTCGGCTGGTGGCATGTCTTCCGCCTGGCCGAGAGGCTCGGGCTCGGACCCAAGCGCCCCGTGATCTTCGAGTGCGTGGGCGTCCCGGGCATCATCGAGAGCATCCTCGACGGCGCGCCGCTGTTCAGCCGGGTCGTGGTCGTCGGAGTCTGCGTCGGCCCCGACACCATCACCCCCGCGATGGCGATCAACAAGGAGATCGACCTGCGCTTCGTGATCGGCTACACGCCGCTCGAGTTCCGCGACACGCTGCGCATGCTCGCGGAGGGCAAGGCCGACCCGCGACCGCTGCTCACGGGGACCGTCGGCCTCGACGGAGTGGACGCCGCCTTCACCGCGCTCGCCGATCCCGAGGCGCACGCGAAGATCCTGATCGACCCGAGCAGCACCGCGAACGTCCCGGAAGCCCCCCTATAACGAGGACTCCGGGACGTTCGCTGGACGCAAGCTTGGGCGTCGCGCGTCGTTTGGGGCTTTCATGCGTCGCCTTGTCTCCGCCCTAGCCGTCCTCGCGTTCTGCGCCACCGCCCCCACCGCTCTAGCCGAGACCTCGCTGCTCGACACCAGCGCCGGCGGCACGCGCGCCAAGCTGCGCAAGTGCCACGACGCCGTGCTGCCCGAAGGGCCGGGTGTGCGCTCCTGGCAGGTCGAGGCCGCCGACACCGGGCTCCTGCGGGCGGTCACCAGCGGCCCCGCGTCGGGCAGCGACTGGGACATCGCGGTCTTCGGCGCCGGCGGGCGCTTCGTCGCGGCCGCCGCAAGCCCCGACAACTCCGAGCTCGCCGAGGGCTTCACGCTCGCGGGCGAGCGGCTCACGATCCAGGCCTGCCTGACGCGCGGCGCGGGGTCGCGCGTCGCCGTCGACGCCGCGACGTTCGCCCTGCCGCGCTCGAGCACCCGCAGGGTCCAGATCCTCTCCGTCGTCACGCCGACCCAGGCCGATCGCAACCGCCTGATGGCGATGGGCTTCGACGACTCCCACAGCCATGGCCCCAGGACGCTCGACATCGTCGTCAGCCGTCCCGAGGACTACGAGCGCCTCGCCGCCGCCGGGTTCACCTGGACGGTGGCCCAGGAGGACCTCGTCGCCCAGGACGCCGAGCGCGCCCGCCGCGACCGCGAGTACGCGGAGCGCACGCAGAAGAACGCCTTCCCGTCCGGGCGCACCGAGTACCGCCATCTCGCCGACTACGAGGCCGAGATGAAGATGCTGGCCGAGAAGCACCCCGGGACGGTCAAGCTGATCACGCTCCCGCACAAGAGCCTCGAGGGCCGCGACATCCTCGGTCTCGAGATCGCCCAGGACGTCAACGCCGATGACGGCAAGCCCGTGTTCCTCCAGCTCGGCGTTCACCACGCGCGCGAGTGGCCGTCCGCGGAGCACACCATGGAGTGGGCCTACGAGCTCATCAATGGCTACGACAAGAACGCGCGCGTGACCCGGCTCGTCAACGCCACGCGGAACATCGTCGTGCCGCTGGTCAACCCCGACGGCTTCAACCTGTCGCGCGAGGAGCCCGTGGACGCCGCCCCAGCGGCCGGCGGGGTGGTGCTGCCGCCCGAGGTCGACGAGCAGCTGCCGATCTCCGATCCCGCCTACACCGCGGTGATCCTGGCCGACCAGAACGCCGGCCGCTTCGCCTACAAGCGCCGCAACTGCCGCCTCCAGGACGGCGCGACCCCGGCGCCGGGTGAGTGCGCGAGCGCCGACAACCGCCTGCTCGGCACCGACCCGAACCGCAACTACGGCGGCTTCTGGGGCGGGCCCGGCGCCTCGCTGGACACCGAGAGCGACACCTACCGCGGGGCGGGGCCGTTCTCCGAGCCCGAGACCCAGAACGTCCAGAAGCTGGTGTCGACGCGACACGTGACGACGCTGATCACCAACCACACGTTCTCGAACCTCGTGCTGCGCCCGCCGGGCATCAAGAGCGAGGGCAAGACGCCCGACGAGGAGCCCTACAAGGCGCTCGGCGACGCCATGGCGGCGCAGAACGGCTACGCCTCCCAGCACGGGTACCAGCTCTACGACACGACGGGGACGACCGAGGACTGGAGCTACTACGCCACCGGCGGGTACGGCTTCACCTTCGAGATCGGCCCCAACCGCTTCCACCCGCCCTTCGAGGAGGCCGTGGCGGAGTACGACGGCCACGGCCAGTACGCCGGCAAGGGCAACCGCGAGGCCTACTTCCTCGCCCTCGAGAACACCGCCGACTCCAAGCAGCACTCGGTCCTCAAGGGCCGGGCGCCGGTCGGCACCACGCTGCGGCTGCACAAGGAGTTCATGAGCTCGACCTCGCCCGTGATCGTCGACGAGTCGGGCAAGACGGAGCGGCCGAGGCTGTTCAAGGACGTGCTCGACACGACGCTGCGGGTGAACACTGGCCGCTTCGAGTGGCACGTCAACCCGTCCACCCGGCCCTTCAAACAGAAGGACCGGCGCTTCTCCGGGGTGGCCGAGAAACCGTCCTTCGAGGAGGACATCTCGACCAGCACGCCGACGCCGCCGGGACTCAACCGCGAGATCGAGTTCGAGGTCAAGCCGGACGCCGCGCGCCAGGTCCAGGCGTCCATCACCGGCAGCGTTCCCGCCGACGATTACGACATCTACCTCTACCAGGGCTCGGTGGCCCCTGAGAACCAGGTCGCCTCGAGCGCGGGCGGCACCGCCGACGAGGCGATCTCGTTCGGCTTCCCCGTCCCGGGCAAGTACGTCCTCGAGATCGTCAACTTCGCCGCGGTCGGCCCCTACGACGGCAAGATCGAGATCTACGGCGAGCAGCCCGGGACCGTGGAGGTCACCAAGGCCAGCAAGGAGACCTGGACGCTGACGTGCGAGCGCGGCGGCGAGGTCGTCGGCACGCGCAAGGTCCAGGTCGACCGCGGCCAGGTCAAGGATCTGGGCGACGCCTGCGCGAACGCGATCGGCGCCAAGGGCGCGCTCAAGCTGCGCGTGAAGGTCAAGCGCGTCACGCGGCGCGGCGTTCTCCTCGCGCTCGCGCGCTGCAGCGCCCGGTGCACCCTCACGGCCTCGGTGAAGGGCGGCAAGCGCACGCTTGCGCGAACGCGCAAGCCGGTGCGCTTCCGCGGCAGGAAGGCCATCCGGTTGCGCCTGTCGAAGCGGCTGCCGCGCCGGGCGAAGCTCGTCGTGGTCGCACGCGACCGCAGGGGCAACGTGCGCTCGCGGACGGTGCGGTTGCGCGTGCGGCGCCGCTAACGCGAGCGGCGCTTCAGCGCCCGGGCGGCGATGATGCGTGCGGCCTTCGGGCCGCGGAGGTTGCGGAAGGCGCGCGACGCCCAGCCCGCGCTCAGATCGCGAGCGCGCAGCGGCTTGCCGCCCACGACGGAGTCGTAGTTCATCCAGGGCAGCGTCGGGCCCTCGGAGTCGACGGCGGGCTTCGTGTAGTCGCACACGCCGGTCGCGAACACCTCGCGCAGCTGTTCGAGCCGGGCGGCGGAGAACTGGACATCGCCGTAGCCGGCGGGATCGAAGGGCTTGAGCTGGCACTTGTTGGTGTCGGTGGCGATCGAGTCGCCCGCGACCATGCGCGGCGTCGCGTATACGCGCACGACCTCCGGGCAGTCGAGCCCGGGCTCGACCTGGCCGGTGGGCAGCTCGCACTGGTCGACGATGTCCTTCGGCTTGTTCTCACGGATCCTCTGGGCGACGCTGACGGCGCGCTTGTCCTTCTCGACCTCCGCGAGCCAGGTGTCCATCGCCATCAGGCCGCGGACGGTGTAGTCGGTGCCGCCGACCAGCGGGACGGGGCCGAGCCAGATCACCTGGTTGTCGTGGTGGCCGTGCTCACGGTCGAGGCGGGCGCGGACCGCGAACGCCCGGTAGGCGTCGTGGAAGGCGCCGTCGTCGGAGCCGCGCAGGTCGATGATCGCCGTCTGGTCGAGGTTGGAGCCGTCGTTGATGGCGCCCGACCGGTTCGCGTTGAGCAGCGCGGGCTCGTCGGCCGCGGAGCGCTCCGCCACCGGGTTGGCGTCGATGTCCGCCCCGCCCGCCTTGACGTTGAGGTCGACGAACTGCGCCTGGGAGATCTGCCCGGCCAGCAGCGCCCCGAGCCCGTACTGCACTCCGACGTCGTCGAGCGGCCGGCCGGCGAAGCCGTCGGCGCGCCGGCCGAGCACGTTGACCATGTAGTCGGCGAGCGTGCAGCGGACGCCGTCGGGATTGCTCTCGGAGTAGCGCTCCTCGTCGCTCACTCCCGCGCAGGGGTTGTCCGGGACGCCGAGCGCGGTGAAGTACAGCTGGTCGAGGATGATCGCGTTGACGTGGTTGGGGTGGCCCTCGACGGCCCCGATGGACACCGGGTCCCAGACGACCCCGGGCGCCCAGCGCGTGGGGTTCTCGAAGTAGAGGCGGCCGAAGTGGTAGTCGGCGAGCTGGTTGCCGGTCGACCACGCATCCGGGAACGAGCACTGGGGCAGGATCCCCTGGTAGATGCCGGGATAGGCGTTGGCGACCTGCTGCTGGGTCAGCGAGCCGCCCGAGCAGCCCGTGCCGATCGTGTAGCGCAGCTCGCCGTAGCGCTCCACGATGTGCTCCTTGGCCATCACCATCGACTCCGCCTGGGTGACGAGGTTGCAGTTGTGGCCGGCGTTGTTGAGGGCGGTCGACATGACGGCGAAGCCCATGCCGAGGGCGGTGGTCGGGCTCGACCCCGCTCCCGCGAAGTCGGGCACCCCGGGAACGGCGACCGTGTCCGAGGTCGTGCTCGGCGCCTCGCCCGACTGGTGGTCGATCCCGCACGACGCGCCGTGGGTGACCAGCAGCTTGCGGTTGAACTGCGCCTGCGGGGCGAGTCCCGACCACGGCTTCTCGGGATCGTAGATGACCGAGATCGCGTACTGGTCGCGGTCCATGTAGCCGGTCTCCGTGCGCACGATGAACGGGACCGTCACACCGGTCTGCGTCTTGGTCGTCGAGACGTCGGAAGGCGGGTCGTCGGGGTCGTACTCGGCCCACGACCCGTCCGTGCGGCGGTAGCTGAACGCGAACCGCACGGGCTCGTTGCACTGGGCGTCGATCGCCGTCGGCTGGCACACCCACGGGTGGATCTGGGGGCCGGAGAAGACGGGGCCGCCGAGCGGGTGGTTGGTGATCCTCAGGCGTCCTCGGCGCGCCAGCGGCGCCGTCGCGGTCACCACCGTGTCGCCCTCGGGCAGGCCCTCGATCAGGCCGGTCAGCAGCCGCCCCTTGCGCCTCGTGAACACCGCGGTCACCTCGCGCTCGCCGGCGGTCACGGTCAGTCTTTTGAGTGCGATCCCGCGCGGCACCTGGACGGTCACGAGGGCGTCGCCGCCGGAGATCAGCTCGGGCCGGTTGGATACCGTCTCGACGCCGAGCTTCGGGATCGCGTCAGCGGGCGCAGCGAGGATCGCGCTGGCCAGGCCCGCCGCGAGCAGCACACGCCCCGACATCCGCTCCCATGTTATGGGCGGCGGGGGGCGATGACCGTCAGTACCGGCGGGCCCTCATCGGGTGCCGGGTGCACCCCGAGCCGCTCGCTGAAGGCCGCGGCGACCCGGTCCGCGTGCGCCTTGGCCTGCTCGGCGCGCGGCCCGGCGAACAGCTCGTCGATGGTCTGGCGCCACAGCGCGAGCCAGCGCGCGAAGTGCCCGCCGCGCAGCCCGGCCCTGCGATGGAGCGCCGCGTGCGGCCGGAAGGCACCGCCCGCATAGGACTGCGCGCCCAGCAGCACCGTCTCCCAGAAGGCGGTGATCCGCGGGACGTGCGCCTCCAGGTCGAGCTCGGCGACGTCGGTGAACAGCCAGCCGATGATCTCGTCGGTCAGCGCGCGGCCGTAGAAGGTGCGCACGAGCCGCTCGACGTCGTCGCGGGTCTCTATGTCGGCCACGCCTACGAGGGTACGCAGCCGCGCGCGAACCAGGCCTTGGCCTCGAGCGTGAAGGGGCCCTCGGGCAGCGCTTTCAGGCATCCCTCGCGCACGCGCGCGAGCCGCTCCTCGGAGAGCGACTGCACGTACACCCCGGCCGGGCCGACGCCGAGGGTGAACGGCTCCCAGTAGTCGTCGACCCCCGTGTAGTCCACGGACACGGTCAGGCTGTCCGCCACGACCCGATCGAGGCCCGCGCGCTCGAGCCGGTCCGCGATGTCGCCCTCGGAGGTGCCCGGCCGCGCCGCCTCGCCGGCGGCGGCGGGATCGACCGCGCGCGCGGCGCGCCAGAAGGTGCTGAGCATGGTCATGCCACCCCCGGCGGTGTCCCACATGCACGCCGCGACGGTCCCGCCGGGCCGCGTGACGCGCGCCATCTCGCGCAGCCCGGCGTCGGGATCGGCCATGAAGGCGATCACGAGCTGCGCGAGCGTGACGTCGAAGCTGTCGTCGTCCCACGGCAGGTCCTCCGCCGGAGCCACGCGCACGTCGGCGCCGGGATGGCGCTCGCGGCAGGCCGCGGCGAACTGCTCGGCCGGGTCGGCGGCCGCGACGTCGGCCCCGCGGGCCAGGAGCTCGGCGGTCAGCCCGCCCGGGCCGCAGCCGACGTCGAGCACCCGTGTCCCGGCCGCCACCCCGGCGGCATCGGCGAACGCGGGCGCGAGCGGCGCGGCGTAGCGACCCATGAAGCGGTCGTAGTTCTCGGCCGGCGCGGAGAATCGCATGCGCTCAAGTCAACCCGATCCGTAGCCTCCGCGCGTGGACACGGTGCGGATCGAGGGATTCCACGCGCTCAAGCACGCGCTGCGCTTCGGGGCCGAGGTCGTCGCGGCGAGCGGGGACCGCGACGAGCTCGGACGGCTGGCGGCGGCGCTCGCGCCCGACGTCGACTTCTCGGTCGTCGAGCACGTCCCGGGTACGCCGATCGTGGCGCGCGCGGTGCGCCCGCGGCAGGACGACCCGCTTGCGGGCGACGGCCCCGTGGTCCTGCTGGAGAACCCCCGCCATCTCGGCAACCTAGGCGCCTGCATCCGCGTCGCCGCGGCGGCGGGCGCCGCCGGCGTGCTCACGACCGGGACCAGCGACCCGTGGCACCCTGAAGCGATCCGGGGTGCCGCCGGCCTGCACTTCGCGCTGCCGGTCATGCGCGTCTCAGAGCTTCCGGCCACCGACCGCCCGGTGGTCGCGGTCGATCCCGGCGGCGACACAGCCGCGCCCCCACCCGGCGCCGTCCTCGCCTTCGGCTCGGAGCGCCACGGCCTCGGCGCCACCCTGCTTGCCCGGGCCGACCTGCGCCTGCGCATCCCCATGCGCCCCGGCGTGTCAAGCCTCAACCTCGCGACCGCGGTCGCGGCCGTGCTCTACAGCACCAGCGCGAGCACCAGACCGTCGTAGCCCTTCACGCCGACGGTCTGGATGCCGGTGGCGCTGACGCGCGGCTCGGCGCCCACCACCTCGTGGAAGCGGCGCGCCCCGGCGACCCGCTCGTCGTCCGAGTCCGTGTCCGCGACCGCGCCGCCGCGGACGGTGTTGTCGCCGACGATCAGCCCGCCCGCGCGTGTGAGCGGCAGCACCGCGGCGAAGTACTCCGGCATCCCCTGCTTGTCGGCGTCGATGAAGACCAGGTCGAACGGGCCGGCGGCGTCGCGCAACAGGTCGGCTGCAGGGCCGACGCGGATGTCGACGCGCTCTCCGACGCCGGCGCGGTCGACGTTGGCCCGGGCGACCTCCGCGCGTTCGGGGTCGAGCTCGAGGGTCAGGAGCTCGCCGTCGCCCGGAAGTGCACGCGCGAGCCAGATCGCGCTGTAACCGTGCAGGGTGCCGAGCTCGAGCACGCGGCGCGCGCCGATGCTGGACGCGAGCAGGTGCAGCAGCTTGCCCTGGGCCGGTGACACCGCGATCCCGCCCGCCGCGGCGCGCAGCGCGTCGTCCTGCCGGACGAGCGTGTCCTCGATGAAGGCGTCGACGGCGTCCCAGCGTTCCTGCATGTGTGCAGGGACGCTAATCCGTCCGGGGGCGGGCGTACTTTCGGCGCGTGCCCGCACTCCCCACGTGTCCGAGCTGCGGCTCGGACCTCGTACAGCCCCTACGCGCGGAGAAGCAGAAGGGTGGCGACCTCCTCGTCGAGATGCGATGCCCGGAGTGCTTCGTCGTCATGCAGGCCTGCCACACCGCCGAGGAGATGGCCGACCTCGACAAGCGGCAGAACGCCTCGCGCGAGCAGATCGTCGCCGCCTACGAGCAGTCCGTCGCGGAGTCGATGGAGCACCTCGCCGACATGCTCGCCGAGGCCTTCGAGCGCGACCTGCTCGGCCCCGACGACTTCGCGCCACCACTGCGCCGCGCGGCCTGACATCACAAAGGGGTCCGTCCCTTTTGTGCAGTCGCGCCGGCTATCCCAGCGGCCGGATCGGACGGGCCGGCGCGCCGGCGTACAGCTGCCCGCCGGGGTGCTCGCCCTCGCCGACGACGGCATTGGCCGCGATCACCGAGTTCGCGCCGATGTCGGCGCCGCGGGTGATCACGGCGTTGGCGCAGACGAAGACGTTGGAACCGATGTGCACGGGCGCGATCTTCAACGGGGTGGCGAGGAAGTAGGCATCCGTGCCGTCGTGGGTGTGGTCGGAGTCGACCACGGTGACGCGCTCCGCGAGCCCGGCGTGATCGTCGATCGTGATCCGCTCGACGCAGTGGATCATCGAGCCGTAGGAGACAGGGACCTCGTAGCCGATGTCGAGCTCGCCCTCGGACTTGACGACGACGCCGTCGCGCAGGTTGACGAACGGCCCGAGGCGAAGCGTGCCGCCGCGCAGCTGGATGCGCACGCCATGCAGGAGGTACGCGCCCTCGCCGATCTCGAGCACGTTGTGGCCGGCCTGCAGGTCGAGGTGGGTCGCGCGGCCGAGCTTGACGCCGCGGCCCACCCGCAGCGTGAACGACTCGACGCCGTCGCGGATGTCGACGTGCGGGTAGGTGTCCATGCGCGCCCCGTGTGGCGCCTCGACGGTGAGGCGCGCGCCGCGACGGCGCAGCTGGAACGCCAGCAGCGCGGTCCAGAGCCGGAACCTGATCCGGTGGCGGACTTCGTTGAGACGGGTGATCACCGGTTGCCGCGCAGTCTGCCCGAGTCGCGGGCGTAGAGGCCGAGCACGTCGAGCAGGCCGTGCAGGGACGGGTCGCGCAGCAGCATGCGCGGCCGGCCGATCAGCTCGCGGGCCGTGGGCGCCGGGAACGAGCCCGGCCAGCGCGACTCCAGCCACGCCATCCCGCGCCCGTGGCGGTGCAGCTGGCGCAGCAGGGCACCCAGCGACGCGCGCGAGCGGTGCCGGACGAGCGCGCCCGGACGCGACTCCATCGTCCAGCCCGCGTCACGCAGCCGCCAGCACAGGTCGGCATCGCCGCCGGAGACGATCGGCTCGGGCCAGCCGCCGACGGCCAGAAGGGCCTCCCTCCGCACCGCGCAGTTCGCGGTCTGCGCATAGGTCGCCGGCTGCGCCATCTTCGCCCGCGCCGCGACGTAGCGCGCGACCGCCGAGTCGTCCACCACCGCATCCTCGATGCCCCCGGCCAGCACACCCACGTCGGCCTTGGGAGCAGTTGCGAAGTACGCATCGAGCAAGGCCGGGTCCGGCTCGCAGTCCGCGTCGATGAACACCAGCCACTCTCCCGTCGCGCGCCGTGCCGCCCGGTCGCGGGCGGCGTAGGAGGACCGACCCGGGTTGTCGTCTTTCGAGGATCAGCTCGTCGCCGTCGCGCAGGTCGACTCGCAGCTGCGGAGGCGGACCGACATACGGGCAGATCACGGACACGGTCGGGCGCAAGGCCCGACGACCCTAACCCCCCGCGACGGCGGGCAGGATCGTCAGCTCGGCCCCGTCCGGGACAGGCGTCTCGAGCCCGTCCAGGAAGCGGATGTCCTCGCCGCCGAGGTACACGTTGACGAAGCGCCGCAGCTCTCCGTCGTCGCCGGCGATGCGTCCGCGCAGCTCGGCGTACGTCCCGTAGAGCGAGTCGAGGACCTCGCGCACCGTCGCGCCCTCGGCGCTGGCGTCGGCGTCGCCGCCGGTCACGGAACGCAGCTGGGTCGGGATCTTGACCGTGACGCTCACGCCGTTGCGAACGCTTCGTCGTAGGCAGCCACCGTCGGCGCGATCTCGGTCACCGCGAACGTGTCGCGGACCGTGTCGATCGTCTTCAGGCCGTCGCCGGTGATCAGCAGCACCACCCGCTCGCGAGGGTCGACGTCGCCCCGCTCGGCGAGCTTGGCCAGCACCGCCGTGGTCACTCCCCCAGCGGTCTCGGTGAAGATCCCGGTGGTCTCCGCCAGCAGCCGCACGCCCGCGCGGATCTCGTCGTCGGTCACGGCGTCGATCGCCCCGCCGCTCGAGCGCGCGAGCTCGAGCGCGTAGGGACCGTCGGCGGGATTGCCGATCGCGAGCGACTTGGCGATCGTGTCCGGGCGCACCGGCCGGCAGAAGTCCTGCCCGCCGGCGAACGCCCGGGCGACCGGCGAGCAGCCCTCGGCCTGTGCGCCGTTGAAGACGACCGGCGCCTCGGGGAGCAATTCGGCTCGAACGAACTCCTCAAGCCCGCGCGCGACCTTGGTGAACAGGGATCCGGAGGCGATCGGGCCGACGATGCGGTCGGGAGCCTCCCAGCCGAGCTGCTCGACGATCTCGAACGCGAGCGTCTTCGAGCCCTCGGCGTAGTACGGCCGCATGTTGATGTTCACGAACGCCCAGCCGTCGTGCTCGCCCGAGAGCTCCGTGCACAGCCGGTTGACGTCGTCGTAGTTCCCGCGCACGCCGACGACGTTGGTGCCGTAGGCGCCGGTGGCGAGGATCTTCTCCTCCTCGAGATCGGCGGGGATGAAGACGTAGGACTCGAGGCCGGCGGCCGCCGAGTGAGCGGCCACGGCGTTGGCGAGGTTGCCCGTCGAGGCGCAGGCGATCGTGTCGAAGCCGAGCTCGAGGGCGCGCGCCAGCGCGACGCTCACGACGCGGTCCTTGAACGAGTGCGTGGGGTTTGCGGTCTCGTTCTTGACCCACACCTCGCCCAGCCCGAGGCGCTCGGCGAGCCGGTCGGCTCGCACCAGTGGCGTGAAGCCCGTGTGCAGCGAGCGCGGCGGAACGCGCTGCAAGGGCAGGAAGTCGGCGTAGCGCCAGAGGTTCAGCGGGCCCGCCTGGATACGGCGCCTGAGCTCGGCCGCGTCGGCGGCCGGCGCGGAGTAGCTGACCTCGAGCGGCCCGAAGCACTGTTCACAGACGAAGCTCGCCTCGAGGGCGTACTCGGTCTCACATTCCTTGCATTTCAGGGCATCTGCCGGCATTGGCTGTGTCTGTCCTTCCGCCTGGTTGCTGCGGTAGGACCCTGCCGGGTGATTCCCACCGCATCTCCCAGGCATATGTCGTTGCCTGTTGGAGTTGCCACCTTGTCCCTTGCGGGCCGGTTGGCGGGGTTTCATCGGGCCAATCCCTCCACCCCTCTTGATGCGATTGAGCGCCCACCATACCGCAGGAACCGCCGGTAAGCTGTTCCGCGTGACGCCAAAGGAGCCTCCGAGTCGCCATGCCGAGCCTTCCCAAGCCTCGGATCGGCCGGCGGCTGCGCGCTTCCGCCGCTGAAGCGATCACCGTCCAACGGCCCGAGCAGCCGCGCGTCGAGACCGTCGAGGCGCCCGGCGTCCGTTGGATCAACATCGAGCACCCGCGAGCCGCAGACCAGGGCTGGCTCGAGGAGCGCTTCGACTTCCATCCGCTCGATTACGAGGACATCTTCTCCCGTAACCAGCGGCCGAAGGTCGACGAGTACGACGACTACCTGTTCATCGTTCTGCACTTCCCGCGCTTCGACAAGCGCGTCGGGCGCTTGAACGCGGCCGAGCTGGACATCTTCATCGGGCCGGACTTCGTGATCACCCTGCCCAACGAGGAGCTGCGGCCGGTGGAGTTCCTGTTCGAGCGCTGCCGCGCCAACGAGGAGGTCCGCGAGCAGCACTTCAGCAAGGGCTCCGGCTACCTGCTCTACCGGATCATCGACTCCTGCGTCGATGCCTCGTTCCCGATGCTGCGCAAGATGGGCAACAAGCTCGACCGCATCGAGGAGGAGATCTTCGAAGGCCGGTCCGAGGACATCGTTCGCGACATCTCCAACGTCAAGCAGGAGATCATCAACTTCCGCAAGATCGTCCGTCCACAGCGGGCCACGTTCCGCGACCTCGAGCGCAACAAGGCGCGCTACATCCCGGACGACCTCGACATCTACTTCGACGACATCAACGATGCGTGGGAGCGGATCTGGGACATGCTCGAGAACTTCAAGGAGGTCGTCGAGGCGCTCGAGGACACCAACGAGTCGATCATCGCGCACCGCGGCAACCAGGTCTTCCGCATCCTGACCGCGTTCAGCGCCGTGCTGCTGCCGCTGACGCTGATCGCCTCCGTCTTCGGCATGAACTTCGCCCAGCCGTTCGGTGAGGGCCACGGGTTCGCGATCGCCGTCGGGATCATGGTCGTAACCCTGGTCACCATTCTCTTGTACTTCAGGAAGCGTGGCTTCCTCTAGATCCGGGGTGACATCCGACTTCGAACGGCTCGAGGCCGCAGCATCGCTGACTGCGCCCGCCGCGGCGAAGCGGATGCTGATCATCGTCAACCCGTACGCGACCACGGTCTCGGACCGGCTCAAGCACCTCGTCGTGTACGCGCTCCAGGGCCGCTACGAGGTGGACGCGATCGACACGGAGCGCTCCGGCCATGCCACGGAGCTGTGCCGCGAGGCCGCCTCGGAGGGCTACGACGTCGTCGTCGCGTTCGGTGGCGACGGCACGATCAACGAGGCCGCCAACGGCCTGGTCGGCACCGACACGCCCCTGAGCGTGCTGCCGGGGGGCGCGACCAACGTGTATGTGCGCATGCTCGGGATCCCCAACGACATCGTCGACGCGACCGAGCACCTGCTGCGGATCGCCGACGAGTGGAGACCGCGCTGGGTCGACCTCGGCATGGTCAACGGGCGGGCCTTCACGTTCGCCGCCGGCGCCGGGCTCGACGCGAGCGTGGTCAAGCGGGTCGACGCCCATCCGAAGCTCAAGGCCCGCTACGGGCCGATGTTCTACACCGTCTCGGCGGTCTCGACGTTCATCCGGCGCTACGTCATCAACCCGCCGAAGCTGATCACCACGGTCGACGGCCGCGACATCACCGGCGTCTCCACGTTCGTGCAGGTCGCCAACCCGTACACGTACTTCCGCAAGCGGCCGATCGAGCTCGTCGACGGCCTCACACTGGAATCCGGGGACCTCGGCGGCGCGATCCTCGAGCGCGCGAGCCCGGTCGACATCCCGACCGTGATCTACCGCGCCCTCTCGGCGCGCGCGAAGGTCGACCGCCACCGCCGCGTGACCGGATTCGCCGGCGTCGACCGCCTCTCGGTCCGCTCGGCCGACGGCCGCCCCGTACCGATCCAGGTCGACGGCGACTACGTCGGCGAGCACGACACCGCCGAGTTCTCGGTGCGCTCGCGCGCCCTCCGCGTCGTGGCCTGACGTCACAAAAGGGACGGACCCCTCAGTGACGTTTTGCAATAGGATTGCGTTATGGCACGGCCCAGTCATGTCCGGACGGCGGTTGCGGGGCTGCTCGAGGAGCGGCATGCGTGGACCGTGGACGAGGCGCACGCGGCGCTGCGCCAGCGCGAGGTGCCCGCGGACCGCGCGTCGGTCCACCGCGCGCTGAACCGGCTCGTCGAGGACGGTGCGGCGCGGCGGTTCGAGCTCGGCCCGCGCGCGCATTTCGAGCGGACTGGAAGTCACCACGAGCACTTGGTGTGCGATGACTGCGGCAGGATCGAGGCCGTACCCGGCTGCGTCGTGGACGAGGCGGCGGTGGCGGCACGAACCGGGTTCGCCGTGACCGGTCACTCGGTGACCTTCTCCGGGCGCTGCGAGGAGTGCGCGGCCTGATGCTGGCGCTCGCGCTCGCCGCCGCCGCCGCGTTCCCGCGCTTGCTGGGCGGGTTCTCGATCCTGCGGCGCGGTGACCGGTTGCATCTGATGCTCGGGTTCGCGGGAGGGGCGCTGATCGGCGTCGCGGTGTTCGAGACCGGCCCCGAGGCGCTCGAGGCCGGCGGCGCCTGGGTGTGGGTGGCCATCCTCGCCGGCGTCGGGGGCATCGCGCTGCTCGAGCGCAAGGTGTTCCAGCACGTCCACACCGAGGACGCGGCCTGCAACCCGCAGGCGGGGCAGATCGGAGCCGGAGCGATCACCACGCACGCCTTCCTCGACGGCCTCGCCATCGGGACGGCGTTCCAGGCGGGCACTGAGATCGGGCTCCTTGTCTCGGCGGCGGTGTTGCTGCACGCCTTCGCGGATGGGATGAACACGGTCGCGGTGCTCGTGCGCCACGGCAACCGTCAGGGCGTCGCGCTGGCCTGGCTGCTGGCGGATGCCACGGTGCCGATCATCGGCGCGGCGCTCGGGCTCGCGATCGAGCTCCCTGAGACGGTGTTCGCCGTCATGCTGGGCCTGTTCGCCGGGATGTTCGCCTATCTCGGGGCCGGCTCGCTGCTTCCCCACGCCCACCGCTTCGGCCGCGATCGGGCGATCGTGACGGCTGCCGCCGCCCTCGGGATCGGACTCGCGTTCGCCGCCTCACAACTGGGTTGACGAACCTCAAGCGGGCTGGACGGATGGCCGATACCGCCTCTGTGGACCTCGCGCTGTCGACGGAGAGGCCGGCGCGGCCGGAGGTCGTGGGGGTGCTCGCAGCGTGTGCCGTGCTGCTCGTGCACTTCGATGGCACCGCCGCACGCCGTGAAGCCGAGCGGGCCCGCGAGGAGCTCGCGCGTCGCGCCGCGCAGACCCGAGCCGAGCGACCCGACGAGCGGCGGCCCGCGGATGCGGACATCGGCGCCGCCGGACCGATCTCGGTGCCGGTCGGCCCGGCGTGGAGCTCCGGGACGTCGGCGTCCGTCGCCCACGCCACGCCCGCCGACGCCGGCGGCGCGCCGCCCGCAGCCGTCCTTGCGCTGATGGCCGCTGTGGGCGCCATGATGGCTGCCAGCGGGGCATACCTGCTCTACCCACGCCCACGATGATCCGCACCGCCAAGACCCTGACCGCCCTCGGCCTCCTGCTGCTCACGATGTGCGCTGCCGCCTTCGCGCAGGACCCGACGCCCACGGCCACGCCCTCCCCCACCCCCGAGGCCGTGGTCACGCCGGCGCCGACGCTCGCCGCCGAGCTGACGGCGACGCCCGCGCCGGCGGAGACCGCGGTCGCGACCCTGACCGCCACGCCGGCCGGGACCACCACGCCGGCACCGACGGCAACCGCGACCGTCGCCCCGACGGAGACCGCCGCGCCGACGGCGACAGCCGAGCAGGCGCCGAGGCTCGTGTCACGCCGGCGCCAGCCCCAGCACGCCGCCCGCGCGCAGGCGACCCCGCCTCCCGACCCGACCCCGACGCCGCCGGAGCAGATAACCGGCGCCGCGCTGACGATCTGCCACGGCATCGAGGACGACACCGGCCTGCACTGGGAGACGGTGACGATCAGCGCCGACCAGCAGAGCGCCTACTACGACGAGGAGTTCATCATCGTTCCCGCGCCGCGCGAGGGCTGCGGCGCGATCACGCCCGCCAACATCGACGAGCTCTCCAACCAGCGCGTCACCGTCTGCCACCTCGAGCGCGAGGGCGACTACAGCCTGCACACCTTTCCCGTCGGAGACATGGGCGGGCACGAGACCCACAAGGGCGACCTGATCCCCGCGCCCGACGGCGGGTGCCCGCGCAGCCCGTACGAGGTCCCCACCGTCACCCCGACCGCCACGGTGGAGCCGACGGCCACGGCGACGGAAGAGCCCTCCCCCACGGCCACGCCCACCGCGACACCCGACGACATCGATGTCTTCCCCGGCAACCTCGGCGGCTCAGCGCCGGCTGCGGAGACGGGCGGCGCCGCCACCGAGGATCAGCTGCCCTTCACGGGCTTCGACCTGTGGCTGATCGCGTGCGCCGGCCTCGGGATGACCCTGATGGGCGCAGGCCTCCGCCTGCTCGCCGCGGTTCAGCCCCCGGTCGGTGTGACGCGGTAGGCGTCGAAGACGGATTCGATCTGCCGCAGCCGCGCGACGACCGATTTCAGCGTCTGCGCATCCGGCACGTCGACGACGAAGCGGTTGCGGACCATCGGGTCGTTGACCGTGCAGCGCGCCTCGAGGATGTTGATACCGGCCTCTGAGAAACAGCGCGAGAGGTCCTCGAGCATGCGGTGCCGATCCCAGCCGTCGACCTGGAGCTCGACTTTGAACGAGGTCTCGTTGTCGCCCTCCCACGCGACCTGGACGAAGCGCTCCGGGTCCTTGCGCAGCGCGATCGCGTTCGGGCAGTCGTCGCGATGGATGGTGATGCCGCGGCCGAGCGAGACGTAGCCCAGGATGGAGTCGCCGGAGACCGGGCGGCAGCACTTGGCCAGGCGCAACGGGACGTCGGCGTCGCCCTCAACCCGGATCCCGTACTCCGACGACGAGCGCGTGGTCCTGGCCTGCGTGGCCGGGCGGCGGGACAGCAGGGCCTCGGCCGCCGAGGGCTCTTCGACGGCCGCCTCGCCCTGCTTGAGGCGCTGCATGACCTTGTTGACGATCGTCTTGGCGGAGATCTTCCCGGCGCCGAGCGCGACGTAGAACTCCTCGCCCTTGCGGAAGCCCATCTCGCGGATGACGTCGGCGAGCAGCGCCGAGCCGGAGATCTTCTGCGCCGGCAGGCCCGCCTTCTTGAGGTGCTCCTGCAGTAGCTCGCGACCGGTGTGCTCGGAGTCGACGCGCGACTCCTGCTTGAACCAGTGCTTGATCTTGTTGCGCGCGCGAGAGGTCTTGACGACGCCGAGCCAGTCGCGCGACGGGCCGCGCTCGCGCTTGGACGTGAGCACCTCGACGATGTCGCCCGACTGGAGCTGGTAGCTCAGCGGGACGATCTTGCCGTTGGCCTTGGCGCCGATCGTGCGGTGGCCGACGTCGGTGTGCACCTCGTAGGCGAAGTCGAGCGGCGTGGCGCCCTGCGACAGGCGCTTGACCTCGCCCTTCGGGGTGAAGACGTAGACCTCCTCGTCGACGAGCTCGTCGCGCAGCGTGGCCGCGAAGTCCTCGCTGTCGAGGCCCTCGTCGTCGAGCAGCGCCTTGAGCCACTTGAGCTTGACGTCGGCGAAGTCCGGCTGCGCGGAGCCGTCCTCCTTGTAGGCCCAGTGGGCGGCGACGCCGTACTCGGCCCGGTCGTGCATGTCGCCGGTGCGGATCTGGATCTCCAGCGGCCGTCCCTCCGGACCGATCACCGTCGTGTGGAGGGCCTGGTACATGTTGAACTTGGGCATGGCGATCATGTCCTTGAAGCGCCCGGGCAGCGGCTTCCACAGTGAGTGGATGACGCCCACCGCCCCGTAGCAGTCCTTCACCGAGCCCACGATCACCCGCATGGCCGTGAGGTCGTAGATCTCGTTGAACTCGCGGCCCTTCTTGGTCATCTTCGTGTAGATCGAGTAGAAGTGCTTCGCGCGCCCGGAGATCTCGGCGTGGATGCCGAGCGCCTCCAGCTCCTGGGCCAGGTACCCGCCCGCCTTGGCGACGTAGCGCTCGCGCTCCTCGCGCTGCTGGTTGACCAGTCCCTTGATCTCGCGGTACTTGCGCGGGTGCAGCGCCTGGAACGCCAGGTCCTCGAGCTCCCACTTGATCGCGTGGATGCCGAGGCGGTGCGCGATCGGCGCGTAGATCTCGAGCGTCTCGCGCGCCTTCTCGATCTGCTTGGGCTTCGCCATCGCGTCGAGCGTGCGCATGTTGTGCAGCCGGTCGGCGAGCTTGATCAGGATGACCCGGATGTCCGTGGCCATCGCCACGAGCATCTTGCGGTAGTTCTCGGCCTGCGCCTCGTCGCGCGACTGGAACACGACACCCGTGAGCTTGGTGACGCCGTCGACGAGCCCGGCGACCTCGTCGCCGAAGCTCTCGCGCACCTCGTCGAGCGAGGCGGTGGTGTCCTCGACGGTGTCGTGCAGCAGCGCGGCACACAGCGTCGCCGTGTCCAGCCGCATGCCGGCGCAGATCTTCGCCACGCCGACCGGGTGCACGATGAACTCCTCGCCGGACTTGCGGCGCTGGTTCTCGTGGTGCTCGCAGGCGAACTCGAACGCCTGCAACAGCTTGGAGTGGTCGACGGGATCGGCCGCCTCGTCGGCGTGCTCGGACACGACCGCATAGAGGTCGGCGAGCAACTCGCGCTCGAGGTCGGTGAGGTCGGCCGGCGCTTCGCCGAGCAGCCGGTGCTCCTCGGTGTCGGTGAGCCCGACGGGCCGGCGCTCGACGAAGTGCTCGATCGTCTCGGCGTCCGGCTCCTCGGTCACGCCGCCTTCGGGATGGCGCTCGTCAGGCACGCGCGCCCCTCCTCCAGCCGGCGGCGGTAGGCGACGTACGCACGTGACCGCTCGGGCGCGACCTTCTTGAGCGGTGCGGGAGCGAGGCTGAAGGACCGGGCATCGAAGGCGACGAGGTCGAGTTCGACCAGCACCCGCAGGAGCCTGCCCGCGAATGCAGGTGTGCACGGCTGGCGCCCCTCACCGCGCAGCAGCGCTTCCGCCGCCTCACCGGCGACGCGCCCGCGGCGCAGGCTGCGATAGAGCGCCCGAAGGGGTTCGAGGAGCGTGTATTCCCACTCATGGATCGTCAGTGCGAAGCGTAGCTCAGGGTCTCCGTAGGCCAGATGGGTGTGGCCGCTGCCTGCAAGGGCTTCTTCGGCGTTTGTGGGGGACGGGTCAAGCGCCACGATGTGCTCGAACCGCTCGCTGAGGGAGGGAGCCTGGGGCCAGGTCGTGAGCGCGAAGCCTCCCACGCGGCCCGCGAGCGCCTGCGCGCGGTGCTCCGCGTGCGCGCACACGACCAGCACCGGCTCACCGGTCGCCACGAGGTCCGCGATCGTCCCGACGATCCCCGCGCCCCGCACATCCCGGATCTCCCGCTCGAACGTGCAGGATCTCCGGCCCGTCCGGACATCCTGCGCGTTCGACGGGTCGAGGGGCGCGCTCATCTCGGCGAGGACGCCGTCCCGGAAGGAGGCTGGCTCTCCGACGCGCTCGATCGCTGACGCGCACGGCCTCGACCGTCGCACGAGCACGCGGGGCTCGACGGAGCCGTTCCACGTGTTCACCTCCAACCGCACGGCGGCGTCGACGGGCCCCGCCGGCAGCGACACGCCCTCGCCGAAGCGCACCGCACGGGCGCTGCCCAGTCGGAAGCGCACGTGCCGCTCGCCGTCCCCCATCGCCCGCCCATCGCGGCATTGAACCCCGGGCACCAGCAGCGTCACCGGCGGGTTGGAGCAGCCGAAGGGCTCCAGCTGAGCGAGCTCCTCGGCCAGCCCCAGATCGAGCCCATCGCAAGCGACCACGGCATCGAGTCGCTCGACCGGCACCAGATCCACCTCCCTCAGTGACTGCGCGGCGTGCGCCACGAACGCGTCACGAAAGTCGCCGACGCTCGCGGAAGCGATCGTGCAGCCCGCCGCCGCCCGATGGCCGCCGTGCCGGAGTAGATGACTCTTGGAAGCCTCCATCCCGGCGAGCAGGTCGTAGGCCGGGATCGACCTCCCCGACCCCGTTCCCTCGTCCCCCTCCAGCGCGATCATCACCGTCGGCCGGTGGTGGCGCTCGGCGATGCGCGCCGCGACGATCCCGATCACGCCCGGGTGCCAGCCGTCGTGCGCGAGGACGTAGGCGATCTGGTCGCCGTGCTCGCGTACCTGCGCCTCGGCCTCGAAGAGCATGCGGGTCTCGATGTCACGTCGCTGCTGGTTGAGATGGTCGAGCTCCTCGGCCACCGCGCGGGCACGGTCGGCATCCGACGTGAGCAGCAGCTCCAGCCCCGCATCCGCGCGTGCGACCCGGCCGGACGCGTTGATCCGCGGAGCGAGCCGGAACCCGATGGCTGTCGCGTCGACGGCGCTCGGATCCACGCGCGCGACCTCCATCAGTGCACGCAGCCCCGGCTTGCGCGTTCTCCTCAGTGCCTGAAGACCGGCGCGGACGAGCGCGCGGTTCTCGTCCTGGAGCGGGACCACGTCCGCCACCGTGGCGAGCGCCACCAGGTCGAGGTCCTCGTCGGCGAGCGCCGGGTCGCTCCCGGCGGCGGCGAGCAGGGCGCCGGCGAGCCTGTGGGCCACGCCGGCAGCGCACAGGTCCGGGCAGGGGTAGCCCGCCAGCCGCGGGTGCACGATCGGCGCCTGCGGCAGAGCGCCGTCCGCGCGCGGCGCGTGGTGGTCGGTGACGACGACGTCGAGACCCAGCGCCGTGGCGTGCGCCACCTCCTCGACGGCGGTGATGGCGCAGTCGGCCGTGATCAGCAGGTCGGTACCGCGGGCGGCGAGACGCTCGATCGTCTCCCGGCTGAGGCCATAGCCATCCTCGGTGCGGCTCGGCAGGTACCAGCTGACCGTCGCGCCGAGCGTGCGCAGGACGCGCACCAGGATGGCCGTCGACGTGACGCCGTCGACGTCGTAGTCCCCGTGGACGACGATGCGGTGGCTCGCGCTGACGTGGGTGAGGATGTGCTCGGCGACGGCGGTGAGGCCGGGGAAGTCGTCGAGCGAGTGGCGGGTGTCGGCGCGCAGGAAGGCGGCGGCGGCGGCTGAGTCGGTCAGGCCGCGGCGCGTGAGGATCTGCCCGACGGTGTGGCTCACCCCGAGGTCGCGCTCCAGCCGGGCACAAGCGGCGAAGTCGTATGGGCTGAGCTCGAAACGCGCCTCGGGCACTGCGCGAAAGTACGCGCGCGACCGGACGGATCAGTCGGTGGCGAGCCCGCCGCGGGCCTCGGCGTCGCGCCGCTCCTGGCGCACGCCGATGAAGTACATGAGCGCGATTCCGATCAGCGCGCCCGGGACCGCCTGCAGCGCGGTGCCGAAGCCCATCTCCTCATTGCCCGGCACCTCGAAGCCGGTGATCACGAGCCCGATCACGAGACTGCCGAGGGTCGCGCCCACGAACGCCCCGATGATCCCGCCCCACGAGCGATCGGGGATGAAGACCGTGAAGTGCCAGATGGCGAGGCCGACCATGACCCACACGAGCGCGCCCATTTACCGCGGCCTCCCGTGCTTGGTGTTGCGCGGCTTGCGCGGCTTGTCGCCCGCGCCGTCGCCGTCGGTCTGCGTGCGCGCGCGGCGCCCGCCCGCCGGGCGACTGGTCGTGCGCGCGGGAGCAACCGCGGGCTTCGACTCGACGCCGAGGTTGGCGACCATGTCGTCGAACTCCTCGCGGCTGACCCCCTGGCCGGGATCCGCCGTCGCGGGGGCGCGGCGGCGCTTGGACGGCACGACGTCCACCGGCTGGCCCGCGGTCACCACCGCGTAGGCGGGGACGCGCCCGTGCTCGGCGATGATCCGCGCGGTGCGGGCCTTGTAGATGGGCTCGCGCTCCTTCCACAGCGTCAGCACCGGGCCGGCGATGAACACCGACGAGTACGTGCCCGACAGCGTGCCGATGAACAGCGCAAAGGCGAAGTCCTTGAGCGTCTCGCCGCCGAACAGCAGGAGTCCGAACACCGGGAGCACGGTGCAGAACGAGGTCGCCAGCGAGCGGACGATGACCTCGGACATGGAGCGGTTGACGATCTGCGAGAACGTCGCGCTCGGCATGCGCGGGATGTTCTCCCGGATCCGGTCGAACACGATGATCGTGTCGTAGAGGGAGAAGCCCAGGATGGTCAGCAGCGCCGCGACCGTCGACGCCGTCACCTCCCTGCCGACAAGGGCGTACACGCCCCCGGTGATGAGGATGTCGTGCATCAGCGCGATCAGCACCGGCACCGCGAACTTCCACTGGAAGCGCAGGGCGATGTAGACCCCGATCACCAGCAGCGAGGCGATGATCGCCACCAGCGCGGAGTTCGCGATCGACTGGCCGAAGGTCGGGCCGATCGAGGTCGAGGACGACGACTCGAGCCCGAACTCGTCCGTCAGCGCCCGCTCGACGCGGTCGACCTGCGGCGGCTCGAGCTCGCCCGTGGCGATCTGGACGACATTCTCCCCGAGATCGGGGGCGGTCACCGTCGTCACCTCGGAGCCCTCGAACCCGACTGCCGCCACGGTGTCGCGGACCTGCTCCACCGTCGCCGGCTGCTCGAGCGACGCCTGGATCTTCGTGCCGGCCTGGAAGTCGATGCCGAGCTCGAGCCCCTTGCCGGCGATCCCGAGCGCGCCGATCAGCAGGATGACGCCGGAGGCCGAGAAGAACCACTTCGACTTGCCCATGAAGTCGATGCGGATGCCGCCGCGCGACTTCGCCGCACCGAGCGAGGCCTTCGAGCGCAGCACGTTGGTGCCGCGCAGGGTGAGCAGGATCGCCTGCGTGGCGAGCACGGCGGTGAACAGCGAGACCATCGTGCCGACGCCGAGCATGAACGCGAAGCCCTTGACGCCCGCGGTCGCGAGGATGAACAGGATGAATGCGACGAGGAAGGTGACGACGTTGGCGTCGAGGATCGTCGCGATGCCCTTCCGGTAGCCCTCGGCGATCGCGGCGCCCGTCGATCTGCCGCGCCTCACCTCTTCCTTGACGCGTTCGAAGATGACGATGTTGGCGTCCGCCGCCACGCCGAGCGTGAGGATCAGGCCCGCGATGCCCGGCAGGGTGAGGACGATCGGCACCAGCTTGACGATCGCGTAGAAGTAGAAGGCGTAGATCGCCAGCGCCGTCACCGCGATCAGGCCGAGCACGCGGTAGAAGACGAGCAGGAAGACCGCGACGATGATGAAGCCGGCAATGCCCGCCTTGAGGCCCTGGTCGAGCGCCTGCTGGCCCAGCGAAGCCGAGACCTGCGAGCGGCTGATCAGCTCGAGCCGGAGCGGCAGCGCGCCGATCTTGAGGAAGTTCGCCAGATCCTGCGCCGAGGTCGTCGTGAAGGAGCCGGAGATCTGCGCGCCGGTGGTGCCGTCGATCCCGTCGGGGTTCTCCCCGTAATCGATGTACGGGATCGACACGACCTCGTTGTCGAGCACGATGGCGAAGTGCTGTGACTGGACCTGGGGATCCTGGCCCGGGAGCGCGTTGTCGGCGCCGCGCGCCGCGATCTCGCGCGTGATGTTCTGGAACTGGCGCTGGCCGAGGTCCGAGAAGTCGAACGTGACGATCGGCTCGTTGGTCGTCTGGTCGAAGTTCTGCTCCGGGTTCTTGATGTCCTTGCCCGACAGGGCCGGGTTGTCGCGCAGGATCCACCAGGAGTCGGGCTTCTTCCCCAGGGTGCCGTCCTCGTTGACCGGCCGCTCGACGCGGACGATCAGGATCCCGTTGTCGACCTTGATGGCCTCGGCGCCGGCGGGCTTCTCGCCGCCCTCCTCCTCTTGCCAGAGGTCGTCCTGGTCGGCTTCGGGCAGGCCGCCGTTGACGGGGTCGTGGTTCTTCTCGAATCCGTACCAGCGCGTCTCGGACGCCGCCGTCACGTTGTCGCCGTTGTAGGCGGGGCACTTGGACGCCTGCTTGACCGCGTTGTAGAGCCCGGCAACCTGGGTCGGCCCGTCCTGGGACGTGTAGGGCGCGTCCGGGTTCGTCTGGCAGTCGTCGTCGAGGAGGTTGGTCTCCCAGTCGTAGAAGTACAGCTGGGCGGTCGTGCCGACCTGATCGGCGGCGCGCTCGGCGCTGCTGACGGCCGGGAGGTCGACCTCGATCTGGTCCGCGCCCGAGCGGCTGATCGAGGGTTCGGCGACACCGAGCGAGTCGACGCGGTCCCGGATGATGTCGACGGCGCGGTCGAGCGCCTCCTGGGTGACGCGGGGCTGCTGCTTGGTCGGCTTGCCCTGGTAGACGAGCGAGGCGCCGCCCTGCAGGTCGAGGCCGAGCTTCGTGTCCCTGGTCGAGATGGCCGCGATCGACCCGGCGATCAGGCCGAGGACCAGCAGCAGGACGAAGAGATTGCGACGGCGCTCTGACACGTGTGGGTGGGCCTACTGGGCCTTCTGGGGCGTGAGGACGACCAGCAGGCCGCCGTCCTCATCGTATGCGGGGAACAGGTCGGCACGAGCCTGAGCGGGAATGTCACCCTCGGCGTGCAGGCGAACCGGCTTGTCGAGCTGGCGCACTCCCCACTCGAGCGCGGTCGAGACGGGATCGTCCCCGTTGTCGAACTGGAGGCCGAGCACCTCGTGCAGCGAGCGCCCGATCGTCTTCTCGTCGGAGAGCCCCGTCAGCTCCTTGGAACCGCGGCCGCAGGCGATGACGCGACCCTGCTGGTCGCAGGTGAAGAAGGCAGCGTTGGGCGCGGGGTAGTAGTCGTCGAGCAGTTCGAACAGGAACGCGAAGCCGCAGTTCGAGCAGCCCTTGGGCATGTTGCGGAAGCCCGCTGTGCGCTCGGTCTCGGAGCTGCGGCGACCGCAGTTGGGGCAGATGAACAGGTGAGCCATCTTTCGGGCGCGCACTTTAGAGGCGCGAAGTAACGGCTTCCTTTGAGTAGGAGACTCCTCTGCGCATGGAGTTCGCCCTCGCCGCGCTGTTTGCACTGATCGCCGGGTTCGGGACGGCGTTCTCGCCGTGCGTGCTGCCCGTGCTGCCGCTCGTGCTGTCGGGAGGTGCCTCGGGCGGGCGGCGGCGGCCGCTCGGGATCGCCGTGGGCCTGGCGGGGTCGTTCGCTTTCGCGACGCTGGCCCTGGCGTACGTGATCGCGGCGCTCGGGCTGCCGGACGACCTGCTGCGGACGGCCGCGATCGTCGTCCTGCTCGTGTTCGGGCTGTCGCTGGTCGTGCGACCGATCGCCGCGCGGATGGAGGCCTGGCTCTCCCGCGTGGTCCCGGCACGAACTGCGGGCACCGAGGGAGAGGGGTTCGGGTCGGGCGTTGTCCTCGGCGGGTCGCTGGGCCTGCTCTACGTCCCGTGCGCTGGCCCCGTTCTGGCCGCGGTGCTGACCGTCTCGGCCTCCCAGGCATTATCGGCGCAGCGGCTGGTCACCGGCCTGACCTACGCGGTCGGCACGGCGGCCGGTGTGTTCCTGCTCTCGATGGCCGGGCGGCGACTCCTGGCGCGGCTGCGGGCGAACGCCGGGCGTTTCCAGCAGGCGATCGGCGTGGTGATGGTCGCGTTCGCGGTCCTGACACTGACGGGTGTCGACGACCGGTTCCGCGTCGAGGTGGCGAACGCGCTGCCCTCCTGGCTCGTCACGCCCACGGAGAAGCTCGAGGCCGCGGTGACGAAGCCGAACCGGCGCGCCGGCCTGCAGGACGCGGGGCCGGCGCCCGAGCTGCGCGGGACGCAGCGCTGGTTGAACTCCGAGCCGCTGACCCTGCGCTCCCTGCGCGGCCGCGTGGTGCTGATCGACTTCTGGACCTACACGTGCATCAACTGCATCCGCACGTTCCCGTATCTGAAGGCCTGGGACGAGCGCTACCGGAGCGAGGGGCTGACGATCATCGGCGTCCACACGCCGGAGTTCGCGTTCGAGAAGGACGCGGGCAACGTCGAGCGCGCGATCCGCACGAGCGGGCTCGAGTACCCCGTGGTCCAGGACAACGACTTCGCGGTCTGGAACGCGTTCGGGAACCAGTACTGGCCGGCCAAGTACCTGATCGACGCGCGCGGGAACCTGCGCTACGCCCACTTCGGCGAGGGCGCCTACGACGAGACCGAGGCCGCGATTCGCACGCTCCTGCGCGAGACCGGTCCCGGCGCCGCACCCGTGGACGCTCCCACCGCGTCCCGGCGCGTGACGACGCCGGAGACCTACCTCGGCGCGGCCCGCGCCGAGGGCTTCGTCCAGGATCCGCTGCGACCGGGCGCGCGCGACTTCGGGCCGCTACCGGAGACGCTCGAGCAGGACGAGTTCGCCTTCGGGGGCATCTGGACGCTCGGGCTCGAGGAGGCAACCGCCGGCCTCGGCGCGCGCGTCGCGCTGCGCTTCGGCGCCCGCCGGGTCTTTCTGGTCCTCGGCTCACCGGGGCGCCCGCGCCGCGTCGAGATCCGGCTCGCAGGCGAGCGGCCGCGCCGGCTCACCGTGCGCGAGCAGACGCTCTACACGCTCGTGGACCTGCCGCGCGTCCAGTCGCGCCGGCTGGAGCTGCGCTTCGAGCCGGGCGTGCGGGCGTACGCGTTCACGTTCGGCTAGCGCCTCGCTGCGTTGTGTGCGCGCCGGCCAACGGCATCGATAAGGGAGGGGTTCGATGCGCCGCGCCGGTCCGCCGGACGATTCCTCCGGCATTCGCGAATAAGACATCCATAGGAGGTGCTATTCGCGAATGCCAGCCGATCCGCTCCCCTCCTTGTCGCGCAGTCAGGCCACGCCTCGACATCCGATCACGCGGCGAGCTGAGCTAGAACAGCGCCGAAGCCGAGGAGTCCGAAGGCGCCTCGAGCCCCAGGTGCGCGAACGCGTGCGGCGTCGCCACCCGCCCGCGCGGTGTGCGCTGCAAAAAGCCACGCTGGAGCAGATACGGCTCGTAGACGTCCTCGATCGTGTCGGACTCCTCACCGACGGCAACCGCGAGGGTCGAGAGGCCGACCGGGCCGCCGCCGAAGCTCGCGCAGATCGCCTGCAGGAGCTCGCGGTCGAGCCGGTCGAGCCCGAGCTCGTCGATGCCGAGCAGCGCCAGCGCCGCGTGGGCGCACTCCGCGTCGACGGCCCCGGAGCCGCGCACCTGCGCGAAGTCGCGCACGCGCTTGAGCAGCCGGTTGGCGACGCGCGGGGTGCCGCGGGCGCGCTCCGCGATCGCGCGCGCGCCCGCCGCGTCGATCTCGACCTCGAGCACGCGGGCGGAGCGGACCACGATGCGTGCGAGCTCCGTCGGGTCGTAGTGGTCGAGACGGTGCTGGATGCCGAAGCGGTCGCGCAGCGGGGTCGTGAGCAGACCGGAGCGGGTCGTCGCGCCGACGAGCGTGAACGGCGGCAGCGGCAGCGTCATCACGCGGGCGCCCGCGCCCTGGCCGACGGTGATCGGCAGCTGGCGGTCCTCCATCGCCGGGTAGAAGATCTCCTCGACGGCACGCGGCAGCCGGTGGATCTCGTCGATGAAGAAGACCGAGCGCGGCTCGAGCGAGGTCAGGAACGCCGCCACGTCGCCCTTGCGCTCGAGCGCCGGCCCGGCGGTCTGCACGAACGGGACGCCGAGCTCGGCGGCGACGATCTGCGCCAGCGACGTCTTGCCCAGTCCGGGAGGGCCGGCGAGCAGGACGTGATCGAGCGCCTCGCCACGGGCGGCCGCCGCGTGCAGCGAGACGGCCAGCTGCTCGCGCAGCGCCTCCTGCCCGACGAACTCGTCGAGCCGGCGCGGGCGCAGCGTGACGTCGAGGTCCTCGCCCGGGATCTCGTGGGCCTCGTGGACGACGTCGACGCCGGGCGTGCGGATGCTCACGGCCGTGCCCCTTTGAGCGCGTGGGCGACCAGGTCCTCCGAGGAGCCATCCGGCGCGTCGGCGAGCAGCTGCTCGGCCTCGGCGAGTGCGAAGCCGAGGCCCACGAGGGCGTCGCGCGCCTCGAGCCGGGGATCGTCGGCGCGGCGGATCGTGATCGGCTCGTCGTCGTCGGGCGCGACCGGTGCGAGCTTCTCGCGCAGCTCGACGACGATCCGCTCCGCCGTCCGCTTGCCGATTCCCGGCACGGCCTGGAGCCGAGCGGTGTCGCCGTTGATGACCGCTGCGATCAGCTCCCGCGACGGCCCTCCGCTGAGCACCGCCAGAGCGACCTTGGGCCCGACGCCCTGCACCCCGATCAGGGCCAGGAACAGGTCGCGCTCCTCCTCGGCGGCGAACCCGTAGAGCCCGATGGCGTCGTCGCGCATGATCAGGTGGGTGTGCAGCGAGCAGCTCTTGCCGACGGCGGGGACGCGCGCCAGCGTCTCCGCGCTGACCGCGGCCCGGTAGCCCACGCCGGCGCAGGAGAGGACCACGTGATCCGCGCGTCGCACGGCGACGTCGCCTGACAGCAGGGCGATCACACCGCGAGCGCCGCTCGCATCGGCGCGGCATTGGCGTGGCAGATGGCGACGGCCAGGGCGTCGGAGGCATGGTCGGGGGCCGGGAGCTCGGCCAGCGACAGCACCGCCTGCACCATCCGCTGCACCTGGTCCTTCGCGGCCCGCCCCGATCCGCACACCGCGCCCTTGACCTGCTGCGGCGTGTACGACACGCACTCCAGGCCCGCCTGGCCGGCGGCCAGCAGCACCACCCCGCGGGCCTGGCCGACCGCGAACGCCGACCGCGCGTTGGTGCCGAAGTAGAGGTCCTCGACCGCGACCGCCTCGGGCCGGTGCTCGGTGATCAGCTCGCCGACGCGCGCGTGGATGTCGGCCAGGCGCGCGCCGGCGTCCGCACGGGGGGACGTCTCGATCACGCCGCCGTCCAGGGCGACCAGCCGGCCGCCGCGCCGCGCCACGACGCCGTAGCCCGTGTTGGCGGTGCCGGGATCGATGCCGAGGATGACCACGTCCACCCGCGTCATTCTGCGCGGGGGTTCGGACGCCTCCTACGAGGCGGGCGCGAGGCGGGCGGACATCGCCTCGGCGAGGGCGATCAGCCCGGACAGCGGACGCACCATCACGACCAGCTCGCTGACAAGCCCGTCGGCGTCGACGGTCAGGTAGTCCCATCCCTGCAGCTGCCTGTCGCCCACGCGGGCCTCGAAGACGAGGCCGTGCGTGCCGGCAGGCCCGGACAGCTCGCCCGTGTAGCGGAAGTCCTCGAACACCGCGACCACGTGGCGCAGCACGCCCATGACCGCGTCGCGGCCCTCGTAGGGCTTGAACACCGCGGGCGAGCGGAACACGATGTTCGGATGCAGCGCGGTCTCCATCGCGGCGACGTCGCGCGCTTCGACGGCTGCACGGAAGGCGAGGCTCATGGGCGGACCCTATCCCCCACGTGCTCGGCCGGCCGCCGCGGCCGCTCGGGGATCGCGACGGGCAGGCCGAGGCCCGCGCCCTTGGCCACCAGTCCCTCGGCGCAGCGTTCGCTGACGGCCGCGATCGTCAGCGACGGGTTGACGCCCAGCGACGTCGGGATGATCGAGGAGTCGATGCAGTACAGGCCCTCGTAGCCGAACACCGAGCCGCGGTCGTCGACGACGCCGAGCTCGGCGGTCTCCGCCATCCGGCACCCGCCCAGAGGATGCGCGACGTAGGCGCCGCGGGTCTCGGTGAGCCTCATGAAGCGCCCGATCCCCCGCCGCTCGCCGATCTGCCGCATCGCGCGGTCGGCGGCCTCGCGCACACGGCGCGACTGCTCGGAGAACGTGTAGGTGAACGTGCCGACCGCAACCGGGCCCGCCCCGGTCCGGACCGCCGAGCCCTGCGGCGGCGGCGTGAAGAACGCGCCGTCGTTGGTGTCCTCGACCATCGCCAGCAGCTCGATGCGGTCCGCCCAGCGCGCGACCGCCTGCTTCTTCTGCAGGCCCCACCACGACGGCTCGCCGGCCGGCGCGCGGCCGTCGTCGTAGAGGAAGTTCGTCAGCGTCGACAGGAAGATCTCCTGGAGCGTGAAACGCGTCCCGTCGAAGCGGTGCCCGCGCCGGCCGACCCAGTAGTCCCAGGTCATCGTCGTGATCGGCTTGCCCTTGTGGAAGGCGCCGTACCCCGGCAGCCCGAGCACCGACCGCACGCGCTTGGGGTCGAACTCGACCGCCCCGATGTGGTCGCCGTTGGAGCCGAGATGCCTGCCGAGCTGGTCCGACAGCGCCGGCAGCGCCTGCGCCGAGCGCATCAGGATCGGCGGCGTGCCCATCGCTCCGCAGGCCAGGACCAGCACCTTGCACTCGATCTCGAGCGACTCCCCGGTGGGCTGGCGCGTCGGGGCCGGCCCCTCGTTGTCGACGGGCGACACGGTGACGATGAACCGGTAGGGCCGCGCGCTCGACTGCCGCACCGACTCCACCTGCAGGTTCGGCCGCACCTGCACGCCCAGCGCCTCGGCCGACGGCAGGTAGTTCGTGATCAGCGAGTTCTTCGCCCCGAAGATGCACCCGGTGTGGCACCACTTCGCATCGACGCAGCGCTGGGGGCTGATGGCCAGCGGGACCCGGTCGCAGGTGTGACCCGCGGCGTCGCACGCCGCCGCGAACAGGCCGCCCGACTTGGACACCTGCTTCCACGTCGGGCGGCGCACCCGCAGCCCGCGTTCCACCCGCGCGTAGTACGGGTCCAGGAGCGCGCGCGAGATGAGCTTCGGCCACATCCGCCGCTCGGGCCCGTCGCCCTCGCGGCGGTCGCGACGCTCGAACGTCTCGCGCGGCGAGCGCAGCGACGCCGCCAGGTACAGATTGGAGCCGCCGCCGACGCCGTTGGCGGTCACCACCTGCGACCCCTGGCCCTGGATGAGCATGTAGACGTCGGAGAGGTGGTCGATCGCCATCGACTGCTTGAAGTCGGTGTGCTTGTAGCGCCGGCCACGCTCGAGCACGACGACCGACTTCGCGTCGCGGCCCGCGGCGCGGTACGCCTCGGCGAGCCGGTAGGCGGTGATCGAGCCGCCGAAGCCCGAGCCCGCGATCAGGACGTCGACGCGCTCAGGCAAGCCAGCCCCGCTTCGTCCGCTCGCGCGCGAGCCGGCGCCCGTAGCCGAAGCGCCGGTAGCCGTTCGGGGCGCGCCCCGGGAGCCCCATCACGCGGTAGCCGCTGGCGTGCTTGGCGTCCTGCTCGGGTACCAGCGTCGCCGCGCAGAACGCCGTGAACGGGACGGCGGCCGCGGCCTCCCACATGACGCGGAGCGGGTTGTCGAAGGAGAGACCGCCCAGGCACGCGCGCACGCGCGCCTCGAAGTCCAGCGTCAAAAACGGCCCGCCCTGGCCCAGCGCCCGGCTCTCGAGCTCGGCGAGGAACGGCCCGGCGATCGCGTCGAAGCCGATCAGCGGTGAGTGGTAGAGCGCGAGCGCATCCGTCTCCACCGCGCCCGGCAGCGGGTCGACCCCGGCGATCGCCAGCGGGTGGATGCCGCCGCCGAGGTCTGTCCTGGTCGCCTTGCGGCCCGGCAGGATCGTGTCCGCGAACGCCTGCAGGGTCCCGTCCACCTCCGACGGCGCCTGGCCGTGCGCCGCCGGGGCCACGCCGGCGGCATCGGCAACCGTCGCCGCGAGCCCGAGCGCCACCGCACGCTCCAGGAAGGCGCGGCGATCCATACGTCCGAACGGTACCGTTCAGCGGGTGTTCGCGGTCGCCCTCGTCGCGAGCGTCGTGCTCACCGCGCCCCCCTCGCAGTGGGACGGCGTCAACCCGTTCCGCTGCGAGCTCCAGCAGGCCGGCCTCGGGGCCACCGTCGCACGCCCCGAGGCCGATCCGTACTGCGTCGAGTTCGACAAGACGCACCAGAACGTCAGCGAGGGCGGCGTGGTCGAGTTTGTGGCCCAGGAGCCCGCACGGGTCGCCGCCGCGTCGCCGAAGTGCTTCTACTTCCAGTCCGACCACTGGACCGGCTCCGTGGTGCAGGACGACGGGACGACCGAGACCTATCACTGGGACGGCCACTACTTCTTCGACAAGGCGACCGGCGACGGCGGGGCCTGGGTGACCAACGTGCGCGGCGGCGGGCAGTCGCCCCCGCTCGACACGTTCGGCGGCATCACGGCCAACCAGGTCGACGTCGACCCTGCGTGCGTCGAGAAGGCCGCGCAGCACCCCGGGATCTACGTCAGGAACGCCGGCAGGCCGCACGGCTGCATCGCCACCGCGGGACCGATCAAGCGCCGCCGCCTCGGTCCTGTCCGCCTGAGGATGCGCGACGGCGACGTGCGCGCCAAGCTGGGTTCCCCGCGCGAGGTGCGCCGCGGCTTCCTGCGCTACTGCGCCGACGGCGGCGGCACCTACATGGTCGGGCAGGCCAACGACCGCTCGGGCGACCTCGGGTCCGACCACCGGGCGCGCACCGTGATCATCGTGACCACCGCGCGGGACATCCGCCGACGCGCGCCGCGCCGCTCCCGCCACGGCGTGATCGTCGGGCGCAAGCAGCGCTGGGTCGCCGTCACGCGCCTCCGCGGGAAGCCGCTGCGCGCGGCGCTACGCCGCGCCGGCGTGCGCCGCTAGCGCGAGCAGCTCGTCGCGGGCGCGGGGCGGCGGCGGCGGCGCCAGCCCGGCGAAGATCTCCTCGATGCGTCCCTGCGCCTGCGCATCCTCGTCGAAGACGCGGGTCCGGTCGAGCATCCCGATCCGCCCGATGGTGCGACGCAGGACCAGGTCGTCGTGCGGCGCTGCGGCCAGCGCCGCGGCGAACGCGAACAGTGGGTAGCAGCCGTCGCGCCGGCCGATGTCCAGGGTCTCGCCGGCGTAGCGCCGCGAGCGCGCGCGGTCGGTCGCGCAGCTGAGCTCGTAGCGCTCGCGCGCCTCGGGCGCGACCGCGGCGCGGTAGCGCTCGCCGACCTCGTCGGGCGGGGACTCGGCCGCCTCCGCAAGCGCGGCGGCGTGCACCAGCGCGAACGACAGCCCGTAGGCGAACGCCGGGTCGGTGTGGCACAGCGCGTCGCCGACCGCGACGAGGCGTCGCACGCCCGGATCGGCGGTGCGGTCGACGTTCATCAGCCCGCCCATCGGCATCACCTGGGTTATCGGATGCGCGTGCGCCGCAGCCGTCATCACGTCGAGCGGGGGGATGGCCGCGCACGCGGCCATCCAGGGGCCGGCGTCGCGCAGCACGCGGAACCCACGGTCGGCCGTCGGCGTGAGCAGGATCACGGCGAACGTGCGGTTGTCGCCACGGAACGTGTTGAACCCCATGTATCCGAGGTCGCCGCGCGGATTGAGCAGCGGCACCTCCACGTGCTCGGCCCCGTCGGCCAGGCGGAAGTACCGGCAGTAGTAGATCGCGCCGCTGTCGACCGGGGCGGCAGCGGCGCGCGCCCAGCCGGGCGGGCAGCGGTAGCGCCCCAGCGCGTCGACCACGACGTCCCCGGTCACGCGCTCGCCGTCCGCGGTGACGACGCCCGAGGCCGCTCCCTCGCCGTCGAGCAGGCCGGCCACGGTCACGCCCGGCCGCAGCTCCACACCGGGCTCGTCCGCCGCGGCCCGTCGCAGCGCCCACTCGATCACCGGCCGGCGCACCCACAGGTAGACGAGGTCGTCGTCGCCGGGCTCACGGGGGCCCCGCAACCGCAGCGACAGGTCCTGCGAGTCGGCGCCGGCCGCCGCGAGCGCCTCGAGCACGTCGGGCGCGAGGCGGGCCAGTTCGCGCCGTCCGCGCGGTAGGAACGCGTGCGGCTGGAGAAAGTGAGGAATCCCGTCCCGCTCGACGGCGAAGGCGTCTTCGGGCGAGGACCGAGCGTCGACGGCGTCGCGTTCGAGCACGACGGCGGAATGTCCCGCCCGGGCCACGGCCAGCGCGGCGGCGAGCCCCGCGACACCCCCGCCGGCCACGACGAACCGCATCCTGGCGACGCTACCTGGCGCCCGGACGGGGCGCAACCGCTAGATCGGCGACCCGGCGAAGAAGAGGAACCAGATGCCCATCGCGACCCCGGCGATCGACACCGACACGATCATCACGACATCGAGCACCTTCCAGTGGCTCGCCTGCACCTCCTTGCGCTCGCCACGCATCGAGCGCAGCCAGCCGGCGCGATAGCGCTCCTGGGTCCCGCCGGTCCTGCGGACGTAGTACCGGTCGAGCGCGCCGAGGCCCTTGCCGATGATCGTCATCCCGATCGGGACGCCGAACAGGATGATCAGGTAGGGGCCCATCTGCGGCTGCGTCGAGTCGACCATCTTCGACACCCCGTAGATGAGGCCGATCGGCACGCCGAGCCACATGGCGATCGACCCGATCCCCATCAGCAGGATGACCGCGGCCCGGAACACCGGGCCGGAGGGTTTGGGGTTTCGCCCTCCGCTCGTCGCAAGCTCCTCGCTGCCGGCGACGTCACTCATCCGGCGACGCGTTCGAGGACGTCGGCGTCGACATCGAAGTTGGCATGGACAGCGTCGACGTCGTCCTGCTCCTCCAGCGCGTCGATCAGCTTCAACAGCTTCGTGGCGGCGCCCTCGTCGAGCGGCACCCGCGACTTCGGCAGCTGCGCGAGCTCGGACGTCTCGACCTCGACGCCGGCCCCGTCGAGTGCCGCGCGCACCGCGGAGAGGTCGGACGGGTCGCAGAGGATCTCGTAGACGTCGTCGTCCATCGTGATGTCCTCGGCGCCCGCGTCGATCGCCACCATCAGGTCGTCCTCGGAATAGCGCTCGCCGTCGACGACGATCAGGCCGCGCTTGTCGAACAGGTAGGCCACCGACCCGGGCTCGCCGAGGTTGCCGCCGTTGCGGGCGAGCAGGTGGCGGATCTCCGCGCCGGTGCGGTTGCGGTTGTCGGTGACGGCCTCGATCAGCAGGGCGACGCCGCCGGGCCCGTAGCCCTCGTAGAGGACCTCCTCGAGCGCGTCGGCGTCGGCGCCCTCGCCGGTCCCCTTGGCGATCGCCCGCTCGATGTTCTCCTTGGGCATCGAGGCGTCCTTGGCCTTCTGGACCGCGAGACCGAGCCGGGCGTTGGTGTCGGGATCGCCGCCGCCCTCCTTCGAGGCCACCGTGATCGCGCGCGCGAGCTTGGTGAAGAGCTTGCCGCGGCGCGAGTCCACGATCGCCTTCTTGTGCTTGATCCCCGCCCACTTGGAATGCCCAGCCATCGCCCGCCAGTCTACGAACGTCCCGGATGCCCCCCTCCAGCCGGGTATGCGGGACGTTCGACCTACCAGAGCTTCCAGGGGGCGCTGCCGGACGCCCACAGGTCGTTGAGCTGCGTCGCGTCCTTGTAGGTGTCCATGCACGCCCAGAAGCCGGTGTGCCGGAACGCGTGCAGCGCGTGGTCCGAGGCGAGCCCCTCGAGCGGCTCGCGCTCCAGCACCGACGAGGCGGTGAGGTAGTCGAAGATGCTCGGCTCGAAGCAGAAGAAGCCGCCGTTGATCCAGTGCTCGGCGCGCGGCTTCTCGTGAAAGCCGGTGACGACGTCTCCGTCGCCGATCAGCGCCACGCCGAACTGCAGCTGCGGGCGCACGACGGTCACGGTCGCCGACTCGCCGTGCCCGTGGTGATGGTCGAGCAGTGCCGCCAGGTCGATGTCGGCGACGCCGTCGGCGTAGGTGACCATGAACGTCCCCTCCCCCACCTGGTCGCGCAGCAGGTGGACGCGCCCGCCCGTCTGCGTGTCCACCCCCGTGTCGACGCAGCGCACGTGCACGCCCTCCGGCCAGCGCTCGGCCTCCGCGAACGCCGCGAGCTGGTCGCACTTGTAGCCGCCGGCGAGGATGAACTCGCGGGCGCCCTGCACGACGTAGAGCTGGATCACGTGCCAGACGATCGGCTTGTCGCCGATCTCGACCAGCGGCTTGGGCAGGTCGGCGGTCCTCTCCTGCAGCCGCGTCCCGCGGCCGCCGCACAGAATCACCACGGGGGGCAACGTCACGTCTCGTAGTCTGCCGCGCGATGGTGGCGAGTGAGATCTTCAAGGCCTACGACGTCCGCGGCCTCTACGGGGAACAGATCGACGGCGACGTCGCCGAGGCCGTCGGCCGCGCGTTCGCGCGCGTGATCGGATCCTTGTCGAACAAGCCCGTCGACCAGCTGCGCCTCGGGCTCGGGCGCGACATGCGCCTGACCGCGCCCGAGCTCGCCGCGCGCTACCGCGACGGCATGGTCTCCGAGGGCGCCCACGTGCTCGACGCCGGGATGGTCGGGACGGAGATGCTGTATTTCCTCGTCGGCTCGCGCGACCTCGACGGCGGGCTGATGTGCACCGCGTCGCACAATCCCAAGCAGTACACGGGCGCCAAGATGGTCGAGAGGGGCGCGCTGGCGCTGTCCGGCGACCGCGGGCTGCAGGACATCCGCCGGCTGATCGACGCCGGCCTTCCCGACGTGGGGCGGGGTCCAATCGGCTCTGTCGAGGAGGTCGACGTCGCCCCCGAGTTCCGCGCGGCGGCGCTCGCGCTGATCGACCCGGCGGCCGTCGAGCACACGAAGGTCGTCGTCGACGGCGGCAATGGGATGGCCGGCGTGATGGTGGGGCCGATCCTCGATCAGCTCGACCTCGATCTCGCGAGCTTCTACTGGGAGCCCGACGGCGAGTTCCCCGATCACGAGCCGAACCCGCTGCTGCCCGAGAACCGCCGGTTCATCATGGACAAGGTGGTCGAGACGGGAGCGGACCTCGGGATCGCCTGGGACGGCGACGCCGACCGCTGCTTCTTCATCGACGACCGGGGCCGCTTCGTCGACGGCGACTTCCTCACCGCGCTGCTGGCCCAGTCGGTGCTCGAGAAGCAGCCGGGGGCGCACATCCTCTACGACGTCCGCGCCTCCCGCGCGGTCCCGGACACCGTGCGCGCGCACGGCGGCACGCCGCACATCAACCGCGTCGGCCACGCCTTCTTCAAGAGCCGCATGCGCGACGAGGGCGGCGCCTTCGGCGGCGAGGTGTCCGGCCACTACTACTTCGCCGAGTTCTACAACGCGGACTCCGGCACGATCCCGGCCCTGCTCATCCTCGAGCTGCTCTCCAAGCGCAACCGCAGGCTCTCCGAGCTGATCGACACGTTCCGCTCGCGCTACTTCATCTCCGGTGAGATCAACTCCGAGGTGCCCGACTCCGACGCGAAGATGGCCGCGCTCGAGGAGCGCTACGGCGACGGGCGAGATCACGAAGCTCGACGGGGTCAGCGTCGACTACGACGACTGGCACTTCAACGTGCGCGCCTCCAACACCGAGCCGCTGCTGCGGCTCAACCTCGAATCGCTCGTCTCCGAGCAGCACATGGCGGAGAAGCGCGACGAGGTGCTCGGGATCATCCGCGGTTGATCCACCGCCTGCCGATCCCCACGCCCTGGGCGGTCGGGCGCGTCAACTGCTACCTGGTCGATGACGACCCGCTGACACTCGTCGACACGGGCCCCAACTCCGGGCACGCCCTCGACTCCCTCGAGCAGGCGCTCGCCGGGCACGGCCGGCGCGTGGAGGACCTCGAGCGGATCGTCGTCACCCACCACCATCCCGACCACGAGGGACTGCTCGGGATCCTCAAGCGCCGCTCCGGCGCGGAGGTCTGCGCGCTCGCGCGAATGGAGCCGTGGCTGCGCGACTGGCGCGGGGCGATGAAGGACGAGGACCAGCACGCCGCGGCGCTGATGCGCCGCCACGGCGTCGACGACGACATGGTGGCGCTGCTGGAGGCGCTGTCGCAGGGCTTTCGCGCCTGGGGGTCGAGCGCGCCGGTCGACCGCATGCTCGACGACGGCGGGACACTCGCGTTCGCCGGCCGCACGTGGCACATCCACCACCGGCCCGGCCACTCCTCCACCGACACGCTCTTCCACGACCGCCAGCGGCGCGAGGCGATCGGCGGGGACCATCTGCTCCTGCGCATCTCCTCGAACCCGCTGGCATCGAAGGACCAGCCGCAGGCGCTGGTCAGCTACCTGCGCTCACTGCGTGCCACGCAGGCGATGGAGGACCTCGAGACCGTCCACCCCGGCCATGGAGACACGGTGACCGACCCGCGCGGGCTGATCGACAGCCGGTTCGCGATGCACGACCGGCGTGCGCGCAAGATCGCCACCATGCTCGACGGCGGCCCGGCGACGGCGCACGCCATCGCGCGGCGGATGTTCGGCAAGGCTGCGATCACACAGGCGTTCCTGACGATCAGCGAGGTGCTCGGCCACCTGGACCTGCTCGTCGAGCGCGGCGACGTCGTCGCGCTCGACGAAGACGGCCTCACCCGCTTCGCAAGAGCGTGATCAGATCGAGATAGGCCTCGGCGGTCGCGCGCCGCGGGAAGTCCTCGGCGCGCGCGCGGCAGGGGGCGCCGCGCGGCAGCTCGAGCGCGGCGCGCAGTGCCCCCGGCAGGTCGTCGTCGAAGAGGACCCCGGTCTCGGGCGTGACGATCTCCCGCGCACCCCCGTCGCTGCGCGCGAACACCGGCGTGCCGCACGCCAGCGACTCGATCAGCACCAGCCCGAACGCCTCCTCGACCGAGGCGAGGCCGGTCACCCAGGCCTCGCGGTACAGCTCGCGCACATCGTCGTGAGGCCCCGCCACGCGCAGCGTGACGCCCGGCAGCTCGGCCACGGCGGCCGCGAGCTCGTCGACGCGCTTGCGCGGCTCGCCGGGGTCGGCGGCGCAGCCGATCAGCGGCGTCGGCGAGCGCTGGCCGCCGCGCGTGAAGTGGTCGAGGTCGACCCCGGGGCGGATCACCTCGGCCTCCACCCCGAGCCAGTGCGCGATGGTGTCGCGAGCGACCTCGCTCAGAGCGGTGACGGCGTCGGCGCGCCGCACCGCGCGGGCCAGCTCGCGCGACGGCGGGCCGGTCGCCAGCCCCATCGCCGCGAACACCACCGGCCCCCACAGCGGCGGCACCTCGGTCGGGTACGCGGCGATCGCGGCATCGGCGCCGCGCAGCTCGCGGCGGACGGCGAGCGCCCGCAGCCGACCGCGCCGCAGCCGGACGACCTCGAAGCCGGCCTCGACGGCGCGCGCGCCGTCACCGTCGTGGGCGGTGATCAGCACCGGCTCGTGGCCGAGCGCGACGAGCTCGGCGGCGAGGTCGTGCAGGAGCCGCTCGGACCCGCGCCGGACCTCGGGCCAGAACCAGGGGTTCAGCAGGGCGAGCCGCATGCCCCGACCGTAGAGTCCGCTGCGGATGGGCGACCTCATCAGTACGCCGCCGGAGGGCCTGCGGCGGCGCGCCGCACGCGGCACGCTCATCAACGCGGCGTTCGACATCGCGCTGCAGGGGCTCGGCCTGATCAAGGGCTTCGCCGTCGCTATCTTCCTGGCTCAGGCCGACTACGGCCTGTGGGGCATCCTCGCGGTGACGCTGGGCACGCTGACCTGGCTCAAGCAGGTCGGGATCAGCGAGAAGTTCGTCCAGCAGAGCGCCGCCGACGAGCAGCTCGCCTTCCAGCGGGCGTTCACGCTCGACCTCTTCGCCAACGGCGCGCTGTTCGCCCTCGGCGCAGCCCTGCTGCCGGCGTTCGCGGCCGTGTACGGGGAATGGGACCTCGTCGCACCGGGCCTGGTCCTGCTCGCGGCGCTCCCGCTCGCGTCGCTGCGCGCGCCCACCTGGGTCTTCTACCGACACATGCGCTACGGCCGCCAGCGGGCGCTGGAGGCCGCCGATCCGATCACGTCCTTCGTGGTCACGATCGCGCTGGCCGCGGCCGGGCTGGGCTACTGGGCGCTCGTGCTCGGCTTCCTGGCGGGTTACGTGGCCGCCGCGGCCATCGCCCTGTGGGCCTCCCCCTACCGGCTGAGGCTGCGCTTCGACCGGGCGGTGGCGCGCGAGTACTTCGACTTCTCCTGGCCGCTGTTCGTCGCCAACGCCACGATCCTCGTGATCCCGCAGGCCTCGATGCTGGTCGGCGAGGCCGAGCTCGGGCTCGCGGGTGCCGGCGCGATCACGCTCGCGTCGACCATCTCCTTCTACACGGACCGGGTCGACCAGATCGTGACCGTGACGCTGTTCCCGGCCATCTCCCGCATCCAGGACCGCACGACAGTGCTCTACGAGGCGTTCGTGAAGTCCAACCGGCTCACGCTCATGTGGGGTGTGCCGTTCGGCGCCGGGATGGCGCTGTTCGCCGGCGACCTCGTGCACTTCGTCCTCGGCGACAAGTGGGAGCCGGCGATCGTCCTCATCCGCGTCTTCGGCATCACCTCGGCGATCAATCACATCGGCTTCAACTGGTCGGCGTTCTTCCGCGCCCGCGGGGAGACGCGGCCGCTGGCGGTCGTCGCCCCGATCGTGCTCGCCGCCTTTCTGGCCTTCGCGCTGCCGGGCCTGATCGCCTTCGGCCTCGACGGCTACGCCGCGGGGATCGGGGCGATGACGATCGTGTCCGTCGCGGCCCGCAGCTACTTCCTGCGCCGGCTCTTCCCGGGCTTCAGCATCCTGCGCCAGGCGGCGCGCGCCGTCGCCCCGACACTGCCGGCCGTCGCAGCGGTGCTCGCCGTCAAGGCGGCGACGGACGACAGCGCCGGGCTGGCCGCCGCCGAGCTCGTGCTCTACGTCGCCGTGACCGTGCTGGCGACACTGGTGCTCGAGCGGCGACTGCTGCGCGAGGCGCTGGGCTACCTGCGTGCCTGATCGGGCCCGAAGTACTCGAGCTCGCGGGCCGGGTTGCCGGCGGCGATGGTATAGGCGGGCACCGGCTTGGTGACGACCGTGTTGGCGCCGATGAAGGCCCGCCGACCGATGTCCGCGATGATCGTGCACTTCGTCGTGACCGTCGCGTCGTCCTCGATGCGCACCGGCCTGAAGTCGTAGCCCTGCTCGAGCATCGGGGTGTCGAGATCGCGGAAGCGGTGGTTGCCGTCGACCACGAGCGTCGCCTGGCCGAACATGCAGCGCTCGCCGATCGAGATCGTGGTGCTGCACTGCATGATCACGTCGTAGGTGCAGACCGAGCCTGAGCCGATCTCGATCGTCGCGTCCGGCCCGGCCAGCTCGGCGCGGAAGTTGCGCCGGAACTCGACGTCGTCGCCGACGCGAAAGGTCCCGCCCCACGGGGCGTGCAGACTGAAGCCCGGGCCGAGGTAGGTCCGCTCGCCGAAGCTCACCTCGGCGTCGGGGTTGCGCAGGATCGTCCAGCGCTTGCGCACCTCGGACATGAACACCGGCCCGTGGCGGTAGCCGATGAGGAAGATCAGGCGGCGCACGGTACGGTCCCCCCGTGGACCTGGCCCAGGCGGTGGCGGAGCTCGATTGGTACCACACGCTCGAGCTCGCGCCGGGCGTGGTCACCCCCGGCTGGCAGGACACGCGGACCGTCGCCGAGACCATCCCGTTCGGCGATCTCACCGGCAAGCGCTGCCTCGACGTCGGCACGTTCGACGGGTTCTGGGCCTTCGCGATGGAGCGCCGCGGCGGGCAGGTCACCGCGATCGACGTGCTCGACCCCGAGGGATGGGACTGGCCCCACGGCAGCGACCCGGCGGTCAAGGCGGGGATCGGAGAGCGCAAGGCGCTCGGGAGGGGGTTCGAGATCGCGCGCGAGGCGGTGGGTTCGCGCGTGGAACGCATCGCTGTCAGCGTCTACGACCTCGACCCGGCCGTCCACGGGACCTTCGACGTCGTCTACTTCGGGAGCCTGCTCGTTCACCTGCGCGACCCCGTCGGGGCGCTGGAGGCGGTGCGCGGGGTGTGCGACGGAAGGCTGATCGTGGTCGACGGGATCGATCTGTTCCTGTCGCTTGCGCACCCGACTCGGGCGGTCGCGACCCTTGATGGCCGCGGCCGGCCGTGGTGGTGGCACGTCAACCAGGCCGGTTTGGCGCGGCTGGTCGAGTCCGCGGGCTTCGTGGTCACGAAGGGGCCTGAGCGCATCTTCATTCCCGCGGGGGCCGGTCAGCCGGTGGCGCGCCTGAAGCCGCGGCTGCTCACCAGCCGTCAGGGGCGGCAGGGCCTGGTCAATGCGTGGAGGGGTGATCCTCATGCCGTGCTCACTGCGTCCCCGCGTCCTCCCATTCGAGCCGACGACGCAGAGCCGAGCATGCGGCGCGAAGGCTAGCTTTCCGGCCGTGGCGGGTGCGCTCAGGCAGTGGCGACCCGCGCGGCGGTGCGCGGCGTGCCCGCCGCGGTCCCGCCGTTGATCACGCGCTCGAGCGCGTGGACGCAGCCGGCGTCGAGCTTGGTCCCTGCCTCGGAGCGCAGGAGCGCCAGCGCGTCCTCGATCTCCCAAGCGGAGCGATAGACGCGGTCGTCGGTGAGCGCGTCGAAGACGTCGCAGACGGCGAGCAGGCGCGGGCCGATGCCGAGCTCCGGGCCGGCGAGGCCCTGCGGGTAGCCGCTGCCGTCGAGGCGCTCGTGGTGCTGGTGCACCAGCCGCAGGACCTCATCGGGGAAGCCGCCGAGGTCGCGCAGCAGCTTGAGGCCCGCACCCGGATGCTTCTTGATCGCGTCGAACTCCTCGTCGGTGAGCTTGCCGGGTTTGCCGAGCACCGCGTCAGGGACGGAGAGCTTGCCGATGTCGTGCAGCAGGCCGCCGACGGCGAGGTGGCGCAGCGTCGCGGGCGGCAGGCGCAGCTGCTCGCCGACGCGGACGGCGAGGCCGGCGACCCGCCGGGTGTGCTGCTCGGTGGAGCGGTCCTTCTCCTCGAGGCTGAGCAGGAGCGCGCGCACGCGCGGGCCCAGGAAGCGCTCCTCGGCGGCGACGATCTCCGTCGCCGAGAGATCGCCCACGAGCGGACGCGATGAGCCGGCGTGAAGCAGGTCGAGGACGGCCGGCACCGCGACCATCGCGATGCCGACGAGCTCGAACCCGTGCCCGACGTAGAAGCCGAGTGTCGGGTAGCCCATCACCAGCTGCGGGAACAGCGCGACGCCGAGCCACAGGCAGCCGATCGCGGCGACGAGGTCGCGAGCGCGGCGGGTGAGCGTGAATGTGCGCAGTGCCCGGAGGACGATCATCAGGTACAGGGCTCCGCCGACGGCCAGGAGGCCGATCGCCGCCGGGCTTCCCACCTCCGGGACGCCCGGGACCGCGTCCGGGAACAGCATCCCGATCACCCCGAGATCGACCACGAGGACGAACAGCGCCACCTGGTAGATGACGAGGGTGCGCACCCTGCGCGGGCGGCGCAGCGCCGGCAGCGCGGTGAGGGCGAGAAGGCCGGCGCCGATGGGAAGCGAGAGCCCGCCCGCCAGGGCGATGACGCCGTTCTCGCCGACGATGATCCCCGGCGTCGCGAGGCCGTGCACCAGCAGCAGCGCGGTCATGGTCGAGAAGGCGGTGCTCAGCAGCACGGTGCGTCCGTCGCCGCGGCGCGCGCCGGCGACGCTGAGGATGACCGAGGCGATGCCGGCTATCGCCGCGGAGACGGCGACGGCGGCGAAGTGCAGCTCGCCGTCGACGACGACGTCCTCACCACCGGCACCGTGCAGGAAGAGCACCGGCAGTGCGGCGAGCCACAGCATGCAGAACAGCAGCACCGGGCGTAGATCACGAACCCGTGTCACTGATGTCTGTCATCGGACGGACGCGGCCGTAGCTCAAATCCGGTCGAGGTGCTGGACGTTCGCTCGATCGTCCGGATCGTCGGAGGGAGCGCCGGAGAACCAGGCGTCGAGGATCTCGGCCAGCACCGCGGGCGAGGTGGTCCGCAACGACAGCGCGAGGACGTTGGCGTCGTTCCAGCGGCGCGCGCCGTCAGCGGTCGCGGCGTCGCCGCACAGCGCCGCCCGCACGCCGCCCACCTTGTTGGCGGCGATCGACGCGCCCGTTCCCGTCCAGCAGCACACGACCGCCTGGTCGGCGCGGCCCTCGGCCACGTCGCGCGCGGCGGCCGCGCTCGCCCACGCCCAGTCGTCGCGCTCGGCGTCCGCGAGCGCGCCGTGACGGGCGACCACGTCGTGCCCGCGCTCGGCCACCGCCCGCGCGACCTCCTCGGCGACGCCGGTGCGCTCGTCGGCGGCGATCGATACCCGCATGGACGCGACCCTAGTACGGGCTAGGGTCGGCGGCTTGGAGGCCTGGTACCACACGCTCGAGCTCCCGGACGGCACCGTCACGGCCGGGATGTACGACCACCGCCGCCTGGTCGCGAAGCTGCCCATTCCCGCGTCACTCGGCGGCAAGCGCTGTCTCGACCTCGCCTCGAGCGACGGCTTCTTCGCGTTCGAGATGGCGCGGCGGGGCGGGGAGGTCACGAGCGTCGACCTCGACGATCCGGCGGGCCAGGACTGGCAGGGCGAACACCCCGAGAGCGGCAGCACCCTCGCCCGCGGCCGGTTCGAGCGGGCGCGGGAGGCGCTCGGGCTCGACGTGCGCAGGCTCGATCTCAACCTCTACGACGTCTCGCCGGAGACCGTGGGCGCGTCGTACGACTTCGTCTTCATGGGCAACGTGCTCCTGCACGTCTCGGACCCAGCCCGCGTGCTGCGCAACGTTCGCAGCGTCACCGCCGGCCACTTCCTGTGCTTCGAGACGATCTCGCTGACGCTGACCGCCATGCGGCCGATCTCCCCGGCGGCCTCGCTCAACACGCTGCACGAGCCGCGCTGGTGGACGCCCAACCTCGCCGGTCACCGGCGCCTGCTACGGGCCACCGGATTCGAGGTCGAGCGCACCGTCTTCCCGCTGCTGCAACCGTTCGGTGCGGCGATGCCGAGGCGCCCCACGATGCCGATCCACAGGGCGCCCGACCCGCTCGGCTCCGCGCTCTTCTGGAGCACCGTCCGCTGGCTCGGCGTGCCCTCCGCCGCGTCACTCTGCCGCTGAGACGGCCTCCACCAGCACGGTGCCGCCGCGACGGGTGAGCACCTCGGCCCCGGCGCCGGCGAGCGCGACCGGCGCCAGCAGCGCGGCGGCGGCGAGCCCGGCGACGCGCGCGGCGGGCGAGAGGCGGCGGCGGCGGGCGGCGGGGCGGCGGATCGCGTCGTAGAGGTCGATCCCCAGCAGGCCGACCAGGCCGTGCAACCAGCCGAACACGATCTGGCCGCCGCGCAGGTGCGAGACGGTGGCGACGCGCAGCCCCAGCCCGCGCAGGCGCGCGGTGAGCGCATCCGCCGGGATGTGGAAGAGATGGCGCGGAAGGTCGAGCGCGAACCAGCGGGCTCCGAACAGCCGGGCCTGCAGCGAGGCCGCGTTCGGTACCGCGACGACCAGCAGCCCGCCCGGCCGCAGCGCGGCGGCGGCGTCGCGCAGGGCGCCGGGAGCGTCGGGGAGGTGCTCGAGCGCGTGCCAGAGCACGATGGCGGCCTGCGGCTCGCCGACGTCGGCGATCTCGCCCGCCACGACGCCCGGTGCGTCTCCCGGCTCGCGCTCGAGCCCCGTCGACACACGCCCGCGCGCCCGCAGGGCGGCCACCAGCGTGCCGTCGCCGGCGCCGACGTCGAGCACCGGGCCGGGCGGGGCGTGGGCGTCGATGCTTACGGCGAGGCGCGCGCGCGAGCGCCGCAGGATCCAGTCGCCGGGCCCGCTGAAGCGTCCCGCCTGCGGGCGGTACCAGTCGCCGTAGGCGGCCGCCAGCGCGGCGTCATCCGGCCATGGATCCGTCGTCGCGACGCCGCAGGCGGCGCACCGGATCCGGCCGGGAAGGCGCTCCGCCCGCCCGTCCAGCGGCGCCCCGCACCAGCGGCATGCGCGCATCGCGGCCACCACGCCGAGTCTACGTTCACAAAAGGGTCCGTCCCTTTTGTGAAACGCTGGGTTCGGTGACCGCGGCGATCTCGTTCCTCGCGCTGCTCGCGGCCGCCGGTGCGCTCGGGCACGGTGCCTGGCGCTGCGGCGCTGCGCTGGGTGCCGACGGGGCGCTGCGGATCGTGGCGGCGGCGCCGATCGCGGCGGCGGCGGCGGGCCTCACGGCGCTCGTGCTCGGCCGCTTCGGCCTGTCGGGATCGCAGCTCGCGGTGATCGGCGTCTCGGTGGCGCTGGGGGCGCTGGCTCGCGCGCGGCTGCCCCGGCCCGCGGCAGCCGAATGGTCGCCGCGCCGGCGCGAGCGGCTGGCGCTCGGGGCGGCGGCGGGCCTCGGGCTGGCGTGGACGATCTGGGCCGTCCGCTTCCCCAGCCTCGGCATCGATCCGCTCTCCTACCACCTCTCCGAGAGCGTGCTGTGGACCCAGAACGGCGACGCCGGCGTGGCGCGCCAGGTCACGTACGTGTTCCCCGTCGGCAACTACCCGCTGCTCGACGAACTGCTCGTGAGCTGGGTGCTGTCCGCCAGCCACTGGCTGGGCGCTGCGAGCCTGTGGGCGCCGGCGATGATGGCGCTGGGCGCGACCGCCGCCGCGACCGGACTGCGCCGCGCCGGGGTCGGCCTCCTCCCCGCCGCGCTCGCCGTGTCCGCGATCGTCTCCATCCCGATCTGGGCGCGGATGCTGATCGGCCCGCACAACGACGTCGGCGCCCTGGCCTGGCTCGTCTGCGCGGTCACCCTGGCCGTGGCCGCGCGCCGGCAGCCTGGCCTGTTCGTGCCCGCCGCGCTCGCCGCGGGCCTGTCGATCGGCACCAAGGCCACGACCGCACCGATGCTGCTGGCGGCAGCGGTTCTGCTCGTGCGGCCGCCATTCCCTCGCATGCGCCTGCTGCTTCCCGCACTGGGTGCCGCCGGCGTCCTCGGCGGGCTCTGGTACGTCCGCAACCTCCTCGAGCACGGATCCCCGCTGTGGCCGTTCGTCGCGCTGCCCTTCGGCGACGCGGTCCCGAGGATCTACAGCGCTGCCGGCGACAACCTCCTCTCGACGCTCGACCGCTCGTTCACGGACGGGCAGCTCGGCGACTACTTCGGCACCGTCGGCGCCGCGCCGGCCCTACTGCTCGCGGCGCCGGTCGCGGCCGTGTGCGTGCGCACCCGCCGCGTCGTGCTCGCGGCCGCGGTGGCGGTGCTCGGCGCGCTGATCTGGGCGCGCGCGCCGTTCACCGGGCGCCCGGAGGACCCGCTCATCGACTTCACCCTCGGCACCACGCGCTACCTCGTACCCGCCGTCGCGGCCGCCGTGCTCGCCCTCGCCCTGGCAACGGCCGACGGATCGCGGCGGACGCGGCTGGCGGTCAGCGCCTTTCTCGCGGCCTGCGTGGCGGTGTCGGCGGTCAAGGCGCTCGAACTGGGCTTCCCCGACCTCCCGCGGATCGGCACGCTCGCGGCCGGTGCCGCCGGCGGATGGGTCCTGGTACGGCTCGCACCGCGCTGGGCACCGATCGTCGGCCTGCTCGTCCTGGCCGCGGTGTGCGTGCGCGTCACCGACCAGTTCGCGGCGCGCCACGCCCAGAACCCCGACCTGCGGACGTCGGCGGCGATCGCGTACGTCGCCGGCCAGCCCGGTTTCGAGGCATCCGACGACCCCGTCGCCACCGCGCCCGTGACGCTCAGCGCGCTCGCCGGCGACCGCCTGCGACACGACCTGCGCTTCCTCCCCGAGGACGTTGACTGCACGAAGGTACGAACTCTGCGCGGCTGGCTCGTGCTCGGAACCCCGCCCCCGACCAGCTACATCCCGTCCAACACCGCCGTCGACTGCCTGGCCGGGGTCACCCCGGTGTTCGACGACGGTCACCATCGGGTGTACGACAGACGGCGATGAGATCGAGCGCCTCCGCGACGCCGTCCTCGACGACGAAGAAGTCGTCCTCGCTGATCGCCGCCGCGGCGGGGTCCGGCGCTCGGCGCGCGCGGGTCAGCATGCGGTCGTACAACAGCTGGCGCGCGCGGCGCGGGACGATCCGGCGCAGCCGCAGGGGGTCGCGTGCGAGCAGCCGGTCGAGGCGCTGGTGCTCGCCGGCGACCAGGGCCCTGTAGCGCTCCGACCCGGCGAGCCCGAGCACGCGCACGTCGCTGAAGTGCGCCCGACACAGCGCGGCGAGCCCGTGCGCGTCGTACTCGCGGTAGTGGTAGGGATCGATGATCTCGGCGGGCCGCCCGAAGGTGAGGCGGTTGGGCGTCACGAACAGCGCCGTGCCCTCCGGCGCGAGGACCCGGGCGACCTCGGCAAGCACGCGCTCGGGGTCGGGGACGTGCTCGATCGACTGCACCGACACGACCGCCGCGAAGCGCCCGTCGGCCAGCGGGAGGGAGCGCATGTCGGCCGCGTGGGTCTCGCGGTCCTGACCGGCCAGCACGGCGGGGTCGCGATCGATCCCCACCGTCTCCCGCGGTGCCAGCTCCGAGAACGAGTGCCCGACCCCGCAGCCGAGGTCGAGGACCGGCGAGGCCTCCGGCAGCAGCCGCGCAGCCGCGCGGTAGGCGGCGACGTGGCGGCGGAAGGTCGGGTTGAACCCGCCCTCGGAGGTCGAGACGCGCTCGCCCGTGATCATGGCCGGTACTTGCGCGACGGCCACACGCCCACGCGGTGCAGCACGAGCCGCAGCGCGGCGAGCAGCGTCTTGATCCCGTACACGATGCCCTGCGAGAACGAGACGCTCGAGGCGTCGTCGGAGTAGATCGTCCGGCACGGCACCTCCTCGATGCGCATGCCGAAGTGCACCGCTTGGAAGAGGATCTCCGAGTCGAAGGTGAAGTCGATCTGGTTGCGCAGCCACGGGATCGTCAGCAGCAGCTCGCGCGAGTAGGCCCGGTACCCGGTGTGCAGCTCGGCGAAGCGGGTGCCCAGGATCGCGTTCTCGATGGTCGTCAGGAAGCGGTTGGCGGCGTACTTCCAGCGCGGCATGCCGCCCCCCAGCGGGTCGCCGAGGAAGCGCGACCCGAGCACCATGTCGGCGCGGCCCTCGAGGATCGGGGTGACCATCTTCGGGATCAGCGAGGGCTCGTACTGACCATCGGGGTGCAGCATCACGACGACGTCGGCGTCGTGCTGGAGCGCCTGCAGGTAACAGGTCTTCTGGTTGCCACCGTATCCGACGTTGTGCGGGTGCCAGACGAGATGCAGCGGCAGGGTGCGCGCCAGCGCGACGGTGTCGTCGGTCGACTTGTCGTCGACGAGGATGATCTCGTCGACCCAGTCGCGCGGAATCGCCGACACGGTGCGTTCCAGCGTGCGCGCGGCATTGCGCGCAGGCATGACCACAACGACCTTCGCATCCCGCGACATGAGGGCAGCAGCCTACGTTCCGGCTAGCCTGCACCGCCGCTTTGATGACGTCGTACGAGCTCTCCTATCTCGACAGCCTGGAATCGGAGGCGATCCACCTCATGCGCGAGGTGGCGGCCGAGTTCGAGCGCCCCGCGCTGCTCTTCAGCGGCGGCAAGGACTCGATCGTGCTGCTGCGCCTGGCCGAGAAGGCGTTCCGGCCCGGCCGCTTCCCGTTCCCGATCGTCCACGTCGACACCGGCCACAACTTCCCGGAGGTCATCGAGTTCCGCGACCGGCGCGTCGCCGAGCTCGGCGAGCGCCTGGTCGTCGCCTCCGTCCAGGAGTCGATCGACAAGGGCCGCGCGACCGACGAGACGGGGCCCGCGCGCGTCGCGCAACCGGCTCCAGACGGTCACGCTGCTCGACACCATCGACCGAGCACGGCTTCGACGCCTGCTTCGGCGGCGCGCGCCGCGACGAGGAGCGCGCCCGCGCCAAGGAGCGCATGCTCTCCTTCCGCGACGACTTCGGCCAGTGGGACCCGCGCGCGCAGCGGCCCGAGCTGTGGAACCTCTACAACGGCCGCATCCGCAAGGGCGAGACACGTCCGCGCGTTCCCGATCTCCAACTGGACCGAGCTCGACGTGTGGCAGTACATCGACCACGAGGAGCTCGAGCTGCCGTCGATCTACTTCGCCCACGAGCGCGAGGTCTTCGAGCGCGACGGGATGCTCTACGCCGTGTCCGAGCACGTCGAGCTGATGGACGGCGAGAGCGCCGTTCACCGAGTCCGTGCGCTACCGCACCGTCGGCGACCTGACGATCACCGGCGCCGTGCGCTCGACGGCCACGACGCTGACGGACGTCGTGGCCGAGATCGCCGCCACGCGCGTCACCGAGCGCGGCGAGACCCGCGCCGACGACCGCGTCACCGAGGCCGCCATGGAAGACCGCAAGCGCGAGGGCTACTTCTGATGACCCGGGAGAAGGCTGCCGGCTCGTCCCTGGTCCGCATCGCCACCGCCGGGTCCGTCGACGACGGCAAGTCGACGCTGATCGGCCGGCTGCTCTACGACTCCAAGGAGATCCTCGCCGACCAGCTGGCGCACATCGCAGGACGTCAGCCGAGCGCCGCGGCCTCGACGTCGTCGACCTCGCGCTGCTCACCGACGGCCTGCGCTCCGAGCGCGAGCAGGGCATCACGATCGACGTCGCCTACCGCTACTTCGCCACGCCGCGGCGCTCGTTCATCCTCGCCGACACGCCGGGGCACGTGCAGTACACGCGCAACATGGTCACGGGCGCGTCGACCGCCGACATCGCGATCGTGCTGCTCGACGCGCGCGAGGGGCCGACCGAGCAGTCGCGCCGGCACACGTTCATCGCCTCGCTGCTCGGCATCCGCCACGTCGTCTTCGCCGTCAACAAGATGGACCTGGTCGACTGGGACGAGGGCGCCTACGAGCGCATCGTCGACGGAGCTGACGGACTTCAGCGCCCGGCTCGACCTGCGCGACGTCGACGTTCATCCCGATCTCCGCGCTGCACGGCGACAACGTCGTCGACACGCAGCGAGAACGCGCCCTGGTACGGCGGGCCCGCCGCTGCTGTGGCACCTCGAGCACCTGCACGTCGCGTCGGACCGCAACCTGATCGACGTCCGCTTCCCGGTCCAGTGGGTCATCCGGCCCGCAGACCGACGAGTACCACGACTACCGCGGGTACGCCGGGCCAGGTCGCGGGCGGCGTCCTCAAGGCCGGCGACGAGGTGCTGGTGCTGCCGTCGGGCAAGTCCTCGACGATCTCCAGGATCGAGACCTTCGACGGCGAGGTCGAGGAGGCGTTCCCGCCGATGTCGGTGGTCGTGCACCTCGCCGACGACGTCGACGTCTCGCGCGGCGACGTGATCTGCCGCCCGCACAACCACCCGGAGCCGGTGCGCGAGCTCGACGCGATGATCTGCTGGATGACGGAGGAGCCGCTGCGCCAGGGCGCCCGGCTCTGCGATCAAGCAGACGACGCGCAACGCCCGGGTGATCGTCGACGAGCTGCGCTACCGCCTCGACGTCAACACGCTGCACCGCGATCTCGAGGCGACCGAGTTCGAGCTCAACGACATCGGCCGCGTCAAGCTGCGCGCCAGCGCGCCGCTGATCGTCGACCCCTACCGCCGCAACCGGGCGACCGGCAGCTTCATCCTGATCGACGAGGCGACCAACAACACGGTCGCCGGCGGGATGATCCTCGACCGCGAGAACCTGTGACGGTCGGCCGCGAGAAGTCCGACAACGTCGTCTGGGAGGAGGAGGCGCTCGCGCGCGAGCGAGCGCGAGGAGCTGCTCGGCCGCCGCGGCGCCACCGTCTGGTTCACGGGGCTGCCCGCCTCGGGCAAGTCGACCGTCGCCGCGCAGCTCGTCGTGGCGCTGGCCGAGCGAGGCATCAACGCCTACCGGCTCGACGGCGACAACCTGCGCCACGGCCTGTGCGGCGACCTCGGCTTCGACCACGCCTCGCGCGAGGAGAACATCCGCCGCGCCGCCGAGGTCGCGCGCCTGATGGCCGACGCGGGCATCGTCGTCGTCGTCTCGCTCGTCTCCCCCTACCGCGAGAATCGCGCGCATGGCCCGCTGCCTGCACGAGGAGGCCGGGCTGCCCTTCTTCGAGGTGTGGGTCTCGACGCCGCTGGAGGAGTGCGAGCGCCGCGACCCCAAGGGTCTGTACGCCCGCGCGCGCCGCGGCGAGGTCTCGCACATGACCGGGATCGACGATCCCTACGAGGAGCCCGAGTCGCCCGAGATCGAGGTGACGATGGACATGACCGCCGACGAGGGCGTCGCGCGCGTGCTCAGCGCCATAGGCGGGCGCGGCGTCGTCTAGGCGGCGCGTGCGCGGACACGAAGTCCGCGAGGTAGGTCAGCAGCTCGACCGTGTCGAGGAAGATCCGCTCGCGATAGCCGAACGAGCCCTCCCACCACAGGCGGCTGATGCGCTGCTCGGGAGCGAGTGTGTCGCGGAAGCCGGCGGGGAAGCGGTACTCCGGCGCGTGGACGCAGTGCGGCTTGAAGACGAACGTCAGCTCCGCCGCGGCAGCATCGACGTCGATGAGCCACTGGTGGTGGGTCCAGCCGCTCCACGGCCCCTGGAACCCCCACGCCTGCTCCTCCAGCCGTGACGGCACCTCGATGTAGCCCGCGCGCGCGACACGGTTGAGCTCGGCGCAGACCCAGACCGGGTCGCGCACGTCCTCGAGCGTGTGCGAGCAGACGGCGAAGTCGAAGTGGTCGTCTGTGAACGGCCACGGCTCGCGGTCGCAGATGTCGCGCTGGACCCAGGTCTCGGCGCTGAAGCGCTCCTGCGCCGGGTCGCCGTCATGGCCCCAGTTACCGCGCGTCTCGTAGGAGGCGATGTCCATGACCCAGTCGGCGCGCGGGAACGGCACGGCGGCGCCGCCGACGTCGAGCACCTCGGCCTCGTCGCCGAGCATGGCGAGGATCCGGTCACGCGAGGCGGGGTGCATTCAGAGGACCACGGTGCGGGCGCGCATGGACCCGTAGACAAGCGCAGCCGCGCCGACGGCGTCGGCGAGCGGGCGCGGCCTCATCGCCAGATACGGCAGCGCGAGCCACGGACGGCGCGCAATCAGCCCGAGCACGGCCAGGTCGAACGCGGCGCTGCGGCGGGTCAGAAAGGCGCGCGCGAACAGCCGCTCGCGCAACTCGGGGACCTCGCGCAGCAGGGACGGGAAGTGCTCGAGCCGGCGCTGCTCGGCTAGCTGGGCGCGCCGGTCACGCGGGACGACTGCGTGTCTGACGACGGCGTCCGGCGCGAACCCCGGGCGCGCGCCCGCGCGCCGCAGCGCCCAGCCGAACAGCACGTCCTCGCCGAACGGGCGCCCCGGCGCGGGGATCCCGGCGCCGAAGCCGCCGACGCGGTCGAACCACGCGCGTCGCACGAACAGGTTGGCCGTCTCGTAGAGCCCCGTCTCGGAGTCCACCCAGACCGAGTGGGCGAAGCGCGGCACGGGGCCGGCCGGGATCACGCGCCCCTGGACGAGGTCCGCGGCCGCGAGCGCGTCCAGGCCCGCGGCCAGCCAGCCCGGCTCCGGCGCGCAGTCGGCGTCCGTGAAGGCGATCGCGGCCGCCTCGGTCGCCGCGACGCCCGCGTTGCGCGCCGCGCCCGGCCCGTCGCCGCGCTGGCGGCGGATCACGCGCGTGACGGCGGGGTGCGCCTCAGCGATCTCCGCGGTGGGGTCGAGCGAGCCGTTGTCGACCACGACCACCTCGGCTTTCGCCGTCTGCCGGGCGAGCGCGTCGAGCAGCGCCGGAAGTGTGGTCGCCGCGTCGCGCGCAGGGACGATGACCGCTGCGTTCATCGCCGGGCCCCGTCGATCAGCCGCTGGACAGCCTGCACCTGGTCCTTCGCCGTGAAGCCCTGCATCACGAAGCGGCGGCCGGCGCGACCGCGCTCGCGGCGTTCCTCCAGCGGCCGGTCGAGCTCGGAGGCGATGGCCGCCGCGAGCGCCGCCGGGTCATGCGGCGGCGCGAGGGTCCCCCACTCGGGCCGCACGACCTCGGGCAGTCCCACGGTCTCGGTCGCGACGACCGGCACCTCCATGGCCAGCGCCTCCTTGACCACCACGGGCATGGAGTCGCGGTCGCCGTCGACGGCGATCACGCACGGCATGCACAGCAGGTCGGCCTGCCCGAGGAGGTCGCGGACGACGTCCTGCGACACCGCTCCGAGCAGCGTCACGGGCGTCTGGCCGGCGGCGATGCGGCGCTCGATCTCCGCGCGCAGCGGACCCTCGCCGGCGATCAGGACCTCGACGTCGCCGAGCAGGTTCGCGGCCTCGACCAGGTCGGCGAAGCCCTTCTTCTCCACCAGCCGGCCGACCGCGACCACGGTGCGCCCCCCTGGCGCCGGCGCGCTGCGCCGGAAGCGGTCCGGGTCCACACCCATCACGACGACGTGGATCGCCGCGCCCGGTGCCAGCGCGCGCAGGTGGTCGGCGCAGTAGCCCGAGCCGGTGGTCACGAAGGACGCTGTCTCGAGCTTCTCGCGCAGGTTGGCGGGCCGCTGGAAGATGTCGTAGCCGTGCGCGCTGAAGCTCCAGCTCGCTCCGGTCAGGCGCGCTATGCGCAGCGCCGCGAGGGCCGCGCCCGCGGCGAAGTGGGCGTGGACGTGGCCTGCCGGGCGCAGCGCCGCCGGTGCCAGCATGCGCAGGGGCGGCACCGGCTCCTCGCGCCGCCAGCGCCGGCGGTCGCGCAGGTCGGTGAGGCAGCGCAGTGGGTGTCGGAGTGCCAGGCGGGCCGCGGCCGCCAGGCGCTGCGCGCGCGTCTCGCCGGTCCACGTGACGGCGGGCGGCGCGACATCGGGCGCCCGCATGGCCGGAGCGGCGATGCTCTCGACGCGCACGTCGCGCAGCCCGCCTGCCTCGACCGCGACGAAGGTCTCCGACAGCTCGGGGTAGCGGTCGGCGAGCAGCAGGACGGTCATCCGATCAGTTCGGCCGCCTCGGCCCCGATGCGCACGGCGTAGTTGGTCCCGCGGTCCTCGGGATAGACCTGGGTGGTGTTGGCGAGCACCAGGCCGGGCACGCCGGTGTCGAGCGGCGGGATGCGGTTCCTGTAGCCCACCGTGACGATCGGCTGGGCGGCGGGCTCGCGGAACAGCCACGCGTTCTCGACCCAGTCGCGGGTGAAGGAGGGGTTGATCCTTCTGAGTCCCGGCTCGTAGCGGTCGAGCACCTCGTCGAGGCTGAGCGACAGCAGCTCGTGGCCGTGCGGGAGGTAGTTGGCGACGTACACGAAGCGGCGGCCGTCGTAGCGCTCGGGCTCGACGAAGTTGGTGTGCTCGATCAGCCCCAGGAACGGCATGCCCGCGTCGGCGATGTTGGTCCAGTAGAACGGCGACAGCGGCTGTTTGATCTCGAGCAGCAGGCACAGCGCGGCGTAGTAGTCGATGCCCTCGAGCTTGCGCCGGTAGCCCTCGTCGAGCAGATGCCCGGCGAGCTGTCCGAAGATGTCGTTGGGCAGCGTCGCGAGCACCGCGTCGTAGCGCTCCGTGCCGTCCGTCTCGAACGCACGCGGATCGTGTCCGGCGCGAAACGATCCCGGCTTCCCCGCCGTGACGAGAAAGCCCTCCGCGTCACGGTCCAGGCGCGCCGCCGGCCGATCGACGAGCACGTTCGTGCGGGCGGCGAGGGTCTCGAGCAGCAGCTCCCACGAGTGCCGCGGGTAGCCCAGCTTCTCACCGCGTGCCTCCTCGCCCTCGAGCTGCCGGCGCAGGGTGAACTTCGACCACAGCCACACCATCGCGATCTCCTCGGCGCGAGCGCCGAACTTCGCCCGCAGCAGCGGCCCCCACACCGTGTCCCAGGCTGCCTTCCCCATCCGCCTGCGGATCCACTCCGCCGCCGTGATGTCCTCGTATGGGGTCTGGTCGCGACCGAACTTCTGCACCGCGAGCACGGCGGCGCCCATGCGCACGCGACCGTGCAGCGGCAGCGGTTTGAAGCGCAGCAGGTCGAGCGGCGACGTGAACGGCCACTGCCTGCCGCCGATGAAGAACGCCGTCGTCGAGTCGCGCCACTCGAGCTCGTCCGGCATCCCGAGCTCGTCGTAGAGCCCGGCGATGTGGCGGTCGGACGTGAAGAGGTGGTGGTAGTAGCGCTCGAGCCGCTGCCCGCCACCGACGTCGACCGTGGCCGCCATCCCGCCCAGGCCGGGCCAGCGCTCGTAGACGTCGCAGGCATGCCCCGCCTCGCCCAGGCGCAGGGCGGCGGTGAGGCCGGCCACGCCGGCCCCCAGCACGGCGACCCTCATTCGACGTTCGTGGTCTCGCGGACCACATACAGCGGCCGGTGCTTGACCTCGTCGTAGATGCGCCCGACGTACTCGCCGATGATCCCGATCGTCATCAGCTGCATGCCGCCCAGCAGCAGGATCACGACCAGGGTCGTGGAGATACCGGGCACGAAGATGTCGGCGTAGCGGGCGGCGATCGTCAGCGGGATGGCCAGGAACGCGATCAGCGAGATGAGAAAGCCCACGACCGTCGCGACCTGGAGCGGGAAGTACGAGAAGCTCGCGATGGCGTCAAAGGAGAAGCGCAGCATGCGCGTGAAGCTGAACTTCGTCCTGCCGGCCGTGCGCGCCGCGCGCTGGTAGGCGACCGCCGTCTGCGTGAAGCCGATCCAGACGGTCATGCCGCGCAGGAAGCGCGCGCGCTCGGGCATCGCCAGCAGCGTGTCGAGCGCGCGCCGGTCCATCAGCCGGAAGTCGCCCGAGTCGACGGGCAGGTCGATCTGGGCGAGCCGCGCCATCAGCCGGTAGAAGACGTGCGCGGTGAGCAGCTTCATGCGCGTCTCGCCCTCGCGGCTCTCGCGCACCGCGTAGACGACGTCCGCGCCCTCCCGCCACTTGGCGATCATCTCGACGATCAGCTCGGGCGGGTCCTGCAGGTCGGCGTCGATCATCGCGACGGCGTCGCCGCGCGCGTGCTCGAGCCCGGCGGTCAGCGCCGCCTGGTGGCCGAAGTTGCGCGACAGGTAGACGACCTTGACCCGGTCGTCGGCGGCGGCGAGCTCGGACAGGACCTTGGCCGTGTCGTCGCGGCTGCCGTCGTCGACGACGACCAGCTCCCACTGGTAGTGCTCGAGCGCCGCCGCGACCCGCTCGTACAGCGCGCGCGCGTTGTCCTGCTCGTCGTGCATCGGCGTGACGACGCTGATCAGGCCGAGGTCGCGCACGGGCTCGCAGGGTACCGTTGGCGGGTGTGGACCTGGAAGCTGCGTTGCACGATGTCGGCCGCGACCTCTACGCAGCACTCCCGCCAGCCACGCGCAACCCGATCAAGGCCGCCGACGACCGGGCGATGGAGCTGGCGTCCTCCGACCAGGAGCTCAAGGCCGCGCTGTTCCGCTTCGTCGACGTGGTGCCCGCCTGCCGCAACCTCGACGACCTCGCGCGCCACCTGACGGGCTTCCTCGACGAGGTGTCGGACCCGCCGCCGCCGATCAGCGCCGCGCTGAGGATGGGCTCCTCGCGCCCGGGCCGTGCGGCGCTCGGGGCGGCGGCGGCCGCGGGCGTGCGGCACATGGCGCACCGCTTCATCGTCGGCGAGTCGCCCGCGGCGGCGATCGGCGAGCTGCGCTCCCTGTGGAAGGAGGGCGTCGCCGCGACCGTCGACCTGCTGGGCGAGGCGACCGTCACCCAGGAGGAGGCCCAGCGCTATGCCGGGCGCTGCGCGGAGGCGCTGGAGACGCTGGTCGAGCAGACGCGGGCCTGGCCCGTGCGCCCGCTGCTCGAGGCGGACGCGTGCGGCCCGCTGCCGCGCGCCAACCTGTCGGTGAAGGTGTCGGCGCTCACGCCGCTGCTGCGGCCCGACGCGCCCGAGCGCGGCCAGCGCGACGCCGCCGGGCGCCTGCGCGGCCTGCTGCGGCTGGCGCGCGACCGCGGCGCGCACCTGCACATCGACATGGAGTCGCTCGATTCCCGCGACGCGGTGACGCAGCTGATCCTCGACCTGCTCTCAGAGGACGAGTTCTCGGACGGGCCGTCGGCCGGCCTCGTCGTGCAGGCCTACCTGCGCGATTCCCCTGCCACCGTCGACCTCGTGCTCGAATGGGCCGGGCGCGCCCGGCGTGCGCAACCGCTGACGGTGCGACTGGTCAAGGGCGCCTACTGGGACCACGAGCTCGTGGAGGCGCGCCAGCATGGCTGGCCGGTCCCCGTGTTCGAGCACAAGGCCGACAGCGACATGAACTTCGAGGCGCTCACACGGCGGCTGCTCGACGCGCGCGGTTCCGTGCGGCTTGCCGTCGCCTCGCACAACCTGCGCTCGGTGTCACACGCGATCGCCTACAACCGGCTGACGGGCGGCGAGGACTCCGACCTCGAGCTGCAGGTCCTGCGCGGGCTCGGCGATCCCCTCCAGGAGGCGATGGCCAGGCGCGGCTTCCGCGTGCGGGCCTACTGCCCCGTCGGCGACCTCGTCGCGGGCATGGCCTACCTGGTGCGGCGGCTGCTGGAGAACACCTCCAACGACTCCTTTCTGCTGGCGCAGTCGCAGGGCGCGTCGGTCGACGAGCTGCTGGCGCTGCCGGCATGAGGCCGTTCGCCAACGAGCCGGTGCTCGAGCTGCGGCGGGCGCCGGTGCGGGAGTCCCTGGCGGACGCACTGCGCGACCTCGACGCGGAGCTGCCGCTGGCGGTGGACGGCGGTGGCGACATCGTCTCCGTCGACCCGTGCCACACCGAGCGCGTGGTGGCGACCGCGCCGGCGGGCGACCCCGGCGCCGCGCTCGCGGCGGCGCAGGACGGCTTTCGCCGGTGGTCGGCGGTGCCGGCGGCCGAGCGCGCCGAGATCCTCGTCCGTGCCGCTGCCGTGCTGCGCCGCGACCGGCTGCGCTGCGCCGCGCTGGCGCTGCGCGAGTGCGGCAAGCCGTGGCCCGAGGCCGACGCGGACGTCTGCGAGGCGATCGACTTCCTCGAGTTCTACGCGCGCGGCGCGGTCGAGCTCGACCGTTCGATCCCGCTGCACCAGGTGCCGGGCGAGCGCAACGAGCTGCGCTACGCGCCGCGCGGCATCGTCGCCGTCATCTCGCCCTGGAACTTTCCGCTCGCCATCCCGCTGGGGATGAGCGCGGCGGGGCTGGCGACGGGCAACGCGGTCATCCTCAAACCCGCCGAGCAGTCGCCCGGATGCGCGCTGGTGCTCGCGGAGGCGCTGCGCGAGGCGGGCCTTCCCGAGGGGGCGTTCCAGCTCGTCACGGGCGAGGGGGACGTCGGCGCGCGCCTGGTGGAGGACCCGCGCGTGCACACGATCGCCTTCACCGGGTCCAACGCCGTGGGGCTGCAGATCGTGCGGGCGGCGGCTGAGGTCCGCGACGGCCAGCACCACCTCAAGCGCGTGATCGCCGAGATGGGCGGCAAGAACTGCGTGATCGTCGACTCCGACGCCGATCCGGACGAGGTCGTGCCGGCGCTCGTGAGCAGCGCGTTCGCCTACGCGGGCCAGAAGTGCTCCGCCGCCGCCCGCGTGCTCGCCCACGAGGCGATCCACGACGCGCTCGTGGACCGGCTGGCCGGCGCTGTCTCGCTGCTCGAGGTCGGTTCTGCTGAGTCGCTGTCGACCGAGGTCCCCGCGGTGATCGAGCGCGAGGCGCAGGAGCGCCACGCGCGCTTCGCCGCTGCCACGGGGCGCGTCGCCGCCCGGGTCACCGACATCCCGGGCGACGGCTTCTACTGCCCGCCGACGCTGCTCGCCGACGTCCCGGACGGCGCGGAGGTCCTGCGCACCGAGGTCTTCGCGCCGCTGCTCACGATCGAGCCCGTCCGCTCGGTCGACGACGCCTGCGAGCGCATCGAGGCGCTCCCCTTCGCGCTGACCGCGGGGCTGTTCTGCCGCAACCCCGACGTCGTCGACCGCGTCGTCGACCGCCTGCCGGTCGGCAACCTCTACGTCAACCGCGGCATCACGGGCGCGATGGTGGCCCGCCAGCCGTTCGGCGGCAACAAGCTCTCCGGCACGGGGACGAAGGCCGGCGGCCCGGGCTACCTGCTCCAGTTCGTCGAGCCGCGCGTCGTGACCGAGAACACCATGCGTCACGGCCTCGTGGTCTGAAACGCCTCGTAGATCTCGTCGCTGAAGAGCCAGAAGCGGACGCGATCGAGCTCCGCGGCGCGGGCGGCGGCGACCGCGATCGGCGCGGCCCGCTCGGCGGGAAAGCGGTAGACGCCGGTCGAGATCGAGGGGCTCGCGACCACTCGGCAGCCGAGCTCGGCGGCGAGCGCGAAGGAGCGGCGGTAGGCCGAGGCGAGCAGCTCGTCCTCGCCGTGGTCCCCGCCGTGCCAGATCGGCCCGACGGCGTGAATGACGTGAGCGGCATGCAGCTCGTAGGCGCGCGTCGCCTTGGCGTGGCCGGTCTCGCATCCGCCGAGCGTGCGGCACTCCTCGAGCAGCTGCGGCCCGGCGGCCCGGTGGATCGCGCCGTCGACGCCCCCGCCCCCGAGCAGCGACTCGTTGGCGGCGTTGACGATCGCGTCCGCCTCGGCGTCCGTCGTGATGTCGCCCTTCAGGAGCTCGACGCGAGCAGCCATTCGTGGAATCGGGTTTCCCCGGCGATCTCGGGATGGAACGCGATCGCGAGCATGTTGCCCTGGCGGACGGCGATGGGGTGACCGTCGACCGAGCCGAGGACCTCGACGTCCTCGCCGGACTCCTCGACCCAGGGCGCGCGGATGAAGACCGCGCTGACGGTGCCGAAGCCGGCGATCTCGAGGTCGTCCTCGAACGAGCGCACCTGGCGGCCGAAGGCGTTGCGGCGGCAGGTCCAGTCACCGAGCCCGAGGTGGTCGCGGTCGAGCATGATCATCCCGGCGCAGGTGCCGAGCACGGGCGTGCCGGAGCGCGCGAGCTCGCGCAGCGGCTCGGCCAGTCCCTCCCGCTCGATGCCGAGGCTCATCGTCGTCGACTCGCCCCCGGGGATGATCACGCCGTCGATGCCCTCGAGGTCGGCGGGCACGCGCACCTCGCGCGGCTCCGCACCCAGCTGCCGGAGGACCTTGGAGTGAGCCTCGAAGTCGCCCTGGAGGGCTAGGACGCCTACTACCACCCGCGGCCGGCGAGAAGCTGGTGTTCCTCGAGCTTGCGCGTCTCGAGCGACGTCATCGCCTCGCCGAGGCCCTCGCTCGCCTTCGCCACGCGGTCCGGGTCCTTGTAGTGCGTCGTCGCCTCCACGATCGCGCGGGCGCGTGTCGCGGGGTCGCTCGACTTGAAGATGCCCGAGCCGACGAAGTTGCCCTCGGCGCCGAGCTGCATCATCAGCGCGGCGTCGGCCGGCGTCGCGATGCCGCCTGCGCAGAAGAGCACGACCGGAAGCTTCCCGTCGCCCGCCACCCGGCGCACGATGTCGAGCGGCGCGCTGTGCTCCTTGGCGGCCGTCGCCAGCTCCATGTCGTCCATGACCGTCAGGCGCCTGATCTCGCCGGTGATGCGGCGCATGTGGCGGACGGCCTCGACGATGTCGCCGGTGCCCGCCTCGCCCTTGGAGCGGATCATCGCCGCGCCCTCGCCGATGCGCCGCAGCGCCTCGCCGAGGTTGGTCGCGCCGCACACGAACGGGACCTTGAACTGCCACTTGTCGATGTGGTTGTCCTCGTCGGCGGGTGTAAGGACCTCGGACTCGTCGATGTAGTCGACCTCGAGCGCCTCGAGCACCTGCGCCTCGGCGAAGTGGCCGATGCGCGCCTTGGCCATGACCGGGATCGTCACCGCCTCCTGGATGCCGCGGATCAGCACGGGGTCGCTCATGCGCGCCACCCCGCCGTCGCGGCGGATGTCGGCCGGCACGCGCTCGAGCGCCATCACGGCGGCGGCACCGGCGTCCTCGGCGATCCTGGCCTGCTCGGCGTCGACGACGTCCATGATCACGCCGCCCTTGAGCATCTCCGCCAGGCCCGCTTTGACGCGGAACGTCGACTCGTCACGCATGGCTTCAGCGTAACGCCGGGCTATGAGGCCATTCGCACGGAAATGGCGTAGCTGGCGTCGCCCACCGAGGCGAGAGTCAGCCTCATACGACTCGCACCGTAACCCCGTAGCTCACATCCTCTCCGCGACGAGCGCGGACGAACAGCGACAGCGTGCGCGGGCGCCCGCGCACGCGCACGCGCAGCACGCGACCTGGCTTCACGTAGCGACCGCGGCGCCCGGGGAAGCGGGTGAAGCGGACCATCGAGGGGGTGAAGGCCAGCCGGAATGTGACGACCTCGCCAGCACGCAGCCTCAGCGGGCGGGTCCTCGGCAGGCGGGCATGGGTGCAGACGCCCTTGCCGCCCTCCGTCCAGCAGTAGCCGCCCAGCGCCATCCACATGCCACCGGGCTCCGCCTGGACCCACAGTGCAAATCGTTCGCAAGACGGCAGTTGCGAATAATGCGTCCTATAGGCGCATGAATCGCGAATGCCGTCTCCCGGGCCGCCTACTTCAGCTTGAAGGCCTTGATGCGGTCGTCGTACTGGGCGGCGTCGCGCGCGTACACGCCGTACGCCAGGGCCTGGAGGATCGACAGCAGGCCGGTGTGGGAGCGCACGAACGCCGGCGAGTTCGACGAGTACCACAGCGTGCGGTCCGCCAGCTTGGCGACATCGCTCAGCGAGGCGTCGCTGATGGCGAGGGTGGACGCGCGGCGGTGGCGGGCGATCTTCATCGCGCGCACGACGAGCGGGTGCGGGCGGCCCGCCGAGAGCCCGATCACCATCGTGTTCTCGTCGATGCGGCCGAGCCGCGACAGCGACTCCTGCGACGGCGAGGCCGCGATCTCCGAGCGGATGTCGAGCAGCATGAGCAGGTGGCGCAGGTAGGAGGCGAAGAAGGCCATCTGGTCGACGCCTGCGATCAGCACGCGCTCGGCGGTGGCGATTGCCTCGACGGCACCCTCGACCTCCGAGCGCGACACCGCGCGCGCCGTCTCCTCGACGTTGGTGAAATCGGCGGCCACCGCGCTCTCGAACGGCCCCTGGTCAAGGGAGAACAGCGGCTCCGCCTCACCCTTGGCCTCGCGCCGGCGGTACTCCTCGCGCGCCGCCGCCTGGAGCTCCGGAAAGCCCTCGAAGCCCAGCGCCTGCGAGAAGCGCACGACCGTCGAGGACGACGTGGACGCACGCCGCGCGAGCTCCTCCGCCGTGTGGAAGGCGACCTCGTCGAGATGGTCGACCACGTACTGGGCCACGTCCTTCTGCGAGCGCGAGAACTCGTCGAAGCGGCTCGAGATGTACGCGGACAGGGTCTGGTGCCCGGCAGCAGAGGCGGGCATCGGGGCAGTCTTCGGCATTGCGCCACTCAGATTCGCCCCAACCGGGTCCTATCCTCCCCGGCCGCTCATGCAGCTGCTTCAAACCCGCCTCGACGGCCTCAAGCTGTTCGCCCCCACCGTCCACGGTGACGAGCGCGGCTTCTTCCTCGAGACCTACCGCGAGGACGCGTGGGAGCTCGAGGCGCAGTTCGTCCAGGACAACCACTCGCGTTCCAAGCGCGGCACGGTCCGCGGGATCCACTTCCAGACCCATCCCGGGCAGGGCAAGCTCGTCCGCTGCGCCCGCGGCAGCGGTTTGGGACGTGGCGGTCGACCTGCGCCGGGACTCCCCGACGTTCGGCCAGTGGGAGGGAGTCGAACTCGACGACGTCAACGGTCTTCAGCTGTGGATCCCGGTCGGGTTCGGGCATGGCTTCTGCGTCCTCTCCGACGTCGCCGACTTCGTCTACAAGTGCACCAACTACTACGACCCAGCGACCGAGGCCGGGATCGCCTTCGACGATCCGGACGTGGGGATCGAGTGGCCGCTGCCGCGCGAGGAGCTGCTGTTCTCCGAGCGCGACGCCGGCGCTCCGCGGCTGGCGGACATCGACCCGCCGTTCTAGGTGCGCGGCCGCTACGCGCCGAGTCCCACCGGAGACCTGCATCTCGGCAACCTGCGCACCGCGGTCATCGCGCGCCGCCGCGCGTCGCACCTGACGATCCGCATCGACGACCTCGACACGGGCCGCGTGCGCGAGCACTTCGTCGAGAGCCAGCTTGCCGACCTCGCCGCGGTCGGCGTCGAGGGAGACGCCGTGGTCAGGCAGTCGGAGCGCGTTGACCTCTACGAGGCCGCCCTCGCCCGCCTGGACACGTATCCCTGCTACTGCACGCGCGCCGAGATCCGCGAGGCCGTGTCAGCCCCGCACGGGCCGGGCGGTCCGCCCTACCCGGGCACGTGCCGCGACCGGATCGACCGTCCGAGCCGCCCGCCCGCCCTGCGCGTGCGCGCGGACGGCACGGTCGACGACTTCGTCGTGCGCCGCAACGACGGCGCGATCGCGTACAACCTCGCGACGGTCGTCGACGACGCCGAGCTCGGGATCGAGGAGGTCGTGCGCGGCGCCGACCTCGCGGACTCGACACCCCGCCAGGTGTGGCTGGCGCGGGCGCTCGGCCACCGGCCGCCCGAGTTCGTCCATGTCGGGCTGGTGCTCGGGGCGGACGGCGAGCGGCTGGCCAAACGCCACGGCGCGGTGACGCTCCGCGACGTCGACCCGGCCGCCGCGCGGGCATGGATCGAGGGCTCGTTGACGAAACCGCTGTCCCAACCGGTCGTATTCGGTCAGACTTGAGTCAGATGTTCACGCCCGTTCAGACGAGGAGGACGTTCGAGGAGGCGGTCGAGCAGATCGCCGAGAAGGTCAAGCTCGGCGAGCTCGCCGTCGGCGACCGCCTGCCGTCCGAGCGGGCTCTGGCCGAGCAGATGGAGATCTCGCGGCCGACGCTGAGAGAGGCCGTCAAGGTGCTCGTGGACTCCGGGCTGATCGAGGTGCGCCGCGGCGCGGGTGGCGGCATGTACATCGCGACGGAGATCGTGCCGCCCGAGCTCGTCGCCCACCGCCGCGACATGCGCATCCACGAGGTGGCGCAGGTGCTCGAGGCCCGGCGGCTGCTCGAGCCGCGCGTCGCCCAGATCGCCGCGATGCGCGCCGGCGCCGAGGACTTCGAGGCCATGCAGCGCACGATCGCCGACCAGCAGGCGCTGCTGGCCGAGGGCTCGGTGCTGCGCGGCGGCCGCGAGGACCGCTTCCTCGCGCTCGACGTCCGTTTCCACCTGGCGCTGGCGCGCTCGACCGGCAACGTCATCCTCGTCGGCCTCGTCCGCTCGGTCTACCGCGACCTCGAGATCGCGCGCGACATGGCGATGCACCGCGAGACCGTCCCCGACTGGTCGATCGACATCCACGTCCGCACGCTCGCCGCGATCCGCTCGGGCGACCTCGAGGTCGTCGACGAGGTCATGGACGAGCACCTCGCGCAGCTCGAGCGCACGTGGGAGCAGGAGACGGGCACGGCGCTCGTGCGCCCCGTCCCGGGCTTTCTGGTCCGGCGCACGGCATGAGGCGGGCCGCGCTCGCCCTGGCCTTGGTGGTGGTCCTTGCGGGGTGCGGCGATGGTGACGGGAAGAAGCGAGCAGCGCCGGTGAAGGAGACGGCAACGCCGAGCCGCGTCGACAGCACCGAGGAAGCGCTCGAGGCCGTGCGCGACTCGAGCCTTCCCGAGGACGCCAAGCGCGAACTCGAGGAAGCCGCCGAGCTCCTCGACGACCAACCCTGACCCCGACTGTGTCGCGCACGGGTTGAAATAGCAGCCACGACGCGGCAGCGGTGGTGCGAGGCGAGGCCGAGGAATAGCATCGCGGGCTCGGGATGCGCCAGCTCACGTCGCTCGACCACCAGTTCCTGGCCCTCGAAAGCCGGCGCCAGACCGGCCATGTCGCCGGGCTGGCGATCCTGGACACCGAGCCCGACGAGGTCAAGGTGACCAGCCAGAGCATCAAGCGGCTCGTGAGCTCGCGCCTGGACCTGCTGCCGCCGCTGAAGTGGCGCGTGGTCGAGGTGCCGCTCAACCTGGACTACCCCTACTGGGTCGAGGACGACGAGTTCGACCTCGACTTCCACATCCGCGAGCTCGCGCTGGCGTCCCCGGGCAGTGACGAGCAGCTCGCCGAGCAGGTGTCGCGGATCGTGTCGCGCCCGCTGGACCGCTCGCGCCCGCTGTGGGAGCTCTACGTGATCGAGGGACTGCCGAACGGCCGCACCGCGATGCTGACCAAGATCCATCACGCGCTGATCGACGGGATGTCGGGCGCGGAGATCATGGGGCTGCTGCTCGATCTGTCCCCGGAGGGGACCGCGCTCCCGCCGGCCGACAGATCAGAGCGTCTTGCGCCGGCGCCCAGCCAGCTCGAGCTGCTCGCGCGCGGCGCGCTCGGATTCACGCGTTACCCCGTCCGCCTCGCGCGGGCACTGCCGCGCGCGCTGCCCAACACGCGCGACGCGGGCGTGCTGAACACGATCCCCGGCGCGGACACGGTCGGGCGCCTCGCGCGCCGCGTGCAGGGCCTCGTGACCGGCGCAGACACGCCGCTCGCGAAGGATCTGCGCGCCCCGCGCGTGGCCTTCTCGAAACGCATCTCGGCGCACCGGCGCTTCGCCTTCGGGCAGCTGTCGCTCGACGAGGTCAAGACGGTCAAGAACCAGTACGGCGTGACCGTCAACGACGTCGTCGTGAGCATCTGCGCGGGCGCGGTGCGGCGCTGGCTGATCGAGCACGACGACCTGCCGGAGGAGCCGCTAGTGGCGCAGATCCCGGTCTCGGTGCGCACCGACCAGGAGCGCGGCACCTACGGCAACCGCATCCTGCTCATGCGCGCGCCGCTGTTCACCGACATCGAGGACCCGGTGGAACGGCTGCACAAGACCCACGACGAGATGTCCGACCTCAAGCAGCGCCACAAGGCGCTGCCGGCGACCCTGCTCCAGGACGCCAACCACTTCATCCCCCCGGCGGTCTTCCACCGCGCCGCGCAGCTGACCTTCAGCGTGGCGAGCAGCTCGCGCGGCCGCCCGACGTGGAACATGGTGATCTCCAACGTCCCCGGCCCCCAGTTCCCGCTCTACTGCGCGGGCGCGCGCCTCGAGGCCAACTACCCGGTGTCGGTGATCACCGACGGGATGGGGCTCAACATCACCGTCATGAGCTACTGCGGCCATATCGACATCGGGATCGTCGCCGACCGCGAGCAGATGCCCGACGTGCTGGAACCTGATCGGCTGGCTGTCCGAGGCGCTCGACGAGCTCAAGACGCCGCAGCCCGCTCCCGCAGCGCCGTGACCGCGAGCGCGGCGGCCGGCGGCAGCAGCAGCGCCGCGCCGAAGCCGTAGCGGTAGCTGAAGACCGACAGCAGCTGGGAGACGAACAGCGCGACGAGCGCGAGCGCCGCGAGCAGGGCCGCATCGCCGCGCAGCCGGGGCTCCCCTGCGCGGCGCACCAGCGCCACGCCCACCAGCAGCAGGCAGAGGGCCAGCAGGGGTCCGTGCGTGTACAGGTAGCGCTGCGCGCCGTGCAGCAACCGCGAGACGCCGGGCGCGAAGCGGTACCCGTCCGCCATGCGCGCGACGTGGCGGTTGGGCTCGGTGACGGGGTGGTCGCGCTGGCGGACCGGGTCGCCGCGGCGGACCGGCCCGCGATAGCCCGGATAGCCCCACTCGCGCGGGTCCACGGGGAACTGCCACGCCTCGACGGGATAGTCGTCACCGCTGATCGGGCGGCCGGGGCGGAAGTAGTGCAGGACGCCGCCGAGCACGAGTCGCGTGTAGCGCCACGGATCCTCGCGGATGACCCGCAACGCGAAGCCGCGGATCGAGTCTGCGTCGTCGATGCCGCGGCCGGCGATGGGGGATTCTGTGCTCCAGACGTAGGAGTTGGCGCTCAGGCGGTTGGCCGTGTCGGGGCAGTAACGACGCTCGCCCTGCGGAACGTCGCCGAGGCGGTCGCAGTCGGCCAGCGGGGCGACCTTCCCGTACAGGAACATGGCGCTCGACTCGCTGACCGCGAACACGCCGCGCTGATGCTTGTAGACGGCCATGTAGCTGCCCGTGACCAGCGCCCAGCCGCCGGCGAACGCAGCCACACCACGCCAGCCGACCCGGCGCGCGAGCAGGTAGACCGCGAAGACGGCCAGCAGCGGGACGCCGACGCTGCGCACTACGCCGACGTAGCCGAGCAGCAGCCCGGCGCCGCCGAGGTACACCAGGTGGCCTGGCTTCTTGGTGCACAGCACCAGCGCGATGCAACCGAGCAGCGCCGCGTGGAAGACCGTCTCGGCCATCATCGTGTGCTCGACGAACACCAGGTAGAGGTCCAGTGCGGCCGGGACGGCGCCGAGCAGCGCCAGCCGGCGCGGCACGCCCCGGTACAGCAGCAGCGCGTAGAGGGCGGCCGCCAGCCCCAGCCCGATCACGTGCTGGAGGACGATCAGCGCGGCGGCGCTGCCGAGCTCGTAGAACGGCGCGACCAGGAGCGCGTAGCCCATGGGGCGGATCGGCGACAGCTCACCCGTCGCCGCGGCCTCCACGTAGGTGTTGCTGTCGGAGAACCAGATCCCCGGCCAGATGGCCACGAGCGCGAGCACGCGCAGCACGAGGCCCGCGGCGAGCAGGACGACGAGGCCGCGGTGGCGGGTCAGGAGCTCGCGCACCAACCGGTCCAGCGCTCGACCGCGATGGCGATGAACGGCCCCGACGGCGGCTCGGCCGCGTACTGCTCGTAGCGGGCGGCGAGCAGTTCGACGGGACCGTCGTCATGGATGGTGGCCGTCCCGTCCGCGCGCGCCCACCACAGCCGCGACCAGTCCTCCTCGTAGTGGTCGGCCAGCACCGACACGCGCGGGTCGCGCGCGATGTTGTCCAGCCGCCTGAGTGCGCGAGTGCGCTTGGGCTTGGCGTCGACCGCGGTCCAGATCGTGTCGCCGTCGAGGGCGAAGCAGATCGGCACCACGTGCGGCCCGGCGGTCGCCAGTCGCGCGACCCGGGCCGTGGCGAAGCGCTCGCGAGGCGTCACGCGATCAGTTGTATCCGGTCAAACTGAACACCGTGGGGCTGATCGCCATCGTCGCCGCCGCCGCCATCGCTGCTCCCGGCACCGCCGCGCAGCAGATGACCGCGCGCGATCTCGCCGGGCAGGTCATCGTGATGCGCTTCGTGGGCAATCCGCCGCAGCCGTACGTCCTCGACGCCCTGCGGCGCGAGCGCGCGGCGGGCGTCGTGCTGTTCCACGACAACGCGCCGAGCTTCGCGGGGACGCGCCGGCTGACGCGTTCGCTGCAGCGCGCGGCGGGCGGCGACGCGCTGATCGCGGCCGACCAGGAGGGCGGTGCGATCCGGATCCTGCGCTGGGCGGCCCCCGCCGCCGACCAGTACCTGGTCGAAACGACCTCGCAGGCCGGCGCCGCGGCCCGGGCGGCCGCGCGCGACCTGCGCGCCGCCGGCGTCAACCTCAACCTGGCCCCGGTGGCCGACCGCAGCGGCCCCGGCTCGCTCATGGACACGCGCGCCTTCCCGGGCGGTCCGCGGCGCGTCGCCCGGCTGGTCGCGGCGGCGGTCGGCAACTACGAGGCGGTCGGTGCGACCCTCAAGCACTTCCCCGGCCTCGGGGCGGCGCACGGGAACACCGACCACGCGCGGGTGACGATCGCCGGCCGGCCGAACCTGCTTCCCTTCGCCGCCGGCATCGGGGCGGGAGCCGAGGCGGTGATGCTCTCGCACGCCCGCTACCCCGCGCTCGACCGGCACGCGATCGCCTCGCAGTCGCGCGCAATCGTGACCGGTCTGCTGAAGGAGCGGATGGGCTTCACCGGCGTGGCGATGACCGACTCGCTGGAGGCGTACTCCGTGCGCAGCCGCATGAGCATGGAGCGAGCGGCCGTGCGCTCAGTGCGGGCGGGCATCGATCTCGTCCTCACGACCGGGCAGGGGACCCACCACCGAGTGCTGCGCGCGCTGACACGCGCGGCGCAGCGGCGCCCGGGTTCCGCGCCCGTCTCGCGGACGCCGCAGCCCGCGTCCGGGCACTCCGGCTCAACGTCACCCAGCGATGAACGTCCCGCACACCATGCTCCAGGGGGGCATGCGGGACGTTCGCCGGCCGGCTCGCGGTTCCGTATCTATCGTCCCCTCCGCGGGCCGGTAGCTCAGTGGTCAGAGCAGCGGACTCATAATCCGTCGCGCGGTGGTTCGAATCCACCCCGGCCCATCGTATTTGGCGCGCGCCGGTTCGTGGCGCCCACATTCGTGCGCCGTAGGCTGGCGTCGCGTGTTGGACACCGCTCTCAGAGCGCGGCTCGCGCCCAGCCTGGAGGGCGCGGGTCGGCGCCTGCGCAACGCCGGGGTCAGCGCCGGGACGATCACAGGGCTGGGGCTCGTAATCGGGATCACGGCTTGTGTCGCCGCGGCGCTGGAGGCCTGGCCGATCGCGCTCGTGCTCTGGCTCGTCAACCGCGCGCTCGACGGACTCGACGGCGCTGTGGCGCGCGCGGGGGGCGCGGGCTCAGACCTCGGAGGCCTGCTCGACTTCCTCTCCGACTACGTCGTCTACGGCGGATTCGTCGTGGGCGTCGCGATCGCCGAGCCCGACGCGCGGATCGCCTGCACGGTGCTCCTCGCCACGTACCTGCTCAACAACGTCGCCCTGCTGTCCTTTGCATCGCTGGTGGAGAAGCGCCGGCTTGCGTTCGGCGACGAGCGCTCGCTGCGCTTCACCCCCGGGTTGACCGAGGGGACGGAAACGATCCTCGCCTACGTGGCGTTTTGTGTCGTCCCCAGCCGCGCCGAGGTCGTTGCCTGGGTGTTCGCCGGCATGGTGCTCTTCACCGTCGGGCAGCGTGTGCGGCTCGCCCTGCGCACGTTCCGCTGATCGCCCGGCCGGGCACCCCAGGACAATGACGGTCACTTGAACCTCCGCGGCGAGCACGAGGTCAAATGGGCATGCCCGTGACAACGAGCAGAGGTGCGGGCGCAACGCCGAGGCCACCGCTACGCCCGCGGCTGCGGCTGGCGATGCTGTTGGTGGCGGTGGTCGCCGCGGCGCTGGTCGCAACCAGGACTGGGCTCTCCACGCGCGAGGTGCGCGACGCGGTCGGCGACGGCGGCGTCACGGCGATCGTGGCCTTCATTGCGATCTACGCGGCGCTGACGGTCGCGATGTTCCCGGGCTCGATCGTGTCGGTGGCCGGCGGCGCCATCTTCGGCGCGGCTCTGGGGACGGCTCTGACCGTCGTGGGCGCGACGATCGGAGCGACGATCGCGTTCGTGATCGGGCGAAAGCTGTCGCGGTCGTCGGTCGAAGCGCTGGCGGGTGACCGGTTCCGCGCAGTGGACCGTCGGCTATCCGAACGCGGCCTGGCCGCGATGCTCGTGCTGCGGCTGATCCCGCTGGTCCCGTTCAATGTCCTCAACTACGCGGCGGGCGCCACGTCACTCGGGACATGGCAGTACGTCGCCGGCACCACGCTGGGCATCATCCCCGGCTCGTTCGCTTTCGCAGCGGCCGGCGCGACCGCGGACGAACCGTCGTCACCGGCGTTCCTGGCGGCCCTGGCGCTGCTCGCGGTCCTCGTCGCCGCCGGAGCGATCGGGACGCGGCGCCTCGCGGCGCGTCGCTAGAGAATGCGCGCCTTGGGCAGGAAGGCGGCGACGGCGAACCAGAACTGGACGTCGTGGCGGACCGCGTTCAGTCGCTGGCCGGCCAGCGGCCCTGCGGTGGCGGTGCCGGTGATGTCCCAGCTCGAGCCTGTCTGCGCGTCGCGATAGCGACTCGCCCCGGCGGGCGAGAACGTGAGCGTGCGACCGGCCACGCGACGGTCGAACGCGGTCGCGGTACCGATGTCGCGTGAATCGGCGATCACGGCGGCGTCCAGCGCGGAGCGTACGCCGCGCTTGAACAGCACGACCACCGGATCGCCCTCGAACTCGAGCTCGACCGCCGGGTCGCGCTCGAGCTTCGAGAACGGCACGACGACGGCGCGCTCGCCGCGGATCAGCGACAGCACGTGCTCCTTCGGCGGCAGCCGCGGGTCGGGCTTGCCGGACAGCAGGAACGGCTGCTCGTCCGGCTTGTCGTAGCTCTCGTACGGGTTGCGCCCGTAGCTGCGATCGAAGCCGGTCTCGCGCGAGAGCACCTCTCCGTCGGGGTAGTGGGCGCGGAAGTCCGCGAAGCTGAGCGTCTGCGATGCGATCACCTCCAAGCTCGTTCCGGTGAGCTCGCCGACGACACCCTCGCCCGTCAGTTGCTGCCACCAGGTCTCGGTCTGGCGGTCCCACATCACGAGGTCGGAGCGGCGCAGGTTGCCCGTCGTCCCGAACGTCAGCGTCCGATCGCCGACGCGACGATCGAACACCAGCGAGGAGTTGCAGAGCGGGCAGTAGGAGACGGCGATCGGCCGGCCGGCGATCGTGTCGTTGACGATCTCGTGCCAGATCAGGATCTGATGCGGGTACGCCCGGGCCCGCCCGCCGATGTCAACGGCGAGCACCGGCTCGCGATCGTCGAGGAAGCCCTCGGCCGCGGCGAGGGATACGAACCGCGGCTTGTCGATCGGGGGGATCCCGTCGCGCGGTGGGCCGCCAGAGACGAAGTCGGTCAGGGGAACGCTGTGGCGGGAGAAGTCCGTCTTCCAGCCGTCCTGGGAGAAACGGAGATTCGCATCAGCAGTCGAGCCACCGCCACGCGCGCGACCCTCGTCGGACCCCCCGCAGGCGGCCAGCGCCACCACCGCGAGTGCTGCCGCTGCGATCGGGACGGTCTTCGTACGACGGGTCATGTCGGGTGGATCATGTTCCTTGCACTCAGACCCGTCCCCGGCCGCAACGATTCACCGTCTACGTTGGTGGGTCCGGTGAGCCAGACGGAACGCGTGAATCACGGAGTTCCGCTCGGGGCATGGGACCAGGCAAGCAGCCACTACGACCGGCAACTCTGGCTCGAGCGCTCGGCGGTCCGGACCGCCCTGGACATGCTCGACCCGCAAGCGGACGAGCGCCTGCTCGACATCGGCACCGGTACCGGCGAGGTGCTTCGCCAGCTCCTGGACCGCGACAAGCCGCCCCACGTTGCGGTCGGCGTCGATGCCTCCGCAGGCATGCTCGCCCACGCGCCCAAGCTCCCGCCCGAGTGGGCAATCCGCGAGGGGGACGCTCGCGAGCTGCCGTTCGACGACGACGGGTTCGACATCGCCGTCGCTGCCTACATCCTGCACGTGCTGCCCGCCGCCGACGTTCCCACCGCGCTGGCGGAGCTCGCGCGCGTCCTGCGCCCCGGCGGCCGAGCCGCGATCGTGACCCCTGCGATCCCGCGGCGCGGGGTGATGCGCTGCGTTGCGCTGGCCTCGGACGCCCTCGCCCGCCGCGCCCCGCGGCGATACGGCGGCCTGCGCGCGCTGGATCCCCGGAGCCCGCTGTCGCACGCCGGGTTCACCGTCGTGAATGCGCGCACGAACCTGCGCGGCTACCCGTCGTTGTGCGTTCTGGCGCGCAGCGGCGCGCCGTGACACGATGGCCCGGCGGCCCAGCGCTCCCCGTCGGTCATCGCCGCCGCTCGAGCATTCGCAGCGTCGCCAGTAGCGATCGCGCGACCTTGCGCAGGCGCGGATTGGAGTAGCGCGCGGCGAGGTGCTGGTCGGCGGCGCGCGCGGGGCCCTCGGCGCGTGTCGGGTAGGCGTGGACGGTGCGTGAGACGGCATCGATCTTCGCGCCGCCCGAGATCCAGGCGGTCAGCTCGCCGATCGCATCGCCGCCGCCCGGGGCCGCGACGGTCGCGCCGACGAGGCGCCGGCGCGGGTCGGCGACCAGCCTGGAGAAGCCGTATGCCTCCCCCGCCGTGATCGCGCGATCGAGCTGCGCGTACTCGAACTCGGCGACGACCGCCTTCTCGCCCCAGCGCTGGCGCGCTTGCGCCTCGGTCAGCCCGACGCGGGCGACCTCGGGGTCGGTGAAGGTGACCCACGGCACCGTCGCCGAGACCTGCGCGCGCGTGTGGAACAGCGCGTTCGAGGTGGCGACCCGCGCGTGGTGGGCCGCGACGTGCGTGAATGGCAGCAGGCCCGTGACGTCGCCCGCTGCGAAGACTCCGCCACCGGTCGTACGCAGGCGCCGGTCGACGGTCACGCTGCCGTCCTCACCGACGCTCACGCCGACGTTCTCCAGCCCGAGCTCGGGCGTGCGGGGAGCCCGTCCGGTGACGACGAGAAGGCGATCGAACGCGATCGCGTCGCCGCCGTCCAGGAGCAGCTCCCGCTCGCGGACACCGGTCGCGCGCGCGCCGAGACGCACGTCGACACCCTCGGCGGTGAGCCGCTCGGCGATCAGCGCGCTGGCGCGGGGCTCCTCCTTGAGCAGCAGGCGGTCGGCCATCTCGACGAGCGTCACGGTGGAGCCGAGGCGCGCGAAGGCCTGCGCGAGCTCGCAGCCGATCGGCCCGCCGCCGAGCACGGCCAGCCGTCGTGGCAGCTCGCGCAGGTCCCAGACCGTGTCGGAGGTCAGCGGATCGGCCTCGGCGAGCCCGTCGAGCGGCGGAAGCAGCGGGCGCGACCCGGTGGCGACGATCGCGGTGCGCCAGCGCAGCTCGCGGCCCGCGGCTTCGATCCGCCCCGGCCCGGTGAAGTGCCCGTCCGCCTCGACGACTTCGACTCCGGCCGCGCGCAGGCGCTCCGGCGAGTCGTGCGGCTCGATCGTGCGGATCGCGCCCCAGACGTGGTCCATCACACGCGCGAAGTCGATCCGCGGCTCCACAGGCTCCAGGCCGACGGCATCAGCGTGGCGCATGCGATGGGCAAGGCCGGCAGCCGCGATCAGGCTCTTGCTCGGGACGCAACCCGTCCACAGGCAGTCACCGCCCGTGCGCTCGCGCTCGACCAGCGCGACGCGCGCTCCCGCCCCCGCCGCGATCATCGCCGACACCAGGCCCGCGGTGCCGCCCCCGATCACGACCAGGTCGTAGCGCCCGATCACCGCGGCGCGTTCTCGCGCGGATCGAGCGGTGGAGGAACGATGACCCCAGCACGCCATGGATCCGAATCGGAGTGAACGGAAGCCTCCGCGGCGGCTTCGGGGAGACGCCAGAGCCGTTCGGCGGGCGCGTGGAGGGTGACCTCCTCGCCAACAGCGACCGCGGTTCCGGGCGTGACGTGCGCTTCGAGGCGCTGGTCGCCGCGCTGGAGCACGAGCCGCACGAAGGCGCCGGCATAGACCGCTTCGACGACGCGGGCGCGCAGCGGTCCGTCGTCGGCGAGCTCTAGCGCCTCGGGACGGATCACGTAGGAGGCGGCGCCGTCGCGCCCGTCGACGCGTATCTCCGCGCCGTCGTCGAGGTGCAGGGCGCCGTCGCGGACGTTCCCGCGCAGGATGTTGGCGGCGCCGAAGAAGCGCGCGACCGCGGCCGAGAGCGGCCGCTGGAAGAGCTCGCGTGGGTGATCGTGCTGGACGATGCGGCCCTCGAGCATGAGCGCGAGCGATTCGCCGAGCTCGGCTGCCTCGGCGCGGTCGTGCGTGATGATCAGGGTCGTCAGCCCACGTTCGGATTGGATGCGGATGATCAGACGCCGCAGCGCCTCGCGGCGGTTTGGGTCGACGGCGGCGAGCGGCTCGTCGAGCAACAGCAGCTCGGGCTCGGCACACAACGCACGCGCGAGCGCGACGCGCTGCTGCTCGCCGCCCGAGAGCCCGCGAGTGGCTCGGTGGGCCATCCCGGCGAGGCCGACTTCGTCCAGCAGCGCGGCGGCGCGACCGCGGCGCTCGCTGCGCCCGACGCCGGCCGCGCGCAGCGGCAGCGCGACGTTGTCGTCGATACGCAGGTGCGGCAACAGCCGCGGCTCCTGGAAGACAACCGATACGCGACGCCGGTGCGCAGGCACCGTGTCGTCGAGGCGGCGACCACCGAGCTCCAGCGACCCTGCGCTCAGCGCTTGTAGCCCGGCGATCGCGCGCAGGAGCGTCGTCTTGCCGGCGCCGCTGGGCCCGACCAGCACCGCTCGCCGGCCGGCCGGGACGTGCAGGTCGACGTTGCGCAGGATCGGCGCACCGCCGGCGGCAACCACCACACCGCGGCACGAGAGCTCGGCGCTCATCGCGCAGCGCGCCCCGCGCGGATCGTCACGAGCAGGACAAGCACGGCAGGCGCCAGGAACAGCAGCGCCAGCGCCGATGCGACCTGCGGGTCGGGACCGACGTAGGGAAGCATGATCACCGGCAGGGTCGGCCGCGTCGGCGCGACGGCCAGGCTCGTTCCGTACTGGCTCCAGGAGACGAGGAACGACACGAACGCCGTCGCGGCGAGCGTCGGCGCCAGCGATGGGGCCGTCACCCAGGCCAGTCGCTGGACCGGCGAGAGCCCAGCGGCGCTCGCCATCTCCTCGGTGCGACGCACGTCGGGCGTGAATCCCGACAGCAGCAGCAGCACCGCGTAGGGCAGCATGAGCGTCAGATGCGCCAGGACGAGCCCGGCGACGGTGTCGGCGAGGCCCAGCCGCAGGAACCACTCGGTCAGACCCGTGCCCACCGCGTAGGGAGGGACGAGCAGCGGCAGCGCGAGCACCAGGACGACCGCGCCGGGGTGGCGCAGGCGCCGCTCGCCGAGCACGCGCGCCGCCGGCCACGCCAGCACCAGCGCGAGCACGGTCGTGACCCCGGCGACACCGAGCGACGTCCACAGTGCACCGGCGGCTGCGCCGTCCCCGAATGCGACATCGAAGCCACGCGTGCCCCAGCGTTGCGGAAGCAGGTCGGGCGCGCGCCAGGCGTCCGCGAACGCCCGTACCACGAGCGCCAGCAGCGGCAGCGCGAACAACGCCGCGACGGCTGCCGTGACCGCCACTCGCGTCCACGCCGGGCGGACCGCCGCAAGCGTGAGAGGCTTGGATGCGCGCTCCGCGGCGTGCACCTCAAACACCCTCCACGTCACGCGCGAAGCGGATGGCGGCAAGCGCGAGCGCGATCGCTGTGGCCGCTGCGAGGAGGAGCGCGGCGGCAGCCTTCCCCTGCCCGGCAATGACATCGCCCTGGGTCGCCTCGAAGGCGTACGTCGCCAGCGTCGGCGGGTGGTTGGGCCCGACGGCGAGAGGCACCTCGAAGGATCCGACGACGTAGGCGGCGACGATGATCGAGCCGACGACGAGCGGCCCCCGGATCGCCGGCCAGGTCACCCAGCGCAGGCGCTGCCAGGGACCGGCGCCGAACACGGCGGCGGCCTCCTCGCGCTCGCGCAGGTCGCCGCCACACGCGGCGAGCACGAGCAGCACCAGAAAGGGCGCCTCCTTGTACACGTAGACGAGCACGATCCCCAGCCCGCCGCGGTCGCGCACGAGATCGACCGGCAGGGTGCCGAGCAGACGTTCCGCCAGCCCGCCCGGCGCGAGCCATACGACCGCGAGCGTCGCGACGAGGAGGTGCGGCACCGGCACCGGCAGCGCGACCAACGCGCGCGCCACCGTGCCGCTCTCGCGCAGCACAGCGGCCAGCGCCAGCGCGACGAGCGCCGCCAGCGCGGTCGACACGGCCGTCACCTGCGCCGTGAAGCGCAGGGCATCCCCGAACGCCGGATCGCCGAGCAGCTCGCGCCACGCTTCAAGGCCGACCCCTCCGCCGAGAGGCACCAGCGACGCGTGGACGACGCCGGCCAGCGCACCGCCGAACAGCAGCACCAGTGCCAGCGACGCCGGCGCCAGCGGAGCGATGTCGCGAAGGCGGGCGGGCATCACCGCAGCACTTCGCGCTTCCAGCGTGCCTCGACCGTGGCGACCCGATCGGCGGGCAACTCCTGCAGCGGCGTCCCGAAGCTCGCCAGCAGATAGGGCGAGGAAGCCGCGTCCTCGAAGCGCCGGCGAGCCTCCCCGCGCAACCGCTCGAGCGTGAGGACCGTCGGATTGCCGAGCACCTGCGGGTCGGCCTTCAGCGCCTGCAGCCGCGGGTCGAGCAGCAGGTTGGCCACCACCTGTGCCCCGGCGGCGTGCGCGGCATCTGCTGGGATCGTCACGAACGAGACGTTCGTGAGCGCCCCGCCGCCGAGCAGGAAGGGGCGCGCCGTGTCCGGGAACTGGCCCTTGCGCACAGCCGACAGGACGAAGCTGGCGTCATAGGACATCGCGAAGTCCACTTTGCCGTTTCCGAACAGGTCGTTGAGCTCGGCCTCGGACCTTGGCAGCACCTCTCCCCGGCGATACATCAGCGGCCCGAGCTTGGTCAGGTAGTCGAATGCGGCGTCCTCGCCCTTGGCCTGGACGACCTGGCGCACGAACGCCGAGCCGGTGAAGTTCGGCGGCGCCGGATAGGTGAAGCGCCCGGGGTGCTCGCGGGCCCAGGCGAGCAGCTCGTCGAGATCGCGCGGCGGCTCCGGTACCCGCGCGTGGTCGGTCGCGAACACGAACGCAGCGCGGCTCCACGGCGACTCCTGAGCGTCGACCGGGACCTGGAAGTCCGTCGCGATCGATGGATCCCGCTGGTCGACGAAGCGCGCGTTCGGCAGCCCCGTCGCCCAATCCTCAAGCCACAACCCTGCCTGTTTGCCAGAGGCGAAGTTCTCGCCGTTGATCCAGATCAGATCCACGCTCCCGCTGCCCGCCTTGCCTGCTCGGCGCTGCGCCACGACACGCGCCACCGCGTCGGCGGTGTCGGTCACCGGGACCTGGCGCAGCTCTACACCCAGCCGCGCCGCCGCCGGCGTGACGTGTCGCCGCACGTAGGCGTTCACGCGCTCGTCGCCGCCGTACATCCACCAGTTCACCGTCTCCCCGCGTGCCTCTCGCAGCACCTGCTCCCAGGGATCGGCGCCCGCCGTCGCGGGCACCGAACGCGAACCCGGCTCCTCGTCGGATCCGCACGCAGCCAGCAGCACCGCCGCAAGAGCAGGCATGAGCACCAGGGAAAGCAAGCGTCGCGACATCAAGGCCCTTGGACCCCGAGTACCCGAAGAGGATTCAACCCCACCCGCCTGCAGACGCGCCAGCTGGTCGCGCCGACCGCCGCCCGGCCGCTACGGCGGTGAACGCCGCAGATGCTCGATGACCGAGTTCGCCACGCCCTCGGCGGGAAGCGGCTGTTTGCCGAGGGAGCTCAGGCCTTCGAGCGTCCTGCGCAGCGTCGCGAGCAGCCTGTGGCAGGACGGGCATCGGTGCACGTGATGCTCGACACGCTCATGGTCGGGTCCGTCCAACTCGTGGTCTAGGTAGTCCGACATGTGGCGGCGCGTCCACATGTGGTCGCGCATGAACCACGGGGTGAGCATCTGGGCCGTCATCGCCATGTCTACTCGTCCAGATGCTCCTGGATCGCGTTACGCACGGCAAGGCGCGCACGGTGCAAGCGACTCTTGAACGCCGCCTGGCGCACCCCCATGATCTCCGCAGCCTGCTGGGTGCTGAGCCCCTCCACGTCGCGCAGGATCAGCGGAGCGCGGTATTTCATCGGCAGGGCGCGTACGGCCCGTTCGAGCGCGGCGCGCACGTCGTGCTGCTCGGCTTGCGGCTCGGGCGCCTGACGAAGGTCGGCGACGGCGTCGACCGCGCCCTCCTCGGCCGATGCCGCGTCCGCCGGCCTGCGGGCTGCGCGCCGCTTGGCCTCGTTGAGACCGATTCGATAGAGCCAGGTGAAGAACTGCGCGCGTCGCTCAAAGCCGCCGATCCCACGCCATGCGCGTAGGAACGTCTCCTGCACGACCTCTTCGGCATCGGTCGCGTCGCCGCAGAACCGCAGCACCCCTGCGTACAGGTGGTCGGCGTGCCGGCGCACCAGCTCCTCGAACGCCTCACGACGCCCATCCTGGGCGAGCCGGACGAGCTCGGAGTCATCGAGCGATCCGACCGGCGCGCCGGAGCGCTCGCTCGACCCGTTCACGGCTGGGAACGCTAGCCGTAGGGCACCCGTCGGCCCCCACCGCATCACGCGCCACACGCCGACGCCGCGCCGGCGACAGATCGCCGTCGACATTGTCGGACGTTCGCCGCTGAGCGACGCGGTGATCGAGCCTTCCGCTGACCGATGCCATTGTCGTGAGATTGGACCCGGCGGCGGCAAGGACGATTCACTTCGGCTCCACCCCGAGACCGTTCGCACGCGGTTGACGTAGCCGTAGTTCGAGACGGACCGGACCGATAATCCGTCGCGCGGTGGTTCAAATGGCTTTCTCCGCGGTTCACCGAGGTCAGTCCAACAGCGCGTTGCCGCGGGCGCGTGCGCGGGCTGCAGCGCGGAGGAGGCGCTGTCCCCGGGCCGCGAGCTCATCCTGGTGGCTCTCTCGGCAGGAATGCTCGCCAGCGGGGTGGTCGCAATGTGGCGGGCGGTCAGGGCGGCCGACCCGGCCCGCGGCTTGCAGCTCCTGGTGACCGCCGCCCTCGCCGGTGTCGCGTGGCTCTACGTGGCACCGCTGTGAGCGCCGCAGCGCGGTTCCGTTGAACCGGCTTTGCAACAGAACTCCGCGAATCCGCGGTTCTGTTGCAATCTTGGTTCATGTGAACCGCCGCGCTCGGACCTCCGCGAGCCCCACGCTTCGGTCGAGCGCAGGGGATACTCCCCGCGGTGCGCGAACTCAACGTCCTCGGCCAGCCGCTCGAGCCCTGCGGCATCGATCCCCTGACCGGCTTCCACCGCGATGGTTGCTGCCGGCCGGACCCGCACGGCATGAGCACGCATCTGATCTGCGCCGTGGTGACGGCGGAGTTCCTCGACCACCAGGTCGCGATCGGCAACGACCTGAGCACCCCGATGCCGGAGTACGGGTTCCCCGGCCTGATCCCGGGAGACCGCTGGTGCGTGACCGCCCCCAACTGGCTGCGCGCCTACGAGGACGGCAGCGCGTCGTTCGTGGTGCTCGCGGCGACCAGCGCGCGGGCGCTCGACTTCGTGCCGCTGGAGGCACTCCAGGAGCACGCCGTCGACGTGCCGGCGGACCCCAGCGCCCTGGCGGACTGAACACCTCTAGCCGTGAGACCCAGGCACGTTGTTCCGAGTTCGCGCTGCTCGCTCAGCGCCGGCGCAACCGCCTCTGGTGACCTGGGCCCGGCGGCGAACGGCGCGCGCAGCGGATGGCGCCGACCCCCGAACAACGTGCTCAGGACCCACAGCTAGCCGTCGCCGCCGCCGACGGTGCGCGGCCAGGTGGCGCGCGGACTCGGCTCCGCCGTCGGTCTGGTCGCCTCGCGTGTCGCGACCGGCGCGGGCGTCGTCTCGGGGACGAACGTGGGTGTCGACACCGGCTCGGGGGTCTCGTCCGGGATGGCGGCGGCTGCGGTCGCCGATGCCTCGGCCTCGGCCTGACGGCGCTCCGCGAGGGCCTGCGCGGCAAGGGCCTTCCTCTCCGTCGCCGCGCTCAGCCGCTCGGTGCGCCGCTCCGCCCGGCGCTCTGCGGCGGCGTCGTCGCTCCCCGACACCGATGGAGTCGGAGACGGCGCCTCGGCCGGCGAGGACGTGCTGTCGCCGCCCGTGGCGAGCGCGATGCCGCCCGCGGTCGCCAGCGCCACCGTGGCTCCGGCGATGGCCAGACGACGGCGCGGCAAGCGCGCCCACACGGGGATGGCGGCTGGAGCCTCACGTGGCTTGGCGGGAGGCGCAGGCTCCGGGCGCGGGGCGGGCTGGGCCTTCGGTGGCGCGGGTGCGGAACCGACCAGCTCGCGCACGCTCTCCCGAGCATCGTCCGAGAGGCGTTCCACACCCAGCTGACCGGTCTCGAGCCGGTGGACCTCCCACAGGCGCAGGCCGAGGCGCGCAGCGAGCTCACGCTGAGTCAGGCCTGCGCGCTCGCGCGCGGCGGCCAGCCGCTCCGCCGGCGACGCGACCTCCTGAGTATCGATCGAGTGGCTGCTCACCGAGTCTCAGTGAAGCAGGGCGGTGGACGATTTCACACGGCGCGAGCGGTTAGTGTCCGCTCGTGCGCGCGGTGACCTTCCAGGCGCCCGGCGAGATACGGCTCGACGAGAAGCCCGAGCCCGAGCTGGTCGCGCCCGGCGACGCGATCGTCAAGGTCACCGCCACCGGCGTGTGCGGGTCGGACCTGCACATCTACCACGGGCGCGTGGTGATCGAGCCCGGCTTCACGATCGGGCACGAGTACGTCGGCGAGGTGGTGGCGATGGGGGACGCGGTCACGTCGGTGAGCGTCGGCGACCGCGTGCTCGGCGCCTTCCAGGTCGCGTGCGGGACGTGCTGGTTCTGCCGGCACGGGCACTACCACCGCTGCGTCGAGGGACGGACGTTCGGGCACGGCGCCACGCTCGGCTCGCTACAGGGAACGCAGGCCGACTACGCGCTCGTGCCGCGCGCCGACCTGACCCTGCGCAAGGTCCCGGACGCGCTGACCGACGACGTGGCCCTGTTCGCCGGGGACGTCATGGGGACCGGCTACCACGCGGTGAGCAACGCCGGCGTCAAGCTCGGCGACAACGTCGCGGTCGTGGGCCTCGGCCCGGTCGGCCTGTGCGCGGTGCAGGCGGCGCTGGCGGCCGGCGCGGCCCGGGTGGTCGCCGTCGACACCGTGGCGCAGCGGCTCGAGATGGCGCAGGAGTTCGGCGCGATCCCGGCGCACCTGACCGAGGAGGACCCCCGCGCGGTCGTCAAGGATGCGACGGCGGGCCGCGGCGTGGACGTCGCGATCGACGCGGTCGGCGACCCGCGCGCGCTCGACCTCGCGATCCGCATGACGAGCGCCACCGGCTGCGTCAGCGTCGTCGGCGTCTACGCCGAGCGCTGCGAGGTGCACATGGGCTTGCTGTGGCTGAAGTCCCTGCGTATGGTCGGAGGGCAGGCCAACGTCATCAAGCACCTCGACGCCGTGCTGGAGCTGCTCGCGGCCGGAGTTCTCGACCCGGCGCCGCTCGTCACCCATCATCTGCCCCTCGAAGACGCCGTCGAGGCCTACGCCATGTACGACCGCCGCGAGGCGCTCAAGATCGTCCTGCAACCCTGATGAATCCGAGGAGACCATGACCACCGCCACGCTGCCAGACCAGCTCTCCGACGCGGCGCGCGCGTTCGCCGCGCGGGACTTCGGTGCCGCCGCCGACGGCCGCACCTTCGAGACGATCGACCCCTCGACCGGCCAGGTCATCACGACGCTCCCGCAGTCCGGCCAGGCCGAGGTCGACGCGGCGGTGGACGCCGCGCGCGCCGCGTTCGCAGAGGGCTCGCCGTGGCGTGAGTTGCCACCGCTCGCACGCGGGCGGCTCCTCACCGCGCTGGGTGACCTGATCGAGGCCAACGCCGAGGAGCTGGCGCATCTCGAGTCGCTCGACAACGGCAAGCCGGTGAAGCTGGCCCAGGTGGTCGACGTAGCCGGCGCGGCCGGCCACTTCCACTACTTCGGCGGCTGGCCGACGAAGATCGAGGGCGCCGTCAAGCCGGTCTCGATCCCGAACGTCCTCGCCTACACGCGCAAGGAGCCGGTCGGGGTCTGCGGCCAGGTGATCCCGTGGAACTTCCCGCTGCTGATGGCGGCGTGGAAGGTCGCGCCCGCGCTCGCCGCCGGCTGCACGATCGTGCTCAAGCCCGCCGAGCAGACGCCGCTGACCGCGCTGCGCCTCGCCGAGCTCGCACTCGAGGCCGGCATCCCGGAGGGCGTGCTCAACGTCGTCACCGGCGACGGCGAGACCGGCAAGCTGATCGTCGAGCACCCCGGCATCGACAAGATCGCCTTCACGGGCTCGACCGAGGTCGGGCGCGAGATCGGCGCCGTCGCGGGCCGCGCGCTCAAGCGGCTGACGCTCGAGCTGGGCGGCAAGTCGCCCAACATCGTCCTCGCCGACGCCGACGTCGGCGCCGCGGTCAAGGGCGCCTTCCAGGGCGTCTTCTACAACTCCGGCCAGGCCTGCAACGCGGCCTCGCGGCTGTTCGTGCCCGACGCGCTGTTCGACGACGTCGTCGGCGCGCTCGCCGAGCAGGCGACCAAGACGGTGCCGGGGCCGGGCCTCGACCCGCAGACGTTCGTCGGCCCGCTGGTGAGCTCCGAGCAGCACGAGCGCGTGTCGGGGTACATCGACGCGGGGCGCTCGGAGGCCGAGCTCGTCGCCGGCGGTGACACGAGGCCGCTCGACTCCGACGGCTACTACGTCTCCCCCACGCTGTTCGTCACCGACGACGATGACGCGACGATCGTGCGCGAGGAGATCTTCGGCCCGGTGCTCGTCGCTCAGCGCTACGAGTCGCTCGAGGAGGTCGCCGAGCGCGCCAACGCCGGCGCGTACGGCCTCGCGGCGGGCGTGTGGACGCGCGACGTGGCCAAGGCGCACCGGCTCGCCGCGCTGCTGCGCGCGGGCTCGGTCTACGTCAACACCTGGGGCACGGTCGACGCGTCGACCCCGTTCGGAGGCTTCAAGGCCTCGGGCGTCGGGCGCGAGCACGGCTCCGAGGGGTTGTCCGCCTACCTCGAGGACAAGTCCGTGTTCGTCTCACTTGCGTAGCGGTGTAAGCTCCATGTGAATCCGGATTCACACGAGGGAGCGCACCGTGACCATCGCCGACCGCAGTGCCCCGCATCCCGCGCGCGAGGTGCTCAACCAGTCCGTCCCGCTCGAGCCCTTCGACCACTACGGCGCCGACATCGCGCTGCAGGAGGGCGTGGCGCGCTACGGCGGCGTGTGGGGCGAGCAGCGGCTGCGGACGCTGGGCCGCCTCGCCGGCGAGCCGCAGACGCGCGAGCACGGGCGCCGCGCCGAGCGCAACGAGCCGCGGCTGCTCACCCACGACCGGTTCGGCAACCGCATCGACGCGGTCGAGCTCGACCCGAGCTGGCACCACCTGCTGCGGATCGCGATCGAGCACGAGTGCCACGGTCTCGCCTGGAGGGATCCGCAGCCCGGCGCCGCGGTCGTGCGCGCCGCGCTGTTCATGCTGTGGTCCAACGCCAACGCCGGCGTCATGTGCCCCGTCTCGATGACCCACGCGGTCGTTCCCGCGCTGCGCGACGCCGCCCCCGAGCTCGCCGCCGAGTGGGAGCCGCGTCTGACGCTTCCCGACTACGACCAGGGCGCTCCTCGCCGGGATGGCGATGACCGAGCGCCAGGGCGGCTCCGACGTGCGCGCCAACATCACCCGCGCGGAGCCCAACGGCGACGGCGAGTACGAGCTCGTCGGGCACAAGTGGTTCTGCTCCTATCCCCCGTGCGACATCTTCCTCGTGCTCGCACAGGCGCCCGCGGGGCTGTCGTGCTTCCTGGTCGAGCGCGCCGACGGCGGCATGGAGTTCCAGCGCCTCAAGGACAAGCTCGGGACGCGCTCGCTGCCGTCGAGCGAGGTCGAGTTCCACGGTGCCCGCGGGCGGCTCGTCGGCCAGGAGGGCCGCGGCGTGAAGGCGATCATCCGGATGGTCAACCACACGCGCCTGGACTGCCTGATCGGCACCGCCACGGGGATGCGCCGCGGCGTCGTGGAGGCGATCCACCACGCTCGCCACCGCTCGGCCTTCGGAGCGCTGCTGGTCGACCAGCCGGCGATGACGGCCGTGCTCGCCGACCTCGCGCTCGAGTCCGAGGCCGCGACCGCGACCGCGCTGCGCGTCGCCGCCAGCTACGACCGCGACGAGCCCGCGTTCCGCCGCTTCGCCACCGCGGTCGCCAAGTACCACGTGTGCAAGCGCGCGGCCGGCCACGCCGCCGAGGCGCTCGAGTGCCTCGGCGGCAACGGCTTCGTCGAGGACTCGGGGATGCCGCTGCTCTATCGCGACGCGCCGCTCAACGGCATCTGGGAGGGCTCGGGCAACGTCGCCGCGCTCGACGTGCTGCGCTCGGCGGTCAAGGAGCCCGCGGGCGTGCAGGCGTTCATGGCGGAGTGCGAGCTCGCGCGCGGCGCCAACGCGCATCTCGACGCCCACCTCGATGCCCTCAAGGGCGTCGAGCCCGATCAGGCGCACCGCGCGCAAGACGGTCGAGGACCTCGGCTTCGCGCTGCAGGCGAGCCTGCTCGTCCGTCACGCGCCATCCGACGGTCGCGGACGCGTTCTGCGCCGCGCGCCTGGGCGGGGAGTCCGGCCGCGCCTACGGCACGCTGCCCGCGGGGCGTCGACGCGCGCGCGATCGTCGACCGTGCCCTTGCCTGACATCGAGTATGCGGTCGACGGCCACGTCGCGCGGCTCACCCTCAACCGCCCGCAGCGCGGGAACGCGCTGACGCTCGAGCTGATCGCCGAGCTCGCGGAGCTCGTGGAGCGCGCCGACCTGGATCCAGACGTCCACGTGCTGCTGCTCAGCGGCAACGGCAAGGGGTTCTGCGGCGGCTACGACCTGATCTGGAGCGCCGAGCAGCAGCTGCCCAACCACGACCCGTCGCAGCCGTGGGACCCGATGGTCGACTACCAGATGATGGGTCGCAACGTCCGCGCGTTCATGTCGCTGTTTCACTGCTCGAAGCCGGTCGTGTGCCAGGTGCACGGCTTCTGCGTGGCCGGCGGGACGGACCTCGCGTTGTGCTCGGACCTGCTGGTGATCGCCGCGGACGCGAAGATCGGCTACCCGCCCGCGCGGGTCTGGGGCTCCCCCACCACTTCGATGTGGGCCTACCGGCTCGGCGCGCAGAGGGCCAAGCGCCTGCTGTTCACGGGCGACTCGCTCAGCGGGACGGAGGCGCTCGAGTGGGGCCTCGCGATCGAGGCGCCCGAGGCCGACCAGCTCGAGGAGCGCACCGAGGTACTCGTACAGCGCATCGCCAAGGTGCCCGTCAATCAGCTCCAGATGATGAAGCTGCTCGTCAACCAGTCGCTCTACGCGCAGGGCCTGTTCCAGACGCAGGTGATGGGGACCGTGTTCGACGGCATCACGCGCCACACCAAGGAGGGGTACGCGTTCACCGCGCGCGCGATGGAGGCGGGCTTCAAGCAGGCGGTCGCCGACCGCGACGACCCGTTCGGCGACCGCGGGAGCTCGACGTTCAAGGGGTGACCACACACTCGACGCGCGACCGGCTGCTCGAGGCCGCGCACGCGCTCGTCGAGGACGGGGGCTACGCCGCGGCGTCGGTCGCGGCGATCACCGAGCGCGCCGGCGTCGCGGCCGGCACGCTGTACCGCCACTTCCCGTCCAAGGCGGAGCTGTTCGCCGAGCTGTTCCGCGCGGTGTGCGACCGGGAGGCGGCGGCGATGGAGGCGGAGAGCGACGTCGAGAGCGTGCTCGTCACCTTCGCCGAGCGCGCGCTGCGCAACCCGCGCCTGGCGTGGGCGCTGATCGCCGAGCCGGTCGACCCGCTGGTCGAGCGCGAGCGGCTCGCCTACCGCCGCCGCTACGCCGCCCACCTGTCCGGCCTGCTCGCCGACGCGGGTGACCCCTCGCCCGAGCTCACCGCCGCAGCGCTGGTCGGCGGCGTCGCCGAGGCGCTGGTCGGGCCGCTCGCCGCCGACGCCGACCTCGAGGGTCTGCGAACCTTCGTGCGCCGTGCCGTCGGTGGTTGACAAGCCACTCCACGCCTTCCGCTACACGTACCGCTTCCACGCCTTCACCGCGGCGCAGCACGCCCGGCACGGCGCGAACTGGATGCTGCGGCTCCCGGGGCTGCCCGACGCCGTGGTCACGTCGGACCGCAAGGTGATCAAGGGGCTGCTCACCGGCGACCCGCTCGCCCGCCGCCACGCCAACGACATCCTGGCCCGGGTCCTGGGAACGGAGTCGGTGCTGCTGCTGGAGCCCGCGCCGCACCTCGAGCGCCGCAAGCTGCTGCTCCCGCCGTTTCACGGCGACCGCATCCGCGGCTACCGCGACGTGATGACCGGGCTCGTCGCGGACGACCTCGCTGCGTGGCCGGACGACCGGCCGGTGCGTGTCATCGAGCGGGCCCGCGCGCTCACGCTCGAGGTGATCCAGCGCATCGTGCTCGGCTCGGGCGACGCCGCCTTCGCCGCGCGGCTGGCCGAGCTCTCCGACACGTTCAACTCACCCCTGGCGAACCTCGGGCTCTTCGCGCCCACCCTCACCCGGCGCGCGCGCTGGAACGTGGTCGCCGAGGTCTACTGGCGGAGGATCGACGAGCTTCGATGCGCTCATGGACGGGCTCGTCCGCGGCGGTGACGAGTCCTCCGACAGCGTGCTGGCGATGCTGCGCGCGACCGGCCTCACCGATCTCCAGTTGCGCGACGAGCTCAAGACGCTGCTGGTCGCCGGGCACGAGACGACGGCGACCGCGATCGCGTGGGCGGCGGACCTGCTGGCCCACCATCCCGGGGTCGTCGAGCGCCTGCGCGAGGGCGACGCCGCCTACCTGGCTGCCGCGGCGAAGGAGGTGCTGCGGGTGCGCACCGTCGTGCCGGTCGCCGCCGCGCGCACCATGCTGCCCGGGGAGTCCGTCACCCTCGTCGACGCCCACACCCTCCATCACGACCCGGAGCTGTGGGACGAGCCCGAGGCGTTCCGGCCCGAGCGCTTTCTCGACGGCCAGCCCGAGCCTTACAGCTACCTCCCGTTCGGCGGCGGCGCGCACCGCTGCCTCGGCGCCGCGCTCGCGACGCTCGAGCTCGAGGCGGCGATCGCCGGCATCACCGAGCGCTTCGACCTCGAGCCGGTCGGCCCGCCGGAGCGCCCGGTGCGCCGGGGCGTCACGCTGATCCCGGCCGGCGGCGCGACCGTGCGCGCGAGCGCACGCTGATGAAGCGCGCCGAGCAGCGCGCGGGGACCCGCCAGGCCATCCTCGACGCCACGGTCGCGGTCCTCATCGAGGAGGGCTACGCCGCGCTGTCGACGCGGCGCGTGGCCGAGCGCGCCGGCATCGCGCAGTCGACGCTCATGCACCATTTCCCGGCGCGCGACGAGTTCCTGGTCGAGGCGGTGACGCACCTGGCCGAGCGCCTGAACGCCGAGGCGGTCGCGCAGCTGTCCGACCTGCCGACGCCGGCCGCCGTGATCGACGCCGGCTGGAACGCCTTCAGCTCGCCGCCCGCCGTCGCCGCCGCCCAGCTGTGGGCCGCCGCGTGGGCCGAGCCCGAGCTCGCCGCCGCGCTCGCGCGCGCCGAGGAGCGGCTCGCCGTGCTGATCGTCGACTCCGCCGCGGCGCAGTTCCCCCAGGTCGCCGGCGACCCGCGCGCGCTCGCGCTGCTCGACGCCGTCATCACGCTCATCCGCGGCTTCGTCATGCAGATCCCCGTCGTCGGCCGCGAAGCCGTCGACGCCCGCTGGCGCCTCGCCCGGCCGTTCGTGGTCGACAGCGCCGAGCGCCTGCTGGACACCTGACGCTCATTGAAACCGCGCCCGAGCGGGCAGTCCCCGCTCAACGCAAGCGTTCGAGAAGGAGCGTGAGGAGATGCAACACCACGACGACCGACCCGGCCGTTTCGCCATGCCGCGCCGGCGCGGCGCGATGACCGGCCTGCTGATCGTGATCCTGGGCGCGTGGGGCGCGCTGGTCGCCTTCGTCGGGCCGTACCTCGACCTCGTAGTCGGGCCCGACGACGCCTGGAACATGACGCCCGGCCGCTTCTGGCTGTCCCTCGTCCCCGGTGTGGCCGCCGCCGGCGGCGGGCTGATGCTGCTGCGCAGCGCCAACCGCGCGTCCGCGACCCTGGGCGCGCAGCTCGCGCTCGCCGCCGGGATCTGGTTCGTGATCGGCCGCCCCCTGTCGCTGACCTGGAGCGACACTCCCTGGGGTGGGACGCCGCTCGGCGCCCCCGAGCAGCAGGCGCTCGAGCTGCTCCTGTACTACTTCGGCATCGGGGCGGCGATCACCGCCCTCGCCGGCATCGCCCTGGGCCGCGTCAGCTCACGCCATGCCGGGGACGAGGAGCGCCTGGCGGCCACCGACACCGGCGCGCGGACCCGCACCGGCCGCTTTCGCCGCGACCGCAGCGCCGTCGGCGACTCGGAGCACACGCCCGTGATGTGACATCAGACGGTGTTACATTGCGCGGCCATGAGCTCCCCGCCGCCGCTCCCTGACCATCGCGCGCTGGTCGCCGCCTCGGAGTGGGTCGCGGGGCGGCCGGGCCTCCACGACGAGGCGGACCGCTGGCAGCGCGAGCTCGGGCTCGTGCGGACGCGCCTGGCGCGCGAGGCGGCGCTGCTGGCGCGCCCGCGCGTGTGGATCGACACCGTCGGCACGCTCGCGACGACGGGCTGGCGCATGGCCAGCGCCGCGGGGCCGCTCGACGTGCTGCTCGCGGCCGCGGGGGCGTTCGGCCTGCCGGTCGGCCCCGCCGGCGCCGGCGGCGTGCGCAGCGCCGAGCAGATCGTCCGCGCCGGGGGGCCCGCCTACGTGAAGCTCGGGCAGTTCATCTCGTCGGCGGACGGGCTGCTGCCGCGCGAGTGGGTCGAGGCGTTCGCCTGGTGCCGCGACCGCGTGCCGCCCGTCCCCGGCGAGGTCGCGATCGCGCGCATCCGCGCCGAGATCGGTGATGCGCTGGCCGAAATCGAGCCGGAGGCGTTCGCCGCCGCCTCGATCGGACAGGTCCACCGCGCACGCCTGCACGACGGCAGCGAGGTCGTGGTCAAGGTGCGCCGCCCGCAGCTGCGCCGCCGGTTCGCCTCCGACATCGAGGCCCTCGCGCTCGTCGCCGCCGCCGCCCACCGCATGAGCCCGACCATCCGGGTGGCCAACCTCCCGGCCTTCGTGGAGCTGTTCGCCGAGCTCGCCCTGCTCGAGCTCGACTTCCGCCTCGAGGCGCTCAACATGGTCGAGCTCGGGGCCTGCTTCGAGGACGCCCGTCTCGACTACTGCATTTTCCCGAGGCCCATCCCGGGGATGGTGACCGAGCGCGTGCTGGTCATGGAGGCCGTCCCCGGCGTCCCCTTCACCGACGCGGCGCAGACCTTCGGGGACGAGCTCGACGGCGACCGCCTTCTCGACCTGGCGATCAAGGGCGTGCTCGAGGGCACGCTCGCCTACGGCCGCTTCCACGGCGACCTGCACGCCGGCAACGTGCTCGTCCACGGCGGCGACCGCTTCAGCCTCGTCGACTTCGGCATCTGCGGTCGCCTCAGCGCGGCCGAGCGAGCCGGCATCGTGCGCTTCCTGCTCGCCTTCGCGGCCATGGACGCCGAGCGCCAGCTCGACGCGCTCGACGCCTTCGGCGCCATCCCGCCAGGCGCCGACCGCGCCGCCATGGCCGCCGCGCTGCAGCAGCAGATCGACGCGCTGCCGCCCGGGATGACGATCGACGCTCTCGGGGAGGTCCTCGGCGGCGTCCTGCGCGTCCTCGCCGCGCACGGCTTCCAGTCACCGAAGGAGCTCGTCCTGTTCTTCAAGAACGTGCTCTACCTGGGCGCGTTCACAGCCGCGATCGCGCCGGAGGCCGACCTGCTCGCGCAGATCGGCCCCCAGCTCGCCTACTTCACCGAGAAGTACGGCGACGAGCTGATCGCGATGGCGGTCTGAGCCACGATGCAGTGCCGGCGGCCTCCTCGCCGATGAAATGAACAGGCCCGTTCAGTAGCATCGGACGGGCGTGCCGGATCAGGGGATCATCACGGCGCTCGGGCATCCCCTACGCGCCAGAATCCTGTCCTTGCTCGACGTGAGCGAGGGCAGTCCGAAGGAGCTCGCCGAGCGGCTGGGCGAGAAGCTCGGCAACGTCAGCTACCACGTCCGCATCCTCGCCCGGCTCGGGCTGATCGAGCTCGTGCGTGAGACGCCGCGGCGCGGTGCGGTCGAGCACCACTACCGCTCCGCTCCGCGCCCGGAGTCGGTCGTCAACCTCGAGCTCGGCCTCGACGACGCCGGTTGGCGCAAGGCCGCTGACGCCCTGGAGAGCTTCAACGCGCAGCTCGAGCTGATCGTCGCCGACCACGGCGGCGCGCAGCAGGGCCGCATCGTCGCGGCGCTGCTCTCCAACACCGGCTGACCCCGCGCTGCTACGGTGGTTGCTCGTGCAACCACTGTCGCCCCAGCGGTCCCCCGGACGGGGCCGTTCGGATTCTGCGGGCCGGATGCCCGCAGGGGGACTTCATCAGCGATCGATTCTGATCCTCTGCTGCCTGGCGCAGTTCATGGTCATCCTCGACGTCTCGGTGGTCAACGTCGCGCTCCCGTCCATCCAGCGCGACCTGCACTTCTCCGACATCGACCTGCAGTGGATCGTCAGCGCCTACACGCTGACCTTCGCCGGTTTCCTGCTGCTCGGAGGACGCGCGGCCGACCTGATCGGCCAGCGGACGATGTTCGTCTTCGGCCTGTCGCTGTTCGGTGTCGCTTCGCTGGCCGGCGGCCTGTCCGACGCGCAGGTCCCGCTCGTGATCGCCCGCGCCGCGCAGGGCCTCGGGGGCGCGGTCGTCGCGCCGGTGACGCTGTCCGTGCTGACGACGACGTTCGCCGAGGGCGCCGAGCGCAACCGCGCGCTCGCGGCCTGGGGCGCGATGGGCGCGATCGGCGGCGCGTCCGGTGCGCTGCTCGGGGGCGTGCTCACCGAGCTGCTCGGCTGGCAGTGGATCCTCTTCATCAACCTCCCGATCGCCGTCGTCGGCGCCCTCGCCGCCTACCGCGTCATCCCGGCCGCCCTCGACCTGCCGCGGCACGGCGAGCGCCACTACGACGCGCTGGGCGCCTTCACCGTCACTGCCGGCCTCGTCCTGGTCACCTTCGGGATCGTCCGCACCGACGTCAACGGCTGGGGCTCGGCCACGACCCTCGGCACGCTCGCGGCCGGGTTCGCGCTGCTGGCGCTGTTCGTCGCCGTCGAGGCGCGCTTCTCGCCGCGCCCGCTCGTCCCGCTGGACATCTTCTCGGCGCGCACGGTGACCGCCTCCAACGTGGTCGTCTTCTTCATGGGCTCGGCGGTGTTCGCCATGTGGTACTTCGTGTCGCTGTACCTCCAGCAGGTGCTCGGCTACAGCGCGATCGAGGCGGGGCTGGCGTTCCTGCCCATGACGGCGGCGCTCGCCGTCGCATCGACCATCGCGGGCCGGCTGGCCGGGCGCGTCGGGGCCGGCCGGGTGCTCTCGGGCGGCATGGCGCTGATCGCGCTCGGCATGCTCGGCTTCTCCTTCGTGTCCGCTGAAGGCAGCTTCTGGTCCGATGTGCTCCTTCCGGGCGTCGTGACGTCCGTCGGGATCGGGTTCTCGTTCGTGCCGGTGACGATCGCCGCCGTCGCCGGCGTCGAGCGCAGCCGCGCCGGCCTCGCGTCGGGCCTGGTCAACGCCTCGCGCCAGCTCGGAGGCTCGGTCGGGCTCGCGGTGCTCGCGACCGTGGCGACGGGTGCGACGACCAGCGCCACCGCCGCCGGCGTCACCGACGGCTTCCACGTCGCCTTCCTGGTCGGGGCCGGCTTCGCGGCGCTCGGTGCTCTGATCTCGCTGGGCGGCCTCTCCCGCATCGCCCGCCCGGCCGCGGAACCGGCCTAGTGCCGCACTAACCTCCCGGCGCGATGGCGCGCAGGCGCAGGTCCGCCCGCTACGGAGCACCGACCCGGCGGGCGGGCTCGGTGCTCATGAGCGCAACACCGGCGCGCCGGCGCCGGCGGCGCCGCGTGCCGTGGGTGGCGCTGGCGGTGCTCGTGGTCGTGCTGGGGGTGGTGGCGGCAGGTGTCGTCGCGGTCGAGCGCCATCGCCGGTCCGACGATCGGCGCCACGACGCCGCGCGCGAGTTCGTCGCGGCCTGGGGCCGCGGTGACCTCGGCGCGATGTACGACCTCACCGCCGCGTCGACGCGGCCGTCGTTCGCAGCGTTCAGGCGCAGCTACGCCGCCGCCGAGGACGCCACGGGGACGCGCAGGGTCGTGCTCGAACAGCCGGGCGCACTCGAGGACGGCAGCGTCGCTGTCAGGGTGGCCGTGCGCACGCGCGACTTCGGGATCCTGCGCGGGACGGTCTCGATCCCGACGGTGGACGACGACGGCAGGGGCCGCGTCGCGTGGAACCCGGCTCTGCGACTGCCGGGCCTTCGTCGCGGCGAGCGTCCTACCCGCGAAGCCGGCAAGCAGCCGCCGCGCGGCGAGATCCTGTCGTCCGACGGTGCCGTGCTGGCGGGTGACCCGACCGGCGCCGGCATCGCGGGGATGCGGGCGACGGACGGTGAAGCCGCGACCGGGCTCGAGCGACTGTACGCCGACCGGCTCATCGGGCACCCGGCCGCCACCCTGCGCTTCGGCGACCGCGTCATCGAGCGGGTCAGCGAGGTGCGCGGCCGCAACGTCCACGCGACGATCGATCTCGGCCTCACGCGCGTCGCCGAGGGGGCGCTGGCCGGGCACAGCGGCGGAGTGGCGGTGATCAAGCCGCGCAACGGCGCGGTGCTCGCGCTCGGCGGCCTCGCCGTCTCGGCGCCGCAGCCGCCCGGATCGGTGTTCAAGATCATCACCCTCGCGGCGGCGCTGCAGCACGGCGAGGTCTCCGCGGCCGACAGCTTCCCGGTCACGACCCACGCGGTCCTGTCCGGGGTCAGGCTGCACAACGCCGGCGGCGAGTCGTGCGGCGGCTCGCTCGCGGCGTCCTTCGCGCATTCCTGCAACTCGGTCTTCGCGCCCCTGGGGGCGAGGGTGGGCGCGCGGCGGCTCGTCGCGATGGCGGAGCGCTTCGGCTTCAACGAGCCGCCGGACGTCCCGGCGGCCAAGCCCGCGCAGATCGCGCGCGACCTCGAGGACGACCTCGCGGTCGGCGCCGCGGCGATCGGCCAGGATCGCGACCTCGCGACGCCGCTGACGATGGCCTCGGTGGGCGCGGCGATCGCCAACGGCGGCGTCCGCGTGGCGCCGCGGATCGTCCGCGAGGAGCCGGTCCGGCAGCGGCGGGTGGTTGGGCGCAGGGTCGCGAGCACGGTCCGCGACATGATGGTCGGGGTGGTGGAGGGCGGCACCGGCACGGCCGCCGCGCTTCCAGGCGTCACCGTCGCCGGCAAGACCGGGACCGCCGAGCTCGTCCCGACCCACGGCGGCGCGTCAGATCCGAGCAACACCGACGCGTGGTTCGTCGCCTTCGCGCCGGCGGAGGCGCCGCGCGTCGCCGTGGCCGTGATGCTGGTCGGCGCCGGCTCGGGCGGGGCGGCGGCCGCGCCCGTCGCCCGTGCGGTCCTCGCCGCTGCGCTTTAGCCTCCTTCGCCGCCGATGACCTTGCGCTCCAAGGCCATGTGGGGATCGCTCGGGCTGATCCTGTGGACGCACGCGGGCTATCCCGCGCTCCTCGCCCTGCTCACCCGCAACCGCCCCCCTTCACAAAAGGGTCCGTCCCTTTTGTGCAATGAGAGCGTCGCGCTGATCATCGCCGCGCACAACGAGGAGGCGGTGATCCGGGAGCGGCTCGAGAACGCCCTCGCGCTCGACTACCCCGAGCTGCAGGTGGTCGTCACGCTCGACGGCTGCGACGACGCGACCGGCACGATTGCGGGGGAGTTCCCCCACGTGACCGTGCTCGACAACCCGCGGGGCGGAAAGGTGGCGGCTCAGAACGCGGCCGTCCGCGCGGTGGACGCCGAGATCGTGGCGTTCTCGGACGCGAACTCGCTGTGGCGGCCGGACGCGCTGCGCGCTCTCGTCGCGCACCTCGACGATCCCGGCGTCGGCTACGTCTGCGGGCGGCTCGAGCTGGTCGACCCCGCCAGCGGCGCGAACGTGGAAGGCACCTACTGGCGCTTCGAGCTCTGGCAGCGTGCGCGGGAGTCGGCGCTCGACTCGATCACCGCGGGCAATGGCGCGATCTACGCGGTGCGCCGCAGCGCCTACGTCGAGCTGGGGCCCGGCCAGAGTCATGACATCGGCCTCCCCTACCGGCTGCGCCGCGCGGGGCTGCGATCGCTCTACGCCCCCGAGGCCGTGGCCACCGAGCCCGCCGCGGCCACCTCGTCGGCGGAGTGGCCGCGCAAGGTGCGCATGCTCTCGCGCTCCTGGGCGGACGTCCTGCGCGGGGGAATGCTGTCGCCCTCCGGTCTTCCCGCCGGCTACTACGGGATGCTCGTCTCACACCGGCTGCTGCGCTACGCGACCGGGCCGCTGCACGCCCTCCTGGCCCTGACCTCGGGGCCGCGCCTGCGCGCCGCGCACCTGGCGTGGGGAGCGCTGGCGGCAGCGGGGGCGCGCGGCGCCGGCGGCCGGCCGGCGGCGCTCGCCTGGTACTACCTCGTCGTGACCGCCGCGTCGGTGGCCGGGCTGTGGCGGATGATCACGCAGGGCCCGCAGGCCACCTGGGAGGTGGAGCGCTGATGTACGCGCCGGCCAAGCGCGCGCTCGACATCGCCATCGCGCTCGCTGCGGCGATCGTGACCGCCCCGGTGATGGCGCTCATCGCCGCCGCGATCTGGCTCGAGGACCGCGGCCACGTCCTGCTGCGCCAGCCCCGGGTCGGCCTCCGCGGCGAGGACTTCGCGCTGCTGAAGTTCCGCACCATGGTGCCGAACGCCCACGAGCTGGGCAGCGGCTGGCTGATCACCGAGAAGGACCCCCGCATCACGCGCGTCGGCGCGCTTTTGCGCAAGTGGTCGCTCGACGAGCTGCCGCAGGTGGTCAACGTCCTGCGCGGCGACATGAGCATCGTCGGCCCGCGCCCGACCCTGCGCTACCAGGTCGACCAGTACACGCCCGCGCAGGCGCGCCGGCTCGAGGTCCGGCCCGGCATCACCGGCTGGGCCCAGGTCAAGGGTCGCAACACGCTGCGCTGGCCCGAGCGCATCGAGCTCGACGTCTGGTACGTCGAGCACCGCTCGCTCGCGCTCGACCTGACGATCCTCGCCAGGACGATCCCGATGGTCCTGCGCCCCTCCGACGTCTACAACGACGCGGTCTCCGACTGGGGCGAGAATGCGGGGCCCGAGGAGTGATGAGGACCGTCAGGACGACGAGGGCGCCCGCTTGCGCGACCGTCGCCGTCAGAGCGGGCGGGCGGGGATGCCGCCGACGCGCTCGCCGGCCGGGACGTCGGAGGTGACGACGGCGCCGGCGGCGACGAACGCGCCCTCCCCCACCCTCACGCCCTCGACCACGACCGCGCCCATCCCGATGTGGGCGCTCTCGCCGATCACCGCGCCACCGCCCACGACTGCGCCCGGGCCGAGGTGTGCGGACACGCCGACGTCGCAGTCGTGCTCGACGATCGCGCCGGTGTTGACGATCGCGCCCTCGCGCAGGACGGCAGCGGTGTTGACGACGGCGTGCGCGAGGACCTGCGCGCCGGCGCCGAGCGCCGCGAGCGCGGAGACGGATGCGCTGCCGTGGACGATCGGCGGCAGCTCGAAGCCCGCCGCCCGCAGCAGCCCGAACACGCGGCGCCGGGCATCGCGCTGCTCGACCCCGCCGACCCCGACGAACGCGTGCGCTACACCCTCTTCGCGCAGCTGCGCCAGCGCCGACTGCCCCGTACGGACGGGCACGTCGTGCATCGAATCGGTGGCCGGGTCGTCGTCGACGAAGGCGACCAGCTCGAAGACGCCGCCGGTCGCGATGGCGTCCATCAACGAGCGGGCGTGGCCTCCCGCTCCGTATCCCACGATCGGCGGCATGCGGGCCCAGACCCTAAGTGCTCAGAAGACGGGCGGCCGGCCCAGCCGCGTCATCCGCAACAACGTCGACGCCTTCAGCCGCGACCGCGGGCCCGGCTCGCGGAAGCCCTCGCGGTAGCCGCGCAGCGCCGCACGGCGCTTGTCCCGCGAGTCCAGGTGCGGCAGCGTGCGCAGCCAGAACGACACCACGAACGGTACCGCGAAGACCCACGGCAGCCGCCGGCGCGCCAGCCACATGCGGTTGCGCGCGCCGTAGTAATAGTCCCACTCGTTGTGCACCGAGCCCGCGTACGGCGGGTGCAGCGCGGCGACCTCAGCCGCGTAGTGCACGCGGTAGCCGGCGTCCATGACCTTCCAGGCGAGCTCGACGCCCTCGTGCACGAGCCTGAAGTCCTCCGGCCAGCCGCCGACGGCGTCGAAGACGTCGTGGCGCACCGCCAGCGCGCCCTCCCACACGTGCGTGACGTCCCCGGAGCGCATCCGGTCCCCCGAGCGCAGGCGCGGGACCCACTCGCGCGCCGGCGCGCCCTCCGTGGCCTCGACGCGCGGCTGCACCATCCCGAGCCGCGGGTCGGCTGCGAACAGCGCGGCGAGCCGGGCCAGCGCGTCGTCGGAGGCGAGCGCCGCATCGTCGTCGAGGAAGAAGAGCAGCTCACCGCGCGCCGCCCGCGCGCCGTAGTTCCGGCCCGCGGCGATCCCCGTGTCCTCGTCCTTGGCCACTGCTCGCGCGCCGCCGGGCACCCCGTCCGGCTCCCAGCCGTTGCCGGTGACCACGACGTCCACCTCCACCCCGCGCTGCGCGAGCAGCGACCGCACCCCGGCGCGCAGCGACTCCGGCCGCCTGCCGGTGGTGAGGACCACGCAGCCGAAGGTGGCGCCGGTCATCGCAGGCGCGCGGAGGTGACGATCGCCGCCAGGTGACCGACCGCCGCGATCGCTCCGATCGGGATCAGCGCGTACAGCAGCCAGCGCGTCCCCGGCTCCCCCGCGGAGTCCACGACAGCGGCGACCAGGCTCAGCACCGACGCCTCGACCGCGATGAACGCGCGGAAGAACGGAAAGAAGCCGATCCAGCGCCGCGCTCGCGCCAGCAGCGCGATCGAGGACGCCGCGACGACCGCCGTGTCCTCCGCCTTCTGCCAGCCCGATTCGAGCCGTGCCACCGCGACCAGCGCCGTCTCGGTCCGCACCGCCAGTGCGAGCAGCGCGGCGACGAGCCCGAGCTCGGGACGGTCGCAGCGGATGCCCAGGGCGATCGGGAACAGCGTCTCCGTGAAGTAGTGCGCGAAGCGGTCGAGGTAGATCCCCACCGGCGAGGACTGGCGTCGCCAGCGCGCGAGCTCGCCGTCGGAGCAGTCGAGCAGGATCTGAAGCTGGATCAGCAGCACGGCGCCGATCGCCGCCCAGACGCTGTCGATCGCCACCAGCACGGCGGCGAGACCGCCGACGACGACCATCGTCCACGTCATCGCGTTCGGCGTGACCCGCGTCGGCAGCAGCGCGCGGGTCAGGTGGATGGACAGCCGCCGCACGTAGAGCTTGCCCGCCCAGTGCTCGCCGCTGTTGCGGGCGAAGATGGACTGGGGCTGGGCGACCGCTCGCAGCTCAGCTATCGACGGCCGAGACGAAGGCGCTGACACGGCGCCCCACCTCCTCCTCGTCGAGAGCCAGGTGCTCGAGGATCGTGTAGCGGTCGGGGCGGGTGTCCGGCGCGGACACGACGGCCTGGGTGAACTGCTCGTCGGAGAGCCCGAGCTCGGCCGGCGTGCGCGGGAGGCCGTGGCGCTCGAGGCACTGGCGCAGCGCCGCGAACATCGCCTCGTCGCCGCGCAGGTGCGCGGTGAACAGCGACGCCGCCCCCGCGAGCTCGCCGTGCAGCGCCGTCCCGGGGAACAGGTGGTCGATCGCGTGCAGGATCTCGTGGTCGGCGCCCGAGCAGGGGCGGCTCGACCCCGCGACGGCCATCGCCAGCCCGCCGAGGACGAGCGCCTCCGCCAGCGCGGTCAGGAACGGCTCGTCGGAGATCGAGTCCGCGCGGTGCAGGATGCTCATCGCCGACGCCCGCGCGAACGTGACCGCGAGCCCGTCGACCGGCTCGCCGCGCTCGCGCCGCGCCAGCTTCCAGTCCGCGACGGCGCCGAAGTTCGAGACCGCGTCTCCGATCCCCGACCGGCGCATGGCGGGATCGGAGCGCATGACGTAGTCGAGGTCGACCATCACGGCGATCGGGATCTGCACGCCGTATGAGCCCTTGCGCCCGTCGTGCTCGAGCGAGGCGACCGGCGAGGCGAGCCCGTCGTGCGCCAGCGAGGTCGCGACAGCGACCATCGGCACCCCGGTCAGCGTCGCCGCGTGCTTGGCCGTGTCCAGCGTCTTGCCGCCGCCGACGCCCACGACAGCGTCGAAGAAACCGCCGCGCAGCTGCTCGGCAAGGCCCCGCGCCGCCTCGACCGAGCCGCCCTCGATGGCCCAGATCTCGGCGTTTTCGAGCTGCGGCCGCAGGACGTCGGCGATTTCCTCGCCGAGCCCCGGCCCGACCGCCACCGCAACGTGACCTCCCGACGAGATGCGGCGGTCGGCGAGCAGCGGCGCGAGGGACGCGACCGCGCCGGGGCCGATGTCGACCGCCAGCGGCGTCCCCACCATGCGGCTCAGCAGCGGCACGCGACCTCACGCGCCCGGGCCAGGTCGGCGTGATCGTCGACCTCGACCCACTCGACGTCGCCGATCGGCGCCGCGCCGATCCGCCCGCCGCGGTCGGCGTGCTCCTGGTAGCCGTCCTCGTAGTAGAGCTGGGGGTCGCGCTCGAAGGTCGTCTGGAGAGCGTGCGCGAGCGGGCCCGCCGCGTCCCCCTCGATCAGGGTGAGCCCGATGTACTCGCCGACGGCCGTGCGGGGGTCCATCAGCTTGGTGATGCGCGTGAGCAGGCCCTCGCCGGAGAGCTGGACCTTCATCTCCTCCTCGCCGAGCTCCTTGGCGTCGTCGAGGGCGATCACCAGATCGTGGTCGCCGCCCGCGGCGTTTCGCAGCGTCTCGAACACCGGCACGGGCGCGATCGTGTCGCCGTTGACGAGCAGGACCCCGCGCTCGAAGTAGTCGCGCGCGCACCACAGCGAGTAGGCGTTGTTCCATTCCTCGGCCCTGTCGTTGAAGACCAGCTCGAGCGTGACGCCGTGGTCGGCCTCGAGCGCCGCCTTGCGGTCCTCGAGCGCCTGCGCCTTGTACCCGGTGACGAGCACCACGTCGGTCAGCCCGACCGCCGCGAAGTTCGCCAGCGAAACGTCGAGGATGGTGCGGTCTCCGTCGACCGGGACGAGCGTCTTGGGCAGCGCGTCGGTGTAGGGCACGAGCCGGCGGCCGGCGCCGGCGGCGAGGACCATGCCGATCATCCCGCCTCCTCCTCCGCCTCTTCGGCGGTCATCGGTATCGGGATGCGCTCCGGGCGGGCCGCGGTCCAGGCGCGGATCGCGTCACCGACCCACAGCAGCGCGAGCAGCGCGGCCGCCGCGTACAGCCCGGCTGGGAGCGCGTCGACCAGCACGAGTGCCAGGACGAGCAGCATGCGGCCGCCCCAGCCCAGGCCCAGCCAGGTCACCCACCGCTCGGCCTCCGCGCCGCGGTGGCGCAGCCGGTAGACGAGGTCGTACTGGTGGAAGCAGACGGCGGCGATGAACGCGAAGCCCGCGTCGGGGTGCCCCGCGCTCACCGCCAGATAGGCGACGGTGGAGAACTCGATCGCACGCAGCAGCGGCGGGACCAGCCAGCGGTAGCGGTCGCGGTGGACCACGCCCGACGACGACGCGCCCGCGACGACTGCGACCAGCACCACCCCGACCGCGGCGAGCTTCGTGTCCCAGTCGAGCGCGATCGCGAGCGCGAGCGGAACGGCGCCGGCGATCAGCAGGGGCAGCGGAGGCACGGGCAGCTCCCGCAGCAGGAGCAGGCCGTCGTCGCGGTAGCTCTCCAGCCGCCCGCGCATGGCGTTCAGCGGCGCCACCGCCGTCTCCGAGCGCACGACGCGGATCAGGCGGCCGCCGATGATGTACGCCGTCGCGAAACCGGACCAGCTGAGCAGGACGATGAAGGTCGTCTTCGGCGTCGTCGCAGCGGTCACGATCGCGATCACCGCGAAGCGCTCGCCGATCGGGAACGTGATCATCTTCTTGACCCAGATGACGCCGGGCAGGCGGCCGAAGCGCCGCCACAGCCGCCAGACGCGCTGGAACACCGTCGGTGGCGGCGGCTCGGGCCGCTGGTCCTTGGGCAGCGGCGGCGGGCGCAGCCACAGCGGCGTGTTGAGGCCGAAGCCGTCACCCGGCTGGTCGAGCGGCGCGTGCTCGAGCGCAGCGACAACCTGGTGCTGGGTGATCGGATAGGAGAAGTCGAGCCCATGGCGCGTCGTCTGCAGCGTGATCGCCGCACACGCGAGCACCCAGGCGTGGTCGTAGCCCATGTGCTGCGCGCCGAGCGCGAGGCCCGCGAAGATCGCGTACTCCTTGGAGCGGTCGAGGATCGAATCCAGCCACGCGCCGAGCTTGGAGAACTTCCGGGCGTAGCGGGCGAGCTGCCCGTCGACGCAGTCGAAGAAGAACGCGAAGTAGGCGACGATCCCGCCCGCGATCAGGCCCGGCCGCTCGCCGGTCGCGAACAGCCCGGCGGCGACGAGACCGAGCAGCATCGAAAAGACGGTGACGTGGTTGGGGTGCAGGCCCAGGCGCGCGCACCAGCGTGCCGCGTACTTCGACAGCGGGGAGACGAAGAAGGTCGTGAAGAAGCCGTCGGACGCCTTCACCGCCGAGCGCAGCAGCTCGGCCTCCTCGTCGTGCAGTGCGATCCGTTCCTGCGCCTCTGCGACCGCGCCGGAGCTCAGCGGGCGCGCCCAGAACAGCGACCGCAGAAACGAGTTCGTCAGCTGCGCTCCGTCGCGCACCAGGGCGGTCAACAGCAGCGACGGCACCTCCTCGCGCGCCGCGGCCAGCCGCAGCTCGAGCTCATGCGCGTCGCGGGGCTGGAGCTCGACCGTGTCGGGGTTCTGGCGCTCGAGCTCGGCCGGATCGTCCGACGCCTCGGGGTCCGAGTCCGCCTCGGGGTCCTCCATGATCCCGGCCGCCTCCAGCGCCAGCTTCTTCTCGCGCTCGATCAGCTGCCTGCGGATGCGCTCGGCGGCGAGCTTCCACGTCCCCGCCTTGCAGAAGTCGAGCTCGCGCATCCACGATTCCGGCGGGTCGGCGCGCAGCACCGCCAGCTCGTCGGCGAGCTCCGCCAGCCGCGGCCGGTCGGCGTCGGCCACCTTGAGCACGCCCAGGAAGGTCTGGTTGGGGTCCGCCGTGGTGTGGAACGGCGACGCCGTGCTCACCAGCCGCCCGCGCTTGGTCTTCGTGCGAAACCCGTACGGCCGGGCGATCTTCCCGCTGGTGGCCAGGATGCCCGTGCTCACCCGCGGATCGGAGAGCAGTCCGGCGAGCGCCTCGCGCTGCGTGATGATCTCGGCGGCGGCGATGACCAGCGCGCCCGACCCCTCGCGGGCGAGCGCCGCGACGTAGCGCAGATCCGCCGCCGCATCCTCGCTTTCGACGACCCTCACACCACCGCCCGTCACAAAAGCACCCTTCACAAAAGGGTCCGTCCCTTTTGTGAAGTTCGGGCGGGTCACGAGCCGGATGTCGGTGATGCCGAGCGCGCGCAACTGGCCGGCGAGACGGGCGGCGAGCGTCTGGCCGGGCTCCCACTCGAGCGCGGCGGCCAGAGCGCCGGAGTCGCTGCGCGCCGTCGCGAACAGGACCGCGGTCGTGCCCGGAGCGGTCGCCACTGGCGCCGCGGCGGGTCTGGTGGTCGTGGGAGCCGACATCTAAAGGCGACCGAGGAGCGCCTCCCAGCGCTCCGCGAAGGGCTCGATCGCGAACCGGCTCGCGCTTGCGGCGGCCGCCGCGCCCATCTGGAGCCGCTGCTCGGATTGCTCCACGAGATCGACCAACGCCGACCCGAAGGCGACGACATCGCCCTCGGGCACGAGCAGGCCGTCGACTCGGTGGGTGACGATCTCACCCGGCCCGCGCGGGCAATCGAACGCGACGATCGGCAGCCCGTGACTCATCGCCTCGACCAGCACCATGCCGAAGCCCTCCCAGCGCGACGGCAGCGCGAACACCGAGGCCTTGACGAGCTGCTTGCCGAGGTCGCGCGCGCGCCCCATCAAGAAGACCGAGTCCCACAGTCCGTGCTCCACGATCAGCCGCCGCAGCGCCGGTCGCTCGGGACCGGACCCGTAGATGCGCAGCTGCCAGTCGGGATGGTCGCGGGCGACAGCGGCGAACGCCGCGATCAGCTGATCGAACCCCTTCTGCTGGTTGAGGCGGCCCGCGGCGATGACCACCTTGGCGTCGGAACCCGCCACCCGGCCGTGCGGATCCGTGGCGGCGTTGGGGATCTGCTCGACGATCGGCGCCATCCCCGCGTAATCGTCGCGATCCTCCTCGGTCAGGACGGTCAGCGCCGCCAGCTTCGGGTAGTGGCGGCGACAGTCACGGGCCAGGGCCGGCCGATGGGCGGTGAAGTTCAGATGCTCTTGCCCGATCACACGCAGCCCCGGTCCTGCCAGCCGGGCGGCGATGAGGTTGAAGGCGGGCCGCGTGGTCACGAGCGTCCCGCGCCAGGTCCGCAGTGCGCGCACCAGCTCCAGGTCCGTCTTGAGGCTGCACCAGGCATGCGCGTGGTCGTCGGGGTGGACGAGGACGCTCGGCAGCCGCCCGAGCACGCCGCGACGGCGACCGCGGCGCTGATCGACGAGATCGGACACCTCAGCATGCGCGGGCATCTCGAAGAACGGCCGCTCGCGGCGGCGCACGACGCTGACGAGCTCGACCCGATGGTGCAGCGCGAGTCCCTCGGCGAGGTTGACGGTCGTGCGCACCGTCCCCCCCATCCCGTAGGCGTGCAGCAGCAGGACGCGCACCCGCGGCTCGTCGTCAGCCGTCGTGTTGCGGTTCGCCCCCCGCACGATCAGCGCCAGCGCGAGACGGTGGACCGCCACCGCGAGCCGGCCGTAGCGACGGCGGCGGTGCGACTCCGTGGCGTCCGGGCGGTGCCGGGACCGCGGAGCAGGCACGGCGTTGCCGACGCGGATCGAAAGCCCGTTGCGCTTGGTGAAGAAGGGGTGCGCGCGCCCGACGGCAGGGAGCGTGACAGCCCTGACCTTGCGGTAGATGCCGTCGCCGTGCCGGGCGATCCGGCGCCCGCCTGCCCGCAGGTCCCACGTCCCGTCGCCGAGCGTGCGCAGGTCGATGCGACCGTGCCCGCCGCGCACGCGCGCGCCGTCCTCGCGCCGGCGCGCATTGACCCGGCCGGGCGGGTCGAGGACGAGCAGCATGTCGGGCCCGTCGAAGGCGATCCGACGGACCTGTGTGTGGGGAGGGCGCGTGCGCGCGGGCTGGGCCCGTCGCCCCGGCGAGACCTCAGCGGGCACGGCGGATAGCGTAGTTGCGACCACTGATGAAGGACATTGACTTCCTAGCCGGGCTCCACCAGCTGGTGCGGCCCGCGACGTACCTGGAGATCGGCGTAGGCGACGGGGAGCGCCTGGCGCTCGCGCGCCGGCGCGCGATCGGCGTCGGGCCGACCGCCGACTTCGAGGTCAAGAAGGGCGTGCGCCTGTACTGCGAGGATCCGGAGGCGTTCTTCGCCCGCGAGCGCTCCCTCGAGCACTTCCAGGGGCGCGCGCCCCAGCTGACGGTGATCGGTCCGGGCGAGGACGGGCTGCGCTGGTTCGGCGAGGTCGAGCGGATGATGCGCTGGCACGGGGTCGTGGTCATGGACGGCGCGACGCCGTTCTCCGCCGGGGACCGCATCGCCGTCCCGGTGGCCACCGAGCCGCCCCTGCTGGTCGTCCTCGGCCTCCGCCGCAAAGGCCCCAGAGCCGAGGCGGGCCCGGTGGCCGGCAGGCGCCTCCCCCCGCAGCTGGTGCTCGACAGCGCCCTGTGGCGGGTCGTGCGCACCGGGCGCAGCCGCAACCTGCGCCGCGGCAGGGGGGTGGCCGAGCTGAGCCAGGCCTACAAGCGCGAGTTCGGCGGTCTCAGCGGGTTCGTGCGCCGCCTGCGACGCGCCTAGGAGCCAGACCAGGCGCTCCGCAGGGCGCGTGCGAGGCGCGGCGCGCGGCCGCTCAGATGCCGGCGCGTCCACGAGGGCCGGTCGAGGCGCCCGTCGCGGCGCACGCGGAAGGTCAAGGGCGCCGGCCGGGCGTCTCCCTGGCGGACCGTCATCGCCGTGTGGTGGAAGCCCATGATGCGCACCGGGACCACCAGCTGCCATTCGCCGGAATCCAGCCCGGCCGGCACGCGCACCCGCGCGCCCACGACCGGGATGCCACGCTCGACGCGGACGTCCATCTCGGGATCGAGCACGTTCTCGGTCTTGTCGGAGACCGCCCGCAGCAGCGGCTGGACGATCGCGTGGCCGACCGACCGGGTGACGTCGAGGTCCGCGCCCCGCAGGTGCGGCCGCAGTTCCTCCGGGGGCTGCCACAGCTGCCGCTCGCCGTCGCGCACGACCTGTAGCCCGCCGCGCAGGCGGGCCTCGAAGGACACGTCCGCGCCGTCGCCGGTGTAGCGCAGGCCGGTGACGCGGATCCGCGCGCGCAAGCCGGCCTCGAAGCGCGCCATCGCGTAGATCCCGTCGAGGTCGTCGTTGCGCAGGACGTGCGAGCGCATCCTCAGGCCGAACGGCAGGAAGCGGTCGAGCTCCGGCGGAAAGCGCTCGCGCGTGATGCGCAGGACCTCGTCATAGATAGCGCGGTTGAAGTCCTCATCGCGGCGCAGGAAGACGGCTCCCGTCAGTCGCCACAGCGCCTTCGAGCGGTACCAGTGGGCGAGCAGGCGTTCACGTTCGCGGCTCGCCGGAGCCGTGTTGGCCTCGACCACGTCGAGCACCTGGCGCAGCGAGTTGAAGTACGACACCGGCTCCATCCGGGCGAAGGAGGCGTTGTCCTTCGCGGGCCGCAGCATCCAGTGGTAGCACGGGTAGTCGGCGAGGATCGAGATGCGGTCCTGCGCGGCGAAGAACGCCTTCATCACGAAGACGTGGTCCTCGAGCCGCCGCGTGTCCTCGGGGAAGCGGATCGCGTGCTCGTCCAGGAACGCGCGGCGGAAGAGCTTGTGCGGGCTCAGCAGCCGGATCAGCGGCTCCCACGCGACGGTCACGTGCGCGCGGTTCTCGCGAAACAGGTCGCGGGCCACGAACTTGTCGTGGCCGACGACCTTGCCCACGAGGACGTCGGCGCCGTCGGCGACGGCGCGGTCGTACATGCGCTCGAGCGCCTCCGGGGCGAGGTAGTCGTCGTTGTCGACGTAGAGCACGTACTCGCCATGCGCCATGTCGGTTCCGATGTTGCGCGGGCGGCTCGGCCAGCCCGAGTTGGGGATGTGGCGGACCCTGATGACGGCGTGCTCGGCGGCGAGCGCGTCCAGCCGCTCGCCGGTCCCGTCGGTGGAACCGTCGTCGACGAAGATCGCCTCGTAGGAGTCCGCCGGCAGCGACTGCCCGAGCAGCGACCGCACGAGGTCGTCCATGTTCGAACCCGGGTTGTAGACCGGCACGATCACGCTGACCTTGACCACGAGGGCTGCGAAGCTAGCTCACCGTGAGCCACATCGCCGTCTCCAACCTGGCCTACGCCCATCCGGGCGGCGAGCTTCTGTTCTCGGGCGTCTCCTTCCGCATCGACGGCGGCCGGCACGCCGGGCTCATCGGCGCCAACGGCATCGGCAAGACCACGCTGCTGCGGATCCTGGCCTCGGAGCTCGAGCCGGCCGAGGGTGACGTCGCCCATGGCGGGCGCGCGCTGTACATGCCGCAGGACGTGGGCCAGGGCGGCGGCACCGTGCGGGAGCTGTTGCTCGGCGTGGCGCCCGCCCGTGTTCGCGACGCGGGGCGCGCCCTGCTCGCCGCCGAGCGAAGCGGCGACGGCATGGCGCTCGGCGAGGCGATCGGGACGTGGTCGGACCTCGGCGGCTACGAGCTCGAGGGCCAGTGGGACGCCGCCTGCCGGCGCATCGTCCGCGCCGGCCTCGGTGACGTCGGAGACCGCGAGGCGACCCAGATCTCCGGCGGCGAGCGCAAGCGGCTCGTGCTCGAGCTGCTGTTCACGTCGGATGCGCAGGTGCTGCTGCTCGACGAGCCCGACAACTTTCTCGACGTGCCAGCCAAGCGCGCGCTCGAGGAGCGGATCGCGGCGACGCGTAAGACGGTCCTGCTGATCTCGCACGACCGGGAGCTGCTGACCGCCGCGTGCGACACGCTCGTCACGCTCGAGGGCGACGGCGCCTGGGTCCACGGCGGCTCCTACGCCACCTACCCCGAGGCGCGCGCGCACCGGCAGAAGCTGCTCGGCGACCGGCTCGCCCGCTGGCAGGCCGAGGAGAAGCGGCTGCGCGAGCTGGTGCGGATCTTCAAGGAGCGGGCCAAGTACTCCTCGGAGTGGGCGCCACGCGCGAAGGCGATGGAGTCGCGCTGGAAGCGCTGGGTCGACGAGGGCCCGCCGCCGGCTCCCGTCACCGACCGTCACATCCAGGTCCGCCTGCGCGGCGGCGACTCGGCGCGCCGCGTGTTCGACCTGCGCGCCGTGGCGATCGACGACCTCGTCGAGCCCTTCGACGAGGAGATCCACTTCGGTGAGCGGATCGGGATCATCGGTCCCAACGGCTCGGGCAAGACGCATCTCATCCGCCTGCTCGCCGGCGAACCCGTGCTGCACAGCGGCGCGGTGGTGCTCGGGCCGCGCGTCTCCCCCGGCCTCTTCACGCAGCTCAACATCCGGCCCGACTTCGCCGGGCGCAGGCTGCTCGACGTGGTGACCGAGCGCACGAAGTCGACCGAGCGAGCGATGCAGGGACTCGCGCGCTACGGCCTCGTCGAGGCGGCCCAGCGCACCCACGAGACGCTCTCGGGAGGCCAGAAGGCGCGCCTGGAGATCCTCTGCCTGGAGGCGGAGGGCCACAACCTGCTGCTGCTCGACGAGCCGACCGACAACCTCGACATCGACTCGGCCGAGGCGCTCGAGCGCGCGCTCGACGGCTTCGAGGGCACGGTGGTGGCGGTCTCCCACGACCGCGCGTTCCTGCGCCGGCTCGATCGCTTCTTCCACCTCGATCTCGACGGCTCGCTCCGCGTCCTGCCGGACGCCGACGCCGCCCTCGCCGCCGTCGCCTACTCACGCCTAGCCAGCTAGGCGCTCTTCAAGTGGGCGAAGTGCCGCCACAAGGCGAGGTCGAGCTCAGGGCGCGCCGCGACCAGCTGGCGGACCTCGGGCTCGAGCTCGGCGTGCAGCGACTCGCGGATGTCGTCCCACAAAACGGCTTCTCGGGCGATCGGGAAACCGAGGAGGCGCTTGACCGGGCGCAGGGTCACCCACGGCGGCAGGCCGAATGGCCGGAACACGCGCGCGTGCTCGAGGGGGCCCGTCCCGGTGTAGGCCTGGCGCTTCAGAGGTCGCGGCACGTAATCGCCGGAGACGCCGAGGAACTCGCACGTGCGGCGGTACTGGGTGATCGGGTCGCGCAGTATCTGCTCGAACTGCAGGACGAGAATGCGCTCGCTGTCGAACAGCTGCGTGAGCGCGCGCAGCTGGGAGCCCAGGCGGCCGCGATGTACGAGCTCGGTCATGTAGATCGGGTCCTCGGGTGCGCGCCGCCGCTCCCAGATGCGCGCGCGCTTGCCGCGGCGGTAGCCGAGCACCCGGGCGTAGGCCTCGATCGGGTCCCGCAGGACCAGCAGCAGCTTCGCCTGCGGGGCGGCGCGGGCGATCAGCGGGATCGTCCAGACCTCGAAGCTGTAGCGGTTGCAGAACTCCCCGGCGATCTGGCCCGGCCGCCGCGGGAAGCGGCTGTGGTAGTCGCTGATCTCGGCCTCGGTCAGCTCGCGGCCGCAGAACTCCCGGAAGAAGTACGTGCCGACGCGCCCGCCGCGCGGGCCGACGATGTCGGGGTGGCGCTTGAGCAGCCGCATCCACCACACCGTGCCCGCGAGCTCGGTTCCCACCCCCACGAAGTCGGGGGATCCCATCCCGGTGCGCCGGCGGAGCATGTCCGCAGGGTAACTAGCCTTTTCCGACCCACATGAGCGCTCCCCCCGCCCCCAGGCACCAGGCTCACCACGCCACCAACGAGTGGGCGCTCGAGCGGCATGTCTACGAGCCCCACGTCGTCGGCCTCCCGCCCGTGGGCCAGTACCTGCGCGAGATCTGGCGGCGGCGGGAGTTCGCGTTCGAGCTCGCGAGCACCAAGCTCCGCGAGCAGCAGTTCCAGACCGTTTTCGGGATGCTCTGGCTGGTCCTGAACCCGATCCTGCTCGCGCTCGTCTACTTCATCCTGATCGACATCGTGCGCGCCGGGAACCGTCCGCCGGCCTTCTTCGCGCACCTGACCGCCTGCATCTTCGCCTACTACCTGATCTCGCAGGCGATGCGCGACGGCGTCATGTCGGTGGTGCGCGGCAGCAGGCTGATCCTCAACAGCGCCTTCCCGCGCATGCTTCTGCCGCTGTCCTCGACGATCCTGGCCATCAAGAGGTTCGTGCCGACGGTGCTGATCTACGTCCCGATCCACGTCGCGTCGGACCTGCCGTTCGGGTGGCACGACCTGTGGGTCATCCCGCTGCTGTTCCTGATGATCTGCATGTCGTTGGGCTTCGCGATGCTCGCCGCGGCGGTACAGGTGTACTTCCGCGACCTCAAGAGCTTCCTGCCCTACGCGCTGCGGATCATGCTCTACGCGGCCCCGGTGCTGTACTTCGCCAGCCGCGTGCCCGACCGCTACCAGATCCTGGTCGACATCAATCCGATCGGGCGCCTGTTCACCGCCTGGGACAACGTCATCCACTTCGGGATCGGGCCCGGCGTGCACAACCTGGTGATCGCGTCGATCTGGAGCTTCGGTGCCCTGCTCGTGGGCGCCGTCTTCTTCATGTCGAGGGAGCGTGAGTTCGCTGTCCGCATCTGACAACGGCCGGCGGGCGAGCATCGACGTCCAGGACCTCTCCATCACCTACCGGACGTCGATCGAGGCCAAGCCCACGCTCACGTCGACCATGAACCGGCTCACGCGGCGCAAGCGCGTCGTACGCGAGATCGAGGCGGTCAAGCACGTCTCCTTCACGGTGCCCCACGGCACCGTGCTCGGCGTCGTCGGCGCCAACGGGGCGGGCAAGTCGACCCTGATGCGGGCGCTCGGCGGGATCCTGCCCCCGACCGAGGGTCGCATCGAGGTCGAGGGCCGCGTGTCGACGCTGCTCGCGCTCGGCGTCGGGTTCAATCGCAAGCTCTCCGGGCGCGAGAACGTGATCCTGGGCGGACTGGCCGCGGGGCTGTCGCGCGAGCAGATGGAGCGCAAGTACGAGGAGATCGTCGAGTTCGCCGAGCTCGAGGAGTTCATGGACATGCCGATGCGCACGTACTCGTCGGGCATGTACGGCCGCCTCGCCTTCTCGGTGGCCGTCAACATGGACCCCGACATCCTGCTGATCGACGAGGCACTGTCGGTCGGGGACGCGCGCTTCCGCCGCCGCTCCACCCGCAGGATGCGGCAGCTGTGCAAGCAGGACCGCACGGTCGTGCTCGTGTCGCATGCGCTCGGCACCGTCAAGCAGCTGTGCGACAAGGCGATCTGGCTCGACCACGGCGTGCTGAAGATGTGGGACGACGCCGACAAGGTCGTCGACGCCTACACCGAGTTCCTCGGCGAGCACCAGGACGCCGTCACGCTCGAGGACGTCTAGGCGGCCGCTCCTAGCTCAGCTCGCCGCGTGCTCGGTTGTCGAAGCGCGGTCCGACTGCGCGATAAGGGGAAGGGATCGAGGCCGGCGGCGCCCGCGAGAGCCGGCATTCGCGAATGATGCGTCTATAAGAGGCACTATTCGCAAGAGCTGCCTTGCGGACCGGGTCCACGGCCGACCCTGCCTTTTTATCGATGCAGTTGGCCGGCGCCCGAGTGCCCGATCAGGCGGCAGCCCAGCTGACCGCGGCGGCGTCGCAGATCGTCCCCTGGAAGAGAAAGGCGGTCTGGCGCAGCGAGGATTCGAGATCGAACGGGTCCAGCGCGGAGATGGCGTCGCGCGCGATCACGACTCGGTACCAGCGCAGCGCCGCGGACGCCGCCGTGTAGTGCACGCAGATGTTGGCGACGGTCCCGCAGATCAGGAGCGTGTCGATCTCCCGCTGCCGCAGCTCGTGGTCGAGCGCGGTGCCGTAGAAGGCGTCGTAGCGGGGCTTGCGCACGACCAGCTCGCCTTCGCGCGGTGCCAGCTCGGGCACGATCTCCCATCCCCACGAGCCCTCGCGCGCGTGCTCGGGCCAGATCCGCCACTCGGGATCGCCGTCCGCATGGGTGTCCTGGGAGAAGACGACGAACGCCCCGGCGCCCCGCGCGGAGTCGAGCATGCCGGCGATCACCGGGACGGTCGCGGCCGTGTCGGGGCCCTGGAGCGCGCCGCCGTCGGAGACGAAGTCGTGTTGCATGTCCACGATCACCAGCGCGGCGCGACGGACGTCGAGCGCCACTTCGGTCGCGACCTCATAGTGCGGGACGTCGACCTGCATCAGCCGGAAGCGTTGCACTCCGGCGCGGCGTACAGGCGCCAGGAGCGGTTGTCGTATGCGCTGACGGCGTCGGGCGGCGGCGGGACGTCGGGGAAGTTCTCGCGGAAGAAGAGGCGGTTGCGCTTGTTGGGCTTGGGCACCACCAGCAGTTCTGGAGCGGCGACCAGGACTCCCCTCCCTTCGACCGTGCCGACGGAGCCGGGGTCGCCGTCGAGCCAGTAGCGCAGATGGGCGACGGGGCGGTGGTCGGCGGCCAGCACCGGGCCACAGCGGCGCGCCAGCGCGCGTACCGTCGTGTCACGCGCGAGCGCACGCAGGTCCGCATACATGTGCGCGTTGCGCTGAAAGACCTCGCGCTGCTGGCGCAGCAGCCGGAAGTTCGCCGGTGCGAAGGCCACGAAGACGGCCGTGGCGAGCAGCGCCAGCGCCTGCCAGACCCGGCGCTCGCGGCCGGCGACGAGAGCCCATCCGGCGACCGCGACACCGAAGAAGACCGCGAGCAGGATCGCGGGCGTGCGCAGGTAGCGCGCGATCAGAGGCAGCCCGAAGACGGGGTTGATCGCGAACAGAGCGGTCATCGCCGTCGCGATCGCCAGCAGCAGCAGGGCCGCACGGCGGTGGTGCCGGAGCGCGAGCGCGAGCCCGATCGGGATCCCGACCCCGAGCGGCTGCCGCAGCGTGTAGGCGTAGTACTGCACCGTCCAGCGCGGGGCGTCCTCGAGCTCGCGCCGGCGCCCGGTCTCCTCGGCCAGGTCCGCCGTCCCGTGCAAGGAGTGCAGCGCGTCGCCGGTGACCGCGAGATCGCTGAGCGCCCACAGCGCCGGCGCCGCGACGACCAGCGGTGCGAGCCGCAGCGGCCGACCGATGTAGAGCCAGTACAGGCCGGCAAGCGCCCACGCCTCCGGCCGCAGCAGCCCCGCGACCGCCAGCAGGGCGAGCACCGGCCCGCCGCGTCTGGCCTGGCGCGCCTCGAGCAGCGCCGCGGCCAGGATCAGCGCCGCGAACGGGACGTCCTGATAGCCGAGCACGGCGTCGCGGCTCAGCACGGGACGCGTCAGCACGACCAGGGCGGTGACGACGCCGACGGCCGGCGAGAACAGCTCGGCGCCGAGCCGGAAGGCGAGGTAGACGACCAGCCCGAACGCCAGCAGCATCCCCCAGACGATCACCTGGTCGCCGTCCTGGCCGAACGGCAGCGCGAGCACGCTCCACAGCGTCGACAGCGGGTGCGGCGTCGGGGCGAAGGCGGCCTCGTACTCGGGCGTGAACCCGCGCACGGCGTCACGCGCCCACAGCAGGGCGTAGCGGGCGTCGTAATTGAGGTAGTCGGCCGCGAAGACGACCCGCACTGCCACGGCGACGCCCACCACGACCGCCGCAGGACCCAGGAGACGCTTCACGGCGCGCGGGACGGTAGCGCCGCGGCTCCGCGTAGCCTTCCCGCGCGATGACGCTGCTCGCGGTGGCCCCGGCCGTGCAGGGGACGGTCGCGCTGGCCGCCACCCTCGCGGCTGCGCTCGTGCTGCTGCTGCCCGACGGGCGGCGGCGGGCGCCGGCGATGGTCGTCGCCGTGCTGCTGGCCGGGCTCGCGCTGGCGTCGGTGCTCGGCGACCAGATCCGCGACGCGGTCGACGGCCGCGCCGCACTTGTGGCCGCTGCCGGCGTGGTCGGGCTGGCGGTGCTCGTCGCGGGCGCGGGGTTGTTCCGCCGCCGGCCCGAGCTCGTGCTCGTGCTGGCGTTCGTGACCCTTCCGATCCGGATCCCGCTCGACCTCGGCGGCCAGACCGCCAACCTGCTGCTGCCGCTCTACGCGGTGATCGCCTGCGGGGTGCTCGCGCGCGCCGCGCGCGTGCGGGTGCGCGAGCCCGAGCCTCGCGACCCGCGGATCCGGCGCGTGGAGATCGTGCTCGCCCTCGCGACCACGCTGTACGCGATCCAGGCGCTGTACTCGACCGACGTCGAGGCGGCGGTGAAGAACATCTGCTTCTTCTACGTCCCCTTCACGCTGCTGTTCAGGCTGCTGCTCGACCTCGCCTGGACGCCGCGCCTGGTGCGCCTGGCCACGGGCCTGACGGTCGCGCTCGCTCTGGTCTGCGTCGCCGTCGGCATCTTCCAGTTCGCCACCAAGGAGCTGTTGCTGCACAACGAGAAGGTCCTGACCGCGAACGAGCTCAAGCCGTACTTCCGCGTCAACAGCCTCTTCTTCGACCCCAACATCTACGGACGCTTCCTCGCGCTGACGATGGTGCTGGTCGCGGCCCTGCTGCTGTGGACGCCGCACCGGCGCGTCGTCTGGATCTCGGCCGCCGTGCTGGCCGCCCTGTGGGCCGGGCTGGTGCCGTCCCTGTCGGAGTCGAGCTTCGCGGCGCTCGCCGTCGGCCTGATGGTCCTGGCGGGGCTGCGCTGGAGCTGGAGACCGGTCCTGCTCACCGTCGGCACCCTCGCCGTGGTCGCGGCCGGCGCCGTGCTCGCGTTCCCCAGCGTCGCGGGCCTCGAGGGGCGCTCGTTCAAGGCGATCGACAAGGCCACGGCGGGGCGCGCGCAACTCGCCCGAGGCGGCGTGAAGATCTTCCGCGACCGGCCCCTGCAGGGCTACGGCTCCGGCTCGTTCGCCTCCCAGTACCGCAAGCGCGAGAACCTCCTGTCCGAGCGCGCGCCGGCCGAGTCGCACACGATCCCCCTGACCGTCGCCGCCGAGCAGGGGGTGATCGGCCTCGCGGCCTACGCCATCCTGCTCTTCACGATCCTCAGCGTGCAGCTGCGCGGCGCGGCCGCCACGCTCCCGCGCGCCGCCGTGGCGGCGGCGTTCTGCGCGCTGATCCTGCACACGCTCGTGTACGCGGCGTTTCTCGAGGACCCGCTGACCTGGGCTCTGCTGGCGGCCGCCGGCGGGCTGCGCCGCGATGCGCCCGAGGGGTCGGCGCAGCCACCAGCGGAGGCAGTGGCGACGTGAGGCGCCGCGCGCTCGCCGTCGGCGGGACCGCGCTCGTCCTCGCCGCGCTCTACTGGTTCGTGGTCCGCGACCCGTTCGGGGGCCGGACGCAGTTCGTCCACCGCTCCGAGCCGGCCTTCAACGTCCTGTACCGGGGGACGGTCGTCCGGCGCGAGCCGGGCGCGCTGTTGACGCTGCGCGCGCGCCGCGGGCGCCTGAGCGGATCCGTGGTGGTCCGGCGCTATGCCCTGCCGGACTACGAGGGCGACGTCGCCGGCATCTTGCCGACCCTCGCCGAACGGCTGATCGAGCCGGGGGTTCGCCTGACCTCCGACGGGCGCACCCGACTCAACACCGCGCCCGGCTACGAGATCGCGTTCACCTCGCCGGCCGGCGAGGGCAGGGACGTGATCCTCGTGCCTCCCGAGGTCGAGCAGCCCCGTGAGGGCGTGCTGCTCAGCTACCGGCTCACGAAGCCCGCCGGCCCGCGGCCGCCGCGCGTGCGCCGCGCGGCGCAGGCGCTGCGCTCAGCCCTCCGCTCGTTCCAGTTCGGGACTGACCGCTTCTAGGTACCCCCAGGCGGCGGCGATCCCGCGCAGCGCCTCCGGGATCTCGTCCTCGGAGGGGAGCGGCTTGGGCGGCTGCACCTCGCCGGTGCGGATCTGGTCCTTCCAGTCGCCCAGGCCGGCCTTGAAGCGGCCGCTGGCGAACTTGCCGTACTCGAGCATCGTGGGCTCGAAGCGCACGCCGAGGAACGCGCACAGCTTGCGCAGCTCGCCCTCCGGGTCGGCGGTCAGGTCCTCGTAGCGCAGCGTGTGCCCGTCCCACGTCTCCCGGGCCTGCTCGACCGCCACGGCGTACTTGAGCACGCGCCCGACGTTCTGCTCCTCGGAGTCCTGCGGGCGCAGCTTGGCGCGCGAGCGCGCGACCGCCACCGGATGGCGGAGCAGGTAGATGAAGCGCGAGTCGGGCCAGCAGGCCCGGATGCGGTCGGCGATGAAGACGTCGTTGGGCGTCTTGTTGACGAGGAGCTTCTTGCCCGTGGTCGCGAGCTCGCGGTGCAGGTACCAGTCCCACAGCACGTTCTGGAGCTCCTCGCGGTCGAGCTTGACCTCGGCCAGCGCCTTGTCGCCGTACTTGCCGCTGATGTTGACGTTGAGCGAGCGCAGGTGCATCTCGTGCGGGGAATGGATCTGCGAATGGGCGTCGAGCAGCATCCGCAGGAGCGTCGAGCCCGACCGCACGGTCGAGAGCACGAACGCGGGCTGCTGGAGCAGCCGCGGCGTCGTTTTGCGGTAGGGCCTCGGCTTGGGCGGCGCGTCCGGAGGCTTGGGGGCGGGCACACGCGTGAGCACGTAGCCGCGCCGCTTGAGGACGGCGTTGATCTGCCGCTTCACGCAGACGAGGCTACCGATGCAACTCGGGGGCCCGCCTCCGGCGGCCTTTTTACGACCGTCGCGACGGAACGACTCACGAGGCCGCCTGCGGCACCCCTAGGGCTGGCCGCGCAAGCCGCGTGGGCTTCGAGCGCCCGCGCAGCACCTCCGCCTCGCCCAGCTCCCAGCGCTCGCGCTCGTCGGCGGCGGCGCGGCGCACGATCGACTCGGAGGCCAGCAGGCGCCCGCCCTCGGCCTTCGCGAGCTCCGACAGCCGCGAGGCGACGTTGACGGGGTCGCCGATCACCGTGTACTCGAAGCGCTGGGCGGCGCCGACCCAGCCGGCGACCGCGCGCCCGGCCGACAGCCCGATCGCCGCCTTGACGTCGGGCACGTCGCGGGCCAGCCGGGCCTGCAGCTCGCGGCCCGCGCGCAGCGCGCCGCCGGCCGCGTCCTCGTGCTCCGTCGGGGCCCCGAACACGGCGAGCGCAGCGTCGCCCTCGAACTTGTTGACCCAGCCGCCGTGCTGCGCGGTCACGTCGACGACCGCGGCGAAGAAGCGGTTCAGGCGCGCGACGACCCGGTCCGGCGGCACCTCTAGCGCCATCGCCGTCGATCCCATGACGTCGACGAACATCACGGCGACCTCGCGCTCGTCGCCGCCGAGGCGCGGCTCGTCGGCGAGCGCAGCGCGCGCGACCTCCTCGCCGACCTGGCGCGCGTAGAGGTCCTGCATGCGCTCGCGCTCGCGCAGGCCGCCGACCATCGAGTTGAAGCCGCTCTGGAGGAAGCCGATCTCGCTGCCGTCGCTGACGCGCACGCTGGTGGCCAGATCTCCCGCCTGCACCCGGCCGAGCGCCTTGCGCACCGCGGTGAGCGGCACGGAGATGCGCCGCGCCGTCGCGTAGGTCACGGTGGCGCTGACCGTGAACGCGATCAGCGCCAGCACCAGCGTGCCGCGGGCCAGCTCCTCCGTCGTGACGTTCTCGTGGATCAGACCGTCGACGCCGAGCGTGATGAGCCCGAGCACCGGCACGCCGGTCGCCAGCAGCCAGGCCAGGACGAGGCGCCCCTCGATGCGCGGCCACGCCGGCCGGGCGGGCTGGCCGGCGGCGAGCGAGAGCTCCGTCAGCGGGCGCCAGTCGCGCTCGAGCAGCAGATAGGCGATGCCGCAGGTCGTCAGCCCGCCGAGGAAGATCGTCCAGCCGACGTGCATGGCGAGCTGCGGCGACGTCGGCGCGTTGACCGCGGCGAAGAGGATCACGCCGCCGAGCCAGAGCCCGGCGTTGACCTTGAAACACCAGTTGGGGGCGTGCAGGACGCGGGCCTGCTCCTCCGGCGTCGGGTCGCGCCCCTCGCGCGCCCACGCCATCCGGGTCGGGCTCAGCATCTTGCCCGTCAGCGTCCCGATGACCATCGTGATCGGCAGGTAGATGGCGCCCGCGATCAGGTTCCGCATGATGTGGTCGCCGATCTCCTGGCAGCAGGGCGGCGCCGGAAGGACGAAGAACAGCAGCACGAAGACGTCGAAGGCGCCGAGCAGGTGCGCGAGGTTCTGCGAGACCGCGGTCTTCTTCTCGATCCGGTGCAGCAGCGCGCGCCGATCCTCGGCGCCCGTGCGCCGCAGGGTCCCGGCGGTGGTGGCACCTGCTCCCATGACCGTCATGATGATCCCACGCCCCGCGGTGGCTGTGAGCGACATCACACCGGAATAGGCTCCGCGCGTGCCCGACACCGAGAAGCGCGCCGTCGCGGAGGCCGCTGCCGAGCTCGTCGAGCCCGGTCAGCGGGTGGGGCTCGGAACCGGCTCGACCGTCGCCCACCTGCTTCCCGCGCTGGCCGCTCGTCGTCTCGACGGGCTGCGCTGCGTCGCGACGTCGCTCGCGACCGAGGAGCAGGCGCACGCGCTCGGCCTCCCGGTGGAGCCCTTCGAGCGGCTCGACCACCTCGACATCGCGATCGACGGCACCGACCAGGTCACGAGCGAGCGCTGGCTGGTCAAGGGCGGCGGCGGCGCGCACACGCGCGAGAAGATCGTCGCCGCGGCGGCGGACCGCTTCGTCGTCATCGGCGGCTCCGACAAGCCCGTCGACGCGATCGGGCCCCCGATCCCGCTCGAGCTGCTCGCGTACGGGCTCAACGCGACGCTGCGCGCGCTCGGCGAGGTCACCCTGCGCGATGCGCCGCGCTCGCCCGACGGCGGCGTCATCGCCGACTACCACGGCCCGGTCACTGACCCCGCGGAGCTCGCGGCGTGGCTCGCCGCGGTGCCGGGCGTCGTCGACCACGGCCTGTTCGCGCCCGGGCTCGTCACCGACGTGCTGATCGCGCGCGGGGGCGAGGTACGGACGCTTGCGCCTTGACGCGCCACGCCGCAAGCGGGAGCATCACTGAGATGAAGCGGGTCATGGCCCTCGCGCTGCTCGCCGTGCTCGCCTTCGCCGCCGCGGCGCCGGCCAAGGCGAAGCTGCGCCGCTTCCACAGCTGTGACGCGCTCGTCGACTACGGCAACAGCCACCGCGGCGAGTACGAGCGCGGAGGCCCGCCGCCGCCGTTCGCGCCCACCCGGCCCGCCACCGGCGTCCCCGGGCCCGGCGCCGAGGGCGGGGGGCCCGTGGCCGCGCCCACCGACTCGGGCTCGGGTGACTTCTCGCTCACCAACAACCAGGAGGCGGGCGTCTTCGAGCCCGACATCGTCAAGACGGACGGCAAGCACGTCTTCGCGGTCACCTCCCACGGGGTGCTCGAGGTCGTCGACGTCACCGGGGCCCCGCAGCTCGTCGCCGAGTTCGGGCTGCCGGCCGGCTACAACCACCAACTGCTGCTCTACAAGGGCAAGCTGTTCGTCACCCAGTCCACGATCCAGGGCACGACCATGCTCTCGCGCGTCGACGTCACGGACGCCGGACGCCCGGTGCTCGAGCGGACGCTGACCGTCAACGGGAGCCTGCTCGCCTCACGCCGGACGAAGGGGACGGTGCGGGTCGTGCTGGGCGTCGCCCCAGTGGCGATCACGCAGCCCGAACGGCCCGCCGACAGCCCCGGCGCCTGGGTCCCCCGCGGGATGTTCCGCAACGTGCGCCGCGGCACGAGCGACCGCAGGCGGCTGGTCGGCTGCAGGGCGATCCGCCGTCCGCGCTCGTTCTCGGGCCTCGAGGAGCTGACCGTCCTGACGATCGATCTCGACAAGGGGCTCGACCCGGTCGACTCCGACGCGGTCATGACCGGCGGCGAGACGGTGTACGCGTCCGAGCAGAACCTGTTCGTGACCACGCAGCGCTACAACCCGGCCGTCGAGGACCGTACGACCGGGCCGGTGCCGCAGGGCCAGACGACGCAGATCCACCGCTTCTCGCTCGACGACGCCGGCAACACGGCCTATCGCGGCTCGGGGACGATCGCGGGCTACGTCCTCAACCAGTTCTCGCTGTCGGAGAAGGGCGGCGTGCTGCGCGTCGCGAGCACCGACGTGCCGCCGTGGTTCACCGACGGCGAGCCGAGCCACAGCATGGTCACGACGCTGGCCGAGCACGAGGACCACATGACCCAGCTCGGGCGTGTGGACGGCCTCGGCAAGGGCGAGCGCATCTTCGCCGTGCGCTTCCTCGGCGACGTGGGCTACGTCGTCACGTTCCGCCAGGTCGATCCGCTCTACACGGTCGACGTCTCCGATCCGGAGCGCCCGCGCGTACGCGGCGAACTCAAGATCCCGGGCGTGTCCACGTATCTGCACCCGATCGGCGGTGACCGGCTGATCGGCGTCGGCAACGGCCCGAGCGACGACGGGACGCAGAACGGGCTCCAGCTGTCGGAGTTCGACGTCTCCGACCTCGACCGGCCCGAGCTCGAGCACCGCGTCACGCTCGACGGCGCCAGCTCGGAGGCCGAGTACGACCATCACGCGTTCCTGTGGTGGGCGCCGCGCAATCTCGCCGTGCTGCCGGTGACCACGTGGAAGTCGGCCGACTGCGGCCCGAACGAGGCGTGCCCCGCCTACGCCGAGCAGGCGTTCGGCGGCGCGATCGGCTTCACCGTCACGCCCGCCGGGATCACCGAGGACGGCCGGACCGAGCAGGCGGGGACGGTGCGCCGCACGCTGGTGGTGGGCGACCGCCTGCTCACCGTCTCCGACGCCGGGCTCAAGGCGAGCGCGCTCGACGACTACGCCGATCGCGGCTCGGTGAACTTCAGCTCGCCCTGAGCTTGGAGTGCCTGACGCCGTAGGCGACGTAGATCAGCATGCCGAGTGCGAGCCAGACGCCGAAGCGCAGCCACGTGTCGGCGGGCAGCTGCACCATCAGGTAGACGCACAGAGCGGCGCCGATCAGCGGTACGGCGGGCACGAGCGGGACGCGGAAGCGGCGCTCGAGGTCAGGGTTCGCGCGGCGCAGGACGATCACGCCGATGTTGACGAGCAGGAACGCGAACAGCGTGCCGATGTTCACCAGCTCGGCGATCTCCGAGAGGGGGACGAAGGCGGCCAGAACCGCGATCAGCGCGGTGAAGATGACGGTGGCGAGCACCGGGGTGCCGGTGCGCTCGGACACGCGGCCGAAGGCGGAGGGCAGCAGGCCGTCTCGCCCCATCGTCATCGTGATCCGCGTCTGCCCGAAGAGGATCGTGAGCACGACGCTGGTGATCGCGATCAGCGCGCCGAGCGAGATCACGTCCGCGCCCCAGCCGAACCCGGCGCCGTCGCGGAGCGCGGTGGCCAGCGGGGCGTCGGCCTTGCCGAGCTCGGCCGCCGGCAGCGCGCCGACCGCCACAACCGCGACCACGATGTAGATCACCGTGGCGATGACCAGCGACCCCACGATCCCCAGCGGGAGGTCGCGGCCGGGGTTGCGGGCCTCGCCGCTGGCGGTGGACACGGCGTCGAAGCCGATGTAGGCGAAGAAGATCACCGCCGCCGCGTTCTCGATGCCGCCGAAGCCGCTGGGGGCGAAGTTGTCGAAGTGGCTGCCCGTGAAGGCGCTCAGCCCGAGTCCGATGAAGAGGGCGAGGACCGCCAGCTTGATGAACACCATCACCGTGTTGGTGCGAGTCGATTGCCGCACGCCGGCGACCAGCAGCGCGCCGACGGCGACGACCACGAACACGGCGGGGAGGTTGACCTCGCCGCCCTCGCCCGGCGGCAGCGCGAGGCTCTCGGGCAGGGTGGTCGAGAAGACCGCGTTCAGAAGATCGTTGAAGTACTGCCCCCAGCCCACCGCCACGGCGGCGACCGACAGCCCGTACTCGAGCAGGAGGTCCCAGCCGATCACCCACGCGACGAGCTCGCCGAGCGTCGCGTACGCGTAGGTGTAGGCCGAACCGGAGACCGGGATGGCCGAGGCCAGCTCCGCGTAGGACAGCGCGCTGAACACGCAGGTCAGCCCGGCGAGCACGAACGAGATGACGATCGCCGGGCCGGACTCGCCGATCGCCTCGCCGATGATCACGAAGATGCCGGTGCCGATGATGGCGCCGAGCCCCAGTGCGGTCAGGTCGAGCGCGCCCACCGTCCGCCGCAGGTTGCTCCGCTCGCTCTCGGCGACGACGTCGTCGACGTCCTTGGTCGCAAACAACGCGCTCACGGGCATGCGCGGCGGGCTTTCCGGGCGTGTCAGCGCGCAAACAGCGTCAGGGTCACGCGGCCATCGTGCTCGGCGACGCGGGCCTCGCCGTCGAACGGCACGTCCGCGAGGGCCGCGCGGAACTCGTCGCGGTCCTCCGGGGTGTCGAAGCGCCAGCGCATGACGACGAACTCGCGCTCGCCCTGGCGGTAGAGCGCGTAGCGGTCCCCTCCCCAGCCGCTCGCCGGCTCCGCCCAGGCGTGGCCCGAGCGCGCCAGCAGCTGCCCGGTCTGCCACTCGCCGAAGACGCCGCTCGTGAGCCTGCGCCAGCCCGGCCCGGGTGAGGGCAGCGACACCGGCAGCGGGGGCTCGGCGTCGACCCACTTCTGGGGATGCAGGATCTGCTCGGTCGTCTCGGGCGGGCGGGTGCGTTCGGCGAGGTCGACGAGCGTCCACTCGCCGCCGGCGCGCTCGCGCAGCGACTGGACGAACTCGAGCCCGCGCACGTACGGGAACGTGAGGCTCTCGAGGAGGAACGGCGGGATGGCGCTCGCGGTGCCGCCGGCGGCCAGCGAGCCCGAGAGCAGCCCGCCGATCGCCAGGTCGCTACGGAAGTGGCTGGTGACGTAGTCGATCATGAGCGCGCTCGCCGCCCCCTCGACGAGCGCCGCGTAGGCGAGGCCGGGGTCGCCGTCGCGCTCGAAGCGCTCCTGGTCGAGCCCGATCGCCTGGTCGGTCAGAGCGTGGTCGAGCTCGTGGGCCAGGATCATCTCGCTCATGACGTCGTTCGCCGTGGCGGCGCCCGTGACCACCTTGAGCCGCTTCGTGGCCGGGTCGTAGTAGCCGGCGACCTCGCTCCCGAAGATCGACCCCGTCACCTCCTTGAGGTCGGTTCCCGCCGGCAGCAGGCCGAGCCGCTCGTAGAACGCCTCGTCGGCGTGCCGCTGCGCGGGCGGGTAGCGGCGGTCGAGGTCGGCCAGCCCGTCCTCGACCGCCTGGTCCGCGCTGACCCGCCGAGGAACCGGAACGCGGCGGAAGCGCAGGCCGCGCAGCCGCTCGACCCGCTCGGCGATCGTCGCCACCGGGGTGGGCGCCGGTTCGGCCTTCTCCTCGGTGAGCCAGCCGATCGGGATGAGGACCGCGATCAGCACCCCGATGACGACGAACGGCGTGCGCATCGCGTCCAGCGTATGTTTCCCCGCCATGCCCGACCGCGCAGCCATCGTCACCGGAGCCTCGCGAGGTATCGGCCTCGCCATCGCCGACGTCCTCGGCCAGGAGGGCTTCGGCCTCACCATCGCCGCCCGCAGGCCCGAGGGCCTCGAGGAGGCCGCCGAGCAGCTGCGCGGCAAGGGCTACGACGTCCAGGCCGTGCAGGCGAACATGAACGACGAGGAGGCGATCATCAACGTCGTCAACTCGCACCGGGAGAAGTTCGGCCGCCTCGACGCGCTCGTCAACAACGCCGGCGTCGGCATCGGTGCCGCCGCCGACCAGCACCAGACCAAGCGGATCGACATGCAACTCGACGTCAACATCCGCGCGATCATCATCTTCTACCGCGAGTGCATCGAGATGCTCAAGGCGGCGGGCGGCGAGCACGGCAACGCACTCGTCATCAACCTCGCGTCGATCGCCGGCAAAGCGGGGCAGGCGTGGCTGTCCGTGTACGCGGCGACGAAGTTCGCCGTCGTCGGCTACACCCAGTCGATGAACAAGGAGCTCGGCGGCTCCGGCATCAAGTCGGTCGCGTTCTGCCCGGGCTTCGTCGACACCGCGATGACCGAGTTCGCCAAGGACAGCGTCCCGGCCGAGGAGATGATCCGCCCCGAGGACATCGGCGAGGCGGCGCGCTTCCTGCTGCGCCTGTCACCCGCCTGCGTGGTGCCGGAGATCGTCTTCCAGCGCCCGAACGAGGCGCTCTGACTTCACAAAAGGGTCCGTCCCCTTTGTGACGTCTGTGAACTACGGGCGGGGCGGGATGATGGCGTCGATCGTGTCGACGACCGTGTCGACGACCTCGCTCGTCGTCGGGCCGACGACCGGAACCTGATCCGTCACCGCGGTGACGGTGTCCCCGACCTGCCGGAGGGCGCTCGTGGGGGTCGGCGTCGGGGCGGGCGGCGGCGTGGTGACCGGCGGCACGGGCGTCGCAGTGCCGGGCGCTGGCGTGCTGCCTGCGCCCGGATCGAAGCCACCCTGCTCCGTCGGCGTCCGGCCGCCTCGGCCGCCCGCCGGAGTGCGGCGCCCCGCGGTGCGGCGGGCGGCCGCGCGGGCCGCTGCGCGGTCGTTGACGCGCGCGATCAGGCGTCCCGAGTCGTCAGCCGCGTCCGGCGGCGCCGGTGGCGCCGCATCGGGCACGCGCGGGCCGCTGAGCGCCTGACGCAGCGCACCGAGCCCCGCGATCCCGCCGCCGCCGACACCGACGACCAGCGCCGCGAGCAGGATCGCGGCCGGGACGACCAGGGCGCCGGCTGCCGCGCCAAAGGTCCGGCGGCGGAAGTGCCGAAGCAGATCCATGACCTACCCGAGAATACGCCGGTTGGGATGCCGTAGGTGGCCGATCAACGGAAAGGCAACGAAGGCAGTGACAGGACACCGGAGGCGCGCCCTCTGATCAAATCGGGCCACATCCTCGGTTATCGGTCACGATCTACCGCAACTACATGCGACGCCTGTCCATCGCCCGCCTGCTCCTGCTGGTCGTCGTCGGCCTGACGCTGGCGCTGGCCACGCTGGCCGCGCTCGGCGTCGGAGCGCTGCTCGACGCCCGTCAGGACTACGAGGATGACCTCGCGCGCGGCTACTCGGGCGAGGTGGCGGCTGCGAACGTGCTCTCCGCCAGCGTGGTCGAGGAGAGCGTCGTCGGCGACCGCGAGTCGAGCGCCGGCGAGCGCCGGGCGGCGAGGCGCGCCTTCGATCGCGCGTTGTCGGCGGCACGCGGCGCCGCGCGCGCGGACGAGGAGGCGCTCGCGCTGATCGCCCAGGCGCGAGCCGCCGAGGAGCGCCTGCGCGCGTCGCGCACCACCCCGAGCGCCGGACGCAACGCGATGGCCGCCTTCGCGCGCCGCCAGGCCGAATTGCGCGAGCGGGCGCGCGCCGACGCGTCGGATCGCACGCGGCGCGGCGTCCTGACCGCGGTCATCGCCGGCGTTCTCGCGCTCGTCGCGGCGCTCGTGCTCGCCTCCACCCTGCTGGCCGGGATGCGCCGTCCGCTGGCCTCGCTGGTCGAGGCGACGAGCCGGCTCGCCGACGGTGACCTCGAGACGCGCGTCGTGCCCGACGGTCCCGCCGAGCTGCGCGAGCTCTCCTCCTCCTTCAACGCGATGGCCGGGGACCTCGGCGCCGCGCGCGAGCACATCGAGGCCGGCCGGCGCCGGCTCGCCGCCGTGATCGAGAGCCTCGGCGACGCCCTCGTCATCTGCGACGGGTACGGGCGCGTCGTCGAGGTCAACCCGCGCGCGGAGGTGCTCGTCCCAGCCGTCGGCGTGGGCTCGAGCGTCATCAAGGATCCCAACCCGCTGCCGCCGCTGGAGGACCTGCTCCGCCGCGAGATCGACATCGAGCACGGTGGCCGCGTCCTGTCGGTCACCGCGGCGCGCATGGGCGACCGGCTCGAGGACGGCGTCGTGTTCACCATCCGCGACACCACCGAGCGGGCGCGGCTCGAGCGCGCCAAGACCGAATTCGTCGCCACCGCGTCACACGAGCTGCGCTCTCCGCTGACGTCGATCAAGGGCTTCGTCGAGCTGCTGGGACAGACCGAGCTCAACCCGCGCCAGCGCGAGTTCGTCGACGTGATCCTGCTGTCGACCAACCGGCTCGTGGACCTCGTCAACGACCTGCTCGACGTCGCACGGGTAGAGGCCGGCCAGCTGGAGATCCAGCGACGGCCGATCTCGGTCGCCGAGGCCGTGCGCGAGGTCGCCGCCCTGATGGCGCCCCAGTTCGCCGACCGCGACCAGGAGCTCGTGGTCGACATCGCGCCCGCGCTGCCGGTCGCGCTCGCCGACCCCGCGCGCGTGCGCCAGATCGTGACGAACCTGGTGACCAATGCGCACCTCTACACGGGCGAGGGCGGCAAGGTCACGGTCCGCGTCGGTGCCAGCGGTGACTCGGTGTTGCTGGCGGTCTCCGACCAGGGACGCGGCATGAGCGCCGAGCAGGTGGGCAAGGCCTTCGAACGCTTCTTCCGCGCCGACGGCTCGCGCGGGACCGGTACCGGTCTCGGCCTGTCGATCGTGCAGTCGCTCGTCGAACTGCACGAGGGATCGGTCGACATCTCGTCCGAGGTCGGCCGAGGCACCACCGTCACGGTGCGGCTGCCGCGCGCCCGCGGCGCCGCGGACCTGCTCGAGCCGCGGGAGGCGCTGCAGGGCCGCCGCGTGCTCGTCGTCGAGGACCACGAGGGCACGGCGGCGCTGATCGTCGAGCACCTCCAGTCGCTCGAGGTCGACGTCCGGACCGCCGCCGGCGGAGAGGAGGCGATCGCGCTGCTGCGCCGCGGTCACTTCGACGCCATCACCCTCGACATCCTGCTGGGCGACCGGTCGGTGGACGGCTTCGCGGTGCTCAGCGCGATCCGCTCGGACCCCCAGCTGGCGAAGCTGCCTGTGATCGTGGTATCGGCGCTGGCGGGGCAGGAGGCACTGGCCGCCGAGTGGTCGGTCTCGAAGCCGTTCGACGCCGACGAGCTGACCGACGCGATCGGCTCCGCGATCCTGGCCGGGCGCGCACGCGTGCTTGTCGTCGGGCGGGCGAGCATGCGCGACGTGATCGGCCCGTTGCTCGAGCGCCGCGGGATCGACTACGCGTGGGCGACGTCCGGTGCGGAGGCGGCCCGGCTGTGCGAGGAGACGCACTTCGAGGTGGCCCTGGTCGACGCCGGCATGCGCTCCCCCCATGCAGCCCTGGCCCAGCTCAACCTGCGCGGGCGGCGGCTGCGGCGCTCCGTCGTGGTGTTCTCCGCGGACGGCGAGGTCGGCGGCCTGGCGCGGATGGACCCGCTGCCGGTCCCGGTCGAGGACGCCACGCGCGCCGTGGTCGAGGCGTTGCGCGACTCCGCGAGCCTGCAGGTCGGCCGGTAGCCTCCTGCTGACACGGTGTTGGAGAACGCTGGGATCGAGGAGCTCCGCGCCGCGCTCGCCGAGCGGGAGGAGGAGGCGCAGGCGCGTGAGCAGCAGTTGGCGCGTTACGCAGCCGACCTGCGCGAGACGTTCAAGCAGGAGCGCGAGCGCTCGCAGGAGCTCAAGCGCTCGTATCGCGCAACCGTGCGCGCACTCGCGAACGCCGTCGAGGCACGGGACGCCTACACGGGACGCCACGCGGAGCGCGTCGCCGCCTACGGGCTGGCGATCGCCGCCGCGGCCGGCATCGATCCGGTCGACTCGCCCGAGATGGAGTTCGGGTTCCTGCTGCACGACGTCGGCAAGGTCGCCGTTCCCGATGCGATCCTGTTCAAGCCGTCCGCGCTGAGCGAGGAGGAGGAGGCTGTGATCCGCAAGCATCCGGTGGTCGGCTGGGAGATCCTGCGCGAGATCGAGTTCCTCGGCGAGGCGAAGCTGGTCGTCCGCCACCACCACGAGCGCTGGGACGGCGACGGCTATCCGGACGGGCTGCGCGGCGACGACATCCCGGTGGTCGCCCGCGTGTTCGCGGTCGCCGACACGCTGGACGCGCTCACGACCGACCGCCCGTACCGGCCCGCGACGACGTTCGAGGCCGCACGCGCCGAGATCACCGCGGCGTCCGGGACGCAGTTCGACCCAGACATCGTCGCGGCGTTCCAGCAGATGCCGACCGAGCGCTTCGTCGCCCTGCGCGAGGAGATCGGGTGATCGGCCGCACGATCATGGTCGTCGACGACGACCCGCTCATCCGCCGGCTGATCGCGACCACCCTCGAGGACGTTCACCGACTTCGACATCGTCGAGGCCCAGGACGGCCTCGAGGCGCTCGACCGCGCAGTCGAGGCCGCGCCGGCGATCGTCTTTCTCGACATCGACATGCCGCGCATGGACGGGATCGTCGCCTGCGAGCGGCTGCGTCAGGTCCCCGAGGCGGCCGGCGCGACGATCGTGATGCTCACGGCGGTCACGGACGACCGCGCCGAGTCGCGCGCCGGCAAGGCGGGCGCGGACCTGTTCCTGACCAAGCCGTTCTCCCCGCTCGAGGTGCTCCAGCTCGTGGACGAGATCGCCCAGCGGGCCGGCATCGAGTGATGCCCCTGGAGACCGGGATGAGCGCGGAGCAGTCGTTCGTCGTCGACGATCGGCTGAGCACCGACGTCGGCGGCACCCTTGGCTTCTCCGTTCTCTCCACGCCCGGGATGATCGCGATGATGGAGCGGACCGCGGCGATGCTCGTCTACCCGGAGCTCGAGGACGGGCAGGCGACGGTCGGCTTCGAGGTCTGCGTCAAGCACGTCGCTGGTGCGGCGGCCGGGACGACCTGCGCTGTCCGCGCGACGCTGCGCGAGATCGTCGACGACCGCAAGCTGCGCTTCGACGTCGAGGTGCTCGAGGGCGACCGCACGATCGGCGTCGGCACCCACGAGCGCCGCGTCGTCGGCCGCGGTTAGTCGCGCGTCGCGGCCAGGACGTGGTGGTCGAGGCGGGCGAGGGCGCGCTCGGCGTCCGAGCGGCGGGGGCGCAGGTTGCGGATGCGGCCGGGGGTGAGGCGCTGGGCCTGGATCTCCTCGGAGGCGTGGCGCTGCTTGAGCGCGTGGTGATCGGCGATCGCGGCCCTCAGGTCCTCCGGCTCGGAGTACGTCCGGAGCGACTCGGTGAGCAGGCGCTCGAGCACGGCGAGCTCGCGGTGGCTGGCGTTGCGGACGCGGCGGGAGCCGGCGAAGCGGTCCCACGAGCGCGCGAAGGCGAGCAGCGTCGTGCGCCCGCCGTTGCGGTGCGCCGCGAGCATCGGGCAGATGCCGCCGCGGTCGTCGGTGTACGCGCCGACGATGATCTTGTTGGCCTCGATGCCGTCGAGCATCGCCTGCCGCGTGCCGGCGGGCAGGCGGTCGATGGCCCGGCGAAGCTCGGTGATAGGGTCGCGCGCCCGCATCGCGCCGCCAAAGGTAAGCGGCACGGCCGCGATTTCCTCCCCGTGACAGCGAATTTGCACGCATGAGGCTCGGCGTCAACGTCGGCTACTGGGGTCTCGGCGCGCCGCCGTCGGAGAACCTCGCGCTCGTGCAGGAGGCCGAGCGGCTCGGTTTCGACTCCGTCTGGGCGGCGGAGGCCTACGGCTCCGATGCCGCGACGGTGCTCGCCTGGCTCGCCTCACAGACGTCGACCATCCGGCTGGGAGCGGGCATCTTCCAGATCCCCGGCCGCTCGGCGGCGATGACCGCGATGACCGCCGCGACACTCGATTCCCTTTCGGACGGGCGCTTCATCCTGGGGCTGGGCACGAGCGGTCCGCAGGTCTCCGAGGGCTGGCACGGCGTGCGCTTCGGCAAGCAGCTGCAGCGGACGCGCGAGTACGTCGAGGTCGTGCGGGCGATGCTGCGCCGCGAGCGGATCGCCTACCAGGGGGAGACGATCCAGCTGCCGCTGCCCGACGGGCCGGGCAAGGCGCTCAAGCTGACCATCGGGCCGGTGCAGGAGCGCGTCCCGATCTACATCGCGGCGATCGGCCCCAGGAACACCGCGCTGACAGCCGAGATCGCGGACGGCTGGCTGCCGATCCTCGTCTCCCCCGAGCACATGCACGAGTTCCGGCCCGCGCTCGAGGAGGGCTGGGCGCGAGCGGACCGCGACGGCTCGGGCTTCGACATCGCGCCCAGCGTGCAGGTGCGCATCGACGACGACGTCGCGGCGGCGCACGACATGATGCGCCACTTCATCGCGCTCTACGTCGGCGGGATGGGATCGCGGGAGAAGAACTTCTACAACGCGCTCGTGACCTCGTATGGATTCGGCGACGTCGCGCGCAAGGTCCAGGATCTGTACCTGGCCGGCAACAAGGACGAGGCCGCGGCGGCGCTCCCCGGGGAGCTGATCGACGCGGTGACGCTGTGCGGGCCGGCGGACCGGATCCGTGACCGCTTGGCCGTCTACCGGGATGCCGGCGTGGGCACGCTCGTGCTGTCGCCGGTCGCCTGGACGCTCGAGGACCGGCTCGACCAGCTCCGCACGGTCGCCGAGCTCGCCGGCTGAGTGCGCGTCTACCTCGGCGCGTTCGGCGACCCCGGCCATGCGTTCCCCATGCTCGCGCTGGGGGCGGAGCTCGTCCGCCGCGGGCACGAGGTCGTGTTCGAGACCTGGGTGAAGTGGAAGCTCGACGTCGAGGCGACGGGCATGACGTTCGCGCCGGCGCCCGAGTACCAGATCTTCCCCACCCAAGGACCGCCGCTCGGCCACTACGAGGCGGCGGTGCGCGCGGTCGGCGAGACCGAGCCGCGGCTGCGCGCCCTCGCGCCCGACGCCGTCGTCGCGGACATCCTCACGCTCGCGCCCGCGCTCGCCGCCGAGCGGCTGGGCATCCGCTGGGCCTCGCTGATCCCGCACATCTGCCCACTCGGAGCGCCAGGAGTACCGCCGTTCTCGAGCGGGGCTCAGCTGCCGCGCACGCCGATCGGCCGACGCGCGTGGAGGCTGGCCGACCGGCTCGTCGAGCGCGGCCTGCGCCAGGGGCTCGAGCACTACAACGACGCTCGGGCCCGGCTGAGCCTGCCGCCGCGCGACGAGCTGCACGCCGGACTGTCACGCTCGCTGACCCTCGTCGCGACCCTGCCGGCCCTGGAGTACCCACGCGCCTGGCCCGACTGGCTGAGCGTGACCGGACCGCTGATGTGGGAGCCGCCCGGGGACCACGTCGACCCGCCCCCGGGCGACGGGCCGGTCGTGCTGATCGCCCCGTCGACCGCGCACGACGCCGAGCACCGGCTGCTGCGCGCCGCCCTCGACGGCCTCGCCGACGAGGACGTGCGCGTGATCGCGACCTGGAACGGCCGGCAGCCGCCGTGGCTCGGCGGCTACCGCATCCCCGCCAACGCCGTCCTCGTCCCCTGGCTCTCCTACGCCCGGACGATGCCCGCCTGCGACCTCGTCGTCACCCACGGCGGCCACGGCACGCTCGTGCGCGCGCTCACCTCCGGCTGCGTGCCGGTCATCTCCCCCGCCGCCGGTGACATGTACGAGAACGGCGCCCGCGTGGCATGGGCCGGCCTCGGCGTCCGCCTCCCGCGCCGCCTGCTGTCCCCGACCACGCTGCGACTCGCCGTCCGCCGCGCGCTGTCGTCGCCCTCGTACCGCCACCGTGTCCGGGCCCTGCCGGGAGCTGATGGCGCCCCAGCCGCAGTCGTTGCACTTGAGGCCTGGCAGGGCGGAAACTGACTGGGGAGGTGGGACTCGAACCCACAACCGTCGCCTTAACAGGGCGCTGCTCCGCCGATTGAGCTACTCCCCAGGGTTGGCGCCGCTAGGCGCTGACAGATGGAAGAGTAGCGTTTCCCCACTCCACGTCCGCATGGCAATTGGCGCACAGCAGGTCGCATTTCTCCGCCTCCGCACGCGCCTTCTCGAGCGACCGCGCCGTGCCGTTGAGCGCGAGTCCGAAGGACTTCTCGCTGGGCTCGCGGTGATGGAACTGGAGCGCCGCCAGGCAACGGTCATAGCCGCACTGCTCGCACGCACCACCGCGCTCGGTGACCAGGATCTCCTTGATCCGCCGTCGGCGCCGGGTGACGGCGTCGTAGCGACACCGTCGACACCGGAGAGCGTCAGCATCGCCGTAGCGCACGAACTCGACCCACCGGTGCTTGTCGCACTCGCGGAGAGCCACGTTGCCCTCGACTCGCTCCCGCCGGCGGCGCGTGCTCAACCCGTGCCGCTTCAACCAGTGCCGGACCGTCGACTGGCTCACGCCGAGTTCCTCAGCGATCGAGCGCGTAGTGCCGCGGACCTCGATGAGCCGCTCGAGATGCTCGCGGTCGATGCCTCCCCGGGACGCGTGGCGCGCTGCGTGCTGTGACTGCAGCCCGAATTTGCGGACCCAGTAGGAGACCGTCGAACCGTCTCGTCCTACCTCGCGCGCGATCGCCTCGATCGAGCGGCCGGCCTCCATTTGCGCTTCGAGCCACCTCCTGTCCATGACCCGAACACTAGTTCGCGTGCCGGACGGAAAGAGCTGCTCAGACTGTCAATCTGCGCAGCTCGGAGAGGACCTCCTGGCGCTCGGCGGCGAGGTCTGACACCGGGTCCTGGGACGAGCGGGCGGCGGCGATCTGGCGGTCGAGCCGGGCCAGGTCGAGCATCCGCTGGGCGCGGTCGAGCTCGGAGGGGTCGGGGTCCTCCAGCGCGCGGGCACGCAGGACGAGCTCGGCGACGAGGCCCGAGAGCGGGTCCTCGGAGGCCAGGCCGACCGCCGGGCCGTCGTAGTTCTGGCGCAGGTGGGCTGCCGCGCGGCGCCCGAGCTCGGTCGTGAACAGCGTGTCGGGGTCCACCGCCGCGAGGCGGTCGGGCCCGGCCGCCGGGAGCGCGAGGCAGAGGGAGAGGAAGGCCCGCTCGGCCTCCTCGGAGTGGACGAAGGAACGGCGGGCCGGCGCGCCGTTGGCGGGCCGGATCGGGGCGCCGCGGCCTCCCTCGGACAGTCGTGCGGACACCACGGACTCCGACAGGCCGAGGCGGTCGCCGACGAGCTGGGTGAGCTCGCCGCGCAGGAGCCCCTGGCGCAGCTGGTTGATGACCGGCGCGCAGTAGTCGAGCACCCGGTCCCGACCCTCGGCCGACCCGAGGTCGCCGCGCTCGAGCGCCAGCTCGACCTGCCAGCGCGCGAGTGGCGCCGCGCGGTCGAGCAGTCCCCGCGCCGCGTCGATGTCCTCCGCCACGAGATCCGCCGGGTCCCGGCCCGCCGGCAGCGTCGCGACCCGCACCTCGGGCGGCGTGCGCAGAGCGCGCAGTACCCCGGCGGCCTTGAGCGTGGCCTCCTGACCGGCCCGGTCGGCGTCGAGGCACAGCACGACCGTCGGCGCGAGCTTGGCCAGCTCACCCGCCTGGCCCTCGGTGAGAGCCGTGCCCTGCTGGCCCACGACGTTGCGCAGCCCCGCCTGGTGCAGCGCGATCACGTCCGTGTAGCCCTCGACCAGCAGCACGGAACCCGCCTTGGCCGCGGCCGTGCGCGCGATGTGCGTCCCGTAGACCTGCCGGCCCTTGTGGAAGACCTCGCCCTCGGACGAGTTGAGGTACTTCGGCTGGTCGTCGTCGGACAGCGAGCGCGCCCCGAACCCGACGACGCGGCCCCGGGAATCCGCCCACGGGAACATCAGCCGCCCGCGGAAGCGGTCCAGCAGCCCGGGCCCGTTGCGCCGCCGTGAGGCGAGGCCGGACGCGAGCAGCTCGGCCTCGCTGAAGCCCGCCTGCTGGGACGCGCCCACCACGCGGTCCCAGCCCGGCGGCGAGTAGCCGACGCGGAACTCGCGGCAGACCCCCTCCTCGAGCCCGCGGGAGGCCAGGTACTCCCGCGCCCCGGCCGCCTCGGGCGATTCCCACAGCATCCGCACGTACCACGCCGCCGTGCGCTCGAGCAGCGCGTGCAGCCGCTCGCGGCGGCCGCGCCGCTCGGCCGCCCCGGGATCCTCCTGCGAGCGCTCGAGCTCGACGCCGTAGCGGTCTGCGAGCAGCTCCAGCGCCTCGCCGAACCCGACCGACTCGGTCTCCATCACGAAGGTGAAGACGTCGCCGCCCGCGCCGCATCCGAAGCAGTGGTAGACCTTCTCGACGGGGTCGATCCCGAACGACGGCGTTCGCTCGTCGTGGAACGGGCACAGCCCCGTGAGCCGGTTGACGCCCGCCCGCCGCAGCTCGGTGCGCTGGCCGACGAGATCGGCGAAGTCGACCGCGTCGCGGACCTTGTCGCGCGAGTCGTCCGTGTACCTGGGCACTACGTGGCGAACCCCTGCGGGATCGCGCGCTCGGTGAAGGCGCGCGTCGCGAAGCGATCGGTCATTCCGGCGATGTAGTCGATCACGCGGTCCGCCGGCGCGGAGTCGTCCAGCGCCACCGGCAGCTCCTCCGGGTGCGCGGCGAACCAGTCGAACAGCCCGCGCAGCACACGCTCGATGCGTGCGTGCTCCTGCCGCGCCGCCTCGCCCAGGTAGACGCGCTGGAACATGAACGAGCGCAGTGTCATCATCGCGCCGCCGACCTCCTCGCTCTGGACGATGTCGCCCGCGGCCTCGCTGGTCTCGACCAGGTCGTGCACGAGCCGGTCGATCCGGCGCGAGCCCGTCTCCCCCAGGATCTCGATCTCGCGCGCCGGGAGGTCCGCGGATGTGATCACGCCGGCGCGCAGCGCGTCGTCGATGTCGTGGTTGATGTAGGCGATGCGGTCGACGAGCCTCACGATCTTGCCCTCCAGCGTCGCCGGCTCGCCCGCGCCCGAGGAATGCCGCAGGATGCCGTCGCGCACCGGGTCGGTCAGATTCAGCCGCTCGATCCTGTCGACGACCCGCAGCGAGTGCTCGTTGTGCCGGAAGCCGCGGCCGAAGCGCTCGCGCGCGCAGCGGTCGAGCACGTCCTCGCCGATGTGCCCGAACGGCGGATGCCCGAGGTCGTGCCCGAGCCCGATCGCCTCCACGAGGTCCTCGTTGAGGCGCAGCGCCCGCGCTACGGTGCGCGAGACCTGCGTCGCCTCCAGCGTGTGCGTGAGCCGCGTGCGGTAGTGGTCGCCCTCCGGGGCGACGAAGACCTGCGTCTTGTGCATGAGCCGCCGGAACGCCTTCGAGTGCACGATCCGGTCGCGGTCGCGCTGGAACGGCGTGCGCAGCGTGCACTCCTCCTCGGGCGCTGGGCGTGACACCGGATACGACGGCGTGGCGAGCGGTGACAACTCGGCGACGGTCTCCATCCCCTCAAGTGTCGCAACGGCGCCCCCGGAACTGACGGAGCCTGCGCAGATTCGTCGCAATTTGCGGGCCGCTAGCCCGTCCAGGAGCCCCGCGGGTGACGGATCGCCGCCTGCGCCGCCGCCACCCGCGCGATGGGCACGCGGAACGCCGAGCAGGACACGTAGTCGAGGCCGCTGCGGTGGAAGAACTCGACCGAGTCCGGGTCACCGCCGTGCTCACCACAGATGCCGAGCTTGAGATCGGGCCGCGTCTCGCGACCCGTCCACGCCGCCATGCGCACGAGCTCTCCGACACCCGGCGTGTCGAGTGACTCGAACGGCGAGCGCGAGACGATCTTGCGGCGGATGTACTCGCGCAGGATGTTGCCCTCCACGTCGTCGCGGGAGAACCCCAGCGTCGTCTGCGTGAGGTCGTTGGTGCCGAAGGAGAAGAAGTCGGCATGGGGCGCGATCAGGCGCGCCGTCGCACACGCCCGCGGCAGCTCGATCATCGTGCCGACGCTGAAATCCTCCCCGGGGCTGAGCCCGTGGCGGGCACCGACCTCCTCGACGAGCCCGCGCATGATCTCGAGCTCGTGCTCGTAGGCGACGAGCGGGACCATGATCTCCAGGTGCGGCGGCTGCGCGACCGCCTTCGCCGCGCGGAAGATCGCCTCGATCTGCATCTCGTAGATCTCGGGGTGCAGGAGTCCGAGGCGGACGCCGCGCGTGCCGAGCATCGGGTTGACCTCGGTGAGAGCGCGCACCTTCTCGTGCATGCGCTCGAGCTCGGGCAGATCGTCGCTGCACTCGATGCGGGCGCGCTCGGTCCGCTCGGCGATGTCCTCGAGATTGGGCAGGAACTCGTGCAGCGGCGGGTCGAACAGCCGCACCGTGACCGGCAGCCCCTCCATCGCATCGAAGAGGCCGCGGAAGTCGTCCTCCTGGAACGGGCGCAGCTGGGCGAGCAGCTCCCGGCGCTCGGCCTCGGTCTCGGCCATGACCATCGCGCGCATGATCGGCTGGCGCTCCTCGCCGAAGAACATGTGCTCGGTACGGCACAGGCCGATGCCCTCCGCGCCGAACTCGCGCGCCTTGGTGGCGTCCTCGGGCGTGTCGGCGTTCGCGCGCACGCCGATCTGCCGGATCTCGTCCGCCCAGCGCAGGACCTGCTCGAAGTGATCGGACACCCCCGGGGTCACGAGGGGGACGTCGTCGAGGGTGATACGCCCGGTCGTGCCGTCGATCGCGATCGTGTCGCCCGCGTGCAGCTCATGGCCGTCGACGCGGACCACTCCGGCGCCGAGGTCGATCTCGAGCGCGTCGGCACCGACGACCGCCGGCCGGCCCATCCCGCGCGCCACCAGTGCCGCGTGCGACGCCTTGCCGCCCTCGCTGGTGAGGATGCCCTTGGCGGCATGGAAGCCGGCGACGTCCTCGGCCTCGGTGAACGGTCGCACCAGGATGACCGCGCGCTCCTCCTCGGCCGCCGCGACCGCGTCCCGGGCGGTGAAGACGATCTCTCCCACCGCCGCGCCCGGCGAGGCGTTGACGCCCGTCGCGAGCACGTCGAACTCCGCCTGCGGGTCGAAGGTCGGATGCAGCAGGGCGTCGAGCGCATCGGGGTCGATCGTCGTTAGTGCCTCCTCGCGCGTGAGCAGGCTCTCCTCGACCGCGTCGCACGCGAATCGCACCGCGGCCTGAGCAGGCCGCTTGGCGTTGCGCGTCTGGAGCATGAACAGCTGCCCCTCCTCGACCGTGAACTCGACGTCCTGCATGTCCTTGTAATGGGACTCGAGCGTGCGCAGGACCTCCAGCAGCTGCTCGTGGACCTCCGGCATCACATCGCGCAGCTCGCCCAGGTCGCGCGTGTTGCGCACGCCCGAGACGACGTCCTCGCCCTGCGCGTTGACGAGGAAGTCGCCGGACGGGTCGGCCGCACCCGTGATCTCGTCGCGGCTGAAGGCGACACCGGTCGCGCTGGTCTCGCCCTTGTTGCCGAAGACCATCTGCTGGACGTTGACCGCCGTGCCCCAGTCGTCCGGGATGCGGTTGATGCGCCGGTAGGCGACCGCGCGCTCGCCCTGCCAGGAGGCGAAGACCGCGCGGATCGCCTGCCGCAGCTGCTCGCGCGGCTCCTCCGGGAACTCGTAGTGCTCCTTGAAGCGATCGGTGAGCTCGCGCAGCGCATCCGCGTCGAGTTCGGTGTCCAGCTTGACGCCGCGATCGGTCTTGACACGCTTGATCTCGTCCTCGAAGACCTCGTTGCCGACCCCGTGGACGACGTTGCCGAACATCTGCACGAATCGGCGGTAGGAGTCCCAGGCGAAGCGCTCGTTGTCCGTCCGGCGCGCGAGCCCGTCGACCGACCGGTCGTTGAGACCGAGGTTCAGGACCGTGTCCAGCATCCCCGGCATCGACTCGCGAGCGCCCGAGCGCACCGAGACGAGCAGCGGGTCGTCGGGATCGCCGAGCAGCTTGCCGGCCGCCTGTTGCAGGCGTTCGAGCGCGTCGGCCACCTGCTCCTCCATCAGCTCGGGCTCCGTCTCGTCACGCATGTACGCGACGCACGCCTCGGTGGTGATCGTGAAGCCGGTGGGGACCCGCTCGGGCCCGAGCACCCTCGTCATCTCCGCGACGTTGGCGCCCTTGCCGCCGAGGAGATCGCGCATGTCGCGATCGCCCTCGGCGAAGTCGTACACCCACTTCACCGGGGGGAAGCTACCCGCTCGGTCAGCGATGCGAGCCTCACCCCGGCGTGGTGCTCGGCGGTCTCGCGGACGGCGCGGTCGGCCTGTGCCAGGGCCGAGCGCTCCGCTTCTGGCGCTTCCGCGAGCGAGCTGCCGAGGGCTTCGACGAGGAATGTGTGCGCGGGCTCGTCGAGCCGGAAGGAGCCCGCCTCGCAGGCGGGGCAGACGACCCCGCCGGCCGCGCCCGAAAATCCCGACAGGTGCTCGCGCTCGCCGCAGCTCGCGCATCCGGCCAGATGCGGCGCGATGCCCGCCGCCAGCAGCAGCTTGAGGCGGAAGGCCACACCATTCGCCAGAGGCAAGAAAGGGGACTGTCCCTTCTTTAGCGCGTCGAGCAGTGCGAGCTGGTGGGTGAGCAGGTTGAACACGCCCGGGTGCGGGATCGCCGGTGGCGAACAGGCGCGCGACGGCATCGCACGCACGGCCGGCGGCGTCGAGCGCGGGACCGTTCTCGCGCAGACGCGCATGGGCGGTGACGGTCGACGCGCTCGTCACCGTCAACAGGTCCGAGCGGCCGACATGGAAGATGCCGTCGATGTGGAAGAACGGCTCCAGGCGACCACCGAAGCGTGACTTCGCCTTGCGCACCCCCTTCGCGATCGCGCTGACGCGTCCGTGGTGGGGCGTGTACAGGTGCAGGATGCGGTCGGCCTCGCCGTAGCGCAGCGAGCGCAGCACGATCGCGTGCGACTTCAGCGCCGGAGCCACCAGCCCCCTCCTAGGGTCGCTATCCTAAATGAAGTAATGAGCCGCATCACCGTTTACTCCACCGAGCCCTGCGGGTTCTGCCGCACCGCCAAGCAGCTGCTGACCGCCCGCAAGATTCCGTTCGAGGAGGTCAATCTGGCGAAGGACCCGGACGGACGCGCGGCGTTGGTGGCCGAGACCGGCCGGATGACCTTCCCCCAGATCGTCGTCGACGGGGTCAACATCGGCGGCTTCCAGGAGCTCGCGCAGCTCGACGGCTCGGGCCGGCTCAAGGAGTACGCCGCGGCTTAGGCTGGCAGCGCGGGCACACGTAGGTCCCGCGCCCGGCGGCACGCAGCTTGACGATCGCGGTGCCGCAGTTCACGCACGGCTCGCCCTCGCGCAGATGCGCGAGGAAGCGGTCCTGGAACGTGCCCTGGACGCCCTCGGGGTCACGGAAGTCGTCGATCGACGCCCCTCTGGCCGCGATGCCGAGCTCGAGGGCCTCCAGGACGCCGGCATGCACGGCCTCCCACTGGGCTCGCGTGAGCCGGCCGGACTCGCGCAGCGGATGCACGCGCGCCCGGAACAGCGCCTCGTCGGCGTAGATGTTGCCGACGCCGGCGATCCGCTTCTGGTCGAGCAGGAACGCCTTCACCGGAGCGCGCGAGCCGCGTGCGAGCCCGCGCAGGTAGGCCGGCGTCGCATCCCACGGCTCCGGGCCGAGGCGGGCGGCGAAGAAGGCGTCGCGCGCTGCCGTCCCGAGCGCGAGCTCCCCGGTCCCGAAGCGGCGCGGATCGTCGTAGTGGAGCATGCGATCCCCGAAGCGCAGGCGCACGCGCGTGTGAGCGGCCGGCTCGAGCAGCAGTGCGCCGGTCATGCGCAGGTGGCAGATCAGGAAGACGTCGCCCGAGAGCTCGAACACGAGGTACTTGCCCCGCCGCGTCGAGCGCTTCCAGGCGGCGGCCCACGACCGCTGGCGCCACCTCTTCAGGTGCCAGCGGCCGGCACCAGCGCCAGTCGAGGATCTCCAGCCCCCCGAGCACCCGCCCCTCGACGTGCGGCGCCAGCGCGCGTCGGATCGTCTCGACCTCGGGAAGTTCGGGCATCAGGGGTTCGCCCCGGGGTCCAGCGTACGTTGCAGTGCATCAATCCCCGTGCCGAGCACGCGGCGCAGGATGCGGTCGCTGTAGCCGGCGCTGCCGCGGTGCGGGCCGGAGCGTGCGAAGGCACGATGGAGCGACAGCAACGCCCCGCGGCCGTAACGCTCGGCGATCGTGAACGCGACGGCGGAGCTGGTCGCATAGGCGGCGCGCTGCTGCTCGCCGGACAGGCGCGCGATCGCGTACGGCGTGCTGAGCGCGGCGAGCGTCGGCACCACGGGCAGCGCCGCGTACTCCGCGCGCCGGTCGTCGGCGGACACGAACAGCGCTATGCCCTCGATCAGCCACGCCGGTGTGCGCCCGGTGGACGAGGCGGCCAGCACGGCATGTGTGAGCTCGTGGGTGACGATCGTCTGCTGGTCCTCGAACGTGCCGTCGGCGAACGCGCTGTTGACGATGATCAGGCGCTGCGATGCGATCCGCGGTCCCGGCCCGATCTGGGTGTCGGTGAGCGCCGTCAGGTTCTCGAGACCGGCGATCCGGCGCGTGATCGCCCGCGCGTGAGCCGGATCGCGCACCACGACTGCCAGGTAGCGCCTGCGCAGAGCGCTGTTGCGCAGGGCCGTCCGCAGCCGTTCGTAGCCGGCCTCGAGCGCCTCCGCGGGGGGAGCGATGTCGCGCGGGGTCAGGACGACGAAGTGCGGGGTGCTCGCGCGCATGTAGTCGTCGACCTCCCACGGCTCGGCGTCGCGCGCGCCTGCCGCGCCGTCGATCCGCCAGCGGCCTCCGCGCCTGCGGGCGACGAACGTCCTCGGCGTCCCGAAGTCGCCGCGGACGCCCCGGACGCGGTAGGACAGGCGCGCGCGGATTCGCGCACGCCGGCCGCGCACGGCGATCCGCGCGACCCGGTAGCGCGCTTCGCGCACACCCAGTCGCGAGGTGCGCACGATCCTGCGCGCGCGCCTCTCGAGCAGCTCGCCGATCAGCTCACGGTCAGTCGGCGGCCGCGCGGTCGCGGCCGCGGTTGCGTCCGGCGCCGGCCGCGGCGCCGCCCGCCTGTCCCCACCGCATCCCGCGAGCGCCAGCACCATCCCGACGAGCCCTATGAGTCGCGCGAGGCCTGAAATATCAAGCACTTCGCGACTCACCCGGAGGTCGGGCGAAGCTCGTACCGGGCAGGTCGCTCTCGCGGCCGGCCAGCCACGCCAGGCACGTCGCGCCCACGTCGGCCATCGGGCCGTCGTGGCGCCCGGAACCGCATGTGGCCAGCAGCGGGACGTACTCGCGCGTGTGGTTCCAGCCCGGGTGCGCAGGGTCGACGCCATGGTCGGCGGTGATGACGAGCAGGTCCCGCGCGGGGTCCAGCGTGGCCACCCAGTCCGCGACCGCAGCGTCCGCGCGTGCCAGCGCCGCCGCGAAACCGGCCGTGTCCTTGCGGTGTCCGTAGAGCTGATCGGTGTCGACGAGGTTGGCGAAGACCAGGCCCGCCTCGAGCTCGGCCACCAGGCGCGCGACCGACGCGAGGGCGGAGGCGTTGTCGTGGCCCGGATGCGCGACGTCGATGCCGACACCGGCGAACACGTCCTGGACCTTCCCGACCGCGTGGACGGGGACGCGGGCGTCGCTGATCTCCTGCAGATAGGACCGCGTGGGCGGCGGGAGCGCGAAGTCACGCCGGCTCGCAGTGCGCCGGAACGCGCCCGGCACGCCCGCGAACGGGCGTGCGATCACGCGACCGACGTCGACCAGCTCCCGCACCGCCGCGCACAGCGCGTGCAGCTCCTCCGGCGCGATGACGTCCTCGTGCGCGGCGACCTGGAGAACCGAGTCGGCGGAGGTGTAGACGATCGGCGCGCCCGTGCGCAGGTGCTCGCCGCCGAGCTCCTCGAGCACGGCGAGTCCCTCGGCGGGCCGGTTGCCGAGCACTTCGCGACCCCATGCGGCGCGCAGCGCACCGACCATGCTCTCCGGGAAGCCGTCGGGATAGGTGGGCAGCGGCTCCGGGGTGACGACGCCCATCAGCTCCCAATGGCCGCTGATCGTGTCCTTGCCCGGACCGAGCGGGTGCAGCCGCCCGTGAACGCCCGGATCGGCGGACGGCGCCACGCCGGGCAGCTCGGCGATCGAGCCGAGCCCGAGCCGTGCCAGTGCCGGCAGGTCCAGCCCGCCCGCACCATCGGCGACATGGCGCAGCGTGTGCGTCCCCTCGTCGCCGTAGTCCGCGGCATCCGGCAGCGCCCCGACGCCGCAGGCGTCGAGCACGACCACGAACGCCCTCATGGCCTGGTCAGCTCGAGCGATGCGAGCAGCGGCCGGAAAACCTGGCGATCGACGCGCGCGAAGTCACCGCTGGGCGCGTAGGCGTCGACCACGTACTCGATCCCGTTGAAGAACAGGTGCGTCGAGCGGACGTCGTAGCCGAAGCCGGCCACGGTCTGGCTGCCGACCAGCTCGAGACCGCGCGCGCCTGCGGTGCGGGTGAAGCGGCTCTCGCGCAGAGTGAAGGTCGGGTTGCGCTGACGGACGCGGTCGAGCAGCAGCGTCTGGACCTCCTCGAACGCCTGGCGCCCGCGCGGCAGCGACTCGCTGCGCGGGTAGCGCCAGATCGCAACCGTCGCGGTGTTCGACGTCGCACCCCCCACCAGTGAGGCGGAGGTCAGGACCGGCTTCCAGTTGCGTGGCCGCTCGTAGGTGATGCCGAAGCCCGGCCGCGTGACGCCTGCGAACCCGTCCGGCGCCACCGCGCGGGACACGTTGGGCGGCGGCGTGCGCTCGTTGGCGCAGCCCGCGAGGACCAGGGCTGCGAACGCGATCGTGACAAGGCGGCGCACGCCGCTCAGCGTATTCAGCGGGTGGCTCGGGGATGCGACTCGAAGTACACGTCCTTCAGCCGGGCGGCCGAGAGGTGCGTGTAGAGCTGCGTCGTAGCGATGTCGGCGTGGCCGAGCATCTCCTGGACGGCGCGCAGGTCGCAGCCGCCGGCGAGCAGGTGCGTGGCGAAGCTGTGGCGCAGCGTGTGCGGGCTCATCCTGTCGCCGAGTCCCGCCGCCACGGCGTGGCGCTGGACGATCTTGTACAGGCCCTGGCGGGTCAGGCCCTGGCCGCGGTGGTTGACGAACAGGCGCGGCTCGTGGCCGAGGCCCACGAGCGCAGGCCGGCCCCGCTGCAGGTACGCGGCGACCGCGCGGACGGCCGCCGAGCCGACCGGCACGAGGCGCTCCTTGGAGCCCTTGCCGCGGGCGCGCAGCACCGCTTCGGAGAGATCGAGGTCGGTGACGTCGAGGTCGACGGCCTCCGACGCCCGCAGCCCGCACGCGTACATCAGCTCGAGCATCGCGCGGTCGCGCAGCACGGTGGGCTCGGTGCCCTTCGGTTGCGCGAGCAGCTCCGAGACCTCCTCGCGGGTCAGGACCTTCGGCAGGCGGCGGCTCTGCCTCGGGGCGCGGATGTGCGCGGTCGGGTCGTCGACGATGAGGTCCTCGCGGCGAAGGTGGCGGTGGAAGCTGCGCAGGCAGGCCACCTTGCGCTGGAGCGTGGCCGGCGCGACGGCGGGCGCTCGCCGTCGCCCTCAGCCAGATCGCTCAGGAACGCGGCGACGTCCGCGTGCGCGACCTCGAGCGGCGGGATATCGCGCTCGCGCAGCCAGGCGCCGTACTGGAGCAGGTCGGAGCGGTACGCCTCCAGGGTGTTGCGCGACAGGCCGCGCTCGAACTCGAGGTAGGCCAGGAAGTCGAGCACGTGCGGCTCGAGCGAAGTCGGTGCGTCCGTGACCGCCATAACAACGCTCATTCGCGCCGCCCGGCAGCGCGCCTTCCCGGTGCAACGCGCCGTTCAGCTTCACAAAAGGGACGGACCCCTCAGTGAAGGCGGCGGTGGAGGGCGAGGATGCCGATCAGGGTCTTGGCGTCGGTCACCTCGTCGATGAGCGCGTCGAGGCGGGTGAGCGGGTGGGTGACGATCTCGATGCGCTCGTCCTCCTCGACCTCCGGCCGCCGGACGTCGCTGAGGCCGGTCGCGAGGTAGACGTGGACCTGCTCGTCGGAGAACCCGACCGACGAGTAGTAGGAGTGCAGGTGCTCCCACTCGGCGGCGGCCTTGCCGATCTCCTCGGCCAGCTCGCGCTTCGCGGTCGCGAGCGGGTCCTCCCCCTCCTCGTCGAGCTTCCCCGCCGGGATCTCGAGCATGTCGGCGGCCCCGACGGCCTCGCGCGGCTGGCGCACGAGGTACAGCTGCTCGCCGTCGTGGCAGACGACGCCGACGGCGCCCTTGTGCCCGACGAACTCGCGGTCGGCCTCGCCACCGTCCTCGTAGCGGTAGCGGTCCTCGCGGACGGTGACGATCCGGCCCTCGAAGACCGTCCGGGAGTCGATGCGCTCGAACCTCACTGCTCGGCCACGGCGTCGAGGAGCGCGAAGGTGACCTCGAGCATGCCCTCGAGCGCCGCCACGGAGACCCGCTCGTCGGGCTGGTGGTTGCGCTCGGTCCCGTTGGCGAGGTTGACCACCGGGAGGCCGTTGGCGACGAAGGCGTTGGCGTCCGAGCCGCCCCCGGTGCTGATCCGGCGCGGCTCGTAGCCGCAGGCGCGCAGCGCGGCCTCCGCCGCGACGACGGCGGGCTCGGTCGAGCGCAGCCGGTAGCCGGTGAACAGCTTCTCGACCGTGACGTCGACGTCGCACTCGCCGTGCGCGGCGCCGTCATGCAGGGCGTCGACGATCGCGGCGACGACCTGCTCGGCGCGCTCGGCGTCGAGCGAGCGCGTCTCGGCGAGCAGCGAGCAGTGGTCGGGGACCACGTTGGTCGCGTTGGGCACGCCCGCGTGGATGTACCCGACGTTCGCCGTGGTGTCGGCGTCCAGGCGGCCGTGCGGCATCCGCTCGATCGCGTGGGTGCCGGCGAGGATCGCGCTGCGCCCGTCCTGCGGCCGGATGCCCGCGTGCGCCGCCGCGCCGACGAACTCCGCCCCGATGCGGAAGTACGTCGGCGACGCGACGACCACCTCGCCGATCGGACTCGCGTGATCGAAGACGTAGCCGAAGCGCGAGTGCAGCTGGGAGACGCCGAACGCCTTCGCCCCCGCGAGCGCGTTCTCCTCGGAGACAGTGAACAGCAGCTCGATGCCGACCGGCGTGCCTTCGACCGTCGCACGGCGGGCGACCTCGATCAGGACCGCCACCGCCGCCTTGTTGTCGGCGCCGAGGATGCCCTCGTTGGCGTTCTCCCAGCCCCCGTCGACGATCACCGGCTCGATCTCCGCCACCGCCTCGACGGTGTCGAGATGCGCGCACAGCAGGACCCATGCGTCGGGGTCGCGGCCGGCTACGCGGGCCAGCAGGTTGCCGCACTCCGAGCCGGGCGATCCCTCGTCTTCGATCGCCTCGAGCCGCATGCCCTCCAGTTCGCTGACCACCCTGTTCGCGCACGACCGCTCGTGCCCGAACGGGCTGCGAATGCGGCACAGCTCCGCGAATGTCTCGTCGAGCCGCGCCTTCTCAGCGAGTGATGCCGGCCTCACTCGCGCGCGAAGCGTCCGGCCGGATCCATCGCCTCGGCCGTGATCTCGTCATCGCCGGTCCGCTCGTTGCGGTACTCCAGCGCCGCCCTGACGAACTCGCGGAACAGCGGCGCCGGCCGCTGCGGGCGCGACTTGAACTCCGGGTGGTACTGCGACGCGACGAAGTACGGGTGGTCGGCGAGCTCGATGATCTCGACCAGGCGCTCGTCCGGCGACGTCCCCGACACGACGAGCCCGGCGTTCTCGAGCCGCGTGCGCAGGAAGTTGTTGACCTCGTAGCGGTGGCGGTGGCGCTCGTAGATGACCGCCTCGCCGTAGATCTCCCGCGCGCGCGTGCCCTCGTGCAGCTTGATCGGGTCCGCCCCCAGGCGCATGGTGCCGCCCATGTCGTTGATCTCCTTCTGCTCGGGCAGCAGGTCGATCACCGGGTAGGGCGTCTCCGGGTCGAATTCGGTCGAGTTCGCGCCGTCCATCCCCACCACCTGGCGGGCGAAGTCCGCGACCGCCATCTGCATGCCCAGGCACACGCCGAGGAACGGGATCTTCAGGTCCCGTGCGATCCGCGACGCGGTGATCTTGCCCTCGATCCCGCGCACGCCGAAGCCACCCGGGATCAGGATGCCGTCGGCCTGCTCGAGCCGAGCGCGGACCTCGGCGTCGTCGAGCGTCTCCGAGTCGACCCAGTCGATGTCGATCCCGCAGCCGTGCATGAAGCCCGAGTGGCGCAGCGCCTCCACCACGGACAGGTAGGCGTCCTCGAGCTGGACGTACTTGCCCACGAGCGCGATCCGCACCGGCGGGCGCTCCGCCGCTTCCGTGGCCGAGCGCACGAGGCGCTGCCACTCCTCGAGCTGCGGCGCGGGCGCCTCGATGTCGAAGTGGTCGAGGATCGTGTCGTCAACCCCCTCGGCGTGGAAGCCGAGCGGCACCTTGTAGATGTTGTCGACGTCGCGAGCCGAGATCACCGACTCGACCGGCAGTGACGCGAACAGAGCGATCTTCTTGCGGATGTCCAGCGACAGCGTGCCCTCGGAGCGGCACATGAGCATGTCGGGCTGGATGCCGATACGGCGCAACTCGTTGACCGAGTGCTGCGTCGGCTTGGTCTTGAGCTCGCCGGCGTGGCCGATGTAGGGCACCAGCGTGAGGTGCACGAACATGCAGCGGCCGCGACCGACGTCGACCGGGAACTGGCGCACCGCCTCGAGCATCGGCAGCGACTCGATGTCGCCGACCGTTCCGCCGATCTCCGTGATGACCACGTCGACGTCCTGCGACTCGGCGATCACCTTGATGCGGTGCTTGATCTCGTCGGTGATGTGCGGGACGACCTGGACCGTCCCGCCGAGGTAGTCGCCGCGGCGCTCCTTGCGGATCACGCTGTTGTAGATCGCGCCGGCGGTGACGTTGGAGCCGCGCGACGTGTTCGCGTCGGTGAAGCGCTCGTAGTGGCCGAGGTCGAGGTCGGTCTCGGCACCGTCCTCGGTGACGAACACCTCGCCGTGCTGGAACGGCGACATCGTCCCGGGGTCGACGTTGATGTAGGGGTCGAACTTCTGGAGGGCGACCTTCAGGCCGCGGTTTACGAGCAGCCGGCCGATCGACGCCGCCGCGATGCCCTTGCCGAGGGACGAGACGACCCCGCCGGTGACGAAGATGAAGCGCGTGCGAGGTCGTTGGTCTGGCATTCGGGACTCCGGGTCGTTTTGTTCACTCTAGACCGGGCGCCGGACGCCAGCGGCCGGCGGGGCCGCACGTTGCGCGGAGCAGGGCTCGGCGACACCTCGCAGAGCCCCACCGCGCGGTTCCAGGCGGCCGGCGCGCAGATGGCGGACACCACCGGGCGCCAGTCAGCGTTCGTCGGGACGACCTCCTCGGCTTCCATCTGCCAGCCGACGGGGACGCCATTTTCGACGATGGCCAGCGACATCTGGACCGCGACCGTCGTCGGGCTGGTGGTCCGGCCGAGGTTGTGACCGCCACCCAGAACGCGACCGTCCCCACGACGAGTGCCGTCAATGCGGCGGTGACGACCCCCGTCGTCAGCCGGCCGCCCCCTGCGAACCGTCTCATCGAGCCTCCCCGGTTGACTGGAAGGCCGACCGTCCCTTTTTCAGGCGGCCTTGAGCAGCTCCTTCGCGTGCCGCCGCGCGGCGACGTCGGCGTCGTCGGCGCCGAGCATTCGGACCAGCTCCCCGACGACCTCCTGCCGGGTGAGCAGGCTCACCGTCGTCCGGGCCGTCGGCTGCTCGGTGTCCTTGGCGATGCGGAAGTGGCGGGCGGCCAGCGAGGCGATCTGCGGCAGGTGTGTTATCGCGATCACCTGGCGGCCGTCCGCGAGGTCGCGGAGTCGCTCGCCGACCACCCGCGCGGTCTGGCCGCCGATGCCCGCGTCCACTTCGTCGAAGACCAGCGTCCTCGGACCTGAGGCGTCGGCGGCGACGCTCATCAGGGCGAGCATCACGCGGCTGAGCTCCCCGCCCGATGCGATCTCGCGCAGCGGACCCGCCGGCACGCCCGGGTTGGGGGCGATCACGAACTCCACCTCGTCGCCGCCGGTCGGCCCGTAGCCCTCCCGTTCGGTCACGCGCGTCTCGAAGCTGGCACCGTCCATCGCCAGGTCCGCCAGCCGCTCCACGACCGCACCCGCCAGCGCGTCGGCCGCAGCGATCCGGGCCGCCCGCAGCCCGGCCGCGAGCGATGCGAGCTCGGCCTGCGCCGCAGCCAGGCGCACGTCACCGCCGGTTAGCGCCTCGTCGGCGCCCGCGAGCTCGTCACGCAACGCGCGGCAGGAATCCGCGTGGGCCAGCACCGCCTCGATCGTGCCGCCGTGCTTGCGCTTGAGCCGGTCGAGCAGCGCCAGCCGCTCCTCCACCGCTTGCAGACGGCCCGGCTCGGCCTCGGTGCCCTCGGCGTAGCGCCGCAGGTCGCTGGCGAGATCGTCGGCCTCGATCGCCAGCGCCGACAGCCGGCCGGTGAGCGTGTCGAGCCCGGCGTCGACACCCGCGACGCCCTCCCCGGCGCGCGCTGCGGCGGCGAGCCCGTCGCCCTCGAGCGCGGCCAGGCCGGCCGCGGCCGCGGCGGCCAGCGCCTCGGCATGGCGCAGACGCTCGCGCTCGGCCGCCAGTGACGCCTCCTCGTCGGCATCGGGAGCCGCCTCCTCGATCTCGCGCAGCTCCCACTCGAGCAGGTCGAGCTCGCGCTCGCGCGCGCCGGCGCGCCCGCGCAGCTCCGCCACCTCGGCCGCCAGGGCCCGCTCCGCCGCGTGGGCGGCCGCGAACGCAGCCCGCCGCGCCGCCTGGTCGCCTCCGCAGTAGCCGTCGAGGATCTCGAGCTGGGCCGACGCGAGGGTCAGGCGCCTGTGCTCGTGCTGCCCGTAGAACGACAACAGCGCGCCGCCGAGCTCGGCGAGATCCGAAGCCGTCGCCGACCGGCCCCCGACATACGCGCGCGTGCGTCCCTGGGCCGACACGCGCCGCGCGAGCACGACGTCCTCACCGTCGGGCCCGACGAACACGCCCTCGACGTACGCCTCGCCGGCGCCCGGCCGCACGATGCCCGCCCGCGGCTTGCCGCCGAGCAGCAGGTCGAGCGCGTGTGCGAGCACCGTCTTCCCCGCCCCGGTCTCGCCGGTGAGCACGTTCAGCCCCGGCCCGAGGCGCAGCTCGGCCCGCTCGATCAGAAGCAGGTTCTCGACGCGCAGCTCTTCCAGCATGCCGCTGGTCTAGCAGCGCGACCGGACGCTCAGACCGGTGCGCCGGGCAGCACCGCGGCCTCGAGCCAGAAGCGCTGGAGCCGCTGCATGAGGTCGACCATCTGCTCGAAGCCGAGCGGCTTGCGGATGTAGGAGTTCACGTGCGCCTCGTAGGAGCGGGTGACGTCGCGCGGCGCCCCCGACGTCGTGAGCACGATCACGGGGAGCGACCGCAGATCGGGATCCTCCTTGATCTGCGCCAGCGTCTCGTGCCCGTTGAGCCGGGGCATGTTGAGGTCGAGCAGGACGATGTCGGGGCGCGGAGCGTCCGCGTATCTCCCTTCGCGGCGCAGGAACGCCATCGCCTCCTCGCCGTCGAAGACGTGGTGCAGGTCGCAAGCGTGATCGCCCTCCTCGAGGGCCAGGCGGGTCAGTTGCGCGTCGGCGAGATTGTCCTCGGCGTGCAGGATGCAGAGAGCGCGCGCCATCTACAGCACCGCCCGCGGGCGACGGATGGTGAAGACGAACCGGCTGCCGGGCCCGTCCGGCACCGGCTCGACGCGGATCTCGCCGCCGTGGCGCTCGACGATGCGCTGACACACCGACAACCCGATCCCCGTGCCCTCGTACTCGTTGCGGTGATGCAGGCGCTGGAACATCTTGAACACCGCGTCGGCGTGCTCGGCCGGCACGCCGATCCCGTTGTCCTGCACCGCGAACTCCCAGCGGTCCGCGAGCTCGCGACCGGACACCTGGACGACGGGCGGCGCGGAGTTGCGGAACTTGACCGCATTGGTGATCAGGTTCTGGAAGACCTGCCCGATCAGCACCGGGTCCACCTCGACGACCGGCAGCTCGGCGCGCTCGACGCGCGCGCCGACGGCTTCGAACTCGACGGCCAGGTCGCGCAGCGTCTGGTCGACGATCGAGTCCGCGGGCACGCGCTTGCGGCGCAGCTTCGTGCGGCCGGTGCGCGAGTAGTGCAGCAGGTCATCGATCAGGCGGCGCATCCGCTTCGCGCCGTCGGTGGCGAACTCGAAGAACTGGCTCGACTGCTCGTCGAGCTCGAGGCGGCGCTCGATCAACTCGAGATACGACGTGATCGAGCGCAGCGGCTCGGCCAGGTCATGCGAGGCCACGTACGCGAACTCCTCGAGCTCGCGGTTCGAGCGCTCGAGGTCGCCTGCGCGCTCTGAGAGGTCGGCGTTGGCGACGGCGAGCTGCTCGGCCTGCGCGCGCATCTGCTCCCGCAGCTTCTCGGCGGCGCGCCAGTTGACGATGTTGGCGACGCTCAGCGCCGTGATGAAGCCGGCGTGGACCGCGCTCCAGAGCCACGGGCTCCCGTCGTGGTTGAAGATCGAGTCGTGCGCGAACGCGCTCCCCACGCCGTGCTGGAGCAGCACGTAGGCGATCGCGCTGAGGTAGATCACCCACTCCTCGTAGAGGGCCAGCACCGTGACCATCACGAAGTAGTGGAAGTGCGCCTCGATCGAGCCGTTCATGATGTGCACGAGCGTCGCCGAGCAGGTCAGCAGCCCGAAGGTGACGATCAGTGCGCGCACACGCCGCCGGTCGCTGCGCTTGACGAGCATCGCGGGGATGGCGAAGGCCGCGATCAGCGAGCCCTCGAAGATCGAGTGCCCGAGCGACTTCCCGTACCCGAGCGCGACAATCGGAAGCGCGAGCACGTGGACCCACAGGAGCATCACCATCCCCCGGTGGCGCGACTCGAACTGCTCGTCGGGCAGCGTGGTCCCGCGCGGGAGCCAATCCCTCACCGACGAGAAGGTCACCCGACAGGCATCGGTCATTCGTCCGTTTGCCTTGAGCCGCGGGGCGGCGCGCTGGTCAGCTCGCCAGACGGCCGAAGCGCTCGCGCAGACGGTGGTAGAACGAGGCGCCCGGCAGCTGCGCGAGCTGCGCGAATGAGCCGCCGAAGTCGACCGACATGTCACCGCCGGCCGGCAGCACGCAGGCGGGGCGGCCGTCGACGTGGACCTCGACCTCCTCGGGTGCCGCGTTGGTGATCGTCAGGGTGTCGGCGGGAGCGGCGACGAGGGCGCGCGCGGTGAACGAGTGCGGAGCGATGAAGGAGACGACGTAGCCCTCCACGCCCCAGGCGAGGACCGGGCCGCCGTTGGCGAGGTTGTAGCCCGTCGAGCCGGCCGGCGTGGCGACCACGAGCCCGTCGCAGCGCACGCGACCGATCTCGTCGCCGCCGATCGCGTAGGCGAGGTGGGCCACCCGCTTGCCCGGCCGCCGGTGGACGGAGATGTCGTTGAACGCGACCCACTGCTCCTGCGGGCGCCCGACGGTGATGGACGGCAGCGCCATCGTCTCGAACTCCCGGCGCAGCGCGCGGTCGAGCCCCTCGCGCACTCCGTCGGGGTCCATGGTCGCGAGGAAGCCGACCTCGCCGAAGTTGATCGCGAACACCGGGACGTCGGTGCCGGCGTAGGAGCGCAGCGCGCTCAGGATCGTGCCGTCGCCGCCGAGCACGATGCACAGGTCGACCTCGCGCCCGACGGGGCAGATGGCGATGTTGTCCCCCGCCTCCAAGCCGTGCTTGGCCGCCTCCTCCTCGCTCATGCACAGAGTCGCGCCCGCCGCGCGCGCGGCGTCGTGCAGCGCCTGGACCGGCTCGGCCATGCCGGCCGAGCCGTGCCGGGTCAGCACCGTGACCCTCATACCTCGACCTCGTCCAGCGCGGTCTCGAGCTCTGCGAGCGCGCCTTCCCGCCCCCGCTCGGCGAGCCAGACGAACGTCTCGCGATTGCCCTTGGGTCCCGGCAGCCCCGAGGAGGCGAACCCCATCACCGCCGGCCCGGCCGCGCGCGCCACCGCGAGCACCGCCTCGCGCCGCAGCGCGGGATCGTGCACCACCCCCCTGCCCACCTCGGCGCGGCCGACCTCGAACTGGGGCTTGACCATGACGAGGGCGTCGAAGACCGGCGCCAGGCCGGCGAGCACCGCCGGCAGCACCTTCAGCGCGCTGATGAACGAGACATCGACGACGGCCAGGTCCGGGGCGTACGGGAGAGTCCCGAGCGCCCGCGCGTTGACCCGCTCGAGCACGGTCACGCGGTGGTCCTCGCGCAGCGACCAGTGCAGCTCGCCGTAGGCGACGTCGACGGCGATGACGCGGGCCGCGCCGCGCTTGAGCAGGCAGTCGGTGAAACCACCGGTCGAGGCGCCGACGTCAAGCGCCGACCGCCCCGTCACGGGGATGCCGAGCGCGTCGATCGCATTGGCGAGCTTGATGCCGCCACGCGAGACGTACGGCGGCGCCGCGGCGACCTCGACCTCGACGTCCTCGGGGACCGTCTGCCCGGGCTTGGACGCCCGCTCGCGGCCCGGCAGCAGCAGTACGTCGCCGGCCATCACCGCGGCCGCGGCGCGGGACCGCGACGCGAACAGCCCGCGCTCTGCCAGCAGGGAGTCGAGGCGAACCCGCGCCATGGCGGCGAACGGTACCCGCTGCGGCTACGTGTCCCCACTCACACAGAATTGACGCCGTGTCGGGAACACTTGTTCGTACCATGCGTTTCCTCCCCCGCATCTCCATCTCGACCCACGGGCTGCTCGAACTCCTCGCGGGTCTCGCGCTGATGCTCGCGGCCATGGTCTTCGACCTCGGCGCGGCCGGCATCGTGCTCGTCTTCGCAGCCGGCGTGTTGCTGGCCGGGATCGGGCTCGGCGCCGCGGACGGGATGTCCCTGGTCGCGCACCAGTCGCTCGACCGGACGCTCGTCATCGCTCTCGCCGCAGCCGCGATCGGCTGCGCCGCTGCCGGCGGCCTGGTCGCCGCGAGCCTCCTCCTGGGCACCTCGGCGGCGATCCTCGCCCTCGAGGCCGGGACGCGCTGGACGCGCCCCGCGGCCCGCTGACAAGCCACACCACAACAACACATCCCTCTCCTGGTTCGGCCCGCCGTCAGCGGGCCGAACTGGTTGGGGCCGCGCACGCGGGCCGCCGGCATTCGCGAATGACACATCCATAGGAGGTATCAATCGCAACTCCCGCTCGGCGGGCCGGGCGGCGACCCTGAAACCTCCCCCTTATCGATGCAGTTTGGCCGGCGCGCACACCGCGCGCCGAGGCGTCAGCTGAGCGATCAGACCGCTTCGACGCGCTGCGGGAGCGCCACGTGGGCGTGCGTGCCCTCGTCGCGCTTGCTCTCGAGCCACAGCCGCCCGCCGTGGGCCTCGGCGATCTGGTTGGCGAGGAACAGCCCGATTCCGAGGCCCGGGTAGCGCCCGGCCTCAGCCGTGATGGCGCGGGTGAAGCACTCGAGCATCCGGGACGCGTCGCCCTGGTCGAAGCCGATCCCGGTGTCGCGCACGGACACCCGGACCATTCCCTCCGACACGCCTGCGGTGACGTCGATCCGCCCGCCCTCGTCGGTGAACTTGATCGCATTCGCGAGCAGCTGGCCGAGCAGGAGGTCGAGCTGCTCCCCCACGCCCGAGACGATGTAGGCCTCCGCCGGCGGGCGCAGCGAGATCGTGACGTCCCGGGCGTCGGCGTGGTGCTGGCGCGCCGCCACGCACCGCTCGAGCCACGCGGTCACCGGCACCGCGTGCACCTCGGACGGCTTCGGCGGCCGCAGGTGCGCCAGCATGTGGAGGTTGTCGATGGTGTGGAGCGTCCGCATCAGGTCGTTGTGCGCCGACTTCAGGTATGTGCGGCTGTCGTCGCTGAGGCCATCGCCGTCGGCGGCGATCCCGACGGTCCCGCAGGCGCCGGCCAGCGGCGCCCGCAGCTCCTCGGTGATGCGGTCGATGAAGTCCTGCTCCTCCTGGGAGATGACCGTCCCGGCACGCAGGGTGGAGACGGCCTTGGCCACGTACTCGGAGACCAGCTCGGCGAAGGTCTCGTCCTCGGGCTCGTACTCGGCCCCGTCGGCGAGCCGTGTCATCACCAGCTCACCGAAGCTCGGGCCGCCGGCGCGCAGCGGCACCGAGATGTATGGGCCGGCGCCGAGCGCGGTCCCGCAGACGAACTGGCGGTGCATCGGTGCAGAGAGCGTCAGCATCGCCGCATCGGAGCCCGTGCACTCGCAGGCCGCGTCGACGACCGCCTGCAGCGTCTCCTCGGAGTCCGGCGCTGCGCGCAGGCGGCGTGCGATGTCGCGGAGCATCGCCAGCCGGTCGATCCCGGGCTTGACTGGGGCGGGCGCGGCCTCCGGCTCGGGCTCGGCGGCCTTGAAGGGCTCTTCCCAGCCGTCCTCGAGCGTGAGGACCTTCGACTCGTACTTCTGCAGGGGGGCCGCGGTCGGCGTGAACGCCGCCGCCGATGCCAGGGGCAGTGGATCCTCTGCCATACCCACTCCATCGGCCGCTGGGGCCGATTCGATTAGACCAGGGTCGACCGCGGGTCGAGAACCGCGGCCTCGATGCGCTCGGCGATCGCCGCGGCGGTGAAGCCGACCTCGTCGTGAAGGAGCTTGGGCGCCCCGTGCGTCACGTAACGATCCGGCAGCCCGATGCGCAGGATCCGCGGGATCTCCAGGCCACTTTCATTGAGCGCCTCCCACACCGCGGTGCCGAAGCCGCCCTGCAGAACGCCCTCCTCCACGGTCACGAGCAGGTCGTGATCGGCACTCAGCCGGGTGATCAAACCGATGTCCAGCGGCTTGGCGAAGCGCGCGTCGGCCACCGTCACCTCGAGACCGTTCTCGGCCAGGAGGTCGGCCGCGCCCAGTGCCTTCTCGACGCCCGTGCCGTAGCCGAGCAGAGCCACGCGCTCGCCGTCGCGCAGGATCTCGCCCGTGGCGACGGCCAGCGGCTCGGGGTCTGCGGGCTGCGCCACGCCGAGGGCCGCACCGCGCGGATAGCGGATCGCCGACGGCCCGTCGAGCACGAGGCCGGTGCGCAGCATGCGGCGCAGCATCGCCTCGTCGCGCGGGGCCATCAGCGTGATGTTCGGGATCGCCCGCAGGTAGGCGATGTCGAAGGCGCCGTGGTGCGTCGGGCCGTCGTCGCCGACGAGTCCGGCGCGGTCCATGCAGAAGACCACCGGCAGGTTCTGCAGGCAGACGTCGTGGATGATCTGGTCGTAGGCGCGTTGGAGGAACGTCGAGTAGATCGCCGCCACCGGGCGCGAGCCGGACAACGCGAGGCCGGCCGCGAAGAGAACGGCCTGCTGCTCGGCGATGCCGACGTCGAAGTAGTGGTCGGGCTCGGCCTTCTGGAGGATGTTGAGACCGGTTCCGGAGTTCATCGCCGCGGTGATGCCGACGACACGGCGGTCGCGGCGGACCTCGTCGACCATGGCGTGACCGAACGCCTCGGTCCACGTCGGCGGGGAGGCCGGCTTCTGCGCGACCGGCTTGGGCGCCACCACCGGCTCGCCGTTCGCGATCGACTTCGGCTTGGCGGCGTGCCACTTCTCCATTCCCTCGAGGCCGCCGTCCTCGGCGGGCGCGAAGCCCTTCCCCTTGACCGTGGCGACGTGGATGACGACGGGGCGCTCGGCGTCGAGAGCCTCCTTGAGCGCCTTGCGCAGCGCCCTGACGTCGTGGCCGTCGACAACGCCGATGTACGCCCAGTCGAGCTCCTCCCACCACAGGCCGGGAGCCCAGAAGGCCTTCACCGCCTCCTTGAACTGGGGACCGAGGCGCTCGACGGCGTTGCCGAGCGGCTTGGGCAGCTTCGTGAGCTTGGTCTCGAAGCTCTCGCGCGCGCGCCACATGTGGGGTTCGAGGCGGACGCGGTTGAAGTAGCTCGACAGCGCGCCGACGTTCGGGGCGATCGACATCCCGTTGTCGTTGAGGATGACGACCAGCGGCGTTCCGAGGCCAGCCGGCCTGGCTGACGGCCTCGAACGCGACGCCGCCGGTCATCGCGCCGTCGCCGATGACGGCGACGACCTTGCCGTCCGGGCTGTCGCCGCGGCGCATCGCCTCCTTGATGCCGACCCCGTAGCCGATGGAGGTGCTGGCGTGGCCGGCGCCCATGATGTCGTGCTCGGACTCGAACATCGCGCAGAAGGGCGCGAGGCCGCCGTACTGGCGGATGGTGGAGAGGCGGTCGCGGCGGCCGGTGAGGACCTTGTGCGGGTAGGCCTGGTGGCCGACGTCCCAGAGCACCTTGTCGCGCGGTGAGTCGAGCAGGCTGTGGACGGCGACGGCGATCTCGCAGGTGCCGAGGTTGGCGCCGAAGTGACCGCCGATCTCGCCGACGGTGTCGATCATCAGCTCGCGCACCTCCTGGGCGACCTGCTCGAGCTCCTGGTCGGACAGGCCGTGGAGGTCCTGGGGACGGTCGATGCGGTCGAGAAGGCGGGTCATGAGGTGCGGCGGTAGATGAAGTCGGTGATGTGCTCGAGTTCGGCGGATGTGGCTCGCCCGCCCGTGGCCCGTCTGAGCGCCGATCGGGCCTTCTGGTGCGACTCGGCAGCGAGGGCCCGAGCGCCGTCCAGGCCGTAGGAGCTGACGTAGGTCATCTTGCCGTGTCGCTCGTCCGACCCACGGGGCTTGCCCAGCGCCGCGTCCGTTCCCGTCACGTCGAGGATGTCGTCGACGATCTGGAACAGGACGCCCAGCTCTGCGGCGAAGTCCCGGTAGGCGTCCATTGTATTGACGGGCCTGAGCAGCAGCACGCACTCGACGCTGGCGCCGATCAGCCGCCCCGTCTTGAGCTCGTGCAGCCTCCGCAACGTCGTGTCTCCGCGGTCGGCGAGCTCCTTCACATCGATGTACTGCCCGCCGACCATGCCATCGACGCCCGTCGCGGCCGCCAGCTCGCCGATGGCGGCCAGGACGTTGCGCGGCTCGCCCTGCTGGCACTGGGTCACGTGGCGGAAGGCCTCGGCGTACAGGCCGTCGCCGGCGAGGATCGCGACGTCCTCGCCGAAGGCCTTGTGGCACGTCGCCTGGCCGCGGCGCAGGTCGTCGTCGTCCATCGCCGGCAGGTCGTCGTGGATGAGGCTGTAGGTGTGGATGAGCTCGAGCGCGGCGGCCAGCGGCATGACGCTGACGTCGAGCTCGGTCGCGCGCGCGGTGGCCAGCGCGAGGACGGGCCGGATGCGCTTGCCACCGGCCAGGAGGCTGTAGCGCATCGCCTCCTGGAGGCCCTGGGTGGCGTGCTCGTCGCTGAAGACGAGGCCCTCCAGGTAGGACTCGACCTCCCGGCGCAGGTGCTCCGGGTAGGTGGCCGCGCCTGCGGTCGCGCTCAACCGTTCAGCGCGAGCTGGCCGGCGGGGCCCAGCGGCTGGTCACCCAGACGCACGCGGCGGTCGAGCTCGGCGCCGGCCTCGGCGGCCAACCGCGCGAGGTCGTCGATGAGCCCGGCGGCGTGGCCGGGCTCCAGATCACCCGAGCGCAGCTCGGCGGCGGCGCGCTCGAGCTGCGCGACGAGGGTTTCGAGGGTCTCGGTCATGGGCCTCGGGAAAGTGTACGGGTCGCGACTGCTGACGCCTCGGGGGCGCCGCCCGGTCTGCCCTGCGGCTCTGATGAATAACACCCCCTATAGGTGCCTAATTCATCAGACCCGGCCGCTCGCGCAGCGCGGCGCCGAGGATCCCGTTGACGAACCCCGGCGCCTCGGCACCGCAGAACTCCTTGGCGGTCTCGACCGCCTCGTCGATCGCTCCCTCGGGCGGGATCGGCGTATCGGCCTCGACGGCGTCCGGGTGGAGCATCTCCAGCAGCGCCACCCTCATGATCGCCTTCTCGAGCGGGGCGATGCGATCGAGCGCCCAACCCTGCGCGTGCGCGGCGATGACCGCGTCCAGCTCGTCCTGGTGGTCCTGCGTCGCGTGTGCGAGCGCGCGCGTGAAGGACGAAGCGTCGCGCTCGAAGCTCTCGTCGAGCGGCCGGCCGGCGACCTCCTGCTGGTAAAGGGCGAAGACAGCCGCGCGGCGCTGCTGTGAGCGCCGGCTCACGCCCGGCTCATGTACGAGCCCGAGCGCGTGTCGACCTTGATCCTGTCGCCGATGTTGACGAACAGCGGCACGTTGACGATCGCTCCCGTCTCGAGCGTCGCGGGCTTCTGACCGCCGCCCGACGCCGTGTCGCCGCGCACGCCCGGCTCGGTGTGGGTCACCTCGAGCTCCACCGACGCCGACAGCTGTACGTCGCGCGGCTCGCCGTCGATGAACAGCAGGTCGACGTCCTCGTTGGGCTTGATCCACTTGAGCGTCTCCCCCACCCCGCTCTCGGGAATCGCCAGCTGCTCGAAGGTCTGCGAATCCATGAAGTGCGCGTCCGTGCCGTCGGCGTAGAGGAACTGCATCTTGCGCGCCTCGGTGTGGATGGACCGGAACTTCTCCCCCGCCCGGAACGTCCGGTCGATCACGGCCCCGTCCGCCGCCCGCCGCAGCTTCGTGCGCACGAAGGCGCCGCCCTTGCCGGGCTTGACGTGCTGGAACTCGAGGATCTTGAAGACCGTCCCCTCGACCTCGATGTGGTTGCCGTTCTTGAACTGGTTGGTGCTGATCAAGCCTGTGCAGCCCCTTCTAGAGCCATTTCTCGAGTTGCAGAGCCGAAACGATAGGAGGAGCCCGGTCGCCGCCGCGCGGATGCTGTGCGAGCCTTCGCGCCGTGCGCAAGGTTCTTACCTTTGCGGCGATGCTCGCGGCTGGAGGCGTACTGGCTTCCTTCGCCACACAGCATCGAGTCACCGACAAGTAGCTGGCCGAGCGAATCGAGTCAGAACGTGTCCGCCAGCCGAATCTGATCGCGGATCCCGATGCAGCCGGACAGCCGCTTCGGAAAGCCGCCTTCGCTTCCGTCGAATGGGTCATCCAGGAGACGCCGTATTCGTCATCGCCGCTGTGTCCCGACGCACGCGCAGCTCCCAGGCGGCCCTCCCCTCCCCTCATCGCGCTGTCGGCTTCGGCATGACGTGCCGCACGCGAGGCACGCTGAGCTTGCGGCCGAATTTCCGGCTACTTCGCCGTGCTCTCCAGGTGACGGACCGGAGGTGTGAGCACCAAGGACGTTGAAGGCTCCCGTTGGGGGCGAGATCCGTTCGCCTGGAGAAAAATCCCCCCTTATACGGGGTGAAATGCTCCGGACCCGGTCGGGCCTGCTCAGGGCCTACACCTAGGTCGTTCGAGTCACCGACAAGTCGCTGGCGATCCGGCGACCAGCCGTGGTGCCGATTGCATCCACCCGCTCCGTGGCGGGCCGGCCGCGCGCTTGCACCGGTGGCGTGCCTTACGCGAGGATCCGCCGATGGAGAGTGAGATTGATGCGCGCCCCGAGTCGTTCGCGCTCGTTCCTGCGCGCACGGCGGTCGTAGTGGTCGACATGCAGAACGACTTTGCGGCGGCAGGTGGCATGTTCGATCGTGCGGGCATTCCCATCGAGGGCATACAGGCGATCCTGGATCCGTTGCGACGGGTGCTGGGCGCCTGCCGCGCTGCCGCGATCCCCGTCGTGTTCTTGAAGATGCAGTTCGCGCCGGACCTGCAGGACGCCGGCTGGCCCGATGCACCGAACTGGATCAAGCACCTGCCCCTCGAGGCGGGAGCCGCCGTGACGGCACCCGACGGATCGGAGGGCCGGATCCTCGTGGGAGGCACGTGGAACACGGACATCGTCCCCGAGCTGTCGGTCCATCCAGATGACCTCGTCGTGACCAAACACCGATACAGCGGCTTCTACGAGACCCGCCTGGACGATCTGCTCCGCGAGCGCGACGTGAACACGCTGATCTTCACCGGCGCGACGACGAGCGTGTGCGTCGAGTCGACCCTGCGGGACGCCTTCTACCGGGACTACCGTTGCCTACTCCTGTCGGACTGCTCGGCGGAGCCGATCGGCGCCGGCGCGAACCACGAAGCAACCCTCCGCGTGGTCGAGACCCTGTTCGGATGGGTCACCGATTCCGATTCGCTGCTACGGGGCCTCGGGCGGTTCTCCGAGCCTGGCATCGAGTTGCAGGCGCGCCGCTCCTGAACTGATTGCCACGGTTGAGGCCTATAGGGTCGCGAGCCCTGCGGACCCGCCTTCGCCACCTTCGTCGCCGAGCTTCTTCCCAGCGCACCGTCTGGCGCAGGGCGCTCCCGACCGAGGTCGCGTTCTGGGCGGGATGGATCAGCACGAAGGGCGGCGACTACCCCTGGGACTTCAGCCGGCGCTTCGACCCTGCCGAACCAATGCAGGAACCGCTGATCCTGGAGGCTCTCGACCACATCGACGCACCGGACGTGCGGATCCTGGACGTCGGCGCAGGCCCGGCGACGTGGCTGGGCAAGACCCATCCGGGCAAGCGACTGCACATCACGGCCGTCGATCCGCTCGGCGCCGACTACGACCGGCTCCTGGACGAAGCGCAGCTGTCCCCGCCGGCGAGGACGCTCGCGCTCGCCGGGGAGGCGTTGCGCACCGAGTTCGCCGAGTCCTCCTTCGACATCGCCTACGCGCGCAATGCCCTGGATCACAGCGCCGACCCTCTCCTGATCATCCGGCAGATGGTGGCGGTCGTACGACCGGGAGGCTTCGTGCTCCTGCGACATTTCCAGAACGAGGCGCACGTCATGAGCTACGAGGAGCTCCACCAGTGGAACTTCGCCGCCGAGGGGGACCGGCTGCTGCTCTGGAACGAGCGGGCGCGCATCGACGTGTCGGCCGAGCTGGCCGACATCGCTGATGTGCGCGCGGGCGTCAGCCAAGGCTCGGATCACGCACCCTGGGTGACTGCGGTCATCAAACGTGGGGCGTGATTGCTGACCGGCGCCCGTTGTGCGAGATGCGCAGTCGGGGCCCCGGTCGGCCCCCGGCGGGTACCCTCCCGATATGCGGAAGTGTCTGCTGGCGGCAGTGATGATCGCCGGATTGGCGGGCCCCGAGACCGCCCGCGCCAACGAGTTCGGGCCGACTCCCATCCCCGGGGAGACGCGGCCCGTGATCCTGGTCGGCAACAACTGGGACGGGACGACCGACATCGTCGACTCCGAGACCTTCGAGCGGCTCGACCGGATCAACGTCGTGCCCGACCGCGAGGAGCGGATGGCCGAGATCATGCTCGACCCGGTCGACCTCGGGTTCTTCCTGGCGATCCGCGAGCTCGTCGGCGAAGGCCACGACCAGCTCAACGACGACGTCTTCTCCTCGCACGACGGCCGCACCCTCTACGTCAGCCGGCCGAGTTTCGCCGACGTCGTGGCGATCGACCTGGCCACGGACAAGATCGTCTGGCGCGCGCCCGTGGACGGGCAGCGGTCGGATCACATGGCGATCTCGCCCGACGGAACGCGGCTCCTCGTCTCGGCCTCGACGGGGAACGTGGTGCACGAGCTCGACACCGCGACCGGCAAGCGCACCGGCATCTTCGAGTCCGGCGACTCGCCGCACGAGAACAACTACTCGCGCGACGGCAAGCGCGTCTACCACGCCTCGATCGGGCGCGTGTACTCGCCGACCGACATGGACGAGGCGGCGCCGAGCAAGGGCGAGGAGTTCTTCCAGATCATGGACGTCGAGAGGCACTCGATCGTCAAGCGCATCAACATGAGCGACAAGCTCGCCGAGGCCGGCTTCCCCGGCATGTCGGCGGCCGTCCGCCCGATGGCCCTGTCACCCGACGAGAAGTTCGTCTACTTCCAGGTCTCCTTCTTCCACGGGTTCGTCGAGTACGACCTCGTCAAGGACAAGGTCACGCGCCTCGCGGAGCTGCCGATCCCGGAGAAGACCCAGCAGATCCCGCGCGAGAACTACCTGCTCGACTCCGCCCACCACGGCCTCGCGATGGACCGCAAGGGCGAGCAGCTCTGCGTCGCGGGCACGATGTCCGACTACGGCGCCCTCGTCGACCGCGCGACGTTCAAGACGACGATCGTCGACGACAACATCACCAAGCCGTACTGGTCCACCAACTCCGGCGACGGGCGCTACTGCTACATCAGCGCGTCCGGCCAGGACGAGGTCGTGGTCGTCAGCTACGCGACCAAGAAGGCGCTCACCCGCTTCAAGGTCGGCTACCACCCGCAGCGCGTGCGCAACGGCGTCGTGCGCATCGAGCACTACCCGCAGGCGGCGCCGCGGCCGATGCGGCTGCGCGTACGGGGTGGCTTCCGGCGGGTCACGTGCGTCGCACCGGGCATGCGCCTGCGGCGCTGCCGCGTCACGTTGCAGGCCCGCGGCCGCGCGATCGGCCACGGCGAGCGCGTGCATCGCGGCACGTCGCGCCTCGCCGTGACGGTGCGGCTCACGAAGCGCGGCAGGCGGCTGGTCCGCCGCGGCCTCGAGCGTGCCCGCGCGCGCGTGCTCGCCGTCGACACCTCCGGTCGCGCGCAGCGCGCGCGGCTCAGCGTGTCGCGACGCCGAGGATGAACGGAGCCGGCGGCGACATCGCGCCGGCCCGGAACGCGAACCGGTCGCGCTCACGGACCTCGAAGCCGGCCGCGCGGATCGCCGCCTCGGTGTCGCGCGCGCAGTGACAGCCGCCGGCGATCAACGGCCATAGCCGGCTCCGATCGGCGGCCCTGAAGACGGCGCGGCCCAAGCCGCGCGCGGGGATGACGTGCTCGTAGAAGCGCAGCTCGCCGCCCGGTCGCAGCACCCGCCGCGCCTCCGCGAGCGCGACCGTCTGGTCGGGCACCGAGCACAGCACCAGCGAGCAGACGACCGCGTCCGCCTCGCCATCGCCGACCGGCAGCGACTCGGCGACACCAGCGGACACGCTGATCCGCTCGCCGGCCGCCGCGCGCGCGAGGGCGAGCAGGTCCGGGTCGGGCTCGACGGCGATCACCCGCTCCACCGCAGGCGGGTAGTGGGCGAAGTTCGAGCCCGAGCCGGCGCCGGCCTCCACCACGGTCCCGGACAGGCCCGCGAGCAACCGCGCCCGGTGACCGGCGGCGCCGCGGGCGTCCATCGTCGCCGCCATCCGCGGCCACATGCGCGCGAACGCGGTCATCCGGCCGGCTCGATCGTGAGCAGGCGACCGCCTTCATGGTCGACCTGGAGCGTCGTGTGCTCGATCGCGAAGCGGTCGTGCAGCATGCGCTCGGCGGCGGCGCGCGTCGCATGGCAGTCAGTGGCGGCGCCGACCGTGACGTGGGCGGACAGCGACGCGAAGCCCGACGTGACCTCCCAGACGTGCAGGTCGTGGACCTCGACGATCCCGGCGACGCCGACCAGCGCCCGCCCGACGGCGTCGGGGTCGAGCCCCTCGGGCGACGCCTCGAGGAAGACGCGCCCGGAGTCGCGCAGCAGCCCGTAGGCGGCGCGCAGCATGATCGCGGCGACGATCAGCGAGGCGATGCCGTCGGCGCGGTGGAACCCGGTGGCGAGGATCACCGCGCCCGCGATCGCGGTCGCGATGAAGGCGGCCAGGTCCGTGAGCACGTGCTGGTAGGCGCCCTCGACGTTGAGCGAACGGCGGTTGGCCCGGCTGAGCACGGCCGTCGCCGCGAGGTTGACCACGACGCCGGCGAGCGCGACGGCCAGCACCACCCCGCCCGCGGTCGCCGGTGGGTCGAACAGGCGCCGCACACCCTCGTAGCCGATGATCAGCGCGAGCACGAGCAGAGTCGTGCCGTTGATCGCCGCGGCCAGGATCTCCGCGCGCGCCAAGCCGAAGGTCATCGCCCCGCGAGCCGGGCGCCTGGCGAGCCGCATCGCCACCAGCGCCAGCGCGATCGCGCCGGCGTCGGTGAGCATGTGCGCGGCGTCGGAGAGCAGCGCCAGCGAGTCCGCCGCGATCCCCGCGACAACCTCGACCGCCATGAAGCCGACGATCAGCGCGAGCGCGATCTTCAGCTTCGACCGATCGGCGTCGGCGCTGACGCCGTGGTGGTGACCGCTCGCTATTGGACCTCGACCGTGCCCTTCATGCCCGAGTGATACGAGCACACGTACGGGTACGTGCCGGGCTGCTCGAAGGTCACCTCGCCGCTCTGGCCCTGGTCGAGGTTGTCGATGCTCTTGACGCTGTCGTCGTCGAAGATCACGTTGTGCGCGGCCGTGTCCTCGTTCGTCCAGGTGATCGCGCCGCCGGCCTTGACGACTGCGGGATCGGGGTTGTAGGTGAAGTCCTTGATCGTGTTGGTCGCCGAGGCCGCGGGGGCCTCGTCGGCCTCCTCCTGCACCGCGGTGGCCTCACCCGAGCCCGGGGACGGGCCGCCGCCGCCGGCTTCGTTCTCGTCGTCGCCGCACCCGGCGAGGGCGAGCAGCACGCAGGCGGACAGGAGGGAGATGAGGCGCGTCATGGGCATGGCCGCATGCTACCCCCGGGCCACGGAGGCGATGGCGTCGACGGCGCGCTCGAACGTCTCGCGCGTGATCGAGATGTGCGACTGCTGGCTCATCGAGCGCGCCATCACCCCGCACGCCTCGACCGGTGGCGCGTCGTCGAGCGACGGGATCAGCAGCAGCGGCGCGACCTGAACCGACCACGGCCAGCGCGCCGGCGCGTCTTCGCGCACGACCGGGTCGCCCGTCACCTCGACCACCGCGAAGATCCGGCGCCACACCGACGCGTAGTACACGAGCCGGTCGCCCGGCACGATCCGCGGCCGGCGCGGGAACCCGGTCCGGAGCAACGACGGGCTGCCCGCCATCCAGTCCGCTTCCAGTGGGCCGCGTGCGTGCCCGATCGCCTTCAGCCAGCATTCCATCCGTGTGGCCCTACCCGCGCCGCAGTGTCAGCCAGTGCGTGTCATGTCGGCCATGCCGGTCCCTAACGACCGGAGCCCGCCGGTCGGGCGGGCTCCGGGGAGAGTTCGAGCGCTCGGGCTCGGCTAGTTGAGCGACCACCAGTTGGGGTCGGGCTTGCCCGTGAGCAGCGGATGCCGCTCACAGCTGCGCGAGGAGGGCGCCGGATCGCACGGGTCGAACGGCTGGACCTTGCCGTAGTCGTCCGGGTGCACCGGAATCAGCGGATCGAGGCCGTCGAGCGGCGTGCACTGGCTGCCGTTGGTGTCGTTGTGCCCGAAGGGCCGCGGCGGCGTCGCGTTGAGATCGACGGACGCGTCCATGCGGCTGAGCTCCATCATGTTCGGGATGTCGTCGTGGTCCTGGTCGTCGGCGCCGTCGCGCACGCCGTCGGCGTCGGAGTCGGCGTCGGTCAGGCGGGTGCCCTCGTACGCGACGTCGTAGCCGGACTCCTGGTTGTAACAGCCGTTCCACCACTCGCGCTGCATGCGGCCGTGCGACTCGTCGTAGTTGGTGAGGCCGTCGGCGTCCTCGTCACGCTCGTCGTCGGAGAGGTAGCCGTCGCAGTCGTAGTCGTAGTACAGCCGCTCGCCTCGGCAGCCCTCGGACACCACGGCGTCGTTGGGGAAGTTGACGTTGCGGATGTCGTGCGTGTCCCGCTCGGGGTGGTTCCACCAGGACTCGCCCGGCAGCTGGATGCGGATGTTCAGGTAGCCGTTGTCCTGCGCCCACTTCAGGAACGCGGCGTGCTTGTCGTAGCCGTCGGCGGCCAGCGTCGGGACGCGACGGGTGTCGTCGCCCGCGCCGCAACCGGGGTGGCTCGCGGGGCAGCGCGCGTACTCCGAGTACTGCAGGCCGTCGGAGTAGTTGAGGTGCTTGTCGGCGAACTGCTGGAAGGTCTCGTTCGCACCGCGCCCGTGCTTGACCCAGAGGTTGTGCTCCTCCTTGAGCGTGAGCACGTCGCCGTCGAAGTCCGTGTCGGCGTCGGCGAACAGCGGGTTCGGGTATGACCGCTGACCCGGGTACGCCAGGGACGTATTGGGCTCCTGGTACTCGTCGTCGTTGTGGTCGACCGCGGACTTGTACTCGTAGCTGTCGAGGACGGTGTCGTCGTCGGAGTCGGCGTCGCAGCCGTTGGTCCCGATCTCGTTCTCGAGCTCGTCGGAGAGCAGGTCGTTGTCGATGTCGCCGTTCTCGTCCTTGTTGGGCGTCTGGTCGCCGTCGCAGTCGCCGTTCGGTCCGGCGGGGTCGAAGGCGGGGTTGGGATTGCCGTTGGGGCCGGTGGGGCCGGTCGGGCCGCCGCCGCCCAGGTCGGCACGCGGCTTGATCATCGGCGAGAGCTTGTTGGACGTGTACTGCTTGCCGAAGCGCCCGGCCAGCACGCGCAGATGGAAGCGCGCCGCAGCGCCGTTGTAGAGCACCTTCTCGAGCTTCGCCCGCAGCTTGACGTACATGACCTTCGTCGTCGAGACGTCGGACTTGATGAAGACCACGGGAGCGCCATCGCGCTTGAAGCCGACGGAGTTGCGGCCCTTGCCCTTGCGGAAGTTCTTGCCCTTGATGGTCAGGGTCTGACCGACCGTCGCGGTGAGCGGCGAGACGGATTTGATGACCGGCGACTTGGGCTTTGCGGCCTTGTGCGCCCGTGCCGCGTCAGCGGTTCCGGGGGCGAGCAGTAGAGCAGCCAGCGACGCCGTCGTGGCGACGCGGCGCAGCGTTGAGGTGCGTCGGATGGCGTCCATACCCGACTTTCATCGGCTCGGACCCCTGCGCGCTTGAACAACGATCAACCGGTGTTGGCAATCGCGTCGCGCGCGGCGCTCAGCGCCTCGCGGTAGCCCGCCGCGCCTTTCCCCCACACCGAGGCCACGCAGACGTCGCGAATCACCGATGTACGGCGGAACTCCTCGCGCTCCATCACGTCGGAGAGGTGCACCTCGACAGCGGGCAGGCCGGCCACCTCGAGCGCGTCGCGCAGCGCCCAGGCGTAGTGCGTCCAGGCCCCCGGGTTGAGCAGGATCGCGTCCGCGTAGTCCGCCGTGCGGTGGATCTCCTCGACGTACTCGCCCTCGAAGTTCGACTGGAAGAACATGACGTCGAGACCGAGCTCGTGGGCGAACTCGCGTGATCTTGCGCTCGAGCGCGCTGAGCGTGAGGTCGCCGTAGATCTCGGCGGGGCGGCGGTCGAGCCCGTCGAGGTTGACGCCGTGCAGGACCGAGACGCGGTTCCTCATGAGTCGCCAGCCGCAACTCTTCCAGAGCGGCGCGCAGCTCGGCGTCCGGGACCGGTACGCCCGTCGCGAGCGTGCCCGGCGCCTCGACGAGCACGAAGCCGACGACGCCGTCGCGGCGCTTCTTGTCGCGACTCACCGCGGTCCGGACGGCCTCGAGGTCGACGGCGGGGTCGAGCCGGATGGGCAGTCCGCGCGCGGCCAGCAGCCGCTCGACGTCGGCGCGCAGCGCCGGCTGGTTGGAGAGCGTGAGGGCGGCGAGCAGGCCGAGGCCGACCGCCTCGCCGTGGCGGTAGCGCGCGTAGCCGGTCGCGGTCTCGATGGCGTGTCCGACCGTGTGGCCGAGGTTGAGCGTCTGGCGGCGGCCGGCGTCGCGCTCGTCCTCGGCGACGACCGCGAGCTTCGTGCGCGCGCAGGCGACGACGACGTCGCGGTCGACCACCGTCGACTCCATGACCCGCTTCCACAGCGCGCCGCCGGCGATCAGGGCGGTCTTGACGACCTCCGCCCATCCGGCCGCCGCCTCCTCCTGCGGGCAGCGTGGTCAGCACCGCCGGGTCGGCGACGACCGCCAGCGGCTGGTGGTAGGCGCCGGCGTAGTTCTTGCCCTCGGGCAGGTCGACGCCGGTCTTGCCGCCGTAGGCGGAGTCGACCTGCGCGACGACCGTGGTCGGCACCTGCACGACTCCGATGCCGCGCTGGTAGACGGCCGCGCAGAACCCGGCGACGTCGCCGACGACGCCGCCGCCGAGCGCGACCACGTGGTCGCCGTGGCCGATCGCCGGCCGCCGCCATCGCGCGCAGGACGGCCTCGCGCGGACGCCAGCGTCTTGTGCTCCTCCCCCGCCGGCAGAACGTGGTCGGCGGGGCCGTAGTGCGCGGCGACGTGCTCGTCGGAGACGGTGAAGGCGCGGCCGGCCGACCGGCCGGAAGTCGTGCAGCCCCTCGCCGACGTAGACCGGGTAGCTGGCCGACTGCGCTCTCGGCCCACAGCAGCTTCGCCCCGTCGGCGGCAGCTGCTGGATCGCCGGCAGGGCGCTGGCGCAGGCTGTCGCGCCGGCTGGTGGGCAGGATCGCGTCGGCGAGGCGCTCGTAGAGCGGGCTGCGCGGCGCGTGCAGCTCGTCGAAGCGCTGGCGGTCGCGTGCCAGCGGCCGCCGGCCGCCGGCGCGCTGCCAGGCCGTGTCCGGCGTCGACGTCGAGCAGCACGACCGTGTGCCGCGCGCAGCGCCTCCTGCACGCGCTCGGACGTCACCGCCCCGCCGCCCAGCGACAGCACCGGCGCCGTCCCCGCGCTCGAGCGCGGCCAGCACGATCTCCTCCTCGCGCTCGCGGAACGCGCGCTCGCCGTGCGTCGCGAAGAACGTCCTCGATCGACGAGCCCAGCTCCGCCTCGATCACCTGGTCGGTGTCGACGTGGCGGCCGCCCAGCTCGGCCGCGGCGGCCCGGGCCGCCGAGGTCTTGCCGGCGCCCATGAACCCGATGAGGACGAGGCTCATCCGCGAGCGGCCGCGTCCAGCCGATGCGGCGCCTGTAGGCGTCGACGGCGGCGCGGACGTCGTCGATGTGGTCGCCGCCGAACTTCTCGCGGTACTCGTCGGCGAGCACGATCGCGAGCATCGCCTCCCCCACCACGCCGGCCGCGGGCACGACGGCGGAGTCGGTGCGCTCGCGCAGCGCCTGCGCCGGCTCGTGGGTGGCGATGTCGACCGTGCGCAGCGGCTTGGTCAGCGTCGGCAGCGGCTTGGCGGCGGCGCGCACGACGAGCGGCTCGCCGGTCGTCATGCCGCCCTCGACGCCGCCGGAGCGGTTGGTCTCGCGGTACCAGCCGCGCTCCGCGGAGAAGAAGATCTCGTCGTGGGCCTCCGAGCCCGGGACGGCCGGCGAGGTCGAACCCGTCGCCGATCCCGCAGCCCTTGACGGACTGGATCGAGAGCATCGCCGCGCCGATGCGCGCCGTCGAGGCGGCGCTCCCAGGACACGTGCGAGCCCAGCCCGGGCACGAGCCCGAACGCGCGTACCTCGAAGACGCCGCCGAGCGACTCGTTGCGCTTGCGCAGCACGTTGATCTCCTCGACCATCGCCCTGCTCGCCTCCGGGTCCAGGCAGCGCACGGGCGACTCGTCGACCGCCTCGAAGTCGGCCAGGGCGAGGTCGTCGCGCAGCGGCGCGCGCACCGCGTTGATCTGGATGACGTGCGAGACGACCTCGACGCCGAGCGCGCGCAGGAACGCCTTGGCCAGCGCGCCGCCGGCGACGCGGGCGGCGGTCTCGCGCGCGCAGGCGCGCTCGAGCACGTTGCGCACGTCGGTGAAGCCGTACTTCATGACGCCCGGCGAGGTCGGCGTGGCCGGGACGCGGCGTGTGGACCTCGGCGACGTCGGCGTCGACGGGCCACGGGTTCATCCGCTCCTCCCAGTTGGCGAAGTCGCGGTTGACGACGGTCAGCGAGACCGGGCCGCCGAGCGTGCGGCCGTGGCGGACGCCGGCGGTGACCTCGGCGGCGTCCTTCTCGATCTTCATGCGCCCGCCGCGGCCGTGGCCGAGCTGGCGGCGAGCCATGTCGCGGTTGATCGCCTCCTGATCGAGCTCGAGGCCCGCGGGCAGCCCCTCGACCACGCAGGTCAGGCCGGGGCCGTGGGATTCACCGGCCGTGACGACGCGCAGGCGACATGCCGCGCGGCAGTCTAGGAAGGCACTACCCCGAGGAGTCGAGGGTCGAGCCGCGGAAGGATCGGCGGGCGGTCTTGGCCACCGGCGCCTTCTTGACCCGGCGCAGCGTGCCCGCGTTCGCGTCGTAGCGGTACGACGAGCCCCGCGCGCCCATGCGGCGGAGCGACCCTGCGCCCGTTGCGGGCCTCGGCAACCCGCGCCTTGCGGGCCGCGGCGGCGTCGGTTGTCTCCTTGACGTTGATGTCGACCAGGTCGAGCTCCCACTGCTGCTTGCCGCGGGTCACGAACTCGGTCTCGCCCTTCTTGAGGGTCAGCGTCTGGCAGTTCTCGGGGTTGGGCTCGCAATGGCCGTCGCCCAGCACCGTCACGCCCGCGTCCACGAGGAACACAGCCGTCTTGTGGTCGGACAGCAGGCCGAGGTACAGCAGCGCCGGGTTGCCGCCGGGCAGGCCGGTGAGGCGCTTGACCTCGCGGGTGACGAGCGGGCCGGTGACCGGTCCGAAGCGCACCTGGAGCGAGTACAGCTCGAAGGTCTCCACCGCCGGAGTCGGCGTGGCCGTGGCAGTGGGCGTGGTGGTGCCGCCGCCGGCGTCGGTGCCGCCGGTTTCCGGGGTGCCGGTCTCGACGGAGGTCTCGGTGCCGACATCGGTGAGCGCGTCGTCGGGCTTCGGGAGGTGGTCGACCTGCGCGGGGCGGAACGGGTCCTTGCGGGCGCCGAGCACCGCGCGCACGCTGTCGGTCTTCTCGGCGTCGGCCAGCGCGACGACCGGCTCGGTGTCGCTCTGCCCCGACGGGACGGAGGTCGTGGCGACCGGCAGTCCGCCGCCGTCGTCGGCCTTCTTGGTCAGCAGGACGGGCACGGCGACCAGCGCGGCCACGAGCAGCAGCGCGACCGGCCAGAGCCTGCGCTCGACCAGTTGCTTGAAGGGATCGGCGAGGGAGTTCATCGAATCGCTCCGGTTGCGGTGGCGGTCGTCGTGGTCACGCCGCGGCTCTGCGCCGGCCGTGGTCCCCGCGGGCCCGGCGGGCGACGCGCCGGCCGTCTCACCCTCGAGGGGCGAGACGAGGTAGGAGGTCGCCTGCACGGTCGCGCGGATGTTCGGGAAGCCGGTGGCGTCGGGCTCGAGCTTGACGCCGTCGACGGTCAGCAGGCGGCCGTTGACGGCGACCCTGGCGTTCTCGGCCTTGACGAACGAGTCGAGGCGCTGGAAGAACTTGCCGAGGTTGAAGAACCCGCCCGTGAAGGAGAACGAGAAGGGCATGACCGGGAAGCCGGCCGGCCCGACCGTCGCACCCGGCGGCAGCTGCGCGCCGGCGCCGGTGGGCTCGTCCGAGCTCGAGCTCGCGATGCCGTTGGTGCCGCCGAGCTCGATCGACTTGAAGTCGACGCGCGTGCGCTTGGCGGCGTGGTCGAGCTGGACGACGAGCGAGCGAACGTCGTCGTCGCCCGGCACGGCCTTGCCCAGGCGCACCACGGTCTCGTAGGACTGGCGGTAGGTCTTGCGGGCCTCGTTGTTGGAGGCGAGCAGCTGCTGCGCCGCGCGCAGGTCCTCCTGTGCCGTCGCGATCTTGGCGTCGAGCTTGTCGACCTCGGCGCGCTTGGGGCTGAGGACGAACTTGTAGAAGCCTCCGCCCGCGACGACGAGGAGGATGACTGCGATCAGGAGGGGGTTCTTGGAGTTCACGATGGCCTGCCTTACGGGGTGGTCGTCGTGGACGTGGACGAGGACGAGGACGAGGAACCGGCTGCGCCCGTCGGGCCGGTGGTCACGATGCCGACCTGGCCGGTCGGGCCGGCAGTCCCGGCGCTCGCGTCCTCGTTGGGCGCGGCGTTCGGGCTGACCGGTGCGTGCTCGAAGAAGACGATCATGTCGAAGGCCGGCGGCGCGCCCTTCGGGCAGGGCTGCGTGACGACCGGGGGCGTGTCGCCCTCGATGCCCGTCGCGGGCGCCGGGGCGGCCGCGGCGGCGGCGGTCTCGGCCTTCTCGGACTTGGCGAGCGTGACGCGGGTCACTCCGCGCACCTCGCGCAGCTGGGCCATCAGGCGGGCGACGCTCGACTGCGACTTCGTGCAGCCGTTGAGCTCGATCGAGGGTGCCTGGATCGCGCCGCGCAGCTGCGAGCCGCCGGCGCCCTCGGTCAGGGTCGTGCCGTCGAGGGAGCTGATGTAGACGTCCGCGGGCAGCGCGCGCGAGACGTCGTCGAGGGTCGACGGCCAGGGGAAGCGGCTGGCGGCCAGGCCGCGCACCGTGGCGACGCGGGCGTCGGCAAGTTGCTTGAAGTCCGCGAAGGACTGCAGGGCGGCGGCCTGCTGCTTGACGACCTGAGCCTGGCTCTCCACGCGGGTGAGCTCTGACTTCTTGTCGGTGATGTCGTTCTTCGTCATCACGAACATGGCCGAGGCCGCGATGGCGAACACCAGCGCGGCGAGGATCGCGTACGCCCCGACGGGGCTGTCGCCGGGTGCGGACGGCGCGGCAGGGCCAACGGGCGGCTTTCCTCCGCCGCTTGAGCGCGGCCCGTTGGGAATGAGGTTGACGGCCTTCACAAGACCGTCTATCGGCACCCCCCCAGCCAGCCTTGAGAAACAACCGAACGTCCCGGATGCCCCACTGGGATGGGGCATGCGGGACGTTCGCGTTACGAGGAGGTGAAGGTGTCCAGGTACCAGTCGACGATGTCCTCGCCGACGTACAGGCCCAGCAGTCCGCCCGCGGCCAGGAAGGGGCCGAACGGGATGGCGGTCTTGCGGCCCGCCTTGACGCCCTTGGCCGCCATCACGCCGATGCCGACCGCCGTCCCGAGGGCGAACGCGATCAGCAGCGCCGGGGCGACGGACCGGCCCAGGAAGAGCCCGAGCACGCCCGCGAGCTTGACGTCCCCCACCCCCATGCCCGACGGGTACACCCAGGCCGCGGCGAACAGGAACGCGAATGCCGCCGCGCCGGCGATCAGGTGCTCGGGGAGGTCGTCGAAATCGAACGCGGCGACCAGCGCGATCGCCAGCGGGACCGCCGGGTAGGTGATCTTGTTGGGCAGGATCCGGTGGTCGAGGTCGATGAACGTCAGCGGGACGAGCACGAGCACCATCGCGTAGCCGACCCACTGCTCGGAGCCGGTGCCCAGGAAGATCGGCACCATCGCCATCAGCGCCGCCGTCAGCGCCTCCACCAGCGGGTAGCGCGCCGAGATCGGCTCGCCGCAGTTGCGGCAGCGGCCACGCAGGAGCAGCCAGGAGACGACGGGGACGTTGTCGTAGGGCCTGATGCGCGCACGGCACGCAGGGCAGGCCGAGGGCGGCGACACCACCGACTCGCCACGGGGCAACCGCCAGATGACCACGTTGAGGAACGAGCCGATGAGAGCGCCGAGCAACCCGGCGCAGATCGCGGCAGCGGCTGTGCTCACGGCGTCAGGCCTTCGACGGCAGGCCGGGCGGTCCTTCTCCCGGCCAGGCGCCGTCATGCCGGGAGGACGACGCCAGGCGGTGATCGCCGCCCGGCATTACCGGCGCATGGTCGGGAGAGGGGCCGCCTAGCATCCCTGCGCGGGGCTCGCGGCCGGAAGCTCGAAGAAGTCGCGCCCTGTGCATTCGACGTAGTCGGTCGCCTTGAACAGCGGCAGGATCGGGTTCGAGCCGAGCCGGTTGAGGTTCGCGATCGCGTTGATCGGGTTCACCGAGGACGAGCCCGACATCGTCACCTTGCCGGCCGCGACCTGGCCGGAGATCGCGGTGCTCGAGCCCAGCGCGACGGTCGACCGCGGCGCGATGATCGTCATCGGGTCGCCGAGCAGCGCCGCCAGGCTCGACCCGCACGCCGTCGTGCGCAGCGTTGCGGTCAGCGTGCTCGTCCCCGCGAAGGTCTGCGTCGTCGGCGTCGCCGCGCTGCCCAGCGCGTAGATCTGGAGCGTCTCGGGCGCTGTCTGGAGGTGGCAATTGACGATGCGCCCGCCCTCGGTGACGCTGATCTGCCCCGCGTTGGGGACGCCCGCGCACGCTGGATCGGCCGGGTCGGCGAGGAAGATCCGCACGTGGCTGTTCGAGGCCGGCACCTGAAGGACGCCGTTGCCCCTCACCGTGATGTTGCAGTAGAAGTAGTTGTGGCCGGTGAGACGGGCGCGGCCGTTGCCCGTGATCAGCAGCGATCGGGTGGCGGCCGTGTACGTGGCGGCGCCCGTGGGTGGCCCGATCAGGCCACAGGTCGCGAGATTGAGCAGCGTCAGCGCGTTCACGCAGTCCCCTGCGTAGCTCGCGTTGTCGTTGGCGGCCGCCGACACGGAGCCGGGATCGACGTCCGGGATCACGAACGTCTGGCAGGCCTTCCCGGTTCCACCGGTGGGCGTCACGCCGGTGACGGCCTTCCCGTCGCCATGGACGGCATTGCCGACGATCACGTTCGTGGCCACGCCGGTGATGTTGCCGTTGCTCTCGACGTTGCCGAGCACTCGCGCCGTGTTGCTCATGTTGACGTCCTCGAGCGACTGCACGGCGGCGCCCGACAGCAGCGAGATCGTCGCCCGCAGGTTCGCGCGCACGCGGCGCACGACGTCGCCGGAGCGCCCGACACCGACCACATAGCGGTCGAGGTTGATCAGGCTCGAGGTCCCGCACGGCTCCGCGCCGGCGCGGATCAGCTGCGAGACGCGGAACGAGTAGGTCGCACCGTCGGTGGTGCCGTGCTGCGCGCTCTCCGGGCACCACTTGTTGCCGTCGGCCCCGATCGGCGTCGCGGGGTCCAGCGCCAGCAGGTCGACATCGGGAAGGTCCTGACCGCCGACCTGGCCCACCGTGACGACGCAGTTCTGCGACGCGACCGACCCCGGGTTCAGCGGGTCGATCTCGACGGTGTCGCCGATCGACGCGCGCGACACCGCGAACGTGGCCGCGTCGACGGCGGCATCCGCGGCCTGGAGCGCGCGCTTGAAGTCGGTGTTGGTCTTGCTCTGGCGCAGCGACGAGATCGCCCCCTTCAGCGCGACCCCGCCGAGCGTGATCATCAGGCCCAGCGAGACGATGGCGACGGTGAGCGCCATGCCCTGCTCCGAGCGCAGCTCGAGCCGCCGCATCAGCGGAACTCCTTGCCGGCGACGGTGGTCAGCGTCAGCGCGCTCGCGTACTTGACATGGTCGTAGAGGATGCGGATGTCGCTGCCGGAGTCCTCGGGGACGCGCACGGTCAGCAGCAGCCGCTCGCCCGCCGGCAGCACGACGTGGTCGAGGTCGAACGCGGTCGTCAGCTCGGTCGGGCTGCTCGGCCACGTGGCGAGCTGGAAGTCGGCCGCGCCGAGCACCGCCCCGGTGCTCGCCCGCCGCAGCGTGACGCACATGCGCCCCGAGTGCTCCTTGGCGTCGGCGGTGCTCGACCACAGCGTCAGGCTGGCGCGGCCGCCCGCGGTCGGCGTCTCGTAGGCAGCGGCGGGAGTGGTCGTCGCCCAGGTGTGGACCGAGTGCTTGCGCCGGTCGGTCTCGGCGTTCGTGTAGACGAGGCTGGACGTGTCCGAGCACGAGCCCGCCGCGGTGTCGCGCAGGATCGCCAGGCCACCCTGGGCCGCGCGGGTGACGTCGGTTGAGAAGTCGGGCACCGCGTCCGCGGCGGACCCGGTCAGCGCCGTGAGGGTCAGCAGCGTGGGCGCCGGCCCGCTGGCGGCACACGTGAAGCCCGCCTGGCTGGTGTCGATGGTGGCGTGGTCGACCGGCGCCGCACGGGCGGTGGAGCTGCAACGTGTATCGGTGAGCGCGAACGCCTGGGTCTTGACGGTCTGGGCCGCCGGCAGTGAGCTCTGCCCCGTCGCCGACTTGACCGCCAGCGAGGCCAGGTTCTGCACCGCCGGGGCGGTCGGGCTGGTGTCGCCGACGATCGTGCTCAGTCGCACCCCTTCGCCGTCGGCGTCGCCGTTGGCGGTCGGCACGACCACGACGGTCACGCGCCTGGTCTGCCCCGCGGTGGCGCAGATCTGGGGAAGCGAAGCCTGGATCGCGCTCAGCGTCTGGCCGAACAGGGCCGCGAGCTGGCCCTGGACCTTGACGGTGGCGTTCGCGCACGTCTCCGCGTAGCTGGTGACGTAGCGGTAGATGCGCCCATGCACGCCCTGGTAGGTGAAGTCGCCGGTGCCGGGCCCGCCCGGCGCGACGACGCCGCCGGTGACGATCGCCTCCGCCGCCGCCGATCCCTCCAGCGGCGCCTCGGTCGTCGCTCGCGCCGGCGGCGGGGACGCGAGCGCGAGGGCCTGGTAGGACAGCGGGCGCAGCTGCTCGAGCTCGCGCTGGGCGACCGACGTGAGGACCGAGCGCTCGCGCGCCTTGTTGGTCGCGGCGGAGAAGTGCGTGTACGTCGCGAGCGTGGCCAGCACGCCGACGCAGACCACGATCACCGTCGTCAAGACCTCGATCAAGGTCATGCCCTGCTCGCCGGTCGGCAGTCGGCGGCTCATTCGGCGAAGGTCGTCCGGTTGCGCAGGTTGACGCCGTCCTGGAGCTCGAGCATCCCGTCGGGTCGGGTGCTGTCGGCGAGCCGCAGGCGGACGCCGACGAAGTCGGGCGAGGCGTACTCGAGGGTCCGCTCGCCGGTGGCCTCGTCGATCTTCATCGGGCGGAAGACGTCGTGGCCGATGATCTGGCCCTCGCGACCGCCGATGTCCGAGCGTGACTGGCCGATCAGGACAGCCGTGCTGGAGAAGCCGGGTACCGCAGGCGGCGGGTATGCGACCGGCGGGCCCTCCGAACGCACGCACGTCTCACCCGAGCAATCCCAGCGGACGAGCTGGTAGGCGCCGTTCGAGGTCGCGTTCGCACGCACGCGCACGTTGAGGTCGACGAGGCTCGACGAGCGGAAGTACAGCCACGTCGCCTGGCGCAGCTCGCGCGTCATCCGCTCGAGCCCGAGCTGTCCGTGGTTGAGCGCCTCGGTGCGCCGCTCGATGTCCTGCTGGTCGCGGCCGGCCTGTCCGAGCGATGCGACCACGACGCCGAGCAGCACGATCGCAATCGGCATTGCGACAAGGAGCTCGATGAGCGTCGATCCCACCTGCCCGTGGATCGACCTCCGCTGGCGGACGGAGGGCATGGTTTTCAGATCGGCCTTCCGTCCATCACCCTTGAGGGGTCAGGACCCCATTTCGGCCTTTATGGCTACAGCGTATCGACGGCGAGGCCGGCGGCCACGGCGAGGCGCGACGCGCTTGTCTCGTCGCCATCCTCATGGGAGACGACGCGCCGCTCGACGGGCATGCCGAGAGCGGAGGAGAGCTGGGCGTCGAGCCCGGGGATCGTGACCACGGGGCCGGTGAGCACGACGCGGTCCACACTGGCCGCGTTCTGCTGCATCCGGTAGAAGTTGAGCGAGTTGCGGACGGTGTCGGCCAGTTGGTGCACGCCCTCGTCGAGCACCGTGCGCGTGGCGGCCACGATGTCCGCGTCGCCCTCGACCGACTCGACGGGGTCGACCAGGCCGACATGGGTCATCCACTGCGTGGCGTGCTCGGACGTGAGCCCGCGACGGTCGGACAGGGTCTGCACCATCGCGTCCAGGCCGCCGGTGCCCGCGCGCGTGAACAGGCAGTGCTCGCCGCTCGTCACGGCGACGTTGATCAGGCCCGAGACGTTGACGTACATGACGCCGCTGGCGTCGTGGGCGCGATCGTGCATGGCGCGCACGAGCGCGAACGCGGAGAGGTCGACACCGGCCACCTTCAGCCCGGCGGCCGTCACGGCCTCGACGTAGCGCTCGACCATCTCGCGGCGAACGGCCACGACGACCACGCGGGCGCGCGTGCCGGCGGGCGTCTCGACATTGCCGATGCGCTGGAAGTCCAGTACGGCCTCGTCCATCGGCATCGGGATGTGGTCGGGTGCCTCGACGCGCACCGCGGACTCGAGCGCGCGGTCGTCGTCGAGCGGCGGCATGTCGAGCGAGCGCACCACGATGCGCTGGTTGGCGATCCCGAGCCGGACGTGCTTGGGCAGGTCGTGCTCGGCCCACAGATCCTTGATCGCGGTGGTCAGAGCGCCGGCGTCGGAGACCTCCCCGTCGCGCAGCACGCCCTGGGCGAGCGTGGCGACCGCACCGCGCCGGACGGCGACCGAGCCGTTGACGTGCACCTCCGCGGCCGCGACGTGGCCGGGATCGAGGTCGAGACCGACGACGGCTGCCTTGGCGGCCTTGCCGCCGCCGGAGCGCTTGAGGGAGAGGGCCATATCCCCTAGATCGGCCGCATTGCGGCGACTCTTTAGCTCAGACGGGCGGCAGGAGCTCGTTCTGGCGTGCCGGGCCCCAGGCCGCGTTGACCGGGTCCAGGAAGAACGGCGGCGAGCGGTACCGCAGCCGGTCGTCGTACCAGTAGTCCTTGACGTAGCCCCGGACGACCGTGCCGCCGCTGTTGATGCCGACCGGGCCGCGGAAGCGCTGGGCGATCGCGCCGTGCACCTGGAGCGTGCCCGCGACCGGGCCCTCGTCCCAGTTGTCGGTGATGAAGGAGTGATCGAGCGACAGGATCGCCGCGTCGATGCGCACGCTGCGCACGCCCGAGGCGAGGTTGCCGTCGTTGACGCGGTGGTAGACGCGGACGAACCCCTGGGCGACCAGTCCGATCTGCACCGAGCCGCTCAGCTGCTGCGTGGTCGTGTTGAGCGTGCCGGCCGCGATCAGGTTGGCGTCGGCACGGTTGTTCCCCGCCGTGGCCGGGTTGAACTGGCTTCCGTCGTTGTTGGTGGTCGGGCCCGTCGGCGCGACGATGATGTCGCGAGCGGAGGCGATCGTCAGCGGGCGGTTGACGGTTCCGCTGACGTACACGTTCCCGCAGCCGGCCGACTCCGTGTAGTTCATGTTCTGCACGGTGTTGCCGTTCGGGTTGCAACCCGCGTCGTCGATGTAGAGGACCCCGTTGGGCGGCAGCGGCACGTTCGCCACCGGGTTGCCGGTGGGGGTGTCGATCGTCATCGTCGTCCCGGTGAAGCGGATGTACTGCGTGCCCGACAGGCGGTAGCCCTGGCCGGTCGTGCCCGGCGTCGTGAGCTCGCGCAGCTCGGTGTTGGTCGGCGGCATCTGCAGCGTGCGCTGCGCCGTGCGGAACGTGCCCACGAAGTTCGGCGTGTCCGCACATCCGGAGCTGGCGTAGTTGTCGTGTCCCGGTGCGGCACCGGAGACGTGGATGTTGTCGGACGCGGTGCGGCCGAAGCGCGGCGTTCCGCAGATCGCGATGTCGTCGTTGGTGTGCAGGGGCCCGTTGACGGTGTCGCCGGTGACGAACGAGATCACCGAGCAGGAGCCGGCCGGCCGCAGCGGCCGGTAGTTCGCGCACGCGGGGTCGCCGTTGTTGACGACCGGGTCGATCGTCTCGTAGTTGGTGAAGTAGAGGAAGTCGAGGAAGCGCTGGCGCTTGAAGGTCGTGATGATCGAGGCCAGGCGACCGCGGTAGCGCCCGGTGGAGCGGATGCGGAACGTCCCGTCCGCCGTGTTGAGCATCGTCCCCGCGGGGTCCCCCGTGGAGCACGTCGCCCCCGTCGCCGGCAGCAGCCCGACCGAGAACTCGGCCGCCTTCTCGCCGCTCTTGCCCACGCTCTTCCACTTGCGCCCGGTGCCCGTGACGTTCTTCTGGTTCACCGGGTCGGGCACGCCCGCGGTGGTGCCCGTGTCGCACGCGGTCCAGTAGTTCGGATCGGTGGTCAGCTTCGCCAGGTACCACGAGACGCCGGACTCCGCCGCCGCGTAGGCGAGCTTGCGGTCGCGGTTCTCGCCTGACGGGATCAGGTCGCCGCGCGCTGCCTGCCACGCCGCGATCGAGACGATGCTGGCGATCAGCATGATGCCCATGGTCACCGCCATGGTGAATCCGCGCTCGCCGCGCGGGCACTGCCGGAGCTGTGAGTGCTGGGTCATGAGCATGTGGGGTTGTACGGGTCGGTGGTGTCGTTGGGATCGGTGACCACGTCGTTGGGATCGGCGATCCGGACGAAGACCGAGTCGGTCATCGGCGGCGCGATCTTCCTCGTCGACTTGGTCGCGCCCGTGGCGCTGAAGCTGATGTCGATCTTCGCGATGCGGGAGAGGTCAGCGGCGCTCAGGCTGCCGGCGCCGGGATTGAGCTCGACGGTCGGCTCGAGGACGCCGCTGGCCGGAGCCGGCACCGGGTAGGCCCAGTAGCGCAGGAACGGCCCCCCGTTGGTCTGGCGAACGTCGGTGGCCAGCGTCGCGGTGGTCCCCGTACCGGCGAAGCTGACGGGATCGCCGGAGCCCGGCACGACGGTGTCGGTCAGCCGGCCGCCGCCGGTGTCGAGCGTGATCGTGTGGCGCTCGATGGGCCGCGAGCCGTCGGAGAGGTCGGTCGTGACGGTGATCGAGTTGGCGCTGGCCGCCGTGATGGGCTGAGTCGTCGCGGGCGTGCAGACCTGCGAGCGCAGCAGCCGCTGGGTCTTCTCCAGCGCCAGGCGGCCTCGCTGGGTGGCATCGGTGCGGTTGGCCACCTCGGAGTTGTGGCGCGCGGCACCGATCGTGATCATCGTCGCCGAGCCGATCACGATCACGCCGATCATGCACGCCATCATCAGCTCCACGATCGTGAAGCCCGCCTCGTCGTTGAGCCGCGGTCGCCGCATCAGTACCCCCGGCTCGCGCAGCTCACGTTGTTGGTGACGCCGCTGCCGGCCTGGGTGTCGATCGTGACCGGCGCGGGCGTCGCGGCGGGCCCGGTCTCCTGCGTGTTCGCGATCGCGTTGCCGGTGACCACCTGCGAGTAGGCGCCCGTCCGGCCGGTGCTGCCGCCGACCGTCTTGGTGTACTCGGCGCAGATCCGGTAGTTGCCGTAGGGCAGCCGGATGACGCTGGCGGCGTTCGGCACCCCCGAGGTGGGCAGGCTGGAGGTCGGCACCGTCGGGAGCTGGCAGGCGTCGTTGAGCCGGTAGCGGACGCGCACGTTGTTGCCCGAGAAGCTCGGAGCCTGGGTCACGGTGCTGCTGCTCGGCCGCCACGCGACCTGCACCTGCGGGGGGGTGACCGGCGGCTCGTGGAGGTCGACGGGCACGTCCGCCACCCCGGCGCCGACGGTGGCGGTCGGCACGGGCGACGGCGGGTACAGGCTCGGGTTGTTGACCGCGCACATGCCGGCGTAGACGAGGTACGGAGCCGTGAAGGGGAACAGCCCCGTCGCCGCGCGACCGCTGAACGTGCGCGTGCTCGGCGACGGGATGCCGCCATTGGAGATCGTCAGCCCGCCTGAGTTGCCGCTGGTGGTGGTGCCGTTGAAGGTCGCCCGGATCGAGCCGGCGCGGTCGTAGAGCAGTGGTGTCGCCTGGTTGATCAGCCCGGCGGTCACCGGCGCGGAGAAGGTCACCGACTGGTTGAGCGAGCGGTCGACGAAGCCGGCGCGGTTGACGTTGAGCGAGTACGTCCCCGGGGTGAGGAACTGGAAGATCGCGCAGCCGGCCGAGTTGGTGCTCGCCGAGCGGCTCTCGGGCCCGCTTGTGCTGACGGTGATGTTCGCCTGCCCGGTGGTGCCGTCGGCGGCGAAGATCTGCGACAGCAGCGTTCCGGACGTCGGCGAGAAGTCGTTGATCGGGAGCGCCTGGAAGCTGCGCATGGTGACCGGCTTCTCCTCGAGCGACGCCTGCGGAGTGACGACCGTCGTCAGGCGCAGGTAGCGCGACTGCTCGCCGTTGGAGGTGCAGCTGACGGTGCCGCCGCTCGGGCCCTGCACGAACTCGGTCTCCGAGTGGATGCCGTAGTCCGCGCGCGATTGCGTGACGGAGCGGTCGGCGCTGTAGTTGACGAGGTCGCGCGTGCGCATCGCGCGCATGCGCTCCTGGTCCTGCTCGGCCAGGTTGACCGCGATCCCGCGCGCGGCCGTGCGCGTGGAGATCTTCTGCGAGGTGCCGATCGACGCGACCGTGGCAGCGGCCACGAGCGCGACCACGAGCGCGGACACCATGACCTCGAACAGGCTGAAGCCCGCTTGGTCATGCAGACGTCCCCGCAGTGCGGCTTGCCCCTTCACAGGGAGTGCTTCGGCGTGAGCATGCGCAGCCTTGAACATCGTCCGGGCGCTGTGGACGCCGCTACCACGCGCCGTCGGCACGGCAACCGCCCTCTGCCGGCGGGACCGCATGTGCGGTTGAAGACGCCGCCGATGTTGTGGGTGATCGTGAAGGTGTGCAGCGTGCCGCTCGTGTCGGCCGTTGAGGTGGCGACGACCTCGTAGCCGAACTGCTCCTCGTCGCTGATCCGGACCTGGCCGGCGCCGGCGCCGATCGGCAGGCCCGGTCTCGGCCGTCGTCAGGTACGCCGTGCAGCCGACGAACGTCTGGTCGCGCTGGCCAGCAGCTCTCGATCTGCGAGACCATGTTGCGGGCGTCGGACTTGGCGTTGGCGTCCTGGCCCTTCTGGCGCTGCCATGAAGGCCGGGACGCGATCGCCGCGAGGATCCCGATGATCAGGATCACGACGAGCAGCTCGACGAGCGTGAATCCGTCCTGTCGGCGCTTGGTGTGTGGTGAACATGTCATGTCTCCCCCGTAGAGACAGCTGGGGCGGGCACTAGGCCCGCCCCACGCTGAGACTTCAGTTACTGATTGCGCCTGTGACTACCAGGTGTGTCGGCGCGGCAGCCGCCCTTGTCGGTGCCGGTCGAGGCGCAGGTACGCGTGTCACCCGCGCGGAGTCGTGCTCCAGGGTGAACGTGTTGTCGGACTCCGACGCCTTCGAGACGGTGTAGCCCTCGACGTCGCCCAGCGGCGTCATGGTCACACCCTCGATGCCGGTGTCAGTCGGCAGCGGACACGCACCCGGCGGCCGTGTAGTCCTGCGTCGTCGACGAAGCAGGACTCGATCTCCGAAACGGCGTTGCGGAGCATCGGACTTGCCGACGAGTCCTGACCCTTCGCGCGCTGGCCGAGGAAGGCCGGCAGAGCGATGGCGGCAAGGATGCCGATGATCAGAATGACGACCAGGAGCTCGATAAGGGTGAAGCCCTTCTCGTCCCGGCTGCGCTCAGAGAGCTTGTTGAGCATTTGAGTTGAACCCTCCTGAGGGGATCGTTAGGGCGTTGGAACCAACTGCTGTCGACCAGACCCCGGGGATCCCTCGGTGAGTAACCCGGCTTGCTCAAAGATCGAGCTCCGTGGCTTTGCGTCTCGCCCTCGCAGGCGATTTGCCCTTGGTCACCTCGGTCCTGGCTTGGGTGGGGTATCGGCCCCATTTCTTCCACGACTTTAGTTTCGGTTCACAGAATCGGCGCTCAGCACCGTTCTTGGCTCTGCATAGCGGAAAATCGCCGTCGAACGGGTGTCCAGTAGCGTCGAGCGCTAGCTTGATGGACGAATGCTGGCGCGCCGGATGCTCACGTTCTTCGTGCTGTTGCTGGTGCGTCACGGCGCTGTCGGCCGGGCTCGCAGCTCCGGTGCGCGAGCCCGCGCCCGAGGCCGCACCGTCCCCCACTGCCGCTACGCGCGGGAGCGTGGTCGAGGAAACACTCGACGCCGCGGCTGCGAAGCCGCGGACGGTGACCGTGGACAGCGGCGACCTGCTCACGCTCACCGTGGAGTCCGACAGCGACGACGCGGTCGAGCTGCAGGGCCTCGGGGCCGTGCGGCCGGTGGCGCCGGAGACCCCGGTGGTCTTCGACGTGCTCGCCGACGAGCCGGGCGAGTACCCCGTCGTCCTGCTCGACGCCGGGCGCACGGTCGGGACCGTGCGCGTGGTCAGTCGGCGCTAGCGGTCTCGGGCGCCGGCGCGGGCCGCTCGCCGGTGCCCTGGCACCAGGGGCAGGTGACCGGGTGCGGCGTCCCGCCCTGGCCCGAGATCACCGAACCGGTTCCGCGGCAGGGGGAGCACTCGGCCATAGCAGCGACTTCATGACATCCCCGGCGGTGCGACGGAGGTCTTGCGCGCGATCGCGCTCCACGGCGCCGAGGCGTCGGGTTGGCCGGCTTGTCGTCGGGCAGATGCCGGCGCTGCGTGGGCGGGATCTCGCGATCGGTGATGCTCGGTGCGGAACCCGTAGCGCTCGAACGCCGCGCTCGAGCTCGAGGTGCTCGTTCGTGCGCAGCAGCAGGCCGAACAGCGCGGGCTGGCCGAGCGGCGAGCGCTTGGCGACCTCCTCGAGCATGCTCCTGCGACAGCACGCCCTCGAGGCGCTCGGCCGCGAGCGGCGGCGAGAACACGAAGCAGACGTTGGGCGCCTCGTCGCCGAGCACCAGGAAGGCCGAGCCCTCGAGGTTGGTCCACACCCAGCCCTCGATGCCCTCCTCGCGCGGCACCACCGCCGTCGCCGAGAGACGGTGCAGCACCGGGAAGCGGCCGCGGCCGACGTCCTTGCCGAGGCTGCGCGGGGCCGTGGTCGACCGCGGCGGCGGCGACCGAGCCGGGCGCGAAGCGCAGCGGCGCCGCGAGCGTCCCGTGCTCGACGGCGACCTCGGCGGGCGTCAGCGTCAGCCGGTGCTCGCCGCGCGGCGCGCTGCCCAGCAGGTGCTTGACTCCCGTCGTCCCGGTGGACAGCCCGACGGTCACCGTCGTGTTGCGGAGGCGGAGGACGCGCTCACCGCATCCACTATGGCAGGGCTACTTGATGTTGTCGTAGACCTTGAACATCGGCATGTACATCGCGATGACGACGAAGCCGACGATGGCGCACCGACGAAGATGATCATGATGGGCTCGAGGATGGAGGTCATCGCCTTGACCGCGGCGGCGACCTCGTCCTCGTAGAAGTCCGCGACCTTGTTGAGCATCGTGTCGAGGCCGCCGGTCTCCTCGCCCACGGTGATCATCTGGGAGACCATCGGCGGGAAGACCTCGATCTCGCGCAGCGGCGTGGCGATCTGGCCGCCGGACTTGACCGACTCGACGACGTCGACCATCGCCTGCTCGATCACCCAGTTGCCCGACGTCTTGCCCGTCACCTCGATCGCGACCATGATCGGCACGCCGGCGCCGTAGAGGGCCGAGAACGTGCGCGACCAGCGCGCCAGGGCGACCTTCTGCACGGTGACGCCGATCTTCATCGGGATCTTCATGCGGAAGGCGATCCCACTGCGGGCGACCCCACGAGGAGGTGCGCCAGCGCTTGAAGCCGACGACGATGCCGACGGCGCCGCCGATGAGCAGGTACCACTGGTCCGGTGAGCGCGTCGGACAGGCCGACGGTGAACTTGGTGATCGCCGGCAGCTCGCCGCCGAAGTCCTTGAACACCTCCACGAACACCGGGACGATGAACGCGATCAGCGCGATCAGCACGACCAGGGCGAAGGACAGGACGACGGCCGGGTACATCATCGCCGACTTGACCTGGCGGCGCAGCGAGTCGTCGGCCTCGAGCTGGTTGGCGATCCGGTTGAGGGTGTCCTCCAGGATGCCGCCCGTCTCGCCGGCGCGGACCATCGCGACGTAGAGCGGGTTGAAGACCTTGGGATGGCGCTCGAGCGCGTCCGAGAGCGGGAGGCCGGCCTCGATGTCCTCGCGGACCGGCCCGAGCGATCTCCTTGAGCTTGGGATGCTCGATCTGCTCCTCGAGCACGTAGAAGGCGCGCAGCAGGGTCATGCCCGACGAGACCATCACCGAGAGCTGCCGGGTCATGATGGTCAGGTCCTTGGCCTTGACCTTCTTCGACCCGATGTTGATCTCCATCTTGAGACCGGTGGCCTTCTCGTCGAGCTTCTGGATCGTCAGGCCCGCGCGACCGCAGCTCGTCGGCGACGGCCTGCTTGGAGTCGCCGGCGATCTCGCCCTTGTAGGGGATGCCCGGCGACGTCGGTCGCGTTGTAGCTGAAGAGGCCGCTGGCCATGCCCTACACCCCCGCTCCGCCACGGAGGCCTCGAACTCGGCCGGCGTGATCGTGCGCGGCGCTCTGCACCAGGCGGCGGAGCTCCTCGGGCTCCGAGGAGCGGCTGAGCGCGGTCGCCATCGTGATCGTGCCGGCGCGGACCAGGCCGGCGAGGCTCGCGTCCATCGTCTGCATGCCGTGGCGCGCCGCCGGTCTGGATCAGCGAGTAGATCTGGTGGATCTTGCCCTCGCGGATCAGGTTGCGGACGCCGGGCGTCGGCACCAGGATCTCGGCGGCGACCGTGCGGCCCTGGCCGTCGGCGGTCGGCACCAGCGTCTGGGTGACGATGCCCTGCAGGCCGACGGCGAGCTGCATGCGGACCTGGCCCTGCTGGTCGGACGGGAAGACGTCGATGATGCGGTCGATCGTCTGCGGCGCGTCCTGCGTGTGCAGGGTGGCGTAGACGAGGTGGCCGGTCTCCGCCGCGGTCAGGGCGGTGCCGATCGTCTCCATGTCGCGCATCTCGCCGACGAGGATCACGTCGGGGTCCTGGCGCAGCGCGGCCTTCAGCGCCAGCGCGAAGCGACTGCGCGTCCGTGCCGAGCTCGCGCTGGTTGACGATGCACTTCTTGTGCGTGTGCACGAACTCGATCGGGTCCTCGATGGTGAGGATGTGGTCCGAGCGCGTCTCGTTGATCTCGTTGATCATCGAGGCGAGCGTCGTCGACTTGCCCGAGCCGGTCGGGCCGGTGACGAGCACGAGGCCGCGCGGCTTCTTGGCGAACTCGCGGATGACCGGCGGCAGGCCGAGCTCCTCGATCGGAACCGTCTTGGAGGGGATCAGGCGGAACGCGGCGCTGACCGAGCCGCGCTGGTGGAAGGCGTTGACGCGGAAGCGGCCCTTGCCGGGCACCGAGTAGGAGAAGTCGAGCTGGTTGTCGGTCTCGAGCTTCTGCCGCTGCGAGTTGTTGAGGACCGAGTAGACGATCTCGCGCGTGTCCGTGGGCGTCATGCGCGGCAGGCCGTCCATCGGCGACAGCGAGCCGCGCTCGCGCATCATCGGCGGAACGCCCGGCGTGATATGGAGGTCGGACGCGTTGCGTTCGACGATGGTGGACAGGATGTCCGCGAAGTCGTAATTGCATCCCGCTGCTCGTATCGGCAGGGGTTCCGCGTTCCTGTAGGTACGGGCGGTCAGCGCGACCAGCACGAGCGGCGCGAGCCACATGAGATAGAAGAAGAACCAGTGGCCGGCGCTGATCTGGAGCGCCAGGATCACGGCAGCGCCCAGAGCCGCGAGCTGCGGCGTGCCGCGCTCCCCGCGGGGCCAGAAACCGGCGGCGACGGCCAGCGCGACCGCACCGCCGGTCAGCGCGAGTTGCAGCGGTCTGAGCCCCTCGTACAGGCCCCAGAGCGAGTAGCTCGGGTCGCGGCCGAGCTGGAAGCCCAGCGTGCAGTCCCAGAGCTCCTCGAGGCCGCCCTCGGGCAGATACAGCGCGATCGACAGCGCGAGCATCCCCAGGCAGGCTGCGAGCGACGTCGCTGCGTGCTTGAGGTTCCAGCCGCCGTTCCCCCGCCAGATCACGCCGAGCAGGGCCCCGGGGAAGAACTTCGCCGCCGTGGCGATGCCGAGCAGCGCGCCGCGCCCCGCCGGGTGCCGGATGGCGACCAGCGTCCACACCAACAGCGCCGAGACGAAGCCGTCGTTGGTGCTGCGCATCAGGCCGAAGAGCCCGAGCGGGTACGCGGCCCATCCCCACGCGAGCGCGAGCCCCAGGCGCTTGTCGCGTAGCTGGGCGCCCAGTACGTACAGGGCGGTGATCGTGAGCAGATCGAAGGCGATCGCGGCGGCGTGCGCGGCGGGCACGAAATCCCAGGCGCCGTCCCATGGGAAGAGGGCCTCGAACGGCACGTACGCGACGTAGTTGAGCGGTCCGTACGTGTCCCCGTGGGTCGCGTTGTCGACGTAGAGCTCCTCGCCGTGCACGACGCGGTCGGCGCCGACCACCGAGGCGTAGCCCACGTCGACGGGGTCGCCGTCGGTGAGATTGAGCGCGATGCGCGCAGCGACGAGCGCGAGCAGGCCGAGGGCGAGCACGACGGTGGGCAGCCGGGGCTCGAGGCCCGGCGAGCGCCCGCGAGCAAGCTGCACCATCCGCGCCAGCAGGTAGACGAGGGCCGGGTACAGCAGCCACGTCGCCGCCGTCGCGTGCCGCGCCTCGAGCAGCGCGAGCGGGAGTCCGAAACTCAGCAGCGCGAGCAGGTCGAGGTGCGCCAGCCGGAGCGGGCGGCCCGCGAAGGGCAGGAGGAAGAGCACGCCGAACGGGAGCCAGATCCAGACGTTGCCGAAGCGCTCGGCGGGGTCGCGCAGGAAGTACGCGTCGGCCTGGAGCCCGGTCCAGATCTCGAGGATCCTGCCGCTGGGCCCGACCTGGACCTCGACCACGACGTTGCCCTTGGAGCGGTAGGCGACTTCCCAGCGGGCGTCGTCCCAGACGAGCGCCTCCACCTCCAGGCCGGGGTCGCCGGCGCGGGCCGCGCGCACCGCCGCGGTGCCGTCGCCGATCGCGATCGCATCGCGCGCCGAGGTGGTGAAGCCCGGCGGGGAGACCGTCTGCGACTCGGGCTCGGCCACGGGCAGGCCCTGCGCGTGGGCGGGCGCCGCCACGGCGGCGAACGCGGCGAGGACGGCGAGCAGGCCGAGGAGGCGGCGGGGCACGGATCCCGCATCGGCAGGCCGGCCCGCGTACTTCAGCGCCGACGGCGCACGGGCGAGGCGAACCGGTTGAGCCGCTCGCCGCGCGCGCACGCGGCCACCAGCTCCGCGAAGCGCTTCTCGCGCGTCTCGGGGCGCTTGGCCTCGGTCACCCAGAACGCGCACGTCTTGCGGTAGCTCGGGGGCGTGGAGTCCCAGAACGCGGCGGCGCCGGGATGGTCGGCCCGCAGGCGCTCGTCCCACTCGGCCGGCAGGCGATCGGGACGCTTCGAGGTCGAGTACGGGACCTGGCTCTTGTCGCGCGCATCGAACGCCCGCCGGCCCGCATCTGTCATCCGTCCCTCAGTCTCGAGTTGAGCTATGAGCTCGACGTTGACCGCGCTCCAGCGGCGGCTCTTGCGCGGCGTGAAGCGCTGCATGTGCCGGTCGTCGTCGATGCGCCTGGCCTGCCCGTCGATCCAGCCGAAGCACAGCGCCTCCTGCACGGCCTCGGCCCAGCGGATCGACGGCTTGCCCGTGTGCGCCTTCCAGTGGCCGATCACGAGCTCCGTGGCGCTGGCGTGGTGTTGTTCGAACCATGCCCGCAGCTCGGCCGCGCCGGCGAAGTAGATCGGCTCGGAGTCGAACACGGCGCGAGGCTAGCGCCGGCCGCGGGCCGGGGTCAGAGGGGCCCCATTTCGTCAGCGTTCGCGAATAACACCTCCTATGGATGTCTGAGTCGCGAATCCCAGTCGCGGCGGGCCGAACCCCTCCCCCTCATCGCGGCCGGCGTGCGTCTACTTCGAGCCCGCGACGCGCGCGATCTCGGCGATCGAGGTGATGCCGCGCCGGACCTTCTCGAGGCCGTCCTCGCGCAGGCGCATCATGCCCTCGCGGACCGCCTCGTGGGCGATCGCGTCCGCGGTGTCGCGAGCCACGGCCATGCCGCGGATCGTCTCCGAGATGGTCATGACCTCGTAGAGGCCGATGCGGCCCTTGTAGCCGGTGCCGCCGCAGCGGGCGCAGCCGACGGGCTCGTAGCACTCGAGGTCGAGGCCGACGTTGAAGCCGTTCTGGCGCAGCACCTCGGCGGGCAGCATGACGCGGCGCTTGCACTCGTCGCACAGGCGCCGGGCGAGGCGCTGGGCGACGACGGCGTCGATCGCCGAGCCGACGAGGAAGGGCTCGATGCCCATCTCGGTGAGGCGGGTGATCGCGGTCGGCGCGTCGTTGGTGTGCAGCGTGGAGAGGACGAGGTGACCGGTGAGCGAGGCCTCGACGGCGATCTGCGCCGTCTCCTTGTCCCGGATCTCGCCGACCATGATGATGTCCGGGTCGGCGCGCATCATCGCGCGCAAACCGGTGGAGAAGTGCAGGCCCGACTTGTTGTTGACCTGGACCTGCTTGATCCCCTCCATGTTGTACTCGACGGGATCCTCGATCGTGATGATGTTCTTCTCCGGCGTGTTGAGCTGGTTGAGCGCCGCGTACAGCGACGTCGACTTGCCGGAACCGGTCGGCCCCGTCACCAGCACCGCCCCGTGGGCCTGTGAGAAGGCGTGCGTGAAACGCTCGCGCGCCTGCGGCAGCATGCCCAGCTGATCGAGCTCGATCTGCGCGTTCGACGCGTCGAGGATGCGCATGATCACCGACTCGCCCCAGGAGGTCGGCAGCGTCACGACGCGCAGGTCGATCTTGCGCTTCTCGAGCTCCATGCCGACGCGGCCGTCCTGCGGAAGGCGGCGCTCGGCGATGTCGAGCTCGGAGAGGATCTTGATGCGCGAGACGATCGTGGGAACGATCTTGGACGGGATCCGCGCCGCCTCGATGAGCACGCCGTCGACGCGGTAGCGGATCTTCATCTCCTCCTCGAAGGGCTCGAAGTGGATGTCCGAAGCGCCGCGGTCGACCGCCTCGGAGATGACGCGGTGGACGAGCCCGATGACGGACGCGTCCTCCTCGCCGGAGGACTTGACCTGGAGCTCGGAGAGGTCGTACAGCGGGCCGGCCGCCTGCGGCACCGGACCGCCGTTGCTGCCGGCCGTCGGGGGCGCCTCCGAGGCCGCCTCCTGGACCTCCTCGACGATCGCGCCGCCCTCCCCCATCTCGGCCAATCGCCCGAGGGCGCCCTCGATGTCGGGGCCGGCGGCGACGGCGGGCCGGACCTCGTAGCCGGTCATCACCGCGATGTCGTCGACGGCGAGCACGTTGCCGGGGTCGGCCATCGCCACCAGCAGCGTGCGGTCGTTGAGGAACGAGACGGGGAGGGCCTTGTAGCGCTTGACGGCGGCCGGTGTCACCAGCTTGGCCGCATTGGGGTCAAAGCGGTATGCCGTGAGATCAAGGTGGTCGAGACCGAACTTCTCGGCCACCGCACGGGAGACCTGCTCCTCCGTGATCCTTCCCTCTTCCAGCAGCACCCGGTCCGGGCTCGATCCGGCGCGCGCGGCGGTCCCCACCGCGCCGTCCATATCGGCCTGGTCCACGAAGCCCAGCTGCACCATCACCTCATCGAGGGAACGACCCGATCCACCCCTCCGGGAAGGCGGGGTCACCCCAGGCTTACGAACCTGGCTGGGACGTTCGGTGGGTGCTGTGCTCTGACTCATGCGCGGGACCGGGCACCGTCACGGCCCGCCGCATAACGCTGCGAGGTGCAGGCCGGCCGGTCCAACGCTCGAGAGCTCTCGCCCCCTGGCCCACCAGGACCTCGAGTCCGTCCACCACTTCCGCCCCGCGGCTGCGCGCTGCCGCCAGGAAGGTCGTGCCGTCGGCTCGATAGACCAAGTCGACCACGCAGATACCGGCACCGAACGTATCGGCCCGCACAGGAAGCGCCTTGAACGGATCAGAGCCCGTTTCGAGCCCCACCGAGGTGCACTGGACGATCACCGCCGCAGGCTCGGGAACGCGCACCGGGCGGCCCCCGAGGCGCGCGCACAGCTGCTCGGCCCGCGAGTGGGTGCGATTCCAGACCATGACGTCCGCCGCGCCCGCCTCCAGCAGCGCATGCACCGCCGCTCGCGCGGCCCCGCCGGCCCCCAGCACGAGGGCCGTCGCGCCGGATACGCCGCCACCCGCGCGCACCTCGGCGAGCGCGTCGAGCAGCCCGCCCGCATCGGTGTTGTCGGCCTCGACGCCCGCCTCGGTGAAGGTCAGCGTGTTGGCGGCGCCGATCGCGCGCGCCGTCTCGGAGGCGGTGTCGGAGAGCGCGAGCGCGGCCTCCTTGTGCGGGATCGTCACGTTCACGCCGACGAAGCCCTGTTGCGGCAGCGCGCGCACGGTCTCGGCGAACACCTCCGGCGGGACCGGCAGCTTCTGGTATCGCCAGCCGGTCAGGCCGAGCTCGGCGAGCGCGGCGTTGTGCATCACCGGCGAGAGCGAGTGGCCCACCGGCCAGCCGCACACGCCCAGACGCGTCAGCACGTGGTGGGCGACTTGCCGCCGGCGCGCTCGCGGGCGGCGTCGTAGGCGGCGCGGTCGCGCTGGAACTGGGCGTCGGTGCTGGAGAAGCTGTGCCGGCCGCACGTTCCGGGCTTGACCACGTAGTAGAGGTACGGGACCTTCGCCGGGCGCGCCGCCGCCTTCAGGCTGGCGACACCCGGGTTGCCGATCGGGGTCGGCGGGAGGTCCCGGTTCAGGCGCGTGTTGTACGGCGTGTCGGTGCCCAGCTGCGACTGGGTCAGCGGCTCGGTCCAGTTGTCGTACTCATAGCGCGTTGTCGCGTCGATGCCGAGCACCATCCCCGCGCGCAGCCGGTTGTAGATCACGGCGGCGATCAGCGGACGCTCACGATCGAGCTGCGCCTCGCGCTCGACCATCGACGCGATGATCACGATGTCGTAGCGCGTCAGGTTCTTCGTCTTCGCGCGCCGCAGGTCGATGCCCGCGAAGTTGGCGTCGAAGGCCTTGAGCTGCTCGGCGACGAGATCGCTCGCCGCCGCTCCCTCGGGCAGGTCGTACGTCGCCGGGAACAAGAAGCCCTCGGTCGTCTCGCCGGCGCTGGGCAGGCCGAGCGCGCGCGCGCGCCGCAGCGCGGGCTGCGACTGCGTCGCCTCGACGTAGTCGCCCGACACCCCCGCCTGCGCGATCCGCGGCCCGAGCTCTTTCGCGGACAGCCCCTCGGGCAGCGTGAGCTTGAACGTCTTGATCGCCTTCACGTGCGGCCCCTTCGACAGAGCGTCGAGCACCGCGCCGTAGCTCATGTCGCGCGCGAACGTGTACGTGCCCGGCCGCAGATCGCCGCGGCGGCCGGTCAGCGTCGCGTTGAGCGAGAAGAAGGTCGGGCTCGCGATGATCTCCCTCGCGGCAAGCGTGTCGGCGATGTCGCCGACGCTCGCGCCGGGCGCGATCTTCACCCGCACGGCGCCGGTCGCATCGCCGTGCAAGGGCTGGAAGGTCTTGATGCCCGTCCACACCCCTGCACCCACGATCAGCACCACGATCCCCGCGACGACCCGGCGGCCCGTGTAGGACGTCCTCCGCATCGCCGGCGGCAACTCCCGCCGCTGTGGACGGCCGGCCTCGCGCAGCGGCGGCGGCGCGGGCCGGGGCGGGGGCTCCGGGGTCTGCGACATCACGCCGTCGCGCCGGCGTGCGCGGTTGGCGGCGGCGGCTTCCCGCTCCTCGGGTGTGCGCTCTGAGCCCGGCACCCCGGGCAGGGTACGTGGAGGCGCGGCCGGTTAGATCGACGTGGAGCCAGGCTCGGCGACGAGCAGGAGATGATCGGGCTGCCCGGACTCGTCGCGGACGAGCCGGACCTCGCCCTTCACGAGCACCATCAGGCCCTGCCCGTGCATGTAGGTGCTGTTGACGGTCGCGCGCTCCTGCGCGCCCGAGACCATCGCCTCGAACTCCGCGTGCTGGTCCTTGTAGGCCTCGCGGTCGAGCACCGACGGCCATGTCGCCTTGCCGAACTCGTGCTCCTGGTAGCCGACGAGCTTGGCGAAGCCAGGGTTGAGCTCCTTGAACTTGCCCTTGAGGTCGAGGATCGCCCTCGGGTCCGGGGCGTCGTCGAAGCCCGCGCGCGACGTGCGTGCGGGCGGCGCCGGCTTGGGCTGGGACACCGCGGGCCTGGCGAGCGTGTCAGCGCCGCCCGGCTTGCGCGGCGCCGGCGCGGGCGCCGATGGCGCCTGCTGGAGCATCTTCTGCCAGACCTCGGTGAACTTCTCGCCCGTGGCGGCGTTGACGGCGCCCGCCTTCTCGGCGGCGGCGCGCGCCTGCTCGGCGTCGCGCCGCGCGGCGACCGCGGCCTGGCGCGCCTCCTCGAAGCCCGCCTTGAACTCGGCCATCTTGGCCACCGCGGCCTGCAGCTCGGTGCGCAACTCGATCAGCGCCCGGTCGTCGCCGGTGCCCGCCCTGCGCGCGCCGGCGGCGGCCTCGCGCGCGGCCTCCGCCTCGGCCCTCGCCGCGGCGGCGTAGTCGCGCAGCGTCGACATCTCGGCCTGGAGGCCGTCGAGCCCGCGCCGCATCTGATCGGCCTCGGTGCGCGTGGCCATCAGCTCGGCCGCGGCGTCGGCCAGCCGCTGCTCGACGGCGGCGCGGCTGGCCCCCGTCTCGCTGCGCGTTGCGGCCATCTCGGCTGCGACGGCCTCGACCCGGCCGAGCGCGCTCGCGAGCCCCTCGCGCATGCTCTCCATACGGCCGTCAAGACCCTTGGGCAGCGCCTGGCTGGCCGCCTCGATGGCGTCGAGCCGCGCGCCGATGGCCTGCACCGCGGCCGCGTCTCCACCCTCGGCGCTCTCGAGCGCGGCGCGCAGTCCCCGGACGTCGTGGCGCAGCTGCTCGACGGCGGACTCGACCTCGGGGTCGGCGCCCACGGGCCGCTCGCGCAGCGCGGCGATCTCGCCCGCGACCTTGTCGAGCTCCGACTGCACCGCGGCAAGCTCGGAGGCGACGGGTGCGACCGCGTGGCGGGCGGCCTCGCCCACGCCCGCGGCGAGCTCGCGCACGTGTGCGGCCGCATCGCCGGCGGCGGCGGCCTGCTCGCGCGCGCCCGCGGCCTCGGCGACGGCGGCCTCGACCTGCTCGCGCGCGGCGGCGACGGTCTGCTCGAGGCGGGCGACCGCTGCGCGCGCCTCGCCGGCGTCTGTGCGGCTCTCCTGCGCATCGGTCTGCGCCGTGCGGGCGAGCACGCCGATCTCCTCGATGATCGAGGCCTGGGTCGACACCTGGGCGAGCGCGGTCTGGTTCGCGCGGTCGACCATGTCGACACGGTCGCCGGCCGCGCCGGCGAGCTTGCGCGCGTCCTCGGCCGCCTCGGCCGCCTTGACGATCTCGCTGCGCAGCGCCGCGGTCTCCGCGGCCACCTCCTCGATGCGCGCCTGCGCGGCGAGCACCTCGTCGGCAGCCGCCGGCGGCGGCCTGTCGTCGTCGGTCGGGCCGCGCTGGGCCAGCGCGCGCGCCTCGTCGGCGGCGCGAGCGGCCTCGCGCAGCTGCTGTTGAAGCTCCTCGCGACCGTCGCGCAGCTCGGCGAGGCCGGCACGCAGGTCGTCCTGCTCGCGGCGGGCGGCCAGTCCCGCCTGCTCGATCTCGTCCAGCCGGGTCTGGACGTCTGCGCGCAGCTGGTCGGCCAGCCTGCGCGTCGCCTCGAGGCCGGCGCGCGCCTCGGTGGAGGCGGCGGCCACGCCTTCCAACCGCTCGCGGTCCTCGGGCGACAGCCCGGCGGCGGCCGGCGTCGACTCGAGGTGGGCGCGGATGCGTGCGGTCTCCTCGGAAAGCTGCTCGACGCGCTCGAGCGCGGCGTTCAGCTCCGCGCGCGCCGCCTCGGCGTCCGCGACGGCGGCGCCCTCGCGCTCCGAGCCGCGCTGGATCTTCTGCGACGCGGCGTCCGCGCGCTCGCGCAGCGCCTCGAGCTCCTCGCGCAGGCGCGCGGTCTCGGCGATCTGCTGCTCGAGCAGGGCACGGTCGCTGCGCTCGCCCGGGCGGTCGCGCAGGCGCTCGATCTCCTCGTGCAGCGCGGCGGCCTCGGCGGCGTGCGTGCGCTCGAGGGCGTCCAGCTTGGCCACCAGCTCGGCGTTCGTCGCGACGTCGCTACCGGCACTGCGCTCGAGTGCCTCGAGCCGCGCCGTCAGCTCGGCGCGCGCATCGGCGAGCTCCGCCTCGGCGGTGGCCGTGCCCGCGCTCGCCTCGACCCGCTCGAGCCGGGCGATCAGCTCCGCGCGCTGGGTCTCGAGCTCGACCGCCCGCGCGCGCTCGGCCTCGACGACCGCGCGCTGCGCGGCGGCGGCCTCGGCCGCGTCGTAGGCGGCGCGCTCCGCCCGCTCGATGCGAGCGAGCAGCTCGAGCCGCTCGGCCTCCTCGGACGAGTCGACCGGCCGGTCGACGAGAGCATCGGACACCTCGGCCCGGACGTCGAGCGCCGCTTGCTCGGCGGCCTCGGCGCGGACGCGGGCGTCGGCGGCCTCCTGCACGGCGACGTCGGCGATGCGCGAGCGCTCCTCGAGCTCCTCGATGCGCTCGGTCGCCCAGCGCAGGCGGTCGATCACCGCGCGCGCGTCGTCGAGGTCGTAGACGTCGGTGCCGGTGACCGACGGTGCCTCGAGCGCCTCGATGCGGGATTGCATCTCGGCCTCGGCCTCCTCGCGCTCGGCCTCGCGGCGCGTCATCGCCTGCTCCATCCACGGCGTCGGCTCGACGGGGCGGAAGGCGATCAGCGTGCCTGCGGTGCGAACGCCCTCCCACGGCTGGCCGCCGGGTTCGAGCGCCATGCGCAGCGCGCGCACCACGACCGGGTGCTGCTGGCGCATGCGCAGCAGCATCATCTCGATCGGCAGCTCGAAGCCGAGGTCCTCGAGGAAGAGCGAGAAGTCGAAGCCCTCGTCGAGCTTGACCGGGACGAAGACGGCCTCCAGCGCGAAGCTGCCGCCGCCGGGCTGGTAGGCGTCGACCGTGAGCCGGCCGGTGGAGCCCGGCGTCTCACCGGTCTCCAGGAACGTGCGCCAGGCCTCGCCGTCGGCGCTCAGGCCCTGCACCGGGCAGAGCTTGCCGAAGAACGGCTCCATCAGCGCCTCGTCCGCCTCGAGCCCGAACAGCAGCTCGGCCGGCTCGCTCCACTTCGAGAGCGCGCCCTGCCCGTCCGTCAGGACGAAGAAACCCTCGATGATCTGGCGTAGAAGCTGATCCAGCGCCGCCTCTTGGGCGGGGTCGGCTCCAGGGGGTGCAGGGACGGGCGGACTAGACGTGGTGTCCACCTGAACAGCGTCGTCATGTCGAGGCCGACCCTTTAGTACGAACGTCCGCTCCGGAGCCAGTTTTCTAGCAGTACGGCGGCGGCGCGGGAGTCCTCGCTGGCCGTCCCCGGCATGCGCGCCGCGATGGCGGTGGTGAAGCGCTCGTCGTAGAGGTCCACGGGGATCTCGACGGTGGCGCCGAGCCGCTCGGCGAACGCCCGCGCGGCGCGCGTCTGGTCGGAGTCCGAGCCGTCGAGCGACAGCGGCAGCCCGACGACGACGCGCGCGACGCCGGTCTGTGAGATCACGGCCCGGACCCGCGCCAGGCCCTTGCGCGTGTCGGGGCGCAGGACGGGCTCGAGCGGCGTGGCGAGCGTGCCGGTCGGGTCGGAGACGGCCACGCCGCAACGCGCCGCCCCGTGGTCAAGCGCCAGAACCCTCAAGGGCCTGCGCAATCGCCGCGCGCGCAGCGTCGAGCGCCTCGGGCAGCTTCGACGGCATCGCGACCGCCCGCGCGGGCCATCGTGTCGCGCCCGCCGCCACCGCCGCCGACGATCTGCGCGGCGACCTTGACGAGCTCGCCCGCCTTGACGCCGCGCTCGACCGCCGCCGGTGTCGCCGCCGCGACCAGGGCCACCCCGCCGTCGCCGGCCGCACCGAGGACGACGACCGCGATCTCGCCGAGCTGGCCGAGGGCCTTGTCGGCCATCGCGGGCAGCGCCTTCGCGTCGGCCTCGCACGGGCTGCACGAGTCCACGCACCTCGCCGAACTCCTCCGCGCTCTCGACGCCCACCGGCGCCACCTTCTGCTGCTTGCGCTGTGCCTTCAGGTCGGCCGCCGCCTTTGCGGCCGCTTCGACCACGCGCTCGGGCCGGGCCTTGAGCGCCGCCGCCGTCTCGACCGAGCAGGCGATCGTGGCGACGCAGCAGCGCGACCCCTTCGGCGCCGGTCACGGCCTCGATGCGGCGCACGTTGGCCGCGCTCGAGGACTCGGTGGTGATCTTGAAGACGCCGATCTCGGCGGTCGAGCGCACGTGCGTGCCGCCGCACAGCTCGCGCGACCACTCGCCGTCGCCGATGCTGACCATCCGCACGACGTCGCCGTACTTCTCTCCGAACAGCGCCATCGCGCCGAGCGCGGCGCGCCTCCTCGAGCGTCGTCGTGATCGCGCGCACCGGCCGGTTGGCGAGGATTTCCTCGTTGACGCGGTCCTCGACCGCGCGCACCTCGTCGGGCGTCAGCGGCGCGCCGTGGGTGAAGTCGAAGCGCAGCTTGTCCGGGCCGACGTAGGAGCCGGCCTGGCGGACGTGGGCGCCGAGGATCTCGCGCAGTGCGGCGTGCAGCAGGTGGGTGGCGGTGTGGTTGCACTCCGTCGCACGGCGCTCGGGCCCGACGCGTGCGACCACCCGCGCGCCCTCGGGAAGCGTCCCGTCGAGCACGAGTGCCTGGTCGTCGCCCACGCGGATAACGCCCGTGACCGCGGCGCGACAGCCGCCGTCGAGGCATTCGATCGTGCCGGTGTCGGAGATCTGCCCGCCGCCCTCGGCGTAGAAGGGAGACTCGGCGAGCTTGGCGTAGCCGTTGGAGACGGCGAGCACCTCGGTCCGCTGCTCGAGCGTCTCGTAGCCGGTGAACTCCGTCGGCGGCGCGGCCGTCGGCGAAGGCCGCGACACTCTCGCGCGTCTCGTCGCGCGCGCCTCGCCCGGCGCCATCGCGCGCCCGTGCGCGCTGCTGGCCCATGAGCTCCTCGAAGCCCTGCGCGTCGGTGCCGAGCCCGTGCTCGGCGGCGATCTCGGCGGTGAGCTCGAACGGGAAGCCGTAGGTGTCGTGCAGCAGGAACGTGTTGTCGGCGCCGATGCCCTCGTGGCCGTTGTCGCGGGCGCGGGCGATCATCTCCGTCAGCAGGCGCTCGCCCTGCTCGATGCGTGCGGCCGAACGCCTCCTCCTCGCGCGCGAGCCACATGTCGACGGCGTCACGATGCTCGATCAGCTCCGGGTAGGCGGCGCCCATCTGGTCGCGGACGACGTCGGCGTAGCGCGTCAGGAACGCGCCCTCGATGCCGATCCGGCGGCCCTGGTAGATCGCGCGGCGCATGAGCTTGCGCAGCACGTAGCCGCGCTCCTCGTTGGACGGGACGACGCCATCGGCGATCAGGAAGCTCATGCCGCGCGTGTGGTCGGCGAGGATGCGCAGTGCGCGGTCCTGCGGGGTGGCCGCGAGCTCGCGGCCGAGGTCCATCAGCGGCACGAAGAGGTCGGTGTCGAAGACGCAGTCGACGCCCTGCTGGATCAGCGCCTGGCGCTCGAGCCCGAGGCCGGTGTCGATGTTCTGCGCGGGCAGCGGCGTCAGCCTGCCCTGCTCGTCCTGGTCGAACTGCATGAAGACGAGGTTCCAGTACTCCAGGAAGCGCTCGTTGTCGCCGCCCGGCAGGTCCTCCTCCGTCCCCCACTCGAGCCCGCGGTCGAGGTAGAGCTCCGAGCACGGCCCGCACGGGCCGACCGGCCCCGCCTGCCAGAAGTTCTCCGAGCTGGGCAGCAGCACGATGCGCTCGCGCGGGACGCCGATCGCCTCCCAGGCGGCGATCGCCTCCTCGTCGGGGCCGAGCCCGAGACGCTCGTCGCCCTCGTGGACGGTGACCCAGATGTCCTCGGGCTTGAAGCCGAGAGCCCGTTGAGGCTCAGGTCCCAGGCGAACTCGACGGCGCCCGCCTTGAAGTAGTCGCCGATCGAGAAGTTGCCGAGCATCTCGAAGCAGGTGAGGTGCCGGGTGGTCGTGCCGACGACCTCGATGTCGACCGTGCGGAAGCACTTCTGGCAGGTCGTGAGGCGGTGGTGCGGCGGCTGCTCGGTGCCCGCGAAGTATGGCTTGAGCGGCTGCATGCCCGCAGTCGTCAGCAGGACGGAGGTGTCCGACGGCGGCGGCACCAGCGAGCCCGACGGCCGGCGCAGGTGGTCGCGCGCCTCGAAGAAGGCCAGGAACGTCTCGCGGATCTCGTCCGAACGCACGGTCCGTACGTTATGGCCCTGGCTTCTAGATGGACACGCGGACGAGGCCCTTGCGGCGCACGGTCCTGCCGCGTGGCAGGACCAGCTTCACCTTGACGCGGATCCGCACGACCTTCAGGCCGCGGGCGCGCGCGAACGTCGGATCGAAGCCGAAGCGGAACTTCCGCCTGCCCCGTGCCTTGGCCCTGCGGGTGGACCTGAGCTGCCGGATGCCGAGCCGGTCGGCGGTCCTCTTGCCGATCTTGAGGCCGATCACCACCCGGCAGCGGGGCCGGCAGTGGACCTTGATCCGGTAGCCCCCGCGCCTGCCGCGCCGGGGGATGGTCGCCCGCGCGAAGCGCCGCGGCTTGGTCGGCTTCGGCGTGGGCGTGGCAGTGGGGCGCGGCGTCGGGGTGCGGATCGGCGTGCGGGTGGCGGTCGGACTCGGTGTCGGCGTGGGGCTCGGCGTCGGCGTCGGGGTCGGTGTCGGTGTGGGGATGACGTATGTGGGAGACGGGGACGGGCCCGGTGTCGGCGCGGTTCCGGTGTCGGTTCCGGTGTCGGCGTCGGCGTCGGCGTCGGTTCCGGTCCGTCGGCGTCGGCGTCGGTTCCGGTGTCGGTGTCGGTGTCGGCGTCGGCGTGGCCACGGTCACCGTCACCGTGTCCGAGCCGCTGTCGAGCACGTCGGTGACGGTGACCTTGGCCTCGAAGACGCCCGCCGCCGGATACATGTGGCTCACGGTCGGATCGTCCACCGTCTCCTCGGTCGTGCCGTCGCCGTACTCCCACTCGTACAGCACCAGGACGCCGACGTCGTCGAACGAAGAGGCGTCGAAGTTCACCGTCCCGCCCGGCTCCACCGTCGACGGCTCCGCCACGAGCGTGCCGGTCAATGCCCGCTGCGCCGGAGCCGGGTGGTGGGCAGGAGCGAAGAGCGCGCCTGCCGCGACAAGGCCGATGAGTCCGTTCACGGTTGCAAGTGTGGCGTACGAATGGTCGTTGCGGTCCCGGTGCCGGTCAGGCGATCGTGCCGACGCCGACCACGCTGTCACCGGCATACATCACTGCCGCCTGACCCGGGGCTACTCCTTCGATCGGCTCATGGAGCCGCAGCTTGAGCGTAGGCGGCGAGCCCTCCACCGAGCAGCCGACGGGGCGCGAGCGGTAGCGCAGCCGCACCGTGTCCGGCGGCCGGTGCAGGACGGCGTCGCGGATCGCGACCTCGCGCGTGCCCAGTTCGGCGCGGGGGCCGACATGAACCGTGGAGCCCTCCTTGCGCAGCACGTACAGCGGCTCGCCGGCCGCGATGCGGATGCCGCGCCGCTGTCCGACGGTGAAACCCTGCTGGCCGTCGTGGCGCCCGACGATCTCCCCGGCCCTGACGATGTCGCCGGGCGTGTCGGACGCACCGTGCCGGGCGAGGAACGCTGCACGGCCCGTCCCGGCGAGAAAGCACAGGTCCTGCGACTCGGCCTTGGCCGCAACGGGCAGGCCGGCGTCGGCGGCGAGCCTGCGCACCTCGGCTTTCGTGAGCTCGCCGAGCGGGAAGCGCAGCCGCGCAAGCGTCTCAGGGGCGACCGCGGCCAGCATGTACGCCTGGTCCTTGGCGGGATCGGCCGCTGCCCGCAGCAGCCCGTCGTCGCTCTTGCGTGCGTAGTGGCCGGTCGCGAGCGTGGTCGCGCCGAGCCGGTCGGCGAAGTCGAGCATCGCGTCCAGTCGCACATGCCCGTTGCAGCGCACGCACGGGTTCGGCGTGAGGCCCGGCGGCATGGTCGGCCAGCCAGGGGTCGACCACTCCCGCGCGGAACTCGTCCCGCAGGTCGAGCGTGAAGTGCGGCATCCCGAGGCCGTGGGCGACGGCCCGGGCCGCGCGCACCGCCGAGGCCGAGCAGCACGACGCCTCGGCGTCGTTCTCCGGATCGCGCCACAGCTCGACGGTGATCCCGAACGCGTCCGGTCCCACCAGCAGCGCGGCCACGGCCGAGTCGACCCCGCCGCACATCGCCACCGCATGCACCAAGGGGCCAGGCCACCTGGTGCATCGCGACCGCTGCGCCGAGCGCGGAGTGGAACGCGTCGACCGCGAGCTCCGCCGCGTGCAGCTTGCCGGGCGACAGGCCGCCGAGCTCGTCGCTGACCGCCGTCACGGAGACGCGCGCGGCCGTGAGCACGTCCGACCGCCGGCGAGCGACGCCAGCGCGGAGGCGGCCGCCAGCGTCGCGCCGCAGCCCGACGCCTCCCAGCCCACGCGCACGCGGCCGTCCTGCACCGCGACCGACACCGATACGAGGTCGCCGCACAGGGCGCCGCCGGCGACCCCGATCTCGCCGTCGGCGAGACCCCGGCCGACCGGGTGCTCCAGGTGTTCGCGGAAGAAGGAAATCGGTCTCGCCCTGCGGGCGACGTTACAACGCAAGAGACCCGCTCGCGCGGGCCCCTTACGGCTTGAGAGGAGGGAGTGTGCGGGAGAAGTGGTTAGTTGCAGGCGTCCACGCCGACGGCGTTGAGCTCGAGCAGCGTGCGGTGCTCGAGGCCGTTGTTGCGGGCGTTGATCTGACGGACCTTGACCGTGTCGACGAAGCGCTTGCCGATGGCCGAGGCCTGGATCGCGCGACCCGCTGCCATCTCGGACGCCAGGTAGCGGGTGACCAGTCTGGCTGACGCCCTTGTGGGCGGCCGGCACCGGAGCGTTGCGCAGCGTGCCGAGCGACGAGGACATCGTGGCCACGAGCGCGGCGACGTTGCGGCCGTACTCCGAGGACGAGCTGCTGTCGTTCTCGCCGAGGATCGCCTGGTTGACGATCTGGCGGCACTCGCGCTGCACGGTCTGCAGGTACTTGACGCGCTTGACCGGGTTGTCGGTCGCGAGCAGGCTGTCGATGATCGCCTGGTTGATGGCGTCTGACGTTCGAGTAGCCGACCAGCGACTGGGCGCTGCGGTGCGCGGTCGATGACCATCAGCGTCGGCGACTGGGCGACGTCGACGCCCTGCGGCGACCGCGCGGTACTTGGTGATCTCGGAGATCGGGACGGCGCGCTTGACGACCTTGCCGTGCGCCGTGTAGGCGCTGCTTGAGGGCCTTGCGGGTGCGGCGGTCGTCGGCGGACTTGCCGTTGGAGAAGAGGATCGCGACGACCTTGTCGTCCATGCTCTTCTGCAGCCACTTCGGCAGGCTTGGCGAGCGAGGCGTCGGCGGCGGGCGCCTCGGCGCTCTCGGCGGCGGTCTCAGGCGCGGAGGAAGAAGACGTGCTCGGCGTTCGACTGCGTCGCGGAGGTGGCTCGAACCGGACGAGGAGTTCTGCTTGGCCTCCGTCTTGGCGGCGACACCCCGGGCGGCCTCGACGGCCTTGCCGAGACGGGTCCCGGCCTTGTTCTCGTCGGTCGCGCTGGCGGTGCTGGGCACCTGTGTGGCGGCCGGCGTCGTCGCGGTCGTCGTCCCCGCCTCGTCCTTGGGCTTGAGAACGAGCATGTAGGCAGCGCCGAAGATCACGGCGACAGCCAGGGCGATGCGCATCGGAGGCGAGATCTGACTCCATGTCCCTTCCGTAATCGGCACGCGCCCCCGCGTCCCTTAGCAAGTCACCGCTTCACAAAAGGGCCCGTCCCTTTTGTGACGCTGCTCGTTCATCTCTTCGGGCTCGCCCGGCGGCAGCCGGGGAAGCGAGCCACGTCACTCGATGGAGCGCAGGAAGAGCTCGTCGAGCTGCTCCTGGTCGACCGGCGCGGGGGCGCCGGTGAGCGGATCGGCGCCGGACGCGGTCTTCGGGAACGCGATCACGTCGCGGATGGACGGCTCTCCGGCGATCAGGGCGACGATGCGGTCGATGCCCATCGCGATGCCGCCGTGCGGCGGCGCGCCGTAGCGCAGGCCGTCGAGCAGGAAGCCGAAGCGGGCCTGCGCCTCCCCGGCGGAGATGCGCAGCACCTCGAAGACCTGCTGCTGGGTCTCGGCGTCGTGGATGCGGATCGAGCCGCCGCCGATCTCCAGTGCCGTTGAGCGCCAGGTCGTAGCCGCGCGAGACCATCGTCTGCGGGTCGCCCCAGTCGCCCTTGGGGCGCGGTGAACGGGTGGTGCGTCGAGGTCAGGTGCCCGTCGCCGCCGACCTCGAACATCGGGAACTCGGTGACCCAGGCGATCGCGTTGCGGCTGGCCCTCGATCAGCCCGTAGCGGCGAGCGATCTCCAGCCGGAGCTCGCCGAGCGCCTCGGTGGCGTCGGCGACCATCAGCAGCAGGTCGCCGGGCGCCCCGGCCAGCGCCGCGCGTGATCTGCGTCCGGTGCTGCTCCTCCAGCGGCCCGGCTGACGTCCGCGCCCAGGCCGTCGTCGCCCACGACGGCCCAGATCAGGCCCCTTGGCGCCGTGGCGCTGGGCGTGCTCGGTCAGCGCGTCGAGGTCCTTGCGCGCCACCTCGCGCGCGCCCGCGTTGAACCCGCGCACCTCCCCCGCTCCGCCGAGCACGCGGAACTCCGTGCCCGCGACGCACGTCTTGAGGTCGTGCAGCTCGAGCCCGAAGCGCAGGTCGGGCTTGTCGGAGCCGTAGCGGGCGATCGCCTCGGCGTAGGTCATGCGCGGCCACGGCGGCGCCTCGACCGTGAAGCCGGTGGCCTCGAACACCGCCGCCATCACGCCCTCGGTGACCGCGATCACGTCGTCCTCCTCGACGAAGGACATCTCCACGTCGAGCTGCGTGAACTCGGGCTGGCGGTCGGCGCGCAGGTCCTCGTCGCGGAAGCAGCGGGCGATCTGGTAGTAGCGCTCGAAGCCGGAGACCATCAGCAGCTGCTTGAACAGCTGCGGCGACTGCGGCAGCGCGTAGAACGAGCCGGGCAAGCGGCGCGCGGGCACGAGGAAGTCGCGCGCGCCCTCGGGCGTCGAGCGCGTCAGGATCGGCGTCTCGAGCTCGAGGAAGTCGTGCGCGTTGAGGTAGTCGCGCATCGCCTCGGTTGACGACGTGAGCGGACGACCAGGTTGCGGGCCATCTGCTCGCGGCGCAGGTCGACGACGCGGTGCTCAGGCGCAGGTCCTCCGAGACCGTTGTCGTCCTCGTCGACCGGGAACGGCGGCGTGACCGCCTCGCTCAGCCGCTCCGCCGAGGCGACGCTGACCTCGACCTCGCCCGTCGCGAGGTTGGGGTTGACGTTCTGCCGGCCTCGCGCGCGACGAGCTCGCCCGTCGGCGGTGATGACGTGCTCCGAGCGCAGGGACTCCGCCAGCGCGAAGTCCTCGCCGGGATGGAACACGAGCTGCAGGATCCCCGAGCGGTCGCGCAGGTCGATGAAGATCAGCCCCCCGTGGTCGCGGCGGCGGTGCACCCAGCCGGCGACGCGCACGCGCGCACCGACGTCCGACGCGCGCAGCTCGCCCGCCCACCGGTCGCGGTAGGAGTTGGGGCGCGGGGCCCTCATATCTGGTTGCCGCGGATGTGGTGCATGACCGTCTCGTAGGGGACGTCGCGCTGCTCGCCGGACTCCATGTCCTTGAGCGCGACGGTCCCGTCCTCGCCCACGAGGGCAACGTACCGCGCGCCCACCCGGTCGGCCTGCTTGAAGATCCCCTTCGTCGAGCGTCCGGCGAGCTCGAGCCGCGCCGAGTGGCCCGCGCGCCGCGCGTCGGCGGCGAGCTGGAACGCGAGCGGCTGCGCGCCGGCGACGTAGAGCGTCCACCGGCGGCGGGGCGACCGCGGCCTGCTGCGAGGACATGAGCAGGCGCTCGACGCCCGCAGCCCAGCCGCAGCCCGGGGGTCGGCGGGCCGCCGAGCTGCTCGATCAGGCCGTCGTAGCGCCCGCCGCCGCCGACACCCGACTGCGCGCCGAGCGCGTCGGAGGTGAACTCGAACACCGTCCGCGTGTAGTAGTCCAGGCCGCGCACGAGCGTGGTGTCGACCTCGTAGGCGAGGCCGGTCGCGTCGAGCAGGGCTCGAACCTGCGCGAAGTGCTCCGCGGTCGTCTGCGCCCAGCCGGTCGAGCAGCCGCGGCGCGTCGCCCATCAGCTCGGGCACGGAGTCGAACGCGCGCAGCGGGTTGTCCTCGATGCGCTCACGCACCTCCGCGGGCAGGTCGGGCAGGGCGCGCAGGTAGGCCTGAAGCTCGTCCCGGTACTCGGCGCGGGCATCCGGGGTGCCCAGCGACCCGATCCGCAGCCGCACGCCCTGCGCGCCGAGCGCCTCGAGGAGCTCCGACAGCAGCACGATCAGCTCGGCGTCGACGGCCGGGTCCTCGGAGCCGATCGACTCCGCCCCGATCTGCCAGAACTGGCGGAAGCGCCCCGCCTGCGGCTGCTCGGCGCGGAAGAACGTCTCGTAGGTACCAGAGCTTCACCGGCTGCGGGCGCTTGTGCATGCCGTGCTCCATGTAGGCGCGGCAGACGGGCGCGGTCCCCTCGGGACGCAGCGTCAGCGACCGTCCGCCGGCGTCCTCGAACGTGTACATCTCCTTGCGGACGATGTCGGTCGCCGCGCCGACGCCGCGCGCGAACAGCTCGGTCGCCTCGAACGTCGGCGTCTCGATGCGCTCGTAGCCCGCGCGCTCGAGGATGCGCTGCACCGTGGCGAGGAGCGCGTCGCGCGCGAGCGCGTCCTCGCCCAGCACGTCGAACGTGCCCTTCGGGACCTGGATGCGCTCAGCGGTCACGACCAGGGCTCCGTGCGCGACCAGCGGCCCGTAGGGCGGCCTGGCAAGGACGCAGGGAGGGTGCAATGGCGGCGCCATTGCCCCGACCGAGGACGCCGCCAGGCGAAGTCATACGGGCCGACTGGACGCGACCCGGGGTCCTGGTCGTGGCCGCCATCAAACGAGCGACGCCAGGAACGGGTTGGTCGCGCGCTCGGCGCCGAGCGTGGTGGTGCCCATGTGACCGGGCAGCACCTGCGTGTCGTCGGGCAGGGTCTCGAGCAGCTCGGCGATCGACTGCAGCAGGCGGTCGTGGTCGCCGCCCGGCAGGTCGGTGCGGCCGATGCTCGACTGGAACAGCACGTCGCCGCTGAACAGGGCGCGCTCGGCCCCGATCGAGAAGGAGACGTGGCCGGGCGAATGGCCCGGCGTGAAGATGACGTCGATGTCGAAGCCGGCGATCTGGAGCTGCTCGCCGCCTCGCAACAGGTGGTCGGCCTCGTAGCTCTCGAACGGGCCGAAGCCCGGCCAGGGGACGTAATCGTTGATGTTGGCGAGCACCGCCTGCTCGATCTCCGGGCAGTACACGGGCGCGCCCGTCGCGCGCGCGAGCGGAGCGACGGCGCCGACGTGGTCGAAGTGCGTGTGCGTGAGCAGGATCGCCTCGATCTCGAGGCCGAGCTCGGTGATGACTCCGATCAGCTTGTCGGCCTCGTCGCCGGGGTCGACGACGAACGCATTGGCCGAGCCCTCCTGCCGGCCGATGAAGCAGTTCTCCTGCACCGGCCCGACGGTGAACATGCGGATCTCCATCAGCGGGCCTTCTGCTGCTTGAGCTTGCGGTTGTAGATGAACTTGTCGGTCCAGTACATGACCGGCGTGTACATCACGAACGCGACGGCGCAGAGGCCCAGCGCCTGGCCGGTCGTGTTGTCCTTGCTGAAGAAGCGGAAGAACAGGAACAGGATCACGACGCCGAACAGGGCCTTGAGCGCGGCGCTCCTGAGCGTGGGCGGCTTGAGCGGCATGCCGGCGCGGGTCGTGCGGCGCGCGGCTTGCAGGCCGCGGCGACCCGGCGGCCGGCTTGCTCGTGCGCCCGCGCACCTCGACCATCCCGGCGGCGTTGCCGCGGTGCTTCGTCCGGCGCTTGCGCTTCGTCTGGGCCATCAGTGGTTCACCTCGTACTCAGCTGGCCGGGATCCCGGGATGCCGGCGCCGGTTGGCAAGGACGCAGTCTTGAAGGGGTGCCATTGGCACATCGAGAGACGAGGACGCCGCCAGCCGGTGATCGGCGCCCGGGAGCACGGTCGGGTGGGTGCGAGGTGAGCCACGAATTCAGTCTATGTAGCGAGCGTCCAGGCCGACCAGCTCGGTTTCGAGGACTAGGGCGTGCGCGGCGACCGCGGCGGTGAACTGCTCCGGAGTCGTCTCACCCTCGAGGTTGGCGCTGACCTGGACGCGGTCCCCGACCGGCAGCCCCAGCGCGACCACGCCCGGCAGTGCGCGCACCCGCGCCGCGATCTCCCGGGCGTGCTCCAGCGATGTGTCGACGTACACGTTGAAGGCGGTCAGCGGGGGCCGCGCCGTGACGAGCGTGCGGCCCGCGGTCGGGTGCGCGTGAAGCGGGCCGAAGTCGGCCGCGCCGGGGTGCTTGCGGACGGCTGCGCGGGCGCGGCCGAGCATCCCGTACAGATGGACGGGCACGCCGAGCCGGCCGATCTCGTCCGCCAGCACCAGCGCCAGAGCCACGGCGGCGCCCCGCTCGTCCGGCCGCGTGTAGACGATCGGGGCGACATCCACCGCCCCCACCCGCGGGTGGACGCCGTGGTGCTCGCGCAGGTCCACGCGCGCGACCGTCGCTCGACCCCCCCGAGCAGGGCCTGCAGATCGGCGCGCATGGTGACGACGGTGCGGTTGTGATGCACGTCGCTGTGCACGTCGAGCACCCCCGGGCCGAAGGCGGACGCGAGCGCTCCCGTTCCCTCGGACAGGTTGGGCACCGCGAGCAGGGTCATCGCTGTGCGCGCACGCAGGCAGAGGTGCGCGCGCCCGCGCGCGCGCAAGAAGATGCACCCCACGCTCGCGGGCCCGTCCTGCCGCTCGCGGCGATCGTCACGTCGCGCACACACCCCACCCTAAGGCCGCTACTTCGGCGTTGGGGGCGCGTTACGGTCGGTCTATGCGCACTCGGCTCCCCCTCCTCGCATTCGTGCTCCTGCTGCTCGCCGCCTCCCCCGCGCGGGGGTCCTTCCCGGGCTCCAACGGTCCGTTCGTCGTCACCCTCGACGCCGGCTGCGAGCTGGGCATCGACCTGTTCAGCATCCCGGCGGGCGGCGGCGAGCCCGTCGCCATCACCGACACGTGTGCAGCCGGCGACGGCGAGACCGGCGCCGGGTTCACGCTGCCGGATGCGTCGCCCGACGGGTCGGCCATCCTCTTCCGCAGCGCAAGCTCGAAGAGCGGGTTCGCGACCGTGCCCGTCGCCGGCGGCGCGCTCACGGAGATTCCCGCCCCGCCGAATGCCGGCGGCGAGTTGTCCGGCGGGTCGTGGGCACCCAGCGGCGACCGCATCGCCACCGAGTCCGACGACCACAAAAAGGGCTACGACCACGGCTCGCTCTTCGACATGCCGATCGACGGCAGCGCCGCGAAGGTCATCATCCAGCAGCCGTCCTGCCCCTCCAAGCCGCGCTTCTGCTCGACGTTCGAGAATCCGCGCTGGTCGCCCAACGGCAGGCTGCTCGCCGTCGAGGTCTCGACGCCGGAGGTCAGGCCCGGCCTGCGCAACTCGCTGAAGCCCGGCATCTGGCTGGTCAAGGCCGACACGGGCAAGCCGGTCCGCCGCATCGCCAAGCGCGGCGTCGAGGTCGACTGGTCGCCGGACTCCAAGTTCCTCGTCTACCGGACGAACCACCAGCAGCGAGAGATCAAGGGCGGCGCGAGCGGCGGCAACATCTTCATCGTCGACGCCAAGGGCAGGAAGACCCGCACGCTCGTCCACAAGGAGAACATCGCCGACACCCAGCCGACCTTCGCCCCCAACGGCAGGTCGGTCGCGTTCATCGAGATGCGCTTCGGCGCCGGCGACGTCGGCTTCGACGTCAAGCCCAGCCTGTGGAAGGTCCGGGTCAAGAACGGCAAGCCCGCCGGCAAGCCCAAGAAGATCCAGAACCTCAAGGAGCCCTACGTCGAGGAGGGCTTCTACCACGCCCCCGAGCTCACCTGGCCCCCGGCGGCATAGCGCCCCCACGCGAACGTCCCTCATGCCTGGCTGTGCGGGGGCATGAGGGACGTTCGCCGCCGTCTAAACTGGCGCCGCCCCGCCGGAGTAGCTCAGTCGGTTAGAGCAGCGGAATCATAATCCGCGTGTCGGGGGTTCGAGTCCCTCCTCCGGCATTAAGGCTTGGCCCGTGACAGTTCGATGTACGCAGCGGCTGATCAAGGCGATGCGCATCCCGCCACGAGAGCTGGCGGACGTCCCGGCCTCGGCTGATGACTGGTACGCGAATCTGCTGTGGTTCGACCGGCGCAAGTGTCTGCTGATCACGCACGCGGGCACTCTCTTCCCGTTGTTCGTCCCCGCTGTATCGGCAGCCGACCTGCGCGCCCTCGGCGAACTCGTGGAGCGCAACGCGCAGAAGGCGCTGCGCGACGAAGCGCTACCGCCGAATGCTCTCGGCAGCCTCGACCATGCCGACCTGCGGCTCACCCGAACGGAGAGCCGCCGCATCCTCGGCGTGATGAACGAGAACAGATACATGTGCGAGTACGTCATCACCACAGCGGGCGGATTCGACCAGATCAACGTCCTCGAGCTCAATCGGAGCCTGCGGCGAAACCTCCACAGCGTGGACGGTGGTGGATACGCCACGTCGCTCGACGGCGTCCACGCGCGCTTGGCCAGGTGAGCTTCAACCGACGTGGCGGAGCAAACCCGGACTGCGTAGCGAGAGCGCGATATCCAAAGCCGAGCTGGCACGGTCGATCGGCAATCACCAAACGAGCCTCCGTCGCCTGTTGAACCCCGAACCGCTAACGGGGTCGCAATAGATGAGCGTTCGCAGCGTGGTGCCGCGGAGGGAACGCGCGAAACGCTTCCTCGACCCACTCCGCGTGAGCGTCCCTCAACTCGAAGCAGCAGTCCGCGCGCTCGCTGGGTGGTGCCAGCATCGCCCTCTGGCTCACGGACCCCGCAGGTCGGCCACCTCGGGTCACAGATGATGTCGATGTAATCGCAGAAGTAGCGAGCCTTGCCGAGTACGAGAATTTCCAGGCTGCGCTTCGCCGACGCGGTTTCGCCGAAGACATCGAACGATATGTGCGGCTCAGGTGCATCTCGACCGTCTTCGGCGTCACGAACAGGTGCTCGGCGATCTCCCGGTCGGCTCGAGGCAGGAACTTCGCCGAGCGCGGGCGGGTACGGGCGCGTAGCGAAGGGCGGTCATAGGCTGGTGCGCCTACCCGGGCGTCTGACGTGAGCGTCGCTCGCAGGGAGGCTCGCACCAGTGTTGCGTGATCTCGAGAAGCCGTGCGGCGTTCACGGTGCGGCTTTAGCTGCGGGCGTTTCCTGCCGATACTTGTTGAACTCAGAGCAGTCTTTTCCACAAGGGCACCCCCGTCGTGAGGCGGGTCCGCAAAGCCACGGAACTCCATCCGGAGTTCGCCGGGCTCCCCGAGGAGATTGACCCGCCGCACCGGCCGCTGTCGTCTCACGGTCCTGCGGCCCGGAGGACGTATGAGGGGCTGCTCGCCCATACAGGAAGGACTTCATGTCCAACACGATTCGCCCCAGGCGCACTCGACGCGTACGCCTCATCGTTGGCGTCGGTGCTGCCCTTGCGGCGATGCCCGCCGCCGCCCATGCCGCGCCGGTCGACCTCGCCACCGCGGGTCCCTTCGTGGTGCTGGGTGGCTCATCCGTCACCAACACCGGCGCCTCAGTCCTCAACGGCGATCTCGGCGTTTCTCCCGGCACCTCGATGCCCGGCTTCAATGCGGCGGTCGTCAACGGCGCGACGCACAACAACGATGCCGTCGCCGCCCAGGCGCAGAGCGACCTGACCACGGCCTACAACGTCGCGGCCTCACAGCCGGTCACGTCAGACCTGACCGGCCAGGACCTCGGTGGACTCCAGCTCACCACGGGCGCCTACCGCTTCGCATCCTCGGCACAGCTGACCGGCCAGCTCACGCTCGACGCCCAAGGCGATCCGGCCGCTCAATTCGTCTTCGAGATCGGCTCCGCGCTGACAACCGCGTCGGCCAGCTCGGTGCGGCTCATCAACGGCGCCTCTCCCTGCAACGTCTACTGGCAGGTCGGCAGCTCGGCAACGCTCGGCTCCACGACCGCTTTCCAGGGCAACGTGCTGGCGCTGACGTCGATCACGCTGAACAACAACGCCAACGTCATCGGACGCGTACTCGCCCGCAACGGCGCGGTCACGCTGGACGACAACACCCTCGACGCCTCGCTGTGCAACACGGCGACCCAGACGCCTCCGGGCCCGACACCCACCCCGACCACGCCCACACCGACGCCCACGCCCGCCGGTGGCGGCAGCCCCGCCGGTGGCGACAACCCAGCCGACCCGGTCGGGACATCCCCCACCGGCAACACGCCGCCTGCCGGCCAAACGCCGGTCCCCACGCGGAAGGGCACGGCGATCCTGCGGCCGCGCTCACCCTGGTCTGGATGCACGGACGGGTTCCGCGCGGCCGTTCGCGGCCGCTTCATCAAGCGCGTCGTTTTCACAGTCGCCGGCAGGCGGATCGCGACGAGGACCGGCCCGCAGTTCCAGGTCCGCGTGCGACCCGAGGTCGGACGCCGCGGTGTCCTGAAAGCTCGCGTCGTCTTCAAGGACGCCACGCGCGCCAAGACGCTGACGTTCCAGTACCGCGCCTGTGCCGCAGCGGTGCTGCGCCCGGTCCAGGGCCCGTCGCAGTTCACCGGATGAGCCCGATCGCCCCCGCTGTCCCGAGAGCCTCCGGCCCCCGCCGGAGGCTCACGGCGTCCGCGATCGCCGTCATAGCGCTCGCCGTGGGCCCATCCCTGCTCGCGCCCGCACACGCCGACGCCGTGGCGAAGCGCCAGGCGCTCGTCGGGCTGCTGCAGGACCACGGCGCACGCGCCGCACCGACGACGAATGCTCGGAAGGTGGCCGAGGTCGCACAGGACCGGCCGCTCACGAACGTGCCCACCATCCTCCCCGAGCTCGCGCGCAAGACGGATCGAGACGGGCGGGTCTGGGTGCACGTCGCGCTCCCCGGCCGGCCGAACAGCAGCAAGGGCTGGATCAAGGCCGCCCGCACACGGCAGACCACAACCCCGTGGCGGATCATCGTCGACCTCAGCACTCGCCACGTCCGTGTTTACCGCTTCGGTCACACCGTGCGTCGCTTCCGAGCCGTCGTGGGCGCCGCGTCCACGCCGACGCCTCGCGGCCGGTTCTTCGTCGAGGAGGCGCTCGCCCTGGACGCCGGCGCCGCCGGCGGGCCGTTCGCGCTGGCGACCAGCGCGCGCTCCAACGTCCTGCAGGAGTTCAACGGGGGACCGGGACAGATCGCGCTCCACGGTCGCAACGGCTTGTATGAGCCGCTCGGCACCGCCTCCTCGCACGGCTGCATCCGCCTCAGCACCCGCGCCATCACGTGGCTGGCGCGGCGCATCAGCGCCGGTGTGCCGCTGAGCATCCGCCGCTAGGCGTAGGTGCCGGGTCGGCCCTGGAGGTCGAGCGCTTGCGGACGGGCGCATCATCGACCACGCAGCGACGGCTCGATGGGCCGCTCGACGACGGTCCTGGTGTCGACCCGCACACCGCTTCGTGTTCTCGTGGGAGACCTCACCTGAGTAGAGATGGCTCGACCGGTCAAGTAGCGCGCGGCCCGCCGATAGGCGCGCTTTGGGCATCAGCAGCCGGTCGCCTGGTGCCGATGCAGAGCGTAGACATGAGAAAAACCATCCGCGAGCTCCAGGCCACGAAGAACGCCGACGCCATGGCGGACATCCGCCACCAGATCGCCAACGGGACGCTTCGCATCCGCCAGATGACCGCAGACGAGCGCATTGCCAACCCGCCCCGCCCACGCCGTCCGAAGCCTCTACGCGCTCAACGGCCCACCTTCCAGACCTAGGATTACGCGCCGGCCGCTTCGCGAGCGCATAGGCAGAACGCGGCCGCGCCCTTGCTTCCGCCGCCCCATGCGGCGGGAGCGCCGGGCGGGGGCGCGTGGGCGCACAAGCTGCCAGGTGACGACGAAGACGTCCACGCAGCTCTCGGTCGCTCTCTGGCCGCGGCGCTCCCACCCACTCAGAATCGTGTCCTGAAGTGTGTCCCGACACAGCAGTTACAACCGGCGTGTGCCGTGACGTCGGCGGTGGTCGCCGCCGGCTTTCAGCTGCCGCGCTGCCGTTTTGGACGAGCCGGCCGAGTACCGGCTCATCCGAATCCGGCGCACATCCGCGCCGGGTGGTCGCGGTTCAGTCGGAACCGCCCCCGGTTGAAGCGACCATGGTGTCCGAATGGCTCTGGCCGGTGGAGTCCGTGACCGTGAGGGTCGCGAAGGTCCCTTCCTGGCTTCCGTCCGGGGCGGCCACGGAGGTCGGGGGATCGGTCGTCCAGTTCCCGCTTGCCCCACCGATCGTCGACGTCCCGTTGGTGAAGCCGATCGACCAGCTCGTGATGTCCTCGTCCGGGTCGGTGCTGCTCGTGCCCCGGAAGCGGAAGGCGGGACCGACCGACGAGTCGTCGACGAACAACACCGAGCCGGCGCTCAGCCAGGTGGTCCTGGGGGCGGACTCAGAGCACCGCCAGGCATCCGCGGCCGCATCGACCAGCACGCAGTCCGCCGGGGCCAGGATCTCCAGGACCGCGGTCGGCGGGCGGCTCAACCGCGCGCAGTTCTCGGCACCGGCAACCGCCTCCGCCAGCACCACGCCGGCGCCGTCAAGGGGCGCGAATTCCGGGGCGCTCAACTCCAGGGCGCGCTGGGTGATCACGCCGCCGACGAGGATCGTGCGGTTCAGGTAGAGCGTAAGGGGGCCGAGCGGCAGCGTCAGCGGCTCCCGAATGGTCAGCGGCGGACCTCCGTTGACGCTCAGACGAGCCACCGTGGACGAGCTCGTCAGGACGGGCTTGCCTGACGCGTGATCGCAGGACGCGGTCGCCACCGCCTCGACCATGCCGACTTCGAGCTTGAGCGCGCCAAGCTTGATCACCGCACGCGAGGCCGAGGCCTCCGCTTGCGCGCCTTCGACTCCGTCTGGATCCGCGACCGTCCGCGCGTCCAGGACACTCCCTGAGACCCCGGCGGCGCCTGGCGGCTGCATGCCGGAGCTAGTGCCGTCCGCGCAGGGACTGCCGGGTGCATTCGCGATCTGCGGCTCGGAGGCCACAGCCGGGTTACCCGCGGATACCCGCAACGCGCTGGCGCGGCACGAGTACGCGTCCAGCCTACACCGGCTTCGGGCGATTCCCAACCCTCGGGGCACTCGTGGGTAGCCGTGGTCTGGTTTACATCCAATGGATGCGCCAGGCGCCACGGCCGTGAGTTGATAGGACGGGCTACGAGCCGTCCGGCGACAGGACGCTCACGACGGCCGCACGCATGTGCCGCTCGATCGTCAGGCACGAGTCGTGGCCGAGGCGCCAGCAGCCGGCGTCGATGCGCTCGACGGTCCCTTCGTCGGCGAGTGCCTGCAGCGCGAGGCTCACGGTGGGGCGCCGCGCCCCGATCAGGCGCCCGATCAGCTCGTGCGTCAGCTGCAGCCGCACGATCACGCCCTCGGGTCGCACCACGCCCCAGCGGTCCGCAAGCTGCCACAGCAGCGCTAGAACGCGCTGCTCGGCGCGCGGCAGGCTGACGATCGCGGTTCGCAACGTGGACTCCTCGAGCTGGTCGGTCAGGCGCTCCTGCACGACCTCCGCCAGACCGGGCCATTTGCGGGCCATCTGTGCGAAGCGACCATCGAGGACCGCGATCACGGCACCGCCGGGGCCGCACGTCCACGTCGAGCTGAAGGGGAGGCTCCCGTTGGCGCCGCGCCAGGGATGGAGGATGTCGCCGGGCCCGAACAGATGGCCGCTCGCCCGCCCGCCCACCACGACGTCACGTACGATCACGCCGTGTAGCAGCCACGCGGCGCGCGGTGCCGGCTGAACGAGCTGGGTGTCGGCGGGAGACCAGGTCCCCGCGGGAAGGCGGTGCGCAGTTGCGACCGTGAGCCGCTCGGCGAGCGCGCGCTCCGCCACCGGAATGGCGCCCAGCAGTTCCTGACCGAGGTCCCCCAGCTTGAGGGGAGGTTCGGGCGGAGGGGTGGGTTCGAGCTGCTCGGAGACGACTTCGGCCACGGCGGAACTCCAGATCTACCAGCTGTGATCGGGGCTCCGCTCGACCCTCACCAGGCTCTGCGTCGCTTCCGTACCTCCCGCCTGCCGGCCCCCGAAGGTGCCCGCCGACTCACGCAATGATAGTCACTGACACGCGGTGAGAAAGCAGTGCAGGGCGGGCCCGCCGCGGTGGCCGGGGAGGAACGGACGGCCACCACGAGGAGAGTCGGCAACGGGCCGCCCGTGCACTGTGAGCGGACACCGGCCGCCAACGGCCGCGTCCGCTCTTACAGGGTCCCCCGTGGCGCGGCGCTCGACACCGTTCAGGTTGCTCCTCAACCAGCCCCTACGGCTCGGCGTGCTCGATCCGCGACGGACCGTCGTAGCCCTCGGGATGCAGCACGAACAGCTCCACCGAGAGCCCGTCGACCTCCGTGTCGATGCCGCTGATGAACGCGCGGACCCTGCGGCCGGTGATCTGCTCCACCGGCTCGCAGAACTCGCGCACGCTCGCGTACTGGAAGAACATGCGCGTGTCGCGGAGACGCTGGTGCTCGCCCATGCGGACCAGGTTGCGCTCGGCGGACGTCAGCGTGCCTTCCAAGGTCACCGTCAGGATGCCGTCTCCGCACCAGTCGGTTCGGGCGTGCGTCGGCCCGCGCCCGAAGAACTCCTTGTAAAGCCCGACCATGGCGTTCGAGACTTCCATCTGCACGCCCGTACGCTGCTCGGCCTCGGTGGGTTGCTCGTCGTGGGTGGTCATGGCCACCTTCCACTGGCGTCCCTCTGGGCGGTGACCGCTCCTGTCGAGGGACTAAGGCGAGAGCGTGGCCTGAAGTGTACGGAAGGGCCGCCCGCGGGAGGGTTTGTTTCTATGCGCGCTTCCGCGCGCAGCGCCTGAGCGCTCGCCTGCGCTTCGTGGCCCTCTCGATCCTGCGCGCCTTGGCCCGGCAGGAGGGGCTCCTCGGCCTGGGCACGGTGATCGGGACGGTCGCCGACGCGGTCACGACCGGCCACAGGTTGTCGGCCACCTCGAGGCGCGCGAGGTAGCGGCCGGGCGTGGTGTAGCGGTGGGTGACCCGCGCGCCGCTGGCAGTCGTGCCGTCGTCGAAGTCCCACGTGAACGCTGACGGCGCGCCGTCCGGGTCGGTCGAGCCGGCGGCGTCGAAGGTGACCCGTCCGCTCCCCGAGGCGGTGGCCTGCGCGACGGGCATCTCGTTGTCGAGCGCGAGCGCGGTCAGGTACGCGGAGAGCAGGGTGTTGTGCATCCCCTGCTCGACGAACGGCCTCCCCCCGGCGACGCTGTCCATCGTGGCCAGCGTGTCGTCGGGCATGTGGTAGCCGGGGTAGCTCGACGCGGTGCGCATGCCGGCCCAGCGCAGCGTGGGGAAACCCTCCACGTCCCAGGAGAGCTCGTCCGAGTTGCGGTCGTTCTGGCCGACGACCTGGACCTTGCCCTCCTCGTCGGGAAAGCCGAGCACCGAGAAGTTGATGTGGCGCAGCAGGCCCTCGAGTGCGTCGTCGCCGTCGCCGAACCACATGCACAGGCACGTCGTGCCCGCGACCGGAGCCGCGACCGGATGGGCCAGGCCGACCATGTCGAACCCGAGGACGGCGCGCACCTTCTTGCCCTCGGCCTTGAACCGGGCTGCGTGCGGCGTCGACGACAGGGCGCCCTCCTCCTCGCCGTTGTACCAGGCGAACGTGATCGTCCGGTTGGTCGGGATCGCCGCGAACGACCTGGCCAGCGCGCGCAGCATGTTGGTGCCCGAGCCGTTGTCGTAGGTCCCCGTGATCGTCTGCGGGACGGTGTCGTAGTGGGCGATGAGGACGATGTGCTCGTCGGGCTTCGTGCTCCCCTGCCTGGTCGCAACCACGACACGGGTGGCGAGCCCCGGCTCCGGCCCGAGGGCGGGCAGAGCGACGATCTCGGACTGATAACCGAGCGACGCGGCCTCGTCGCGCAGCATCGCCGCCGCGCTCATCTCGCTGGCGCTACCGGTCACGCGGAGGGGGAACGCCGTCGCGAAGGCGTCGAGGGTCGAGACCAGCTCGGCGCCGGTGACCGGCGGCGGCGGCAGCTTGGCGACGTCGAAGTACGCGCTCGCGCGGGCGGGCGCGAGCACAACGGCGAGCAGGATCAGCGCAGGCGCCAGGCGGCGGAACGTCATCACCCAGCCTCAACGCGCGCCCCCGGCGGATCTGGCGCGGACAGATCCGGGTAGGGCCGGTCATATGCCTTCAGACCGCACGCTGATCACCGTGGCCGAGCTCGTCAACCGGGCGGTCGACGTCGTCGACCCGACCGGCGCCGACCCTGCCGTGGCCGAGTTCGCCGCCCGCTACGAGGACGAGGACGCGCCGGTGCGCGGTGTGCTCGAGCAGCTACCGGAGCTCATCCGCTGGGGCGCGGACGAGCATCCGCCGGTGGTCGTCGCGCAGGCCATCGTTCTCTACCTGGGGCACCGGCTCGACCAGTTCGACGACGACCCCGAGTCGCTCCTGCGGCTGGTCGCGCGCGCGGAGTTCGAGGAGCGCGCGGAGCCGCCGGTGGCGCAGTGGTTCGCCGAGCACGGCGTCGAGGGCGTGGCCGCGACCCCCTAGCGGCGCTCGGGCGGCGCGCCGACCCCGTCCGCCGCGGTCAGCGGCCCGCAGGCCGGGTCGCGCGCCGCGGCGGTGAAGCGCAGCTTCAGCGCCGCCTTCTGGATGGTGCAGGCGACGTGCGTGCCGATCGTCGGGGAGACCATCAGCGTCCAGTGGTCGGTGCAGGCGTTGTCGTAGGGGACGCCGAAGGCCGACAGCGCCTGCTCCTCCGGACAGCCCGCGAGGAAGAACGCGCCCTCGGACGCCACCTGCGGATAGTGGTCGAGCGGGCGCAGCATGTAGCCGAGGAAGTCGTTGGACGCGCCGAGGTGGAAGTGGACGCGCGCGCCGGTGACGCCGCCCTCGTCGCGCAGGTACTGCTGGAGCTCAGGGAAGGACTCGCCGGGCGCGACGCCGAGGAAGACGTCGCCGATGCGGGCGGCGCCGGCGTAGGTGCCGATCAGCGAGCCGTTCAGCCAGGGCGGGCGGATGTCGCGGTCGATCGAGAGGTCGTAGCCGCCCGCGTCGATCGTCCCCTCGGGGATCAGGTTGGCGAGCAGGATCGGCTGGCCGATCGGCTCGGTGATGAACGTCGTCCGCGCGTCGACGCGGCCGCGTACGAGAGCGCCGTCCGCGGTCGCCTGCGCGATCAGCGCCTCCAGGCGGGAGCGCGCCTGCGCCTCCCCCGCGTCGCCGTCCTCGCTGGCACCGAAGTCCTCGCGGCCGAGCGTCCCCACCGACCCCATGCCGGTGCCCCCGAAGCGTGTCTCGGCGAGCCGCGCCGCCCACTCGGGCCAGTCGCCCGAGGCACCCTTGTTCGACGAGCCGAGCACCGTCGCGTGCGGCGAGTAGTTGGCCAGCGTCGCGATCCGCTTCCCCGTGCGCTGGGAGTCCGCCCACAGCAGGCGGAACTCGTCGTCGGTCTCGAGGTTCGGCTCGGACGCGTAGGACGAGGTGATGCCGGGGCCGTCGGCGGTGCCGACGCGCAGGACCGCGTTGCGCCGCCGTTGCCACGCCAGCGCCCCGGCGTCGACCGCGGCCTTCTGCAGTTGCTTCAGATACCAGGTCGGCACGCCGCCCCAGATCCCGATCGTGTCCGGCCCCGCGTGCGAGTGGTCGGACTGCACGATCACGTGGTCGGCCGGCACGCCCGTGCGCTTGGCGATCGCCTGGCGGATGTGGTAGGCGCCGACCCCGGGCACCGTCTTGTAGGACGCGAACAGCCCGATGTTGGTCGTGTGGACGATGATCAGCGCGCCGCCACGCGCGTCACCGAACGCCAGCGCGCGCGCGTAGAGCGGATCGCGCACGTGCGTCATCGTTCGCCCGCCGCCCTCGGGGCACGAGCCGTAGCCGCCCAGGCAGATGTTCTGCGGCGGGTCGGCGGGGACCTTCGCCCCGCCGGCCACGAACGACGCTTCCGCGGGCGCGGCCAGGACCACGAACAGCAGCAGCGCCAGCCGCTTCAGCGCACGACCTCCGCGCTGGCGGAGCCATTGCGCTCGTTGAAGGTGTCGCGCAGGGCGCCCGCCGGGATGTGGGCGCGCTCGCCGGGCGCGAGCGCCTCGTCCGTGCGCCAGCGGTCCCCGGTCCACGGCCGCGCCGTCAGGCGGCGACCCGACCGAACCTGCACGAAGGCGGAGGCGGGCTGGCCGGCGTCCGCCCACGGCCGGAAGGAGCAGCGCGAGCAGTACACCTGCCCGCCCACGAACACCTTGCGCGCGGGGTCGATGAAGCGGAACGGGCTGTCGTAGCTGTCGGGGTAGTCGATGGCGCCGCCGGGCCCGGCGGGACCGAAGACGAACGACACCCGCCCGTCGGGCTCGACGCGCACGTCGTCGGCGGTCAGGCCCCGCCACGGCCCGACCGCGAACGGCTCGCTCACGAGCCGGTAGGGCCGGTCGACGCCGCCCGAGCGGTGCCGGCCGTCGACCACGAAGCGGTACTCGCCGGTGGGGGTCGACCGCCGCGGCACGCCGAGCGCGTCGGGCTGCGCGATGTCCGACGAGAAGGCCTCGAAGGACGCCGTCCAGCGCCACGCGAAGGCGCCCGCGCGCCAGCTGACGAGCTCCTCGGGCTTCGGGAACGCGACCGTCAGCTGCACGTCGCCGGTCGTGTCGCCGTACGGCTGCCAGGCCGTGCCGACACGCCGCTCCACGCGCACGTCGGGCAGGTCGGTGTAGTTGGAGCCCCCGATGAACGAGAGGTGGGCAGCGCCGAAGCGCGTGATGTCCAGGGGCTGTGCGTGGATCGCGGGGGCCCCGCCCTCGTCGGGGATCCCGCCCCCGTAGGCCGCCGTGTAGGCGCGCGCGAGCTCACCGAGCCCGTCGGCGACGACCTTCGCGCGCGCCGACTCGGCCACCATCGCCAGGTCCGCCGGCGACAGCTGCACCGGTGGCGCTCCGTTGAGCGACGCCGCCATCCGGCTCAGCCGCGTGGCCAGGAAGTCCGCCCCGTGCGGCCCGAGCCCGTTGAGCGCCTTGCGGTAGTGGTCGTGCGAGCGCATCTCGCGGTACTCGGGCGTGTAGCCCCAGTAGTCGTTGCCCATTCCCACCGCGATCGGGAGGCGGTAGCCGTGCTGCGTGTGCTCCTCGTGCGTGAAGTTGCCCTTGATGCGCGCCGGGTCGGCCGGCTCGGCCTCGGAGCCGAGCGTCGCCAGGTCCGTCTCCCACCCGCGCGCGTCGTTGTTGATCTGCGCCCGGAAGCGGCGGTAGGTGCGGTCGGAGATCGGCGGCAGGTCGACGGACGGGTTCTGCGGGTTCGCGCACGACCACTCCGCGCCGGAGCGCACGCACCAGTCGCGTCCGGCCGGCGTCTTCGTGCGCGCCCAGTCCCACCCCACCCACAGGTTGTTCGCGACCCGGTCGAGCCGGCTCTCGATGTTCAGCGCCGTGTCGGTGAACTGCTCGCAGGGGCAGATCGTCACCCCGACGCCGCCGAGCTTGATCGCCATCAGGTGCACCATCGCCGTCTCCTCGACCGCGGTCAGCGCGGTCGCGCTGTAGGTCTCGGGCACCGGGACGCCTGCTTCCTTGAGCTGGTCGTACATCTTCGACGTGTGGGGCGTCAGCGGCTCGGTGGCGTCGGTCGACTGGCAGTCGGGCAGGCCGAGCACCGGGATGCGCGGGTCGCCGTGGAACATGCTGGCGGTGTTGCAGTTGGAGACGCCCGGGTACGGGCGCGTGGCCGGCGGCGCGAACCGCTTCGACACCACCGCCACGTCGAAGTCCTCGACGTAGGGCTGGTGGTAGTCGGGCCGCGGCGGGCGCCCCCGCTCGATCGCGATCAGCGCACCCTCGATCGCGGAGGCGAGCAGCCGCGCGCCGCGGTCGAGCTGGCCGAAGCCGTTGTCCTGGAACTCGCGCCGGGCCTCGGGCGCGTGCACCCGCGTGTCCTTGTGCGGGCCGGACGCGCCGGTCTCGCGCTGGCTGAACACGCTGACCGTCCCGAGCCGGCGGTCGACCATCCGCGCCGCCGCCTGCGTGATGTCGCCGTTGATGAGGTCGTAGCCCCACGTGAACTCCGGATGGAGCCCCAGCGTGACCCAGTTGGCCATCGGCTTCGGTCGCGCGGGGTCGGACACGTCGTCGAAGCGCACGACGGTGAGCTCACGCGTCGTGTGGGCGTAGGGCTGCCCGGCTGGCGTCCCGTCGTCGCCGACCTTCGGCCCGTACGTGTGCGACTGGATCTCGTTGAAGGTGGTCGTGACGCCGCCCATGCGCACGGGGACGAGCCGGCCGCTGGCGGCGATCACCGCGTCCGCCATCTGCCGTGCCATGTACTCGTAGAAGCGCAGGTCGATGACGTCCTGGAAGATCGCGGTGCCCCACCCCGGCGTCGAGTAGTAGGGCGTGTTGTGGTTGTGCGACGCGGTGACGGCGAGGTTGTTCGCGTTGATGCCGGTGCGCGGCCCGTCCTCGAGCCCGAGCCGGACGAGACGGTCGTGCTCGGCGAGCAGGCTGGCCACGCGGCGGTTGAGCAGGTCCTGCGGGAGGTAGAGGTCGTTGGCGACGATCGCCACCCGGTCGCCCTGCGTGTCCACGACCACCAGCGCGCGCGTGGACGTCCGCAGCCCGACGCCGTCGGAAATCCGCTTCTTGGTCGTGTGCGCGTACGGGTCGATGCCGTCGGCGCCGACCGGCCCGGTGTCGTCGGTGAACTGCCCGGCGGAGGCGCCGACGTGCCAGGTCGCGTCCTTCACCGCGACGCCGGCGCGCGTGTCCGCTGCGTGAGCAGCGGCAGGGGCGAGCGCGAGCAAGAGCACCGACAGCACAATCCCCACCCGGACCACGTCTGCATGAACGCTCGCGTTCGGCAGAACTTGCGGGTCGGCTCGACTCGAGCGCTCGGCCGCCGTAGCGTAAGACCCGGAAGAGCATGGATTTCCCCTGCATCTACGAGCACGGGTTCGCGCGCGTCGCCGCGTGCACCGGTCGCACGACCATCGCCGACCCGCCCGCGAACGCGGAGGCGGTCCTGCACCACGCGCGCGCGTGTCACGAGCAGGGCGTGGCGGTCGCCGTCTTCCCCGAGCTGACGCTCACGGGCTACTCGATCGAGGACCTCCTGCTCCAGGACGCCGTGCTCGACGCGGTCGAGCAGGCGCTCGCCGGCCTCGTCGCGCAGACGGCCGACCTCGCTCCGGTGCTCGTCGTCGGCGCGCCGCTCAGACACCGCAACCGGATCTACAACTGCGCGGTCGTCGTCCACCGGGGCCGCGTGCTCGGCGTCGTCCCGAAGTCCTATCCGCCGACCTACCGCGAGTTCTACGAGGGGCGCCAGCTCGCGCACGGCGACCTCGAGCGCGGCGGCACGCTCGCGCTCGACGGCGAGGCGGTCCCGTTCGGCCCGGACCTGCTGTTCGCGGCCACCGACGTCGACGGGCTCGTCGTGCACGTCGAGATCTGCGAGGACATGTGGATCCCGGTCCCGCCGAGTGCCGAGGCCGCGCTGGCCGGCGCCACGGTGCTGGCGAACCTGTCGGGCAGCCCGATCACGGTCGGCCGCGCGCGCGACCGCAAGCTGATGTGCGGCTCGGCGTCGTCGCGGTGCCTTGCCGCGTACGTGTACGCCGCAGCCGGCAAGGGCGAGTCGAGCACCGACCTCTCCTGGGACGGGCAGACGCTCGTCTACGAGAACGGCGTGCTGCTGGCCGAGACCGAGCGCTTCGCCGACTCCGAGCGCCGCGCGGTAGCCGACATCGACCTCGAGCTGCTGCGCGCCGAGCGCGCGCGCATGGGGACATTCGACGACAACCGCCGCACCCACCACGCGCGCGTGGACGAGTTCCGCCGCATCGAGTTCGCCCTCGGACCGCCGGCGGGCGACCTCGGCCTGCTGCGCGCGGTCGAGCGCTTCCCGTTCGTCCCGTCGGACCCCGAGCAACTCGAGCTCGACTGCTACGAGGCCTACAACATCCAGGTCGGAGGGCTCCAGCAGCGGCTCGAGGCGATCGGCGCGCCGAAGGTCGTGATCGGCGTCAGCGGCGGACTCGACTCGACGCACGCGCTGATCGTCGCGGCCAAGGCGATGGACCGCGCCGGCCGGCCGCGCTCGGACATCCTCGGCTTCACGCTGCCGGGCTTCGCCACCGGCGACGAGACCAAGGCCAACGCGCACGCCCTGATGGACGCGCTCGGCGTCACCAAGTCCGAGCTCGACATAACCGAGACCGCGGAGCTGATGCTGCGCAATCTCGACCATCCGTACGCCCGGGGCGAGGAGGTCTACGACGTCACGTTCGAGAACGTGCAGGCGGGGCTGCGCACCGACTACCTGTTCCGGATCGCCAACCAGCGCGGCGGCATCGTCGTCGGCACGGGCGACCTGTCGGAGCTGGCGCTCGGCTGGGCGACCTACGGCGTCGGCGACCAGATGAGCCACTACGGCGTCAACGCCGGCATCCCGAAGACGTTCATCGAGCACCTGATCCGCTGGGTCATGGCCACCCGGCAGTTCGGCGAGGGCGATGTCAACGCGACGCTCGAGCGGATCCTCGGCACCGAGATCAGCCCCGAGCTCGTGCCCGGCGCCGAGCTCCAGTCCACCGAGGGCACGATCGGCCCGTACGCGCTGCACGACTTCACGCTCTTCTACACGCTGCGCTACGGCCTGCGGCCCACGAAGATCGGCTTCCTGGCAGCGCACGCCTGGCGCGGCGAGTACGACGAAGCCGAGATCCGCCGCTGGCTGGAGGTCTTCTGCCGGCGCTTCTTCGGCTTCGCGCAGTTCAAGCGCTCGGCGCTGCCCAACGGCCCCAAGGTGTCCGCCGGCGGGTCGCTGTCGCCGCGCGGGGACTGGCGGGCGCCGTCTGATGCGAACGCCGAGGTGTGGCTGCGCGACCTCGCGCGCTGGGAGTGACCGGCCGATACCCACCGGATGGCGGTGTGGGCTCGGTGGCTCGTGTTCGCGGTGCTCGTGGTCGGCGTGGTCAGCCGGGGCTCGGCCGCGGGCGGCCGGGCCGAGCAGTCGCAGTGGCGTGAGCTGAGCGCCGAGCAGCGGGCCGGCGGGCTCACCTTCGACGCGTCGGTGGACCCGCGCAGCCGCGCCGCGATCGAGGGCGCGGTGGCGATCGCGCGGCCCGAGGCGCAGCGCCTGATCGACGTCGTCGACGGCGCCACCGTCGTCAAGGTCGGCCGGCCGAGCCTGGCCGGCGCGCTCGGCGTCACCCAGGGCATGGGCGACCACTACGAGGTCGTGCTCAACCTCGGTGAGACCGAGCGGGCCGTCGGCGGCCGCGGCGTGACGCGGCTGGTGCTGCACGAGCTCGGCCACGTCGTGGACCACGCGCTGGTCGGCGACCAGCTCGCCGCCCGGCTCGACGACCTGATCCCGGCTGGCGCGCCGTGCCCCGAGGGAACGAAGCTGGGGTCGTGCGCTCCGCGCGCCGAGCGTTTCGCGGAGACGTTCGCCAAGTGGGCGATGGGCAACGACCTCGGCGCGAACCTCTACATCGGATACGCGGTGCCGCCGCCGGCGGCAGGCTTCGACGCCTGGGCGGCACCTCTGGCCGACCTCGCGCGGTAGCCCGCGAGCCCCAGCACGAACAGCCCCGCGAGCAGGGCGAGCACGACTGCAGGCAATGGCCTGACGGTCTGCCCGAGGCCGTGCAACGGGTCCCGCCCAGGGCCGTCGAGCCGCGGGACCGGCCCGCCGACGGGGACCATGCGCTGGGTCCGCTCGGGGGCGGACCGCGCGCGCCGCGAGCGTGCGACCCGACGGCGCGTCCGGGCCACCGAGGCCAGTGCTCGCCGCGAGGGAAGCCACGTGGGCGGCGTTGACGTCGCAGGGGATCCCCCGCCCCGCGCGCCGGAGGACCCCCCGGGCGACCGCTGTGACGAGGGCTGCGAGCCGTGCGCGCCACCGCCTGGTCGCGACGCCGGGCGCGAGGACGGCTTGGTCGCCGGCGGCTCGGCGACCACCGCGCCGGTGACGGGTCCCGCCGGGGACGGTACGTCGGGCACGGTGGGGTCCACGGCGACCTGTGCGAACGCGGTCGCGGGCGCGAGCGCGCACACGACGCCTGCCGCCAGCACTACCCCGCGCCCCCTGCAGTCCCCCATGGTGTCTGCTTCGGCAGCATTGCAGACTGGCTTTCCCGGCCTGTCCGGATGAGGACGGAAGGTCTCGGGTCCGGACCCCACCGGTGTCAGCAGCACGACCGGGCCCGCCAGGTCCAGGGGTCTGCGACCGTTGTTGGGAAGGATGGCCTGCCGTTGCATCGCCGGAACGCTGCTCGCGCTGCTCTTGCTGGCCGGTAGCGCGCGGGCGGGTGAGTACGTGGCCCCGGCGGCGCACGAGCTCACGCTGGGGCACGGCGCGTGGTCGTACTTCGGCGACGCGCGGGCGATCGCCCACGGCAACAAGGTGTTCACGGGGTGGATCTCGACCCGCGGCGACGTGTGGCTGGCGCAGGTCGACGTGCGCACTCTCGACGTGCGCAAGAAGCTGATCTACCGCGACCTCGGGGTCGACGACCACAACAACCCCAGCCTGGTCTGGTTCCGGGGACGCCTGATGGCGTTCTTCTGCGAGCACTCGGGGCATGTCCTCGGACGAGACGCGGAGATGCGCTACCGGATCGCGCGCGGTCGCTTCACGATCGAGCGCGGCTTCTCCCCGGTGCGCGCGGTGGGCACGAATACGCGCGGCGGGCTCGGCTGCACCTACCCGAACCCCGTGCGCTCCGGGCGCTCGCTGTTCCTGTTCTGGCGCGGCGGCGACTGGAACCCGACGTTCTCGGCCACCGTCGACGGCCGGCGCTGGGCGAAGGCGCAGACGCTGGTGAAGGGGCCCAGGGCACAGCGCCCGTACGCGAAGTTCGCGGAAGGGCCGGGCGACGCGTTCGCCGTCGCGTTCTCCGACGGCCACCCGAAGGAGTTCCCGAACTCCCTGTACTTCCTCCAGTACGCCGGCGGGAGGTTCTACAAGCCCGACGGCACGCTCGCCGGCACGCTCGACGACCTCCCGTTGAAGCGCTCGGAGGTCGAGCTCGTCTACCGCCACGAGCCTGCCCTCGGGCGCGCCTGGCCGCACGACGTGGCCTTCGGCGACGACGGCAAGCCGATCATCGTCTACACGCGACGCGTCGGCGGCCCGAGCGGCATCGACCACTTCCGCTTCGCGCGCTGGGATGGCGACGCGTGGACCGACGAGGAGCTGATCGACGCGGGCAGCGGCTTTCACACCTTCACCAGCGGCGGGATCACGCTCATGCACGAGCACCCCCAGAACGTGCTCCTGTCCCGAACGGTCGGCGACTGGAACCAGATCGAGCTCTGGACGCGGCCCGACGTCGCCGGCGGCGCCTGGTCGCGCCTGCCGCTCACAGCCAGCAGGCGCGGCTTCAGCATCCGCCCGGTCTTCCCGCGCCATTTCGACGTTCGCGGGCGCGCCGTCGTGCTCTACTTCGAGGGCACGGCCAGTTCGTACCAGGACTTCGACACCCGCATCCGGATGCTCGTATACGACACGACATGACCGCGCGCAGGTTCGCGCAGGTCGACGTATTCGGGGATGCGCCGCTCGGCGGCAATCCCGTGGCGGTCGTCCTCGACGGAGACGGGCTCAGCGACGAGGAGATGCAGCGGTTCGCGCGGTGGACGAACCTGAGCGAGACGACCTTCGTCCTGTCGCCGACCATGCCCGAGGCCGACTACCGCGTCCGGATCTTCACCACCGAGGACGAGCTGCCCTTCGCCGGCCACCCCACCCTTGGCACCTGCCACGCCTGGCTGGAGTCCTTTACAAAGGGCTCCTTCACGGAAGACTCCTTCACAAAAGGGTCCGTCCCTTTTGTGAAGCAGGAGTGTGGTGCGGGGCTGATCGAGATCCGGCCGAGGCCGGATGGGCTGGCGTTCGCGGCGCCGCCTCTGGTGCGCGGGGGGCCGGTCGAGCCCGCGCTGCTCGACCGGCTCAGGGGGATCCTCGGCGTTGACGACGTCCTAGACGCACAGTGGGTCGACAACGGGCCCGGGTGGGTCGCGGTGCTGCTCTCCGACGCGGAGGCGGTGCTGGCGCTGAAGCCCGGCGACCTGGAGGGCATGTTCGTCGGCGCGGCGGGGCTGCACCCGGACTCAGGCCTGGAGGTGCGGGCGTTCTTCACCGGCGGCGAGGACCCGGTCACCGGGAGCCTCAACGCATCCCTGGCCCAGTGGCTGCTCGCCTCCGGCCGTCTCACCGCGCCCTACGTCGCGCGCCAGGGGACCGCGATCGGCCGCACCGGTCGCGTCTACATCTCGCAGTCCGACGGCAAGGTCTGGGTCGCCGGCGCGACCACGGCCACGATCACGGGAACCGTCGACATCTGAGGGCGTGGCGAAAGCGCTGAGCGGTGTCCGGCGCGGTGTGCCGTCAGGATGCGCGGGTAGCGTCCGCGAGCGTGCCGCCGACGGAGCGACTGGATGCGCTCAACCCGCTCGAGCGCGCGATCTACGAGGGGACGGTCGTGGCCGACATCGGGCTGCGGACGGCGCTCGGGACCGTGGTCACCGCGGCGATGCTGCCGTGGGGACTGTCCGGCGCGCCCCAGACCGAGAACCGGCGGCTCGACCTCTACCGCGAGCTCGCCCGCGCCGGGGACGCCGAGCGCGTCTTTCACCCGCCGCCGCGCGTGAGGGTCGAGGTCGCGGCGCCGGGACGCATCCGGCTGCCCGCGCGCAACCGCGAGGCCGAGGTGCTGCGCTTCTCCAGTCCCTACCAGGCGCTCAACCCGGCCGTGCGGCGCGAGTACGCGCGCCACGCGCGCAACCGCATCGCCTACGCGCAGCACTGGCGCCACGAGGACGGGCCGCGGCCGACGCTGTGCGTGATCCACGGCTTCGGCGCCAGCCCGTACTGGCTGAACTCCGCGTTCTTCGCCCTGCCGTGGTTCTTCGGGCACGGCTACGACGTGCTGCTCTACACGATGCCCTTCCACGGGCTGCGGCGCGGCGCCTTCTCACTGGTGAACGGCAGCGAGCTGTTCGCCCACGGCGTCGCCCACTTCAACGAGGCGATCATCCACGCCGTCCACGACTTCCGCGTCTTCCTCGACCATCTCGGGGCGACGGGCGTCGAGCAGATCGGCCTCACCGGGCTCTCGCTCGGCGGCTACATGACCGCGCTGCTGGCGGCGATCGAGCCGCGCCTGCGCTTCGTCATCCCCAACGCGGCCGTGACCGACGTCGCGACGCTGACCGACGGCTGGTTCCCCCCGAACCTCGCGATGAGGACCGTGGCGCGGCTGCGCGGGCTGCCGCTCGACGAGATGCGGGCCGCCTGGGCCGTGCACTCACCGCTCACCTACACCCCGGTCGTGCCGCACGAGCGGCGCATGATCATCGGCGGCCTCGGCGACCGCCTGGCGCCGCCCGAGCAGAGCGAGCGCCTGTGGGAGCACTGGGAGCAGCCGCGCATCCACTGGTTCGTCGGTAACCACGTGATGCATCTCTCCCGCGGCGCCTATCTGAAGGAGATGCGCCGGTTCATGTCAGAACTCGGCTTCGGCGGGTAGCGCCCCGGCATGCGCATCCTCATCACCGGTGCCTCGAGCGGCATCGGCGCCGCCACGGCGCGGCGCCTCGCCCGTCGCGGCGACGACCTCGTGCTGGTCGCCCGCGGGCGCGACGGGCTCGAGCGGGTCGCGCGCGGCATCGGGGCGGAGGTGGCGGTGGCCGACGTCACCGACCGCGACGAGCTCGAGGCGGTCTTCGCGGCCGCCGGCCGGCTCGACGCCGTGATCGCCAACGCGGGCGCCGCCGCGTACGGGCCGTTCGCCGAGATGGACGCCGACGACGTCGACCGGACGATCGCGGTGACGCTGCTGGGAACCGCGAACACGCTGCGCGCCGCTCTCCCCCACCTCGAGCGCACCGGTGGCACGCTCGTCGTCACCGGCTCGGTGGCCGGCCGTGAGCCGATGCCGCTCGCCGCCGCGTACAGCGCGGCCAAGCACGGGGTGCGCGGCCTCGTCGAGTCCGTGCGGCTCGAGCTGCGCGCGACCGGCTCGCGCGTGCGCGTCGCGCAGATCCATCCCGGGCCCGTCGACACGCCGTTCTGGGTCAACGTGACGCCGGTGGACGGCCAGATGCCGCCGCGCATGCCCTCGTGGGTCGCCGACGATCCCGACCGCATCGCGAAGGCCATCGAGCGCGCGCTCGAGCACCCGCACCCGGAGCAGGTGGTGGGCTGGACCATGAGGGCCGCGAGCTTCGTGCCCCGGCCCGTCCGCGACCTCGTGCTGACGCGGGTCGTGCGCTACGCACTGCGCCACGCCGCGCACGACGAGCCCGGCCGCGCGATCTGGGAGCCCGCCGGCACCGGCGAGCTCGAGTCGCTCAGCGCTCGACGTAGCGCTTGAGGTCGGCCACCGCGCGGCCCATCACGTACTCGCGGATCGCGCTGCGCAGCGGGGCGGGGACGAAACGCCCCGGGTCGATGTAGAGGTCGAGCGCCACGCGCGTCCCGTCCTCGGTCTCGGTGAAGCGCCACTCGCCGGAGAAGTCGCGGAAGTCGCCACCGAGGTACTCGCTGCCGAGCCGGTGGGGTTCGTCGTAGTGCTGGCAGAGCCGGTAGCGGACACTCCTGACCCTGGCGTCGACGACGTACTCGACCACCAGGCCGCGGCCGCGCTCGTCGCGCTGCAGGATCGAGACTTCCTTGACCGCGCGCTGCCACTCCGGCAGGCGCTCGTAGTCGGTGAGCGCGTCGAAGCAGGCCTGGGCGGGCGCGTGGACGAGCGCCGTCTCGACAGTCGCGGTCACGAACGCGCGAGTACGAGTTTGCGCAGGCGCCGCAGGGACTCCACGTTGCGGAGCTTGATGGCGAGCTGGACCGGCGGGACGAAGCGCAGCAGGGAGAGCTTGCCGGCCGGGTCCTCGACCAGCGTGACGTCGGTGCCGCCGTTGGCCGCCGCGAGCTCGATCGTCACGCGGGCCGGCCCGAGGACGCGTGCAGCCGCGTCGAGGACGATCTTGCGCGGCGGGTGGACCTCGCGCACCTCGGTCTTGTCCTGCGCGCCGCCGGCGACCTGGACCTCGAACTTGGTGCCGGCGGCGGGGAAGCCGGGATCGGCGCTGAGTGTCCTGTCCGAGCCGACGACCCACTGGGGGTACGCGTACGGATCCTCGAGAACCGACCAGACCTGCTCAACCGGGGCGGGGATGTGGGTGCTGTTGCGGGCGATGGCGAGGCGCTACCCGCGCCTGCGCCGCGGGGAACGCAGCACGATCCGGGCCCTCGCCGGGCCGGCGGCGGCGCGGACGACCAGCCTCCCGTTGCGGGCGAGCGCGCGCCGCGCCGCGCGCCGGAGCCGCACACCGACCACGCGCTCGGCGCCGGCGCGGATGCGATAGGCGCCCGATCCCGCCCGCCCGCCGCCCCGGCGGCGGAGCACGAGGCGCCCGCGCGCCAGAGCATCCGGCGGGCCGACGGCCGTGAGCGCGACGCGCGCCGTGCCGGCGGCCACCCGCGCCCGCCGCTTTGCGAACGACACCCGCAGGGCCGGGAACGTGCGGAACATCCGGTCCACCCCGGCCGTGCGCTCGACTCCGTACTCGTATCGCGCCGGATCCGGGAAGGCGACGAGCCGGTAGTGATAGGTCGTGCCCGGCGCGAGGTCCTCAACCCTGACGTCGACCGGCACGTCGGCGATCCCGCCACCCGCCGCCCCGACCGGCGTGTCGCGGCCGTAGGCACGGGTCCTGCCGTACTGGAACGTGTACGCGGTCGGGCTCCCGTTCGGGTTCACGACACCGCTGAGGACCGCGGCCGTGTCCGTCACGAGCCGGGCACGATCCTCGATCGGCAGGGTGCTCGCGGCCGGCGCGGCGGCGGCGGTGGGCGCGGCGCCCAGCCACAGCGCGAGGGCGGCAACGGCCCGGACGGTCATCATGAGAAGTCCACCACGAGCGCCCGCTATGGGCCCGTCCGAAGGGCCGTTCCGCGGATGATGACCACCTCTTCCTCGGTCACATCCGCCGGCAGCACCCCTCCGCGCACGCGCGCGGCCATGAGCGGGCCGAGCGAACCCCGGCGGCGCTCGATCGTCTCCGCCGACAGGCCCGCCTCCTCCAGCAGCTCGTGCGTGCGCTCCTCACCGATCAGGGTCGAGTGGACGACCATGATCGCTCCACCTTGCACCAGGTGGCCTGGCCCCTCGGTGCAGATCTCGTCGAGCAGGGTGCGGCCGTCGGGGCCGGCGTCCCAGGCGCGGGCGGGCCCGCGTGACGGCAGCCGCGTGGCCGCCGACGGCACGTAGGGCGGGTTGGAGACGATCAGGTCGAAGCGCTCGGCGGCCACGGGCGCGAACAGCGATCCGCGCAGCGCGCGCACCTCCACGCCGTTGAGCCTGCCGTTCAGCCGGGCCGTGAGAACCGCGCGGCGCGAGACGTCGACGGCGGTGGCGCGGGCTCCGCACAGCGCCCCGGCGACTGCGAGCATCCCGCTCCCGGTGCACACGTCGAGCACAGCCGACCCCTCCTCGAGCCCGTGCCGCGCGATCGCCGCGGCCAGCATGCGCGAGTCCGAGATCGGGCTGAAGACCCCCGGTGGCGCGACGATCCGCACCCCGCGGCACTCCCACGCCACGACGCCCCGCAAACCGTGACCGCCCTGCGCGAGCTGCTCGAGGCGATCGAGCCGGGGACGGTGGGGCTCGAGGAGGAGGTGCTGCTGCTCGACCCCGGGACGCTGCTCCCCAAGCCCTGCGTGGACGAGGTCCTCGCCCGCGCGCCCGGCAACCGGCGCTTCAAGCGCGAGCTGCCCTCCGCGCAGATCGAGCTGCTCACCGAGCCGCACGCCACCGTCGCCGACGCGCTCGGCGAGCTCGCCCAGGCCCGCCGCGAGCTGCTGAGCGCGACGGCAGGCATCGCCCGACCGGCCGCCGCCGCCCTGCACCCCACCGCGCCCGCGGAGGCGGACCTCAACCGCGGCGACCGCTACGACCGCACGCTCGAGCGCCACGGGATCATCGCGCGGCGCCAGCTCGTCGGCGCGCTCCAGGTCCACATGGCGATCGGCGGCGCCGAGCGCACCCTCGCCGTCTACAACGGCCTCCGGGACCTGCTGCCCGAGCTCGCGGCGCTCGCCGCCGCGGCGCCCTTCCACGACGGCAAGGACACCGGCCTGGCGTCGATGCGACCGGTCATCGGCGGCCAGCTGCCGCGGCAGGGCGTTCCTCCGGCGTTCGCGTCCTGGGAGGAGTTCGAGGCCGAGATGACGTGGGGCCGGACGTCGCAGACGGTCGCCGAGCCGCGCATGTGGTGGTGGGAGCTGCGCCCGCACGCGATCCAGGGCACGCTCGAGCTGCGCGTCCCGGACGTCCAGCCGACGATCGCGCAGTCGGGCGGCGTCGCCGCCTTCGCGGTGGCGCTGATGCGCTGGCTGGTCGCGCGCCACGACGCCGGCGACGCGCTTGCCACGAGCGCGGGCTGGCGCATCGAGGAGAACCGCTGGTCCGCGCTGCGCTCCGGTGTCGAGGGCACATTCGCCGATCTGCACAGCGGCGCGCGCCGGCCCGCGCGCGAGCGGCTGCGGGAGCTCGCCGACGCCGTCGAGCCCTTCGCCGAGGCACCGCTCGACGCGACCCGCGCGCTGATCGAGCGCAACGCCGCCATGGAGCTGCGCGAGGTTGGGTTGCAACGCGCCCCCGCGTGGCTGGCCGATCGGTTCGCGGGGTAGCCCCGCACCCATGGCGTCGCTCCCCGAGCCGCGCGGGCCGCTCTCCGCGCACGTCCTCGCCGTGCTCACAGGGCTGGAGTCCGAGCCGCCGCCCGTGGTCGCGACCGACGCGCTCGGCGGCGACGATTTCCACCTCGCCCTGTACTGCTGCTACGAGCTGCACTACCGCGGCTTCGACGGCGTCGACGACGAGCTGCGAGTGGGACCCCGGCCTGCTCGCCTTCCGCCGCGCCCTCGAGCGGTGCTTCGAGGACGCGCTCGAAGGCGCCATCGGTGTTCCCTCGGACACCGCGGCGCCCGACGAGATGGACCTCGCCCTGCGCGCGATCGCCGCGGCCGACGACTCACCCTCGCTCTCGCGCCACATCGAGCGCCACGCCACGCTCGAGCAGGTGCTCGAGTTCCTCGTGCACCGCTCCGCCTACCAGCTCAAGGAGGCGGACCCGCACACGTTCGCGATCCCGCGCATCGCGGGCCGGGCGAAGGCGGCGATGGTCGAGATCCAGGCGGACGAGTACGGCGGCGGCCGGCCGGAGCGGATGCACTCGACGCTGTTCGCCAAGACGCTCGCCGCGATGGGCCTCGACTCCACCTACGGCGCCTATCTGGATCAGATCCCCGGGTACACGCTCGCGACCGTCAACCTGATGTCGTCGCTCGCGCTGCACCGCCGCCGGCGCGGAGCGATCGTCGGCCACCTGGCGCTGTTCGAGATGACCTCGTCGCTTCCCAACGGCCGCTACGCGCGCGGCCTGCGCCGGCTCTCTGCGCCGGAGGAAGCGATCGACTTCTTCGACGAGCACGTGGTCGCCGACGCCGTGCACGAGAACATCGCGGCGGTCGACCTCGCCGGCGGTCTGGCGCGCTCAGAGCCCGGTCTCGGACCGGACATCCTGTGGGGAGCCCGCGCGCTGGTCGAGCTCGAGGCGCGCCAGACGCGCGCGCTGATGGGCGCCTGGGAGGCCGGCGTCAGCTCGCTGCGCCCGGCAGCGGCCGCACCGCAGCACTCGCGGTTCATCTTGCGGTCATGCGCGTGAACTGCCGGAGCGCCGGCGCCGTCTGGCGAGGACGCAGACCCGAAGGTGTGCCTATGGCACATCGAGGGTCGAGGACGTGTCCAGGCGGTGATCGGCGCCCGGCAGGTCGCGAGATGGGCCGCTGGGGCATTTGAAGCGCGCGAGCTTGTGCGAGGCGTCGCAGAACGGCGCCTGGCGCGACTTCCCGCACCGGCACAGGGCGATCACGCGGCGGTCCCCCGCGATGCGGTTGCCCTCCTGGTCGTAGAGCTCGACCGGGCCGCGCACGAGCAGCGGGCCGTCGCGATAGGGCGTGATCGTCACCGGCGGCATGCCACGGGCCCTACCCGGATAGGAGCATCAGCAGTGCACGACACCACCACCCAACGCGGGTCGTTCTGGCTCGCGACCACACCACAGGATCCAGAGCACCCGCAGCTGCCCGACGGAGCCCGCGCCGAGGTCGCGGTGCTCGGCGGCGGCATGGCGGGCATCACGACCGCGCTGCTGCTCGCGCGCGCCGGCGTCGACGTCGCCGTCGTCGAGGCGCGCACCGTCGGCAGCGGCGTCTCCGGGGCCACGACGGCGAAGGTCACGAGCGCGCACGGGGAGTGCTACGGGCCGCTGACCTCGCGCATCAGCGCCGAGGTGGCGCGCGCGTACGGGCTCGCCAACCAGCGCGCGCTCGGCTGGATGGCCGACCTCGTCGACACGGAGAAGCTCGACTGCGACTGGCGCGCACGCGACGCCTGGACCTACACGCCCGACCCCGGATCGGCGGACACGATCGTCAAGGAGGCGGAGGCCTCAGCCGCCTCGGGGCTGCCCGCGACGCTCGAGCAGTCGGCGCCGCTGCCGTTCGGTGTCGCCGCGGCCATGCGGGTCGCCGGCCAGGCCGAGTGCCACGCCCGCAAGTACGTCCTCGGCCTCACCGAGCTGGCCGTGCGCGCCGGCGCGCGCGTCTACGAGGAGTCGCGCGTGACCGGGGTCACCTCCGGCTCGCCCTGCGAGGTGCACACCGAGCACGGCACCCTGCGCGCCGACCGGGTCGTCGTCGCCACCCACTACCCGATCCTCGACCGCGGGGTCTACTTCGCCCGCCTGAGCGCCGAGCGCTCCTACTGCATCGGCGCGCGCGTGACCGGCGACGTGCCGACCGACATGTACTACGGGCTGGGCTCCTCGACGCGCTCGACGCGCACGACCCCGCTCCCGGACGGGGGCGAGCTGTTCATCGTCGGCGGCGAGGGTCACGACACGGGCAAGGACCCCGACGCCGGCGAGCGCTACCGCGCGCTCTACGAGTGGGCGCGCGAGCACTTCGAGATCGAGCATCATTCGCTGTACCGCTGGTCGGCCCAGGACAGCACCGCGCCCGACGGCATCCCCTACGCCGGGCCGCTGCTGCCGCGCAGCGACCGCCTCTTCGTGCTCACCGGCTTCCGCAAGTGGGGCTTCACCAACGCCACCGCCGGCGCGCAGAACGTCGCTGCGCGCCTGCTCGGCGACGAGCCGCCCGACGGCGAGCTGTTCAACCCGGCGCGGCTGCACGTGCGGGCCTCCGTCCCGGCCCTGGTCAGGGAGAACCTGTCCGTCGTCGCGCGTTACGGCACCGACCGCATCGCCAATACGCTGCGCGGCGCCTCCAAATCGGAGGACCTCGCCCACGGCGAGGCGGCCGTGGTCAGCCACAACGGCAAGCGCGCCGCCGCCTACCGCGACGGCGAGGGCGTGCTGCACACGGTCTCACCCACCTGCACGCACCTCGGGTGCGAGGTCCGCTTCAACCCCGCCGAGAGGAGCTGGGACTGCCCGTGCCACGGGTCGCGCTTCGCCGTCGACGGCGCCGTCCTCGAGGGCCCGGCCGTCAAGCCGCTCAAGCCGCTGTAGCTACGCGACCCAGCGCCTCTCCGGCCCGGGCGGCTCTGGCCCCTAGGTGTAAGTACCAAGCAGGTTGTTCGGGGTCGGCGTCATCCGCTGCGCTCGCCGCTCGCCGCCGGGCCAGCTCCCGTTGCGTGGTCAGACGGCGCGATGAGGGAGGACGTTTCTCCGGGGCGGGCGAATTTCGCCCCCCTATAGGGGCCTAATTCATCAGAGGCGGTCGGTCCCGGTCTCTCACCGGCGCAGTCGGCTTCGGTCACGGCCACCGATCCGCCGGCGCAGAGCGAGCAGCGCGAGCCCGGAACAACGTGCCTGGGACCTACACCTAGGCGGCCAGGGCGCGCAGGCCGTGCCCGCGGGCCGGTGCGGCGCCGGCGAGCGAGCGCGCGCGCTCGCGCAGGAGCTCGACGACTGCGCCGGAGGGGCGGAACGGGTCGGCTACGGCGTGGAGGTCGTCGAGCGACACGGCGGCCCAGATCTCGCTGCCGACCCGCGCGACGAGGACGTCGCCGGTCGGGATGCGGCTGGAATCGAGCTCGGCGAGGCCGGCAACGGCGCTGTCGTCGACGGCGGTGGCGCGGCGGATGGTCACTGGTGCGGTGGTCTCGAACGTGGTCATACCGCCATGTTGCAGCTAAGGCATCCCCTGGACATCGGGCATTTGGTGCGGGATTCCCTTACCCCTCGGCGGGGAAGTAAGGGGCGATGCCGGACGTGGTCCTACTCGACGTCGACGGGACGTTGATCGACTCCAACTACCAGCACGCCCTGGCCTGGTACCGGGCCTTCCGCGAGCGCGAGCGGACCTACCCGCTGTTCGCGCTGCACCGCCACATCGGGATGGGCGGGGACCAGCTCGTCGAGGCCGTCGCCGGCGCGGAGTTCGCGGCCGAGCACGGCGAGGCGACCAAGGAGGCAGAGAAGCTGCGCTTCCAGGAGATCTCAGGCGACGTGGCGCCGCTGGAGGGCGCGCGGGACCTGATCGCGGCGCTGCGCGAGCGCGGCTGCGACGTGGTGCTGGCCTCGTCGGGCAACGCCGAGGACGTCGACCGCTCCATGAAGATGCTCGACGCGACGGACCTCAAGCACACGACGTCGGCCGACGTCGAGAAGACCAAGCCGGCGCCGGACCTGATCCAGGCGGCGCTCGAACTCGCCGACGGCGACGACGCCCTGCTGGTCGGCGATTCGACGTGGGACTGCGAGGCCGCCCGGCGCGCGGGCGTGCGCGCGATCGCGGTGCTCACCGGAGGGTTCTCCGAGGAGGAGCTAGCTCGCGCCGGCGCGGAGCGCGTCTACGCGGGCCTGCGCGAGGTCATCGCCGACCTCGACGCGCTGCTCGGCTGAGTCGCTGGCGCCGCAGAGGGCGGCGAAGCCGGCCTGGAGGAAGTCGTTGATTCCGGCGACGGCGAGGATCGTGACGACGGCTCGGCCCTCGCGCGGCCGCGCCATGCGCAGGCCGACCAGGCCCAGGGCGCTCCACGTCCCCAGGCAGCGGGTGCAGGTGACGAGCTCACCGAGCGCGTGGCGCAGCCCGCGGCCCTTGGGGCGCCGGCCCCCGCCGGGCGCCGGCTCGACGACCGGTTCCCGGATCCAGCTGCCGATCTGCTCCTTGCCGAGAGCCTTCGCGGCGGTGAAGGCGGCCAGCCCGAGGACCGGCAGCTCGCCGGCCTTCGGGGGTTCCGCGTCGGTTGCGCCGAGGAGACCGGCCACGGCCCCCGCCCACGCCAGATTCAACGCTGCATAGTCGCGCGCCTGTGTGGGCGGGGAGTGGGCCAACCTAAGCGGTCTTGCGCTCGAGGTCGGCGACCTCGTCGGCCTTGCTCTCGGTGCGCTCCTGCGAGCGGGCCAGCTCCTCCTTGGCCTCGCCCTTGCGCTCCTCCTGGCGCCCCTCGCGGCGGGTCTCCGGGTCGTCGACCAGATCGCCGACTGCTTGCTTGACGCGTCCTGTGACCTTGTCTGTGATGCCCATACCTGGGGGCTGCCCGCCAGGCCCGCCGCGAAACCTTCGCCCGCCCGGTGGCGCGGTTCGTCCCTCGCACCGGGAAGGGTCGCGGCCGGGGCCGTCAAATAGCGCGCCATGCGGGTTCTCTCCATCGACGGCGGCGGAATCCGCGGCCTCATCCCTGCGCTCGTTCTGGCCGAGATCGAGGACCGCACGAACCGGCGCGTGTGCGAGCTGTTCGACCTGATCGCCGGCACCTCGACCGGCGGCATCCTCGCCTGCGCCCTGACCCGGCCGAGCGACGACGGCACGCCGATGTACACCGCCCGGGAGCTGACCGAGCTCTACGTGACCGAGGGGCCGAGGATCTTCGACCGCTCGCTGCTGCGCACCCTCGAGACGGCGGCCGGGATCTTCGACGAGCGCTATGAGAGCACGGGCCTCGTCCGCGCGCTCGACCGCTATCTCGGCGACGCGCAGCTGTCGGAGACGCTGATCGACGTCTTCGTCACGGCCTACGACATCGAGCGCCGGCGCGCGTTCTTCTTCCGCACCGGCAGCGAGTGGGACTACCGGCTCGCGGACGTCGCGCTCGCCACGTCGGCGGCGCCGACCTACTTCGAGCCTGCGCTGGTCTCGGACGTCGGCGACGCGGAGGCGTTCGCGCTCGTCGACGGCGGCGTCTACGCCTCCAACCCGTCGCTGTGCGCGTATGTAGACCTCATCAGGGCCGGCACGGCGCCCGAGCTGACGGTGCTGTGCTCGCTCGGCACCGGCGAGCAGATCCATCCCTTCGAGTACGAGAAGGCACGCGGCTGGGGCCTGCTCGAGTGGGCGCACCCGGTCATCGACGTGATGCTCTCCAGCCAGGCCGAGACCGTCGGCTTCGGGATGGAGCGGCTGCTCGGCGAGCGCTACGTGCGACTGACGCGCAAGCTCACGATCGCCCGCGACGCCATGGACGACGCGAGCCCCTCGAACCTCGCCAACCTGAGCGAGGAGGCCACGCGGCTGATCGCAGATGAGAGCGACAGGATCGACGCCCTGTGCGCCAAGCTCACGGCGTGACCTCGCGTAGCCGCCCCGTCTCAGGCCCCTATCGGGCACCGTGCAAGGCGGCGCCGCGACGGCCGAGCGCGTGGAGCTGGAACGTGGCGCCCGGGTCGGTGCCGACGGTGGTGGAGAACGTGCCGTCGGGCTGCGTCTCGAGCTCGGCGACGACTCGGCCGTCGGCGGTGACCGTGGCGCGCCGCCGACCCTCCCCCGGCCGGACCAGGCCCCACAGCGCCACCCGGCCCGGGCCCGCGCGGTGCGCGGTGAGCGGGAGCGCGAACGCGGCCAGCGCCGGCTTGGGCCGCCCGTCGGCGAAGCGCAGCCCGGTCTGGAAGTCGCGCCAGCGCTCCTGCGGCGTCCCGCCCGGCCGCGGCCCGAGATCGCGCACGAGGAACTGCGAGACCGCGCGCACCTCGGGGTGCGAGCGCGCAATCCGCTCGTTCTCGCCCAGGTAGCGCGCCTGCTCGGCGGGGGTCACGTCCCAGGTCGGATCGGGCGGATCGGTCTGGTGGCCGTACTCGGTCAGATACAGCGGCAGCTCGTTCTCGAAGCGGTCGCGCAGGCGGTCGAGCTCGGCCACCAGGCGACCCAGGTCCCCCATGCGCGCGCCGCCGGGATCGGGATGGTGCTCCCAGGGCGCGAGCGGGCCGCTGTAGGGGTGGTGGGCCCAGCCGTCGCCGGGCAGCGGCGTGTAGCCGCCGCAGCCGGGACCCGGCTCGGCGCAGGTCAGGGCGCGCAGGAACTCCAGCGGCCCGGTCCGATTCGCCGACGTGGCGAAGGGCTGCGTGCCTCCGATCAGCACGAGCGCATCCGGCGCACCGCGCCTGATCCGCGGCACCGCCGTCCGCACCATCGCCCGGTAGATCTCCGGTGCGCGCTCCTGCGGCCGCATGAACGTCGCCAGGTTGGGCTCGTTCCAGACCGTGAACGCCGCGGCATCGGGATAGCGGCGCGCTACGCGGGCGGCGAAGCCGGCGTAGTCGCTCCAGTCCGCCCAGTCCGGCTTGAAGAACGCGATGTCGATGTTGAGCCTCAGGCCGCGGCGGCGTGCCAGGCCGTGGACGAGATCGAGCGCGGTCCAGTTGAGCGTGCCGCGCGCCGGTTCGATCACGTCCCAGCCGGCGGTCACGCGCACCCAGTCGGCGCCGAGGTCGCGCAGCTCGTCGAGCGTCGCGGCGATCCGCGGCAGCGGCCGGTGCAGCAGCTCGGCGTCGTCCTGGACGATCGTGACGATGCGCGGGGGTGGCGGTTCCTCCGGCGCCGCCCCGCAGCCGGCGAGCAGCAGGGCGACCACCAGACACGCGCGCCTCACCGCGACCACGCTACGTCACCGCCGTATACGGTTCAGGCAGATGTCGGAGCAGGGGCCTGTCGTCGAGATCCGCGATGTCCGCAAGTCCTTCGGTGACAACCTCGTCCTCGACGGGGTGAGCCTGGAGGTCCAGCGCGGCCACGCGATCGTGATCGCCGGCCCGTCGGGCTCGGGGAAGTCGACGCTGCTGCGCTGCGTCAACGGGCTCGAGACCGTCGACAGCGGCGAGATCCACTTCGATGGCGAGTCGGTGACGTCGGCGGGCCGCGGCGTGACGGCTCTGCGCGCCCGGATCGGGATGGTGTTCCAGCAGTTCAACCTCTTCCCGCACATGAGCGTGCTCGAGAACGTCACGCTCGGCCCGATCCGCGTCCGCGACGTACCCGCAGGTGAGGCGCGCGAGCGCGGCCTGGAGCTGCTCGAGCGCGTCGGGATCGCCGAGAAGGCGGACGCCGCGCCGGCGGACCTGTCGGGCGGGCAGCAGCAGCGCGTGGCCATCGCGCGGGCACTGGCGATGGAGCCGCAGCTGATGCTCTTCGACGAGCCGACGTCGGCGCTCGACCCGGAGATGATCCGCGAGGTGCTGGACGTCATGCGCGACCTGGCGCGCGACGGGATGACCATGCTCGTCGTCACCCACGAGATGGGTTTTGCGCGCGAGGTCTGCGACCGGATCGTCTTCATCGACGAGGGCCGGATCGTCGAGGAGGCGCCGCCGGACGAGTTCTTCAACGCCGCCAAGAGCGACCGGGCGCGCGACTTCGTAGACAAGATCATCCACCACTAGGAGGGAGCAGGACAATGCGGAGCAAACAATGGCGCTGGCTGTTCGCGGCGCTGCTGGCCGTAACGGCGCTGGCGGTAGCCGCGTGCGGGGACGACGAGGAGGAGCCCACCGGCGGAGGCACGGAGACCACCTCGGGCGACGTCGAGCAGTTCGAGCCCGGGACCACGCTCGGTGACATCCAGGAGAAGGGCGAGATCGTCATCGGGGTCAAGTACGACGTCCCGCCGTTCGGATTCCAGAACCCGCAGACCAACGAGGTCGAGGGCTTCGACGTCGACCTCGGCCGGGCGGTCGCCGACGCACTCGGCGTGGAGCCGAAGTTCATCGAGGCGATCTCGGACAACCGCATCCCGTTCCTGGAGAAGGGCACGGCCGACCTGATCCTGTCGACGATGACGATCAACGCCGAGCGCGTGGCGGAGATCAACTTCTCCGACCCGTACTTCATCGCCCGCGGGCGCATCCTGGTCAAGAAGGACAATCAGGACATCGCGGGCGTCGAGGACCTGGCCGGCAAGAAGGTGTGCACGGTGCTCGGCTCGACCTACGAGGCGACGCTGAAGGAGCAGGCGCCGGACGCCGACCTCGAGCTGGTCGACAGCTACTCGGAGTGCCTCGAGCTGATCCAGAACGGTTCGGTCGACGCCGTCTCGACGGACGACGTGATCCTGACCGGGATGATCATCCAGGACGACACCCTCGAGCTCGTCGGCGACGAGCTCACCCAGGAGCCGTACGGAGCCGGGATCAAGAAGGACGACGCCGAGCTGACGGACTTCGTCAACCAGGTGTTCTCCGACTACAAGAGCGACGGGCGCTGGGCCGAGACCTACGACGAGTGGATCGGCCAGTACACCGGGCAGGAGTCCGAGCCGCCTGACCTGAGCGTCGACGAGGCCGTCGAGCTGGTGGAGCAGAATCCCGCCTAGCGCGTTGATCGATGTCCTGACCGAGAACTTCGACGAGCTTTCGTCGGGGTTCTCGGTCACCCTGCGGCTGGTCGGGATCTCGTTCGTGATCGCGGCGGTCGTGGGCACCGTGGTGGCCGCGCTGCGCGTGGCCCCGGCGCGCCCGCTCCAGCTGCTCGGGGCCGTCTACGTCGAGTTCTTCCGCAACATCCCGCTGCTGGTGCTGCTGTTCATCGCCTACCCCGGCCTGCGCCGGGCGGGCGTGGACATCAACAAGTGGGTGGCGGGGACGACGTCGCTTGGGCTCTACACCGCGGCCTACGTGGCCGAGGTGCTGCGCTCGGGCGTGTTCTCGGTGTCCAAGGGCCAGATCGAGGCGTCGCTGTCGCTGGGATTCACGTACGGGGAGACGATGCGGCGGATCATCCTGCCGCAGGCGTTCAGGACCGTGATCTCGCCGCTGGGCTCGCTGCTCATCGCGATGGTCAAGAACTCGGCGATCATCGGCGTCTCGATCCTCGCCATCGACGATCTGCTCAAGACGGCGCGGATCATCCAGTCGCGCAACTTCCAGACGGTCGAGACCTTCTTCTGGGCCGCCGTCGGCTACCTGCTGATCACGCTGGTGGTGACGGTCGCGATCCGCCGGCTCGAGCTCAGGTACGCGATCCGGCGATGACCGTCACGGGCGTGTTCGAGTGGCTCGGCACCGGCCGCAACTTCGAGTTCATCCTCGAGGGCTTCGCGATCAACCTCGAGATCGCCGCCGTGGCGATGCTGCTGTCGCTGATCGCCGGGCTGGCGCTGGCGCTGCTGCGGCTGTCGCGGGTCGGTCCGGTCAGCGTCGCGGCGGGGATCTGGGTCGACACGTTCCGCAACCTGCCGCTGATCTTCCTGCTGCTGTTCCTCGGGCTGTGGTTGCCGGGATCCTGGCGCGAGTCCTGGTCGGACTTCGTCCCGGGCTGGGCACCCGACGCCTACGAGTCGGGCTTCGTGCTCGCCGCATTCATCGGGCTCACGCTCTACAACAGTGCGGTGATCGGCGAGATCATGCGCGCCGGCATCCTGTCGCTGCCGCGCGGCCAGCAGGAGGCCGCCGCCGCGCTGGGCATGACCTACCGCCAGCAGATGCGGCACGTCATCCTGCCCCAGGGGCTGCGGCGGATGGTCCCGGCGACGGTGGGCCAGCTGATCACTCTCAACAAGGACACAACTCTCGTCTCGATCATCGCTATCCAGGAGGTGATGCGAAACGGGCGCACCGTCACGGCGACCGCAGGCAACCCGTACCTCGGAGGCGGCGGCGGGCGCGCACCGATCCTCGAGGTGTTCCTGTTCATCGGGTTGCTGTTCGTCGCCGTCAACTTCACCCTGTCGCGGCTGTCGCGCCGGCTCGAGGTGCGCGAGCGCGCCCGCACCGGGGCGAAGGAGATCAAGATCTCCGGGCTCGAGGACCAGACGGTCTAGCCGTGGACGCGCGCATTTCCCGACGGCACTTTCTCTATGGCGGCGCGGCAGCCGGCGCCGGGCTGTGGCTGCCCGCCGACGTGCTCGACGCCGACGCCCGGGCGCGCCGCAGGGTGCCGCTGGCGAGGTCGGGGAGATTCGTCGACGGGGTGATGAGCGGCGACCCCTCCCCCACCGCGGTGACGCTGTGGACGCGACTGGAGGGCAACGCGCGCGACCGGCTGCGCGTCGAGCTCGAGGTCGCCACCGACGAGGACTTCCGACGCGTGGTCCTGCGCCGGCTCGTCCCCACCCGGGCGAGCCGCGACCACACGGTCAAGGTGCGCGTCGGCGGCCTCAAGCCCGACCGGCGCTACTGGTTCCGCTTCTCGACCAGGCGCCGGGAGTCACCGGTCGGGCGCACGCAGACAGCGCCGGGACGGGACTCGCGCCGGCCGGTCAAGGTCGGCTACTTCGCCTGCCAGGACTACGCCTCGGGCTACTTCGGCGCCTATCAGGCGCTGCTCGCGCAGGACCCGGACATCGTCGTGTGCGGCGGCGACTACATCTACGACCGCGTCTACGACTCGGACGGCTACGGGGGCGTGCGCGAGGACAAGACCGGGTCCAACGGCGACAGCGTCGCCCGCGTCGTCGACGACTACCGGGCCAAGTACCGGCTCACGCGCACCGACGCCGACCTGCGCGAGCTGCACCGGCTCGTCCCCTTCGTCGCGCAGTGGGACGACCACGAGGTCACCGACAACTACGTCGGCACGCTCGCGAAGTCGGGCGCCGACGACGGCGACCCGCGCGACGTCTACGACAGTGCCCGTATCCAGGCGGGCTGGCGGGCCTGGCACGAGTTCATGCCCGCGCTGCGCTTCAAGCGCAGCCTGCGCACCTACCGCCGGCTGCGCTTCGGGCGGATGGCCGACCTGTTCATGCTCGACTCGCGCACCTATCGCACCGACCAGCCGTGCGGCGGCGGCTCGCTGCAGCAGTGCGACGAGGACGGCGGCCAGTACCTCGGCGCCGGGCAGCTGGGCTGGCTCAAGGACGGGCTCGCCGGGTCGGGCGCCAGCTGGAGGCTGATCGGCAACCAGCAGATGATCATGCCGTTCGAGGTCAGCGCCGACGTCAAGGTCGAGGTCGACTCGTGGCAGGGCTACCCCGCGCAGCGCACAGACCTGCTCACCCACATCGAGTCCAGGCAGGTCCGCGACGTCGTCTTCCTGACCGGCGACATCCACACGTTCTTCGCCGGGGAGGTGCGGCGCGACGGCAAGAGCGGGCCGGCGGTGGCCTCGGAGCTGGTCGGGGGCTCCACGACCTCGCCGGGCACCGCCCAGGTGCTCGCCCACACGGCCGGCGGCGCCCTGCCCCCCGAGCTCATCGAGCCGCTGTCGGACGAGGGCGTCCCCGTGGCCAACCCGTGGATCACCTACGCCGACACCCGCACCCACGGCTGCGCGCTGGTCACCCTGTCGGAAAGCGAGGTCCGCGCCCACTACATCGGCTCGGCCGACGTCACGACGCTCGAGGGCTCGCGCGCCACGACCCAGATCGCCGACCTGCGTGTCGCGCGCGGCACCCCGGGGGTCGAGACCGTCTCGCGGGCTTGAAGCGACTCTTGCACCGACGCGGGTCGTAGCTCCCTACCGTGCCGATTGGCGTGCCGGCGACTCAGTCAAGGAGGACCACGACGACTCGCCGGCAGCGCGAGCGCCGGCCGGTCCCGCGCCGTGCAAGACGTCGCCGGGGGCCTCGGATCGCGGTCGGCTTCGTACTCGTCGCCGTTCTCGCGCTCCCGTTCGGAGTGCTCGCCTGGGCGGCCGGCGACGGGCGCGACCGCCTGCCCGCCGGCACCAGGATCGCCGGGATCGACGTCGGCGGCCTGACCGCCGACACCGCCATCAAGCGCCTGCGGGCGCTCGTCGGCGTTCCGGCGAAGCGCTCGGCGAGCGTGACGATCGACAGCGACACCTCGGCGACCCTGGACGCGCGCGAGGCCCGCGTGCGCCTGAACCTCCGCGCGGCGGTGGAGCGCGCGCTCGCGCGCGGCCGCCGCGGCTCGTTCATCGAGCGCGGCTGGCGGGAGCTGACGGGCGCCAGACTCGCGAGCTCGCAGGACGTCAGGGTGCGCATCGACCGCGGCGCCGTCCGGGACTTCGTCGGCCGCCTCGCGGCGGAGGTCGAGGTGCCGGCCAAGGCCGCGACCCTCGAGATCGCGGTCGACTCCGTCGGCATCGCCGAGGGCCGCGACGGCCGCCGCCTGGCGGACGCCGACGGCCTGGCCCGACGTCTCATCGCCGCGCTGCGCACGCCCGGTGCCAGCCGCGAGCTGCAGGCGAAGTCGGAGGTGGTGCCGGCGCCGACCACCGCGACGTCGCTGTGGGACGCACATCCCGTCGCCGTCACCGTCTCCCACGACGAGCGGCTCGTGCGCGTGTTCAACCGCGGCGAGCTGGCGACGTCCTACCGGGTGGCGGTGGGCATGCCCGAGTACCCGACGCCCTACGGGACCTTCAGCGTGCAGACGATGCAGAAGGACCCGGCCTGGAACGTCCCGGACTCCGACTGGGCCGGCGATCTGGCCGGCAAGACGATCCCCGGCGGCTCGCCCGAGAACCCCCTCAAGGCGCGCTTCATCGGCTTCAACGGTGCGGTCGGCTTCCACGGCACCGCCGACATCGGCTCGCTCGGCAGCGCGGCGTCGCACGGCTGCATTCGCATGACCGTCGGCGACGTCAAGGACCTCTACGAGCGGATCGACATGGGCACCACGGTCTACGTCGGTTAGCGCCTCAGCGCGGTTCCAGGGCTCAGACCGACTGCATCGAGTAAGGAGAGGGTTCGGGCGCGGCGCGAACCACGCTGGATTACCACCGGTCAGTCCCAACCGCGCCGGATTATCCCCGGAAGCCGGCGGGAATCTGGCCCGGTTGGCGCGGCGAGAGCCGCTTGCTCGACCGCGCGCTTGAGGCGCGCGAGCCGCGCGTCCCAGGCCGACTGCGCGTCACGCAGCCAGGCGGCCGCCGGGTCCAGTGCCCCCTCGGCGAGGGAATGGCGGACCTCGCGGCCTGGACCTGCTCCACGCTGGACGAGGCCGGCGTCCTCGAGGGTGCCGAGGTGCTTGGCCACCGCCTGGCGGGTGATCGACAGCTCGGCGGTGAGGGCGGGAACGGCGTCGGGGCGGACTCGGTGACGACCACGCGCGTGCCGGAGACAGCCGGCACGAGTTCGATCTGCACGCGCGAGACGCCGTCCTCGCCGAGCCACCACCACGCGAGCCGGTGTGGCGCGTCGGCCTCCGTGATGTGGACCTCCCGGTCGAGCCATCTCCGCGGCTCCGTAGTCTTCCGGCAGTGGCCGACCCGCGCCGCCTCCCCTCGCTCCTCCGGCAGCTCACCACGCCGGACCACAGGGCGCTGGGGGAGGCGGCGCAGTCGCGCTGGAGCGCGGAGCTCACAGCGCGCACCGTGACCGCCGACCGGGTCGTGAAGTCCGTCTGCCCGTACTGCGCGGTCGGCTGCGGGCAGAACATCTACGTCTCCGATGAGCAGGTCGTCCACATCGAGGGCGACCCCGACTCGCCGATCTCGCGCGGGCGGCTGTGCCCCCGCGGCAGCTCCTCGCTGAGCCTGGTGCGCTCGCCCACGCGCCAGACCAAGGCGCTCTACCGCGCGCCGCACGCGAGCGACTGGGAGGAGATCGACCTCGAGCGGGCGGTCGACATGATCGCCGACCGCATCATCGACACGCGCGCGCGCACGTGGGACGCGGAGCGCGGGCGGACGCTCGGCTTCGCGCACCTCGGCGGCGCGACGCTCGACAACGAGGAGAACTACCTGATCAAGAAGGGTTTCTCGGCCCTGGGCGCGATCCAGATCGAGAACCAGGCCCGCATATGACACTCGAGCACGGTCCCCGGTCTGGGGACCTCGTTCGGGCGCGGCGGCGCCACCACGTTCCTGCAGGACCTGGCCAACGCGGACTGCATCGTCATCCAGGGGTCGAACATGGCCGAGTGCCATCCCGTCGGCTTCCAGTGGGTGATGGACGCGCGTGAGCGCGGCGCGCAGGTCATCCACGTCGATCCCCGCTTCAACCGCACGAGCGCCGCGGCGACCGAGCACCTCCCGCTCCGCGTCGGCACGGACATCGTCTTCCTCGGCGCGCTGATCAACCACGTGCTCACCGGCGAGCACTGGTTCTCCGACTACGTGCTCGCCTATACGAACGCGGCGACGCTCGTGCACGAGGACTTCCGCGACGTCGAGGAGCTGCACGGCGTCTTCAGCGGCTGGGACGGCGAGCGCTACGACCCGGAGACGTGGGGCTACGAAGGCTCCTACACCTCGGCCGCCGCCGGCCAGCGCGGCGGCGAGACCGCCCACGGCGCGCACGGCGCGGGCGTCCGTCGCGAGCAGCCGCCGCGCGACGAGACGCTCGAGCACCCGCGCTGCGTGATGAACGTCCTGCGCCGGCACTTCGCCCGCTACACGCCCGAGCTCGTGGAGCGGACGTGCGGGATCCCGCGTGAGCAGTTCGCGCGCGTGGCGGACGCGATCGTCACCAACAGCGGGCGCGAGCGCACGACGTGCTGGGTCTACTCCGTCGGCTGGACGCACCACTCGACCGGCGTCCAGATCATCCGCGCCGCCTCCATCCTGCAGCTGCTGCTCGGCAACGTCGGCCGCCCCGGCGGCGGGATCCTCGCCCTGCGCGGCCACGCCTCGATCCAGGGCTCGACCGACATCCCGACGCTGTTCAACATCCTGCCCGGCTACCTGCCGATGCCCGAGGCAGGCAGGCACCCCAACCTCGAGGAGTACCTCCTCGACATCACGCCTCCGGCCGGCTTCTGGGGCAACACGCGCGCCTACATGACCAGTCTGCTGAAGGCCTGGTGGCCCGGACTCGACCCGGCGGACGCCTACCACTGCCTGCCGCAGCTGACCGGGGACCACTCGATCTACCCGGCGATCGCCGCGATGCGGGAGGGTGACGTCGAGGGCTTCTTCGTCATGGGCGAGAACCCCGCCGTCGGGTCGGCCAGCGCGAAGCTCCACCGGCTCGCGATGGCGCAGCTCAAGTGGCTCGTGGTGCGCGACCTGCAGGCGATCGAGTCGGCGACGTTCTGGAAGGACGGGCCCGAGATCGAGACGGGCGAGCTGCGCACGCAGGACATCGGCACCGAGGTGTTCTTCCTGCCGGCGGCGTCGCACGCCGAGAAGGAGGGCACCTTCACCAACACCCACCGGCTGCTGCAGTGGCGCCACAAGGCGGTCGAGCCGCCGGGCGACTGCCGGGCCGAGCTCGACTTCATGCACGCGCTGATCGACCGGATCCGCGCCAAGCTGGCCGGATCGAGCGAGCCGCGCGACCGGGCCGTGCTCGAGCTCGGCTGGGATCACCGCACCGCGGAGGACGTGCTGCGCGAGATCTCCGGGTTCCGTGTCGACACGGGTGAGCAGGTCGACGGCTACCTGGAACTCGAGGGGGACGGCTCGACCGCGTGCGGCTGCTGGATCTACTCGGGCTGCTTCGCCGGCGGCGTCAACCAGACGGCGCGCCGCAGGCCGGGTGCGGAGCAGGACTGGGTCGCCGCCGAGTGGGGCTGGGCGTGGCCGCTCAACCGCCGCGTCCTCTACAACCGCGCCTCGGCCGATCCGGACGGCAGGCCCTGGAGCGAGCGCAAGAAGCTGATCTGGTGGGACGGGGAGCGCTGGACCGGCCATGACGTCCCGGACTTCAAGGGCGACATGGCGCCCGACTACGAGCCGCCCGATGATGCCGAGGCGGAGCTCGCGCTGCGCGGCAGCGACCCGTTCGTCATGCAGGCCGACGGCAAGGGCTGGCTGTTCGCCCCGGCGGGCCTGCTCGACGGGCCGCTGCCCACGCACTACGAGCCGCGCGAGGCGGTGGTCGGGAACCTCCGCCACCCCGAGCACACGTCGAGCCCGGTCGTGCAGAGCGTCCCCGGCACCCCGTGCAACCCGCCGCTGTCGGACGTGTTCCCGTTCGCGCTGTTCACGTACCGGATCGCCGAGCACCACACGGCCGGCGGCATGTCGCGCTTCCTGCCCTACCTGAGCGAGCTGGCTCCCGACCCGTTCGTTGAGCTCTCGCCGGAGCTGGCGGCGCTGCGCGGGATCGTGCACGGCGAGTGGTGCACCGTGGTGACCACGCGCACCGCGGTCGAGGCGCGCGCGCTCGTGACCGACCGGATGGCATCGCTGACGATCGAGGGCCGGCGAGTGCACGCCGTCGGCGCGCCCTATCACTGGGGGCCGAACGGGCTGGCCACCGGCGACGCCGCCAACGACCTGCTCGGCCTGGCGCTCGACCCGAACGTGCAGATCTCCGAGTTCAAGGGCGCGTCGTGCGACATCCGGCCGGGCCGGCGGCCGCGCGGCGCGGAGCTCCTCGCCTTCGTCGCGGGCTACCGGGAGCGGGCGGGCGCTTGAGCCGCCTCGGGTTCTTCACCGACACGTCGCTGTGCATCGGCTGCAAGGCGTGCGAGGTCGCCTGCAAGGAGTGGAACGAGGTTCCCGAGACCGAGCTCGACTTCCTCGGGCTGTCGATGGACAACACGGGCGCGCTCGGCTCGGACACGTGGCGCCACGTGGCGTTCGTCGAGCAGAGCGACCCGATGCGCTGGCTGATGAGCTCGGACGTCTGCAAGCACTGCGCGGAGGCGGCGTGCCTGGAGGTGTGCCCGACCGGCTCGCTGTTCCGCACCGAGTTCGCCTCCGTGGTGGTCCAGCCCGACATCTGCAACGGTTGCGGCTACTGCGTCGCCGCCTGCCCGTTCGGCGTCATCGACCGGCGCCCCGACGACGGGCGCGCGTTCAAGTGCACGCTCTGCTACGACCGCCTCGGCGCCGGGCAGACGCCCGCGTGCGCGCAGGCCTGCCCGACGCACTCGATCCAGTTCGGCCCGCTGGACGAGCTCCGCGTCCACGCGGGCGAGCGCGTGCGGGAGCTGCGCGAACGGGGCGAGTCGCGGGCGCAGCTGTATCTCGACACGGCCGGCGACGGCGTCGGCGGGCGCGCACGCGTTCTTTTTGCTGCTCGACGAGCCCGAGGTCTACGGGCTGCCGCCGGACCCGGTCACTCCGACGCGCCACCTCGGCGAGTCGTGGGCCGCCGCGGCGGCCGCGGGCGCGACGATCGTCGCCGGCGTGCTCGGCGCCGTCCTGTGGGGGAAGGGATGACGGGTTACTACGGCCGGCCTGTCCTGAAGGCACCGGTGTGGACGTGGGAGGTCCCGGCGTACTTCTTCGTCGGCGGGATGGCTGGCGCAGCCTCGCCGCTCGCCACCGCTGCGCGACTCGCCGGCAACCAGCCGCTCGCGCGCCGGGCCTCCGCGATCGCGTTCGCCGGTCTCGCGGTGTCACCGGCGCTGCTGATCTCAGACCTCGGGCGGCCGGAGCGCTTCTACCGCATGCTGCGGGTCGTCAAGCCGACCTCGCCGATGAGCGTCGGCACGTGGCTGCTGACGACCTTCGGGGCGGCCAGCGTCGCCGGGCTGCGGATCCCGGCCGCGCGCTGGGTCGCGGCGGGAACCGGGCCCCTCGTCTCCACCTACACGGCGGTGCTGCTCGCGCAGACATCGGTGCCGGTGTGGCGCGACGCGCGCCGGTCGCTGCCGTTCGTGTTCGCGGGCTCCTCCATGGCCGCGGCAGGGGGGCTCTCCGCGGCGCTGACGCCACCCGCACACGCGCAGCCGGCACGGGCGCTGGGGATCGCCGGCGCGGCGCTCGAGCTCGGTGCCGGCGCGATCATGGAGCGCCGCCTGCATCCGGCCGTGCGCAGCGCCTACGACGTGCCGACGGTCAAGCGGGTCCACCACGCGGCACGCGCGTGCGCGCTCGCGGGCGCAGGCCTGCTCGCGTTCGGTCGCGCTCGCCTCGGGGGGCTCACCCTGTGCGCCGGCTCGGCTCTCGAGCGGCTGGCCGTCATCCGCGCCGGCCGAGCGTCGGCCGAGGACCCGGCGGCGACCGTCGCGCCGCAGCGCGAGCGGCTGGAGTCGTCCGCGTAGGCGCAAGCCACGCCCCTTTGGCGTCGTTGTAGTACCCGTGCGCAAGCTCGTGGGCCTGATGCTGCTCGGACTCCTCGCGTTACCGGCGACGGCCGACGCGCGCTGGCGCGCACCCTGCCGCCCGGGCGCGGAGGGCGGCCCGAACGTGCTTCTGGTGGAAGGCGCACGTCCGTCGCGTCGCCGCCGGCGACACGCTCCGGGTCAAGCTCGCGCGCGGCGGCGTCCGCGCGGTCCGCCTGGTGGGCATCGACGCGACTCCGCTGGGCCGCCGCTGCGACAGATCCGCCGGCGCGAAGCTCGCGGGACGCCTCCTGCGGCTCGGCGGCCGCGACGTCTATCTCGCGGCCCAGCAGGTGGCGAGTGCCGGCCGCGGTCGCCTGCTGCGCTCGGCCTGGGTGAGGATCGGCGGGCGCCTGATCGACATCGGCGCCGCTCAGCTGACCCTGGGCGCCGCCCTGTGGTCACCCGACGAGCGCGAGCGGGCCCACAGCGACCAGTACGCCCAGCGGGCCCGCAACGCGCTGCTGGCGCAGGTGGGTCTCTACCAGCCCGACGCGTGTGCTCCGGGGCCGCGCCAGGCACTGCCGCTGCGGGTGAAGGTGCGCCGCGGCCGCTGGATCGATCTCCGCAACGCGGGCGCGCACAGGCTCCGGCTCGCCGGCTGGCGCGTGCGCGCCGCCCGGCGTACCTACGTGTTCCCGCGCGGCACCGCGCTCGCGCCGCGCACGACGGTCCGGGTGCACCTCGGCTGCGGCCGCAGCCGCGGGCGCACCCTCCACTGGTGCCGCGGCGGGCCGGGACGGCTCGGCGGTGACGCCTACCTCTTCGACCGGCACGGTGACCTGCGCGCGGCCGACATCGGCTCGCCCGCGCCCGGCTAGCGTTCCCGGCGTGGGAGCCCTGATCTGCGCAGCCGCCTGCCTGCCCGCCGGATTCGGTGTGGCCGAGCTCACGGGGATACGGCCGCTGGGCGGGATCGTGCTCGTCGGCCTGGCCGCGCTCGCCTGGCGCTGGTCGGACGCACCGGCCGCGCGCCTCGCGCTGTGGACCGTGATCCTGGCGGCGCTGTTCGTCCTGTCGCACGTCCTCGGAGACGTCCTCGGATCGTGGGCGGCGGTGACGGTCATGAGCGGCCTGGCGACGCTGGCGTTCGCCGTGCTCACAGCGCCCGCGGTCGCTCGCGGGGCGACGCCGTGACGGTCCGGCCACTGCGTGCCGAGGACCGCGTCGCCTGGCAGCCGCTGTGGGAGGGCTACCTGCGCTTCTATCGCTCGGAGCTCGACGCGGGGGTCACCGACGACGTGTTCGCGCGCCTGGCGGGGGAGCGGGACGGGATGTTCGGGCTCGTGGCCGAGCACGAGGGCGGCCTGGTCGGGTTCGCCCATGTCGTCGTCCATCCCTCGACGTGGACGACCGGCCGGTACGTCTACCTCGAGGATCTCTACGTGTCTCGCGACGGCCGGGGCACGGGCGCCGGCCGAGCGCTGATCGAGGCCGTCTACGCGCGCGCGGATACGCTCGGCGCGGCGAAGGTCTACTGGCACACGCAGGAGTACAACGGCGCCGCGCGCTCGCTCTACGACGAGGTCGCCCACAGGACCTCGTTCGTCGTCTACGAGCGCTGACGCGGATCTAGGTGGCGCGCCCCATGCAGGAGTCCGCTCTTCAGAGCCGATAAAGGTCTCCCATGGGCAGTGGAAACGGCGTACTCGTCGTGGATGATGACGTGCTGGTCCGAGACCTGCTCGAGGCGGTTCTGAGCGGGACGGACGAGTTCACCATCGTGGGTGCCGCCGAGGACGCCGAGGGCGCCGGCCACGCGGCCGCCGAGCACCAGCCTGCGCTCGCGCTGGTCGACGTGCGGATGCCGGGCGGCGGACCCGCCGCCACGCGCGCGATCCACGCCGCCTCGCCGAAGACGCGCGTGATCGCACTGTCGGCCAGCGACGATCCCACGTCGGTGCGGCTGATGCTCGCAGCCGGCGCACTCAGCTACGTCGTCAAGGGCACGCCCGCCAACGAGCTGATCGCGGTCATGCAGGCCGCCATCGCGCCTCCCGCGCCGCGCATGCCTCCGCCGCTGACCGGACCCCCGCGGCGGGTGCTGATCGCGCTGGCCGACGGCCGCGTGCTCGACGAGCTCGCCGACGCGATCATGTCCGCGCCCGGCCTGGAGCTGGCGGGCCTCGCGCAGACCTCCTACCACGCGCTCAGCATCGCGGCGCGCCTGCGCCCCGACATCGCGGTGCTCGATGCGGCACTGACGAGCGGCGGTGCGCGGCTCGCCGCCGCCCTCGTGGCCTCTTCGCCGACGACGCGCGTCATCAACTGGACCCCCGGCGGCCTGCCCGAGCATGAGGCGGGGAACCTCGTCGTCGCCGCCGCCGACCCGGCGGCGGCGCTGCTCGAGGCGATCGGCCGCGCGGCGCGCTCGACGGCTCCGTCCGGCACGAGCGGTGTGCTGGAAGTGCTGCGCGCGCCTGGGGAGACCCCACACGCGCCCGCTCGGCGCCGGTTCGAGCGGCTCTCCTCGGTTCTGGCGGAGGGCCGCGTCGAGATCCAGCTGCAGCCGATCATCGGACTCGTCGACGAGGCGCCGCAGGGCTACGAGGCGCTGGCGCGCTTCCCCGGTCACCCCCACCCCGGCCCGGACGTCTGGTTCGCCGAGGCGCACCGCGCCGAGGTCGGCGTCGAGCTCGAGCGGCTCGCGGTCCGCTGCGGGCTCGCCCAGCTCGAGCGCCTCCCGGCCGACGCGTGGCTGGCCGTCAACGTGTCCCCGGACACGGCCATGACGCCCGGGCTGCGCGACGACCTCTCCCACAGCGACCCGGCGCGCGTCGTCCTCGAGCTCACCGAGCACGCACCGGTGCGCGACTACGACCAGCTCAAGCGCGCACTCGACGCCCTGCGCGCCCTCGGCGCGCGGGTGGCGATCGACGATTGCGGCGCGGGCTTCACGAGCCTGCGCCACGTGGCGCTGATCGCTCCGGACTTCCTCAAGCTCGACATGGTTCTCTGCCGCGACGTGCGCGAGCCTGCTCGCGCCGCACTCGCTCGCGCGCTCGTCGCCTTCGCGCGCGAGACGGGCAGCGTCGTGATCGCCGAGGGCATCGAGCAGCGCGACGATCTCGCCGCTCTGCGCGACCTCGGCGTCGAGCTCGGCCAGGGCCACCTGCTCGCCCGCCCAGGCGTTCCGGAGAGGCTGCTGACCGCCTAGGGTCGGCGGCTTGAAGAGCCCGGCGAAGACGGAGGCCTCGGAGTCGTTCTGGCGCGGCGTGCGGCTGGGGCTGCCGTACGCGGCCGCCGGTGGCGTGCTCTCGTTGTCGTTCGGAGTGATCGCGCGCCAGGCGGGGTTCAGCGCCGCTCAGGCGATCGTGATGTCGTTGATCGTGTTCGCGGGCGCTGCGCAGTTCGCCGCGGTGTCGATCGTCGCCGGCGGGGGCGGGATGCTGTCGGCGATCGCGGCCGCCGGTCTGATGAACTCGCGCTTCCTGCCGATGGGGATCGCGCTCGCGCCCTCGCTGCCCGGCGGCCCCCTCAAGCGCGCCGCGCAGGGCCAGCCGGTCGTCGACGTGTCGTGGGCGCTGGCCGCGCGGGGAGACGGGACGTTCGACCGCTGGCAGCTGTTCGGCAGCACCGTGCCGCAGTACTTCACGTGGGCGCTGGGGACGGTGATCGGGGCCGTGCTCGGATCGGGCATCGCGATCCGCGAGTACGGGCTCGATGCGATCTATCCGACGTTCTTCCTCGCCCTGCTGATCGCGGAGCTGCGCGACCGGCGGGCGCGCGTGGTGGCGCTCGCCGGCGCCCTGATCGCCCTCGCGCTCGTGCCGGTCACGCCCGCCGGGGTGCCGATCCTGGTCGCGTCCGTGGCCGCGCTGATCGGGCTGCGCCGGTGAACCTGTGGCTGCTCGTGATCGGCTGCGCGGTCGTGACCGCGGCGATCAAGGCCGCGGGCCCGATCGCGCTCGGGGGCCGCGAGCTGCCCGCGCGCTTCAACGCCGTCATCGCGCTGATGGCCGCAGCGCTGCTGTCGGCGCTCGTCGTCACCTCCACGCTCGCCGAAGACGACCGCTGGGCGATCGGCGCCGACACCGCCGGCGTCGCCGTCGCCGGCCTGCTGCTGTGGCGCGGCGCGAACGTGATCGTCGGCGTGCTCGTCGCCGCGGCGGTCACCGCCGGCCTGCGCGCACTCTGAGCGACGAACGTCCCGGATGCCCGGTTATGCGGGGGTATGAGGGACGTTCGCCTTGATCGTCTCCCACAGGCGGTCCACGTGCTCCGCGGTGGTGTGGGTCTGGCCGACGGAGATGCGGATGAAGCGGCGGTCTCCGACCGTGCTGGGCGTCACCGCGGAGTGCCCGGAGGCGTTGATCGCTTCCGCGAGCGCGTCGGTGGCGTCGTCGCCGTCGACGTGGGCGAACGACAGCAGCGCGAACGACGGCGGAGCGACGTGGAAGAGCTGCGGGTGGTCGTCGATGCGGATCGCGAGGTCGTCGGCCAGGCGGATGTGCTCGCCGATGTGGAAGCGCAGCCCGTCGCCGCCGTAGTGACGGATCACCCACCACAGCTTGAGCGCGCGGAAGCGGCGGCCCAGCGGGACCTGCCAGTCGCGCAGGTCGACGACCTCGCCGGAGTCGGTCGCCGCGTTGCGCAGGTACGGGGGCCGGTCGTCGAGCGCATCGTTGAGCGGCCTGCGGTCGGCGACGTAGAGCAGGTTGCAATCGAAGTTGGTGAACATCCACTTGTGCGGGTTGACCGTGTAGCTGTCGACACGCTCGACCCCGCGCTGGCGCACGCGCTGATCGCGCAGGACCATCGCGGTCCCGGCCCAGGCGGCGTCGACGTGGTGCCAGAGGCCGTGCTCGTCGGCGATGTCGGCGATCGCCTCGAGCGGGTCGACGGCGCCGGTGCCGGTGGTGCCGACGGCGCTGGTCACGATCGCGGGCGCAAGGCCGTCGGCGCGGTCCCGCTCGATCGCCGCGCGCAGCGCGTCGGGATCGAGCGCGAACAGGTCATCGGTCGCCACGAGCCGCACCGCGTGGTAGCCCGCGATGCGGGCGCCGCGAGCGACTGAGGAGTGCGCCTGCTCCGATGGTGTACGCCACGGCTCGCTCGTGCGTGCCGCGGGCGACGACGTGCACGAGGTGCGTCGCGTCGGACGCGCTCATCTGGATCGAGCCGCCGCCCCGCCCGCTGCTCATCTTGAAGTGCTGCGGCAGCCCGAGGAGGTCCACCATCCACTCGACGACGCGGATCTCGATCTCCGTCGCCGCCGGGCTCGTCGCCCACAGCATCCCCTGCTGACCGAACGCAGCCGACGCGAGCTCGCCGAGGATCGCGGGGCCGGAGGCGTTGGCCGGGAAGTACGCGAACCAGCCGGGGGACTGCCAGTGGGTGAGGCCGGGGACGACCACCGCGTCGAGGTCGCGCATGATCGCCGCGAAGTCCTCGGGCTTGTCCGGCGGCGCCCCCGGTAGCTTCGCCGCTATCTCCCCGGGCTCGATGTCCGGCAGGATCGGCAGCTCTGCCACGCGCGCCATGTAGTCGGCGATCCAGTCGATCAGCGCGTGCCCGTGCTCCCGGAAGGCCTCCGGGTCCATGTGGTAGCTCGACGTCACGCCGAGAGTTTCGCGCCTCTCGCGACTAGGACATCTAGTGGATGCAAAGTTCGCGAAGGCCGCCGCGATCGCGGCGACACAGCACGGCCGGATCACGACGGGGCAGTTGCATGCGTGCGGGATCGGAAGAAGCGGCATCGAGAAGGGCGTCCGCGCGGGGCGTCTGCACCGCGTCCACGTCGGCGTCTACGCCCTCGGACACCGCGCGCCTTCGCGACTCGGCGACTGGATGGCCGCCGTATTGGCCTGCGGACCGCCCGCCTGGCTGAGCATCGGTCACGCCGCCGCCGCCCTCGGATTCCACGACCGGCCGGGACGGCTGATCGACGTCACCATCCCGGGACGAAACACCCGCCGGCGACCGGGCATCAACATCCACCACGGGCAGCTGGCGCCCTTCGAGGTCGGAACCTGGCACAGCATCCCGATCACCAGCCCCTCGCGCACGATGGTCGATCTCGCGCATCAACTGCGCACTGAGGAGAGGATCACGTGGGCGCTGCGGCAGCTCGAGTTCAGGGGCCTGTACGACCAGAAGCTGCTCGAGCTCTCCAACAGCCGCCGTCCGAACCGCGTCCTTCGCCGCCTGCTCCTCGGGATCGAACCGACCCTCAGTCCGCTCGAGATCGCCTTCCTTCATCGCGTCGTTCGCCGGCACCACCTCCCCGCGCCGGACGTCAACGTCCGCCCGCTCGGCTTCCTCGTCGACTTCCTGTGGCCGGAAGCGATGCTGATCGTCGAAACCGACGGCGGCCAGCACGGCAATCCGCTCCAGCGCCAGGCCGACGCCGCCCGCGACGCGTTCCACGCCGACGCCGGCTACCTCACGCTGCGCTACCGCTGGTCCGACGTCCACGCGCACACCCGCACCGCCATCGAAATCGAGCGCCAGTTGCGACTGAGACATCTCCTGGATGTATGAGTCGCGATTACTCGATGACGGCGAGGACGGCGCCCGCCTCGACCTGCGAGCCGGCGCTGACGCGCAGCTCCGTGACCGTGCCCGCCGCCGGGGCGGTGATCTCGTGCTCCATCTTCATCGCCTCGAGCACGAGCAGGGGCTGGCGCGCCTCGACGGCGGCGCCCTCCTCGACGCTCACCCGCAGCACGGTGCCGGGCATCGGGCTGGTGAGGCTCCCGGCGGCGAGCGCCTCGGCCGGGTCGGTGAAGCGCGGGACCTCGCGCAACGAGACCTGCCCCTCGGCCGTGTTGACGTGATCCCCCGAGACCACATACGTGCGGCGGACGCCGTCCAGCTCGAGGTCCACGCGGTCAGGCGTGCAGCCGTGCAACCGCGCCGCCACGGCCTCCCCCTCGATGAGCAGTTCGCCGAGGGCTCCGTGACGGTCGAGCCCGTAAGCGACGCCCACGCCCTCGTATTGCGCCAGCTGGAGCTGCGAGGGGTTGTTGCGCCAGCCCGACGGCAGTGACCCGAGCACGCGAGCCGAGGAGCGGCGCCCCGCCTGGCCCGCCAGCGCATGGGCGACGGCATACGGGCGCGGGTCGGCCACAAGCGGCCCGGTGCAGTCGTGGCGCTCGAGGAAGCCCGTGTCGGCCTCGCCCGCCGCGAACTCGGCGTGGCGCAGGACGTTGACGAGGAAGTCGCGGTTGGTCGTCATCCCGTGCAGGCGGCCGCGGGCGAGCGCATCCGCGAGGCGCCCGGCCGCCTCGTCGCGCGTGCGCCCGTGCGCGACGACCTTGGCGATCATCGGGTCGTAGTGAGGGCCGATGACGCTCCCGCTCTCGACGCCCGTGTCCACGCGGACGCCCTCGATCTCGAACCGGGCCAGGGTTCCGGTGACGGGCAGGAAGTCGTTGGCCGGGTCCTCGGCGTACAGGCGCGCCTCGATCGCGTGGCCGTCGAGCGCCGGAGGGTCGGGGACGTGACCACCCTGGGCCACCGCCAACTGGAGCTCGACCAGGTCGAGCCCGGTGACCAGCTCGGTCACCGGGTGCTCGACCTGGAGCCGCGTGTTGACCTCGAGGAAGAAGAACTCGTCGCCGGCGAGCAGGAACTCGACCGTGCCGGCGTTGACGTAGCCGATCGCCTCGCCCGCCGCGACCGCCGCGGCCTCCATGCGCGCGCGGAGCTCGTCGTCCACCGCCGGCGACGGCGACTCCTCGATCACCTTCTGGTGGCGGCGCTGCACCGAGCAGTCGCGCTCCCCGAGGGCGACTACGCGGCCGTGCGTGTCGCCCACGATCTGGATCTCCACATGGCGGGCTCGCGGCAGGTAGCGCTCGATGAACACGGTGTCGTCGCCGAAGGCCGCCTGCGCCTCGCGCCTGGCGGCCTCGAGCGCGGCGTCGAGGTCCTCGGCGCGCTCGACCAGGCGCATCCCCTTGCCGCCGCCGCCGGCGCTCGCCTTGACGAGCACAGGGAAGCTGTCGGCGCCCTCGGGCAGGATCGGAACGCCGGCCTGCCCCATGCGCTCACGGGCCTCGGTCTTCGACCCCATCGCGGCGATGGCCTCGGGCGTGGGGCCGATCCAGGTGATGCCCGCATCGGCGACCGCGCGCGCGAAGTCCGCGTTCTCGGCCAGGAAGCCATAGCCGGGATGGATTGCGTCCGCGCCCGCGCGCCCCGCGGCGGCGACGATCGCCGCCGCGTCGAGGTAGCCGCGCGGGTCCGCGCCGAGGGCGATCGCGACGTCGGCCTCGCGCGCGAACAGCGCGTCCGCGTCGGGCTCGGTGTACACCGCGGCCGTGCCGATGCCCAGGCGACGGCACGTCGCGAAGACGCGCCGGGCGATCTCGCCCCGGTTGGCGACCAGGACGCGCGTGACGGACCGGGAAGGGCCGAAGGTCCCGGGCTGGTGTCCAGCGGAGCCGGTCACATCCGGAAGACGCCGAAGCCGTCGGCGCCCCTCACCTCGGCGTTGTGCACGGCGCTGAGCGCGAGGCCCAGGACCGTGCGCGTGTCGCGCGGGTCGATGATGCCGTCGTCGTAGCCGCGGCCCGAGTTCTGCAGCGCGGTCTGCTCGGCCTCGATCTGCGCTTCGACCGCGTCCCGCATCTGCCTGAGCTGCTCGTCGTCGACCTCGATGCCGCGCGCTTCTGCGCCCTGCCGCGCGACGATCTCGAGCACACCGGCGAGCTGCGCCGGACCCATCACCGACGCCTGGGCGTTCGGCCACGAGAACAGGAACCGCGGGTCGTAGCCGCGGCCGCTCATCGCGTAGTTCGCGGCCCCGTAGGACCCGCCGACGATCAGCCCGAGGTGCGGCACCGTGGAGTTGGAGACCGCGTTGATCATCAGCGCGCCGTGCTTGATGATCCCGCCCTGCTCGTAGTCCTTGCCGACCATGAAGCCGGTCGTGTTGTGGACGAAGACGAGCGGAACGTCCTTCTGGTTGGCGAGCTGGATGAACTGCGCCGCCTTCTGCGCCTCCTCGGAGAAGAGGATCCCGCGCGCGTTGGCGAGGATGCCGACGCGGTAGCCGTGGATCGATCCCCAGCCCGTCGTCAGCGCCGAGCCGTAGAGCGGCTTGAACTCGTCGTAGCGCGAGCCGTCGAGCACGCGGGCGAGCACCTCGCGCGGGTCGAACGGGACCTTCGGGTCGGCGGGGACGAGGCTGAGCAGGTCCTCCGGATCGAACAGCGGGTCGCGCGGGTCCTCCTGCGCCGGCGGCCCGAGCTTGCGCCAGTTGAGCTCGCGCACGATCTCGCGCCCGAGCCGGCACGCGTCCTGCTCGTCGACGGCCAGATAGTCGGCGAGCCCGGACCGCCGGGCATGCATCTCCGCGCCGCCGAGCGACTCGTCATCGGACTCCTCCCCCGTGGCCATCTTGACCAGGGGCGGGCCGCCGAGGAACACCTTCGCGCGTCCCTCGACGAACACCGTGTAGTCGCACATCCCCGGCACGTAGGCGCCGCCGGCCGTGGAGTTGCCGAACACCAGCGCGATCGTCGGGACGCCCGCGGCCGACAGCCGCGTCAGGTTGCGAAACGTCCGGCCGCCGGGGATGAAGAGGTCCGCCTGCGTCGGCAGGTCCGCGCCCCCCGACTCGATCAGGTTGATGACCGGGAGCCGGTTGGTGAACGCGATCTCCTGCGCCCGCAGCGACTTGCGCAGCGTGAACGGGTTGCTCGTGCCGCCGCGCACCGTCGGGTCGCTCGCCCCGATCATGCACTCGACACCCTCGACCACCCCGATCCCGTTGACGTTCGACGCCCCGACGGGGAAGTCGGTGTGGTTGGCCATGAACGGGGCCAGCTCGAGGAAGGGCGAGTCGCGGTCGAGGAGAAGCTCGATCCGCTCCCGCGCGAGGAGCTTCCCGCGCTTGCGATGGCGCTCGATCTTCTCCGGCCCGCCGCCCTCTCGCGTCTTGGCCAGCAGTTCGTCGAGCTCCGCCAGCTTCTCGAGCATCGCCTCCCGGTTGGCCTGCGCGGCGGGCGCGGCGGGGTCGAGCGTCGACGCGAGCGCGGGCACCGGGCGGCACCCTAACAGCGCGACTTCGCGCGCCGGGGCCGTGCCGGTGGGTGCTCGATCAACGAAGCGCGGCGATCAGCTCGGCGGGGTCGAGGCGGTCGTCCGGATCGGTCGCGCGGTGCAGCAGCGCGATCTCCCCGTCGGCACGGACGGCGACGTCGGCGCCGAGACGCCGCATGTCGGCGCGCGTGGCCTTCGGCAGCTCGCCGGCGGCGAGCGCCTTCGCGCTGGCGACCACCGAGCGGCGACTCAAATCGAGCACTGAGATGCGAGTCGTCCCGAGCGGGTCATAGACCTTGCGGCTCGGGTCGGCGAGCACGTGCAGCGCCTCGGGGATCTTGCTGCCGCGGATCACGTCGAGCCTGGCGTTGAAGAGCACGACGAGATCGGCGCCCAACGACTGCATCTCCTTCCTGGCCTCCGCGGCACGGCGGAGGTGGCGACGGCAGATGTTTCAGCCGGGGTGGCGCGCCAGATAGGCGATCCACGGCCGGCCGAGCATGTCGTCGAGCGTGACCATGCCACCGTCGGCCGATTCGAGCTCGAAGTCCGGGAACCGCACGGCCCTGACCCTACCGGTGCGCGGCCGTAGGGTTCGCGCTGAACATGGATCGCGATCTGGCCTTCGCCTACGCGTCGGGCCTGCTCGGGCGGGCGCTGGTGACGCTGCCCCGGCCGGTCCAGAGAACACTGGCGGGTCCGGTGCCACAGGTGGCGCAGGGGCTCGATCCCGGGGCGTGGCTGCTCGCGCGGGCAGGCGCGATCGCGGAGCGGATGGCGCAGGGGCGCCCGGCGCCCACGGTCGCGGACGGCCGCCGGCTCACGGCCGCGCAGTCGCGCTTCATGGCGCGGCGCGCGCTGAGGCCGGTGGCAACCGAGGACCTCGACCTGGACGGCCTCAGAGCGCGCCGGTACGTCCCGCAGGATCCTCTCCCCGCCGCACGGCTGGTCTTCTTCCATGGCGGCGGCTGGGTCAACCGCGACATCGAGACGCACGACCCGGCAGTTCGCAACGTCGCCGACCTGGCCGGTGTGGAGTGCCTCAGCGTCGAGTACCGGCGCGCGCCCGAGCACCCGTTCCCCGCCGCCGCGGACGACGCCTTCGCCGCCTACATGTCGATATGCCAGCGCTTTGGCGACGAGAAGGTGGCAGTCGGCGGCGACAGCGCGGGTGGGAACCTCGCGGCGAGCGTGTGTGTGACCGCGCGCGACCGCGGTGAGCGCGTGCCCGACTTCCAGTGGCTGCTCTATCCCGCCGTCGATGCCAGCACCCGCTACCCGAGCACCGAGCTGTTCTCGACCGGCTTCTATCTGACCGAGGCGGCGATGGACCGCTACGAGGACCTCTACATACCGACGCAGGAGCTCAAGCGGGATCCGCGGGCGAGCCCGCTGCTCGCGGACGCCGCCGGCCTCCCGCCCGCCTATGTCGCCACTTCGATCGCCGATCCCCTCCGGGACGAGGGCGAGGCGTACGCGCACAAGCTCCGGGCGGCGGGTGTTCCCGCCACGATCCAGCGCTTCCCGCACCTGCACGGATTCCTCAACATGACGGCGCTGCGCTCCGCCCAGCACGCGGTCGCGGTGACCGCCGGTGCGCTGCGCGCCGGGCTGGCATGATCGTCCGATGGATCTGATGGCCCCGTTGCAGCGGGTCGGTGCGGCGGCGCAGAACGCGCTCGAGATCGCGCGCTTCGGCGGCCTGGACACCGGCGAGGAGCCGTCCCCGTTCGAGATCGTCGATCACCAGCGCGTCTACCGCCTGCGCCGCTACTTCCCCGACGAGGCCAAGCGACCCGCACGCCCTCCCATCGTCCTCGTGCCGCCGATGATGCTCGACGCCGACGTCTACGACGTCTCGCCGTCATCGACCGCCGTCGGCGTCCTGCACGAGAACGGCATCGATCCGTGGGTGGTCGACTTCGGCGAGCCGTCGCAGCAGGAGGGTGGCCTCGAGCGCAACCTCGCCGACCACGTCCTCGCCGTGTCGGAGATCGTCGACAAGGTCCGCGACGTCACCGGCCAGGACGTCCACCTCGGCGGCTACAGCCAGGGCGGCATGTTCTGCTACCAGACGGCCGCGTACCGGCGCTCGAAGCACATCAAGTCGATCATCGCGTTCGGCTCGCCGGCCGACACGCGCGCCGCGATGCCCTTCGGGCTGCCGGATGCGTTCGCCGCCGGGGCGGCCGGCGCGCTCGCGGAGACGCTCAGCCGGTTCGCCATCCCGGCCTGGGTGAGCCGCACCGGCTTCCGCCTGCTCGACCCCATGAAGTCGCTGCGCAGCCGCGTCGAGTTCCTGATGCAGCTGCACGATCGCGAGGCGCTGCTCCCGCGCGAGCGCCAGCGGCAGTTCCTGGAGGCCAACGGCTGGGTGGCATGGCCCGGCCCCGCGCTCGCCGACTTCCTCAGGCAGTTCATCGCCCACAACCGCATGCTCCAGGGCGGCTTCGTGATCGACGAGCGCCTCGTAACCCTCGCCGACATCACGTGCCCGATCCTGATCTTCGTCGGCGAGGTCGACGAGATCGCGCCGCCGCCCTCGGTCAGGGCGATCACGCGCGCCGCGCCGCGGGCGGACATATACGAGGCGACCCTGCGCGCCGGCCACTTCGGGCTCGTGGTCGGCTCGACCGCGCGCAAGGCCACGTGGCCGGTCGTCGCCGAGTGGCTGCACCACCACGACGGCAGCGGCGACCTGCCCGAGCCGGTCCAGCCGCTCGAGGACGGCAGTGCACCCGCGCCGGCGGACTCCAACGGTGGGATCGGCCTCGAGCTCGCCCTCGAGGGCGCGGCCGGCGTCGTGCGCGCGGCGACGCAATCGGCCTCGACCACTGCGCGCGGAATGCGCGAGTTCACCCGCGAGGCCGCCTCCGCCCTCCCCCGCCTCGCGCGCCTCGGTCAGATGCAGGGCGGCACCCGTATCTCGCTCGCGCTGCTGCTCGACGAGCAGGCCCGCCGGCAGCCCGACAGCGTGTTCTTTTTGTTCGAGGACCGGGCCCACACGCACGGCGCCGGCAAGGAGCGCATCGACAACGTCGTCGCCGGTCTCCTGCACGTCGGCGTGCGCCAGGGCGACCACGTCGGCGTGCTGATGTCGACGCGCCCGTCCGCGCTGGTGCTCGTCGCCGCGCTGAACCGCCTCGGCGCCGTCTGCGTGCTGATGCGGCCCGACGGCGACGTCCCCCGCGAGGCCCGCCTCGGCCACGTCACGCGCATCGTTGCCGATCCCGAGCACGCCGAGGACGCCCGCTACGCGGGGGTGGACGTGCTGGTGCTCGGCGGCGGCGGCGAGCAGCGCGACCTCGGCGCCGAGGTGCTCGACATGGAGCGCATCGACCCCGACCGCGTCGAGCCGCCCGCCTGGTACCGGCCCAACCCCGGCCGGGCTCGCGATCTCGCCTTCGTGCTGTTCACGGGCTCGGGCACCGGCACGCGCACGAACCACATCACCAACGGCCGCTGGTCGCTGAGTGCGTTCGGCACCGCCTCCTCGGGCGCGCTGAGCGAGGCCGACACCGTCTACGCGGTCACCCCCATCCACCACTCGAGCGCGCTGCTGATGACCCTGGGCGGAGCGATCGCCTCCGGCGCCCGGGTCGCGCTGAGCCGCGGCTACGACCCGGACACCTTCTGGGAGGAGGTGCGCCGCTACGGCGTCACGATCGCCTCCTACACGTGGACGATGCTGCGCGAGCTCGTCGACGCGCCGCCGAACCCGTCCGAGCGCCACCACCCGTTGCGGCTTTTGATGGGCTCGGGCATGCCGGTCGGCCTGTGGCAGCGTGTGCAGCGCCGCTTCGCGCCCGCGCGCGTGGTCGAGTTCTACGCCAGCGCCGAGGGCGAGGCCGTGCTCGTCAACCTGACCGGCGCCAAGCCCGGCTGCATCGGCCGGCCGCTGCCCGGCGCCGCCGAGGTCCGGATCGGCGCGTGGAACGAGGAGGACGACCGGCTACAGCTCGGCCGCGACGGCTTCGCGCTCGAGGTGCCCCAGGGTCAGGTCGGGATGCTGCTGGCGCGCACGCAGCCCGGGATCCGCTCCAACCGCGACGACGCCCTGCGCTCGGTGTTCCGCCGCGACGACGCCTGGATCTCGACCGGCGACCTGTGCCGGCAGGACGCCGACGGCGACTTCTGGCTCGTCGACCGGGTCGACGCCCTCGTCCGCGCCGAACACGGCCGCGTGTCGCCGTCGATCGTCCGCGACGCGCTGGCGCTGATGGACGCCGTCGACCTCGCCGCCGCGTACGGGCTGCCGGTGGCCGGCCGCGACCACGAGATCCTCGTCGCCGCGATCAGCTTGCGCCCGGGCGCCGAGATCAAGCCGGCTGACGTCACCCGCGCGCTCGCCGAGGTGGAACCCGACCGCCGTCCCGACATCGTCATGGTGGTCGACGAGATCCCCGTCACCTCCTGGTATCGCCCCGACGTGCGCGCGCTGCGCGAGCAGGGGATCCCGCCGCCCGGCGGCGAGCGGCTCGTGCTCGCTCGCTCCGGCGAGCAGTACCGCACGCTCACGCAGGCTGCCTACCGGCGGCTGGCCGCCTAGCCGCGGCTACGAGCAGGCGCGGTAGGAGCGCGTGCTGCGGCGCAGCCGGCCGCTGTGGGTGCGCGCCGTGACGACGACCCGCACCCGGGCGCTCGAGCGGACGCTGACGCTGACGACGCGGCGCAGCCGCTTGCCGCGAACGGTCCGAACGCGCTTGCCGTTGACGCGCACGCGCGCGACCCGCAGCGTGCGCGCGGCCCGCAGCCGGAAGCTCAGCCGCGCCGCCCGCCTGCGGCAGGACAGCCGCCGAGGCAGCAGCGCCGCGCGGGGCACGCGGCGGCTCACCGGCGCGGTGCCGAACGGCGTGTAGCCGTTGAGCGCCGCGCCCACGGGCCCGGTCTGCTCCCCGAGCACGGGGATCGTCAACACGGCGGGCTGCTGCGGATCGGTGAGGATCGAGACCGGCCCGGCGCCGAGGCCGCCCCGGTAGGTCGCCGCGCTCGTGGACAGCGTCAACCGCAGCGAGTGGCCCTTGGCGTAGCGGTGCACCAGGCCCGGAAGCTCGATCGTCACCGGCTTGGTCGCGTCCGCGACGCGCGCCGCCGAGACCTGCGCTCGGTGCAGCGTCGCGGTCCCGTCCGGCGCGACGTCGTAGAGCTTCGCGAACAGCAGGAGGTGCTGCGCGGGGTCGGCGGACGCGCCGAACGTGGGCGCGTCGACGCGCACGGTCACCGTCGGGATGCCGACGACATCGAGGTGGTCGGCCAAGGGCGCAGTCGTGTAGGAGACGCTCGTCCCCTCGGGGTCGCTGCCGTCCTGGAGCGCGACCGCGCCGCCGCCCTGCGAGGTCGGCGCCGCCGCCTCGACCATCTGCGCCGCACCCGTCTGCACCTTGGCCTTGTCGCTCACGAGCACGTCGGCGCCGGACAGGTAGAAGGCGCGATCGCTGCCGGCCGGGTAGCCGGGCGCGACACCCACGGCGTGCGCTGCGTCCTTGCCCTGCTCGTACTTGATCCAATCGGTGAAGAACGCGAAGTCGAGCGCCGGCGGGCGACCCTTGCGCATGAGGTGGTAGCGGAACCAGTTGAGGGCGGCGCGGGACTCGTAGGAGCCCTCGAGCTCGCTCGCCGACCACTCGGACTTGCCGATCCCGCCGCCCGAGTGCCCCGAGGAGCGCCACAGCATCTTGACCGGCACCCCCTGCTCCCTGAGCGCGTCGTAGGTCGCCACCGCCTCCTGGAGGTTGAAGAGGTTGTCGGACTGCCCCTGGATCAGGAACGTCGGGATGCGGATCGCCTGCATGTACGTGGCGACCGACGCGTTGCGCGTCAGCGCCAGACCGCCCTCGTCGAGGTAGCCGCGGGCCGAGCCCTGCACGAGCGAGCTGCACACGCCGTCGGCGAAGTTCGGGCACGTCCCGACGTGGCTGGGATCGGCGAGCGCCGCCGCGAGCCCCTGCCCCGTCCCGAGCCCGAAGAACAGCACCGGCCAGTCGATCTTGACCACGCCGGGCTCGCCGTAGGTCACGCCGCGCGTGAAGTCGGTGTTGTTCGGCGACAGCGAGTAGGACAGGTCGTTCCAGGTGATCTGCGGGACGATCGTGTCGAGCCGCAGGTCGACCGCGGCGACCGCGAACTGGATCTGGCCGCCATAGGAGCCGCCGATCATCCCGACGCGCGGGTCGCCGGGGCCGTCCTTGACGACGTAGTTGATCCGTGTCCCGTCCTCGGCCGCCTTGGTGCCGCCGAGGAACGACAGCAGCTGCGACCCCGCGGCCCCGTCGTGCTCACGGTCGTCGAGCGTGATCTTGCAGCCCGAGCCGCCGAAGCCCAGGCCCGAGTAGGCGAGGAAGACGAAGCCGCGGTGCGCGAACCCCGGTCCCAGGGCGCCGAAGTCGTTCTTGGAGCCGCCGAAGCCGTTGGTGGCCATGATCGCGGGCGCCGGATGGGCGTCGTCGACGCCTGCGGGCGTGTAGAGGTCGGCCACGACCGTGCACTCCTGATCGCGGTCGGGACCGACCGTCACCTTGAAGGTGAGCGACTTCTTGGTGACGTCCGCGTCCGCGGGCGCCGCGACGAGCAGCAGTGCTGCGAGCGCCGCGAGGAGCGTCCTCATACCACCGAGGATAGGTGCATCGGCCACTTCTCGTGCCACCTCTCCACCGCCTCGAGCTGGGCGGCGAGGGCGATCAGCCGCGGCTCGGAGTTGGCGGGACCGAGCAGCTGCGCTCCCACCGGCAGGCCGTCGACGAACCCCGCCGGGACGCTGACCCCCGGCCAGCCGAGCACGTTCCACGGCCAGGCGTACGGTGCGGCACCGACCATCACCTTGTCGGTCCCCCAGTCGCCGAGCCCCTCGGCGGCACCGATGGGCAGGGGCGGCTGGGCGGTCGTCGGCGCGAGCACGACGTCGACGTCGTCGAAGATCGCGCCGACCCGACGCTGCAGCAACGGCTCGATCGCGCGCGAGGCGCCCAGCAGCGGGCGCAGCAGCGCACCGGTACGGGCGTTGGCCCGCGTGCGCCGGTCGAGCTGCGACCGGTCGGGCACGCGCGCAACCCAGTCGCGCACCCCGCCCGTCGAGCGCGGCATGAACGGGGCCCCGATCAGCCCGTAGCGCGGCTCGGCCCGCACCACCGCGTGACCGAGCGACTCGAGCACTCCCGCGATGCGCTCGACCGCCGCCCGGATCTCCGGGTGCAGACGCCACGGCGCGCCGCTGAACGCCGCCCGCAGCGACAGCCCGATCCGCAACCGGCTTGGATCCGCCGCGCGCGCGAACTCGGCGTACGGCCGCTGCGGGGCCGGCGGCTTGTGGCGGTCGCCGGGGTGGTTGCCACGCGCGGCGTCGAGCGTCAGCGCCGCGTCGAGCACCGTGCGCGCCAGCGGGCCGATGCACGTGAGGCCGTTGAAGGCCTCCGGGTCCGGCCAGGTCGAGATCCGCCCCCGCTGCGGCTTGATGCCGACCAGGTGCGTCCAGGACGCGGGGATGCGGACGGAGCCGGCGCCGTCGGACCCCAGCGCGACGGGGACGAGCCCGGCCGCGACCGCCGCCGCCGCCCCGCCCGACGAGCCGCCCGGGGAGTGGTCGTGGTTCCACGGGTTGCGCGTGAGCCCGAACGCGGGCCCCTCCGTCCACGGCCACTGACCGAGCTCGGGCGTCGTCGTCTTGCCGACGATCACGGCGCCCGCGGCCTTCAGCCGGCGCACCGCCTCGGCGTCCTCGCTGCAGCGCTCGAACTCGCCGGAGCAGCCGAACGCCGTCGTCTCCCCCGCCAGGTCGACGTCGTCCTTGATCGCGACCGGGATCCCGAGCAGCGGCCCGTCCTCCCCGGCGTCGCGGCGCCGGTCGGCCTCCGCCGCGTCGCGAAGGGCCGCGTCGGCGCACGCGACCCGGAAGGCACACAGCGTGTCCTCGGCGGCGGCGATGCGCTCGAGCGCCTGCTCGGCGAGCTCGACGGCGCTCGCGCCGGTGGCGTGGAGGGCCTCGATCTCGCTCATCGCGGTTCCGCCAGCTGTGTCGGCCGCGCACGGCCGCGCAGTGTCTGCTCGCCGTAGATCTCCCAGTTCGCGGCCTCTGCCCCAGCCCGCTCGACCGCAGCGCCCGAAGCCAGCAGACGGCCCTCCCGCTCTTTGGCGAGCTCGGTCAGCCGCGCGGCCTCGTTCACCGGATCTCCGATCACGGTGTACTCATAGCGGTCGGCGGTCCCGACGTTCCCCGCCACCACCGTCCCGGCGGACACGCCGATCGCGGCCTCGAGGTCGCCGTCGGACAGGCGTGCGCACATCTCGCGCGCGGCCGCGAGCGCGCTTCCCGCCGGGTCCTCGGTCTCCAGCGGCGCGCCGAAGACGCACAGCGCCGCATCGCCCTCGAACTTGTTGACCAGTCCGCCGTGCTTCTGCGTGGCCTCGACGACGGTCTCGAAGAACCGGTTGAGAGCCTCCACCACCTCGGTCGGCTTGCGGTCGTGCGCGAACGCGCGTCGATCCGATCACGTCGACGAACAGCGCCGCCGCCTCGCGCTCCTCGCCGCCGAGGGTCACCCCCTGTTCGAGCGCCTGACGCGCGACGTCGGCTCCCACCTGGCGGCCGAACAGGTCGCGCAGGCGCTCGCGCTCGCGCAGCCCCTCGACCATGCGGTTGAAGCCGGCGCTGGCGTAGCCGACCTCGGTGGCGTCGAAGATGCGCACGCGGGTGTCGAGATCGCCGCCCTCGACCTGGGCGAAGGCGTCGCGCAGACGTCGCAGCGGGTCGCTCAGCGAGCGCGCGAAGACGACCATCGCCAGCAGCCCGACCGCGAGCGCGACTCCGCTGAGAGCGATCGTCGAGCGCGCGAGCTCGTCGCGCTCGACCAGGTCGGTGGTGAGCGCGACGAGCCCCAGGGCCAGCGCTCCCGCCACCGGCACGGCGGTGCTCAGGCCCCAGAAGAACACCACGCGGGCACCCACCCCGGGGACCTCGCGCCGCCGCGGCGGCGCCTCCGCCAGCGCGACGTCGACCCCACCGCGCAGCAACCGCTGCGTGACCAGGTAGGAGAGGGCTCCCGTCGCCAGCGCGGTCAGCGCCAGCGTGGCGGCGACCTCGAAGCCGTACAGGACCGACACCGTGCACGCTATGCCGCCCAGAAGCACGACCGCGCCGCCCCACAGCGCGAACTGGACGCGCACGACGGTGACCGGAAGGCGCAGCACCGCGCGCCGCTCGGCCTCGGACGGGTCGCGGTTGCGCTCGAACATCACGATCACCGGCTTGGCGAGGCGCAGCCCCCGCCGCGTGCCGATGACCAGCGCCGCGAGCGTGTACCCACCGCCGATCGCGAGATCCTCGAGCTGGCGGCCGCCGGCGGCGTCGGGCACGGGCAGGACGAACCCGAGCAGCACCACCACGACCGCGGCGCCGCCGAGGTTCGTGGCCATGAGCGCGGCGACGATCATCACCCGCGCCGCGACCGAGACCGCGGACAGCGGCAGATCGCCGGGCTCGCCCCGGAGGACCTGCCGCACAGCTCGCAGAACGACCGTCACGCCCGGCATCCTGGCAGGGAGAGCGAAGCCGTCTCCCACGGCGGCTACTTCTTGACGCTGAAGGCCCTGCGGTTGGTCGTGCCGTAGCCGCCCTGCGTCTGGCCGGCCGTGTCGGTCGCCCGCGCGAAGACGACGTACTTGCCCTTCTTGAGCGGCTTCTTGAGCTTGAGCGACCACTTGGTCGTGCCCTTGGCCTGGATCCAGATGCCCGGCTGCGTGCATTGGCCCTTGTGCGCCTTGAGCCTGCCGTTGGCGGCGAGGTCCCTGCACTTGCCCTTCTTGGCAGTCCGGATGATCCCGACCTCGACCTTGGCCACGCCATTGTCGTCGGACGCGATGCCCGTGAACGTCCTGACCCTCTTCGACTTCGGCCTGCCGACGGCGACGGATGGGGGCGCGTCGCCCACGGGCGCGCCACCGGGGGGCGCGACGGCCGGCTTGAGCGTCGCCTCGGCGGGAACCGTGCAGGACGTGCAGATCATGTAGTCGATGCGGGCGATGTAGAAACCGGGCGCCGGGACGCGGACGGTGACCGTCTCGTCGGAGGTCGGCGTCGGCGCCGCGCTCTCCATGAGTTCGGTCCTGACCTCGCCCTGCGCGTTGGAGCTGAAGATCTGCAGGTCCGTGTCGCAGACGCTGCCGCCCGTGCACTGAGGACTCGTCGAGTTGCTCGTCTTGACCGTCAGCGATCCGGGCTCGGTGACCTCGATCAGCGTGTCGTCGCATTCGTGGATGCCCGACTGGCAGCCCGCCGCGTCGCCTGCATCCTGGGCTCCGAGCACACCGCTGCCGGTTCCCTCCCACGTGACGGTGTAAGTGCCGTCGCCGACCTTGACGGTCCGCGCGGGGGCGGCGAAGGAGACAGCCGCCACGGCGAGAGCGACCAGGACGGTGAGCGGGATCAGGAGCTTGCGGGCCATGCCACCGGGAACGCGCCCGCTCTGAGAACCTTGCGCTGATGCGCGCGATCCAGATCACGTCGCTCGACGGTCCCGGCGCCGTGGAGCTCTCCGACGTTCCCGAGCCGGAGACCAGCCACATGATGACCCCGGGCGAGGGCGTGGTCGTAGAGGTCGAGGCGGCCGGGGTCTCGTTCCCGGAGGTGCTCCAGAGCCGCGGCCTGTACCAGTTCAAGCCGGACCTGCCGTTCGTGCCCGGCTCCGAGGTGGCGGGGACGGTCCTGAGCGCCAGCAACGGTGCGGGGGTCGGCGCGGGCGACCGCGTCGCGGCATTCTGCTTCCTCGGCGGCTTCGCCGAGCGGGCCGTCGCGCCGCCGCACATGGTCTTCCCGCTCGGCTCCCTGGAGCCCGCGCAGGGCGCCGGGCTGATCCTCAACTACCACACCGCCTACTTCGCGCTGAGCATCCGCGGGCGCATGGCCAAGGGCGACAAGGTGCTCGTGCACGGGGCCGCCGGCGGCGTGGGGACGGCGTCGATCCAGGTCGCGCGCGGGCTCGGCGCGTCCCAGGTCATCGGCGTGGTCTCGTCCGACGAGAAGGAGCGCGTGGCCCGCGAGGCCGGGGCCGATGACGTCGTGCGTTCGGACTCCAGCTGGCGCGAGCAGGTCCAGGAGCTGTCCGGCGGCGGCGTCGACATCGTGCTCGACCCCGTCGGCGGCGACCGTTTCACCGACTCGCTGCGCTCGCTTGCCGAGGAGGGCCGCGTGGTCGTGGTCGGCTTCACCGAGGGCTCCATCCCGGAGGTCAAGGTCAACCGGCTGCTGCTGCGAAACACGGAGGTGATCGGTGCCGGCTGGGGCGCCTACGTGATGGGAAAGCCACAGGTGAGCCGCGAGATCGGCGCGGCGCTCGAGCAGATGGTCGCCGCCGGGCACGTCAACCCGATCGTCGGCGCCCGCTTCCCGCTCGAGGGCGCGACCGAGGCGCTCGAGCTGATCGAGGGACGCGGTGCCCTCGGGAAAGTCGTCCTCGAACCGTGAGCCTCGTCGGGCCCGAGCCGTTCCCATCGAGCCCTCTCAAGCAGATGGCGATCGACTGGCGCGCCGAGCGCCGGGGGCGCGGTGTGCGCTGGCCGCCCGGCGACAACCGCTTCAACCCACTGCGCACGCACCAGCTCGCGGTCGACCCTCTGGGACTGCTGCTCGACAGCTACGAGCGCCACGGGCCGGTCTTCTCGCTGCGGATCCTGACCTCGAAGAACCTCTTCATGCTCGGGCCCGAGGCCAACCACTTCATCCTCGTCTCGAACATGCAGGACTTCCAGTGGCGCGAGGGCGGCTTCGGGCAGCTCATCCCGCTGCTCGGCGACGGGATGCTGACGATCGACGGCGAGTTCCACCGGCGCTCGCGGCGGATCATGCTGCCGTCGTTTCACCGTGAGTCGATCGAGCGGATGACGGCCACGATGGCGGCCGAGGCCGACGCGGCGATCGGCGCCTGGCGCGACGGCGAGCGCATCGACCTGTACGGCTGGGCGCGCCGGCTCGCGCTGCGCATCGCGATGCGGGCGCTGTTCGGCTTCGACGGCGACGACCGGGCGGCGGCGCGCGACTTCGAGGTCGCTCTGGGCTTCTACGGGCACGACTACGTTATCCAGACGCTGCGCGGGCCCCGCACGCCGTGGGCGCGCATGCAGGCCGCGCGGCGGCGGCTCGACGCCGCGATCTACGGCGAGATCTCGCGGCGCCGGCGGACCGGGGAGCGCGGGCTCGACGTGCTGTCGCTGCTCCTGGATGCCAGCGACGAGGACGGCACCGGGCTCTCGGACCGTCACATCCGCGACCAGGTCATGACCCTGCTGTTCGCCGGGCACGACACGACCACGGCGACGATCGCCTTCATGTTCTACGAGCTCGACCGCAACCCCGAGGAGTACACGCAGCTGGTCGACGACCCCGAGCGCCTCGAGCTCGTGCTCGACGAGACGCTGCGCCTGTACCCGCCGGCGTGGATCGGCCCGCGGCGCACGGTCAATGCAATCGAGTTCGGCGGCTACACGCTGCCGGCCGACATGCCGGTCGCCTACTCCTCGTGGGCGTCGCACCGCCTCCCTCACGTCTTCCCGGAGCCGCACGCCTTCCGCCCGGACCGGATGCGCGACAAGGCCTCCTTCGAGCGCGGCGCCTACGTCCCGTTCGGCGCCGGCTCGCGCATCTGCCTCGGCATGCGCTTCGGCCAGGCCGAGATCCGCGTCATCGCGCGCCGCATCCTCGAGCAGTGGCGCCTGCGCGTCGAGCCGGGCTTCGAGCTCGAGATCCGCCAGACGCCGACGCTCGGGCCGCGGCGCGGCCTGCCGATGACGATCTCGCGTGTCTGACCACGTCCGCGAGACACGGTCTGTGTCGCCTTGTTGTCGCTATAGCGACCACTGCGCGACTCGGAAAGCGGTCACAGGGTCCAGCCCACACGGGCCTGCCTAGCCATCGCTGTCAGACAGCTCGCGCAGACCCTGCTCGACCCAGACCCGGCATTCGACACTGTCCGTGAACGGCGCGCCCTCGCTCTCCGCCCGCGCCAGCACCTGTTCGGCCGACTCGCCCGAATGGAGACCCTCGTACAGGTAGACCAGCGCCGACGAGCGCGGCCCTCTGCGGCAGGTGACGAGCGTCGGACGCGGCAGTCCGTCCAGCGCCGCGAGCTGGCGGCGGGCGAGATCCATGTCCAGGACCCGCGGCGGATCCGACACGACGTTGGCCGAAACCTCTACGGCGGCTTCCACATCGGCGTACGACATGCCACCTTCCATCGCCGCGAACTCCTCACCGCATAGGTACAACCACGATGCGGCGCCGTGCTCGCGGGCGAGCCCGGCAGGATCCGAGATCGGTGCGGTGTTGTACGCGAGCTCGGCGTGAGGTGGGCGTGCCATGCCGGCGACACTACTCCTGCGACGCGCCGGTCACGACGCTGATGCGCGCCCGATCCGCCCGGCTAAACGACGGTTACGCGGTAGGCGACGGCGAGCGGGAGCCTCGCGACGGCGACGACGGTCACGAACAGCTTCGAGCCGCCGTCGGGATGCTCGCCGAGGGCCGCCCCGACCTCGAGGATCATGAAGCTCCCGCCGTTGCTGGCGACCAGCCCGCCCTGCACCGCGGCGGTCGCCTGCATCTGCACATCGCTGGTCTCGTAGGTGTGGCTGTCGGGCAACCAGAACGGCGCCTCGATACGCGCGCCCGGTCCGGAGCGGGCGTTGTCGCCGATGAGCTGGGGCCGGCCGCCGTACCAAACGGTTCCGGCGTAATCCGTGCGCCGTCGCTGGGCACCGGTCGGGTCCGCCACCGAGGTGTCGATCCGTTGTGCCGGGATGACAGTGACCTCGCTGACCTCGATGGGCCGCGCATCCTTGACGTCACTGAAGAACCCCACGCCCGCGAAGCTAGAGATCAGCGCGCTCGAACGCAAACCGCGGGCCTCGATGACGCCGGTGACGCTTTCGAGACTCGCTCGCCAGACCTTGAGCCGCCGGGAGCGGAAGGGTTCCCTCGCTCGGGGGACCGAGCCCTAATTCCGAGGAAACCCTCCCGCTCCTATTCAGCTCGCGCCCACGTGACACGTCGGCGGCTGGGCGCTACTTCTTTCATGCGATCGCGACAGCCCGGCGCCCCAACCGGGTGTGTCGCCTAATGGTCGATATAGCGACCAGTTCGCGACTCAGATTGGACTTCCCCGCGGAAGCAGTGAGAGATTTAATGTGGTTGGTCGAGAAGATCAAGGACATCTGGGCGACCAACCGCAAGGTCTACGGGGCGCCGCGGATCCACTCCGAACTGCGTTTCGCCGAGGGCATCAAGGTCGGCCGCAAGCGCGTCGAGCGGTTGATGCGCCACGCCGGCATCTCAGGCTTGGTGCCGCGCAAGCGCGGCAAGACGACGATTCGGGTGCCCGGCGTCCGGGTTGCCGACGACCTCGTCGAGCGGCGCTTTCGGCCCGAGCAGCCCAACGTCCTCTGGATCGCCGACATCACCTACCTCCGGACCTGGGAGGGCTGGCTCTATCTCGCCGCCGTCCAGGACGCCTTCAGCCGCCGCATCGTCGGCTGGTGCGATGGCCGATCACATGCGCGCCGAGCTCGTCGTCGACGCGCTCAATATGGCCGTTGCGCGGCGCCGGCCGCAGCCCGGGCTGGTCTTTCACTCAGACCAGGGATCGCAGTTCGTGGCGCTGGGCTTCGGTCAGGCCTGCCGCGACGTCGGCATCGCCCAATCGATGGGCTCGAAGGGCTGCGCCTACGACAACGCCGTCGCCGAGAGCTTCTTCGCGACGCTCAAAAAGGAACTTGTCCACCGCTCGAGCTGGCCGACGCGGCGCGAGCTCACCAGCGAGGTCTTCGAGTACATCGAGGCCTTCTACAACCCGCGGCGCCGCCACTCCACGCTCGGGATGCTCTCGCCCGTCGACTACGAGAACAGAACTCTCGGTGACTCACCTTCTGATCTTGCCGGCTTCGCCGGCATCCCCATCAAATGAAGATCAGAGAGAAGATGCCCCCGAAAGCTCAACCGTGTCCGGCGAACCGGGGGAAGTCCAATCGGATGCGCGACCTGGTCGGGCGCGACGGTTTCGTGGCGCTCGTCCCGTTGGTGTCGCAGATCCTCGGATTTCGAGTTCGGGGCACAGTGAACCGGGGCTATCCCATGCAGGTCCGAGTCCTTTCCAGCAGACGGGGAGGCGCAGGTGCTTTGATCGCGATTGCCGCGTCTGCTGTCGTCGTCCTGCTCGCCGCCCCGATGGGCGCTTCGGCGACCCTGCCTGGCAGCAACGGGTTGGTCTGGGGGTTCAATGCGGTCTTTCCCCAGCAGTATTCGACGTACGATCTGGCGACCGGAGCCGCCCGCCCCACGGGCATCAAGCAAGGGCCAGAGCGCGGGGGGGTGTCGTTCTCGGGCGATGCGTCGCTCGTCGCGTTCGAGTCCGGTGCTTCCCCGGCGCCCCACATCTCGGTGCTTCGGATGACCGGGGGTGTGCCGGTTGACCTGACCCCTGGACCGGATGGGGCCCACTCACCGAGCTTCTGCGGCGATGGCACGATCGTCTTCGTAAAGGGGAAGACAGACGGGATGAGTAAGCAGGAGCTGTGGGTGGTGAGTTCGGCCGGGGGTCCGGCGCGGCAGCTCACCTCAGGCAGCCAGGATGCGTTCCCGTCGTGCTCGCAGGACGGCACCGTCGTCTTCGTGCGCGACAACCAGATCTGGAAGACAAACGTCGGCGGCGGGACTCCCAGCAAGCTCGCCAACGGGGGCCAGCCTGATATCTCGCCCGACGGGACCAGCGTCGTGTTCCTCAAGTCCGAGGAGTCCCCCTACGCACTACCAGGCGCACCACCATCAGGGCAGTCGGTTCTCGCGACCATGCCGATCGGTGGCGGCACGCCGCAAACAGTCTCCGGCGTCGGAAGCGCCACACCCGGCGCCCGCGTCAACGTCAACGCCCCGTCGTGGTCTCCCGACGGCAGCAGCTGATCTACAAGCGCTTCTACGACGGCCCGTCTGGCCCGACCGCCTCCGTCATCACCCTGGATATCGCTTCGGGCACCGAGACCCTCCTGCCCTCCAAGGTTTTTGCCATCTACCCAGCGTGGTCTCCGTCGCAACTGACACCGATGGCCACGCAGGCGCCGACAGGCCCTGTGCCGACCCCGACCCCGACCCCGGGGCCCACGCAGCCCAGCCAGGCCACGGTGCTGGCGGCGCTCAAGAGCGTCGGCCAGCCCCTCAAGGGCACAACTGTCGCCAAGCTGCTGGCCAAGGGTGTCGCCGTCGTGACCTTCAACGCGCCCAGCGCGGGCACGCTGACCGTGAAGTGGTCGGCCGGGGGCCAGGCGAGCGCGTCTGCGGCCAAGAGCAAGCCGATCGCGACCGCCAGCAAGACCATCGCCGCTGCGGGCGCGACCAAGATCAAGATCAAGCTCACCAAAGCCGGCAAGAAAGCACTCCGACAGGCCAAGCGCGCAAAGCGCGCCCTCAAGGTCACAAGCAAGGCCGGATTCACGCCTGCTGGCGGAACGAAGACCAACGCGACCAACCGGTTCAAGATCCGTAACTGACCGCGCAAGCCAAGATCGCCGGCTGCCGCTTTCCCCTGGAGGCGACAGCCGGGCGGTGTGAGCAGTTACAGGGGCGATACCCCCACTAGCTGCTCAAGCCGCGCGCTTGCGCTCCCGCCTGAAGGCAGCGGCGCCCAGCCGACGACCTGTCACCCGCGCGAGAGCGACCAGGAGCGGCGGGGTTTCCTCGCTCGGAATCAGGGCTCGGTCCCCCGAGCGAGGGAACCCTGCCGCTCCCAGCGGCTTCAGGGTTCAAAAGCCAAACCGCTAGCGAGCGCGCTTCGGGATGAACTCGCGCAACCCGCGCTCGCCGGCCTCGACGTCGAGGATCGCCTGGTTGGCCGCCGACCCGTTGACGTAGGACTGGTTGGCGACCATCAGGCGCGTGCCCAGGAACGCGACGCTCGACGGGTTGTCGAACAGCGGCGAGCTGGCGCGGGCCTGCTCGGTGCCGTCCTCGTTGACGACTGCGAGCTCGTCGGCCAGCAGGAGCGAGATGTAGATGCGCCCGGACCGGGCGATGGCGAAGCCGTCGGGGCCGTCGAACGGCTGGCTCTCCCACAGCGGCTTGATCGGGCCGGGCCTGCCGTCGGGGCCGATCGGGATCGTCACCATGCGGCCGGCGGTCGGGTTGCCCGCGCCGAGGCCGGCCTGTGACTGCATGGCGACGACGAGCGTCCTGCGGTCGGCGGCGAGGCGGATGCCGGTGAGGCCGAAGGGCCCGCCGTCGAGCGCGGCGTCCCTGACCCAGACCTCCGGCTTGCCGCCCTTCGGAGGCACGCGCCAGATCGTCGCGCCCTCGTAGTCGGTCACGTACAGCGAGCCGTCGCGCCCCCAGGCGGCGAAGTTCGGGATGGCGCCCGCGGGGAAGCGCGCGTAGACCTTCTGGCGACCGCTGTTGCGGTGCAGGCGGATCACGCGCGGGGGCGACTTGTCGAGCAGCATCAGCCGCCGCCTGGCGTCCATCGTGACCACCTGCACGCCGTGGTCGTCTGACAGGTTCTGCCCGCGGACCGTCCACGAGCGCAGCAGCACGCCCTCGCTCGAATACTCGAGGACCCGCGAGGGCACCGAGTCACCGGACGGGTTGGTGTACGTGCCCTCGTAGACGCGCTGGTTGGGGCCGACGTACGCCTGGGCCGGGAAGCCGGGGCGCGGGATCAGGGCGAAGACGCGCGTGTCGAAGCGCTCGCGCGCCTCGGCCATCGCGGGCACGGCGGCGAGCACCGCGAGTACGAGTGCGACGCGCTCAGTGGTTCGTCTCGTGATTCCGCGCCTGGAATCCGGGTTGCCGGCGCCGGCTGGCAAGGACGCAGGAGTCGTGGTGTGGCAGCGCCACACGAGACTCCGAGGACGCAGCCAGCCGGTGATCGGCGGCCTGGATTTCTGGTGGGGGATCGCGAGACGGGCCACTACCCAAGGATCTCGGCCGCCGCTCGCTCGCCGGAGCGCACCGCGCCGTCCATGTAGCCGTTCCAGTACGTCGAGGTCTCGGTGCCGGCCCAGTGGATGCGGCCGACGGGCTGGCGGATCTGGTCACCGTAGGCCAGCATCGTCCCGGGCCCGTAGATGCCGACCGGGCAGCCGCGCGACCACTTGTCGTCCGTCCAGGCGGTGATGAAGAAGTCCTTCGGGCTCTTGGCCTCGTCGCCGAAGAAGGTCGCGTACTCGCCGAGCACCGTGGTGCGCTGGTCGGTCTTCGACAGGCGCTTGAACGCCCGCGCCTTGTCGCCGCCGATGAAGCCGAACACGACGCCGGGCGACCCGTCCGGGGGCGAGTCGTCGAAGGTCGCGGTCACGAACGTCTCCGGACACAGCGCCTGGCCGGTGAGCCCCCTGTCGCGCCAGAACGGCTTGTCGTAGACGGCGGCGACCTTGATCAGGCTGCCCTGCGGAACGCGCTGCATCAGCGCGTCGCGGCTCTGCGGGAGGTTCGGCGTGTAGTCGATGCGGCCGGCAAGGGTGGGAGGGATGGCGACGATCACGCGCTTGGCGGTGACCGTGAGGCGGTCCGACACGACGCGTACGCCGTGGCGCGACTGCTGGATGCGCCGCACCGGTGAGCGCAGCACGACGCGGCGGGCGAGATCACGGGCCATCTTGTCGGTGAGCGCGCCGGTGCCGCCGAAGAAGCGCCACATCTGGCCGCCCTGACGGGTGTTGAAGTTGCGCTCGAAGGTCCCCGGGTTGGTCTCGTTGCCGGACGCGGCGATGTAGTACAGGACGAACAGCAGGCTCAGCTCGCGCGGCTCGGCGCCGAAGATCGGGCGTGTCGCGACCGGGACGAGCGCCCTGAACTGCGGCGTGGCGCTGTTGGCGTTGATGTAGGACTCGAGCGTCTGGCCGTCCCACTCGGCGGCGCTCGCGGCGGCCCACGGCGCGTCGACGGGCACCTCGCCCGCCTTCGTGTTCATGTCGGTCACGACCAGCGCGAGGTCGGGCAGGATCACCGGGTCAGGCGGAGCGGTGCCGGTCGGGCCGGTGTCGGCGTACTCCTGGCGGCTGCCGCCCGCGATGTAGACGTTGTTGCCGCTGTTGTAGGTCTCGAACTTGCCGATGCCGTGGTTCTTGGCGAGCTTGAGGACGCGGTCCTGCGTGGGTCCGACGAACGTGCCGCCGGCCTCGGACACCTTGCCGTCGCCGAGATCGTGGTTGAGGATGCGCCCGCCGACGCGGTCGCGCGCCTCGAGCACGATCACCGACTTGCCGGCGGCGACCAACTCGCGTGCAGCGGTGAGGCCGGCGAGCCCGGCCCCGACGACCACGACGTCGGCCCTGCGCGTCCTGCGCCGCGAACGCCCGCGCTTCGCCGCGGCCGCGTCGGGGAGCGCGGCGGCCGCGGTCGCGGCGGCGGCGCCGGTGATGAGGTGGCGTCGGGTGGTCATAGCCGTTTCTCGATGTACGCGGTGAGCAGCAGCTTGGCTTCGTCGAGGGTGCCCGGATCTCCATCCGGATCAACCCGGAAGGCGTGGCGCAGGAGCGCGTCGGCCGCGGTGACGGCGACGAGCGCGACGTCCTGCGGCGCGCCCCAGCGCTGCGCGAGCGTCTCGGCGATGCGGTCGAGCGCGGGGCGGGTGACGTCGCGCAGCCGCTGCGTGCGCAGGCCGCCGAACCACATCGCGCGGAAGCCGGGCGCGGCGCGGAAGGCGCCCGCGAACGCGTCGATGGTCGCGCCGACGTCGCCGTCGAGGTCGTCGAGCACGTGCGCGAAGTCCTCGGCGTAGCGCAGCGCGAGCGCCTCGGCGATCGCGTCCCTGTCGGGGAACCACTGGTACAGCGAGCCGACCGAGATGCCGGCGGTCTCGGCGATGCGGGTCGTCGAAAGCGCCTGCGCGCCCTCGCTCGCGAGCAGGTGGTCGGCCGTGTCGAGCACGTGAGCGACGCGGCGGCGCGCGCGGTCCTGCTGGGGCGGTTTCCGGAGAACCTGAACCATTTTCACTTTCGATGGTACCATCGCTCGAATGGACGCGCTCCGAGCCGCTGTCGCCGCCGCCTGCCGGCGTCTGGCCGCCGCCGGGCTGGTGCGCGGGACGTCGGGCAACGTCAGCGCGCGCGACGGCACGCTCGTGGCGATCACGCCCACGGGAGCGGTGCTCGGCGAGCTGACGCCGGAGCAGATCGCGGTCGTCCGCCTCGACGGCGAGCAGGTCGACGGGCCCCTCGCCCCCACGTCCGAGCTCGACCTGCACCTGTCCGTGTACGCGCGCTACGAGCCGGGCGCCGTCGTCCACACCCACGCCCCCGCCGCGACGGCCGTGGCCTGCGCGCTCGACGAGCTGCCGGCGATCCACTACGAGATGCTCGCCCTCGGCGGCGCGGTGCGCGTGGCGCCGTACGCGACCTTCGGGACGCCCGAGCTGGCCGCCGGTGCGGTCGCGGCGCTCGAGGACAGGGTCGCCGCTCTGCTGGCCAACCACGGGACCGTCGCCCACGGCGCCGACCTCGCCGCGGCGGTGCAGGCCACGGAGCTGCTCGAGTGGGCGGCGGATCTCTACACGCGCGCCCGCGCACTCGGCGCCCCGCGCACGCTTTCGGAGGACGAGCTGGCGGCCGTCGTCGAAGCGGTCGCCGAGCGCGGCTACGGGAGCACGCATGCGGTTGGCGCCTTCGCGAGTGACAGGTCGGAGCGTGGTCCCCTTGGCAAATGAGGGAGCGGGTTCGGCCGCCGCCGGGCATTCCGCTCCGACTAACGGTTGCTATAGCCGCCCCAAGTCGGAGCACAACGGCTCGCGCCAGCCGACCCCCTCCCTCGGTGCCAACCTGCAACGGTCGCGATGGCTGACCGTGTCCGCGCGGAACAACGCAAGGCCGACGCGATGAGAGTCGATCTGCATGGGCGTCCACGTGCTCGACGTGCTCGTGCGCCCGGTCGAGGAGATCCCCGAGGGCCAGGGCGGCACGCTGGTGGAGGAGATCCGGGTGACCGCGGCGGGCTCGGCGGGCGGCACGGCGATCGTGCTCTCGCGGCTCGGCGCCGAGGTGCGCTCGGCGGGCGCGATCGGGACCGACGCCGCGGGCGACATGCTGCTCGACCTGCTCGTGCGCGACGGCGTCGACACGTCGCTGCTCGTGCGCCGCGACGACGTGCAGACGAGCGCGAGCGTCCTCCCCATCCGGCCCGACGGGTCGCGGCCCGCGTTCCACGTGATCGGCGCGAACGGGACCTACGGACCGGCCGACGTCACCGATGTCGACTGCGACTTCCTGCACCTCGGCGGCCCGGAGTTCATGGGCGGCGAGGCCGCCGCGCACATCCTGTCCCGTGCGCGCGCGGGGGGCGCCGTCACGTCCGCCGACATCCTCGCGCCCGGCGATCCGGGCCTGCTGGAGTGGATCGCACCTGCGCTGCCGGAGCTCGACCACCTCCTGCCCAACGAGGAGCAGGTGCTGGGCTTCACGGGCGAGACGGACGTCGTGGCCGCGTGCCGGGCGCTGATCGCCCGCGGCGTGGGCTGCGTCGCGGTCACGCGCGGCGCCGACGGCGCGCTGGTCGTCACCGCCGACAGCGAGCACGCGGTGCCGGCGCTTCCGGTGGACGTCGTCGACACAACCGGCTGCGGCGACGCCTTCTCGGCCGGCTACCTGCGCGGGCTCTCGCTCGGGCGCTCCCCGGCGGACGCGGCGCGGCTCGGCTGCGCCACCGCGGCCCGGGTCGCCCGCGGGCTCGGCACCGACGCCGGCAGCTACGACCTACCGGCGGTTCAGCGGGCGCTCGCGGAGTAGCTTCCGGGGCATGCCCCGGGTCATCGTCGCGCTGCTCGCTCTTTTGCTCGTCGCCCCCACCGCCGGGGCGGCCGTCCAGCCCTACGGGACCAACAACGTCCCCGGCTTCCGCAACGTGCTGCCGCCCGGCGCGGCCGGGACAGACAACGCGCTCCAGCTCGCCGCGTTCGAGGCCACGGGCGCGCGCCCGGCGCACTGGGTCGACCAGCAGCCCCTGTACGAGAACCTGCTCTACGCCTCCCCCACGCTCACGCACGACCAGGTCGCGCGAGTACTTCAAGGACGCGACCTTCGGAGTCAAGGTGGAGGACGTCGCCTCGACGGTCAGCCCGCGCCCGGGCGTGACGATCGTGCGCGACCGCGCCTACGGCGTTCCGCATATCTACGGCGACACGCGCGGGGACGTCCTGTTCGGCGAGGGCTACGCCGGCGCGCAGGACCGGCTGTTCCTGATGGACATCCTGCGCCACACGGGACGCGCGGAGCTGTCGTCGTTCGTGGGCGGGTCGCCGGGCAACCGGGAGATGGACCGCACGCAGTGGTCGATCGCCCCGTACAAGGAGTCCGACCTGCAGATGCAGATCGACCTCGCCGACGACTTCTACGGCGCGGAGGGCAAGCAGCTCCAGGACGACCTCGCGCAGTTCGTCGCCGGCATCAACGCAGTACATCACCGAGGCGCGCACTGAACCCGACGCTGATGCCGGGCGAGTACGCGGCGTTCGGGATGACCGGGCCGGACGACTGGAAGGGGACCGACGTGATCGCGACGGCCTCGCTGATCGGCGGGATATTCGGCAAGGGGGGCGGGCGCGAACTGCAGTCGGCGCTGGCCCTGCAGGCGTTCGAGAAGCGCTTCGGGCGCAGGCGGGGGCGGCGCGCCTGGCTGGACTTCCGCTCCAAGAACGACCCCGAGGCGCCGACGACGATCGACCGCAAGCGCTTCCCGTACCAGACTGGCTCGCCGTTCGCCAAGCGCGGGCTGGCGATGCCCGATCCGGGCTCGGTGACGTTCACGCCGGTGGCGCCGCCGGTGGCTGGGCGCGTCGGCGGACGCGGAGTCGTTCGGCTCCGCGCTGATGCGCGCGGCGCCGTTCCCGTCGCACGCTTCCAACTGGGAGATGGTCAGCGCCAAGCACTCGGCCACCGGCCATCCGATCGGCGTGCTCGGCCCGCAGGTCGGCTACTACGTCCCGCAGATCCTGATGGAGCAGGACATCCACGGCGGCGGCCTCGACGCGCGCGGCGCGACGTTCCCAGGCGTCAACGTGATCGTCCAGCTCGGCCACGGCACCGACTACGCGTGGAGCGCCACGACGGCGAACACCGACAACGTCGACACGTTCGCCGAGGTGCTCTGCCAGGACGACTTCCACTACCTCTACAAGGGCGAGTGCCTGCGCGATGGAGAAGCTCGAGCGCACCAACTCCTGGTCGCCGAGCGTGGGAGACGACACGCCTGCGGGGTCGGAGACGCTGACCGCCTACCGGACCGTGCACGGCATCGTCTACGCGCGCGGGACGGTGACGGGCAAGAAGGTCGCCTTCGTCACCGCGCGCACGACCTACTTCCACGAGGCCGACTCGGCGCTCGGGCTTCTACTGCCTCAACCAGCCGAGCTGCGTCAAGGACCCGCAGTCGTTCCGCAAGGCGGTCGCCAAGATCAACTTCGGCTTCAACTGGGCCTACATCGACTCGAAGCACACCGCCTACCAGCAGTCGGGCTGGTACCCGAAGCGCGCCCGCGGGACCTCGCCCGACTTCCCGATCCTCGGGACCGGCGAGTACGACTGGCAGGGCTTCGACCCGGTGCGCCACACCATGGCCGTGCTCTCCAACAAGCAGCGCCCGCACGTCGTCGACCAGCCCTACACGGTGTCGTGGAACGGCAAGCAGGCGCGCGGCTGGGCGGCCGCCGACGACCTCTACTACTGGGGCTCGCTGCAGCGCCAGCAGATGATCCAGGACTTCCTCCGGCGCGCGGGGCGCGGCGGACGCAAGATCGGCGCTCCACCAGCTCGTGCAGTCGATGGAGGAGCCGGCGACGCAGGACATCCGCGGGCTCTACGTCCTGCCGGTCGCTGTTCCGCGCGCTGGGGAGGGCGAGCGACCCGAAGCTGGCCGAGGCGGTGGCGACCCTGCGCGCCTGGCGCAAGGCCGGCGCGCACCGTCGCGACCTCGACAAGGACGGCGTCTACGACGACGACAAGGCGGTCACGCTGATGGACGCGTGGTGGCCGAAGCTGTCCGAGGCGGTCTTCGCGCCCGCGCTCGGCAACGACGTCGTCGACGCGCTGCGAGACGATGGTTCCCTACGACGCGGACCTCGAACCCGGCCGCTCACCGTCCGCCCCGGCGTTCTCGACCGGCTGGTACGGCTACGTCCACAAGGACCTGCGCAGCCTCTTCACTCCCCGCAAGGTCCGCGGCCGCTGGTCGCGCGTCTACTGCGGCCGCGGCTCCAGGTCCCGCTGCCGCAACGCGCTGCGCCAGTCGCTCACGGACGCGCTCGGCGTCACCAAGGCGCAGCTCTACGGCACCGGTGCGTGCGCGGACGACCCGCAGGCGTCCTGCTTCGACATGAACCGCCCGACGAACGCGTCCGCGGTCACGAGCCCACCGTTCCCGTTCCAGAACCGCCCGACGTTCCAGCAGACCGTCGAGCTGTTCGAGAAGCTCCCCCGCTGACGGTCCGGGGCCCCTGCCATCGTTGTATGGGTCATGGAGTCGGTCGAGCAGCGAAGGAGCACCCGGACGATGATCGAGTTGCCGTGCACGCTGGCGAGGCGTCGGGGCAACCCGATCCGCGCCATCACGCAGGACGTCGGAACGGGAGGGATGTGCGTGGTCACCGACCGCCCGCTGAGCATGGACGAGGAGCTCGAGTTCGACCTCGTGCCCGACGAGCCCGATCACCCGCACGGGCGGGCGCGCGTCGTCCGCCAGCAGCGGACGAACTGCTACGCGCTGCGCTTCGAGCACCCGATGGCGGACATGCCCGCCTGGCTCGCGACCCACTGAGTCAGGATTCCCTGATCGCGAAGCGGGCGTGCAGCCGGCGCAGCGGCGCCGGGGCCCACCAGTTGTAGTCGCCCAGCAGGCGCATCAGCGCGGGGACCAGCAGGGCGCGCACGATCGTCGTGTCGAGGATGACCGCGGCAACCATGCCGATCGCGATCTCCTTCATGAAGAACACCGGCGACAGCGCGAACGCGAGGAAGACGATGGCGATGGCCGCGGCGGCGGCGGAGATGACGCGGCCGGTGCGGGCGATGCCGGCCGCGACCGCGTCCGTGTTCGACGCGCCGCCGTCGTGCTGCTCCTTGATGCGCGCGAGCACCAGGACCGCGTAATCGGTCGAGAGCCCGAAGGTGACCGCGAACAGGAAGACGAGGCTGGTGACCTCGATCGCGGCGGGGCCTTGGTAGTTGGTGAGCCCGTCGAGCGCGCCGTGCTGGAAGGCGATCACGATGAACCCGAGCGCGGCGGCGAGGGTGATGGCGTTCATCAGCAGCGTCTTGAGCGGCAGCAGCACCGAGCCCGTGAGCAGGAAGATCAGGATCAGCGTCCCCACCGCGACGAGCGCGATCACGAGCGGGAGGTGGTCGCCGAGGCTGCGCTTCTGGTCGATGAAGCGCGCCGTGTTGCCCGACACCAGCACCTCCGCCCCCGCCGGGGGCGGGAGCGCGCGGATCGCGCGCACGACGTCCTGGCCCGGCGCCGAGAGCGCGCGGTCGCGCAGCGCGAGGTTGGCGAAGGCGACCGTGGCGGACGCGCGCTCGAACGGGCGCACCACGGTGACGCCGTCGATGGCGCGCAACCGCTCACGGAACTGCCTCAGCTCGCGCTCGCCGGCACCACCCTGGACCGTCACCGTCACGGCCTCGGTGACGTCGCGCGGGTAGTGCGCGAAGACGTAGGCGTTGGCGTCGTAGGACGGCTGCGTGTCGGGGACGGCCTCGGCGCTCGGGCCAGTGAGCACGGTGCCGGTGAGCGGCGCCGCGACGCCGAGCAGCAGCCCGACGCTCAGCAGCGCGACCGCGACCGGGCGCCGCATCACGGCGTGCGCGAGCCGGTGCCACCCGCCCGACTCGGCCGACACGGGCCGCCCCCGCCGCACCGACCACTTGTTGATGTTCTGGCCCAGCAGCGCCAGCAGGGACGGCACGACGAGCAGCGCGATCAGCGCCGAGAGCAGGCCGACCGTCGCGCCCGCCGCGCCGAGCGAGTACAAGAACCGCTGCGGCATCGCCATCAGCCCCGCCATGGCGACCGCAACGGTCGCGCCGCTGAACAGCGCCGCCCGCCCCGCGGAGGTCACCACCCGCCGGTGCGCCTCGCGTGTCGGTCCGTCGCGCTCGAGCTCCTCCCGGTAGCGCGACACCATCAGCAGCGCGTAGTCGACCGCCAGCCCCAGCGACAGCGCGGTCGAGATGTTCAGCGCGAACACCGAGGTGTCGACGAGCTCCGCCATCACCCGCAGCATCAGGAACGTCCCGAGGATCGAGATCACGCCGATGGTCAGCGGGATCGCCGCCGCGATGGCCCCGCGGAACACGAGCAGCAGCAGGATCGCCAGCGCCGGGAACGCCACCAGCTCCGCGGTCGTGAGGTCGGCGCGGGTCTGGTCGTTGACCTCACTGAAGCTCGGGGCGAACCCTCCGACCGCCACGTCGAGCGCGCTGCGCGCCGCGACCGGCTTGATGTCCTCGGCCGACTCGCCGCCGATCGCCTCGACGTCCTGCGCCGACAGGTGCCCGAGGATCACCGCCGACTCGCCGTCGCGCGCCGGCACGGCGCGGTCCACACGCCCGACGTGCCGCGTCTCCCTCAGCGCCTGCTCGAGCGAGGCGACCTCGCGCCGGACGGACGGCGCGCGCAGGTCGAGCCTCCCGCCCTGCGGCGACCGGACCACGAGCACGATCCCGGGGTTCGCGTCGTAGCCGAGCGTCTTGCGCAGCAGCGACGTCGCGCGCTCGCTCTCCGACGAGCTGTCGGTGAAGCCCGCGGCGAGCAGGTGCTTCTCCACGTCATGGCCGAAGAAGCCCGCGACCGCCGCGAACACGGCCACCGCCGCGAGCACCCGCTTCGGGTGCGTCCAGGTGAGATCGGCGACCCTCCCCAGCACGAGGCCGCGAACCGTACCGTTTCGTGACGCAACCTAGAGTGACGCTGATCCGGGTCTGCGCACGAGCGCATCGCGCGTGATCTCGCCGACCGACGCGCAGCCGGCGAGGCCCATCGTGAGATCGAAGTCGGCCGCGAGGTTGCGGATCACCTCGCGCACGCCCGCCTCGCCGGCGACGGCGAGGCCGTAGGCGTACGGGCGCCCGATCAGGGTGCCACGGGCGCCGAGCGCGAGCGCCTTGAAGACGTCGGCGCCGCCGCGCACGCCGGAGTCGAGCAGGACGGGGATCGCGCCGTCGACCGCCTCGATGACACCCGGCAGCGCCTCGATCGTCGCGATCGCTCCGTCGACCTGGCGGCCGCCGTGGTTGGAGACGATGATCGCGTCCATCCCCTCGGCGACCGCTCGGCGCGCGTCGTCGGGGTGCAGGATGCCCTTGAGGACGATCGGCAGCTTGGTGCGCTCGCGCAGGAACGGCAGGTCGGCCCAGGTCAGCGACGGCCGCGAGTAGATGCGCACGAAGCGCTGGACCGCGGCCCGGGCGAGCCGGCGCTCGCCGGGGTAGTTGCGCAGGATCTGCATCAGCACGCCGAGCGCGTTCAGCGACGGCTTCGGGTCGGGGGTGTCCGCGTCCAGCGGCGTCTCCAGCAGCTCGGTGAAGATGGGGTCGCTCGTGTACTGCGCGATCCCCTTGCCGCGCAGGAACGGCAGGTAGGCAACGTCGAGGTCACGCGTGCGCCAGCCGAGCAGCGTCGTGTCCAGCGTCACTGCGATCGCGGTGCAGCCGCTGCTCTCAGCGCGTGCCACGAACGACTCGACCAGCTCGTTCGACAGCGACCAGTAGAGCTGGAACCAGTGCGGCGTCTCGCCGAGCACCTTGCCGACCGCCTCCATCGGCGTCGAGGCCTGGTTGGAGAGCACCATCGGCACGCCCTCGGCGTGCGCGGCGCGCGCCACCGCCAGGTCGGACTGCCGGTGCGCCATCTCGAGCACCCCGACCGGCGCGAGCATGAACGGGACCGCGAAGCGCTGCCCGAACAGCTCCACGCTCGTGTCGCGCACCGACACGTCGCGCAGCATCCGGGGCACGATCCGCCAGTCGTCCCAGCCGGCGCGGTTCGCGCGCACCGTGGCCTCACCACCGGCACCGCCGGCGATGTACGCGAACGCCTCGCGGCTCATCGAGCGCTCGGCAGCCCGCTCGAGCTCGGTGTGGTCGACGGGCACGCGCGGCCTGCGGCCGCCGACGCCGTCGAGGTAGACCGCCGTCTGGCGCAGGACCCCGAACGCCATCAGCCGAGGTACTCCGACTCGAGCACGACGTCGGGGATCAGCGACTGGTACTCGACGTGGGTGGCGTGGGCGGTCGTGCGCCACGTCTTCCCTTCGGCGGCCTCGATGTGCGCCCGGTAGGCGGGCGCGCCCGGGTTGCGGACGTTGTCGGCGACGACGATGGAGCCGGGATGCAGCCACCCCTCGGCCACGATGCGCTCGAGGTCGGGCAGGTAGGCGTCCTTGTCGTGGTCGAGGAACACGAAGTCGAGCGCTCCGGCGGTGAAGCCGTGCTCGTCGCGCAGCCGCCCGACCGTCGCGCCGCCGTCGCCGAGCGTGCCGACGACCACCGTCAGCTCGTCGCCGATCCCGGAGTGGTCCCAGATGCGCCGGGCGATCTCGGCGTTCGCCGCGTTGAACTCGATCGACACGAGGCGCGCGTCGGGCTTCATCGCCCGCGCGGCGCGCAGCCCGCTGTAGCCGCAGTAGGTGCCCAGCTCGAGCAGCAGGCTCGCGTCGGCGCGGCGGATCGCGGCGTCGAGGAGCTCGCCCTTCTCGTCGCCGACGTTGATCAGGAAGCTCTTCGTCATACAGAACTCGTCCACGGCGTCGATCGCGGCGTCGAGGTCTCCGGGCGGCGCGTGCTCGAGCACGTGGTCGGCGAGCCGCTGCTCGCGGCCGTCGCCGACCTGCCACTCCCTGGTCAGCGTCTTCATCCCGAGCACCATCCGCAGCACCGACCAGCGCAGGAACGGGAGGCGCCGGCCGCCGAGCTCGAGCAGTCTCATGCGCGCAGACTACGGTTTGAGGCGTGGGTCTCGTACATGCCGTGATGGCAGCCGCGGCGATGGCGACTCCGCTGCCGGCATCGCCCCGCGACTACGCCGATGCGTTCGCCGAGGTCCGCCCCGCCCAGCGCGCGGCGGCGCGCGCATGGGACGGCCGGCGGCCCGTGCCCGCCGACCTCGCCGCGTACGCGCTCCACGAGCAGCGGCTGGCGTTCGCGCTGGCCGGCTCGCGGCGTTTGCGACAACGCACGCTGCCGCTGATCGTGCGTCGCGAGCGCAGCGGCGTGCGCGACGAGGTGCGGGCACAGGTCAAGCTCAGCAGGCTCGCCGCCGGCTGGCCGGTCAAGCGCAAGCGCGATTACAACACCGGCCGCGCCGAGTCCGCGCGGACGCTGTGGCGCTACTACGGCGAGGCCAAGCGCCGCTTCAAGGTCTCGCGCGCTCTGCTCGGCGCCGTCAACCTCATCGAGTCGAGCTTCAACCGGCTGCGCTCGGACAGCGTCGCCGGCGCCCAGGGCCCGATGCAGTTCATCCCCTCGACGTGGAAGGCCTACGGGATGGGCGGCGATGTCCACGACCCGCGCGACGCGATCCTCGGCGCCGCCAACTACCTGCACGCCAGCGGCGCGCCGCGCGACAACGCCAACGCGCTGTACCACTACAACCCGTCGTGGCTGTACGTGGATGCCGTGCGCCGCTATGCGCGGCACATGCGCTCGTTCACCGGCTTTCGCTTCTACTACGCCCGGTCGCTGTTCGTGCGTGCCCGGGGCGGAGGGCATCGGCGCCTCACCGGTCCGTAGCCTCGCGGCCATGGACCAGGTCGTGCAGATATTCGGATCGTTGCTGATCCTGACGGCGTTCTTCTCGGCGCAGCGGGGGTGGATGGACACGGACGCGCCGCGCTACCTGTGGCTGAACCTCGTCGGCGCGGTCATCCTCGCCGTCCTCGCCGCGATGGAGGAGCAGCTCGGCTTCCTGCTGCTCGAGTTCTGCTGGGCGCTCGTGGCCGGCCACGCGCTGTTGGCCCTGCGCTCAAGCAGAGACGCCGACCTGACCGACGGCGCCGCGTAAGCCGACGCAGCCGATGCAGCCGACGCAGCCGATGCAGTCGACGCACGCCACGCAGGCGATGCAGCCGAGGCAGGCGATATTGCCCAGGCCGAGCAGGACGCCGGCGCTGCCGGCGACCGCCGCGGAGCCGATGACGCCCGCGGAGCCCGCCACGCCCGCGGACGCCGCGACGCCTGCCGAGCCCGCGACGGCTGCGGAGCCGACCACGCCCGCGCTGCCCGCGACCGCGGCACTCGCCAGCACGCCGGCACTGCCCGCGACGGCCTCGCTCTCGTGGACCCCGGAGCTGTCGGTGACGGACTCGGCCACGCCGACATCATCGTCGACACGCTCAGCTCGACGCGTGGTCAGTTGTCGGGCCGTCGCCGGTGGCGACGAGGGGCCAGGATCGGCCGGGTCTGATGAATAGCACCCTGGCTCAGGGTGAAATTCATCAGCCTCGCGGTATGGGCCTGCTCCATGCTGGGGAGCGTGGCAGACGATCCTGACCTCACGCTCGCACTGTCCGCCTACGCGCAGGGCCTGTTCCCGATGGACGATCCCGACCGCCTGGACAGTCCGCTGCCCTTCTACCGCGCCGATCCGCGTGCCGTCTTCGAGCTCGCCGATCTGGACACGATCCGCCGCAAGCTGCGCCGCAGCCTCGCTGCGGATCCGGGCTGGCGGCCCGCGCTCGACGAGGCCTTCGAGCAGACCGTCGCCGACTGCGCGGCCCCCCGGCCGGACGACGGCCAGTGGATCACGCCGCGCCTGGAGTCCCTGTACCGGCAGCTCCACGCCGCCGGCTTCGCGCACTCCTTCGAGCTGTGGCAGGCGGACACGCTCGCCGCCGGCATCCTGGGCGTCGTGATCGGCCGCGCCGCGATGCTCGAGACGATGTTCCACACCGTCCCGCACGCCGGCAACGTCAACCTCGTGCGCACGCTCGAACGGCTCGCCGCCTCCGGCATCGCGCTGTGCGACATCCAGCTCATCTCCGCCCACACGCGCCGCCTCGGGGCGCGCGAGATCGCTGCCGACGAGTTCGAGCGCCGCCTCAGCGCTGCACTGAGGCGCTGAGCAGCTCGCCCACCGGCTGCGGGCGCCCGACGAAGAGCCCCTGCACCAGCTCGACTCCGAGCTCGCGCACCGCGTCGAGGATCGCCCCGTCCTCCACGCACTCTGCCACGACGGTCTTGCCCAGGGCGTGGGCGGCGCGCACGATCGCCTCGGCGATGGCGCGGTCCGCGGGGTCACCCGGCAGCGCGCGCGTCAGCTGCCCGTCGAGCTTGAGGAACTCGACCGGGAGCTGGCGGATGTAGCGCAGCGCCGCCGTCCCGGCTCCGAAGTCGTCCAGCGCGAAGCGGCAACCGAACTCGGCGAGCTGCGCCATCAGCCGCTGCGCCTCGCCGCGGCCCGACAGCGCCGTCCGCTCCGTCAGCTCGAAGATCAGGTGGTGCCCGGCCTCCGGCGCGTCCATGATGTGGCGCGCGGCGCGCCCCAGGAAGTTGCGGTCCAACAGCGACTCCTCGCTGAGGTTGACGGCCAGGTCGACGGGATCGCCGGCGTCGAGCTGCGCGCGGACGAACCCGACCGCCTGGCTGACGACCCACTCGTCGACGGCGCCGATGAGACCGTGCCGCTTGGCCGGGGCCAGGAAGGCGTTGGGCCGCACGACGGTGCCGTCCTCGTCGCGCATGCGCAGCAGCAGCTCGTACATGACCGGCGTGCCGCTGCCGACGTCCACGATCGGCTGCGCGTCGAGCAGCAGCCGGCCCGAGTCGAGGCCCCGCCGTACCTTCTCGGCCCAGCCGAGACCGGACGAGCGCTTCTGGCGCATCGAGGGCTCGAAGATCGCGATCGAGCTGCGCCCGCGCGCCTTGGCCTCGGCCAGCGCCTCGGTGGCGTGCAGCAGCAGATCGTCGGACAGCGCGATGCCCGCGCAGGCCGACAGCCCGATGTGAGCGCCCGCGACCTCGACCGGCCGCTCCCCCACGACCCCGAGCAACTCCTCCGTCAGCGCGCGGGCGGCGCGAGTGTCGACGCCGGACATCAGCACCCCGAACTCGTCCGCGCCCAGGCGCGCAAGTGCTCCGCGCTCGCCGATCGCGTCGGTGAGCCGCGAGGCCATGACCTCGAGCACGACGTCGCCCGCCGCCGTCCCGAAGGTGTCGTTGAGCTCGCCGAAGCCGTCGAGGTCGACGATCGCCAGCGCGGCCGGAGCGCCGGGGAGCCGGCCGAGCAGCGGCAGCAGCGCGGAGCGGTTGAGCAGTCCGGTGAGCGAGTCGTGGTCGGAGGCATGGCGGACCTCGGCGACGAGCTGCTCGGTCTCGGCGACGTCCTGGACCTGCACGATGTAGCGGCGCGGCTCGCCGGCGTCGTCGCGCAGCAGCGACACCGAGAAGACCACCGGGAGCGTCCCGCCGTCAGCGCGGCGCAGGTCGAGCTTGAGCGTGACGGCATGCAGCTCGCGCGCCACCAGACGCGCGAGCTGCTCCCTGATCTCCCCGAGCGCGTCGGCGCTGACCAGATCCTCGAGCGACCTCCCCGTGCGGTCCTCTCCCACGAGCTCGGTCATGCTCTGGTTGACGCGCCGCACGACTCCGTCGGCGACGATCGCCATGCCGATCGGCGACATCGTGAAGAGCCGCTCGAAGGCCTCGGTCGCCTGCTGCGAGCCGCCGGGCTCGCCCAGCGCCACGTCCACCGAGCGCGCCGACCGGTCCACGCGGGCGCGCAGGCGCACCTCCGCCCACGATCCGTCGAGCGCCCGCAGGCGCAGGGTCGCGGTGCGGATGCGCCCGCCGGGCGCGAGCGGGTTGAGCGCCGCGAGCAGCGGCTCCACGTCAAGAGGATGGACGAGCTCCGTGAGCCGCCTGCCGACCAGGTCGGTCTCCCCCGTGAGCCCGATGAGCGTCGGCGACGCGCGGCGGATCCTGCCGTCGAGCGCGACCTCGGCGAGGCCCTCGCCCGTGAGCTCCCACAGGCGCTCCTCGCGGCGGCGCGATTGGCGAAGGAGGACGAGAACGGCTGCCAGGGTCAGCAGTGCTCCGACCAGGGCGATGGCGGCACCCAGGAACACGGTCGGATGAAGCATCGGCACAGTTGGGCCGCAAGGGTGCTCCAACATCCGTCCAGTTCCGGGGTAAAGGGCTCCAAAATCCGGCGCGGACCCCAGCCGCAACCGGCCTAACCTGAGGTCCTTGCCGGAGCAGGCGTCGCTTCCCTCCCCTCCGTCGCGACGCCGCCGTGTCGCCGAGTCGCTCGCGCTGGCGGGCGAATGGCGGCGTCTGGACCGCACGGCGACCGCGGTCGCGATCGTCGTCAGCCCCGTCTTCTTCGCCCTGCTCTACGGGACCGCGGACCTGCCCCTCGGCGCGGCGGTCGTCCTCACGGTGATCGCGATCGGCGCCTTCCGCGGGCTGATCGACGTCATCGCGCACATCTTCATCCCGAGCCCCTCGCTGTACGGGGCCGAGAAGGAGCTCAAGAGCGAGAACGTCGTCTCCCGGCGGCGGCTGTGGTACTGGCGCAAGAAGTACCGCCGGCTGGTGAAGCTGTTCGTCTTCTTCTCCTTCGCGGTGCTGATCGCGATGGTGATCAACATCGCCGCCGGCAACGGCGGCGGCATCGGCGACGGGATCGCGGCGCTCGGCGACGCGGTCGCCGCCTTCGCGCCGGTCGCGTTCGGCTACCTGCCGATCATCCTGATCCTGTTCTTCGCCAACTTCCTGATCCTGTTCGGGCCGCTGCTGTTCCTGGGCGCCCAGCAGATCAAGGCCTACGAGCCGGGCGACGCGGACTGGGGCGTGAAGCTCTCAGACGTCCGCGGGCAGCAGGAGGCGCGCGAGGAGATCACCCGCATCGTTTCCCTGTGGCAGTCCGGCGAGGACTTCGTCAAGGCCGGCGGCAAGCGCGAGCGCGGCGTGCTCTTCCTCGGCGCGCCGGGCACCGGCAAGACGATGCTCTCCAAGGCGATCGCGACGTCGTTCAACTGCCCGTTCGTAACGATCCCGGGTTCGGGGTTCGCGCAGACGTTCATCGGCATGGACGCGGTGCTCGTGCGCTTCCTGGCCTGGCGCGCGCGCAAGCAGGCGGCCAAGTGGGGCGGCCAGTGCATCGTCTTCATCGACGAGATCGACGCCGTCGGCATGCGCCGCCAGGCGCTCGGGGGCGCCGGGTTCGCAGCGGCGACCGAGCCCGGGCTGTTCGAGTACCACTCGACCGACATCGTCGTCGAGTCCGATGCCTGGCGCGAAGAGGTCTTCCGAGCGCGCGCGCCGGAGCGGCGCAGCCCGTACCCGGCCTTCTACGAGAAGCTCTCGCGACCGATCGAGAAGATGATGATCCCGGGCATGATGGGCGGCGGCGGGCTGGCGCTGAACTCGCTGCTCGTCGTCATGGACGGCATCGACGACCCGCCGCTGTCACGGCGCTTCATCACCAATCGCGTCAACACGTTCTTGGACGCGCTGTACATGATCCCGCGCAGCCTGCACGGCCGGTCGCTGCGGCTACCGCCGCCCAAGCCGCGGAAGGACGAGATCTACTTCATCGGGGCGACCAACGTGCCGCTGGAGCGGCTCGACCCCGCGCTGGTGCGGCCCGGCCGCATGGGCCGCCACGTGTACTTCCGCACGCCGACGTGGGAGGACCGCCGCGACATCTTCGAGCTCTACCTCGACAAGGTCGACCACGACAGCGAGCTCGACTCGCCGGAGCGACGCGACGAGCTCGCGCGCATCACCAACGGCTACTCGCCCGCGATGATCGACCAGGTCTGCTCGATGGCCCTGACCTACGCGCACGCCGACGGGCGCGAGCGCTTCGCCTGGCTCGACCTCGTCGAGGCGATGACGACGATCGAGGCGGGCGTCGCCGTGGGTCAGCCCTACGCCAAGCACGAGGAGCGCTCGATCGCCGTCCACGAGGCCGGCCACGCGGTCTGCTCGCACCTCTACAACGAGAACCTGCTCTCGACCCGGCTGTCGGTGCGCCGCCGCGGCGACTCGGGCGGCCATCACCAGGCGATGCGCATCGAGGACCGCTTCGTGTCCTGGCGCTCGGAGGAGGTCGCGGGCCTCATCCACACCCTCGGCGCAATGGCCGCGGAGCTCGTCTTCTACGACCAGAACACCACCGGCGTGGGCGGCGACATCTTCTCGGTGACGGCGAACGCGGCGCGGATGGTCGGCATGGCAGCGATGGCGCCGGCGCCGATCGACCTCTCGGAGCGCATCGCCGACCACGACGAGCGGCGCGCGGCCGAGGAGCGCGTGCGCGAGCGCTTCGTCGCCCTGGGCAACACGCTCATCCACCGGTCGGGCAGCGGGATGCTCGACGGCCAGCCGCTCGGGCACGTCCTCGGAGACCGCCACAAGCGCGCGCTCGTGGCCGAGCTGATCGGCCAGGCGTTCGTGGTCGCCTACAACACGATCCGCACGAACAGGGAGGCCACCGCGCGAGTCGCCGACGTGCTGGTCGAGAGGGGTGAGATCTTCGGCAACGAGGTCGTCGACCTGCTCGACTCCGTGGGCCTGCGCAAGCCCGACATCGACGTACTGGACGAGACGGTATGGCCGGCGATCTGATCCCACCGCCGTCCCCCGCCGGACGCCCTGACCCCGACGGGCGGCCGGAGGGTGGCACGTTCAGCGAGTCCGAGCTGCTGCGGACGGACGCCGAGCACGCCGCCGCTGTGGAGGCGACGACGCCGGTGGAGCCGGCGCCCGCGTCGCCGTACCGGTCGCGCTTCGGCTTCGTCATGGGCGCGCTCGTGGGTGTGGGGGTCGCGGCGATGCTGATCATCGCGCTGGTCGTCACCAGCGGCGACAGCCTGCGCGAGGAACCCTGGTCGGCGTGGCAGCCGACGTCCGAGGACCCGGACATCCGCGCGATCGAGATCGCCCAGCACGTGGGGAGCCAGTACCGGCTGAACTCGGGCGATCAGCTCGTCGACGTCGACGCCCAGCGGCTCGAGCTCGACGGCCAGCGGCTCCAGGTCGTCATCCGCTCCGCGGCCAAGGGCGAGGGCGCCGACATCATCGACGTCCCCGGCGACTCGCTGCTGTTCGTGCTCAGGGGGCTCGGGCCGCGCGGCTCGATCGACTCCGAGAAGCCGTCCGAGAAGCGGCTGCGGCTCGTCCAGCGCGAGGCCTACGAGCTGGCGCTGTACGCGTTCAAGTACGTCGACGGGATCGACAACGTCGTCACGTTCCTGCCACCGCCGCCGGAGTCCGCCGCGCAGAAGGCCGCCGACGAAGTCGACCGCCGGTCGCGCCCGCTGGGCTCCAACCAGCCGCCGGACACCCTGCTCGAGGGCACGACGGCCGCGTCCGAGGGCAAGCCGGTCCCGGCGCTGCTGTTCCTGCCCGGCGACGTCGAGGAGTCCTTGCGGCGCCCCCTGCGCGCCACCTTCCCGAGCCCCGTGCCGCCGCGGCCGGCGAGCATGTCGGGCGCCGAGGCCTCGATCTTCGAGGGCTTCGCGCAATCGCACGGGTTCGACGCGTCCGTGGTGAGCGACCAGACCGGCGCGGGGATCCTCGTCCTCGACCGCGCCTCCTCCAGCGCCGCGGCGCAGAAGACGCTCGCAGCCGCACTCAAGGCCTAGCTTCACCAAAGGGTCCGTCCCTTTTGTGAAGTCCGTTCGTGGCCGGCGCAGTGGGTGACGGGCAGGCGGGGGTACTTCGGATAGCGCTGGGGCTCGGTCTTGTGGCGGCGGCAGAGGCTGAAGATGCTGCCGCGCCCGGACCTGACGATCTGCTGGTGGACGCAGGTGTCGCAGAGGCCGCCCGCGTGCCTGCGCTCAGTTGATGCCACGGTGGCCCATCCGGGCCAGCGCCTCGTGGTGCCTGGTAACGCGCTGCTTGACCGGGTCGTCCTCTGGACGGTCGTGGACGAGACCCCACATGCCGTCCGCCGCCATCTCAGCCGTCTCGGGCGTCGCGCGCCTGGCCATCTCATCGACGAGGGCGAACTCGAGCCGCTCGATCTTCTCCTCCGCCGTGCCCTCGCCCAGCGGCGGGAACGGGACGCCTCTCAGGTGCTCTTCCCAGGCACCCTTGACCATCGCGAACCGGTTGCGCAGGACGATCGAGTCCGACATCCCGCGCGAGTGTGCCAGACCTGCGCCAGCCGCGCCTGCAACCGGGATTCGAACCACTGCCGGGCTAGGACTCGAACCTAGAATTCCAGGGCCAGAACCTGGCGAGTTGCCGATTACTCCACCCGGCAAGGGGAAAGGTCGAGACCTTTCGGCGCAGGCGAGTATAGGCGCGGATCTGTGCGACTGGGCCGGGAACGTGTGTTCGTATCTAGGGCCTGGCCGTTCCGTCAGTGCTCCTCTGACCACACGGGCGCTGTGGCGAACACCCGGATCGTGCACTGCTCGACGAATCCGCTTCGGCGGTAGACGCCCACGGCCCTTTCTGTGGCATGGAGCACGACACGGTGGAAGGCCTGCTCCGTCGCCCGCCGGAGCAGCATCGTCGTCAATCCGGCGGCGACGCCGCGGCCACGGGCCTCCGGTGCAACGAACATCCCGTAGATCGATGCGACGCCGGGCGGCCCGGCGAGCGAGAGGTATGCCTTCCCGATGGGCTTGCCGTCTGCGATCGCCAGGTAGCGGTGTCCCGGAGCCCGACCGGGACCCCAGTGGTGGTGGAGCTCGGCCACGAGGTCTCGCTCCTCGCCGGAGATCTCCCAGTATTGAGCGGTGAGCTCGCTGTAGGTCTCGAGCGCGTCATCGCCCAGCACCTCCTCGAATGCGATGTCTCCCGGCAGGGCGGCCGGTTCCCAGTCGGCGAGCTCCAGCGACATGCAGATCATGCGCTCGACGGCCGCCAGCCCATGGTCGGCAAGCCGGCGGCCGAGGTCGGCAGGGGTGGCGCTGGGGTGCACGACCCAGAAATGCTGCACGCCGCGGGCACGAAACCGCTCGACCATCTTCGCGATGGTCGGGCCGGCGGCACCCTCGTCGATCCGCGAGCGGATCACCGCGTTGTAGGGAAGATGCCGGATCGGCGTTTCGAACCACAGCACGCCGTCCTCGTCGTGCAACTGCCCCCGGGGCCATCGTCCGAACAGCGACCACTGAGCGAAGAGTGCGTCCTCTATCTCCGCGATGACGCTCATGATCACCCGGCGCGCATGAGCTCGCGAGCCTCGTCGAGGTCCGCGGAGCGGCCCACCGACAGCGCCCCGAGCACGCGCTGCTCGCCGTCGCGGTAGAAGATCGAGAACTCGCCGCCGGCGATCGACCCGCGGACCTCCTCGTGCTCCCACGCCTGCGCCGGGCCGACGTACTCGAGCGTCGCCCAGTCGGCGAGGTCGGACCAGAAGTAGGGGATCTCCTCGTAGGGACCGTCGTGCCCGAGCATCGCGCGGGCGACGAACGCGCCCTGCGCGGACGCGACCTCCCAGTGCTCGACGCGCAGCCGCCGCCCGTGCACGACCGAGTCGTACTCGCAGATGTCGCCGGCGGCCCACACTCCCTCGGTCGGCGTGCGCAGCGACGCGTCGCACACAACACCGCCCGTCGCGCCCAGCTCGAGCCCGGCGGCCCGCGCCAGCATCACGTCCGGGACCGCGCCCGTGCCCATCACCACCAGGTCGCAGTCGAATGCCGCGCCGGACCCGCAGACCACCCGCTCGACACGCTCGGAGCCCTCGAAGCGTTCCAGCGTCTCGCCCATCGCCAGGGAGATCCCGTGCGACGAGAGCAGCGCCGCCGCCCACGCGCCCGCCTGGTCGCCGAAGCCGGCCGACAGCGGGGCGTCCTCCATCGCCACCAGCGTGCAGTGCTTGCCGAGGGTCGTCAGCGACGCCGCCACCTCGCAGGCGATGTAGGACCCCCCGACCAGCACTACCCGCTCGGCGCGCTCGGCGTCCGCGCGCAGCGCGTCCGCGTTGCCCAGCGCGCGCAGGTAGTGGATCCCCTCGAGCGTCGCGCCGTCGACGCGCAGGCGCCGCACGTTGGCGCCCGTCGCCAGCAGCAGCCGGTCGAACGCGACCTCCTCGGAGGGGAGCTTCGCCGTGCGCGCCGCGAGGTCGAGCTTCATCACCGAGGTGCGCGTGCGCAGCTCGACGTCGTCCGGGACGTCGAGCCACGGCTCGGCGGCCGCGCCGAGCAGGCGCTGCTTGGAGACCACCGGCCGGTCGTAGGGCGGGTCGGGGTCGCGCCCGCACACGAGCACCGACCCGTCGAACCCCTCGGCACGCAGCGTCCGGGCGCAAGCCGCACCCGCCGCCCCCGCGCCGATGATCAGGACGTCGGCGTCAGCCACGCCCGTTCTCGGAGACGAACTCGCGCGTGATCGTCTCCTCGAGGCCCGGGTCGAGCACGACCAGGACCTCGTCCCCCGCCTTGATGACGGTGTCCGCCTTGGGGACGAACCCGCCGCCCTCCGAGCGCAGCACCGCCACCACCAGGGCCCCCTCGGGCAGGTCGAGGTCCTGCACCGCTGACCCGGCCGCCGGCGCGCCGTCGGACACCACGAGCTCGATGATCTCGAGCCGCTCCTCGGGCAGGTCGAGCAGGTGCACGAGACCGTACTTGGGCACCTCGTGCTCGATCAGCCGCAGGATCAGGTCGGTCGCCGACACCGCCGGCTGGATGTTCAGGAGCTTGAAGAGCTCGAGGTTGCGCGGGTTGTTGCAGCGGGCGATGATCCGCTCGGCGTCGTACTTCTGCTTGGCGACCTGGCAGATGAGCAGGTTGTCCTCGTCGTCGCCCGTCACCGCCACCACGAGGTCGGCGCGGTTGATGCCCGCGCGCTCGAGCACCCACAGCTCGGTCGCGTCGCCGTACTGCACGGCGTGCTCGAGCTCCTGCTCGACGGTCAGGTAACGGCGCCGATCGGCCTCGATGACCGTGACCTCGTGCTCCTTCTCGATCAGCTCGCGCGCGAGGTTCCACCCGACCTTGCCCGCCCCGGCGACGATCACGTACACGAGTGGTTCCTCCGGTGGTGCCGGACGTTCGCCGGGCGGATGCCGGCGCCGTCAGGCAAGGACGCAGAGCCGAAGGTGTGCCGCAGGCACATCGAGGGTCGAGGACGCCGCCTGGCGGCGATCGGCGCCGGCCGGCGAACGTCCGGTATCGCCGGAGGGGCCACCTATGCTCCCTCGTCCCCGGCCCGCGCGACCACCGGCTCCTCCATCCCGAGAACCGCCTTCTCGAGCTGGTCGATGGCGATGGCGGTCGGGCAGACCGTGTGCAGCCCCTGCTCGGCGTACCACGCGGCGCGGCGCGGATCGAGGATGCGCGCGATCACCTTCGGCACCTCGAAGCGCAGCCGTGCCAGCTGCGAGACGACGAGGTTCGTGTTGTCGCCGTTGGTGGAGGCGAGGAACACGTCGGCCTCGGCGATGCCCGCCTCGGCCAGGGCGTCGACCTCCAGCGCGGTCCCGATCGTGAAGCGGCCGCCGGCCACCTCCCACGGCTGACCGAGCTCGACGTCGAGGCGCTCGTGCGACAGCGGGTCCTCGTCGAGCACCGACACCGTGTGGCCGGCCCGCAGCGCCGTGGTGGCGACCGAGGACCCGACACGACCGGCGCCGACGACGAGCACGAACATTGGTGCGCAGCCTACCGCTGAGAAGCGCCCGCCCGGCGCCGCAGCCGGTCCGCCGCCCGCCGCACGGGATCGCCGGCCGCCGGCGGGGCTCCCGGCCGCTCCTTGACCTGTCGCGGGCCGTCGCTGGGCGGAGCGGTCAGGATGACCCGGCACGGCGCCTTGTTGAGCACGTAGCGAGTGGTCTCCCCCACGAACGTGGAGCGCAGCCCCTCCTTGCCGCCGAGCACCAGGCCGCCGCGGATGCGCGAGGGCTCCTCCGCCGGCATCACGATCGCCTCGACGCCGCGCCGCCTGGCCTCGCGCACGATCGCCTCGCCGACCGAGCGCGCGCGCACGATGAACGGGTTGACCTCGACTCCGTCGTACTCCTCCCCCACGGCCTTGGCGTGCTTGAGCATCTGCCGCGCATGCTTGACGTCGGCGTCGGGGACGCGCCCGTCGAGCGGCAGCGACATCGGGACCACCATCACCCAGATCGCCTCGATCTGCGCTCCCGAGCCCTCCTCGACGTCGTCGCTCGACCCCTCCGCGGCCAGCCGCCCCGCCGTCTGCATGATGTCGTCGTCGAGCGCGTTGCCGAACACCGGCACGAGGATCGACCCGTATTCGGCGCGCGGCCCCCCGACGCGCGTGAGCGTGTCCTCCGGCACCGTCAGTCGCTTGGTCAGCGACTTCTGCGAGCCGGCTCGGTACAGGACGTAGAGGAGGACGCCCGCGAGCATCCACAGCGGCCCGACCCAGCGCGCCGCGTCGTGCAGCGCGAGCACCGCGACGAGCGCCCCCGCCGCAATCACTGCGCCGGCGATCGCCGGCAGCGGCAGGCCCGCCACCGAGAACGGCACCTTGAACGGGCGGTCGCGGTCGGGCTCGCGCCGGCGCAGCACCAGGACCGAGAGGTGCACGATCATGAACGCCAGCGTCGCCCCGAAGGCGTAGATCGCGCCGAGGAACTCGATGTCCTCGGGCACCACGAGCGCGAAGGCTCCGATCACGCCGAGCGCGATGATCACCGTCGGCGTCTTGAAGCGCGGGTGCAGCCGACCCACTCGCGACGGGATCTGCCGGTTGACCGCGAGCGCGTAGCCGAGCCGCGAGAGGCCGAGCAGCGAGCCCACGCAGGCGGTGAACAGCACGAGGGTCGCCGAGAGCCCGACCGCGAGCCGCAGCACGTCGCGCAGCCCATCCTGGTCGATCGCGGCGATCACGCCGAGCATCGGTGCGTCGGTGCGCGTGTCGGGCCCGGTCCCGGACCCGATCGTGCTCGAGGCGACGAGCGCCAGGCCGACGTACGCGACGAGGACGGACACGACGCGCGCGGTGAGCAGTCGCTTGAGGCCCATGCGGCCGATGGCGACCTGGCCCGCGAACCCCGAGGACGCGTCGAGCGCGGTGAGCGCGACGATCGCCAGCGGGAAGGCGAACGCGAGGTCGCTGAGCCGGACCTCGCCGCCGAACTGCACGGGGTGCGCGATCACCTCCGGGTCGAACAGCACGATCAGCCCGACGATCACGAGCAGCAGCTGCACTCCGAGGTCGACGAGCGCGAAGTAGAAGAAGCGCATGAACCGGCGCGGGTCGAGGCCGCGGACGTTGATCGCCGCCGCCGCGAGGATCACACCGCCGGTGACCACCAGCTCGAGCGTCCCCCGGCCGATCGGGGCCCACACCACCGCCAGGTAGTCGGTGATCGTGAACGCCGTGAGGGCGATCAGGATCACGTAGTCGAGCATGATCGCCCAGCCCGCGACGAACGAGACCAGCTCGTTGAAGGCGTAGCGCGCGATGATCGTCACGCCGCCGCGCTCCTGGTGCAGCGACGCGCCCTCCATGTACGACGCCGCGGTGATGACGAAGAAGCCGGCGGCGACGAGGTAGACGAGCCACGTCCAGCCGTGCGCGCGCTGCGCGACGAGGCCGAGCGAGAAGTAGAAGCCTGCCGCGACGAACGCCTGGACCATGCCCCACAGCACCGGGGAGCCGAGGCGCTTCTTCATCATGAGCGGATCTCCGCCCACAGGCGCAGCCCGCCCGCCGCCGCGAGCAGGACGCCGATGACGATCCCGCCGGCTGTCGCTCCCCCGCCCTCCACGAGCGTGCGGACGACGATCGCGACGCCGAGCACCAGCATCACCGCCGGAAGGACGTGCGTGCGCGCGCTCACCGCACCGCCTCGATCTCCAGCGCCGCGTGGCGCAGGCCGCGCTGCTCGGCCCCGTCGGGCGTCGACTCGATGATCACCCGGCAGGGCCGGTCGGCGAGCACGGTCTCGAGCGTCTTGCCGAATACGGAGAAGCCGGCGACGCGCCGCGGCAGCGGCATCACGATCGCCGAGGCGCGCATGTCCTCCGCCTCCTCGATGATCCGCCGCCCGGCCTGCCCGGCGCGCACCTTCTCGACGTGGCCGGTGACGCGGCGCCCGCCGGCGACGCGCGCCTGCTCGATGATCGAGCGCGCCGTCGCCTCGGCCTCGGGCAGCGGTTCCTTGAGCGCCAGGGCAAAGGGCACCGGGATCGTCACCAGCACGTGGATGCCGCGCCGCCGCCGTGCCGCAAGCCGGCTCGCGGTCGCGAGGATGCCGGCGTCGTAGCCCTCCTCGACGTTGAGCGCGACCAGCACCGAGTCGTACTCGGCCTCGTGGTCGACGACCGGCTGCGGGATCGCGACCTTGTGCGTGCTGGTGAGGTCCAGGCCGCGGCTGAGCCGGTACGGGATGTACACCGCGATGCCAAGCGCGAGCCAGCCGGCGCCCGCCGCGGCGATCACCGGGTTGAGCACGCAGATGACGATGAACGCGACGAAGGTGAAGAATCCGCCGACGATCGCGAACAGCGGGGCGTCGTAGCCCCGGATGGTGACGTTCCCCGGACCGCGGTAGGGCCGATCTGCGTCGGGCTGGGTCTTGCGCAGGCGCGCGACCGACACGTGCGCGACGGTGAAAGACAGCAGCGCCCCGAAGGAGTAGAGGCTGCCGAGGAAGCTCGCCTCCCCGGGGACGATGGCGACGATCGCCAGCAGCCCGAACACGATCACTCCGACCCACGGGGTCCCGAACCTGGGGTGCAGCTGGCGCAGGGCATCGGGCATCTGGCGGTGCAGGCCCATCGAGTAGACGAGCCGCGAGACCCCGATCAGCCCCGCGTTGGTGGCCAGGGTGAGCACCGTTGCCGCCAGCACGCCGACATAGACGAGTGCGAAGCCCTCGAACGTCCCGAGCTCCATGTTGCGCACGACTCCCAGGATCGGGTCGCCGGCGAAACCGCCCTCCTCGCGGGTGAGCCCGAGCTGCGTGTAGCGCTCGCCGGGCTCGACGCCCCCGAGGGCCACGACCCGGTCGCCGGGCTGGGCGGTCTGGACCGGCAGCGCGCTCAGCGCGACGGCCGGCAGCGTGAAGTAGATCGCGTACACCGCGGTGCGCACGCGCGCGATCGCGGCCGGGATCGTCACCCGCTCGTTCTTGGCCTCCTCGGCCATGTTCGAGATCGTCTCGATGCCGGTGTAGGCGAGCATGCCGATCGGTACCGCGAGCAGGAACTGGTTCCACGTCGGCGTGACGCCGAGCTCGACGCTGTCGATCAGGATCTCGGGTGACAGCACGAGGAAGATCCCCAGCAGCACGAGCAGCAGCTGGGTCGCGAAGTCGAGGAGGGCCAGGACGATGTTCACACGCGTCGACTCCTGCGCGCCGAACACGTTGACCGCGCCGAGCGCGACGATCAAGACGGCGCCGCCGATGACGTTGCCGGGCGACGTGGACAGGAAGTCCCAGAAGGTGCCGCCGACATATTGCGCCGCGAAGAAGGCGCTGATCGCAACCGTGATCGTGTAGGTGAGCATCCCCGCCCAGGCGGCGAAGAACGACCAGAACTCGTTGAAGGCGCGCCGCGCGAACGACGACGACCCGCCGGCCTCCGGGTACATCGCGGTCGCCTCCGAGTAGGAGGCCGCCGTCATGAAGAAGAAGAAGCCGGTGATGACGAAGATGACCGGCGTCAGCCCGAGCGCGTACGAGGCGACGAGCCCGAGCGCGTAGTAGATCGACGAGCCGACGTTCCCGTAGGCGGTGGCGGAGAGGGCGTTCGTGCCCAGCACACGCTGCAGTCCGTGCAATCGGCGTTCAGCCATCTACTGGAGCCAACTCTACGGCCGATACGTTGCCCTACGTGGACGTCAGCGTGCTCACCCCGGTGCTCGACGAGCAGGCCCACCTGCGCGACGTCGTCGCCCGGATGCAGGCGCAGGACTTCGACGGCGAGATGGAGTTCCTCTTCATCGACGGCGGATCGCGCGATGCGAGCCGTGAGATCCTCGCCGAACTGGCCGCGGGCGATCCGCGCATCCGCGTCCTGGACAACCCGCAGCGCCGCACCCCGTTCGCGCTGAACATCGGGCTGCGCGCCGCTCGCGGAGAGTTCGTCGCGCGCATGGACGCGCACACGCGCTACCCCCCGGCGTACGTGCGCCTCGGCGTCGAACGCCTGCGCGCCGGCGGTGCCGCCCATGTGAGCGGCTCGCAGATCGCGGTCGGCGACGGCCAGGGCTGGTCGGACCGCGTCGCGCTCGCGCTGGGCACGCCGCTCGGCGCCGGGGGCGCCAGCTTCCGCTCGTCTCGCGACGCCGAGTTCGAGGTCGACACGGGATTCACCGGCCTGTGGCGCCGCGAGACCCTGTTGCGCGCGGGCGGCTGGGACGAGGACTGGCTCACCGACCAGGACTGCGAGCTGGCCTTCCGCCTGCGCGCGTCCGAGCCCGGCGCGCACGTCTGCGTCCCGGCGATGGCCGCCGAGTACATCCCGCGCCGCTCGCTCTCGACGCTCGGCCGGCAGTACTGGCAGTACGGGCTGCACAAGGTCAAGACGTTCCGCCGCCACCCGGGCGCGATGCGCCCGTCGCACCTGCTCCCGCCCGCGGTCGTGGCGACCGCCGCCGCCGCCCCGTTCAGCCGCGTCGCCCGCGCCGGCACGGTCGTCTACCTGGGTGTGCTGGCGCTCGCGGCCGCTCGCGCCGCGGCGGGGGACGCGCGGCCCGCGGAGGCGGCCGCGCTCCCGCTCGTCTACGCGGCCATGCACCTGCCATACGGCGCCGGACTGGTCGCGGGTGCGGCGCGCGAGGGCGTTCCCGCGACCGCGATCGCCGGCGCGCTGGGCCGCGCGATCAATCGCTGAGCACGAACTGCCGATGACACGGACGAACGTCCGTGCCCGCCCGCCGCCTCCTCCCGCTCGCCGCGCTGCTCTCGCTCTTGCTGTGCGCGCCCGCGCGCGCCGAGGCGACGTGCGACCGCTACGCCGGGCCGTTCGGGAGCGATGCGGCTGCCGGAACGCTGCCCCAGCCCTACGCGACCGCGCAGAAGCTCGCGCTGTCGCTGGATCCCGGGCAGACCGGCTGCCTTCTGGCCGGCACGTATGCCCAGGAGGTCTCGGGCCACTACGTGCTCAACGTCAAGCGCAGCGGCGCCCCCGGCGCTCCGATCACGATCCGCAGTGCGCCCGGACAGCGCGCCCAGCTGCGCGGCATCGTCCAGGTTCCCGCCGGCTATCACCACATCGTCGTCTCGAACCTCGACATCGACGCCCGCCGGGTGCCGCCCGACGAGAAGACCGGCATCTCGCTGCACGGCGAGGACGTCACCTTCGAGGACAACACGATCACCAACGCGGGCCAGGCGATCTGCATGATCCTGGGCTCGGCGACGTGGGGGCAGGCCACCCGCACCGTGGTGCAACGCAACACCTTCCACGACTGCGGCGCGGTCGGCAACAAGCTCGAGCACTCCGTCTACGTGGCCGACGCCGTCGCGACGCTGGTCACCGACAACCTCTTCCTGCGCTCGGGCGGCTACGGCGTACACCTGTACCCCGACGCCCAGCAGACGACGGTGACGCACAACGTGATGGTCGGCAACGGCGGGGGCGTGATCTTCGCCGGAGAGGGCGACGCCGCCTCCTCCGATGCGGTGGTCGCCCGCAACGTCATCACCGACAGCGCGATGTACGCCGGGATCCGCAGCTTCTGGGGCGGTACGGCGGTCGGCAGCGGCAATCTCGCCAGGGAGAACTGCCTGATCCGCAACAAGCACGTCCAGATCGACCTCGCTGGCGGCGGCTTCAGCGCGGCGGGCAACCTCATCGCCGACCCGGGCTTCCGCGACCCGGCCGCCGGCGACTATCGGCTCGACGCCGACAGCCCCTGCCTCGAGCTCGTCGGCTACGACACGGCGGCCAAGCTACGCGGCGAGACGGTGACCGCACCCGCACCCGCACCCACGCCGAGCCCGACCCTGACGGCCGTCCCCACCCCGGGCGCGACGATCGTCCCCACCGCCAGCCCAGCCGCCACCCACACGCCGGCCCCGACCGCGACCCAGACAGCCGTGCCCGCGCAGACGCCCGAGCCGACCCCGACCCCCGCCCCCCCGGCGGCCACCCCGCCGCCGGTGGACACCGGCACGCAGCCCGGCGATCCCGTCGACCCGCCGGTCGAGGGTGCCGTGCTGGTGCTCGACGACGGGGCCTTCAGTGCCAGCGGCGGCTCGACGCAGCTCCCGCGCCGCTGCCGGCGCCATCCGCGCCGCTGCGGGACATAGCCTGCTGCGCGTGCGGCTGGCCGCCTACGAGGACGCCATCTACCAGCGCGACGCCGACGGCACGCTGACCGTCCACCGCGCCTTCCCGCTGTTCATGTTCGGGCTCGGCGCCGATGTCGAGCTCACGGTGCTGGGCCGGCTGGACCCCGCCGTCGGTCGCTCTCACTACGTCGTTCCCGCGCCGGAGAGCTTCGCGGCGTTGCCGCACTACGCCAGCGCGGCGCAGGTCGGCGCGGTCCTGCGGGCGCTGAGCGGGACGGCGCGGGAGTTCTGGGCGGTGCTCGGCAGGGTCGATGCGGTGTGGGTGAACGGCCCGAGCCCGATGGCGATCCTGCTCGCCTTCCTCGCGCTCGTGCGCCGCCGCCGCCTGGTCCTCGGCGTGCGCCAGGACACCCTCGCCTACGCCCGGAGCCGCTACCCCGGGCGTCGCCTCCCCCAGCTCGCATTCCGGCTGATGGAGGCGGCGTGGCGGGCGCTCGCCCGCGCGGCGGCGGTCACGGCGGTCGGCCCGGCGCTCGCGCAGCGCTACGCCGGCGCCCGGCGCCTGCACGAGCTCAGCGTCTCGTTCGTGACCGAGGCCGACCTCGAGCAGCCGCGCCGGGCGCGCGGCCGGCCCCCGTACGTCCTGTTGTCGGTGGGCCGGCTGGAGACCGAGAAGAACCCGCTGCTGCTGGCCGACGTGCTTGCCGAACTGGGCGCTGACTACCGCCTGCAGATCGTCGGCGAGGGCCCGCTCGAGGCCGGCCTGCGCTCGCGCCTGGAGGAGCTCGGCGTCAGCGGGCGCGCGGAGCTGCTCGGCTACGTCCCGCTCGACGCGGGGCTCCTCGACCGCTACCGCGCCGCAGACGTGTTCCTGCACGTGTCCTGGACCGAGGGGCTGCCGCAGGTGCTGCTGGAGGCCTTCGCCGCGCGCGCCCCGGTCGTCGCCACGGACGTCGGGGGAGTGCGCGCGGTGGCCGAGGGCGCGGCCCTGCTCGTCCCCCCCGGCGACGCCGGATCAGCGGCAGCCGCGGTGCGGCGCCTGGTGGGCGACGCGGCGCTGCGCGAGAGGCTCGTCGCCGCCGGCATCGAGCGTGCGCGCCGGCGCACGGCCGAGGCCGAGCGGCGGCGGCTGGTGGCGTTCATCGCCGGATAGAGCGCGCGCGATCGAGCACGCGCGAGCGCTGCTCGCGCGAGAGCCCGAGGAAGAGGCCCGCGACACCGGTCACGGCGACGGAGGCCAGGCCGAGGCCGATCACGCCGAGCCAGGAGTCCGTGTCGAGCGACGGCGCCAGCAGCATCGCCGTGGCGAAGAGCGCGGCCGTCACGACCAGGGGGCGCGCCGCGCCGCGCGCCTGCTCGCCCAGCGCCAGGCCGAGCGCCCGGCAGACCAGCACTGGGTACGCGACGCCGATGATCGCGCGCCCGGCCACGAAGCCGACGGCGAGCCCGGCGATGCCGTCCGCGAACACATCGACCAGCACCACCGCGAGGCCGATCGAAACGCCGCCCGCCAGCATCCCGAGCAGGACCTTGTTCTTGAGGTCCAGCGTCAGGTCGATGATGCTCGAGTCGTTGCGGATGAAGGCGAACTGCAGCGTCATCACCACGATCAGCAGCGCCGCGAGCGATGAGGGCACGTAGCGTTCCCCCACCCACACCGTCACGAACGACGACTGCACGAGCAGGTACGCGGCGCCGGACGCCGTCGCGAGCAGCCAGGTGACCGCCATCGCCTCCGACCGCACGCGCGCCGCGCGCTCGGTCTGCCCCGCGCCCATGACACCGCCGAGCCCCGGCATGACGGCGGAGATGACGATCGCGACCACGCTGAAGATCGCCTCCGGGACGTAGCGCGACAGCGAGTAGACCGTGACCTGCTCCGGTGAGCCGGCGATCCCGAGCACGACGATGTCGCTGGCCCGCAGGAGCTGCATCACGAGGTTCCACAGCAGGAACCAGCCGCTCAGCGTGAGGAAACCACGGACGACGCCACGCGGCGGGCGAGCAGCCCCGAACCAGCTGATGTGGCGGCGCGCCACATGTAGGAACAGCAGCCCGGTCAGGAGCGTCGTGGCCACCAGCGCACCGGCCACGCCCACCAGTCCCCAGCCGGCCTCCGCCGCTGCGATGGTCATGCCGCCGCCGGCGATGACGACCAGCGCCGAGGTCCCGAGCCGCTTGTAGCCGAGGTTCTCGCCCTGCACGACCGACTGGGGAATCAGCGTGAAGTTCTCGACGATCAGGTTGACGACGAGCAGCCCGGCCGCGACGCGCACCGCGAGGTGCATCGAGTCCGGCAATCCGAGCAGCTCGGGCGCGAACCAGGCGAGCACGCCGCCGGCGATCGCCAGTGGCGGCAGGAACACGAGCCATACGGCGACCGCGCTGCCGACCTGCAGGCGCTTCTCGTCGTAGGCGTCGGAGTGCTGGTGGCGGGCGATCGTCCACTTCAGCGCCTGGCTGGGCCGGCCGCCCGCCGGCGTGGCGAAGCCCACGAGGCGCCCGATGGTCTGGTAGACGCCGTAGACGACGTCGCCCAGACGCGAGACGAGCACGGGCGCGACGATCAGCCCGACGACGACGCGCGCACCGTAGTCGAGCATCGCCGCGGCCATGTTCAGCGTCGCCTTGCGCGACAGCGTGTCGTCGCGCAGCCGCGGGCGCCGCGACCTCCTCACCGCGCCCGGGTCGCCGTGAGAACGGCGGCGACGATCGCCTCGGGCGCGTCGCGGCTCGTGTCGAAGCGCAGGATACGCGGGCCGCCCTCCAGGCGGGCGATCAGATCCTCGTAGACCGTGCGATCGGCAGCGAGGCCCGTTCGCGCCGCGTGGCTGGTGCCCTTGTAGCGGTGCTCCTTGACGCGCGTGTCGATGCGCTCGACGAGCACCGCGTCGGGAGCGTCGAGCCACACGACGACGTCCAGCAGCGTCCGCCACCGCTCGACCGCGGGCTCCCACCAGTCCCGCAGCCGCGCGTCGCGCAGCGGTCCGCGCGTGAGCGTGTAGAGCGGCCCCTGGTCGAAGACGAGCACCTCGCCCGCGGGCCGGCGGGGCCCGGTGAGCACGGACGGCAGGGCGTGCACGTAGGCCATCATGACGAGCAGCTGGAGCTCCCACCGGCGGTCCACAGCCCGTCTGCGGATGAGCGTCGCGGCCGACACCGCGAGGTGGCGCGCGAGCAGTGGGGTATGGGGCCGGCGGCGCAGGATCGGCATCTCGACCGCGCCCGCGCGCCGCAGCTCGTCGTAGACCGTGCTCTTCCCCGCACCCGGCGGCCCCATCAGCTCGACGAGGCGCAGCGGCATCAGAGGGCGTGCCAGACGTGCGCCTTCAGCGCGGCGAGTACATCATCACGGGGCGCGCCGGCATCGATCACGTGCGCGCCCGCAGCCTCCCAGTCCACCCCCCACACCTCGTCCCAGCGCGCCCTGACGAACGCCGGATCCTCCTCCGGCTTGCGGGCCACCGCGACATCGGGGTCGACGCGCAGGACGATCAGCACGTCGGGGGCGGCGATCGCGGCGTAGTAGCGGCGCTCGATCGCTTCCATCCGATCGACCAGTCGCCTGAACCGCCGCGGGTCGCTGAGCCGCCGCACGCGGGGGGCGTCCATCGTCGTCAGCTGCGGCAGCGGGAAGCGGTCGCAGACGACCAGGCCGCCGTTGGTGGCAATCCGGCGGGCGGCGCGAAAGGTGAGATAGCGGTCGCGCGCGAGCGCGAGCGCCAGTACGGCGTGCTGGGTCGAGCGCTCGCGGCGCGGGCGTCGCGTCAGGCGGCGCAGCGCTCCCCGGCCGAGTGCGAGCAGGGTGAGCGCTCGCGTGATCGCGGACTTCTGCGGACGCCCGAGATGCACGCGGGTGACGGCGAAAGTGCGGCCCAGCCACGCCTCGATCGTCTCGATCGCGGTCGTCTTCCCCGCGCCGTCGGCACCGACGAGCGCGATGATCCCGCCGCCGGCCACGAGCCGCTTTCTCGCCGCCGGGCGCTTCGCGAAGTGCCGGACCAGCTCGGCCGTGCGGCGCGTGAGCTTGAGCGTGACGTCCGCGGCCCGGGAGCGGCGCGCGTAGGGCGCGAGGTCACGCACCAGCCTTCGCCCGGCGGCCATGCCCTTGCCGGTGTCGAGCGCGCGGCGGCAGGCACGGAACGTCTCCATCGAGACCGTCGGGAGCCGTTGTGCGAGCAGCGCCTCGACGCGCGCGGGCTCCGCCCGCTCCTCGAGGTAGGCGAGCTCGGCGCGCGCGGGCGCGGGCACCGGCCCCTTCAGCGCGATCCGGGCGTCCCAGGTCAGGTGCTTGAGCGCCAGTCGCAGCACCAGCAGGATCAGCTCGAGCTCGGGGGCGGGCACGCGCAGCTCGCCCGCCGGCCGCGAGGACTCCAGAAAGGCCTGCTCGAGTGGCAGCCGGTGGTTCTTGGTCAGGTCGTCGCCGACGATCAGCTGGTAGTGCGCGTGGACGTGCACCCTGCGATCGGCGTCCGCGTCGAAGCCGTAGTAGTCGAGCACTCCCGGCAGCTCGTTCTGGGCCCGCACCGCGAGCTTGAAGGAGAGGTCGTGCAGGATCGCGGCGAAGCGCTCGCCGTCGGCGCGCGCGATCAGCAGGTCCAGGTCGTTCTCGCCGCTGTGCGACTGGGCCAGGAACGCGTTGCTCTTGAAGTGGCAGTACGCGATGTCGGCATCGCGCAACGCGCGCCCGAGCTCACGCACGAGCCCGAGCGTCGTGGACGTCACGGCATCAGACTCCGAGGGGGTCAGGGCGAGGCGAACTCTACGGTCAAGGTCGGCGGGAAGCCGCCCTCGAGCGACTCCGCCGTGCGTCGCCCGCTCCCGGCTATGAGGAGCGTGAGCGCGTTCCCCGGCGTCCAGCCCGGGCGATCGATGACCTCCTGGACGAGCGCACTGAGGTCCGGCGTCTGCTGCTCCAGCCCCGCTGCGCCGAACACGGTCCAGATGGGCACGGACCAGCTCACCGCGCCGGCGCCCAGCGGTCGTGACGACAGGTTGAACGCTGTCCCGGCGAACGGAGCCGAGTTGTCGCCAGCCTCCGCGCGGAGCGAGAGGGTCGCGGCCGCTCGATCGAGCTCGTCGGCGTTGAGCTGCACGCTCGCCCGCTGGACGACGACGCCGCGCGGAACGGTCAGCCCGGCGAAGCGCAGGGCGACCGTCGTCGGAATGCCCTGGTCGCTGCCGAGCTCGAGGTCGCCGGTGGTCCGCCGGACGGTGCCGTCCGCGATCTCGTCGGCATCGTCGTTGCCGGTGGCGATGGGCACGGTGATGGTCTGCTGGACGTGGTTGTTCACGTTGACCGTGATGGGGGCCGCCGCGCTCGTGTTCCCTGCCGTGTCGGTCGCGATCGCCGTGATCTGGTGCGGCCCGTTGCCCGCGGCCTGCGTCGCCCACGAGACCGTCCAGCCTCCGGACGCGCTCGTGTCGACTCCGACGTCGACGTTGTCGACGCGGAAGCGGACCTGCGTCACGCCGCCGCTGTCGCTGGCGCTGGCCCGCAGCGCCACGGCGCCGGCGACCGTCGACCCGGCGACGGGCGCCGTCACGGAGACGGAGGGCGGCGGATCGGCGGTCACGCTACGGGTGGCCACCTCGTAGAGCCGGCCGTCGTTCTCGCCGGGGTCGATCCCGTTGTCGACGCGGCGGTCGACGAGGAAGTAGCTGCGGGTGCTCGAGCTGTCGTTGGGGCTCGAGCTCGGCGCGAGGGTGATCCCGGCGAGCTTCACGTCGGCGCCGGCGATCGAGCGCATGTCCAGCCGCCGCGCCAGGCTGCCGCTGCGGGTGAACTCGTAGGCGTACTTCTGGTTGGGATCGGCGACGACGAGCGTGTCGCGCTGGCGGTCGTAGGCCACGCCCTCGCAGTCGCTCAGACCGTGCACGCCCAGGTCGAAGTGCTTGACGTGGTCGCCAGCGTCGCCGAGGACGCCGTTGACGGGGTCGATGTCCCAGATCTCGCGGCCGAGACCGTCGCAGACGAACAGGTGCCGGAGGCGGGTGTCGTAGGCGATGTCCTCGGGATCGGCGATCCCGTATGCGGCGGTGCCGACTCGCGTGGTGGAATCGTCGGCGGTCCCGTGAAGGCCGTCGGCGCCGGGCTTGGCGACCACGATCCGGTGGGCGTCGTCGTCGGTGATGTACAGAGTGCGATCGGTGGGGTTCAGCGTGAGCCCGGTCGGCTCCTTGCTGTTGCCGACGGTGGTCGCGCTGCCGGTCCCGTGCAGCGAGCCGAGCGGCGCGGTCCACAGGTTGAATCCCTTGTAGAGCGGCATCTCCTCGACCTCGCCATCGGAGACGATGAAGCGGCCGTTCGCGGCGTCGTAGGCGATGCCCGACGGGTCCGGGGAGGACGGCGACCACCCCGAGGTCGCGATCGTGCGCAGCAGGCGCGCAGTGACGGTGGACACGGCCGCCGCCGACGCCGGCACCGAGCCGCTCTCGACACCCAGCTCGACGACGCGGCCCCCACGGTCGACGAGATAGATATGGCGGGTCGCCGGTGCGTCGGTGGGATCGCCGGAGCGCCTGATCGCTATCGCTCGCGGCCGGCGCAGCGCGACGCGGCGCAGGCTGATCACCGAGCGGCGCGCGCCGCTGCGGTCCGAGGCGACGATCGACCGGCCCGCGAGCCGGTAGAGCAACCCGTCGGCCGGGTTGCGGGCCACCCTGCTGGCGCGGTCGAACCGCCCGTTGCCCGGCTTCTTGTCGATGACGCGGACTGCGTACGCGTCCGGCCGGGTCACGGAAGCCGGCCCGGCCGCCTCGACCGGCGCCGCGGACAGCAGCGCCGCCACGGCTGTGGCAGCGATCACGGCCTGCTTGCGCAGGTGAATGGGCGCGGCATCCGGCCGCATGGAGTAGGTCACCGAGCCTCCGGTCCGATGCTGAGCGTTACGCGTCTCGATCAGCGTAGCCAGCCGACCGGCTCTCGACCCGGGACTGGGGTCGTGACCCTAGTGTCGTGATTCGTTGGTTCGGGCGTAGTAATCGGCCCGGATGGTCGTGCCTGGGGGTCGGCGACGATCGCCGGCATACCGGGCATATGTGGGCGTTAGTCGTCGGCCGCCAGGCGCGGGCAAACGTGCCGAGAACTGCCCGCGAAACAATGAATCACGCCACTAGGTGAACTCCACCACCAGGACCGCCGGGAAGCCGCCCTCGAACGACTCTGCGGTGCGGCGCCCTGAGCCCGTGATGAGCAGCGTGAGCGCGTTCCCCGCCACCCAGCCCGGCCGCTCGACGACCTCCTCGATCACCGCGCCGACGTCGGGCGTGCGCTGCTCGGGGCCCGCCGCACCGAACACGGTCCAGGTCGGCACCGACCACGTCACCGCACCGGTCGTAGCGGGACGCGACGAGAGGTTGAACGCCGTGCCGGCCAGGGCGGCGGAGTGATCGGCCGCGTGGGCGCGGATCGCGAGCGTCGCGGCCGCCCGGTCGAGCTCGTCGGCGTTGAACTGCACGGTGGCGCGCTCGATCGTCGCGTTGCGCGGGACCTCGAGGCCGCTGAAGCGCAGCGCGACGGTGGTGGCGACGCCGTGGTCGGAGCCGAGCTCGAGGTCACCGTTGGTACGCCGGACGGTGCCGTCGCTGATCTCGTCGCCGTCGTCGTTGCCCGTGCGCACGGGCACGGTGACGGTCCCCTGCAGCACGTTGGCGACGGTGACCGAGACGGGCGCCGAGACGCTGGTGTTGCCCGCCGTGTCGGTCGCCACAGCGGTCAGCGCGTGGGTTCCGTTGCCGACCGTGAGCGTGTCCCACGCGACCGACCAGCCGTCGGCGCCGTTCGTGTCGGCGCCGATGTCGCTTCCGTCCACCCGGAAGCGGACCTGGGTGACGCCGACGTCGTCGCTGGCACTGGCGCTGGCGGTGACGGTGCCCGACACCGACGCGCCGGCGGCCGGGGCCGTGACGCCGGCCGAGGGCGGCGAGTCCGAGGGGGCGGCGCCTGGGATCCCGAGCTCGTACATCCGCCCGTCGTTCTCGTTGGCGTTCTCGCCGTTGTCGACGCGACGGTCGGTCACCCAGTAGCTGAGGACGCTGGGGTGGTCGGTGAGGCTCGAGCTCGGAGCGAGGACGATCGCGGCGAGGCGCACGTTGCTGAGGGCGATCTGCCTCATGTCCAGGATCCGGGACAGGTTGCCGCTGCGAGTGAACTCGTAGGCGAACTTCTGCGTGGGCTCGACGACGACGAGCGTGTCGCGCGCCTTGTCGATCGCGACGCCCTCGCAGTCGCGCATGCCGTGCACCGCCAGGTCGAAATGGGTGACCGCGTCCCCGGCATCGCCGAACACGCCGTTGACGGGGTCGATCTCCCAGATCTCCCTGCCGGTTCCGTCGCAGACGAAGAGATGCCCGTTGCGGGTGTCGTACGCGACGTCCTCGGCGTCGCCGATGCCGTACGCCGCGGCGCTCACCCGGGTGGTGACGTCGTCGGCTGTGCCGTGACGACCGTCCGGTCCCGGCCGGTCCACGATGATCCGGTCGCCGTCGTCGTCGCTCACGTACAGCGTCCGGCTGCCCGGGTCGAGGCTGATGCCGGTCGGCTCCTTGCTGAAACGCGTCGTGGTGCCGCTGCCGGTGCCCTGCAGCGAGCCGACCGGGACCGTCCACAGGTTCGCGCCCTGGTAGATCCCCATCTCCTCGACCTCGGAGTCGGCGACGATGAAGCGCGAGTTGGCCGCGTCGAAGGTGATGCCCGACGGATCGGGGCTCGCCGGCGACCAGGCCGAGGTCTCCACGGTCCGCAGCAACGGCGCGACGACCCGAGCCACGGCGGCAGCCGACGCGGGGACCGCGCGGACCTCGAAGCCGATCTCGACCACGCGGTCGCGCTCGACGACGTAGACGTGGCGGACGCGGCGTGCATCGGTCCGATCACCGGAGCGCGCGATGGTGATGCCGCGCGGGCGCCGCACGCCCGCCGGCCGGAGGTCGATCACGGTGCGGAGCCCACCGCTGCGGGGCCTGGCGACGAGCCGGCGGCCGGCGAGGGTGTAGGCGACGCGGCGGGAGCGGTCGTACGCGCTCCGCCGGGCCGCGGCGGAGAACCGTTCCACCGCCCGTGCGCCCTCGATCGTCCGCAGCTGGTGGGCGGCCGACCGCTCGGCGCGGGTCGTGGCCAGTGCGGGCGCGGCAGAGAGGAGAATGGCGGTGGCAATGCCGAGGCCGAGCAGGCGCATGTCCAGGTAACGGTCGCAGGGATGGCGTCCGGCCGCAAGGAGGAGCAGCCCTACGCTGGAAGGTGTCGGCCCTCGGGCGCAGCGGGCTCCTCGTCCTTCTCACCGCAGCCGGGCTGAGCTCGTGCTCCGGTCCGGCGACCTTCGTCTGCGCACGCTATGCCGCGCCGGACGGCGCCGACGGCGCGGCAGGCACCCGCGCGGCCCCCTTCCGAACCCCGCAGCGCCTGGCCGGCGCCCTCCGGCCGGGCGAGACCGGCTGCCTGCGGTCAGGCTCCTACGGCGCCGGACCGGACGGCTACGTGCTCACCCTGCGGGCCAGCCGGATCTCGGTGCGCAGCGCGCCCGGGGACCGGGCACGCCTTGTCGGCACGGTGATGATCGATCGCCGAGCGAGCGATGTCACCCTCGCGCACCTCGACATGGTCGGCACCGGCGGCCAGAACACCGTCAAGGTCTACGGGCGTGACGTGGTCATCACGGACAGCGAGATCACCAATCAGCGCCGCGGCCAGAGCTGCGTGATCCTCGGCTCGACGACCGGCGGCCGCGCGGTGCGGCCGGTCGTCCGGCGCAGCGTGCTGAGCCGGTGCGGCGCCCCCGCCGACGGCAACAAGGACCACGGCATCTACGTCGCCCGGGCCGACGGCGGCCAGATCGTCGACAACGTGTTCGTCGATCCCGCGGCCTACGCGATCCAGCTCTACCCGGACGCCCAGGGGGTCTACGTCGCGCGCAACGTGATCGACGGCGGCGCCGGCACGGTTCGCGGTGGGATCGTGATCGGCGGCGACGCGCGGTCGGCGTCCAGCGCCAACGTCGTCGAGCGCAACGTGATCACCGACACCGCCTCCGCGGCCGTCGATGCCTACTGGGAGGCGGCGACCGGCCGCGGCAACGTGGTGCGCGACAACTGCACCTTCAGGGCACGGGGCGCGGTCCGCGGCGGTGGAATCGACTTCGACGGCAACATCGAGGCCGATCCCGGGTTCCGCGACCCGCAGGAGGGCGACTACCGCCTCGCCCCGGACGGGCGGTGCGCCGAGGTCGTCGGATTCCCCGGACATTCGTCCAGGCTCGGGCGCTGAACGCGGCCGCTCCGCGCAACGCGCCGAGACAAACCCACGTCCCGCGGCAGGCAGGTCGCGGTGGCATCTCTCGCCCATGCGTCCCGTTCTTCCCGTATCGCTGCTCGCCTGCGTGCTCGCACTCGCGGCGACCGCTCCCGCGGCCGCCGCCGGCGGCGTGTGCGACCGCTACGCCTCCCCCACGGGCTCCGACCGCGCCCCCGGGACGGCCGACCGCCCGTTCGCAACCTCGCAGCGCCTGGTGGACGCGCTCGGCGCCGGGGAGACCGGCTGCCTGCGCGCGGGCACCTACGACCGCACCCACAACGGCTACATCGCCCGTTTCGGCGAGCCCGGCCGCAAGGGCGCGCCGATCGTGCTGCGCAGCGCCCCGGGCGAGCGGGCGCGGCTGGTCGGCATCGTCATGGTCGCGCCCGAAGCCGACCACGTGCACCTGACCGGCCTCTCGATCGAGGGGACCGGCGACCACAACACGGTCAAGATCTACGCCACCGGCGTCGTCGTGCGCGGCAACGACATCACCAACCGGATGCGGGGCGACAGCTGCATGATGCTGGGCTCCGACGACGAGGGCCGTGCCATCCGCCCCGTGATCCGCGGCAACGTCATCCACGACTGCGGCGCCACCGCGCACGACAACCTCGATCACGGCATCTACGCCGCCGCCGTGACGAAGGGCCGGATCGTCGGCAACGTCTTCTCGAACTCAGCCGCCTACTCGATCCAGCTCTATCCCAACGCCCAGCGCACCCGGGTGGCGCGCAACGTCATCGACGGCGGCCCGGACACG
>CAVRTA010000006.1:0-1489794 GCA_963724135.1 uncultured Solirubrobacteraceae bacterium
CACGGCCCCCCCCCCCCCCCCCCCCCCCCCCCCCCCCCCCCCCCCCCCCCCCCCCCCCCCCCCCCCCCCCCCCCCCTCTCTCTCTCTCTCTCTCTCTCTCTCTCTCTTTCTTTCTTTTTTCTTTTTTTTTTTTTTTTTTTTTTTTTTTTTTGGCCGGGGCAGGGCGAGAGGGACGACGCGCCATGCGGTGCGTTGAGCGCGACCAGGCCACCACCGACGGTCGAGCAGAGTGACGCGTGATGACCTCGGGTGAGAAGCGGAAGCCGGCGAAGGCGGGCGGGGCGCTGGCGTGCGCCGACCGGGCGGGCCACGCCCTAACGATGCCGGCCAGCAGCGCCGACGCCGGTCGCGCCGGCAGCTTGTCGACCGGCTGGTCCCAGGAGAGAGGCGCTTGCCTGGGGCATGGATCGAGCGGAGTGATCGGAAGCATTCGCCAGTGTGGCCGGACCCGGCCGAGCGCCACTCGCGTGGGGACTCGGCCGGGTCGGTCGGACCGTCAGACCGTAAAGCCAGGAGGCGTGACGAAGTTGTTGCTGAGGATGATGTTGGCTCGCTGGCGGGCGAGCGCCTTCAGCGCGGTCGTCGTCGACCGGCCCTCGAACGCGAACCATGCCAGCCAGCACACGTGCCACCGCCAGGCGCCGTTGTAGTCCCAGCTCGAGTCGTTGTTGCCACTGTCGTGACCCCTGCCATCGGCGTGGCGAGCCTCGTGGACGAGCGTGCCCGCCCGCTCCGGGACGGCCCGCGAGTAGAAGAAGCCCAGGTAGAGCTGGGTCCACTCGTCGACGAACAGGCCCCCCGACTGCGTCCTGGCGATGGCGGTGCCGTCACCACAGCGCCCGTCGACCTCGTCGATGGCGTTGCGGGCGAAGCGGCCGCCCCACTCGAGGATGTTGCCGCCATAGGACTCACTCGGGAACCTGGGCGACGAGTAGGTGAGGCACCAGATCCCGCTCATCGCGCGGGACAGAGGTTGAGTGTTGTTGCAGACGTTGTCCCAGCCGAAGCCGTCGTCCCAGTCGCCCTTGTCGAAGTCGAACGCGTCCCACGCCCAGTCAATGAAGGGCTGGGAGCAGATCCGGGGGCCGTAGAGGCTGTCGCCCGAGGTCGACAGGTTGGGCACCGAGTACGAGCAGGTAGTCATCAGTCACACTCCTTCTTGACGCGGGGACGGGAAACGATGCGGTCGTGTACGGGAGCTTGGGAGACGGTCTCCTTGCGGCCTTGGGCCTCGACCTCGGCCACCAGCTCGCCGATGTGGGCGGTGCGAACATCGAGCATCCAGCGGTGGTCCTCGGGCAGCATCTCGGCGAGACGCTTGACCGACTCGGGGTCGATCGCCCGCAGCGCCTGGACGGCAGCCGACCGCACCGCGGGGTCGGTCTGCTTGGCGATGACCGCTTCGAGGGTTTGCTGGACGCCGTCCGCCCGGCCCGCCAGACGGGCCAGACCCTCGACGGCCATCACCCGTACGAGGCGTTCGCCGTCGTCGGGGGACTCGCACACCTGGGGGTCGCGTTCGGTTTGGCGGATGGGCTCGGCGGCCACGCGGGCGAGCAGGTCGAGAGCCTTCGGGTCGCCGACGTCGGCGAGTACGTAGAGGAGGCTCCATCGCAATGGAACGTCACGGGCCGGGACCCGCTGGAGGATCTGGCCGACCGTCTCCGATGCCGCCGCGGATCGCCCGAGCAGCTCGATTGCCCTCCGGTAGTTGTGCCGACCCTCGGCGTCGTCCTCATCGGCGTGCAGGTGGTCGACGGCACGGGCCAGGAGCCAGGCGTCGGCCGAGTGGTCGAAGTACCGCTCGCCCGGATTCGCTTCCAAAGCATCACCGGTGATCTCGTTCTTGCCGCAGTCGCACACGGCATCTCCCTCCGCTCATGGGTAGGTCCCACGTCCTAAGAGTCAGGAGTTGCAGCGGAAATACGCCGCCTTCGTTGTGACCACAGGTGCGCCTGGCGCAGGCCCTCAAGCAATTCCGGATGCCGGGCGGGACGATCGGGCGAGGGCTCCGGCGCGTTACCGAGCTCCCTGCTCGTGCCGAAGTCGTGCGGCGGGCCGCAGGCCGGGGGCGGCATGCGGCCCTTCTCCGTCCTCCGAGCGAATCTCCCGGTCCGACAAGGCTCTGTGACGGTCAGCGGGCTTCGCTACCCCTATGCAACCGGCGGGAGTGGGCCGATATCAGCCTGAGGAGGCGACCGTCGGGTGGATGGAGGGCGAGCGGCTGCACTACTTCCACAACGTCGGCCTGCACGAGCTCTCCGGTGAGGACTACCGCGGGGTCTTCCACCTCGACGGCGCACCGGAGGAGCTGCTGCCGCCGTATCTGGAGCTCGTGCGCTTCGAGGCCGTACCGCGGGTCCCCGGCGGCGAGGAGGTGCGCGACCTCGCGCTCGGGCAGCTGCGCTTCCACCTCGGCTGGCGGCCGGCCGAGAACCCGTTCGAGCGCTTCGGGTCCCGGCTCGAGCAGGACCTGCCACGGTTACTAGAGGGCGACCTCGAGGACTTCCATGCGTACGCGTTCGCCACGGTGCGGATGGCGGGCGCCGCGTTCGAGCTGCTCCAGGCCCACGCGACCTGGTTGCTCGGCGAGCCGGTCGAGCCGCTCGACCGCATCGTCGAGGGCAGCAAGGTGCTCTCGTTCCGGCTCGCACGGAGGCGAGCGTTCGACCCGCAGCCGGCGATCGCCGGGATGGCCGAGGCGTGGCGGGAATCCATGGACGCGCTCGACGCGTGCGGTTCAGGCTTGAGGGCTGGGACCCGGCAGCGACCGGGCTCGGCGATGACACCGACTTCGTAGCGCGCACCAGCGTCGACGCGCCGGTCGACGGCGAGCTGGTCTTCGACGGGCTGGCGACGTTGTGCTCGGTCGTTCTGGACGGGGAGGTAGCGGCCGAGTCGCAGTCGATGTGGGTGCCGGTGCGGGTGCCGCTTTCCGCCGGGTCACATGACGTCGAGGTGCGGTGCGCGGCGCTGGCGCCGCGGCTCGCAGAACGGCGCAAGCCGCGGGCGCGCTGGCGGCAGAAGGTGGCCTACGACGGGAATCTGCGGTGGTTCCGGACGACCCTGCTGGGGCGCGCGCCGGGGTTCGCCCCGGGGCCTCCCGTCGTGGGTCTGTGGCGGCCGGCGTGGTTCTCGGCCGGCTCGGCGTCTGTCCGCTTGCGCACCAGCGTGGATGGCGCCGAGGGAGTGGTGTCGTGTGTCGCCTCGGTCGACGGCGAGTTGTCGGTGGGCGCGGCGTCGGTGGCCTGCCGGGCCGGCGAGCGGGCCGAGCTGCGGATTCCGGACGTCTATCTCTGGTGGCCCCACACCCACGGCGACCCCCACCTCTACGACGCCGTCTTCACCCCAGCCACGCCAGATAACCACCGGTCAGCCCGAACCGCGCCAGATTCCCACCGGAAGACGGTGGAAATCCAGCACGGTTCGTCGCAGGCGGTGGAAATTCAGCATGGTTGGCGGCGGCGGATCGGGTTCCGGACCCTCTCGGCGCCCGCCGACGTCCTCGGCGAAGGCCTCAGCCTCTCCCTCAATGACATTGCCGTTTTTGTTCGCGGCGCGCTGTGGACGCCAGTCGACGAGGCCGAGCTGCGGTCGACGCTCGAAGCGGCGAAGCAGGCCGGCCTGAACGCCGTCCGCCTGCCCGGCACGGGCGTCTACGAGTCCGCCACGTTCCACGACCTCTGCGACGAACTGGGGCTGCTCGTGTGGCAGGACCTGATGTTCGCCAACCTCGACTACCCCTTCGAGGTGCCGGAGTTCGCCGCGCAGGTCGAGGCGGAGCTCGACGCGCTGATCGACGTGGTCGGCGGCCGGCCGAGCCTCGCCGTCGTGTGCGGCGAACTCCGAGATCGAGCAGCAGGTGGCGATGCTCGGACTCGACCCGGCTCTCGGCCGCCCGCCGTTCTTCGCCGAGCACGTGCCCGAGCGGCTGCGCGCCGCCGCGGTCGACGCCGTCTACGTCCCCTCCGCCCCGTGCGGCGCCGACCGGCCGCTGCGCGCCGGCGACGGCGTCGCGAACTGGTTCGGGGTCGGCGGCTACCGGCGACCGCTCGCCGACGCGCGCACCGCCGGCGTGCGCTTCGCGTCCGAGTGCCTCGCGCTGGCCAACGTGCCCGACGACGCACCGGACGACCTCCGCGACGGCGTCATGCGCGACGTCGACTCACCCTGGGACTTCCTCGACGTCACCCGCCACTACCTCGACGAGCTCTACTCGGCACAGGACATGAGACAAAAGGGACAGACCCTTTTGTCTCATGGGGATGAGCTGCTGCCGTGGGTGAGCGGGGACGTGATGGCCGAGGTGTTCGGTGAGTGGCGGCGGGCTGGCTCGCCGTGCGACGGGGCGTTCGTGCTGTGGCTGCGCGACCTGGCGCCGGGGGCCGGCTGGGGGCTGCTCGATCACAGCGGCCGGCCGAAGGCGGCGCTGGGTGCGCTGGCGCGGGTGCTGCGCCCGGTCGCGATCTGGACGACCGACGAGGGACTGGGCGGGATCGCCGTGCACGTTGCCAATGACGGCCCCGACCCGCTCGCCGCCACGGTGCGGGTGACGCTGTACCGCGACGGCGAGCACGTGGTGGAGGAGGCGACGACCGCGGTGGAGGTCGCGCCGCACGGCGCCTGGACCGGTGACGTCGAGACGCTGCTCGGCCGCTGGGTCGACGCCGCCTACGCGTACCGCTTCGGCGAGCCCCAGCACGACCTCGTGGTCGTCGCGCTCGAGCGCGACGGCGAGCTGCTCGCCGCGGGCGAGCGCTTCCCGGTGGGACGCGACCCCTCCCGCCACAGCGCGGAGCACCTGGGTCTCGAGGCGCGGCTCGAGGGTGACGTCGTGACCCTTCGGGCCCGGCGCGCGGTCGTCGGCGCTCGCCTGCTCGGTTCCCACGCGCCGGAGGACTGCCTCCTGGTCGAGCCGGGCCGCGAGCGCCGGCTGCCGGTCACCGCCTACGGTCCCGTCGTGCTCGTGGCTCGCAACCTCGCCTCACCGCTCCCCCTGTGAGACCGGTCTACATCGGCAGCGCGGCGGGCATGCTGCACGAGCCCACGAGTCCATCCAGCGGACTCGGCGTACTGATGGTGCCGCCGTTCGGGTGGGACGACCAGAGCGCGTACCGCCCCCGTCGCGCATGGGCCGTGGCGCTCGCACAGGACGGCCACACCGTCCTCCGGCTGGAGCTGCCGGCCACGGGCAACGCGGCGGGCGGCGCCCGCGACGACGATCTCCTCGAGACCTGGACCGGCGCGCTGGTCGAGGCCGGACAGGCGCTGGGTGCAGAGCGGCTCGCCGTGGTCGCGCTCGGCCTCGGCGGCCTGCTCACGCTCAACGCCCTCGACCGGCTGTCCGTCGACGACCTCGTGCTCTGGGGAGTGCCGGCGCGCGGCCGCGCCTGGGTCCGCGAGCTCAAGGCGTTCGCCAAGCTCGAGGCCTCCCAGACCGGCGACGACGACGCCGTCGCCGCCGACGGCGAGATCCGCGCCGGCGGTCACGTGCTCACCGCCGCGACCGCGACCGCGATCAGCACCCTCGACGGCGTGACGGGCAGCGTGCGCCGCGCCCTGGTGCTCGGGCGCGACGGGACGCCGCCCGATGCCGCGCTCGTAGAGGCGCTGGGCGCCGAGACCGACGACGGGCTGGGCTGGGGCGCGATGCTCGCCGGCCCGCAGCACGCCGAGGTGCCGACGGTGACCATCGCGCGCACGCGTTCCTGGCTGGCGGTCGAGCGCGGTGCTGCGTCGCTTGAACCTCGCGGCGACGGCAGCCTCGCCTTCGACGGCGGCCGCGAGTCGGCGCTCAATCTCCCGGGTGGCACGTTCGGCGTCCTCGCCGAGCCGGCCGGCGAGCGGCGTGATCTCACCATCGTGTTCCTCAACGCCGGCTCGATCCGTCACATCGGGCCGAACCGGATGTACGTCGAAGCGGCACGCCGCTGGGCGGCGCACGGCGTTCCCTCGCTGCGGCTCGACGTCGTCCCGTTCGGAGAGGCGGACGGCAGCGCAGACCCCCTGCGTGACGACGATGCGTTCTACACCCCCGGCTTCACCGCCCAGGTGCCGCCAGCGCTCGAGGCCCTCGCCCAGCGTGGCCTCCCGCAGCGCTTCCTGCTCACCGGGTTGTGCTCCGGGGCCTACTGGTCGCTGCACGTCGCCGACCTGGACGCGCGCGTGGTCAGCGCGCTGCTGTTGAACCCGCGCTTGCTGCTCTTCGACGCCCAGGCGGGCAGCCGGTACGAGCTCCGGCGCGCCATGAGCGTGGTGACGCCTTCCGGCTTCAGGCGGCTGCTACGCGCCGACCGGCCGCTGGCCCGCCTGCTCGCGGTGCTGCGCTGGCTGGTGACGCGGCCGTTCCGCCGCGACCAGACGCCGCCGGCGTCGGAGCTCGAGGCGCTGTTCGCGCGCCTGCGCGCGCGCGGACAGCATGTCGAGCTCGCCTTCTCTGGCCACGAGCCGCTGCACGACGAGCTGCTCCACACAGCCGGCGACCGAACGCTGACGATCCGGGGGCTCCCGTTCCACAGCCACACGCTCAAGCCGCTCGGCGCGCAGCGCGCCGCGCACGAGCTGCTCGACAGGGTGGTCAGGCAAGCGCTGGATCAGTAGTACGACGTGCGGGCATGCCCGCCGAGCACCACGAACCCCGCGGGAGTGATGTCCTGCTGGGCGAGCATCTCCGACAGCTCGGACAGGTCGCGCAGGTTGGTCTTGCCCAGCCTCACGACGATCAGCAGGTCGTCGACGGCCTGCGCGAGCGCGAGCGTCTCAGCCACGTGGTTGAGGGGAGGCGAGTCGACGATCACCCAGTCGGCCAGCCGCTGCGCCTGCAGCAGAAGCGTGTCGGCCGAGACGTGGGAGAGCACGTCCGCGGCGGGCGCCTCGTCGGCCGCGTTGAGCAGCACCCGCAGCTTCGCGTTCTCCCCGCCGACCGGCATCAGCGCGTCGACCAGGTAGCGCCGGCCCGTGACCACGCTGGCCAGCCCGACCTCCGCCTGCATCTCCAGCGCGCGGCCGATCGAGGGGCGCCGGGAGTCGGCCTCGATCAAGATCACCCGCTTGCCGGCGGCAGCGATCGTCGATGCGAGGTTGATCGCGGCCGTCGTCTTGCCGTCCCCCGGAGACGGTCCCGTCACCAGCACGAGCCGCCCGCTCAGGGTGTCACGGCGGGTCGTCGTCAAGGCGGCGCGCAGCGCCTGGTAGCCGTCGAGAGCGCCGAGCGAGAGCTCTGAGGGCAGCAGCGGCCGCGAGCGCCGCCGGCGCTCCAACGGGATCCGTGCCAGCATCGGAAGCCGAAAGCGAGCGCGCAGCTGATCCTCGCGGCGCAGCCGTGGGTCGAGCAGCTGCAACGCGAAGGCACCGACCAGGCCGACGACGAGCCCGCCGACGATCGCGGCGACGATGGTGAGCAGCGACCGTGGCGAGGCAGCCGACGTCGGCAGCTCGGCAGCGGACGCCACGCTCACCGACGGCTCGTCCCCTGCGCTCAGCTGGCGCAGCACGAGCAGCGAGGCCGCAGCGGAGTTGGGGTCGGACAGGCTGGCGGGCGGCGGGTTCTCGTTGGGCCCGATCCCGAGCGTCGTCTCGAGCGCGCGGATCAGCGGCGCGATCGCCTTGTGCAGCTGGTCGGTGCGATACGCGACGAACTCGGTCGCGAACGTGTCGGCGATGTCCTTGGCCTGCTCCGGCGTGGAACCCTCGGCTGTGATCGCGACGATGTCGCTCTGGGCGATCGGCTGCGCATCGACCTGCTTCTGGATCCCGCGCACGGTGCGGTCGAGCCGCAGCTCTGCGATCACGCGCCGGGCAACCGGCGCCTGCGTCACCAGCCGCGCGACGGTCTCCACGTCGCGCGTCGGATCGGAGGACCCGCGGATCACGACCGGCACGTTGACCGGTAGGTCCGGTTGCGCGGTGACCTGCAGGTCGGCGGAGGCCTCGTAGACCTTCGTCGCCTGCGCGAGATACAGCAGCGCCATGCCCAGACACGCGACCAGAGCACCGATGATGATCCAGCGCCCGTCACGGATCGCCTCGAGGTAGCTGACGAGACCCTGCGACTCCCCGGCCGGGACGACCCACGGGGGGTCCCGGTGCGCGGGCGCCCCCAGGATCTCCGGTTCTGAGTCGCGGGGGCTGGCCATCGGGTGGGCCATGCTATGGCCCCAGGCGGTCAGTCGGGATCAACTGACCTCGTCCGGAGCCGCGTAGTTGTTGGTCAGTGCGGCTCGCACGGCGGCGGCGGCCGGGATCCCGCGCGGCGAGAGCACCTGCTTGGCGACTCCGGGGAGGACGGCATCGCGGCCGTTGAGCGCGCGCGCTCGCGCGATCTCCCGCTCGGCCGTCGCCCGTTCGCCCGCTTCCGCGGCGAGGGCGCCGAGGCCGAAGTGCGCCAGCCAGGCGTCCTCGCGCTCGATCGCCTTGCGGAATCCCGCCCGGGCGATCGCCGGCTCGCCGCGCTCGATGGCGATGACGCCCTGCAGCACGTAGGGCTCGGCGCTGAGCGGGTCGAAACGCGCGGCCCGGCGCAAGTCGGCATACGCAGCGGCCGAATCGGTGCGCCACGTCTCCGCTGCGCGATCGCGATAGCGCTCCGCCAGCCACGGGCCGAGCAGACTCACGAACGCGAGCACGACTCCAATGCCGGCCAGCCCCGCCGCCCACAGCGGCGTGCGCGCATCCGCCGGCGCCGGAGCCGCTGACTGCCGGCGTGCGCGCTCGGCGTGCTCGCGCACCGTCAGCGCCACGAGGGGAAAGCCGAGCGCCGGGCCGAGCAGCACCGGGTACGCCTCGAGCCAGTCCAGCAGCCCGTGCGCGAGGAAGTAGGCGAGCACCGCAGCCGCCGACGCAGACACGGCGCGCACGCGCCGCGGCAGCCGGTCGGCGCGGGTGAGCAGCCCGCGCCCGACCAAGAACAGAAACGCCCCGATCAGACCGATGCCGACCAGTCCGGTGTCGCCGACGACCTTCATCGCGAGGTTGTGCGGGTAGCGCGACGGCTTCGCGTAACGACGGTCGATCGCGTAGCGATGCTCGAAGCCGCCCGCGCCCATGCCGAGCAGCGGATTCGAGCGGAAGCCGTCGAGCGCCACGCGCCAGTAGTCGTAGCGCTCGAGCGGGTCGACCGAGGTGAGCCGGCTTCCGCTGGCGTCGGCGCGTTCCCCTCCGTAGCGGACCCCGGGATGCGTGAGCGAGCGCCACTGGTCGCTGACGGTGTCGGCGATGCTCGACGACTTCGCGACGCCGACGCCGAGGATGGTCAGCGCCACCACGGCGCCGGCACCGATCCCGGCGAGCCTCGCCAGCCGCGCGCGGTGGTCGTCGATCTCGATGCGCTCCTCGGCGAGCGCCAGCAGGAGGCCGGCGAGGGTCCCGGCGAACCCGGCGATCAGGATGGCGGTGAACGCGTCACGCAGCGCGGGCGACGCGTGACCGCTCCCGGACGCCGCCGCGTAAACGTCCCCGACCGGGCCGGCGACGGCGACCACCGCCACCCCGACGAGCAGGGCATGCAGTGTCAGGCGCCAGCGGAACGGGACGGCGACCGCGAGCACGGCGACGGCGGCGATTCCGCCCAGGATCGACCCGCGCGATTGCGGCAGCAGCGCGTATGCACAAAGGAAGGTCGCGATGCCCTGCGCCAGCGTCTTGGCCGGGATCGTCGCGTCGGGCCGGGCGGCCAGCAGCAGCGCCGGCATCGCCGCCATGAAGGCGAACGCCGCCGTCGTGTTGGGATAGTCCAGCGGCGGCGAGAAGCGGTAGTCCTCGAACCGCGAGGTGAGGTCGACGGCATTCACCGCGGTGAGCAGCGCGGCCAGGCAGGCGACGAGCGCCAAACACGAGAAGGCAACCATGAACGCGGTGGCGCTGCGCGTGCGCCACGGCGCGAGGGCCAGGGTCCACGCGCCGAGCACGCCGACGAGCAGCAGGTTGGCGGCCTCCCATGACTTTCCGGGCGCGTCGCTCCACAGCAGGGAGGCGAAGCACCACGCCGAGAACGCGATCAGCGCCAGCAGCGCGTTGCGCGTGGCGCCCGGTGCCGGCAGCAGCCGCCCCGCCGCGGAGCAGGCCAGCACGAGCAGCACGAGCAGTACGAGCCCTGCCGGAAGCCAGGTCGACGGACGGAAGCCGCCCGAATCGAACATGAGCACCGCCCACACGACGAGTACACCCGCGGCTGGGACCGCCCGGCTGAGTTCAACGACGTCGAGATCAGCGCGGAGACGGCGCATCGACGGGAGTATCGCCCGCTAGGCAGACGGGCTTGAAGACAGGCCAGGAGACCACGGGGCGGCGGGTGCCGCCCCGTGGGGACTGAGCAGGGAGCTAGGCCGTCGGGCGGCGGGAGATGCGCCGCATCGCGAAGCCGGCGCCGAGCAGCAGCAGGCCGGCGAGGCCGACCATTCCGGCCTCGAAGCCGGTGAACGGCAGCTGGCTCGTGGAGACGGCGGGTGTCGCCGTGGCGCAGTCGGCCGAGGAACCGAAGGTGACGGCGTCGCCGCTGGCGTCACGTCCATCGGCCGTGGCGCAGACCTCTGTGCCCGAGTTGGGCGTGGTCGGCGACGTGTCGCCGCCGGCCCTGTCCTGCCCGCCACCCTGCACGACGTCGAGGACCTCACCGTTGGGGTCATAGACGTCCTGCGCCGGCGAGGACTGGGCGAACGCAGTGCTCGCGGCGGTCAACGCCACGAGTAGCGCAAGCAAGCTGATGATTGGAAAGACCCTGCTCTTCATGGGCGCCTCTTGTCTCCTGGTTACTGGGCTGTGGGCCATCCTGGCCGCCCCTCGATAACAGAACTCTGCGACCGAAGGGTACGGCACGGGCCGGACTTTGGATACTCGTTGGGGTGTAGACCCCATCAAAACGCGGAAGTTTCGCCGTACCGCGACTTCTCCGCGGTCCGGCGGTTGTGACATTTCGTGCGGCGGCGTGTCCTTTCATTGCCAGTGGACGGACGTACGACCGCGCTCGCATTGGAAATCACGCCAGTTGCTGCGACAATCGCCGGCAGCACCGTGCAGGGGGTCCAAGCCGAGCAAGGAAGCTCGCGCCGGACACGGCACCTGTCGAGGCGTTACAAAGTCAGGTGGAAGTAGCAGGCTGGATGCCGACCACGATCGAAGAAATCCGCATAGAAGACTCAGCAGCGGCTCGGGAGTTCCATGTCGCCGGCACGCATGCCGCGGCCGCCGTCGTGCTGCCCCCCGCCGAGGATCTGCTGACCGCGCCGGCGTCCGAGCTCGCGCGGCTGCTCCAGGCGGGCCTCAAGCGGGCCTTCGACGTCGCGGTCTCGGCCACGATCCTGCTGCTCACGCTGCCGCTGATCCTGGCGGTGGCGCTCGCCGTCCGCATCGACTCCCAGGGCCCGATCTTCTATCGCGCACGGCGCGTCGGCCGCAGTGGCCGCCCCCTGCGGATGCTCAAGTTCCGCAAGATGAAGCACAATGCCACCGGTGCGCCGCTCACGATGTCCGAGGATGATCGCTTCACGCGCGTCGGGCGCCTGCTCGCCAAGACCAAGATCGACGAGATCCCTCAGCTGTGGCACGTCCTGAACGGCGAGATGAGCCTCATCGGCCCGCGGCCGGAGGACCCCGACTTCGTGGCCGAGCGCTTCGACGACTACGCCGACATCCTGTCGGTGCGCCCGGGCGTGACCGGCCTGTCGCAGATCGCATTCGCCGAGGAGAGCGCGATCCTGTCGAAGGACGATCCCATCGAGCACTACCGGACACGCATCTTCCCGCAGAAGATCCGGCTCGACCGCATGTACGCGTCGCGTCCGACACTGCGGATGGATCTCGCGATCCTCTTCTGGACCTGCGCCGCCGTGCTCCTGCGCCGGCAGGTGGCGGTGCATCGCGAATCCGGCCGGATGAACCTCCGCCGTCGCTAGCTCCGGCCCGGGCGGTCGCGTGACCGCCCGCTTCTCGCTGGACCGGCTGCAGCGCATCGACGCGTCGGCGGCGACGGCGCTGTTCCGCGTCGCGGGGAGGTGGTCGGCGGCACCGGACGGACCGGTCGAGCTCGAGGTCGACGGCCAACGGTTCGGCCCGCTCCCGGATCCGGCCGGCGGCGAACCCCGCCTCGGCGCACCGTGGCGTGCCGCGTTCCCGGTCCCGAGCGCGGTGGCCGACGGCGCGAGCCGGGTCGTCCTGCATGCCCCCGGCGCCGAGCCGATCGTGCTCACGGGGACGACACCGCCGGCGCCGCGGCCGGCGCCCGCCGTCGAGCAGGCCGCGGCCGACCTGATCCGCCGCCTCACGGAGGAGCGCGCGGCGCGGGCGCGGGCCGAGACCGACGCCGCCGCCCGGCACGAGGCGCTCGTGGCCGCGGAGGCCGAGCTCGAGCGCATTCGCCGTGAGAGCGCCGCTGCCGAGGCGGCGCTGCGGGAGGTCATCCAGGTCTCCGAACGCGCGCGCGCGGAGACGGAGGCCGAATCCCAGGCGGAGGTCGCGGCGGCCGTGCGCGCGTCGCAGTCCGCCCGCGAGGAGGCCGAGAGCGCTCGTTCCGAGCTCGCGGCCGCGCTGGAAGCCGCGCGCGAGGACGCGCGGGCCGCCGCTGAGGAGGCGCAGGTTCGGCTGGATGAGGCGGTCGCGGCCGCGCGAGAGCAGGCCGAGGGCAAGGTCGCCGCCGCCTCTGCCGCACGAGACGAGGCCCTCGCCGAGGCGCAGGCTGCGGCCGAGGCCGAGCTGGAGGTCGAGCGCGACCGCCGCCGCGAGATCGAGCAGCGTCTGGCCGCCGAGCGTGAGGCCCGGCAGGCGCTGGAGTCGGCCGTCCGCGAGGCGCGCGCCCGCGTCGCCGACGCCGTTGCCGCCGCGCCCGACGCAGACGATCTCGCTGCGCTGCGCGCCGAGCGCGACTCCGCCATTGCGGAGGTCGCGGCCGCGCGTGCCGAAGCCGAGGAGACCGTCGCCGCGGCGCGTGCCGAGGTGGAGGCCGAGCACGACGCCGCACTGGCCGCGGTCGAGGACGACGTCCGCCTCGCGCGCGAGGCGGTAGTCGCGGCTGAGGCCGACCGCGATTCCGCTCTGGCCGAGGCGCGGGCTGCGGCGGAGGCCGACCGGCGTGAGCTCGAATCCCGGCTCGCCGAAGCCGAGGCCCGGCTCGCCGAGGCGATCGCCGAGCTTGAAGTGCGCACCGCCGAGGCCGCCGACCTGGAGGTCGAGCGCGACCGGCGCCGCGAGGTCGAGCAGCGTCTGGCCGCCGAACGTGAGGCCCGGCAGGCGCTGGAGTCGGCCGTCCGCGACGCGCGTGCCCGCGTCGCCGACGCCGTTGCCGCCGCGCCCGACCCCGAGGAGCTCGCTGTGCTGCGAGACGAGCGCGACGCCGCCGTCGCGGCGCTCGAGGTCGCCCGCAGGGAGGGCGCGGACGCCGCGGGGGCGGAGCGCGAGGCCGCGATCGCCGCGGCGCGCGCCGAGGTGCAGACGGCGGAGGCAGCACTCGCCGCGGCCGCTGAGCAGGTCGCCGCGCTCGAGGAGGAGCTGGCCGCCGCGCGCGCAGCAGCGGCGGAACAGGGCGAACTCGACGACAAGCTCGTCGCCGCGCACGCCGCCGCGATCGAGCGGGCGTCGGCACTGGAGGGGGAGCTGGCGTCGGCTCAGGCGGCGGCCGGTCGGCTCGAGCGGCAGCTCGACGAGCGCGACGCGCTGCTCGCCGAACTGCGTGAGGCAGCCGCGGCCGGGCAGCGAGAGCGCGCGGAGCTGGCGCAGTCGGTCGCGGCCGAGCGCGAGGCCCAGGCGCAGGCGCAGGCGGCGCTCGCGGACGCCGAGGCCGCTCTTGCGACGGCAACCTCCGCGCGCGCCGCAGCCGAAGGCATGCTCTCCGAGCAGCAGACGACCGCCAACGAGCTCGCCGGCGAACGCGAGCGCCGGCGGATGCTCGAACAGCGCCTCGCCGCCGAGCGCGAGACCCGCCAGGCGCTCGAGGCGACCCTGCGCGAGGCGCGCGCCCGGGTCTCCGAGGCCGAGCGCGCCTCGAGCGAGGCCACGCGGGCGGCCAACGCGGTGCGCGAGCGGACCGAGCGCGAGCTGCGCCGCCTCGAGGAGGGCGACGAGCGCCTGACCCTCGTCTTCGACGCCGCCCGCGCCGCGGAGGAGCGCGCCACCGAGGCCGAGGCCAGGCTCGCCGAGACCAACAACCGCGCGCTGACCGCCGAGGAGCGCGCGGAGGCGGCCGAGGCGCGCGTCCGCGAGATCGAGCAGCGCTCCAACGCCCGCGAGTCGGCGCTGGGCGAGATGCGGGAGGCCCGCAGGCAGGCGGAGGCGCGGGTCGCCTCCCTGCAAGCCGATCTCGACGCGCTCCGTGCCACGCCGCCGGCGCCCGACCTGGAGCCGACCGTCGCCGACCTCCGTGACCGCCTCGACCGCGCCGGAGCCGACGCCGCCGACGCGCGCCGACGAGCAGCGGACGCGGAACAGGTGGCCGAGGCGATCCGTGCGGAGCTGGAGGCTGCGCGGGCAGATGCCCAGGCCGCGCGCGCAGAGGCGGCGCGTCAGCTTGACGCCGCGCGGGAGGACCTGGACGCCTCTGCGCGCATCGAGCTCGAGGCCGCCCAGGCGCTGATCGAGGCCGAGCGCGAGCGGGCGGATGCCGCGGAGGCCAAGGCCACCGAGCTCGCTGCGCTCGAGCCGGCGCTCCTGGAGATGCAGCAGCTCGCCGAGGCCGAGAGGGCCAAGGCCGAGCGCCGGGCCGCGGCGACGGCCGGGCTCGAGGACGAGCTCGCACGTCTGCGCGAGCAGGCGCAGGAGCAGCCGGAAACGCCGTCGCCCGAGGAAACCGAGAGCCTGCGGGCCGAGCTCGCGGCGCTCGAGCGCGAGCGTCTCGCGGCCACTGAGCGGGCGGCGGGCCTCGAGGGCCGCATCGAGGCCTTCGAGCGCGAGCTCGATCAGCTTCGCACGGCGGCCGGGCATCCCGCGGTCGCCGACTCCACCGAGGAGCTCGAGCTGCGCCGTCGCGTCGAACAGCTCGAAAGCCAGCTCGCGCACTCAGAGCAGCGGGCCCAGGAGCTGGCCGAGCGCCTTCAGGCCGCCGAGCGCGACACGGCGGCCGCCATCGAGCGCGCGCGCGAGGAGGCCGAGGCCCGCGATCGCGCCGAGGCCCGCGCGGTCCAGGGGCGCCGCCGCACCGCCGAGACCGATGCCGATCCGGGCGACGAGGTTCGCGACGCCGCGCTCCAGGCCCAGGTCGCCGCCCTGGAGGCGGAACTCAAGGCGGCGCGCGCGGACTCCGAAGCGCTCTCCCACGAGCTCGTCGACGCGCGCCGCGAGCTCGAGGAGGCAACCGACCAGCTCCGCGGCGAGGCCGAGGCCCGGATGCGTGCGGAGGCGCGGATCGAGCAGCCCTGATGCAGGACACGCTCGTCCTGTGCTACCACGCTCTCAGCCCGACCTGGCCGGCCGACCTCTCGGTCAGGCCCGAGCTGTTCGCGCAGCAACTCGAGCGGCTCGCGCGGGCCGGGTACCGCGGCGTGACTTTCAGCGAGGCGGTTCGCCGGCAGGCGCGCGACAAGGAGGTCGCGGTGACCTTCGACGACGCCTTCGCATCGGTCGCCACCTACGCCCGTCCGGTCCTCGATGAGCTCGGCTGGCCGGCGACGATCTTCGCGGTCACCGACTTCGCTGCCGCGGGCCGGCCGGTGCACTGGCAGGGAGTCGACCGGTGGGTTGGCGGACCTCACGACGCCGAGCGCGCCACGCTCGACTGGGACCGGCTGCGCCACTTGCGCGACGCCGGCTGGGAGGTCGGCTCGCACACCGTCACCCATCCCCACCTGACCCAGCTCGACGATGCGCAACTCGACAACGAGCTCAACGGCTCCCGCCAAGCGGTCCAGGACGCGATCGGGCGGCCCTGCGAGAGCATCGCCTATCCCTACGGCGACGTCGACCCGCGCGTGATCGAGGCCGCCGGCCGCGCCGGTTACCTCACCGGCGCGGCGTTACCCGCCCGCTGGGGCGAGGTCGGAGCGCTGGAATGGCCGCGCGTCGGCGTGTACCACCCCGACGACCTGCGGCGCTTCCGGGTCAAGACGTCGCGCTTGACCCGGAAGACCCGCACCCTCCTGGGCCGCTAGCCCACTTCACAACAGGGTCCGTCCCTTTTGTGAAGCGCTTCACAAAAGGGACGGACCCTTCTGTGAAGCTAGGCGACGAGCGGGAGGATCAGGATCGCGACGATGTTCGCGACCTTGATCATCGGGTTGATCGCCGGGCCCGCGGTGTCCTTGAACGGATCGCCGACGGTGTCGCCGGTGACCGAGGCGGCGTGGGCCTCGGAGCCCTTGCCGCCGTGCGCGCCGTCCTCGATCAGCTTCTTGGCGTTGTCCCAGGCGCCGCCGCCCGCGGTCATCATCACCGCGAAGAACAGGCCGACGACGATCACGCCGATCAGCAGGCCGCCGAGCATCTGGTAGGAGATGAGGCCGACGATCACGGTCAGCACGATCGGGATCAGCGACGGGATGATCATCTCGCGCTGGGCCGACTTGGTGACGATGTCGACGCACTGGCCGTACTCGGGCTTCTCCGTGCCGTCCATGATCCCCGGCTTCTCGCGGAACTGCCGCCGGACCTCCTCCACGACGGCGCCGCCGGCGTGGCCGACGGCCTCCATCGAGAGCGCGGCGAACAGGCAGACCATCAGGCCGCCGAGCGATCAGCCCGATGAGCACGTCGGAGTTGGCCAGGTCGAAGCGGATCGTGTCCGCGGCGACGTTGAGCTCGTCGGCGAGCTCGATCTTGAACGCCGCGAACAGCACCAGCGCGGCGAGCGCGGCGGAGCCGATCGCGTAGCCCTTCGTCACGGCCTTGGTCGTGTTGCCGACCGCGTCGAGCGGGTCGGTCACGTTGCGCACGTCCTCGGGCATGTCGGCCATCTCGGCGATGCCGCCGGCGTTGTCGGTGATCGGGCCGAAGGCGTCGAGGGCGACGATCAGGCCGGTCAGCGACAGCTGCGCCATCACGGCGACGCCGATGCCGTAGATGCCGGCGAGCTCGTTGGCGCCGGCGATGCCGAGCACGATCACGAGCGCGGGCAGCGCGGTCGCCTGCAGGCCCTGGGCGAGACCCTGGATGATGTTGGTCGCGTGGCCCGTCTCCGACGCCTTGGCCGTCGACTGCACCGGGGCGAAGCGCGTCGAGGTGTAGTAGTCGGTGATGACGAACAGCAGCGCGGTCACGCCGAGGCCGATCAGCGAGCACAGGTACAGGTCGCCGACCGAGAACGGCGTGCGCCCGTCCATCATCCACTCGGTGATCGGGTAGAAGGCGGCCGCGGCGAGCAGGCCGGAGACGACCAGGCCCTGGTAGAGCGCGCGCTCGACGTTGCCGGTGCGCGTCTTGACCGCGAAGGTGCCGATGATCGACGCGATGATCGACACGCCGCCGAGCACGAGCGGGTACAGGACGACGGCCTCGGAGTCGAAGGTCAGGATGCCGAGCAGCATGACGGCCACGGCGGTGACCGCGTAGGTCTCGAACAGGTCGGCCGCCATGCCGGCGCAGTCGCCGACGTTGTCGCCCGACGTTGTCGGCGATCACGGCCGGGTTGCGCGCGTCGTCCTCCGGGATGCCGGCCTCGATCTTGCCGACGATGTCCGCGCCGACGTCGGCGCCCTTGGTGAAGATGCCGCCGCCGAGACGGGCGAAGACGGAGATCAGCGAGCCGCCGAAGCCGAGGCCGATGAGCGCATCCACCGCCTCCTTGGACTCGACGTCGAAGAAGGAGGTGAGGATCCCGTAGTAGCCCGCGACGCCGAGCAGCGCGAGGCCGACCACGAGCATGCCGGTGACGGCGCCGCCGCGGAAGGCGACGTCGAGCGCCGGGCCGATGCCGCCGCGCGCCGCCTCGGCGACGCGGGCGTTGGCTCGCACCGACACGTTCATGCCGATGAAGCCGGCCGCGGCGGATGCGAGACCGCCGATGGCGAAGCCGACGGCGACCTCGATGTTCTGCAGCGGGATCAGGACGACGAACAGGACGACGCCGACGATTCCGATCGTCGTGTACTGGCGCTTGAGGTACGCGGACGCGCCCTCCTGGATGGCCAGCGACAGGTTGCGCATCGTGTCATTGCCGGGCGAGAGCGCGAGCAGCGAACGCGAGGTCAGCGCCCCGTAGATCACAGCGGCCGCAGCGCAGATCAGCGCGACGAGGACACCGTGGTCGGTGAGGAACTCGGTCAAGGGTTTCCCTTCTCAGAAAGCGGTCATTGGCGCGCGTCGGCGGCATCGGACCGCCCGCGCAAAGAGAGCGGCAGCCGTGAGGCCGCCGCGGAAGGCGCGCAGTGTACTGCCCTCGTTACTGCCCGGGAACCCAGAGCCGGCCGCTCGACTGGGCCGGCCCCGTCCCCTGCTGCGCCGGCGCCTCCTCGGCCGCCGGAGCACCCTGACCGCCACCGGCGGCGCGGGCGTAGTGCATCTGCAGCTGCGACAGCGCGTCGCGGAAGGGCCCGAGCTCGTCGCCGTGGCGCGGCTCGACGATGGCCAGCAGCGCCCTGGCGGCGTCGATCGCGATGCGCAACTGCTCGTTGTCGGGCGTAAGCCCGGCCTCGGGCGGTGCCCCGACCGCGCCCTTGCGCGCGCCGAGGTTGATCAGCGACACGACCGTCTGCAGCACCACGTCGTCGACGTGGATGCGGTCGAGCTCCGCGTCGAGCGCGCGCATCTGCTCCTCGGTGAGCTGAGGCGGCTCCTCGCTCATGAAGTGACTCCTTCCCGGGCGTTCGTCTCGCGCACGGTCTCAGCGTAGACCTCGGCGGCGGAGGCACCCGCGTCGATGCGCCGACGCTGGCGCTGCGCGCCGTTGAGAAGGTCCCGCCCGCCCCGTTCGACGCTGACCCCGGCCCAGTCGCACAGCCTGTCCCATGCCTCCTCGGCCGGGTACTCCTCGATCCGCTCGCCCTCGAGGTCGAGCAGGCGACCGTCGAGCCCCTGGCGGATCGCCCGCCACATGTTCTCCTCGATCAGCCGCGGCGGGATCTGATCGCGCCCCGCCGTGCGGCCCTCGTCGACCTCGCGCAGCGCGGCCAGCACACACGCGTGGATCAGCGTCACCAGCGCCTCGCTCTCGCTCGCGGTCGACTGCGCGTCGCAGACGCGCACCTCCACGGTCCCGAAGTCGTGGTGCGGGCGCACGGACCACCACAGCTGGGTGAACTCGACGATCGAGCGGGTGCGCACCAGCAGGTCCACGTAATCCGCCCACGCGGCCCAGCCGCCGAACGCGTCCGGGATGCCGCAGCGCGGGAAGGACTTGGTGAAGATCTGCGTGCGCGCCGTGTGCAGGCCGGAGTCGATGCGGTCGACGTAGGGCGAGTTGGCGCTGATCGCCAGCAGCGTCGGCAGAACGGGCCGCAGCCGGTCGCAGACGCGCACCGCGCGGTCGCCGCCGCGGACACCGACGTGCACGTGCACCGACAACGTGTTGTTGCGCCACGCCACGTACTTGAGCCCCTCGCCGACGCGCCGGTAGTGCTCGGTGTCGATCAGGTGCTGGTCCTGGTAGTCCGACAGCGGGTGCGTGCCGGTCGAGCCGAGCTTGATCCCCTGCGCGGCGGCCAGGTCGAAGAGCCGGCGCCGGCGCGTCCGCCTGCCGGGCGAGCGCGTCGGCGAGATCCTCCCCCCGCCCCGAGCGGATCTCGATCTCGCTCGAGATCAGCTCGCCCGCGACCGACTCAGCGAGGACGGGGTCGCGCAGCGCGGCGTCGCGAAGCTCCTCGAAGCGCGGGACGAGCGCGAGCGTCTGCGGGTCGAGCAGCGCGTACTCCTCCTCGATCCCGACGGTGCCGTCGACCGAGTTCTCGAACGTCTCCAGCGCCTGCGACGTGTCGATCACGTCAGATAGAAATAGAGCGCGTAGAGCAGGTCCACAGCCGGGCTCGAGGTGTGGACGGTCACGTCCGGCGGCACCTGCAGCAGCGCCTCGGAGTAGTTGAAGATGATCTTGATCCCGGCCGCGACGAGCTCGTCGGCGAGCTGCTGGGCGGCGCCCGTCGGCACGGCCAGCACAGCCACGACGATGTCCTCGTCGCGTACGAGGCCCCGGACCTCGTCCATCGGGCGCACGACGGTGGCGCCGATCTCCTCCCCCACCTTGGATGCGTCGGCGTCGAAGACGGCGACGACGTTGAAGCCGTGGTCGGCGAAGATGTCCGAGCCGGCGATCGCCCGGCCGAGGTGCCCGGCGCCGAACAGCGCGATGTTGTGCTGGCCGCTCGAGCGCAGGATCTTGCGGATCTGCGAGACCAGCGAGTCGACGTTGTAGCCGACTCCGCGCTTGCCGAACTTGCCGAAGCCGGACAGGTCGCGCCGGATCTGCGTCGAGTTGACGTGCGTGTACTCGGAGAGCTCCTGCGAGGAGATCGTCTCCTTGCCCATCTTGCGCGCCTGGGTCAGGACCTGGAGGTAGCGCGACAGCCGCGCGGCGACGCCGAGCGTGAGCCGCTCGGCCGTGGTCTCGTCGGTCGTCAGGTCGCCGAAGCTCATCGCCGAGGGAGCTTATGTCGTAGCGCCGCGACATCGACCTCGAAGCTCGGAGAGCTCCTCGCCGTCGACGGCGATCACGGGGATGCGCTCCAGGTAGCGCTTGAAGAGCTCGTCGTCGGAGTCGATGTCGACGCGCTCCAGTGCGAACGCCAGCTCGCCGCGCAGGGCCTCGAGCGCGCGGTCGGCCTCCTCGCAGAGGTGGCAGCCGGCGCGCGTGTAGAGGTGGTCACTTCGTGAATGACGGCGAGACGGCGGTCGTCGGGGTGGACTGCCGCGGGGCGCGCGCGGTGATGCGGAAGACGTAGTCGCCCCGGTCCAGCGCCTTGACGACGGCGCGCGGGATGCTGAACGCGTACGCACCGGGTAGCACTCCGCGCTCGCCGCCGGGCGGGGTCAGACGCTCGAGCACCTCCTCGCTCTCGGCCCCCGTGAGCGTGAGCTCGAGGCGCGCTGCCGGCAGGACCGACGTGCCCGGCTGCCCGGCCGCCGGGTTGCCGCGGTCGAAGCTGCCGACCGTGAAGCGGACGCTGGTGGCACGCGGGCCGTGGTCGACGGCGACGCCCGTGACGGGTACGGCCGGCGGGGCGGCGGGCGGCGGGGCGGCGGTGTCGGGCTGGGGGGTGACGTCGAGCCCGCGGGCGGCGTCGACGGCGACGCGCGCGGCGGCGACCGCCGCACCGCTGATCAGCTCGCCGGCGGCGATGACGCTGCCGGGGCGCGAGAGATCCGGCTTCGCCACGCCGGCATAGGTGGGGCCGACCGACGCGAAGCGGCTCGGCGCGCCGGTCGTGAACGGTGGCTCGGGCGCCGCGAGGCCGCTCGCCTCGGCGGTGGTACCGGACGCGAGCGCGAGCACCGCCTGTGCCGCCGCGCCGGTGACTCCGATCACGGGGACGTCGACGCGGCCGGCGGGGATGGTCGGCAGCGGATGGTCGTCGCGTGGTTCGGCAAGCAGAACGGCCGCCGCGCCGGCACCCGCCGCCGCGGCCGCGCGAGCGCCCGGGTTGTTGCCCGCCTGCATGATCGCGAGCCGGTCGGTGAGCTCGTCGCTGGCGACGAGCAGCGCCGCAGCCGTGTTGGCGTCCGGGCGGGCGCGCCGTCTCGAGCTCTCCCGCCGGGCGGCGTGCCCGGCCAGCACCGCGGCGCCGGTGACGGTGGTGTTGCCGACCCGCAGCGCCGTGCGCGCGACGGCCGCCGGACTGGACAGCGGCGCGACGGCGAGGACGCCCGCCGCCGCGCCCGGCGAACCGATCGTCCCGTACGGGCCCGCCGCCCTGCCGTCGTCGCCCGCGGGCGCCACCACGGTCGTGCCGATGCGCTCGGCCGCACGCGCGGCGACCGCCTCGGGGGCGTCGGCGAAGCCTGCGTAGGGCGCGCTGACGCCGATCAGCGCCACGCCGTCGTGATCGGAAGTGTCACCGTCGCGATCAGGGTCGACGGCGTGCTCGAGCCCGGCCAGCAGCGTGTCGGTGCGCGCGTACTCCTCCCCCTCGAACAAGCCGCTGACGCGGATCACGCGCACGGTGGCGCCAAGCGAGCGCAGCGCGGCCGCGAGCGGGTCGCCGCCGACCTCGCGCCGCTGCGGGTCGCGCAGGTCGGTGCCCGCGAGCGGCCGGCGGTCGGCGTCGACCGCGTCGTAGCCACCGGCGGGGGCACCGGTGACCCCGCCCGCCAGCAGCGTCACGCGCGGGCCGGTGGGCGCGGGCGTCGGCGGCCCCTGTGCGGGCACCGGTTGCGAGAAGGCCGGGAAGAAGCGCCGGTTGGCGCGCACCCGCACGCCCACGCTCTGCAGCGTGGACAGGTCCCTCTCGCCGATGGTCGCCGCGAACCCGTGCCAGCAGCGCTCGAAGGTCACGACGTCGCGCAGCTGTGCGCCCCGCGCCCGCAGCGCGCTCACCAGCGCCCGCGACTCGTCGCGCAGTGAGCTGCACGTAGCGCCGCTGGCGCCGCGCGGGCGCCCTGGCACGCCGCGGAGATGCCGCCAGCGCGGGCCGCGGCAGCTCGACGAGCACGCGCTCCTGGCTGTCGGGCGCCAGCGCCGGCGAGCGCCCGTCGTAGGGGATCGGATCGGCCGCGGCCTCCCCGAACACCTGCGTCCTGCCGCCGCCGGGGACGCCCCCGCCGCTGGTGAGCGCGATCACGAGCACGACGGCCACGGCCGCGACGCCCGCCAGGATCGCGTTGCGCCGGTTCATGCCGTGGCGTAGGCGTCGAGCGCCAGGTACCGCGGGAAGGGGACGGGCTCCACGTGCCGGGCCGCCGCGCCGATCATCGCCGCGTTGTCGGTGCACAGCTGTCGGGGCGGGACGTGGACGCTCACCCCGAGGGCGCCGACGCGCTCGCGCAGCCTCGCGTTGGCGGCGACGCCGCCGCCGATCGCGACACGGTCGGTCCCGGTCCGCTCGATCGCCCGCTCGAGCCGGTCCATCAGGGCGGTGACGATGGCGTGCTCGTAGGAGGCCGCGAGGTCGGCCCGGCGGCGCGCCGTCTCGGCCTCCCCGAGGTCGCGCACCGCGTACAGCAGCGCGGTCTTGAGGCCGGCGAACGAGAAGTCGAGGCCCGCGACCCTTTTGGCGGTGGGAAAGGCGAACGCCGCCGGGTCCCCTTCCTGGGCGAGTCGCGACAACGCGGGGCCGCCGGGGAAGCCGAGGCCCAGCAGCCGGGCGCCCTTGTCGAACGCCTCGCCGGCGGCGTCGTCGAGCGTGGCCCCGAGCGTCTCGTAGCCGTGGTGCTCGGTGACCCGCGCCAGCAGCGTGTGGCCGCCGGAGGCGATCAGGCACACGAACGGCGGGTCGAAGCCACCCGCGAAGTTGGCGGCGACGTGGCCCTGCAGGTGGTCGACGGGCGCGACCGGCAGGCCCCGCGCCGCCGCGATCGCCTTGCCGGTGGCGACGCCGATCAGGAGCGCGCCGATCAGGCCCGGGCCCTGGGTGAAGGCGACCAGCCCGAGGTCGTCGAGCGTGGTGTCGGCCGTGGCCAGCGCGTCGTCGACGACGGCGTTGACGAGCTCGAGGTGATGACGCGAGGCGATCTCGGGCACCACGCCGCCGAAGCGGTCGTGCACTCCCTGGCTGGAGACGACGTTGCTGCGGATGGCACCGCCCGGCTCCAGCACGGCGGCGCACGTGTCGTCACAGGAGGTCTCGATCGCGAGGATCACGTGCGGAGTGTCGCGCCCTGCGGCACCCGCCACATGATCAGGGCGTCCTCCTTGTTGTCCTGGTAGTAGCGCGGGCGCACGCCGGCGGACTTGAAGCCGAAGCGCTCGTACATCGCGATCGCCGCCTCGTTGGACGGCCGCACCTCGAGCGTCACCTGCTCGTCCGCGCCCGGCAGGCTGTCGAGCATCGCCTGGACGAGCGCCGAGCCGATGCCCTCGCGGCGGCGGTCGGGCGCGACCGCGAGGTCCATCAGGTGCCAGACACGGTCGTGGCGCGAGCAGATGACGTACCCGACGATCTGGTCGCCCTCGGCGGCGACGAGGCACACCCCGGCCGGCTTGGACAGCTCGAGCACGAACATCGCCAGCGACCAGGGCGCCGGGAAGGCGCGGCGCTCGATGGCCACGACGGCGGGCAGGTCGGCGTAGGTGAGGCGGCGGATCTCGATCATCGCGGCCGCGCGTCGGGCTCGCGGCGGTAGTCGGGCAGCAGGGCGCTGAGGTCAGCCGGCGTGCCGATCGCGCCGAGCCGGCACACCTGCGCGGCGGAGATGCGGTGAACGGGGTCCTCGTCGGGCGGGACCACCGCTCCGGCGCGCTCCAGCATGCCCCGGAAGCGTAGGGCGCCATCTCCAACTGCCAGCGTGTTGGCGGCGGCTTCGGCGAGCGCCTCGGGACCGAGCGCGGCCGGGGCGCGCAGCTCGCGCTCGCCCTCGTACACCGCGGCGAACGCCTCGCCCCGCCGCGCGTCGATCACCGCTGCAACTGTGGGGACTGTCCCCTCATTGGCGCCGGCGGCGAGCGCGCGCAGGGAGGACACCGGGACGACCGGCAGGCCGCGGGACTGGGCGAGCGCGCGGGCGGTCGCGATCCCGATCCTCAGCCCCGTGAAGCCTCCGGGCCCGACGCCGACGGCGATCCGCTCGACCGCGGCCCAGTCGTCGACGAGCGCGGCCACGTGCCCGAGGAGGCGGCTGGCATGGCTGGGCCGCTCCCCCGGCGCCGGATCGTCGCGGCGCTCGGCCAGCGTGCCGTCGGCGCGCAGGAGGCCGACGACGGTGGCCGCAGTCGCGGTGTCGATCCCGAGGATCACGCCATCACCAACGCGCGCGAGTCGCCGCCGGAGTGGGAAAGGTTGACGCGGTGGGTCGCCGGGCGTGCCGGCGCGCCGCGCTCGGGCCACTCGACGAAGGTGATGATCTCCGGGCCGAAGTAGGCGTCGAGCAGGCCGGGGTCCTCGGCGTCGAGGCCCTCGAGCCGGTACAGGTCGAGATGGGCGAAGCGCTCCTCGTAGAGGTGGCCGACGACGAAGGTCGGGCTCGTGACACGCTCGCGCACGCCCAGCGCGCGCAGCGCGCCGCGCACGAACGTCGTCTTGCCGGCGCCGAGCTCGCCGGATACGAGCACGACGTCGCCCGGGCTGAGTCGCGCCGCGAGCTCCGCCCCGGCGGCCTCGGTCTCCTCGGGCGAAGCCGTGACGCGCTCAGGCGGGCCGGCGCCGCTCATCGGCGAGAGCCAGGCGGAAGCGGAAGCACAGGCCGAAGCAGAGCAGCGACAGGCCCGCGAGCGCGAGCCGCCGCGGATCGGCGCCGGTGTTCGCGAGCTCGCCGTTGCGGCGCGGGCTCACCGTGGGCGTCGGCGAGGCGGTCGCCGTCGCCGTCGCGGAGGGCGTCGGCGTCGTCGTCTCGGCGAACCCGCCCTGGGGCTCGTCACGCAGCGGTGGGTCCAACTGCTGCGCCTGCGCAGGGGTGAGCAGCGCGCAGGAAAGCACGGCGGCCACTGCCACTGCCCGGCGGACACGCATTGCCATGAGAGGCAGAGCGTATTCCAGGCCCCGGACCGTTCCCCTGCCCCCTACCGTCAGGCGACCATGGACCCGGAGGCACCCAGCGCGGCACCGTCCGCGCGTGCCCGGCTCGGGGCCCTCCGGGAGTCCGATACGGCCAAGGCCGCCGGGCTGGCCGGTGCGACGATCATCCTCCAGCTCACGGCGGTCGTGTTCACCGTCATCTTCACCCGGATCCTCGGGACCGACGGCTACGGCTCGCTGGCGGCGCTGATCAACTTCTCGGTGATCCTGACGGTTCCGGGATCGGCGCTGCAGGTCGCCGCCGCGCGCCAGGGGACCCTCGGGCGCCTGGGCACCGGGCCGGAGCTGGCGGCGACGCTCGATCGCTGGACCCGGCACATCCTGACCGGGATCGCCGTGCTGGCGGTCCTGTGCTTCCTCGCCCGTGAGCCGCTGGCAGAGCTGGTCAACGTCGAGGAGCAGTGGGCCGCCGCGGTCGTACCCGTGACAGCGGCCGTGTGGCTGCTGCTGTGCGTGCAGCGCGGCCTCCTGCAGGCCTCGCGCGCCTACCGCCCGGTGGCGATCTCGATCCTCGCCGAGGGCGGCGCTGCGGATCGGTGCCTCCCTGGCGCTGGTCGCGCCGCTCGACGTCACCGGCGCCTATCTCGGCCTGCTGGTCACGTGGGGCACGCTCGCGATCCTCCTGGGACGGCTCCTGCGCGCGCGGCTCGGGGCGCCCGACCGCAGCGTCCCGCAGCATCCGCTGTGGCGCCTGGCCCGCAACGCCGCCTTCCCGACGGCCGGGCTCGTGTTCGTCGCCTCGCTCCAGAACGTCGACGTGATCGTCGCCCGGCACACCTTCGACCACGACACCGCGGGGGTGTACGCGGCGGCCACGATCGCCGCCAAGTTCATCGTCTGGGTGTCGGTCGGCATCGGGTTGTGGGTGCTACCGGAGGCCACGCGCAGGGCGGCGTCCGACCGCGATCCCCGACCCGTGCTCGTGCGCGCGCTGGCGATCGTCGCCCTGCTCGCCGTGCCGGTCCTGGCCATCTTCGGCGCCGCGCCGGGCCTGCTGCTGCGGATCGCGTTCGGCTCGGACTTCGAGTCCGGGGACACGATCCTGTTCACGCTCGGCGCCGCCTACTGCCTGCTCGCTCTCACCTACGTGACCGTGCAGTTCCTGCTCGGGCTGCACCGGCGGGCGTTCGTGGTGTTCCTGCTCGTGATGGCCGCCGCCGAGCCGATCGTCCTGGCGAGCGCGGACGCGCTCGACGACTTCGCCGCGCGCGTGCTCGCGATCCAGGCCCTGACCGCTGCCGGGACGCTCGTGGTGGCCGCCCTCACGCGGCGCGACCCGCAGGCCGCCGAGGAGCCCGTGCTGTAGCGGTGAGTATCGCCCACACGCCCGGATCGGTCGGATTCGCGACACTCGCGCCGCCGCCCCGGAGTAGATTCCGGGAGGTGCTTGAACGCGTGCGTCGCGTCGGACCGCGGCTCCAGGAGCCGGCCGGAGCGCCCGCGGACGGCCTGCCGCGCGTCTATCTGCGCGAGGTCGACTACGGCGACCGCGACGAGTTCCTCGCACTGGTGCGGCACAGCCGCGCGCTGCACCACCCCTGGGCCTACCCGCCCGAGCGTGGCGACCAGTTCGACGAGCTCGTCGCCCGCGCCCGGCGCGACGACGTCGTCACCCTGCTCGGCTGCCGCGACGGCGACGACGCGATCACCGGCGTTTTCACGATCTCCCAGATCGTCCGCGGCGCCTTCCAGAGCGCCTACCTCGGCTACTACGGACACGCCGACTTCGCCGGACAGGGCTACATGCGCGCGGCCCTGGAGCTGGTGCTCGATTACTCCTTCGGGGCGCTGGCGCTGCACCGCATCGAGGCCAACATCCAGCCCGGCAACGCGCCGTCGGTCGCGCTCGCGCGCGGCGCGGGGTTCCGGCTGGAGGGCTTCTCCCCGCGCTACCTGCTGATCGGCGGCCGCTGGCGCGACCACGAGCGCTACGCGATCACGGCCGAGGACCGCCGCAGCTAGCGCCGGACGAGCCCGATCACGCCCGTGACGCGCCCGCGCCCACGCGCGCTCAACGAGACCGGCAGCCGCACCACGCCCGTGATGGGTCGCGCGGGCAGCGTCACCGTGATCCGGCGCGCCCGAGTGCCGACCTTGAACGACCGTCCGCGCAAGCGCAGGGTCGCTGGCGCGGAGGCCGAGATCGTCGCCGTGAACCGACGGGCATCAGGGGCGATGCGCGCCTCGTAGTCAAGGCGGGTGATGCTGAGCCGGGCCGCCGCCACCCGGACCGCGGTGCGCGCCGTGGCCCGACGGCCGAGCCGATCGGTCGCGACAAGACGGAGCACATGCCGCCCGGGGGCCAGGCGGACCGCCAGCCGCTCTCCTCTCCCGAGCGGCCGGCGCCCGGCGAACCAGGTGAGCCGACGGCCCGCGAGCGGCAGCCTGCGGTCGTCGATGGCGCTGCCGCGGAGCACCACTCGACTGCCCTCGGGAACGGTCTCGCCGCGCCGCGGCCTCTCGATGCGGGGAGCCGGCGGGGAGCCGTCGACGCGGAACGGACGGGACGCGACGGCCGGCTCGTTGAACCCGTCGGTCACGCGCACGCGGACGCGAGCGCGGCGGGAGGCGGCAAGCGTGTGGCCGGCCAGGACCGCCAGGCCGGAGTCGTCGCCGGAGTGCAGCGTCGTCCAGCTGCGGCCGCCGTCCGCGGAGTAGTCGACCGCGGCGCGCAGCGCCTCCCCGTCGGGATCGGTGGCACTCCAGCGCACGACGAGCCGCCCGCCACGGCGTACCCGCAGCGTGCGCCGTGGCGCCAGCAGCTTGAGGATCGGCGCCTGCGTGCGGACCCGTCGATCGAGCACCCGGCCGTCACGCGCCAGCTCCACAGCGGCGGCACCGGCCGGCACCCGCGCCACGAAGGTCGCGGTCGTGCCGTCGTGGTCGGTCAGCCGCTGCACCGTCGCGCCGGAGTCGGCGATCGCCGCGCCCGAGGCGTTCAGCGCGCGCACTCGCACCGTCGAATCGGGATCGCCCGGCGGCGGCCTGAAGGACCCGTCGGCGGGCACGACGCGATCGATCCGCGCGCCGTCCGGGCCGATCGTTCCCACCACGTATCCCGTGCCGGCCGAGCCGGTCTGCGCCGCCCGCGCGACGACGCCTGACGCGCGCGCGGCCTGGGCCCGCCGGCGGTGGTACGCCTGGAGCGTGCGAAGCACGCGGTCCCAGTTGCGGGCGCTGATCCAGTGATCGCGCTCGAACGACTGCGGCCAGTTGCTCTGGTCGCCGCAGTAGCTCATGAGGTCGTACAGCGGCGTTGCGGGGTCGTCCGTGACGATCCTCGGCGCCCCGGCGCCCGGAGCGAGATCGAACATCATCCCCTGCAGGCGCCCGGAGTTGTCCGGCCCCCAGAATTCGCCGTCCTGACCGCCCACGTCGCCGCCGCAGGACATGTCGGCGTCCGTCTTGTTCTTGTCGGCCGAGAGGTTCTTGCCGGCGTGCGGCATCCCGATCGCGTGCCCGAGCTCGTGCGCGTTGGAGGTGATGTAGCGCCCCGTGTTGCCCGTCGGATGCGTATCGACGGTGTTCGCGGTGAAGGTCGGGTACCAGAAGGCGTCAGGCGCCTCGAGGGTGCCGGTGTCACCGATGGCCCAGTTTCCCGCTACATCCTCGGGGTGCAGCCCCATCACGACATCCGCCAGCGGGATCGTCCGCCCGTTTGCGGTCTTCGTGCGGTTGCGTGCCTCCCAGTCCGTCAGAACGGCGCTGATGCCGGCCATGATGCAGCCCTTCAAATCGCCCTTGTCCTTCCACGGCGCGCACTCCGGCATGTAGAGCTGGCGGGCGAGGATGTGCGAGATCTTCACGTTCGCGCCCGTCCGGAAGGCGTGGATTCCCTCGCCGCCCGGGAACAGCTGCTTGGCGCGCCTGAGCACGACGTTGGGGTCCCAGGCGTCCTGCCGCTGGTCGGCCAGGTCGACCGACGCCACCTTCACCCGCGGCACCGTTTCGACGTTGAGCCCGTAGAGCGTGAACGTGTTGTCGCCGGAGCAGTCCACCCCGCGCTCGCATTCGCGCCAGTTGACATAGGTGAAGCCGCGCACGAACCGGATCTCCGCTCGCAGGTCCAGGCGCCCGCCCTCGTCGACGAGCCAGCTGGCCGGGATGGCGATCCGCCTCGCGAACGACGGGCCTCCACGCTCGGCGGCGGTCACATATGGCGTGTCCGAGCGCGGCAGCAGCTGGATCTGCTGCGAGATCGTCTCCCGCTCGGCGCCCTGGACCACACGCGTCAGCCGGAGCTCGAAGCGCTGGTCGATGTCCGGCGCGTAGCGGCCCTCGATGTCCGCGTAGACGAGCGCGTACGCCGCCTTGTCGCGGTCGAGGATGACGCCGTCGTAGGGCACCATCTGCTGGTCCTGAGGACCCGGGATGCACGTACCGCTCGAGTTGACGAAGCTCGTCGGCGTCCCGCCGCCGCATGACACGTTGAAGGGCGGCGAGCTCGCCCAGCGCCAGGTGGCCGCCTGCGCCGACGGCTGCACGGTCTGGAAGACGTCGATGCCGCGGACGCGGATGTTGCCGAACGGAGGGTTCTCCAGCACCGGGTCGTAGGTCGGGTCGAGCGTCTTGGTCGGGCTGAGCTCCGTGCCCGTCCCACCGGCGTTGTAGGCCTCCACCACGCAGCGGAACAGCCAGCTGCGCGTAGCCGGCGGCACCTCGCTCGCGGCACGGTAGGTCTGCCCGTAGGCCACCGTCTGGATCGCGTAGCCGCCCGGGTAGCGATCGTCCCTGGTCAGCCGCTGCCAGGCGAAGCCGTGGGGAATCGACTCGTCGCGACCGGTCCAGGTGCCGGGCTGGCAGCGATACGTGCTGGGCTGGATCCGCACGGCCGTGATCTCCGGCCGGACGGTGTTGACGGGCGGCGGCGGGAGCATGCGGAAGTTGCGCTCGGCCGGGGTCGGGTCGGCGTTGCCGGCGGGGTCGATCGCCCACACGCCGAACCTCCAGTCGCCGGCCGCGAGGTCGAGCTCGGTCGGCGAGCCGCAGTCAAAGAACCTCGTTTGCTCGATGATCGTGCCCGGCGATGACGTTCGGTAGCAGCGAAAGGCGGCGTCCGGCGCACTCGCCTCGAAGGCGAACACCGGCTTGCCGGTGACCTCGGCGCCTTCGTCGGGCCCGCTGGTGATCGTGGTCTCCGGCGGAGCCGTGTCGACCTCGAACTCGAACTCGGCCGGCTCTGGGTCGGCGGCGCGGGCGGGCGTTCGCCCGCCTGGCCGCGGGGTGGTGGCGACGGCGCGGACCGCGAAGGTGTGCTTGGCGTCGGCGAGCGGAGCGGTCGTGTGCGGCGACGCGCAGGGCGCGAACGCGCCGCCGTCGAGCCGGCACTCGAACGTCGCACCGGCCGACGGCGAGCTGAACTCGAACGTCGGCGTCGAGTCGTTCGTGAGCGCCGGGGGCGTTGCGGTGAGGCTGGTCTCCGGCTCGAAGCAGGCGCCGGTGACGGTCGCGTGGACCTGCGCGACCTCGGCCGCGCTCAGTGCGCGATCGAAGAGCTGGGCCTCGTCGAGGCCGCCCTTGATCGGGTTGAGCATCGTCGCGTCGACGAGGCCGGCGCCGACGGTGACCGGAGCCGTGCCGGTGGACGCCGGCGTGCCGCCGATCGTCGCGCTGCCGGCGGCCTGGCCGTCGCGGTAGAAGGTCACGGTGCTGCCGCTGCGGACGACGGCGACGTGGTACCAGGTGTCCGCCTGCCAGGACAGGTCGCTCGACATCGCGACGGTGGCGGGGTTGCCGCGGGCGCCGCTGGCGAACGCGAGCGGCGCGGCGGCCGCGGTCTGCGGGCTGTCGCCCTCGACCCAGAAGGCGTACGTGAGCTCGGTGTCGGCGGCGTTGGCCTTCGCGACGATGACGCGGTCGCCGCCGACGCCGTACGGGTCCGGCGCGCCGAAGTCGGTGTCGTCGAGCCGGATCCACGCGTCGAAGCTGAGGTCACCCGTGATGTCGAGATCGGCACGGCCGGGGACGTGCAGGTAGTCGTCGCTGCCCGCGAGCGAGAACGCGCGGCCGATCACCCCGTCGCGATACCCCCCGCCGTTCTCGAGCGAGCCGACATGGCTTCCCGCGCTGTCGCCCGGACCGTCCTCGCCCCGCCACAGTGCGACGCGCCCGGCGCTCGGCGGGCTGCAGCCGTCGGGGGCCGCGGCCAGGCCCGGCGCGGCGGGGTCCGCGCGATTGAGACGGACCGTGACCGTGTGCGCCCCCAGGTTGGGGATCGCGAGGTCGTCGCGGCCGTCGGCGTCGAAGTCGGCCGCCGCCGGGACGAGCGGTCCCTTGGCGGTGGGCAGCCGCGAGAACGCCGCCTCGTCGAAGTTCCCGTTCGCTGCGCCGTGCAGCACGGAGACGCTGTTGTCGGCGTGGCCGGTGACCGCGAGGTCGGGTCGCGCGTCGCCGTCGAGGTTCCCGGTGACGATGCCGTACGCGCCCGCGCCGACGGGGTGTGGCGACCCGGGCGCCGCCTCGAATCCCCCCGCGGCCCGGCGCAGCAGCACGGTCACGGCGCCCGCCCCCGCGCTGGCGACGGCGAGGTCGGGCAGCGCGTCGGCGTTGAAGTCCGCGGCTGCGATCCCGACCGGCTGGTCGCCGACCGCCGGGGGTGTGCCCGCCTCGGCGGTGAAGCCGACGTTGGAGGCGTTGCGCAGCAGGACGGTGACGTCGTCCGAGCCGAGGTTGGCGGTGGCGATGTCGAGCCGCCCGTCGGGGTCACCGTCGAAGTCGGCGATCGCGATCTGGGTCGGATTGGCGCCGACGGCGATCGGCGAGCCGGCCTCCTCCACGTAGCCGGTGTTGTCGGCGCTGCGCAGCAGCACGGTCACCGTGCTGAGGGCGTGGCTGGCGGTCACGAGGTCGACGCGACCGTCCCCGTTGACGTCGCCGGCCGCGACCGCGTGCGGGCTGGTCCCGACCGGGACCGGCGAGCCCTCCTCATCGAAGCCGGTGTTGGAGGCGTTGCGTGTGAGGACGGAGACCGTGCTCGAGAGGTAGTTGGCGACCGCGAGGTCGTCGCGCACGGCGTCGCCGTCGAGGTCGATGGCCACGACCGAGTCGGGCCGCCCGCCGACCGTGACCGGCGCCTCCGCGAGAAAGCTGCCGCCGATCTGGCCCAGCAGGATGGACACGGTCCCGGCCGGCGCCGACGGCTCGTCGTTGCCGACGGCGAGATCCGGGAGACCGTCGCCGTTGAAGTCGCCGGATGTCACCCACCACGGGTGAGTGCCCACGCCGATCGGCGACCCGAACCCCTCGGCGAACCCGGCTGACGCCGGCGGCGCAAGCACGAGGAAGGCCGCGATTGCCAGTAGTCGCCTCATGCCTCGCATCCTCCGTCCTCCCCCGCAGCCTGTCTCTCCCGGATACCTGGGGTCTGAGACGCTGGGGTTTCAGCCCGCGGGCTCGGCCACGGGTTCGAACGGCGGCGGCCCCAGCAACTCGATGGTCGGCGAGCTCTCGGCGGCCGCCATCAGCCGGCTGAATTCGGCCGGGCGCGTGCGGTCCTCCGGTGACGTGACGGGCTCGCTCGCGCCGCGATAGAAGGACTCCGCGTGTCCTGGCGCGATCACGGCCAGGATCCGCGCTGTCTCCGAGGTGACCAGGAAGGCGTGCGGCACGCCGCGGGGCGCGAGCGCGAACCCGCGCTCGCCGACGACGTGGTCGACGCCGTCGACCTGGACGACGATCTCACCCTCGAGCACGTACAGCGCCTCGTCGAAGTCCGGATGCAGGTGCAGCGGCGTGGTCTTGCCGCGCACCATCTCGTCCTCCCAGCAGGCGAACGAGCCCCCGGTCTCCTCGCAGGTCGCCTTCATCGTGAAGATGCCGCCGCCTGCGAACCAGAGCTCCTCGCCCTCGCCATCCTGCCGGATCACCGCCGTGGTCATGACTCCCCCGTCCTTTATGGGACTTTGATGCCCATATTGGACACTACGGTACCATCATGTCGGTGTCAAGCAACGCCTATGAGCTCACCGGCCGGACGCGGCAGAAGGCGCGCACCCGCAGCGCGCTGATCGCCGCCACGCGCGAGTTGCTGGCCGAGGGCGTGACGCCCACCGTGGAGCAGGTCGCCGACCGGGCGGGCGTCTCCCGGACGACGTCCTACCGCTACTTCCCCAACCAGCGCACGCTGCTGCTCGCGACCTATCCCGAGCTCGAGGCGTCGTCGCTGCTCGACCACCACGCCCCCGAGGATCCGCTCGCGCGCATCGATCTGGCGGTCGGGCAGGTCACCGATCAGCTTCTCGCCCACGAGCCCGAGCTGCGGGCACAGTGGCGGCTCGCGCTCGACCCCGCCAACAGCCACGACCTGCCGCTGCGCACGGGCCGCGTGATCGGCTGGTACGAGGACGCGCTCTCGCCGCTGCGTGACCGCATGTCGACCGCCGCGGTGCGTCGCCTGGCGCTGCAGGTGCGCGCGACAACCGGCATCGAGGCCCTCGCCTGGCTCGTCGACGTCGGCGGCCTGTCGCGCAAGGATGCGATCGCACTGATGCGCGCGTCGGCGCGCACGCTCGTCGCGTCCGCCGTCGAGCGCTAGGCCAGCGGCTCCGCATCTGAGATGCTCGCGCCGATGGCGACGGCGGCGAGGGACCTGGTCGAGCGCGACGAGGAGCTCGCGCGCGTTCGCGTTTGCGTCGAGGGAGCCCGCGACGGGCGCGGAGGCTTCCTGCCGCGTACGCGGAGGCCCACGGTCTGACGATCTCGCGGTCGCGTGCGGGGCCGCGCCGGACGCCGACCTGGCGCGAGCCGAGCTCGCCGCGGGCGGCGACCACGTCGAGCGGCTCGCCTCGATCCGGCGCGACGAGCTCACGGCGAGCGAGCGGCGCATCGCCGAGCTGGCGGCGGGCGGGGCCACGAACAAGGAGATCGCGCAGTCGCTGCTCCTGACCGTCAAGACGATCGAGATGCACCTGTCCAGCGCCTATCGCAAGCTCGACGTGCGCTCGCGCCGCGACCTCCCCGAGGCGCTGTCAGAACAGCCCTAGCTGCTCGTCGTCCTCGGGCTGCTCGAGGATCGCCTCGTCGGGGATCGTGTCCTCGGGCGGCGGAGGCGGCTCGGGCTGCGGCGGCGCGTCGAGCTCGAGCAGCGCCGGGATGCGGGCGAAGTCCTCGCGCAGCGTCTCCAGCAGCGAGCGCGTGTACAGAGCAGCGGCCGGGTGGAAGAGCGGCATCAGGCGCACCGCGCGCGGCCCGACCGTCCGCACCTCGGCCTGCCCGTGCAGACGCGTGATCCCCGTCGGGTCGCCGCGCAGCAGCTTGGTGGCGTGGTTGCCGAGGGTGCACACGACCTTGGGCTGGATCAGCTCGAGCTGCGTCCACAGCCAGGATTCGCAGTTGGCGATCTCCTGCGGCAGCGGGTCGCGATTGCCGGGAGGCCTGCATTTCAAGGCGTTGGCTACAAAGACGTCCGCGCGCGCGAGGCCGATCCCTCCCAGCAGCTCGTCGAGCAGCTTGCCGGCGGCGCCCACGAACGGCAGCCCCTGCTCGTCCTCGTTGCGGCCGGGGGCCTCGCCGACGAACATCAGGTCGGCGTCCGCGTCCCCGGCACCGAAGACGACGCGGGTCCTGGTCTCCGCGAGCTGCGGGCAGCGCACGCAGACCGAGCAGTCGAGGTAGACCTGCTTGAGCTGCTCGCGGCGCTCTGTGGCCGTCGACACGCTGCGCAACATAACGCCGCCTCCGGGGTAGACTGCGTCGTGACGGGGCCGTCACCTTCGACCGAGGGGAAGGACCACCGTCGGACACAGATGCTCCCACTGCAATCCATCGCGGTGGTCGGCCCGGGTCGACTGGGCACGGCCCTGAGTGCTGCGCTGCGCGACGCCGGCCTGGAGGTCGAAGGGCCGCTCGGCCGCGGCGAGGTGCCGGCGGCGCAGGTCGTGCTGCTGTGCGTCCCCGACGCCGAGATCGACAGCGCCCACCCCGGGGGCGATCACGTCGTCGGGCACTGCTCCGGAGCGAGCCCGCTGGGTCGCTGCGACTTCTCGCTGCACCCGCTGATGACGGTCCCCGCAACCGGCGCCCGCTTCGCGGGCGTTCCCGCCGCGACCGCCGGGCACGCGGTGGCGCGCGAGCTCGCCGACCGTCTGGGCATGCGTCGCGTTCAGCGTCGCCGAGGAGGACCGCGCCGCCTACCACGCCGCTGCCGCGATGGCCTCGAACTTCCTGGTGATTCTCGAGAGCGCGGCGGAGCGCGTCGCCGCCACGGCCGGCGTCGAGCGCGCCACGCTCGTGCCGCTGGTCAGGGCGACGGTGGAGAACTGGGCCGCGCAGGGCCGTGCCGCGCTGACCGGTCCGATCGCCCGCGGCGACACGGAGACGCTGGAACGTCACCGCGCGGCGCTGCGCGAGCGCGCGCCGGACCTGGTCCCGATGTACGAGGCCCTGGCGGCATGCTGACCATCCGCACCGTCGCCGAGATGCGCGCGTGGCGCAGCGCCATCGAGGGCAGCGTGGGCCTGGTGCCGACCATGGGCGCGTTCCACGCCGGCCACCTGAGCCTGATCGACGCGGCCCGCCGCGACAACGACCACGTCGTCGTGTGGCTGTTCGTCAACCCGGCGCAGTTCAACGAGCGGGCCGACCTCGACGCCTACCCACGCGACGAGCGGCGCGATGCCGGCCTGGCCGAGCGCCACGGCGCCGACATCCTGCTCGCGCCCTCGGTCGACGAGGTCTATCCCCCGGGCTTCGCCACCACCGTCACCGTCGCCGGCCTCGGTGACACGCTCGAGGGCGCGCACCGCCCCGGCCATTTCGCCGGCGTGGCCACGGTGGTCACGAAGATGCTCAACATCGTCGGCGCCGACCGCGCGTACTTCGGTGCCAAGGACGCCCAGCAGGTGGCCCTCGTGCGCCGCCTCGTGGCCGACCTCGACATCCCCACGGAGATCGTGACGCTGCCGATCGTCCGCGAAGGCGACGGGCTCGCCCTGAGCAGCCGCAACGTCCTGCTCTCGCCGGGCGAGCGCGAGCGGGCCGCCGCCCTCAGCCGCGCGCTGCACGCCGCTGCCGCAGCCGGCCGCGACGCTGCGGCCGAACGGGCGACGGCGATCCTGCGCGAGGCGGGAATCGAGCCCGAGTACGTCGCGGTGGTCGATCCCGACACCTTCAGTCCGGCCACGAACGGCCGCGCTCTCATCGCCGTCGCCGCCCGCGTCGGCACGACTCGACTCATCGACAACGTGGAGCTCCCATGACCCGAACCATGTTGAAGTCCAAGATCCACCGGGCGACGATCACCGCCTCGGACCTGCACTACGTGGGGTCGATCACGATCGACCCGGACCTGCTCGAGGCCGCCGACATCCTCGAGCACGAGCAGGTGGCCGTCGTCGACGTCGACAACGGCGCCCGCTTCGAGACCTACACGATCGCCGGAGAACCCGGCTCCGGCGAGATCAAGGTCAACGGCGCCGCCGCCCGGCTCGTCCACGACGGCGACACCGTCATCGTCATCTCCTACGCGCAGTACACGCGCGCAGAGCTCGAGCATTACGAGCCGTGCGTCGTCCACGTCGACCGCGACAACCACATCGTCGCCGTCGACGATCAGGTCGCGACCTACTCCTGGAGGCCTAGCTCCATGTCGAGCGGAAAGCAGTCACACGCCGTGCAAGCCCGTCACCCTCACCAAGCTGGCCGAGCGCAAGGCGCTGGGAGAGCCGATCGTGATGATCACCGCCTACGACTACCCGAGCGCGCTCGTGGTCGAGGAGGCGGGCGTCGACCTCGTGCTGGTCGGCGACTCCGCCGCCAACACCGTCCTCGGCTACGACTCGACCGTCCCGGTCACGGTCGACGAGCTGCTGACCCTCACGCGCGCCGTGCGCCGCGGGCTCAAGACGCCGATGCTGATCGGCGACCTGCCCTTCGGCTCCTACGAGGCGTCGGACGAGCACGCCGTGCTGTCCGCGCAGCGCTTCGTCAAGGAAGGCGGCTGCGACGCCGTCAAGCTCGAGGGTGGCGGCGCTCAGCGTCCAGCGCGCCCGCGCGATCGCTCGCGTCGGGCATCCCGGTCATGGGCCACGTCGGCCTGACGCCGCAGACCGCGGTCAACCTGGGCGGCTACCGGTCCCAGGGTCGCACCGCCGAGCGCGCGACGCAGGTCATGCAGGACGCGATCGACCTCCAGGCGGCTGGGTGCTTCGCCGTCGTGTTCGAGGCGATCCCGGCGGAGGTCACGGACCTCGTGATGGGGCAGATGGAGATCGTCGTGATCGGCATCGGCGCCGGCCCGGCGACGGACGGCCAGGTGCTCGTGCTGCACGACCTGCTCGGCGTCCACAGCGGCCACGTGGCCAAGTTCGTGCGCCGCTTCGCCGACGTGCGCGCCGAGATGCTCAGGGGCGTCACGGCGTACACGGAAGCGGTCAGGTCCAGGGAGTTCCCGGCACCCGAGCACACATACTCGATCCCCCCGGAGGAGCTCGAGCGGCTGCGCGAGCGCCCGCCCGCGCGCGACGCCGCCGCGTACGACTGGTAGCGCCAGTACCCTGCGCGCCATGCCGCGCCTTTCGCAGCTGTTCATGCCGCGCGAGCGGGAGTTCTACGACCTCTTCGAGGAGGCCGCAGCGAACATCGTCCGCGCCGCCGCCATGCTCGAGGAGATGCTCGAGTCCTGGCCGGAGAAATCCGAGCTGGCGCGGGAGATCCTGATCGCCGAGCAGGACGGCGACCGGATCACGCACGACATCATCCACAAGCTCTACGCGACCTTCGTCACGCCGATCGACCGCGAGGACATCCTCGCCCTGGCCTCGGGGCTCGACGACATCCTCGACTTCACCGAGGAGGTCGCCGATTTCCTCGGCCTCTACCGCATCGAGGCGCCGATGGACCAGGCGATCGAGCTGAGCCAAGGTCCTCCACCAGGCCTGCCGTCAGATCCGGAGGCGCTCCCGCGCCTGCGCACCCAGGACGATCTGTCGCACTACGTGGTCGAGATCCACCGCCTCGAGAACGACGGCGACCGGCTCGAGCGCCTCGCGCTGGCCTCGCTGTTCGAGCGCGCCGTCGACCCGATGATGGTGATCCGCTGGAAGGACATCTTCGAGCGGCTCGAGGGCGCCGTCGACGCAACGGAGCACGTGGCCAACACCCTCCAGGGCATCGTCCTCAAGAACTCCTAGGTCTGTGGATAGCGATCTCGTCCTGGTGATCGTGGTCGGCACCGCGCTGGCCTTCGACTTCACCAACGGCTTCCACGACACGGCGAACGCCGTTGCGACGTCGATCTCAACGCGCGCGATGCCGCCGCGCGTGGCGGTCGGGCTGGCCGCGGTTCTGAACTTCGTCGGCGCGTTCCTGTCGCTCGAGGTCGCGGCCACGATCGCGAGCGGGATCGTCGACGCCGGCCTCGTAACCGAGGAGATCGTCTTCGCCGGCCTGATCGGCGCGATCTTCTGGAACCTGCTCACCTGGTACTTCGGGCTGCCCTCGTCGAGCTCGCACGCGCTGATCGGTGGCGTGGTGGGCTCGATGCTCGCGGCCGAGGGGACGAAGGGCGTGCTCGGGGACGGCATCGTGGAGAAGGTCGTCACACCGGCCCTGGTCGCGCCGCTGCTCGCGTTCGTGACGGCCGGCCTGGCGATCCTCATCTGCTACCGGATCGTCGGCCGCCGCAGCCCGGGATCCGTCAACCGCGGCTTCCGCGGCGGGCAGATCATCACCGCGAGCCTGTTCTCGATCGCCCACGGCACCAACGACGCGCAGAAGACGATGGGCATCATCTTCCTGGCGCTCGTGGCCAACGGCAGCCTGCAGGCCTCTGACGACGTGCCGACCTGGGTGATCCTGTCCGCCGCGACCGCGATCGCCCTCGGCACCTACGCGGGCGGGTGGCGGATCATCCGGACGATGGGCACGCGCATCATCAAGATGGACCCGGCGCAGGGCTTCGCCAGCCAGGCGAGCGGTGCCGCCGTGATCCTGTCCGCCTCGCACGTCGGCTTCCCGCTGTCGACGACGCACACGATCTCCGGCGCGATCATGGGCGCCGGCGCGGCCAAGCGGGTGTCCGCGGTGCGCTGGGGCGTCGCGGGCAACATCGTCGTCGCCTGGGTGCTGACGTTGCCCGCCGCCGCGGCCGTGGGCGCGCTCACCTTCGGGGTGACGCGCATCTTCGGCGACGGGGCCGCCGGCCCGCTCGTCGTGTCCATCGCCCTGATCCTGCTGCTCGGCTACGCGTTCGGCCGGCGACTGCTCCAGGGCCGCACGCTGACGGCGGAAGCATGAGCGCGGTCGTCGAGTGGGGCCTGATCGGCGAGGTGATCTGGGTGTCCATGTCCGCCGGCATCGCCGTGACGACCCTGTTCTCGCTGGTCGTGTTCGGGTCGAGCCGCGCCGCCGAGGCGCGCCGGCAGGGATCGAACCCCGCGATCTACGGTCTGCTGGCCGTGGTTTGCATGGTCGCCGTTCTGGCGCTGGCCGTGCTCGCCATCGCCGTGATCCTCAACAAGGACTAGTCGACAGAGCGGATCACGCGCGCCGGCGCGCCGACCGCGATCGAGCGCGGCGGCAGGTCACGCGTCACCACCGAGTTCGCGCCGATCACGCAGCGTTCGCCGACCGTGATCCCGCTCGTGATCACGACATGGGCACCGCACCAGACGTTGTCGCCGATGCGCGTCGGACCCTTCGAGGTGAAGCCCTGCCACGGCACGGGCTTGCCCGGGTCGTCGAAGCGGTGGTCGGCATCGGTGACGAAGCAGCCGTTGGCGAACATGCAGTGCTCGCCGATCTCGACGAGATCCTGCGCGGCGACCATGACGTTCAGGTTCAGAAAGCTGCCGCCGCCGATGCGGATCGCGCCCGCTGCCGGTCAGCCACACGCCGGGCTCGAAGAGCACGTGCTCGCCCAGCTCGAGGCGCCCCTCGTGCAGCATCTGCAGCGCCTCGCCGTAGATGACCCCCTTGGCGTGGCAGCGGCGTCTGGCCAGCTCGTAGGCGAGCCGCGCGCGGGCGACGGGGCGCGTCGGGCGCCCGTACCAGCGCCACTTCTGCCATGCCAGGCGGGCGTCAGCCAGGTTCACACTTCCCGACATTACGTCGCCTCGCGCAACGGACGCTGCCAGGTCACGTAACCCCGCGCGTTTCGCCTGCCCCAGACGCGTATGGCGGTACCAGTGTCGTCATGCGCCGTTTCACCGCCATGACCGTCGCCGCCGCCGCGCTCCTCGCTGCTCCGGCTGCCAACGCCGCCGTCCCCCACACCGTCGTCGAAGGCGAGACGCTGTGGAGCATCGCCGCCGCGAGCAACCTGACGACGCGCACCGTCGCCGCCTACAACGGGCTCTCGGAGGAGTCCCACGTGATCCTCGGGCAGACGATCATGGTGCCCTCGGTGACCGAGGGTGCTGCGGCGCTGGCCGCGGCGGGCCCGGCCCCGAGCACCTCGGGCACGGGTGACGCACCGCCGCCGATGGGCGCGTACACCGTCCGCTGGGGCGACACGCTCTCCGGCCTCGCCGCCGGCGCCGGCGTCTCGACCGAGGCGATGGCCGCCGCCAACGGCCTCGACCCCGACGGGCTCCTGCTCGCCGGCACGGTGCTCAAGCTCCCGACCGGCGCACCCGCGCCCCCGAACGCGTCCGCGCCGGCGCCGGCGCCGATCGTTCCCGACGCCAGCCCGCAGCCGACCGGCGAACGGCTCGACTCGGGCACCGTCGCTTCGATCGCCACGCAGCACGGCGCCCCGGGCTCGCTGGCCACCGCCGTCGCCTACCAGGAGAGCGGCTTCAACAATGCGATGGTCTCCGCGTCCAACGCCCGTGGCGTGATGCAGGTGATGCCCGGAACGTGGGCCTGGATCCAGGACAACCTCGCGCCGCGCCAGCTCGACCCGACGTCCGCGGCCGACAACGTCGCCGCCGGCTCGCTGTACATGAAGCACCTGCTCGAGGAGACCGGGGGCGACGAGGGGACGGCGATCGCGGCCTACTACCAGGGCCTCAGCTCGGTGCAGTCGGACGGGATGTTCCCGGAGACGGAGCAGTACGTCGCCAATGTCCAGGCGCTCAAGGGGCGGTTCGGCGGTTGAGCGCGAACGCGCCGAAACCTTTGAGCGCGTGATCGACGCCGTTCACGAAGTAGGCAGCTTCAGCGGGCACAGGCCCCCGAAGGCACGCCGGCTGAAGACGAGACCGCCCCTGCGCGCGCGCACGCGAGGCGCGCGGACGGTCGGGGCCCGGCGCGGCGAGCCCGTGAACTTCAGGATGTCGACTCCGCGCTGGAAGTCGGTGACGTACACGTGCCCGTCGTGGAGGTACGGCGCCCACGTATCGCTGTCCGTGTTCACGAAGTAGCCGACCTGGCGGATGTCGCGCGGGTTGCTGGTGTCGAGGAAACGCACACCCTGCCCGTAGAACGCGTTGACGGTGAGCCCGTTGCCGAGCGACACGAAGTAGTGCGAGGAGGCGCAGCCGGTCGCGGCCTGCTGGCCCTCGGGCGTCCAGGTGTCCAGCACCCGCATACGTGCCGTCGGAGCCGTGCCGGGTGCGAAACCCTGGCCGCTGCGCGTGCCGCGTAGGTCGTAGGCGGCGAAGCGCCCGGACTGCGCGCAGTCGCTGACGATGTTCTCCTCGGTGGCCAGCAGGACGTCGTTGCGCGGGACGCGGCCGCGCTTGCGCAGCTTTTTCGCCCGCTTCTTCGAGATCGGCCTGTAGTCGCGCCACGAGTTGTGCATGAAGCGCGACGGCGTGGCGGTCTCCGGTGAGCCCGCTCCCGCGTACGGGATCGGCTTGCATCCGGTCGCCGTCTCGACCCTGCGGGTGAGCGGGTTGCGGTGGTCCCCGCTCGTCCAGTAGCCGCGCACGCCGCCCTCGCCGGTGACCCACGCGATGCCCTGCTCGTCCACCTGCACGTCGTGGACGTAGCCGCTCTTGCCGTCGTTGTGATCGACGTCGATCGGGTCGGGGCACGGGACCGGGTTGGCCGGATCGCGCACGTCTGTCGCGTAGATCGGCCGGCCGGTGAGCCCGGGGTTCGACTGCGTATTCGCGTAGGGCCCGGCGGTCCAGATCGTGTCGCAGCGGTTTACGCACGTCGTCGTGTGTCCGGCCGGCACGGTGAAGAACCCGACCTGCGTCATGGCGTGCGGGTTGGAGACGTCGATCACGTGCACGGCGCCGTACGGGAACGTGGCGCCGGGGGCCGCCGGGCTCGTGAAGCCGCGCGGGTCGCGGCTGATGAACAGCCGCTTGCGCACCGGGTCGACGTCGACGTCCTCGTTCTCCCAGATGTACATCGGCAGAGTGCTGAGCAGAACCGGGCTCGCCGGGTCCGAGACGCCGTAGGCGTAGATGCCCGACGCCGTCGACACGAACATCGTGTCGCCGATGAAGTTCGCGCTGATCGCCGTCGCCAGCTCGGGAATCTGGGCCACGTGCTTGACGTTGGGCGACGTCTCGGCGCTCGCGGGGGCGGCTGCGAGGGCCAGCATGAGGGCGGCGGTTGCGAGCGCGCGGCGCACTGGCCGCATTATCCGCCCCGCGTCCCGCTCATGCGCCGTCTGGGGCGCTCGCCGTAGCCGACTGCGCACTGAGGCGGCGGAGTCAGGCCGGGTCTTGCGAATAGTGCATCCCATAGATGTGTTATTCGCGAATCCCGGGCGGCGGCTCGCTTTCCCCCTCCCTTACCCGCCCACCGGCTACGGCTACGCCGCGACGGCGACGCGCTTGCGCCGCCGCGCCGGCTTGACCGCCGGCTCGACGCCGTGCTCGCACAGGAACTGGCCGGTGTAGGAGTCCTCGACGGCGGCGACCTCCTCGGGCGTGCCGACCGCCATCACCCGGCCACCCTCCTCGCCACCCTCGGGGCCCATGTCGATGATGCGGTCGGCGGTCTTGATGACGTCGAGGTTGTGCTCGATGACGACGACCGTGTTGCCGGCTTCCACCAGGCGCTGGAGCACCTCGAGCAGCTTCTCGATGTCGGCGAAGTGCAGGCCGGTGGTGGGCTCGTCGAGGATGTAGAGCGTCGAGCCCGTCGCGATCTTGGAGAGCTCGCTGGCGAGCTTGACGCGCTGCGCCTCGCCGCCCGAGAGCGTCGTCGCGGGCTGGCCCAGGCGCATGTAGTCCAGGCCGACGTCGTGCAGCGTCTGCAGACGCCGCTTGATCTTCGGGATGTGCTCGAAGAACCCGAGCGCCTCCTCGACCGGCATCTCGAGCACGTCGGCGATGTTGCGGCCCTTGAAGCGGATGTCGAGCGTTTCGCGGTTGTAGCGCTTGCCGTGGCACTGCTCGCACGGGACGTAGATGTCGGGCAGGAAGTGCATCTCGATCTTGATCTGGCCGTCGCCGCGGCAGACCTCGCAGCGCCCGCCCTTGACGTTGAAGGAGAAGCGCCCCGGCTTGTAGCCGCGCGCCCGCGCCTCCTGCGTCTTGGAGAACAGGTCGCGGATCTGGTCGAACAGCCCGATGTAGGTCGCCGGGTTCGACCGCGGTGTGCGGCCGATCGGCGACTGGTCGACGGAGATGATCTTGTCGAGCTGCTCGAGGCCCGTGACCCGCCGGTGCGCGCCCGGGCGCAGCTTGGCGCGGTGCAGCTTGTTGGCGACCGCCTTGTAGAGCACTTCGTTGACCAGCGTCGACTTGCCCGACCCCGACACGCCGGTGACGCACGTGAACGCCCCGAGCGGGACGCGGACGTCGACCTTCTTGAGGTTGTGCTGGCTCGCGCCCTCGATCTCGACGTAGCCGGCGGGGGTTCGCCGCGTCTCCGGTACCGCGATCGCGCGCGTGCCGGACAGGAACTGCCCCGTCGCCGACTCGCGCACGCGCATGACCTGCTCCGCGGTGCCCTCCGCCACCACGTAGCCGCCGTGCTCGCCCGCGCCGGGCCCCATGTCGATGACGTGATCGGCGGCGCGCATCGTCCCCTCGTCGTGCTCGACCACGAGCACCGTGTTGCCGAGGTCGCGCAGCCGCTCCAGGGTCGCGATCAGGCGGGCGTTGTCGCGCTGGTGCAGGCCGATCGAAGGCTCGTCGAGGATGTAGAGCACGCCCACCAGCGAAGAGCCGATCTGCGTGGCCAGGCGGATGCGCTGCGCCTCTCCGCCCGACAGAGTCGCGGCCGCCCGCTCCATCGACAGGTAGCCGACGCCGACGTTGTCCAAAAAGCGCAGGCGCTCGTCGATCTCGCGCAGGATCAGCCGCGCGATCGCCCGGTCGGTGGCGGAGAGCTCGAGGTCCGCCAGCCAGACGATGGCGCGCTGCGCCGACAGCCGCGAGAACTCGTGGACCGCCATCCCGCCGACCTTCACGGCCCGGGACTCCGGGCGCAGGCGCGAGCCCTTGCACTCCGGGCACGGGCGCATCGTCATGTACTCCTGGATGCGCTCGCGCGACCAGTCCGAGTCCGTCTCGCGGTAGCGGCGCTCGAGGTTCTCGACGATGCCGTCGAACGTCGTCGTATAGGAGCGCTTGCGCCCCATCCGGTTGCGGTAGGAGATGTAGATGCGCTCGCCGTCGGTGCCGTACAGGAAGCGGTCCTGCTCCGCGGGCTCGAGGTCCTCCCACGGCGCGTCGACGTCGATCTCGTAGCGGTCGGCGATCGCGGCGATCAGCTGGTCGTAGTAGGAGGTGTGGCCCGAGGTCCACGGCAGGATCGCGCCCTGCGCGATCGACAGCGACGGATCGGGGACGATCAGGTCGGGGTCGATCTCCATCTGCGACCCCAGGCCGGTGCAGCGCGCGCAGGCGCCGTGCGGCGAGTTGAACGAGAACGAGCGCGGTTCGAGCTCGGGCATCGAGATGCCGCAGTGCAGGCAGGCGAAGCGCTCCGAGTACGTCTTGACCTCGCCGCTGTCGACCAATTCGATGTCGAGGATGCCCTCGGCGAGCGAGACCGCCGTCTCGACCGAGTCGGCGAGCCGCTTGCGCACGTCCGGGCGCATGATCAGGCGGTCGACGACGACGCGTCAGGTCGTGCTTGAACTTCTTGTCGAGGACGATCTCCTCCTCGAGCAGCCTGAGCTCGCCATCCACCTTCACGCGTGTGAAGCCCTCGGCGCGCAGGTGCTCGAGCTGGTCGCGGAACTCGCCCTTGCGGCCGCGCACGATCGGGGCCAGGACCATGAAGCGGGCGCCCTCCTCGAGGGCCATGATCTGGTCGATGATCTGCTCGGCCGACTGCGCGGCGATCGGCGCGGCCGCAGTTGAAGCAGTGCGGCTTGCCGATGCGCGCCCACAGCAGCCGCAGGTAGTCGTAGATCTCCGTGACCGTGCCCACGGTCGAGCGCGGGTTGCGCGAGGTCGTCTTCTGGTCGATCGAGATCGCCGGCGACAGGCCCTCGATCGAGTCGACGTCGGGCTTGTCCATCTGGCCCAGGAACTGGCGCGCGTAGGCGCTCAGCGACTCCACGTAGCGGCGCTGGCCCTCGGCGTAGATCGTGTCGAACGCCAGCGACGACTTCCCCGAGCCCGAGAGGCCGGTGATGACCGTCAGCGAGTCCCGCGGGAGCGCGACCGTGATGTCCTTGAGGTTGTGCTCCCGCGCACCGCTGACGACGAGCTCCTTCACTGAAGCCCAGGATAGGTGAGCGAACGGACGTTCGGGTGGTCGGATCCCGCTACTTACGAGTAGTAACCTCGTCGCTCATGCCCGAACCGGCCCCGCACGAGCGGCGCCCCCGCATGCCCACCGAGCGCGCCGACCCGCCGCCGCCGCGGCGGCGCTGGCCGCGCCCCGGCTTCCTCGCCCTGATCGTCACCGCCCTCGCGCTCAACTGGGCGCTGTCGCAGTGGATCGCGCCGCCCGAGCCGAAGATCACCATCCCCTACTCCCCCATTTTCCTGACCCAGGTCGAGGACGGCAACGTCAAGCGCATCAGCCCGCTCGGCGAGACCGTCTCCGGGGAGTTCGAGCAAGAGGTCGCCGACCCCGCCGACAAGGACACCAAGGCCAAGCAGTTCGAGACCGAGATCCCGCAGTTCGCCAACGACGACAAGCTCGAGGCGCTGCTGATCGAGCAGGACGTGACGATCGAGGCGCGCCCGATCGGCGCCGACCGCAGCATCTTCTTGCAGCTGCTGCTCGGCTTCGGCCCGGTGATCCTGATCGTCGCGCTGTTCGTCTACATGGCCCGGCGGGCGAGCAGCGGCGCGGGTGGCCTCGGGGCGCTGTCGACCTTCGCGCGCTCACGCGCCCGGCGGGTGGAGCAGGGCGAGCAGCGCGTGACCTTCGAGGACGTCGCCGGCATCGACGAGGCCAAGCACGAGCTGCTCGAGGTCGTCGACTTCCTCAAGAACCCGGAGCGCTACCAGCGCCTCGGCGGGCGCATTCCGCGCGGCGTCCTGCTCGCCGGTCAGCCCGGCACCGGCAAGACGCTGCTCGCGCGCGCCACGGCCGGGCGAGGCGGACGTCCCGTTCTTCACCAGCTCCGCGTCGGAGTTCGTGGAGGCGATCGTCGGCGTCGGCGCGGCCCGCGTCCGCGACCTGTTCAAGCAGGCCAAGGAGGCCGCGCCGGCCATCATCTTCATCGACGAGCTCGACGCGATCGGCCGCTCGCGCAGCGGCGGGGCGGGTTTCGGCAGCGGGTCCAACGACGAGCGCGAGCAGACGCTCAACCAGATCCTCACCGAGATGGACGGCTTCGAATCCGACGCGACCGTGATCGTGCTCGCCGCCACCAACCGGCCCGAGGTGCTCGACTCGGCGCTGCTGCGTCCCGGCCGCTTCGACCGCCGCGTCACCGTCCCGCCGCCCGACCTCGACGGCCGCGCACCAGATCTTCAAGGTCCACACGCGCTCGCTGCCGCTGGACCCGGGGGTCGACCTCGGGCGCCTCGCCGCCACCACCCCCGGCATGGTCGGCGCCGACATCGCCAACCTGTGCAACGAGGCCGCGCTGATGGCCGCGCGGCGCGAGCACGAGCGCGTCCACCAGGAGGACTTCACCGACGCGCTCGAGAAGATCGTGCTCGGCGCGCCGCGCAAGATGGTGATGAGCGACGAGGACCGCCGCCGCACCGCCTACCACGAGGCCGGCCACGCCGTCGTCGGCATGCTCACGGCGGGGGCGGACCCGGTCCGCAAGGTCTCGATCATCCCCCGCGGGCGAGCGCTCGGCGTCACCTTCTCCGCCCCGGACAACGACCGCATCTCGTACGACATCCAGGCGCTCCACGCCCGGATCGACGTCGCCCTCGGCGGCCGCGTCGCCGAGGAGGTCGTCTTCGACTCGATCACCACCGGCGCCGAGTCCGACATCGAGCAGGTGACCGGCATCGCCCGCGCGATGGTCGGCCGCTGGGGGATGAGCGACAAGATCGGCTTCGTCAACGTTCTGCCGCCGGACGGCAACCCGTACCTGCAGGCCGAGGTCTCCGACGAGCTGCGCCACGAGGTCGACGTCGCGGTCAAGGAGCTCGTCGACGCCGCCCACGACCGCGTCACCGCGCTGCTGGGCTCCAACCGCGAGCGCCTCGACGGCCTGGCCGAGCGGCTGCTCGACCGGGAGACCGTCGACCAGGACGAGGCCTACGAGGCCGCCGGGATCGAGCCGCCGCGCGCCCGCGTGGCCCAGCTCACGCCGGGTTGATCGCGCGCCAGGTCGAGTGGCTGCGCCGCTCGGCGTTCTACCGCGAGCGGATCGGTGCCGCGGAGGTGCGGACCGCCGGCGACCTGCGCGCGCTGCCGCTGCTGACGAAGGAGGAGCTGCGGGCCGACCAGCGGACTCACCCGCCGTTCGGCGATCACCTGTGTGCCGACCCCGCCGACCTCGTGCGCCTGCACGTCACCTCGGGCACGACCGGCGAGCCGGTGGCGATCGGGCTCACCGCGCGCGACCACGCCGCCAACTCGGCGGTCGGGGGCGAAGCCTTCCGGATCGCCGGGCTGAGAGGCGACGACCTCGTCGCGCACTGCCTCAACTACGCGCTCTATGCGGGCGGGATCGCCGACCACATGGCGCTGGAGGCGAGCGGCGCGACCGTCGTGCCGGTCGGCGTCGGGCAGTCGCGCCGGCTGCTCGAGCTGATCCCGAAGCTGGGGATCACGGCGCTGTTCGGCACGCTCTCCTATCCGGCCTACCTGGCCGCGCAGGCGGGCGGGAGGCCTCCGCGGCTGCGCCACATCGTCACCGCCGGGGAGCCCGGCGCCGGCCTCGCCGCCGTGCGCCGGGAGATCGAGGCGGCCTGGGGCGCGACGGTCGCCGACACGTTCGGCATGAGCGACGTGTGGTCGACGATGGCCGGCGAGTGCGGCCACGGCGAGGGGCTTCACCTCACCTGCGTCGAGCACGCGGTGCTCGAGCTCGTCGACGGGGACGGCGCGCCGGTCGAGCTGGAGGACGGCGCGACGGGCGAGGCGGTGTGGACGCACCTGCAGCGCGAGGCATCTCCCCTGCTGCGCTACCGCTCGGGCGACCTCGTGCGCGTGTGGACGTCGGCCTGCGCGTGCGGGCGCACGACGCCGCGCATCCGCGTCGACGGGCGGGCCGACGACATGCTGCGCGTGCAGGCCGTCAACGTCTACCCGTCGGCGATCGGCGCGCTGGTCGGCCACCTGGGCCGCTGGCGCGTGGTCGCGACGGGGGACCCGATCGTGCCGCCGCTGCGCGTCGAGGTGGAGACGGACGCCGACCTCGGCGACCTGGCCGAGCGCCTGCGGCAGGCGCTGCGCGCTCCCTTCGAGGTGGTGCGCTTGAATCCTGGCACCTTGCCGGTCTCCGAGCAGAAGACACCGTTGGTAGAGCGGCGATGACCACGATCGCCTGGGACCGCCGGGACCGGCTCAACGCCTGGGACCTGGAGACGATGACGTCGATCGCCGACCGCATCGAGGCCGCCGGCGCCGACCCCGACGAGCGCAGCATCGTGCTGCGCGGGGCCGGCGGGCACTTCTCCGCCGGCGACGACCTCAAGGCCGCGCTCGCGTCGACGCGCGCGACCTGGGCGCAGACGATCGCCGCCTTCCAGCGGCTCACCCGCGTCGTGCTCGCCTCCCCCCTCCCCGTGCTGTGCGCGATCGACGGCGTCTGCGTCGGTGGCGCGCTCGAGTTCGCCGCCTCGTGCGACGCGCGCATCTTCACGGCCCGCTCGCGCTTTCTCACGCCCGAGGTGCGCATCGGCTTCGTGATGAGCAACGCCGGCTCGCTGTTCCTCCCCCATCTGCTCGGCGAGTCCGCGGCGCGCGACCTGCTGTTGACCGGCGGCGAGCGCGATGCCGCCTGGATGCAGCGCCACGGCTTCGGGACGCTCAGTGACGACCTCGACGCCGCGGTGGCGGATTGGAGCCTGGCGATCGACGCCACCTCGCGCACCGCGGTCGCCGCGACGAAGCGCCTGCTCAACGAGCGCTGGGGCCCGCAGCTCGACGCCGCCCTCGAGCGCGAGGAGCGGCTGTGCGTCGAGCTGTTCGACTCCGACGACGCCCAGCGCGCCCTGCGCGCGTTCTGACGGATCTCCAAGAGGCCGTGGCCGACGACCGGGCGAAGTGGGACAGGCGATACGCGGCGGCGCTCGCCGAGGGCGTGCCGGACCGGCCGCCGGCGGCATGGGTACAGGCCAACGAAGCGCTCATCGATGCTCAGCCGCGCGGGCAGGCGCTGGAGATCGGCTGCGGCCTCGGGTTCAACGCCCTGTACCTCGCAGAACTGGGGTTCGGGGTCGACGCGGTTGACATCTCCGGCGTGGCCGTCGGCGAGCTCGCCCGCCGTGCGCGTGCGCGCGGCTTGCCCGTGCGGGCGCAGAGGCTGGATCTTGCCGTGGACGCTCTGCCCGGTTCCGGCTACCGCGTGGTCGTCTGCACGTACTTCCTCGAGCGCTCGCTGCTCGCGCCGGTGCAGGCGGCGCTGGCCCCGGGCGGTCTGCTGTTGTACGAGACGTACGCGGACGGCGGCCGCTGGGCCTTCGCTCCGGGGGAGCTACGCACGGCGTTCTCGGCACTGGCGGTCATCGCCTACCGCGAAGGCGCCTACTCGGGGCGACCGGTCGCCAGCCTGGCCGCGCGCGCCTGAGGTCAGCCGGCGACGAGCGCGCGCTCGACGAGCGCGCCGAGCGAGAGCCAGTGCTCGCGCGTGGCCGAGGCCGCGCGCAGCGCGTCGCCTTCGGCCGCGCGGACCAGGATCGCCTCGTGCTGCGCAAGCGACCGGCGCCCCGGGAGCGCGCCGGCGTGCAGGTTCTCGAGGCGGTGCATGCGCGGCTCGAGACCGTCCAGCACACGGCCGATGTCGGCGTTGCCCGCCCGATCCACGAACCCGCGGTGGAAGCGGTCGTCCGAGGCGTAGGCGAGGGCGGGCGCACGGGCGGTGAGCGCGTCCACGTGACGGTCGTTGATCTCGCGCAGGATCTGGACGTCGGCGGGCTCGAGCCTCGGGACCGCCAGCTCCACCGCCAGCGCGTGGAGCGCGGCCAGGACCGAGAACAGCGCCTGTGCGTCCCCCGGGTCCATCGGCGCCACGCGGGTGAAGCGCTGCGGGCGGGTCTCGACGAGCCCCTCGCCCTCGAGCCGGGCGAGCGCGCCGCGCACGGGCGTGCGGCTGAGGCCCAGCCACGAGCACAGCTCCTCGTCGTGCAGCGTCTCCCCCGGTGCGAGGGTGCCAGACACGATCGCGTCGCAGAGCGTGTCGTAGGCCGTGTCCTTCAACAACGCCCGCCGGACTGCTCCCCGCTGTTGGGGCACTGGCATTCCACACGTCAGTAGATCACCCGCGTCAAGGCCCTTGCGCTTCTTGTTGACCCGGAGTAGGAACCGTGGGAGTCGTTTCGAGGAGAGGCGGGAGCCAGTGTGTCTGGCGATCCCAGGGCAGGTCATAGAGATCACAGACGAGGCCAACCGACTGGCGCTGGTGGACGTCGCCGGAGTCCGGCGCAACGTGAACATCGGCCTCCTCGACGCGGATGGCATCTCGGCGGGTCCCGGCGACTGGGTCCTGATCCACGTCGGCTTCGCCCTCTCGCTGGTCGATCAGGCCGAGGCCGAGGCCACGCTGAAGATGCTCCAGGGGATGGGCGCGGACTACGAGGCCGAGCTCGAGGAGCTCAAGGCGTCGGTGATCGAGTGAGCGACGTCCATTGCATCACGTGCTCGGATGAGGGCTGCCCGGTGACGGTCGTGCTGGTCGACACCGAGCGCGGGCTCGCGCTGTGCGAGGGCGCCGACGGTGAGCGCCAGTCCGTGGAGATCGCGCTCGTCGACGCGGCACCTGGCGACACGCTGCTGGTTCACGCCGGAACAGCGCTGATCCGGCTATGAGGTACGTCGACGAGTTCCGCGACGCCGACATCGGCCAGGTGCTGGCCGGCGAGATCCTCTCGACGGTCGAGCTCGGCCGCCATTACAAGCTCATGGAGGTGTGCGGAGGGCACACGCACTCGATCTACAAGTACGGGATCGACGACCTGCTGCCGGCCAACGTCGAGCTCGTCCACGGCCCCGGCTGCCCCGTGTGCGTGATCCCCATGGGCCGCGTGGATGACGGCATCGCGCTGGCCCGCCAGGACAGCGTGATCTTCACCTGCTTCGGCGACATGATGCGCGTGCCGGGCTCCGCGGGGACGTTCCTGGAGGCCAAGGCCGAGGGGGCCGACATCCGCATGGTCTATTCGCCGCTGGACGCGCTGCGGATCGCCAAGGCGAACCCGGACCGCCAGGTCATCTTCTTCGCCATCGGCTTCGAGACCACGGCGCCGTCGACGGCGCTGACGCTGATGCGCGCCCGCGCCGAGGGCGTGACCAACTTCAGCTGCATGTGCAACCACGTGACGATCGTGCCGCCGCTGCGCGCGCTGCTCGACTCACCCGACCTGCGGCTGGACGGCTTCATCGGCCCCGGGCATGTGTCCACGGTCGTCGGGGCGCGCCCGTTCGAGTTCATCCCGCGCGACTACGACAAGCCCGTGGTCGTCTCGGGCTTCGAGCCGGTCGACGTCCTCCAGTCGGTGCTGATGGTCCTGCGCCAGTTGCGTGACGGCCGGCGCGAGGTGGAGAACCAGTACAAGCGCGTGGTTCCGTACGACGGGAACGAGAGGGCGCTCGCCGTGCTCCAGGAGGTGTTCGCGCTGCGGCCGCACTTCGAGTGGCGCGGCCTGGGCTTCATCTCCTACAGCGGGCTGCGCCTGTCGGACGCCTATGCGGACTTCGACGCCGAGCTGCGCTGGAGCGTCCCCGGCGTGCGGGTCGCCGACCCCAAGGCCTGCCAGTGCGGCGAGGTGCTCAAGGGCGTCATCAAGCCCTGGGAGTGCAAGGTGTTCGGCACCGCCTGCACCCCGGAGCGGCCGATCGGGACCTGCATGGTCAGCTCGGAGGGCGCCTGCGCCGCCTACTACAACTACGGGCGCTTCGCCCGGGAGCGTGAGGTCGTCTAGTGAGCGCACCGGTCACCGACCGCGAGACGAAGATCCTCGGGATCATCGAGAAAACGCGCGCGAAGCAGAAGAAGTTCCGCGACGAGCGGATCACCATGGCCCACGGCGCCGGCGGCAAGGCGACGGCGAGCCTGATCGAGGGGATGCTCGCCCCGGCCTTCGGCATCGACGAGCTGGCCGACGCCGCGATCGTCGGCGACCTGGTCATGACCACGGACTCATTCGTGGTCAGGCCGCTGGTGTTCCCCGGCGGTTCCATCGGCGAGCTGGCGGTCAACGGCACCGTCAACGACGTCGCCATGGCCGGCGCCCGGCCGCTGGCCCTGTCGCTGAGCCTGATCCTCGAGGAGGGCCTGGAGGCTGCGACGCTCAAGCGCGAGGTCGAGGCGCTCGCGCGGACCGCCGAGGCGGCCGGCGTTCGCATCGTCACCGGCGACACCAAGGTCGTCGAGCGCGGCAAGGCTGACGGCATGTACATCTGCACCACCGGCATCGGCCGCCGCGACGACCGCGCCACCCTCTCCCCGAGCGCCTTGGAACCTGGAGACCGGCTGATCGTCTCCGGCCGCATCGGCGACCACGGCACCGCGATCATGCTCGCTCGCGGCGAGTTCGACCTCGGCGCCCCGATCGAGTCCGACACCAAGTGCCTGTGGCCCGCAGTCGACGCGCTGCTCGACGCCGCGGGGCCGGGCCTGCGCTGCCTGCGCGACGCCACCCGCGGCGGCGTCGCCTCCGTGCTCAACGAGCTCGCGCGCGCTTCCGGCGTCGCGATGCTCATCGACGAGGCCAGCGTGCCGGTGCACCCAGCGGTCGCGGGCGCGTCGGAGATCCTCGGCATCGACCCGATGCACGTCGCCAACGAGGGCGTGTTCGTGGTCGCGGTGGCGGCGGAGCACGCCGCCGCGGCGCTGGCCGCGCTCGGCGAGGGCGCCGCCGACATCGGCGAGGTCAAGACGGAGCCGCCCGGCACCGTGCTCGTGCGCACGGCGTTCGGTAAGCGCGTGATGGACCAGCTCGTGGGCGATCCACTCCCACGGATCTGTTGAACGAAAGAGAGGCAGTGATGGCAGCCACAGAATTCGTTCCCAATCAAGCCGCGACGGAGGCGATCACGGCCCACGTGCTGTGGATCACCGTCGGGCTGTCGTGCGAGGGCGACACCGTGGCCATGACCTCGGCCACCAACCCCAGCCTCGAGGACATCATCACGGGAGCGATCCCCGGCATGCCGAAGGTGGTCGTCCACAACCAGGTGCTCGCCTACGAGGTCGGCGAGGACTACATCCAGGCCTGGTACGACGCCGAGGAGGGCAAGCTCGACCCGTTCGTGCTGGTCATCGAGGGGTCGCTGGGCAACGAGCAGATCAACGGCGACGGGCATTGGACCGGCTTCGGCGTCGACCGCGACACCGGCCAGCCGATCCCGGTCAACACCTGGGTCGACCGCCTGTCCGACAAGGCCGCGGCCGTCGTCGCGGTCGGGACCTGCGCCACCTACGGCGGCATCCCTGCCATGAAGAACAACCCGACGGGCGCGATGGGCATCCGTGACTACCTGGGCTGGAACTGGAAGTCCAAGGCGGGGATCCCGATCGTCAACATCCCGGGCTGCCCGGCACAGCCGGACAACATGACCGAGATGCTCATGCACCTCGTCTTCGCCCTCGCGGGCATGGCGCCGGTGCCGGAGCTCGACGAGGCGGGCCGGCCGGTGAGCCTGTTCGGGCGAACGGCGCACGAGAGCTGCAACCGGGCGGCGTTCTACGAGCAGGGCGACTTCGCCACCGAGTACGGGTCCGACCACCGCTGCCTGGTCAAGCTCGGTTGCAAGGGCCCGGTGGTCAAGTGCAACGTCCCGTTGCGCGGCTGGCAGAGCGGGGTGGGCGGCTGTCCGAACGTGGGCGGCATCTGCATGGCCTGCACCATGCCGGGCTTCCCCGACAAGTACATGCCGTTCATGGACCCCGACCTCAACGGCACGGCCTCGTCCAATCTCGCGCGGTTCACGTACGGGCCCGTCCTGCGCTGGGGCCGCAAGCGCAGCATCCGCAACAAGTTCGACAAGGAACCCGAGTGGCGCCACAACCGCGCCGAGCTCACGACCGGCTACCAGAAGCGCTGGTAGGGGAGACACCGCATGTCCACCATCGAGACACCACGCGACCAGAAGGTCGTCGTCAAAGAGATGTCGTGGGATCCCGTCACCCGGATCGTCGGGTCGCTGGGCATCCACACCGAGATCGACTTCACCAACCAGCAGGTGCTGAAGTGCTACTCGACGTCGATGCTGTTCCGCGGCTTCGACATCTTCATGAAGGGGATCGACCCTCGCGACGCGCATTTCATCACCAGCCGGATCTGCGGCATCTGCGGTGACAACCACTGCACCTGTTCCTGCCTGAACCAGAACATGGCCTACGGGGTCAAGCCGCCGAAACTCGGCGACTACGCGTTCAACCTCGCGGAGTCGGCCGACTTCATGTTCGACCATGCGATCTACAACGACTGCATGGCGAACGTCGACTACTCCGAGCAGATGGTCAAGGAGACCAACCCCGGGGTGCTCGCAAAGGCGGAGCAGACGACGGCCCCGCACCACGAGATCCACGGCTACAAGACGATCGCCGACATCATGCGGGCGCTCAACGCGTTCACCGGCGACTTCTACCTGGAGACGCTGCAGGTGGCGCGCTACACGCGCGAGATGTACTGCCTGTTCGGCGGTCGCCACACGCACCCGTCGACGATCCTGCCGGGCGGTTGCAGCGCTGACATCACCCAGCAGACGCTCACGGAGTACTACGTGCGGCTGATGCGCTACATGGACTACTGCAAGCGCACGGTGCCGATGCACGACGACCTCTACGACTTCTTCTACGAGGCGTTGCCGGGGTACGAGCAGGTGGGCTTCCGGCGCACGGACCTGATCTGCTGGGGCGCGTTCGACGATCCCGATGTCGTCGACTACACCTACGCGAACATGAACGACTGGGGCAACGCCCGGTTCGTGACCCCAGGCCTCGTGTTCGACGGCGAGCTGATCACCACGGACCTGGTCGAGATCAACCTGGCGATCAGGATCCTGATGGGCTCGTCCTACCACGACGACTGGGCCGGCAAGGAGCAGCCGTTCGTGACCAAGGATCCGCTGGGCAACGCGGTCGACGAGCGCCACCCGTGGAACAAGGTGACGTTGCCCAAGCCGCAGGCGCGTGACTTCACCGACAAGTACACGTGGGTCAACTCGGCACGCATGTACGACAGCCGCAACGACAAGTTCATCGCCTCGGACACCGGCGGCGGACCGTTCGCCCGCCAGTGGATCACCGCGAAGGCGGGCAAGGTCGACCTCGGCTACCTCAAGGCGACGGGCGACTCGATCATGATGACGTTGCCCAAGACCGGCTTCATGCCCGAGATGGAGCTCGAGTGGAAGATCCCGAAGTGGTCCAACGCGATCGAGCGCCAGCGGGCGCGGACCTACCACCAGGCCTACTCGGCGCTGGTCGGCCTGTACAACCTCGAGAAGGCACAGGTCGAGGTGCGCGCCGGGCGGACGAAGTCGTGGAACGACTTCAAGGTGCCCGACGAGGCCGTCTCGGTCGGCTTCCACGAGGCCGCGCGCGGCGTTCTCAGCCATCACATGGTGATTCGCGACGGCAAGATCGCCAACTACCAGCCGTACCCGCCCACGCCGTGGAACGCCAACGGGCGTGACCTGCACGGGACCCCCGGCCCCTACGAGGACGCGGTGCAGAACACGCCGATCTTCGAGGAGAACGGCCCGGACGATTTCAAGGGCATCGACATCATGCGGGCGGTCCACTCGTTCGACCCGTGCCTGCCGTGCGGCGTGCACATGTACGGCAAGGGGAAGGTCCGCAAGGTGGTGCACACCCCGACGGCGATGGCGTGATGGAGAGCGTCCAGGAGCTCACGGAGCGCCTGGACGCGCTCCTGGAGATGTACGGCGACGCGCTTCCGCGGATCCTCGCGCTGCTCGAGGCCGAGCAGCGCGCGGAGCTCGCCGCCGACCCCGTCGTCGCCAGCGTGCTGCTGATGCACGGCCTGTACCCCGTGCCGCTCGAGCAGCGGGTGACCGAGGCGCTCGACGACGTCCGGCCCTATCTCGAGTCGCACGACGGGAACGTCGAGCTCCTGGGCATCGAGGACGGGATCGCGCGGCTCCGGCTGATCGGCAGCTGCAACGGCTGCGGGGCCTCGGCGGCCACGCTCGAGCACGCGATCGAGGAGGCACTCGAGGCGGCCGCGCCGGACCTCCTCGGCCTCGACGTCGAGGGCGTCGCGCCGCCGGTGCACCTGACGGCGAGCTCCGAGGGCGTGCACGAGATGCAATGGGTCGCGCTCGACGGCGCCGGTGAGATCGCCCGCGGCGCGCACGTCGCGCTACCGCCCAACCTGCTGGTGGCCAACGTGGCCGGGACGCTGCTCGCCTACCGCGACTGGTGCGCGGGCTGCCCCGCCCCGCTGTCGAGTGGCATGCTCGTAGGCGGGACGCTGACGTGCACGGCGTGCGGGCGCAGCTACGACCTGCCGCGCGCCGGGCGGGAGCGCGACGGAGACCTGCAGCTCGAGCCCGTGCCGCTGCTGCGTGGCGGCGGCGAGGTCAGGGTGTCGGTGCCCGCCTCCGGCGATGCCGGCGCCGATCCCGACCACGGACGCGACGGCCGTTGCGAGCTGTGCCCGGTCGGGCTCTCCGAACGCCACCAGCACCTCCTCAACCTCGTCGAGCGCCGGATCGTCTGCGTGTGCGCGACCTGCTGGTCGCTGCACTCCGGAGATCCCGAGTACCGGGCGACCGGCGGCCGGACGCTGTGGCTGGACGATTTCGAGCTCGACGACGAGGCCTGGTCGGGCTTCCAGATCCCCATCGGGCTCGCGTTCATGATGAAGAGCGGGCTCGACGGCGAGATGGTGACGCTGTACCCCTCGCCGGCGGGGGTCACGGAGGCGGAGCTCGACGCACTGGCCTGGATCCGCCTCAGCGCCGACAACCCGGTGCTCGAGGACCTCGCCACCGATAGCGAGGCGTTGATCATCAACCGCCTCTCCGTCCCGCCACAACACGTGATCGCCCCGCTGGACGAGTGCTACCGGCTGGTGGGCATGATCAAGTCGCGGTGGTCGGGGATCTCCGGCGGCCCCGAGCTCACCGCGACGGTGGAGGAGTTCTTCGACGCGCTCCGCGGCGCGGCGGTGGCGGCATGAGCGCCCTGGAGCCGCTGGTCGCCACCGACCCCGTCTTCAGCGTGCTCGACGTCGCGCCGGTCGAGCACGCGGCCGCCCCCACGCTCGAGTTCTCTCTGCACGTCTCGGACCCCGAGGGCCGTCCGATCCACACCATCGCGCTGTCGGCGCAGATCCGCATCGACCCGGCACGGCGCCGCTACGACCCCGAGACGCGCGCACGGCTGGTCGAGCTGTTCGGAGCGCCCGAGCGCTGGGCGGCGACCACCCACAGCTTCCAGTGGGCGCAGGTCGACGTGCTCGTACCCGGCTTCACCGGGGCGACGTCGTTCCAGCTGCAGCTGCCGTGCTCCTACGACCTCGAGCTGGCGGCCGTGAAGTACTTCTACTCCCTGCCCGATGATGGGGCGATACCGCTGTCCTTCCACTTCACCGGCATGGTCCTGTACGCGGGCGAGCACGATCGGCTCCAGGTCGCCCAGGTGCCGTGGAGCTGCTCGACGCAGTGGCTGATGCCGGTCGAGGCCTGGCGGCGGGCAATCCGGGCGTTCTACCCCGACGGCGGGTGGGTGCGGCTGACCACGGTCACGCTCGACGCCCTGCTCGAGCGCAAGGCGGCGCGCGGGGACCACGACTTCGACCACACGGTCGCCGCGCTGCTCGAGGAGGGCGGACCATGACCGACGTCGAGGAGCTCGTCGAGACGTTGCTGTTCGAGGGCTACGCGCTCTACCCCTACACGCCGGGCGCGACCAAGAACGCCACGCCGACACCATTCGGCATCGTCTACCCCCCCGTCTACGCGGCGCCCACGCCGACGACGTTCGACACGATCAAGATGCCCTGCATCGTCGAGGCGGGCGCGGGTGTGGCGGTCTCCGTGAGCGTGCGCTTCCTGCAGGCCAGCGGGGTCCGCCACGAGGCCGTGGCACGACGCATCGACCTACCTGGCGAGGGCACGGAGGCCTTCGACTTCGACGGCCTCACCGGGCGCGTCTCCCTGGAGGTCGAAGAGCTTCCCGCCAGTCTGCTGCGCGTCACCGCCACCGTCGAGAACACGACCGTCGTGCCCGAGGGCCTCACGCGCACGGAGTCGCTCATCCACTCCTTGCTGTCCACGCACCTGGTCGCGCGCGTCACGAACGGGCGCTTCGCCTCCCCCAGCGCGCCGAGCGAGCACACCGCCACCGCGGTGATGACGTGCTACGCGGTCAACACCTTCCCCGTCCTGGCCGCTGACGACGACAGCGTCATGCTGGGTGCTGCGATCATCCTGCCCGACCACCCGCAGATCGCTCCCGAGTCGAAGGGGAACCTGTTCGACTCGACGGAGATAGAGGAAGCGCTGCGGCTGCACCTGCTCGCGCTCTCCGACGGCGAGCGCGAGGAGCTCAAGGAGCACGACCCCGCGTTGCGAGAGATGCTCGAGCGGGCGATCGCCTCGGCGCCCCACGACCTCACCGGCCTGCACGGCCGGGTGACGGTGAGCGAGCCGGGCACGCTGATCGGAGCCAAGGACGCCTACGGCGACGACATCCGCGGCGAGGAGCAGGCGAGGCTCGCCGACGGGGCGATCGTGCGGCGCGGCGACCAGGTCAGCCTGCGGCCGGAGCGCGGCAAGCACGCCCAGGACCACCTGCTCACCGGTCGAACCGCCACGATCGAGCGCATCTACGTGGACTACGACGACCTGGTCCACCTGTGCGTGACCGTCGACGACGACCCCGGCCAGCAGCTGATGCGCGACATCGGCCGCTACCTGTACTTCAAGGTCGACGAGGTGGAGGCCAAGTGAGCCAGGACGAACCCAGCGACCCTCGGACCAAGCAGATCCTCGTCGCCGGCGTGGGCAACGCCTGGCTCCAGGACGACGCGTTCGGCAGCGAGGTGGCCCGCCGGCTCGAGGCCCGCGAGCTCCCCGACGGGGTGACGGTGATGGACTTCGGCACCAGCGGCCTGGACCTCGCCTACGAGCTCATCCGCGGCTACAGCGCGCTGATCCTGGTCGACGCGAGCCGCCAGGGCGGAGAGCCCGGCACGCTCTATGTGATGGAGCCGGACCGCTCCGACTTCGTGGGAGAGGTCAAGGACGGCGAGAACATCGACCCGCACGACATGAACCCGCACACCGTCCTGCGCTTCGTCTCGGTGCTCGGCGGCTGGCCGGGGAAGGTGGTGGTGATCGCCTGCGAGCCGGGCGAGGTCGAGGACCCCGGCGTCGGCCTCACGCCCGAGGTGGAGGCGGCGGTCGAGACAGCCACACAGCTCGTGCTCGAGAACGCGGCCGAGCTCCAGACCGACGCGGCGTACGAGCGCGCCTGATGCACGAGCTCTCGATCTCGAGCGCAATCGTGGACACCGCCGTGGCGCACGCCGCCGGACGCAGCGTGTCCGTCGTCAGCGTGCGGATCGGCCACCTGCGCCAGGCGATCCCGTCGTCACTGCACTTCTACTTCGAGATCTGCTCGCGCGAAACCCTGGCGGAGGGCGCGACGCTCGAGCTCGAGGTGGTACCGGGCCGGCTGCACTGCCGCGGCTGCGGGCACGACTGGAACGTCGACATGCCCGCCTTCCGCTGCCCGCAGTGCGCCGGCGGCGATGTCGCAGTGCTTTCCGGCGAGGAGCTGGAGGTCGAATCGATCGAAGTGGAGGACGCAGCATGCACCGTGTGAAGGTCCGGGTGGTCGAGGACGCCCTCGACGCCAACAACACCATCGCGCGCGCCAACCGTGCCGAGTTCGACCGCCACGGCGTGACCGTGGTCAACCTGATGAGCGCCCCCGGGTCGGGCAAGACGACGCTGCTCGAGCGCACGCTGGGCGAGTGGGAGGACGGGCCGCGCATCGGCGTGCTCGAGGGCGACGTGGCCGGGAGCCTCGACGCCGACAGGCTGGCCCACCGCCACATCCCGGTCGTCCAGCTCAACACCGACAACGGCTTCGGCGGGGAGTGCCACCTCGACGCGAACATGGTCAGCTCCGCGCTCGACGCCCTGCCGCTCGCGGACATCGACGTCCTGATCGTCGAGAACGTCGGCAATCTGGTCTGCCCCGCCGAGTTCCGCATCGGCGAGGACGCGCGGATGATGGTGGCCTCGGTGGCGGAGGGCGATGACAAGCCGCTCAAGTACCCGCTGATGTTCCGCGCCTGCGAGCTCGTGGTGATCAACAAGATCGACCTGCTCGAGCACGTCGATTTCGACATGGAGCGCTTCCTGTACCACCTCGATTCCGTCCACCCGGGCGTGGCCTCCCTGCAGGTCAGCGCGCGCACCGGAGAGGGGATCGACGAGCTGCGCCGCTGGGTGACCACGCTGCCGGAGCGGGCGGCCGTCCCGGCGTGAACCTAGCGGGCGAACCCGCCACGCCCGGTGCGCAGCAGCGCGCGGGCGCGGTCGGTGCCGGCAGGGCCCGTCCACGGGTGCGGGCCCATTGCCCAGGCCTGCGGCCCCATCGTCCCGTACTGCTCGCGCAGCAGGGCCTTGAGATCGCCGCGGTGCGCGCCGCAGGCGTGGCGGATCGGGCCGAACAGGCCGCGCCCATGCCACGTCAGCCAGCGGCCGGGCTCGGCGTCGACGTACTCGCCGTGGCGCAGGTCGAGGATCTGCGCCTCCAGGCTGCGCTGCGTCGCGGCATCGGGGTGCGTGCCGCAGATCTCGCACCGAAAGACCGGCTTCACCGGCATCGTTCGAAGGTAGCGCGAGGATGACGACGATGGTGGACGCCCGAACGGAGGCGTGCGAGCGGTTCTTCGGGTCCGAGGCCGACCGGCTCGCGCAGCTGTGCAAGGAGATGGCGGAGCGCTTCGCGCGCGGCGGGCGGCTGTTGGCCTGCGGCACCTCACCCGCGGACGTGTCCGACGCCCGCCACGTCGCGGTCGAGTTCGTCCATCCGGTGATCGTCGGTAAGCGCGCGCTGCCCGCGCTGGCGCTGCCGCCGGGCGAGATCGCCGCGCCACCGCGGGCCCGACGACATGGTGATCGCCTTCGGGGACCCGCCGGTCGACGGTTGCGATCACCTTCGCCCCGGCGACGGGCGATCCGTTCATAGACCAGGAGCTTGTCGAGACCGCCTACCACGTGCTGTGGGAGCTGTGCCACGTGTTCTTCGACCACCTGCCCGGCAGCGGTCCGGGCACGGGCGCGTCGAGCTTTCTGTACCCGTTCCTCGACAGCGCCCCCGGCGACATCGGGGCCGTCGTCGCAGACGTCCGCGCCTCCGTGCTGGCCAAGGCGCCGAGAGGCGGCCGAACTGCGCGCACAGACGCTGGCGGACAACGACGCGGTGCTGACCGCCGCGGCCGCCCGACTCCGCGAGGCGCCGAACGATCCTGGCGCTCGGCAACGGCGGATCGGCCACGGACGCGATGGACGCAGTCGCCGACCTGCGGCCGCAACGACGGGCGCTCGACCTCACCGCCGACGCGCCGATCCTCACCGCGATCGCCAACGACATCGGCGCCGAGGCGATCTTCGCCCGCCAGGTGATCGCCTACGGCCAGCCGGGCGACGGGCTGCTGGCGTTCTCGACCAGCGGCGGCTCGGCCAACGTGATCGCGGCGCTGGCCGAGGCGCGCCGGCGCGGGCTGGTGAGCGTGGCGTTCGTCGGCTACGACGGCGGGCGCATCCTGGCCGAGGGGCTCGCCGACCACGTCGTGGTCAGCCGCTCGGAGCACATCCCGCGCATCCAGGAGGCGCAGGCCAGCGCCTGGCACGTCCTGCGAGCGCGGATCGGGTGAGCGAGTGCGCCGGGCGCTGCGCGTCGCGGGGACGGTCCAGGGCGTGGGCTTCCGCCCCTACGTCCACCGGCTGGCGACCGAGCTCGGGGTCGGCGGGCTGGTCGGCAACGACGAGCGCGGGGTGTTCGTGGAGGTGGAGGGCGATCCCGGCGCGGTCGGGGGCGTTCATCGACCGGCTGCCGCGCGAAGCGCCGCCGCTGGCGGTGGTGGAGGCGGTGCGAGTGCGCGACATCGCCCCGACCGGGCGAACGTGGCTTCGCCATCGTCGCCTCACAGCGCAACGGCGCAGCGGCTGCGCCGGTGACGCCTGACGCGGCCACCTGCGACGACTGCCTGGCCGAGCTGCGCGATCCCGCCGACCGTCGCTACCGCTACCCGTTCGTCAACTGCACCAACTGCGGCCCGCGCTTCACCATCGTTCGCGACGTCCCGTACGACCGCCCCGCGACGACGATGGCGGGGTTCGGCATGTGCTCCGCCTGCCGGGCCGAATACGACGACCCGGCCGACCGCCGCTTCCACGCGCAGCCCAACGCCTGCCCCGACTGCGGCCCGCAGGTGCGGCTCGTCGGGGCCGAGGGCGAGCCCGTGGCCGCCGCCGTGGCGCTGCTCGAGCAGGGCGCCGTCCTCGCCGTGAAGGGCATCGGCGGCTACCACCTCGCCTGCCGTGCCGACGACGAGGCGGCGGTCGCCGCGCTGCGCTCGCGCAAGCACCGGGAGGACCGGCCGTTCGCGCTGATGGCGCCCGATCTGGAGGCAGCCTGCGCGCTCGTGTTCGCCGGGCGCGAGGAGAAGGCGCTGCTGACGTCACCGGCGCGGCCCGATGGTGCTCGCGCCGAGACGGCCGGACGCGGCGGTGGCGGCGGCGGTGGCGCCGCGCTCGCCCGAGCTCGGCGTGATGCTTCCCTACACGCCGCTGCATCACCTGCTCGTCGGGCCGCCGCTGGTCCTGACCTCGGGCAACGTCTCCGACGAGCCGATCGCCTTCCGCGACGACGACGCCCTGGAGCGGCTCGCCGGCATCGCCGACGCGTTCCTCGTCCACGACCGTCCGATCCACACCCGCACCGACGACTCCGTGGTGCGCGCGGGCTCGGTGCTGCGGCGCTCACGCGGCTACGTCCCCGGAGCCCTGCGCCTGCCCGCCGGCCCGCCGCTGCTGGCGGTCGGCGCGGAGCTCAAGAACACGTTCTGCGTGGCCAAGGGCGGGCCGCGCGTGGGTCGGCCACCACATCGGCGACCTCGGCAACGCGGAGACGCTGACCGCGTTCACCGACGGCATCGCCCACTTCGAGCGGCTGTTCGCCGTCGCGCCCGGAGGTGGTCGCGCACGACCTGCACCCGGACTACCTGTCGACCGGCTACGCGCTCGAGCGCGACGGCGTCGCGCTGGTCGGCGTCCAGCACCACCACGCCCATCTGGCCGCGGTTCTGGCCGAGCACGGCGAGACCGGACCCGGCGGCGGGTGCGATCTACGACGGCGCGGGCTACGGAACCGACGGGACGATGTGGGGCGGCGAGATCCTGGTCGGAGGCCTGGGCGGCTTCGAGCGTGCCGGCCACCTGTACCCGGTCCGGCTGCCGGGCGGCGACCGCGCGGCGCGAGAGCCGTGGCGCATGGCGGTGGCGTGGCAGGTCGCCGCGGGCGCCGCGACACCCCGCCGGCGGGCATCGACGCCCGCCTCCATGAGGGGGTGCTCGCCCTCGCGCGGGGCAGCGAGCTCGCCCCGGTCACCTCGAGCATGGGCCGGCTGTTCGATGCCGTCGCGGCCCTGTGCGGTGTGCGCACCCACGCCACCTACGAGGGCCAGGCGGCGATCGAGCTCGAGGCGCTGGCCGACCCGGAGGAGCACGGCGCCTACCCGCTGGGAGCCGACCTCGACGCGCGCCCGCTGATCCTGGACGTGCTCGCCGACCTGGAGGCGGGGACCTCCGTCCCGTGTGGTGTCGGCGCGCTTCCACCGGGCCGTCGCGGCGGGCACCGCGGAGGCGCTGGCGGCGACGGGGCTGGAACTGGCGGTCCTGTCGGGCGGCGTGTTCCAGAACCGCGCTGCTCCTGCGCCTCACCGCAGCCGACCTGCGCGCACGCGGCCTGCGCGTGCTGACTGCTCGAGCGGCTGCCCGCCAACGACGGCGGGATCAGCTACGGGCAGGCGGCCGTGGCGTCTCAGTCGTGATCGTGCGCGTGGTCGTCCTCAAGGCCCTCCTCGTGCACGTGCGGATGCGAGTGGGTGACATCGCCGTGTGAGTGCTCGTGCTCGTGCTCCACGTGCGCGTGGTCGTGCTCCGTGTGCGGGTGCGAGTGCTTCTCGCCGTCGTGCTCGTGCTCGTGGCTGTGCGGATGGGTGTGCTCGTGCTCCTCCATAGCGGCGAGGCTACCCCGGCAGGCCGCGCAGATACCGAGGATCGGGAAGTGGCCGAAGCGGGCGTCGAAGTCGAACTCGCGGCGGATCGCGGCGCGCACGCCGTCGAGGCGGCCGGGCGCGACCACCGTGGCCCGGTCGCAGATCTCGCACACCAGGTACTCGCGCGTGCCCCGGCCGACCAGTGCGTACAGGCCGGGCCCGTGGCCGAGGTGGACGTGGCGGACGGCTCCGAGCGCCTCCAGCGTCTCGAGGTTGCGGTACACCGAGGTCAGCTCGAGGCCGAGCCGCTGGGCGATGGCCTCCGCCGACACGGGCTCGGCCTCGGTGAACAACGCCTCGAGCACCATCCGGCGCGGGACCGACAGCCGGCCGCCACCAGCTCGCACAGCGTCCACCACCTGGTCGAGCGAGTCGAAGCGCAGCGGCGACGAGTGGTGCGCGCGGGTCACCGTGTCCGCACCCGAAGGCGCCATGCCGAGAGCGCGGCCACCCACGTCACGACGAACAGCCCGACCATGACGTAGCCGACCAGGTCGAGGTCGACCTCGGCCCAGCCCAGCGCGCCGGCGAGCTGGATCGACCCGATGACCAGCGCCACGGCGACCGAGAGCCCGGTGATGGTGAGGTTGTAGAGGCGCCTGCGCTCCGGCGAGGCCCCCGCCCATCCGTAGGCGAAGTTCATGAACACGCCGTCGATCGTGTCCAGCAGCGACATCCCGGCGGCGAACAGCAGAGGCAGGCACATGATCGAGGCCGCCGGCAGCCCTCCGGCCGCGGCGCTCCCCGCCGTCGCGAGCAGCGCGATCTCGGTCGCGGTGTCGAACCCGAGCCCGAACAGCACCCCGAGCGGGTACATCTGCCACGGCCGCCGCACCGCGCGCGTGGCGCGCCCGTAGAAGCGCGTCATCAGGCCGGAGGGCGGCTTCCCGGCGTCCGTGGCGCGAACGATCCCCACCAGCAGGATCAGGTTGAGGACGCCGATCGCGAGCAGGAAGGTGCCCGACACCATCGGCCCGATCACTCCGCCCATGCCGCCGCCGAGCACGTGGACGCCCGCGGCCAGCAGCGCGGCCGCTGCGAACACCACCGTCGAGTGCCCGAGTGAGAACCAGAACCCGACGGTGAGCGGCTGCTGTCCCTCGGCGACCAGCTTGCGCGTCGTGTTGTCGATCGCCGCGATGTGGTCGGCGTCGAACGCGTGCCGCAGGCCCAGGGTGTAGGCGGTGATGCCGACGCCGATCCCCAGCGCGCCGCCGCCGGCCAGCAGGACGAACCCGGCCACGTGCAGTGCTCCGATCACGGCCGCGAGAAGCCCTACCCGGCGCCATTGCGCCGGCGTCAGCGCCGTCCGGATCCGCGCCCGCCGCGACATTGCTCGCACCCTATTCAGGGTGGTTTACTATTGCAAGGCCGTGGCGTTAGGTCAGGATGCCGGCGTCCGCGAGCTTGGCCTCGAGATAGGCCAGGAAGGGCTCGACCGAGAGCTCCTGGCCGGTCGCGCGGCGCAGCAGCTCGCGCTGGCTGAACTTGCGGCCGTGGCGGTGCACGTGCTCGCACAGCCAGTCGCGCACGGGCGCGAACCCCCCCTCCCCCAGGCCCTCCTCGGCGCCCGGGAGGTCGAGGAGCAGCTGCTCCCAGAGCTGGGCGGCGATCAGGTTGCCGAGCGTGTAGGTGGGGAAGTAGCCGAAGTGCCCCGAGGCCCAGTGGACGTCCTGGAGCACACCGGCGCGGTCGTCGGGAACCTCGACGCCGAGCAGTCGCTGCATCCCCTCCGCCCAGGCGCCCGGCAAATCATCGACGGCCAGCCGTCCCTCGAGCAATGCCAGCTCGAGCTCGAGCCGCAGCGCGATGTGGACGTTGTAGGTCGTCTCGTCGGCCTCCGTGCGGATCAGCGAGCGGCGGACGCGGTTCAGGCCGCGGTAGAGGGTCGCGGGGTCCATGTCCGCGTAGCGCTCGGGCAGGTGGCGCTGAAGGCGGGTGAGCAGCCAGCCGCTGAAGGGACGGCCGCGGCCGATGACGTTCTCCCACAGCCGGCTCTGGGACTCGTGGATGCCGAGCGAGGCGCAGGCATACAGCGGCGTCCGGCGCAGCGACCGGGCGTAGCCGGCGTCGTAGAGCCCGTGGCCGAACTCGTGCAGGCCCGAGTACAGCGAGTACCCGAGGTCGTCCGGCCGGTAGCGGGTGGTGATGCGGACGTCGCCCGGCCCGGGCGAGAGCGCGAACGGGTGCGGCGCGACGTCGAGCCGCCACGCTCCCTCCTCGAAGCCGACGGCTCCGAGCACGTCGTCGAGCAGCGCGCGCTGAGCGGCGAGGGGGAAGTCCCCGACCAGCACCTCGTCGTCGTCGCTGTCGGTGGCGGTGCGCTCGATCAGGGACGGCAGTGCCTCCGTCAGGGCGTCGAACAGCGGCTTGATCTCGGCCAGCGTGATCTGCGGCTCGAAGTCGTCGAGCAGCACGTCGTAGGGGTGCTCGGCGTCGGGGAAGCAGGCGGCGTACTCGTGGCGGAGCTCGATCTGTCGCGAGAGCGGGTCGCGCAGGCGCGCGAACTCCCCCGCCTGAACCGCCTCGAGCCAAGCGCCGTAGCCCTCGGCGGCGTCGCGCGCCATCGCTACCGCCAGCCGCTCGGGAATCCGCAGCGCCTTCTCGTGGTCGCGGCGGACGAGGCTGATCAGCCGTACGTCGTCGGAGTCGGGGTCCTCATCCGCAGCCCAGCGCTCGAGCGCGTCGAGCAGATCGGCCAGGTCAGGGTCGACCAGGGCCTCGTGGGCCAGGCGCTCGAGCGTCCCGAGCTGGTCCGCCCGCGCGGCATGGCCGCGGGGCGGCATGTAGGTGTTCTGGTCCCACTGGAGCAGGTACGCCGCCCCGTGGAGGTCGCTCAGCTCCGCGGCGCGCTCGCGGAGGCGGCTATAGGCCTGCCTGGGCGTAGACGTCATCAAGCAGCCCGCCCGGGTCGGGCAAGTCGAAGTTGTCGCGCAGGTAGGCCTCGGTCTCCTCGCGCGGAGTCCCGTTGAGCGCCATGTTGAAGGCGATCAGGCGCGCGCCCTCCTCGTCCGCGGGACGCTCCGCCTCCGGCTCGTCCTCCACCACGAGCTCGTCGGCCTCGGCGTCCTCGGGCTCCGCCACGGCGGGCTCGAACGAGCTCCCGACCGCGGCGGCCGAGCCGGCCGCGCCGATCGCGTAGGGCTCGGGCTCGAACGCAGGGGCGGTGCTGCTGCGCAGCTCGCCCACGGCCTGCTGGAGCAGCGAGAGATCGGACTGGACGCGGGTCGCGCCCGAGCGGACCTGGTCGAGCAAACCGCGCAGCTCGGTCTCCATCGCGTCGATGCGCTCGAGCATCGTCGCCGCCGACTCCGACACGCGGGACACGTGCTCGCGTGCCTGCTGGCCCGCCTCGGACCGCGCGTTCTCGGCGCCCTCGCGCGCCTCCTGACGGATCCGGCGGGCCTCGAGGTCGGCCTCGCGCTCGATGTCCGAGGCGCTCTGCTCGGCGGCCTCGACGATCAGCCGGACCTGCTCGGACGCCGCCGACGCCAGCGCACCGCCGGAGCGCTGGGCGCGCTTCATCGCCTCCAGCTCGTCAGCCAGGAGGCTCAGGTGCGCGTCCACCGCAGCCGGGTCGTAGCCACGGCGGCCGATGGGGAAGTCGCGCTTCTCGATGATCTGGCGGTCTAGGGCCACAGAGGGTCCTCCAGCGAAAGGGTCGAGGGTGTTCGTCGGGCATCCTACCGGCGCCCGCCCGGACGTTGGCGACTCTCAGCGCATTCGCTACCCGGGGCGCGGCACCGTAGCCGATTAGCACCGAGGGGGGCGGGTCGGGCCGCCACTTGCGAATAATGCATCTCTAGGAGGTATTGGTCGCAAATCCCGGCGCGGCAGCCCGACCTCCCCTCCCTCATTGCCGCAGTTCGCCGGCACCCACGCAGCGCACCGAGGCGTCAGCCGGAGGTCGCCGCGTCGAGCTCGCGCCGCAGGTCGCGGATCTCGTCGCGCAGCTTGGCGGCGTACTCGAAGCGCAGGTCCTCCGCCGCGGCGAGCATCTCCTCCTCGAGCTCGACGATGGTGCTCTCGATCTCGGCCGGCGTCATGTCGGTCTCGCGCTTCTTGCGCGCGCGCCGCGATTTCGGGACCTTGCCCTCCTGCATGAGGAACTCGGAGATGTCCGAGATGCCCTTGACGATCGTCTCCGGCGTGATCCCGTGCTCCTCGTTGTAGGCGACCTGGATCGCGCGGCGGCGGTCGGTCTCGCCGATCGCGGTGCGCATCGCCGCCGTTTCCTTGTCGGCGTACATGAGCACCTTGCCGCCGACGTTGCGCGCCGCACGGCCGATCGTCTGGATAAGCGAGGTCTCGCCGCGCAGGAAGCCCTCCTTGTCGGCGTCGAGGATCGCCACCAGCGAGACCTCGGGCAGGTCGAGGCCCTCGCGCAGCAAGTTGACGCCGACGAGGATGTCGTACTCCCCCAGGCGGAGCTCCCGGATGATCTGGATGCGCTCGAGCGTGTCGATCTCGGAGTGCAGGTAGCGAACCTTGAAGCCCATCTCGAGCAGGTAGTCCGTGAGGTCCTCGGACATCTTCTTGGTCAGGGTCGTGACGAGCACGCGCTCGTCACGGTCGACGCGTCCGCGGATCTCGTTCATCAGGTCGTCGATCTGGTTGCGCGTCTCGCGGACCTCGACCTCGGGGTCGATGATCCCGGTCGGCCGGACGATCTGCTCCACGATCCGCGCCGAGTGGTCGCGCTCGTAGGACCCCGGCGTGGCCGACACGAAGCAGATCTGCGGCGTGATCGACAGGAACTCGTCGAACGTCTGCGGTCGGTTGTCCATCGCCGAGGGCAGCCGGAAGCCGTAGTCGACCAGCGTCTGCTTGCGCGAGCGGTCGCCCTCGTACATGCCGCCGATCTGCGGCACCGTCTGGTGTGACTCGTCGATGAAGCAGACGAAGTCGTCGGGGTAGTAGTCGATCAGGCAGTACGGCCGCGAGCCGGGCGCGCGGCCGTCGAGGATGCGCGAGTAGTTCTCGATGCCGCTGCAGAAGCCGACCTCGCGCAGCATCTCCATGTCGTACTGCGTGCGCTGGCGCAGGCGGTGCGACTCGAGCAGCTTGCCCTCCGCCTCGAGCTCCGCGCAGCGCGCGTTGAGCTCGCGGCTGATCTCCTCGACCGCGCGCTCCATCGTCCCCTCGCGCACGTTGTAGTGCGACGCCGGCCAGATGGCGACGTGCTCGAGGTCGTCGACGATCAGCTCACCGGTGAGCGGGTCGAAGTGCTGGAGGCGCTCGACCTCGTCGCCGAAGAACGAGGCCCTGAACGCGGTCTCGGCGTAGGCGGGGAACACCTCCAGCGTGTCGCCGCGGACGCGGAACGTGCCGCGCCCGAGCGCCTGGTCGTTGCGGTTGTACTGGAGCGAGACGAGCTTGCGCAGCAGCACGTCGCGGTCCTGGAAGCCGCCCTTGACGAGGATCTGGCAGTTGTCGTTGTAGGTCTGCGGGGAACCGAGGCCGAAGATCGCCGACACCGACGCCACGATGATCACGTCGCGGCGGGCGAACAGCGCCGCGGTCGCCGCGTGACGCAGCCGGTCGATCTCCTGGTTGATCGCGGAGTCCTTCTCGATGTACAGGTCCCGGCTCGGGACGTAGGCCTCGGGCTGGTAGTAGTCGTAGTAGGAGACGAAGTACTCGACGGCGTTGTGCGGGAAGTAGGTCCGGAACTCGTTGCACAGCTGCGCGGCCAGCGTCTTGTTGTGCGCGAGGATCAGCGCCGGCTTCTGCACCGCCTCGATCGTCGCCGCCATCGTCATCGTCTTGCCGGTGCCGGTGGCCCCGAGCAGGGTGAGGAACCGCTCGTCGCCACGGATCCCCTCGGCCAGCCCGTCGATCGCCTGCGGCTGATCGGCGGTGGGCGTGTAGACGCCGTCGAGCTTGAAGGGCGGCATGTGTGTTCGAGTCTAGGTTTGTCCGCGGTCAGCTACAGACCGCAGCGCTCGAGCGCGGCACGGGTCTCCCGCGCGACCAGCGCGCCCCCGGTGAACAACTCGGCGAGGGTGAAGTGGACGGTGTCCAGGCCGCGACGGCGGATGTAGCGCTCGCGCTCGGTGTCGTGCGCCCGGGCGGCGGCGCCGTCGTGCGAGCTGTCGTCGATCTCGGCGATGAGGCCGTACTGGGGCCAGCAGAAGTCACCGAGGTACGGGCCCACGGGGTACTGCGGCGTTGGAAGGGGCAATACCTCGCCGCGACAGATCTCCAGGAACCGCACTTCGCGTTCGGTCTGGGTCTTGTGGCCGAACGCTCGAGCGCGTAGTCGCGCAGCTCGCCGAGGTCGAGGCCGTACAGGCGCTGCCCCTGGCGGATGAGCGAGCGGATCCTCTTCGGCCGCGCCCGCGGCCCCGCGCAGCAGTCGTAGATCGTGCGCAGCATGGCCGTGACGCGCACTCCGTCGACCGACACGACCTCCGCCGAGTGCAGCCGGTCGGTGAGGTGGAGGGTCACGTCGCGCGGACCGGTCCGGTTCGATCCCCGCTGCGGTCCGACCACTTCCAGACGGCCCGGATCGCGCTCGCTGAGGTGGAGATGGAACGCGGCGGCCCAGCCGGCCAGGGCGCAGTCCGCGCCGCACGCGAGCACCGCCGCCATCCGGTCGCGCGCCGGCGTCCGGTCCGGATGCCCGACCGCCCACACGCCGCGCCGGTACGGCCACAGCCGCCCCCGCCGCCGGCGGTGGGCGATCGCATCCTGGCTGTAGCCGAGCCGCCTCAGCTGCGCCGTCGAGACCAGCTGCGCCTGCCCCGCCGCCAGCCGCCACGCGTTCTCCTCCATACCTCTCCTAGGTCCGAGAGCGAGATTTCCGACCCGCTCCTGGATTTCACGCGCTGGAGTGCGGGTTATCGAGGAGCGGCTCGACTGGGTAGTCGCAGACGCAGGTTCTTGACGACCACGCTGAAGGTCCCGTTCGACGGGCGTGAGTACGGGGGGTCCGTGCCGAGCAGCTCGAGCTTCGGGATGTGGCCGCGCTCGAAGCGCCAGGCGGCGGGGTGCAGCCACCAGCGGCCGCCGACCGGGCGGAAGGACCCGCGGGCCACGAGGCGCTGGGCGCCGTCCGGCGCCACGTCCCACAGGCGCGCGGCGATCTGGGCATCCGCCGGCTCGACTCCCTGCACCTCGACCTGCGCGGACACCCGCGGGGTGCCCAGCAGCGTGAAGCCGCGCGACGGCGGCAGCCGGTAGGTGGCGGTGCCGGGCTGGTCGTCGCCGGCGACGACGACGCAGCCGTCCCCGTTCCCGCTCACCGGGTCGATCGCGGCCGCGACCCGAGGGCTGCCGCCGTCGGACGACAGCGTCTGCGGCGCGGCGGACTCGAAACGCACCGCCCCGCGGGCGAGGCGCCGGAACGTGGTGGCGCGATACGGCCCCAGGGAGGGCTTGTCGCGCGGACAGGTCTGGGTGGTGGCGACGACGCTGCGCGGAGCCCGGCGCCGCCGCCGGCGGTCATCGCGCACGTAGCGGTCGAACCAGCGGTGGATCATGCGCACAAGGCGCTCGCGGTCGGGCGGCTTGTTGGCGGCGCGCTGGTGACCGAAGTCGCCGAGCAAAAGTTGCACCGGCCCGCGCGCGACGCGGGCGAGACGCAGCGTCTCGTCGACCGGGAACAGATCGTCGGTGAAGCCGCTACCGATGAACAGCGGCGGCGGGTTCGGCGCCGGCACGCCGAGCGCCGAGTGGTACCGGACCATCGCGGCGACGATCTCCCGGACCTCGGCGTCGGTGTACGGCTCGCCCGCGTCCGAGCGCGCGACCCAGGACGCGACGTCGGCCTCGGGATCGACCCCGGGCGGCGCCAGGTAGCCCATCGGACGCCCGGGCACGAACGGCTCGCCCACGGGCTGGCCGGGCCCGGTCGCGTTCTGAGCGGCGAGGAGGATCGCGTTGGCGATCGAGAGCTTGAACACGCCGACCGGCTCGATCGATCCCGGCCGCCCGTTGGGCGCGATCGCCGACACGAGGTTCGTCCACGGGATCACCGGCGCCGCGGCGGCGAGCCGCAGCCGGACGCCCTGTGGCGAGCGCCACCGCTTCAGCGAGCCGTCGGGCAGCATCACGCGGTCGCGCAGGGTCGCGAGCGCGGAGGTCTGCCCGCCGCCGTACGAGTCGCCGGTCACCCCGATGCGGCGCGGGTCGGCGACGCCCTCGTCGACGAGTCTGCCGATCAACTCCTGCGTGTCCCGGACCTCGTAGCGCGTGTCCGCGAGGTGGATGTAGCCGCGCGCGCAGGCGTCCGGCGAGGCGAGGCGGGCGTCGGGCGTCCCGCAGGAGCCCCACAGGCCGCGCGCCGTGTAGGTCAGCACGGCGTAGCCCGCCTTCGCCCATCCATAGGCGTTGTCGGTGTAGGCCTTGGAGGCCGGATCGAGATACTCGTGCTTGGAGTTGCCGAAGCCGTGGACGAGCACCACCAGCGGGAGCCCGCGCGCGCCTGCGCTCGGCAGCGTGACCGTCGTGTCGAGCGGGACGCCGTCCCAGGTCTCGACCAGCCCGGAGCATTGGTGGGTCCTCTCGACGGCGCCGCACTGTTCGAGCCCGAGCGGACCGGCGCCGGGCGCCAGCAGCGGCAGCACGGCGCCGAGGACGGCGCGCGCGATCACCCGATCAGCCCGTAGAGGATCGCGACGGCCAGGATGACCACGGCCCAGATCGCCCACGTCGGGATGGCGCCGAAGGTCAGCGACGACAGCCACGAGCCGGCCTGTTGAGCCGTGCCCGGTCCCCTGTCCCAGCGGCCCGGGTCGAGGTCGGCACCGCACACCGCGCACCCCGCCGCGTACGGGGACACGCGCTCCCCGCAGTTCGGGCACCGCGACCGATCGGGCATCGCCCTGAAAGATACGCCGAGGCGGAACGCGCGTGCTCCGGCTCGGGCACTCTTGCTAGACCTGCTGCCGGCGTGGCATCGAGGTTCGCGAATCCGCTCACGGGCACGATTGCCGACTTCCTCGGCGGGATCGGAATCGTGGTGGCGGCGGCGGAGCTCTCGGACGAGGGCTTCCTCCCCGGGGTCGCCCTGCAGAGCGGCCGGTTACTGGTGGACGAAGAGTTCCTCGTCTACCCAGGCGACCTGCTGCATGAGGCCGGGCACGTCGCGGTGGCGCCAGCCTGGGCGCGCCCCTCTATGAGCGGCGACGTCGAGATCGCGGGCCTGGATCTGGGCGAGCTGGAGTGGGCCGCGATCCCCTGGTCCTATGCGGCCGCGCGCGCGATCTCGGTTGACCCCGCGGTGGTTTTCCATGAGGGCGGCTACCGCGGCCACTCCCCCGGACTCCTGCACAACTTCGCGCTCGGCGTGCCCATCGGCGTCCATCTGCTGGAAGCGGCGGGGATGACCGCAACCGGACCGCGGGCGGAAGAGCTTGGCGTGCCTCCGTACCCGCACATGCTGCGCTGGCTGCGCGAGTAGCGCCCCAGACTTGGTCCAGAGAAAGACCTAGGCACGGCGCTGCGATTGTGAGAGTCTCGGCACCGAGGTCCCCGGGCGAGGCGTCGGACGTCCGTCCGCTGCGCAAGAAATCAGGTCCGATCCTCGTTACGTTCGTGTTGACCAGGGGAGATTTGTCGTGTCGCGCCGTACCGCTGCCACCTGCATCGCCGCGTTCGTAGCCGCGTTGTGCGCGGTCGTGGGCGCTTACGCGACCACCACGAGCGTCGCGACGGTCGAGTCGATCAAGGTGAGGTCTGCCGACAGCGGTGACCTGGCGCTCGGCGGCAGCCGCCAGTACACGGCGACGGCGTACTACGTCGGCGGCGGAACCGCCGACGTGACCGCCTCGGTCACGTGGTCCTCCTCCGACACGAACGTCGCGACGATCGACTCGGCGGGTCTCGCTTCCGGCCTCGCGCCGGGCGAGACGTCGATCCAGGCGACCGATGGCACCGTGACCAGCCCCGCGGTCCCGCTGGTCGTCAGCAAGTGCACCATCAGAGGCACCGACGACGGCGAGACCATCACCGGCACGGCCGGCATCGACGTGATCTGCGGGCGCGGCGGCAAGGACACGATCAACGGTCTCGATGGTGCGGACATTCTCATTGGCGGCCCGGGCGAGGACACCATCCACGGCGGCCCCGGCGCGGACACGCTCTCCGGCGGCGAAGACAGCGACACGCTCAACGGCGATGGCGACAACGACGTGATCAAGGGCGGGACCGAGGGCGACACGCTCGACGGCGGCGCGGACGACGACCGGCTCCACGGCCAGGAGGGCGACGATTCGCTCGCCGGCGGCACCGGCGACGACCGGATGAACCCGGGAGCCGGCTCCGATCCGTCGAGCGACGGCGGAGATGGCGTCGACACGCTCCTGTATCACACCGCTGCCTCCGCGGTGGACGTGAGCCTCGCCGACGGGGTCGCGACCGGGGGCGCGGGCGCGGACGCGGGCATCGTCAACGTCGAGAACCTCACCGGCTCCTCCTTCGCCGACTCGCTCGAGGGCGACGGCGGCGTCAACATGATCGACGGCGGCCAGGGCGCCGACACCATCCGCGGCCTCGCCAACGACGACCGGCTCCTCGGCAATGACGGCAGCGACACGATCGAAGGCGGCGGCGACCACGACTACCTGGCCGGCCAAGACGGCGACGACACCCTCTCCGGCGGCCCCGGCAACGACCGCCTGGGCGGGCACGCCGACGTCGACGTCCTCGACGGCGGCGACGACGACGACGAGCTCGACCCGGGCCTGGGCGACGAGACCAGCGTGGACGGCGGCACGGGCACCGACGAGCTCACCTACCACAAGGACGTTCCCGCGGTGACGATCGACATCGACGCGGGGACCTCCACCGGCGGCGGCGGCAACGACGCCTTCACGAACATCGAGAACGCTTCCGGCACCAAGGGAGACGACACGCTGTTGGGCGACGAGAACGCCAACTTCCTCGACGGTAAGCCCGGCAGCGACACGATCGACGGACGCGCCGGCACCGACGTCATCGAGGGCGGGTTCGGCGACGACTTCCTGCGCGGCGGCGCCGACATCGACTCGATCGATGGCCAGGGGGACACCGACACCTGCGGGGAGCCGGCCGACACGCTGGTGAACTGCGAGCTGGCCTTCAACGTCGCCCCGTCGCTGACCATCGGCGACGCCACCAACACCTTCACCGAGGGCGACCCGTCCGTGGCGGTCGACGGCACGCTCACCCTGACCGACGACGAGGCCAACACCGACGGCGCCACCGTGACGATCGGGACCGGCTTCGAGAGCGGGAAGGACATCCTCTCGATCTCCGGCGCCCTGCCGGCCGGCGTGACGGCCAGCTACACCACCCCGACGCTGACCATCAGCGGCACGGCGACTGTCGCGCAGTACGAGACGATGCTCAGGAACGTCAGGTTCGAGAACACGTCACAGGACCCGAGTCCGGCGACGCGCACGATCAGCTTCACCGTCTCCGACGGCGAACTGGCCGACGACACGGGCAACGACGTGGCGATGGACGTACTGCCGGTCAACGACGCGCCCATCGCCGACGCCGACTCCTTCGGTGGAGGCCAGCAGGGCCTGCGCATGCGCGTCGGCACCGTCCACGCCGACACCCACGAGGTGGAGGTGGCGGGCGACGTCCTCGACGGCGACGTCGACGTCGACACCCCGGCGGGCAACCTGACGGTGACCCCGGGCGCGCTCACCAGCACCGACTGCGCGGTCGTCTGCCCCGGCAACGTCACGATGGCCGCCGACGGCACGTTCACCTACGACCCGCCCGCCGGCGACGACGGTTCGGACACCTTCACCTACACGGTCGAGGACAACGACACCGGCGACTCCGACGGCACCGAGGACACGCACTCGAACACGGTCACGATCACCCAGGCCGGCCCGCGGGTGTGGTTCGTGGACGACAGCGCGCCGGCAGGCGGCCGCGGCACGTCGCACTTCCCGCTGCAGGCGCTGACGCCGCTGGCAACCGGCGGGAGCCTCGACGCGCAGGACGGCTCGGGCGACCGGATCTTCGTCTACTCGGGCACGTATGCGTCCGGCATCGAGCTCGAGGCGACACAGAAGCTGCTCGGCGAGCCCGAGGGCCTCAACGTCAACAGCACGCAGTTCGTGGTTGCGGGCGGCACCAAGCCGGCGATTTCCTCGGGCAGCGGGAACGCCGTGACCCTGGGCAGCGGCAACGAGCTGCAGGACCTGGCTCTGGGCAGCACTCCCGCGGCCAGCTACTCGCTGAGCGCGCCCACCGGGTCGGGCTCGTTCACCGTCGGGGACTCCGACATCACCAACGCCACCGGCGGAGCGCTGAACGTCGCCGACGGCACCCCGACCATGGCCCTCGGCACTCTGTCCTCGAGCAACTCGGCCAACGACGCCGTCCGCATCACGGACACCGACGGCGGTGCGATCAGCTCGACGTCCGGCACCCTGGCCAACGCCGGCGGCACGAGCGTGCACGTCGCCAACGCGGCCAGCTCGCTGGCGCTCGGCTCGAACATCACGGACGACCTGGGCTCGCTGATCACCATCAGCGGCGGCACGGGTGCGAACACGTTCAACGGCACGGTCACGGACGGCGTCGACGGCGACGGCAGCGGCATCTCGATCTCGTCGGCCGGCGGCGCGGTGAACTTCACCAACGCCGTGACGCTGTCGACCGGCAGCGCCAACGCGCTCAGCGCCACCTCGAGCTCCGGCGGCCTGCGCATGGTGCCCAGCAGCGGCGTCAACACGCTGGCGACGACGGACGGGGCTGCGCTGACCGTCACGAACACACCGATCCACCAGGACGGTCTGGCCTTCCGCTCCATCAACGCGAACGACGGCTCGATCGGCGCTACGACCTACGGGATCCAGCTCGAGAACACGGGGACGGGCGGCACCAACGGCTCGGTGACCGTGGCCGGCAACGGGGCGGCCTCGACCGGCGGCACGATCACCGGGAAGTCGACCGGCATCCGCCTGGTCAACACGAAGTCGCCCTCGATCAACTGGATGAAGCTGCACAACCACGGCGACTTCGCCATCTACGGCAACTCCGTCAGCGGCTTCGCCATGGACCGCACCGTGATCGACGGTCAGGGCGGCACGTTCAACGGGGACGACCCGAACGCCGACGAGGGCGCGGTCAGCTTCGACAACCTCACGGGGACGGGGGCCGCCATCACCAACTCGACGATCGCCCAGGGCATCGAGAACGACCTGCGCGTGGTCAACACCTCCGGCACGCTCAACCGTCTGACGGTGACCAACACGACGTTCAGCAACACGTCGTCGGTCGGCAACCACGCGGTCATGCTGGAAGGCCTCAACTCCGCCGTGCTGAACGCGACGGTCCAGGACAGCACGTTCACCAGCGTCCGGGGCAACCACGTCAACTACACCGCGCAGAACAGCTCCGCGGGCGATGTGGTGATCGCCAACAACACGATGTCCAACAGCCACCCAACCGACCTCGGCGGCCAGATCAACGTCGCCGCCGGCCAGACGGCCGACCTCACCTACGCCGTCAACGGGAACACGATCAGCGGGTCCAAGGCCTCGGCGATCTTCGCCGGAAAGCTGTTCGGCGCCGCCCCCGGCGACGCCACCATGGTCGGCACGATCCAGAACAACATCATCGGCCTCAATGGCGTTCCGGCTTCGGGGTCGGAGAGCGGCTCGGGCATCGACGCCGGCCTGCTCGCGAAGGGGAAGCACTCCGTCGTGATCTCCGGCAACACGGTGCGCCAGTACCGCGACAACGGGATCCTGCTGACGGTCGGCGGCGCGGCGACGAGCTCAACCGGGCTGGCGTCGCATGACGGCGACATGAATTACACGGTCACCGGCAACACCGTCACCCAGCCGAGCGGCGTCGCCGGCGCGGGCGCCGGTGGTGGCATCCATCTCAACTCCGGCACCAACAGCCCGGACGCGTACGACGTCTGCCTGAACCTGCAGAACAACACGCTCTCGGGCTCGGCGCCGGCCGCCGTGGGCAGCCGCGACGTCGTGCTGCGCCAGCGCTTCGACACCGTGGTGCGGATGCCGGGCTACACCGGCGCCCAGGACAACGCCGGTGGCACGCTGACCACGGACATCACCAACTACCTGATCGGGCGCGGGAACACGTTCAACGCGGGCTCGCTGCTGGCGTCCGCGAACTCGGCGTCCGTCCCCGGCGGGTTCTTCAACACCGCGGGCGGCGCGCCGTGCCCGACCACCTAGAGGGGAGCCGGAACTATGGCTGAGCCGTTTTTGAGCGAGATCCGGCTGATGTCGTTCAACTTCGCCCCCAAGGGGTGGGCGATGTGCAATGGCCAGCTCCTGCCGATCAACCAGAACCAGGCCCTGTTCTCGCTCCTGGGCACCACCTACGGAGGCAACGGGCAGACGAACTTCGCGCTGCCCGACCTACGCGGCCGCGTGCCCATCCACGTGGGCTCCGGGTTCACCCTCGGGCAGAGCGGCGGCGAGCAGGCCCACACGGTCACGCAGGCCGAGATGCCGGCGCACACCCACAACCTGCAGGTGACCAACGCCAACGGGAGCATTCCGTCGCCGTCCGGCAACATCCTGGCCGGCGCGCTGAACATGTACCACTCGCCGGCGAACGTGACGACCCTGTCCCCGGGCACGATCGGCAACGTCGGGGGGAGTCAGCCCCACGTGAACATGCAGCCCTACCTGACGCTCACCTTCTGTATCGCCCTCCAGGGCATCTTCCCGTCCCCGAACTAGAGGAGAACGACGATGGCGCAACCCTACATCGGCGAGATCCGCATGTTCGCGGGCAACTTCGCCCCCGTCGGCTGGGCGTGGTGTGACGGGACGATGTACCCCATCTCCGAGAACGAGGCGCTGTTCCAGCTGATCGGCACAACGTATGGCGGGGATGGCGAGACCACCTTCGCCGTGCCGGACCTGAGGGGCCGCGTGCCGATCCACCAGGGCAACAACTTCATCCTGGCCGAGGCCGGGGGGGCGGAGGAGGTCACGCTGACCACCCAGCAGACCCCCGTGCACGCCCATCCGCTCCTGGCAGTGCAGGCGATCGGCAACCAGTCCAATCCCGGGGGCGCGCTGCTCGCCGAGACTTCCGGCGGCCTGCGGCCCTACATCGAGGACTCGCCGACGAGCCCGATGTCCCTCCAGTCGGTCGGGCCGGTCGGCGGGAGCCAGCCGCACACCAACTTCCAGCCGTACCTGTGCATCGGGTTCATCATCTCGCTGTTCGGCCTCTTCCCCTCCCCGACCTAGGAGCGAATCTCTGATGGCTGACCCATTCGTCGCGGAGATCCGCATCTTCCCCTTCAACTTCGCCCCCCGGGGGTGGGCGTGGTGCAACGGCCAGCTCCTGCCGCTGAGCCAGAACACCGCCCTCTTCTCGCTGCTGGGGACGACGTACGGGGGTGACGGGAAGAGCAACTTCGCTCTGCCGAACCTGCAGGGCTCCGCCCCGATGTTCTTCTCCCAGGGTCCGGGCCTGTCCGACCACTTCGAGGGCGAGACCGGCGGCTCTCCCACCGTGACGCTGCTGCAGTCGGAGATCCCCGCGCATTCGCACACCATGAGCGCCAACGACTTCGGCGGCGACAACACCGTGCCGGGACCGGCGATCTCGCTCGCCGCCTCCACCGGCGGCGACGCGTATGCGCCGGTCAACTCGCCGCAGACCCCGGCCGCGCCCCAATCGCTGGCGCCCGCGGGCGGCGACCAGCCGCACAACAACCTGATGCCGTACCTGACTCTGTACTTCAACATCGCGCTCCAGGGCGTCTTCCCGCCGCGCAGTTGATTCGTCTGCGGCCCGTGACGGCCGGCGACCGGCCGTTTCTCGTCGCGCTGTACCGCAGCACACGCGAGCCCGAGCTCGCGCTGACCGACTGGGACGAGCCGACGAGGGCGGCGTTCGTGGAGCAGCAGTTCACCGCCCAGGACGCCCACTACCGGGCCAACTACCCGGGCGCGACGCTGGACGTGGTGGAGGTCGACGACGAGCCCGCGGGGCGGCTGTACGTGCATCGCGGCGAGCGCGACATCCGGATCATGGACATCGCGCTGGCGCGGGCGTTCCGCGGCCGCGGCATCGGCACCGCCCTACTGCGCCGGCTGATGGCCGAGGCCGACGCGTCGGGGCGGGTGCTCTCGATCCACGTCGAGGCCCAGAACCAGGCACGGGCGCTGTACGCGCGGCTTGGCTTCGAGCCCGCCGGCGACCAGGGCGTCTACGTGCTCATGGAGCGGCGGCCGTCGTGTTGATGACCGCCTCGTAGGCCATCCCCTCGGGCTCGGGGCCGACGGGGACGAGGAAGAGCTCGACCGTCTCGTCGCCGTGCGCGAGCGTAAAGATCTGCTGCTCGTGGTGGGCGGGCCCGTGAAAGGTCAGCGAGAAGGCCTCGCCGCCGGGAGCGGCGTAGGGGCTGTGCGCGCACGCGCTGAGCACGAGCTCGAGCGTCTCGCCGCCGAGCGACGGCCTGGCCGTGAAGCGCGCGCCGACCAGCGCCGCGAACGTGTCTTCGCGGAGCTGCACTAACCCAGGCGGACCCGGCGCTGCTCGACCGCGCGCGACCGGTCCGTGCGTACGAGCGTGACCGTGAGGTCGTAAGCGCCGCGCGGCGCCGTGGCCGCCCTGCGCAGCAGCACCGCGGCGTGCCGGTCGGCGACCTCTCCCGTGCCGCGCAGGGTGCGGCCGTGGCCGCGCAGTTCCACCAGCACCTCGGCCACCGTGTCCGTGCGCAGGCGCAGGTCGAGTCGCGCGACGCCGTAGGGCCGCCGGGTGGCCCGGGCGTGGCGGACCAGGCGCTTGAGCCGAGGGCCTCGGGGGATCTGCACACCGACGATCTTCACCGAACGATCGACGGTCACGACGTAGGTTCCCGGCGCGGACGGGACCAGGAACAGCTCGAAGCGGCCGAGCTGCGCGTGGCGGAACGGGTAGGTCCCCTGATCGAGGCCGGCCGGGCCGGTGAAGACCAGCTCGAACGCCGCCTCGCTTCCAGCCAGGCCGGGGCCCGCCACGTCGTCGACCGCAGCGAGCTTGAGCGCGTGCCCGGCGACCGTGAAGGTGGATCCGAGCAGCGAGACGTAGGTCGAGCGCCGCAGGTAGGCGGCGACGCCGGGCGCGGCGGCGACGACGTCGGAGCCGAGCACCACCAGCGCCGCCGTGGCCGTCCCACCGTCCTTGATGAGGTCCCGCCGCGTGATCACGCACCAGGATGATCGCGGATCGGCGCGCGCGGTGCAAGACCGAGCTCGTTCGTTCCGATAGGCACGTTTGGCGGACGGCGGTGGGCGGAAAGGATGCGGAGCGGATGGAGAGGAGAGCCGCAGCCGCGCTCATCGCCCTGGTGGCACTGGTCGCCGGATGCGGCGGTGACGGCGGCTCGAGCGGTTCCGTCCGCCTGAACTTCTGGGCCTACAACGAACCGGGCGGAACCTTCCAGCAGGCGGCGGAGAACTGCACGAAGGAGTCGAACGGCCGCTACGAGATCGTCTTCAACGCTCTCGGCAACGACCCCAACACGCAGCGTCAGCAGCTCGTGCGGCGCCTCGCCGCGGGTGACCCCTCGATCGACCTGATGTCGATGGACGTCATCTGGACCGCCGAGTTCGCCGAGGCCGAGTGGATCCTGCCGTTCCCCGACGACGTGCGCAGCCGCATCGAGGAAGGCACGCTCGAGGGGCCGCTGCAGACCGCCACCTACAAGGACGAGCTCTACGGCGCGCCCGCAAACTCCAACACCCAGCTGCTGTGGTACCGCAAGGACCTGCTCCAGGACCCGCCCACCACCTGGGACACCCTGATCGAGGAGGCGGTAGAGCAGAGGAAGTACTTCGAGGTGCAGGCCTCGGCCTACGAGGGCTACACAGTCTGGTTCAACTCGCTGCTGGAGTCCGCGGGCGGCAGGGTGCTCGCCTCGCCCGACGAGGCATCGCTCGAGGAGGAACCGCTGCGCAAGGCGCTCGGAGTCATTTCCAAGCTCGCGAACTCGCCAGCCGCCGATCCGTCGATCGCCAACGTCAAGGAGGACCAGGCCCGCCTGGCCTTCGAGGGTGGCGACGCGATCTTCCAGGTCAACTACCCGTTCGTCTACGCGAGCGCCAAGGACTCCGACGACAAGTCCCTGCTGGAGAACATGGGCTGGGCGCCGTACCCCAGCGTCGAGGAGGGCAAGCCCGGCAAGCCCCCGATCGGCGGCTTCAACTGGGGCGTGGGTGCGCACACGCAGCACCCCGGCGAGGCCTTCGCAGCCGCCGAGTGCATGCGCGATGAGCGCAACCAGCGCGCCTTCGCCACCAAGGGCGGGCTGCCTCCCACGCTCGAGTCGCTCTACGACGACGAGGAGTTCAAGAAGGACTATCCGTTCGGAGACCTGATCCGCAGGAGCCTGGAGGACCCGGCGGTCCGGCCCGCCACCCCGGTCTACGCGGACGTGTCCCTGACCATCTTCACCGCGCTCTCGCCGCCGGCCGGCTTCAACGTCGACGAGGCGACGGACACGCTCCAGCAGGCGGTCCAGGACGCCCTCGAGTCCAAGGGGCTGATCTGATGGCGGCCAAGCAGCTCTCGCAGCGCGCCCGCGACGAGCGCAAGCTCGGCTGGATGCTGTGCGCGCCCGCGGCCATCGTGATGCTGGCCGTGACGGCGTACCCGATCCTCTATGCGTTCTGGCTGTCGCTGCAGCGGTCCGACCTGCGCTTCCCCGACGCCAGCGAGTTCATCGGCCTCGAGAACTACGTGACGGTCCTCACGGCCGGCCGTTGGTGGGCCGACGTCGGGCACACGCTGATCCTGACGGTCATCAGCGTCGGCTTCGAGCTCGTGCTCGGGATGCTGCTGGCGCTGGTCATGCACCGCGCCATCGTCGGGCGCGGCCTCGTCCGCACCTCGGCGCTGATCCCTTACGGCATCGTCACCGTCGTCGCGGCCTTCGCGTGGCGCCTGGCCTTCTCCGGCGGCGAGGGCGGCTTCGTGCCGGAGGCCCTCAACCTCAGCAGCGACCCGCTGACGGAGACGTGGTCGCTGTACCTGGTGGCGATCCTGACAGAGGTCTGGAAGACGACGCCGTTCATGGCGCTGCTGCTGCTCGCCGGTCTGTCCACCGTGCCCGACGAGCTCCACGAGGCCGCCAAGGTGGACGGCGCGTCCGCCTGGCAGCGCTTCTGGCGGATCACCGTGCCGCTCATCAAGCCCGCGATCCTGGTGGCGCTCCTGTTCCGGACGCTCGACGCGTTCCGGATCTTCGACACGGTCTACATCCTCACCGCGCAGTCGCAGATCCGCAGCATCGAGACGGTGTCCAACCTCGGCTACAACCAGCTGCTCGTGCAGCTCAACCTCGGGGTGGGCTCGGCGGTGTCGGTGCTGATCTTCTTCATGGTCGCGCTGATCGCCTTCGTGTTCATCAAGCTGCTGGGCACCAGCGTCAACCAGGGGACGGGAGGTCGCTGATGGCCGGACGCCGCAACCTCGGGCGGTGGATCGCCGCGGACACCGTCGTGATCATCGCGGCGATGATCCCGGTGCTGTGGATCCTGTCGCTGTCGCTCAAGCCACCCGATCAGGCGACGGACGGCCGCATCATCCCGGCGGAGTTCTCGCTGGAGAACTACAAGGGAATCTTCGAACAGGACATCTTCACGGCGGCGCTGCGCAACTCGATCGGCATCGCGCTGATCGCCACGGTGATCGCCGTCGCGCTGGCCGCGATGGCGGCGTACGCGATCGCGCGCCTGAACTTCCCGGGCAAGGGCCTGATGCTCGGCTCCGCCCTTGCCATCGCGATGTTCCCGCCCATCTCCGTCGTCGGCCCGCTGTACGAGATGTGGCGCAACATCGGCCTGTTCGACACCTGGCAGGGGCTGATCATTCCGTACATGACCTTCGCGCTGCCGCTCGCGATCTACACGCTGTCCGCCTTCTTCCGCGAGATCCCGTGGGACCTCGAGCAGGCCGCGCAGGTCGACGGGGCGACGCCGTTCCAGGCCTTCCGCAAGGTCATCGTCCCGCTCGCCGCGCCCGGGATCTTCACGACCATGATCCTCGTCTTCATCTTCGCGTGGAACGACTTCGTGTTCGCGATCTCGCTGACCTCGACGGAGAACTCGCAGACGGTCCCGGCAGCGATCTCGTCTTTCCCCGGCGCCTCTCAGTTCTCGGCGCCCATCGGGTCCATCGCCGCCGCCGCGGTCGTGGTGACGATCCCGATCATCATCATGGTGCTGATCTTCCAGCGCCGCATCGTCGCGGGCCTCACCGCCGGCGCCGTCAAGGGATAAGGAGCTCCAGTGGCCGACATCGTCTTCGACAAGGTGACCAAGCGCTACGACGACGGCTTCGAGGCCGTCAAGTCGTTCGATCTCGACATCAAGGACGGCGAGTTCATGATCCTCGTCGGCCCGTCGGGTTGCGGGAAGTCGACGGCGCTGCGGATGATCGCGGGGCTCGAGGACATCTCCGGCGGCGTGCTGAAGATCGACGGCGACGTCGTCAACGACAAGGCGCCCAAGGACCGCGACATCGCGATGGTGTTCCAGAACTACGCGCTCTACCCGCACATGACGGTGGCGCGCAACATGGGCTTCGCGCTCGAGCTGGCGGGCGTCGACCAGGCGGAGATCGACCGCAAGGTGCGCGAGGCGGCCGAGGTGCTCGATCTGACGGCTCACCTCGACCGCAAGCCGGCGAACCTGTCCGGTGGACAGCGCCAGCGGGTGGCGATGGGCCGGGCGATCGTGCGCGACCCGAAGGCGTTTCTCATGGACGAGCCGCTGTCGAACCTCGACGCCAAGCTGCGCGTGCAGATGCGCACGGTGATCTCCCGGCTGCAGAACAAGCTCGGCACCACGACGGTCTACGTGACGCACGACCAGACCGAGGCCATGACGCTCGGCGACCGCGTCGCGGTGCTCCGTGCCGGGGAGCTCCAGCAGGTCGGCACGCCCAAGGAGCTCTACGACACCCCCGTGAACCTCTTCGTGGCCGGTTTCATCGGGTCGCCCTCGATGAACTTCCTTGCCGGGGAGATAGAGGACGGGAAGGTGCAGTTGCCGTTCGGCGCCGTCCCGCTGCCGCAGGGCATCGAGCACAAGGGCAAGGTGGTCGCCGGCCTGCGCCCGGAGGACTTCGAGGACGCCTCGCTGTCCTCGGACAAGCAGGGCATCACGTTCAGCGCCACGGTCGACCTGCTCGAATCGATGGGCTCGGAGTACTACGCGTACTTCGAGGTCCAGGCCGAGCAGGTCGCCTCGGAGGAGCTCGAGGAGCTCGCCGCAGACGCCGGCGCCGAGGACCTCTCGTCCGAGAACACCCAGATCGTCGCCCGGCTCGACGCCGACTCCCAGGTCGAGCAGGGAAAGGAGGCCGAGCTGTTCTTCGAGTCCGACCGGCTGCATCTGTTCGACCCGGAGTCAGGCCGGTCCCTGCGGGGCGCGAAGTCAGAGAGCGCGGCGTAGCCGCTCGAGCATGGCATCGTCGGCGGTGGCGTGCGAGCGCAGCAGCAGGTAGCGCTGCGCCTCGAAGCGCATGAACGCCGCGGTCTCGCTGCGTGACCCGATGAGGTCGGCCTCGCGCAGCGCCTCGACCGTCGGCACGTAGTACTCCCCGAACCAGCGCCGGGCCGCCTCCTCGCGTTCCGCGATGCCCTGGCGGAACGCCCACGCCTCGACTCCCTCGGCCAGTGCCGCCCACTGCTCCTCGCTGTCGAGGCCCAGGCGCGCGTGCGCCTCACGGTCGAGCGGTACGCGCTCGGAGAACAGGCGCTCGTGCGTGCGCAGTTCGAGCTCGGTCGTGGCGGGCTCGACCTGGGTCCGTACCTCGGTCACGCGTGCGTCGAGCGTGCCGAGCCCCAGCGTGCGGGCGGCAGACACGCGGTGGTGGCCGTCGACGACGAAGTGCATGTCGCCGACGCGGCGCACGTGGATCGGCGGCAGCTCCTCGCCGGAGCGGTAGGCGGCCGCGATCCGTTCCCAGCGCGCCCGCGACCGCGCCGAGGTGGGCCGGAAGGCCCGGTCGAAGTCCCGCGACCGGTCGATCGTCCCGACCACCGTTTCCAGCGCGATCGGCTGCACGCCCAGCTCGCGCTCGTCGACGTACCCCGCAGCGGCGACGACGTCCTCGTAGCGCAGCGCGGGGCGCGTGTCGCTGCGCGCGAGCGCCATCAGCCTCGCCAGCGCCCGCCGGCGGCGCGCGCGGTTGAAGTCGTAGCTGGCGTCAGTCCGCGGGGATCCGCTCGACGCGCTCATGGGGGCAGCGTACGCCGCCGGCCGCTGCGCGCCCCGCTCGCTGCGTGGTCAGCTGGTGCGGCGTGGTCCGACTGCGCGATAAGGGGGCGGAATCAGCCGGGACTTGCGAATTGTTCATCCCCTGGATGCATTGTTCGCACCTTCCGCCTCGCGGGCCTGTGGGGCGGCCCAACCTTTCCCTCCCTCGCTGCCTACGCGCCTCGCACCAGCACGCCCTCCCAGGGCGACAGCCGGCCGTCGAACGCGGTGCCGTCGCGCTCGCGCCGCGTCCCGATGACCACGCGCCCGCTCAGCTCGACCGCCGCCGCGGTGTCGCTCAGGTTCAGCGCGACGGCGAAGTCGCCGCGGCGGTAGGCCCACACGCCTGCGGGCGCCGGCAGCGCCTCGTACGGCGCAGCGGCGAATGCGCGCCGGACGCCGATCAGGTCGTGGACGAGGTGCAGCGTCGACTCCGGATCGTCGTGTTGCTCGGCGACCGTCGTCGGCGCGTGCGGCGGCAGCCAGGCGCTCGCGCCCCACGCGTCGCCGTCCCAGGGCATGGGCGTGCGCCCGCCGTCGCGCCCGTGTGCGTGGTCGCGCAGGTCGGTGACCGGCCCGTCGGTGAGCCCGAGCTCGTCGCCGTAGTAGAGGAACGGCGTGCCGCGCAGCGTCAGGAGCATCATCAGCGCAACGCGGCTGCGGTCGCGATCGCCGTTGGCCCAGCGTGTCGCCAGCCGCCCGGCGTCGTGGTTGGAACCGGCCCACACGGGCCAGGCGTCACCCGGCAGTGCGGCCTCGACGGCGTTCACGATCTCCCGCATCGGCTCGGCTTGAAGGGGCGTCCTCAGGAACGGGATGTTGAAGCCGAGGTGCAGCTCGTCGTTTCCGTCGCCGTAATAGGCCATCAGCTCGTCGAGCTCGAACACGTAGGTCTCCCCCACCAGGACCGCGTCGTGCTCGTCGGCGACGCGGCGCCAGCGGCGGATGACGTCGTGGACCTCGGGCTGGTTGGACGAACGCCCCGGGTCGTCGCGCAGCAGCCGGTCCTTGACGATCGCCTGGCAGACGTCGATGCGGAAGCCGGCGACGCCGCGGTCGAGCCAGAAGCGCAGGATCGCGTCGAACTCGTCCGCGACGGCGGGATTCCACCAGTTCAGATCGGGCTGGGAGGGCAGGAAGAGGTGCAGGTAGTGGCGGTTTCCGCGGCGCGTCCAGGCAGGCCCCCCGAACACGGACTCCCAGTTGTTGGGGAGATCGGCCCAGGTGTAGAAGTCGGGGTGCTCGGTGAACCAGGGATGCGCGATGCTCGTGTGGTTGGGCACGAGGTCGAGCAGGACGCGGATGCCCCGCTCGCCCGCCGACGCGATCAACGCGTCGAGGTCGTCGAGCGACCCGAAGTCGGGATGCACGCCCCGGTAATCGCTGACGTCGTAGCCCCAATCGTCGTTCGGCGACGGGAACGTCGGGTTCAGCCAGATGCCGCTGACGCCGAGCCAGGCGAGATGGTCGAGTCGATCGATGAGACCGCGCAGATCACCATGTCCGTCGCCGTCGGAATCGGCGAAGGAGCGCGGATAGACCTGGTACAGGACGCCGTCGCGCCACCATGTCATCGCGCCGGCGCCACGATCGCGAGGGTCACGGCGCCGAGGATGACAGCGAGCGGCGGGCCGGTGACCAAGCCGACGTCGCGGTGACGGCTGCGCGCGGGGTCAGAGCCCAAGCTCGCGCCTGTACTCCACGCGGTACTGCTTGCGCGCGTCGAGCACCTGGCCGACGTACGCGCGCGTCTCGGGGAACGGGATCCCGGCAACGGTGAAGGCCTCCGTTGCGGCCATCCACTCGTCCACCTTGCCCTCCCCGGCGTTGTAGGCGGCCAGGGCGAGCACCTCGCTGCCGTCGTACTTGGTCAGCAGGTAGTGCAGGTACCAGGACCCGTAGGCGATGTTGATCTGCGGCGTGGCGAGGTCGCCCTGCTCGAACTCGGTGCCGCCCGAGAGCCCGGCGATGTAGTCCGCCGTGGCCGGCATCAGCTGCATCAGGCCCTTGGCCCCGGCGGGGGAGGTCTGGTCGCGGAAGCGCGACTCGACGTAGATCACGGCTGCGATCAGCGACGGGTCGAGGCCCTTGTCGGCCGCCTGCTGGCGGATCACGTCCTCGTGGCGCAGCGGGAGCGTCAGCTCCTTGACCGCCTTGTTGAAGAGCGGGTCGGCGGCGACCATCGCGAAGGCGCTGGCGGCGAGCACGCCCAGCAGCACCAGCAGCCGGCGGCGCCCGGACGCGCGCCGCTGCGCCGCCCGGGCGGTGGTGCGGGGACGGGTGGCGGCACGGGTGCTCAAGCGGACAGTCTTTCCAGGACGGCGGACAGCTCCTCTTCCAACTCGGCGACGCTGCCATCGTTGCGGACGACGTACGTCGCGCGGTCCGCCTTCTCCTGCTGGGAAAGCTGACGCCTGGTGCGCTCGTCCACCGCCTCGTGGCCGCGCGACCCTGCACGTTGCGCTCGAATCTCCTCGTCGGCGATCACGGCGATCGTCGCGTCGTAGCCGTCGTCGAGTCCGGACTCGAACAACAGCGGCACCTCGACCACGAGAGCGCGCGCGCCGTGCTCGGAGCGCTCGGCGGCCCACTCCATCACCCGTTGGCCCACGCGCGGCCACAGCAGCGCCTCGAGCCACTTGCGCTCGTCGTCGGAGGCGAACGCCTTCCTGGCCACCGCCGGCCGGCTGACCGCACCGTCGACGACCACCTCGTCGCCCCAGCGCTCGCGCACGAGGGCGAGGACCTCAGGATCCTCGTAGAGGGAATGGACGACGGCGTCAGTCGACAGCGTGGCCGCGCCCAGACGCTCCAGCGCCGCGAGCGCCTCGGACTTGCCCGCGCCGATGCCTCCCGTGAGGCCGACGAGTGGCGGCCTATTCGTCGTCAGGCTTCGCCTCGGCCTCGGGCTCGGCGGGCTCCTGCGCCTCAGCCTCAGGCTCGGACTCCGCTTCGGCCTCGGGCTCGGGCTCCGCTTCGGGCTCGGCCTCGGCTTCGGGCTCGGGCTCGGGCTCGGGCTCGGCCTCGGGCTCGGTCTCGGCCTCGGCCTCGGGCGGAGCCTCCTCGGCGTCCTCCTGTGCGGGCGCGCCCCCCTCGGAGAACACGTCCTCGGACAGCTCGAGCTCGGGCATGTCGTCGAGGTCGCCGGCGTCGCCCTCGATCGAGAGCAGCGGCAGCTCCTGGCCCTCGACGCGCTTGACCGACAGCGACAGGCGCCGGCGCTCGGAGTCGATCTCGAGGATCTTGACCTTGACCTCCTGGCCCGGCGCGACCACCTCGCGCGGGTTCTCGACGTGGTGCGGTGCGAGCTCGGAGATGTGGACGAGGCCCTCGACGCCCTCGAGGATCTCGACGAACGCGCCGAAGGCGACCACCTTGGTGACCGCCCCTTCGAGCTCGTCGCCGATCGAGTAGGTGTCGATGACCCGCTGCCACGGGTCCTCCTGGGTCTGCTTGAGACCGAGTGAGATGCGCTGGCGGTCGCGATCGATGTCGAGCACCTTGACCTGCACGGTGTCGCCGATGTTGAGGATCTCGCTCGGGTGGTTGACGTGCGACCAGGAGAGCTCGGAGATGTGGATCAGGCCGTCGATGCCGTCGAGGTCGACGAACGCGCCGAAGTCGACGATGTTGGAGATCTGGCCCTCGATGATCAGCCCCGGCTGCAGGCGGTCGAGGATCTGCTGGCGCTGCTCCTTGCGCTCCTCTTCGAGCACCGCGCGGCGGCTGAGCACGACGTTGTTGCGCGAGCGGTTGAGCTCGATGACCTTGCACTCGATGGGCTGGTGCAGGTACTGGTCGAGCTCGGGCACGCGGCGGATGTCGACCAGGGAGGCCGGCAGGAAGCCGCGCACCCCGAGGTCGATGATGAGCCCGCCCTTGACGACCTCGATGACCTGGCCCTCGACCGGCGTGCCGGTGTCGGCGGCCTGCTCGATGCGGCGCCAGGCGCGCTCGAAGCGGGCACGCTTCTTGGACAGGATCAGGCGGCCGTCCTGGTCCTCCTTGGTGAGAACCAGCGCGTCGACCTCCTCGCCGAGCTCGACCTCGTCAGCCGGATTGACCGACTTGCGGATCGAGAGCTCGTGCGACGGGATGACTCCCTCGCTCTTGTAGCCGATGTCCACCAGGACCTCGTCCTTGTCGATCCGGACGACCTGTCCGGTGACCACGTCGCCCTCCTCGAAGGGGGTGATCGTGGCGTCGTAGTTGGGGACGATGCGGCCGTCGATCTCGAGCAGAAGCCCGTCAGACCCGTCGACGACCGTGGCAGAAGTTTCAGTTTCGCGTTCGATAGTGGCGTTTTCCATGCGGCTTAGAGTGTAGGGAGCATGCCCGTGCGAGCCACCAAGCGCGGGGCGGACCGCACGCCGCTGTCTGGAGAGTGGGACGTCCTGATCTGCGGGGCCTCGTTCGCGGGCCTGGCGGTCGCGCGCGCGCTGAGCGGGTCGGGCGCGCGGGTGCTCGTGGTCGACCGGTACGAGATCGGCGAGCGGCAGACGAGCGCGTGCGCGGCGCCGCGCGAGCTGCTCGAGAAGCTGGGCCTGGGCGAGTCGATCCGGCAGTCGTTCGGGTCGCTCGTGGTGCACACACCCCGTGTCCATGGCCGCTGGGCGCTGCCGTTCGAGTTCTCGACGTTCGACTACAGGCACCTCTGTCAGCTGCTCTGGGAACAGTGCGATGCGCAGTTCGAGACCGCCAAGGTCGATCGGCGCCTCGGTGACACGGTGTTCACCGACAGAGGGGAGATCCGGGCCGGTCTGGTGGTCGACGCGCTCGGTTGGCGCCGGGTGCTGTCCGCCTCGCCGGAGCCGGTCCAGCCGCCGGACGCGACTCTTTCCCGCGGCCTCGAGGTGCATCCCCTCGGTGCCGGCGCCGATCTCGAGCTGTGGCTGGACGAGAAGTACGTCTCCCCCGGCTACTCGTGGTCGTTCCCCGCGCGCGACGAGGTGCGGATCGGAGTCGGCTCGTTCGACCCGCGCGTGACGGTCAAGCAGCCGACACTCGAACTGGTGCGCGACGTCGGCCAGTCGCCCGACGGCTACCAGGGCAACTGGATCCCGCACCGTCTGCGCGAGGCGGTCGAGGACGGCGTGTTCTTCGTGGGCGACTCCGCCGGCCACTGCCTGCCGACGACGGCCGAGGGCATCCGCCCCGCCCTGATCATGGGCACCCTGCTCGGGGCCGAGCTGCGAACGGTCGTCGCGGGACTCCAGACCAAGGACGCGGCACTGGCGAACTACCACGACCTCAACGAGACGCTGCGATTCGACTTCGAGTGCCTGTACCGCGTCCAGCAGTCGATCCGGCATCTGCACGGTCCCGTGCTCGACACGCTGACGCGCTTCTTCACCCGCCGCAAGGTCTCGCTCTGGGCGTTCGGCAAGTACCTGAACATCAGCCACCCGGACCTGCTCGATCCGGCCCGCCCCATCTTCTCCGACCAGCGCCCCGCTGTCGCCGCCTGAGGCGCCTGTCCATTTCTACGTCCAAGCGTCCCCGCGATCGCGTGGACGTAGAACGGGGTGACCTAGTGACCGGTTTCTACGGCCACGTGCTGCTTCAACCCACGTGGACGTAGCAATGGACAGGCCCTACTCGCGGACGATGAGGAACGTGCCGGCGGCGAGCAGGAGCACGCCGAAGAGCTTCAGCGCCGTGATCGGCGACTTCTCGACTCCGAGCCAGCCGTACTGGTCGACCACCATCCCCAGGGTGAGCTGTCCGGCCACCGTCGCCGCGACGACCCCGCCCGCCCCGAGTGAGCGGACCGTGACCAGCACCGTGGTCACGTAGGCGGCGCCGAGCAGGCCGCCGGTGAGGTAGTACCAGGCCGGGACCTTGCCGAGGTCGGTGACCGTCCCGAGCCCCCCGCGCGCCAGCGCGGCGATCAGGCACAGGGCGATCGTCCCGATCGCGAAGGAGACGAAGGCGGCCTGGAAGGACCCGACGGTGCGCCCGAGCGTCGAGTTGATCGGCGCCTGGAGCGCGATCAGCCCGCCAACGAACGCCGTCAGCACGACGGCGAGGCCCCTATCCACTACTTGGCCTCCAGCCAGTTCGGGCCGATGCCGGCGTCGACCGCGAGCGGCGGGTCGAGGTCGGCGGCGGCCACCATCTCGCGGCAGGCGAGCTCCCGGGCCGCCTCCATCTCGGCCACGGGTCCCTCGAAGAGAAGCTCGTCGTGGATCTGCAGGATCAGCCGGGTCTGCATCCCCTCCAACGCGTAATGGCAGCGGACCATTGCCAGCTTGATGATGTCGGCGGCGGTGCCCTGGATGATCGTGTTGACGGCGAGGCGCTCGCCGAGCTTGCGCACGCCCCAGTTGCGGGCACGGATCTCCGGGATCTGCCGCCGCCGGCCGAACAGCGTCGACACGTACCCGTGCGTCGCCGCCTGCTCCACCGCGTCCTGCATGAACTGCGCCACCGCCGGAAAGCGCTCGAGGTAGCGGTCGATGAACTCCTGCGCCTCCTCCTGCCCGATGCCGAGCCGGTCGGAGAGGCCGAAGGCCGACAGGCCGTACACGATCCCGTAGTTGACCATCTTCGCCTTCGAGCGCATGCCGACGTCGAGCTGATCCGCAGGCAGGTCGAACACCCGCGACGCGGTCTCCGTGTGGACGTCCTCGCCGCGCTTGAAGATCTCGCGCAGCACCTCCTCGCCGGCGATGTGGGCGAGGATGCGCAGCTCGACCTGCCCGTAGTCGACCGACAGCAGCGCGTTGCCGGGCTCGGCGACGAAGCAGCGGCGGATCTCGCGGCCGGTCTCGGTGCGGATCGGGATGTTCTGCAGGTTGGGACTGATCGAGGACAGTCGCCCGGTCGCCGCCGTCACCTGCGAGAACGTCGTGTGCAGCCGGCCGTCCTCGGGCGAGATGTGCGCCTTGAGCGTCTCGAAGTAGGTCTGGGCGAGCTTCGACAGCTCGCGGAACTGCTCGATCCTGGGGATGATCTCGTGCTCGTCGCGGATCGCCTGGAGCACCCGCGCGTCGGTGGAGAAGCCGGTCTTGCCGCGCCGCTTGCGCGACAGACCGAGCTTCTCGAACAGGATCTGGCCGAGCTGCTGCGGCGAGCCGATGACGAACTCCTCGCCGGCCAGGTCCCAGATCTGGCGCTCGAGCACCACGCACTGCTCGGTGATGCGGTGGCCGACGGCGTCGAGTGCCTCCACGTCGAGTTTGATCCCCTCCTCCTCGATGTGCCGGAGCACGCGCACGAGCGGCAGCTCGACCTCGTTGAGCAGGTCCATCAGCCCGCGCTCGGCGAGCTGCTCGCGCTGCACCGACGCGAGCCGGTGGACGAGCGCCGCCTCGGCGGCGATGTCGTCGTCGGCCACGACCGCCATCCCCCGCTCCTCGGCGAGCTCGTGCAGCGGGTAGCCGCGGCGCGCCGGATCGAGCAGATAGGCGCCGATCTCGGTGTCGAAGACGAGGTTCTCCGGGACCGCGAGCAACGCCTTGGCGTCGTGCGCGATCACCGGCCGGGCGCCGGCCGCCGTGACGAGGTCGCGCGGGTCGGGAAGCTCCCCCGCGAACGCCGCCCCCTCGCCGCCCCAGGCACCGAAGCGCCAGGCCTCGGAGGTGGCGAGCAGCTCGCCCTCGGGGGTCACCGGCGCCTCCGCCGCCAGGGCGAGCTCCGCGCCGGGCAGCCCCGCGACCTCCGACGCCGACCCGCGGTTGACCGGAAGCGCCAGCGCCGTCTGCGCCTCGGGCCGCGGCACCTCCTCCTCGGTCCCGAGCTCCTCGAGCGCCTCCTCGAGGCGGCGCAGCGGGTCGCGCAGCTCGAAGTCGCGGAAGATCTCCCGCAGGCGCGAGCGGTCGGGCACCCGTACGAGCTCATCGCGCAGGTCGATCTCGACGGGGATGTCGCGCTTGACGGTCGCCAGCACCTTCGAGACGCGGGCGTCGTCGGCGTGGTTGATCAGGTTCTCCTTGCGCTTGGCGCCGGAGATCTCGTCGACCGAGCTCAGGATCGTCTCGAGGTCGCCGAACTGCTGCAGCAGCTGGGACGCCGTCTTCTCCCCGATGCCCGGGACGCCCGGGATGTTGTCGGAGGTGTCGCCCTTGAGCCCGTAGAAGTCGGGGATCAGCTCGGGGCCGATGCCGTAGCGGTCGATCACCGCCTGCGCGTCGTAGACCTTGGTCTCGGTGATCCCGCGCGCGGTCGCCATCACCTTCACGCCCTCGCCGACGAGCTGGAAGGCGTCGCGATCGCCCGTCACGATCATGACCGGGATCCCCTCGGCGCGCGCCTTCTCGGCCAGCGAGGCGATCACGTCGTCGGCCTCGTAGCCGTCGACCTTGAGGTTCGTGTAGCCGAACGCCTCCACCAGCGGCGCCAGCGAGGGCCACTGCTCGCGCAGCAGGTCCGGCTGCGTCCGCCGCTGCGCCTTGTACTCGGCGTAGACCTCCTTGCGACCGCTCGACCCCGCGTCCCAGACGACGACCGTGGGCGCGACCCCGTGGTCAGTGATCAGCTTGACCAGCATCGACGCGAACCCGAAGATCGCGTTCGTCGGCCGCCCGTCGGAGGTCGCGATCGATTCGGGCAGCGCGAAGAAGGCGCGGTAGGCGAGCGAGTTGCCGTCGATCAGATACAGCTGCGGCGACCCGTTCCCCGTCACCCCCCGAACACTACGATCCCGCCCGTGCCGGAGCCCACTTCAGCCCAGTACCGCCTGACCATCCGCGTACGGCTCGAGCACAAGCCCGGATACCTCGGTCGCGCGACGACTGCGATCGGCGACGCGGGTGGCACGATCGGGGCGATCGACCTGATCGAGGCCGAGGCCGGGCATACCGTGCGCGACGTCGCGGTCGACACCGCCGGCCCCGAGCACGGGCAGCGGATCGTGGACGCGATCGATGCGCTGGAGGGCATCGAGGTGCTCGGCACGCTCGACCGCACCTTCCGCATGCACCTCGGCGGCAAGATCGAGGTCACCAACAGGTCTCCGGTGAGGACGCGCGACGACCTCTCGATGGCCTACACGCCGGGCGTCGCGCGTGTGTGCAGCGCGATCCACGAGGACCCGTCCAAGGCATTCCAATACACGATCAAGCGCAACACGGTCGCGGTGGTCAGCGACGGCTCGGCGGTGCTCGGGCTGGGCAACATCGGCCCGGAGGCGGCGATGCCGGTGATGGAGGGCAAGGCCATGCTCTTCAAGGAGTTCGGCGGGGTCGACGCCTTCCCGATCTGCCTGGCGACGCAGGACGCCGACGAGATCGTGGCCATCGTCAGGGCGCTCGCCCCGACCTTCGGCGGCATCAACCTCGAGGACATCTCGGCGCCGCGCTGCTTCGAGATCGAGGACCGCCTCAAGACCGAACTCGACATCCCCGTCTTTCACGACGACCAGCACGGCACCGCCGTCGTCGTGCTCGCCGCGCTGCTGAACGCCTGCACGGTCACGGGCCGCGAGCTCTCGGACGTGCGCGCGCTCGTCGTCGGGCTCGGGGCGGCCGGGGTCGCCGTCTCGAAGATCATGCTCGAGGCCGGCGTCGCCGACATCGTGGGTTGTGACTCGCGCGGCGCGGTCTCGACCGGGCGCGAGGACTACCAGGACGGCTCGATGCCGGCGCAGAAGCGCTGGTTCGCCGAGCACACCAACCGCGAGGGCCGTACGGGCACGCCCGCCGACGTCATCGACGGCATGGATCTGTTCGTCGGGCTCAGCGGCGCGCGTGTCATGGAGCCGGAGGCGCTGGCGCGCATGAGCCCCGACGCGATGGTCTTCGCGATGGCCAACCCCAACCCCGAGATCGCGCCCGAGGAGTGCGCCCGCTACGCGCGCGTGGTCGCCACGGGGCGCTCGGACTACCCGAACCAGATCAACAACGTCCTCTGCTTCCCGGGCATCTTCCGCGGCGCCCTCGACGTGCGGGCCACGGCGATCACCGAGAACATGAAGATGGCCGCGGCCGAGGGCATCGCCGCGATCGTCGGCGAGCACGAGCTGCGCGAGGACTACATCATCCCGAGCGTCTTCAACCGCGACGTGGCGCCGGCGGTCGCCGACAGCGTCGCGCGCGAGGCACGCGCCGGCGGCCAGGCGACCGCCGGCTCAGAGCCGGGCTACGCGACAGACGACTTCGGGGTGCCGGAGGCGACCCGGCCCACCCCCTTCCGCACGAGCCAGTAAGAGGTCGCCGGAGGCGGGCCCCCTGGCGGTCTCAGTAGCGAACCGAGATAACGCCCATCGCCGCGCGCAGCGAGTTCGCCGACCCGCTCGACATCCTCGCGACGACGCGCGTCCCGCGCACCTTGACCACCCGGCCGCCCGCCGAGCGGACCGTGCCGACGCGCTGCGACTGCGACGTCGCGGCCGAGAACTTCACCACGGCGCGGACCGTCGACCCCGCCTCAGCGGCCGGCGCCAACAGCGCAACCGCGAACACGATCAGAACAACCGCCTTGAACTTGGACACTCGGCACCCCTGCCTGGTCATGTCACAAAAGGGCCCGTCCCTTTTGTGCAGCCTTCACGAAAGGGACGGACCCTTTTGTGAAGCGGGGCGTCCGTGCCCCGCCGAGACCGTTATCGGTACGGCTGCGTTCAGCCGTGAGGGCGGCCGGGGCCCGTCTGGACGTCTATTTGGTGAACGACGTGCGCCAGGAGGCGGCGCGCCAGGAGGCGGCCTGCGGGTCGATCGCGCCGTCCTCGGTGAGCGAGCAGTCGCAGCGCCAGCTCGCGGCCGCCCAGCCCGGCCCCTCATCGTCGAGGCGCCAGCTCGCGGCACGCCAGCTCGCCGCGGTGTAGTCGATCGCCCCCGTGGCCGGGTCCAGGTACTGGTTGAGCGGCCAGGATTGTGTCACCGCGGCGGCGTCCGGGCTCGCGTCGACGGCCCTGTCGACGCGGATCTGGTAGCCCCTGCCGCTCACCTTGCGCGCGGTCTCGACCAGCGCGGCCTTGACCTGGTCCGGCGTCCAGTCCGGATGGGCCTCGATCAGCAGCGCGGCTGCGCCAGACACGACCGCGGTCGACATCGAGGTGCCGCCGGCGCGGAAGTAGTGGCGGCCGACCACGCAGTCCGGGCACTTCTCCTCGAACACGCTGTCGGGCGCGAGGGTGGAGACGATCCGCGATCCCGGCGCCAGCACCTCGGGCTTGGCGACGCCCGTCTGCGTATCGCCGCTCGAGGACCACGGAGCCTCCATGTCGTCCTCGTCGGTGTCGGTGCCGACGTCGTCGGTGGCTCCGACCGTGATCACGTAGGGGTCGTTGCCGGGTGCGTGCGGGACGGCGTTGCTCGTCGCGCCGTCGTTGCCGGCGGCGGCGACCACGACCAGGCCCTGGAGCCAGGCCGCCTCGGCCGCAGCGGCCAGGGGGTCCGTCTTCGGGGACTCGGCGACAGCAGAGGCGAACGAGAGGTTGAGCACGCGGATCCCGAGCTCGTCGGCGTGGTCGACGACGAACTGGATGCCGTAGATCGCGTCGAGCGTGCTCGCCCGGCCCTCGTCGTCGGAGATCTTGACCGAGATCAGCTTGGCGTCCGGAGCGACGCCCATGAAGGTGCGCTTGCGGGGGGCGTGACGGCGGTTGGTGCCGTCGCCACCGATGATCCCCGCGATGTGCGTGCCGTGGCCGTAGCCGTCGTCGCTGGTCTCGGTGCGCGGATTGACGATCGCCGACGCAGCGACGCGCGAGCGGCGGTTGTAGCGCGAGACCTGGAACTCGGGCAGGTCGCCGGCAATGCCTGTGTCCACCACTGCGACCCCGACGCGTCGCCCGGTGAGCCCTTCGCCGTCCTCCCACAGCTTGGCGGCGCCGATCGCCTTCGTGAAGGCGTTGTCGAGCTCGTGCTTGCGCGCCGCGATCGGGGCGGCGAAGGAGACCGAGACGACGCCCATCGCCGCCCGCAGGCGGTTTGCCGACGCGGGCGTCATGCGTGCGCCCACGCCGTCGATGAGATGGAGGTCGCGCGTGGCCTTCCCGCCGGCGGCGCGGACGATCGCGAGGCGGTCGTTCACCGGGAGCGAGGGAGCGAAGCGCACGATCACGTCGGCCCTGGCCGGCTGCGCCGTCCGGACCGCGTCCGCGCCCTTGCTGCGGGTCGGGAGGACGCTGGCCAGCAGCGCCGTCGCGACCAGCACCGCGATCACGACCAGCGTCTGCGTACGCATCCCTTGACCCCTGCCTACCTGCACTCACTGCCTCCTTGCGCGAGCTCGTGTGGTGCAGCTGGAGGTCTAACCCGCCGATGAGACCTCGCTGCCCGCTGGATTCTGCTCCATCGCGACAGGCTTTTCGCCCTCATTGGACGGATGTACGTCCGTGTTCAGGTGAAGACCCCAGTCGGGCGGCGCGATCGCCGCTGCGCCGTTCACGACCCGCGGGCAGAACTGCGTGCCGGCGTGCGCCGACAACTCCGCGAGAGCGCGCTCGAGCGGGAGCGGACCGCGCCACGGGCGCGGGCTGAGCATGGCGTCGAGCGCCTCGGCGACGGCCAACAGGCGGGCCAGCAGCGGAATGTCCTCGCCCGCGAGCCCGTCCGGGTAGCCGCTGCCGTCCCAGCGCTCGTGGTGGCTGCGGACCATCTGCTTGACCGCAACCGGCAACTCGAGCTCACCGACGATGCGCGCGGCCAGCTCGGCGTGGGTGCGGACCTCCTCGCGTTCGAGCGGATCGAGCCGCCCCACCTTGAGCAGGACGGCGTCACGGACACCCGCGCGGCCGATGTCCCGTAGCGCGCTGCCAAGGACCAGCGCCTGCTTGTCGGTCTCGCCGCAGCCCAGCTCGTCGGCGAGGCGCAGCGCGACGCTGGTGACCCGCTCGGTGGCACCCGACGCGTACGGATCCTTGTCCTCGAGCGCCCGGGCAAGTGTCGTGATCGTGCGCAGGTAGCCGCGCTGCATGCGGCCGATCAGCGCCAGCGCGTCCTCGAGGTCGCTCTGCGCGCGGCGCAGCTGCATGCCACCGCGGTCCTCCGAGCGGCGACCGCCGAACGAGCTCATCGCGGCAACGATGCGACTGCCGGCGACCGAGGCGGCGGGCAGCGGCTGCTCGGGCGCATCGGGCTCGACCGGTACGGCGAGGCTGGCGCGCGCGGCGGGCGAGATCGCCAGGCGCACGCGGTCGCGCCCGGCGGCCTTGGCGTCATACAGCGCCTCGTCGGCGGCGGACAGCAGCGCGTCCACCGACTCACCGTGATCGGGGTAGACGGCGATGCCCGCGCTGAAGCTGACGCGCACGTCCGGAGCCTCGCGGAACTCGATCGCCTTGAGGTTGGCCTGCGCGCTCTCGAGGAGATCGAGGGCGAGGTCGGCGTCGGTGCCCGGCAGCACGACGCAGAACTCCTCGCCGCCGAAGCGCCCCGCGGCCCCGTAGCGCGACGCCACCGCGGCCAGCTCGTCGGCGACCGCCCGGATGGCTCGGTCCCCGGCGAGGTGCCCGCAGCGCGAGTTGATCGAGCGCAGGTGGTCGAGGTCGATCATCGCCACGGTCACCCGGGGCACCGTGTCGATCTGGTCGGCGAGCTCCTTGCGGATGCGCTCGGAGTGGTAGAGGCCGGTCTTGGGATCGGTGTCGGCGCGGTGGCGGAGCATCGGGACCCACAGGGCGCGGTAGAGAAGCCCGACCGGCCCGAGCGCGAGCAGCGCCCACGTCGGATCGGCCATCCACAACACGGCGATCACCGTGCCGGTGAGGCCGACGCCGATGCTCAGGGGAAGGCCGTCGGTGATCTGGCGCAGCGTCCCGCGCAGCGGCTGCTCGCCGGCGAGCGCGATCGCGACGACGATCAGCGCGTGATTCGCGACGGCTGCGGCGATCGCCGCGGTGGCCAGCGCGAGCACGTCCGCACTGGCGCCGACGATCCCGACCAGTACGCCCACGCAGGTGTAGTTGGCGATGTTGAAAACGGTCTTGTAGCGGGCGACCTCCTGGCGGCGGAAGTCGAGCCCGAAGCAGGCAGCGGCGAGGATCGGCGCCGCCCATGACGGCAGCAGCAGGCAGCCCCACACGAGCGCCGCGTAGCTCGGCTGCAGCGCGTAGTGGCCGGGGGCAAGGCTCTCGAACGCCTTGCCGGCCACGCACAGCGCACCGATGAGCGCGAGCACGCCGAGCTGGGCGCTGGGCTGGTCCACGAACGCATCGGCCAGACCCACGGCCGCGAACGCGGCCACGGCGACGCCAGCGATGTACCCTCGGGCAGAGCGCGGGAGATTGCGGAAGGTGTCGGCCTGGCCTCCCACGTAGTACGAGTAGCGTCGGCCTTTGCGGCCGCGGGCTTGAGAGTCTGAGAGCGCCTTTTGGCCGCATGGTGCGCGAAATGACGGCCGGACCCTAGGGTGGGCCCATGCGGGTGACGGTGACGGGTGCGACGGGTCTGATCGGGGCGCGGCTCGTCCGGGCGCTCGCGGATCGCGGCGACAAGGTCACGGTGCTCAGCCGCCGCGCCGAGGCCGAGGTCGACGGCGCGCGCGTGGTGCAGTGGGCCGAGCCGACCGGCGAGGCCGCGCCGGCCGCCGCCCTCGACGACCGCGACGCGGTCGTCCACCTCGCCGGGGAGCCGGTCGCCCAGCGCTGGAGCGCGGCCGTGAAGCAGCGCATCCGCGAGTCGCGCGAGGCCGGTACGCGCAACCTCGTCGCCGGGATGCGCGCCGCCGCCACGCCGCCGCGCGCGCTCGTCAGCGCCTCCGGGGTCGGCTACTACGGTCCCCGCGGCGACGAGCGCCTCGACGAGGAGTCGGCACCCGGCGACGACTTCCTCGCGGGCGTGTGCGTGGCCTGGGAGCGCGAGGCCCAGGCGGCCGACGCGCGCGTCGTCAACGTCCGCACGGGCGTCGTGCTCGCCGCCGAGGGCGGCGCGCTCGCGAAGATGCTGCCGTTCTTCAAGCTGGGCATCGGTGGCCCGGTGGCCGGTGGCCGCCAGTACATGCCCTGGATCCACGTGGACGACCTGATCGGCATGTACCTCGCGGCGCTCGACGGTGAGAACTGGTCGGGGCCCGTCAACGCGACAGCACCCGAGCCGGTCACCAACAGGGAGTTCTCGCGCACGCTTGGCCGCGTCCTGCGCCGGCCGGCGTTCGCGCCGGTGCCGAAGCTGGCGATCCGGACGCTCTACGGCGAGATGGCGAACATCGTCGCCGAGGGTCAGCGCGCGGTGCCGCGGCGGCCGCTCGAGCTCGGCTACGCCTTCCGCCACACGGAGCTCGAGCCCGCGCTGCGCTCCGCCCTGAGCTAGTCTGCGCGATGTATGAGCGAGTCATACAAGCCGGTGTGGGGCCCGCCGCCGGAGGACCGGCGGTCCGCGAGGGCGTCGCGGCGCCGGATCGCGTTCATCGCCGCGGTCTGCGCGGTCGCCGTGGCGGCGTTCGTGGCGCTGGCCGTGCCCGCTTTCAATCAGGACGCCGGCGAGAAGCGCCGCGCCGCCGCTGCCGCACAGGCGCGACTGGAGGCCGCTGAGCGCGCGCGGCTGATCGGCGAGGGCAAGCCGGTGCGCGCCCGGGGCCCGGCGGGCGCCGCGCGTCCCGCCCTCGTGGCCGCGGCCGAGATCGCGATCACCGCCGACGCCCGGCGCCGCATCGCCGCCGGGGAGATCAAGGGAGAGGTCAAGGGAACCCGGTGCCGGCCCTTCCCCTATACGACCACGCGTGCCGCCCAGGAGAGCGATCTCTCGATCAGGCGCAACCGCTACCAGTGCACCGCCTACTCGGACCGCTTCGCGCTCTCAGAGCTCGAGGGCCGTCAGCGGACCGGCCTGTTCGGGACCCCGTACTGGCTGATCGCCGAGTACGCGACCGGCCGCCTCACCTTCTGCCGGATCAGCCCGAAGGCCGGCGAGGGCGGGAAGGTGCTCGTCGAGGTGCCGGTCGACCCGGCGTGCGGCGACCCGCTGCGCTAGGGCTGCGGGTCGTCCTGCGTGGCCGCGGGCGCCGGGTCCTCGCGGGTGGTCGGCAGCGGGCGCTGGTCGGACTCGCCCTTGCGCTTGGTGCCCCACGGCCCGTGGGTCTTCCACATCGACTCGTCCTTGGCCGGCCACACCAGCCAGATGAGCACGCCGACGACGGTGAGGAGCAGGCCGAACGCGAGTCCGGGACGCTCGCCGTAGCCCTTGCGCTGGGACAGGTACGCGGAGATGATCGCCGAGCCCAGCCACACGTACGTGAGGTACAGGGCCAGCGCGCCGATCTCGGCTGCGAAGACGAAGCTCATATGCCCAGGTACGCCTTCTTGACCTCGGGGTTCTGCTGCAGCGCGGCGGAGTCGTCGGTCAGCACGACCGTGCCGGTCTCCAGGACGTAGCCTCGATTCGAGACCGAGAGCGCGTGGTTGGCGCTCTGCTCGACGAGCAGGATGGTGGTGCCCTGCTTGTTGATCTCGGCGATCGTCTCGTAGATCCGGTCGACGAGCAGCGGTGCGATGCCGAGCGAGGGCTCGTCGAGCAACAACAGCTTGGGATGGGCCATCAGCGCCCGCCCGATCGCGAGCATCTGCTGCTCGCCGCCCGACATGGTGCCGGCCTTCTGCTTCTGACGCTCATTCAGGCGCGGGAAGAGCTCGTAGACGCGCGCGAGATCGTCGGTGACCCCTGCGTCCCGGCGCAGGTACGCCCCGAGCCCGAGGTTCTCCTCCACCGTCATACGCGGGAAGCAGCGCCGCCCCTCGGGAGACTGCGAGATGCCGAGGCCGACGATCTCCTGCGCCGGCAGGCGCGAGATGTCCTGGCCGCGGAACTCGATGATCCCTGTGCGCGGCGGCGTCAGACCCGAGATCGAGCGCAGGGTGGTCGACTTGCCGGCGCCGTTGGAGCCGATCAGCGTGACGATCTCGCCCTCGTGGACCTCGAGCGTGATGCCCTTGAGGGCCTCGATCGAGCCGTAGAACGTGTGGATGTCCTCGACGCGCAGGAGCGGAGCGCCACCGTTGGTGGCCATCAGGTCGCCGCCCCCTTGCCCAGGTACGCCTCGATCACCTTGGGGTTCTCCCGCACCTCCTGCGGCGTGCCCTCGGCGATCTTCTCGCCGTGGTCGAGCACCGTGATCTCCTCCGAGACGCCCATGACGACCTTCATGTCGTGCTCGATCAGCAGGATCGTGAGCTCGCGCTCGTCGCGCATCTGGCGCATGAAGTCCGTCAGCTGCGCCGACTCCGCCGGGTTCATGCCCGCCGTCGGCTCGTCGAGCAGCAGCAGCTTGGGTTGCGCGGCCAGTGCGCGCGCGATCTCGACGCGGCGCTGTTCGCCGTAGGAGAGGTTGATGGCGGCGTTGTCGTGATGGTGCTCCTGGACGCCGACGTACGACAGCAGCTCGCGCGCGTTGGCGTCGGCGTCGCGCTCCTCGTGGCGCGTCCACGGCGGGCGGAAGATCGCGCCGATCGCGCCGGTGCGCATGTGCACGTGCCTTCCGACCATCACGTTCTCGACCGCGGTCATCGTCCCGAACAGCCGGATGTTCTGGAACGTCCGCGCCATGCCGGCCTTGGTGATCTTGTCCGGGCGCCCGCGGGTCACGTCCTTGCCGTTGAAGACCACCTTGCCGAACGAGGGCTTGTAGAGCCCGGTGAGCATGTTGAAGAACGTCGTCTTGCCGGCGCCGTTGGGCCCGATGATGGAGACGATCCCGCCGTGCGGCACCCGGAAGGAGACGTCCTCGACCGCGACCAGGCCGCCGAAGATCTTCGTCAGCCCGTCCGTCTCGAGGATCGCGCCGTTGCCGGTCACGGCTGGCGCACCTCCACGACGGACTCGTCGCCGCCGATGTGCTCCGCGAGCTCGATCTCGTGCCGTCGCTCGGGCAGCAGCCCCTGCGGCCGCAGCACCATCATGATCACGAGCAGGAAGCCGAAGATCCCGAAGCCGAGCTGCGTGAGGTCGAAGTCGAGCCCGAAGGTCTGCGGCAGGCCGTTGAAGACGTCCGGGATGAAGTAGGTGTTGATGAAGGACAGCGTGATCGCGCCGAGGATCACCCCCCAGATCGAGCCGAGGCCGCCGAGGATGATCATGCCGAGCACGAAGATCGAGAACGAGAACTTGAACTGGTCCGCGTTGACCTGCTCGATGAAAGCCCCCAGGAATGAGCCCGCCACGCCGCCCATCGCCGCGCCGATCGCGTAGGCGAGCAGCTTCACCTTCACGGTCGGGATGCCCATCGAGATCGCCGCGACCTCGTCCTCGCGCACCGCGATCCACGCCCTTCCGAGGCGCGAGTCGCGCAGACGCAGGTTGATGAAGATGACGATCAGGGCCAGGACGAGCGCGAGGTAGTACCAGGGTTTGAGATTGAGCGTGGTGAACGGTTCCAGCAACGGGAAGTCCGGGCGGTCGATCGGGTTGATCCCGCGCTTGCCGTTGGTGAGGTTGAAGGTGCCGAAGCCGAAGACGCCCTCGTCACCGTTCTCGGCGGCGCGGCCGATGATCTCGCCGAAGGCCAGCGTGACGATCGCGATGTAGTCACCGCGCAGGCGCAGAGTCGGGAAGCCGAGTATCGCGCCGAAGACACCGGCTATCAGCGCCGCCAGCGGGATGATGAGCAGGAAGTTGAGGTGGATGCCCGGCAGGTTCTGGGCGAACTCGTTGACGAAGATGTGGACGTTCGCGTCGGCGAAGTGACCGGACGCGAACCAGCCGATCGTGTAAGCGCCGAGCGCGAAGAAGGCGACGTAGCCGAGGTCGAGCAGGCCGGCGAAGCCGACCACGACGTTGAGGCCGAGCGCCATGACCATGTAGGCCAGCGCGTAGGTGGCGTCCTCGATGAACGCCGAGCCCTCGTCGAAGAACTGCGGCAGCGCGATCGCGCCCGCCAGGAGGACGACGGCCAGGACTATCTGGCCGTTGCGGGTGCGCAGCGGCGCCGTCGCGTTGCGCACCGCGGTGCTCATCCGGCCTCCCGCGTCTGCTCGCCGAGCAGGCCCTGGGGACGGAACACGAGGATCACGATCAGGTACGCGAACACCACCGCTGGCGTCCACTTGGCCTCGAGCCGGTTGTCGGAGAGCTGCTGGATGATCCCGATCACGAGCCCGCCGAGCACGGCGCCGTTGAGGTTGCCGATACCGCCGAGCACCGCCGCGGTGAAGGCGAGCAGGCCGGCCGTGAAGCCCTGGAAGAACCAGGCGTCCGTGTAGTACAGCGCGTAGGTGAGGCCGCCGGCCCCCGCCATCATGCCGCCGAGCAGGAAGGTCAGGGCGATCGTGGAGTCGACGTTGATGCCCTGCAGGCGCGCGGCCTCGGGATCCTGGGCCGTGGCGCGCATCGCGCGGCCCGCACGGCTGCGGCTGATGAAGTTCACGAGCAGGACGACGAGCGGGACGGTGACGATGACCGCGAGCAGGTCCCCGTTCTCGAACGTGATGCCGAGCAGGTTGAAGAGGCTGTCCTGCGAGCCGATCAGGTCGGGCACGCTCTTGTGCGAGCCGCCGATCCACAGCAGGCCGACGTTCTGCAGGATGAAGGACATGCCGATGGCCGTGATCAGCGGAGCCAGTTTCGGCGCCCCGCGGAGCGGCCGGTAGGCGACGCGTTCGATCATCACCGTGAGCGCGCCGCAGCCGATCATCGCGATGACGAGCGTGACGAGGATCGCGCCGTACGTCGGCACCGTGCCCGTGGCCACCGACAGCCCGATCGTCCCGAAGAAGCTGTAGGTGATGACCGTGCCCAGCATGAACACGTCGCCGTGGGCGAAGTTGATGAGCTCGATGATGCCGTAGACCAGCGTGTAGCCGATGGCGATCAGAGCCAGGATGGCGCCGTTGGAGAGGCCGTCCTTGATGTTGTTGGCGAGCCGCGAGAGGTCGCCTTCGTCGGAGAGGTCCTGGATCCCGAAGTAGACGGGCAGCGCCAGCAGCAGGGCGATCAGCACCCACTGGGCGGCCTTCTCCCTGATCTCGCCCGGGGAACGGCGGGACGGCTGTGCTGCGGTCGCGGCTTCCATGAGACGTGAAGACTGCCCTGCGGCGGCGCCTTAGCGCGCCGCCGCAGGGCCGATGTCTTCAGCTGGCGTCGATCAGGAGGACTGCTCGATCGACTTGTTGAACACCAGCTTGCCGCCCTTGGCGAGGTAAGCGCCGTAGGTGGTAAGCGTCGTGTCGCCGTCGTCGTCGATCGAGTAGGACCCGAGCGGCGACTCGCGGTTCTCCGTCGCGAACACGCAGTCGATGACTGCCTGACGGCCGTCCGCGATGCTGCCCGGATCGATCGAGTCGCCCGACTCCTCGATGCAGTCGAGGATCAGCCTGGCGGCCTCGTAGCCGTAGATCGCATACGGATCGACCTCGTCCGCAGGCTCCCCGTACTCGGCCGAGAAGTCGTCATAGAACTTCTGGCCGGCCGGCGGGAGCTCGTCCGGTGACACCGTCGGAGCGGTGAGGAACGTCTTCGCCTGGACCTCCGCGGGGATCTCCTTGGTGAAGTCCACCGTGGCCATGCCGTCCGGGCCGAACAGGTTGGCGTCCGGCAACGCGGCATTCAGGTCCTTGTAGAGCTGAGGGCCGTTGTTGTCGATGATGCCGCCGGTGAAGACGCAGTCAGCGCCCGAGTCGGCGATCTTGGCGGCCAGGGCGCGGTAGTTCGACGCCTTGCCGTCCCACGAGTCCTCGCCCGCAACCTCCATGCCGGACTCCTCGACACCCGTCTTGGTGTTGGCCGCGACGCCCTTTCCGTACACCTCGTTGTCGTCGAGGATGTAGACGGAGGTGCAACCCTCGTCGCTCATGTACGCGCCCAGGGCAGCGCCCTGGATGGTGTCGATCGGGACCACGCGGGCGTAGTTGCGCTTGCCGGTCGGGTAGTACTTGTCCGGCTCGCCCGGCTCGGCGCCATCGCCCGACTTCGTCAGGCCGAGCGCCGTGTTCGACGGCGACACCTGAAGGAGGTTCGCCTCGTTGAGCGTCGGGATCGAGTTCGCCGACGCGCCCGAGTTGAACTCGCCGATGTAGGCGATCGCAGCGTCGTCCTGGGCGACCTTACGGGCGTTGGCCTTGGTCTGAGCGGCGTCCCACTGGCCCGCAGCGGCCGTGGCGTCGTCGAGCGACTCGTACTTGATGTCGAAGCCGCCGGCCTTGTTCTGACGCTCCTTGAGCGCCAGGCGAATGCCCTTGATTACGTCCTCGGACTGGGGGCGCGATGCGCCCTGGAGCGGAAGTGACGAGTACAGGTTCAGGGTGCCACCACCGCCATCAGTGCTGGTACCACCGCCGCCGCCGCCACCTTCGTCGTCGTCACCGCAGGCGGCGACCGTTCCTGCCAGGGCCACAATCAGGCAGCCCCATAGTGCAATCCAACGTCCTCGCAAGGTCCCTCCTCAAGGGATGTGAGCCATTCCTGCGCGCACGAAGCCGTACGCGTTGCGGGCATCCTAGTCAGCCGCTCCGCGGAAACGCAACCGAGTGTCGTACCTCGGCGTTAGGCGCTCAAGCGCTCAGGTGTACGGGGCCGGGTCCGGCGCGGCCTCTTGGGGGTCCCGGTTGCCCGGCAGCAGGCCCGCGACCACCTTGACCGTCGCGGCACCCAGCACCACCAGCAGGAACAGCATCCCGCCGTCGTGGCCCTTGGCTCCCAGGCTCCAGAGCACGACCCACAGGATCAGGCCGACGGCTGTCGAGATGACGACGATCATGCGGCGCGGACCCTATCGCTCCAGGCCCGCCGACAGCTCGGCGACGACGGCCCCGACCGCCTGGGCGGGATCTTGCACGTTCTCGGCCGCGGCGCGGACGAGCCGCGAGCCCACGATCACCCCGTCAGCGCCGGCCTCGGCAGCGGCCGTCGCGTCGGCGGAGGTGGCGATCCCGAAGCCCAGCGCCACGGGGACGTCGGTCGAGCCCTTCACGCGCGCGAGCAGTTCCGCCACCGCTCCGGCGGTGCCCGCGCGCTCGCCGGTGGTGCCGCTGACCGAGACCGTGTAGACGAACCCGCGCGCGCGGGCCCCGATCCGGGCCAGCCGCTCGTCCGGCGTCGTGGGCGCGACGAGCGGGACGAGCGCGAGGCCCGCCGCGTCCGCGGCATCCAGGAAGTCCGCGGCCTCCTCGAGCGGGAGGTCGGGCACGATCAGGCCGGCCACCCCCCGGTCCTCCAGGTCGGCGATGAACCGCTCGGCTCCACGCGCGTAGACCAGGTTCGCGTAGCACATGCAGACCACGGGGCAGAGCTCGGCCAGGTCGCGCATCACGTCGAGGACGGCGGCGGTCGTGGCGCCGCCGGCGAGCGCCTCGGTGCCGGCCGCATGGATGACGGGACCGTCGGCGAGCGGGTCGGAGTACGGGATGCCGACCTCGAGCAGATCGGCGCCGTTCTCGACGCACGCGGCACCGATGGCGCGGCTGGCGTCCACCGTGGGGAAGCCGCCCATCAGGTAGGGCATCAGCGCCGCGCGCTTGCCGTGGCCGGCGAAGGCCGCGGCGATCCGCTCGCTCACTGCGCGAGGACCTCGGCCAGGTCCTTGTCGCCGCGCCCCGACAGGCACAGGAGGTCGAGCTCCGAGCCTGGATGGGCCAGCACCCAGGCGAGCGCATGGGCGGATTCGAGCGCTGGGATGATGCCCTCCAGCTCGGCACAGCGGCGGAAGGCGGCGAGCGCCTCGGCGTCGGTGACGGCTTCGTAGCGGGCCCGCTGGGAGTCGCGCAGCCAGGCGTGCTCGGGGCCGACGCCGGGGTAGTCGAGCCCGGCCGAGATCGAGTGCGCCTCGAGGATCTGCCCGTCCTCGTTCTGCATGATCGCGCTGAAGGACCCGTGCAGCACGCCGCCGCGCCCGGCGACGGTGAGGGGCGCGCCGTGGCGGGGCGTGTCGAGCCCCTCGCCCGCCGCCTCGACGCCGATCAGCTCGACGTCGTCGTCGTAGAACGGCGCAAACATCCCGATCGCGTTGGAGCCGCCGCCGACGCAGGCCACGACGCGCTGGGGCAGGCGACCGGCGCGGTCGAGGATCTGCGCGCGCGCCTCGTCGCCGATCACGCGCTGGAGGTCGCGCACGAGCGCCGGGAACGGCGCCGGGCCGACGGCCGAGCCGATCACGTAGTGAGTGTCGCCGACGTTCGTAACCCAGTCGCGGATCGCGGCGCTGACGGCCTCCTTGAGCGTTTGCGCCCCGGCCTCCACGGGCTCGACCCGCGCCCCCAGCAGCCCCATCCGCTGGACGTTGGGCATCTGGCGGCGGATGTCCTCGGAGCCCATGTAGACGACGCACTCCAGGCCCAGCAGCGCGCACGCGGTCGCCGCCGCGACGCCGTGCTGGCCGGCTCCGGTCTCGGCGATGATCCGCGTCTTGCCCATGCGCTTGGCCAGCAGCGTCTGGCCGATGGCGTTGTTGATCTTGTGCGCGCCGGTGTGGTTGAGGTCCTCGCGCTTGAGCCACACCGGATGCCCGGCGGCCTCGGACAGCCGCCGCGCCTCATAGAGCGCCGACGGGCGGCCGATGTAGTCGCCGAGCAGACGGGACAGGTCGGCCTGAAAGGCGTCGTCATCGCGCGCCGCGAGCCACGCCGCCTCGAGCTCGGCCAGCGCCGGCATCAGCGTCTCGGGGACGTACTGGCCGCCGTAGGGGCCGAAGCGGTGCTCGACCGCGCTCAAACCGTGACTCCGGTGGCCGCCTCGATGAACGCTCGCACCTTGCCGGCGTCCTTGACGCCCGGCTCGGCCTCCGTGCCCGTGGCGACGTCGACGGCGTACGGCCGCGCCGCAGCGATTCCCTCGGCGACGTTGTCCGAGGTGAGGCCGCCGGAGAGGATCAGCTCGACGCGCGAGCGGCGCGCCCGCGCCAGCGACCAGTCGAACGTCTCCCCCGTCCCGCCGATCGTGCGCGTGTCGTAGAGGTGGAGAGCCACCTCGCGGAAGGCGTCGGCCGCCTGCACATCGGCGTTGGACTGCACTGCGAACGCCCGGATCACCGGCACGCCGGTGCGCCGGTGGACCTCGCGGCAGAACGACGCGCCGACGTGGCCGTGCAGCTGCACGAGCGTCAGGCCCAGGGCCTCCACGGCGTTCGCCACCTCGTCGAGCGTCGGGTCGACGAAGACGCCGGCGCACTCGACCCGCCGCCGCAGCTGCCGCGCGATCCCCGCCGCCACCGCCGGGTCGCACGCGCGCGGCGAGCGCTCCCAGAGGATGAACCCGAGCGCCCAGGCGCCGAGCTCGACGGCGAGCTCGGCGTCCTCGGGACGCGTGATTCCGCAGATCTTGACGCGGGTCATCGCGAGCCACGATAGGTTCCGCGGGCGGTGCGGATTCAGGCGCTGAGCACAGGGACGGTGCGGATCACGGACGCGTTCCTGCACGCCCGCAGCGGTCCGACGAGGCAGCTGCGGCTGTTCCTACCCAGCCCGTTCAGCGAGCCGATGCCGATCCATGTCTGGGTGGTCGAGCACGACGGGCAGCGGATCCTCGTCGACACCGGGCAGACCGCCGGCGACTACGACATCCGCTTCGCGCGCTTCGAGGTGACGCCGGAGCAGGAGTTGCCCGGCGCGCTCGCGACGATCGGGCTCGAACCGGCGGACATCGACCTCGCCGTGCTCACCCACCTGCACGGCGACCACATGAACGGCGCCATCCACCTCGACGTCCCGCTGGTGGTCCACGACCGCGAGCTCGCCTACGCCCGCTCACCGATCGGACGGCTCTTCGGCCGCATGTTCAAGCAGCCGCTTCCGGACGGGGTCCGCTTCGATGCGGTCCCGCTCGACGGCGGCCCGTTCGGCGCCTTCGCCCACCACCGGCGACTGACCGCCGACGGGCGCATCCTGCTCGTCTCCACCCCGGGCCACACGCCGGCCCATGCCTCCGTGCTGTGCATCGACGACGAGGGGCGCCACGTCCTGCTCGCCGGCGACGTTGCCGACACCCTCGAGCAGCTGCGCGCGCGCCGCCACGATGCGGTCGCGCCGAAGCCCAAGGTGCACGTGGCGACGCTCGAGCGCGTCCTCGCCCACGGCCGCGAGCACCCGACCGTCTTCCTGCCCTCGCACGACCCGGACGCCGCCTCCCGGCTCCACAACGCCGAGACCCTCTGACGCCGAACGTCCCTCATGCCCCCCTACAGCGGGGCATCCGGGACGTTCAGCCGTCGAGGCGGCCGGCGGGGCGGTCCTGCAGGGTCACGCTCAGCGTCTGCGTCGTGCCCTCGCGCTGCAGCTCGACCGCCACGCTGTCGCCGGGCTTGTGGTCTTCGAGCACCCGGCTCAGGTCGTCGGCGTCGTCGATCTGCTCGCCGCCGACCTCGGTGAGGATGTCGCCGCCGAGGATGAGCTCCTCGCCGGTGTTGAGGCGGACGGAGCGGTCGCCGCCGACCACGCCCGCCCCCGCCGCAGGGCCGCCAGGCTCGACGCGCTGCACGAGCAGCCCGCGCCGGCCGCCGAGGTCGAGGCCGGACATCGCCGGCGTGATGGCCACGAACTGGATGCCGAGCCAGGCCCGGTCGACACGCCCGTGCGCGATCAGGTCCTTGACCACGGCCTTGGCGGTGTCGATCGGGACCGCGAAGCCGATGCCGACTGAGCCGCTGGTCGTCCCGCCGGTGGCGATCTGCGAGTTGATGCCGATCACGCGGCCGCCGGCGTCGATCAGCGGGCCCCCGGAGTTGCCGGGATTGATGGCCGCGTCGGTCTGGATGACGTTCTCGATCGTGTAGCCGTCGGGAGCCGTGATGCGGCGCTGCAGGGCGGACACGACGCCGGTGGTGAGCGTGCGGTCGAAGCCGAACGGGTTGCCGATGGCCACGGTCGGGTCGCCGACCTGGACCGTCTTGGAGTCACCGAGCTCGAGCGGGTGGAGGTCGAGCCCCTTCGGATCGACCTGGAGCAGGGCGAGATCGGTCGAGTCGTCCTTGCCCACCACGCGCGCGTCGCGCGTCTGGTCGCCCGACAGGGTGACCGACACCTGCGTCGCGTTGTCGACGACATGCGCGTTGGTGAGGATCCGCCCCTCCTTGTCGAGGACGAAGCCGGAGCCTGTCGCCTCGGACGTCTCGGTCGTCGGCGAGAGGTCGAACGGCGAGGTGGAAGCCTGCAGCGTGCGCGCGTGTATGTAGGCGACGCCCGGGGCGCGGCGCTTGTAGATGTCGCGCGCGGTCAGCGCCGGCGCGTCGTCCGAGACGGTCGTCGCCAGCGGGCTCTGCTGGTAGACGGTGCGCGTCTCCTTCTCGCCGACCGTCCCGGTCCCGATCAGGACCGCGGCGGTGACGCCCCCGCCGAGCACGGCGGAGACGAACGGGGTCGCGAGCAGCTTGCGCACCAATCCAGGGTGCTCGGCAGATTTGAAAGCGAACTAAAGCTCGGGGCCCGCCTTCCGGCGGCCCTCACTGCTTCGAGACTGCGCGGCGGCCGGCCGGCGTCGGCACCCCTAGAGCTCGGCGCCTGCAAGCGCGCGGGTGGCCGCCTCGATGTCCTGCGCGCGCATCAGCGACTCGCCGACCAGGACCGCGTCGACGCCCACCTCCTCGAGTTCGTCGAGCTGTTCGCGGCGGGAGATGCCCGACTCCGACACGACGATCTTGCCCGCGGGGACGTCGGCGAGCAGCTCGAACGTCCGCTCGAGGTCGACGCTGAAGTCGCGCAGGTCGCGGTTGTTGATCCCCAGCAGCTCGGCGTCGGCGTCGAGGGCGATCGCGAGCTCGGCCTCGTCGTGGATCTCCACGAGCACGTCGAGATCCAGGCCGCGCGCCTCGCGCAACAGGACGCCGAGATCGTCTGGGTGCAGCGCGGCGGCGATCAGCAGCAGCGCGTCGGCGCCGGCGGCCGCAGCCTCGTAGACCTGGTACGGGTCGACGATGAAGTCCTTGCGCAGGATCGGCAGCTCGCTGACGGCCCGCGCGGCGCGGATGTCGTCGAGCGATCCGCCGAACCAGTGCTCCTCGGTGAGGATCGACAGCGCCGCCGCGCCGCCCGCCGCGTAGGCCGTGACGATCTCGGCGACGTCGGAGCCCGAGCCGATCGGTCCCGCCGAGGGGGACGAGCGCTTGTGCTCGGCGATCACGGCGATGCCGGGTGCGGTCAGCGCCTCGGCGAACGGCCGTGGCTCGCCGCGGGCGCCGAGCGACTGCTGGAGCGTCGCCAGCGGCACGGCGTCGCGCCGGCGGGCGACGTCCACGCACGTCCGGTCGACGATCTCGTCGAGGATCGTCACGCCGGAACTCCCGCCACGAGCTGATCCAGCGTCGCGCGCGCGCGACCGTCGTCGATCGCGGCCTCGGCGGCGCGCACGCCCGCCGCCAGGTCGTCCGCCCGGCCGGCGACGTAGATGGCGGCGCCGGCGTTGAGCACGGCGAGATCGCGGCGCGGGCCGGTCTCCCCCGCGAAGATCCGGCGCACGATCTCGGCGTTGTCGGAGGGCGTGCCGCCGCCCACGTCGGACAGCGCGGCGCGCACGAGGCCGACGTCCTCGGGCGCGACGTCGTACTCCGAGCCGTCGGCCTCGACCACGTGGGTGGTTGACGAAATGGACAGCTCGTCCAGGCCGTCCTCGCTGGTGCAGACCATCGCCTTCTCGACGCCGAGCTCGGCTGCCGCGCCTGCCACCACCGTCAGGTAGCGGGGATCCGACACGCCGATCACCTGCCGGCGGGCTCCGGCGGGATTGGTCAGCGGCCCGAGGAAGTTGAAGATCGTCCGTACCGCCAGCTGCTTGCGCACGGGAACGACGTGGCGCGTGGCGCCGTGATGGTGGGGCGCGAACATGAAGCCGAAGCCGTGCCGGTCGATGCTCGCCGCAATCGCCTCCGGCGCGAGCGCGATCGGGATGCCGAGCGCCTCGAGCACGTCGGCGCTCCCCGACCGGCTGGTCGCCGAGCGGTTGCCGTGCTTGGCGACGGCGCAGCCGGCAGCGGCCGCGATCAGCGCTGCCGTCGTGGAGACGTTGAACGTCGGGCTGCCGCCGCCCGTTCCCGCCGTGTCGACCAGGTCCGTGCGCTCCGGGCGCACCGGCGTGGCGAAGGACCGCATCGCACGCGCGAGCCCGGCGAGCTCTGACACGGTCTCGCCCTTCGTGCGCAACGCGACCAGCACCGCCGCGGTCTCCACCTCGGTGGCGTTGCCGGCCATGATCTCGGCGAGGACGGCGGAGGCCTGGTCGCTCGTCAGGTCGGTCCTCGACGCGAGCGCGTCGATGGCCTCGGTGAGGACGGGGTTCGCGGGCACGCTGCGCGGCGGAGACTAGCTAGACAAAAAGTTGCTCAGCAGCGCCTTGCCGTCCGGAGTGAGGACCGACTCCGGGTGGAACTGGACGCCGTAGGCCGGCAGCTCGCGGTGGCGCATCCCCATCAGCACGCCGCCGCCGTGAGCCGTCTCGATCAGCTCGGGCCCCGTCTCGGAGACCACCAGGGAGTGGTAGCGGCCGACGGTGAGGGGGCTCGGCAGCCCCGCGAACAGTCCCTCGCCGTCGTGGGTGATCTCGGTCGTCTTGCCGTGCACCGGGACGTGCCGGACGACCTCGCCGCCGAAGGCGGTCGCGAGCGACTGGTGGCCGAGGCAGACGCCGAGGGTCGCGACGCCCGCCTCGGGGAAACGCCGCATCACCTCCACGGAGATGCCCGCCTCGCGGGGCGTGCACGGCCCGGGCGAGACCACGACCCGGTCGGGATGGCGCTCGAGCAGCTCGTCGACCGTCGCGGCGTCGTTGCGCACGGTCTCGAGCTCGGCCCCCAGCTCGCCGAGGTACTGGACGAGGTTGTAGGTGAAGCTGTCGTAGTTGTCCACCATCAGGACGCGCATCACGGCCACTCCGGCTGCCTGACGGCGAGCTCGAAGGCCCGCACCACCCCGCGGGCCTTCGCGCGCGACTCCTCGTACTCGTAGTCGGGACGAGCGTCGGCGACGGTGCCGCCGCCGGCCTGCACGTGCGCCGTCCCGTCCTTGCAGACGACCGTGCGGATGCAGATGCAGGTGTCGAGGTCGCCGGTGTAGCTGAGATAGCCGACCGCCCCGCCGTAGGCGCCGCGCTTGACCGGCTCGAGTTCCTCGATGATCTCCATCGCGCGCACCTTCGGGGCGCCCGAGAGCGTCCCGGCGGGCAGCACGGAGCGCAGCGCGTCGATCGCGGCGACGTCGGGGCGCAGCCGCCCCGCCACCTCGGAGACGATGTGCATCACGTGGCTGTAGTGCTCGACGGCCATGAAGCGCTCGAGGCCCACGGAGCCGTACTCGCACACGCGCCCGAGGTCGTTGCGGCCGAGGTCGACGAGCATCACGTGCTCGGCGCGCTCCTTCTCGTCGGCGAGCAGCTCGGCCGCGATGCGCTCGTCCTCCTCGGGGGAGGCGCCCCTGGCCCGCGTGCCGGCGATCGGGCGCGTGGAGACGCGAGCGCCGGTCACCGTCACCAGCGGCTCGGGCGACGCGCCCACGATCTGGAAGTCCTCGAAGTCGAGGAAGTACATGTACGGAGACGGGTTGATCGCGCGCAGCCCGCGGTAGATCGAGAACGGCTCGCTGGAGACCTCGGCGCTCCAGCGCTGCGACGGGACGACCTGGAACGCGTCGCCGGCGTGGACGTACTCGACGATGCGGGCGACCATCGCCTCGAACGCCTCGCGCGGCATGTTCGAGCGGAACTCGGGCTCGGGCCGCGCCGCCTGGAGCACTTTGCGGGGCAACGCCCCCGCCAATCGTTCCCGTACCTCGGCGATGGCGGCGGTCGCGCGGCCGTAGCTCGCGTCGACGTCGTCGGTCTCCACGTTGGCGAGCACCGTCGTCGTGTGCTTGAGGTGGTCGAACGCGACGATGACGTCGGAGAGCATCAGCGCCATGTCGGGAAGGCCGAGTGGATCCGGGTTGGGTCCCGGCAGCGTCTCGACGGCGCGCACGCAGTCGTAGCCGAAGATGCCGACCGCTCCGCCGGCGAAGGGGGGCAGGTCGGGGCGGATGGCCTGGCGATGACGGGCGACGGCGTCGGCGGCGATGGCGTACGGGTCGCCGCCGTCGGGCAGCGACCAGCGCAGCACGCCGCGCGGCTTGTAGCCGATGAACGACCAGCGGCCCACCGACTGGCCCTGCTCCGCGGACTCGAGCAGGAACGCGGGGCCCGCGCCGCGCAGCTTGAGGAAGGCCGAGACCGGCGTCTCGGTGTCCTCGATCAGCGTCTGCGTGATCGGGATCAGGCGGTGCCCGTCCTCGTTGCCGGCGAGGATGCGGACCTCGTCGAGCGTCGGCGTGATGACGCCCGTCAGCGCCTGCAGGTCACCTGCGACGCTCAAGCAGCACCTCTTCGGCGTCCCTGAGGCTGAGGCCGCGCGCGGCGAGCAGGACGGTCAGGTGGTACAGGACGTCGGCGGCCTCCTCGGCGAGGCGCTCGTCGCTCTCCTCGCGCGCCGCGCGGGCGACCTCCTCGGCCTCCTCCTGCACCTTCCCGGCGGTGCGGTCGCGGTCCGCGAGCAGCTGGTCGGTGTAGGAGCCGGTGCCGCGGCGCTCGGCGATCGTGCGCTCGAGTTCGGGCAAGGCCTCATGGGCGGTCAGAGCCATCTCGCCGTTGTGAAAGCAGGTGCGCGCGCCGGTGTGGCACGCGGGTCCTGAGGGCTCGACGAGCGCCAGCAGCGCGTCGGCGTCGCAGTCGTAGCGGAGCGCTCTCACCGCCTGCGTGTGGCCGGACGTCGCGCCCTTGTGCCACAGCTCGTCGCGGCTGCGGCTCCACAGGTGGAGCTCTCCCGTCTCGCGCGTGCGCGCGAGGGCCTCGGCGTTGGTGTAGGCCAGGGTGAGCACCTCCCCCGTGCGCCAGTCCTGGATGACGATCGGGGCCAGGCCGCGCTCGTCGAAGCGGATGGCGTCCATGTACGGGAGGCTATGGGGATGCGCGCGGCTGTCCTGCACGAGTTCGGAGCCACGCCGGTCGTCGAGGAGGCCGCCGAGCCCGAGGGCGAGCTCGTCGTCGACGTCCTCGCTGCGGGCTTGAACCCGATCGATCTGCGCATCGCGTCCGGCACGCTCGCCGCCCGGCGCCCTGAGCTGCCGTACGTGGTCGGGTCGGAGGGGATCGGCCGCGCGCCCGACGGGCGCCGCGTCTACTTCACGGGGCCGGCGCTGGCCGAGCGCGCGGCGGCTTCGGAGCCGGTGGAGGTGCCGGACGGCGTCGACGACGGCGAGGCGCTCGCCTACGGGGTCGCGGGGCTGGCGGCGTGGCTGGCGCTCGACAAGGCGCAACTGGCGCCCGGCGAGTCCGTGCTTGTCCTCGGCGCGAGCGGGCCGGTCGGCGCGATCGCGCTGCAGCTCGCGCGGCTGCGCGGCGCCGGCCGGGTCGTGGCCGCCGCGCGGCGGGCGGTCGACGGGGCCGACCGGTTCGTCGCGCTGGACTCCGAGCCCTCGTTCGACGAGCAGTTCGACGTCGTCATCGACCCGCTGTGGGGCAAGCCGGCCGCCGCCGCGGTCAGGGCCATGAAGTTCCGCGGGCGGCTGATCCAGCTCGGCCAGTCGGCGGGCGGCGAGGTGGCCCTGGCGTCCGCCGACATCCGCTTCAAGGAGCTGCAGATTCTCGGCCACACCAACTTCGCCGCCCCGGCCGAGGTCCGTGCCGATGCGCTGCGGGCCATGTGGGGGCACGCGGCGGCGGGCGAGCTGACCGTGGCGGTCGAGCGGGTCGGACTCGACGCCGCCGCGAGCGCCTGGGAGCGCCAGGCGGGCTCTCCGGGCGCCAAGCTCGTCATCATTCCCTGACATGGCCATCGCGATCGACGCAGCGCTCACCCTGGTCCCCACCCCGGAGGAGACCGCCATCCGCGAGTCCGTGCGCGGGATCTGCGCGCAGTTCGGCGAGCGCTACTCGCGCGAGTGCTACGAGCGAGACGAGCCGCCGCGCGAGGCCTGGAACGCGCTGGCCGAGAAGGGCTTCGTCGGCATCAACGTCCCGACCGAGTGGGGCGGCGGCGGCATGGGAATGACCGGCCTCTGCTACGTCGCCGAGGAGGTCTCGGCGGCCGGCATCGGCGCGCTCATGCTGGTCGTCTCGTCGGCGATCGCCGGGTCGATCCTCGCTCGCCACGGGACGCCCGATCAAAACGACCGCTGGCTGCGCGGGATCGCGGCCGGCACGACGAAGGTGGCGTTCGCGATCACCGAGCCCGACGCCGGGACGAACTCGCACAACCTGCGCACGGAAGTGCGCCGCGACGGCGACCGCTTCCTGCTCTCCGGCCAGAAGGTCTTCATCTCGGCGGTCGAGGACGCGGAGGCCGTGCTCGTGATCGCGCGCTTCCGCGGCGACGACGGGCAGCTCGGGATGCCGTCGCTGTGCATCGTCGACGTCGACGCGCCCGGCTTCACCCGCGACGTGATCCCGATGCCCTACCTCGGGCCCGACAAGCAGTGGACGCTGTACTTCGACGACGTGGTGATCGAGCGCGACCGGCTGATCGGGGGCGAGTCGGGCGGGCTCGCGGCGGTCTTCGACGGGCTCAACCCCGAACGCATCATCGCCGCGGCGATCTCCTGCGGACACGGGCGGCGGGCGCTGGAGAAGGCGGCCGCGTACGCGCGCGAGCGCGAGGTCTGGGGCGCGCCGATCGGCACCCACCAGGCCGTCGCGCACCCGCTGGCCAAGGCAAAGGTCGAGCTCGAACTGGCCAAGCTGATGATGCAGAAGGCCGCGGCGCTGTTCGACGCCGGCGCGCCCGGCGCCGGCGAGACCTCCAACATGGCCAAGTACGCGGCCGCGGAGGCGGCGATCCAGTGCGTCGACCGCGCGATCCAGACGCACGGCGGCAACGGCTTCACGCTCGAGTACGGCATCTCGGACATGTGGTGGGGGGTGCGCCTCACCCGCACCGCCCCGGTCAGCGCCGAGATGATCCTCAACTACGTCGCCCAGCACTCCCTCGGCCTCCCCCGCTCCTACTGAGTGAGACAAAAGGGACAGTCCCTTTTGTCGCAGTCCCTTTTGTCGCGGCGGCTGGTCTACGTCACCGGGAAGGGCGGCGTCGGCAAGACGACGGTCGCGAACGCGCTGGCCGTCGTGGCGGCCGGCGACGGGCGGCGCACGCTCGTCGCCGAGGTGGGCGGCGATCAGAGCGGGGAGGTACCGGCGGGGGACAACCTGTGGCGGGTCGGGATCGACCCTGACGAGGCGCTCAGCGAGTGGCTCGGCCGCCAGGTCGGGGGCGCGGCGCTCAAGGTGCTCTCGCGCTCGCAGGCGTTCGGCTACTTCGTCGCCGCCGCGCCGGGCGTCAAGGAGCTGATCACGATCGCCAAGGTCTGGGAGATGGCGCAGGACTCGCGCTGGACCGGCGCCGAGCAGACCTACGACCTCGTCGTCGTCGACGCGCCCGCGTCGGGCCATGGCATCGCGATGCTCAAGACGCCCGAGACGTTCAGCGACATCGCGCCGACCGGGACGATCAAGCGCCAGGCGGGCAAGGTGCGCAAGCTGCTGCGCGACCCCGCCCGGACGGCTTACGTCGCCGTGGCCACCCCCGAGGAGATGCCCGTCAACGAGACGCTCGAGCTGCAGGACCGGCTCGAGGACGCGGTCGGGCGAGGACCGGACGCCATCGTCGTCAACCGGTTGCTCCCACAGCGGCTGACGGCTGCCGAGCGCCGGTCACTCGAAGCTCAATCCGACCATCCCCATGTGCGCGCGGCGCTGAGCGAGGACGCCCGCGCCCGGGCCCAGCGCACCCACCTGCGGCGGTTGCGGGCGGGCGCCCGCGCCCCGGTCGTCACGCTGCCAAACCTGTCCGTCGATCAACTTGGTTTAGGTTCTTTGAGCGATCTAGGTTTGCGCCTTGCGCGGCGGGTATAAGCGAACGCATGCGTACGCTTAGGCTCGCCCTGAGCGCCTTGGCGGGGGCGTTCATTCTCGCGACTCCATCTACTGCCGCAGCCTGGGCGCCGGCCGACTCGGCCTCCATCCATCCCGGCGTCAACACGACCACCGGTGGCGGTTCGTGCACGTCGAACTTCATCTTCCAGCAGGGCGCGACCGTCTACATCGGGCAGGCCGCGCACTGCTCGAGCCTCGGGGCCCCGAACGAGACCAACGGCTGCCTCACCCCGTCGCTGGCGGAGGGCACGCCGGTGACGGTCGACGGGGCGTCCCAGCCGGGGGTCATGGTCTACAACTCGTGGCGCCGGATGCAGGCGGCCGGCGAGACGGATCCGGACACGTGCCAGTACAACGACTTCGCGCTCGTTGCCCTCAATGCGGCGGACGTGCCCAACGTCAACCCGTCGGTGCCGTTCTTCGGCGGGCCCACCGGGCTGCGCAGCGGCGCCAACATGACGACGGGGCAGAAGGTTCTCTCGTACGGCAACTCGACCCTGCGCCTCGGCCTTGAGCCGCTGAGCCCGAAGTACGGGTTCCAGGTCTCCCCGACGTCCAGCTCGGGCTGGAACCACACCGTGTACACGGTCACGCCCGGGATCCCGGGCGACTCCGGCTCGGGATTCTTCGACGGGACCGGCCGTGCGTTCGGCGTGCTCTCGACGGTGGCGGTGACCCCGCTGCCCGCCTCCAACGGCGTCGGCGACCTGGCCAAGGAGCTCACCTACGCGCACAACCACGGGTTCAGTGGGGTGACGCTCGTGAACGGCACGGAGCCGTTCAACCCCGGCCTCGTTCCGTGACGGATGCCGGCGGGTTGCTCGCGGGCTTCCGGGCGCGCGAGCTCTCGCCGGTGGAGGTGCTCGAGGCTTGCCGAGGCGCGGGTGGATCCGCGTCTCGGCGCGTTCCAGGCGACGTGCTGGGAGCGGGCGCGCGCGGAGGCCAGCGCGGCCGAGGCGGCATGGGCGCGCGGCGAGCCGACCGGCCCGCTGTGCGGCGTCCCCATCGCCGTCAAGGACCTGATCGACACCGAGGGCGTGGAGACCGCGCGCGGGTCACGGATCTTCGCCGGCTTCGTCCCGACCGCCGACGCCGAGTGCGTGCGGCGCGTGCGTGCCGCCGGCGCGGTGGTCGTGGGCAAGACCACGACGCACGAGTTCGCCTGGGGCATGTCCATGTGGGGGCACGACGGCGAGGCGCTCACGCGCAACCCGCGCGACCCCGAGCGCATGACCGGCGGCTCGAGCGGCGGCTCGGCGGTGGCCGTCGCCGCCGGGATGTCACCGCTCGCCCTGGGGACCGATACCGGCGGCTCGATCCGGCTCCCTGCGGGCTGGTGCGGGATCCACGGCTTCAAGCCGACCCACGGGGTGCTGTCCCTCGACGGCGTCTGGCCACTGGCACCCTCGCTCGATCACGTCGGCCCGATGGCGGCGACGGCACGCGACTGCGCGCTGCTGTTCGAGGTGCTCGGCGGACCCCGGCTCGAGCCGGCCGACGCGCGCGAGCCGCGGGTGGCGGGATCGGACGCGCTGCCCGACGGCGCCGTCGCCGCGAACGTGTATCGCGTGCTGATGCTCCGGGAAGCGCTCGCCGTGCACCGCGAGGCCGGGCTGTGGCCCGAGCGGGAAGCCGACTACACACCGGGGGTTCGCGAGCGCGCCGAACTCGCCGCGACGATCACCGACGAGGAGGTCGAATGGGCGCGCGCCGAGCTCGACGGCATGCACGCCCACATGCGGGCGGTCTTCGAGGAGTACGACCTCGTGCGCTCCCCGGTCGCGTCCACGGGGCCGCCGCGGATCGAGGACCGCATCGACCCGCGCGACGTCGCCGCCGCGCACGTGGTCCCGCAGGACCTGATGGGCCTCCCGGCGCTCGCGCTGCCCGACGGCACCCAGCTCTGCGGTCCGCGCGGCTCCGACGCTCGCGTACTCGCCGCCGCGCGCTGAGAAGATCTGCGGCTCTGCGGCGTTGTCTGGACATGCGGCCGCTGCTCGCCCCCGTGGAACGCGACGGCGCGCGTGGCGTACGACGGGGACACGCTGAAGGTGCGCATCCGCGGTACGCGCAGTCGGCAACTGCCGCGGCCGTCCGCGGCGGCCGAAGCGCCGGTAGGTTGGCTCGCGAGCCGACCGGAAGGGGACAGCATGGGCAGGATCGTGGTGACCGAGTTCATCTCGCTCGACGGAGTCATGGAGGCGCCGGGTGGTGACGACGGTTTCGTGCGCGGCGCGTGGTCCTTCGAGTTCGACCGCGGCGACGACGGCAACGAGTTCAAGACGGCCGAGACGATGGATGCGGACGCCCTGCTGCTCGGCCGCCGGACCTACGAGGGCTTCGCCGCCGCCTGGCCCGGCCGCGGGGGCGAGTTCGCCGACAAGTTCAACACCATGACCAAGTACGTCGTCTCCTCCACGCTCTCGGACCCCGGCTGGACCAACTCGACGGTCGTCAGCGGCGACCTCGGGCAGGTCGTCGGCGAGCTTCGCGACGCCCATTCCGGCGACCTCATCGTCCACGGCAGCTGCACGCTGGTCCGCGGACTGCTCGACCACGACCTGATCGACGAGCTGCGGCTGATGGTCTTCCCGATCGTGCTCGGCACCGGCAAGCGGCTGTTCGGCGAGAGCGACGACGCCAAGCAGTTCACGCTCACCGACCTGCGCGTCGTCGGGTCCGACGGGGTGCACGTGGAGGTCTACGAGCGGGCCTAGGTGATCCCGAGGCGGTCGAGCAGCGCGTCGTCGGCGCGCCAGGAGCGGCGGACGCGGACGGACAGTTCGAGGTGGACGTGGGCGTCGAGCTCGCGCTCGATCTCGGCGCGCGCGGCGGCGCCGATGTCGCGGATCATGCGTCCGCCCGCGCCGATCAGGATCCCCTTCTGGGACTCGGTCTCCACCCACACGGCGGCGCGGATGGTGAGCAGGCCGCCGGGGCGTTCCTCGATCTCCTCCACCTGGACCTCGACCGCGTGCGGGACCTCCTGGCGCGTGCGCCGCAGGACCTGCTCGCGCACGAGCTCGGCGAGATAGATGTCCTCGCGCAGGTCCGAGACCTCGCCGAGCGGGAAGTAGAACGGGCCCTGGGGCAGCTGCGAGACCAGGTGGGCGAGCAGCGGCTCGATGCCCGATTCCTTGCGCGCCGACACCGGGAAGATCTCGGCTTCGGGAGGTGCGAGCTCGGCGGTGGCCATCAGCGCCTCGGCGATGCCCGGAGGCTTGAGCCGGTCGACCTTGTTGACGGCGACTGTCACCGGCGTCGACGCCCCGGCCAGGGCCTGGAAGATGAAGCGGTCGCCGGGGCCGCCGATGCTCTGAGCGTCGAGCACCACGAGCACGCCGTCGGAATCGGCCAGCTCGGCCTCCACGCGGCGCTGCATCCGCGCGGTGAGGACGTCGCGCGGGCGCTGGACGCCGGGAAGGTCCGTCAGGACCACCTGCCATTCGTCCGGCACCGTCGCGACGCCGCGGATCGCGCGGCGCGTCGTCTGCGGCTTGTCGGACACGATCGCGACCTTGCGCCCGACGACGGCGTTGACGAGCGTCGACTTGCCGACGTTCGGGCGGCCGGCGAGCGCGATGAAGCCCGAGCGGGTCGTCACCGGTCCAGCATATGAACGGGGCGCGGCCGCGGCCGCGCCCCGTCCTGATGCGCTAGTTCAGTGCCTCGCTGCGGAAGCGCAGGCTGTACGGACCTTCCTGCGTGTCCGGGTTCCCGTTGTCGATCCACAGGGCGAAGTCCGGCGGAGTCACCTGGAGGGGTCCGCCGTGCGGACCCGAGGTGCATTCGCCGAAGAAGTCGATGTCGACCTCCTCGTCGTCGGCGAAATTGACCGTCGACGGCACCCCCTCCAGCGTGAACGCTCCGATCCTGACCGTCCCGCCGCCGATGGGTCGGAGGAGGCGGAGGCGGACGTTGCCTGCGTAGCGTCCCGCTTCGCAGTCGATCTCAGCGGGCGTGGCCAGCTGGCCCTCGTAGAAGTCCTGGTCGCCCAGGCAGTGGAACGCGTTGACCGTGTAGTCCTCCACCGGCAGCTGGCCGAGATCGGATGCGCTCCCGGCGGCGTCGTTCTGCTCGAAGCCGTCGTCCGCGCACGCCGGCGTCGGCAGCGACCTGCAGATCAGCTCCTCGTCGGCGTCGAAGCCCTCCAGGTACTCGCCGTCCGCGCATGACCTGCCGGCGATGTTCGCCGCGCCGGCCGGACCCTGCGGCCCCTGCGCGCCGTCCGCTCCGGGCGGGCCGGCGGGACCCTGCGGCCCCTGCGCGCCGTCGGCACCGGGCGGGCCGGCGGGACCCTGCGGCCCCTGCGCGCCGTCGGCACCGGGCGGGCCGGCGGGACCCTGCGGCCCCGCATCGCCCTGCTCGCCCTGCTGGTTGAACACCAGCAGGCGCTCGTTGGACTTGCAGGTCTCGCCGTCGGCGAGGACGCGCACGGCACCCGAATTCTTGTGCACGCACGAGCGGATGGTCCCGTCATCGCCCACCTGCGCGATCGCGAACGAACCCAGAGAAAGAGCAGCAACGGCTGCGGCGATCCCCACCGCGAGCCTGGAGCGCACCAGCTTGATCATCAGCGGCCTCCCGAGCCGGAGTGTTGTGCTGCGGACCCTATTGCGAAGCGAGGCCCGAAAGCAAGCTCGCCTGCAGCTCCAGCATCTCGCCCCCGTCGGTCTCGTGATCCATGCCGGCGAGGTGGAGCACGCCGTGGACCACGGCCTCCTCGAGGTCCTCGGTGTGCTCGGGGCAGATGACCACGTCGCCGAGCTCGCGCGGCCCGGCGGCCGGCCCGGTTTCGTCTACCGGGAACGAGAGGACGTCCGTGGGCCCCTGGTTGCCCCGCCAGCGCGCGTTGAGCTCGGCGATCCGCTCCGCGTCGACGAACGACACACCCACGTGGCCGTGGTCGACGCCCACCGCCGCCAGGGCCGCGGTCACGAGCTCCTCGACGCGCGCGGCCGGCAGCGCGTCGCCGTCGACGTCAAGCTCGACGCTTCGCACTGTGGAGGTCGGTCGCCGACTGCTCCTCGTGGTCGGCGTAGGCCTGGACGATCCGCTGCACGAGCTTGTGCCGGACGACGTCCGCGTTCCCGAAGCGGATGATCTCGACGCCCTCGACGGCCCGCAGGATCTCCGACACCTCGACCAGCCCCGAGCGCTGCTCGCGCGGCAGGTCGATCTGCGACACGTCCCCGTTGACCACCATCTTCGACCCGAACCCAAGCCGGGTCAGGAACATCTTCATCTGCTCCGGCGACGTGTTCTGGGCCTCGTCGAGGATTACAAAAGAATCATTAATCGTTCTACCGCGCATGAATGCGAGCGGGGCGACCTCGACGACGCCCTTCTCGAGGTGCGCGGTGACGCGCTCGGGGTCGAGCATGTCGTTCATCGCGTCGAACAGCGGGCGCAGGTAGGGGTCGACCTTGGCCATCATGTCGCCGGGCAGGAAGCCGAGGCGCTCACCGGCCTCGACGGCGGGCCGGGTGAGGATGATGCGGTTGACCTCGCGGCGGGCGAGCGCGGCGACCGCCATCGCGATGGCCAGGAACGTCTTGCCGGTGCCGGCGGGGCCGATGCCGAACGTGACCGTATGCTCGCGGATCGCGTCGACGTAGCGCTTCTGGTTGACCGATTTCGGCGCGACCCGGAGGTTGCGGTGGCGCCACACCACGTCCTCGAGGACCTGGCTCGGCGAGGCCGCCTGACCCAGCACGCTGGCCACCGACTCGACGGTGGCGGGCCCGAGCTCGTGGCCGCGATCGGCGAGCGAGCTCAGCTCGCGGATGACGGTCGCGCCGTTGGCGACCGCCTCGGCCTCGCCGTCCAGGGTGACGAGGTTGCCGCGCAGGAAGATCTCGCAGCCCAGCTGCTCCTCGAGCTCGCGCAGGACCCGGTCCTGCGAGCCCGCGAGCTCCGCGGCGACTTCGTTGGAGACCTCGAGCTGGCGGCGGGGCACTAAGCGGCCAGCTTCTCCTTGACGAGCGCCGACACCCGCGCGCCCTCGGCTCGCCCCTGCGCGGCGGCCATGGCGTGCTTGATCGCCGTCCCCATGTCGCGCGGCGACTGCGCGTTGGTCTCCTCGATCGCCGACTGCACGAGTGCCTCCAGCTCCGCGTCCGACAGCTGCTGCGGCAGGTAGCCGTCGATCAGCTCGCCCTCGGCGGCCTCCTTGGAGGCGAGGTCGTCGCGGCCCGCATCGCGGAAGGCGGTCTCGGCGTCGCGCCGTCGCTTGCGCTCGCGGCGCAGCACGGCCTGCTCGTCGGCGTCGCCCTCCTTGGCCGCCTTCTGGAGCTCGGCCAGGACGAGACGCAGGGCACCCACGCGCTCACGGTCGCCGGCCCGCATCGCGTCCTTGACGTCCTCGTTGATCTGCTCGGCGACTGACATCAGGACCCAGGATAGGCGCGGAATGGACCTCGTCCGGCCTAGGAGAGGTATGCGAGTGGTTCGAGCCGACACCTTCCGCCGGCGTGCGCGCGGCCTCGCCGGGCGCACCGGCATGCCGGCCGACGAGGCCCTCCTGATCCCCCGCTGCCGCAGCGTGCACACGTTCACCATGCGCTTCGCGCTCGACCTCGTGTGGCTGCGCGACGACGGCCGCGTCGTCCGCGTCGACCGCGGCGTCCCCCCGCGGCGCCTGCGCACCTGCCTGCGCGCCCAGGCCGTGCTCGAGTGCCGCGCGGGCGAGGCCGACCGGTTCCTGCGGCCCTGATGAATAACACCCTCACACAGGGTCCTAGTCATCAGGGCCGCGAAATTATGCGCCCCCGAGCAGGAGCGCGGTCCAGCCCTCGGCGGAGCGGCGGTCGCCGACGGGGCGTCCGAAGGCCTCGATCACGGCGTCGGCCTCGTGGTCGAGCAGGCCGGACAGGAGCAGGTTGTCAGCGGCCACCGGGGCGATCTCGACGAGCAGCGGCTTGAGCAGGTTGGCGCAGATGGTCGGTGCGGACGGACCGCCCTGCTCGCGCAGGTTGACCTGGCCGACCTCGACCTCCACGCCGTTGACGGCCGCGTTGGCGCGCGTCGCCTCGACCGCGAGCGGGTCGTAGTCGACGGCGGTCACCGGCGCGAAACCGAGCTTCGCGGCCGCGATCGCCAGCACGCCGCTCCCGCAGCCCCAGTCGGCGAACCCGCCGGCCGGCTCCAGCGTCAGCAGCAACTCCAGGCACAGCCGCGTCGTGGCGTGCGCACCGGTGCCGAACGCCTGCCCCGGGTCGATGATGATGTCGCCGGACTCCCACGGCGGGGCGATCACCAGTGACCCGACGCGCACCGGGCGGTGCCACCGCTTCCAGCGCTCGTCCCAGTCGTCGGCGATCTCCTCGGAGCGCACCTCGACGAGCACCGCACCCGCCGCGGCCTCGAGCGCCGGCAGCGCGGGCAGCTCCCCGGGCGCGCCGTAGATCGCGTACTCGGTGAAGCCGTCGCCGTCGACCTCCTCGACGCCCGCCGGCGACAGCTCGAGCAGCTCGGCGAGCACGACGCCCTCGTCGTCCCCGCGCACGCGCACCGACAGCCGGATCACCCGGCGAACAGCCGCCGCAGCTTGCCGACGAGCGACTCGTCGGACTTGAAGTCGTCCTCGGAGAACGACTCCGCCAGCTCCTCGAGCTGGCTGCGCTGCTGCTTGGTCAGCCTGCGCGGGATCGCGACGTTGACCACGACGCGCAGATCGCCGCGGCCGCGCCGCTGCAGGGCCGGCAGGCCGGCACCGCGCACGACCTTGACCTCGCCCGGCTGCGTGCCCGGCGGAAGCTCGAGCTCGGTCTCGCCGTCGAGCGTCGGGACCGTCACCGTCACGCCGAGCGCGGCCCGCGGCGCCGGCACGTCGACCACCGTGACCAGGTCGTTGCCGTCGCGCAGGAAGCGCTCGTCCGGCCGCACGTGGACGTGGACGAAGAGGTCGCCCGGCGGTGCGCCCGCCTCGCCGGCGTGGCCGCGCCCCGCGACCCGGATGCGCTGGCCGTCGGCGATGCCCGGCGGGATGTCGAGCTCGAACTGCCGGTCCACGGCGACGACGCCCTCGCCGTCACACTCCGAGCACGGCGTCCGCGCGATCCGGCCCTGCCCGCTGCACGCCCCGCAGACGCCGGTGCGGATCATCTGTCCCAGACCGGTGCGCATCACCTGCTGGAGCTGACCCGAGCCGCCGCACGTCTGACACGTCTCGATCGGCGTGCCGGGCTCGGCGCCGTTGCCGTGACAGTGGCCGCAGCGCTCGACGGCGTCGTAGTGGAGCTCGCGCTTGACGCCCTGCGCCGCCTCGACCAGATCGATGGCCACCTGGGCGGCCACGTCGGCCCCCTGCCGCGGCCCGCCCCGCCCGCCGAAGATCGAGCTCGATCCGAAGAACGCGCTGAACAGGTCGCCGAAGGAGCCGAAGTCCTCGAAGTGCGGGGCGTAGCCGCCCGTACGCAGCCCCTCGTGCCCGTACTGGTCGTACAGGCGCCGGCGCTCCGCATCCGAGAGCACCTCGTAGGCCTCGGCCAGCTCCTTGAAGCGGTCCTCGGCCGCGGGGTCGTCCGGGTTGGCGTCGGGGTGCAGCTGGCGTGCGAGCCGGCGGAACGACTTCTTGATCTCCGCCTCGCTCGCGGCCCGCTCGACGCCGAGCACCTCGTAGTAGTCGCGCTTCGCCGCCTCAGCCACAGTGGCTCACTCCGCCCACACATCCTCGACGAAGCGGCTGAGCTCGGCCGCGGCGGCGCGGACGGTGCCGATCATGACGGCGTAGTCCATGCGTGTGGGACCGACCACCGAGACGGTGCCGAGGTTGCGCGTGGGCAGCCCGTAGTTGGCGGCGACCATCGACATCGTGCGCAGCGCGGGCACGTCGTTCTCGGCGCCGATACGCACATAGACGTCGCGCTGCGACAGGGCCTGCTGGAGCTGGCCGAGCAGGACGGCGCGGCGCTCGAGCACCTCCATCAGCTCGTGCAGCTGGCTGACGTCCTCGACGCGCTCCCCGGAGAACAGGCGGTGCGCGCCGTCGACGTACAGCGTCTGGTCGGCGGTCTCCTCGAGCTCCGTGACAGCCGGGGTCAGCGCCTGGACGAACGCGCGCTCGGTGCCGTCGAGCGCGGGGTCGGCGAGGCGCGCGCGCAGGGTCCGGGCGCCGAGCGGGCGCCCGGCGAGCTGCTCGTTGAGATACGAAGCGCCCCACGCAACGAGCCCGGAATCGACCGGGCGCTCGAATGTGAAGCCACGCTTGGAGACGCCCCCCGTCGAGGTGATCACCACGACCATGAGCACCTGCGGCTGGAGCAGCAGCAGCTCGACGTGGCGGATCGTCGCCGTCTGCAGCGGAGGCGCCGACACGATCGCCATCAGGTTGGTCAGCTGCGACAGCGTCTCGGTGGCGACGCGCATGGCGTCGTCGACCTCGCGCCGCACGAGGCGCATCTCGACCTTCGTGCGCGCCGGATCGGCAGGCAGCAGCTTGTCCACGAAGTAGCGGTAGCCGGCATCGGTGGGCACGCGCCCGGCCGAGGTGTGAGGGTGCGCGAGCAGCCCGAGCTCCTCGAGCACGGCGAGCTCGTTGCGGATCGTCGACGAGCTCGCCGCGACGTCGGGCTCGGCCGCCAGCGCCTTCGAGCCCACGGGCTGGCCGGTGGCGGCGTGGGCGTCCACCACCTTGCGCAGCAGGAGCTCCTGGCGCGGGGTCAGCACACGCCCGAGTCTAGGTCGCAAGATTTGCGCGGGTAATGCGTTTGAAGCTGTGAATCAGGTCCCAACCCTGGCCCTTTCCGGGAGCCGGGGTGCAATGATTCGCGGCGCGGACGGTGCCGGCTCGGGAAAGACGTACAGGCGCCGTCGGGGCTGATCTACTTCGAATGCGCGTGATGAGCAGGAAGCTCAAGGCACTGGCTGTGCTGAACATCGTCGGATGGGCGGTGGTCGCTCCCCTGCTCGTCGCCAGCCTCGTGCGCCCGCTGCTGGGGTTCGACGACTGGCCGGGCTCCAGGCTGCCCGAGCGCCAGCCCGCCGTCGCGCCGCTGGCCGACCTCGGCGGCGCCGGCACCCCGACCCCCGCGACAGAGCGGCCGCCGGCCGAGGACCGACCCGGCACAACGGTCCGGCTGATCCCGGGGCCCGACAGCGGTCCCGCGACCGTGATCGCGCCATCGGGCGCCGTCATCACCCCGCCGGCGACCACGGGTGGCGGCCAGGGTGGCTCGGCCCCCATCACGATCGGCGGCCTCGGCATCTACTTCCCCGGCGTCGGGAACGTCCCCGGCGGACCGCGGACCGACCCGGCCCCGGGCAACGGCTCGGCGGTCGTGCCGACGCCCGAGCTCCCGCTTCCCGGCGGCGACGGCGGCGCGGGCAGCCTGACGCAGACCCCGGTGCGCCCCAGGCCGCCGGGCGGGGCCCCCTTTGAGGCCACCCCGCCGGTGACCGAGCCGGAGGTGCCGCTGCCCGAGCCGACGGTGACCCCCGCGCCCACGGAGCCGCCGGTGGAGACTCCTGTGCCCACGGAGACCCCCGCGCCCACCGAGACCCCGGTCGAGACGCCGACGCCCGAACCGACGGAGACGCCGGTCGAGACGCCGACCCCCGAACCGACGGAGACGCCGGTGGAGACACCGACCCCCGACGAGACGCCGACCGCCGAGCCGACCCCGGCCGACGGTGGCGGCGCGGCTCCACCCGTCATCCCCCCGGGCAACGCCCCCGACAAGGACGCTCCGAAGCCGGTGCCCGCGCAGCCGGTCGCCGACCGCCCGCCCAAGGTCGAGGTCCCAGCGCCCGAGGACGACAGCAGCGACCCGGCTCCCCCTCCGCCGCCGCCGCCTGCGACGCCACCGCCGGCGGCGCCGGCGAAGACCGCTGCCCCGAAGCCGCAGGTCGTGCAGCAGGCGCCCGCGCAGACACAGGCGCCCGCGACAGCACCGTCGGTCGTGCCGCCGGGCAGCTAGTGCACTAGTCGTCGGCGCCGAGCTCCAGGACGGCCAGGAAGGCCTCCTGGGGAACCTCGATGCGCCCGACCTGCTTCATGCGCTTCTTGCCCTCCTTCTGGCGCTCGAGCAGCTTGCGCTTGCGCGAGATGTCGCCGCCGTAGCACTTGGCGGTGACGTCCTTGCGGTAGGCCTTGACCGTCTCGCGGGCCACGATCTTGGCGCCGATCGCCGCCTGGATCGGCACGTCGAACTGCTGGCGCGGGATCTTCTGGCGCAGCTTCTCGGCCAGTGTGCGGCCGATGTCGTGGGCCTTGTCGCGGTGGACGACCATGCTCAGCGCGTCCACGGGGTCGCCCGAGAGCAGCACGTCGAGCTTGACCAGGTGCGACGGCCGGAGCCCGATCGGCTCGTAGTCGAGCGACGCGTAGCCGCGGGTGCGCGACTTGAGCTGGTCGAAGAAGTCGAGCACGATCTCGGCCAGGGGCAGGTCGTAGGTGAGCTGCACGCGATCGGCGGAGAGGTAGTGCATGCCCGAGTGCGTGCCGCGCTTTTCCTGGCAGAGCTCCATGATCGTCCCGATGTAGTCCTTCGGAGTCAGGATCGAAGCGCGCACGTAGGGCTCGCGGACCTCGGCGATGCGCGCCGGGTCCGGGTAGTCGGTCGGGTTGTGGACCGTCTGCGTCGTGCCGTCGGTGAGCTCGACCTCGAACTCGACCGACGGCATGGTCGCCATCAGGTCGAGGTCGTACTCGCGCTCGAGGCGCTCACGCACGATGTCCATGTGCAGCAGGCCCAAAAAGCCGCAGCGGAAGCCGAACCCGAGCGCGTCGGAGGTCTCGGGCTCCCACTGCAGGGCGGCGTCGTTGAGCGTCAGCTTCTCGAGCGCGTCGCGCAGTTCGGGGAACTGATTCTGCTCGATCGGGAACAGTCCGCAGAACACCATCGGCTTGACCTCGCGGTAGCCCGCCAGCGCCTCGGTCGCGCCACGGGCCTTTGTGGTCAGCGTGTCTCCGACACGCAGGCGCGTGACGTCCTTGATGCCCGTGATCAGGTAGCCGACCTCTCCGGCCGACAGCGAGTCCACCGCTGTCATCGCCGGGGTGAAGAAGCCGATGTCGTCGATCTCGGCCTCCGTCCCCGCCGCCATCGCCCGGATCGCCTCGCCCTTCGTGAACGTCCCGTCGACAACGCGGATGTACGCGACGACGCCGCGGTACTGATCGAACTCGGAGTCGAAGATCAGCGCGCGCGGGGCCGCGTCGGGGTCGCCGGCCGGCGGCGGCACGCGGCGGACGATCTCCTCGAGGATGTCCGTGATCCCCTGCCCTGTCTTCGCGGAGATGCGCAGGATCTCCTCGTCGCCGAGCAGGTCGTTGACCTCTTCGGCGACCCGCTCGGGCTCGGCACCCGGCAGATCGATCTTGTTCAGGCACGGGATCAGCTCCAGGCCGCCCTCGACCGCCAGATAGGTGTTGGCGAGCGTCTGCGCCTCGACGCCCTGCGACGCGTCGACGACGAGCAGCGCGCCCTCGCACGCCGCCAGCGACCGGCTGACCTCGTAGGTGAAGTCGACGTGGCCGGGCGTGTCGATCAGGTGCAGCTGGTAGGTCTCGCCGTCCGCGGCCTCGTACAAGACCCGCACCGCCTGCGCCTTGATCGTGATGCCGCGCTCGCGCTCGAGCTCCATGCTGTCGAGCAGCTGGGCGCGCATCGCCCGCCCCTCGACGGTGTGGGTCATCTCGAGGATGCGGTCGGCCAGCGTCGACTTGCCGTGGTCGATGTGGGCGATGATCGAGAAGTTGCGGATGCGGCTCTGCACGGCCGGACTACGTTAGGCGGCGTGCGAGGTCCCGGGCCTCGGGGATCCGGGCCAGCACGGTCAGCCCGACGTAGGCGGCGAACGCCGCCGCGACGGCCCCGCCGACGCTCACCAGCTGCCCGGCGAGCGAGCGGCCGAGGCCGTCGTCGAGCATCCACCACGTGGCATGGGCCAGGCCGCCGGCGGCCGCCGCCGCGACCGTCATCGCGGCGATCCCGCGCAGGGTGCGCACGAGCTCGAAGCCGCGCAGCTCCCTGCGCAGGTAGTAGATCTGCTGCGCGGTCATGACGAAGCTGGCGACGGCGGTCGCGAACACCACTCCGCCGATGCCGAAGGGCTCGTAGAGCGCGAACGCCAGCGCGGTGTTGACGGTCAGGCTGACGGCGGCGAGCGCGGTCGGCAGCCACGGCCGCTGGAGCGCGAAGAACGTGCGCGTCAGCATCAGGTTCGCACCCGCGAAGGGCAGGCTGAAGGCGAACCAGAACAGTGCCTCGGAGACGTCGTCGGTCGCGCCCGTCCCGAACTCGCCCCGCTCGTATACGAGTCGGGTGATCGGCTCCGTGAGCGCGATCAGGATCGCCGAGCAGGGGATCAGCGCGAGGAAGATCATGCGCATCCCGTCGCCGCTCCAGCGGCGCATGCCGGGCCGGTCGTCCCGCGCCGCGAGGCGCGCCAGCGCTGGGAAGAGCACGGTCGCCACTGCGACCGAGAACATCCCCTGGGGCAGCATGTAGATGCGGAAGGCGGCGTCGATCGCGCGGGGCGCGCCGTCGCTGATCAGCGTGCCGATCGCCGACTTGATGACGAGGTCGACGTTGATGACGCCGAGGCCGAGGCTGACCGGCAGCATCAGCGCGAGCACCTGCTTGACGCGCGGGTCCTTGAAATCGAACGAGATGCGCAGCGGGAAGCCGACCCGCTTGAGGACCGGCACGACCATCGCCAGCTGCGCGGCGGTGGCGACGAGCACGCCGACCGCGTACGCGTAGATCTCGTAGCCCTCGTCGAAGACCCCCTGCAGGCCGATGAGCCCGGCGATGATGACCAGGTTCCACACCAGCGGCGCGATCGCCGGGACGCTGAAGTGGTCGTGGCTGGACAGGATCCCGACCACGAGGCCGTTGACGGCCAGCAGCACGACGATCGGGAACATGACCTGGCTCAGGCCGACGAGCAGGTCGACGTCGAACGGCGACAGCTCCGGTCCGGCGACCAACGGCATGAGAGCGCCGGCGGCGATCACGAACACCGCTGTGATCGCCCCGACGACGACGAGGATCATCCCGAGCAGTGACGCCGCGAGCTGTGCCGCGCCCCTGCGGTCCCCCTTCTCGAGCAGCTCGGTGAAGACCGGGACGAAGGCGCTCGACAGGGCCGCGTCGGCGACGAGGGCGCGAATCAGGTTCGGGACCTGGAAGGCGATCGTGAACGCCGAAGCGGGCCCGGAAACGCCGTAGTAGGCGGCCGCCGCGATCTCGCGCGCGAGCCCGGCGATGCGTGACAGGCCCGTGAACAGGGAGAAGATCGCGGTGTTGCGCGCCACGCGGGACCGGCTCACGGCGTCGCTACAGTACGGGGCCGCCCGTGGCCAACATCCACTCCCAGAAGAAGCGCATCCTGCGCACCGAGCGCGAGCGGCTCGAGAACCGGCATTACACGTCGGCGGTCAAGACCTACTTCCGCCGTCTGGAGACCGCCGTCGCGGGCGGCGACTCAACCGCCGCCGGGGCCGAGCACAAGCACCTCGTGTCGCTGATCGACAAGGCGGTCAAGCGCGGCGCGATGCACAGGAACACCGGCGCACGCAAGAAGTCCCGCGCAGCCCGGCTGCTCGCCTCCTAGCTTCACAAAAGGGTCCGTCCCTTTTGTGAAGCGTCACGGCCTACAGGCCCGGCGGATGGCGAGCCTCGTACGCCCCGCCGCGGTTTCCGTACAGCGCGTTCTGCCAGCGTGACCCCGCGGTGCGCGCGCCGGAGGTGTCGAAGCGGATGCCGGCGACCTCCATGTAGACGTGGCCGGGGTTGGCGTAGATCGTGATCCACCTCCCCGGGCCCGGCTTGCCGTAGGCCATCAGCTCGCCGGAGACGTGCGGGCCGTCGATGAGGCCGGCGTAGTAGAGCGCGTAGGAGACCGAGCCCGAGCAGTCGTAGCCGTTGTCCTGGAAGCGCCCGTGGCCGCCCCCCCACTTGTACGGGGAGCGCGCGATGATGTTGCCGGCGCGGATCACGTCGAGCACCGCCTCGGGCGCCTCGAGCGGCGGCAGCGCCACCCCGTTGGAGAGGGCGGTCGCCTTGGTGGAGCTGAGGTCCGTCGCGTTCGGGTCGCTGACGGCACCGCGGTCGGCGCTCGACGCCGGGCCGGTCGGCCTGGGCAGCGACGTGTCGTCGGCCGGTGCGGTCCCGGCGCCGGGATGCAGCGTCGTCGAGCTGGCCTGGCCCGCCTGAGGCTGGACGAGTGTGGGCTTCGCCTTGGGCAGCGGCGGCATCGCGTCGGTCGCGTCCCTCTCGGTGGCGACCTTGGCGGTGGGTGGCGCCGACGCGGTGCGCTCCGCCTCCGAGCCGCAGCCGGCGAGCGCCACAAGGGCGATAAGGGACGCAGCCAGGGCTCGTGTCACCCGGATTGGGTCGGCCGCGCGGACGGTCATCTTGAGCCGACCGCCTGGATCACGCGCACGGCGGCGGTGTCCTCATCGAGAACGGCACCGGCGCCGCCGCGGGTCTCGAGCTCGAGATCCGCGAGCAGCTCGAGGGCGCGCCGGTAGGTCTCGACATCGTGCCGGCGGACGTCCTCGATCAGCCGGTCCGCAGCAAACGGCGGCATGCGCAGCTGTGACTTGATCTGCGCAGGACTCCGGCCGGCATCAAGGCCGGCGGCGATCGCGTGCGCGTCCCGCATGCGGCGGACGATGTTGTAGAGCAGGCCCGGCACGCGTTCGCCCTGACCGCGCAGCTCGACGAACGCCCGCATCGCCGCCTGCCGGTCGCCGGCGACGAGCGCGTCGGCGAGCGTCCACGCCTTGCGCTCCGAGGTACTGGCCGTGAGCGCGTCGACCGCCTCGGCGTCGACGTCGGCGCCGCTCCCCAGCTCGAGCGCGACCTTCTCGAGCTCACGCAGCAACCGCTGCTGCCGCTCCCCGACGCGGGCGATCAACGCACGTGCGGCCGGGGCGTCGAGCCGCAGCCCGAGCTCCTGCGCGCGCGCTCCCACCCAGCGCGGGAGGTCGCGCACCTTGACGGTCGCCTCTTCCGCGACCGCTCCGCCAGCGGTGACGACGGCCTGGGCCAGTGCGGCCGGCGTCTTCAGGCGCCCGTCCTCGCGGGCGAAGAACGCAACCGTGAGAGTCTCCGGGTCGATCGCCCTGAGCGCCTCGACGACCTGCTCGGCCTCTGAGTCCTTCCAGCGCTCGACGCCGTCGGCGATGACGAAGCGCCGACCGACCGCGAAGGTCATCGCGTTCAGAGCGAGGGCGACCTGATCGGGGGTGCAGGCGTCGCCTTCGAGGACCTCCACCCCGGCCGTCCCGCTCTCTGCCTCGGCCACGGCCCGCAACCGCGCGCGCCGCTCGCTGATGCGCCCGTGGTCGTCGCCATGGATCAGGTAGGCGGCCTTGAAGCTCGGCACTGCCCGGCGACGTTAGCGCTGCCGGTTGACGCTGTGATGAAGCTGCGCGATCAGTGGCGGATCGTCGTGACCCACATGCGCTCGGCGGAGACGTGGAGCTGGACGGTTCCGTCGCGGTCGGTCCGGTAGACGCGCGGGACAACGGCCTCCAGCGCGGAGAGCGTCGACGCGGTCGGGTGGCCATAGCTGTTGTCGCGGCCGACCTCGATGGCCGCGATCTGCGGGCGCAGCTGCCCGAGCTGGGCGGGCAGCCCCGGATCGGCGCTGCCGTGGTGGGCGACCTTGAGCGCCTCTACCCCCGGGAGGTCCAGGCCCCCGGTGACGTCTCCCTCGGCGTCGGCCGGCAGCCACAGGTCGAACGTGCCGCTGCGCAGATGCGCGACCAGGGCGCGGTGGTTGGGATCGCCAGACGGCGGGAGCCGCGCGACCGCGAGCGCCGGCGCCACGAACGCGATGCGCAGCGCACCCGCGCGCACGCTGTCGCCGGCGGCGGCGCCGACGATCCTCGCCCCCACCGACGCCGCCGCGGCCGGCAACGCCCTCTGTACCGCGGTCGGCCAGCCGGCTCCGCCGTTGATCACCAGGCGCGGGCGCAGGTGGTCGATCACCGGGATCGCCATGCCCTCGTGGTCGGTCTGCGCGTGCGTGGTCACGAGGACGTCCAAGCGCTCCACCCCCACCTGGGCGAGCCGCGCCAGGATCGGGCCCCCGGGGGGCCCCGTGTCGAACAGCACCGACCGACCGTCGCGCTCGATCAGCGTGGCATCACCCTGTCCCACGTCGAGGAACGACACCACGGTCTCCCCCGGCGCCGGCGGCGGCCGGCCGCGCTGGCCGAGCAGCGACCACGCCAGGGCGATCGCGGCAGCGGCCGCCGCGACACGCGGCCTGCGCCAGGCGAGGACGAGCAGCCCGTAGCCGGCGACCGCGCCGAGCAGCCCCGGCAGCGCAAGCTCCAGCTGCGCGTGCGGGACGGCGGCGGAGACGGACGCGACGTGCTCGACGAAGCCGGCGAGCGGCGCGGCCGCAGCGGCAAGCGGCCTCGCCAGGCCCGGGTCGACCTGCGCGATCGCCCCCGCCAGCATGCCAAGCCACATGATCGGCGCCACCACCGGCGCGACCACCAGATTGGCCGGCAGCGAGATCAGCGACACGCGGCCGAAGTGCACCGAGAGCAGCGGCGCCGTCGCCAGCGACGCCGCGATCGTGATCGCCGCGATCTCGGCGACCGGGCGCGGGACGCGTCGCGCGATTAGCCGGTCGCGCAGGCCCGGTGCGAGCACCATCAGCCCGATGACGGCCGCGAACGACAGCTGCCAGCCCGCCTCACCGGCGCTGTAGGGACTGAGGGTGAGCGTCACCGCGGCGGCCAGCCCCAGCGCATACACGCGCGACGACGGCCGGCCCGCCAGCGCCGCCACCAGCCCCGCGGCGCCCATGACGCCGGCACGCTGGATCGATGGACCCGCACCGGCCAGCGGCACGTACACCGCGACGAGCGCTACGGCGACGAGCAGCCGCGCCCGCAGCGGGATCCCGAGCAGCGCCCCGGCCGCGAGCGCCAGCGTCGCCAGCAGCAGCACGTTGGTGCCGCTCGCCGCCAGCAGGTGCGCTAGCCCCGACGCACGGAACGCCTCCTGCGTCGATGCATCGATGCGGTCGTCGCGCCCGAGCACCATGCCCTCGAGCAGCGGTGACCCGAGCCCCCGCTCGGCGCGGCGCCGGACGCCGTCGAGCGCGCCCGGCAACCCACCACGCCGCCCGCCCGCGGGGCGCGCGGCGTCGACCACGATCCGCGCAAGCGCCCCGCGCCGGCGCTGGATCTCGTCGTACGGCGTGAGCGCGAGCAGCGCGCCACGCACCACCAGGACGTCGCCCGCTCCGACGTACCAGGTGGCCTGGCCCCTTGGTGCATGCAGGCGTGAGCGGTCGGGGAGCGTGAGCAGCAGGGGCTCGCCGCGCACGCGCGCCCGCGCGGCGAGCCGGCCCGACGGGCGCTCTCGCAGCGGCTCCAGCAGCGTGGCCCGCTCGCGCACGTAGGCCCCCAGCTCCGCCGGGAGCGTCCCGCCGTCGATCGCCGCGCGGCGGGCGTCGGCGAGCAGGGCCCCGCCGAGGACGGCGACGATGACCACCGCGCCGAGCACGGAACGTCCCGCGACGAGCGCGCCGACGAGCGCGAGCGGCGGCGCCAGCCACGGCGCGGAGCCGCCGCACAGCAGCCCGGCCACGAGCGCGAACAACACCAGATGGCGCGCGTGCACCCGCGCGACCGAAAGCCAGCCGCTCACACCCTGACCTTCTCTCGCAGGGTGGACATCGTCGCCTCGCCGATGCCCGGGATCTGGTCGAGCTCCTCGACGTCGCCGAAACCGCCCTGGCGCCGGCGGAAATCGAGGATCTTCTGCGCCGTGACCGGCCCGATGCCGTCGATCCCGTCGAGTTGCTCGAGGGTCGCCGTGTTCAGGTTGACCGGGCCGGCCGCGGGAGCCGCGCCGGCCGGGGCGCCGCGCACGCGCGCCGGCACGATCACCTGGCGGCCGTCCGCGAGCTCCTGGGCGAGGTTGACCTGGGTCAGGTCGGCGCGGCGACGCACCCCACCCGCGCGGCGGACGGCGTCGTCCACCCGCGCGCCCGCGCGCAGGCGATAGACGCCCGGACGGGCGACGGCGCCCGCCACGTGCACGACGACCCGGCCGCCGCCCCGGTCACCGCGCTCGAGCCGGATCGGTGCTGCGGCCCGCAGGTCGCGCTTTCGCTCGCCCGAGAGCTGGCGCAGCCCGAACAGCGCCAGACCCAACGCGACCAGCACGTAGATGGCGTGATGATGGCGCGGCCGACCTGACACCGGTGGATGGTGCCGCGACGCCCGGTGACCGATCTACACGCAGATGCAACGAAAGTGCGACAACTTGCGGGACGTTTCCTACGTGATGAGGCTTCGTATCACCTCCGTCGCTGCGCTTGCAGCGCTCGCCGCCGCCGCGCCCGCCCAGGCGCGGTCGGTCGTGGCGCACCCGCGCACGCCCGGGACCGTGATCCTGCTCGCCGGGAACGCCTGGACGGGGACCAGCGAGCCCGGCAAGCAGGCCGTCTACGAGCGCGTCGGCCCGTCGCTGGAGCGCGCGGGACACCGCGTCGTCGTCGCCGACTACCCGCAGGGCCTCGACGCCGGGCTGGCGGCGGTCCAGCAGGCGGTCCGCAGCGAGCTGGTTACCGCTCCCCAGCGCCCGCTGTGCCTGTACGGCGAGTCCTCCGGCGGCCACCTGGCGCTGCTGGCGGCCGAGGTCATCCGCGGCGTCGACTGCGTGGCGACCGTCGCGGCTCCGACCGACCTCCGGCTGTGGGCGGACACGCGCGACGCCGCGCCCGAGACCCCCCAGGGCCTCACCTTCCGCTACCACGTCGAGCCGACCTTCGGCCCGGATCGCGCGAGCTGGGCGCCGTACGACCCCGCGCTGCACGCCCACCGCCTGCCGGCGCTCGTGCTCTCGATGGCGGCTGCCGACGACGACACGGTCCCGCTCGATCAGCTCGACCAGCTGCCCGGCGCGCGGTACGTCCTCCCGCCCGGCTCGCTGCCCTTCGTGCACGGGACGACGTCGCCCGCGGGCCTGGCGGAGCTGCGCCGCCGCGTCCGCGGCCTCGTCGCGCGCGCCGGCGACCCGCCGAGGCGCGCGCGCCGCGCTTCTAGCGGACGACGACGTTGACCAGCTTGTCGGGCACGACGACGACCTTGACGACGTCGCGGCCGTCGAGGTGCTGCGCCGCGTTGGGCAGATCGCGCGCGCGAGCCTCGAGCTCCTCCCGCGCCGTGCCGGGCGGGGCCTCGAAGCGGTCGCGCACCTTCCCGTTGACCTGGACGACGATCGTCACCAGGTCGCGCTCGAGGTAGCGGGAGTCCGCCGCGGGCCAGGGCTGCTCCCACACTCGCGCCCCGGTGAGTGCGTCGTAGGCGTCAGCGCCAGTGTGCGGCGCGAACGGGAAGATCAGCGACGCGGCCGTCGCGGCGGCGAAGTGCAGCGCGTCGGCGGCGGCGGTCTCGCGGCGCCGGTAGCACTCGTTGACCAGCTCCATGACGGCGGCGATCGCCGTGTTGAACGCGAAGCGCCCGCTCATGTCGTGCGTGACCTTTTCGATCGCCCAGTGCGCCTTGCGCACCAGCTCGAGGTCGTCCCCGGCCAGGTCTCCGGCGACCCCGGGCTCCCGCGGGCCGCCGATCTCCGTGCACAGCCGCCACAGGCGCGTCAGGAACCGGTACACGCCCTCGATGTCGTCGTCGCGCCAGTCGATGTCCTGGTCGGGCGGCCCGATGAACATCACGTAGCAGCGTGCGGTGTCGACGCCGTAGCGGTCGATGTAGGTCTGGGGCGAGATCATGTTGCCCTTCGACTTGGACATCTTCGCCCCGTCGCGCGTGATCATCCCCTGGGTGAACAGGCGGGCGAACGGCTCGTCGAAGTCCAGCAGCCCGAGGTCGCGCAGCGCCTTGACGAAGAAGCGCGCGTACATCAGATGCAGGATCGCGTGCTCGACGCCGCCGATGTACTGGTCGACGGGCGCCCACGCGTTGACGACGCGCGGGTCCCACGCCGCGTCGTCGTTGCCGGCGTCGCAGTAGCGCAGGAAGTACCAGGACGAGTCGACGAAGGTGTCCATCGTGTCGGTCTCGCGGCGGGCGGCGCCGCCACACCGCGGGCAGCTCGTGTCGACCCACTCCGTGGCGGCGGCCAGCGGCGCCTTGCCCTGCGGGGCGTAGTCCTCGACGTCAGGCAGCTCGACGGGCAGCTGCTCCTCTTCAACCGGCACGAGGCCGCACCGGTCGCAGTGGACGATCGGGATCGGGCAGCCCCAGTAGCGCTGCCGCGAGAGCAGCCAGTCGCGCAGCCGGTAGTTGATCGAGCGATGGCCCAGGCCCTGCTCGTCGAGCCAGTCGACGATCTCCTCGAGCGCCGCGCGGTTGTCCTTGCCCTCGAAGCGCGGGTCCGAGCCGATGAGCGGGCCGTCGCCCGTGTACGGCAGGTCACCGCCGTCGATCACGCGCCGGATCGGCAGGTCGAACGCGCGCGCGAACGCGTGGTCGCGCTCGTCGTGCCCGGGCACGGCCATGATCGCGCCCGTCCCGTACTCCATCAGCACATAGTCGGCGACGAACATCGGGATCTGCTCGCCGTTGACCGGGTTGGTGACCGTGCGGCCGAGCGGCACGCCGGTCTTCTCGCGCTCGGTGTCGCCGCGCTCCTCGGCCGTCTCGCGCACCGCCCGGTTGACGTACTCGTGGACCGCCTGCTCGTGCTCGGTCCCCTCGGCGAGGCGGAAGACGTCCGGGTGCTCGGGCGCCATCACGAAGAACGTGGCGCCGAACAGCGTGTCGGGCCGGGTCGTGAAGACCGGGTAGTCGCTGCCGAGCTCCTCGCAGCGGAACGTGACCTCGGCTCCGTAGGAGCGCCCGATCCAGTTGCGCTGCATGGTCACGACGTGCTCGGGCCACTCGATCGTCGCGAGGTCGTCGAGCAGGCGGTCGGCGTAGTCGGTGATGCGGAAGAACCACTGCTCGAGCTGGCGGACCTCGACGGGCGTCCCGCAGCGCTCGCACTTGCCGTCGACGACCTGCTCGTTGGCGAGGACGGTCGCGTCCTTCGGGCACCAGTTGACGGCGGCCTCGCTGCGGTAGGCCAGCCCGCTCTCGTAGAGCTTGAGGAAGATCCACTGCGTCCAGCGGTAGTAGCGCGGCTCGTGCGTGCCGAACTCGCGGTTCCAGTCGATCGAGACGCCCCAATCGCGGAACTGGCGCTGGAAGGTCTCGATCGACTGCCGAGTCGAGTCGCGCGGGTGCACGCCGGTGCGGATCGCGTGGTTCTCGGCCGGCAGCCCGAAGGCGTCGTAGCCCATCGGGTGCAGGACCTGCTTGCCCGTGCGGCGGTGGAAGTGCGCGACCGCGTCGCCGATCGCGTAGTTCTTGAGGTGTCCCATGTGCGGCTCGCCGCTGGGGTACGGCAGCATCTCGAGCACGTAGGACTTCTCCGCCGTGACGTCGTCGTTGGCGACGGCCCACGTCTGCTCGCGCTCCCAGATCTCCTGCCAGCGGCGTTCGATCGGTGTGGGGTCGTAGCGGCGCGGCTCGGTCATGCGGGCGGCTGACAATAGAGGGGCGTCCGAGGCTGGCCGTAGCCTGCGCGGCTATGAGCGAGGGTCCGGAGCGCGCTCGCCCGCACGTGGAGGCGAGCCGCCGCGTCGCCGCGATAATGCGTGCCGCCGAGGAGACGGCCGCCGGGCTACGCGACGAGGCCGAGCGCAGGGCCGACGCCCGCATCGCCGAGGCGGCACGGGCCGCCGACATCCGCGTGACGGCCGCCGAGGACGAGGCGGGCGAGCTCCTCGGCGAGGCGCGGCAGGAGGCGGAGACCGTCCGTGCCACCGCGGCCGAGGACGCGGCGCGCCTGCGCGAGGACGCGCGCGCCGAGTCCGTCCGCATCCTCTCCGAGGCCCGCGAGGAGGCCGGCGAGGTCCAGCGCATCGCCGAGGTCTTCGCGCAGCAGACGCGCGAAGAGGCCGAGGCCTCCGCACGCAAGCAGCTCGGCCGCGCCCGCGAGCTCGCGGCCGAGGTCCTGGCCGACGGCACCGACATGAGCGAGCACCTGCGCCAGCTCGCCGACTCCCTGCACCGCAACGCCGAGCTGCTGCTCCGCGACGTCTCCGCCGCCCACCGGGCGATGGCCGACAAGCTCGACGAGGCCGGCGGCGAGCTCGGCGAGCCCCGGACTCGGTCGCGCTCGCCGGTCATCAGCGACGTCCCGGAGTTCATCCCCCGCACCCCCGGGCGCTGAATCCGGCCGATACCATTGGGGTCCCGGGGCTGTAGCTCAGCTGGAAGAGCGTCGCGCTGGCAGCGCGAAGGTCAGGGGTTCGAGCCCCCTCAGCTCCATCGCCGGGAAGGCCGCCGCGAGGCGGCCTTCGTGTTGCTCAGGGCTGGACGCAGACGACGAAGATCCGGCGCGCCTGGTTGAAGCTGGCGAAGTGGACCTCCCAGCCCGTCGGCCTGGTGCCCGTCAGAACCGGGAAGGAGTTCACGACGCCGGCCGTCTCACCGCTGAAGAAGCCGCCGCCGGTCGCGGTCTCGCCCGGCGCGCAGCCGACCTGGCCGCCGCTGAGGTTCGCGTAGACCGGGGTCGAGCTGATACCGGCGATGCGCGTTACGGCGTTGGTCGCGCCGGGGAGGCCGCGCGGCCCCCGGGGCCCTGGCCGCCCGCGGGGCCCGCGCGGCCCGCGCCTGGCAGCGGTGGTGGCCAGACGGCCCGCCCTCGCGATCCGGCCGGGCTTCGTCGTGGTGTCTCTCATCGACGGTTTCGCGATCCGCTCGGACTTCGAGGACGAAGCGGTCGAATGGCCGACGGCGAACGAGACGCCGCTGAGGGCTGCGAACAGGGCGAGGTAGGCGACGAGGGTGGAGTGGCGGGGACGACGCGAGGGCATGCGCGCACCCTACGCCGACCCCTGGCGCACTGGCAAGTGGTAAAGCGCATTGCTTTCCGCACCACCTCCCGTTAGGGTCGCCACACAGGGATTCAACGGAGTCCCCAAGAATGGGAAGGCTCGTGTTGCTTGTCTCAGGAAGGGCGCTTGGCGTGCTCCGCGGACCCGCGGCCATCACCGGAGTTGGGTTGGCTGTCATCGCAGGCGGCGGCGCCTACGCCGTCGCGAACAGCGGCGGTTCGGACGTGATCCACGGCTGTTACAACAAGACCAACGGCCAGCTGCGTGTCGTTGGGTCCGATGCGTCGTGCCGGCAGCAGGAGGAGGCGATCGCCTGGAACAGGAGCGGTCCGCAGGGCGCGACGGGTCCCACGGGGGAGGCCGGACCAGCGGGACCGGCCGGGTCGCAGGGCGAGCCGGGTCCGCAGGGCGAGCCGGGACCGGCGGGAGCAGCCGGCGCCGACGGTGAGGACGGCGCAACCGGGCCACAGGGCGAGCCGGGAGCAGCCGGCGCCGACGGTGAGGACGGCGCAACCGGGCCACAGGGCGAGCCGGGAGCAGCCGGCGCCGACGGTGAGGACGGCGCAACCGGGCCACAGGGCGAGCCGGGAGCAGCCGGCGCCGACGGTGAGGACGGTGAGGACGGCGCGCAGGGCGAGCCCGGACCGCCGGGCCCACCCGGACCGCAGGGCGAGCCCGGACCTGCAGGCAGCGGCGGGAGCGGACTCCCGTCTGCTTTCAGGGCCGGCGGAACGTCGGCTGACTTCGGCTCCAACCCGTTGCTCGCGACGCTGAACCTGCCGGGCGGGACGTACTACATGACCGCCACGGTCCCCCTTAGGCACATTGCCACCATCGTGGTCAATGGACTTCCCGTCGGCATCGAGTGCCGGATGGGCGATCAGCTGACGGTCTCCGAGACGTATCTCTCCGATAACCAGCAATCCCGCAACGCGACGATCACATTCACCGACGTGGTGTTCCTAGCGGGTCCGGGGGCGGTCGAGCTCCGCTGCAACGAAACCCGGAACGCGAGCGCCTTCCAAGCGAGCTCGAGCAACGTCGCGAACCTCTCGGCGATCCGGGTGAGCCTCTTCTGAGGGTGAGCTGGACGGCTCTGGGGCCCCGCCTCGGCGGGGCCCCAGGCCGTTGACGCGCTAACCGACGGCCTGCTTGGGCGCCTCGCCCCAGAGCTGCTCGAGCCGGTAGTACTCGCGCGCCTCGGGCAGGAAGATGTGGACGACCACGTCGAGGTAGTCCATCAGGATCCAGCGCGCCTCCGGCAGCCCCTCGACGCGGCGCGGCGTCACGCCGTGGTCGTTCTTCATGCCCTCGAGGATGCCGTCGTGGATCGCCTTGACCTGGCGGTCCGTGTTGCCCGAGCAGATGACGAAGTGGTCGGTGTAGCCGAGCAGTTCGGCGACGTCGAGGCGCACGATCTCGAGCGCCTTCTTGTCGGCGGCGTAGGCCTCGATGTGCTCGACCATCTCGCTCACGCCGTCACCCCCGCGCGATAGAGCCCGCGCTCGGCGATGCAGTCCGCGACGGCGTCCGGGACCAGGTGGCGGATCGGACGACCGGCGGCGACGCGGTCGCGGATCAGCGTGGAGGAGACGTCCAGGCGCGGCATGTCGAAGAACACCAGCCGCTCCTGTGCCCCGTCGAGGCCGGCACAGCATTCGAGGATCGCGCCGCGATCGATGTCGCCGCGGTGCGCCACCGCGATCCGCGCGAGCGACAGCACCGCCTCAGGCTCGCGCCAGTCCGGCAGGCCGAGGGCCTGGTCCCCGCCGACGATGAAGGTCAGCTCGTCTCCCGGTAGGGCGTCATGCAGCGCTCGCAGCGTATCGACCGTGTACGACGGCCCCTCGCGCCGCAGCTCGTCGCGGCGCACCACGAGATCCGGCTCCGCGGCCGCCGCGAGATCGCACAGGGTGGCGCGGACCTCCGGGCCCGGTTCGTCGAGCACGGGCTTGTGGGGAGGGACCCCGGCCGGCAGCAGCGCGACCGTTTCGAGCCCCAGCTGGTCCCGCGCCTCCATCGCGCACACGAGATGGCCGAGGTGCGGCGGGTTGAACGTCCCGCCGAGGAGCCCGAGCCTCAAGCGCGGACCTGACCCGAGCCCTCGACCAGGTACTTGTAGGTGCACAGCTCGCGCAGGCCGATCGGACCGCGGGCGTGCAGCTTCTGCGTCGAGTTGGCGATCTCGGCGCCCATGCCGAACTCGCCTCCGTCGGTGAAGCGCGTCGAGGCGTTGACGTACACGCACGCCGCGTCGACGCCCAGCTCGAACGCGCGCGCCGCTGCGGTCGAACCGGTGAGGATCGCCTCTGAGTGGCCGGAGCCGTGGCACGCGATGTGCTCGATGGCGTCCTCGACCGAGTCGACGACGCGCACCGCCAGGTCGAGCGACAGGTACTCCCTCCCCCAGTCGTCCTCCGTCGCCGCCACGTCGCCGGGCTCGCCTGCGATCGCATGGGCGCGCTCGTCGAGGTGCAGCTTCACCCCGGCGGCGCGCAGCGCCGGCAGCGCGGCCGGCAGGTACGCGCCGGCGAGGTCCGCGTGCACGAGCAGCGCCTCCATCGCGTTGCACGTCCCGGGCCGCTGCGCCTTGGCGTTGACGGCGATGTCCACCGCGTTGGCGATGTCGGCGGACGCGTCCACGAAGGTGTGGCAGACGCCGGCGGCGGCGTAGATCACCGGCACCGTGGCAACCTCCATCAGCGCCTGCTTGAGGCCCTCGCCACCGCGGGGGATGATCAGGTCCACTGAGTCGCGTTGGGTCGCCAGGTCGGCCAGCTCGGCGCGCCCGCCGCCCGCGACGAGCGACACGGACGCCGCCGGCAGCCCGGCCTCCGCCACCGCGTCGCGCACGATCTCGGTCAGCACGCCGTTGGAGTGGATCGCCGACGACGATCCGCGCAGCACGATCGCGTTCCCGGACTTCAGCGCCAGCGCCGAGCAGTCGATCGTCACGTTCGGGCGCGACTCGTAGACGACGGCGATCACGCCCAGCGGCACCCGCACCTGGCGGACGTCGAGGCCGTTGGGCAGCCGGTGGCCGCCGATCACCTCGCCGACTGGGTCGCCCAGGGCCGCGATCGCGCGCGCTCCCGCCGCGATGGCGGCGATGCGCTCGTCGTCGAGCCGCAACCGGTCGAGCAGGGCGTCGCCGAGCCCGCTCGCACGCCCGGCCTCGAGGTCGCGCGCGTTGGCCTCGAGGACCTCCGGCGCGCGGGTGATCAGCGCGTCCGCGATCGCGTGCAGGGCGCTGTTCTTCGTGTCCGTATCGGTCTGCGCGAGCGTGCGCGCGGCGGCCTTGGCGGCGCGGCAGATGTCGGCTACGGATTCCGTGGCGAGCGCCATACACCCACAGGTTAGATGGGAACCAGATTTCCTAGTCCAGCACGAAGTAGTCCCTGTGGACCGCCTCCTCGGTGGCGCGCGGGAGGATCTCGCGCACCTCGGACGACTTGAGCCCCTTGACCTGCATCAGCTCGGACGCGGAGTAGTTGGAGATGCCCTTGCCGATGCGCCCGTCCACCCCGAAGACCTCGATCGCGTCGCCGGCGTCGAAGTCGCCCTCGACCGCCGTGATCCCGACCGGCAGCAGCGATGTCCCGCCCTCGCGCAGAGCTCGCATCGCGCCGGCGTCGACGTCGAGTCGGCCGTGCGAGGGCTTCGCGTAGCGCAACCAGAGCTTGAACGAGGAGATCCCGAGCGGGCGCGGCGGGCAGCGCGTCCCGACCCGTCGGCCGGCGGCGGCCGCCAGCAGCGTGCCCTCCTCGAACCCGCTGCCGATCACGGTCTCGATCCCCGCTGCCGTCGCCATCTCGGCGGCGACGACCTTCGACCGCATGCCGCCCGAGCCCAGCAGCGACGCCTCGTGCCCCACCGACCCCGAGAGCGCCTCGAAGTCGTCGATCTGGTCGATCAGGACGGCGCCGGGGTCCTTGCGCGGGTCGGCGGTGAACACCCCCGGCATGTTCGTGAGCAGGACGAGCTGGCGGGCCTGCAGGAGGATCGCCACCTGCGCGGCGAGGAAGTCGTTGTCGCCGAAGGAGATCTCGTCGGTGGTCGTGGTGTCGTTCTCGTTGATCACCGGGACGATCCGCCAGGCCAGCAGCGCCTGGAGCGTGCGGCGCGCGTTGAGGTAGTGCGTGCGCGCGCTCATGTCGAAGAACGTCAGCAGCACCTGGGCCGTCGTGAGCCCGCGCGCCGACAGCAGCTCGTCGTAGGTGCGATAGAGCCGGCCCTGCCCGACCGCCGACGCGGCCTGGAGCTGGTCGATCGCCCCGGGGCGGGCCGACATCCCGAGCAGGTTCATCCCGCGCGCGATCGCGCCACTGGTGACGACGACGACGTCGGTGCCGGCGGTGTGCAGCTCGGCGACCTGCTCGCACACCTGCCCGAGCGCGGCCAGGCGCAGCTCGCCCGAGTCCTCGGCGACGACGGACGACCCCAGCTTGACGACGACGATCGCCACGCGCGGAAGCCTACGATCCATGCCCATGAGCGCCTCCGCGGCCCCGGCCGTCCCGACCCGGCACAGCGAGGGCACGTTCGCCGGCGCCGAGGGCAAGCAGATCCACTGGCAGGCCTGGCGGCCCGACGGTGAGCCGCGCGCCGTGGTCGTGATCGCGCACGGCGCCTCCGAGCACGGCGGTCGCTACCGCTACGTCGTCGAGCGGCTCGTCCCGGACGGCTACGCGGTCTACGCCATCGACCACCGCGGACACGGCCGCAGCGAGGGCAAGCGCAGCCAGCTCGACCGCATGGCCCACGTCGTCGCCGACCTCGATCAGTTCGTCGAGCTGGCGCGCGCCGCGCACGCCGGCCGCAGGCTCGTCCTGCTCGGTCACAGCATGGGCGGCTGCATCGCGATCGCCTACGCGCTCGCGCACCAAGCCAAGCTGGACGGCCTGGCACTGAGCTCGCCCCTCGCGGCGCTCGAGGCCGCACCGCTGCCGCTGCGGCTCGTCGCCAAGGCGCTCAGCGTCGTGCTGCCGGACACCGGCGTCTACGAGGTCAAGGCCACGGCGGTCAGCCGCGACCCCGAAGAAGTACGCGCCTACGACGAGGACCCGCTCGTCTACCGGGGCAAGCTGCCCGCCCGCACGATCCAGGAGATCACCGACACGATCGGGCGCTTCGAGGCCGAGGCACCGGCGCTGACCCTCCCGCTGCTGGTCCTGCTCGCCACGGCGGACGAGCTCGTCCCTCCGCACGGCGGCCGCATGGTCCACGACCGCGCCGGATCTGCCGACAAGACCCTCATCGACTACGAGGGCTTCTTCCACGAGATCTTCAACGAGCCGCCCGGCGAGCGCGAGCGCCCGCTCAACGATCTCGCGGACTGGCTCGCCGCGCACGCCGCCTGACCGACAACGCCCCCATCTCCTCGCGGCTGCGGCGCACGACGCAGCTCGGCAGTCTCGTCGCCGCGCAGGGCGGCCGTATCGCCGGTGGCCGCGCGCTGGATCGCATCCGCTCCGACGAGGCGCGCGAGCGCGCCCAGGCCAAGCGCACCGCCGAGGTCATCGAGCAGATCGTGGTCCAGCTCGGGAAGATGAAGGGCGCGGCGATGAAGGTCGGTCAGGTGCTGTCGACCATCGAGTTCCCCGGCATGGAGGAGGACGGCGCCGAGCGCATCCAGCGCCGCCTGGCCGAGCTGCGCGACTCCGCACCCTCCGTCCCCTGGCCCAAGCTCGAGAAGCTGATGACCGCTGAGTGGGGCGGGCCCGTCTCGCGCGAGCTGTCCGAGATCGAGCACGACGCGATGGCGGCCGCGTCGATCGGGCAGGTACACCGGGCGACCACGCGCGACGGCAAGGAGGTCGCGATCAAGGTGCAGTATCCCGGCATCGCGGAGGCCGTCGACGCCGACCTGCGCAACCTCAGCCTGCTGATGCCGCTGCTCGCGCGCATCGCGCCCGGCCTCGACACCAAGGCGCTCGCCGCCGAGCTGCGCGACCGCATCTCCGAGGAGCTCGACTACGAGCTCGAGGCCGCCTCGCAGCGCCGCATCTGGCGGATCTGGCGGGACCACCCGCACGTACTCGTCCCGCGCGTCGACACCGAGCTCTCCACCCGCCGCGTGCTGGTCACCGAGCGCCACGAGGGTATGCGCTTCGACGACCTCAAGGGCGCCGAGCCCGAGCGCCGCGACCGCGTCGCCGAGATCGTGCACCGCTTCTACTACGTCACCGCCGCCGACCACGACATCGCGCTCGGCGACCCGCACCCCGGCAACTGGCAGTCGCTCGACGACGGCCGCGTCGCGGTCTTCGACTTCGGGATGCTGCGCGACATCCCGCGCGGTCACGTGCGCGCGGAGGGCCCGGCCGTGCAGGCCGTCCACGACCAGGACGCCGACGCGCTGTTCGACTCCATGCTCGAGCTCGGCTACCTGGGAGACGGGTCCAAATTCGGGGAGCGCAAGGAGCTCCTGCTCGCACACATGACGATCGCGGCGGCCTGGCTCATCGAGGACCAGCCCTTCCGTCTCTCACCCGACGTCCAGCGCGAGATGGGCCGCCAGCTGTTCAGGCTCGGCCCGGCCTGGCGCGCGATGGTGCGCGATTTCTCGCTCCCGCGCGACTCGATCCTGCTGCGCCGCATGGCCGACCTGCTGTTCGTCAGCTTCTGCCAGCTCCGCGCCGCCGCCGACTGGTGGGCGCTCGCCCAGGAGCTCCAGATCGACGGCGAGCCCCGCACCGAGCTCGGCCGCGAGCACGCCGCCTGGGCCCGCTGAGTCGCGAAGCGCTTGACATTTCGAGCGCTTCGCGACTCAGTTGGGGTCGAGCTCGAAGACGGTGCCGGCGATCTCGACGTCGTCGCCGGGCTCGAACCCCTCGCGCCGGAGGGCGTCGATCACGCCCATCCGCTGCAGCCGCTGCTCGACCAGCGCCTGCGCCTCCTCGTTGTCCATGTCGAAGCGCCCGATCAGCCGCTCCACCGCGTCGCCGGTGACGCGGAACTCGCCCGCGCCGACGCGCTGGACCTCGAACGCCCGCCCGGCGGCAGGCTTGAAGACGGCGAACTCGGCCACGTCGTCCTCCCGCGGGGCCTTCGCCTCCCGCGGCGGGACGCTCTGGAGCAGCAGGCGGCGCAGATCGGCCAGCCCGGCGCGGGTCGCCGAGGAAGTGAGCACGGCGTCCGGACCCCATCCCTGGGTGTTGTAGGTCGGGTCCAGGTCCGCCTTCGAGAGCGCGACGATGCGCGGGAGAGCGGCCAGGTCAGGCGAATGCGCCGCGAGCTCCCCCTCTATCAGTGCGTAGTTGGCTGAGGGATCCGACCCGTCCACGGGCGCGATGTCCACGACGTGCACCAGCACGCGGCACCGCTCCACGTGGGCGAGGAAGTCGTGCCCCAGCCCGGCGCCCTCGGAAGCCCCCTCGATCAGTCCGGGGATGTCCGCGATCACGAGCTGCCGGTCGTCAGCCTCGAGCACGCCCAGGTTGGGTTCGAGGGTCGTGAACGGATACGACGCGATGCGCGGGCGCGCACGGGTCAGGGCGGCGATCAGCGAGGACTTCCCCGCGTTCGGCAGCCCGATCAGCCCCGCGTCGGCCAGCAGCTTGAGCTGGAGCTCGACGTCCCCCTCCTCCCCAGGCAGGCCCTTCTCGGCCAGCCGCGGCGCCTGCCGGGTCGCGGTCGCGAACCGCTTGTTGCCCCTTCCGCCTGACCCGCCGCGCGCGATGCGCACCTCCTGACCCGGTGTGACCATGTCGAAGCGCGCGCCGTCCCAGCGCCGCACCTCGGTGCCGGGCGGCACGCGCACGACGAGGTCGTCGCCGTCGGCGCCGTGCTTGAGCGAGCCCTGCCCGTTCCCGCCGCGCTCCGCCCGGAAGTGGCCGGTGCGCTTGAAGAACTGGAGGTCGCGCAGGTTGTCGTCGCAGCGCATGACCACATCGCCGCCGCGCCCGCCGTCGCCGCCGTCCGGGCCGCCCTTGGGCACGTGCGCCTCGCGCCGGAACGACACCGACCCGTCGCCGCCGGCGCCGGCCCTCACCTCTATGCGTGCCTTGTCAGCGAGCATCGCGCCCGCGCGGCGGTCAGGCCGCCGGCTCGGACTCCACGGAGATCCAGCGCTTGCCGGCACGCCCGGTGCGGAACTGCACGGTGCCCGGCGCGGCCGCGTAGATCGTGTGGTCGCGCCCGAGGCCCGTGCCCGGGCCCGGGTTGAAGCGGGTGCCGCGCTGGCGGACGATGATCTCGCCGCCGGTCACGGTCTGGCCGGCGAAGATCTTGACGCCGAGGTACTTGGGCTTGGAGTCGCGGCCGTTGCGGCTGGAGCCGAGGCCCTTCTTGTGTGCCATCTAGGAACCCACCTTCTCGATGCGGATGCGGGTGAGCTCCTGGCGGTGCCCCTGGCGCCGCTTGTACCCGCGCTTGGGCTTGAACTTGAAGACGTGGATCTTCGGGCCGCGCTCGTGGCCCACGATCGTCGCGGTCACCTTGGCCGTCCCGAGGTCCTTGCCGAACTTCGGGTCCCCGGAGCCGGCGAGCAGCAGCGGCTCGAGCTCGATCTTGGCGTCGACGTCGCCCGCGAGCCGCTCCACGAGCAGCTCGTCGCCGGCGGCCACGCGGTACTGCTTGCCACCGGTCTTGATGATCGCGTATGGGTCGGTCAGGGTCTCAGGCATCGGATTGCTCCTTGGCGCGCGAACGGCGCCGTCCACCTCTGCGGCCGCGGCGCCGAGGCTTGGATTCTAGCTCGTCGGCCTCCGTCTCCCCCGCGGGTCCGGTGGATGCCTTGACCTCGGCCGCGTCGGCCGCGGGCGACGGCGCGTCGACCCGCGCTGCCGGCGCCGGCTTGGGCTTGGCCTTGGCCTTGGCCTTCGGCTTCGCCCGCCGGCGCGGAGCCCGGGCGGCCTTCTCCCTATCCGCCGCGATCCTCGCCTCCTCCTCGGGCGTCACGTCGATCAGGGTCGCGGTCGCCGCGGTGCGACCGGCCTCGTCGATGCGCACGAGTCGCTTCGTCCCCACGAACGGCCCCGCGCCCCTGACCGAGATGATGTAGCCGTCGATCTTCGCCACCGCGTCGTCGACCTCGTACATGTGCGGCTCGACGATGTCGACGTGGACCTCGTCGCCGTCGGAGAAAGGCACCGCCGCCGCGAGCACCTCGTCGCGCGACCCCTCCATCGAGATGCGGAAGTAGTCGATCGGGAGCGCGTCGGAGCCCTCGAAGGAGAACCAGTGGCCGGTGTCCTCCTCGAGCGCGTGCAGCATGCGCGCGTTCTCGCCGATGAACTGCGCCGTCACCCTCGGGTTGATGCGGACCAGGAACGCCTCGGCCGCGTCCGGCTGCTGGCCGAGCTCGCGCAGCTTGCGATCCACCTCGATCGACACCGTCTCCTCGGACTTCACGACGCCCTCGCCCTCGCAGGTCGGGCACGTCTTGGTCATGATCTCGCGCACGCCCTCGGTGACGTTCTGGCGCGTCATCTCGACCAGGCCCAGCGGCGAGATCTCGACCACGAAGGTCTTCGTGCGGTCCTCGTCGAGCGACTTGCGCAGTGTCTTCAGGACCGTGTCGCGGTTGCGCGCCCGCGCCATGTCGATGAAGTCGATGACGATGATGCCGCCGATGTCGCGCAGCCGCAGCTGGTTGACGACCTCCTCGGCGGCCTCGAGGTTCGTCTTGGTGATCGTGTCCTCGAGCCGCGCCGACTTGCCCTTGCCGGTGAACGAGCCCGTGTTGACGTCGATCACCGTCAGCGCCTCGTTGTACTCGATCAGCAGGTAGCCGCCCGAGGGCAGGTCGACCCGCTTGGCGAGCATCCCCTCGATGACCTCCTCGACGCCGTAGGCCTCGAACAGCGGCTCGTCGGACTCCCACAGCTCGACGCGGTCGACGAGCTCCGGCGCCGTGCGCGAGAAGAACGACACCAGCCGGTGGTGCTGCTTCTCGTCGTCGACGACGGCGCGCTCGAAGTGCGCGGAGAAGATGTCGCGCACGACGCGGACCGACAGGTCGGCCTCCTGGAAGACGAGGTTCGGCGCCCTGGTCTCCTCGACGCGCTTGCCGAGGACCTCGTTGAGCTTGAACAGGTACTGGAGCTCGCGCTCGAAGTCCGCGCGCTTGGCACCGTGCGCCGCGGTGCGCACGATCGCGCCGCCGCCGCCGAGGTCGAGCTTGGCCGTCTCCTTGCGCAGGCGCGTGCGCTCGGAGTCCTCGAGCCGGCGGGAGACGCCGACGCCCTCGCCCGTGGGCGAGTAGACCATGTAGCGGCCGGCGATCGTGATCTCCATGCTCAGCCGCGCGCCCTTGGTCTTCAACGGGTCCTTGACGACCTGGACGACGACCTCCTGGCCGGGCTTGAGGAGATCCGTGATCGACGGGCCCTTGCCGCGCCCGCGCTGGACCTTCTCGACGCCCGGCAGCACGATCTCGTCGACGTGCAGGAAGCCGTTCTTGTCGAGGCCGATGTCGACGAACGCCGCCTCCAGGCCCGGAAGGACGTTGTCCACGACCCCCTTGTAGATGTTGCCGACGATCGACCGGTTGCCGCGGCGCTCGAGGTAGACCTCGGCGGCGCGGTAGCCCTTGGCGAGCTCAGGCCCGCCGCGGCGGCGCCGCCCGCGGCGGCCCGTCGAAGTCGGCGCGTCGGCGGCCGATTCCAGGATGGCGACGCGGGTTTCCTCCCGGTCGACCGTGACTAAGACTTGTTTGTGCAAAACGTGGGTTCCTTTTCATGCGGACATCCTCGTCTTGAGCGTCGTCGCTTCCTTGGCCTGCGCGGCGATGCTCTGCAGCAGGCCGAGTGCGAGGAAGGTGACGAGCATCGACGATCCGCCGTAGCTCAACAACGGTGCCGGGATGCCCGTGATGGGCATGATCCCGACCGTCATCCCGACGTTGACGAAGATCTGGAAGAGCAGCATCACGGTGATGCCGCCGGCGATTAGCGCGCCGAACAGATTCTTCGCCTGCGTGAGGATGTGCAATCCGCGCCACAACAGCAGCGCGTAAAGAGATAGAACGAGCGCGGCCCCGGCGAACCCGTAGGTCTCGCCGACGACCGCGAAGATGAAGTCGGTGTGGTGCTCGGGCAGGAAGTCCAGGCCGGTCTGCGTGGCGCGCTCCTCGCCGCGGCCGGTCTTCTCGCCCGCGCCGATCGCGATGATCGACTGCTTCTGCTGGTAGCCCTCCCGGCCCGCCACGTCGGACGGGTGCAGGAAGGACGTCAGGCGGTCCTTCTGGTAGTCCTCGAGCACGTTGACGCCGACCGCGGGCAGCGCGACCAGCGTCAGCGCGATCGCCACCGCACCGAGCACGCCCAGCGCGGCGAAGTGCCGCCACGGCGTACCGGCGACGAACAGCAGCCCGAGCGTGCCGGCGACGTATACGAGCGCCGACCCGAGGTCCGGCTGGGCCATGACGAGCATCGCCGGGATCAGGCCGAGCAGCATCACCCGCGCGGTCAGCTGCCGCGTCGCGGGACCGCGCCGCATGCGGTCGACCACGAAGCCCGCGACGGCGACCACGAGCAGGACCTTGCCCAGCTCGGACGGCTGGAGGTTGAAGAACGGCGTCTCGATCCAGCGCTTGGAGCCCTTGGTCGCGGTGCCGAGGAGGTAGACGACGGCGATCGTCACCAGCATCAGGCCGTACAGCGGGTAGCGCAGCTCGCGCAGGCGCGAGTAGTCCAGCCGCGAGCACAGGTACATCAGGACGATGCCGATGCCGGCGAAGGCGACCTGGCGGTAGACGTAGTGGTTCGGGTCGCCGGGGATGTCGTCGGCGGTCGCGCCCTTGAGCGCGACGACCGAGCACACGACGAGGCCCAGCGCCGCCAGCAGCAGCAGCGGGTCCAGCCGCAGGCGCAGCTCGCGCGGGACGAGCGGAGGTGGCGGCTCGGAGACGGGCTGGATCGGGGTCTGGACGCTCATCGGGTGGTGGACGCCCCCGCGCGGCAGCGCGTCGGCGACTGGTCGAACCAGGTGGTCAGGATCTCGCAGGCCGCGGGCGCGGCCGTCGAAGCACCCCAGCCGCCCTCCTCGACTGTCACTGCCACGACGATCGGCCGGGCCTCATCGTCGACGAAGGCTACGTACCAGGACTGGTCCTCGCTCAGCCCGCGCTCGGCGGTCCCGGTCTTTCCGTACACCTCGAGGTCGACATCGGCGAAGACGTCGCCCGAGGTGCCGCCCGCCGACGCCGCGGCCCGCAGGCCGTCGAGGATCGCCTGGCGCGTCGTCTCGGAGATGTCGAGCCTGCGCCGGGGTGGGTAGCGCAGCCTCTGCTGCAGGCGGCCCTGGCCGTCCTCGACCTGGCGGCCGAGGTGCGGCCGCACCACGGTGCCGCCGTTGGCGACGGCCGCGTAGGCGACCGCCATCTGCAGCGGCGTGGCCTGGAGATCTCCCTGGCCGACGGAGAGGTTGACGTTGTCGCCCGCAGACCAGGGACGCTCGATGCCGCCGCAGGCCAGTAGCGCCTCCGTCGTCTGCGGCGGGATGTTCTCGCGCTCGGTGCAGCGCTGGTACTTCGCGTAACCGGTGTTGCGCCACTCGGAGTCCGGGACGAGGCCGCCGAACTCGCCCGGCAGGTCGATGCCGGTGGTGTGGCCGAGGCCGAGCCTGCGCGCCCACGTCTGCAGCACCTGGTTCGGCATGCCGTTGAGGTTGTTCCCGAGCGTGTAGAAGAAGACGTCGCTGGAGACCTGGAGCGCGCGCACGAGCGAGATCGCGCCGTGGACCGCGTTGCCGGCGTTGCGGAAGACCGTCGTGCCGAGCGTGAAGGAACCGGTGTCGTCGATGATCGTGCCCGGCGTGATGATCCCGGACTCCAGCGCGGCGACGGCGGTGATCAGCTTGAACGTCGAGCCGGTCGGATAGAGGCCGTCGATCGCGCGGTTGACGAGCGGCGTCCCGGCCCCCTCGGAGTTGAGCTCGGAGTACTTCTCCTGGCTGATCGGCTTGGCGAACAGGTTGGCGTCGAAGCTCGGGTAGGAGCCCATGGCCAGGATCTCGCCGTTGCGCGGGTCCATCGCGACGAACGCCCCCGGCCGGCCGGCGCCGATCCGCTCGAGCGCCTCCTGGCCGGCCCGCTCGAGCTTGAGGTCGAGCGTCAGCTGGAGCTGCTGGCCCTGCTGCGGCTTGACGCGCCTGACGGCGCAGCGCACCGGGTCGTCGCAGCTCTCGCCGAGCGCGTCGACCACCTGGCGGTAGTAGCCGTCCTGCCCGCGCAGGTAGCGGTCGTAGGACTCCTCGACGCCGTCCTTGCCGATGCGCTCGCCCTCGCTGACGCCCTTGTACTTCTTCTGCTCGAGCTCGTCCGGCGAGATCTCGCGCAGGGTCCCGAACAGGTGCGCGCCGAGCGTCTCGTGCGGGTAGCTGCGCAGGTACTGGATCTCGGGCTTGACGCCCGGGAACTGCTCCTGGCGCTCGAGCAGGTAGTTGAAGGCGGCCTGGCCGATGTCGGTCTCGATCGTGACCGCGGCGTACGGCGTCAGCGCGACCTGCTCGATGACCCTGCGGTGGATGAAGCGCGGCGACAGGTCGAGGACGTCGCCCAGCTTCGCGTAGAGCCGGCGCACCTGAGGGTCGGCGGGAATCGGCGGCACCGGGACTCGGCGCGCGCGCAGCGACGCGCGCTTGAGCCGCCGGCGCTCGCGCTGCTCGGCGGCGGTCAGGTGGCGCTGCTGACGCCGCGAGCCGCGGCGGCGGAGCTCCCTGAGACGCTGCGCGGCGGCGAGCCGCTCGCGCTCGGCGGCCGAGACCCTGGTGCCGTAGGCGGCAGCGAGGTCCTTCTCGGACTCGGGCAGCTCGCCGGGCAGGATCTGCACCACCGCGGCCTGGCGGGTCTTGACCAGGGTCCGGCCGTTGCGGTCGACGATGTTCCCGCGCGGCGCCTCGATCTTGACCTTGCGCACGCGGTTCTGTGCCGCCTCGGCGACGTACTCGTGGCCGGACAGGACCTGCAGGAACCACAGGCGGAAGAAGAGCGCCGCGAACAGGATGAACGCCGCGCCGCCCAGGATGGCGACGCGCCGCGCCAGCTGCGGCGACATGGTCGGCCGGCGGTCTTCGAGGGGCGTGGGCATCAGGCGCGGCTCAGGGGTGAGAGGCCGCCGGTCGTGTACGCGCGCCGGCGGCGGCGGCGCGGGTCGTCGGGCAGGAACGGCTCGAGCGTGCGGCGGACGAGCGCGTGCACCGGCACGGCGAGCAGCGTCCCCAGCACGATGCCGAGCAGGATGTCGCGCAGCAGCAGGACGCTGATCGGGACGTCGAAGCCGAGCAGGAACTGAAGCACCGCGAAGCCGAAGGTCGCGACCGTCGCGGCGGCGGCGCCGACGCCCATCGGCACCAGCCCGTGGGCGGGGTCGCGCAGCTCGCGCAGACGGCCGGCGCCGTAGCCGATCGTCACCATCAGCAGCGAGCTGACGCCGAGCGTCTGGAGCAGGGCCGTGTCGACGAGCAGGCCGACGGCGAAGCCGAAGCCGGCACCCGCCACCGAGCCGCAGAGAAGGCCGACGGCGGCCACGAGGAGCGGCGTGACGTCCGCCGGCACGCCGAAGACACGGATCTGCGAGATCGCGGCCGCCTGCAGGACCACGCCGAGGAGGGCGACGGCGGCGAGGCGGGCGGCGAGCTGCGGCGTCAGTGTCACGGCAGCGCGGCCACGGTCGTCGGCTCGTCGTGGTTCGTGACCACCTGGACCCACTCGAGCGTGCCGATGTCAACGGCCGGTTTGACCTCGATGCGCGTGTCGACGTTGCCCTCGCCCAGCTCGATCTTCGAGACCGACCCGATCGGGAGGTCGCGCGGGTAGAAGGAGCGGTAGCGCAGGCTGGTCGAGCCGGCGGTGACGACCTGCTGCCCGCGGCTGATCTTCGACGCATCCTGGATGTACTGGAGCTCGAGCTCGCCCGGGCGGTTCGGGTTGGCCCGGATCGACGTCATCTGGTTGGCGCCGAGCACCTTCACGCCGGTGGCGAACGACTCGTCGGTGATCAGCGTCACGATCGAGTAGCCGCGCGTCACCACGGTCACGCGGCCGACGAGCCCGTCGCCGTTGATGACCGGGTCGTTGAGCTTCACGCCGGCGCTCGAGCCCTTGTCGATCTGGACCTTCGAGTAGAAGAGGTTCGCGTTGCGGGCGGTCACGAGCGTGTTGACCAGATCCTCCTGCTCGAGACCGAGGGCCTGGTCGATCTGGAGCAGCTCCTTGAGCTGGTCGTTCTCGCCCTGCTCGGCTTGGAGCTGGGTCACCTGCCGGCGCAGGTCCTCGTTCTCCTCGGCCAGCTGGTTGCGCTCCTTCTTGGCGTCGAACGTGTCACCGACCCACCCGAAGAGGTCGCGGACAGGCTTCAGCGCCCGGTGCGCGCCCTCTTGGATCGGGCCGAGCACGGACAGCGCGCCGCGCTGCACCGAGTGCAAACCACCGCCGGTGGACTCGCCGAAGTAGACCGTCAGCAGCAGGATCGAGGCGATGACGAACGCGGCAAGAGTCAGACGACGTCTGCGTACTTGCTTGTCGTACACGTGGATACCTAGTGTCGCACCGGGCGCGGGTTACGGCTAACGCCGCGCGCCGGCCCGCCGCTGGCGGCCGTTGACACTGCGCGCCGAGCGGTGGATCGCCTCGAACTCCTCGAGCGAGCGGCCGGAGCCGACCGCCACGCAGGTGAGCGGCGACTCCGCGCGGTGCGCGGGCATCTGCGTCTCCTCGCGCAGCCGCTCGTCGAGGTTCTGGAGCAGCGATCCGCCGCCCGCGAGCATGATGCCCCGGTCCATGATGTCCGAGGCCAGCTCGGGCGGTGTCCGATCCAGGGTCTCCTTGATCGCGTCGATGATCTGCACGAGCGGCTCCTCGAGCGCGGCGCGGACCTCCTCGGAGGTCAGCACGACGGTCTTGGGCAGCCCGGAGACCAGGTCGCGGCCCCGGATCTCCGCCTGGACCTCCTCGTCGAGGGGGTAGGCGGAACCGATCTCAAGTTTCACTTCCTCGGCCGTCTGCTGGCCGATCAGGAGCTTGTACTCCCGCTTGACGTAGTTGATGATCGCCTCGTCGAGCTCGTCGCCGCCGATGCGGATCGACTGGCTGACGACGATGCCGCCGAGCGAGATCACCGCCACCTCGCTCGTGCCGCCGCCGATGTCGACGACCATGTTGCCCGTGGGCTCCCCGACCGGCAGACCGGCGCCGATGGCCGCGGCCATGGGCTCCTCGATCAGGTAGGCCTGGCGCGCACCGGCGCTCAGGCAGGCCTCCTCCACGGCGCGCTTCTCGACCCCGGTCACGCCGGATGGGACGCAGACCACCACGCGCGGGTGGGCCCAGCGGTTCTGGTGCACCTTCTGGATGAAGTGACGGAGCATCTCCTCCGTCACGTCGAAGTCCGCGATCACTCCGTCCTTGAGCGGCCGGATCGCCTGGATCGTGCCCGGGGTGCGGCCGAGCATCCGCTTTGCCTCGATGCCGACCGCGTGGACCTCGCCCGTGCGGCTGTCGATCGCGACCACGGAGGGCTCGGATAACACGATGCCGCGCCCGCGCACATAGACGAGCGTGTTGGCGGTACCGAGGTCCACCGCCATGTCGCGGCCGCCCATCCCGGTGAGATAGCCGAAGAACCCCATAGGTCAACGCGCGGCTCCCGAGCGAGGGTCTCCGCGAAGCGCCGAGTCTAGCGGCCCGACCCATCCCGCGAGGCGCGTTGCACAGCGCCATTTCGGCCGCGCGAGCAGCCACTTCCGCGGTTTGGCCCGGTTGGCGAACCTCAGGCTCGAGGCGTGCGCGCCGCCCGCGCTGCCCGGGCGGCCACCGTCTGGCCCGCCGGTGGCGGTTGAAGGGATCCCCATCGGTGCCCTTTCCGGCCACCGAACCCGTCGTTAGGGTTGCGCGATGGGCTTCCTGAAGAACCTCAAGCAGGGCCTCGACGCGGCGCGCAACCCGCCGACGCCGGAGCAGATCGAGGAATCGCTCAGGCAGCTGACGCCCGAGCAGCGCGCCGCCTACGACGCCAACATGGCACGGGTCGCGCAGGCTCAGACCGAGGTCCAGGCCTCCCATGCGGAGGCGGTCGCGATCAACGATGCGGCGCGCGTGCTGGAAGGACCCGCCGGCCAGTACCTCTACGGCGCGGCCATGCGCGACTTCGACCCCACTGCGCCCCCGGACATCGGGAAGCTGATGAATGCGGGCCTCGGAGACTTCAAGACCGCCCTGCGCCAGACCTTCAATCGCGACGAGGTCGAGCAGGAGAAGGACCCCGCGGAGCGCGAGCGGATCGCCAGCGCCGAGTGGGCGGTGCGCGCCGAGGCGCGCGCGCCGTTCCGCGCTCGGGACGCCCAGCCCGCGCACATCAGCCGCTTCGCCACGCGCGGCGAGCCGCAGCTCCAGGATCTGGCCGCGTTCCTGGGCAGCTCGGGCCTCGCCGCCCAGCCCGAACGCGTCTGGGGCGTCTACCGCGTGCCGGACCGGATCTCGCAAGCGCTCACGCCGCACTCGGAGAAGGGCCGGGTCGTGGAGTGGGACGTGGTGCACGTGACGGGCGAGCTCGCACCGGCGGCGCCCCCGGAGCTGACCTCGTGGGCCGCCCAGGACCGCTGGGTCGGACGGCGGGTGGGCGAGCCCTCCGTGCTCGACGAGGACCTCGGCATCGCGTTCCTGGCGGCGGCCGGGATCGGGCCCGAGCGTTGCCTCGGTCTCGCCCGCTACTGCGAGTTCCGGGCCGTACGCGGCGGCGGCAGCGAGGATCACAACCCGATCCAGACGATCGTGCGCGGGCTTGTCGCCGTGCACCCGGACGGCGCGCACCCCACCTACGACAACATGAGCGCGGCCGTCCCGATCGAGGTCCCGCACACGCCCGCGGGCGTCGTGTGCGAGGTCCTCAACTGGGAGGAGGTCGCACGGGCGGTGCGACCCAAGATCAACCATCCGCCGCCGGCCCCCTCCCCCTTCCCATATCTGCCCAGCACTCCCCAGGAGCTGCTCTGCTCCTACCTCGAGGTCGTCGGCGTGCAGCCACACGACTGCTACAGCGCCCAGGCCACCGTGGACCGGCCCAGCGAACTGCTGCAGGGCGGCGTGCTCACCACCAACCTCGGGCCCAAGCAGCCGTGCGCGGACGGCAAGGACCGCATGCGCTCGCACGGCTGTGAGCACGTCGTGGTCGTCTACCGCGACACACCCGCCTACGTCGAGGGACGCGAACGGTGGGACCGCTACCAGCGGGAGGTGCTGCAGGCCGACCTGCGCAAGGGGATCGCGGTGCGCCCGCGGATCGGCTCCCACGACGGGATGGAGGGCATCCCGCGCGGCCTGCGCACGATCGCGCGCGTGGCCGAGGCCGTCGACCGCGTGTGGGAGGCGGACTGGGGCGGTGAGGATCTGCCGCCGTATCGCTACTGCTCGCCGCCCGTCGGATGATGCGCTTGATCGGAGCGGCGCTGGTCGTGGTCGGCCTGCTCGCGACCGCCTACGGGATCGGCAACGCGGTCGGGCAGGCGGGGGCGCTGTCGGACGACGCCGTCGCGCGCGGGATCGTGGGCGGCGAGCGGGTTTCCTTCGAGTCACGCGAGCCCAAACTCACCGTCTATCTCGACACGGACGGGGTCGCCAACAGCGAGGTGAAGGACCGGTTGGCGGCGGGGACGGGATGCGTCGTCAGCGCAGAGGGCTTCAAGGACTCGTTCAGAGGCAACGTCCAGGGAGCTTCGGCGACGCTCGGCGACTACGTGTCGGTCGGCTCGTTCACGCTGCCCGGCTCGTCGGGCCGGATCGTCTGCTCGGGGGACGCCTCATCGATGCCCTACCTGGTCAGCCCGGTCGGCGCGGGAGCGGTGTTCAAGGCGGTGGGGCTGATCCTCGCCGGGGTGTTCGGCGGTGCCGGTGGGGTCGTGCTCGTCGTGGCCGGCTACAGGCGCCGGCGCCGGTCAGCCCGCGCGCAGAACGTCGGTGCCGAGCAGGTCCACGAGAGCGGCAACTGGTAGCCCGACCACGTTGAGGTAGTCGCCGCGGATTCCGCGGACGAGCGCCGCGCCCCTGCCCTGGATGGCATAGCCGCCGGCGCGGTCGCGCCACTCGCCGGTGGCGAGGTACCAGTCGATCAGCGGTTCGACCGGTCGGAACGTCACCTCCGTGGTGACCACGACTCCCTCGCCCTCGTAGGCCAGCCCGCTGATGACCCTGTGCGTGGCGTCGCTGAGCGCGAGGAGGGTGGTGCGCGCCGCGTCCGCGTCCGCGGGCTTGCCGTAGATGACACCGTCAAGCTCGACCAGCGTGTCCACGCCGAGCGTGTTGGGCCTGCCGCCGGCCTTCCGGCGCGCGTTCTCGAGGGCGACGGCGGCAGGATCGCCCGTCGCGACCTCCTCGACGTCGGCCGGCTCGACCTCGTGCGCAATGCCGAGCTGCGTCAGGATCGCCGTCCGCTGCGGCGACCGTGAGGCGAGGATCAACCGCCTGGGAAGAAGATCGCCGCCTCGCGCTGCCCGGACTCCGGCGAGTCGGAGCCGTGGACCATGTTCTGGCCGACGGCGATGGCGAAGTCGCCACGGATCGAGCCGGTCATCGCCTCCAGGGGATTGGTGGCGCCGATGACCTGGCGGGCGGCCTTGATCGCGTCCTCGCCCTCGAGCACCATCGCGACGAGCGGGCCGGAGGTGATGAAGTCGACGAGCTCGCCGAAGAACGGCTTGCCTTCGTGCTCGCCGTAGTGCGTCTTCGCGGTCTCCTCCGTCAGCGTCATCTTCTGGAGCTGGAGGATGCGCAGCCCCTTGCGCTCGAAGCGGGCGATGATCTCCCCCGTCAGGCCGCGCGCGAACGCGTCCGGCTTGACGAGGATCAGAGTCTGTTCAATAGCCATGAGGCGCCGCAGCGTAGCCGCGCGTCAGCTTCACAAAAGGGTCCGTGCCTTTTGTGAAGCTTGGTTGAGGTCAGGCGGGTGGGATGTCGACCGCGGCCGTCTCCTCGGTGCGGCGGCGGCGACGGGCGGTCGGCGGGGCGGTGGAGGCCGAGGGCGGGATCGCGCCGACCTCGGTCTCGCAGTAGGGGCACAGCTTCCAGCGGGGGTCGAGCGGCTTGCCGCAGGCGACGCACGGTTCCTTGAGCCGGAACATGCAGTGCGGACAGCGCAGGTAGTCGCCTCGTATCGCGTGGTCGCAGTTCGGGCACAGCTCGAAGTCGAGCGCGTGCAGGCGGGTCTCGGCGGCGTGCATCTCGAGCTCGCGCAGGCGCACGTCGTCGAGGAACTCCGGCGGGCGGACGATCGTGTAGACGATCGTGCCCACGAACGGGAACAGCGAGGCCGCCGTGGCGCACGCGACGAGCATGGGATCATCGATGCGCCGGCGCGCGTCTGCGTACGTCCAGAACACGAGTGCCGCCCACACGACGAACAGGAACAGCAGCAGCACCTTGACGCCGGTGTCGACCGCCCGGTTGTCGATGCCGAAGACCGCGAAGTCGAGGGCCACGGGGCAACTTTAGCCGGGCTACAGGAAAATCCTGCCGAACACGTACCCGAGCGCGAAGAACACCAGGATGACGATCGCGACGACGGCGGCGACGAAGCCGACCATCGCGAGCACGCTCGGGCCGTCGCCCTCGTTCACAGCGCCGACGCCTTGCGCTCGCCCGGCGCCGACAGCAGGTCTGCGACGAGATAGATCGATCCGGTGGCGATGACGGCGCCCTGCGCACCGGCGAGGGCGCGTGCGCGCTCGAGCGCCCGGCGCGGGTCGCGCTCCAGCACCGACTCACCCTCAAAGCCGAGCTGCCGGGCCAACGAGGCCAACGTCGCCGGCGGCAGCGCGCGCGGGTTCGAGGACGCCGTGAACACGGCGCCGGAGCACTCGCCGAGCAGCTCCCCAAGCATCGCCGCGGCATCCTTGTCGTCGAGGATCGACACCACGGCGGTCCAGGCGCGCCGCGGCAGCGCATCGGCAAGCGCCTCCATGCCCGACGGGTTGTGCGCGCCGTCGATGACCACCAGCGGAGACTCTCCCACGATCTGGAACCGGCCCGGCACCACGACGCGGCGAGCGGCCTCGATCACCTTCGCCTCCGTGACCGAACCCAGCGTGGCCTTCACGGCGGCGGCCGCCAGCGCGGCGTTCATGCGCTGATAGCCGGGAAGCTCCAACGACAAGGGCCGATCGACGCCGACCCGGCGCGCGTCCAGCGAGCGGACGACATCCATCGCCTCGGCGGGAAGCGCGCCGTGCACCAGCACCCCGCCCTCCGGCACGACCGCGAGCTTCTCACGCGCGATGTGCGTCAGCGTCGGACCCAGCCAGCGGGTGTGTTCCAACCCCACGCTCGTCAGCACGACCACCGGCGCGGATAGGACGTTCGTCGCGTCATAGCGGCCGCCCAGCCCGGCCTCGACGACCGCCACCTCGACGCCCGCGTCCGCGAACGCGACGAAGGCCGCCGCGGTGAGCAGCTCGAACTGGGTCACGAGGTCGTCATCGCGGTCGACCTTTCGCGCGGCCCGGACCACCCGCTCCACGGCCTCCCCGAACGCCTCCGGCGAGAGATCCCGATCGGCAATGCGAATCCGCTCGCGGAAGTGGGTCAAATGCGGCGACAGGTAGGCGCCCGAGCGCATGCCGTGCGCCTCCAGCATCGCGGCCGCGAAGCGCGTCGTCGAGCTCTTGCCGTTGGTCCCGACGACGTGGATGGAAGCGCGGAAGGACCGCTGCGGGTTGCCTAACGCTGTCAGCAGACGGCGCATGCGCGAGGTGCCGAAGCTCATCCCGAACAGCTCGCGCTCGAGCAGGTGCGCCTCGGCCTGCGCGCTCGTCCAGCTCACAGCTGCGCCAGCTCCGCCTGCATGGCCGCGAGCTTGTCGCGCTCCTTCTGCACCACCACGTCGGGCGCATTGGCCACGAACCGGTCGTTGCCGAGCTTGCCCTCGGCACGCTCGATCTCCGTCTCGAGCTTCGCCCGCCGCTCGGCGACCCGGCGCTCGCCCGCCGCGAGATCGACCTCGTCGGAGGGCAGCAGGTCGATCGTGCCGACGCGCGCCACCGGCTCGCCGTCGGCCCATTCGAGCCGGGCGAGGCGCGCGATGATGTCGGCCGTTTCGCCGTGCCCGTCGAGTCGGGCCGGGAGCACCGCGCCCGGCCGCACGTCGAGCCGGTCGCGCCATGCGCGCACGGCGCGGACCTGGTCGATCGTCGCCGACAGCCGCTCCTCGGCGGCCACGTCGACGCGGCGGGGATCTGCCGCGGGCCACGACGATTGCGCGAGCAGGCCGTCGCCGGCGTGCGACCAGATCTCCTCGGTCACGAACGGGATGATCGGATGGGCGAGCGCCAGCGTCTCGCGCAGCACGCGCAGCGCCACGCCCCCCTCGCTCTCGAGCCGCGGCTTGACGATCTCCAGGTACCAGTCGCACAGCTCGCCGTAGACGAAGTCGTAGAGGCCGAGCGCGGCATGGTGGAAGTCGAAGGCCTCGATCGACGTCGTGACGTGCTCGCGCGCGCGCTCGAGCCGCGACAGGATCCAGCGGTCCTCGATCGGCAGCTCTGAGTCGCCTGAGGCCTCATATATGGACCCTTGCGCGACTCGGGTGAGGATGAGGCGGGAGGCGTTCCAGAGCTTGTTCGCCAACTGCGCGCCCTGGGCGATCTTGTCCTCGTTGAAGCGCACGTCCTGCGTCGAGGACATCGCCAGCAGGCCGAAGCGCGTCGCGTCGGCCCCGTGGGAGTCGATCAGGTCGATCGGGTCGATGCCCGTCCCCAGGGACTTGCTCATGCGGCGCCCGTCGGGGGCCTGGATGACCGAGTGCACGTAGACGTCCGTGAACGGGACGTCACCGGCGAACTCGAGACCCATCATCACCATCCGCGCCACCCACAGGAAGAGGATGTCGCGTGCGGTCGAGAGCACGTCGGTCGGGTAGAAGGCGCGCAACTGCGGTGTCTGCTCGGGCCAGCCGAGCGTGGCGAACGGCCACAGCGCGCTCGAGAACCACGTGTCGAGCACGTCGGGGTCGCGCTCCCACCCATCGCCCTCGGGCGGCTGCACGCCGGCGTACACCTCGTCTCCCCGGTAGTAGACGGGGATCTGGTGGCCCCACCACAGCTGCCGCGAGATGCACCACGGGCGGATGTTCTCGAGCCAGTCGAGGTAACGCTTGCGCTGGCCGTCCGGGGTGATGCGCACGCGACCGTCGCGCACCGCCTCTGCGGCGGCGGCCGCGAGCTCGTCCATCCTCATGAACCACTGGAGCGAGATCAGCGGCTCGATGCGCTCGCCCGACCGGTGCGAGTAGGGCACGGCGTGCTCGTAGGGCTCCTGGCGCCGGATCAGCCCCTCGGCGCGCAGCGCGTCCACGACTGCGTCGCGGCACTCGAGCACCGCCAGGCCCGCAAAGCGCTCGCCGGCAGCGGCGGTCATGCGCCCGTCCTCACCGATCACCGAGACCTCCTCGAGCCCGTGGGTGCGGCCGATCTCGAAGTCGTTGGGATCGTGGCCCGGGGTGATCTTCAGCGCACCGGTACCGAACTCGGGCTTGACGTACGGGTCGGCGACGATCCTCAGCCGCCGGCCGACGAGCGGCAGGATCGCGGACTCGCCGACGAGGCGCGTGTAGCGCTCGTCGTCGGGATGCACGGCGATGGCGGTGTCGCCGAGCATCGTCTCGGGGCGCACGGTGGCGACCGTGATGCTGCCGGACCCCGACTCCAGCGGGTAGTCGATCCAGTACAGGGTGTCGGTGACCGTCCGCTCCTCGACCTCGAGGTCGGAGATCGCCGAGCGCGTCCCCGGGTCCCAGTTGACCATGTAGTTGTCGCGATAGATCCAGCCCTTGTCGTAGAGGTCGACGAAGACCTTCATCACTGCTGAGACGTACGCGTCGTCGAGGGTGAAGCGCTCGTCGTCGTAGTCGCAGGTGCAGCCGAGCCGCTTGAACTGCTCGGTGATCGTGCCGCCGTACTGCTCGCGCCACCGCCAGACGCGCTCGACGAACCGCTCGCGGCCGATCTCCTCCCGGCTCGAGCCCTCCGACAGCAGCAGCCGCTCGACCTGGGTCTGCGTGGCGATACCTGCGTGGTCGGTGCCGTAGATCCACTTGACGCGCTTGCCGAGCATGCGGTGGTAGCGGCTGAGGGCGTCCTGCACGGAGCCGTTGAGCGCATGGCCCATGTGCAGTGCGCCGGTCACGTTCGGCGGCGGGATGGCGATCGAGTAGTTGTCCTTCGACTCGCCCTCCGGCTCGGGGTGATGCAGGCCGGACGCGTACCAGCGCGCGAAGATCCGCGGCTCGGCTTCGGCCGGGTCGTAGCGGGTGCGGTCGAGGTCCGACATCGGGCTGGGCAGGTTACGCGGAGGCCGCCAGCCGTCGCGCGAGAGCCCCGCCGTCGCGCTGACGGTGGCGACGATGAACGTGTACGTCGCCGGCGGGGTGAAGCTCGCTTGCTCGCTCGCGCCGCGCGCGCGGCCGCTGCCGCCGCGGTGGCGCTTGCGATGAGCGCTGTCCTCGCCGTCTTCTCGTCCTATTTCCTCCTGCTTCCCGCCGTCGCCGCAGCCGTCGTCCTCGCGCTTCGAGCGCGATACTCCCGGCATGAGCGAGACGGGCTATGCGTACGACCAGGGCTGGGCCGATGAGCGCAAGCGGATCGCGGGCATGGAGAGCCTGTGGGATCCGGGTTCCCAGGCGCTGCTGGCCGAGCTCGGCGTGTCCGGGCGCGTGCTCGAGCTCGGCGGAGGCGGCGGCACGATGGCGGCTTGGCTCGCCGAGCGCGCCGACCACGTGCTCGTGACCGACATCGACACGCGCTTCCTCGATGAGCTCGCATCCGACAAGGTCGAGGTCCGCGAGCACGACATCCGCACCGACCCCCTGGGCGAGGGCGAGTTCGACCTCATCCACTCGCGCCTGGTGCTCGAGCATCTGCCCGAGCGGCGCGAGGTCCTGACCAAGCTCACCGCCGCCCTCGCCCCCGGCGGCACGATCGTCATCGAGGACTACGACTGGACCGGCTTCGAGTTCCTCGGTGCGGCGGACATGGACGGGATCGCGCAGGCCGTGCTGGACTTCATGACCGAGGCCGGCTTCGAGGCCTATTACGGCCGGCGGCTCGTCGGCGACCTCGCCGACTGCGGGCTCACGGACGTCCGCGGGGAGGCGCGCGCCCGGGTGATCGACTCCGACTCGCCCGGCTACCCGTTCTTCCAACTCTCCCTCGAGGCGCTCAAGGCCCAGCTCGTCGAGTCCGGCCGCATCACCCAGGAGCAGGCCGACAGCGCCTCGGCGCAGGTCGGCGCCGGCGACCTGCGCCTGCTCACCCCGCTGCTCGTCGCCGGGATCGGCGTGAAGTCCTAGCGGGCGCGGCAGCCGGCGATGTGGTCGTTGACCAGGCCGCAGGCCTGCATGGCGGCGTAGGCCGTCGTCGGGCCGACGAAGACGAAGCCGCGGCGCTTGAGCTCCTTGGCGAGCGCGGTGGACTCGGGTGTCGTGGCGGGGACGTCCTCGATCGAGCGCGGCGCGGGACGGTCCCCGGGCGCGAAGGACCAGATCAGCTCGCTCAGCGACTCGCCGCCCGCGCGCAGCTCGCGGGCCGCGCGGGCGTTGGCGAGCGTCGCCTCGATCTTCTTGCGGTTGCGCACGATCCCCGCATCGCCCATCAGCCGCTCGCAGTCGGCATCGCCGAACCTGGCGACCACCTCGATGTCGAAGCCCGCGAACGCGCGCCGGAAGTTCTCGCGCTTGCGCAGGATCGTCAGCCACGAGAGCCCGGACTGGAACGCCTCCAGGGACAGCCGCTCGAACAGCGCGTCGTCGCCGCGCACCGGGCGGCCCCACTCGTCGTCGTGGTAGACGATGTACTCGGGCGCGCTGCCGGCCCACCAGCAGCGGCCGTCGAGGAGCGCGGTCTCCACCTAGGCGGAGGCTGCGTCCTGCTCGCCGGTCTCGTCGTCCGCGGCGGCGGTGACGAGGGTCGGCCGCAGACCCTGCTCGACCGTCTCCTTGGTGACGACGCACTTCTTGACGTCGCGCCGGGAGGGCAGCTCGAATTGCACCTCGAGCAGGACCTCCTCGATGATCGACCGCAGGCCGCGGGCGCCGGTCTCGCGCTCGATCGCCTTGTACGCGACCGCCTTGAGCGCGTCGTCGGTGAAGACGAGCTCGATGCCGTCGAAGGAGAAGAAGCGCTGGAACTGCTTGACGATCGCGTTGCGCGGCTCGGTGAGGATCGTGATCAGGTCGTCGCTGGAGAGCTGGTGCACGGCCGAGCACACCGGCAGGCGGCCGATGAACTCGGGGATCAGCCCGTACTGCATGAGGTCCTCGGGCAGGACCTTTTCGAAGATCTCGCCCAGGTCCTTGTCGATCTTGGCCGTGATGGCCGAGCCGAAGCCGATCCCCTTGTGGCCGATGCGGCGCTCGATGACCTTGTCGAGGTCGGCGAACGCGCCACCGCAGATGAAGAGCACGTTCGTCGTGTCGATGGTGAGGAACTCCTGGTGCGGGTGCTTGCGCCCGCCCTGGGGCGGCACCGAGGCCGTCGTCCCCTCGAGGATCTTCAGCAGCGCCTGCTGGACGCCCTCCCCCGACACATCGCGCGTGATCGACGGGTTGTCGGCCTTGCGCGCGATCTTGTCGACCTCGTCGATGTAGATGATCCCCGTCTCGGCCTTCTTGACGTCGAAGTCGGCGGCCTGGATCAGCTTGAGCAGGATGTTCTCGACGTCCTCGCCGACGTAGCCGGCCTCGGTCAGCGCGGTCGCGTCGGCGATCGCGAACGGGACGTTGAGGATCCGCGCGAGCGTCTGCGCGAGCAGCGTCTTGCCGCAGCCGGTCGGCCCCAAGAGCAGGATGTTGGACTTCTGCAGCTCGATGTCCGTGTCGCCGGACTGCATCAGCTGCACGCGCTTGTAGTGGTTGTAGACGGCGACCGAGAGCGTGCGCTTGGCCTGCTCCTGCCCGACGACGTAGTCGTTGAGCACGTCGTAGATCTCGCGCGGGCGCGGCAGGTTGTCGAGGTCGAACGACGCCGGAGCGGTGAGCTCCTCGTCGATGATCTCGTTACAGAGATCGATGCACTCGTCGCAGATGTAGACGCCGGGCCCGGCGATCAGCTTCTTGACCTGCCGCTGGGACTTCCCGCAGAAGGAGCACAGGAGCTGCTCGTTGGAGTCCGTCGGGCGAGCCATCAGTCAGCCACTTCAGTGATGGGCGATCACCCGGTCGATGATCCCGTACGCCTTCGCTTCCTCCGACGTCATGAAGTAGTCGCGCTCGGTGTCCTTGCGCACATCCTCGACGTCCTTGCCCGCGTGCCCCGCGATGATCTCGTCGAGCTTGCGGCGCAGCTCGATGACCTCGCGCGCGTGGATCTCGATGTCGGTCGCCTGCCCCTGGAAGCCGGAGCTGACCTGGTGGATGAGGATCTTCGCGTTGGGGAGCGCCATGCGCTTCTCCTTCGCCCCGCCGGCCAGCAGGAGCGCGCCCATGCTCATCGCGATGCCGACGCAGATCGTCTGCACGTCGGGCTTGATGAACTGCATGGTGTCGTAGATCGCGAGACCCGCGTACACCGACCCGCCCGGCGAGTTGATGTAGAGCGAGATGTCCTTGTCGGGATCCTCGGACTCGAGATGCAGCAGCTGGGCGACGATCAGGTTCGCGATCTGATCGTCCACCGGCGTCCCCAGGAAGATGATGCGCTCGTTCAGGAGGCGGGAGTAGATGTCGAACGCGCGCTCACCGCGCGACGTCTGTTCGACAACCATGGGGACGAGTGGGCTCACGGTGCTGGCTTCTTTCGCGTCGTTGAAGGTATTCCTTCAGCAGGCCGACCAGTCAGCCGACTCCACCCGAACGGGGCGGAGTCTAGCGATGATCATCGGCGCTGGAAACCCGTCCCGGGAGGGTCCGGACCCTACTTTTGCGGCGGTTTGGCCGACTCTACGAGGAGGTCGATCGCGAGCCCCTGGGCGACGTCCTCCTTGAGCGTGTCGAGGCGGCCGGCGGACCTGATCCGCTCGAGGAGCTTCTTCGGCGAGGTCTGCGTGCGCTCGGCATCGGCGGACAGGGCTTCGAGCAGCTCGTCGTCCGAGGGGTCGATGCCCTCGGCCTCGACCACCGCGGCGAGAACCGCCTCGCGCTTGAGGGCCTGCTCGGCGTCGGGCCTGCCCTCCTCGACGATCTCCTCCTCGCTCTTGCCCGAGATCTGCAGGTAGATCTCGCGGCTGATGCCCTGATGGGAGAGCGTGTGCAGCATCCGCTCCCACAGCTCGCGCGCGCGCGCCTCGATCAGCGCGGCCGGGACGTCGACGGTCGCGTTGTCGACGGCGGCCTGAAGCGCGGCTTCGCGGAAGGCGCGCTCGGCGCTCTGCTCGGCCGCCTCGGAGAGACGCGCGCGGATGTCCTCGCGCACCTCCTCGACGGTGTCGAAGCCCTGCTCGACCGCGAAGTCGTCGTCGAGCTCGGGCAGCGACTTGGCCTTGACCTCCTTGACGGTGACGGCGAACTGCGCCTCCTTGCCCGCGAGCTCGTCGGCCCCGTAGTCGTCCGGGAACGTGACGGTGATCGTGCGGTCCTCGCCGGCGCTCGCGCCTTCGAGCTGCTCCTCGAAGGTGTCGATCAGCCGGCCGGAGCCGAGCTCGAGCAGCTGGTCACGTGCTTCGCCGCCCTCGAACGGGACGCCGTCGACGGAGCCGACGAAGTCCATCACCACGTAGTCGCCCTTCGCGGCGGACCGCTCCACGGTGTCGAGGCGGCCGGAGCGCTCGCGCAGCTGCTCGATCTGCTCGTCGATGTCCGCTTCGGCAACCGCGGCGTCCTCGCGCGCGACGGGGAGGCCCTTGTACTCGCCGAGCGTCGCCTTCGGGCGGACGCCGATCTCGATGCTGAAGGTCAGCGGCTGCCCCTCGTCGGGCAGTGAGCCCAGGTCGAGGTCGGGGTCGCCGACGGGCGCGATGCGGGCGTCGTCGATCGCCGCCGTGTACCAGCCCGGCAGGTTGTCGCGCACGGTCTCGTCGAGCACGGCGGAACGGCCGAGGCGCTGGACCACGATCGGCGCCGGGGCCTTGCCGGGTCGAAAGCCGGGCACGCGCAGCTGGCGGCCGAGATGCTTCGCCGCCTGGGCGATCCGCTTCTCGATCTCCTCCGGCGCGACCTCCGCCTCGACGCGCACGCGCGACTCGGGCAGCTCTGTCACGCTCGTGCTGACGCCGGACGTGGCCATCGGGGCGCCGACGATAGCGTCAGGACCATGCTGTCCCCGCAGCGCTTCGCGGCCTGGCTGGTGACCGGGCCGGTCGGCCACCTCGTCGCCGCGGTGGCCGACTTCGCGATGATCCTCTGGAACCTGCTGGGGACCCGTCTCCGGCGATCTAGCCGTCGACCGCCTGGCGCGTCGGCGCGGACACGCGTAGCGCGATGATCGACGTGTTGCCCGCCGACCACTGATCGGCGCCGTTGACCTCGCAGCTCACCTTCGCGCTCCCCGGCGAGCCGTAGGTCCGCGTGATCTGCATGTTGAGCGTGGACGGGGCGGCGGCGCCTGGCCCGCCCATCAGCGACCGTGCGCTGTCGCTGTCGCCGTCCACGTCGAGCTGGCACCGGCCGCTGATGCCGTTGCCCTCGCCGATCAGGGTGGGAGGTGGCGTACCTGAGAGCGTCGTCTTGGCGAAGATCGCGTACGCGCCCGGCGGGATGTTGCGCAGCGTGGCGACGTCGCGCGCCTCGCCGCTGGAGATTTGCACGGGACCGCTGGGGCGGAACGCCTCGAGCACCTGCGTCCCCGCCTGGTCGATCGAGCTGCGCAGGCTGCCCGTGAGGTCCTGCCGGGTCAGCGAGCCGTTCGCCACGCGGCCGGAGTCGATCGAGTTGCGCTTGATGTCCTCGCGATGGACCGCGCCGTCGCGGATCTGCTCGCTGGTCGTGATCAGGAACTTGGCTGCGGTGGCAGTGCCGCCGAGGGCGACGAACAGCGCCAGCAGTGCGACGGTCATGGATGGGCTCGGGCGCTTCAGGCGTGGCATCGGGTTCCCCTGTCTACGTGAGCGACGGATCATGGCGCATGATGCGGCCAGAACACCATTCGGCCGGACGGATAGCCATCCTTTGGGTCCGAGGCGTGACAGGTAGGTTCCCCTCGGTGTCGCGCGGCTTGTTGATCGTCCTGGCGATCGCGCTGGCTCTGCGCCTGCTCGCGATCGCCGACACGCGCGACTTCGCGCCGTCCGGGGATGCCGCCGACTACAACCGCAACGCGGTGTGGCTCGCGGAGACCGGCCGCTTCGCGCCGACGATCCTCGCGGAGCCCGGCGGAGCGACGGCGTTCCGGCCCCCGGCCTTCCCGCTTTTCCTGGCCGGGATCTACGCCGTGGTCGGGGAGCGCTACACGGTCGCGCGTGGCATCGAGGCGGTGCTCGGCGTCGCCTTCGTGTGGCTGCTCTACCTCGTGGCCGCGCGGCTGTTCGGCAGACGCGTCGCGCTGTGGGCGGCGGCGATCGCGGCGGTCGCGCCGCCGCTGGTGTGGGTCAACGGATCGCTGCTCTCGGAGAGCCTCTTCCTGCCGGCGGCCTTCGGCGCGATCCTGTGCGCCCTGGCCTTCAGGGAGCGCGAGCGGCTGTGGCTGGTGGTCCTGGCCGGGCTGCTGATCGGCCTCGCGACGAGCACGCGCACGAACGGCATCACGCTGGCGCTGCCGCTGGCGATCGCGGTCGCGCGCGGGACGGGGCTGCGGCGCCTGGCGGCCCCGGCGGTCCTCGTCGCGTGCATGGCGCTCGCCCTCGTCCCGTGGACGGTGCGCAACGCGTCCGTGTTCGACCGCTTCCTGCCGCTCGGCACCCAGGGCGGGTTCACGATGTCCGGCCAGTGGAACGCGCTCTCCGATGCGGCCGGCGAGTACAACGCGGTGTGGATAGTCCCGCAGGGGGTCCCCGACCTGGCCGGCCACTTCCGCCGGCCCGGCGTCGACGAGGGCGACCTCGACGCGACGCTGCGCCGCGCCGCTCGCCGGTACGCGCAGGACCACCCTGGGCACGTGTTCTCGGCCGCGGCCCTCAACACGCTGCGCTCGTTCGACCTCGGCCCCGCCCACAGCTTCATGTCCGAGGGCTCGTTCACCGAGATGGCCGTGCCGCGCGGCCAGTGGTGGACGCTGCGCGCGTCGATCTACCTGCTCACGCTGCTGGCGCTGGTGGGAACGGTGCTCGCGCTGGTGCGCCGCCGCGCGGGGCCCGTGTGGTTCTGGCTCGTACCGGTGCTGATGTTCGCCAGCGGCATCGCCTGGCTCGGCAACCCGCGCCACACGCTCACGATCTACGCCTTCATGACCATCCCCGCCGCCTACGCGCTGTGCTGCTGGCGCTCACAAGGGACGGCGACGGGACTCGAACCCGCGACCGCCGGGATCACAACCCGGAGCTCTACCAGCTGAGCTACGCCGTCCGCGCGCGACCGAGATTAGCGTTGAGACAAAAGGGACTGTCCCTTTTGTCTCAGCTCAGTCGTAGATGCGGCGGCGGGGATTCGCGGGCGGCTCGGGGAGCTGCTGCGCGTCGGCGGAGACGTCGTCGATGAACGGATCGTGGGCGACCGGTTCCAGGTCTCGGGTTGTCTCGGTCACGATCGGGTGCGTCATCAGGAGCCTCTTCGCAAACAACGCTCCGACCCCTTCACAAGTTACGCACGTATTGCTCGGCGGCACGAACCGTTGCAGCGCGGTAATGGCCGCCGAAGAGGATGGAATGGACGAGCAGCGGCAGCAGTTGGTAGAGGGCGACGCGCTCCTCGTGGCCCGCCGCGAGCGGCGCGACCTCCTCGTAGGCGGCGAGGAAGTCGCGGCCGGGCGGGCCGAACAGCCGCAGCATCGCGAGGTCGACCTCGCGATGGCCGCCGTAGGGGGCGGGATCGACGAGCCACGGCGAGCCGTCCGGGCCGGCCATGACGTTGCCGCTCCAGAGATCGCCGTGCAGCCGTGCCGGGGGCTCCGCCGGCCCACACAGCTCGTCGAGGCGATCGACGACGCGCAGCACCTGCGGCAGGTCCGCCTCGCGCGCGAGCCGCTCTAGCAGCGCGCCGTAGACGCTCGGCCACTCGGCGCCAGTGCCGCCGAGCGCGAGCGGCCCGATGTAGAGCCGCTCGGCTCCGAAGCCGCTCGGCCCCGAGCGCGTGCAGCTGCGCCAGCCCCCGCCCGAGGACGGCGTCGAACTCCTTCGCGCGCGAAGCGGAGTCGACCCACTCCAGGGCCAGGAACTCCTCGTGCACGGCGACGACGGCCGGCAGGCCCAGCGGCCCCTCGGCCAGCCACCGCAGTCCCGCCGCCTCGCAGGCGTAGAACCCCGGCGGTGCGTCGGCGCGATGCTTGACGAACAGGACCCGCCCGTCGGCGAGCTCGGCGCGCAGCGCGTCGTTGACGTCCCCGCCGGCGACGCGCCGGTGCGCGACGACGGGCGACCCGCACGCCTCGCCGATCGCCCCGATCAACGGAGCTCGTCGAGCAGCCCGCGCGCCGCGCGCTCGACGACGTCGAGGACGTGCTCGAAGCCGTGCGCCCCGCCGTAGTAGGGGTCGGGCACGTCGAGCTCCGAGGCCGCGACCGCCTCGGGATCGAACGACCGCAGCAGCCGCACCTTCGCCCGCGCCTCGGCGTCCGGCGCGAGCGCGAGCAGGTCGCGCTCGTTCTCGCGGTCCATCGCCACCAGCAGGTCGTACTCGTCGAAGTCGTCGGCGGTCACCTGCTGCGCAGAGCCGCCCAACGTGATCCCGCGCGCGCGGGCCGCAGCGGTCGACCGCTCGTCAGGCGGCGAACCGATGTGCCACGAGCCCGTGCCGGCGCTCGCGACGTCGACCTCCACCCCCTCGCGCTCCGCGAGGTGGCGCAGCACCCCCTCGGCCGTGGGCGACCGGCAGATGTTGCCGAGGCAGACGAAGAGGACGCGGCTTATAGCGGGGTGACGTTGATCGCCTTCGGGCCCTTGGGCCCGTCCTCTTCCTCGTAGTTCACGCGCGCGCCGTCCTCGAGCGTGCGGAACCCGTTGGTCTGGATCGCGGAGTGGTGGACGAAGAGGTCCTTGTCGCCCTCATCCGGCGTGATGAAGCCGAACCCCTTGTCATTGTTGAACCACTTGACCGTTCCCGTCGCCATTTCTCTCTCCCGTCTGAACCGAACCGGCGCGTCTTATACCAGGGATTCCCCGCCACCCGGGGAAGTCGGTGGGATGCCGGCCTTCGTCTACCTGCTGCGGTGCACCGACGACAGCCTCTACTGCGGCTGGACCGTCGACCTCGACGCACGTCTCAGCGCGCACACCACGGGGCGCGGCTCCCGCTACACGCGCAGCCGCCGGCCGGTCAAGCTCGCCGCCGCCTGGAAGACCCCGGACCGCACCACCGCGCGCAGGCTCGAGGCCCAGCTCAAGCTGCGCTCGCGCGCCCAGAAGCAGGAGCTCGTCGCGGGCGACGCCGAGCTCAGCGGCGCCGAGCGGGTGACCTGAGCGTGAAGTTGCGCTTGACCCCACGCAGCGAGGCGCTGACCACGAAGCGCCGCTTGGCGGGCTTGCGCGCCAGCGCGAGCGTGACGTAGGTCTGCTCGCCGGCGCTCAGGGTCACGTCCGCGCTCCCGTACAGGACGCCCGAGCGGCGCAGCTTGAGCTTGCCGCTGCAGGGACCGCCGTCGCAGCGCACGGCGACCCTGACCTGGCCCTTCCGCACCTTGCCGCCACCGCTGACGATGCTCCACGTGCCGGGCGCTGGCTGGCCCGGGTTGGGCAGGCGCGCGGACTGCTCCTCGGGCGTCCGGCAGGTCCAGCGGGCGTCGGCGCCGGTCCCGATGGTCACCCGCATCAGCAGCTCCTGGCCGGCCACCTCGGTCGTCGGCACGTCGTCGCCGACCTGGAAGGTGTCGTCGCCGGCGGGCTGCTCGAAGAGCCCGTAGCCCGCGGACCCGTCGCCGAACATCTTCACCTGGTAACCGACGTTGAAGAAGTCGTCGGGGAAGCCGCCGAACTCGGGTGTGTGGTTGCCGAAGCCCCCGGACGTCGCGAGCGCCACGATGTCGCCCGCCTGCGCGCACACGCGCGAGTCGCGCGACTGCAGATCGATCGTCGTGACCTGCTGGTCGTCCCCGCCGAACGGGAAGGGCAGGTCGTTGCTGGCGACGATCAGCCGCTTGGTGCCCCCGGGCTGCGGGCGCAGGACGACGACGTGGAAGACGAACTCGGGGTAGTGGCCGTTGTAGGCGGCGTCGTTGGGCGGCTTGAGCACCGTGCCCTTGAACTGCGCCATCGTCACCTCGCCCTGCCTGGGGACGACGATCGCGCTGCCCGGCGCGGCGTTGGCGAACGCGGCCCAGTCGCGCGTGTGCTCCTGCGTGTGGGCGGCGGCCGCGACCAGGTCGCTGCCGAGGGGGTAGCGCTCGGCCCGCGCCGGAGGGGCAAGGACGAGAGCGGCAAGAAGCACAGCGACGAGTACACGGCCCATGCCCGTATGGTCGACCGTCGGCGGCCCGAGCTTGCGCCGCTAGGTCAGCCGCTGGACGCTCAGCAGAAGCTCTTGTCCTTGCCCGTACCGATGCGGGCCTGCAGCAACAGCTCGCGGTTGCGGTGCGTGCGCCCGCCGAAGATCGAGCCGTTCATGTCCTGCCCGGCGCCGGTGAACGAGCGGTAGGCGGAACCCTGCACGGACGCGAACATCGCGAACTCGGCCCCATCGGGGTAGTCGTCGCCGAACCCGCCCGACGTGCTCAGCGCGAGGAAGTCGCCGCGGCGAACGCACATGCCCTCCGGACGGAACGTGGTGATGCGGTTGGCGCGCCCGCCGAACGGCAGCGGGATGTCGCCGGAGGTCGAGACCACCTGGACCTTGCCGCGACCGATCGACCGCAGCACCTGGATGTGCATCACGACGTTCGGGCGGGTGGCACCGGACTTCCGGTTGATGCGGCCCTTGAACCGCACGCGCTCGACGATGCCGCGCGCCGGCACCCTCACCCGTCCGCGGGCCAGCTCGGTGTTCCAGTAGACGGAGTCGACGGGTGCGGATTCGTAGCGCGTCGCGTCCGCCTTGAGGGTGGAGCCGATCGTGACGCGGCCCGCCTCGGCGGGCCCGGCGACGGCGAACGCGAGGACCGTGAGCCCGGCGGCGCGGCGGATCATCGCTCCACTATGGCAACAACGCCCTGTCCGCCTGCGGCACAGATGGACACGAGGGCCCTGCCGCCCCCGCGCGCGTCGAGCTCCTTGGCCGCGCTGGCCAGGATCCGCCCGCCGGTGGCGGCGAACGGATGGCCGGCCGCCAGCGACGAGCCGTTCGGGTTGACCTTGGCGCGGTCGATCTTGCCCAGCGGCTCGTCGCGGCCCAGGCGGTCGCGGCAGAAGTCGCGGTCCTCCCAGGCGGCGAGCGTGGTCAGCACCTGAGCGGCGAACGCCTCGTGGATCTCGTAGAGGTCGAAGTCCTGCAGGGTCAGGCCGGCGCGGTCGAGCAGGCGCGGGACGGCGTAGACCGGCGCCATCAGCAATCCCTCGTCGCCGTGGACGTAGTCCACGGCGGCGGTGTCGGCGTGGGTGATGTGGGCGAGCACAGGGATGTCGTGCGCGGCCGCCCACTCGTCGGAGGCGAGCAGGACCAGGGCGGCGCCGTCGGTGAGCGGCGTCGAGTTGCCGGCGGTCATCGTGCCGTCCTCGCCGCCGAAGGCGGGCTTGAGCTGGGCGAGCTTCTCGACGCTCGAGTCGGGCCGCAGGTTCTGGTCGCGCGTGACGCCCAGGTACGGCGTCATCAGGTCGTCGAAGAACCCGCGCTCGTAGGCCTGCGCGAGGTTCTGGTGGCTGGCGGCGGCGAGCTCGTCCTGCGCCTCGCGGGCGATGTTCCAGCGCTTGGTCGTGAGCGCCTGGTGCTCGCCCATGGACAGGCCGGTGCGCGGTTCGGCGTTGCGCGGGATCTCCGGGACGATCTGGCCGGGGCGCAGCGAGCCGAGCAGCTTGACCCGCTGCGCGACGGTCTTCGCGCGGTTGGCCTCGAGCAGGATGTGCCGAGGTCCTCGTTGACGGCGATCGGCGCGTCGGAGGTCGTGTCGACGCCGCCGGCGATCCCGACCTCGATCTCGCCGAGCTTGATCTTGTTGGCGACGGTGAGCGCGGCCTGGATGCCGGTGTCGCAGGCCTGCTGGACGTCGTGCGCCGGGCTGGCGTGGTCGAGCGCCGAGCCGAGCACCGCCTCGCGCGTCAGGTTGAAGTCGCGCGAGTGCTTGAGGACGGCGCCGGCGACGACCTCGCCCACCCGCTCGCCCTGGAGGTGGAAGCGGGCGACGAGCCCATCGAGGGCGGCCGTGAGCATGTCCTGGTTGGACGCCTCGCTGTAGGGGCCGTTGGAGCGGGCGAACGGGATGCGGTTGCCGCCGAGGATGGCGGCCCGCCGGGGAGTTTCGGCCATGGGTCCAGAACGGTACCGTCCAGGCGATGGCAGACCGTTACCAGCAGTTCGTCAGGTCCGGACCGGGCCGGCTGATCGCCAACCAGCTCGGCCTCCCCAAACCGGCGAAGCTGCGCCGCTACGAGCCCGGCCAGGCGCTCGTCGACGGGCAGGCGCTGGTGGCGGGGCCCGGCCCGCTGAGAACGCCCGCGGTCGAGGCGCTCAAGGGCGCCGGGGTCAGCGTCGTCACGACCACCAAGCCCGGCGCGTACGGCGCCGTCGTCTTCGACGCGTCGGGGCTGGGATCGCCCGAGGAGCTCCACGAGCTCTACTCGTTCTTCCACGAGGCGATCACGTGGGTCGCGCCGTCGGGCAGGGTGATCGTGCTCGGCGCCCCGCCGGAGCTGGCCGGCTCCCGTTCGGCGGCGATCGCCCAGCGCGCGATCGAGGGGTTCGTGCGCGCCGTCGGCAAGGAGCTGCGCGGCGGCGCGACGGCGAACCTCGTCTACGCGGCGCCCGAAGCCGACCTGACCGCCACGCTGCGCTTTCTCGCCTCGGCCAGGTCGGCGTACGTCGACGCGCAGGTGGTCCGCGTCGGCGGCGGCGCAGTCGCCCCACCCCGACGACTGGGAGCGCCCGCTCGACGGCAAGGTCGCGCTCGTCACCGGCGCCTCGCGCGGGATCGGCGAGTCGATCGCCACCGTGCTCGCGCGCGACGGCGCGCACGTCGTCGGCCTCGACGTCCCGGCGGCCGGCGAGCAGCTCAGCGCGGTCGCCAACCGGATCGGCGGCTCGGCGCTCCAGCTCGACATCACCGTCGAGGACGCGCCGGCGCGGATCGTCGAGTACTTCGGCGAGCGCCACGACGGGGTCGACATCGTCGTCCACAACGCGGGCGTCACGCGCGACAAGACGCTCGCGCGGATGGAGCCCGAGCAATGGGACGTGCTGATGGCCATCAACCTGGTCGCTCCCGAGCGCATCACCGAGGCACTGCTCGACGCCGGCACGCTGCGGACGGGCGGGCGCGTGGTCGGCGTCTCGTCGATCAGCGGCATCGCCGGCCAGCGCGGCCAGTCGAACTACTCGACGTCCAAGGCCGGCGTGATCGGCTTCGTCGGGGCGTTCGCGCCGGTGCTGGCCGAGAGGGCGCAGACCGTCAACGCGGTCGCGCCGGGCTTCATCGAGACGCAGATGACGGCGGCGATGCCGTTCGCGACGCGCGAGGTCGGGCGCCGGCTGAACTCGCTCTCCCAGGGCGGCCTGCCCGTGGACGTCGCCGAGACGGTCACCTGGCTCGCCTCACCGGGGTCGGGCGGGGTCAACGGGAATGTTGTGCGCGTCTGCGGGCAGAACCTGCTCGGTGCTTAGCGCCGTACGCGAAGGCGGTCGTCAAGCTGGTCCCGTTCGTCGGCGGCGGCGACGCGCTGCCCGACTCCGAGCAGCACGTGGAGGGCGCGGAGGTCGACCGCGAGCGCCTGACCGCCTACCAGCGCGTGTGCGGTTTCCCGGTCGAGGACACGCTGCCGGCCACCTACCTGCACATGCTGGCGTTCCCGCTGTCGATGGATCTGATGACGCGGCTCGACTTCCCGTTCGGCGTCATCGGACTCGTCCACGTGGAGAACGAGATCGAGCACCTGCGGCCCGTCGACGCGCGCGAGCGCTTCGACCTGCGCGTGCGCACCGCCGATCTGCGCGCCGCACGACCGCGGCCGTCAGTTCGACGTCGTGGCCTCGGCGACGGTGGCCGGCGAGGAGGTGTGGCGCTCGCGCTCGACCTACCTGCACCGCGAGGGCGGCTCCTCGGGCTCCGACGGCAAGCGCGACCGGGCCGAGCCGCCGCCGCCGTCCGCGATCTGGAAGGTCCCGGGCGACCAGGGCCGCCGCTACGCCGCCGTCTCCGGCGACAACAACCCGATCCACCTCAACCGGGTGGCCGCGCGGCTGCTCGGTTTCCCGCGCCCGATCGCCCACGGCATGTGGGTCAAGGCGCGCTGCCTGGCCGCACTGGACGGCCATCTGCCGGACGCCTACACCGTCGCCGTCCGCTTCAAGCTGCCGATGCTGCTGCCGGCCAGGGCGGGCTTCGCCACCTGGACACCGGGTGACACGCGCGAGTTCGCCGTCCACGACGCGCGCAGCGGCAAGCCGCACGCGTCGGGGACGGTGTCCTAGCGCTGCGGGCCTGACGCGCGGTGGCGACGCGTCGGATGTCCCACCGGCGCCGAAGTCAGGAGTCCGGTTGTGATCAGGCCCTGGTGGCGCAATCGGGCGGTCTGTGTCGCGCGGTGGTCGCTATATCGACCACGGCGCGACTCAGTCCGACCCTGATCAGCAGCGGCCGAAGCCCCAGGCGGCGCAGGCGGTGAGCTGGTCGTCGAGCGTGCGCAGCTCGACGACGCCGCCGTTGTTGGAGAAGCGGTTCTCCGTCGGCGGGCGCCAGGTCAGCAGCCGCGCGAGCAGCGAGCTCGGGGCGAAGTCGAAGACGTGGCCGAAGACGTACTCGCCGGCCTTGCCCTGGTTGCGCAGCTTGAGGACGTGGTCGACGAGGTTGAGCTGGCCGCCCGCGAGGTTGAGGATGCCGATCGACTCCGGGGTGGCCGGGTTCGGGAGCAGCCGCACCTTGCCCGCCAGCGGGTCCGAGCACTGGAACACGCACGGGTACATGAACGACGCCCGCAGGCCGCCCCTGGGGTCGAACAGGTAGGCGCCGTCGCCCATGTGCGTCTGGTCGTAAGTGGCGTTCTCGAACGCGCTCGACGGCTGGCCCCAGTGCTTTCTGGTGGCGGTGTCGGAGCCCGCGCCGATGTGCACGCGCAACAGGCTGAGCGGCGCCAGGGTCGTGCCGGGCGCGAACCGGTAGCCGGGCGTGCCCTTCTGCTTGCCCTGCCACCAGTTCAGCCACGAGTCGCGGACCCACCAGCCGGAGAGATCCACCGGGGTCCCGCCGACGTTGCGGACCTCGATGTACTCGTCGTTGACGTTCTGCTCGTCCGCGCCGTCGGCGTCCCACTTGGCCACCACCGCGAGCCGGGCGTCCTGCTGCGGGCCGCCGCACGCCGCGGGGTTCCACAGGTTGCGGCCGCGGGCGCGCGCCTGGGCGGCGAGCAACTGGTACTCCTGGTTGTGGGCGAACTCGTCTCCGTTGGGCAGGAACAGCGCGTAGCCGTCCTGGAGCTGGCGCTTGGCGAGGTCGATGCCCCCGACCCAGACCGAGCGGCGGATGCGGCGGCCGCTCTTGCTCTTGGAGCTCTGCGACGCCAGGCGCACGCGCCACTTGTTGCCCTTGATGAGCTTCTCGATGTTGGCGGCGGCGGCGACGCCCGTGCACTCGCCGCGGCGCTTGGACGGCGTGTGCGAGTACTTGTGGAGCTCCATCGCGTTGATGCCGATGAAGCGGACCTGCGCGGCTCCCTTCTTGGGGATCTTGACCTCGAGCGTGTCGCCGTCGGCGACGAGCGTCACCTTCGCGTTCTCCCACAGGCAGGAGGGCGACGACGGGTCGCCGGGGATACAGGGCGCCTTCTTGGCCGCATTGGCGGCGGCAGGGAGGGCGAAAAGCGCAAGGGTGATGAGGAGAGCGTGGCGGCGCATCGTCCATGCAACGACGCCCGCACGGGTTTTCTGTCACGCACATGACGGGTGGTCAGCAGCCGATCCGCATCACCGTGAGCGTGATCACACATTTCTCGGCAGATCGACCTAGCGTGGCATCGCTCACGACTGAAGGAGTGATGCCTCGTGAGCACGCGACGCCAGATCGTCGCCGTGGCCGGCGCCATCGCCGCGCTGGCCCCGACCGCAGCCCTTGCTGCGCCGCAGGGTCCGATTCGAGCCCTGCCCGTCGACAAGTCCGAGCGAAGTCCCCAGGTCAGCCCCGTGCTGGCAGCGATCGCCGGGTGCGAGTCCGGCGGCGACCCGCGCGCTGTCAGCGCCGACGGCACCTACCGCGGCAAGTACCAGTTCGACTACGGCACCTGGGCCTCCGTCGGCGGGACCGGAGACCCGGCCGCCGCGCCCGAGGCCGAGCAGGATCGCCGCGCGGCGATCCTCTACGCGCGCGCCGGCGCGTCGCCCTGGCCGGTCTGCGGCGCCTGAGGCCCGACCGGTCCGGAGCATTTCGCCCCGTACAGGGGGGATTTTTCTCCAGGCGGGCGGATCTCGCCACCTAGGTGTAAGACCCAGGCACGTTGTTCGGGCGGGTGCGCGTTCAGCGCTTGCCTGGCGATCACCGTGGCCGTGTCCGACGGCGCCGGTAAGGCGAGGGGTGCGGGCGCTCCGGCGGTCGACCGTGGCGCCTATTACATCCAGTGGGTGTAAGACAGACCAAGCTCGGTCCGACCGGCGCCGTTACCGCGCTGTCGGTCGCGGTCTGACGACTGCAGAGCTGGCGAGCTGCGCGCGCCGCGGCCGACGCAGGGCTCCGAACAACGTGCCCAGGAACTACACCTAGGCCGCGCGCAGCGCCCGCAGGCGCCCGTCGCGGCGCATCAGGTGCTCCCACTCCTCGGGGCCCAGCGACGCCGGCGTGGTCTCGGCCAGGAAGCGGCCGAGCGAGTCCGCCAGGCCGGCGGGGTCCTCGAGGTGGGGGAAGTGCCGGGCGTCGGGCAGCAGCTCGAAGCGCGAGCCCGGCGCAAGGCGGTGCGCCTCGCGGCCGTGGTCGATCGGGATCGTGTGGTCGCGGGCGCCCCAGACGATCAGCGTCGGCATGTCCGCCAGCAGGTAGAGGCGGTCGTTGGCGCAGACCTTCTGGCCACCGAGATCGATGACCGAGCGCAGCGTCCAGAGAAAGCCGCGGCGCGCCGCGGGCGTGTCGAGCGATGACAGCGCCCGGTGGGCGGCGGAGGCGTACGCGTTGCGGCGCCCGAGCCACAGGCCGGCGAGGACTGGCCGGCTCGACAGCGCGGCCACGATCGCCTCGATCCCCGGCGCGGCGGCGAGCCGCAGCGGCCACGACACCTCGCGGCCGAGGCCGCCGCTGGACACCAGAGCGAGCCGCTCCACGCGCTCGGGGAACTGGTAGAAGAACTGCATCGCCACGCCGCCGCCGAGCGAGTGGCCGACGATCGTCGCGCGATCGATGCCCAGCCCGGAGAGCAGGTCGCGGATACCGGCCGCATGGGCCCCGAGCGAGTAGTCGCCCATCGGCCCGGCCGAGCCCCCGTGGCCGATCAGGTCCGGCGCGATCAGCGTGTAGCGGTCGGCGAGCCGCTCCACGACGCCGCGCCAGTGGCGCGACGTGTTGAGCATCCCGTGGACCAGCACGACCGCCGGGCCGGAGCCCGCCACGCGGTAGCCGACGCGGTGCCCGTGCAGGACCGTCTCGCGCAGCTCGAAGGTCATTCCATCGGCTCCGGCATCGCGCGCAGGCTAGCCGCGGGATGCGCCAGGTGGCCCCTTGGTGCACATATCCTCGAAGCGTGACCGACCTGCCTCCCGGCACGCAGTTCGCCGGCTGCCGGATCGTCGGCATCGCCGGCCGGGGCGGCATGGGCGTCGTGTACTCCGCGGTCGAGGAGAGGCTCGACAGGCCGGTCGCGCTGAAGCTGATCGCCGGCCGCCATGCCGCCGACACGGAGTTCCGTGAGCGCTTCGAGCGCGAGTCGCGCCTGGCCGCCTCGATCGACCATCCGAACATCGTCCCGATCTACGGTGCCGGCGAGGAGGACGGCCGCCCGTACCTCGTGATGCGGCTGGTGCGTGGGACGGACCTCCAGGCGCTGCTCTCCGAGCGCGGCCGGCTCGACCCCGATCACGCGGCGCGGATCGTGGCCCAGGTCGCCGCGGCACTGGACGCCGCGCACGCGGCCGGCCTCGTGCACCGCGACGTCAAGCCCGCCAACGTCCTGCTCGACGCCGGGCACGTCTACCTGACCGACTTCGGGCTCACCCGGCTCGCCGACGGCGAGACCGAGATCACGACAACCGGTCACTGGATGGGGACGGTCGACTTCGCCAGCCCCGAGCAGCTGCAGGCCGGCCGCACCGACGCGCGCTCGGACGTCTACGCGCTCGGCTGCGTGCTGTTCACGATGCTCGCGGGCCGGCCACCGTTCGCGCGCGACACGGTCCCCGCCGCCGTCCACGCCCACCTCTATGCCCCCGTACCGAAGCTCGGGACGCCGCTGGATCGCGTCCTGCAGCGCGCGCTGGCCAAGGACCCGGCCGACCGGTACCCGAGCGCGGGCGACCTCGGGCGCGCCACGCTTGCGGCCGCGCGCGGCGAGCACGTCACCGAGGAGGAGCGCACGGTCGCGACCGGTCCCGCCGCGCCCGACCCGCGCGCCGAGACGGTGATCCTCGGTGCCACGCCGCGCAGGCGGCGCCGCAGGCTCGGCGGGCTGATCGCGGTCTCGGTCGCCGGCCTCGGTGCCGTCGCGGCGCTCGCGATCGCCGGCGCCGGCACCGACCCTCCGCCTGCCGTCGAGCCCGTGACGGATGCGGAGGTGCGCGACGCCGTCGACGGCTTCGCGCGCGCGTATGAGACCGAGGACGCCGGCGCGCTCAGGGCGCTGCTGGCGCCGGACGTCACCCGCGCCCTCCCGGACGGCGTCCAGAAGGGCCGTCAGGCGGTCGTCGCCGAGTACGTCCGGCAGTTCCGCGCCATGCGCATCGACGCCTACGACGTCTCCGGCCTCCAGGTGCAGGCGGGCGACGCCGGCCGCGCGTCCGGGACCTACCTGGTACGGCGAGAGGATGACGATCCGTTCGGCGGCACCTTCGTGCTCGGTGTCGTCAAGGAACGGGGCCGGGTGCGGGTCAGGCTGATCGCGGCGACTCCCGCCTAGCAGGACTTCTCCACCACCATGATGACGGTGGTGCCGACCCGGACCTTCGTGCCCGTCGGGGGGTCGGTCCCGCAGACGCCGTACGAGCCCGGCAGGAACTCGTCGAGGAAGCCCGTGCGCCTGAGGTCCGCGCGCAGACCGAGCGCCTCGAGCTCTGAGACCGCGTCCTCCGGCGACCAGCCCTCCACGTCCGGGATCCGGACCGGCACGAGCCGCGTCACGCGCAGGGCGGCCATCGCCGCCGGGCGCCGCGGCGCGGCGGCCGCGACGTCGATCACGTTGGCCCCGCCGGCCAGTTCCACCTCGGCGCTGAAGCGACCGTCGACCACGTCCGCTTCGCGCCCCTGCACCAGCACGCGCGCGCCCGCAGGGGTGACCGTCCCGCGCACGGTGACCGTCCGCGCCTGCACCGAGGAGGAGTCCGCCGGCGCACTCAGAACGAGCTGCACAGGCGGCAACGCCGGCGTCCGGGTGCGATCGCCGCATCCGGCGAATCCGGCGGCGAGCACCAGGCCGAGCGTCGCGCGGAGCACGCGGTCCACGCTAATGGCGGATTTGTGAGCACGTCCGGAACCCACCTCAAGGCTCAAGGAAACGGCCCGAACGCACGATGCGGTCATATGCACGTGCTTGGACGCATGGGCCGCCTCCTCATGCTGCTCGCGGCGATTGCCGCCGCAGTCGCGGCTCTCCCCGCGTCCACTGGGGCCCAGAACGCTCAGTCGCAGTGCTCCGACGGGATCGACAACGACTCCGACAACGCCGCAGACCTCGGCGATTCCGGCTGTGCCGACGCCGATGACGACGACGAGAGCGATTCGTCCTTTTCCGGGATCAGGGTGACCACGCGGGCGCTGCCTGTCGTCACGCTCTCGGGCACGGTCGACAGCCAGGGCGCGCTCGACGTCTCCAACGTGTTCGTCCGCGGCGACCGCGGCACCGTGATCGACATCGCGTGCTCGGGGAGGCGTTGCCCCTTTAAACGCATCCAGCGCACGATGATCACGACCTCGCTGCGCATCGAGAAGGCCGAGCGCAAGCTGCGGCCGCCGATGGTGGTCCGGATGCGCCTCCAGCGCTCCGACCAGCTCGGCAAGTACGTCAGGTACACGCTCAGGCGCGGCCAGCCGCCACAGCGCGTCGACTCGTGCATCGACGAGACCACCCAGAAGGTGCGGGGGTGTTTCTCGGACTCCGGGTCCTCGGGCCCCGTGAGCGTCCAGCCGCAGTGCTCCGACCGGACCGACAACGACGGGGACGGCAAGGTCGACGGCGCCGACCGCGGGTGTGGTGGCGGCGACGACGATGACGAGACCGACACGCTCTATCCGGAGGTCGTCGTGGTCACACGCGCCCTGCCGGTAGTCACGCTCCAGGGCACGGTCGACCGGCGCGGCGCGCTCGACGTCTCCAAGCTTCTCTTCCGCGGGAACCGCGGCACGCTCATCAACATCTCCTGCACCGGGGCCCGCTGCCCGTTCGCCACCGACCTGAATCGCCGGATGATCACGACGTCGCTGCGTCTGAGGAAGTACGAGCGCAGGCTGCGGCCGCCGGTGGTGCTCAAGATGCGACTCCAGCGCTCGGGCGAGCTCGGCAAGTACGTCAAGTACACGCTGCGCCGCAACAGGCCGCCGAAGCGCGTCGACTCCTGCCTCGACGAGACGACCAGGAAGGTCCGGGGGTGCTTCACCGGATGAGGCGCACCGCCGACGGACTGATGCCGGTGCTGGTCATCGGCGCGGTGCTGATGCTGATCGTGCTCGGCGTCGGCGCGTTCAAGCAGCCCGGCTACCGCGGCAACACGGCCAACGCGTCATCCGAGCCGCCTGACGCCGTCAAGCCGATCCCGACCGCCGCGGAAACGCCCGAGGCGAAGCCCGAGAAGCCGAGGAAGCCCAAGAGGCCGAAGAAGAAGCACCGGAAGAAGCACAAGAAGCGCGCGCCCGCTCCGAGCCAGACCAGCGCCCCGGCGCCCACGAGCCCTGCCCCCGCGCCGACAAGCGCACCCGCGCGCCCCGCGCCGGTGCAGACCCAGGCTCCGGCCCCACCGCCGCCCAAGCCGGCACCCACCAGCGCTCCGCCTCAGCAGAGCCCGCAGACCACCACCATCGACGACTCCGGCTGAGCGTCCCAGACACCTTCACAAAAGGGTCCGTCCCTTTTGTGAAGTTGCGGAGCTACCAGTGGACGCCGCGGGTGGCCTGCGCGAACACGCGCCCGGCCACGCCCGGCTCTTCCTGCGGCCGCTTGTCGAGCGTCTTGTCGCCCTTGGCCGCCTTCGAGTCGGGGAACAGGTGATAGGCCTGGTTGCGCACCTGGTCCATGATCATCGGGCTGATCGCGTCGGCGAACGAGGCGATGCTCCCGACCGGCGGTGACAGCCGGCGCGGCTTGAAGGTGATGGCGTCGCAGACGATCGCGCCCGCCTGCTCGGGGCTCAACGTCGGGAAGCGCTTGTAGATCGAGGTGGGCGCGATCATCGGCGTGCGCACGAGCCCCATGTAGATGGTCGTGAAGCGCACGCCGTCGTCGTGCACCTCGCCCTGCACCGCGTCGCACAGCGTGTCGAGCGCGGCCTTGGACGCGATGTAGGCACCGAAGCGCGGCGGCCGGGTCTGCACGCCGATCGAGCTCATGTTGATGATGTGGCCCGACTGGCGCTCGCGCATCCCGGGCATCGCGCGCAGGATCAGCCGCAGCGGCGCGAAGTAGTTGAGCTGCATCGTGCGCTCGAAGTCGTGGAAGCGGTCGTAGGAGAGCGACAGCGAGCGCCGGATCGACCGGCCCGCGTTGTTGACCAGCACGTCGACCTGCCCGTGCTGCGCGAGCACCTTCTCCATCATCGCGTCGATCGCGTCGTAATCGGTCAGGTCCGCGGGATAGACGTGCGCCGTCCCACCCTCGGCCTCGATGTCCTGCTGGAGCGCCTCGAGCTTCTCCTGCCCGCGCGCGACGAGCAGCACGTTGCCGCCCGCGGCGGCGACCTGACGTGCCGCCTGCTCACCGATCCCCGACGACGCACCGGTGACGAGGATGTATTTGCCCTGGACCGCCTTCTCGAGCGTCCGCGACCCGTTGACGAGCCGGTCGACGGCGTTGAGCGGGTACAGCGGTCGGTAGCGCTGCGCCGAGCCGATCGGGCGTGTCGCGGTCTCGAGCGGCCGCGTGACGGTGCGCCACAGCCCGTCGAGCGGTCCCGGAAGCGAAGGCATACCCGAAAGCTACCGCGTCGCTGGTAGCGTCGCGTCCGATGCGCACCAGGGCGGCGCGCTCGTCGCCTCGCCGTGGAGCGCGCCGACCACACCGGAGCTCGTGCGCGAGGTGTGGTACGGCCTCTACGACCCGTTCATCCCTGCGAACGGCCATCGCCCGCGGCGCGTACGCATCAAGGCGCAGGCCGAGCCCTACTACGCGGGCGCAACCGTCACGCTGCGGGTCCGGCGCGCCCGCTGCAACCGCAGGCCGCGCAGGGTGACGGTCGCGCGCGCGAAGGGTGAGCGAGAAGGGCAAGTTGCACTTCCGCTTCCGGGTGCCCCGCCTGCGCCGCGGCCAGTCCGAGACGATCTACGCCCTGGACACGACCATCGCCGGGTCGCTGCTCGCCGTCTCGCCGCGCCGGCGCGAGCCGAACCTCACCGTGACCCCGCGCGGGGTCCACGGCACGCTGACGCCCTGCGAGATCGGTTAGCGCCGCGTCCTCAGCGCCGGAGGCGCACGACGGCGCGCTTCGACGTCGTGTTGCCGGCGCCGTCCTGGGCTACGAGCACGAGGCCGAGCCTCACCCTGCGCTTCTTGCGCAGCGACCTGCGCGCCGTGCGGGTGAAGCGCACCCTGATCGTCTTGAGCCCGGCCTTGGCGTAGCTGGTGGCCGGCGCGCGGCCGACCCGCCTGCTCGCGCGCGTCAGCTCCGCGTTCAGTGTCCCGGCCTCGTCGAGCGCCGCGCTCAGCGTGTAGCCGCGGCGCAGCGCCTTGCGCAGCTTGACGGCCGTCAGCGCGACGGTGATCTCGGGCGGCGTCGTGTCCGGCGTCGCCGTCGGCGCCGGCGAGACCGTCGGGGTCTCGGTCGCCGTTGGCGTCGGCGACGGGGTCTCCGTCGCGGTTGCGGTCGCGGTTGGTGACGGCGTCGGCGTCGGCGTCGGCGTCGGCGTCGGCGTCGGTGTCGGCGTCACGGCCGGCACCGCCTCGAAGGCGCCGATGTCGCACGCCACGCCCTGGGGCCGCACGGTGCCGCGCTGGTCGGCCGCCGGGCACGTGGCCCCGGTGGGCACCGCGTCGATCGCCGGGCTCCCGGTGCCGAGCGCCATCGTCTTCGTCGGCCCGCCGTTGTCGATCAGCGCGCCGAGGAGCGGGTCGGCCTGCACCCCGGGGCAGCTGGGATCGCCGAAGACGAGATCGTTGCCCCCGTTGCTGAAACTCCCCTCGCAGTTACCGCCCGAGTTGTCCGAGACGACCGTCGAAGTCAGCGTGACCGTGCCCCCCTCGACCGACAGCGCCCGACCGCCGGCCGAGAGGTTCGCCGCGACGGTCGTCGCCAGCAGGTCGAGCGTCCCGGCCGTGGCCGTTCGATGGAGCGCCGACCCCGTGCCGTCGGAGTGGTTGTCGGTCAGCGTCGAGTTGGTGATCGTCGTCTCGTCGTCGTCGAGCTCGAGCCCGCCGCCCGTTCCCGGCGCACCGGCCGTACCGCCGACGTCCGGTGCCCCCGCCGAGCCCGCGCGGTTGCCGTTGATCGTGCTCTCCGCGACCGTGAGCTCACGCGAGAGGGACCAGATCCCCCCGCCCTTACCGCCGTTGCCGCCCTGGCTCGCCGCGCCGCCGGCGACCGCGGCGCCGCCGTCGCCGGCCTCGTTGGCGGAGAGCGTGACCCGCGTGAGCGTCATCTCCGGCTCGTCGAGCAGCAGCGCGCCGCCGCCGCCGCCGACGCCGCCCTTCTCGCCGGTACCGCCGTGGCCGGCGGCATTGGACTCGACCGCGACGTCGTGGATCGTGGACGCCGGCGTCGTCGGGCCGCCGATCAGGTAGACCGCTCCGCCCGATCCGCCGCTGCCGCCCGTGCCGCTGTCGACACCGACGTGGTCGGCCCCGTCGCCGGCACTGTTGCTCTTGATCTGACCGCCCGCGATGTCGGCCACGCTGGTGAAGATCGCCCCGCCGACCCCACCCCCGCCGCCCGTGCCGGTCTTGGCGTTGCTCTGGCCGCCGCGACCGCCGCGACCGGCGTGGTTGAAGTTGAACGTCGACCCCGTCGCGGTGAGGATGTTGCCGCCGATCGCGCCACCGCTGCCACCGAAGCCGCCCTGCGTCCCCTGGGCGAAGAGGCTCGACGAGCCCGCGTCGGCACCCTCACCGGCGTGGTTGTCGGAGAACGTGCTGCCGGCGACCGTCAGCGTCCCGTAGACCGCCGCCCCGCCCCCATCGCCGCCGGAGCCGGGGAACCCGCCGGTGCGGCCGCTGCCGCCGCGCCCGCCGTCGCCCGCGCGGTTGACCGTGAAGGTCGAGTCGGTGACGGTGGCGTCGCTGACCGAGTACAGCCCGCCGCCAGCGCCGCCCGACCCGCCCTGGCCGCCAGCGCCGTTCTGCGCCTGGCCGGACCCGCCGGACCCGCCGTCCCCCCCGCGGTGGATGGTGTTGCCAAGGAAGGTCGTGCGCAGCAGCGTCGCGACCGGGTGCAGGCCCAGGAACGACGGGTCGATCAGCGCGACGGCGGCGCCGCGACCGGCATCGCCACCCTTGCCGCCTCCACCGCCTTGACCGGTCGCCGTCACGCCCGCGCCGCCGGTCCCGCCGCGGCCGGCGCCGCCCACGACGTTGCCGCTGAAGGTCACATCCGTCAGCGCGACCGTCGTGCCCTCGAAGTAGATCGCGCCGCCGTCGCCGCTCCTGCCCCCTTCGCCGCCCTTGCCGCCGTTCTCCTGGCCGGGCGAGTTGGCGCCGGCGCCCCCGTTGCCGCCGTCACCGCCGACACCGGAGCGGTTGCCCGAGAACGTCGAGTCCGTCACCGTCAGGCTGCCGGTGCTCATCGACAGCGCGCCGCCACCGCCGCCATCGCGGCCGACGAGGCCGGGGTCATGGGTGCCGCCGGCAGAACCGTCGGCACCGTCGCCCGCCGTGTTGCCGGTGAAGGTCGAGTCGGCGATCGTGACGTCGCCGGCGAACATGTGGATGCCGCCGCCGTAGCCGCTGAAGCCGCCTTGATGGCTCTGGATGCCGGTGCCGCCGGTGCCGGCGCTGTTGTTCTGGAGGGTCACGTCGGTCAGCGAAAGGTTTCCGGTCACCGCCGCGGCGCCCCCGCTGCCGCCGTTGCCACCGTGCATGTGCCCCGCCTGCCAGCCGGCGCCGCCGTTGCCCGCCTTGTTGTCGGACAGGGTGACGTCGATGAGCGTGAGTCCCGCGTTGGCGAGGACCGCACCGCCGTTGCCGCCGTCCGCGGTCGGGAACAGCGGATGCGCCTGGTCTGAGCCGTTGGGCGCGCGGCCGCCGGCGATCGACAGCCCCGACAGGGTGAGGTGGGTGTCGGAGGTGATCGCGCGGTCGGTGCCGGCCACCAGAATGACGCTGTTGCCGGCGCCACCGCCGTGGATCGTCAGCGTCCCGTTGGCGGTGACGTTGAGGTCGCCGCCGGAGTTGTCCTGGTACGGGGCGCCGTTGAACTGGTAGTTGGTGCCGGGCAGCAGCTCGATCGTGTCGTCGCCGTACGTCCCGGTGCCCTGGCAGTCGCCGAAGTCGGTGTCCGTGTTGGCGGATTGGACGGCTTCGCGCAGCGTGCAGCCGGCGTTCGGATCGTCGTTCGTCGCGGTGGGGCTGATCGTCGCCGCGCGCGCGTCGCCCGCCGCCGCCAGCAGCACGATCGTCACCAGCGCGGCGCCCCGCCGTCCGGTCATGTCAGGTCAAGGCCTGCTGCCCCCGCGTCGTTACGCGCATGGAGGTATTCGGCGCGGTCCGCGAAGACCGCCCGCATGTCGTTGGAGAGCCGGTCGAGGAACTGGTCGCGGTACGCGGCGTCGGTGAGCACCGCGATCGCGTAGTAGAGGCCCGACAGGCCGGCGACTGCGCCGGCGACACGCAGCAGCTCCCCGGTGATGAGCGCGTCCTCACCGAAGATGTGCACCCCGACGATCTTGTCGAGCTCGTCGACCTCCGAGCCGATCCAGGCCTCGTAGACCGTTTCGCTGATCGCGAGCGCGCCGAAGACGACGAACGCGCCTCCGATCGCGACCGTCACCACCATCACCTGCAGCGCGTGGGAGACGAGCATGATCAGCGCGACGTTCACCCGCTGGCGGCGCGACAGCGGATGTCCCGCGGCGAAGTCGTTCTCCATGCGCCGCACCTCGGCGGGGAGCTGTGCGACGAGGAACAGCAGGCCAATCCCCACGACCATGCCGCCCAGCGCGGCGAAGAACTGGTTGGGGATCTCCGTGAACACCTGCCACATCTCCGTGGTCGTGAACAGCACGACGGCGAACAGCATCAGCAGCGGGACCGCGCGGGCGAGCGTCGCCAGGCTGCCGGCGAGCTCGGACCCCAGGCGCGCCAGGGCGCCGCGCAGGATCGCGAACAGCGCGTAGCCGACGACCATCCAGATCAGCCACAGCAGCAGCACGTTGCCGGCCATCGTCACGAGGCCGCTCTGCACCTGGCCGCCGAAGATCATCGGCAGCACGCCCGGGACGATCACGAACAGCGCCAGCTCGGTCTTGCCGACGCGCTCGGGGCGCGCCGTCAGCGGATGGCCGCGCAGGCGGTTCGAGAGCAGCCACGCGCCGACGAGGATCGCAAGTCCGCCGAGCGCCGCGGCGAGGTTGGCCCAGACCGACCAGTCGAGGTCGATCGCGCCGAGCATCTCGCCGATGAAGACGAGCGTCAGGAGCGGAGTCGCGCGCGTGAAGACATCGCTCGCCGCGCTGTAGTCCTCGATGAACAGCGGGAGCCCCGCGCGCCGGAACCGGCGCTCGTAGGCCTCGAACCCAGTCGCATCCATCTGCGCGACCGTATAGAAACCACGCATGAACGAACAGGCCACGAAGGTCGTCGGGCGTCGTGTCGCCGCTTTCATCATCGACGCGCTCCTCCTGACAGCGATCAACTTCGCGCTCTTCTTCGCGATGAAGCAGGAGACGCTCGAGGGCATCAGCAGCGGCGAGCTCCAAGCGGGCGACTCGACGTACATCAACCTGACTATCAACAGCACGGAGTACGGCATCTACGGGAGCCGGGCGAGCCTGTACTTCCTCATCACGCTGGTGATCGGCCTCGGCTACCTCGTGGTCTGGCAGGGCCTCAAGGGCGTGACTGTGGGCAAGCTGATGACCGGCATCAAGGTCGTCAAGGACTCCGACCCGACGCAACCGCCGGGCATCGGCCGTGCCATCGCCCGCTGGTTTCTCTTCATCGCCGACGCCTTCCCCTACCTCATCCCCTACCTGACCGGCTTCCTGGTCGCGCTGAACTCCAAGCAGAACAAGCGCATCGGGGACATGGTCGCGGGGACGCTCGTGGTCAAGAAGGACGCCGACCTCAGCGCGGCGCCCGCCGACACCGCGCCGCCGCCCGGGATCCCCTTCCAGGAACCGCAGCCGCCGGCTTAGTCGATCCAGCCGAGGGTGCGCTCGACCGCCTTGCGCCAGCGCTGGTAGTCGCGGACGCGGACGTACTCGTCCATCTGCGGCTCCCAGCGCCGGTCCTCGGCCCAGCGCTCGGCGAGCTCGTCGCGTGACTCCCACACGCCGGCCGCCAGCCCGGCGGCGTAGGCGGCGCCGAGCGCGGTCGTCTCGGTCACCTTCGGGCGCACGACGGGCACGCCGAGCACATCGGCCTGGAACTGCATCAGCAGCTCGTTGACGGTCATGCCGCCGTCGACGCGCAGCTCGGAGATGCCCAGGCCGGACGCGATGACCACATCCTTGGTCTGCCACGCGGCGGCCTCGAGCGCGGCACGGGCGATGTGCCCCCGGTGGTGGAAGGCGGTGAGCCCGAAGACGGCTCCGCGAGCGTCGTCGCGCCAGTAGGGCGCGAACAGGCCGCTGAACGCGGGGACGAAGTACACGCCGCCGTTGTCCTCCACCGTGCGCGCGAGTTCCTCGATCTCGTCGGCGGAGTCGATGATCCTCAGGCGGTCGCGCAGCCACTGCACGAGCGCGCCGGTGACCGCGATCGAGCCCTCCTGCACGTAGGTCGCCGGCTCGTCGCCGCAGCGGTACCCCACGCTCGTGAGCAGCCCCTCGGTGCGCTCGATCTCGGTTCCCGTGTTGACGAGCAGGAACGACCCGGTGCCGTAGGTGTTCTTGGCGTCCCCACGGTTGAACGCCGTCTGCCCGAACAGCGCCGCCTGCTGGTCCCCCAGGATCCCGGCGACCGGCACCCCGTTACAGTCGCCGAAGTGCCCCGAGCTCGAGCGGATCTCGGGCAGCATCGCGCGCGGGATGCCGAGCAGCTCGCAGTGGTCGTCGCGCCAGTCGAGCGTCTCGAGGTCCATCAGCAGCGTCCGCGACGCGTTGGTCACGTCGGTGGCGTGGACGCCGGTGAGGTTCCACAGCACCCACGTGTCCATGGTCCCGAACAGCAGCTCGCCCGCCTCGGCGCGCTCGCGCGCACCGTCGACGTTGTCGAGGATCCACCTGACCTTCGGCCCGCTGAAGTAGGTCGACAGCGGGAGGCCGGTCGCCTCGCGCAGCTGGTCGGGGTCGCCGAGGTCGCGCACGATCTGGTCGGTGCGCGTGTCCTGCCAGACGATCGCGTTGTGGACCGGCTCGCCCGTCTCGCGGTCCCACACGACCGTCGTCTCGCGCTGGTTGGTGATGCCGAGCGCGGCCACGTCCCCGGCCACCTCCAGGCACGCGCGGACGTTCGCGATCACCTCGCGCGGGTCGTGCTCGACCCACCCCGCGCGCGGGGTGATCTGCTCGTGCTCGCGCTGCTCGAGGGCCACGATCTGCCCGTCGCGGTCGAACACGATGCAGCGCGAGCTGGTCGTCCCCTGGTCGATTGCTGCTACGTGATCGGCCACGGCGTGGCACCCTACGCATCAGATGCGCCGCGCGCCCGGGTTGACGATCCTGCTTGTCCTGATGCTGGCTGCGACCGCTCAGGCGCAGTCCCAGGGCAGCGCAGCGTGCCAGCAGGTCAGCCCGACGGCGCTCACGTGCACGCTGCTCGACAAGGTCGCGGAGTTCGCGAAGATGGAGTGCCGCGCGCAGGGGCTCCCGGAGTCGGCGTGCGCGCTGCCGCTCGGGCACGAGGTCGCCGAGGGCGCGGTCGAGCGCTATCGCGAGTCGTGGGTGCACCGGGCCGCGCGGTTCCAGTACCGCCTCGCCGGGCCGCTGCCGATCCTGCACGGCGCATGGATCGGGACGCACAACTCGTTCAACGCCAACGACCCCGAGAACCCGACGCTGTCGAAATCGGACTCCAATCAGCAGCTGACGCTGACCCAGCAGCTCGACATCGACGTGCGCTCGCTGGAGATCGACATCCACCTCGTCAACGGCGTCGCGACCGTCTGCCACGGCCGCGGGCCCGAGGAGCAGAACCTCGGCTGCACGACCGAGCCGTCGTTCGCCGACGTCCTGCCCGAGATCGTGGCATGGCTCGACAGAAACCCGAAGCAGGTGATCCTGCTCTACCTCGAGGACGACATCGGCGACGGGACGGGGCCGGGGTACGACCAGGTCGTCACCGAGCTCAACCGCCAGCTTCGCTCCCGCATCTACCAGCCGGTGAGACTGAGGGGACAGTCCCCTCAGTCTCAATGTGTGCCGCTGCCCGGTGATGTCACCCGCAACCAGGTGCGCAGGACCGGCGCGCGGGTCGTGTTGGTGGGCAAGTGCGCGCCGGGATGGGCGTCGCTGGTGTTCGACTGGAACGACGTCCACGTCGAGAGCGGGTCGACCGCCGACTACAAGCCGTTCCCCGCCTGCGACGCGAGCTACAAGCGCGATGTCTACGACTCCAAGCTCGTCCGCTACTACGAGGACTCGACCTTCGTGGCGACCGTCGTCGCCCCCACCACGCCCGCGCAGGACCCCGAGGCGCTGACGCCCGAGAAGGCGGGCACGATGATCCGCTGCGGCGTCAACCTGTTCGGCTTCGACCAGCTGCTGCCCGACGACGGGCGCCTGGAGGCGACGATCTGGAGCTGGCGGCCCAAGCAGCCGCGCGGCACCGGCTGCGCGGTGATGGGCACGCAGGGCCGCTGGGGCATCGGCCGCAGCTGCCGCGCCCGCCCGGCCTGCCGGACCGGCGACGGCGAGTGGCTGGTGCCGTCGCAGAAGTTCGGCTTCCGCGGTGCGCGCCGCGCCTGCCGGGCGGTCGGCGCCCGCTTCGCCGTCCCCCGCACGGGCTATGCCAACTCGCTCCTGCACGCGGCGGCCGACGGCGGCCGCGTCCTGCTCCGCTTGCGCCGCTCGTAGCATTCGCGGGCGATGCTGCGCGAGCTCATGCGGGCGCTGCGGCCGCGCCAGTGGCTCAAGAACGTGCTCGTCGTCGGCGTCCCGGCCGCGGCCGGCAAGCTGCTCGAGGCCGACGTCGCCGCCCAGACCGCCGCCGCGTTCGCGGCCTTCTGCTGCGCCTCGAGCGCGGCGTACCTGCTCAACGACGTCGGCGACCGCGAGCTCGACCGCAACCATCCCTCCAAGCGTCACCGCCCGATCGCGGCGGGCCGCGTGTCCGTGCGCCTCGCGCTGGCCGCCGCGGCGGCGCTGGCGCTGGCGGCCCTCGGCATCGCGCTGCTCGCGACGACCGAGCTCGCCGGGGCCGTCGCCGGCTACCTCGCCCTGACCACCGCATACAGCCGCGGCCTCAAGCACGTCCCGGTCTTCGACATCGCCACGGTCAGCGCCGGCTTCTTCCTGCGCGCGGTGGCGGGCGGGCTGGCGACCGGGATCGCGATCTCGCAGTGGTTCTTGATCGTCGCCGCCGGGGCGTCGTTCTTCGTGGTCGCCGGCAAGCGCTACGCCGAGCTGCGCAGCGGCAACAGCTCGCGGCGCGTGCTCGACGCCTACTCGACCGACTACCTGGAGTCGATCGCGACGCTGTCGGCGACGGTCACGATCGTGGCCTACTGCCTCTGGGCCTTCGAGGCCGGCGCCGACCTCGAGGCCGGCTGGCGCGGGGCGTCCGCCGTGCCGTTCGTGCTGGCGATCATGCGCTACTGGCTGCTGATCGATCACGGCCACGGCGAGGAACCGGAGGAGCTCCTGCTCTCCGACCGCGTCCTGCTGGCACTCGGCGCGTGCTGGGGCGCTCTGCTCGGGCTCGGGGTGGCGCTGTGAGCGGCGCGCTGCTGTCCGGGTGGGGGCGCACGGCGCCGTCGTTCGCGCGCGTGGTGCGGCCCGCCACGGCGCAGGACGTCGTCGCGGCGCTGGCGGGCGCCGCGCCCCGTGGGGCGCTCGCGCGCGGGCTCGGCCGCGCCTACGGCGACGCCGCGCAGAACGCCGGCGGCGTCGTGCTCGACACCTCCGCGCTCGACGCGGTCGGCGCGGTCGAGGAGGGAACGGTCACCGTCGGCGGGGGGCTGAGCCTCGACCGCCTGCTCCGTGAGCTGGTGCCGCAGGGCTGGTTCCCGCCGGTCGTCCCCGGCACCCGGCACGTAACGCTCGGCGGCGCGCTCGCCTGCGACATCCACGGCAAGAACCACCACGTCGCCGGCTCGCTGAGCCGCCACGTGGAATGGATCGAGCTCGCGACGCCCGGCGGCGTGCGGCGGCTGGCGGCCGACGACCCGGCGTTCCGGGCGACCGCCGGGGGCATGGGCCTGACCGGGGTCGTCACCACGCTGCGACTGCGCCTGCTCGGTGTGCCGTCGTCCGCCGTGCGGGTGACGACCGAGCGCGCCCACGACCTCGACGACCTGATGGCGCGCATGGAGGCGCGCGACGATCAGTTCCGCTACTCGGTCGCCTGGATCGACTGCCTCGCGGGCGGGCGCGGGATCCTGACCCGCGGCGACCATGCTCCGGAGGGCGAGCTGCGCTTCGAGCCGCGCGACCGCCTGCGCGCGTTCGCAGTGCCGCGGCTGCTCAACCGGACGACCATGCGCGCCTTCAACGCCGCCTACTTCCGGCTGCCGCGGCCGGCCGAGTCGCACCAGGACGCGACCGCGTTCTTCTGGCCGCTCGACGGTGTGCGCGAATGGAACCGGCTGTACGCCAGTGGCCTGATCCAGTACCAGGCCGTGGTCCCGTTCGGCGAGGAGGAGGCGCTGCGGCGCCTGGTCGGGTGCTTCGGCGAGACCGGGTTCCTCGCGGTGCTCAAGCGCTTCGGGCCGGGCGCACCGCTGCTGTCGTTCCCGCAGCCGGGCTGGACGCTCGCGGTCGACGTGCCGGCGCAGGCGCCCGGCATCGCGCAGCTGCTCGACGGCGCCGACGAGCTCGTCGCCCGGGCCGGCGGCCGCGTCTACCTGGCCAAGGACGCCCGCCTGCGACCGGAGCTGCTGGCCGCCATGTACCCCGAGCTCGACGAGTGGCGCGCGATCCGGGCCGAGCTCGACCCGGACGGGCGCATGACCTCCGACCTCGCGCGGCGGCTGGGGCTGTGAGGGACGCGACGGGCGCCGTCCAGTCCGCCCTCGTGCTGGGCGGGACCTCCGAGATCGCTCAGGCGATCGTGCGGGCGCTCGCCCCGCGGCTGCGGCACGTGACGCTGGCCGCGCGCGACGTCGAGCGGGCGCGCGCGTTCGCGCTTCCGGGCGTCGCGATCGAGGTCGTGCCCTTCGAGGCGGCCGACACCGCAACGCACGCCGCGCTGGTCGAGCGCGCGTTCGAGCGCGAGGTCGACCTCGTGCTCGTCGCCCACGGCGTGCTGGCGACCGAGCTCGAGACCGCGGTCGACACGATCGGCGTCAACTTCACCGGAGCGGTGTCGGCGATCGTGCCCGCGGTGGAGGCGCTCCGGCGCCAGGGGCACGGGACGCTCGTCGTGCTCTCCTCGGTCGCCGGCGAGCGCCCGCGCGCGTCGAACTTCGTCTACGGCGCCACCAAGGCCGGGCTCGACGCGTTCGCGCAGGGGCTCGGCGACGCGCTGGCGGGGAGCGGCGTGCGGGTGCTCGTGGTGCGGCCGGGGTTCGTGCGCACGAAGATGACGGAGGGGCTCGAGCCGGCGCCGCTGTCCGTCGATCCCGGCGCGGTCGCCGACGCCGTGGTGCGCGGGCTCGCGCGCGGCGCGCACACGGTCTGGGCGCCGCCGGCGCTGCGCTGGGTGATGCTGGCGCTGCGGCTCGTTCCGCGCCCGCTCTTCCGGCGGCTGCCGCTGTGAGAGAGCGCGCACTCGGCGTCCTGATCGCCGCCGGGGCGGTGGCGGCGATCACCGTGACGGCCTACCGCCTGCGCGACACCTACGTCGGCGACGCCGCGGTCTACCTCCCGTACGCGCGCAACGCCGCCGACGGCCACTTCTTCCAGTTCAACCTCGCTGAATTCTCATCCGGCAGCACGTCTCCGCTGTGGACGCTGCTGCTGGCGATCCCGTTCGTGCTCGGGCTCGGCCTCGGCGGGGCGAAGGTGTTCGCGGCGCTCGCGGCGGTGGCCGGGTTCGGCGCGCTCGCCTGGGCCGGGCGCACGCTGATCGCCGTCGCGGCGGCGCTGCTGGCGCTCGGGACGATGGTGCCCAACGCCGTCTCGCTCTACGAGTCCGGGCTCGTCGTCGGCACCGCATCGCTGGCGCTGATCGCGGGCCGGCGGTGGGAGCGCGGCGGCTCGGTCACTCTGCTCGCGGTTGCGTGGGCGGCGCTGATGCTGGCGCGGCCCGACTGCGCGATCCTGGTCGGCGCGCACGCGGTCGCGCTGGCGGTCACCACCCGGCGCCTGAAGCCGCTGCTCGGCGCGCTCGCCGTCGCGGCCATCCCCGCCGCCCTGTACTACGGCTACTCGTTCGCCGAGCTGGGCACCTACTCGACGTCCTCGCAGGGCCGCTCGCAGGCGCTGCGCGAGGGCGTCGACAAGTGGGTCGGGCCGCTGTACCTCGACACCTTCGCGCTGCGCGAGCTGTTCTCGACGCCATGGATCTTCGCCGTGCTGCCTGCGCTCGCCGGGCTCGTGCTCGCCGCGCGCGAACGTGCAAACCGCTGGCTGGCGATCTACGGCGCCCTCGCGATCAGCGCCTACGTCGTGCTGCTCACCTTCGTCACGCCGGGGCTCTTCGACGCCGGCCGCTACCTCGTCCCGCTGATCCCGGCAGTGGCACTGCTCGCGGCGCGAGCGTTCGCCGCGGTGCGGCTGCAGCCGGTCGTGGTGGCCGCGGGCGCCGCGGCGCTGATCGGCATCCCCGCTCTGATCGAGCTGCGCGACTACCAGACGTTCCTGCTCGAGAGCGCGATCGACGAGCAGGAGGTCTTCTCGCGTGACGTCGTCGACGTCATCAACCGCGAGGCGGACGCCGGTGACGAGGTGCTGTCGTACGAGGTCCAGCTGCGCTACTTCCTGCGCCCCGACGTCGACGTCCTCTCCCAGGACGGCATCACCGACGGCAAGGTCGCCCCCTACCAGGCCGACCGGGACATGACCGCCTTCGTGCGCCGCTACCGACCGCAGTGGTGGATCGCCGACAACAACGTCCACACGCGCGGCTTCATGCGCGGGAGCGTTCTCGAGCGCGCGTCGGACGCCCTCGCCACCGCCGCCGTCGGGGACGCGAGGACGCTCGACGGCATCCGCTTCGAGCTCGTCGCGCGCCGCGAGCGACCGCTGGGCCCGCGCTTCGGCGGCTGGCTGATGCTCCTCCGCCTCTCGTACTAGCGGGATACTCCCGCGGTGAGCTCAAGCGAGTGGCTTCAGGTGGCCTCGATCCCGGTCTTCACGGGGGCGGTCGGCTGGCTGATCAACTGGAGCGGGGTGCTCATGCTGTTCAACCCCGTCCGCTTCTACGGCTTCACCGTGCCGGGGCTGTACGAGCTCTCGCGCTGCTGCCCCGCAAGCTCCAGGAGATCCCCGGCATCATGCAGGGCGGCATCGGCTGGCAGGGCATCGTCCCGGCGCGCGCGGCGAAGATGGGGTCGATCGCGGTCGACAAGGCCATCGCCAAGCTCGGGACGCCGGCCGAGTTCTACCAGCAGCTCGAGCCCGAGAAGCTCGCCGAGCACATCGTCTCGCTGTTCCAGCCCAAGGTGCCCGAGCTCGTCAACGAGACGATGGAGCGCGAGCAGCCGGAGATGTGGGCGCGCGTCCCGCCGCGCATGAAGCAGGCCGTCTACTCGCGCGTGCAGCAGCAGCTGCCCTCGATCGTGCGCCAGATGACCGACGAGATCGGCGTCCACATCGACCAGCTGCTCGACCCGAAGATCATGGTCATCGACCACTTCTCGCGCAACCCCGCGCTGGTCAACAAGATCTTCCGCGACTTTGGGCAGAAGGAGCTCAACCTGATGGTCAACTTCGGGTTCATCTTCGGCTTTCTGCTCGGGATCCCGGTCGCCTTCGTCGACCACTCGCTGCACCAGGCGTGGCTGCTGCCGATCCTCGGCGTGCTCGTCGGCTGGACGACGAACCTGCTCGGCATGCAGTTGATCTTCGAGCCGGCGCGGCCGAAGTACATCCTCGGCTTCAAGGTGCACGGGCTGTTCCTGCGCCGGCAGGACGAGGCCGCCGAGGTCTACGCGCAGATCATCGCCGACGACGTCGTCACGCTCGAGAACATCGGCGACTTCCTGCTCGAGGGACCGCGCGGCGATCGCACCAAGCAGATGATCGAGACGGCCATGCAGCCGGCGATCGACAACGCCCTCGGCCCGGCGCGCGCAGCCGTGCGGGTGGCGATGGGGTCACGTGAGTACGACACGGTGCGCGAGTCCGTCGCGCACGAGTCCGTCGCGCATACCCTGACGCCGTTCAAGGACGCCGAGTTCTCGCGCCAGCAGAGCGAGCGCATCCGCGCGCTCGTCGCTCAGCGCACGAAGGAGTTGCCCCCGGAGGACTTCGTCGAGATGATGCGAGCGGCGATCAAGGAGGACGAGTGGATGCTCTACCTCCACGGCGCGGTGATGGGAATGGCCGGCGGCTTCCTGCACCTGGCGATCTTCGGGGTGAGCGGCACGTGAGCGACGGGCGCGACGACAACGTGGAGGACCTCCGCGGGCTCGCCGCGCTGGCGGCCACCGCCGCGCTGCGCACCGCCGAGTGGTCGGCGCGCGCCTACGTCGCGACCGGGCGCCGGCTGCTCGACGTCGCCGTCCACCCCGACCATGCCGGGGAGGCGATCAACGACCTGCGCCGCGGGCTCCGCGCGGCTGCGCGCGAGCTCGGAGGCGAGGGCATCGAGGAGCGCGTCCGCTCGGTGGTCCCCGACCCGATCGCCGAGCGCTGGCCCGAGCTGCCGGAGAAGCGCTCGTCCAACGGCCGCGGGGCGGACTGGTCCCTGGGGGAGCGCGGCGAGGAGCTGCTGCGCAACTCGTCCGACGTCCGCTACGAGTACGACTCCCACCCGGCGTACGAGCGGATCCTGTCCGAGCTCGCACCCGACGAGGCCCGCGTCCTGCGCCTGCTGCTGCTCGGCGGCCCGCAGCCGGCGGTCGACGTCCGCACCGGCGGCCCGCTCGGCCTCATCTCCTCGCAGCTGATAGCGCCGGGGCTGAACATGATCGGCGCCCGCGCGGGGTGCCGCTACGTCGACCGCGTCCCGCAGTACCTCAACAACCTGTTCCGGCTGGGCCTGATCTGGTTCTCGCGCGAGACGCTTCGCGACCCCCTCCCCTACCAGGTCGTCGAGGCGCAGCCCGAGGTTCTCGCGGCGATGAAGTCGGTCCGCATGGCCAAGATCGTCCGCCGCTCGATCCATCTGACCCCGTTCGGCGAGGACTTCTGCTGCACGGCGCTCAACCTCGCGCGCGACGTCGACGTCACCGCGCTCCCCGAGCACGGCGACGCCGCAGCGATGGAGCGCCTCTCCACGCCGGACTCGCGCCCCCGCGTGGACTGATCTCCGATAGTTTCGGGGGTCTGATGACTAGGACCCTGTATGAGGGTGTTATTCATCAGGGCCGCCGAGATCGCGGCCACGCAGAACGGTCGGATCACCACGGCGCAGCTTCGGTCGTGCGGGTTCGGGAACAGCAGCATCGAGCACGCGGTGCGGTCGGGGCGCTTGTTTCGCGTCCACAGGGGCGTCTTCGCGCTCGGACACCTGGCGCCGAGCCGCCTCGGGGACTGGCAGGCGGCGGTATTGGCCTGCGGCGAGGATGCCGCGCTGAGCGTGCGCTGCGCGGCTACGGCGTTTCGGATCCGCGACGGCGTGGGGCCGAGGATCGACGTCACCGTTCCTTCGTCGAGTCACCGAAGGAGGCCGGGCATCGTCATCCACCGCTGTGACCTGCTCCCGTTCGAGGTGGGGACCTGGAACAACATCCCGATCACCAGCCCCGCCCGGACAATGGTCGACCTCTCGCACCACCTCGAGGACCCCGAGGCGATCGAGTGGGCAATGCGCCAGCTTCAGTTCCACCGGCTGTTCGATCACAAGCTGCTCGAGCTCTCCAACCAGCGCAGGCCGAATCGAGCGATCACCCGGCTCCTCACCAGCATCGAGCCAACCCTGTCCCCGCTGGAGATCGCCTTCCTTCATCGAGTCGTTCGCCGGCACCACCTCCCCGCTCCGGAAGTCAACGAGCGAGTGAAGGGCTTCCTCGCCGACTTCTTCTGGCCCGAGGCGCGCCTGATCGTCGAAACCGACGGCAAGCAACACGACCAACCGCTCCAGCGCGCGGCGGACGCTCACCGCGATGCCATCCACGCGGCCGCGGGCATCCTCGTCCTGCGCTACCGCTGGGCCGACGTCCACCGTCACGACGCAAGAACGGCCGCCGAAATCCGCGCGGCGCTCAGCCGTGATGAATAGCACCCTGGCTCAGGGTGAAACTCATCAGTGCTGGGTGAGGCGCTTGCGCAGGCCGGAGGCTCGCGCGATCGGGCGGCCGATCGCGGCGCGGACCGAGGCCTCGGTGCCGCAGAGGACGAGGTGGCGCTGGGCGCGGGTGGCGGCCGTGTAGAGCAGCTCGCGGGTGAGCAGGCGGGCGTTGGGGTCCGGCAGCAAAACCGCGGCGGTGTGGAACTGGGAGCCCTGCGCCTTGTGGATCGTCATCGCGTAGGCGGTCTCGATGGCGGACAGGCGCGTCGGGCTGACTGCGATCCCGCGCTCGAACGCGGCGAGCGCGCGGTCCTCGCGCGCGACGATCACCCCGGTGTCGCCGTTGTACAGATGCAGCTCATAGTCGTTGGACGTCACCAGCAGCGGGCGACCGATGTAGTTGCGGTCGAGCGCGTCGACGCCCAGCCACTCCTCGAGGCGCTCGGTCCAGACGGCGACGTCGCGACGGTGCGGGCAGAGGATGCGGAAGCCGCCGAGCGCCGCCAGCGCCGCGGGGGCGTCGCCGGCCGCGGCGGCCTCCCCCACCGCGCGGGCCGCTGCGACCGCCTCGGCCCTGAGGTCGGGCTCGTCGCCCTCGATCCAGGTGACGTCGGGGTGGCCGGCGCCCAGCACGCCGAGGGCGGCGTCGGCGTCGCCGGCGTGGATCGCCTCGGCAAGCTCGGCGATGGCGCCGCCGAAGCGGTGGACGCGCTCGAGCACGACGATCCCCTCGCCGCCGGCGGCGACGATGTCGCCGAGAACGGCGCCCGCCTCGACCGAGGCGAGCTGCCCGGGGTCACCGACGAGGATGAGGCGAGCGTCGGGCCGGATCGCCTCCGCGAGCCGCGCCATCTGCGACAGCGACACCATCGAGGTCTCGTCGACGATGACGACGTCGTGCGGCAGCCGCTGCCCGCGGTTGTGACGGAAGCGGCTGTTGGAGTCGGGCCGCCAGCCGAGCAGGCGGTGCAGCGTGCGCGCCTCCAGGGCGAGGATGCGCTCACGCACGTCCTCGGTCACGTCGAGCTTGGCCGCCTCCTCACGCACCGCCTCCTCCAGGCGCGACTGCGCCTTCCCGGTCGGCGCCGCCAGCGCGACGTGAGGGTCGCCCTGCTCGTAGAGCAGCGCGAGGATGCGCGCGACCGTCGTCGTCTTCCCCGTTCCCGGCCCGCCGGCGACGATCGCGAGCCGCCGGAGCAGGGCGGTCGCGCCCGCGCGCCGCTGGCCCTCGTCGTCGAACAGGCGTCCCAGCCCGTCGGCGAGACGCGACTCGTCCACCTCCGCCGCCTCGTCCATCGCGCGCAGGTCCGCCGCTATCTGACACTCCTCCTGCCAGTAGCGGTCGAGGTAGAGCCAGGTCCCGTCGAGGTGCAGCGGCCCGTGGGAGACGAGCGGCGACGTGGCGACGCGCCCGACCCAGTCGTCGCCCGGCCAGGGAAGCGCGCTCAGGTCGACGGGCTCGTCGACCGACTCGACCGTCGCCGTGGCGCGGATGGTCGCCAGGTCGACGTGGACGTGACGCAGCCGCGGCGCGCGCACCGCCAGCGCGCAGGCGAGCAGCACCGCCTCGTCGGCCTCGCCGGCGCGCTCGCCGAGCCGCGCCGCGACGTGCACGTCGGCGGCCTCGAGGACGCCAATCGCGTTGAACTCGCGCAGCAGCCCCGCGGGCGCGCGCAGCGCGAGCCGGCGGTCGAACGCGTCAGCCGTCGAGAGCATCGCTCACCGCCTCGATCGTCGCCGCGCCCGGGGTCCAGCTGAACACGCCCGAGCCCGGCGTCCCGTCCATGCCGCGCAGGAACAGGTAGCCGACGCCGGCGATGTGCGTGGCCGGGTCGTAGCCGGGCAGGCGCCAGCGCAGGTACCGGTGCAGCGCCACCGCGTACAGCAGCGCCTGCAGGCCGTAGTGGCGCCGGTGCATCTCCGCCGCCAGCGCCTCCGCGCCAAACGATGCAAGACCGTTGGTCTTGTAGTCGAAGATCGCGAACCGCGGACCGGGTATCCGCGCCACCAGATCGAGCGACCCGGTCAGGAAGCCGCGCACCTCATCCCGCAAGCCGCGGTCGCCCAGGCGCGCGCCGTAGCCGTCGAGATCGTCGCCGAGCGCCTCGGCGACGCGCGCCAGCGTGACCGCGCCGGCGGCGTCATCGCCACCGGCCAGCGGCAGCTCGAAGGCCAGCTCGTCGAGCCGGTCCGCACGGGCGATCTCCGACAGCGTGACCCCGAACGGCTCTCCCAGCGGCGTGGTCAGCGCCGCCCTGAGCCCCGGCACGGCACCCAGATCGGTGACCTCCTCGCCGAACACCGGTGCCGCGAAGTCGATGTCCTCGAAGGCGCGGTGCACGAGCGTGCCCACGCGCAGCCCCACCGGGACCCCGGACCACAGCCCGTCGGCCTGGGCGGGCGGGGCCGAATCATGCTCGTCCTCCAGGGCGTGCTCCTCGGGCTCGCTCGCGACCCGCGCGACCTCGTGCGCCCCCGCGGTGATGTCGCTGTAGGAGGTGCGCCGCCAGGTCCAGTCGAACCCGCGCTCGAACTCCGCCGCGGCCAGCTCGGAGAGCTCCGCCGGCGGTCCCGACCAGCGCGGCGCCGGCACCGGGACCTCCGAGCGCTCGACCGCGATGCAGCCGTCCGCCCGCGTCGCGAGCTTCTCGAACGCCGCCCGCGCGTCCTCGTCGCTGGGCGTCGCGCCCGTCGTCGGCCGCACCGTCCCGTCGAGCTCGCGCGCGAACATCAGCCGCGTCAGCGCCGACTCGCGGCTGTCGCGCGACCCCGCCCACCACAGCACGGCCTGGTGGCGCGCACGCGTTAGGGCGACGTACAGCAGGCGCAGGTTCTCGCCGCGCTGCTCACCCACGTGGCGCTCGAAGTGGTCCCGGAAGGCGCGGCCCGTGCAGGCGACGTCGAGCGTGCGCTCGCCGTCGTCGTCGTGGAAGACGACCGGCTCGTTGTCGCGCTCGCGCCGGCCGACGTCCCACGCGAACGGCAGGTAGACGACCGGGAACTCGAGGCCCTTGGAGCGGTGGATCGTGAGCACCTGGACGGCGTCGGCGTCGGACTCCAGGCGCCGCGAGCGGTCCTCGTCGGGCTCGTCGCGCGCCTCGGCGATCCGCCGCCGCAGCCATGCGGTCAGCGCCGTCGTCCCCAGCCCCTCGGCCACGGCGGCGCCGTGCAGCAGCTGCCCGACGTGGCGCAGGTCGGTCAGCCGCCGCTCACCGCCGACGCACGCGAGCACGCGCGCCGGCAGGCCCTCGACCAGCGTCACCGTCTCCATCAACGACGCCACGCCGCGCTGGCGCAGCACTCGAGCCCACTCGTGCAGCCGCCGGTGCACCCGCTCCCACTCCTCGTCGCTGGCCGCGGCGACCCGCTCGGCGCTCCAGCCGAGAAAGCACGTCAGCGCGGCGGCGTGCGCCCGGGTCGGATTGCCCGGACGCTCCAGGGCCTCGAGCAGCGCCAGCCACTCGCGCGCCGGGCCCGTGTCGAACACGCTGCCGGCCCCGTTGATGACCGCCGGCACGCCGGAGGCCTCCAGCGCGTCGCGCACCTCCGCCGCGAGCCAGTTGGTGGGCACGAGCACCGCGAGGTCCCCGGGCTGGACGTCCGCGCCCTCGATCTGCGCGCCGCTGTCGAGCAGCCGCACGATGTCGGCGGCCACGTCGCGCACGATGTGCTCGCGGGCCGGCCCGACGGTGAAGAAGCCGTTCTGGGTGAGGTGCGTGCGTTGCGCGATCCGGATGCGCAGCGGCGGCCCCGCACCGTCTATCCGAGTTCCGTGCTCGGCCTTGACCTCGAGGTACTCGATGTCCTCGTGGCCGAGCCGCACGCCCTCGAACAGCGCGTCGTAGGCGTCGATCAGCCGCTGGTCGGAGCGGTAGTTGGTCGACAGCGTCTGGCGCTCCTGCGAGCCCGCCGCGTCCAGGTACGCGTAGACGTCGCCTCCGCGGAAGGAGTAGATCGCCTGCTTGGGATCGCCGATCAGCACGAGGGTGCGCTGATCGAACGCCCGGTGCAGGATGTCCCACTGCACCGGGTCGGTGTCCTGGAACTCGTCGACGAGCACGACGCTGAAGCGCGCGTGCAGGCGCCGGACCGCCTCAGGGTCGGCCACGAGCACGTCGCGCAGGCGCGTCAGCAGGTCGTCGTAGGTGACTAGGCCCAGCCGCCGCTTGCGCCGCTCGAGCTCGGAGCGCGTGTAGGTCGCGATCCCGTGACGCACCTCGGCGACGCCCTGCGGTGCGGCGGCGAGCGGCGTCGCGGGGTTGTCGATCGCGATCTCGGCGATCCGGCGCGCCTCGGCCAGCCCGACCGGGACCCGCTCGTCGGGCCGGTCGGCGAACCGGCGCACGAACAGGTCGTCGACGACCTCGGTGCGCAGGTCGCGGATCTCCTCCACGAACGTCGCCTCGGGCTCGAGGTCGCCCGCGATCCCCAGCGACCCGAGCATCTCCTGGCAGAAGGCGTGCGTGGTGACGATCGTCGCCGCGTCGAAGTCGGCGACGGCGCGGGCGAGGTTGCGGCAGCGCGCCTCGACGTCGCCCTTGCGCAGCAGCGCCACCACGGGATCCTTGCTGTCGGCGCCGCGGAGCCCGCGCAGCACCTCGGTCAGCCGCGTGCGCACGCGCTCGCGCAGCTCGCCGGTGGCCATGCGCGTGAACGTGACCAGCAACAGCTCGTCGAGGCGCACGCCGTCGGCGACGTAGCGCGCCGCCAGTCCGGCGATCGTGTAGGTCTTGCCGGTCCCGGCGCTTGCCTCGAGGACGGTCGTGCCGGTCGGCTTGTCGCCGCAGAGGTCGAACGGCTTCATCCGCCGGCCTCCAGGATCGGGTCCCACAGCTCGTGGGCGAGCGCGTCGAAGCCGGGCCGCTCGCGCAGCTGCGCGAACGTCAGCCGGCCGCCGAAAACGCGCAGGTGCTCGGGGTCCTGGTCCTCCTTGGGGAACGAGTAGTCGGTCGTCCAGGCATCGACCGCGGCGCGCTCGCCGCCCTCCACCCACGCCGCCGACGTGCGGCAGACCAGCGGCAGCGGCTCGCACATCCCGCGCTCGTAGAGGTCGACGACCGCCGCGAGCCGTTCCAGCGCGCCGTCCAACGGGCCGTACTCGCGCACCGTCCCCTTGCCGATGATGCGCGCGCGGTAGCCGGGCGCGAACGCGCTCAGGGCGAGCAGCCGCACCCACGCGGTCGCGCGGTGGCGCGCGCTGATGCGCGCGAAGGTCACCGGGCGCAGCACGTCCCCGCAGACGTCGGGAACGGTCCCGCGCAGCGAGCGGCCGTCGGGCAGCGCCACGCGCACCTCGACCGACCCCGCGATCGCCGGCCCCGCCGCCTCGACGATCTGCTCCACCACGGGCTCGGCCTCGAGCACCGCCGGGCGACCGAGCTGCCCCGGCGGCAGCTTGCCGCGCGCGATCTCGGCGCGCCGCGCCGCCTGGGCGTCGACGCCCTCGAGACGCGCCTCGAGCAGCCGCTGCCCGACGCCGTACTTGCCCAGCCCGCCGAGCTCGATGTCGAGGTTGTCCTCGATCTCCTCCCAGAAGTCGCGCAGGTCGACACCGAGCCGCCGGCGCAGGAAGCGCCGTACCGGGTGCTCGACGAAGCGCACGAGCTCGTCGAGCTCGATCACCTCCTCGCGCAGCGGGCCGAGGGGCGCCGGCAGGAACGGCCCCGGCTGCACGCGCGGCCGTTGCAGCGCCTCCGCGCCGCGCAGCGTGACCCTCTCGAAGCTCCACGGCCGCTCGCGCTCGAAGTTGCGCGGATCGAAGGGCTGCAGCGGATGGCGGACCAGGACCTCCTTCCCGGCCACATCGAGCAGCTCGCCCACCGGCACCGCCGGCGGCTTGGGCTCGTTGGTGCGCTCGTCGTTGCCGGTGAAGGTGACGATCAGCTTGTCCTGCGCCGCCATCAGCGCGTCGAGGAGGAGCTGGCGGTCCTCGGCGCGCGGGTCGCGCTCTCCCACGCGCGGCTCGTCGAGCATCAGGTCGTCGCCGTCGTGCGGCGCCTTGCGCGGGAAGACGCCGTCGTCGAGCCCGAGCAGGCACACGACGCGATGCGGCACCGAGCGCATCGGGACGAGCGTGCAGATCGTCAGGTGTCCGGTGCGGAAGTTCGCGCGCGTCGGCCGGCCCTGCAGGCGGTCGGCGAGCAACGCGCGCACCTCCGCCAGCGAGAGGTCCAGCGCTATTGAGGGGTCAGTCCCTTTGTTAGCGTCGGTGACCTCGGCGAGGAGCCGGTCGAGCTCGGTGCGCTGCCACGCCTCACGTGGGCGCGTCGCGGCCAGCGCGTCGGCGGCGTCCGCGATCACCTGTGCCCAGGAGCCAATCGACTGCGGCCGGCTGAAGGCGTCGATCGTCTCGCGCAGCCGCTCGACGAGCTCGGCGAAGCGACCGGCGAGGTCGATCGCGCCGCTGTCGACGTCGTCGAGCGGGAGGATGCCGTGCAGCAGGCGCCGGCGGTCCTCGGTCATCGTCACGCCCGCGAGCAGCCGGTCGATCCCGAACCGCCACGTCCCCGAGTCGATCTTCTCCAGCCTGTAGGTGGAGCGGTGCTCGGGATCGAGCCCCCAGCGGATTCCGCCCTCGGCGATCCAGGCCTGCAGCCGGGTGAGGTCGTCGTCGTCGAAGCGGAAGCGCCGGCGCACCGCCTCGCGGTCGGCGAGGTCGAGGACCTGGCTGGCGGTGACGCGCTGGCCGGCGAGCTCGAGCAGCTGCCCGACGACGCCGAGAACCGGGTTGGTCTGGCGCAGCGAGCGGTCGGCGAGCCGGACGCGCAGGTCGATCGGCCGCGCGTCGGCCGGCAGCTCGAGCTCGTCGTCGCGGACGAGCTCGCCGGCGCCGAACGTCGCCTGGATCAGCGGAGCGAACGTCTCGATGTCCGGGCACATGACGATCACGTCGCGCGGCTCGAGCGTGGGGTCGGCCGCCAGCGCCTGCAGCACGGCGTCGCGCAGCACCTCGACCTGGCGGGCGCGGCCGTGGCAGGCGTGGACGGTGAGGCTCCCGTCGGCGGGGCAGGGTGTGTGCACGCGGTCGGCGCGGATGTCGCCCTGCAGCCGCGCCAGCTGCGTGTCGTCGCGGTGCTCGACCGCGTGGTGGTGGTCCTGCGCCCGTGCGCGCGCGAGCACGAGCTGCATCTCGCGCGCATCGCGCCCCCAGGAGGCGAGCAGGGGATGGTCCGGGGTGAGCGCCGTGGGATCCTCGCGCCGCAGCTCGACGTCGGGCGCGAGCGCCGCGATCTTCTCCCACAGCGCGGGCGACGGGTGCAGCAGGAAGAGGTGGACGTCCCGGCGCGCGGCGAGCGCATCGAGCACGTGCAGATGCCCTGCGGGCAGGCGCGTGAGCCCGAAGATCGACAGCCGCTCGGGCAGGTCGAGGACGTCCTCGCCACGCAGCCGCGCCGTCGCCGCCTCCAGCCGCTCCGCCGGGCCCGGCTCGCCGATCCGCGCGCGCAGCCGCTGCCACAGCTGCGCCTGCCAGGGGGCCGGGCCACCCTGTGTCGCCCACGCGCGCACCATGTCGGGCCGGTGCAGCGCGTAGCGGTCGAACAGCCCGGCCAGGTGGCGCACGATGCCCAGCCGGCGGGCGCGCTTGTACTCGTGGCGCGGGTCGAGGTACTTCGCCAGCGGCGCGAGCCAGTCCTCGCTCAGCTCCTCCTCGACGACCTCGAGCAGCGTCCACACCGATCGCTCGGGGCGCCAGGGATCGGCGTCGGGATCGATGCCGCAGGCGGCCGCGATGGCGTCGGAGACGATCCGGTGCGGATGCGGGAACTCGACGTTCGCGCACACCCCGTCGGCCCTGCCGGGACGCGTCCCCAGCCGCGTCGAGAGCCGCTGCGCGAGCCAGCGCTCCATCCCGCGCGAGTAGACGGAGACGACCTCGGCCGCGAACGGATCCGCCGGTGGCGTCGCGAGGAGGTCGGCGAGGGCGGCGACGAGGCCGTCGGCCCGTTCAGCGCGGTGGACGTGAAGCACGGCAACTCGGTCGCGGCACGGCCGTTGATCCTGACAGCATGCGAACCGTGAGACTCGCCCTGGCCTTCGTGCTCCTGCTCGCCGCGCCCGCACACGGCGCGACCCTCACCGGCGGACAGCCGCTCGTGTTCACCGGCGAGCCCGGCGAGGTCAACACCGTGACCGTCCACACCACGGTCGCCGGGATCACGATCGCGGACAGCACGGCGGAGCTGACCACGACGGCCAACGGCTGCACGAGCGCGGACGCGCACACCGTCTCCTGCGAGGGCACGTTCACGACCCTCACGGCCGATCTCGGAGACGCCAACGACCAGCTGACGGTCACCGGCCGGTACCTCACCCTCGAGCTCGCCGGCGGCGCCGGCAACGACGCGATCGACCTGACCGGCGTCACCCCGGTCTCCGACGACGCGCGCTTCGGGGCCAGCGGCGACGACGGCGACGACGAGCTGCGCGGCGGGGTCTCCGACGAGGTCTTCAGCGGCGGCCCCGGGGCGGACGTCATCGACGGTGCGGACGGGCTCGACGAGGCCGACTACTCCGACCACGCCGACGGCATCCTGATCGACCTCACCCGCGCCGGCGGCCAGGGCGCGCAGGGCGAGGGCGACTCGCTGACGGGGATCGAGAGCGTGTTCGGCGGCGTCGGCGACGACATCCTGCGCGGGAACGGCGAGGCCAACTTCCTGCGCGGCAACCAGGGGCGCGACCGGCTGCTGGGGCGCGGCGGCGGCGACACCCTGCAGGGCGACGGCCATGAGGTCGACGAGGAGGACCCAGGCCCCACGGGCGGCGACTCCGCACGCGGCGGCGGCGGCCGCGACCGCATCGAGGTGGGCCGACGCTCGACGGCGTACGGCGAGAAGGGCGCCGACTCGATCGTGGGCCCGCGCTCGCGCCTGTCCGGCGGCGCCGGCGACGACTACCTCGGCGGCAGCAGAGGGCGCACGAGCTGCGGCGCGGGCAGGGACACGGCCGCGCTCGGCGAGGCACCGGACTTCGTCGCCCATGATTGCGAGGGGATCTCCCCCTTCACGCCTGCCCAACTGGTGATCGGGCCGCTGCACCTGCGCGGCGAGCGCTTCGCCGTCCGGCTGACCTGCGGGGACGAGCCGGAGTACTGCCGCGGCCGGATCCGGGTCAGGGGCCGCGGCGGCCGCCGCTTCCGCGTCGCACGCGGACGCTCCGAGGAGATCGTGCTCCCGCGGGCGCCGGGCCGCATCCGCGTCGTGATCGACCGGATCGCCGGCTTCGGCCCGATCGTCTACGACACCAGCCTGTAAAAGCCGCAGCTACCGGCGCGTTGGTGGTCAGGTTTCTATACCTTCGCGCGCCATGAGGCGCCTACTCCCCCTGTTCGGAGCCGTCCTCGCGACGGCCATGATCGCTCCCGCGGCCCACGCCGGCACGATGACGCTCCAGCATCGGGGGACCAAGCAGGCGCGCACGGCGCTCATCGACCGGACGCTCTCACTCGGGCTGAAGGCCCAGCGCTTCCGGGTGCTCCCGTTCGTGCTCGTGCACGGCACGCCGAGCCGGCTGCGAAAGGCCGCGCGGCTGCCGGGGGTCAGGGCCGCACACCGCGTCGGGCGCCGGATCGAGTTCATGCTCGACCGCTCGGTGCCGCTCGTCTTCGGCGGTGACGCGCAGCCGACCTACGCCGCGACCGGCGACGGCCTGGGCCAGACGATCGCGATCGTCGACTCGGGCGTCGACGGGACGCACCCGGACCTGATCGACCAGGTCAAGCACAACGTCCACTTCACCTTCGACAGCGGCGGCGGGCTCGTCACGTTCGAGCCCCGCGTGGGCGTTGCCGTCCCGTGCCCGGGCCCCTGCAACACCGACGTCTTCGGCCATGGCACCCACGTCGCGGGTGTGGCCGCCGGGGCCGGCTCGATCCCGGCCGACGCCGTCAAGGGCGTTGCGCCCGGCGCCGACCTCGTCGGCCTGGCGCTGTCGCGCACCGGCACGACGCTCGACTGGTACGCGCTGGCCGCGTTCGACTACATCCTCGCCCACCCGGAGCTGTCGATCGACGTCGTCAACAACTCCTGGTACCTGCCGGCGGAGGTGTTCGACCCGACCGACCCGATCAACGTCGCGACCAAGGCGATGCACGACGCCGGCATCACCGTCGTCTTCGCCGCGGGCAACTTCTACGGCTCCACCCACGAGCCGCGCGACGGCCGCCCGGAGGGCTCCTCGGTGTGCGAGCCCGCGGGCGACTGCAAGATCACGACCCAGTCCGTCGCGCCGTGGACGATCTCCGTCGCCGCCGGCGCGCGCGTCTGGGACGGCGGCTACCCGGCCCAGCGGCTCGCGGACTTCTCCTCGCGCGGAGACGCGTTCCCGCAGACCGTCGCCGGCGGGATGCAGATCCGCTACTGGCCGACGATCACAGCGCCGGGCACCGGCATCATCGGCGCGTCGAGCCCGACGACCGCGATGAATCCGGCGTCGTGCCACCTGATCGGCGACATCCCGCGCTGCAACGACCGCACGCCGATCCAGAACGTCTTCTACGTGGCGCCGAACGGGACGAGCATGGCCGCGCCGCACGTCGCCGGGGCCGTCGCTGTGATCCAGGACGCGGCGGTCGACAAGCTCGGCCGCCGGCTGACTCCCGACGAGGTCAAGCAGGTCATCGAGGCCGGCGCGACGGCGATGTCCGGGATCGACGGGCTCTACGACATCTGCGAGTGGGAGGGCATCCCGTTCATCGAGGACACCCCCTGCGGGCAGGACGACGACACGCACACCCAGCAGCCCTACGAGCCGTGGCAGGTGGGCGCCGGCTACCTCAACGTGCCCGGCGCGATCGCCGCCATCGACGCCCTCTGATCACGGGATGCTCCCGGTCAGCGGCCGGTGGTCGGTCAGCGGCGCCGCCGCGACGTAGCGCCGGACGATGAAGTCGGACAGCTCCGCGGCCTCGACGAAGCCGAGCGGAACCTCGGGTGTGTCGCGCAGGAGCGGGGCGCGACCCGGCGGCCGCGGGCGCTCGTCGCTCTGCGGCGGAACGGCGAAGAAACCGATCGCGGCCGCGGCGCCGAGCGCGCCCGCCACCGCCGACAGACGCGCGCGGGTCATCCGAGCGCGACCCTACATGCTCGCGGAGCCGAGCTTGATCGCCTCGCGGATCCGCGGGTACGTGCCGCAGCGGCAGACGTTGCGGATCAGGTCGAGGTCTGCGTCGGTCAGCTCGCGCCCGTCGGCGCGCGCCGCCCGCACCATGGCGATCGCGGCCATGATCTGCCCCGGCTGGCAGTAGCCGCACTGCGAGACGTCCAGATCGATCCACGCCTGCTGCATCGGGTGCAGCGTCCCGCCCTCGGCGACGCCCTCGATCGTGAGGATCTCGTCGTCGTCGCCGATGTCGCCGACCCGCACCGCGCACGGCGTGAACGCCCTGCCGTTGATGTGGCAGGTGCAGGCCCGGCAGACGCCGCCGGCGCACCCGTACTTGGGCCCGGTGACGCCGAGCAGGTCGCGCAGGACCCACAGCAGCCGCAGGTCGTCCGAGGCCTCGACCGTTACGCGCTCGCCGTTGAGGATGAAGGTCTGGGTGGGCATCAATCGAGTCCGTCGGTGGGCGAGGCGGGAATCGGCGGCACGGTCGGCAGGGGCACGAAGCCGAGCGGCTCGTCGTGGTTGATCGGGAACTTCGTCGGCACGTTGCCGGTGGCCCGCGCGTAGGCGCACGCGGTCGCGGCCATCGCCGCCGGGACCCCCATCTCGCCGGCCCCTCCGGGCTTGTCGTCGGCGGCGGGCATCACGATCACCTCGACCTGGGGCGGCGTGTTCCACTGGCGCGTGTAGTACGCGTTGTCCCAGCTGCCCTCGAGGAAGTTCCCGTTCTTGAAGTGCAGGCTGTATGTGAGCGCCTGCGCGATGCCGTCCATGATCCCGCCCATCATCTGCGCCTCGAGGCCGAGCGGGTTGATCGGCAGGCCGACGTCGACCGCGAACACGACCTTGGTGACCCGCGGGCCGGTGTAGGCGTCGCGGATCTCGCGGTTGACGGTCTCCGGGCGGCAGTCGATCTCGACCAGGCACGCCGAGTAGCCCTTGTACTCCTTGTGCAGGGCGATCCCCTGCGCGGTCCCGGCCGGCATCGCCCGGCCCCAGCTGCCCGCCTTGGCCACCGCGTCGAGCACCGCGGTCAGGCGCGGCTCGCGAGAGAACGCGCGCCGGAACGCGACCGGGTCGCGGCGCATCGCCTTGGCCAGCTGGTCGACCATCAGCTCCTTCGCCGTGGTCACGTCGGGGCCGTAGATGTTGCGCACGGCCGAGGTGTTGAACGTCCCCACCTCGTAGACCTCGTTGAGCGCCTGGCTGACCGCGCCGAAGTCGTACGGCACGTTCATCGAGAGGTTGAAGACCACCTCGCTGTAGCCGAGGTTGAACTTCGGCGGCTCGGCCATGACGCCGGTGATGAGCTCGCCGAAGCCGTGCGTGAAGTCCGTCGCGACGCTGGTGTGGCGCTGGTCGAAGGCGAAGACGTTCTTTGGCCCGAAGGTCGCCCGCACGCGTGAGGTCGCCATCGGGTGCACGCGGCCCTGGCGGAAGTTGTCGGTGCGGTGCCACATCAGCTTCACCGGCTTGCCGAACTTCTTCGACACCGCCGCCGCCTCGAAGGCCGCGTCGGCGAACAGGTGCCGGCCGAACGAGCCACCTCCCTGCGTGACGTGCACGGTCACCTTGTCAACCGGCAGCCCGAGCATGGCCGCCGTCTTCTCCTGGACCCACACCGGGGACTTGAGGCACGACCAGATCTCGGCGCGGTCGGCCCGCACGTCGGCGATCGCGGTGTTGGTCTCCAGCGGATCGCCGGGACGGAAATGGAACGTGAACGTGCGGTCGATCGTCTTCCCTCCCGGCAGGGCCGGTGGCAGCTTGACCTCGCGCTTCTTGAGGTCGGCGAGCACGCTCGCCTCGCTCTTTCCGTCCACGGGGCTCGCGCCCCAGGTGACGTCGAGCGCGCGCACCGCGTCGATGCACTGGCCAAAGGCCCGCGCCCGCACGGCCACGCCGCCGGGCACGAGCTGCGTGTGACCGATGACCGCCACGTCGGTGACGCCCGGCATCGCCTTGACCTGGGCGAGGTTGTTGACGCGCAGCGCGGGCGCGTTGATGCGCGGCGGGCGGGCGAGCATGGTCGGCAACGCGCCGTCGACGTCGAGGTCCATCGCGAACCGCTTCTCGCCGGTGACGATCGCGCGCGCCTCGATGCGCCGCTGCGGCGTGCCCACCAGCGAGAACTGCGACTGCGCCTTCAGCCGCGCGCTGCGGCGCGTGGTGATCTTCGCCGACGCGGCCTTCGCCATCGCGCCGTACGTCGTCGTCCTGCCGCTCGGCGCCGTGATGACGCCGTCATCCACGGACAGCGTGATCGACGGGGTGTCGAGGAACCCGGCGGCCGCGTCGAGCAACGCACCCCTGGCGATCGCCGCCGCTGTGCGGACCGGTACGTAGACCGAGTGCATCGTGTTCGACCCGCCCGTGAGCTGGTTCCACACCAGCTCGGGGCGCGCGTCGGCGAGGGAGATGTCCACCTTGTCGAGCGCGACGTCCATCTCCTCGGCGATCAGCATCGCCACGGCGGTCGTGATGCCCTGCCCGACCTCGGCCCGCGGGAGCGCGAACGAGACGGTCCCGTCCTCGTTGACCGCGACCGTGATCAGGTGGGCGGTCGGCCGCGTCGAGTCGGTCAGCAGGTCCGTCAGGTCGTAGTGGTCCGACGGCTGGTCGCTCGGGATCGCCGCCTGCGCGGCCGGCGCGAGCTCGGCGGCGGCGATCAGCGTCGGGCCCGCGACCAGCCAGCCGACGAAGGTCCGTCTCGAGATCCCGCCGTCGTCCTGATACAAAGTCGCCCCCGCGCTCGCCCCCCGCCATTCCAGCACGCCGGGCTCGGGCTCGCAACCGGCAGGCGGGCTACCCGACGACGACCGTGACCTTGCGCGGGTCGGGGGCGAGCATGCCGGCGATCGGCGCCGCCTCCTCGGTGTCCGGCTCCTCGTAGACCCAGAAGGCGTCCTTCGCCCCGGGCGCGGAGAGGTACGTCGCATCGCCCTTGAACGGGCAGTGCGTGCGCGTGTCGCTGGGCTCCAGCAGCTCGGTGCGGACATCCTCGCGCAGGATGTAGAAGCGCGTCGGCAGGCGGGTCTCGTGCAGCTCGACCGCGCGATCGGTCTCCGCCAGGACCTTCCCGTCGCTCTCGACGCGGACGCGCTCGGCGCACGGGCGCGTCGTGATCCGGTGGGCGCCGACGGCATGGGCGGCTTTCGCGAGAGGGTTCACTGGTCCTCACCTACCCGCCGCGACGCAAATTCCCACTGAGTCCGCCGTCATTTGACGACACTCACCGCGCCGGCGGCCGGCGCTCCAGCAGCGCCTTCAGCCGCGCGCAGGTCCTTCGTGTTCGCTCGCCGCATCGCCGCCGCCATCACCCGCGCCGTGACCCTGGCGAACCCCGACGGCTCGCCGCGGTTGCGCAGCGTCATGCGCGTTCCCTCGGCCGCGTCCTCGAACGTGTAGGTCGTCTCCATCGCGAACGGGCCGTCGGACGTGCTCATCACGAGCCGCTCCCCGGGAACGAGCTCGCGGATCTCGTACTCGTACTCGAGCCGGCGACCGAGGAACTGCGCGACGAACGCGACGCGGGAGCCGACGGCGAGCGGCGGGTCCGTCCGCCACTCCACCGCCTTGATGTTCTCGTACCACTCGCAGACGTTGTCCGGGTCGGCCGCGAAGGCGGCGACCTCCGCCCGCGGGCGGGCGATCACCGCCTCCGTGACGACGTCGACCATCTACGCCGGCGAGTAGACGTTGGGCTCGTCCTGCTTGGCCCGCGGCGGCTCGGTCATGACCAGGATCGCGCCCTCGCCGGAGGGGTACGCCTCCTCGCCGTGGTAGGTCTCGTCCATGCCGATCGACTCCTCGGTGGCGGTCGCGCGCAGCTCGGTGAACATGCCGATCACCTTCAGCAGAGCGTACGTCACCACGAAGGCGTAGACCGGCGCGGCGAGCGCGGCCCACAGCTGGTCGACGAACTGGTCGAAGTTGCCGTAGACGAGGCCGTCCGCGATCCCGTTCCAGCCCTCCTGGGCGAAGAAGCCGATGAACAGGATGCCCGTGAAGCCGGCGACGCCATGGGCGGCGAGCACGTCGAGCGTCTCGTCGACCCGCGTCCGCGTGCGCCACATGATCACCGCGTAGCACGGCAGCGCCGCGATCACGCCGAGCGCCATCGCCCAGGCCGGCGAGATGAAGCCGCCGGCGGGCGTGATGCCGACACAGCCGACGATGATCGCCGTCGCCGCGCCGACCGCCGTCACCTGCCGCGAGCGCAGGTAGTCGAGCAGCATCCAGGTGGCGAGCGTGCAGGCCGGGCAGATCAGCGTGTTGACGAACGCGAGCACGCTGTTCTGGCCCGTGTTGAACCCGCTGCCGCCGTTGAAGCCGAACCAGCCGAACCACAGCAGCCCCGCGCCCACGATCACGTAGACGGAGTTGTGCGGCAGCAGCGCCTGGCGCCCGTAGTCCTTGCGCGCGCCGACCACCAGGGCAGCCGCGAGCGCGGAGAAGCCCGAGCCCATCTCGACCGGCACGCCGCCCGCGAAGTCGAGCGTCCCGCCGGCGATCAGCCAGCCGCCGCCGAAGGCCCAGTGGGCGAGCACGGCGTAGACCAGCACCGACCACAGCGCCGCGAAGACCAGGAATGGGACGAAACGCATGCGCTCCACCACCGCGCCCGACACCAGCGCGGTCGTGATGATGCAGAACGTCGCCTGGAAGGCGAAGAACACCAGGTGCGGGATCGTGGTCCCGTCGCGCGGCTCGAAGCCGACGTCCTTGAGGAACACGTTGCCCAGGCCGCCGAGCAGCTTGCCGTCGCCGTCGAAGGCGAGGCTGTAGCCGACGATGCACCAGGTGATGAGCGCGATCGCGATCGCCGCGATGCACATCATGTAGGTGTTGAGCGCGTTCTTCTCGCGCACGAGCCCCGCGTAGAAGAGGCCCAGCGCCGGCGTCATCAGCAGCACCAGCGCCGTGGCGGCCAGCATCCAGGCGGTGTCGCCCGTGTCGATCCCGGTCACGACGTCGCCCCCACCGGGGTGACGGCGGCGTTGTCGGTCTCGCCGGTGCGAATCCGCACCACGCGCTCGAGCGCGACCACGAAGATCTTCCCGTCGCCGACCTCGCCCGTCCGGCCGCCCTCGCACAGGGCGTTGACCGCGGGCTCGACGAACTCGTCGCTCACCGCGATCTCGAACCGCGCCTTGTCGGACATGCCGACCTGGACGGTCGTGCCGCGGTAGGTCTCGACGCGGTCCAGTTCGCCGCCATGGCCCTGGACCCGGCTGAGGGAGATCCCTCGCACTTCAGCTTTGTAGAGCGCCTCCAGCACGTCGTTGACGCGCTCCGGGCGCACGATCCCGATCACGAGTTTCATCGGGACGGGAGCCTTTCGGCCCGCGGGCGCAAGCGCTTTGGCCCGATGTACAAAGGTCCTGTGGCGGCGTATGACGTTCGTCGAGCACCCGTAAAGCGGGACGGCGGCTCTGCCGAATCGCATCGGTGACGGTGACCCCAGACCCGCCGACCCCGTCCAATCCGCGCCTGCGCAGCCCGGAGCGGCTCGCCGCCGCGCTCGATGCCGCGCGCCTGAAGTACTGGGAGGAGCCCGCCGAGGCGTTGGACACCGCGGTGCACGTGCTCGAGCGTGCGCGGACGGTCGGCGTGCCGACGCTCCAGAGCCGCGCGCTGGCACTGCAGAGCGCGGTCTGCGTCCATCGCGGCGATCTCGGCGGTGCCGCCGAGATCATCGGCGACGCCGAGCGCCTGGCGGGCAGCGACCGCACCGCCCGCACCGAGGTGGCCGCGCTCCAGGCGCACCTGCACTACTTCTCCGGCGCGTACGCCGAGGCGCTTCGCCGCGCCGACGAGGCCGTCGAGCTGGCCGACGCCACCGGCGACCTCGCCCTGCGCATCCACGCCCGCCGGATGGCCTGCGTCGCGTGGGGCAACATCGGCGTCGACGACCTCGCCGGGCGCTTCGCCGCCGTCCTGGAACTGACGGTCGAGGCCGGGTCGCCGTGGGAGGAGGCGATGTGCCGCAACGACGTCGCCTGCGAGCGGATCGCGAGCGGCGACCGCGAGGCCGCGACCTGCGAGCTCGACCATGCCATGGCGCTCGCCCGCAGCCTCGATCCGCGCAACCGCTTCCTGCTCGGCGTCCTGCACTGCACCCGCGGCGAGCTGCGGCTGACCCAGGGCCGTGCGCAGGACGCGGTGCGCGACGCCGCCCGCGCGATCACCTACGTGACCACGACCGCGGAGATCAACCCGTACGTGCTCGGAATGAGCATCCTCGTCGAGGTGCGCGCGCTAGCGGCGCTCGACCGCCTCGACGACGCCACCCGCGCCGCCGAGATGGCCCTCCAGCGCCTGGGCGACCGGGTTCCCCAGGCCCGCTCGATGATCCTCGGCGACATCGCCGCCGCGCTGCGCGAGGCCGGCCGCGCCGGGGAGGCATACGACATGCTCGCCCGCGGCGCCGCCCTCGAGCGCGAGGCGCTCCAGGAGTTCTCCCGGCTCCAGCTCGGCCTCGGGCGCGCACATCTCGAGATGGCCGCCGCACGCCGCCAGGCCGACGCCCTGGACCTCAAGAACCGCCAGCTCGAGCGCGCCATCGCCGAGCTCGCCGAGACGCGCGAGCAACTGCGCGAGCTCGTCGACCGCGACCCGCTCACCGGCCTGCACAACCGCCGCTACCTCGCGCGGGCGCGCGCCCGTGAGGACGAGGTCAGCTTCGCGCTCGCGGACATCGACCACTTCAAGGCCATCAACGACCTCTACGGCCACCTGATCGGCGACCGCGTGCTCGTCCGCGTGGCCGAACTGCTCGTCTCGCACCTGCGCGTCGAGGACGTCGTCATGCGGATCGGCGGCGAGGAGTTCGCGCTGCTCATGCCGCGGGCGACGCCCGCCGAGGCCGCGGCGGCCTGCGAGCGCCTGCGCGTGACCATCGCCACAGAGTCGTGGGACCGGATCGCGCCCGACCTCGGGGTGACCGCGAGCTTCGGCGTCGCGTCGGGCGACGACCTCGAGGCACTCGAACGCGAGGCCGACGACCGCCTCTACGAGGCCAAGCGCACGGGCCGCAACCGCATCGTCGCCTGAGCGCTACTCGGGCGGCGGGAGCTCGTCCTGCTCGGTGCCGAGGCTCCACTCCTCGAGCTTCATGTCGAACCGCTTCCCCCCGAGCCGGTCGGCCAGGTCGTCGTCGAGGCTGTCCGCCGCCGCCGCGACGGTCAGCAGCGCGTTGCGCAACTCGGCCGACTGGAGATGGTGACCGAGCAGGTCGTACTCGGCGATCAGCGTCCCGCCGACGAGCCGGAACTTGACGAACAGGTGGCCCTGGTTGAGCTCGTTGAGCAGGTTCAGCGCCTCCGCGCCGCCCGGTGACTCGGGGTCGATGTCCTGCACCACCGGCGAGTGCACCTTGATCGCCACGCCGGTCTCGTTCCAGACGCTGAAGTGGATGAACACGCCCGCCGTCCCGAACAGCAGCCGGTAGCTGCGCCCGTCCGCCGCGGTGTCGAACTGGAAGTCCTCGCGAAGCAGGATCCCGGCGACCTGCTCGATGCTGGCGTTGACGTCCATCGCAGAGCATCTTCGCAGCCGCGCTGGCTACACCCCCAGCGGCCGCGCGCAGCTCGCCCGCCGGCCGTCGGCCGTCACGAGCTTGTAGGCGCTGCCGATGAACGCGAAGATCCCGCCCATGTCGGTCCCGAAGCTCAGGCCGACCACGGGGACGCCGGCGACCGACAGGCCGTGCGAAAGGTCGCCGACGGCCAGGCCGGCGTCGTTCATGACCCCGCTACCCGAGTCGCCGGGGACGCCGTAGCCCGCCCAGTTGAACCCGTTGGGGCTCGCGAACGGCACCAGCAGGGAGAGATCCGGCACGACCTCGCCGAACTTCGGATGGCCCTGCTCGACGGCGAACACGTAGCCATGGCCGTAGTGCATCACCGGCTGCCCGACGGGGTTGCCGCAGAACACGCCGGTCGGGCCCAGCCCGCCCGCCACACCGGGCACGACCTTGAAGCCGGGGTTGATCCGCACGAGCGCGAAGTCCCGCCCGATCCCCTGGTCCATGCTCTTGACGACCGACCCGATCGCCGCGAGCGTCACCTTGGTGTCGTAGGGGTTGACGCGCACGGCCACCTGCGCGATGACCGTCCTGCCGTTCCCGGCGCAGTGACCGGCCGTGCCGATGTAGCTGGACGCGCCGTCGGTGAAGACGAAGTTCATGCTGCAGGCCGACGGCGAGACCATGCACGTGCCCGCCGACACCGCTCGCAGCGAGACGCCCTTGGGGCCGGCGTACGGCGGCGCCGTTCCGAGGCAGTTGACCTCGAGCGCCGCGCGCGAGTCGTTGGGGAAGCTGACCTCGACCCCCTCGGGGCCCGCGGCGACGATCCTGGCCTCGAGCTCCGGGGTCAGCCACGACGGCCGCGGCTGGTCGAGCGTCTTCGGATCGGCGGCGACGGCCGATGTGGGCGCGCAACCGAAGGCGGCGAGCAGCCCGGCGACGAGAAACAGCCTGCGCATGTGGATCTCCCTGCGGTCAGAAATCGCCGAGCCGTCAGGTCCCTACTACACCGTTTTCGTGCCGGTCGAAACATCACGCGCGGCGGCGGCGCAGCTCGCGCTCGATCAGGCTCAGCGTGGCCCGCTCGTCGTCGCGCAGGCACGGCCGCTCGCGCAGCATCCGCTCCATGCGGTCGAGCACCTCGGCTCCATAGCGGTGCAGCGGGGCAGGATGCGTCGTGTCGGCGATCGGGAACTCGTGGACTGTCGGCGTGGTCACGTTCGCTCTCCTCCTCTGCAGAGGAGGCGTGACAGCGCAGCGAACGGTGTTCACTGCCCCCATTGTCACGCCGCGGACCGAGTTCGGCTAGCATTTCGCTGGCTGAGCGTCCGCTCAGCACTACAAGCGTTGCCCCGCATTTCCAGGTTGTTGCGTCGTATCAGCACCCTCCGAGCGTCATGCAGTGCACGAACCCCCCTAGGAGGGAACTGAACAATGGCCACCGGAACCGTCAAGTGGTTCAACGACGACAAGGGCTTCGGGTTCATCACGCCCGACGACCAGGGCAAGGACCTCTTCGTCCATCACACCGCCATCGGCGGCAGCGGCTTCAAGACGCTCGCCGAGGGCGCGAAGGTCTCCTACGACGCCGAGCAGGGCCCCAAGGGCCCGGCGGCGACGAACGTCCAGGTCCTCTAGACCTGTCGTAATGCGGTGCGAGCGTCGCTTCGGCGGCGCTCGTCCGTTTATCCGCCCTGCGGGCGGTGGCCAGGACCGCCGCCGCCGTGCTTGCGCGAGCCCCTGCGCGCCTTGCCGCCGCCGGCCGTCTTGTGCGGCGGCTCAGCATTCAGGCTCGACCGCTGCTCCTCCAGCTTCTTGATCCGCTCGAGAGCCGCAGCGCGCTTGTCCTTGGGCGTCTCCGTCATGGACCAGACCCTAACGGAGGCGCCTCCCGCATAAGCGCCACCACGAGCCGGTACACTCGCGTACCAATGCCCCTCGCCGAGGCCCCCGAGGTCGCCTCCTCCCCCGCCGGCTCCGCCGACGGCGAGCCCGTCCGCATGCCGCCGGGCCTGCCGCTGAACCGCCTGCTGCAGACGCTGCGCTTCGGCTGGCGCCCGGCGGCCTTCACCCTGCGAGCCCAGCGCGAGCTCGGCGAGGTCTTCCGGGTCAAGCTGCTCTCGCGCGACGACGCCTTCGTGGTCACCACCCACCCCGACCACGTCAAGTCGCTGTTCACCGCGCCCTACGACGACGTGCCGTCGCTGACCGCCGACTCGCCGCTGCGCCCGTTCCTCGGCTCCAACTCGGTACTCACGCTCAACGGCGACGCGCACATGCGCGCGCGCAAGGTGCTGCTGCCGCCCTTCCACGGCGACGCCGTCCGGCGCTACACGAGAATCATCGAGACCGCGATCTCCCGCGAGATCGACACCTGGCGCCCCGGCCAGACCTTCGCGCTCGCGCCGCGCATGCAGGAGGTCACGCTCGACGTGATCATGGCCGGCATCTTCGGCATCGACGGCCAGCCCGCCCCGGGCACCCACGAGCGCCGCGTCCGCGACATCATCCGCCGGCTGGTGGCGATCTCGACCATCCCCGCCTGGGACCTCGTCGAGCTCTCCAACATGGGCCGCGTCGAGCCGCAGGGGCTGCTCAAGTTCGTCCTCGGCCCCGTCGACCGCCGCTTTCACGCGCTCATCCGCGACCGCCGGGCGCGCGGCGAGGTCGAGGGCGAGGACGTCATGTCGCTGCTGCTGCGCACCCACGACGACGACCGCGTCGTGCGCGACGAGCTGCTCACGCTCGTGCTCGCTGGTCACGAGACGACCGCCAACTCGCTCGCCTGGGCGCTCGAGCGCCTGACCCGCGTGGGGCGCGACGCCTACGAGAAGCTGCGCGAGTCCGCGCGGGCCGGCGAGGAGGGGTACGTCGAGGCCACCGTCCACGAGGCGATGCGCATGCGCCCCGTCATCCCGATGGTCGGCCGCCTGGTCCAGCGGCCCTGGCGCCTCGGCGAGTATGTCGTCCCGGCCGGCACCCCGGTGGCCATGTCCATCAACGCCCTGCACCACCGCGAGGACGTCTACCCGGACCCCTTCGCCTTCCGCCCCGAGCGCTTCTTGGGCACCAAGCCCGGCACCTACACCTGGATCCCCTTCGGCGGCGGCACCCGCCGCTGCCTCGGCGCCTCCCTGGCCATGGCCGAGCAGAAGATCGTCCTGCGCGAAATCGCTCGCCGCGCCGACCTCGCCGCCCCCGACTCCGCCCCCGAGCGCGGCCGCCAGCGCAACGTCACCACCATCCCCCACCGCGGCGGCCGCGTCACGGTCACCGCCGTGCGTTGAGCGAGCATCGCGACCGCCTCGTCGCCGCCATGGCGCAGGCCGTCCGCGAGCAGGGCTTCCGCGACACCACCGTCGCCGACGTCGTCGCCCGCGCCCGCACCTCCCGCCGCACCTTCTACGAGCACTTCACCTCCCGCGAGGACTGCTTCCTCGCCGTCTTCGACGCCCTCAACGACCAGCTGCTCCAGCGCATCACCGACGCCGTCGACCCCACCGGCGACTTCGAGCGACAGGCCGAGCTCGCTGTCGACGCCTACCTCGACGCCGTCGCCTCCGAACCTGCCATCACCGCCTCCTTCGCGCGCGAGCTCCCCGCCCTGGGCGAGGCCAGCGCGGCGCGCATGCACGCCGTCTACGAGCGCTTCGCCGCGGTGTTCGTCGAGCTCTCGCGCCAGAGCCAGGGCCGCGTCCACCCGCTGTCGCCCGACGCCGCCCTCATCCTCGTCTCCGGGATGCGCGAGCTAGTCACCGTCGCCGTCGACCACGGCCGCGACGTCCGCGAGGTCCGGCCGGCGGCGCTTGACGTGATCACCGCTGTGCTGCGACCGCGATAGCGTGTCGCCCACAGAGGCTGTCCTTCCTGACCGCGTTTTCGGGCGAACCACCGAAGTTGCCTTCACCCGCGTTTCGTCTTGACCTGGGCTCCTTGCGATCTGGTCGCTGCCGCTAGCCGAAATCGAGCCGGTCTGCGATGTCATCCACCGAGCGGTGATGCTCGTCTAGCTGGTGCTGTCGTCGTTGTTCGATGGCCCGCTGCTGCTTCTCGTGCTCGGCGACGTCGGCGTTGACCTTCTCGATAACGTGACGCAGTGTCTCTGCGTGGTAGCGATCTATCTCGTCCATGGTCGTCCCATCGAGTACGACCTTGTCACCGCGAACGCGGCAGATGCCGGGTCGATGCATCGTGGTCCAACGGGGTGGATGGTCCCAGGTCTGCTCGAAGTGTCGCGCCCAATCGGGAGATGGACGGCGTGAAAGCTGAAGTGGAACGCGATAGAGCGCACTCCCTCTGGTGCCGTCGTTGGGAGGCGTGCTCACCCCAGCTCTATCTACGCCCACGATGCGGATCGGGTCATCCGGCCCCGAAGGCGTTTGCGCGCTGCCAACACCGCTGTTGACCGTCGTCGGACTTCCGGCGCCCGCCTGATGCCCGAGAGCATCGGCGTAAATGATCTTGGCCGTAACAGCGGGATCGCCTGGGTCCAACTCTCGATACAAGAGGTCGGTCAAGAAGCTCGGCATCGTGACATCGCCAAGTCGGATAGGAAGAATGCTTGTCCGCCCGTTGTTGAGGCCCCTAGTAGCGGCGAGGGAGAGTTCTTTTTGGCACCACTCTGACTGGACCGAGTGTCTGGAGATCAAGGCAACGACGAAGTCAGCATCAAGAACCGCCGCGCCAACTCGCTGAACGATGGACTCACCTGTTCGCAGCTCGACTTCATCGCGCCAGACCTTCGCCCCAAGCGCAACGAGAGCGTCGTAGAGCTTGATCGCAAGATCCTTATCTCGATGCGAGTAGCTCAAGAAGAGATTCGGCGTTCCGGCCATGGATCGAAGCTATCTCGTCGTCAGGACACCTCGCCGAGATTGATGCTGCATCCAGACGCTGGGAGCGCTAAATGCGGTGCTCTTCGTCGGGAACTAGCGCCTCGACGGCATCGATGTCATCGTCGGAACTGCCGTTCTTGCCGTTGCCCGACAGGAGATCAGCGACAACTTGGAACTGCTCGAGGGCGGCAGTTAGGTTCTCGACGATCTCCTCGGCGATGACCTCGGGCGCAGGCAGGTTAGCCGCGTCCTCGAGCGACTCGTCCTTGACCGTCGGCCCAGAAGATCGAGGTTGAAGCCGGGCCGCTCGGCTTGAGCTCGTCGTAGGTCCAGCGCTTGAACTGCTCGCTCTCCTCGCGCTCGTGCCGCTCGCCGGGCTTGTAGGCGACGACGAAGTCGTCGAGGTCAGAGCGCTTCAGCGTCCTTGTCTTGAGCGTGAAGTGCTGGTTGGTGCGGAAGTCGTAGACCCAGACCTCCTTGGTCGCTGGCTCCGTCGAGGCGGCTCTTGCGCTCGAAGAAGAGGACGTTGGCCTTGACGCCTTGGGCATAGAAGATGCCGGTCGGCAGGCGCAAGATCGTGTGGACGTCGCACTCTTCGAGCAGTCGCCGGCGGATCGTCTCGCCGGCCCCGCCTTCGAAGAGGACGTTGTCGGGAAGAACGACTGCCGCCGTGCCGCCGATCTTCAGCATCGAGCGAATGTGCTGGACGAAGTTGAGCTGCTTGTTCGAGGTCGTCGCCCAGAAGTCCTGACGCTGAGATCGTCGATGTCTTCTCTCTCGACGCTTGCCGTCCTCGCCGACCATCGTCACCGACGACTTGCGCCCGAAGGGCGGATTGGCCAGGACCATGTCGACCTTCTCCTTCGGCTCGGCGACGCAGCGCATCGCCGACCTCGATCGGCGGCTCGGCATCAGGCTCGGCTCGAACCGATGCCGTGGAGGAAGAGGTTCATCGCGCACAGCCGCGCGGTGTTGTCGACGATCTCGGTGCCGCAGAAGGCCTCGTCGCGCAGGAACCTCTTCTGATCGCGGTCGAGCTCGTGGCTGCTCTGCGATGTAGTCGTGGGCGGCGAGCAGGAAGCCGCCGGTGCCGCAGCAGGGATCAGCGATCCGCTGGCCCGGCTGCGGCTGCATGACATCGACCATCGCCTTGATCAGGGCGCGCGGCGTGAAGTACTGGCCGGCGCCGGACTTCGTGTCGGCGGCGTTCTTCTCAAGCAGTCCTTCGTAGGCGTCCCCCTTGACGTCGGCATCGATCCCGATCCAGGTCTCGGGTTCGATCAGATCGACGATCAGCCGCTTCAGCTTGGCTGGGTCCTGGATCCTGTTCTGCGCCTTGCGGAAGATCAGCCCGAGCAGCGCCGGACTCTCGACCGAGCTCGCTGCAGCAGGACCTGATGTAGTGAGCTTCGAGCTCCGGCCCGTCCTTCTCCAGCAGCGATGGCCAGTCGAAGCCCTCAGGAATCCGCGACTGCCTGATTGAACGGCGGCTGCGTCCGCTCGTGCGCCATCTTGAGGAAGAGCAGGTAGGTGAGCTGCTCGACGTAGTCGCCATACGAGAGCCCGTCGTCGCGGAGGAGATTGCAGAAGTTCCAGAGCTTCTGGACGAGTTGACGGGAATGCGAATCCATGGCTCTCATCAGCTTGCGGTCTGCGCTTCCGATCGCACAGCGTTCTCGCTTTCGAGTCTTCCGGTCAGTCCTCGATCAAGCGTTGCCCGTCGGAGAGCTTCGGACTTTCGAAGCGCCGCATCTCGAGCATCGCGGAGGTCGTCGATCGCTGCACGCGCCTCTGCTAGGCGAACGACTACTTCGTCTTGAACGTCACGAGGCGGCAGCGGCAGCATCAGCTTCTTCGCATCCGCAAGCTTCAGCCGACTCCGACCCAGCCCGTGCACGGTGTGAGCAGCCTGACGGCGGACAGAACGCGAGTTCAGGCAGGCGGCTAGGAATTCCGGGTTCACATTCGCACGCGGACGGATTCGAGGGCAGTCAGCCTTCACGATCGCTGGTCCTAGCGACGCTGGGACAACGCAGGCACGTGGCAGATCATCGCCAAGCGACGCCATGACGACATCGCCAGCCCGCGCCTCATGAGCCGAGAGGGTGGCGAAATGATCCTCCGAGATATGCGCTTCAGCATTCAGCAAGACCCCCTCCCCAACGTTCTGAAGGCGGATGACCCTCGGACCGCTGTCGGTGTAGTGAGCGGACTTTAGATTCGACCCGAAGGGCCCATCTGTGATCGCTCGTGGCTCATCTGAAGCAAGCTGGACCAGAGGTACCAGCGGCCACGCCGAAGCAAGACCAGAGCTTCTTCTGGCTCCAACCAATTCTCCCGTGTACGCCGCTTCGAATAGCGAAGCTTGCAACTCCACCCATCTCTCGTCGGTTGCACTAAGCAGCCGTTGCCCAGCGTCAATCTCCAGAAGCATGGTCTTGAGCTGCCTAACGATGGTTCGCTGCTCATCTAGCGGCGGCACAGGAATCGGAATCTCGGCGGCGCGCTTGCCAGATATCTCCTTGAAGGTTGTGCCGCTCGCCATGGATTCTGCGATGGGCCTGGCATGCAACAACCACCAGTAGAGGAACTCGCTCAGGACCTCCTCGGACGGCACAAACGATTTGAATCCTTGCGAGGTACACAGCTCGTTCGCCGCGATCGCGACGTAGCCAATTGGTGCCCGTGAAGAAAAGAGAACGGTTCCAGCCGGAACGAGTTGCGTGGGGCACGAGTCGTATCCAGCCTTCGTGATCGACCGTGCTCCCCCTGAGATGTACATCTCGTCGTAACCCGTGAGATCGGCGACTCCCAGCCACGGGATCTCCCCACCCCAATACTTCGGCTCCTTTGATTTTGGGGTGGAGCCACCGACCACCCGCGCAATGTCGCCGATCTTCTTCCAGTGCCAGCCATGAGGAAGCACCGCGAGCTGACCATTCGTGGCTCATGCCGCCAGCCTCTCGTTCAGCTCGTCGAGAAGCGGCGTGAGGTCATTGCCGAAGACCCTATGGGCCGCCGACGAGGCCGCCCTCTTGCGCGAAGGGGTCGAGGTCGAAGTCGTCGGGTTCGATGGTCAGTGAGGTCGCCATGTGATCACGAACCATCATCAGCCAGCCGCAGCTGACTTGCGCCGAACTTTCTGCCCATCTGTTGCTGCTCGGAGAGCCAGAGGTCGAAGCGCAGCTTGACGATCTCAGCGTGCGGGAGTCAGCTCGTCGTCTTGGCCAATGGCGAAGCGGATCAGCGAGACGAGATCGGTAGCGAGTCTTGCCCCGCTCCCTTGACCTTGCTCGGACTGGAGCTGTCTCGTAGGCCTTCCATAGCCGCTCGGTCGTGAGATACAGAGGCGGTGCTTGAAGTCGCCTGCGGCTAGTTCCTTGAAGTCCTGGAGCGTCGGGCGTGCCTTGTAGGGCGTGCTCGAAGTAGGCCTTCAAGGCGATGTACTCGTCGTGGTTTTGCTTGATCCAGTCTTCGAAGCGTCTCGACGAGCGACTTGGCTTCGTCGGTAGCGATGAAGCCCGCCGAGATGAGCTTGTCTTGGGTGGCGATGTCGATGACCTGTTCGGTCTGGGTTTGCAGAGCTGAGCAAGCGTCTCGCGAACCTTGGCCTTCTGAAGGGGCTCGAGCGCTGCCTCGACGAGCTGCTCCTTGACAGCAGCAAGCTCGTCGTCAGTCGCCTTGCGAGTCCTCGGTCGATCGCCGTCCTCGGCGATCGGCCTTGACCGCTGTCTGGATCAACGGCTGTTGACAAGTGCTTCGGCCATCTCTTTGATCGAGTGCTCCAGCCACGCTCTCGATCTCGGCCTCTTGCTCGGCGCGTGAGCTTGCCTTCCAAGCGCACAAGACGCGCGCCGACGGTTGCAAGGAGATCGTCGTCAGAAGCGCCCTGCATGACCCTCTCGAGGAGATCCTTGAACGAGACCTGGGCTCTCGATCAAGCGGCCGTGGTCTCAACCCAGGCCTTGTCCTCGTCGGTGAGGCCGACGCAGTCAACGACAACGAAGTGATCCTTGGTCACGCCTTGTTCCTTGGCGCCTGGGGTCACGGCCCAGAAATCGTCGTTGTCCATCTGTGCGGACACCGCGGCCCTTCATCTGCTCGAAGTAGGCGCGGCTTTGGACCATGCGCAAGAAGACGAGGCACTCGACGGCCTTGATGTCGGTGCCGGTCGCTATCTGATCGACGGTGACGGCGATGCGGTACTTCGGATCGGTGCGGAAGTCCTGGATGAGCTGCATCGACCGAGCCGTGGGTCTTGTAGGTGATCTTCCTCGCGAAGTCCGAGCCTCGTCCAAACTCCTCGCGGACGATTCGCAGCACGTCCTCGGCGTGGCTGCTCGTGCTTGCAGAAGAAGACGGTCTTCGGCACTTCTTGACGCCCGGGGAAGATCTCGGTCTGGACCTTGTCGCGGAAGGTCCTGATCACCGTGCGGATCTGATCTTCGGCGACGACCGCGCGATCGAGCTTGGCTTGCGTCGTAGGTCAGCTCGTCCTCGAGTTTCTTGTAGCGCCTCCTCGCGCGTCAGCCCTCGAGCGGACCTTGACGTACTCGCCCTTGCCGATCGTCGCCCCCTGCTTCGAGACCTCCGTCTCGATCCGGTAGGTCGGTGTAATCGACGTTGACCTGATCGATGACCGACTGCTTCGTAGGTGTAGGGCGCGACGACGTTGCCGCCGAAGTAGCCGTAGGTGAACTTCGAGGGCGTAGCCGTCAGGCCGACGAGGAAGGCGTCGAAGTAGTCGAGGACCTGGCCCCAGCGTCCGTAGATCGAGCGATGAGCACTCGTCGGTGAAGATGAAGTCGAATAGCTCGATCGGCACTTCGGGCTGGTAGCCGACCGTCAAGCGGCTCGAAGTCGTCGCCACCGTCTTCTCGAAGACCGACTCGTCCTCGAGTTCCGCGTCGAACTCCTCTTCGTTGCGCAAGGATCGAGTAGAGGCGCTGGATCGTCGAGATGACGACGTTGGCCGCGGGATCGATGTGCTGCGAGTTGAGGAACTGGACGTTGAACAGCTCGCCGAACTTGCGACCGTCGCCCGGTACGACGTAGTTCATGAACTCGTCGCAGCGCTTGCTTACCGAGGTTGCGGCGATCGACGAGGAAGAGGATCCGCATCGTCGTCTGTCCTCGGGCTTGGCGTAGCAATAGAAGCCGAGCAGGACTCTGCAACAGCGAGGATCGTCTTGCCCGAGCCCATGATCTGCGGCGTCAGGGTCCGTAGTCGGTTCATGGCGAACGACTCCTCAATCGCTGGGATCGCGCGGATCTGGTTCTTGCGCAGGCCCTCCTCGATTGAGCGGCGGCATCTACTTGCAGTTTCTGCCTGAGCGTCTCCCCGGTCCTGGCGATCTCGATCAAGGTCTCTGGTCGGTGGAAGGCGAAGACCTCGCGCGGCGCGTGATTCGGGATCGAGGCGGTTGGCGAAGTGCGTCTCGCTTGCCCGTGCTCTCGTAGTGGAAGGGCAAAGGCGTGATCCAGGCCGGAAGCCCCTTCTTCTTTGCCGTCAGCGTGAAGCCCTCCGCGTAGTCGGTCGCTCTGCGTCTCGACGCCAAGGAGCGGCGTCGCCGACCTTCTTGGCCTCGATCGTGCCGAGCGCCTTGCTTGTCCCCGTACAGCAGGTAGTCGGCTCGTTCTTTCGTGCTCAGTGGAAACTCGCGGATCGCGACGCCCCGCGCGGCCGGGAGATCCATGTGCTTGAAGTCTTGGACCACCCAGCCGGCCAGCTTCAGGAGCCGATCAATCTCGACCCGCGCCTCCTGTTCCGGTGTCAAGCCGTCGATCATCGGCGAACGTGTCTCCCGGCTGTGGATCCCCGCATCAACGATCTCCTCGGGGTGGTTCCGCGGAGAACTTACGTACGCCGAGACCTATTAGGGACATGGACCCCTTCAACGCTTCCCTTATCCCTTCGCTGCTACAGATAGTCACGCGACTGGCCGGCCGCGCCGACGACAGCCAGGCCGACCACGACATCTTTGGCCTTCTCACGATTGTGACGGCCGCGGTCGCTCGAGGCGAGGCCCCGATCCTGAGGTTGGTCATTCTTGCGGCAACTGCGCTGCTCACCGACGAAGCGGGGAATGACAGCTTCCCACATGTTCCCCTTGAGCTTGTGCGACAGGCGGCGTTCGCAGGATTGGGCACGCTAGCCGCGTATAGGCCATGACGTTCGGCGTGCGAACTCTCGCAGCGGGAAGGCGCTTGCGCGTTCGTCTCGTTCTAACCGGGAAGAGCGGTTGGCGGTCGCACGGGTGCGATCAGGTACGGCCTAGGAGAACGTGAAGGGATAGTGCGGCTGCGGAGCGATGTCCACGCCCACGACGTCGAAGCCCGCGCGGTGGTAGCCGACCGCGCAACCGCCCGGCGTCGCAGAACAGGTTGAGCAAACGCGGCATCATGGGGAGCTACCTTGCCTCCCTTGGGGTGGGCCACCCCAAAGCCCAAGAACCGCCACCCCAAACAGCATCCCATCGCCAAACACGACCCGCCCCTACCACCCGCACCCCGGCTGTCAACCACGCCGATTTCAGCGCCATGCGGCACGGTTCAGCACAGCGGACCGAGCGGCCCCGGCAGGACTCGAACCTGCGACCCGCTGCTTAGAAGGCAGCCGCTCTGTCCAGCTGAGCTACGGGGCCAGCTGCACAGAGGGTAGATCCGGAGCCGGTCAGCCGAAGACCGGCAGGCGCCGGCGGCTCGCGAGCCGGTCGACGCCGTGCTGGAGGACGTCGCGGACCTCGCGGTACTTCGCGTCGACGTAGTCGTCGTCCTCGAGCCGGTCCCCGTCGTAGTCGAGCTCGATCGGGTCGAGGATCTCGTAGCGGAGCTTGGTCGGCATCGGGAGGTGCGTCGGCAGCACCTCTGGGGCGATGCCGAACGGCGGTGCGGCGAGGATCGGCAACGTCGAGGCGCGAAGCTTCTTCGCCAGCCCGCCGACCTTGTTCAGCGCGCCGGTGATCCAGCGGCCCTCGGTCAGGACGAACGCGGAGTCGGAGCCGCCGGAGGTGGCGACCGGGACCAGCGGTACGCCGGAGCCCAGGGCCTGCTTGACGAAGCCGCGGCGACCGGCGAGGACGACCTCGTCGCGGCGGCGCCAGTTGCGCATCGAGTCCTCCTCGCCGCCGGGCCAGACGATCACGTCGTGGCCGCAGTCGAGGGCGTCGGTGACGCCCTCGCGGGAGGCGGGGATGACGCCGAGGTTCTTGAAGTAGTCGCCTAGCAGGGGGACCGTCATCAGGACGTCGTGGGCGGTGCCGTGGAGAACGCGGTCGTCGCCGAAACGGCGGTACCACTCGTAGACGAAGATCCACGCGTCGATGGTCAGTGCGGCGCCGGCGTGGACGGAGACCAGCAGGCTGGGCTCGTCGGGAAGACGCTCCCAACCATCAATCTCCGTCCGGAAGTAGTAGTCGCTGGCCGCTCCCCAGAAGGGCATGATCGCCTTCATGAGGGTCGGGTTGGGTGGATCGACCTTCTTGGCGCTTTTGAGACGGAGCTCGACGACGTTCTCGACCGCCTGGATCGGACCGGGCATAAGGGTTCGCCTTCCCGGCTGACTGCATGCGCAAACGGCCGGGTGTCAGATCTTCTCGGCAGGCGGCCATAAATGCCCGCAATTCGCGCGGAAACGTCGGGCCCGATCGGCTGGTAGGCGATCTCGGTGACCCCGCTGGCGGCGATCTCGGAGACCTTCGCGCGCAGCTCGTCGGGCGTGCCGGTCAGGGTGAGCTGACCGATCAGGTCGGGCGAGACGCGGCCGCGGTCGAGCTCGTTGAGCGAGTGCAGGTGGCGGTCGTGGATCGCGAGATGGCGCTCGGGCTCCGGGACGGCCTCGGCGGCGGCGACCCACTCGGGCCCGCCGGGGAAGAGCGCCACGCCCTCGGCCCCGCGCAGCTCGTACAGACCGTGGTAGAGGACGGCGACGGCGGGGCCGGCGGCGGCGATCACGCGCTCGGAGCGGACGTCCTCGCCGTCCTCGAGCACGGTCCCGAAGACGAGCCGGATCGTCCAGTCGAAGTCCTGCGGCGGCAACACGGTGATGAACAGGCCGTCGCCGAGGCGGCGGGCGACGTCGATGCCCTTCGGGCCCTCGGCGGCGATCACGATCGGGACGTCCAGCGGCAGGGGCGCCGAGAACCCTTCGGGGTGCATGAGCCGCACCGCCGCCCCCTCCCACTCCACGGTCTCGCCGCGCAGGAGGCCGCGCAGCGCCTCAACGTACGCGGCGACGTCAGCCCACCTCATCGCCTTCTGCCCCAGCGCCCGGCTGCCGGTGAAGCCGGTCCCGACGCCGATCACGAGCCGTCCCGGCGCCAGCGCCTCGATATGGGCGGCGGCCGCGGCGGTGGTGATCACGTGGCGCAGGCGCGGGACGATCACGCCCGTGCCCAGCCCGATCGTCGAGGTGCGCTCGGCGGCCAGCGCCATCGTCGCCCACAGGTCCGGGTACAGCGCCGGCGAGTCGTACAGCCAGGCGCGCCTGTAGCCGAGCTCCTCGGCGAGCGCTACGTGATCAGGCGTGTCCGGCGATGTCGCGAAGGCGCAGGAGATGTCCACGTCGCGGCAGAATGCCACCAATCATGCGCGCCGTCCTCGTCCTCGCCCTCGCCGCCCTCGTCGCCGTGCCGGCCGCGCCCGCCGAGCGCGGCGCGCACGAAGGGCAAGTCCTTCCTGCCCAGCCACGGCAATCCCCGGATGACCGCCAAGCGCGCGAAGCGGGTCGCGCGCAAGGTGATCCGCCGGGCCTACAAGGTGCGCAGGGGGACGGACATCTACGCGTGCAAGCGCCACACCGCCAGCACGGCCGGGTGTGACTTCGCGTTCCTGTCCAAGGACGACAGGTACACGTGCGGCAACGCGCGCGTGCGCGCCAACCGGACCCGGATCGTCGTCCGCTACGTCGCCGAGACCGGCGGCTGCGGCGACTTCTAGCGGCGGCGCACCTCGATGCCGTCCGGCGTCTCGCGCACCGCGAAGGACGGCGCCGGGTAGGCGGCGGGGCCGCGCTCGACGGAGCCGTCGTCGAGGTTGAAGACCGAGCCGTGCAGCGGGCACGTGATCGTGTTCGCGTCGAGCTCGCCCTCAGCCAGCGACCCGGCGCGGTGGGTGCAGCGGTTGTGCAGCGCCTTGATCTCGCCGCCGCGGCGGACCAGGAGCACCGGGACCTCGCCGGCGAGCGCGCAGACCGGCTGGTTCTCGGCCAGCTCGCCGACCTCGACGCGCGTCCACTCCTCGGGACCGGAGTCGAAGGCGGTCGTGTCGACGCCGACGCCCTGGGCGAAGGACAGGTGCCCGCCCAGCCAGCCGCCCGCGCTGAGCAGCCCGACGCCGGCGAGCGAGAGCAGCTTGCCGCGGCCGGTGCGCCCGTTGCGACGCGCGAGGAACGACGCGGTCATCAGCGCGGCGGCGGCGCCATTGGTCACCGCGTGGACGATGCCGGCGCGGCGGACTGCGTCGGAGGCGGGCTCCGTGTCGGCCCAGTCGCTCCAGCCGGTCCAGAACACCGGCAGCGACGCGGCGAGCCCGGCGCCGATCAGCTTGCGCGCCGCCTCGTCCTCGCCGGCGACGTCGAGCAGCGCGGCGCTCATGAAGGCGCCGATGGGGACGTCGGTGAGCATCGGGTGCAGCGCATGCCCCAGCCAGGTGCCGCTGAGCGCGTCCTTGACGGCCCCGCCGGGGATCGTGTCGCGGACGAACTTGCCGATCTGCACGGCCGGCTCGTCGAGGACCTCCAGGGATTCGATGCGCTCGGCGAGGGCGGCGGGCAGCGGGCTGGTCATACCCGGGCGTTACCCGGCAAGCGTCGGCGCGACGCGGGCGATCGCCCGCAGCGCGCCCTCGGCGGTGCCGCGCCGCGCGTGCGCGCGGTGCAGCCCGCCGAGCGAGACGAGATCCTCGAGCTCGCGCGCGGCCGCCGTCAGGCGCTGGCGCTCGACGTCGGGCCAGCGGTGCGCGCGCACGGCCGCGGCCACCGCGCGGCGGGCGCGCTCGAGGCGCTTGCGGTAGGCGCCGGGCGACGTGTGTGAGGCCTGGGCGCCGATGCGGTCCGGCACGGCGAGCACCTCGCCGAGCAGGTACAGGCGGCGCGTCTCGGGCGACAGGCCGGTGAGGATGCCGAGGGTGCAGGCCAGGTGCAGGTCCTGCTCGACCAGCCGGTACTCGGCCTCGGTCAGCGGGTCGTGGTCTGACACCAGGGCGTGTTCGGCGAGCTCGACCGCGGCCGCCGCCTCTCGGGGTGTGGAGGAGGCGTAGCGGAGCATGCTGCGCGTCGCGACGGCGTAAGCCCAGCCGGCGAAGCTCCCCTCCCAGCGGTACGTGCCGATCCGCGCGCTGATGACGATCAGCGCCTCCTGCACGGCGTCCTCGTCAGCGCGTCCGAGCAGGCGGCGGGCGTGGCGGACCAGCAGCGGGCGGACCCGCCGGCACACCGCTTCGAGCGCAGCCGCGTCCCCGCGCTGCGCGCGCATCACGAGCCGGTCGACGTTCATGCCCACATTGTCGCTCATCGGGAGCGGCCCATCTCCAGCGAGGCGGCGAGCAGCGGCCGCAGCGCATCGAACCGGGCCGCGGTCGGCGACAGGATCTGCGCCCAGCGCATCCAGGCGTAGACCGGGTGCGGCGTGAGCACGTCGAGCGCCGCGAGGTCGTGGCCCAGGAGGTCGAGCGTCCTGCCCTTCTCCGGCCGCCGCGGCGGCGGTCCGAAGCGCTGCGCGTAGTCGTTTTCCGTCATCCCGAACGCGAAGCGGTAGACGCCCTCGCGCGAGAGCCGGGACGCGCGGTCGTTCGGGCCGTCGCGCTCCTTGATCGAGTAGAGGATCCGCCCCAGCGGGCGAGCGCCGCCCGGGTTGTAGAAGATCGAGCGCTCGCCGTAGTAGCGCTCGAGGCGCAGATCGGGGTCGTGCCCGAGCAGCTCCTCGAGGATCGCGTCCGGTGTCACGCCGATGCGGTCAGGCTGCCGTGGATCATCAGCGTCGACTCCGTGTCGATGAGGCCGAACATCGGAGCGCAGGACTCGGAGGTCATGGCCGCGTCGGCGGCCGCCTTGGCCTGCTCCAGGCTCTCCCACCAGACGACGTCGATCCAGCGGTCCTCCGCCTCAACGAGCTCACGCGAGATGAAGCCGGGCTGGTGGCGCGCCCAGTCGGACACGGAGTCGTTGGTGGCGAGGAACTGCTCACGCGAGACGCCGTCGTTGAGGCCGAAGACGACGAGCTCGAGGACCTTCTCATTCGATGTCATGCCCCTACAGAGGCAGCCCGCGCGGCGACTGTGACACTCAGGCGAGCGTGTAGACGCGGCCGGGCCGGCCCGGGCCCTCGCGGACGGTGCGGTCGGTCTCCTGCAGCAGGCCGGTGGCGCGGACGTCGCGGCGGAAGTTGGCGGCGTCGACGGGCTCGCCGCGCAGCGCCTCGTACAGGCGCTGGGCCTGCGCGAGCGTGAACTCGGCCGGCAGCAGGCGGCCGGCGACGCGCACGAACCACGCCTTGTCGGCGACGCGTGCCCGCAGCCGCCAGAGGCCGTCGTCGACGATCACCGCGTGGTCGAGCGCGAGCTCGGGGAGGTCGTCCACCGGATGCCAGCTGGCCTCTCGTTCGGGGGGCCCGCCCGCGAGCGCCTCCGGCGGTACGAGCGCCATGTAGGCGACGCTCGGCAGCCAGCCGCGCGGGTCGCGGTCGGGCTCGGCGTAGGTACGCAGCTGCTCGAGGTGCACGGAGCCGACCCCCGTCTTCTCCGTGAGCTTGCGCTCCGCGGTCGCGGCCGGGGACTCGCCGGCGCCGACGAACCCGCCCGGCAGCGCGAACATGCCGCTCTGGGGCGGCTCCAGGCGGCGCGCGAGCAGGACGGCGAGCCCGGAGTCGGTGAGCGTGAAGACGACCGGGTCGGCGGTGAGGCCGATCGGCGCCTCGTAGCCGGCGTCGTTACTTGCGCTCAAGCGCACGCGAGAACGCCTTCTCGGTCTTGCGTGTCATGCGCTGGTGGAAGAGGGCGACGACGGCCTCGGTGGCGAGCGGCCGCAGCCGGTCGAGCGCCTGCTGGACCTCGGCGAAGTCCGCCTCCGCGGTCCCGTCCCAGAAGCGTTCGAGGAAGAGCTGGACGAACTGCTCGGCGATCGAGTCGGTCGAGCGGCTGATCGACTCGAGGATCTGCAGCGAGCGTGCCGGCTCGACGCCGAGCTCCTGCAGGAGATCGCCCGCGCGCAGCAGCGCCGGCGATGGGACCTCGAAGCTCCCCTCCCCCAGCGGCACGAGCAGCCCGAGCTTGATCGCCTTCTCGCGCAGCTTGTCGTTGTCGCCGAAGCGCTCGACGAGCTCGGCGGCGTCGACGATCTCGGGCGTCTCGGACTCGTAGGGCGCCAGGAGGGTGCGGGCGAACCCGAGCACGTCCTCGGCGTTGATGCCGTCGGTGCGGCTGAGCAGGTGCTTGATGCCGGCGAGCGAGTGCCCGGCGGCCTGGAGCTCCTGGATGAGCCGCAGGCGCGCGACGTGCTCTGGGCCGTAGTAGCCCGTGCGCGCGCGGACCTCGGGCGGCGGCAGCAGCCCGCGACTCGCGTGCGAGCGGATGTTGCGCACGGTCATGCCCGTCTCGCGGGCGAGCTCGTCGATGGTCAGCTCCACGGCAACCAATCGTAATCTGGCCCTGTGGTCGTCCACGTAAGTGCGTTCGATTGGCCGGCGTTCGCCGGCACCGTCTGCCGAGGACGCAGGGAGGGTGCGATGGCGGCGCCATTGCCCCGACCGAGGACGTGGGCGGACGGTGATCGGCGGGCGCCAGACGACGAACGCACTTGTGGGGGCGGCCACTAGTGGACGAGCCGGTGATTCCCGTGCTGCGCGGCGTGTCGCACTTCTGGGCGGTGTGGTTCGCGGCCGCCGCCGCGGTGACGCTCGTGGTGCTGGCGTCGGGCGGGTCGGCGCGCGTCGCCGCGACGGTCTACGGATTGGGGCTGGTCGCGCTGTTCGCCGGCTCGGCGACGTATCACCGGTGGCGCTGGGACGCGCGTTGGCGGCCACTGCTGCGCCGCATCGACCACTCGACGATCTTCGTCTTCATCGCGGCCAGCTTCACGCCGGTGGGGGTGCTGGTACTGGACGACGCCGCGCTGCTGGTGGCCGTGTGGACGGGCGCCGCCCTGGGCGTGTTCTTCTCGCTGGTCTGGATCGACTCGCCGCGCTGGCTCCAGGCGATCGTCTACATCGGGCTGGGCTGGGTCGGCTCGGCGGCGACGCCGACGCTGCTCGACCGCCTCGGCGCGGCGCCCGTCGTCCTGTTCGCGGCGGGCGGGTTGCTCTACACGACCGGGGCGATCGTCTACGCGCGCCAGCAACCGGACCCGTGGCCCGCGACCTTCGGCTACCACGAGATCTTCCACGCGTTCGTGATCGCGGCGGCGGTCTGTCACTTCGTCGCGATCGCGGGCTGGGTCGTGCCGTGAGCACCGAGTGGGACGCGGCCGCGTACGACCGGGTCGCCGCGCCGATGACGGAGCGGGGGCTCGAGCTCGTGGATGGGCTCGAGCTGGACGGGAGCGAGACGGTGCTGGACGCCGGCTGCGGGACGGGGCGGGTGACCGCGCGGCTGCTGACGCGACTCCCCGGTGGCCGCGTGATCGCGCTGGACGGGTCGCAGGCGATGCTCGAGCGCGCAGCGGGTCGGTTGGCCGACCCTCGGGTGACGTTCGTGCGCGCCGACCTCGCGCGACCGCTTCCGCTCGACGAGCCGGTCGACGCGATCGTCTCGACGTCGACCTTCCACTGGGTCCTCGACCACCGCGCGCTGTTCCGACACCTGGCCGCGGTACTGCGGCCCGGCGGGACTCTGACCTCCGAGTCCGGTGGCGCGGGCAACCTCGAGAACGTCTACCGGCACGTGCGGGCGCTCGGCTACGAGGAGGACGACAAGGTCTACCCCGGCGCCGAGGAGACGCTGGCGGCCCTGGAGGCCGCCGGCTTCGAGGACGCGCGGGTGGAGCTCGTCCCCCGCCCCGCTCGCATCCCCGCCGAGCAGCTGCGCGAGTTCCTCGGCGCCGTGACGCTGAGGGGCGCCCCGGCCGAGCTCGTGGACGAGGTGGCCCGGCGGATGCCTGAAGCCGAGTTCGACTACGTTCGGCTGATGATCTCGGCGAGGCGCGGATGAGGGTCCCGGCGGGGGACGGCGAGCGGCTGCGCTTCGGCGAGGTGGAGGTGCTGGTGCGCATCCCGGGCGAGCTCACGGGCGGGGCGTTCGCGCTGACCGAGGAGCACTCGCCAGTGGACACGCCGCTGCACGTCCACTCGCGCGAGGACGAGGTCTTCTACGCGCTGGAGGGGGAGCACATCGTGCAGGTCGGCGACGAGGAGCACAGGATCGGGCCGGGCGACTTCGTGTTCGCGCCGCGCGGCGTGCCGCACGCGCAGCGGCGCGTGGTGCCGCGGACCGGAAGCCTGCTGACCCTGTTCACGCCCGGCGGCATCGAAGGTTTCTTCCGCGAGCTCGCGGCGGCGGACGCCGACGGGACGCTCGGGCCCGATGCCTACGCGCGCGCGTCGGAGCGCCACGGGATCACGTGGTTGGGCTGAGCCAGGGGACGGCGGTCGGCTCGGCGAGGATGCGGCGCGCGACGGAATCCCGGTGCACCTCGTCGGGGCCGTCGTAGATGCGGGCGTAGCGGGCCTCGCGGTACATCTTCTCCAGCGGCAGGTCGGCGGTCAGGCCGAGGGCGCCGTGGACCTGGATCGACCGGTCGATGACGTCGTGGAGCATCTGCGCCCCGCGGACCTTGACGAGGCCGATCTGGACGCGGGCGTCGTCGCCGTTCGCCATCGCGCGGGCGGCGTCGAGCGTGAGCAGGCGGGCGGCCTGGATGTCGGCGGCGGACTCGGCGACGTAGCGGCGGATCTCTCCTTTCTCGGCGAGGAGCGAGCCGTGGGAATAGCGCGCATTGGCGCGCGCGAGCATCAGCTCGTAGGCGCGCTGGGCCTGGCCGAGCCAGCGCATGGCGTGGAAGATGCGGCCGGGACCGAGCCGGGCCTGGGCGATCGCGAACGCGTGGCCGCGGTCGCCCAGGGTGTTCTCGACCGGGACGCGGCAGTCCGTGAAGCGCAGCTCGCAGTGCGAGCCGTGGGTCCCGCCCATCGTCGGGATCCGGCGGACGATCTCGAAGCCGGGCGTGCCGGCCGGGACGATGATCATCGTCATCGCGCGGTGGCGCGGCGCGTCGGGCTCGGTGCGGGCGAAGACGGTCGTGTAGGCGGCGCGGTCGGCGCCGGTGGTGAACCACTTGTGGCCGTTGATGACCCACTCGTCGCCGTCGACCTCGGCGGTGGTCTGGATCAGCGTGGGATCGCTCCCCGCCACCTCGGGCTCGGTGAAGGCGACGCTCGGGTACAGGTCGCCGGCGACCATCGGCAGCAGCCAGCGCTCCTGCTGCGCCGGCGTCCCGAAGGCGTGCAGCATGATCGCGTCCTGCATCGTCACGCTGCCGACCGCGAACTGGCCGAGCTCCGAGCGCCCGATGATCTCGTTGAGGTAGACGAAGTCGAGCAGATCAACGCCGCCGCCGCCGATCTCCTTCGGATGCCCGAGCGCCCACAGCCCGCGCTCCTTGGCCTCGGCCTTCAGGCGCTCCAGCGCGGCGTCGCCCTCGGGCTCGGCGGGGATCACGACGCCGTCGATGAAGTCGCGCATGCGTGCGCGCAGGTCATCCATGATCGTCACGATGCCAGGATGTGCGCCGTGCACGTCGTCCGGGCGCACGGGCTGGAGATCGCCTACGAGCGCGCGGGCGAGGGACCGCCGCTGGTGTTCGTGCACGGCGCGTGCATGGACTCGCGCGGCTGGCAGCCGCAGATGGCGCTGGCGGACGAGTTCACGGTGGTCGCCTGGGACGAGCCCGGCGCGGGCCGCTCGGCGGACGTTCCCGGGCACTTCACGCTGGCGGACTACGCCGCCTGCCTCGCCGCGCTGATCGAGGCGCTCGAACTCGGCCCCGCGCACGTCGCGGGCCTGTCGTGGGGTGGCACGGTCGCACTCGAGCTCTACCGCCATCGCCCGGAGCTCGTCCGGACGCTGATCCTCGCCGGCACCTATGCGGGCTGGAAGGGGTCGCTGCCCGAGGAGGAGGTGCGAAGCCGGATCGCGGGAGTCAGGGAGATGCTCGCGGCGCCGCCCGAGGAGTTCGATCCCACCCTGCCCGGCCTGTTCGCCGGCGATCCGCCCGCGCGGTACGTGCCGCTGCTGGAGGAGATCGACCGCGACGTACGACCGCAGAGCATGGGCGTCGCGCTGTCGCTGATGGCCGAGGCGGACCTGAGCGGTCTGCTCCCGCGGATCACCGTGCCCACCCTGTTGATCTGGGGCGACCGGGACGCGCGCTCACCGCTCGGCATCGCCCACGAGTTCAACCGAGTCATCCCGGACACGGAGCTCGCGGTCATCCCGGACGCCGGCCACGTGAGCAACCTCGAGCAGCCCGAGGTCTTCAACGAGCACGTGCGCGAGTTCTGCCGCGCTCACGGGCCCAGATAGCGCCGCAGCAACTCCGACGCGCCGTCCGGCGAGTCGCGCAGCGCCTGGGCGAGCGCGAGGACCTGATGCCCCTCGTCGGCGGTCAGCCCGCGCTCGAGCACGGTCCGCGCCGCGAACCGCGCCGCCGCGCGCTCGAAACGCTCGTCGCGCTTCTCGGCCAGCACGGCGACGATGCGCAGCGCGTCCTCGAGCGCGATCGTCGGCAGCTCGCGGCAGGCCGCGTCGATCAGGGTGACGTTCTTGGTCAGCAGGGCGCGGCGGAAGCGGCTGTAGGCCTGTCCCTGGCTCGTCACGACCCGAGCCTAGCGAACGTATGTTCGCTACGGGCTAGGTCGCGACGCGCCAGACCCCGCCGAGAACCAGCGCCGCACCGGCGATCTGGAGCACGGTCATCGTCTCGCCGAAGACCGCGAAGGCGAGCATCACCGCGGTCAGCGGCTCGGCGGTCGAGAGGATCGACGCGCGGGTCGGGCCGACGCGGTGCAGGCCGGCGAAGAACAGGCTGACGGCGGCGACGGTGCAGACGATCGCGATGGCGGCGAGCCAGCCGAAGCCCGCTGCGCTCACGGGTTGCAGGCCGCCCTCGACGAAGCCGGCGAGGGTGAGCGTCGCGGCCGCCCCGGTGCACACGAGTGCTGACAGGAGCAGCGGGTCGAGCCGCGACGCGATCCCTTGCGAGGAGAGGATGTAGGTGGTGTAGACGGCGGCCGCGGAGAGCCCGAGGGCGGCTCCGAGCGGCTCGATGGCACCCGCGCCCGCCCCGGCCAGCACGAGGACAAGACCGGCCGAGGCGAGCACGAGAGCGGCGGCCCGGCGCCGGCTGAAGCGCTCACGACCGAGCGCGATCGCCGCCACCGTGACCATTGTGGGGAAGGTGTAGAGCAGGATCGAGAGGAGCCCCGGCTCGATGCGCTGGAGCGCGGCGAAATAGGCGCCGGCCTGCAGGCTGTAGCCGACGGCGCCGAGCGCGAGCGCGATGAGGATGTCGCGCCGCGACAGCCGCGTGAAGCGGCCGGTGAGCACGACGATCGCCCAGAACAGCAGCGCCGCGAGGCTGAAGCGGACGGCGAGGAGCGTGCTGACGGTGACGCCGTCGTCGTATGCGAGGCGGCCGAAGATCCCCATGGCGCCGAAGGCGACGGCTGACGCGAGGCAGAGCAACATCGGCGCTCATTCTGCCGACGCGACAATTCATTATCGATTCGGATTAGTGATGCAGATTCGGTAGAGTTGCTTGATGCTCGATCTGCGTCGGCTGCGGCTCCTGCACGAGCTCCACGCACGCGGGACGATCGCCGCGGTCGCCGATGCGCTGCAGTTCACGCCGTCAGCCGTCTCGCAGCAGCTCGCGGTGCTCGAGCGCGAGGCCGGAGTGCCGCTGCTCGAGCGCGCGGGACGCGGAGTGCGGCTCACCGACGCGGCGCTGGTGCTGGCCGACCACGCGCGGGTCCTGCTCGAGCGCGCCGAGGTGGCCGAGGCGGAGCTCGCCGCCGCGGCGGGAGAGGTGGTCGGCCGCGCGCGGATCGGCGCCTTCCAGTCCGTCTCGATGTTCATCGCCGGGCCGGCGATCGCGGCGCTCGCCGAGTCGGCGCCGGGCCTGCGCACCGAGCTGATCGAGGCGGAGCCCGAGGAGGCGCTGCCGGCGCTCGCGCTCGGGGACTACGACCTCGTGCTCGCCGACGAGTGGCAGCACCAGCCGCGGCCGCACATCGTCGGGCTCGACCGCCACGATTTGCACGTCGACCGCGTCCGCCTGGTGCTTCCCGACGACCGCAGGTGGGGACGCAAGGTGTCGCTCGCCGACCTGCGCGACGCGGCCTGGATCTCCGGGCCCGAGCGCCAGGGCTGGCACGAGATGACCCTGCACGCGTGCCGCGAGCTCGGCGGCTTCGACCCGCAGCTGCGTCACCGCACCAACGACGGCATCGTCACCCAGCACCTCGTCGCCCTGGGGATCGGCGTCGCGATGCTGCCCGACCTGGTCACCGACGAGGACTTCCCCGGCGTCACGCTGCGCCCGATCGCCGAGGGCGACGTGCACCGCTCGATCTTCGCCGCCACCCGGTCGGCGGACGCGAACCGGCCCTCGGTCCAGGCGCTGCTCGCCGCCGTGCGTGCGCTCAGGCCGCGGGCACCGGCACGTTGACCTCGTCGCCGGGCGCCACGATCTGGACCTCGATCCCCAGGTTCTCCGCTTCGGCCGCGAACGCCCGGGCTGCATCGTCGACCTGCGCGTAGACGGGCGGGTGGTGGATGGCGCCGTAGTGGATCGGGACGGCCATGCCGGCCTTGAGGAGCTTTGCGGCGGCCGCGGCCTGAGCCGGGTCCATGCACGCGGGCAGCGGTGACGGCGGCTGGCGGTGCGGGAAGTCGCAGACGGCGCCGTTGACGGGGAGGAACGCGATGTCGATCTGCCCCAGCCGCATGCCGATCAGCCACCACCAGCCGTGGAAGAGCGTGTCCCCTGCGTGCAGGATGCGCGTGCCGTCGGCCTCGACGACCCAGGAGAGCTGCGCGTCGCCGAAGCCGTCCGCGGCGGGGACGGCCGTGATGGTGAACGGGCCGTGCTCCACGGTGTCCCACTCGTGGACGACCTGCTGCGGCAGATCGGCGAGCTCGTGCTCGGCCTCGGCGCAGGCGATCGTCTCCAGTCCGTCCCCCTGCATCGGCGCGGGACGCAGGACGCGGCCGCCGGGCCGGAGGAGGATGGCCCTGATGGCGGCCGCGTCCGCGTGGTCGCGGTGCAGGTGGGTGACGAGCGCCAGCTGCGCCGGCTCGGCGGGCGGCAGCGGCTCGCGGGCGTCGCCGACGAAGTCGTGGAGCGAGCCCATCGTGGTGAAGAGGTCGATGACGATCGAGCTGTCGCCCGAGGTGAGCTGGAGGCCGGCGAAGCCGAGGCGGCGGATCTGCATGCCGAGAGTTTTACCATACGATCGTTTGCCAAATCCATACGCTCGTTCGGTAAGCTCTCGAGCTGCATGCCCCGCCGCTCCGTTGCCGAAGCCCTCGACACGCGCCGCGCCATCCTCGGCCGCGCCGTCGACGTCGCCTCGCGCGAGGGCCTGGAGGGGATGACGATCGGCGGGCTGGCCGACGACCTGTCGATGAGCAAGGCGGGCGTGATCGGCCACTTCGGCTCCAAGCAGGCGCTCCAGCTCGCCGCGCTCGAGGAGGCGAACGCGATGTTCACCGAGCGCGTCTGGCGGCCGGCCGAGCACTTCGAGCCGGGCCTGCCCCGGCTGCTGGCGATCTGCGAGGCGTGGACGGCGTATCTGGCCGGCGACTGCTTCGCCGGCGGCTGCTTTCTGACCCAGACCGCGGCCGAGTTCGACGCCCGCCCCGGGCCGGTGCGCGACGCCGTCGCCGGGTCGCTGAAGCGCTGGTACAAGGTGCTCGGCCGCGAGGTGCGCACGGCTGTCGAGGCGGGCGACCTGCCGGCCGACACGGACCCTGATCAGATCGTGTTCGAGATCGGCGCGCTGGCGGCGGGGACCAACCAGGCGATCCAGCTCCACGGCGACCGGCGCGGGCCCGAGCGCGGGCTGTGCGCGATGCGCCGCGCGCTCGGGCGCTAGGGGGCGAGCGGTGTGGCGTGCCTCGGCTCGTAGAGGCCGAGCTCGCCGCCGCCGGGCAGCTTGATCGCCGTCATAAGACCGAACCCCTGATCGCTGACCGGCCCGGCGAACTCCACTCCCTTGGCCTTCAGCTCCTCGACCGTCGTTTCGATGTCGTCGCACATCAGGTAGAGCTCGTGGCGGCCGCCGGCCTCGGCGGGGTGAGCGGCGAGCTCGGCCGGCGGGAGCGCGAAGATCAGCCATCCGCCGCCGGCGTCCACCGAGTCGAACCCGAGCACGTCGCGCAGGAAGGCCCTCAGCGCGTCGGCGTCCTCCGTGAAGATCACGGCGTGTGTTCCGCTGATCATGCGCGGGAGTATCACGCCGAACATCCGGGGCATGGAGCGGCGCTGAACTTGTAGTCGGGGCGACCGGAGTCGAACCGGTGACCTCAGCGTCCCAAACGCTGCGCGCTACCAGACTGCGCCACGCCCCGTTTTCGACGGCTCACTGTACGGATTGCGTGGCAGGTTGCACAGACGAGATCACACTTCTCGATCTCGGCTAGGACCAGGCGCCTGTTCATCCGGCGGGCCAAGTCCCCGACGTTGCCGAGCTTCTCCACCCCGGGCCGGTGGTCGAACTGCATCGCTCCCGCGGGGAACGCCTGAGCGCAGTCAGCGCACGGCTTGCCGTCCTTCAAGGCGTGGTACCACTCGTAGAACCTCCAGCTCTTCTCAGCCCAGCGTTCTCGCCGGCGAGCGAGGGTACGTTTGCTGTAGGCGGCGTCGTAGGTCTTGCGACACCCCTTGCACCAGGCTTGGTAGCCGTCCCCGCGATTGCGACGGTGGAACTCTCCGAGCGACTTCGTCTCGGCGCACTTGCCACACCGCTTGGACACGAACGCATGTTCGCACTTGCCTCGGACGGATACTACCCCGCGTGGTCGAGCGGTCGCCGAGGCTTGGGTATGCGCTGACGGCGACGGCCGCGGCGCTGTTCGCCACCGGCGGGGTGATGGCGCGGAAGCTGCTCGACGACGGGGTCAGCGCCTGGCATCTGACCGAGCTGCGGTCCGTGCTCGCGCTCGTGCTCCTGACCGGCTACCTGGCGCTGACGAACCGCGAGCTGATGAAGGTCGAGCGGGACGACGTGCCGCGGCTGGCCTTCCTGGGCGTGTTCGGGCTGGCGGCGGTGCAGTCGACGTACTTCGCCGCCATCGCGCGGCTGGACATCGGCGTCGTGCTGAGCATCCAGTACCTCGCGCCGCTGCTGATCCTGATCGTCCTGCGCGTCGCCCGTGGCCAGCAGGCCGCGCCGCACCTGTGGGGCGCGGCGTTGCTGAGCGTCGCCGGAGCCTGCCTCGTCGTGCAGGTGTACGACACCCGCTCCCTCGACGGCCTCGGCCTGCTCGCCGCCGTGGCCTGCATGATCGCCTTCGCCATCAACCTGACGGCGTCCGAGCGCGCCGGGAGAACCCTCGACGCGCGCACGACGCTCACGTACGGCTTCGCGTTCTCCACGCTCGTGTTCCTCGTCGCCCGCCCGCCGTGGACGTTCCCGTTCGCGCTCTTCGACGACGCGGAGCACATCCTGCTCGGGCTGGGCGTCGGCGTGGTCGGGACGCTGATCCCGTTCCTGCTCATCGTCACCGCGCTGCGCCACATCACCTCGGCCCGCGCGGGCGTCGTCGCGACGCTCGAGCCCGTGGTCGCGAGCCTCATCGCGTGGCCCGTGCTCGACCAGGTGCTCGACGCCCCGCAGGTCGCCGGGATCCTCGTCGTCGTCGCCGCGGTGGCGTGGGTGCAGGCCGCTACCGTCCGCGCGCCATGGCAGACGTCCGCCCACTGAGGGCCCTCCACTACACGAGCGACATCGATGATGTCGTCGCCCCGCCGTACGACGTGATCGACGCGGAGCAGAGGGCGCAACTCAAGCGCCGGTCGGAGCACAACGTGGTGGAGATCGACCTGCCCCAGGGCGACGACCCCTACGGTCACGCGGCCGAGGTGTTCGCGCAGTGGCGCGAGGACGGGACGCTGACGCGCGACGAGGAGCCCGCGTACTGGGTGCTCGTCCAGGACTACACCGGCCCCGACGGCAGCGCGTATACGCGCACCGGCTTCTTCGCGCGCGTGCGCGTGGAGGAGTACGGGCCGGGCAAGGTGCGCCCGCACGAGCGCACGCACCCGGGGCCCAAGCAGGACCGGCTGAACCTGACCAGAGCGACGAAGGCCAACCTCTCCCCCATCTTCGCCCTCTACGACGGACCGGCACCGCTGACCGCCCCCCACACCGAGCCGTTCGCGGATGTGACCGACGACGACGGGACCCGCCACCGCCTGTGGCGCGCGGACGCCGACCCCAAGGTGGCCGAGGCGCTGGCCGACAAGGAGCTCCTCATCGCCGACGGACACCACCGCTACGAGACCGCGCGCGTCTACGCCGAGGAGCTCGGCGGCGAGGGTCCGCACCGCTACGTGCTCGCCTGCCTCGTCAGCCTCCAGGACCCCGGGCTGACGGTCTTCCCCACCCATCGCCTGCTCACGGACCTCAAGGACCGACGCCGCCAGGAGGCGCTCGGCGCGGCGCTCAAGCGCGACTGGGACATCGAGCCCATCGGGATCGACGAGCTCGAGCCGACACCGGACGGCCAGGCGATCCGGCTCGGCTACATCGACAGCTTCCACCAGCAGGGCTTCCGCCTGACGCTCAAGGAGGGCGTGGAGCGCCCGGCCGGCCCGCTCGGCGCGCTCGACACCGCCGTGCTCGAGCGGCTCGTGCTCAAGGGGCCGCTGGAGATGAGCGACGACGACATCTCCCACCTCAACGGCCTCGACTACAGCCGCTCGTTCGAGGAGGCCAAGCAGCGGATCCTCGCCAAGGAGATCGACGCCGCGTTCTTCATGGGCGCCACTCCCGTGACCCAGATCCGCGACGTCGCCGCTGCCGGGAAGGTGATGCCGCCGAAGTCGACCTACTTCTTCCCGAAGGTCCTCACCGGGCTGCTGCTGAGCCCGCTGGACGAGGAGTAACCTCGTCAACATGCGCGCCATCGCCACACGGAAGGGCAAGTTCGAACACGAGGTTCGGGTTCGCGACCACCGCATCACGGCCGATGAGCCCGAGGAGGCCGGCGGCAGGGACCTCGGGCCGAACCCGCAGGAGCTGCTCGCCGCGGCACTCGCCTCGTGCACCGCGATCACGATGCAGATGTACGCCGAGCGCAAGGGCTGGGACCTCACCGGCGTCGAGGTCGACTGCGACTACCAGCCGGCCGAGCGCGGCCGCCCGACGAACTTCGAGCTCATCCTGCGCCTGCCCGAGTCGCTCAGCGACGAGCAGGTCCAGCGGCTCACGGTGATCGCGGCCAAATGCCCCATCCATCGCACGCTCGAGGGCGAGGTGGCCTTCGAGGAGCGCGTGCAGCGGGTCCAGCCGGTCTGACCCGCGACGAGCTCAGGCGAGGCCTCGCCGGCGTCCTGCTCGACGCCCGCGACGCCGTCGAGATCGACGTCCACGGCCACACCGACTCGGCCGTCCTCGTCCCGCTCTACCTCGACGCCGAGGGCGACGTCCACGCCGTCTTCACCAAGCGCCGCGACGACCTCAAGCGCCACGCCGGCGAGATCTCGTTCCCCGGCGGCCGGCGCGACGACGGCGAGGACCTCGTCGCCACCGCGCTGCGCGAGGCGTGGGAGGAGATCGGCCTCGCCAGCGAGCACGTGGAGGTCGTCGGCGCCCTCCAGCCCACCCCGACGTTCGTCACGAACTACGCGATCTATCCCTTCGTCGGGCTGATCGAGCCCGGCCACGAGTGGGACATCCAGCCGCGCGAGGTCGACCACGTACTGGAGCTGAGAGTCCGCGACGTGCGCGACGGCTACGAGCGCCGCCGCCTCGTCCGGCGCGGGATCCCGTTCCGCACCGACACGTACTGCGTCGAGGACGAGATGATCTGGGGCGCGACCGCGCGCATCGTCGCCGACCTGCTCGATCGCGTAGAACGCCTTATATGACAGACCCCAACGTGTTCGCCTCCGACTGGGAGGAGGAGTCCGGCCCGATCCGCGGCACCCGCGTCGGCGAGGCGGCGGGCGCGCAGGACCTCGGCGCGGCCGTCTTCGAGCTCGAGACCGGCGGCCAGGCCGCGCCCTACCACGTCCACCACGCCAACGAGGAGCTGCTGATCGTCTTGTCCGGCACGCCCGAGCTGCGCACGCCGCAGGGCAAGCGGACGCTCGAGCCCGGCGCCGTCGTCGCCTTCCCGGCCGGCGCAGCCGGCGCCCACCGCCTGCGCAACACGAGCGACGACGTCTGCCGCTACGTGATCGTGTCGACGATGCGCTACCCGGACATCGCCGAGCACGTCGACACGGGGACGCTGCTGGCGATGAAGGACCCCAGCGGCGGCAAGTCGTTCCCGGCGGGCACCGACCTCCCCTTCCCCGAGCTCTGGCAGCAGGCGCTGGACGCGGACACCTAGCCGCCCTCGAGCAGCAGCCGCACCGCCTCCGCCATGTCGCGCAGCCAGGCCTCGCGGTCGGCGGGATCGGTGCGGACGACCTGCAGCGGGATGTTCCAGGTCGCGCGCGCCCCGCGGGCGATCATCTCGCCCTCCTCGTGCCACGGGCCGGACGCCTCGTACAAGAGCCCGCGCACCGGGGTGTCGACGATCTTCTCGGTCAGCATCCGCAGCCGTCCGCGGTGGAGCTCGGCGTTGTCGGCAGTGCCCATCAGCCAAGCGACGATCGTCGTCGCCGCGAGCGCGTCCATCAGCGTCGCGATGCGGTCGGGGTCGCCGAGGTAGGGCTCGGCGCCGGCCTCCCGGATCGCGTCGAACCTCGCCTCGTCGCGCGTCGTCCCGCGGACCGCGTGGCCGTCTGACACGAGCGAGCGCGCCAGCGCCTGCCCGCGCCCCCCGCAGCCGACGATCAGGACACGCGCCACTTACAGCAGGTCCAGCACGCGCTCGGCCGGCCGGGCCAGCACGGCGCGGTCGCCGCGCTCGACGATCGGGCGCTGCAGCAGCACCGGGTCGGCCTCCATGGCCTCGAGGATGTCCTCGTCCGACGCGTCGCGGTCGACGAGCTCCTGCGCTCCCGGCTCCTTCATGCGCAGCGCGTCGCGCGGGCCGATCCCCGCCTTGCCCAGCAGCTCCGCGATCCGCTCTCGCGGCAGCGGATCGATGTGGTAGTCGATGCGGTCGAAGTCGATGCCGCGCTCGGACAGGATCCGGGCCAGGCGCTGGCAGTTCGAGCACGACGTCTTCTCGTAGACCGTGATCGCGCCCTCGGTGTTGAGTTCCTCGACGCGCTTGGCGCGCTCGGCCTCCCAGTACGCGTCCGCGTACTCGTTCATCTCGCGCCGGTCGGCCTTGACCTGCTCCTCGATCTCCTCCTTCGTGCGCGTCGCCGCGCCCCGGCGCTCGCGCATGCGGTTCTGCGCGGCGATCATCTGGGCGACGTCGTCGATCTCGTTCTGCGCCTCGACCTCGGGCGAGCGGGTCGGCTTCCAGTCGAGGAGGTCGGCGCCGGAGCGAGGGTGCCAGAGGCCGAGAGCCAGGATCGCGAGGAACATCCCCACCATTCCCACCACCACGATCAGGGTGAAGATGTCCACCGCGCGTCAGGTTAGAGCCAGCAGGGCGGTGCACTGCGAGGACAGCACGCCGCCGTTGCCGTGCACGAGCGCGACGTCGCAGTCGACCTGGCGCTCGCCGCACTCGCCGCGCAGCTGGCGCACCGCCTCGACGATCTCGAGCAGCCCGTACATCCCCGGGTGGCAGTAGGACAGGCCGCCGCCATTGGTGTTCATCGGGAGGCCGGCGCCGCCGGGAGCCGTGCGGCCGCCCTCGACGTAGGCCCCGCCCTCCCCCTTGGCGCAGAAGCCGAGGTCCTCGAGGAACAGGATCGGCGTGATCGTGAAGGCGTCGTAGAGCATCAGCAGGTCGACGTCGGCGGGCGTGAGGTCGGCCTCGGCGAAGGCGCGCCGGCCCGACTCGACCGCGGCCGTCCTGACGATGTCGGGCATGTAGGAGAGATGGCGGTGGGTCGTCGCCTCCCCCACTCCGAGCACGCGCACCCCGGAATCGCCGCGCACCAGCACCGCGGCGGCGCCGCCGTCGGTGACCAGGCAGCAGTCGCGCACGCCGAGCGGGTCGCACACGCGCGGGGAGGCGAGCACGTCCTCGATGGCGAGCTCGTCGCGCGACCACGCGCCCGGGTTGAGCTGCGCCCAGCGGCGCGCGCTGACCGCGACCTCGGCGAGCTGCTCGGGCGTCGTACCGAACTCGTGCATGTGGCGGGACGCCGCCAGCGCGTACGCCGTCACCGGGTTCATCGGCGCGTACGGCGCCTCGTAGGGGTCGATCTCCTGCACCGACGCGCTGCCGCGCCCGACCAGCCGCTGCGTCGACCCGTAGACGATCAGCGCGACCTCGCAGCGGCCGGCCTCGATCGCGGCGGCGGCATGCGCGAGGTGGGCCACGAACGACGACCCGCCGACGTTCGTGCCGTCGAGATAGCGGGGGCGGATGCCGAGCTGCTCGGCCGCGCTCAGCGCCGGCATGTTGAGCTGCGACGTGGACGCGAAGAGCCCGTCGACGGCGCCGAGCGCCAGGCCCGCGTCGGCGAGCGCGCGCAGCGATGCCTGCACCATCAGGTCCTCGGGCCGCGTCCCCGGCTCCAGGTCCTTGAAGTCCGCCTCGGCGACGCCGGCGATCACGACGGATCGAATACCGGGACCCCTTCCTCGAAGGCCAGCTGCACTCGCATCCCGATCCGCGCCTCGCCGCGGACGCGGCTCATCATCCGAAAGCCCTCGTCGAGGTCGACCAGCGCGATCCCCCGCGGCTCGCCGCCCCGGGGCCGCGCGACCGTGCACGCGTAGACCGTGCCCGCCCCGGCGGACTCGCGCCACGCGAGCCCCGGCAGCGCGCGCGGCGGGAACACCGCCCGCTCCCCGTCGGACTGGTAGAGCAGGACACCCCGCGAGCAGCCCTCCTCGAAGTGCGCGCGCGGGGATGGCATCGGCCCGTATCTTGCCCGGATGCTCGTCGGGGTGTGTGGCGCGGGGACGATGGGGCTCGGGATCGCCGAGATCTCGCCCGAGGCCAGGGTGTGGGACCCCGACGCGCAGGCCCGCGAGCGGGCCGCGGCGAAGCAGCTGTTCGTCACCGACGACCTGTCCGAGCTCGCCGACTGCGACGTCGTGATCGAGGCCGCGCCCGAGGACCTCGCGCTCAAGCAGGAGCTGTTCGCGCAGCTCGAGGACATCGTCGCCGAGGACGCCGTGCTGGCGACCAACACGTCGTCGCTGCTGGTGACCGCGATCGCGTCGAGGGCGCGTCACCCCGAGCGCGTGGTCGGCATGCACTTCTTCAACCCGCCGACGAAGATGGAGCTCGTCGAGGTGGTGGCGGGCGACCGCTCCGGCGAGGCCGCGCTGGCGAAGGCGCGCGCGCTCGGCGAGGCGATGGGGCGCACGGTGATCGACGCCGTCGACGGCATCGGCTTCCTCGTGAACCGCTGCAACCGCCCCTTCAACCTCGAGGCGCTGCGGTGCGTGGCGGAGGGCATCGCGACGCCCGAGCAGATCGACCGCATCGTCCGCCTCGGCGGCGGCTTCCGGATGGGCCCGTTCGAGCTGATGGACCTCGTCGGGCTCGACACGAGCTACGCCGTGCAGCAGTCCTTCTTCAACCAGAGCTTCGGCGAGCCGCGCTGGCGGCCGGCGCCGCAGGTCGGCAAGCTCGTCGCCGCGGGCAAGCTGGGCCGCAAGACCGGCGAGGGGTTCTACAGGTACCCGCGCGAACGCGCTACCACGGGGTCAGGCCCCGTGGTAGCGGCCGGCGGCATGGTCGTGATCGCCGGCGAGAGCCCGCTCGCGCAGGGGCTGCTCGAGCGGGCCGGTGAGGCGGGCTGGGATGCTGTGGGACCGGCCGAGGCGGCGGGCTCCGTCCCGGATCTGATCGTCGACTGCGGCGCGACCGACGACGACCCGCCGAACCGGACCCGCCCGCCCGCGCCGCAGGTGATCCTGTGCGACACCGCGCCGCTGGCCGCGCTGGATCCCGGCGGGTCGAGCGTGGGTTTCTACGCGCTGCCGCCTCTGCGCGGGCTGGTCGAGCTGACACGGCAGCCCGGTAGCTCGGATGCCGCCGTGGCGGGTGCGGAGCGCTTCTTCGGATCATTGCAACTGCGCACCGAGTGGGTGGGAGACGCACCGGGGTTGGTGCTGGGCCGGATCGTCGGACAGCTCGTCAACGAGGCCTGCTTCGCGCTGGGAGAGGGAGTCGGGTCGGCATCGGACATCGACCTCGGGATGACGCTCGGCGTCCGCCACCCGCGCGGGCCGCTGGAGTGGGCGGACCTGATCGAGCCGATCGAGGTCCTCGCCGTCATCCGCGGACTGCACGAGGAGCTCGGCGACCCGCGCTACCGGCCCGCGCCCGCGCTCCTGCGCGCCGCCCGCACCGGCGAGCCGCTGGCCTTCCCCCGCCGAACGCGCAGGATCTCCGGATAGTCCGGAGATCCGGCGGGTTCGGCGATCCCTAGCCTCGATCGGGTGCAGCTTGCCGCGGCGGTCGCGATCCTCGCCAGCGCCGTCCCGGCGCCTCCGCATGAGCTTCCCGGCGAGGCGACTGCCGCCGCCAGCGGGACCTGGCTCGTCGGTGCCAAACCGGGGACCGGGGCGGCCGAGGTCGTCAGGGGGGCGGGTGGGCGCCGGATCATGGCAGGCGCGTTCGAGGTGCCGGCCGCCCAGGCACGCGAGGTGGCGAGGCGCATCGAGCTGACGTACGCGGAGCCCAACGTCACGCGCCGGCTGGATCAGCGTGCCGTCCCCGACGACCCGCTGACGCCGAGCTCGCGCTGGCGTGACGCCGCCATCGACCCGGCGCTCGTGCCGCCGGCCGTCACCGACACGAGCCCGCTGCTCGCGCTGGTCGACTCGAAGGCACAGGTCTCCCACCCCGAGTTCGAGGGCGGCAACGTCGCCACGCTCACCGGCCGCAGGGTCGGGGTGAGCCACGGCACCGAGACGCTCGGGGTCGCGGTCGCGCCACAGAACGGGGTCGGGATCGTCGGCGCGTACCCCGGGGCGCGGGCTCTCAACGTCCCGCTGCCCAACCGCCGCATCGGCTGCGCGGACTCGGCCCGCGCCATCCGCCGCGCCGTGGAGGCCGGTGCCGCGGTGATCAACATGAGCTACGGCTCGACCGCGTTCTGCCAGACCGAGTACCAGGCTCTCCAGCTCGCGACGCACCACGGCATCACGCTCGTCGCGGCCGGCGGCAACGACCGCCGCAGCGGCAACCCGTACGAGTTCCCGGGCAGCCTCCCGCACGTCCTCACGGTCGGGGCGCTGACACCGCGCGACCGCGCCGCGTTCTTCTCCAACGCGAGCCCCGCCCTCGATCTCGTCGCACCGGGCGTGGGCATCATCGCGCCGCTCCCGCTCAAGTTCGACTCCGACGACCGCCGCCGCAACGGCTACACGGCCGTGGCGGGGACGAGCTTCGCGGCGCCGATCGTCTCCGCCGCCGCGCTGTGGCTGCGGGCCGCCCGCCCCCAGCTCACCGTCGACCAGGTTGCGCAGGCGCTGCGCCTCTCCACCCGCGACATCCATCGCAAGGGCCGGGACTCGGCGACCGGCTACGGCAAGCTCGACCTCGCCGCCGCGCTCGAGCACAGGCCGCCGGCGCCCGACCCGCTCGAGCCCAACGAGGACTTCCGCTTCGTGGACGGCCGCGCGTACGGAGCGCGCGCGGAGGCGATCTGGACCGGCGCGAGGTCGACCAGGCTGACCGCTCTGCTCGACCTGTTCGAGGACCCGAGCGACGTCTACCGCGTGCGCGTCCCCAGCCGCCGGGCGCTGCACGTCCGGGTCAAGCCGGCCTTCGGCAACACCGATCTCGACGTGTACGCGGGCGGCGCGCCGACGGTCGCCTCCGACCGCGGCCTGCTCGCGCGCTCCCAGCGCAAGGGCTCGCGGAGCGACCGGGCGCGCATCCGCAACCGCAGCGCGCGGACGCGCACGGCGTACATCCAGGTCTACGTGCGCGGGCGCGACCCGCTCGACAGCCGCTACACGCTCAGCGTGTGGTAGCCCACTGGGCCTCGGCGGGGTCGGCGACGCCCTCGAGGGCCTCGGGCGTCGGGACCTGGGGGTTGTCGCGCAGGTACCACTCCGCGTCGAGCGCCGCCTGACAGCCGGAGCCGGCCGCGGTCACAGCCTGGCGGTAGGTGTGGTCGACGAGATCGCCGGCGGCGAAGATGCCCGGCGCCTTCGTGCGCGTCGAGCGGCCCTCGACGACCACGTAGCCGTTCTCGTCGAGCTCGACGATGTCGCGGACGAGCTCTGACTGGGGCTCGTGGCCGATGGCGATGAAGGCGCCGTCGATCTCGAGCTCGCGCTCCTCGCCGGTCTCGGTGTTGACGAGTTTGGCGACCTTCAGCGCGGGCTCGCCGGAGAACTCCGCCACCGTGTACGGCGTCAGGAACTCGATGTTCTCGATGCCGCGAGCGCGCTCGAGCATGATCTTCGACGCGCGGAACTCGTCGCGCCGGTGCACGATCGCCACCTTCGAGGAGAACTTGGCCAGGAAGATCGCCTCCTCCATCGCCGAGTCGCCGCCGCCGACGATGAGGGTCGGCTTGTCCTTGAAGAACGCCGCGTCGCAGGTGGCGCAGTAGGAGACACCGCGGCCCGAGAGCTCCTCCTCGCCGGGCACGCCGAGCTTCTTGTGCTCCGCCCCCATGGCGAGGATCAGGGTGCGAGTCTCGTAGACGTCGTCGCCGACGAACACCTTGTGCGGACGTCTCGCCGGGCTCGATCTTCGTCGCCAGATCGGTGATGAAGCGCGTGCCGAAGTCCTCGGCCTGGTCGCGCATCTTCTGCATCAGCTCGGGGCCCATGATCCCGCCACCGGGGAAGCCGGGGTAGTTCTCGACGTCGGTGGTCTGCTGCAGCAGGCCACCCCACATCCAGCCCTCGATCACCAGGGGGTTGAGGTTGGCGCGCGCGGTGTAGAGGGCGGCCGTGTAGCCCGCTGGGCCCGAGCCGACGATGATCACGTTTTCCATTGCTTCACTAAGTATAGGTAGGGGCCTGGTCGTTACGCCACGTCTCCACGGTGCGGCGCAGGGCGAGGAACGCGATCACGCCCGGCACCGTCGGCAGCCAGAACGTGAAGCCGCGGTAGGTCAGCACGGCGACCAGCGCGAGACCGGAGTCGACCCCCAGCGCCGCGAACGCCCCGATCATCCCGCCGTCGACGCCGCCGATCCCGCCCGGCAGGGGCAGCAGGTTGCCGAGCATGCCGACGAAGAAGCCGACGACCAGCACCGCGATCGGCGGCGAGTGGCCGAAGGCCTCGAACGCCGCCCACAGCACTGCGATCTGGAACGCCCAGAACGCGACCGCGCCGACGACTGCCGCATCGGGATGGCGCAGCCGCCGGAGCGCGATGCGGATGCCCGCGGACGCGCTCGCGGGCAGGTGCGCGAGCCGCTTCAGCGGCCCCTGCTCGAGCCGCTGCGGCAGCCCCGGCGGGACGAAGCCGAGCGAGAGCCCGAGAACGGTCACACCCACCGCCAGCAGCGCGGGTACGAACGTCATGGCGAACGGCGCGTTGCCCGGGAGGACCCCGAAGTACAGGGCGAACCCGAACAGCGCCACCGCCGCCGTGTAGATCAGGTACTGGGTGACGATGAAGCTGACGGTGCGGTCGGCGACCTCGCGACGCTCGAGCCCCGCGCGGCGGAGCGCCCACGACTGGAGCACCAGCCCACCCGCGCCGCCGGCCGAGAAGATCCGCGTCGCCGCCAGCGCCGCCATCGTGACCTGCAGGCTCTCCCGCCAGGCCAGCCCGGCCTGGTAGGTGCGGTGGAACTGGAGCAGGTAGCCGCCGAACATGCCGACCGTGAACACACCCGCCGCCACCAGCCACGCGGGGTCGCCGCGGCTGATCCGGTGCCAGGTGTCCTCGAGCCCCGCGAGCTGCGGCAGCAGCAGGTACAGCGCGACCGCGGTGAGGACGGCGAAGACGGCCAGCACGACGAGCTTGCGCGGCGTGACGTCGAAGGACAGGCCCTCGTCGTCGTGCCGGGTCACCTCTGTGCTCAATGGGTCTCGCTTCGCTCGCCATCGCTGAACGCTTCGCGTTCGCTACCGGCGCGCTCCAGCGCCTGCACGCCGCGCGAAACGGCGCCGCCGACGCCGGTCAGCTGCGGGATGGCGCGCCGTACGGCCTCCGTGAGCGCGTAGCCCGCGGCGAGGTCGACGACGTAGTGCTCACCGAGGTAGACGAGCGCGACGCCCAGCGTGCCCGCGTACGCCCAGCCCAGTGCGCCGGGCACCGGGCCGATCTCGCTCAGCAGCACGAGCGGCCATGACCGAGGTTGCGAAGTGCAGGGAAGGCATCGCGGCCAGCGGGTTTCCGGCCAGGAAGTCGAACAGCGGCGCCCAGCCAGACTGCCAGAACTCCTCTCCGTACTCCACCATCATGCGCCTCAGCTCCGGGGTCTTGCCCTCCTCAACTACATCAAGCTGCGCGGCGTACCAGGGCGGCGCGGTCGGCAGCTTCCAGTAGCCGATCAGCCCGAGGTCGAAGGTCGCGTACATGTGCACGGCCGCGCGCGGGAACTGGTCGCGGTGGCGCGCGAGCACGTAGACGACCGTGCCGTGCGGCACCAGGAACCACAGCCAGTGGCACCACACGAGCACCTTCTCGAACGTGCGGAACCGGGGTGGGTGGGTTGCAATCGAGAACGTGCGCTGGAGGCGGACGGTCGGCAGGGTCCCCAGCCCGATCACGCGGTCGAGGCGCCCGGGGTAGCGCAGGTGCACCCGGGCGCGCAGCGCCTCGGGGTCGTCGTTGGGCATCTCGTAGCCGGCCAGATACGCCCACATCTGCAGGCTGACCGTCGCGACGTCCCGCGCGCGCGAGCGCGGGAACAGGACGCACAGCGCGACGGGCGCGGCCGCGGCGGATCCGAGGACGGCGATCGGCCGGAGCTTGAGGCGGCGGCGGATGAGTGGTGCCGCGACACCCAGCGCTAGGGCGGCACCGGCCACCGCCCTGACAGGGGTGCGGACTCGCACGGCGCGCCGAGGATAGACTCCCGCGCGCTTTGCGCAGGACCACGCTCTTGATGGCCGGGGCGCTCACACTCGGCCTGACCACGAACGCCTTTGCCGGCGCCTTCACACCGGAATCGGGCGGGTCCCCGAACGCCGACGACATCTCGACGCTCTACAAGCTGATCGGAGTCCTTGCGATCATCGTCTTCGTCGTCGTCGAAGGCGCGCTGCTGTGGGCGTTCTTCAAGTTCAAGGCCCGCAAGGGCGCGGTGGCGGCGCAGATCCACGGCAACACGCGGCTCGAGATCGCCTGGACGGCCGGCGGCGGCCTCCATTCTCATCTTCCTGGTCGTCTTCACCTTCATCAAGCTGCCCGACATCAAGAACCCGGCCCCCACCGGCGAGAACGGCCTCCAGTTCGCGTCCGCCGCGATCTACGCGTCCACCGACCAGCCGTCGCCGCCCGACGGCAAGGCGCTCAAGATCGTCGTCGACGGGCAGCAGTACGTGTGGCGCTACCAGTACCCGGGTCCCAAGAACGTCTTCGCCTACACCGAGATGGTGGTCCCGTCGGACACGACCGTCGTCCTCGACATCACGGCCGACGACGTCGCGCACTCGTGGTGGATACCGAAGCTCGGCGGCAAGATGGACGCGATCCCGGGCTACACCAACCACACGTGGTTCAAGGCCCGGCCCGGGCTCTACCGCGGCCAGTGCGCCGAGCTGTGCGGGCGCAACCACGCGAACATGCTCGCGCAGGTGCGCGTGGTCTCGCCCGAGGAGTACCAGGAGTGGTACGACGAGCAGGCTGACCGCATCAAGTCCGCGCAGGAGGCTCAGGCCGAGGGGCGGCGCAAGTACGAGGGCGGCGGCATCGCACCGTCCGAGCAGGCCGACGAGGACCAGGTGACCGGATGAGCACCACCGTGGACGCCCCGGAGCGCGAGATCCGCCGCCCCGAGATCATCGCCCACGACGTCAAGCCCGAACCCAAGGGCTGGTACTCGTGGGTGACGACGACCGATCACAAGAAGATCGGGATCATGTACCTCTGGACGGTCGCCGTCTTCTTCTTGGTCGGCGGCGTCGAGGCGCTGATGATGCGCCTCCAGCTCGGGGTCCCGGACAACGAGCTGCTCTCGCCCGAGAAGTACAACCAGATCATGACCCTGCACGGGACGACGATGATCTTCCTGGTCATCGTCCCGGTCTGGGCCGGCTTCGCGAACTACCTCGTCCCGCTGATGATCGGCGCGCGCGACGTCGCCTTCCCGCGGCTGAACGCGTGGTCGTACTGGATGTTCCTGTTCGGCGGCGTCGCGCTGTACGCGTCGCTGTTCTTCACGCCGCCGGAGGCGGGCTGGTTCAGCTACGTGCCGCTGTCAGCGCGCGAGTACTCCGCGTCGAACGGTCAGGAGGCGTGGATCTACATGGTCCACCTGACGGGCCTGTCGTCGATCCTGGGCGCGATCAACTTCATCGCGACGATCCACAACATGCGCGCGCGCGGCATGGGCTGGGGCCGATTGCCGCTGTTCGTGTGGGCGATCCTGATCTACGCGTACCTGATCATCATCGCGCTGTCGTCGCTGGCGGCGACCGTGACGATGCTGCTGCTCGACCGCAACTTCGACACGAACTTCTTCGACCCGACGGAGGGCGGCTCGGCGCTGCTGTGGCAGCACCTGTTCTGGTTCTTCGGGCACCCCGAGGTCTACATCCTCGTGTTGCCCGCGTTCGGCGTCTTCAGCGAGGTGCTGCCGGTGTTCGCGCGCAAGCCGATCTTCGGCTACAAGGCGATCGCGGCGGCGACTGCGGCGATCGCCTTCCTGGGCCTGCTCGTGTGGGCGCACCACATGTTCTCCGTGCCGACCTCGACGGTCGTGCTGGCGTTCTTCATGCTGTCCTCGTTCGTGATCGCCGTGCCGACAGGCGTGAAGATCCTCAACTGGATCGCGACGCTGTGGCGCGGGACGATCGAGTACCGCGTCGCCCTGCTGTACTCCGTCGCCGCCATCGGCACGTTCCTGCTCGGCGGCATCACCGGCATCTTCCTGGCCGTCTTCCCCGTCGACTGGCAGCTCACCGACACGTACTTCGTCGTCGCGCACTTCCACTACACGGCGTTCGGCGCGGCCGCCTTCGGCATGTTCGCGGCGCTCTACTACTGGTTCCCGAAGATGTCGGGCCGGATGCTCAACGAGCGCGTCGGCAAAGCTCGGGTTCGCGCTCGTCCTCATCGGCTTCCACGTGACGTTCCTGATCCAGCACGCGGCCGGCCTGTCGGGCATGCCGCGGCGCATCTACGAGTACGACGGTGCTGCGGGCTGGAGCGGCTACAACATGGTCTCGACGATCGGCTCGTTCATCCTCGCGCTCGGCGTGGGGCTCGCGGTGCTCAACGTCCTCGGCGCGCTGCGCCGAGGGGCGCTCGCCGGGCCCGACCCGTGGAAGGCCAACACGCTCGAGTGGTACACGACCTCGCCGCCGCCCGAGCACAACTTCGACGTGATCCCACGCGTCCGCTCGGTCGAGCCGATGAAGGACCTGCGCCGCCAGGTCGAGCGCGAGACCGGGGAGACGCAGCGCCACGCGCCCAGCCGGGCGCTCGCCGAGGCATGAGCATTCCCACCACCTACGCGGCCTCGCAGTCGGTTGCCGGGCAGGTCGTCCGGGACTACGTCGCGCTGACCAAGCCGAAGGTCCAGTCGCTGCTGCTGCTGACGACGGTGACGACGATGTACGTCGCCGGCGACCCGTCGCTGGCGCTCGTGCTGGCGACCTGCATCGGCGGCTACCTGTCGGCCGGCGGCGCGGGCGCGGTGAACCACTGGTACGACCGCGACATCGACGCGCAGATGGCGCGCACGGCCGACCGGCCGGTGCCCTCGGGGCGCGTCTCGCCACGGGCGGCGCTGCTCTACGGCTGCACCCTGAGCGCGCTGTCGTTCGTGTGGCTGTCGGCGACCGTCAACGTGCTGGCGGCCGTCCTCGCCCTGTGCGGCTTCTTCGGCTACACGCTGCTCTACACCGTCTACCTGAAGCGCCGCACGCCGCAGAACATCGTCATCGGCGGCGCGGCGGGCGCGGTGCCGCCGCTGGTCGGCTGGGCCGCGGTGACCGGCCACGTCGACCCCGCCGCCTGGTACCTGTTCGCGATCGTCTTCTACTGGACACCGCCGCACTTCTGGGCGCTGTCGCTGCTGATGAAGGACGAGTACGCGCGCGTCGGCGTGCCGATGATGCCGGTCGTGCGCGGCGAGGCGGAGACGCGGCGCCAGATCACGCTGTACGCCGTCCTGCTCGTGATCCTGACGTTCCTGCCGGTCGCCTTCGGCTTCTTCGGCGCCATCTACGCGCTGTTCGCCGCCGGGCTCGGGGCCGCGTTCGTCGGGCTCGCCGTCCGCCTGCAGCGGGTCGCCGACCGCAGGGCCGCGCTGCGCACCTACCTGTTCTCGCTCGCCTACCTGGCCGTGCTGTTCGTGGCCATGGTCCTCGACGCGCGGCTGTAGCGCCGGCCCGGCGGCCCGCTCCGTGCGGGCCGCCGGACCGCGACGTCACGGGTTCACGCAGATCCCGACGACGATGACCGTGAACGACCCGGTGTAGGTGAATCCGCCGATGGCCTGGGCGAACCAACCGCCGTTGAAGGGCCGGTTGGCCGTCATGGAGACCACGTCGCCGTCGCCGTCGCCGACCGTCCCGACCACCTGTCCGCCGCCGCCGGTCATGATCTTGTTGCCTGGGCAGAAGACAGACTGGCTCGCGAATCCGCTGTTGGTATGGCTCGCGCTGGAAGCCTGAACCACCTCGTAGCCCGAGATGCCGCTGCTCGCGGGGCCGGGAGGACCTGCCGGACCGGCGGGGCCGGGGTCGCCGGTGTCGCCCTTCGGACCGGCGGGGCCGGGGTCGCCGGTGTCGCCCTTCGGACCGGCGGGGCCGGGGTCGCCGGTGTCGCCCTTCGGACCGGCGGGGCCGGGGTCGCCGGTGTCGCCCTTCGGACCGGCAGGGCCTGCGGGGCCCGGTGCGCCATCAGCCCCTGCGGGGCCGGTCTCGCCGGGCGGACCGGCGGGACCGGCCGGACCGGTGTCACCCTTCGGACCGGCGGGACCTGCGGCGCCGGTCGGGCCGCGCTGGTTCCAGCTGATCGCCGTCTCGTTGTTCTTGCAGTCAGCCGGGCTGTCAACCACCCGCATCTGACCGTTGACCTTGTTGTAACAGCCGTTGATCTTCCCGTCGTCGCCGGGGATCGCGGCAACCGCCGCGCTCCCGGCGGCAAGCATGCCGACCGTCAGGCCCACCAGCATCCCGGGACGCGGAATGCGTTTGAATCCGAGCATTACTTCCCTCCGAACCTATCTCCGCCCCGGCCCCCTGCCTGAGCGCGCGCCGCAACGCTACCTGTTAACCGCCGGTCTGTGTGCGGTCGCGCTCGCCGGCTGCGGGGGAGGCGACAGCCCGGACACGACCGCGCAGCCGCCGACGGTCACCCCCACCGCAACCTCCGGCCCGACCGGGCCCACGGGGCCGCTGACCGCCGAGCTCCTCGCGCGCGACGATCGCCTGCGGCCGGCGCGCATCACGGTTGCCGCGGCCATCGGCTCGATCACGATCCTCAACAAGGACGACCACCGGCACGTGTTCGGCGGGCGCGGCTTCGACGTCCGCCAGGAGGCCGGCGCGCGCACCATCGTCGCCCTCCTCGCACCCCGGGAGCCCGGGACCTACACGCTCGTCTGCCGCATCCACCCGCGCATGCAGGCGCGCGTGCGCGTTACGAGCTAGGCTGCGGTCGCCATGGACCGCAAGCTCGCCCTGCGCAACATCCGCACCGGCCTGATCGTCGGCGCGATCTGCATCATCATCTTCGGGCTCACGTTCCTCGCGGCCTACCTGTACACGGCATGACCGACCGGCCGCACGAGACCGAGGCGCCGCCCGCTGGCGAGCGCATCCACATGCCCGAGCCGAGCATCCTGCCGCTCCTGAACGCGTTCGGGCTCGCGGGCGTGATCATCTCGATCACGCTGTCGATCTGGCTCGTGATCCTGTTCGGGGTGCTCTTCGTCGCGACGACGGTCGTCTGGATCCGGTCGACCGCCCGCGACGTCAACGAGCTCCCGGCCGAGCACTAGCTTCCGGCGCCGCTTTCGTTAGGAGGTTCATGCGCCGGCTCGCCGCGGCGGCCCTCGCCGCCCTCCTCCTGCTCCCCGTATCCGCCGTGGCCCAGGACGAGGGCCAGCCGCGCACGGCCCCGCGCACCGACTCCCCGATCCTGACGAAGGGCCCGTGCTTCGACGTCGCCGCGGCCTCCATGCCCGACGGCACGGGCCACGACCACCTCGACCTCGCCGCTCATCGGTACTCCTGCGGGTTCACCCAGGAGGCGTTCCTGCCGCTCGACCAGGAGCTGGCGGCGCGGCCCGACATCGTGCTCGGGGAGTCCGACGTCCAGGGCGACATCGCCGTCGTGGCCGTCGCCTATCCCGAGGCCGGGATGCTGACCTTCGACGTCAAGGATCCCGCGCGCCCCGAGTTCCTGTCCTGGTACCGCAGCGGCGACTGCGACTTCGTCCTCGACGTCGACTGCGGCGCCTATGTGTCGCTCACCGACGACGGCAAGATGGCCTTCCTGTCCATCCAGGCCCTGAGCCCGCTCGGCGGCCCGGGCTTCAACGGCACCGTCCCCGCGACGACGCCCGGCGTGCAGGTCATCAGCCTCGACGACCCCAGCGCCCCGCTCATGGTCGACAACCTGCCGGTCACCGGCGTCGCCGGCGTCCACACCTCCAACTACCACGTGATCCCCGGCGACGCGGGCGGGGAGTACCTCTTCAGCACCGCCAACTCGGTGGGCATCCAGATCTCGCGCGTGGTGCGCTCCGGCGGCACGGGGAAGCTCGTGCCGGTGAACATGGTCCCGATCGACGAGGTCCACGACATGTTCCTCCAGGACGACCCGATCGACGGCCGGACCTACATGTACGTGGCCGCGGGGTTCACGTCCGGCTTCTACGTGTTCGACGTCACGAACCCGCTGCAGCCCGAGCTCAAGGCGGAGTGGGACCTCAACCCGGGCGACGGCAACTTCTACTCGCACACGATGTTCGTGGCCACGCGCAACGGCCGGCGCTACGTGACCATGCCCACCGAGGGCTTCGCGGGGCAGGGTCACGGCGAGGTGCCGGGCCTGATGTGGATCGTCGACGCCACCGACTTCTCCAAGCTCGGGCCCGCCGATGCGACCGACGGGGCCGGCGCCACCGACCCCGATCTGGCCGCCAACTCTCAGGCGGCGCTGGTGGCGACCTGGCACAACGCGGCCAACGCCCCCGCCGGCGACCTCACCTTCTCGCCGCACAACCAGGAGATCGTGGACAACACGATCTACCTCTCCCAGTACCACGGCGGCGTGGTCGCCCTCGATGCGACCGCTGCGTTCGCGGGCCGCAACGAGCGGCCTCACGAGATCGGGGTGGTCGTTCCCCACTCCGGCAAGCGCCCGCTGTACACGCGCCCCGAGGGGACGCCCGGGCAGCCGTTCTTCTCGGCCTTCTTCACGGGGCACCCGGTGATCTGGGACATGAACTACTACAAGGGCCACATCCTCGCCTTCGACGAGCGCGGCGGCATGTACTCCTTCAAGCCCGCGCCAGAGCCGTCCCCGCCCGGCCCGGGGGGCTGCGTGGACGCCACCCCGCCGACCGCCCGGCTCTCCCGCGCCCGGCTCACGCGACGACGGGTGGTCGTCGCCGGGACGGCCACCGACAAGGCCTGCGAGGGCGAGCGCGGCCGCATCGCCCGGGTCGCGATCGCGGTGTCGCGCAGAGTCGGCAGGAAATGCGCGTGGGTGCTGCCCAACGGCCGGCGCACGAAGCCGCGAAGCTGCTCGACCCCCGTGTTCCAGAACGCCAAGGGCACGAGCCGCTTCCGTTTGAGGATCAAGGCGCGGCTGCCCCGCGGTCGCTACACCGTCACCGTCCAGGCCGCGGACGCCGCGGGCAACTTCTCCCGCGGCCCGCGCCGCGCCGTCAGGCTGCGCTAGGGGCGCCGTCGAGCTCGGAGACGGCTCCGTCCTGCGTCCAGCAGCGGACGATGTCGCGCATCGAGAGCACGCCGACGAGCTCTCCGCCGTCGACCACGACGAGGTGCCGGAAGCCGCGCCGGACCATCTCGGCGGCCGCCTGCTCGAGCGACCACTCGGGGCCGGCGACCACGATGTCGGAGGTCAGGTGGTCGGCGACCCGCTCGGAGTCGGGGTCCTGGTCACGGCCGATCGCGTCCAGCACGTCGCGCTCCGTGATGATCGCGGGGCCAGGCGCCTCGTTGTCGAGGACGACAGCGGCGCCCACCTTGCGGTCGACCATCAGCTTGGCGACATGACGCAGCGAGTGCCCTGGGCCGACCGTGAGCACCATCGAGCTCATGCCGTCGCGGACGTGCATCGGTTCCCCCTACCTCCTTGTGCTGTTCGACACGATCAGGTGGCAAACACTAACGGACTTGATCGCGTCCGCGCGCCAAGGTAAGTGTGCTGCCGGACATGCCGCCGCGCCCCACCACCTCCGCCCTTCACCGGGCTCTGTTCGCCGACGCGGCGGCGATCGTCGAGCGCGAGTTCGCCTACGACCTGACGCTCGACGCGCTGGCCGCGCGCATCGCCACCTCGCGGCGGCAGCTCCAGCGGGCGTACGCGACGGCCGGTGAAACGACGTTCCGCGCCCATCTGGCGCGGGTGCGCATGGACCACGCGCGGGAGCTGCTGCGCGACCCCTATCTGACGGTCCGCGACGTGGGACTGTGCGTCGGCTACCAGCACCAGGCCCACTTCGCCAAGGCGTTCCGCCGCGCCAGCGGGATCAGTCCCAGCGACTACCGGGAGCAGGTTCTGGGGACCCGGTTCCCGACCATGCAGCCCTCCGTCGCGGGACTTTCATAGGATTCGCCGCCGATGGAGGCCGGAGGACCAGAACACCGTCCAGGCGACCCCGGCGAGAAGCTGCGGGTCTCGGACCACCGCGCCCCCGTCCTGCCCCTGATCGCGATCGGGATCGTGGCCTCGGCGATCGGGATCCTGCTGGGCGTCCTGATCGACTGGTTCCCCGTCGCCGCGTCGACCCAGAAGGACCAGGTCGACACCGTCTACGACGTGCTCATCGCGGCGTCGGTGCCGATGTTCGTGCTCGTGACGGCCGTCGTCCTGTACTGCGTCTACCAGCTTCCGTATGCGGCCGGGCGAGGAGGACATGGACGGGCCGCCGATCCACGGCAACACCAAGCTCGAGGTCTGGTGGACCGCGATCCCGGCGATCCTGATGCTCGGGCTCTGCACGTACGCCGCGGTCGAGCTGCACAACGCCGAGAAGGCGCCCGCCGCCTCCGAGCAGCCCGAGCTCAACGTCCGCGTCGTGGCCGAGCAGTTCACGTGGACGTTCTTCTACCCGCCGGCGGAGGGCGGCGAGAAGGAGATCGCCTCGAGCCAGCTCTACCTGCCCGTCGACCGCTCGGTGAAGTTCAAGGTCCAGACCAAGGACGTGCTGCACGACTTCTGGGTGCCCGCGTTCCGGTGGAAGATCGACGCCGTACCGGGGATCGACACGGAGTACCGGGTCACGCCGGACCGAATCGGCACCTATCCGGTCGTCTGCGCCGAGCTGTGCGGGCTCGGCCACGCGACGATGCGCCAAACGGCCAACGTCCTCTCCGCGGAGGACTTCCAGGCGTGGCTCGAGAAGGAGGGCCGAGCCCGGCGGGGCGACCGCCGGCGGCGACGCAGGCGGCGCGGACGGCGCCCAGCTCTTCGCCGCCAACGGCTGCGGAGGCTGCCATGTGCTCAGCGCCGCGAACTCCAGCGGGACGATCGGTCCGGAGCTTGACGCCACCCTTGCGAACAAGGACGCGGCGCAGATCAGGGAGGACATCGTCGATCCGAACGCCGAGATCGCGAAGGGCTACGGTGCCAACATCATGCCGTCGAACTTCGGGGAGGCGCTGTCGCCCGAGGAGATCGACGCACTCGTGAAGTACCTCCAGGAGAGTCAGAAGGGATGAATGCTTTGATCGCGAGGCTGCGAGCAGCCCGGACTGCTGCGCGGCGGCTGGATGCTCGGCCTCGGAACGCTGTTCTCGATCGGCCTGAGCGTGGTGACGCGGCTGGCCTACAGCCGGGACGATCTGTGGCTGCCCGAGGCGTGGGGCGTGATCGCGATGATCACGGCGCCGCTGTTCTTCCTCGTCGGCATCGGCGCCTTCGACTACTGGTTCTACTGGGCCTCGGGCAAGCCCACCCGGCCCGAGGACCACTCCTCGCACGGCGCGCAGTCGTGGAAGGACTACTTCCGCGTCAACACCGATCACAAGGTGATCGGGATCCAGTACACGGTCACCGCCTTCTTCTTCATGTTCATCGGCGGGCTGCTGGCGATGCTCGTGCGCGCCGAGCTCGCCGCGCCGGGGTCGCAGTTCGTCGACGGCAACACCTTCAACGGGCTCTTCAGCGTCCACGCGTCGCTGATGATCTTCCTGTTCGTCATCCCGGTCTTCGCGGGGCTGGCGAACTACGTGCTGCCGCTGATGATCGGCGCGCCGGACATGGCGTTCCCGCGCCTGAACGCGCTGTCGTTCTGGATGCTGCCGATCGCCGGGATCATGATGGTGGCGTCGTTCCTGGCCCCGGGCGGATCGTTCTCGACCGGGTGGACGGCCTACGCGCCGCTGTCGACGGACACGCCGATCGGGCAGATGTTCTTCACCGTCGGCGTGCAGTTCGCCGGCGCGTCGTCGATCGCGACGGCGCTGAACTTCCTGGTCACGATCATCACGATGCGCGCGCCGGGCATGAGCTTCTGGCGCATGCCGCTGCTGGCGTGGGCGAACTTCTCGACCTCCCTGCTGGTCGTCATCGCGACGCCGTTCATCGCCGCCTCGCAGTTCTTCGTGCTGCTGGACCGCATGCTGGGCTTCAACTTCTTCGACTCGACCGCGGGCGAGAACGGCGACCCGCTGATGTACCAGCACGTCTTCTGGTTCTACTCGCACCCCGCCGTCTACATCATGATGCTGCCGGGCTTCGGGATCATCTCGGAGATCATCTCCGTGAAGGCGCGAAAACCGATCTTCGGCTACCGGATGATGGCGTTCTCGCTGCTGGCGATCGTGCTGCTCGGGTTCACCGTGTGGGCGCACCACATGTTCGTGTCCGGCATGCAGCCGTGGATCCGGATACCCGATGATGATCACCACCGCGATCATCGCGGTGCCGACCGGCATCAAGATCTTCAGCTGGCTGGCGACGCTATGGCGAGGAGTGCTGCACCTCGACACGCCGATGCTGTGGGCGCTCGGCTTCCTGACGATGTTCACGCTGGGCGGGATCTCGGGCGTGATGCTGGCGATGATCCCGTTCACGTGCACGTCAGTCGACACGTACTTCATCGTCGCCCACATCCACTACGTGCTCTTCGGCGGGTCGATGTTCACGATCTTCGCCGGCGTCTACTACTGGTTCCCGAAGATGACGGGGCGGATGTTCAACGAGCGGCTCGGCAAGCTGCACTTCTGGAGCACGTTCATCTTCTTCAACGCGACGTTCGCGCCGATGCACCTGATCGGCATCCAGGGCATGCCGCGGCGCGTGTTCGACTACGCGGAGCAGTGGGCGGGCTGGAACCTGTTCATCTCGATCAGCTCGTTCATGCTCGGGCTGTCGTCGCTGGTCTTCCTCTACAACATCGTCTCGTCGTGGCGGTCGGGCCCGCGCGCGCCGGCGAACCCGTGGCGCGCGCTGACGCTCGAGTGGCAGGTCTCCTCGCCGCCGCCGATCTTCAACTTCGACCACATCCCGACGGTCGTCGGCGGACCGTACGAATACGGCGTCCCCGGGGCGGTGCACGGCATCTTCAAGCCGGCTGAGGAAGAGGTCACGCAGGCCTCGACCGAGAAGGCCGAGGCGTGATGGCCAACATCCTGGTCCTCGCCAACGAGACGATCGGCGGCAAGGCGCTGCTCGACCGGATCATCGAGCGCGCCGGTGAGGGTGACGCGCGCTTCTTCATCGTCGTGCCGCGCACCAAGCCGCGCTACGGCAACGTCATCTACGACGACGCCGTGCGGTCCTCCGCGCAGGTGCGCGTGGACCTGGCGTGCGCGTTCGCACGCCAGGAGGGCATCGACGCGCACGGGCGAGGTCGGCGACGAGGACCCCTTCAACGCCGCCATGGACGCGATCGACGAGCACGGGATCGACGAGGTCATCGTCTCGACGCACCCGGAGAGCTCGTCGGGCTGGATGCGCCGCGACCTGCCCGAGCGCATCGAGCAGGAGACCGGCCTGCCGGTCGAGCACATCGTCGTCGACATCGCCAACCAGGGCCTCCCCTTCGACGTGACGCTCGTGCTGGCCAACCAGACCGCGGGCGGGCGCGAGCTGGTGCAAGAGCTCGAGCGACTTGCCGCCGAGGGCCCGCGGCGCTTCATCGTCGTCGTGCCGCAGGATTCGGGCGACGGCAGCGCCATCGCCGCCGCCCGCGCGCGCCTGAAGTCGCTGCTGAGCTCGCTCGAGGACGACGGGATCGTCGCCGCCGGCATGATCGCCGACCCGGACCCGTTCACCGCCATGCATGAACGCTGTCGGCTACTTCTTCATCTCGGAGATCGTGGTCTCGACGCTGCCGGGCAACCGCTCGGCGTGGCTCGAGGGCGGGCTGATCGACCGCATCAAGCGCGCGACCGGCAAGCCTGTGCACCACGTCGAGTCCTCGGACGTCGCGGTGGAGGCCTGAGCCGCATGGCCGTCGCCGCACGAGGTGCACGACGAGCACCACGGCCCGCCGCCGGCCAACCGCTCCTCGCGGGTCGACCACAACCTGCTCGGGATGCTGCTTTTCATCATCTCGGAGATCATGGTCTTCGGGGCCTTCTTCACGGCCTACTTCTTCATCCGGGTGGTGGGCAGAGGCCGAGTGGCCGGGGCCCGATGCCGAGCTGCCGAAGCTGATCGCGGGCTTCAACACCGCGATCCTCGTCTCGTCCTCGTTCACGCTGCACTGGGCCGAGGCGTGCATCAAGAGCGACAACCGCGCCGGCTTCAAGGCGGGGATGCTGACCACGTTCCTGCTCGGCTGCACGTTCCTGTTCATCCAGATCAACGAGTACGTCAACCTGCCGACTTCCATCCGCAGACCGACGCGCAGGGAACGATCTTCTACGGGCTCACCGGCCTGCACGGCGCGCACGTCTTCATCGGCCTGACGCTGCTGCTGTTCGTGGTCATCCGCGCCTTCCGCGGCCACTTCTCGTCGAGCGAGCACCGCGGCGTCGAGGTGCCGGGCATCTACTGGCACTTCGTCGACGTGATGTGGATCGTCGTCTACACGACGGTCTACCTGATCTAGAGGTCCGAGCTCAGCGCGCCGCGTCTCAGATGTCGCGGCCGTAGCTGATCGGCGATAGGGGGCCGGGATCAACCGGGTCTTGCGAACAATGCGCCTGTGGGGGGTCCTATTCGCAGGAGCCGCTGGTTCCGGCGCCCTCAGTGCCTACACGATGGCCCGCACGACGACGACGATCAGTGCGAAGGCCGCGCAGGCCGCCAGCACGTAGAGGACGAGGCGGAAGGCCTCGCCCTCGGATCGCAGCGGGTTGAACCTCACCGGACGGTGAGGTCGCCCTCCATGCCGCCCTCACGGTGGCCCGGCACGGAGCAGTAGAACGTGTACTTGCCGGCCTTGAGCGTCAGGCTGAGGTCGGAGCTCGCGCCGTCCTGGACGACCGGGCCCTTCTCGTCGACGCCGTTGCCCTCGACCGCGATGTTGTGCGGCACGTTCGACTCGTTCGGCGACTTGAGCTCGAGCGGGCCGGACGGGCGCGGTGGCCGCGGCGAACTCGTAGGCGAGCTGGCCGGACGGGTCGGCGGCGATCTCGAGGACGCCGTTGGAGGCCTTCGCGGTGCCCTCGGCCTCGGCGGCGCCGATGTCGGCGAGGCGGCCCTCGTCCTCGCCGCCGCGAGCGGCGACCATGGCGACGTAGGAGGCGACGTCACGCGCAAGATCGCCCTCGACGAGGTTGGCCGGCATGGCGAGCGTGTCCTCTTCCGTGGTCGGGTCCACCTGCGGGCGGCGGTTCGGGATCTCGATCTGCTTGTGGACCACGCCCTCGACCGTCGAGCGGCGCATGCCGTCGGCGAGCGCCTGACGGAAGGCCTCGTCGAGGTTCGGGCCCTGACGTCGCCCTTCGTCCCGGCGCGCTCGAGGATGTGGCAGGAGCCGCACTTCTCGACGAACGCCTGCTTCCCGGCGATCAGATCTGGCTCCTTCTCAACCACGCCACACGCCGCCAAGCCGGCCGCGGCGAGCGCGGCCGCGCTCAGGGTCACAGTCCTTCTCATGAGCGCGGCATCCTATCCGTCAGGGCTGCGGCAACGCGTCCAGATCGCCCTGCGCGGCGGCGATCACAGACCGCGCCACACCATCCCAGGACCAGCGCTCGCGCGTCACGTCGCCACGATCGCCTCGCGAGTGGCCGCGCGGAGGTCCTCGGGAGCGCCGAGCCACCCATTGATGCACCCCGCCAGCTTCACAACGGGGTCCGTCCCTTTTGTGAAGTGCTTCGCAAAAGGGACGGGCCCCAGAGTGAAGCTGAGCCATGGCCGGACGGGCTCGGGGACGCTCTGCGCGAGCACCTCGGAGACCTCGGCGAGGCCGGAGTGGCGGGCGACGACGGGAGCGCTCCGCAGGCGGCGGCCTCCGCGGCGACCATGCCGAACGCCTCCGGGAAGATGCTCGGGGCGACCAGCGCCTCGGCGGCCGGCAGCAGGTCGGCGAGCTCGGGGTGCTCGAGCCGGCCGGTGAAGGCGACGCGCTCGAGCGCGTATCCGCGGGCGCACCTCGGTGCTCGAGCGGGCGGCCGTCCTCGCGCATGGCGTGAGCGGCGCGCCCCGCGGCGAAGGCCTCGAGCGCCTCGCGCCAGCCGCCGAACCCGACGACGAGCAGGCGGGCGTCGGGGTGGCGCTGCGAGGACCTGCGGCCAGGCGGCGAGCAGCAGATGGACGCCCTTCGAGGCGATCAGCTTGCCGACGAACACGACCAGGCGGCCGTCGGCATGCTCGAGGGCGCGCGCCGCCTCACCGGGATCGCGCGCGAAGGACCCGCTGCCGCCCCCGGGTGCGGCCGCCAGCCGCGCGGCGAGGCCCGCGAGGTCCCGGGCGCGCGCGGCGCGAACTCCTCGACGTCGACTCCCGGCGGCCCGAGCCGCGTGCGCCCGGGCAGGTCGGCGTCGTCCATCGCCGCCCACAGGCTCTCGGCGGTGTGCCGTGACCCCACCAGCACGCCGCTCGCCCCGGCGAGCCCCTCGCGGGCGAAGGGCAGGAACCGCTCGGGGTGCGGCTTGACGGTGTACTCGAGCGCGGAGCCGTGGATCTTGACCGCGTAGGGCACCTCGTCGCAGCGCCCGCGCGAGGATCGCCGGGCCCATGACAGGTGGTTCGCCAGCGCGATGTCGGGTCGCACGCGCTCGGCCACCTCGCGCACCGCGCGCACGTTGGCGTCCAGATACGCGTCCAGCTCGGCGTCGGTCAGCGCCGGGAAGGGCTTGGCGTCGAACCCCTCGTAGGCGTCGGCGACGTAGACCGGCAGGATCCGCCCGATGTCGGGGTTGTGGATCGTGACCCCCTCCAGCGCGAGCTCGCGCTCCTGGCAGAGCACGTGCACCTCGTGGCCGGCGCGGGCCAGCGCTGCAGCGAGCCGCGCGTTGTAGACGTTCGACCCCGTCCCATGCAGCAGGTAGCCGTGGAAGACGAGCACGCGCACGCCGCGCGCACCCTAACCGCTAGCCTTCGGGCCGCATGAGCGCACGCCAGACGTACCGCATGCGCACCCCGTCAACGGGCCGAGAGGTCTACCTCGAAGCCGAGCCGGGGCGCGTCTACCGGGACCGTGAGACGGGCGAGACGATGGAGGTCGTGGGCAAGGTCCTGCCCGCCTCCCCGTCACTTTCGCGGCTGCCCTGGTCGCCCGAGAACCTCCGTTTCTGCAACTGGTGCGACCAGCTGGCCCAGAAGGACCTCAACGACTGCCCCACGTGCGGCCGCCGTATGGCCGCCCTCGGGCGCTGATCGTCATGTCGCGGCTCGCCGCTGCTCTCCCGCTTCTCCTCGTCCTCGCACTGCTCGCGGGCTGCGGCGGCGGGGACGTCGCCTACACGGAGGTCAAGTCGGCTCGCCGAGGGCCTGCCGATCCCGGAGGACCAGGGCGAGTTCACGCCGCCCGACGGGTCCCTCGGGCCCGACCGGCGCGTCGAACGAGACCGACGACGACGACAGCTCGACGTCGTCCACAACGACCACGACCACCCCGCCGACTTCCACCGACACCGGGACGACGACCACGCCGCCGACGGCGGGGACCGACACCGGAGGTACGACGACGACCCCGCCGACCGAAACCGGCGGGACCACGCCCTCGACCGGCGGTGGCGCCACATCGCCGCCGTCGAGCACCGGCGGGGCCGCGCCTCCCTCCGACCAGTTCTGCGCCGACAACCCCGGCGCCTGCAACGACTAGCTGAGCGATTGAGCGGCTCGGACGCCGTCGCCTCACGACTCCGGACGCTGTCCGCGGCCGCCCTCGCGGCCTCATCCGTCGAGGATGTGGTCGACGCCTTCCTGGCCGCCGCGCGTGCGCTGATCGGCGTGGACCAGATCCACCTGATCGAGATCTCCCAGGACGCCTCCGTGGGGCACGCCCGCGTCGTCGCCTACGAGGCCGGCGGCCGGCGCGAGGACGCCTACGTCATGGTGCTCGACGAGCGCCCGTCCGGCGTGACGACGGTGGTGCGCACGGGCGACCCGCTGGTGGTCCCCGAGGCGCGCGGCTCGACCACCCTGCGCGCCGACTACGTCGAGCGCTTCGGGGTGCGCAGCGTGGTCTTCGTCCCGCTCGCGTGGGGCGGCGCGGTCCGCTGGACCTCGGTGCTCGCGCGCACGCGCCCCGAACCGTTCAACGACGAAGACGTCGCAGATGGCCATGCTGCTCGCCAACACCGCCGCCGCCGGGCTGGCGCTGCTCGAGGGACGCGAGGTGAGCGAGGCACGCGAGGACAAGGACGCCGCGTTGCACCGCGCGGCGGCCGCGCTCAACGCCAGCCTCGACCTCGACACGGTCCTGCACACGCTCACGCGTGAGGCCAACAGCGCGCTCGGCGGGGACGTGGCGGGCGTCTACCTCGGCGACGGGGTGCGCGGAGGCGTCGCGACCGCCGGCCACAACACGCCGCCCGACTGGGAGGGCTACGTGATGCAGCCGGGCGAGGGCGTCGGCGGCCAGGTGCTCAAGACCGGCCGCCCGGCGATCACGAACGCCTACCAGGAGGACGTGCGCCTGCCGGCGACCTCGATCGCCGAACTCATGCAGACCGCCGTGGCCGTGCCGATGAGCTGGGACGGGCGCCTGCGCGGCGCCCTGTCGATCGGCTTCAGCCGCATGCGCCGGATCTCGCCTCCCGACCTGCGGCTGCTCGAGGCGTTCGCGGATCTGGCCTCGGTGGCGTGCCGCAACGCCGAGGCGTTCCGATCGGCCAGCAGGATCGACGCGCTGACGGGCGTGCTCGAGCACGGGGCGGTCGAGGCCGCGATCGCCGAGCTGCTCGACGCGGGGGGCGACGTGGGCTGCCTGCTGGTGGACCTCGACGGCTTCCACGCCGTCAACGAGCGCGAGGGGCACCGGCGCGGCGACGACGTGCTGCGCCGCGTCGCGGCGCTGCTGCGGCGGGAGGCGGGCGACGACTCTCTCGTGGGGCGCTTCGGCGGCGACCAGTTCGTCGCGGCGGTACCCGGCAACGCGGCCGCGCTCGCCGAGCGCGTTCTCGTCGAGCTCGCATCGGAGCTCGACCTCGCGGCCTCGATCGGCGTGGCCTCCGGATCAGCCCGGGACGCGGCCGAGCTGCTCGATCGCGCGCTCAGGGCCGCCCGCTCCGCCAAGGAGGCGGGCGGCGGACGAGTCGCGACCGACTAGTCCTTCTTCTTCTTGCGGGGACCGTGCGGGTTCGTGATCATCGTGACCTTGTAGGTCAGCCGCGCGGTCTTGTAGCGGCAACCGAACACCGTCGTCGAGCCGATCGACGTCTGCGCGGTCTGCGTCGACGTGTCGTCGCACTGGTCCTTGGGCCGGCTCGCTCGCCAAGACGTCCTGCCCGGCAGCCCGACGGCGAGCGCGGGCGCCCAGGTCGGCACCGTCAGCGCGACACGCTGCTTTCTGAGCACCGGGATCGAGCGCTCGAGCGGGAACTGCACGCGCTCGCCCAGGTAGTCGGTGAGCCGCATGACGGGGCTCTCGGCCACGATCGTCGCCGCGTACTTCTTGCCGGGCTGGAAGACGGTGATGCCGGCGGACGGCTCGCCACCCAGTGTCGTGTTGAAGAACTTCAGCTGCTTGGCGTTGGGGTCGCCGAGCACGACCGTCCAGGCCACGATGCGGCCGTCGCGCGGCACGGAGAAGATCTGGTCCTTGCCGTCGATCTTGCCCTGGTAGCCCGTCGTGCGCGAGACCGCCAGGCACGGGTCCTCCGGGCAGCTGGGATGGGGCGCCCTCTTGGTGACCCCGAGCTCGATGATCCTCGCGGGCGCGGCCGCGGGGACCGCGACGGTGGCGAGCACAGCGGCGAGCGCAGCACGGCGCACGTTGATCATGGTGGCGACAGGCATCAAGGGAATGAAACACCGCGAACCGGCGTGGGGTTGCGGTCCCCTGCCGACCGCCGGTCTACAGCTTGCTGACGTTGACCGCCTTCGGCCCCTTGTCTCCCGTCTCCTCCTCGTAGGAGACCTTCACACCCTCCGCCAGCGAGCGATACCCGTCCCCGACGATCCCCGAGTAGTGGACGAAGAGGTCGCGGCCACCCTCATCGGGCGTGATGAAGCCGAATCCCTTGTCATCGCTGAACCACTTGACCGTCCCAGTTGCCATCCCTCTGTGCCCTCACTCCTCTCGGGGGGTAGGTCCGTGTCCTGACCCCTTTCAGGGCAAACCTCCCACACCCGGTGGGCGCAATGCAAGTGCCGGGCGGTGGCGGACGCTCCTACTCGCCCGCGAACGTGGCGTTCCCCGGCCCGTGCTCGAGGAAGGACCGGACCGCGTTCTTGAGGTCCTCGGTGTCGAACAGGGCCCCGGCGAGCTCCGGCACCACGGCGTCGGCGCGTGCCACCCCGCCCTCCAGCGTGGTTCTGACGATCTCCTTGGTGGCGGCGTGGGCGCGCGTCGGGCCCGTCGCGAGGTCCATGGCGAAGGCCCGCGCGGCGGCGTCGAAGCCGTCATCTGACAGCACGCGGTTGACCACGTTCCAGCGCTCGAGCACCGCCGCGTCGTACAGGCCGCCGGTGTAGACGAGCTCGCGAGCGCGCGCCGGGCCGGCGCGCTCGACGAGCCGCTGCGGGCCGCCCATGCTCGGCGTCAGGCCCACGACGCGCTCGACGAGGCCGAACCTCGCCGCCTCGGCGGCGAGCAGCACGTCGCAGGCGAGCGAGATCTCGAACGCGGCGGTGAGACAGAGCGCGTGCGCGGCGTAGACCGTCGGGAAGGGCAGTGCCTCCAGCCGCCGGGGGATCTCCAGCAGTCCCCTCCACAGTGCCGTGCCGCCGGCGCCGTCGGCGATCTCGGCGAACAGCTTGACGTCCACGCCGGCCGAGACCACGCGCCCCTCGGCGCGCAGCAGCAGGGCGCGGGGCGGGTCCCGCTCGAGCTCGTCGAGGGCGGCCACGAAGCCCTCCATCGTTAGCCGGTCCCAGAGGTTGACCGGCGGCGAGTGGTGCGTGAGGACGGCCAGCGGTCCGTCACGCTCGAGGATCACGACGCTCACCCGGTCAGCTCCGCGGCGGCGGCCCGGATCTCGTCGGAATCGCCCGGCGAGGGGACCCAGGGGAGCTTGATCGGGTCCCCGTCGTAGCGCGGGATGACGTGCACGTGGTAGTGGAAGACGCTCTGCCAGGCGGCCGCGCCGTTGTTCTGCAGGATGTTGACGCCGTCGGCCCCGAGGCGGTCGCGGGCACGGCCGGCGAGCTCGCGGGCGGTGCGCGCGACGGCGGCGAGGTCGTCGTCGCCGATCGTGTGGAGGTCCACGGCATGACTGCGCGGGATGACGAGCAGGTGCCCGCGCGCGCCGGGGTTGACGTCCATGAAGGCGACGGTCCGCTCGTCCTCGTGGACCTTGGTCGACGGGATCTCCCCCGCCACGATCTTGCAGAAGATGCAGTCCGGGTCGGCCATGGGCGGGACACTAGGCACCCGAACGTCCCGCATGCCAGCCCATGGCAGGGCATGCGGGACGTTCAGCGGTTGGCGAGGTAGTCGCGGGCGCGCTCGATCGCCTCGGCGCGCGTGGCGATCTCGCCGGCGAAGCGATCCTCGGCCAGGCGCGCGAGCAGGTCGCCGAGCTCGGGGCCGGGGCGGATACAGAGCTCGCGCGCGAGCTCGTCCCCCCGGATCAGCGGCTGGGCCGGGAGCTCGGCGAAGGCGTGGTCGAGCATCTCGCGCGCGAGCTTGAGGTGTGCCTCGATCGCGGCCCCGGCGTTGTGGCCGCGGGTGGCGAGACGGTCGGCGCACGTGAAGACGGTGACGTCGACGGTGTACGGCGCGGTCGCGTGCAGGTAGCGGTACGCCGCACGACGGCCCAGCGGCTGCTCGTGGACGAGAAAGCCGAGGCGCAGGTGGTGCAGCGTCAGCGCGGCGGCGTGGTCTGCCAGCCTCTCAGCGGCCCGCAGGCGGCGCAGGATGCCGCGCGCGGCCGCGGCACCGGCGCGGTCGTGGCCGACGAACGAGCTGCCGCGGCCGTCGGCGCGCCTCCCGGCGGTGCCTGGCTTGGCGATGTCGTGCAGCAGCGCGGCGAAGCGCATCGCCTCCCACCGCGTGAGCTCGTTCGCGAGCGGCTCGCGCAGCACGGCCTGGACGCGCTCGTCGCGCTCGGTGCGCTCGAGCTCGGCGACGGCGTCGAGGACCGCGAGCGTGTGATCGTGAACATCGGCGTGGTGGTAGACGCTCTGCTCCACTCCCTGCAGCGCGACGAGCTCGGGCAGCACGACCTGGGCGGCGCCGACGTCCTCGAACGCGCGCACGGCGCCCGACCCCGCCAGGACGATGCGCAAGAGCTCGGCGAAGACCCGCTCGGCCGCGACCCGCTCGAGGCCTGGGGCCGCCGCGCGCGCGAGCTCGACGGTGCCGAGCTCGATCTCGAAGCCGAGCTCGGCGGCGAGGCGCACCAGGCGCATGACGCGCAGCGGGTCGGCTTCCAGCGACCCGGGCCCGACGGCGCGCAGGTGCCGGGCGTCGAGGTCGGCGCTGCCTCCGTGGGGGTCGATCAAATCGCCACCCGCGAGCGGCAGCGCCATCGCGTTGACGGTGAAGTCCCGCGCCGCCAGGTCAGCCTCGAGCGTGCCGCCCATCAGCGGGAGCAGGTCGACGTGGCCGCCGGCCTCGCGCATAACGCGCCAGCCGCCGTAGCCCTCGCCGAGCGGGAACGCGGCGCCGCGGAGCTCCCGGCGCAGCTCCTTGGCGAGCTGGGCGGGGTCGCCGGCGACGGCGACGTCGAGATCCTCGGTCGCGCGGCCGAGCAGGCGATCGCGGACCGCGCCGCCGACCAGCCAGGCGTCGACTCCGCTAAGGGCCCTGAACACGAGGGACCCTCTGCGAGATGCCGCAGGTGATCTCGTAGTTGATCGTGTCCAGGCGCCGTGCCCACTCCTCGGCGAGGATGCGCTCGTCGCCCTGCGCGCCGATCAGGATCGCCTCGTCGCCGCGCGCGACCGTCTCGTCCACGCGGACAGTGATGTTGTCCATCGACACCGTCCCGACGAGCGGGAAGCGGCGGCCTCCGATCAGCACGTCGGCGTTGTCGGTCAGCGCGCGGCGGATGCCGTCGCCGTAGCCGATCGGCAGGGTCGCGAGCAGCGCGGGCTCGGCGGCGACGAAGCGGCGCCCGTACCCGGCCGACTCCCCCGGGGCGGCGGGCTTGAGCTCGGCCACGTAACTGGCGATGGCCATGGCGGGCGCTAGGCCGTGATCGGCCGGGTCGCGCTGGAACGGGTCGAGGCCGTAGACGGCGACCCCGCTGCGGACCATGTCGAGGCGGCTCTCCGGGATGCCCAGGGTGGCAGCCGAGTTCGCGCTGTGCGCGATCACGTCGGGCGCGAACTCCCGCACCGCGGTCACGAAGCGCGTGAACTCCGCGAGCTGCTCGCGGGCGAAGCCGGGATCGTCGTCGCTGGTGGCGAAGTGAGTCATCGCGCCGACGAGCATCCCCCGCCGGGCGGCCTCGCGGGCGACGTCGAGCGCCTCGTCGGCGTCGCGCGTGCCGAGCCGGCCCATCCCCGTGTCGAGCTTGACGTGCACGCTCTCGCTGTCGGGCAGGCGATCGAGGAAGGCACGCCGCCACGCGACGACGTCGGCGTGACCGGCGGCGATCGGGGTCTCCTCCAGCGAGAGCGCGCCCATGACCAGCAGGTGCCCGCCGAGCCCTGCGGCGCGCAGCGCCCGGGCCTCCTCGGCGGTCGCGACCGCGAGCCAGTCGGCGCCGCCGGCCTGGGCGGCGTGTGCGGCGGTGGTCATCCCGTGCCCGTAGCCGTCGGCCTTGACGACGGCGCACAGTCGCGTCCCGGCCACGTGCTTCAGCCGCGCCGCGTTGGCCGCGATCGCGCGCGCGTCGATGCGGGCCTGCGCCCGGACCACGGCTAGTCCCGAGTCAGCGCGTCGAGCACGTCGACGCGGGTCACGACCCCCACCAGCCGCCCGTGCTCGACCACCGGCAGGCGGTTGTGCTTGTGATGAGTCATCTTGCGACCCGCCTCCTGCGCCGTCGCCTCAGGCTCGATCGTGACCGGGTCCGGGGTCATCATGTCCTTCGCCGTCGCGGCGGTGGCCCGTCGCAGCCGCTCCTCGAAGCGCTGCATCGACTCCAGGAAGACGATCCCGCCGAACAGCTCGATGTAGTGCGGCAGGTGGAGGTCCTCCTCGTCGCCGGCCATGACGAGGTCCTCCTCGGTGATGATCCCGACGCAGCGTCCGCCCTCGTTGATGACCGGCAGCCCGGTCAGCTCGTGGTCGCGCAGGGCCCTGACGACCTGTTCGACCGGCGTGTCCGGGAGGACGGTCGCCGGCTCGGCGTCCATGATCTCGCGCACGGTGACGCTCATCGCGGCGGGGAGCCTAAGGCTTCGGGCAGCGCGGCGATGACGTCCGACGCGATCACGCCGTCGGGCCCGTGCGGCTCCGCCGCCAGCCGGCCGGCGCGAACGTGCGCGTAGACGGCCGCGCAGGCGGCGTGGAAGGGGTCGCTGCCACGCGCCAGCAGGGCGGCGATCACGCCCGCGAGGACGTCGCCGGTGCCCGCCGTGGCCAGGCCGTACGCACCCCCGGGCGAGATCGCGACGCGCCCGTCTGGGTGCGCGACGATCGTGTCGTCGCCCTTGAGGACGACGATGGCTCCGGCGCGCTCGGCGCCGGCGCGTGCGCAGGCCAGGCGCCGGCCCTTCGTGTCGCCGTCGACCAGGCGCGCCAGCTCGCCGGCATGCGGGGTCAGGATGGTGGGCGCGTCGCGCGCCGGGAAGTCGTGACCGGCGAAGGCGTTGAGGCCGTCGGCATCGAGCACCAGCGGGACGTCGATGCGCGAGTAGAGCTCGCGGACACGGTCGCCGTGGGCGGGACCCAGGCCGGGTCCGAGCACCACCGCGGCGGCCTTCTCGAGCAGGGCGTCGAGCTGGTCGCTGCCGCGCTGCATCACCTCGACCGGCCGGTGCGGGACGTCGGTGTCGCCGGCGATCGTGACGTAGCCGGCGCCCGCGCGCTGGGCGGCGCCGGCGGTCAGCGCCGGTGCGCCGGTGAGGCCGGGCGACCCACCGATGACCACCACCGTGCCGCTGCTGAACTTCGTGGATTGCGCGGTGCGCCGCGGCAGGTCCGCAAGCACCGAGGGGAGGATGAGGCCGGTCTGGGGGACGATCGGGGAGTTCGGCGGGATGGTGATGTCGATGACGTGGACGTCGCCGGCGTGCTGCTTGCCGGGGTGGATGTAGAGACCGGGCTTGGGGGCGTGGAACGTCGCCGTCGCGGTGGCCTCGACGGCGTCGCCCTCGATCTCGCCGGTGGAGCCGTCGACGCCGCTCGGCATGTCAGCGGCGACAACCGGCGCTGCGGACGCGTTGATGGCGTGGATCACCTCGTCGTAGGGCGGCCGCGGCGCGCCTTCGAAGCCGGTCCCCAGCAACGCATCGACCACGACCGCCGCACTCTCGAGCCTGGCCAGGTCGAAGGGCTCCTCGAGGAGGTCGACCTCCCGCCCCCACTCGCGCAGCCGCCGGGCGGCGACCCTGCCGTCGCCGCCGTTGTTGCCCTTCCCGCAGCAGACGACGACGCGGCCGGAGGGCGCGACGCGCGACACGACGTCCGCGAGCCCGGTGCCGGCGTGCTCCATCAGGTCCTCCATGCCCAGGTCCTCGATCGCCCAGCGGTCGATCTCGCGCTGCTGCTCGGCGTCGGGGAGCGGCTCGAGCCAGCTCACGGGCTCAGGATCGCCACCGCGCCCGCCATCCCGCGCGAGTGGGTCAGCGACACCTCGACGCTCACGCCCAACTCCTGCGCGCGGCGTGCGACGCCGCCGCGCAGGCGGACGCGCGGCCCGGCCTCGATCTCGACGTCGAGGGGGTCCCAGGCCTGCATCGAGAGCGCCTTCGCGACCGCCTCCTTGGCGCAGAATCGCGCCGCGAGGTGCTGCGCGGGCCGCGCCCGGTCGTGCGCGTACTCACGCTCCGCGTCGGTGAACAGCCGCGCGGCCAGGTTCGGCTGTCGTTCCAGCGCGCGCTCCATGCGCTCGATCTCGAGGAGGTCGATGCCGACGGCCATGGCGCTGCATTATGCGCCTCGGCCGCGGCGGCCGCATGTGTCGCGAAGTGGTCGATATATCAGCCCTTAGGCGACTCAGACGGCTCGTGGGGCGCGCCGCGGCCAGCCGCGGCAGCCCTACTCCACCGTGACGGTCTTGGCCAGGTTGCGCGGCTGGTCGACGTTGAGGCCGCGCTTGCGGGCGATCTTGTAGGCGAGCACCTGGAGTGGGATGACCGCCAGCAGCGGCTGGAGGATCCAGTCCGTCGCCGGGACGTGCAGGACCTCCTCGGCGTGCTCGCCGATGGTCAGGTCGCCCTCGGTGGCGACGGCGATGACGTGCGCCCCGCGGGCCCGGACCTCCTGCATGTTGGAGACGACCTTGCCGCGCACCGGCGACTCGGTGGCGACGCAGACCACCGGCGTCTTCTCCGACAGCAACGCGATCGGGCCGTGCTTCATCTCGCCGGCGGCGTACGCGTCGGTCGCGATGTAGGAGATCTCCTTGAGCTTGAGCGCTCCCTCGAGCGCGACGGGCAGCCCGACGTGGCGGCCGAGGTAGAGGAAGAACTCGTCGCGGTAGTGCGCCTCGGCGGCGCGCTCGATCGACTCCTCGTGCGCCGCGAGCAGCTGCTCGATGCAGTGCGGGATCCGCTTGAGGTCCGAGACGAGCTTGCGACGCTGCTCAGCCCCGAGCGTTCCGCGCAATTCGGCGAGGCGGAGCGCGAGCAGGTACATCGCCGCGACCTGCGCGATGAACGTCTTCGTCGCGGCGACGCAGATCTCCAGGCCGGCCCGGGTGTAGAGGACCCCGTCGGCGTCGCGCGTCGCCTGTGAGCCCATGATGTTGGTGACCGCGAGCACCGTGGCGCCGCGCTCGCGGGCGAGGCGCATGGCCGCCAGCGTGTCCGCCGTCTCGCCCGACTGGGTGATGCCGACGACCAGGTCGCCAGGCCCGACGACTGGGTTGCGGTAGCGGTACTCGGACGCGATGTCCATCTCCACCGGCACGCGCGCCCACTCCTCCAGGGCGTAGCGGCCGATCAGGCCGGCGTGGTACGAGGTCCCGCAGGCCACGACGACGATGCGGTTGACGTCGCGCAGGACGTCGTCGGTGACCACCTCGCCGAGGTAGAGATCGACCCCGTCGGGGCGGACGGTGCGGTCGGCGATCGTCTCGGCCACGGCGTCCGCCTGCTCGTGGATCTCCTTGAGCATGAAGGTCTCGTAGCCGCCCTTCTCGGCCTGCTCGGCGTCCCACTCGACGGTCTCGACCGCGCGCTCGATCTCCTCCCCCGCGGGGGTCAGCAGGACCACGCCGTCGGGGTGGACGGCGACGATCTCGTCGTTCTCGACCACGAGGGCGCGGCGCGTGTGCTCGAGGAACGCAGGGATCCCGGAGGCGAGGAACATCTCGCCCTCCCCCACGCCGACGACCAGCGGACACTCCTTGCGCGCGCCCACCAGCAGCTCGGGCTCGGCGCCGGAGACGGCCACGAACGCGTAGTGGCCGTCGAGCCGCGCGTAGGTCCGCAGCGTGGCCTGGATGAGCCCGTCCCCCTGGTCGAGCTCGCGCGAGATCAGGTGCGCGATGACCTCGACGTCGGTCTCGGAGGAGAACTCGGCGCCGTCGGCCTGCAGCTCCTGCCGGAGCTCGAGGTAGTTCTCCACGATTCCGTTGACGACCACGTGGACGCGGTTGTCCATGTCGTAGTGGGGATGAGCATTCTCCTCGGTGACCCGCCCGTGCGTCGCCCAGCGCGTGTGGCCGATGCCCGTGGTCGCCGGCCGGACGGCGGTGGCGACGCCCCCGGACGAGGCCGCGACGGCCTCGACGAGATGGCTGAGGTTGCCGACAGCCCGCACAGAGCGCAGCTCACCGTCACTGAGGAGCGAGATGCCGGCCGAGTCGTAGCCGCGATATTCGAGCTTCTCCAGGCCTCCCAGGAGGATGTCCTGCGCCGGCTGGTAGCCGACGTAACCGACAATGCCGCACATGCGCTGACTCCTTCGAGGGGGCAAACCGCGTCTCTGCGGTCGGCGGACAGAGTCTAAGAGGTCCGCCAGTCTGCTCATCACGGCGCTCGGGCTTGCCCTGGAAGAACGTGTCCGGGGCCAGGGTGTTCTTGGGGGGCTCGGCGTCGGCACCGGCGGGACCGGTCGGACCCGCGGGGCCCGCGGCGCCGGGTGAGCCCTGCGCACCCCGTGGTCCTCACGCCAGTGCAACGGTGACTTGGCGGATGCTTACGCGAGCGCGGCGCCGACCGCGTCGACGATGCGCTCACAGACCGCCTCCGCCTCCTCGGCGGTGGGGGCCTCGACCATCACGCGCACGAGCGGCTCGGTGCCAGAAGGACGCACCAGAACGCGCCCGCGGCCCTCGAGCGCGGCGTGCTCGGCGGCGATCAGCTCCTGGACACCGGCGGCCTGCGCGAAGGCGTCGCGGTCGGGCACGCGCACGTTGACGAGCGTCTGAGGGAGCTTCTCCATCGCCGCCCGCTCGGAGAGGTCGCGCCCCTCGAGCGACTCGAGCGCGAGCAGCGCCGCGGCGATCCCGTCGCCCGACGGCACGAAGCCCATGTCGATGATGTGGCCGGACTGCTCGCCGCCGAGCTTCCAGCCCCGCTCGCGCAGCTCGTGCAGGACGGAGCGGTCGCCCACGGGGGTCGTCGCGACCTCGATGCCCGCCTCCGCCATCGCCGTGTGGAAGCCGTAGTTGGTCATCACCGTGACGGCGACTCCGGGCTCGTGCCGAGCGGTGGCGGCAAGGGCGATGATCTCGTCGCCGTCGACGACGGTGCCGGTGCGGTCGATGGCGAGCACCCGGTCGGCGTCGCCGTCGAAGGCGAAGCCCGCGCCGTGCTCGCCCCGGCGCATGACCTCGATCAGACCCTCGAGATGGGTCGAGCCGCAGCCGGCGTTGATGTTGCGGCCGTCGGGCTCGTCGGCGAGCACCGTCACGTCGGCGCCGAGCCGGCGGAAGATCTCCGGCGCGGCCTGGTAGGCGGCCCCGTTGGCGCAGTCGAGCGCGATCCGGCGGCCACTCAGGTCGAGCCCCGCGAAGCGCTCGTGCAGCGCCCGCAGGTAGTCCTCGAGCGCGCCGTGGAGCGGCTCGACGCGGCCGCCCCGGGGTGGGCGGGGCCTGATCCGAGTGCTGCCTCGATTGCCGCCTCCGTCTCGTCGGAGAGCTTGTAGCCGTCGCCGCCGAAGAACTTGATGCCGTTGTCGGCGTAGGGGTTGTGCGACGCGGAGATCACAACGGCCCCGCCGAAGCCCAGCGGTCGATCAGCAGCGGCGCCGCGGGCGTCGGCAGCACGCCGCCGAGGAATGCGTCGCCTCCGGCGTCGGCGATCCCGCCGGCGACAGCGGCCTCGAGCATCGGGCCGGACTCGCGTGTGTCGCGAATGACCAGGACCTGCGTCTTCTCGACGGCGCGTGGCGCGGCCCGCGAGGGCGCGCGAAGCGAGGTCCGCGGTCAGGAAGTCGCCCGCGACGCCGCGGACGCCGTCCGTGCCGAAAGCTGCGTTCGGCCAAGCGCGCTAGCGCTTGGAGAACTGCGGCCGCTTGCGGGCCTTCTTGAGGCCGGCCTTCTTGCGCTCCTTGGCGCGCGCGTCGCGCGTCAGGAAGCCACGGCGCTTGAGTTCGCCGCGCAGGTTCGGGTCCGCCTCGAGCAGCGCGCGGCTGATGCCGTGGCGCAGCGCGTCGGCCTGGGCGGAGACGCCGCCGCCGTGCATCGATGCGATGACGTCCATCCGCTCCTCGTAGCCGACCGTCTCCAGCGGCTGGCGGATGGTGCGCTGCAGCGTCGTGCGCGGGAAGAACTCCTCGAGCGTGCGCCCGTTGATGGCATAGGCACCGGTGCCGGGCTTGAGGATCACGCGGGCGACGGCGGTCTTGCGCTTGCCGGTGGCGCCGTAGCGGGCGCCGGCGGCGAGATCGATCGCGGCGTCGGCGATCGGCTGCGCGAAGACGTCCTCCTCCTCGGCCTCCTCCTCGGGCGCGTCAGGGTCGAACTCCTCGGAGTAGCTGATCGGTGCGTCCTCGACCGGGAAGTCGGGCTCGAGATCCATGCCCGGGATCTCGGGCTTGACGCGGGGGGTCTCGTCGACGACCTCTTCCTCGGCGTCGGCCTCGGTCTCCTCGGCGGCGGCGGCCGGGGCCTCCTCAGCGGCGGCGGGGGCCTCCTCGGCTGCCGGAGCCTCCTCGGCGCGGGCCTCCTCGGCTGCCGGAGCCTCCTCGGGGGCAGGCTCCTCCGCGGTCTCGGCGGGGGTGGGCTCCTCGACCGGGGCGTCCTCGGTCGGCTCGTCGGGCTCTGTGCTCTGCTCGTCGGTCATCGCGTCGTGATCTCGATCGGGGTCGGTTGCTGGGCGGCATGCGGGTGCTCAGGCCCGGCGTAGACCTTCAGCTTGGTGATCTGCTTGCGGGCGAGGCGGTTGCGGGGAAGCATGCCCTTGACGGCGAGGCGGATGACCTCCTCGGGCCGGCGCTCGAGCATGTCGTTGAGCGTGCGGCTCTTGATCCCGCCCGGGTAGCCCGAGTGGCGGTAGTAGCGCTTGTCCTCGCGCTTCTTGCCCGTGACGGCGATCTTCTCCGCGTTCACGACGACCACGAAGTCGCCGACGTCGCAGTGCGGCGTGTAGGTCGGCTTGCGCTTGCCGCGCAGCAGGTCCGCCAGCTGCGTGGCAAGGCGGCCGAGGGTCTGGCCCTCGGCATCGACGAGCAGCCAGTTGCGCTCGCGATCGGCAGGGGTGGCGACGTAGGTCTTCATGGCGTGGCGACGCCTCGGGCTACGCCCGTAGGCGGCGGATGACTCTAGCGGCTCGTTCCGCCCGGCTGACGGGTATGTTTCCCGCGGCCGAACCCACTCGTGGGACGGGGGAACCGAGCAGTTTGGGGCGAATCCAGGCACTGCCGCCTGGTAGGGCACGACGTCCGAGTCCGGCAGCTAACCCCGCAGGCCAAACCGAACATCCATGCGTCGTCTGGCCGCACACCCGTGCCTTGCTCTGCTGCTCGCGCTGCCGGCGGGCGCTGCCGCCTCCGAAGGTGGGGCGCCGCCGGTGCCGGCGCCGTCAGCAACGGCCGTCCGATGCAAGGCCGACTGTGCCGGTGAGGGTGTCGCTCGCCGCGGCTCGCGCGTTGTCGTCCGGGGCTCGCAGCTCGCCGACGTCGTGACCGTGACGTTCTCGGGGTCCGTGGCGGCGAAGCCACGCTCGGCCGGCGACAGACGGCTCGTGGTGCGGGTACCCAAGGGCGCGATGAGCGGCCCGCTCGTCCTCACCGACTCGTTCGGGCAGGCGTCGGCGCCGTCGCCGGAGCTCCAGATCCTGCGGCCCGCGGCGCTGAAGCTCACCGGCGGTCCGATCGCCACCACCGTGACCGGGCGCAGGGCGTTCATCGACGGGACCAGGCGCCCGACGCTGTCATACCGGCTCCAGACCGAGGACCCTCTCCGCGTCACCGTGAGCATCGTCCACCAGGCGACGCACACGGTCGTGCAGAGTTACGACGAGGGCATCGTCGAGCCGGGCAGCGCCCGTGCGGTGGCGTGGGACGGGCAGACCGTGCAGGGCAAGCAGGCCGGCGAGGGCCGCTACGCGTTCGTCGTCTCCGGCACCTCCGAAAGCGGCGGTACGACCGCCTCCACCGCGCAGTCGGAAGCCGACGTCTTCGTGCTGCTGGGCCACATCTTCCCGGTGCGCGGGAGGCACTCCTACGGCGACGGCTTCGGCGCCGGCCGCGGGCACCAGGGCGTCGACGTCTTCGCCAGGTGCGGCACGCCGCTCGTGGCGGCGCGCGGCGGAACGGTGAAGATCGAGAAGTTCCATGGTCGCGCCGGCCATTACGTGGTGATCGACGAGGCGCAGTCGGGCGTCGACAGCGTTTACATGCACCTGCGCGAATCGGCGCTCGTCGCCAAGGGCGACAGGGTCCGCACGGGTGACCCGATCGGCTTCGTCGGCGACACCGGGCGCGCCTCCGGCTGCCACCTGCACTTCGAGGAGTGGAGCGCGCCGGGCTGGTACACCGGCGGCAAGCCGTTCGACCCCCTGCCGGACCTCAAGGCCTGGGACGCGCTCAGCTGACCGCGGCGTGGCAGGATGCCGCGCATGCACGTCACCGCCACCGACTTCGTCACCGTTCCGACGCAGGACTTCGAGGCTTCGCGGAAGTTCTACGGCGAGACACTGGGGCTTCCCTTCGGCAAGCAGTGGGGGAACATGCCCGGCGCCGAGTACGAGACCGGCTCGCTCACCATCGCGGTCATGCAGTCCGACGCGTTCGGCCAGGAGTTCCGGCGCAACGGCGGCACGATCGCGCTCCACGTGGACGACGTCCACGCGAGCCGCACAGAGCTGGAGGAGAAGGGCATCCAGTTCTTCGGCGACACGATCGACAGCGGCGTCTGCCACATGGCGATCTTCACCGACCCGGACGGCAACCCGCTGATGCTCCACCACCGCTACGCGCCCAAGGACGCGTCCCCGCCGGCTAGCTGAGCTCGATCACCGTCTTGACATCGCCGTCGCGGCGCTCGAGCGCGGCGGCGAAGTCGGCGAGGGGAACGCGGCGGGTGATGATCGCCTGAAGCCAGTCGCGATCGGCGTCGGCGAGGGACTGCGTGGCCAGCTCGTAGTGGCGCCGGTTGGCGTTGACCGAGCCGAAGATCACGTCGTTCTCGAGCACGATCGCGCGGTTGACGGCGCCGAGATCGACGCTGAACTCGCGGCCCCCCGAGGACACGCCCGTGAGGCAGACGACCCCGTTGGCCGCGCTGCCTTCGATCGCGGCCAGCACGACCTCCGGGAGACCGGTGGCCTCGATGATGATGTCGGGCTCGAGGCCGGTCTTCGGCAGCGCATCGGAGTGGTACCGCGCGCCGAGGCGCTCGACGAGTAGCGGCTTCGGGCCCTCGGTGACGACGTCGAGCACGTGCGTCTCGTAGTCGCGCTGGACCGCCATCAGGGCGGCGAGCAGGCCGACGGGACCGGCTCCGGTGACCGCGACGGTGCGCGCGCCCGTGCACGCGCGGGCGAGGATGCGCTCGATGTGGTCCCAGGCCTTGGCGAGGATGCTCGCCGGCTCGAGCAGCACGCCGACGGACTCGAGCGCCGGGTCGAGCCTGACCGCGAACTCAGGCTCCACGCGCCAGCGCTCGGAGCCATAGCCGTGGCGGCCTTTGATCCCGCGCTCGGTGTAGCGGCCGTTGCGGCACATGTCCCACTCCCCCCGCGCGCAGCAGACGCACGGCTCGGGGTCGGGCCGCCGCACGATGCCGACGACGAGATCGCCCTTCACAAAAGGGTCCGTCCCTTTTGTGAAGCTGATGACGCGGCCGAGCGACTCGTGGCCGAGGATCAGGCGCTGCTCGCCCTCCGGCGCCTCGCCGTACTTGCCGCTCGCGATCTCGATGTCGGTGCCGCAGACGCCCATGGCGAGGCCCTCGACGAGCAGCGTGCCCTCCTCTTCGGCGGGCTCGGGCATCTCGACGACCGCCGCCGAGTCCTTCTGGCCCGGGACGACCGTCAGCGCGCGCACACGGCCGGTCTACCCGCCGGGAGCGAGCACGATCGCCTCACGAGCGGCGAGGTCGTCCTCGGCGACGAGCGCCGCGGCGGCGTCGAACAGCGGCTGCGGATCGGCGAACGCAAGCCGCGCGGACGCCTGGGCGACATCCACGACCAGGACGCGGAACGCCTCCGGGTCGCTGCCCGAGCCCGCGACGGCGCAGACGACGAGCGCGCGCCGCAAGGCGGCGTGGTCGGCCTCGGCGAGGGCGCGCTCGGTGAGCTCGCGCGCGTGCGCCCACAGGTTCTCGACCGTCGCCGGCTGGAGCTCTACTCCCACTCGATCGTGCCGGGCGGCTTCGACGTGATGTCGAGCACCACTCGGTTGACCTCGCGGACCTCGTTGATCATGCGCGAGGCGATCTGCTCGAGCAGGTCGTACGGGAGGCGGGCCCAGTCGGCGGTCATCGCGTCGTCGGAGGTGACGGCGCGGATCGCGACGACATAGCCGTAGGTGCGCTCGTCGCCCTGGACGCCGACGGTGCGGATGTCGGGCAACACGCAGAAGGACTGCCACAGCTCGCGGTAGAGGCCCGCCGTGCGGATCTCGTCCTGGAGGATCGCGTCGCAGGCGCGCAGGGTGTCGAGCCGTTCCTTGGTCGCCTCGCCGCCGACGATCCGGATCGCCAGGCCCGGGCCCGGGAACGGCTGGCGCCAGACCAGCCGCTCGGGCAGGCCGAGCTCGGCGCCCACGGCGCGGACCTCGTCCTTGAACAGCGCCCGCAGCGGCTCGACGAGCTCGAACTGGAGGTCGTCGGGCAGGCCGCCGACGTTGTGGTGCGACTTGATCGTCGCCGCCCCGGTGCCGCCGCCGGACTCGATCACGTCCGAGTACAGCGTGCCCTGGACCAGGAACCTCGCGTCGCCGAGCTTGCCCGCCTCCTCCTCGAAGACGCGGATGAACTCGGCGCCGATCGCCTTGCGCTTGGCCTCGGGGTCCGACTTGCCGGCCAGGCGCTCGAGGAAGCGGTCCTCGGCGTCGACGGCGACGAGCGGCACCTTGAACGTGTCGCGGAACGCGCCGATGACCTGCTCGCCCTCGTTGTGGCGCATCAGCCCGTGGTCGACGAACACGCACGTGAGCTGGTCGCCGATCGCCCGGTGGACGAGCAGCGCGGCGACGCTCGAGTCGACGCCGCCCGAGAGGCCGCAGATGACCCGCGCCTCGCCGACCTGAGCGCGGATCCTGCGCACCTGCTCGTCGATGATCGACTCCGGCGACCACGAGCGGTCACACCCGCAGATCTCCTCCAGGAAGGTGGTGAGGACCTGCTGGCCGTACGGGGTGTGGACGACCTCGGGGTGGTACTGGATGCCGTAGATGCCGCGCTCGGGGTCCTCCATCGCGGCGACGGGGGACTCGGTCGAGCGGGCCAGCGCGGTGAAGCCCGGCGGGGGCTCGTAGACGGTGTCGCGGTGGCTCATCCAGCACGCCTGGTCGTCAGGCTGGCCGGCGAGCAGGCGGCCGTGCACGGCGACCGTGAGGCGCGAGCGGCCGAACTCGCCCACCTCGGCGCCCTCGACCTTGCCGCCGAGCGTCAGCACGATCGCCTGCATCCCGTAGCAGATGCCCAGTACCGGGATCCCGAGCTCGAGCAGCGCGGGGTCCAGGCGCGGAGCGCCCTCGGCGTACACCGAGGCCGGCCCGCCGGACAGGATCAGCCCCTTCGGGGCGCGGCGTCTGACCTCCTCCACGCCGACGTGGTGCGGCAGCAGCTCGCTGAAGACGCCGCACTCGCGCACACGGCGCGCGATCAGCTGTGAGTACTGACCGCCGTAGTCGAGGACGACGACCTCGTCGTGCGCGACGCGCCGCTCGAGCGCGAGCTCGGAGACCGGCTGGTCGGCGGCGACGCCGGAGCCGTGGCCGAGCGAGACCACGTCCGCCATCAGGCGGGAACGCGCTCCGGAGCCTGCCGGGCGACCGCCCGGTTGGCCATGCCGACCTGCTGGTCGCGCTGGAGCTGCTTGCCCTCCGACTGGAGCGCCGGCGCGATCATCAGCTCAGCCCGGTTGAACTCGGCGATGTCGCGGTAGCCGCACGTCGCCATCGAGGTGCGCAGGCCGCCCATCAGATTGAACGTGCCGTCGTTCTCGTGGGCGGGGCCGGTGATGATCTCCTCGAGCGTGCCGTTCTGCACCGTCTGCACGCGCGCGCCGCGCGGGAGCGTCGGGTGGAAGGTCGCCATGCCCCAGTGGTAGCCGCGGCCGGGCGCCTCGTGAGCGCGCGCGAGCGGCGAGCCGATCATCACCGCGTCGGCACCGCAGGCGATCGCCTTGGAGATGTCGCCGCCGTTGCGCATGCCGCCGTCGGCGATCACGCGCACGTACTCGCCGGTCTCGAGCATGTTCTGCGAGCGCGCGGCCGCGACGTCGGCGATCGCCGTGGCCTGCGGGACGCCGATGCCGAGCACGCCGCGCGTGGTGCACGCCGCTCCCGGTCCGACGCCGACGAGCACGCCGGCGGCCCCGGTGCGCATCAGGTGCAGGCCGGTGTGGTAGCTCGCGCAGCCGCCGACGACGACTGGCAGCGGCAGCTCGGCGATGAACTCCTTGAGGTTCAGCGGCGGGCGGTCCGGGTCCTGGGAGACGTGCTCGGCGGAGACGACCGTGCCCTGGATGACGAGCACGTCGAGGCCGGCGTCCAGCGCGATCTCGTAGTACTGGCGCACCTTCTGGGGCGTCAGCGACGCCGCGGTCACGACCCCGGACTGCTTGATCTCCTCGATGCGCTGGCGGATCAGCTCCGGCTTGACCGGCTCGTTGTAGATCTCCTGCATCTCGCGCGTCGCCTCGTCCTTGGGGAGCTGCGCGATGCGGGCGAGCTGGTCGTCCGCGTCCTCGTAGCGGGTGAAGATCCCCTCGAGGTTGAGGACGGCCAGGCCGCCGAGGCGGCCGATCTCGCGCGCGGTCTCCGGCGAGACGACGCCGTCCATGGCAGAAGCGAGCAGCGGCAGCTCGAAGCGGTAGGGACCCAGCGTCCAGGAGACGTCGACGTCGTCGGGGTCGCGGGTCCGACGAGACGGGACGATCGCGATGTCGTCGAATCCGTAGGCGCGACGCGCCTTCTTGCCTCGGCCGATCTCTACTTCCATGACGGGATCCTAGGTGTCGGAGCGGACGTGAACCCCTGCGTAGAGCGCGGAGCTACGAGGTTAGCCGACTCGCTCCCCGCTATTTGCGCGAATGACCTCGACCTCGCCGAGCCGGCGCTCGACGGCCTCGGAATCGACGACGCCCGCGCCGAGGTGCTGCGTCGACTCGGCCCCGCAGGCAACGCCGTATGCGAGGCAGTCGGCGGCGGCTCGGCCGCTGTAGCGGCCGGCGACGTAGCCCGCCAGAAACGCGTCGCCGGAGCCGATCGTCGCGACGGCCTCCTCGAGGTAGGGGATCCGCACGCGCAGCAGCTGCGGCGGGCCGTCGTCGGGCGTGACGCGGGCGACGCACCCGTCGGGGACGGTCATGATCGCCTCGCGCGCACCGAGCTCCACCATCTCCTCGACCGCGTGCAGGTGGTCCTCGTCGGAGGAGAACTCGTGGCCGACGAGCTCCTCGGCCTCGAGCACGTTCGGCGAGATGACATCGGGCTCCGAGCGCACGGCACGCAGAAGCGGATCGCCGTCGGTGTCGATCACGCAGGTGACGCCGAGGCGCTTGACCTCGCGGATCAGGCGGCCGTAGATGTCGACGTCGACCCCGCGCGGCAGCGAGCCGGCGAAGACGCACAGGCTCGCGCCCTTGCACAGGTAGAGCAGCTTGTCGGCGAACAACTCGATCTCCTGCTCTGAGACTTGCGGGCCGCGCTCGTTGACCTCGGTCTGCTGGCCGGTGGTCGGATCGATCAGCGCCGTGTTGGTGCGCGACTCCTCGCGGATGCGCACGAAGTCCGAGAGGACGCTCATCTCCGTGAGCTGCTCGACGATGCGCAGGCCGGCCGCCCCGCCGGCGAGCCCGGTCGCGATCACCGGCTGGCCGAGCTCCTTGAGCACGCGGGCGATGTTGACGCCCTTGCCACCGGGCATCGTGGTCTGGTCGACCGTGCGGTGGCGGCGCCCAGGCTGAAAGTTGGGCACGGCCATCGTCTTGTCGACCGCGGCGTTGAGGGTGACGGTGATGATCAAGCGAGCTCCTCCCGCGGGCGCGCAGTGCGGCGCTGCGTCAGCAGGGCGACGACAACCAGGATGACGCCGAAGACGACCAGTATCCAGGGTTGGGTGAGGACGTCCTGAACCTGGCGGGCGCCGCTGGCCTGCGGGATGTCCAGGGCTGCGTTCAACGGGACCGTGTCGATCGGCTCGCCGTCGAGCCTGACCACCGCGGTGCCGATCCGGTCGCCGCTGCTGATCGGCCCCGCGACCTCGTCGGGGACCTGGACCTCGATCTGGAAGTCCTCGTTCTTGCGCACCACCTGGCGCACGGTACGCCCGGCGACGACCGGCAGGACCGCCCCGGGGCGGTTGGTGACGGGAACGCCGCTGCCGTAGGGCCGGCCCTTGCGCAGCGCGGTGCGGCGGACGTACTGGGTGAAGCCGTAGTTGAGGAGGTTGACCGACTCGCCGTTGCGCTCGTCAGCCGTGGAGGCGCCGATGACGACCGAGATGAGCTTCACCCCGCGCTTGCGCCGGCCGGAGGCGACGAGCACGTTGCCGGCTGCCCGCGTGAAGCCGGTCTTGACGCCGGTCACCCACCCGTGCTGCGTGAGCAGGGTGTTGCGGTTTCTCAGGAAGCGCGTGCGGGCGCCGGACTCGAGCGTGACGGTGCGCGACCTCACCGTCGTGCGGAAGAACCTGAACTTGCGCAACGCCCGGGTCAGCGCGGCGAGGTCGCGCGCGGTCGAGTAGTTGCCGGGATCGTCGAGCCCGATCGGGTTGGCGTAGTGGGTGTTCTCGAGCCCCAGCTGCTGCGCCCTGCGGTTCATCATGCGCACGAAGCTCGGCACGCTCCCGGCGACATGGTCGGCGAGCGCCACGGCGGCATCGTTGGCGCTCACGACGAGCAGCCCGCGCAACAGGTCGGCGACGGTGATCCGCTCGCCCGCTATCAGCGGCGGCGGCAGCACGGACTCGCCGGCTGCGGCCTGGTAGCGCGGCGCCGTCACGATGTCGTCGAGCTCGGCTTCCTCGAGCGTCAGCAGCGCCGTCATCAGCTTGGTCGTGGAGGCGATCGCGCGCGGGGCATCGGCCGACTTCTCGTAGGCGACGTCGCCGGTCTTGGCCTCGACGACGATCGCCGCGGGCGCGGAGATGTCCGGCGGATCCGCGGCGCGGGTGGCGGTGGGCGCCGCGGCGAGCGCCGCGGGGCGCCGCGGCGGCGAGGATGACGACCCGGCGGATCACGGGATCTTCAGCTCGGCGCCGACGGTCAGCGCGGCCGGGTCGGCGTCCGGGTTGGCGGCGAGCAGCGCGTCGAGGTCGACGTCGAGCCTCTCGGCGATGCCCGAGGGCGTGTCACCGGGCTTGACCGTGTAGGTCCTCGCGGTGGGAGTGCTGGTGGGCTCGGGCGTGTTCGCGCGGGTCGCCGCCGGTGTCGCCGCCGCGCCCTCGGGCTGCCTCTCGGTGCTCTCACCGCCGGACGCGAGGACGACGACGAGCGCGACGGCTGCCGCCACCAGCGCCAGCGGCGCCAGAAGCCGTGCGGGTGTCATCGGCGACGAGGATACGCGGGCGCTCAGACGAGGCCCCACGCCTGGGTGCGCAGGCGCTCGGCCTCCTCGCGCGCAGCGGTCGCCGGGTTGGCACCGTTGCGCTCGTAGGCGTTGACGATCGAGCGTGAGGCGGTGACGAGGCCGCCGGCGCGGCCGGGCGCGAACGCCGGGCCGAGGGCGCTGACATCCCCGCCCTGCGCGCCGACCCCCGGGAGCAGGAAGGGCGTCCGCGGCATGAGCTCGCGCATGCGGAGAAGGTGCTCGGGCTCGGTGGCGCCGGTGACGGCGCCGACGTCGGCGAGACCGGATTCGGCTCCGCTGGTGCCGAGGTCGGCGGTCAGGCGCGCGAGCCGCTCCCAGACGCGGTCCCCGTCGGCGAGCTCGAGGTCGAGGATGTCCGCGGCGCCCGGGTTCGACGTGCGCACGAGCAGGAACGGCGCCGTGCCGCTGTCGACGTACGGCTCCAGCGAGTCGCGGCCGAGCAGGGGGTTCACGGTCGCGGCGTCGCCGTGGCGCAGCGCCTCGGCGTAGACGCTCGCGGTGACGGGGACGTCGCCGCGCTTGCCGTCGAGGATGACGAGCAGGTCGTGCGCGCGGGCGTGCTCGACGGTCCGAGCGAGCGCCTCCCAGCCGGCCGGGCCGAGACGCTCGAAGCAGGCGAGCTGGGGCTTGATCGCGACGACGGCGGGCGCCGCGGCCTCGATCACCGCACGGCAGTGCGCCGCCACATCGCTCGTGCCCGGCCACAGCCTGGCCGGGTCGGGGTCGAGACCGCAGACGATCTGCGACTCGCGGCGGGCGACCGCGGCGGCGAGCCGATCGCCGAAGTGGGCTGCGGACATGGAGGGTGCGCGCGGGCGCCGGCTACTGGTCGGAGCCGGCGCCCTGCGCGAGGCGCTACTTGACGGCCTTCTTGAGGCCGGAGCCGGCGGTGAACCGCGGGACGCGGGTGGCCGCGATCTGCATCGTCGCGCCGGTCCGCGGGTTGCGACCCGTACGGGCGCCGCGATCTGCGACGTGGAACTTGCCGAAGCCGGTGAACGAGATCTCGCCACCATTCCTCAGCGTGTTCTCGATCGTGCCGAGGACAGCATCGACAGCCGCACCGGCATCCTTCTTGGACAGACCGGTCTCGGATGCGACCTGGTCCACGAACTCCTGCTTCGACATTCCTGACTCTCCTTTTCCCGAATGGACGGGTAGTGGGTCCTGGCGAAGCTAACAGGGGGTGCGGACGGCTTTTGGCTTAGTAGAGCCAAATCCGTCTCAGGGCCGCAAACTGGGGGCGTTTGCGGGGGCAAATACGGTCTATTCGACCGCGTTGAGCACCGCTTGCGCCGCTTTCCGCTGCGGTTCTGCCGGCGTCGCGGCGCCGAGGGAGGGAGTGTCGATGCCCGCCGCGGCGGCAAGGTCGAGCGCGGTCGGGCCGGTGATGGGACTCGGCCCGGCGGTGGCGACCAGGGTCTGCTCGGGACCTCTGGCGATCCACACGGTGCCGGCGTCGGTGGTGAGCGTCGCGGCAGGCTCCTCAAGGGTGGCGAGGAGGGCTTGGGCAGGCTCGACCATCGCCTCCGGTCCGGCGAGGTGATTGCCGTCCGGTCCGAGCACGAGAACCGCGGTGACGTCGTTGGACAGCTCGCGCACATAGGCGGCTGCCAGGTCCGGCTCGAGCGCACTCGTCATCGCAGGCGGTAAGGATATGCCTGTGGACCTCGGCCGCCTCGCCTGGCTCGTCACCGTCGGCATCTGCCTGATCGCCGCCGTCGTCCTGCTGATCGACGGGTACCTGGGGTACGCCGGCGTGCTGCTCGCGGTCGGGGCGAGCGCGGCGATCAACCTGCGCTAGGCGCGGCCGGGTCGGCCGCGGCGCGATCAGCCGCTGGTCGGGTTCGCGACTAATACATCCAGGAGATGCATTATTCGCGACCACTGGGGGAATCCGCCTCGCGGACCCGGGCCACGCCCGAACCCTCCCCTTATCGCCAAAACGGCTACGGCCGCGACAACTGACTACGCCTGAGCTGAGCGCGCCAACCATTCGCGCAGCTCGCGCGCCGCGCGGCCGCGGTGCGACAGCTCGTCCTTCTCGCCATCGGACAGCTCGGCCATGGTCCGGCCGTCGGCAACCTCGAAGACGGGGTCGTAGCCGAAGCCGCGCACGCCGGAGCGCCGGGCGGCCATGACGCCCTCGCAGACGCCCTCGAAGAGCCGCTCCAGATCGGCGTCCACGTACGCGATCACGCACGTGTACCGCAGCCGCGTGCCGACGGGTACCTCGGCCTCGAACTTGGCCAGGTTGTCCTCGTCGCTGGCGCCGTCGCCGGCGTAACGGGCGGAGCAGACCCCTGGGGCCCAGTCGAGCGCCTCCGCGCCGATGCCTGAGTCGTCGGCGATCGCAGGCCTGCCCGTCGCGGCGTGGGCGGCGCGGGCCTTGATGAACGCGTTGTCGGCGAACGTCGTGCCGGTCTCCTCGGGGGCGGGGGCGCCGGGCGGCAGCGGCTCGAGATCGGTGCCCGCGAGCAGGCGGGTGAACTCGCGCAGCTTGTGCGCGTTGTAAGTGGCGAGGATCACGCCGTGGCCGCGACCGCTGCCTCTTGGGCTGCGCGCAGCTCGACGATGCCCTTCTCGGCGAGCACGAGCAGGTCGTCGAGGTGGGCGCGCGAGAGCGGGGTGCGCTCCGCGGTGGCCTGGACCTCGACGAGGCCGCCGTCGCCGGTCATGACGACGTTGGCGTCCACCTCGGCCGTGGAGTCCTCCGGGTAGTCGAGGTCGAGCAGGGGCGTGCCGTCGACGACGCCGCACGAGACGGCGGCCAGGCTGCCGGTGAGAGGGACGGCGCCGATCCTGCCGTCGGCGACGAGGCGGCGCAGCGCGAGCTCGAGCGCGACGTAGCCGCCGGTGATCGACGCGCAGCGCGTTCCGCCGTCGGCCTGGAGGACGTCGCAGTCGATGTAGATGGTGCGTTCGCCGAGACCCGCGACGTCGATCACCCCGCGCAGCGAGCGCCCGATCAGCCGCTGGATCTCGACCGTGCGGCCGTCGGGCCTGCCCTTGGAGACGTCGCGCTGCTTGCGGTCGCCGGTCGACGCCGGGAGCATCCCGTACTCGGCGGTGACCCAGCCGGTGCCGCGCCCCATCATCCATCTGGGCACGGACTCCTGGACCGAGGCCGTGCAGATCACGCGCGTCTCGCCGCAGGAGATCAGCGCCGAGCCGGTGGCGGGGCGCACGAACCCGGGCTCGATGGTGACCGGACGCAGGCCGTCCGGCGGGCGGTCGTAGGAACGGCTCATCCGAGGTACCACTAGCCCGGTAGGTCTAACAGGACCGTCTCGGCGGCATGGATGTCGATGTGCTCGATCTCGCCGAGCGGCAGCTGCAGGAAGCGCGTGCCGAGCGCGCGGAAGTCGTCGGCGCCGGCGGTGCAGAGGAACCGGTAGGCGCCCTCGCCCGCGGCGTCGGACTCGAGCTCGCGCGCGGCCAGCGCGCACTCGACGCGGCGCGCGATCGCCTGGCCGGGCGTGACCAGCGTGACGTCGCGGCCGAGCATGCGCTGGATCATCGGGCGGATCAGCGGATAGTGGGTGCAGCCGAGGATCACCGTGTCCACGCGCGCGGCGCGCAGCGGCTCGCAGTACTGCCGCACGGTGCTCACGACCTGCTCGTCGAACGGGAAGCCCGCCTGGATGATCGGCGCGAGATCCGGACACGCGACGGCGGTCAGGCGCAGGTGCGGATCGGCAGCCGCCAGTGCTCGCTCGTAGGCGCCCGAGGCGACCGTCGCCGGTGTCGCGAGCAGCCCGACCCGGCCGTTGCGCGTGGCCACCGCGGCCACTTGGGACTCCGGGCCCACGACGGTGATGACATCGACTCCGTCGTGGCCGCCGAAGCGGCCCTCGAGCAGCTCGCCCGCCGCAGCCGTCGCGGAGTTGCAGGCGACGACGAGCAGCTTCGCGTCGCGATCGACGAGCTCGGTCGCGATGTGGACGGCGAACCCCTGCAGCTCGTCCGCGGTGCGAGTGCCGTACGGAAAGCGCGCCGTGTCGCCGAGATACAAAAAGTCCTCGTGCGGCAGCGCCACGAGCAGCTCGTGGAGGACGGTGAGCCCGCCGACCCCGGAGTCGAAGACCCCGATCGGCCGGCGGCGCCCGTTCGTCACGCGCGCTTCGGACACGCGCGCAGTCTCGCATGCCGCTCAGTCGCCGCCGACGCCGGCGATGGCGTCCTTGAGCTTGTCGATGATCGTCTTGGCGATGCCCTTGTCGTCCGAGAAGCCGTCCGCCGCCTTGACGACGCCGGCGAGCACCACCGCCAGCAGCAGGATCAGGCCGACGTACTCGACGGTGCCCTGGCCGTGCTGGCGGCGGAGATCGAGGAGGGCCGCATGGATGCGGCCGAGCAGTTCGTAAACCATGCCGAGCAGTCTCCGGATGGCCGTGTGACGGATCCAGACGCAGGTGTGCCGGTTGGGGCGCGAAACTGTGACAAGAGTGCGGGTTCTCGTCGTCACCAACATGTGGCCGTCACCGCAGAGCCCGGCGCTGGGGTCGTTCGTCCGCGACCAGGTCGAGGCGCTGCGCCGCCGCGACGACCTCGAGGTCGAGCTGTTCGCGTTCCCGCCGGGCGGATACCCGCGCGCGGCCCGCGACCTGCGCGCGCAGTACCGCGGGACGCGTTTCGACGTGGTGCACGCGCACTTCGGCCTCACCGCGTGGCCCGCCGTACTGGCCCGGCTCGGGCCGGTCGTCGTCACGCTGCACGGGAACGACCTCTTCCACCCGCGCTCTAAGTCGATCACGCGCGCAGTGCTCCCGCACGTCAAGCTGGTGGCGGCGGTCAGCCGGGCCTTCAGCGAGAACATCCCCAGGCTGGGCTCGGGCAAGGTCGGGGGGGCGCGCGGGACGGTGGCCGTCCTGCCGGTCGGCGTCGACACCACGCGCTTCCGCCTGATCCCGCGCGCCGAGGCCCGTGAGCGCATCGGCGTCCCGCCCGACGAGCCCTGCCTGCTCTTCCCGCACGACCCCAGCCGCCCGCTGAAGGGGTTCCCGCGTGCTCAGGAGACCGCTCGAGAGACGCGCCTGCTCACACTGGGCAACGTGGCCCCCGACGAGGTGCCCTACTGGATCAACGCGGCGAACGCGGTGCTCGTCCCGAGCATCGACGAGGGCTTCGGCCTGTCCGTGATCGAGGCGCTCGCCTGCGGCGTGCCGGTGATCGGCACCCCGGTCGGGATCCACCCGGTCGCGCTCGGCGGCATCGAGGGCGCGCACTGCCTCGAGTGGGATCCGGAGGCCTGGCGCGCGGCCCTGGCGCCGATCCTCGCCGATCCCGACCCGCGCGTCGACGGCGCCGCGCGCGCCGAGCTCTTCTCCGCCGACCGCATGGCGGCCCGCGTCGCCGCGGCATACCGGGAACTTAGATAGGAACGCTTACTCTGCGCGTTTCTCCGGGGTAGGACCCCGCGATCCATCATGAGCCCGTTCCGCCGCCAGCGAAACGCACACCCCGAGGCGCCGACCACTGTCCTGTCCGACGAGGCGCCGACCGACGTCACCGCCGAGCTCGTCGAAGAGACCGGCCTCGACATGCCGGCCGGCACCGACCTCGACAAGATCGTCGGCCCGGCGCCGACGACCCGTCGGCGCGGCAAGCTGCGCCGCCGTGCGCGCCACCTGCGCGGCGTGCGTGAGGTGCTGCTGCGCGACCTTGGCGGGATGGTGTTCGAAGTCCACCGCGCGCAGCGGACGGGCGACGGCGCGGTGCAGGGGATCGTGGACGAGAAGCTCACGCGGCTGGCAGGCGTCGACCGCGAGCTGCGCGACCTCGAAGCGATCCTCGACGACCGCCGCGCGCTGGTGGTGCGCGAACCCGGCATCAGCGGGACCTGCCCCAACTGCGGTGAGCTCTACGGCAGCGAGGCGCGCTTCTGCTGGGCGTGCGGGACGCCGGTGGCACCCGGCGCCCAACGGCCGCCCGAGGCGCTGGGTGAGCGGGATCCGATCGCGATCGAAAGCACGGCGGTCCAGCTCCCGCCACCGCCACCACCACCACCGCCGCCACCACCACCACCGCCCCCGCCGCCCCGTCCGCGGTGTTCGAGCCCGAGCTGCCACCCCCGCCGCCCGCATGAGCGAACTTCCTCCCCCACCGCCCGGGCCGCTGCCCCCTCCCCCGCCTGCCGCCCACCACTGCCCCAACTGCGGCGCGCCCGTCGGGCTCGACCAGGACTGGTGTCTGAACTGCGGTGCCGCGGTCACGACGCAGGTCGCCGCCGGCTCCGGCTGGCGGACGCCGATCGCGATCGCCGCCGCCGTGCTGCTGCTCGCGGCCGCAGCGCTGGCGTTCGCGTTCGTCGAGCTCTCGGGCGAGGCGGACAAGGCGGCCAACCGGCCGGTCGCGCAGGGCCCGACGGGCGTGACGGGACCGACCGGCGCGACACCGACACCGAGCCCCACCGGCCCGACCGGCGCGCTGCCGACCGGCCCCTCCGGCCCCACGGGGCCGCTCGACACCGCCACGCCGCCGGTGGTGACGCCGACCCCCGCCCCGCCCGGCGGGAGCGACGGGATCGGCCGCTGGCCCGACGGCAAGACGGCCTACACGGTGATCCTCTTCTCGGAGACCTCCCACGCGTCGGCGCGGTCGAAGGCGCGCACCGTCTCGAGCCTCCCCGACGTCGGCATCCTCAACTCGAGCAGATTCGCGAGCCTGCGCTCCGGCTTCCACGTCGTCTACAGCGGGCAGTACGACTCGCTCGAGCGGGCGCAGGATGCGGCCGACGACGCGCAGTCCCAGGCGCCCGGCGCGTACGCGAAGGAAGTCAGGCCGAAGTGAGCCCCGGCCAGTGGCTCTGGAGGCGCTCGAGCGCCGCCGCGGCCAGCGGGTCGACCGGCAGCGGCTCCGGCGCCGGCGCATTTCCGTCGAGCATCGGCATCAGCGCGCACACCGAGTCCGCCAGCGCCTCGACGCTGTAGCCACCCTCGAGGACGAGCCCGAGCGGCAGCTCGCAGACCGCCGCAGCGCCGCCGTCATCCGCGCGTATCCCGCCTCGGTCACCCGGCACGACGCGAGCGGGTCCTTGTGGTGCGCATCGAAGCCTGCGGACACGAGCACCAGCGACGGGCGCGTAAGCGCGAGCGAGCGGCACCACGACGTGCTCGACCAGCGACACGTAGCCCGCGTCACCCGTCCCCGGCGGCACCGGCAGGTTGACCGTGTAGCCCTCGCCGGCGCCGGAGCCGACGTCCGACGCCGGCCCGGTACCGGGATACAGCGGCGACTGGTGGATCGACACGAACAGGACGTCGCGCGACGAGTGGAAGATCGCGTTGGTCCCGTTGCCGTGGTGGACGTCCCAGTCGAGGATCAGGACGCGCTCGGCGGCACCGGTGGCGAGCGCGTGCGCCGCGCCGACCGCGACGCTGTCGAAGAAGCAGAACCCCATCGCCCGGCCGGGCTCGGCGTGATGCCCCGGCGGCCGGTGCGCGGAGAACCCGACCTCGGCCCCCTGCCAGCAGCGCCTCGCACAGCGCGACGGCTCCGCCCGCCGCGTGCAGCGCCGCCGCCCAGGTCGCCCCGCAGCACGCGGTGTCGAGGTCGATCGGCCCGCCTCCCGCGGCGCACAGCGACTCGACCATGTCGACCAGCTGCGGCGTGTGCACCGCCAGCAGCTGCTCGCGCGTCGCGACCGGCGACTGCGCCCGCTCCCAGCCGAACCAGTCGTGGGCCTCCATGGCGCGCTCGAGCCCGATCAGCCGCTCGGGTCGCTCGGGGTGCCCGGGGATCACGTGCTCCAGCGACGAGGGGTGCGAGAGCCACAGGCCCACGCGGATACCGTACGCGCCCATGCCCGACCTGATCGTCGTGGGGGCGGGGGCGGCGGGGCTCTACACCGCGCTGTGCGCGTCACGCGAGGGGGCGCGGGTGACGCTCGTCTCGGCCCTGCCGCTGGCCGAGACCGCGTCCTACTGGGCGCAGGGCGGGCTCGCGGCGGCGCTGGCGCTCGAGGACTCGCCCGGCCAGCACCTCGAGGACACGATCGCGGCGGGGCGCGGCCTCGTGCGCCGCAGCGCCGCCGAGGTCCTGTGCCGCGAGGCGCCCGAGCGCTTCGCCGACCTCGTCGCGCTCGGGGTGCGCTTCGACGCTGACGCGGAAGGCCGTGTCGAGCTCGGGCTCGAAGGCGGCCACAGCGTCCGCCGCATCGTCCACGCGGGCGGCAGCGCCACCGGCCGGCGCCTGCTGCGCACGCTCTCGGCGCGCGTGGTCGCCGACGCCGCGCATCGAAGTCCGCGACAGCGTGCGCGTCGTCGGCGCTCGCCCAGACCGACGGCCGCGTCGACGGCGCGCATCTCGACGACGGCACGGCGATCGGCGCCCGCGCCGTGGTCCTGGCGAGCGGCGGCGGCGCGGCGCTGTGGTCGCGCACGACCAACCCGCCCGGCTCGTGGGGCTCGGGGCTGCTGCTCGCGCGCGCCGCGGGCGCCGACCTCGCCGACCTCGAGTTCGTGCAGTTCCATCCGACGGCGGTGACCGGCATCCGCGGGCGCGAGGGATTCCTCGTCACGGAGGCGATCCGGGGCGAGGGCGCGACGCTGCACGGTCCCGACGGCGAGCGCTTCGTGGACGAGCTCGCGCCGCGCGACGCCGTCGCGCGCGCGATCTTCCGGCTGATGCGCGAGACCGGCGCCGACCACGTCGATCTCGACATGCGCCACGTCGATCCGTTCCGCTTTCCGAACGTGTTCTCAGCGCTACGGGAGGCGGGGCTCGACGCGACGCGGCAGCGCGTCCCGGTCGCGCCCGCCAGCCACTACGTGATGGGCGGCGTGGCGACCGACCTCGACGGGCGCGCCACGCCCGGCCTGTACGCGGTCGGCGAGGTGGCGTGCACGGGACTGCACGGCGCGAACCGGCTCGCGTCGAACTCGCTGTCGGAGTGCTTCGTGTTCGGTCGCCGGGCGGCGATGAGCGGCCTCGCAGAGCCGGAATCCGCCGGTCCGGGCGGGCCCGCGGGCACGCCGCCGCAGGCTCCGACGCGCGAGACACGCAAGGCGATGTGGCGGCTCGCGGGACTCGAGCGCGATGCCGCGGGCCTGCGCACGCTCGAGACCGACCCGCATCCGCTCGCTCGGCTCGTCGCGGCCTGCGCGCTGGCGCGCGAGGAGACGCGTGGCGGCCACGCCCGCACGGAGTTCCCGCAGTCCGACGGCCGCCTCGACGGACGACATTCCGTCGTATCCGCGCAAGCTTTCGTCCCCGTCACTCGTTTCCTGGGATTAGCGGCCGCCCGGACGGGCCGCACGAGAACCAGTTGACGAGGGAGAGATGTACGAGTTCAGCCGAGCGATGTACCGCGAGCTCGCCCGCGAGATCGTTGACGATCCCGTGTGCCCGAACGGTACGACGAACCAGGAGTACGTCCTCGCGGCCTGCGAGGCCGCAGTCCTGCGGCTCGCCACCGACCGCCACTACTTCGCCCACCCGAACCGCACGCTGTTCAACGACATCCGGGTGTTCTTCCCGATGACGGCGCAGCACCGGGTCTATCACGTGGTCGCGAAGTACCTGGCGCTGTGCAACCAGTGGCTGGTCTCGCAGCCGGTGACCGGCTTCGACCCGCTGGGCAACAAGCTCGAGTGCCGCGCGACGACGCGCAAGGGCAAGCCGTGCCAGCGCATGCCGCTGCCGCACAACGGCTACTGCCCGTCGCACCAGCACCTGGCCGAGCGCCAGGAAGAGCTCGCCGTAGCGGCTTAGACGTAGGGGCCGAAGGCGGGCCCCCGTGTGGTTTCCTCCCAGCGTGCTGCTGGGAGTCGACGTCGGAGGAACCTTCACGGATGCCGTCGCTGGCCGTCGACGGGCGCCTGGTCACGGCCAAGTCGCCGACGACCCCGCACGACCAGTCCGAGGGCGTGCTCAACGCCGTCCGGGCCGCCTTGGACAAGGCGGGCGCCGCAGCGGACGCCGTCGAGGGCTTCTCGCACGGGACGACCGTGGCCACGAACGCCCTGCTCGAAGGCAAGGGCGCGCGCACCGTCCTCGTGGCCACCAGAGGGCTTCGAGGACCTGGTCGAGCTCGGGCGCCAGGCGCGCGCCGACCTCTACCGGCTGTGCGCGGCGCACCCGCCGCCGCTGGTGCCGCCCGAGCGGCGCGTCGGGGCGGACGAGCGCATGGGCCCCGACGGCGTGCTGCGCGAGCTCGGCGGAGCTCGACGCGCTGATCGAACGCGTGCGGGAGCTCGAGCCCGAGGCCGTCGCCGTGTGCCTGCTCCACGCCTACCGCCACCCGCAGCACGAGCGGGCGACTGGGAGATGCGCTTCGCGAGGCCCTCCCCGAGGTCCACGTCTCGCTCTCGCACGCCGCCGTGGGGACGTTCCGCGAATATGAGCGAGCGGCCACGACCGAGGTCGACGCCGCGCTCTCGCCGCTGCTGTCCACGTATCTGCGGCGGCTGGTCGACCGGGCTGAAGAGGCGGGACTGCCGCGGCCCGACGTGATGCAGTCGAGCGGCGGGCTCGCCGACGTCGAGCATGCCGGCGCCCACGCGGCGACGACCGTCCTCTCCGGGCCGGCCGGCGGCGCGGCCGGGGCCGCGTGGGCCGCCGCCGCGGCGGGCGAGCGGGGGGTGCTGTGCTTCGACATGGGGGGCACGTCGTGCGACGTGTGCGTGATCGAGGGCGGCCGCGTGCGCGAGGCGAGCGGGCGCCGCGTGGGCGGCCGGCCGATCGCCCTGCCGATGCTCGACCTGCACACCGTCGGCGCCGGCGGCGGGTCGATCGGCTGGGCGGACGCGGGCGGGGCGCTGCGCGTCGGGCCGCAGTCGGCAGGCGCGCGGCCGGGTCCGGCGTGCTACGGGCTCGGCGGCACCGAGCCGACCGTCACCGACGCCAACCTAGTCCTCGGCTATCTCGACGCCGGCTCGCCGCTGGCCGGCGGGCTGAGGCTCGACCGGCGAGGCGGCGCAGGAGGCGGTCACGGCACTGGGCGAGACGGTCGGCCTCGGGCTCGAGGAGTGCGCGCAGGGGATCATCGACGTCGCCAACGCCGAGATGGTCCGGGCGCTGCGCGTGATGACCGTCGAGCGCGGCGTCGACCCGCGCGAGCTCGTGCTGATGCCCTTCGGCGGGGCCGGGCCGCTGCACGCGGCGGCGATCGCCGACGAGCTCGGGATGACGACGATCCTGTGCCCGCGCGCGTCGGGCGTGCTCGCCGCGCTCGGGCTGGTGGTGTGCGAGCAGCGCCGCGACGCGCGTCCGCTCCGTGCTCACGACCGATCTCGACCCCTCGCCGGTCGTCGAGGAGCTGGCCGGCGACGGCGAGCGTGCGCGTGGTCTGCGAGCTGCGCTACCGCGGCCAGGCGTTCGAGCTCGCCGTCGAGGGCACCGACGACCTGCGCGAGCGGTTCGAGGCGGCGCACGAGCGGGCGTACGGCTACCGCGACGCCGACGACGAGGTGGAGCTCGTCACCGTGCGCGTCACGACGGCGGCACCGGGGCCCGAGATCAGCGCGGAGCACTCGGGCGACGAGGCGGCGAAAACGTCGCGCACGACCACGATGGGGGCGACGACGATCTGGCGCGGGCGTACCGGCGAGCGGTCGAGGGGCCGGCGATCGTCGAGCTCCCGGAGGCGACCCTCGTCGTACCGCCGGGCTGGCGGGGCGAGAGCGACGACGAACGGGACCGTGCGGCTGTGGACGCGGTAGCCCTGCGCGTCATCAGCGGCGCGCTGCGCGCCGCCTGCGAGGAGATGGGCGCGGTGCTGGTCAAGGCCGCGCACAGCGCCAACATCAAGGAGCGCCGCGACTGCTCGTGCGCGCTGTTCGACGCCGACGGCGCGATGGTCATGCAGGCCGAGCACATCCCGGTGCACCTGGGCGCGATGCCGGCGGCGGTGGCGGCGGTCGCCGCGGCGCGCGAGCCCGACGACGAGCGGCCGTGGGTCGTCAACGACCCCTACGCCGGCGGGACCCACCTGCCGGACATCACCGTCGTCACGCCCGGTCGGCGACCTCGGCTTCGCCGCGAACCGCGCGCACCACGCCGACGTCGGCGGCCCCACGCCGGGCTCGATGCCCGCGGACTCCACGACGCTGCGACGACGAGGGTGTCGTCATCCCGCCCCGCCCGCTGGACGACGCGGCGATCGACGAGCTCGTCGCGCAGATGCGCAACCCCGATCAGCGCCGCGCGGACCTGCGCGCGCAGCTCGCCGCCAACCGCACCGGCGCGGCGCGGCTGCGCGAGCTGGCCGGACAGGGTCGGCGCAGCCGAGCTGCGCGCGGCCACCGACGCGGTGCAGGACTACGCCGAGCGGCGCATGCGCGCCTGCATCGATTCCCTCGGCGACGGCGAGCGTACGAGGCGCGCGACGTCCTCGAGGCGCGAACGGCGACCTGCGAGCTCCGGCTCGCGGCGACCGTCGCGCGGCGACGGCTGACGCTGGACTTCACGCGGCTCGGCCGGCCAGCACGACGGCAACCTCAACTGCCCGCTCGCCGTCACCGCCTCCGCGTGCCTGTTCGCGGTGCGCGTCCTCACCGATCCGGACATCCCCGCCAGCGCGGGCGCGGCCCGCCCGATCGAGATCGTGGCGCCGGAGGGCTCGCTGCTCAACGCACGCTCGCCCGCCGCCGTCGTCGCGGGCAACGTCGAGACCTCCAGCCGCGTCGCCGACCTGGTGCTGCACGCGTTCGGCCGCGCGCTGCGGCCAGGGCACGATGAACAACGTCGTGCTCGGCACCGAGGACTTCACCTACTACGAGACGCTCGGCGGCGGGCAGGGCGCGTGCCCGGACGCCGACGGCCCGAGCGCCGTGCACGTCGCGATGTCGAACACGCTCAACACGCCGGTCGAGGCGCTCGAGCTCGAGTTCCCGCTGCGCGTAGTCGAGTACTCCGTGCGGCGCGGCTCCGGCGGGGGGGGCCAGCACCGCGGTGGCGACGGCGTGATCCGCGAGTACGAGATGCTGACGGACATGGAGCTGTCGCTGCTCACCGAGCGCCGCCGGCACGCCCCGCCCGGCGCGGACGGGGGCGAGCCGGGAGCGACCGGCCGCAACCTCCTCGACGGCGAGGAGCTGCCGCCGAAGGCGAGCGCCGCACTGCGCAGGGGGCAGCGGCTGCGCATCGAGACGCCGGGCGGCGGCGGGCACGGTTGACCTTCCCGTCGCAGCCTCCCCCGATGGCGGGCGTCGTCCACATCGACGTGCGCGTGCAGTTCGACCGCTGGCACGTCGCCACCGCCGGCGACCCGGAGGCGCCCCCGATCGTGCTCCTGCACGGCTGGCCGCAGCATTGGTGGATGTGGCGCAGGATCATCCCCACGCTCGCCAGGCGATCACCGCGTCTACGCGCCCGACCTGCGCGGCTTCGGGTGGAGCGACGCTCCCGTGAGCAGGTACTCGAAGATGGGCCTCGCGTGCGACGTCGTGCACCTGCTCGACGTGCTCGAGATCGAGACGTGCACGCTGGTCGGTCACGACTGGGGCGGATTCATGAGCTGGATGACCGCGATCCGCGCGCCCGAGCGCATCGACCGCCTCGTCGTCATGAGCATCAACAACCCGTGGGAGCTGCCGCCTCCGACGCCGAAGCTGGTGGCCATGGCAGCGGCCTACCAGGTGCCCCTCTCGCAGCCCCTGCTGCGCACCTCCGTCCATCCCGCGGTCGTGCGCATGGTGCTCAAGCGGGGCGTCGCGCGCGAGCACCGCTGGACCGACGAGGAGGTAGGGCTGTACGCCGGCCAGTACCGGCGCGCGGGACACGCGGCCGCAGCCTCGAGCCTCTACCGGACCTTCATCACGCGCGAGCTGCCGGCGCTGCGCGGCCGCGGCTACGCGAACCGCCGGGTGGACGTCCCGGTGACGCTGGCCGCCGGAGGTGCCGACGGGTTCACCGGCCCGGACACCGTCTTCCGCGGCGTCGAGCGCCACACCTCGGACCTGACGACCCACGTCATCGACGGCGCCGGCCACTTCGTCGTGGACGAGAAGCCGCGCGAGGTGACCGACATCATCATGGGCGCATGACGGCGATCGCTTTCCTCGGCCTCGGCATCATGGGCTCGCGCCAGGCGGCTCACCTGACCGGTCACGAGCTGACCGTCTACAACCGCACGACGCAGACGGCGGAGGACTGGGCGGCCGCGCACGGCGCCCGGGTCGCGCGCACGCCGCGGGAAGCGACGGCCGCCGCGGACGTCGTCTTCAGCATGGTCGTCGATGGCGATCAGGTGGCGTCCCTGCTGCTGGACGAGCCCGACGGCGCCGTGCACGGGGCGCGCGGGAACGCCCTGTTCGTCGACATGAGCACGATCGCGCCGTCGCAGACGCGGGCGATCGGGGCGCGACTCGCCGAGCGCGGCGTGCGCTTCGTCGACGCGCCGGTCACCGGCTCCGCGCCCAGGGCGGCGGACGGCACGCTGACGATCATGTGCGGCGGCGACGCCGCCGACGTCGACGAGGCCCGGCCGCTGCTCGAGTGCATGGGCGAGACGATCGTCCACGTCGGAGAGCTGGGCCAGGGCGAGATGGCCAAGCTGATCAACAACTCGGTCGCCGCGGCCAACGCGGCGCTGGTCGCGCAGGCGCTCGTAGTGGGCAAGGCGACGGGCGTGGACCTCGACGCGCTGGTCGAGGTGATGACGGCGGGGTCGGGCGGCTCGAAGATGCTCGAGCTCAAGGCAGCACCGATGCGCGAGCACGACTACACGACCCTGTTCAAGCTCGAGCACATGCTCAAGGACGTCCGCCTGTGCCTCGAGGAGGCGCAGGCGGCGGGCGTTCCCTTCCCCGGTGCGGCGCGGCCCGCGATCAATACGTCGCCGCTTTGGGTAGAGGGCTCGGGGATGCCGACTTCGCCGCCGTGCTCGAAGCAGTCGAGGGGCTGGCAGGGGTGCGTCTCTCCTGACACGGCGTCAGCGCTGAAAACCCTCGAATTTGCAGGGAAGTTGTACTTTTGCACGAGCTTGTGCATAGGATGTGAGCCCCGGATCACTTGGCCGCTGTAGGCGGTCGACCGGGTCCGTCAGCAGTCAGTCCTCCAACCCCTCTCCCATATGCCAATCGCCTTCAAGGAATGGGCAGTCACCGTGCGCGCGCTCGCCGAAGGCGAGCAGCTCCTCACCCTGCGCAAGGGTGGCGTGCACGAGCCCGAGAAGCGGTTCGAGCTCGAGCACCAGCGCTTCTTCCTGTACCCGACGTTCGACCACCAGCGCAACGATCTGGTGCGCGAGTCACACCACCCCGAGCTGCGCCGCGCGCTCGAGGAGGGCGTGTGGGCCGACGGGGAGCCGCCCGCCTGGGCGCTGACCGCCGACGGCGGCATCCCGCAGCCGGACCGCGTCCGCATCCGCGCCTGGGCCGAGGTCGCCGGCGCGTGGACGGTCACCGACCGCCGCGCCGTCGAGGCGCTGTCGCCGTACTACGTGTGGACGCCCGACTACGCGGAGAAGCGTCTCGACTGGAAGCGCCGGCACCCGCTGCACGTCGTACTGCTGCGCACCTACCGCATCCCGCGGCCGGTCACGGTCAAGGTCCGCGACGACTTCGGCGGCTGCCGCTCCTTCCTCGAGATCACGCGCGATCTCCCGTTCGAGGGCACGCCCGTGCTCTCCGACGAGGAGTTCGACCGCGCGGCCGAGGAGATCGGCCGCGTGGCGGAGGCGAACGGCTCGCCGGTCGCGGTCCCTGCCTTCGCCTGATTTTCTCGGGAGCGCCGCGGGCGTCCTCGCCGTCGGCATCGGCGGCGGTGGCGACTGCGTGGGCGCGTCCGCGGTCGCCGAGCTCGCGCTGGCGCGCGGTCTGACCGCCCGCGTCGGCGGCGTCACCTGGGAGCGGCGGCCGATCGACCCGCTGCCCGGGCCGCGGCGGCTCGACGAGATCGACGGCGCCGAGCCGCTCGTGGAGGGCGCCGTGCTCGCCGGCCCCGACACGCGCGGGCCCGGCGGCTTCCTGTTCGCCGAGTCCAACCTTGCGCGCGTCCGCGGGGAGCGGGTCCTGCTGGTCGATCCCAACGGCGGGCCGCGCGCCGTCGCCGCGGCGCTCGACGGCGCCGCCGCGCGGCTCGGCTGCGACCTGGTCGTGCTCGTCGACGTCGGCGGCGACGTCCTCGCCCACGGCGACGAGCCGGGGCTCGCGAGCCCGCTGTGCGACGCGGTCATGCTCGCCGCCGCGCGGTTCATGCAGACGCCGGTGATCGGCGCGGTGTTCGGCGCGGGCTGCGACGGCGAGCTGCGTCCGGCCGAGGTGCTGGAGCGGATCGCCGAGGTGGCGGCGGCCGGCGGCTGGCTGGGCACCTGGGGCCTGACGCCGGCGGTCGCGGAGCGGCTCGAGGCCGCGATCGAGGTGGTGCCCACGGAGGCGAGCGCGATGGCGGTGCGCTGCGCCCGCGGCGGCTTCGGCGAGGTCGCGATCCGCGAGGGCCGCCGCAGCGTCGAGCTGTCCCCCGTCGGCGCGTTGATCTTCTTCTACGACTGCGAGGCGGCGCTCGCCGGACCGGCACGACTCGCTGCAGCGGTGGCGGACGCGGCCTCGCTCGCCGAAGCTGACGCGATCCTCGACGGCCTCGGGCGTCCGCACCGAGCTCCACTACGAGCGTGACATGGCTCGAGACCGCATCTGAGACCTTCACCGCGCGCCACGACGCGCGCGACGCCGCCGATGCCGAGCAGGTGCTGCGCACGCTGGAGGCAGCGCGGGCGCGGCTCGAGCGGACCTTCGCCGCGGGTGTCGGCGAGCTCGACGTCGTCCTGCACGGAACCGAGGCGCAGCTCGACGCCGCCGCGCCGCTGCTGCCGCTCCTGCGCCGGCGTGACCGCGCCGGCCGGACGCCGCTACGTGGTCGGCTGGGCGGGCGAGCGCGAGCTGCACGTCCTCGCCCCGCGAGTGCTGGCCAAGCGCGCCTCCAACGTCGAGGGCTCGCTGGAGATGCTGATGCTCGCGCCCGGTCGCGCTGCTGGCCAAGCGGATCGTCGCCGAGGTCAACCCGCGCTTCATCCCCAGGCTCGGGCCGCGCATGCTCGCGCGCTACTCGCGCTGGGCGTGGCTGCTCGAGGGCGCGGGCCAGTACTTCTCCGGCCAGACCGACCACGCCCGGCCCGCCATCGCCCGCCGTCTGCGCGAGGGCGACGAGCCGCCGCTTCCCGCCCGGCCGCGCCGACGCCACCATGCTCGGCGGCTCGGTCTTCGACCTGCTCTGCCGCGAGGAGGGCGACCTCGCGGGCGTCGCCCTCGCGCGCGGCGACGTCGGACTGGCCGATGCGTTCCACGGGCGGCCGCGCCGCCATACCGAGGGCACCTGGCACGCTCACCTGCGCCGGATGGCGGACGGGCGGCTGGAGGTCCGGCGGCCGGTCCGCTGACGCCTCCCGAGTTGGCTCGGGCGCCGGCCAACGGCATCGATGAGGGAGCGGAATCCTCGACCGCCGCGATGGAGTGAGTCGCCTTGCGCTCGATATATGCCGCCTGAGGCGACTCGCTGCGGCCGGACCTTGCCTCCCTCGGTGCCGATCGGCCGGCGCGTCAGCGGATGAGCGCCGCGACCAGCCCGGCGAGGGCGAGCCCGAGGATCACCAGCGCGAGGACCAGTGCGACGGCGCGGACCCAGGCGGGCCCCGGCTCGCGCGGCGGCGGCGCGTACCCCTCGCCGACGGCGAGGATGTCGCGGGCGTTGTCGACGCCGGACGCGGCGACGAAGATGTCGCGCGGGCCGGCGGCGAGGAAGTCCGGGACGTCGAAGCCGCGTGCGCGCTTGGAGACGCTGGGGATGCCCTCCTCGAGCAGCAGCCCGCAGATCAGCTCGGCCTCGGCCTGGTTGCGCGCCCACCCGACCTTGACCAGCGGGCCCTCGCCGTACTGCGGGAAGACCTTGCGCGGGTCCGCGTCATTGAACAACTTCGAGCTCGACCTCCGTCGCCGCGTGGTCGGCGATCTCGAATGCCCTGACCCCGAACGGGTTCAGGCCGACGACGATGTACAGCGTGTCCGGCCAGGCCGGCGCGTCCCCGAGGTACGCCTGCTTCATGTCGGTGTCGGAGAAGTACGCGCCGACGGGCGGATGGGAGTGGTAGATGGCCAGCATCTCCTCCCCCGCCTGCTCGATGCTCTCGTGAGCCCGGAGCTGCTCCATCGCGTCCATCTCGTAGGTCCGCTGGGGATGCGGGGCGGCGTTGCGGACGGGGAGAAGGCGCGTCGCGGTGCCTTCGCGTCCGGCGACGAGCCCGCAGATCTCGTTGGGGTCCTCCCGCGCGCGGGTGACCAGCTCTTCGAGGAGCGCCTGCGGGATCCTCAGGGCGTGGTCTGCTGGTCGGGGCTCGTGGCGGTGGTCGGCGTCGACGCCGTCGTGGTCGACGCCGGCAGCCCCGTGCGGTCGTCAACGTCGTCGTCGTCGTCGGCGTCGGTGATGCCGCTGATCGAATCCTTGAACTCGCGCATCCCGCGCCCGAGCGAGCGGCCGACCTCGGGCAGCTTCTTCGGGCCCAGGACGATCAGCGCGATCACGAGGACGATCAGCAGCTCGGGGACGCCGATGTTGGGCATGAGATGAAGGTTAGGGGCCTACCACCACAGCGTCGACTCGAGCTCGGAGAGCTCGTCGACGGACTTGGTGTAGAGGCCGCTCGACAGGTACTTCCAGCCGTCGTCGGCGACGATGAAGACGACGTTGCCATCGTCGAGCTCGTTCGCGATCCGGACGGCGATGGAGGCGATCGCGCCGGACGACACGCCGGCGAAGATGCCCTCCTCCTCCAGCAGCCGGCGCGTCCAGAGGATCGCGTCGCGGTTGGTGACGAAGATCTTGCGGTCGAGCACCGACAGGTCGATGATCGGCGGGATGAAGCCGTCGTCGAGCGAGCGCAGGCCCTGGACGGGCTCGCCCTGCATCGGCTCGGCGGCCACGATCTTGACCGCATCGCCGAGCTCCTCCTTGAAGCGGCGCCCGTTGCCCATCAGCGTCCCGCCGGTGCCCAGACCGGCGACGAAGGCGGCGATCTCGTCGAGCTCCTCGAGGATCTCCGGTGCCGTCCCGTCGTAGTGCGCGCGCGGGTTGGCCTCGTTGCCGTACTGGTAGGGCATGTAGTACGAGGCGTCGGACGCCGCCATCTCCAGGGCCATCGCGACCGCGCCGTTGGAACCCTGGTCGCCCGGTGAGTAGACGATCTCGGCGCCGTACATCTGCAGCAGCTGCGTGCGCTCGGGCGTGACGTTGTCGGGCATCACGACCTTGAGCGGGTAGCCCTTGCGGGCGCAGATCATCGCCAGCGAGATGCCGGTGTTGCCGGACGTCGGCTCGAGGATCGTGTGGCCGGGATCGATCGCCCCCTTCTCCTCGGCGTCCTCGATCAGCGAGCGGGCGACGCGGTCCTTGACTGAGCCGGTCGGGTTGTGGGACTCGAGCTTGGCCCAGATGCGCACGCCCGGCTTGGGCGAGAGCCGCTTGAGCTCCACCAGCGGCGTGTTGCCGATGGCCTGCACGATGTCGCCATAGCGGCCGCCGCAGGGACGGTTCTGGAGCTCCCCAGCCATAACTTCAGAAAGGATAGTACGCGCGGCGGAATGAGGGAACCTCCCCAGGTTCGCCTAATCGGCGCCGGGCCGGGAAACTTCCGTCCGGTGCGACACGTGGGCCAGCTGATCGAGCACGCGGTCCGCGGCTTCTCGGCGCACGGCTGCACGCAGCGCGCCGCGGCGATCTCGTTCTTCGCCCTGTTCTCCATCTTCCCCCTGGCGATCCTGTGCGTCGCGGTGCTGGGCCTCGTGGCCAACGACACGGAGGCGCGCAATCAGGTCGTCGAGTTCTTCCTCGACCGGCTCCCGCTGACTGAGGACAAGGGCCGCCGGTTTCTCGAGAAGGCGATGCGGCGCGCCACCAGCGAGGTCGCCGGCTTCGGTGTCCTCGGCATCGCGACGCTGCTGTTCGCCGCGTCCAACGTGATGAGCTCGATCCGCCAGGCACTCAACGCGGCCTTCCGCGTCGCCGAGCACCGGCCGCCGGCGCAGGCGCGCCTGTGGGACCTGTTCGGCGTGCTCGTGTTCGGGCTGCTCGTCACGGCGTCGCTCGCGCTCACGCTGATCGACACGGTCGTCGCCGACGACAGCGACATCGTCCAAACGCTCCAGGGCCTCGGCCGCGTCGTTCCGCTGCTGCTGGCGATCGTCGTCTTCACGGCGCTGTTCCGCTTCGTTCCGGCCGAGCGCCCCCGTGTCCGCGACATCTGGCCGGGCGTGCTCGTGGCGGCGATCGGCTACGAGCTCGCCCAGCTCGGCTTCGCGCTCTACCTGGCGGAGTTCGCCAACTACGGCGCGATCTACGCGTCGCTGGGCGCCGTGGTCGCGTTCCTCGTCTTCATCTACATCACGGCGTTCATCGCCCTCCTCGGGGCCGAGATGGCCGCCGAGTGGCCGCACGTCCGCGCGGGGGAGCACGACGGACCGCCAGGCCCGCCGTTCCACAAGCAGCTGGCCGGGTGGATCGCCGGGCTGTTCGTCAGGCGCTGACACCGGCGCGCTCGCCGGCGGCCTCTTCGTCCGGCTCGGCGCGACGGGTCTCAATCCGGCCAGGACCCCATCCGATGCTTACGTCGTGGGGGTGCTCAGGTCCGTGCGTAGAAGTCCCATGGCCGCGCGCCTGGGTGCATCGCTGTTCGGCGGAGGAGCCCTCATCACGGTCGCCGCGCTGCTGTTCCCACACCCCGAGCAGGTCGACGTAGCCGGGTACTGGGGGCTGGCGGCCGGGCAGGTCGTCGTGGCGGTGGCACTGCTGGCGCTGCCGCTGCGCGAGGGCTGGCAGCCGGCGGTCGTCGCCGGCCTCGGCGTCCTCGCGGTCTCGGTCGGGATCTACTTCAACGGCGAGCGCATCGGCGGACCGCCGCTGTTCACCGAGCTCTTCTACGTCTGGCCCGCACTGTACGTGGGGTACTTCTTCCGCCGCTGGGCGCTGCTCGGAGCGCTGGTGTTCATGGCCGCCACCTACGCAGCGGTGCTACTGGCGATCCGCGCCGACAGCGAGCTCCTCGCCACGCGCTGGTCGGTGACGGTCTCGGTGGTGTGGGGAGTCGCGCTCACGATCCACTTCCTGCGCATCAGCGTCGACCGGCTGGTGGCGCGGCTGCGTACGGCGACGCGCACGGACCTGCTCACCGACGTGCTCAACCGCCGCGGCTTCGAGGAGGCGTTCGGGCTCGAGCTCGCACGCGTCCGGCGCTCGGGGGCGCCGCTGGCGCTCGCCATCGGCGACATCGACCGCTTCAAGGCGATCAACGACCGCTACGGGCATGCAGCCGGAGACGCGGCGCTCAAGGCCGTCGCCGCGCGGCTGCGCGAGTGCTGCCGCGGCACGGACGTCCTGGCGCGCATCGGCGGCGAGGAGTTCGCGCTCGTGATGCCCCAGACGACGCTCGACGAGGCCCTGGTGCTGGCGGAGCGGCTACGGCGGTCGGTCGCGCTCGTGCACGACGAGGGCGGGGAACCGCTGACGATCTCCTTCGGCGTCGTCGAATGCACGAGGGGTGAAGACGCCGACCCGGACCGGCTGCTGGGCGCCGCCGACCGGGCGCTCTACGCGGCCAAGGACGCCGGGCGCGACCGCGTCGTTTCGGCCTAGCGCCGGCCGCCGGCCATGGCGGGGAGGATGACGAGCGTGTCGCCGGCGGCGACCGTCGTGTCGAGCCCATCGAGGACGCGGACGTCCTCGTCGTTGAGGTACACGTTGACGTAGCGGTTGAGCTGGCCCTCGCCGCTGAAGAGCTGCGACTCGGTGGCCGGGTGCCGGGACGCGAGGCTGCGCAGGACGTCGCCGACGCTGGCGCCCTCGGCTTCGACCTGCTTCTCACCGCCGACGCTGGGCCGCAGGACCGGGGGGATCTTGACTGTCGCCATCGCGCCGGAGCCTAGCCCGCGGCGGCGCAGAACGCCTCGTAGTCCGGGAAGACGCCCATCTCGTCGTCGGAGATGTCGCTCGGGTCGCGCGAGCAGATCGGGCACTCCGGGTCGCGGCGGACCTTGAGCTCGGTGAACGTGGCCCCGAGGGCCTCGTAGAGGAGCAGGCGCCCGATCAGCGGCTCGCCGGCGCCGGTGATCAGCTTGACCACCTCGGTCGCCTGGAGCAGGCCCATCGTCCCCGGCAGCACGCCGAGCACTCCGTTGGCACCGCAGCTGGGCGCCAGCTCGGCCGGCGGCGGCACGGGATACAGGCAGCGGTAGCACGGGCCGTCGTAGGGCTTGAAGACCGCGAGCTGCCCGTCGAAGCCGAGAATCGACGCGCTCACGACGGGGATCTGGAGCCGGACCGTCGCGTCGTTGAGCAGGTAGCGCGTCGGGAAGTTGTCGACGCCGTCGACGATCACGTCGTAGCCCTCGATGATCTCCATGATGTTGGAGGCGTCGAGGCGCGTCGGGTACTTGACCACGTCGATGTCCGGGTTGAGGCCGTGGATGGCCTCCTCGGCCGAGTCGACCTTGGGCGTGCCGATGCCGTCCGTGCGATGGATGACCTGGCGCTGGAGGTTGGAGAGATCGACGACGTCGTCGTCGACGAGACCGATCGTCCCCACGCCGGCGGCCGCGAGGTAGAGCGCGATCGGCGACCCGAGCCCGCCGGCGCCGAGCAGCAGCACCTTGGCGTCGAGCAGCTTCTCCTGACCCTCCTGGCCGATCTCGGGGACGAGCAGGTGGCGGCTGTAGCGCTCGCGCTGCTCCGGGGTCATCTGCCGCGGGACGTCGACCGCGTAGCCACGGTCCTTCCACAGCGTGTAGCCACCCGTCATGTGCTCGACGCTCGTGTAGCCGAGGTCCTCGACCAGCGTGCGCGCGGCCAGGGCCGAGCGGTTACCGGACTGGCAGTAGAGGACTACGCGCTGGTCGCGATCGGAGACCGCGCCCTCGATGCGTGTCTCGAGGTAGCTGCGCGGGACGTGCTGGGCCCCGGGGAGATGGCCGCGGGCGAACTCGTCGCTCTCGCGGACGTCCACCAGCACGAAGGGCCGCCCGTTGTTGAGGCTCGCCTGCACCTCGGACGGGTCGATCTCACTGACCTGGCTCTTGATCTGGCGGAGGAACTCCGCTCCGGAGGGACTCAAGGAAATGACCTCAAATCGGATTGGCTTTCAATACTTCACAAAGGATAGCGCGAACGGGTCCCCCGAGCGATCTCCGGTCCTGCCCCGGTGAAGTCTGCCTTTCCCGGTGCCGATACGCACAGCAGAGATGCGCTCCCGCACGCTGCTCACACAGGTGCTCGCGGTCAACGCCGGCCTGGTCGCGCTCACCGCTGCGCTGGCGGCGGTCCTGACCAACCCGCGGCTCCAGGATGCCCTGACCCTGCCCGGGCTGAGCGCGCTGGCGATCTCCGTCCTGCTCGTCATCCTGCTCAACTCGCTGCTGCTGCGCCACCGGCTGGCGCCGTTCGACCGGCTCGTGCGGACGATGGCCGAGATCGACCTGAGCCGGCCGGGCCTGAGGGCGAAGACCGATGGCAACGCCGCCAAGGAGATCAAGGCGCTGACCGCGGGCTTCAACGGGATGCTCGAGCGTCTCGAGGAGGAGCGCCGCGCCGCCGGCCGCGCCGTCATCCGCGCGCAGGAGCAGGAGCGCGCCCAGATCGCCCAGGACCTCCACGACGAGGTCAACCAGGCTCTGACCGCCATCAAGCTGCGGCTGATGGCGACCATGCACGACGCGCCGGCGTCCGTGGCGATGGAGCTGCGCGAGGTGCGCGAGCTCGTCGACCGCGCGATGGACGAGCTGCTGACGATCGCCCGCGCGCTGCGGCCGACCGCCCTCGACGACCACGGACTGATCTCGGCGCTGCAGTCGCAGGTCGCCGACTTCGGCGAGCGCACCGGCATCCGCACCGCCTTCCACCGCCACGGCGAGCTGCGCAACCTCTCCGACGAGGAGCAGCTCGTGATCTACCGCGTGACGCAGGAGTCGCTGTCGAACGTCGCGCACCACGCGGGCGCGCGGCAGGTGGCCGTCGACCTGTCCTTCACCGGCAACACCGTCCTCAAGATCGCCGACGACGGGCAGGGATTCAACGCCCTCGCCGCGAACCGCAACGGCAAGCTGCGCGGTCGCCCTGGAGGCCTCGGCCTCAACGGCATGCGCGAGCGGGCGCTGCTGGTCGGCGGCGACCTCAACATCTTCTCCAGGCCCGGCGAGGGCACAACTGTGGAACTGACAATGGGAGCCGAATGAACATCCTCATCGCCGATGACCACGGCATCGTCCGCGGGGGGCTGAAGCTCCTCATCGACCGCCAGCCCGACATGACCGTCGTGGCCGAGGCGGTGGACGGCGTCGACGCCTTCGAGCAGGCGCTGAAGACCCGCCCGGACCTGTGTGTGATGGACGTCTCGATGCCGCGCCTGACGGGGCTGCAGGCCGCGCGGCAGATCAAGGCGCACCTGCCCGACACGCAGGTCCTGATCCTGTCGATGCATGACGACCAGCGCTACGTCTTCGATGCGCTCAAGGCCGGCGCCTCGGGCTACGTGCTCAAGCGCGACGTCGACGCCGCGCTGCTCGACGCGATCCGCGCCGTGCACCGCGGCGAGGCGTTCGTGACCGACGCGGTCGAGCGGTCGATCCTGCGCTCGTGGATGGCCGACGGGTCCAAGGGCCCTGAGGAGCCGCTGTCCCCGCGCGAGCAGGAGGTGCTCAAGCTCATCTCCGAGGCCTACACGAACAAGGACATCGCCTCGACGCTGCACCTGGCCGAGAAGACGGTCGAGTCGCACCGGGCGAACATCCTGCGCAAGCTCGGGATGCGCGACCGGGTCGAGCTGGTCCGCTACGCCATCCGCCGCGGGTTCATCGAGGCCTAGCGGGTCACGCCGGCTGGCGCCTCGGTCCGCTCCCTGGGCGCCGGCCAACCGCATCGATAAGGGGCCGGGATCAGCCGGGTCTGATGAATTAGACCCTGAGCCAGGGTGTTATTCATCACGGCCGCTTCGCTCCCCCTCCCTCGGTGCCAATGGCTTCGGTCGGCACCCCAGGAAGCGTCGGCGCGGGGCGTGCATACCCTCAGGGCGGTGACGCAGAGGGTTCGCCTTGTCCTCATCGGCACGGTGGCGGTCGTATTCGCGGCCTTCGTCGGCGTCTATCTGGGCGCCGGGGAGGGACAGGTGACGCCGCGTACGTTCGAGGGCTACGTGCGGCCGCCCGGCGCGCAGGTCCCGGAGTTCTCGCTCACCGATCAGGACGGCCGGCGCGTCCGCCCCGCGCGGGGGCTGGCCATCTACACGTTCATCTACTCGCACTGCCGTGACACCTGTCCCGTGGTCGTGCAGCAGATCCGCGGCGCCCTCGACGACCTCGGGCGCGACGTGCCCGTGATCGGGATCTCGGTCGATCCGGGCAACGACACGCAGGCCTCCGCGCGCGCGTTCGTGACCAAGCAGTTCATGACCGGGCGGATGCGGTTCGCCGTCGGCGCTCAGGAGGAGCTCGCGCCGGTCTGGAGGGACTTCGGCATCGCGCCGCAGCGCGACGGCCGCGACCACAGCGCCGGCGTCGTCATCACCGACGGGACGCGGCAGCTCATCGGCTTCCCGGCGAGTCAGCTCACCGTGGAGAAGCTGGCCGGCGATCTGCGGCGGCTAGGAGTCTGAGCCCTCGGCGAGGGCGTCCTGGGCGGCGTCCTCGCGGTCCTGCGCCGCGCGGTAGGCCGAGTAGAAGCCGGCGCCGCCGCCTGAGCGCCACTCGCGGTAGGCCTCCTCGGCCTCCTCGTGCGCGTCCGACCAGGCGTCGTAGAGCGCGTTCCACTCCGGCATGCGGCGCAGGACGAGCTCGCGGGTATCCGCGACCTGGTCCAGCAGCTCTTTCAGCTCGTGGGCGCTCATGGTGTGTGCAATGTCGGCTGCTACGTGCAGACTCTTTACGTGTCCACTCCGTTACGCGCGAAAACCCCTGTGCGTCACAGAGGTTGCGGAGATTGCGTTGCGCCCGCGTTACGAAGCGGCGTTATGGGCCAGCGCGTCCTGCGCGGCGCTGGCGCGATCGTCCGCGGCGACGAAAACGGCGTACGTCTCGGCGGACGGCGTGTCGCGCCATGCGTCGAAGGCGAGGTTGGCCTCGGCCTCTGCGACGCTCCAGATGGCGAACAGCTCCGTCTGCCTCGGTTGCGCCGGAGGAGCCGGTGCGAAGCGTCCCTCTGCGGTGCGCGTCGCCGACACGCCCTTTCCCTACCCCCGCGCCGAGGCGACTAGTCGCCGCGCCGGCGGGCGCGGTTGTCCCGCAACCGCACGATGCCCAGCCAGCCGAGCAGGATGACCACGGGGGCCGCGTAGGCGACGCCCGCGAGCCAGTGACCGGCATGAGCGAGAACGGTCGTCAGAGTCACGAGTTCGAGACCGAAAGTAACCAGAGTCCCAGACAGGTGAACGCGACCATCACCACCAGCATCACCTGCTGCGAGCGCACCGCGGCCCGGCTCGAGCCGTAGATCGCGAGTGCGCGGTCGTGCGCGAGCACGAGGCCGCAGACGTGGCCGATCACGAGCGCCCCGACCTGGACGTACCAGATCGCGGTCGCGGAGACGATGCCGTAGTCGATGCCGGCGCCCGCGCCGCCGAAGAGGTCCGCGCCGTCGCCCAGCGGGTCGCTGGCAAGTGGCCACAGCGCCTGGCCGTTGTAAGCGAGCAGGGAGAAGTAGTGGGCGATGACGTACGCCGCCGCGATCGGCACCAGCGAGTGCGCGAAGGCGCCGGCGGTCCGCCCGTGCGCGCGGGGCATGCCGCGCACGCCGAGGGTGTAGACGGCGGCGACGAAGGCCACGCAGAAGATCAGCCCGACCGTGAAGCCGGCCTCGAGCGCCGCACCCGTGCTGAGACCGAGCGACGAGAAGAGGTCCTGCAGGCGGAGGACGACGTCACCGAACAGCGGCCCCTCCTTGAAGCCGTCGAAGATCGTGGAGCCGATCGCGACGCACAGCAGCGCCACCGTGCCCGGTGGCCGCGCCATCCCCGGCAGGCCGCTGAGCGGCGGGCGCAGCTCGAGCCGGCCGTCCTCGCGCCGGCCGACCGGCGACAGCCGCGCGAAGAGCGAGAAGTAGACGCCGAACGCATCACCGTCGCGCGACCACGGCTCGACCCCGTAGAGCCCCATGCCGACGAGCTGGACCGCGAAGTACACGAGCGCCGCGACGGCGAGCACCTGGGGGTCGCGGCCCTGGGCCCAGCACAGCTCGAGGAAGGCGAAGAGCGCCAGCCCGAGCACCGCCGGCCAACGGCCCAGCCGCGCCGGGTAGGGCAGCGGCTCCGTCACGTCCGGGCCGCCGAACCGCCCGACCACGGCACCGGTCGCGCGAGCGACCGCTCGCCACGGGGAGAGGAGCCGGAAGACGTCGCCGACGAAGATCGAGACCACGGGCACCCCGACCCAGAACGCGACGTAGACCAGCGTCGGTGCCAGGTTCTCGTTCTGGATGTCGGTGCCGGCAAGCCCCGCATGGACGCACGCGCCGAAGACGGCGACGCCGAGCAGCCCGAGCAGCACGTCGGCGAGGCGGGCAAGCGGCAGCCATGGACGAGTGCGCGGATCCTCGAGCCGCGGCCGGGTCCACCCCGCCGCGAGCGACACGAACGAGACGACGAGCACGAGCGCCGCGGCGACGCCGAACATCGCCGCCGGAATCGGCAGGTCGGCCCGACCGACGAGCCCGTGCGCGAAGACGGCCACCCGGCAGCCTGCTACGGGTCGACGCGGAGCGAGGCGATGTGCACGCCGCGGTCCTCGAGCTCGACCTCGGTGATGCCGGTGATCGTCGCCTTGAAGGAGAACGTGACCGGCTCGCCCGGGGCCACGTCCATGAAGATGTCGTAGGCGTGGACGTGGACGTGGTCGGCGACGTCGGAGACCACGCGGAAGCGGATCCGCTCCCCCTGCTCGACGCGGATCTCCGCGGGGCCCCCGACCGGCTCGCCGTCCCTGATCGTGATCTCGGGAAGCGGCGGCTCGGTCGGCGCCGGCCGCGGAGTGGAGGTCGAGCGGGCGCCCGGGGTCGCGGAGCCGGCCTCCGGGGTCGGCGCGGTCTGCGTGGCGGTCGCCGGGCGCTCGGTGTCGTCGCCGGACTCGCCGGACGTGGCCAGGATGACCACCACCGCCACCACTGCGATGGCGAGGGCGATGCCGAGGTTGACGAGGCGCTGGCGCCGGGTCACGGCGGGCGAGTGTACGCGCGTGGCCTAAGAGCGTCCAAGCGCCGCTGCTAGCGTGGCGCGGCCCCTGTGCGCGCGAAGGACCGCGAGATCACCCTGCCGCCGTTTCCTCGCGGACTGCCCTGGATCAACACCGCGGCGCTGCGCACCGACCAGCAGCGCGGGCGCCCCGTGCTGGTCGAGTTCTGGGACTTCTGCCGCATCAACTCACTGCGCACGCTGCCGTACCTGAAGGCGTGGCACGCGCGCTACGCGGAGGCCGGTCTGCGCGTGATCGGCGTCCACACGGGCGGGTTCGCGTGCTCGCGCGAGCTTGCGGCGATCGAGCGCGCGGTCGCACGGCTGCGGATCGACCACCCGGTCGTCGTCGACTCCGAGCTCGAGATCTGGGACAACTACGGCAACGAGGGCTGGCCCGCGCGCTACCTGTGGGATCCCGAGCAGTACCTGCATTCACTGCACTACGGCGAGGGCGCCTACGCGGAGACCGAGCGCGAGATCGGCGCGCTGCTCGGCATCGAGGTGGAGCCAATCGCGCCGGTCCGTCGCGAGGACGCGCCGGGCGCGACGCTCGCGCCGCAGACCGCCGACCAGCGCGGCCTGTACTCCGGGCCCTACGAGGCGGGCGGCGTGCACGTCGTCTGCGCCGGAACCGGCGCCGTGCGCTGGGGTGACGTGGAGGTCAGCGTGGACGGCTGCGGGGTCTACACGCTCGCCGAGCACGAGCGCCACACCGTGGGGGTGCTCGACGCGGCCGCGGACGTGGAGGTGCTGCAGACCTGCTTCACACCGGGTCTGGCGGGCTGATCTCGGCGTGCGTGCGGTCGGCGAGCAGCGACTCGAGCACCGGCGGGGTGGGTGGGGACGTATTGTCGACCCTGATCGCGGTGCCGGGCCAGTACGGGCCGGCACCGTCCTGCGGCGAGAGGAAGTGGCGCTGGTAGACCCAGCTGCCGGCGTTGAGCAGCTGCGAGCCGGCGGGGGTGCGCCACTCGCTCGCGTCGTCGCCCGGCCACGGGCCCGAGCGGTGCGTATGGCCGAAGAGCACGTACGGGTCCGCCACGCCCAGGCGCGTGAGCGCCTCGGCGAGCCCTTCGAGGCTGCCGCGCCGCAGCGCGGGGCCGCTGAGCTCGGCCCGTAGGGGCCCGACTCCAGCGCGGTTGAGCGCGGCGACGGCGCCGCGCAGCCCGGTCAGCAGCGCCGCGGCGCGCACCGGCCGCTCGCGCCTGCCGTCGCCGGCGAGCGCCACCCAGGCGCGCGCCGACGAGCGCGACCCGGCCCGCGTGACGCCCGCCCGCGAGCGCTGCGCGAGCGCGAACATCCACGCGTACAGCGGCGCCAGCACCGCCTCGTAGTCCTCCGGCTCGGCGCCGCGATCCGGGATCGGCGCCACGAAGCGCGCCATCGCCCCGGCGGCCAGACGCTCGATCGTCGGCACCGTGTTGTGCAGATCGAGGTAGTGCCCGTGCAGCGCGAACACGTCGTCGCGCAGGCGCACGCCCGGGTAGGCGAGACTGAGCCTGGCCGGCTTGGCGGCCTTGGCGAGCCGCTCGGCCAGGGGCCCTGCGGCCGCCGGGTCGATGTGGTGCTCGAGCCCCATCGGGTCGTCCTGCTGGAGGTGCTGCTCGATCCAGCCGGCGAGCAGGTTGTGGTCGTGGTTGCCGCCGACGAGGACGATCTCTCCCCTGCGCCCGAGTGCGCGGCCGAGATCCGCGAACACCGGCTCCGCCAGCTCGACGACCTGGTGGATGGGCGCCTCGCGCAACTCGAGCGCGTCGCCGAGGATCACCAGCCGGTCGATCCCGTCCGACAGCCGGTCGACGAGGGCGGCCCGCAGCTCGGCTCGACGTGCGAGATCGACGCACGCCAGCGTCCCGATGTGCAGGTCCGAGACGACGAGCGTGGCCAAGGCGCGGACGTTAGTGTCAGCCCCGTGCTCGAGGGGCTGCTCGTCGCCGACTTCTCCCGGGTCCTGGCGGGTCCCTACGCGACGATGCTCCTCGGCGACCTCGGCGCCGACGTCGTCAAGGTCGAGCGGGGGGGGTCGGATGCGATCGGCGACGACACGCGCGGGTGGGGACCGCCGTGGCGCGACGGAGAGGCGACCTACTTCCTGGGTCTGAATCGCAACAAGCGCTCGGTAGCCCTCGACCTCGAGGATCCGGACGACCGGGCGCTCGCGCGGACCTTGTGCATGCAGGCCGACGTCCTGGTCGAAAACTTCCGGCCCGGCCTGATGGAGGGTTGGGGCCTGGACGGCGACGCGCTGCGAGCCGCGGGCAACACCAAGCTCGTCAGCTGCTCGGTGACCGCGTTCGGCTCCGAGGCGGGCGCGAAGCTTCCCGGCTACGACTTCCTCGCCCAGGCCGTCGGCGGAGTCATGCACATCACCGGCCCCGAGGACGGGCCGCCGACGAAGGTCGGCGCCGCGGTGGTCGACCTGATCTGCGGCCTGCTGTCGGCGATCGGGATTCTCGCCGCGCTGCGGGGCGGCGGTGGCCGCCACGTCGAGACCTCGCTGATGGACGCGGCGCTGACCGCGCTGCTCAACCAGGGGTCGGCGTGGGTGCTCGGCGGCGTCTCGCCCGCCCGCATGGGCAACCGCCACCCGAGCATCGTGCCCTACGAGACCTTCGCCACCGCCGACGCCGAGATCGCGATCGCGGTCGGCAACGATCGCCTCTTCGCCCGCCTGTGGGACGCGGTCGGACTCGACCCCGAGCCGCGCTACGCGACCTCGGCGCAGCGGGTCGAGCACCGCGACGAGCTGACCGCACAGCTGGGCGCCGTGCTGCGCGAGCGCCCGTCGGCGGAGTGGCTGGAGCTGTTCCAGAGCCGCGGCATCCCGGCCGGCCCGGTCAACGACGTGCCGGGCGCGTGGGCGCTGGCCGAGCAGCTCGGCCTGAAGCCGCTCGACGACGGCTTCCCCGCCCCGCCGCTGCGCGTCGACGGTTCACGCCCGCCGGTGCGCCGCCTGCCTCCCGCGCTCGACGAGCACGGCGACGAGATCAGAGCCTGGCTGAGCGCACTCCGCCAGCGATAGCCGTTCGCCGGCGCCGGCTGACTCCGCCCGGCGACGCGTGGCGTCCTCTGCACGCGAGCGTCCGACGGGGGCGTCAGGCGGCGATCAGCGGGCGGCTAGCGCCTGGCGGATCGTCTTGGGCAGCATGAAGCGGACGTCCTCGCGCATGACCTCGATCTCGGAGACGTCCTCGGTCCCGCGGTCGCGGAAGAACTGCACGAGGCGCTGAACCAGCGCCTCCGGCGCGCTCGCACCCGAGGTGATGCCCACGACGCGCTTGCCCTCGAGCCACTCCTCGCGCACCTGCGTCTCGTTGTCGATCAGGTGCGCCTCCGCGCCGAGATCGCGCGCCACGTCGACGAGGCGCTGCGAGTTCGACGAGTTGCGCGAGCCGATCACCAGTACGAGGTCGCACTGCGCGGCCATCTCCTTGACGGCGCGCTGCCGGTTGGTGGTGGCGTAGCAGATGTCGTCGGTGCGCGGCCCGATGATGGCCGGGAACTTCTCGCGCAGGCGGCCGATGATCGCGCGCGTCTCGTCGACCGAGAGCGTGGTCTGCGAGATGTAGGCGACCCGCTCGGGATCGTCGACCGTGAGGTTGTCGGCGTCCTCCTCGGTCTCGACGAGCACGATGTGATCGGGCGCCTCCCCCATCGTGCCCTCGACCTCCTCGTGACCCGCGTGGCCGATGAGGACGATCGTGTAGCCGTCGGAGGCGAACTTGACCGCCTCGCGGTGCACCTTGGTCACCAGCGGGCAGGTCGCGTCGATGGTCTGCAGGCCGCGGCGCTCGGCGTCGGCGTGGACCGCGGGCGAGACGCCGTGGGCCGAGAAGACGGTGACGGCGCCTTCTGGAATCTCGTCCTCGAGCTCGTCGACGAAGATGGCGCCGCGCTCGCGCAGCTCCTCGACGACGTGCTTGTTGTGCACGATCTCCTTGCGCACGTAGACCGGCGGCCCGTGCAGCTCGAGCGCGCGCTCGACGGTCTGGACGGCGCGGTCGACGCCGGCGCAGTACCCGCGCGGTGCGGCGAGCAGCAGCTTCTCGGGGGCGGGAGCCATCACTGCTCAGGGTAGGAGGGTGAGCTCGGTCTGGAGCGGCGTGGTCACCGTCTGGCCACGCTCGGGGTGCAGGTGGACGTTGCACTCCAGGCGGATCCCGAACTCGGGGAGGTAGACGCCGGGCTCGACGGTGAACGCGGTGCCCGGCACCAGCGTGCGGTCGTCGTGGGTCTCGGTGTCGTCGAGGTTGGCGCCGAGGCCGTGGACCTTGCGCCCCGGCGTGAGGGAGTGGCCGGTTCGGTGCAGGAGGCCGTGGCCGTGGCCGGCGGCCTCGATCGCGGCGCGGGCCGCGCGATCCGCCTCGAACGCCGGGCGTCCCGGCTGGGCGGCGGCGAGCGCGGCGTCGCGGCCGGCGACGACCGCGGCGAAGGCCTCACGCACAGCCGCCGGCGGCTGCGGCCCCGTGTAGCTCATCCAGGTGACGTCGGCGAACGCCGTCCGCGGCCCCGCCTCCCGCGCCCAGATGTCGACGAGCAGGACGGCGTCGTCGCCGATGACGGCGTCGCCCGCCTCGTGGTGCGGGTCGCCGCTGTTCGGGCCGACGGACACGCCCGGCTCACCCTCGGTCTCGAGACCGCGGGCGGCGATCTCGTCGCGCACGCGCGCGACGACCGCCCGCTCGCTGCTCCGTCCCGCGTGCGCGCGCGCGAGCTCGTGCAGCTCCATCACGTGTGGCACGGCCCGGCGATGCGACGCCTCCGCCTCCGCGTCCCACGCCGCCGCGACGGTCTGGAAGAGGTCCCCGCTGGAGACGACGTCGGCGCCGAGCGAGCGGATCAGCTCGACGGCGCCGGCATCGGCGAACGAAACGATCGGCAGCGCGCTGAGCGGCGAGTACTCCATGGCGACGCGCCCGGCGAAGCGGCCGAGCCTGTCGACGAGCTCGTGCCGCGTTGCGTACACGTCGAGCTCGAGCTCGAGCCGCTCGAGCAGTGGCCGGTCCAGCACGCTGCAGACCAACCGGGGCTCGGCGTCGGGGCGCAGGACCAGGACCGTGCGACGGCTGGTGCCGGGCGGCTCGATCCCCAGCACTTCCCACAGCACCGGGTTGGAGCCGCGGAAGTCCCACAGCACCCAGGCGTCGACGGCGTGCTCGCGCAGCGCATCGGCGTACATTGCGCTGACGATGGCACAAGCGCACGGAGATCGGCTGACGGCGGTGGACGCTTCGTTCCTGGCCCAGGAGCACGACGCGTCGCACATGCACATCGGTGCGGTGACGATCCTGGAGGGGCCGGCGCCCGCCTACGAGGACCTGGCGGCGCACATCCGCAGCCGCCTGCACCTCGTCCCGCGCTACCGCCAGAAGCTGGCGTTCCCGCCGCTGGAGACCGGCCGCCCGCTGTGGGTCGACGACCCGGCGTTCAACCTCGCCTACCACGTGCGCCACTCGGCGCTGCCGGCGCCGGGCTCGGAGGCGCAGCTGCGCACGCTCGCGGCACGGCTCGTGTCACAGCGGCTGGACCGCGGCAAGCCGCTGTGGGAGCTGTGGATGATCGAGGGCCTGGAGGACGATCGCTTTGCGCTGATCTCCAAGACACACCACGCGCTGGTCGACGGGGTCTCCGGCGTGGATCTCGCCACCGTCCTGTTCGATCTCTCCCCCGGGCCGCCGGCGGTCGAGCATCCCAAGGACGGCTGGCAGCCGCGGCCGGAGCCGACGGCCGCCGAGCTGGCGGCTCGCGGGGTGCGGGCGGCGGTGCGCACGCCGTTCGCCCTGGCCGCCCGGGCCGCGAGCGCGGCGACGCGCCCGCGCGAGACGCTCGACACGGTGCGCGAGGCGGCCGAGGGGATCGGCGAGCTCGTGTGGGCGGGCATGAACCCCGCGCCGGAGACGCCGCTCAACGTCCCGATCGGGCCGCACCGCCGCCTCGAGTTCGTGCGCTGCGACCTCGGCGATTTCAAGCAGGTCAAGAACGCGTTCGGCGGGACCGTCAACGACGTCGTGCTCACGGTGGTCGCCGGCGGGCTGCGCCGCTGGCTGCGGGCTCGCGGCGTCCGCACCGAGGGACTGGAGCTGCGCGCCCTCGTCCCCGTGTCGATCCGGCCCAAGGACCAGGGGCACACGCTCGGCAACCAGATCGCGGTGATGCGGGGGCCGCTACCGGTCTACATCGAGGACCCCGTGGCTCGGCTGCGCGTCGTCAAGGCGGCGATGGACGGGCTCAAGGAGTCAAAGCAGGCGGTCGGCGCCGAGGTCATGGCGAGCGTCCAGGAGTTCGCGCCGCCGACGGTGCTCGCCCAGGCGTCGCGGCTGAACTTCTCCACGCGGCTGTTCAACCTGATCGTGACCAACGTCCCGGGGCCGCAGTTCCCGCTCTACATCCTCGGGCGCAAGATGCGCGACCTGTTCCCGATCGCCTTCCTGCCGGAGAACCACGCGCTGGCGATCGCGATCATGAGCTACGACGGCGGCATGGATTTCGGCCTGCTCGGCGACTACGACACCCTGTACGACCTCTCGTCGCTGGGCGAGTTCTTCGAGGCCTCCCTGGCGGAACTCGTGAGCATGTGTCCCCCTGTGGGCATCCAGCCCGAAGAAATCGAAACGGCCCCATCCGGGGGACCGTCTTAGAAGCCGAGAGCGAACTTCGCGTCTTCGGACATCTTCTCCGGTGTCCACGCCGGGGTGAAGGTCATCGTCGGCACGACCTCGGTCACGCCCTCGCAGTCCGAAACGAACTCGATGATCTGCTCGGAGACCTGCGGGCCGATCGGGCAGGCGGGGGTCGTCAACGTGAAAGTGACCTCTACGCGGCCATTTTCGTCGGCGGCTACGGAGTAAATGAGGCCGAGCTCGACGAAGTCCAACCCGAGCTCCGGGTCGATGACGTTCGAGAGGGCCTCGTAGATCTCTTCCTCGTCGGTCACTTCGGGGTTGAGTCTAGGCACGTCCGGGGTATAGGTTCCGGCGGCTTGGTCTCGTTCGACCCACACCAGTCGGTGCTGGTCGTCTCGGGGGAGGAGGATCGGGTCACCTCGGGCCGGCGGCGACGCGCTCTGTCGAGCGCGATGCGATCGCGCGCGGACGTCGTGGTGGACCTGCGCGAGCTGACCTTCGCCGATGCCTCCCTGATGCTCGACCTCGCCGTGCTGGCGCGGCGCCTGCGCGCCCAGGGTCGCGCGCTGCTGCTGCGCGGTCCGCAACCGCATATCCAGCGGCTGATCGAGATGATGGGGCTCGACAAGCTGCCCGCGGTCGCAGTCGGTTAGCGCCACTACCGTGGCGAGCGGCGATGCCCCTGCTCGTCCTCTTGTTCATCGTCGTACCGATCGCCGAGCTCTACGTGATCATCGAGGTCGGGCAGGCGATCGGCGTGCTGCCGACGATCGCCATCCTGCTGGTGGACTCGCTGGTGGGCTCGTGGCTGCTGCGCCAGCAGGGCCGGGCCGCGTGGCGGCGCTTCAACGCCGCACTCCAGGCCCGGCGCGCGCCGGCGACCGAGACGGTCGACGGAGCGCTGATCCTGTTCGGCGGAGCGCTGCTCCTCACGCCGGGCTTCCTGACCGATCTGCTCGGGCTGGCGCTGCTGCTGCCACCCTCGCGCGCAGCCGTACGGCGCGTGCTGACGCGGCGCTTGACCGGGCGCATGACCGTCACCACGCATGACCTCTGAAGTCGCTTTCGGCGACGCCGAGCACGGGTGGTACGGCGTGGCGTGGCTGGGGGCCGAGACGGCCCTGGCCGTGCTCTTCCACGGATCGGCGGTCGCGGGCGTGATGACCGACGCGTCGCTGTCCCTGACCGAGGAGCGGGTGACCTGGGACGGCCCAGAGGCCGGGTTCGACCTGTCGCTGGAGCCGATCAGCGGGCCGATCGAGCACGACGGCTCGAGCGACCGGCTCGTGCGTGTGCGGGGGACAGTGCGCGACGGCGAGGTCAGCGCGGAGATCGACTGCCTTGGCCAGTACGGACGCCGCGAGCTCGATCTGGACGACGTCGAGCTCGCGCGCGTCGTGTCCGCCTGGCTCGGCGACGGCGGCGTCGTGCTGGAGGCGCTGCGACCCGCGGGAGCGGACGGGCACGACTCCGAGCGCGTGTGGGCGGCGCTGATCGAGCGCGGCGAGCCGGTCGCGGTGCTCGATCCGCGGTTGTCGACGACATACGACGGCGACGGGCACCAGCGCCGCGCCGGCATGGAGCTGTGGCTCAGCGAGGAGGGCTATCCGCTGCGCGCCGCAGGGGAGGTCATCTGCGGCTCGTCGCTCGACTTCGGTCAGGTGCAGCTCGACCTCGCGTTCTTTCGCTGGCGCTCCGAGGGCGCCGAGGGCGTCGGCCGCTACGACATCCTGCGCAAGCGGTGAACGACGTCTACGCGACCGCCCGGCAGGGGTTGCGCACCCGGCTGGCGGGCCCGCTGGCGGCGCGAGCGCGCGCACGCCGGCACGCGCGTCTGCTCGAGCTGACCCGGATCACCACCTCCGCGCGGGTCGTCGACCTCGGCTGCGGCCCGCTGGGGTTGCGGGCGCTCGCGCCCGACCTCGACATCACGGGGGTCGACCGCGAGCCGCGGCCGTCGTACCCGGGGCCGTTCGTGCAGGCAGACGCCACGCGGCGGCTCCCGTTCGCCGACGATGAGTTCGACCTCGCCTTCTCCAACAGCGTCATCGAGCACGTGGCCGACCGCGGGGCCTTCGCCGCCGAGGTGATGCGGGTTGCCCGCGGCTGGTGGGTGCAGACACCCGCCTACTCGTTCCCGGTCGAGCCGCACGCTCTGCTGCCGTTCGCCCACTGGCTCCAGCCGGGGCTGCGACGGCCGTACTGGCGGCTCGGCGTCGCGGGCGCCTATGAGGACATATCGCTGCTGCGCAGGGCCGAGCTCGCGCGCCTGCTGCCCGGCGGGACCGTCTACGCCGAGCGGCTCGGGCCGCTGACGAAGAGCTGGATCAGCGTGCGCGCCACTTGATCAATTGTCACCTCCGAGGCGGTCCCACATGTAGAGCTCGACGGCCTCCACGAGCAGCTCCTCGCAGCGCGCGTGGCTGAGCCACGGCAGCACCGTCTCGAGTGCCTCGTCCTCGCCGACGCCGTTCGCGAACGCCTCCTCACCGCGGAAGCCGGCGGCGATCTTGAGCGCCTCGCGGCGCGCCTCCTGCTCGAGGGAGGGATACGCGCCGACCAGGAACTCGCGGTTGGCGATCGGGTGGCCGACCTCCATCGAGGCATGCCAGGCGGCGAGCATCGACAGGTCGTGCTCGTCGAGGTCCGCCACGGCCTTGGCGTAGTGGGCGGGCAGCTCCTCGGCGGGGATCTCGTCCACCCACGCCTGCACGAGGGCCACAAGCAGCTGCCGGCGGGCTTCCCTTCCCACCGATTCGGCGATGACGCGGACGGCGTCGCGGGGCTCGATGAAGCAGAGGGGCATGTCGCTCTCGCGTTGGTCGGGGCCGGCTAGGGGTTCACTCGGACGCGGGTAACGTAAATCGCGTGTCGGACGGAGAAACGGCGGGCGTCCTGTGGGGCACCGACCACGAGGAGCTCGGCGTCATCGGCACGCTGACGGTCGGGCAGCGCACCGCGATCGCCAATTCCCGGGGCCGCTTCGCCAAGGCGTACCGGTTCCAGGACCCCAACGAGGACTCGGTGGCGGCGGTGGCAGGCGAGCGGGCGACGCTGCTCGTGTGCGCCGACGGCCACAACGGCGCGCTGGCCCCCAACCTGGCCGTGGAGACGGTGCTCGGGGCGCTTGGGGCCGAGCCCCCTTCCGAACTCGACGACGCGGGGTGGATCGAGCTGTTCGCGACCGTCAACGACACCGTCATCGCGCGCAAGGGGATGGGCTCCGAGCAGCCCGCGTCGAACACCGTCCTGCTCGTCGCCCTGGCGTCCCCGGGCCGGCTCAGCTGGGGCTCGATCGGCGACGGAGCGATCGTCCTCGCGCGCCCCGGCGCCGCCCGGGGCCGCCAGCTCAACCGCGAGGCGATGCGCTTCATCGGTCATCCGATGAACGAGCGGTCCCTCAAGCACACCGTCCAGCGCGGGACCACCGACGTCGCCCCCGGCGAGTGGGTCGTGCTGGTCACGGACGGCCTGGCCGAGTTCATCGCGCCGCTGCGTCCCGCCGACGTGGTGCCGCGCGTGCTCGCGGCCACCGACCCGCTGACCCCGGAGTCGGCGGCTCGAGCGCTCGTCGACACGGCGTGCAGCGCCGGCGCCGGTGACAACGTCGCCCTCGCGGTCGTGGCGCCCGGGTAGGCGTCGCAGGATGGAACCGAAGCGCTCCTCGGACATCGACCTCGCCACGCTGGCGATCGCTGCCGCCGCGGGCGCCGTCGCGGCGTACGTGACGTCGGAGGTGTGGGCGCGGGGAACGCTCATCAGTGCCGCCCTGACGCCGGTCATCGTCGCGCTGGTCAAGGAGGCGCTCAACCGCCCGGTCGAGCGCGCGCAGACGCTGCGCACCGAGCGCCGCAGCGTGGAGCACATCGGGCCGGACATCCCGCCGCCGCCGCCTCCCGCGGGAACCGGCCGCTGGTGGAAGGTCGGGCTGGCGTCCGGCGTCGCGGCCTTCGCGCTGGTGGTCGCGCTCTTCACGGTCCCGGAACTCGTGGCCGGCGAGTCGATCGGTCGCGGCGGCGACAGCGCGACGACGTTCTTCGGCGGCAAGGAGCGCCAGAAGTCCAAGCCCGAGCGCACCGAGGCACCCGCGACGGACGGCGAAGGCAACGTGGCCGAGACGCCGTCGCCGACCCCCTCGCCCTCCCCCTCACCCTCGCCGACCCCGTCAGCCTTCCCCAGCCCGACGCCTTCGCCGACCGCGAGCCCGGCGCCCGCGACGCCAACGCCATAGCGCGATCTCGACGCCGTGTTGGGGGTGATATTGTTCCGAACACCGGAACATGGGCCTGGAACGCACTTCCCTTCCCGAACAGGTCTTCCGCGCCCTGATCACCGCGGTGCTGGACGGCCGCTACGCACCCGGCGAGCGGCTGCCCACCCAGCGGGCGCTCGCCGCCGAGCTCGGCGTGAACATGGCCTCGCTGCGCGAGGGCATCAAGCGGCTCGAGCAGCTGCGCCTCGTCGAGGTCCGCCACGGCGACGCGATGCGCGTCACCGACTGGCGCGCCAACGGCGGGCTCGACGTGCTCGCCTACGCGGCGACCGCGTTCACCGAGCCGCTCTTCGAGGCGCGCCGGCTGCTGCTCAAGGAGGCGGCCGCGCTGGCGGCCGAACGGCGCACCGATGCGGAGGCCCACCAGCTCGAGCAGCTCGCTCAGGCCTTCGGCGACGAGGACGCCCAGACCATCGACCTGGCGTTCATGGCGTTGGTCATCGCCGCGGCGCGCAACCTCGTCTTCACCCTGATCCTCAACAGCATCCGCGAGCTCTACCTCCAGGACCTCGACGCGTTCGCACCCATCGTCGCCGACAGCGAGGCTCTGAAGCCGCTGTACGCGGAGGTCGCCCGCGCGATCCGCGATCGCGACGGAGACGGCGCCGGCGCGATCATGGAACGGCTCGCCGCCCACCAGGAGGAGGCGATCCGTGACCGCGCGTGAGCGCCGCACCTTCGCTCGGCTGATCGAGCGCGTGTGCGCGCCGGCGCCGCCGCTGCCGCCGGTCGCCGAGACGGACGCGATCGAGGCCTTCGAGACCTGGATGGCGCGCGCACCGGCGGTCAACCGCGTCCTCGCCCGCGCCGCGCTGCTCATCCTCGGCGACCGCGTGATCGCGCTCGAGCCGCTGCGGGCCGCCGCCGCCGTCACCTACTACGGGGATCACCGCGTCTCGGCGGTGCTGGGCTATGCGCCGCGAACGCGTTGACGTCTGCGTGATCGGCTCCGGCGCCGGCGGTGCGCCAGTGGCCCGCGCGCTCGCCGAGGCGGGCGCGAAGGTGGCGGTGCTCGAGGAGGGCGGCGAGCATCCGCCGGAGACGCTGACGGGGCGCCCGCGGGACATGATGGCCCGGCTCTACCGCGACGCCGCGCAGACCGCCACGCTGGGCACGCCGCCGATCGTGCTCCCGGTCGGCAGGACCGTCGGCGGGTCGACGCTCGTCAACAGCGGTACGTGCTTCCGCGCGCCCGATCGCATCCTCGACCACTGGCGCGAGGACCTCGGGCTCGACCTCGAGCAGCGCCACTACGCCCGGGTCGAGAAGGAGATCGGCGTCACGCGCGTGACCGCCGACATCGCGGGCCGCAACGCGCTCGTGGCCAAGCGGGGGGCCGAGGCCCTCGGCTGGTCCGGGCACTTCCTCGACCGCAACGCGACCGGCTGCGTCGGCTCGGGCGTGTGCGCGTTCGGCTGCCCGACCGGCGCCAAGCAGCACACCGGCGTGACCTACATGAAGTGGGCCAAGGAGGCCGGCGCCCAGGTGCACAGCGGCGTCAGGGCGCGCCGCGTCGAGCGCGGACAGGTGCTCGCCGACGGCCTGACCGTCACGGCCGACACGATCGTCGTCGCCGCGGGCACCCTGCACACCCCGGGCCTGCTGCGCAACTCGGGCATCCGCCACGGCGCGCTCGGCCGCAACCTGTCGATCCACCCGGCGACGGCCGCCTGGGCGCTGATGGACGAGGAGGTCGACATGGCCAAGGGTGTGCCGCAGTCCTACTGCGTCGACGAGTTCGCCGACGACGGGCTGCTGTTCGAGACCGTCGCCGGACCGCCCGAGTACCTCGCGATGGCCGTGCCCTACACCGGCGAGCGCCATCGCCGGCTGATGCTCGACTACAGGCGCATCGCGCAGTTCGGGCTGATGGTCTCCGACACGAGCCGCGGGCGTGTGCACGGCGTGCGCCGCCCCCTGATCCGCTACGACCTCAACCGCCGGGACGCCGACGCCATCGTCAAGGGCATCGAACGGCTCGCCGAGCTGCTCTTCGCCGCCGGCGCGCAGAAGGTCTTCCTCCCGATCGCCGGCATGCCGGAGCTGACCGCGCCGCAGCCGCTGCGCGCCCGCCGGCGCGACCTCAAGCTGATGGCCTTCCACCCGCTCGGGACCGCCCGCGCCGGCCGCGGCGGCGTGCTGGACGCGAACCTCCAGGTCAACGGCTTCGAAGGCGTCTACGTCTGCGACGGCAGCGCCGTCCCGACCGCGCTCGGCGTCAACCCGCAGATGACCATCATGGCCCTGTCCACCCGACTGGGAGAGCACCTGTGTCGTTCCTGATCGACCCCCCCTGGCTGTATGCGAACGGCCGCATCGCGGCGGAGCTGCCCGAGGCGGCGCAGAAGCCGCTCACCGCGGCGACGGTCGGGGTGTTCATGGTCACGAGCATCGGCCTCTACCTCAACGCCCCGTGGACGCGCTGGATCTGGCGCCTGTGCCGCGCCCAGGACGGCCGGGACTGGATGCTCAACTCCGGCGTCTTCCATTTCGACCACCGCAACGCCGGGGCCCGCACGCACGCCGCGAGCGCTCTGCTGTTTGCTACCTACCCACTGTGGATGTGGCTGGGCCTCAAGCACGGTCTCAAGCGCGGCTGACGCCGATGTTCCCGGGCTTCTCCCGGGACGCCGGCGGCTACGAGTCGATCTACCTGCGCGCGGTGGACCCCTCGCGCCCGCGCGGGGTGTGGCTGCGCCACACCGTCCACAAGGCGCCGGGCGAGGAACCGGTCGGCTCGGTCTGGGTGTCGATCTTCGACCGCGACGCCGAGCGGCCGGTGCCGAACAAGGTCAGCGTGCCGGCGCCGGCGAGCGGCGGCGAGTGGCTGCGCGTGGGCGAGTCGGCGATCGGACCGGCCGGCGTCTCCGGCCCGTTCGCCGATCTGACCTGGGAGATCGTCGACGGCGAGCCGCTGCGCCACCTGCCGCGCGAGCTGATGTACCGCGCGCCGCTCCCCAAGACGAAGTCGGAGAGCCCGCTGCCGGCGCTGCGGCTGAGCGGGCGGGTGACGGCGGGCGACACCAGCGTCGAGGTCGACGGCTGGCCCGGGATGCTCGGCCACAACTGGGGCTCGCAGCACGCCGAGCGCTGGATCTGGCTGCACGGGACGGCCTTCGACGGCGTGCCCGACGCCTACCTCGACGTCGTCGTGGGGCGGGTCAGGATCGGGCCGCTGATCACGCCGTGGATCGCCAACGGCGCGGTCTCGATCGGCGGCGAGCGCACGCGCGTGTCCGGGCGAGCCCGGGTCAACGAGGATCCGCTGGGCGCGCGCGTCGCGGTCGGACCGCTCGAGGTCCGCGTGCGCTCACCGCGCGAGCACGTCGTCGTGTGGCGCTACTCCGATCCCGAGCCGGGCTCGGAACACCACACCGCCAACGGGTCGGTGGCAACGATCACCGCCCGGCTCGGCGACCGCGAGCTGCACTCACCGCACGGCGGCGTCTACGAGCTCGGCATGCGCGAGACCGACCACGGCCTGCCCGTGCTGCCGTTCACCGACCCCTGACTTCAGACGCGCTTGGCGACGACGGCGAACCCGGGGCGCTTGCGGCCGCCGTGGCCCGATCCCCTGACGATCCCGTAGTCGTGCTCGGGGTCCTCGCCGGAGTAGAAGTTGTAGACGTAGACGCGGTCGATGTTGCGCGCCGCCCTGACCGTCTTGGCGAACAGGTAGCGCAGCGCCTTGGTCTGGCACGCCGTCGCCGATGAGCAGCCCGCTCGCCTGCGCATCGCGCGGTCCCAGAAGCTCGCGAAGTGATAGATGCCTCCGGTCTCGGTCAGCCACAGGCGCCTGCAGCGCATCGCGCGCGCGAGCGCCTTCGTGCCCGCCGTGCGGAAGCGGTTGACGTCGGCGTAGTTGTGGATGCCGCAGATCGCCGGCTTCCTGCCGTACGCACGGCGCAGCTTCTTGACGTAGGAGACCGTGCGGCTGAAGTTCAGCTTGCGCGCCGGCAGCGTCGGATCGTTGGCCGAGTCGAGGATGTCCATCGCCAGCACGTCGCAGGTGCCGGCCCGGCGGCACACGCTCTCCGCCGCCCGTGCGTACTTCCCGGCACGGCGCGGGCTGTCGTAGGTCGGCTGCGATTTGTGGTTGACCTCGTTCCAGGCGCTGACGTAGCGGACGCTGGGGAAGGCGGCGACGAACCTCGCCACCTGACGCCTGTACGCGGCCACGCTCGGCAGCCGGCACTGCGCCTTGCGGCTCTCCGCGCAGTTGACGACCGCGCCGCGGCTGTGGTTGAAGGCGACCAGAACCTCGAGGCCGCGGGTCTCCGCCTGCGCCAGGTAGGGCTCGACGCGATCGGTGATCTCGTTGTCGCCCCTGGCCCGGGCCGCCATTGCGTCCCAGGCCACGACGAGCCGGACGTGGCGCGCCCCGAGCTCGTCGAAGAGCGGATCCGACAGCACGGCCGGGTTGTTGTCGGAGATGCCGACCCTGGCCTTGGCCGCAGCGGACGCCGGCAGGCACACAGCCGCAGCGAGGACGATGAGAAGCAGATGCATGAGTGGTCTGGAACGCGTCACGGCGGGCTGAGTTGCGCAAGGTCGCCCGCGTCTCCGAGGGACGCGTGGCGCAGCGTAGGCTGCGCGCCGATGCGCTACGAGGTCGAGGCCGCCGGCTGTGTCGTCCGCCACGACGGCCTGATCGCGGTCGTCCACCGCCCCCGCTACGACGACTGGTCGCTGCCCAAGGGCAAGCTCGACCCCGGTGAGAGCTTCGAGCAGGCGGCACTGCGCGAGGTCGCCGAGGAGATCGGCGTCAGCGGCGAGCTCGGCCCCGAGCTCGAGCCGACCACCTACATCGACCACCGCGGCCGGGCGAAGATCGTGCGCTACTGGACGATGGACGTCGAGGAGGTCCCCGAGTTCGTGCCCAACGACGAGGTCGACGAGGTTCGCTGGGTGACGCCCGCCGAGGCGCGTGCCCTGCTCTCCTACGAGCGCGACCGCTCGCTCGTCGGATGAACCGCGAGCGCTTCCCCGGCCTCGATCGGTGGGCTCGGCTCGACGGGCCGGCGGGCACGCAGATGGTCGACGACGCGATCGTGGCCATGGACGAGTTCATGCGCTCGGGCCGCAACGCCAACCAGCACGGGTCGTTCGCCGCGGCGGACGCGACCGACGCGTGCGTCGAGCAGGCGCGCTCCGAAGTGGCGGCGCTGTTCGCATGCGACCCGCGCGGGGTGATCTTCGGGCCCAGCATGACCGCGCTGACCCTGCGCTTCGCCCGGACGGTCGTCACCCCCGGCGACGTGGTCGTGTGCACGCGCCTCGACCACGACGCCAACGTCCGGCCGTGGGCACTGGCCGGAGCGGACGTGCGCTTCGCCGAGCCGACGCCCGAGCTCGAGCTGCCCGCGAGCGCCGTCGAGGCCGTGCTCTCGGACGACACCAAGTGGGTCTGCGTGACGGCAGCCTCCAACGCCTGCGGCACGATTCCCGACCTCGACGGTATCGCCGCGCTGGCGCGCGACGCCGGCGCGCGCATCTACGTCGACGGCGTGCACGCCGCGCCGCACTGCCAGCTCGACGCGACGCGCTTCGACGTGCTCGCGTGCTCGGCCTACAAGTGGTTCGGGCCGCACATCGGGATCCAGTGCGCCGACCCGGCGTTCCTGGAGACGCTGGCCCCGGACAAGCTGTTGCCCTCGCCCGACTCGGTCCCCGAGCGCTTCGAGCTCGGCACGCTGCCGTTCGAGTCGCTCGCGGGCGTCGCCGCCGCGGCGCGCTACGCCCGCTCGCTCGGCTGGGAAGCCGTCCGCGCGCACGAGCAGGCGCTGTTGCGGCGCGCCGTCGACGGCCTGAGCGCCATCGACGGCGTCACCCTCTACGGCTCCGCGGCCACCCGGACCTCGACGGTGATGTTCAACGTCGCCGGTCGTACGTCACACGAGGTCGCCCAGCGCCTGGCCGAACGCGAGATCGCGGTCTGGGACGGCAACTACTACGCCTACGAGCTCGAGCGTCACCTCGGCCTCGACCCCCACGGCGCCGTCCGCGCCGGCTTCGTCCACTACAACGACACTTCCGACGCCGACCGGCTGATCGAGGCCGTTGCCACGCTGCGGTAGCGGTGCGATCATTTCTCGCATGACCGACGAGGACCGCCCGCACACCATCGAGGAGGCGCTGCACCTGATCGCAGAGGAGGTCGCGCGGTCGTTCGAGCGGCTCGCCGACGTCGACCTCGAACGCTGGTTCGAGTCGCTCTCGGGCCTCGCGCGCGAACAGGCGACGCACACGTCTCCGTTCGGGTCCGCCCAGCCCCATCCGCTCGACCTGCCCACAGAGGAGCAGGGGCTGGCGCTCGCAGCGCTCGAGTCGGGACGCTGGACGCTCGAGCCCGGCACCGACGCCCTCGGTATGGCCGCCGAGGGCCCGGCGCCGCGCGACGCACTCGGCCTGGTCCGCGAGCTGCGCGTTCGCGACTGGATCACGGCGGAGGGAGCGTTGACGGTCGCGGGGCGCAGCGCGCTGGGCCGCTGGCTCGACCGCGCCTAACGCAGCTCGCGGGCGTAGACCGTCGCGCCGCCGGCCGACGAGGCGCGGTAGAGCCGGCCGCGAGTGTGCCGCACCGCGGTCATGAGCCCTTTGGGCAGGCGCTCCGAGGCCATGCGCAGCCGCGGAAGGCGCGCGATCCGCAGCCTGCCGCGGGTCTGCCAGGTGATCATCCCGGCCCCGAGCTGGATGTCGGTGCAGGCGGCGCGGTAATGGCCGCAGCGGTCGAGCACGCGCGGGCGCGGGTCGCCGCAGCGCCAGGCGACGAGCTCGGACGCGGCGACGACGCCGGCCCGGTTGTAGGCGGCGGGGCGACGAAAGGCGAACCAGCGGCCGGCGCGCTGGACGTCGCCCAGGCGCGGCCAGGCGTTGGCGGCGTCGTCCTCGGGGTTGAGCGGGCGCTGCACCGGCCCGCACAGGGGCCGAGACAGCGCCCTGGCGTTGAGGGCGGGATAGCGGCTGCGGCCACGCACGTTGGCCTTGCGGCCGCTGGCGGCATCGACCCAGTAGCGCCAGATGGAGCGGCCGGCGCCGCCGTCGACCTGTAGCCAGCGCCGCCCGATCGCGGTCACCGTCTGCTGCGTCCCGGCCCCGATGACGAGCTTCGGGACGCGGCGCTGCGCGCCGGTCGCGAGGTCGACGACGACCACCCGGCGCCCCTCGAAGACCCCGTTGCCGTTGCACAGCAGCGCCGCCTTGCCGGCGCCGGCGATGATCGCCATCACGTACTCGCAGCCCGCGGCGACCGTCACGCGGCGCGGCGACCCGCCGTCCGCGGCGATCATCAGCGTGTGCCGGTCGGACGCCCAGATCGCGTAGCGCGCGCCGTCGGTCGCCACCCCGGTCACGCTGGAGCCGACGGGTTGCCAGCGCGCCGCCTCAGCAATCGCCGCGAGCAGCAGAAGAAGCACGGCGACGAGGAGGACGCGCATCCCCCTGATAACGACAGCGGGCTACGGGGTCTGGCGCTCGACCGAGCCCGAATCAACCGTCCGTCCACGGGCCAGCAGCCACGCGACGACGGGGATGGCAGCCCAGACCCCGAAGATCAGCGGCGACCCGGCGACCCCAGACAGCGTCAGAAGCACCGCGACGCCCATCGGGCAGACGACCAGGACGGCAAGTGCCGTTACGAGCCGGCCGTGGTGCAGCCCGAAGCCGGCCGCGGCGACGGCGAAGACCAGCCCGAAGACCCCGCCCTGATCGAGGGTCACCGTGCCGACGGTCACCTGCCACGGCACGAATCCGGCGGCGAGGCAGACCGCGGCCGTCCAGGCCAGGTCGCGCGCGAGCCGGCGCGGCCGTCCGCCGTCGATCGACCACGCCGCGAGTAGCAGCACCAGCGCACCGCCCAGCGACGATCCCAGCAGCGCGACGCCCGTGCCCGACGACTCCAGTGGCGAACTCGCGACGTAGAAGCCTGCCTCGAAGCCGGTGTGGCGCTGGGTATCGCCGAAGCACACGCCCACGAGGCAGAGCGCGCCGAGGACCGCGATGCCGCGGCGACGCAGCACGAAGCCGGCCACGGCGGCCGCCGCGCCGAGAATGGCGAGCGAGAAGAAGAACCCGGGCCAGCCGCTGCCGGGCAGCCGCAGGCGGAGGCCGGCGAGGCTGACGGCGAGGAACGCGATCGCCAGCGGCAATCCGACGCGCCCAGCGCGACATCCCAGCGCATGCGCCCGACACGGCCCGCGCGCGCGGCGAGACCGCCCCCGACCAGCCCCAGTGCCTCGCGGATCACCGAGCCGTCGGCGGCGAGCTCCGCTGCAGTCGAAAGCAGCAGCTCCCCGTCGCGCTCGCGCACCGACCGGGGGTACGCGAGCAGCGCGATCTGGAGCTCTCTCATGCCTGCGCCGCCGCTCCGCGGAGCACGAGCCTCGCGGCCGCGTACTTGTGCTCCGCCTCCTGCTCGACGGCGCGGCGGCCGTCGTCGGTGAGGCGGTAGTAGCGGCGTGGCCGGCCCTGCACCGTCTCCTCCCGGTCGACTGCGACGAGACCCTGGCTCGAGAGCCGGTCGAGCGCCCCGTACAGGGTGCCCGCCGTCAGCCGGACGCGACCGTCCGAGAGCTCGCGGGCCGTCTGCGCGATCCCGTAGCCGTGCCGCGGCCCGTCGAGCAGCGCGGCGAGGATGAAGTAGGTCGGTTCCCGCATCGCGGCCGAGTATATATCGCTTAGCGATGCATCGTCAAGCGACCGCTGCATAGAACCGGGCCCGTGGCGCCTATTACATCTGATGGGTGTCGATTGGACCAAGGTCGCCGCGATGGCTGCGGCGCAGCATGGGCGCGTGACGCTCGCGCAACTCTCGGCGGCCGGAGTCGGGCGCGGGAGCGTCGAGAAGGCCGTCCGCTCGGGGCGGCTGCACCGGCTATTCGACGGCGTGTTCGCGCTCGGGCACGTCGCGCCCTCGGCCGCCGGCGACTACATAGCCGCGGTGCTGCGGTGCGGGTCGGCGGCCGCGCTCGGGTTCCGGCCCGCCGCGTGCCTGCATGCCCTTCGTGCCGGGGACGCGTGGCCGATCGACGTCGTGAGCCCGACCGGTCGTGGGCGCGGTGTCCGTGGCATCCGGGTCCATCGTTCGCCGTTACCCGAACATCACCGAGTGAGGGTGGATGGCATCCGGGTCACGACGGTCGCCCGGACGCTCGCCGACCTTGCGCATGAGGTCTCCGAGATCGATCTTCGCTCGATGATCCGCGAGGCGCAGTACCGCGGCGTTTTCGATTTGCAGGCCACCATCGAGGCCAACGACCGCCGCCGAAGCTCCACCCTCTCGGTGATATTGGAGGACCTCAAGCCCACGGAGTCACCACTCGAGGACCTCGTTCGCTCCAACGTTCTCAAACGCTTCCGGCTCCCCGAACCCGACTACCAATCCAAGGTGCCCGGGGCGCGAGCGGATTTTCGCTAGTCCCGCGCGCGCACTCCGCGAGCGTGGCGGCTATGACATCTCCTTCGTGTGATCCGGACCGCGGGCGTCGCTAGGCGGCGACTTCGGCCGGTGACGCGGCCGCGGCCGCGCGCTCGGCGAGCACGCGCTTGTAGTCGCTGGGCATGACCTTGACGAAGCGTGAGAGCGCGGCGGCCCAGTCGCCCAGCAGGGCGGCGGCGACGGGTGAGCCGGTGCGCTCGGCGTGCTCGGTGATCAGGTCGTGCAGCGCGGCGCTCGTCGATGTCGTCGAGCTCGTCGAAGGCCACGAGCTCGAAGTTGACGCGCTTGGAGAAGCTGCCGTCGTCGTCGAGCACGTAGGCGATCCCGCCGCTCATGCCGGCGCCGAAGTTGCGGCCGGTGCGGCCGAGGACGACGACGTGGCCGCCGGTCATGTACTCGCAGCCGTGGTCGCCGATGCCCTCGACGACCGTGTCGACGCCCGAGTTGCGCACGGCGAAGCGCTCGCCGGCGAGGCCGCGGAAGAACGCGCGACCGGCCGTGGCGCCGTAGAGCACCGTGTTGCCGACGACGACGTTCTCCTCGGCGGCGAACGGCGAGTCGGGGTGCGGGTGCACGGTGATCACGCCGCCCGACAGGCCCTTGCCGGCGTAGTCGTTGGCGTCCCCGACGAGCGTGAGGTCGATGCCCGGGGCGAGCCAGGCTCCGAACGACTGGCCGGCGGAGCCGGTGAAGCGCAGCCGGATCGTGTGCTCGGGGAGGCCCTCGCGCCCCCACACCTTCGTGACCACCGAAGACAGGATGCCCCCGACAGTGCGGTTGACGTTGCGGATCGCGAACGCGCCCGCGACCGGCGTCCTGTCGTCGATCGCCTGCTTGCAGTGCGCCACCAGGTCCCAGTCGAGCGCCCCCACCAGCGGCGACGACTGCGGCATCTGACGCGACCGCGGGGTGCCGGGCGGCATGTCGGGCTCCTGGAGCACCTCGGACAGATCGACGCCGCGCGCCTTCCAGTGGTCGATCGCCTTCGCGGTCGACAGCAGCTCGACGCGGCCGATCATCTCCTCGTAGGTGCGGATGCCGAGCCGCGCCATGATCCGGCGCGTCTCCTCGGCCACGAAGAAGAAGTAGTTGACGACGTCGTCGGGCGTGCCGGTGAAGCGCTTGCGCAGCTCGGGGTCCTGCGTCGCCACGCCGACCGGGCACGTGTTCAGGTGGCAGACGCGCATCATCACGCAGCCCTCGGCGATCAGCGGAGCGGTCGAGAAGCCCACCTCGTCGGCGCCGAGCAGCGCGGCGATGGCGACGTCGCGGCCGGTCTTCATCTGCCCGTCGGTCTGCACCCACACGCGCGAGCGCAGGTCGTTGAGGACCAGCGTCTGCTGCGTCTCGGCGAGCCCGATCTCCCACGGCACGCCGGCGGACTGGATCGAGGATTGCGGGGACGCACCGGTGCCGCCGTCGTGACCGGAGATGAGGATGTGGTCCGCCCCCGCCTTGGCGACTCCCGCGGCGACGGTCCCGACCCCGACCTCGGCCACGAGCTTGACCGATACGCGTGCGAGGTTGTTCGCACAGCGCAGGTCGTAGATGAGCTGCTTGAGGTCCTCGATCGAGTAGATGTCGTGGTGCGGCGGCGGTGAGATCAGGGTCACGCCCGGTGTCGTGAAGCGGATGGAGCCGATGTAGTCGTCGACCTTCGGCCCCGGCAGCTGACCGCCCTCGCCCGGCTTGGCGCCCTGCGCCATCTTGATCTGCAGCTCGTCGCAGTTGAGGAGGTAGTGGATGTTGACCCCGAAGCGGCCCGAGGCGACCTGGTGGATCGCCGAGCGACGGAAGTCCCCGTTGGCCTCGCGGTCGTAGCGGACCGGGTCCTCCCCGCCCTCGCCGGAGTTCGACCGGCCGCCGATGCGGTTCATCGCGATCGCGAGCGTCTCGTGCGCCTCGCGGCTCAGCGACCCGAGCGACATCGCGCCCGTCGCGAAGCGCTTGACGATTTCGGCAGCCGGCTCGACCTCCTCCAATGGGATGCCGCCGTCCTTCGGGAAACGGAACTCCATCAGCCCGCGTAGCGACGACTTCGCCGCCGCCTCCTCGTTCATGTGCGCGGCGAACTCCTCGTAGGTGTCCCACGAGCCCGACCGCGCCGCGTGCTGGAGCTTGGCGATCGCCGTCGGGTCCCACTGGCGCCGCTCGCCGTCGCGGCGCCACTGGTAGTGGCCGCCGGAGGGCAGCACGTCGATCGGCGGGTTGTAGACCTCGTCCGGCTGCTCCGGGAGCAGCCCGAGATCGGGAAAGCCGCGCTCGTGGCGCTCCAGCGCCTCGTGCGCGAGCACGTCGAGGCCGACGCCGCCGACGCGCGACGCCGTGCCGACGAAGTAGCGGTCGACGACGTCGCGCTGAAGCCCGACGGCCTCGAAGATCTGCGCGCCGCAGTACGAGGAGATCGTCGAGATGCCCATCTTCGACATCGTCTTGAGCAGGCCCTTGCCGAGCGCCTTGACGACGCGGCGCTCGGCCTCGTCGGGCTCGTCGACGCCGGGGATGTGCCCCGCCTCGGCCATCTCGGCGACCGACTCGAAGAGCAGGTAGGGGGCGACCGCGGCGGCGCCGTAGCCGATCAGCGCGCAGAAGTGGTGCACCGTGCGCGCCTCGCCGGTCTCGACGACCATGCCGGTCTGCAACCGCGTGCCGGCCCGGACGAGGTGGTGGTGCACGGCCGCGGTCGCCAGCAGCGCCGGGATCGCCGCGCGGCCCGGACCGACCTTGCGGTCGGACAGGACGAGCACGTTGACGCCGTCCTCGACGACCTCCTCGGCCTCGGCGCAGATCCGCTCCAGCGCGCGCTCGAGCCCCCCGGGCCCGTCCTCGCTGGGCCACGTGATGTCGATCGTGTGCGCCCAGAACACCGAGTGGTCGACCTGGCGCAGCCGCTCGAGGTAGTCCTGGCGCAGGATCGGCTGGTCCAGGTGCAGCTGATGCGCGTGCTCGGGGGACTCCGACAGCAGGTTGTCCTCCGCGCCCAGGCCGCTCGACAGCGACATCACGATCGACTCGCGGATCGGATCGATCGGCGGGTTGGTCACCTGCGCGAACAGCTGCTTGAAGTAATCGAACAGCGGCGGCGCCTTGTCGGAGAGCATCGCCAGCGCGAGGTCGTTGCCCATCGAACCGGTCGGCTCGGCCGCGTCGCGCGCCATCGGCATCAGGATCAGCCGCAGGTCCTCCTGCGTCCAGCCGAAGGCGAGCTGGCGGTCGGCGCAGCGCGCCGGCGTACTCCGGCTCGGGCGAAGCGCTCGGGCAGGTCGTTGACCTGGACGCCGCCCTGCTCGATCCATTCGCCGTAGGGCCGCGCCGTGGCGATTTCCCGCTTGACCTCCGTGTCGGGCACGATCCCGCGCCCGCCTTCGACGTCGACCAGGAACAGCTTGCCGGGCTCGAGGCGACCCTTGCGCGCGACGTTCGCGGGGTCGATCTCGAGCATCCCCGCTTCGGAGCCGACGATCGCCCAGCCGTCCTTGGTCTCGACCCAGCGGCCAGGGCGCAGCCCGTTGCGATCGAGGGTCGCCCCGATCACGCGGCCGTCGGTGAACGCGACCGCCGCCGGCCCGTCCCACGGCTCCATGAAGCAGGCGTGGAAGGCGTAGAAGGCCTTGAGCTCGTCGCTCATGTCGTCCCGGTCCTCGTAGGACTCGGGGATCAGCATCATCATCGCGTGCGGCAGCGAGCGGCCGGCGAGCACCAGCAGCTCGAGCACGCTGTCGAGCGTCGCCGAGTCCGACATCCCCGGGCGCGTGGTCGGCAGCACCTTGGCGAGGTCGTCGCCGAACAGCTCCGAGCGCAGCTGCGACTCCCGTGCCCGCATCCAGTTGACGTTGCCGCGCAGCGTGTTGATCTCGCCGTTGTGGGCGATCATCCGGTACGGGTGCGCCAGCTCCCAGCTCGGGAAGGTGTTGGTCGAGAAGCGGCTGTGCACGAGCGCGAGCGCGCTCTCGACGAGCGGCGATTGCAGCTCGGGGAAGTAGCCCTTGAGCTGCATCGGGGTGAGCATGCCCTTGTAGACCATCGTCCGCGAGGACATCGTCGGGACCACCAGGTCGGCGCCAGCGCTGTTCTCGGCCACGCGCCGGATCACGTAGAGCTTGCGCTCGAACGCGTCCTGGTCGGACGCCAGTTCGTCGCTCGCCGCGATGATCACGTGCTTGACGTAGGGGCGGTGATAGAGGGCGGTGAGCCCGCACCAGTCGCGGTCGGTCGGCACGTCGCGCCAGCCCACGACCCGCTGGCCCTCTGCGGCGACGGCGTCGTTGATCGCCCCCTCCAGCGCGTCGTGGCGCGACTTGTCCGGCGGCAGGAAGACGACACCGACGCCGTACTGGCCGGCCGGGGGCAGCTCGTCGGAGATCACGTCCCTCAGGAACCGGTCGGGGATCTGCAGCAGGATCCCGGCGCCGTCACCGGTGTTGGGATCGGCGCCCTCGGCGCCGCGGTGCTCGAGGTTCTCCAGCGCCTGGATCGCGCGGTCGACCGTGTCGTGGGTCCTGACGCCGTCCAGCCGGGCGAGGAACGCGACGCCGCAGCTGTCGTGCTCGTGCACCGGGTCGTACAGGCCGACCCGCTCAGTGGGGCGGTTGCGGAAGTGCATTCTGGCGTGGCCCTGGACGGCGGAGGCGCGCGCGGCGAGGGTCCATAATCGTACCCGATGGGTTCCCCGGAACTGACGTATTCGAGCTATCTGGCCCTCGACGAGGTCCTCGGCGCCCAGCGCCCGCTCAGCGACCGCCACGACGAGCTGCTGTTCATCGTCATCCACCAGGCCAGCGAGCTGTGGTTCAAGCTCGCGCTGCACGAGCTACGCGGCGCGACGCGCTGGTTTGCGGAGGGCGACCACCGGCCGGCGCTGAAGGCGATCGCACGCGTGAAGACGATCGAGCGCACCCTGACCGAGCAGTGGTCGGTGCTGGCCACCATGACTCCGTCGGAGTACGCGCAGTTCCGCGACATCCTCGGCCCGTCGTCGGGTTTTCAGAGCGTCCAGTACCGCGAGCTCGAGCAGGCGATGTTCGACCTCTACGCCGCCTTCAACGCCTGGCGCGACGGCGTCACCCTCGAGGCCGTGTACGCCGATCCCGAGGCCCACTGGGAGATCTACGAGGCGGCGGAGGAGCTCGTCGACCTGGAGGAGAACTTCATGGACTGGCGCTTCCGGCACCTAAAGACCGTCGAGCGGCTGATCGGCAACCAGCGCGGCACGGGAGGCTCGGCGGGCGTCGCCTACCTGCGCCAGGCGCTCGACCGCTCGTTCTTCCCGGAGCTCTACGCCGTCCGCGACGAGATCGGCACGACGTCGTCGTAGATGTCCGCGACGCGCCCGGCCAGCCCCGGCCAGGCGTAGCGCGCGGTCACGACGTCGCGCGCGCGCTGGCCGCGCAGCCGCCGCTCCTCGGGCTGGTCGAGCGCGAGACGCATCGCCTCCGTCAGCGCGCCACGGTCGTCGGGCGGGACCAGCCAGCCGGTGACGCCGTGATCGACGATCACCGCCGGGCCGTGGGCGTCCACGGCGACCGCGGGGAGGCCGCACGCCATGCCCTCCACGAGGACCTGGCCGAACTGCTCGCGGACGCTGGCGAGCACCACCGCGTCCGCGGCGGAGTAGAAGTCGGCCAGCGCGTCGTGCGAGTGCCAGCCCGCCAGGCAGACGTTCCGCGCGCCGGTCCGCTCGATGGCGTCCGCCGGATGCTCGCCCTCCACCTCGCCCGGGTGTCCGCCGACGATCATCAGCTCCGCTTCGTCGGACAGCGGCGCGAACGCCTCGATGAGCAGCGGCAGCCGCTTCACTGCGGTGAAGCGGCTCACCGTGACGAATCGGGGACGGTCAGAGGGCTCGCGGTCGCGCGGGTAGAAGATGTCGGGGTCGAAGCCGTTCGGGACGATCACGCAGCGCCGAGGATCGACGTCGAGCTGCTCGACCGTGCGGTCGATCTGGGATTCGGTGAGGAGCAGCAGCCGCTCGCAGCGGGCGGCCCAACGCTGCATCCGGCGCCGCCACGCGGCCGCGTGCGGCCAGCGGTCGCCCTGCTCGAGCATGAGCAGCTCGGTGCCGTGCAGGTGGCCGACGATCGGGACGTCCGGCGCGACGCGCGCGGCGGCCTCGTTGAGCGGCGTGAGGTGGTGCAGGTGGAGCAGGTCGGCGCTGCGGGCACCGGCGCCGTCGAGGATCTCGCACCACGCCTCGACCTGGTGCTCGTAGACGTCGTCGCCGAGCGAGGCGAACACGCGGTCGGGTGCCCCGGGACGGTCCTCGTAGCTGGGGTGCAGCGGCGGGTCGCCCAGCACCGAGTCCTCCATCTCGACGCCGACGACGTCGAGGCCGGAGTAGAAGTCCTCGGCGCGCGAGTGGGCGACCGAACCGGCAACGATGCGCACGTCGCAGCCGGGCAGCGCGCGGGCGAGGTTGTTGGCGACGTGCGCCGACCCGCCACGCGGGAAGAACATCAGGCCCATGAGGACGTCCACGACTCTGACGCTACCCGGCGGGCAGGAACCGACGCCCGATGACGGAACGTTCACTTCGAACCGGTGTACCGCCGATATGCCGTCACGGATGGCACACGTCCTCCCTGCACTCGATCGCCCGCGGCACCTCACCCGGCTGCGAGCCCCGCTGACCGACGGTCGGCGCACGACGGTGTACGTCGCGGCCTACGACGCGGCGGCCACACAGGTGCGCGTGGCGCTCGTGCGCGGCCAGCAGCTGACTGCCTGGTGCGCCGCTCAGGGCTACGGCGATGCGCTCGTAGGCGGCTTCTTCACCCGGCCGGACACCGAGCCGCTGGGCGAGCTGCGCACGGCTGGGATGCTGCGCCGCCACGTCCCGTTCGACGCGCCGTGGGGTGCGCAGCGTGCGTGCGTCCACATCGACGGCGACGACGTGCGCCTGGTGCGCCGCGACGCGCTGCCGGCCGCTCCGCGCGGGGATCTGCTCCAGGCCGGACCACTGCTCGTCGCCGACGGCGCGGTCGTCTACGACCGTGCCCTCGACCCCGAGGGCTTCAGCGCCGGGGCGCACCAGTTCGACTCCGACATCACCGCCGAGCGCCACCCGCGCGCGGCGCTGGCGCTGGCGGGCGGCGAGCTGCTGGCGATCGCCGCCGACGGCCGCTCGCGCGCCGACGCCGGCCTGACGCTCGAGGAGCTGGCGGCGGTCTGCCGCGGGCTCGGCGCCGAGCAGGCGATCAACCTCGACGGCGGCGGCTCGACGACGCTGATCGCGGGCGGCCGCCTGCGCAACCGCCCGCGGGCCGCCTACGGCGTGCCCGAGCCGGGCGGCCGCGGCGTGGCCACGGCGCTGCTGTTCACGAGCCGGGCTTGATCACCATGTCGGCGACGATCAGCGTCAGCAGCAGCGCGTCGAACTGAGCGACCTTCACGAACTTCTCGCGTCCGGAGACGTCGCCTTCGGACCAGCGCTTGACCGCCGGGGAGAGCTGCGTCGCGCCCACGACTGAGCTGATCAGCCAGCCGGCCACCGCGATCCCGAGCCACGGCTCGCCCATGTCCCAGTCTCCGTCGATCCACAGCAGGATCCCGAAAACGCCCGTCAGGCCGGTGATCGGCGGGAACCACTTCTCGGCGAAGGCATAGAGGATCGGCGGCCAGTTGGGGTTGTCGACCGCCATTCGCGTGATCACCTGGAGGGTGATGGCGGAGCCCAGCCAGGCCACAACGAACAGGACGTGGAGCGTCAGCAGCACCTCGTAGAGCGTCATGTCCGCACCTTCTACACCGCGGGCCGGACTGCTCCTACCTTGCGACTCATGCGCAAGCCCTCCCCCTCCCTCGTCATCGCCGTGATCGCTCTGTTCGTCGCGCTCGGCGGCCCCGCCACGGCCGCGAAGCTCATCAGCGGCAAGAAGCTCCGCAACAACTCGGTGACGGCGGACAAGATCCGCAACCGGACGCTCACCGCGCGCGATATCAGCCGCAGCACCCTGAGCGCGCTCAACCGCCGCTCGAGCTCGGTCACGTCGGCCGACATCGTCGACGGGACGATCTCGCTCTCCGACATGGGCACGGGCACCGTCACCGGCAACCAGGTGCTCGACCGCTCGCTGTCGGCCGTCGACCTGATGCCGGACACGATCACCGCCGGCGAGCTGGCCACGGACAGCGTCGGCAACGTCGAGCTGGCGGACGACAGCGTGTCCACCCGCGAGATCCGGACCGGCGGCGTGACCAAGGGGTCGATCGGGAGAAACGACGTCGGCGGCGACGAGATCGTCGACGGCGACCACATCGACGCCCTCACCGGCAAGGACATCGGCAGGACCTCCGGGACGCTCGCGGCCACGGTCGGCGATGTCGCCACCCAGACCTGCGCGACGCAGGGCATCGACGTCAGCGGCACCGATCTCACGGGCACGCTGGTCCTCGTGGGCGCGCCGGTCGACGGCGTGGTCGCGACGGCCCGCCCGCTCGATGCTGACACGGTGCAGCTGCAGGTGTGCAACCCGACGTCGGCACCGGTCGTCGCCGCGAGCGGCGAATATCCGTTCATCGCCTTCGTGCCGTAGGCCAGTTTCGCTCGAGGGGGGGCGGGTACTACGGACCTCGTGAAGCTGCTGGTCCTGACCCCCGAACCGCTCGACGCCGAGACGCTGCGCAGCGCCGCCGGTGACGACGCCGAGGACGCCGAGGTGCTCGTCATCTCCCCCGCGACGACGGAGTCGGGTCTGCGCTTCTGGATGACCGACATCGACGAGGCGATCGAGCGCGCGCGGGAGACCGCCGAGCAGACCGCGCAGCAACTGGAGGCCGACGGCATCGAGGCGACCGGCGACAGCGGCGAGGCCGAGCCGGCCGTCGCGCTCCAGGACGCGCTGGCGACCTTCCCCGCCGACCAGGTCGTCGTCTTCACGCACCCGGAGGACGAGGAGCACTACCGCGAGGCCGACGGCTTCGACCAGCTCGGCGTCCCCGTGCGCTTCGCCGAGATCTCGGCGTAGGGCTGTCGCCTCGTCGCGCGGTGCCGGGCTAGGCCAACTGCGCTGGTAAGGGGGCCGGGATCAGCCGGGACTTGCGAATAATGCATCCAGGGGATGTGTAGATCGCGAAAGCCGTCCCGCGGGCCGGGATCCCGCCCCATCCCCTCCCTCATCGATGCCGTTGGCCGGCGCCCGAGCAGCGCAACGAGGCGACAGCTCACAAAGCCGGCAGCACCTGGCGCAGCTCCGCGACGGGCGCGAACAGGTCGCCGTGCTCGGCCACGCGCGCGAGCACGGCGTCGCTGGTGAAGACGAGGTCGTCCGGGTTGCGCGACTCCCGGACCGCGTCGACCTCGTCCCACGTGATCGGCGTCGAGACCGTGGGGCGCGCCATCGCCCGCAGCGAGTAGACGCCGACCGTCGTCTTGTGCTCGGCGTTCTGGCTCCAGTCGACGAACACCTTCCCGCCGCGGATGGACTTCTTCATCTCGTGCACCACGAGGTCGGGCTCGGCGCGCTCGAGCGCGACGGCGACGGCCCGCGAGACGGCGCGCGTCTGCGGGTAGGTCGCCGGCGTGTTGAGCGGCGCGTAGACCTGCATGCCCTTCGAGCCCGACGTCTTGGGGAAGCACTCGAGGCCGATCGCCCGCAGCGCCTGCCGTAGGCGAACGGCGACGTCGGCGCATTCGACGATCGTCGCCGGCGGCCCGGGATCGAGGTCGAAGGCGAGGATCACCGGCGCGGCGGAGTCGTCCACCAGGGCGAGCGACGGGTGCAGCTCGAGGTCGGCGAGGTTCGCCAGCCAGACGAGCGTCGGCAGGTCGTCGCAGACGCAGAAGCGGATGTCGCCGATCTGCTCTCCCCGCACCCAGTCGGGCGCGTGGCGCGGGCACTGCTTCTCGTAGAAATGCCCGCCTTCGACGCCGTTGGGGTAGCGCTTGAGCGTGAGCGCCCGGTCACGCAGGTGGGGCAGAACGTACGGCGCGATGCGCGTGTAGTAGTCGATCACCTGACCCTTCGTGAAGCCGACCTCGGGGTAGAGGACCTTGTCCAGGTTGCTCAGCGAGAGCGTGTGGCCGCCGACATCGACCTGGAGACGGTTTCGCAGCGCCATGACGGGGCAGCACTCTGGCATGGATCCGAAGACCCTTTTGATGAAGCAGCTCGACGAGGCGCACGCGATGGAGGCCGCCCTCGTCACGAACCTCACCGCCCACGCGGCGATGACGACCGACAAGCCGTATCGCAAGGTGCTCGAGCGCCACCAGCAGGAGACGCGTGAGCAGGTCGGGGCGATCGACAGGCGCCGCAAGGAGCTGGGCTCCGACGGCGGGCGCGGGATCGTGTCCGCGACCGCGGGGCTCGCGCGCGACGCCGTCGGGCAGGCGCTGGTGACGGCGAAGGGACCGCTCGATGCGCTGCGCACCCTCAGCCAGGCCGAGCGGATGCTCAAGAACGCCAAGGACGAGTGCGCCACCGAGGCGCTCGAGATCGCGACCTACGACGCTCTCGAGGCGACAGCGGTGGCGGCCGGTGACGACGAGACGGCGAAGCTGGCGCGCGCGCACCGGCGCACGGAGGAGCGCATGCTCTCGGACCTGCGCAAGCAGATCGCGCGGCTGGCCAAGCAGACCTTCGAGTCGCGCACCGACGAGCGCGCCAAGGCGAGCGTCAAGCGCACCACCAAGAGGGCGGCGCCCAAGCGGCGCGCCAAGGCGAAGGCCTAGCCGACCCGTTCGAGGCCGTGACCGGCCTCGTGGCCGTCGAGCAGCCGCAGGACGGCGCGCTCGACCGCGCGCTGATGGATGGGCAGGATGTCCTCGCGCTGCTCGGCGGCGATCGCGTCCGGCCCCACGATCACGCCGCCCACATAGGCGTCGATCACGCGCGGGTCGATGTACGAGGCCCGGCACACCGCGGGCGTGTTGCCGAGGTAGCGCGAGACCTCCTCCACGGCCCGGCGGATCGCGCGCTTGCGGCCGGTCTTGGTGTGCGCCACCTCGCCGCTGACCCCGAGAGCCACCGCCGCCAGCAGGGTCGCTCCCCAGGTGCGGAAGTCCTTGGCCGAGTGGTCGCCGCCCGTGAGGTCCTTGAGGAACGCGTTGATGTCGGGTGAGCGCACGTCGCGCCAGCGGCCACCCTCCTTGAAGGCGAGCAGCTCGGGGCCACCGCCGCGCCGGCGCAGCAGCTGGGCGACGACCTCGGCGCTGAGCGGGTCGACGACCTCCTGCACCCGCCGCAGCCCGGACTTCGCGGGGTAGTCGAAGACCATCCTCGAGTCGCCGTTGAGCGTCACGTGCTGCTTGCGCATCGTCGCCAGCCCGTATGACTCGTTCGTGACCGCGTAGTCCTCGGAGCCGATCCGGAAGAACCCGTGGTCGAGCAGGCGCAGCGCGCAGGCGAGGACGCGCTCCCGCGTGGGCGCATCGGTGGACTCGAGGATCTGGGTCGTCGCGCTGCGCAGTTGCGGCAGGTCCTTCGCGAACGAGACCATGTCGTCGAACTTCTGGCGGTCGCGCTGTTCGCGCCAGCGGTCGTGGTAGAGGTACTGCTTGCGGCCGGCCGCGTCGACGCCCGTGGCCTGGATGTGACCCATCGGATACGGGCAGATCCACACGTCGTTCCACGCCGGCGGGATGACGAGCTCGCGGATGCGCGCCAGGACCTCCGGATCCTCGACGCGCACCCCCTCCCCGTCCACGTAGGTGAAGCCGGGTCCGCGCCGCACGCGGCGGATACCGGGGCCCGAGCAGTCAGCGCGTCGCAGGCGAGGCATGGGGACCGGAGTACCAAAGGCTCCGCTTTCGTATGTTTCCGGGAGACGTGACCCTGCTGAGCTTCCAGACCACGGTCACGGGGGACGTCGCCGTGGTCGCTCTGTCCGGAGAGTTGGATGTGGCGGGCGCCGCGCTGCTCGAACACGAGCTCGACCGCGTCGCCGCCGACCACGAGGCCAGTCGCCTCGTCCTGGACCTGCGCGATCTCGACTTCATGGATTCGACCGGTCTGCGGCTGATGGTGCTGGCCGACCAGCGCGCGCGGGCCGATGACCGCCGCCTCTCCGTGGTGCGGGGCCAGCCCGACGTGCAGCGCGTCTTCGAGATCACGCGGATGACCGACCGGCTCGACTTCATCGACTCGCCGGCCGAGGCGGGTGCGTGAATCTCAGCCTGGAGCTGCCCCGCGAGCTCGACTCGGCCGCAGCGGCGCGCCACGGGGTCGACCAGCTCGCCGACCGGCTCGGGGAAGAGCAGCTCGGCGACGTCCGGCTGCTCGTGTCCGAGCTGGTGACCAACAGCCTCCGCCACGCCGCGCTCGCACCCGAGCAGACCATCAGCCTCAACGTCGCCCTCGACGACGGCGTCGTCCGCGTGGAGGTCGCCGATCCCGGCCCGGGCTTCGAGCTCGAGGGTCACGCCTCGGATCCCGAGACGGTCGAGGGGTGGGGCCTGTACCTCGTGTCCACGCTGTCGGACCGCTGGGGGGTCGAGCGTGACCCGGTGGGCACGGCCACGGTCGTCTGGTTCGAGCTCGACCGCACGCCGCCGACGACGCTCGCCGCCTGAGCGCACCCCGTGAGAGCCGTCGCCTTCGCGCCCGGCCGCGTGAACCTGATCGGCGAGCACACGGACTACAACGGCGGGCTGGCCCTGCCGTTCGCGATCGACCGCGGGGTGACGGTGCGGGTGACGCCACTGCCCGGCCCGCTGAGCATGGCGCGGGCGGCCGACCTCGGTGAGACCGACACCTTCGACACCTTCGCGCCCGGACGGGAGAGCGGATGGCGCGCGTTCGTGCGCGGGACGGTCGCCGAACTGGGCACGCGACCGGCGCGGATCGAGATCGGCGGCACGGTCCCGCGCGGGGGTGGGCTGTCCTCCTCGGCCGCGCTCGGCTGCGCGCTGGCGCTCGCGCTGTGCGGCTCCGAAGAGCCCGACCGCCGCGCGCTGGCCCACCTGGCGTCGCGGGTCGAGAACGAGTGGGTCGGCGCGCAGACCGGGTTGCTCGACCAGTACGCGTCCCTCCTGGCACAGCCGGGCCACGCGCTGCTGATCGACTTCGCGGCCGACGAGGTCGAGCCGGTGCCGCTCGACCTCCGCGGCTGGCGGCTGGTCGTCGTGCGCGCCGGCGCCGCGTGAGCTCGCGACGTCGGGCTACAACGACCGTGCGCGAGTGTGCGGGCCGGACCGCATGCGCCCGCCGAGAACGAGCGCGTGCGCGCCGCGGTGGCCGCGCTGCGCGACGGGGACATCGCCGCTCTTGGTCCGCTGCTCGACGCGTCGCACGCGTCGCTGCGCGACGAGCTGGGTGCGTCGACGGACGAGGTCGAGCGCGTCGTCACGCGACTCAAGCAGGCCGGCGCCGCCGGCGCTCGCCTGATCGGCGGCGGCTTCGGAGGACACGTGCTCGCGCTCTACGCGCCCGACGCCGCGCTGCCGAGCGGCTCGCTCGCGGTGGCGCCGAGCGCCGGGGCGACGGTGCGCTTCGGCTGAGCCAGGATGATCCGCCCGCCCTTCGCCGGGATGATCGAGACGCCGCTCAGCCGCGCGGTCTCGACACGGTCGCCAGCGGGCTCCGGCAGGCCGTTTGCCAGCACCTCTCTCAGCACGGTCTCGAGCTCGAGCTGCGCGAGGGACGCTCCCAGGCACCGGCGCACGCCGCCGCCGAACGGCGTCAGCGCGTACGGCGCGGGCTTGCCGTCGAGGTGGCGCTCGGGGCGGAACGCCTCGGGCTCGGGCCACAGCTCGGGCGCGTGGTGGGTCGCGGTGAACATCGCGCTGACCAGGCGCTCCATTGGGCACCGGATGTCCGCCGAGCTCGGTGTCGCGCGTCGCCGTGCGCACGGCGTCGGTGACCGCGGGCCGCATCCGCATCGCCTCCTTGATCGTCGCCTTCAGGTAGGCATCAGAGCCGGCGGCGAGGTCCGTCACCAGCGCGTCGCGGGCGTCGGGGTGATGCGCCAGCAGGTGCAGCGTCCAGGACAGCGATGTGGCGGTCGTCTCGTGCCCCGCGAGCACGAGTCCCATCAACTCGTCGCGCAGCTCGTCGTCGCTGAAGTCGGTCGCCAGCAGCACCGACAGGACGTCGTCGCGCTCGCCCGCGGCCGGATCCGCCCGGCGGGCCGTGATCTCCCCGTAGAGCAGCGCGTCGACGGCGGCGCGGCGCCGGGCGAAGATCGCCACCCGGCGAGAAGCGCCCGAGGTCGCGCGCGAGGATCTCCGGGGAGAACAGCAGGACTGCGAAGCGCTGGTCGGCGATCCTGTCGATCGCGCGCCGGTAGGCCGCGACCCGCGCCGGGTCGTCCACGCCGAAGACGACGCGCAGGATGATGTCGAGTGTGAGGCGCTGGGCCCACGGCCGGGTGGCCGCCGCCGCGCCGCTCTCCAGGCGCGGCATGTACGCCCGCGCGATCTCGCGGACGCGGTCGCCCCAGCGCGCGACGCGCTCGCCGTGGAACGGCGGCAGCAGCAGCTTGCGGTTGTGCAGGTGGCGCGGCGGCGGCGTGACGATCAGCGAGTTGGGCCCGATGACCGGCTCGAGCAGCTCGGCCGCCTTGCCGCCCACGAAGCGCTCGCTGTCGGTGAGGATGGCCTGGTTGGTCTCGGCATCGGTCCCGCAGATGAAGCCGGTCCTGTACGGCAGCAGCCGCAGGGTGAACACCGGGCCGTTGCGCTCGCGCGCCCGCACGACCTCGCCGATCGGATCAGTCGCGAAGCGCACGGTCTGCTCCCAGCGGTTCGAGCGCGCGGCGGGCGGGAACTTCGCGGCGTCCCAGCGCGGCTCGTCCATCCTCGCAATCTACATCCGGAAGACGCCGTAGCGCACGGGCTCGAGCGGGGCGTTCGCCGCCGCGTCGAGCGCCAGGGCGAGGACCGTGCGTGTCTCCAGCGGGTCGATGACCCCGTCGTCCCACAGCCGCGCGGTCGAGAAGTAGGGGTGGCCCTGGACCTCGTAGAGGTCGCGCAGCTGCTCGCCGACCTCCGGCCGCCCGACGGTCTCCATCACGGTCGCCGCCTGGTCGCCGCCCATGACGCTGATGCGGGCGTTGGGCCACATGAACAGAAAGCGCGGGGAGTACGCGCGCCCGGCCATGCCGTAGTTGCCGGCGCCGAACGACCCGCCGATGATCAGCGTCAGCTTCGGCACGCGCGCGGTCGAGACGGCGGTGACGAGCTTCGCGCCGTGCTTGGCGATCCCGCCGGCCTCGTAGTCGCGCCCGACCATGAAGCCGGTGATGTTCTGCAGGAACACCAGCGGTATCCGCCGCTGGTCGCACAGCTCGATGAAGTGCGCGCCCTTGAGCGAGGACTCGCTGAACAGGATGCCGTTGTTGGCGAGGATCCCGACCGGGTGCCCGTGCAGGTGGGCGAACCCGCACACGAGCGTCGGGCCGTAGAGCTCCTTGAACTCGTGGAAGCGGCTGCCGTCGACGAGCCGCACGATCACCTCGCGCACGTCGTAGGGCTGCTTGATGTCGGTCGGGACCACGTCGTAGAGCTCGGCCGGATCGATGGCGGGCAGCTCAGGGTCGCGGATCTCCCACGGCGGGTCCTGGCGCGGCGCGAGCGTCGCGACGATGCGCCTCACGATCTGCAGTGCGTGCTTGTCGTCGTCGGCGAGGTGGTCGGTGACGCCCGACACGCGCGAGTGCATGTCGCCGCCTCCGAGCTCCTCCGCGCTGACCTCCTCCCCGGTCGCCGCCTTCACCAGCGGCGGCCCGCCGAGGAAGATCGTCCCCTGCTCGCGGACGATCACGCACTCGTCGCTCATGGCGGGGACGTAGGCGCCGCCCGCGGTGCACGAACCCATCACGGCGGCGATCTGCGCGACGCCCTGCGCCGACATCGTCGCCTGGTTGAAGAAGATCCGGCCGAAGTGGTCCTTGTCGGGGAAGACCTCCTCCTGGCGCGGCAGGAACGCGCCGCCCGAGTCCACGAGGTAGATGCACGGCAGGCGGTTCTGCGCGGCCACCTCCTGCGCGCGGAGGTGCTTCTTGACGGTCATGCGGGTAGTACGTGCCGCCCTTGACGGTCGCGTCGTTGGCGACGATCACGCACTCGCGCCCGCTAACGCGGCCGACACCGGTGATGATTCCCGCGCCGGGGGCCTCGTCGTCGTAGAGGTCGTGAGCGGCCATCGGCGAGAGCTCGAGGAAGCGTGCGCCCGGGTCGAGCAGCCGATCGACGCGCTCGCGCGGCAGCAGCTTGCCGCGGCTCGACGTGCTTCTCGCGGGCCTCGTCGCCACCACCGTGGCGGACGCGGGCGAGCTCGGCGTTGAGCTCGTCGACGAGCGCCTTCACTCGATCACCGCCAGCGTCTGGCCTTCCTTCACGCGGTCCCCGGCTGTCGCCTCGACCGCAGTCACGGTCCCGGCCAGCGGCGCGGTGAGGGAGAGCTCCATCTTCATCGACTCGATGACTGCGACCGGCTGCCCCGCCTCCACCTCGTCGCCCTCGGCGACTCCGAGCTCGATGACGACGCCCGGCATCGGGGCGCGAACCGTGCCCTCGGCGGCGGCGGGCTCCATGCGTCTCCTCGATCTCGGGCTCGCGGACGCGCCACACGTAGCCCTCCGTGCCGAGCCACAGCGTCTTGCCGTCGCGCACGTGGTGCCAGCGCGGGTCCGGCGCGGTGCCCGCCGGCAGCTGGATCTCCACCGGTTCGTCGTCCTCGACCTGGACAGCCACCACGACGGCGCGCGCACGCCGCCGAGGCGCCACCCGTCCCCGACGCCGAGCTCCGCGAACTCCACCGCCGCCGCCTGCCGCGCGACGCCCGGCAGGCGTTTTGGTCGATATGTCGACCAGAAAGCCTGCACGAGCTCGGTGTGCATCGTGCCGCGGCGGACATCTGCTTGTGCCAGCAGGGTGCGCAGGTTGCCGACGCTGTTCATCACGCCGAGGATCATGGTCTCGGCGAGCGCGCGGTCGAGGCGGCCGAGCGCGTCGGCGCGGTTCTCGCCGTGCACGACGACCTTCGCCAGCAGGGAGTCGTAGTCGCGCGGTCACCGGCATCCCCTCCTCGATGCCGTCGTCGACCCGCACGCCCCTCGGACGCACGTAGCGCAGCACGGTTCCCGTCTGCGGCAGCCACTGTGCGTCCTCGGCGGTGACGCGCGCCTCGATCGCGTGACCTCGGACCTCCACCTCTTCGATGCCCAGAGGAAGCTTCGCCGCCGCCCGGAGCTGGAGCTCCACCAGGTCCAGCCCGGTGACGAGCTCGGTCACCGGATGCTCGACCTGCAGGCGGGCGTTCATCTCCAGGAAGTAGTGCTCGCTGGGGTCGTCGGCGTCGCAGATGAACTCGACGGTGCCCGCGTTCTCGTAGCCGGCGGCCCGGGCCAGCGCCGATGCCTCCGCGCACAGCTGCGCGCGCAGGTCGTCGGAGACCGCCGGCGAGGGCGCCTCCTCGATCACCTTCTGATGGCGCCGCTGCAGCGAGCACTCGCGCTCGCCCAGCGCCACGTCGCCGATCACCTGCACCTCGATGTGCCGCGCCCTCGGCAGGTACTTCTCGATGAAGACGCGATCGTCGCCGAAGCCGGCCGCCGCCTCGCGCTGCGCCGCCGCGACGGCGTCCTGGAGATCCTCGACGCGACTCCACGACGCGCATCCCGCGCCCCCCACCGCCGGCCGCGGCCTTCACGATCACGGGGAACTCGAGCTCCCGCTTCACAAGAGGGACGGACCCTTTTGTGAAGGAGGGCACGACGGGCAGCCCGGCGGCCGCAGCCAGCTCCCGCGCGCGCACCTTGTCACCGACTGCCTCCATCGCCTCTGGCGACGGGCCCGACGAACACCAGACCCGCCTCGGCGCAGGCGCGGGCGAACGCCGGGTTCTCGCTCAGGAACCCGTAGCCGGGGTGCACCGCGTCGACGCCGTCAGCCGCGGCGACGATCGCGTCGATCGACATGTACGTGTCCACACGGCGGGCCTCGTCGGCCTCGCGCACCCATGGCCCGCCGGCATCGGGCTCGGTGTAGATCGCCACCGCGTGGACGCCGAGCCGGTGCAGCGTCCGGATCACGCGCCGCGCGATCTCTCCGCGGTTGGCGATCAGGACGGACTCAAACATCCCACTCGATCGGTCCGGCGACCAGGGTGTGCGAGCCGAGCGGCCGGCCCAGATGCTCCTGCGCCGCGCGCGAGCAGGCCAGCAGCCGCTCGAGGTCGACGCCGGTCTCCACGCCCATCTCGTGCAGCATCGAGAGGACGTCCTCGGTGGCGACGTTGCCGGTCGCGCCCGCGGGCACCGGGCAGCCCCCGAGCTCGCCGAAGCTCGACTCGAACGAGCGTGACGCCGGCCTCCCAGGCCGCGAATACGTTGGCCAGGCCCTGCCCGCGCGTGTTGTGGAAGTGGGCGGTCAGCTCCGCGCCGAGATCCAGATCCGAGAAGAACTGCTTGACCTGCACAGGGTTCGCCATACCCGTCGTGTCGCCGAACGCGATCTCCGACGCACCTGCGGCCACCAGCCGGCGGGCGATGTCCAGCACCCGCTCCGCCGGTACATGCCCCTCATAGGGACATCCGAATGCCATCGCGATGACCGCCTCAACCCGCAACCCGGCCTGGCGCGCCGCCGGCACGACCTGCATCCAGCCCCTTCAGTGACTCGTCCACGGAGCGATTGAGATTGGCGCGGTTATGGGACTCGCTGGCGACTGAGGAAGACGCTCACCTCGTCGAAGGTCTCCCGCAGCTCCAAGCGCGTTCTCCAGCCCGCGCATGTTGGGGATCAGCACCGACCGGGACACGCCGTCCGGGATGTCGACCCCGAGCAGCACCTCGCGGGCGTCGGCGAGCTGCGGGATGACGTCCGCCCGTACGAATGACGTGAGCTCGATCCGCTGCAGTCCCGTCCGGGCCAGCGGTCGATCAAGCCGATCTTGACCTCCGTCGGGATGACCTCCGGCTCGTTCTGGAACCCGTCCCGCGGGCCGACCTCACGGATCATGCGCCGAGCGCCCGCGCGATCACCATCTGCTGCACCTCGTCGGTGCCCTCGCCGATGGTGAGGATCTTCGCGTCGCGGTACATGCGGCAGACGGGATACTCCTCGATGTAGCCGTAGCCGCCGTGGATCTGCACGGCCTCCTCGGCGCAGCGCACCGCGAGCCGGCCGGTCTTGAGCTTGGCCTGCGCGGCGGTGAGCGCGAAGTTCTCGCCGGCGTCCTTCATCCGCGCCGCCTTGTAGGTGAGCAGCCGCGCCGCCTCGATCTCCGTCGCCATGTCGGCGAGCTTGGCCTGGATGGCCTGGAACTTGGAGATCGGCTGACCGAACGCGCGGCGCTCCTTCGCGTAGGCCAGCGCCTGGTCGAGCGCGCCCTGCGCCAGCCCGACGCCCATCGCCGCGACCCCGATGCGCCCGATCGAGAGCACGTGCAGGAACTGCTTGTAGCCGTGCGCCACGCGGGCCGAGCAGCGCGTCCTCTGAAACGCGGCAGTCGTCGAAGGTCAGCGGCCGGGTGTCGGACGCGTTCCAGCCCATCTTGCGGTACGGCTCACCGACCTCGTAGCCGGGGGTGTCCCTCTCGACGATCAGGTTGGAGACCTCGTCGTCGGCGGTGCGCGCCGTGATCGCGACGTGCCCCGAGATGTCGGTGCCGGCGTTGGTGATGAACTGCTTGGCGCCGTTGATGATCCACTCGCCGTCGTCCAGCGCGGCGCGCGTGCGGACGTTGCCGGCATCGGAGCCCGCCTCGGGCTCGGTCAGCCCGAACGCTCCGAGCTTGCGCCCCGCGCACAGATCCGGCAGGTAGCGCTCCTTCTGCTCATCGCTGCCGAACAGGTAGATCGGCTGCGTGCCCAGCGAGGTGTGCGCGCACATCGTGATCGCGACCGAGGAGTCCACCCGCGTGAGCTCCTCGACCACCAGCGCGTAGGCCAGCGTGTCGGCGCCCGCGCCGCCGACCGATTCCGGGAACGGGATGCCCATGAAGCCGAGGTCCCCCAGCTTGCGCACGATCTCGTACGGGAACGCCTTGGTCGCGGTCGAGCTCCTCGGCGGCCGGCGCCACCTCCTGCTCGGCGAAGTCGCGCGCGGTGCGGCGGATCAGCTCGATGGTCGTCGGAGAGCGTCGAAGTCCATTGCGTCGCGCAGCATACCGACCGTTCGGTATGGTGGTCGCATGACCCGCACCGACGTCGTCTCCGCTGCGGCGCGCGAGTTCGCCCGGCGCGGGTACCACGCCACGTCGATCGAGGACCTGCTGACCGCCACCGGCCTCACCCGCGGCGGGCTCTACCACTACATCGACGGCAAGCACGACCTGCTCATCGCCGTCCAGCAGGAGCTGCTCGCGCCGCTGCTGTCACGGGCGCGGGAGGCGGCGGACGCGCACGACGAGCCGGAGGCCAAGCTCCGCGCGGTCGTGCGTGAGTGGGTCCGCCACGTCGAGACCCACCGCGACCACATGGTCGTCTTCGCCGCCGAGCGCCGGCTGGTCGAGTCCGACCCCCGCTGGGCCGACATCCGCCGGCAGCGCGAACAGTTCGAAGCCCTGCTCGACGAGATCCTCGACGGCGACTCTCTGACCCGTCTGGCGCTGCTCGGCATGGTCAACCACATGCCCTCCTGGTATCGACCCCGACGGTCGGCTGTCGACGACCGAGATCGCGGACAGCTTCGTCGACCTGCTGCTCAGCGGGGCTCGAACACCGCCTGCTCGGGCGTGATGTCGTCGCGCAGCACCCTTGTAGGACGGCGCGCGCAGGGTCCGGGTGCGGGTCCACTCGCGGAACTCGACGTCGCACACGAGCTCGGGGCGCACGAAGTGGGTCTCCGTGCGGCGGCTGCCGGCCCTCGAACGGCGAGCGCGTCGGCCGCCAGCGGCTCGAGCAGGCGCCCGAGGCGCGTGCAGCTCCGCCTGGCCGAAGCCGGTTCCCACCCGGCCGGCGTACCGGAGCCCGCCGTCGTCGTGGAAGCCGACGGTGAGCGCGCCGAGCCGGCCGGACCGCCCGCCCTCGCCCGGAATCCAGCCGCCGATCACCAGCGACGTGCGGTGGACGTTCTTGATCTTGATCCAGCCGCCGCTGCGCCGGCCGGGCGTGTACGGACAGTCGAGCCGCTTGGCCATCACGCCCTCGAGGCCCTGGCGGCGCGTGAGCTCGAGCAGCGCATCGCCGTCACCGACGTGGTGGTTGGGCACCTGCCACTGCGAGCCGTGCAGGTCCAGACCGACCAGCTCCGCGCGCCGCTCGTCGTAGCGCCGGTCCATCAGCGAGCGCCCCTCGTAGCCAGAGCAGGTCGAAGAGCACGTAGGCGACGGGCGAGTCGCGCGCCAGGCGCCGGATCGTCGCCGACGAGCCGACGTGCATGCGCTTCTGGAGACGCTCGAAGCTCGGGAGGCCATCGTCGCCGAACGCCACGATCTCGCCGTCGAAGATCGCCTCGCGGGAGCCCAGCGCCTCGCCGAGCCCGCGCACTTCCGGGTACTGCGCCGATGATGTCGCGGCCCGACCGCGACACGAGCCGCAGCCGCCCGCCGCCGGCGAACGCCACGGCGCGCACGCCGTCCCACTTGACCTCGAAGGCCCAGTTGTCCTGGTCGCGCGGCAGCGACCCCGCCTTGGCCAGCATCGGGACGAGCGTCTCGGGCATCGGCTCGCGGCCCAGGATCCTGGGGCGGGTCCATGCGGTGGATCATCCAGTTCTTGCCCCTGGTTCGGAAAAGAACGTACCTGCCCTGCACTCCTGCTCGCCGTGCAGCACCACGATCACCTCGTCCTTGCGCCACTTCTCGAGCTCGAAGACGCCGCGGTCGCAGATCTTCATCTCGCCGGCGCCGTAGTTGCCCTGCGGGATCGTGCCGTGGAAGTCGAGGTACTCGAGCGGGTGATCCTCGGTGCGCACGGCGAGCCCGTTGCGCTTCGGGATCGGCGGGGATCCCGCGCGGGACGGCCCACGAAGCCAGCGTCCCGTCGTGCTCGAGGCGCAGGTCCCAGTGCAGCGCGCGTGGCGTGGTGCTCCTGCACGACGAAGCGGGGCAGGCCCTCGCGCCCGCCCGGCTCCGATGCGGCGGGCTCCGGTGTGTCCTCGAAGTCGCGCTTGGCCTCGTACTCGCGTAGACGCTCGCGGTCCGTCATCCCGCCGGTCACGTTACGCAATGGGCCTCAGGGGTATCGTCAACGCGCCAGATGGACGCCCGCAGCATCGTGCTCGACGACTCTCAGGGTGATGTCCTACTCGTCGTCATGCGCGGCGAGCACGACATCTACACCGCGCCTTCCCTGCGCGACCGCCTCGACGAGGCGATCGGCCGGACGCCGGCCGGCGTCGATCGTCGAGCTCAGCGGCGCGACGTTCCTGGACTCGTCGATCCTCGGCGCGCTGCTCGAGGCGCGCCGGGTCAGGCGCTCGAGCGGAGCATCGGCTACGTGGTCTGCATCGGCGAGGAGCCCGAGCCCGGCGTCGCGCGCATCCTCGAGATCACCGGCCTCGTGCCCGTCTTCCCCGTCGTGGGATCGCTCGACGAGGCGCTGACGGCGGCCCGCGCCACCCCGGCGGACGCATGAGCGACGCGCCCGTCGTGCGGCTGGACATGCCCGCGCTGCCCGAGGGGGTCGGCGTCGTGCGCCAGGCGCTGACCGGCCTCGCCGACGCCTCGCGCTCGACGGCAGCGTGCTCTCGGACGCCAAGATGGCCGTCACCGAGGCGTGCACCAATGCCGTCGTGCACGCCTACGCCGACAGCTCGGGCCGGCTCGACATCGAGATGTTCGCCGCCGAGGACCGGCTGGAGGTCGTCGTCCGCGACGCCGGGCGCGGCGTCGCGGCCGACTCCGACGCCGGCGCAGCTTGGCCTCGGCATCCCGCTCATGCAGGCCCTCAGTGACGTGTCGAGGTGCGCGGCGCGCCCGGCGGGGGCACGGAGGTGCGGATGGGGTTCCTGTACGAGCGCGAGTCCGACCCGGCGGGCGAGAACCCCATCGAGTGGAAACACTGACCTCACGGCAGCACGTAGCTAGGCGCGATCCGCGGCGAGCGGCGCGCAGGCGCGACAGCGCGGTCCGCTCGATCTGGCGGACGCGCTCGGGGGTGAGCCCGAGGCGCCGGCCGACCTCGCGCAGCGGTTCGGGCTCGCCTCCCGCCAGCCCGTAGCGCAGCCACAGCACCTGGCGCTCGCGCACCGGCAGCTCGTCGAGCGCCGCGTCGAGTGCGCTCCGCCTCAGCGTCTCCTCAGCGAGCTCGAACGGCGTCGGGCCGTCGTCGGCGAGCAGGTCCCCGAGCGTCGTCTCGTCGCCGGCGTCGCCGGCGCGGCGGTCGAGTGAGGCAACGACCCGCGCCACCTCCGGCGACGACATCCCGGCCTGGCGCTGGCGGCGCACGAGACCGACGGGCAGGCGGATCGCGTCGCCCTTGCCGTCCCGTGCGCGCTCGACGGCCTGGCGGATCCACCAGGTCGCGTAGGTGGAGAAGCGAAAGCCCCTGCGCCAGTCGAACTTCTCGACCGCGCGGATCAGGCCCAGCATCCCCTCCTGCACCAGATCGAGGAACGGCAGGCCCGGACCGGCGTACTGGCGGGCGACGGAGACGACGAGCCGCAGGTTCGCGCACACCATCCGGTCCTTGGCGGCGAGGTCGCCGCGCTCGATGCGGCGCGCCAGTTCGAGCTCCTCCCGGGGTCGGAGGAGCCGGTAGGTCCCGACGCGTTCGAGGAAGGCCTGGAGCGCCGCGTCGTCCGCGCTGTCAAAAGACGCACGCACAGCAGCCCAGCTATCCGCGCCGGCGCGCTGACAAACGCCGCGTGTGGGTACCGCCTAGCCATGGCTACTCGGAACGCAAGCACCGGCATTCTGTCGGACGAGCACATAGAGAAACGCGACGAGGTGATCGAGATCCTCACGAAGGCGTACTGGATGGAGATCGAGACCGTGATGAGCTACATCGCGAACTCGATCAATCCTGACGGCGTGCGCGCCCAGGAGATCATCGAGTCGCTCAACGAGGACATCCAGGAGGAGCTCGGACATGCGCAGGAGTTCGCCAAGCGCATCAAGGAGCTCTACGGGGTCGTGCCGGGATCGATGGAGTTCCAGGCCGAGCAGAGCTATCTACAGCCGCCCGACCACCAGACCGACGTCGTGCACGTCATCAAGGGCGTGATCGAGGCCGAGACCGGCGCCATCGAGCACTACAACGAGATCATCGAGTTCACCGAGGGCATCGACCCGGTGACCAACGACATGGTGATCGCGATCCTGCGCGACGAGGAGGGCCATCGCCGGCTCTTCGAGGGCTACCTCCGCGAGTACGAGGCGGAGGGACTGGCTTAGACGAAAAACGACCCGGTGCTCAGAGCACCGGGTCGTCTTCGCTTGGGAGGCGCCACGCCGCCGGGGGGAACGACGAGGCGCGGACAGCGCTAGAAGCGCTCGGGGTGTCACTTCGGTGGCTGCCCACCCCACCGACCCGGAAAACCGCGCGCTGTCAGTTTCGCGACAATCGGTGTTCACCGACCCGGCTCCGGGTAGCGCTCCGGTATGACTTATGTGCTCGTCGGGCTCCTCGCCGTCGCCGTGGTCGGCGGGGTCGTTCTGTTGATGTCCCTGCGCGCGACCGCCGGCTCGACGCCGGCATCACCGGATTCCGAGGATTCCACGCCGCTGGGCGACACGGACCAGCACTCTGACGCCGAGAGCACGCCACCCGAGGGTTCCGGCCCGGTCGAGCCGGGGAGCGGGCACTTCAAGCGCGACCCCGTCGGCGGCGAGGCCGAAGCCGCGCCGATCACGAAGGTTGAGCGCTAACTAAGGCGTTTGAGGTCGCGTTTGCGGGCGCGACGCCAGGGGGATGCTGATAGCAGTCAAGTCAGCGTGCTCATTCGGGTGAGGACGACGACGCAAAAGATGGAGCAGGACGCACACCGGCGGCCCTACGGGGGGGAAGCCGGGACACGCCTCTTCAGGAGCGGGTCCCTCGAGGGCCCGGCACCCAAGCTGTCGCCCAGGAGGCCCTCTGTGTCCGAGGTATCGATGACCCATGCCGTGCCACAACCGATACGACGAGGACGACTCACGTCGGCCGCCGGCAACAAGCGCGCCGCGCGCGACGCCGAGGACCGCGAGCTCATCCGCCGCGCTCAGCAGGACCCCGACCCGCGCGTGCGCGCGCAGACGGTCGAGGCGTTCATGCCGCTCGCGAAGAGCCTCGCCCGCCGCTATCACCGCGGCGAGGAGCCGCTCGAGGATCTCGAGCAGGTCGCCGCGCTCGGTCTGCTCAAGGCCATCAAGGGCTATGACCCCGACCGCGGCTCCGCCTTCGCGTCGTTCGCCGTGCCGACCATCGTCGGCGAGCTGCGCCGCCACTTCCGCGACAAGGGCTGGGCCATCCGGGTCCCCCGCGACCTCCAGGAGCTCGCGCTCGCCGTGCAGCGCAAGGCCGACGTGCATGAACACCGAGCTCGGTCGCCCGCCGACCGTCGAGCAGCTCGCCGAGAAGCTGGGCCGCGACGTCGAGGACGTCCTCGAGGCTCGCGAGGCGCTGCGCGCGATGCGGCCCGCGTCGCTCGACCGCCCGTCGGCCGCCGGCGAGGACGAGGACGACATCCCCCTCCAGCGGATCGGCGACATCGACCCGGGCTACGAGCGCACCGAGGAGGCGGTCACGATCGGCCGGCTCGTGCGCGACCTGCCCGAGCGCGAGCGCCGCATCCTGGCGCTGCGCTTCGGCGGCGATCTCACGCAGTCGGAGATCGGCGAGCAGCCTCGGGATCTCACAGATGCACGTGTCGCGCCTCCTGCGGCGCACCATCGACGAGCTCCACGAGTCGGTACGCGCCGCTTAGCGCTCAGCCACTCAGTGCCTGCTCACGGGTCTCGACGACCGTGAGCAGATCGTCGGTGCCCGTGAGCTCGAGCAGTCGTCGCACGGGCGCCTGCGGGCCGGCGATCACGAGCCGGGAGCCCGCCTCACCGAGCGCGGAGTGCGCACGCAGCAGCTCACGCAGCATCGTCGAGTCCATGAACTCGGCTGCGGTGAGATCGGCGACCACCAGGCGCGGCACCTCAGCCACCACGGCATCCACGAGCGCGCGCAGCGGCTCGTGCATGGCGAGGTCGAGCTCGCCGGTGAACTCGAGCACGGCGACGCCCTCGCCGCCGTCGTCGACACGCTCGATCGTGGGCTCGGGGATGTCACTCATGGAGACCGAGCGATCCTAGCCGTCCTCCTTTTGCGTCCGTTGGAGAGCAGGGTCGCGTTATCCGATCCGCGCAGGCGGGTATCCGATTGGGTCGGGACATGAATAAGGGATCCGCCCTCATCGATGGGTCGTCAGCGAGCGCGTCAGGGCGCAGTTTCACTCCGCGGGTGGTGCCGGACCGTCCCGCCGGCGAGGCACCTGACGGTCGCTGTGACATCCACCTCTCGCTGCCTGCCCGAGCCGAGGACGTCGTGCTGGTCCGGCACGTGACCGGTGCGCTGGCCGAGGCGATCGGCCTCGACCCGCCCACGGTCGAGGACGTGAGGCTGGCCGTGACCGAGGCCTGTACCAACGTGGTGCGCCATGCCTACTCCTCGGGCCCGGGTCGGCTCGAGGTCGCCGCGGTCACGGGTGATGGGGGCCTCGTGGTGATGGTCGCTGACGATGGCGACGGCATTCGCCCGCGCCCGTTCGGGGGTACTCCGGGCCTGGGCCTGCCGCTGATGGCGGCGGTGGCACACGAGTTCGAGATCCAGCAGCGCCGGCGCGGTACGCGCGTGCGCATGTCCTTCCACGGCAGCGAGTAGGTTCCCCTCCTCGTGGACGACTCGCCGCCATTCGCCCTCCGCGAGGCGGACACCGCGACCGATGTCGCGGTAACGCCCGGCCCCCTGGTCGGGCCCGTGCTGCGGCGCGTCGTCGGGATGCTCGCCGCGCGGGCCAACCTGCCGCTCGACAAGCTCGACGACGCCGTGCTGGTGGCCGACGTAGTCGCTCAACGCGCCGGCGCCCACGTGGCTGACGCGGTCCACATGCGGCTCGCGCCGGCGGATTGTCGCCTGTGGATGCGCATCGGCCCGCTGACGCACGGGCGGCGCCGAGGCGCTGCTGGGCGAGGACCTCGGGCGAGTTCGGGAGCGTCATCCTGAAGGTGGCCGAGGAGGTTCACGTCGACACGCACGACGACGGCTGAGTTCCTGCGTGTGTGCGTCAACTTCACGGGGTAGAGGACGACCGCCATGGCTGTGGAGTTCGCTGCTTGGGAGGAGGAGGTCGACGACGACACCCACGTCGTCGCGGTCCGCGGCGAGGTCGACATCTTCACCGCTCCCGAGTTCAAGGCGCTGATCGCGGAACGCCATCGAGGCCGGCCACGGCACGATCGTCGTCGACCTCGGCGGAGGCGACCTTCATCGACTCGTCGAGCCTCGGCGTGCTGATCTCGGCGCACCGTCGCCTGGGGCTGCGCGACGGGCGGCTGATCATCGCCTGCGAGGTGCCGGAGGTGCGCAAGACCTTCACGATCACCGGCCTCGACTCGGTGCTCGAGATCGTCGGCACGCGCGAGGCGGCCCTCGCCGTGCGCGACGAGGGCCCGCCTGATTCAGAGAAAGCGGCGTAGGCGCTCGGGCGCCCGGCCGCGGCGCCCCCGTCCCTAGGAGGCCGTGACCGCGCCCGCCTTCTCCCCGATGGTCTCGATCATCGAGTCGAAGGACTTGGCGAAGGAGGCGACGCCCTCCTCGACGAGCTCGCGCCCGACGATGTCGTCGAAGTCGACGCCCAGCTCCTTGAGCTGCTCGAGGAGCGCGTGCGCGCCCTCGACGTCCTGGTCGACGGTGCGCGCGACGGTCGCGTGGTCGCGGGCGGCCTCGATCGTTGCGTCGGGCATCGTGTTGACCGTGTCCGGGCCGATCAGCTCGTCGACGTACAGGGTGTCCGGGTAGTCGGGGTTCTTGGTCGAGGTCGACGCCCACAGCGGCCGCTGGACGGCGGCGCCCTGGGCGGCGAGCTTCTCCCAGCGCTCGCCGGAGAAGAGGCGCTGGAAGGACTCGTAGGCGACGCGCGCGTTGGCGACCGCCGCCTTGCCCTTGAGCTCGTCGTGGCCGCCGATCTCGTCCAGGCGCTGGTCGACCTTGCCGTCGACGCGCGACACGAAGAAGCTGGCCACCGACGAGGCCCGGTCGACCGGCTCGCCGTCCTCCACGCGACGCTCGAGCCCGCGGATGTAGGCCTCGGCGACCTTCTCGTAGCGGCGCGACGTCGAACAGCAGCGTGACGTTGACGTTGACGCCCGCGGCGGTGAGCTCCTCGAAGGCCTCGACGCCCGCCTCGGTGCCGGGCACCTTGATGAGGACGTTGGGCCGGTCGATCTTCGCCGGATGACCTTGGCCTGCTCGACGGAACCCCGCGCGTCGTCGGCGAGCTCGGGCGGCAGCTCGAAGGAGACGTAGCCGTCCTTGCCCTCGGTCGCGTCGAAGGTCTCGCGCAGGATGTCGCAGCCGTCGCGGATGTCGCGGAAGCCGAGCTCGAAGAAGATGTCGCGCGGGCTCAGGCCCTTCTCGGCCCCGGCGCGCAGGGCGTCGTCGTAGCGGTCGGAGTCACCGATCGCCTTGTCGAAGATGGTCGGGTTGGAGGTCACGCCGCTGATGCCGTCCTCGCGCACCAGCCGCTCCAGGGTCGCCGTCCTCGATCAGGGCCCGGGAGATGTTGTCGAGCCAGACCGCCTGACCTTCGTCCTCGATCTCGCGCAGATGGTTAGTGGCCATGATTCGAGACTACCCGTGGCGCAGTGTGGGAAGCCCCACCCCATGCCCCTCCAGTCCGACACCGATCAGCGCCTGGCGAGAACCTCGGGGCGCCTGACCGCCAACGGCGTGAAGCTCTTGGCGCTGGCCCTGGTACTCGACGTCGCCGGCATCGTCCTGCTGGTCGCCGACATCAGCTGGGTCGCCGCCCTGTTCTGCTTCGGCCTCTCGGCTGCGCCGCTGCTGGCCGCCACCGGGCTGATCGGCTCCGGCGCCGTCGGCAAGCGCGCGTCCGAGCAGAAGCCGTTCGCATGACCGTCCCGCCCTCCCCCAGCCCCGATCCGGCCCCGCTGCCCGACCCCGGGCCCGACCCGCGGCCGCCGTCACCCGGTCCGGCGCCCGGCCCGCCGGGCCCGCCGGATCCGAACCCGCGGCCGATCTAGCGTCGGCCGCGAGGCGCCGGCATTTGCGAATAGTGCCTCCTCTGGATGCATCATTCGCATATCGCCGAGCCGACCCGAGTCCTCGCCCTCATCGCGCAGTCAGACCGCGCTGCGACATCTGACCACGCCGCGAGCTGAGCGCGGCGCGGCCTACGCCGCTTCGCTCAGAGCCGCGAGCTCGCGGCGCAGCGAGAGGTGCTGGAGCGCGCGGCGCTCGATCGCGCGCAGCTCCTCGCGACCCATGCCGAGCTCGCGCTGGAGCTGCGGCGAGCGGGAGCGGCTCGCGCTCCTCGCCGTCGAGCCCGAAGCGCAGCTTGATGATCATCCGCTCGCGGTCGGGAAGCTCCTCCACGGCCTTGCGGACCGCCTGGCGCGAGAGCGAGACCTCGACCTCCTCCTCGGTCGACGTCTCGCCGGAGCCCATCAGGGCGCCCAGCGACGTGTCCTCGTCGTCGCCGACCGGCTTGTCCAGCGAGGTCACGGTGCGGGAGACGTCGAGCATCTCGACGACCTGCTCGAGCGGCAGCTCGGCGCGCGGCGGCGATCTCCTCGGGGGTGGGCTCGCGGCCGAGCTCCACCGACAGCTCCGCTCGGTCTGGGCGATCTTGCGCTCGCGCTGGGCGACGTGGACGGGCAGACGGATGGTGCGGCCCTTGTCGGCGATGCCGCGCTGGATCGCCTGGCGGATCCACAGCGTGGCGTAGGTCGAGAAGCGGAAGCCCTTGCGCCAGTCGAACTTCTCGACCGCGCGGATCAGGCCCGAGCATGCCCTCCTGGATGAGGTCGAGCAGGCACAGCTCGGACAGGCCCTGGTACTTGCGTGCGATCGAGACGACGAGGCGCAGGTTGCGGGTCGTCAGCGCCTCCTTGGCCTGCAGGTCGCCCGTCTCGATGCGCTTGGCCAGCTCGAGCTCCTCCTGGGGTGTGAGCAGGCGATGGCGGCCGGCCTCGTTGAGGAACTGCTGGAGCGCGTCGGTGGTGAAGACGGCGAGGTCGAGGTTGGTGTAGGCGACCCGCTCCGGGGCGCCGTACGGGAGCGGGCGCGCGCAGTCGTCGGCCACCTCGATGCCGCGCGACTCGAGCGCGGCGTGGACCTCGTTGGTCTCGTCCTCGTCGAGGCTGAGATGCTCGACGAACTGGGCGATCTCGGACTCGTTGACGCAGCCGCGCTCCTCGGCGCGCGTGAGCAGGGCTTCGAGGTCAGCCGGAGAGAGGGGCATCTGGGCACTTGGGTACCCAGCGCACGCCCGGGCGAGTCAGGGCCGGGCGACGAGCAGCGAATCGGGCGCGACGCCGTACTGCGCCGACGTGGCGTCGCCGACGTAGGTGCCGTCGACCTCGATCCCGAACGAGCGGCCGTCGGGTGAGTAGACGCGCAGCGTCGGCGAGGTTCTCCACCGCGGTCACGCGCGGGATGCTCGGTGACGCGGCCGCCGTCGCCCGAAAGCAGGCGCATGAAGATGCCGGCCACGTCGCGCGGGGCGGCGCGATCGGCGAAGGCGACCGACAGCGTGCCGTTGCCGAGGTTCTCGGGCGGGCAGACGCTGACCGGCCTGCGGGCCGAAGAAGGTCAGCGGGTCGGAGCGCTGGATGATCACGGTCGCGGCCTCGGCGCTGCTGGCCGTCGGCCTCGACCACGAGGCGCGGCAGCCGGCCGCGGCCCGCCTCGGCGAGCGCGACCGCCGCGCCGACGGCGACGTAACCGGCGCCCAGCCTCGCCCGCAGCGCCGGTCGCGCGGCGACGCGCCGCATCATCTCCGCGGTCACCCCGATGCCGGACATGAACAGGAAGTGGCGGTCGTCGACCGTGCCGGTGGTCGTCGGTGCGATCTGCGGCGCGGCGATGCGTGCGGCGAGTTGTTCGGCGGCGGGGCCCAAACGGGTAGGAGCGCCCATCGTGCGCGCGAACACGTTGGTCGAGCCGCCGGGCAGGCACCACAGCGCCGTCCGCGTGCCCGCGAGCCCGTTGGCGGCCTCGTTGGCGGTCCCGTCGCCCCCGACCGCGACGACGAGGCGCGCGCCGGCCCGCGCCGCCTCCGCGGCCAGTTCGGCGGCGTGGAACGGGTGGTCCGTGCGCGCGGCCTCGATGCCCGCCCGTCCCTTCAGCGCGTCGAGCACGGTCGCCTCCGCGCGCGCGTCGACGCGCGAGGCGGATGGGTTGAAGATGACGAGGACGTCCATAACGGAGGCGGCAGGGCGGTCGGGTACCCTGCGGCGGTGCTCTGTACGCGTACGGACAGGGTAGGCGGATGACGGCTCGCGTTCTCACCGTCACCGAGCGCCGGCCGTGGGTCGTTCCCCACGTGCCTGGCCGCCGCCTGCGCCATCGCGATGTTCCTGACCGCGAACGCGGAGGGGCTCCCGATCCACGACCCTGACGGCGTCGGCGGCCCGCCGCTGTTCCGCCTCAGCGCGATCCTGTCGATCTTCATGGTGCTCGACGTCCTGCCGCGCGCGCTGTGGCGGACGTACAAGCGGCTCGGCGGCTTCCCCGCCCAGCTGCGCTCCGTGGTGCGCGAGCGCTGGACCGGTCGCCGGCTGGCCTACGTGCTCGTCGGTCTCCTCTCCTTCTACGTCGTCTACGTCGCCTACCGCAACTTCAAGGGCTTCCTGCCTTTCCTGAGCCCAGGCATCCACGACACGAGCCTGCTCGAGCTCGACCGCGCGATGTTCTTCGGCCAGGACCCGGCCACGCTGCTGCACTCCCTGCTGGGCACGGGCGTCGCCAACGAGTTCCTCTCGTTCGCGTACGTCATCTACCTGGCGTTCGTGCCCATCTCCCTCGCCGCCGCGCTCGTCTGGTTCGGCGACACGCGCAAGGGGCTGTGGTACGCGGTGGCGCTGTGCTCTGAACTGGGTGCTCGGGGCCGCCAGCTACTACATGATCCCCTCGATGGGGCCGGCGTTCGTCGCGCCGGAGCTGTTCGCGGATCTCGCCCCCACCTCCTCGTCATCGCTGCAGCACGCGCTGTGGGCGGAACGGCTCAGCGTCCTCTACGGCTCGGAGCCGTTCCTCAAGGACGCCGTGCAGAGCATCGCGGCATTCGCGTCGCTGCATGTGTCGGTCGTGTTGACGGCTGCACTGGTCGCGCACCTGCTGCGCGCCAACCGCTGGCTGCGGCGGGCCCTGTGGACCTACTTCTGGATCATCGTCGTCGCGACGATCTACCTGGGCTGGCACTACGTCATCGACGACGTCGCGGGCGTGGTGATCGCCTTCCTCGCCGTCGGCCTCGGCGCGCTCGCCACCGGCCACCCCCTGCGCCGGGTGCCGGAGCCCGCGGTCCCGCCGGGCGGCGGCGGCACGCTGTCACTGTCGGCGACGGCGTTCGGCGGGCTGCTCAACGTCCCCAACGCGCTGTCGTTCGGGCGCATCCTGCTCGCTCCCGCGGTGGTGGCGATCGTGATCGCGCACCCCGAGGGCTCGCTGATCGCCGGCGCGCTGTTCGCGCTGACCGCGCTGACGGACGTCGTCGACGGCCACCTCGCGCGCTCGCGCGGCCTCGATCACGCCGCTCGGCAAGCTGCTCGACCCGGTGGCCGACAAGCTGCTCGTGCTCGGCGCGCTGGCCGCCCTGCTCGCCGTCGACCGCCTCGATTGGTGGGTGGTGGCGGTGATCGCGGGCCGCGAGCTGCTGGTCACGGCGCTGCGCGCGCACGCCGCGCGGCAGGGAGCGGTGCTGGCCGCCGGCGCGGCCGGCAAGGCGAAGATGTTCTTGCAGGTCGCGATGGTGATCGCGCTCGATCACGGTCTCCGATCCCACCGCCCAGTGGGTCGGGGTGCTGGTCGGCGCGACCGTCACGCTGACGGTCGTCTCCGGTCTCGACGCGCTGCGGTCCTACCTGCGCGCCACGCGGCCGAGCCTTTCCCGCGGGTGAGGTGTTGTTGGGGTTTGCCGACCCCGACGGATTGGAAAGGCCCCTCTTGAGCATGGCGTTCCCACATCTGAGCCAACCCGTAGCACAAGGGGTACGGGTGCTCGACGCCGATCCCGATCTTGGGGCGGGCCTTCCGGCGGACCGCTTCGAGCAGGCACGCCAGGCGCTGGTCGCCCGCACCGAGGGCATCCCCCGCGGCGCCTGGGTCCCGGACGCCGACCGCAGCCCCGATGCCAACGGCGGCATCGGCCTCCTCGTGCTCGAAGGCGTGGTCGTGCGCCGGCTCTCGCTCAGCCACCGCTCCTGCGCCGAGCTGCTCGGCCCCGGCGACCTGCTGCGCCCCAGCCAGGACGGCATCGGCGAGCAGCTGGCGCCGTTCAGCGTCGCCTTCCGCGTGATCGAGCCGCTGATGCTCGCGCACCTCGACGTGCGCTTCGTCGCGCGGTCGGCGCGCTTCCCCGAGATGACCGGCGAGATGATCTCGCGCGCGCTGGACCGCTCGCGGCTGCTCGCGCGCATGCTCGCGGTGGCACAGCTGCCGCGCGTCGACACCCGCCTGCTGATCGCGATGTGGCACCTCTCCGAGCGCTGGGGCACCGTGCGCCCGGAGGGCCGCGTGCTCCCCAGCTTCCTCTCGCACGAGCTGCTCGGCTGGATCGTCGGCGCCCGCCGCCCCTCCGTCACCACCGCCCTCGGGCAGCTCTCGCAGCGCGGGCTCGTGTCGCGTCAGGACGACGGCACCTGGCTGCTCGGCGACAAGCCGCCGGTCTTCGAGGGCCTCGTCGTAGCTTCGTGAGCCACGGCGCCGTCCGCGCCGCCCTGCTCGAGGCCGACGTCGTCGCACCGCACACGGACGCGGACGGCCTGGCCGCGGCCGCTCAGGTCCTGCGGCTGCGTGGTGAGGGCGCCGGCGCCGCATGCCTGCTCAGCCGGGCCCAGACCCCGTGGGGACCGGAGCCCGACCTGCCGCCGGGCGGCGTCGCCGTGCTCGACCTGGGCGTGCGCGAGCTGTCGCGCCCGGGCGTGATCGTCGACCACCACGTCCCGGAGACGACGGACCCAGGCCCCGGCGTCCTCGTGCTCTCGAGCCACGGCGAGGACCCGGAGGTCCCTACCGCCCCGCTCGTCAGGCGCGTCGCCGGCGGCGACCCGTGGCTGGCGGCGGTGGGCGCGTACGGCGACCTCGGCGCCGCCGGCCTGGCGCTCCCCGAGTGCGATGGCGCCCACCGGACGGGCGTGCGCAAGCTGGTGCCGCTGATCAACGCCCCGCGCCGGCTCGCCGACGGCCCCGTGCGCACCGCCCTCGCGCTCCTCGTCGAGCACGACAGCCCGCAGGCCGCGCTCGCCGACGCGCGCATCGGCGCCCTCGAACAGGCGCGGCGGGAGTACCGGGCCGCATTCGACGTCGCCGTACGCACCGCGCCCGCCTTCCACGGACCCGTCGCCGTGCTGCGCTTCAACGCGCCGTACCAGGTGCACCCGCTGGTCGCCCAGGCCTGGGCGCGGCGGCTGGCCCCCCGGCCGGTGCTCGCCGCCAACGACGGCTGGGTGCCGGGCCGCGTCAACTTCTCCGTGCGCGGCGGCGACGGGACCGACCTGCGCGCACTGCTGCGCGACGCTCTTCCGGACTGGACCGGCGACCTCGGCAACGGCCACTCGCAGGCCACTGGCGGGTCGCTCGTACCGGACGAGTTCGAGCGGCTGCTGAGCGGGCTGGCCGCGTGAAGCTCGGCTTCGCCGTGAAGGTGCTCGGCGAGGGCGGCCTGCCGACATCCGACAACCGGCGCTGGCAGTCAGGGCCGCACCTGCGCCACTCGCTGGAGATGCTGCACGGCGTCCTGGACTACTGCGAGCGCCACGACCTGCGGATGTACCGCTTCTCGGCGAGCCTCGCGCCCTACGCGACGCACCCAGAGCTGCCGCAGTTCCACACCCAGGTCGAGGAGTGCACGGAGGAGCTCGCGGCGTTCGGCCGGCGGGCGGAGAAGCTCGGCATGCGCCTCTCGACCCACCCCAGCCAGTACATCGTCCTCAACTCGGAGAACCCGGCGACCGTGGCCGGCTCCCTGCGCGACGTGGAAGTCCAGGCCGCGTTGCTCGACGCCATGGGCGCCGGTCCCGAGGCGGTCTGCGTCCTGCACGTCGGCGGCGCCGCCGGTGGTCGCGAGGCGGCGCTCGAGCGCTTCGAGCGCGGCGTGGCGCGGCTCTCGGACGAGGCCCGCGCGCGGCTGGTGGTCGAGAACGACGACCGGTCCTTCTCGCTCGCCGACGCGCTCGAGGCGGCCCGCCGCAGCGGCCTGCGGGTCGTGTGGGACATCCACCATCACCACGTGGTCGATCCCGACCGTATCCCGGACGCCGAGGCGCTGCGGCTCGCGCTCGCCACCTGGCCGGATGACCAGACGCCCAAGATCCACTGGTCGACGCCCAAGACCAGTCTCGAGGAGCGCAAGAAGAAGGTCGGCCGCCGCGTCGAGCGCTCGTGGGTCCTGCCCGAGCTGCGCGCCCACGCCGACCTCGTCGACCCGATCACCTTCGAGCACTTTTTGCGCGAGACGGCGGCGGGCGTCCGCGACTTCGACGTGATGGTCGAGGCCAAGGCCAAGGACCTCGCCGTGCTGCGGCTGCGCGCGCAGCTAGTCGCCCGCGGGCTCGAGGAGCCCGTCGATGGCGTCGAGCGCAAGTGTCTTGTAGCCGACTGAGTCGAACAGCGCCACGAGCTTGTCCTCCTCGTAGCGCTGCACCGTCGCGTCACCCCACTTCGGGTGCCGCACGCGGGCTCCGATCGCGAACGGAGCGTCGGCGGGCGCCGGCTCCGCCTCTCCCGCGTCGCAGAGGTCGCAGTTGCCGCACGGACCGTCGGTGACCTCGCCGAAGTACGAGAGCAGGAACTCGCGCCGGCAGGCGCCCGAGAGCTCGGCGTAGGCGCGCATCATCTCCACGCGGGAGCGGTCGAAGGACTCGCGGTCGGCCTGGGCCTCGGCCGCGGCCACGACGGCGTCGCCGTGCAGCTTCTCCGTCGGCTCGATGCGGCCGTCCAGCGCCACCTCCACGGCGCCGACGTCCTCCAGCCGGCCCACGGCGGTGGCGAGCTTGGACTGGCTGAGGTCGGTCTTCTCCTGCAGCACGGTCGGCTCCCGCGTCCCGTCGGCGATCGCCTCGGCGACGGCCTTGATCTCGTCGGCCTCGACCTGACCGGCGCCCGCGAAGAAGCGTCGCAGGCCCAGATCCTCCTGGCGGTAGAGCAGCAGCGCCGCGGCCGGCTCGCCGTCGCGGCCGGCGCGGCCGACCTCCTGCCAGTAGCTGTCGACGGCATCCGCCACCGTGTGGTGGACGACGAAACGCACGTTCGGCTTGTCGACGCCCATGCCGAACGCCGTGGTGGCCACGATCACATCCGCCTCGTCGTCCATGAACGCCTCCTGCACCGCGTCGCGCTCACCGGCGGCCATGCCGCCGTGGTAGGCGACGGCGCCGAGCGCCTCCGCGAGCCGCTCGGCCTCCTTGCGTGTCGCCGTGTAGACGATGCCGGGCTTCGCGAACGCGGCGACGCGCTCGGCCAGCGCACGCTCCTTCGCGCGCTCGTCGTGGTAGCGCTCGACGGCGAAGTGGAGGTTGGGACGGTCGAAGCCGTGCACGGCGATGTACGGGTCACGGAGCCCGAGCCGGGCGACGATCTCGTCGCGCACGGGCGGCGAGGCGGTCGCGGTCAGCGCGAGCACGGGCGGGCGCCCGAGGGCGTCGGCGACCGCCCCCAGGCGCAGGTACTCGGGCCGGAAGTCGTGGCCCCACTCGCTGATGCAATGCGCCTCGTCGACGACCATCAGCGACGGCCGAGCGGCCTGGACGTCGGCCAGCACGTTCGGATTGGCGAGCTGCTCCGGCGCCATGAACAGGAACTCGAGCGCGTCCTCGGCGGCGTCCTCGAGCGCCGCCTCGCGCTCCCATTCGGGAATCTGGCTCGAGATCGCGGCGGCACCGAGGCCGGCGAGGCTGGCGACCTGGTCGCGCTGGAGAGCGATCAGCGGCGAGACGACCAGGGTCGGGCCGTCGAGCTCGAGACCGGCGAGCTGGTAGATCGCCGACTTGCCGTATCCGGTGGCCATGATCGCCAGCGCGTCGCGGCCGGCGATCACCGCTTCGGCCGTCTCCCGCTGGCCGGGCCGCAGCTTCTCGATGCCGAGCTTGGCGCGCGCGAGCGCGCTGAGGCCCGTCACCCGCCGGGGTCGGACGGCGCAGCGAATCCGGGCAGGGCGGGCGTCCAGTTGAAGGCGAGCATCCTGGGGCGCTTCCCCGTACGCACGACGGTGATGCTCGCGTTGGCCGGCCCGGCCACGGTGCGGTAGTCGGCGCCGGTGATCGCGGCGACGAGCGCGCGCACGCAACCGCCGTGGCTGAACACGACCGTGTCCTGCTCGAGCTCGGCCGCCGCCGCGGCCACGCGCGCCTGGAAGTCCGGCCATGCCTCGCCGCCCGGCGGGATGAGCTCGCCGCGGCGGAACGCCGCCATGTCCTGCTTGGTCGCCACCTCGGGCTCGAGGTGCGTCTCCCATTCCCCGAGCGAGCGCTCGCGCCAGCGCGGGTCGGCCGGGACATCCACGAAGCCGGCCAACACGGCCGTCTCGGTGCAGCGCGTCAGGTCGGATGAGACGGCCGGAGCCTGCGGCAGGCAGAGGGCGCTCGCCTGCTCGCGCCCGAGCGGGGAGAGCGGCGGATCCGCCTGCCCCTGGAGGCGGCCCTCGGCGTTCCACGCGGACTCGCCGTGGCGCACGACGAAGAGCCGGCTCACCCTTCCGCTGCCTCACCCAGCCGGGCGATGGCCTGGCGGATGAGGCGCGACACGTGCATCTGCGAGACGCCGATGCGGTCGCCGATCTCCTGCTGGGTGAGGTCCTCGGCGAAGCGCAGGCGCAGCACCTCGCGCTCGCGGGGTGCGAGCACGCGCAGGAGCTGGTCGACGGTGGCGGCGTCCTCGGCGCGGCGAAAGCCGGGATCGTCGCCCCCCATCGCGTCGGCGACCGCGGGCCCGGCCTCGTCGTCCTCGGTGCGCGGGCGGTCCAGCGACACCGCCCGGTAGGCATGGGCGGCCTCGCGGGCCTCGAGCACGTCCTCCTCGGACACGTCGAGCCGGGCCGGCGACCTCACCGGCGCTGGGAGCGCGGCCGAGCTCGCGGCCGAGCTCCTCCTGCGTGCGGTCGAGGCGCAGCGCGAGCTCCTGCAGATCGCGCGGGACGCGCACGCTCCAGCCCTTGTCGCGGAAATGGCGCTTGAGCTCGCCGAGGATCGTCGGGACCGCGAAGCTCGAGAACGCCACCTCGCGAGCGGGATCGAAGCGGTCGACCGCCTTGACGAGCCCGAGGCTCGCCACCTGCACGAGGTCGTCGAGCGGCTCCCCGGCGCCCGAGTAGCGGCGCGCCAACTGTCGCGCCAGCGGCAGGAAGCGCTGCACGACCTGCTCGCGCGCGTGGGTGTCGCCGTGGCGGTGGTAGCGCTCGAGCAGGCGCCGATCCTCGGCGGCGCGGGCCGCGCGGTCCTCCGACGAAGCGGGGGGCGTGGCGCCGCGTTCCGGCGCCGAGTCGATCTGGGGTTCTCGTTCGCTGATTTGAGGCACGCTTCCTGCCGAGCGCTGCCGAGCCTTCTGCGACCACACTACTCAACGCCGTTTGCGTGCCGGCCGGCTCCGTAGGGTGCCAGCGTCAGCTCCTCGGGGTGCGAGCACAGCGCCTCGCCGCCCGGGGCAGCTCCCGCACAGCTCGCGGTGCGGTGTGGGCGTGGGCGCGAACGTGCCCGTCAGCAGGCCCTGCGACAGATCGACGAGGCGCCCGGTGAGTCCGGGCGCGTCTGCGGCCCGGTAGGTCACGGTGGCGGGCCGGTCGGGCCGCTCGAGGTAGCAGTGCGCGACCTCGACGCTCGGGGCGCCGTTGCGCAGCGCGGCAAGCCCGTACACGAGCCGCTGGGCGTCGTAGTCGAGCGCGGTGATCTGCTCGGGATCGGAGTCTCCGAGCGGGTTGGTCTTGTAGTCGACGATCAGCACGCGCGCCATCGGGCTCGGTGGCGAGCACGTCGACGATGCCGTTGACGAGCAGGCTGCGGGCGGAGTCGTCGAGCGCGAATGCGAACGGCGCCTCGCGGCGGATGTCCCGCGCCGCGGCCAGCCGCGCGCACAGCGGCGAGTGCGCGAAGGCCGCGACCAGGCGGGTCGACGTCGGCCGACTCGTCGGGCGAGAGCTCGACCTCGCCGCCGGCGGCAGCGGCGGCAACCGCCTCGGGGGCCGGCGCCGCCGGGTTCGGCGAAGTCGAGGTCCTCGAGCAGCGTGTGGACGAGCGAGCCGCGCGTCAGCGCGTCGAGACCGTCAGCCTCCGGCGCCGGGGCGCCGGGCGCCAGGGAGGGCTCCGTGCCCTCGGGCGGTTTGACGCGCGGCAGGCCGAGCACGCGGCGCAGGTACCAGCGGTACGGCGCACTGGCCGTACTCGCCGAGGCTCGAGAACGACAGCCGCGTGGGCGCGGTGGGCGGCACGACCGGCGCCGGGGGCGCGACCGGCGCGAGGGTGGCCGGCGCCGGCAGTGCGGTGCCGGTGGGCGACGGCGGTGCCGCGGCCGGCGGCGTCAAGCCGGCCGGATCGTTGAGCCGCGGCTCGACGGTGTCCTCGAGCGCGCGCAGGATCCAGGCCACCGGCGCCCCGCCCGGGCGCGGCTCGGGACGCCGGCTGAGGTCGTAGCCGCCGGAGAGGATCAGCGCCTCCTCGGCGCGGGTCATGGCGACGTAGAGCAGCCGCCGCTCCTCGGCGTCCTCGCGCGCGATGCGCCCCTGGTTGAGCGCGCGTAGTCGAGCGCGGGCGTGGCGGTGGGCGCGCCGAGCGCCCTCAGGCGCAGGCCGGCCCCGTGGTCGCGGCCCAGCAGCAGCGGCGGGCCCGCCGGTCGGGCCCTGGCGGCCGAGGTCGGCGACGCAGACGACCGGGAACTCGAGCCCCTTGGCGCGGTGGATCGTCATCAGGCGCACCGCGTCGAGCCCGTCGCCCTCCAGCGCGGCCTCGCCCTCGCGGGCGCCGGACAGGTCCTGGGTCTGGGCGAAGGCGAGGAACGCGCGCAGGTCGCGTCCCTCGGAGCGCTCGTACTCCCGCGCGAGCCGCATCAGCTTGCGCAGGTTGGCGAGGCGGCGCTCGCCGCCGGGCCGGCGCGAGGACGGCGATGTCGTAGCCGGTGGCGGCGATCGCGCGCTCGAGCAGCACCTCGGCGGGCAGCCGCTCGGCGCGCTCGCGCTCGGCGACGAGCAGCTCCACGAGCCGCGAGAACCCGCTCGTCGGCGGCGGCGCCGGCCCTGCAGCGCCTCCCAGGCGCTGGGTCGTGCCCGGACCGGGCGATCGCGACCAGCTCCGCCGCACCGACGCCGGCGAACGGCGAGGCCAGCACCGCGTACAGCGCGGTCTCGTCGAGCGGGTTGGCGAGCGCCTGGAGGTACGCGATGCCGTCGCGGACCTGCTCCTGCGACCAGTAGCCGCGGCCGCCGACGACGTAGGTCGGCAGGCCCTGCTCGTCGAGCGCGTGCTCGATCAGGCGCAGCGAGGACGCCGCGCGGACGAGGACGGCGATCTCGCCGGGGCGGCGCCCGCGCGCGACCTCCTCGTGAAGGCGCTGTGCGACGAGCCGCGCCTCCGCGCGCCGCCACGGCTTCTCGCCGGGGATCTCGAGCCCGATGCCCTGGACGGCGTCCCAGTCGACGGCGGTGTCGGTGATCAGCAGCTCGACCGGCGGGGTGGGTGGGCCGGGTGTCGCGTCGAGGCGGTCGGGGTCGAACAGCCGCCTCCGCGGAGGCGTCTCGGCGCGGCCCGCGACCAGCGGCGCGAAGTCGCCGCCGAAGATCGGCTCGTAGGCGGCGTTGATGACCGCGAGCAGCTCGGCGCGCGAGCGGAAGTTGGCGGTGAGGCGCCGGACGCGCTCGGAGGCGAGTGTCCGCGCGCGCTCCCGGAAGATCTCGACGTCGGCGTGGCGGAAGCCGTAGATCGACTGGAACGCGTCGCCCACGACGAAGAGGTTCTCGCGCTCCAGGCGCTCCAGGATGTCCATCTGCAGGCGGTTCGTGTCCTGGAACTCGTCGACCATCATCAGCGCGTAGCGCTCGGCCCAGCGCCGCCTCAGCCCCTCGTTGCCGGCGAACAGGTCGCGCACGAGCAGCTGGAGGTCCTCGAAGTCGACCGCCGCGCGCGCTGCCTTGAGCCGCGCGGCCTCCTCGGCGAAGTGCGCTAGCAGCCCGTCGGCGAGCGCGAGCGCGGGGCGGGCGTGGTGGTCGGCGCACGCCTGGCGATACGCCTCCCAGGCGGCGCGGTAGGAGTCACAGGCGGGGTCCTTGAGCAGTTTGGCCTGGGAGCCGAGCTTGGCGGCATCGAGCTCGGTGGGGGCCGGGACGCGCCCGCCGAGCGCAGCGAGCAGCGTGCTCGCTGCCTCGAGGGCGGCCTGGCCGTCCTCGACGTTCTTGCCGCTGGCTCCGGCGAGGCAGGCCGCGGCGTCGCGCAGCGCGGCGCGCAGCGCCGCGGGGTCGGGCGGCGGCTGCTGCGGGGGGACCGGCAGGCGCGGAACGCGCTCGCCGCGGCTGCGCAGCTCGGTGTAGGCGTCGAAGACGAGCCGGCGCACGTCGTCGCGCGCCGCGGCGAGCAGGTCGACGGCCGCTTCGCCCTCGGCCCGCGCCCACGCCTCGACCGCGCGGCCGTAGGCCGTGTCGTGCAGCCGCTGCGCCGCCCCCTCGTCGAGCACCGTGAAGCGCGGGTCCAGACCGGCCGCGAACGGGTGCGCGCGCAGGACCCCGGCGCAGAACCCATGGATCGTCCCGATCGCCGCGCCCTCGGAGGTGCGGGCGTGCTCATGCTCCCCGCGCTCCGTGAAGCGCCGCCGGATGCGCTCGCGCAACTCGCCGGCGGCCTTCTCGGTGAAGGTCAGCGCGAGGATCGCCGACGCCGGCACGCCGTCGGAGAGCACGGCCTCCACGAAGCGCTCGACCATCACCGCGGTCTTGCCCGACCCGGCGTTGGCGACCAGCAGCGAGGAGCCCGCGCGGTCCTCGATCGCCGCGCGCTGCTCGGCAGTGAACCCCCTCATGGCGGCGGCGGCGCGGCAGTCGGTGCGCGACAGATGCCGGGGTAGGCGCAGCCTCGAGGCGTGCAGGTCTCCGGGCAGGCCCGCAGTTCGCCCGCCCGCAGGCGCGACGCCGCCTGCTCGGCCTCCGAGCGCAACCCGGCGAGCAGGCTCTCCCACGCCTCCGTCTCGACCACGTCATTGGCCACCAGGCCGGCAGCGGCGTCTCCCGCGCGGACCGCTCCGCGCGGGCGCAGATCGTTGCGCAGCGGCTGATAGACGGCCCCGGCGACGTCGAGCCCCAGCAGCTCGCGCGCGGCGAGCGCGTACAGCGCTGCCTGAAGGTGCCCGTCGTCGGCCCACTTGGCCTGAGGGAAGCCCTTGCTCGCCTTGTAGTCGCGCACGATCGCGCCGCCTGGCCCGACATCGATGCGATCGACGACGCCGGTGACGGTGACTCCGGCCAGCTGGAGCTCGTCGAAGCCCCACTCGAGCCACTCCGGCTCGTAGCCCGGCCCGTGCTCGCACTCGTGGTCGAGCCAGCGGCCGAGCTCGACCTCGAGCGCGCGCAGGCCCGCGCGCGCGAGCGCGCCCGCGCGGGTGCGCCGGACGGAGTCGATCGCGGCGAGCAGGTGCGCCGCTCGCAGCCTCGCGGGTAGCCGGTGTGAGAGCGGCCGAGCCCGTGTCGGCCTTGAGCGAACGCAGCGCCTGCTCGAGCACCGAGTGCGCGAGCGACCCGCGCGTCAGGGGCTCCGGGTCGGGCTCGAGGCGGCGGGGCCTGAGCACCCGCTCGACGAGCCAGCGCACGCCGCAGGCCGCGTACGCCTCGAGGCCGCGCGCGCTCTCGCGGTCGTGTACGGCGAACAGCTCGGGCCCGGGCGCGGGAAGGGGACCCGCCTCGGCGCGCACCGGCGCCGCGGCGGCCTGCGCGCGCCTGAGCTCGAGCGGCGTCGGCGCTTGGGCGGGAGGCCAGGTGACCTCGGCCAGCAGCCGGCGCCCGCGCTGGGTCCACACGTCCTCGGTGAACAGGTCCGCCACGTCGTCGACGAACGGGGAGCGCAGCTCCGGCTCGCCCTCCTCGTCGGACGCGCGAAACGACAGGAACAGCACCTCCTCGGCCCGCGAGACGGCGGCGTAGAACAGGTAGCGCTCGCGGTCCATCACGTCCTCGTGCAGCGGCAGCACGATCCCGGCGCTGCTCGCGAGAGCGCGGCGCTCGGCGTCGTCGAGGAACGGCTCCGCCGCGGCGTGCTTGGGGAAGGCGCCGTCCTGAAGGCCGCACACCACCACGACGCGGAAGCGGCGCGCGCGCACGGCGAGCGGGTCGGCGAGCAGGATCCCGGCACCGCTCGGCGCCGCGGCCCGGATCTCGACCGCCGCCAGCGCGGCGAGAATGTCCTGCGGCGACCCGACGAGCCCGGGATCGCTGTCGGCGAGCTGACGCAGCTCGCGCGCGGCGAAGCGCAGCTCGCGCGCAACGGCCGCGTCGGCGAGGCCGTCCGCGTCCATGACCGCGGCCTGCCGCCGGTAGGGCGCGGTCCAGATCGCCTCGAGCTCCGCCTGGAGCACGTCGAGGAAGGCCGCGGCCCCGTCCGCGTCCCGGGCCGTGGCGAGGTCGGCTGCGATCGCGGGGGCCTCGAGCAGCGACACCGCCTCGGCGGCGCCGGCCACGCCGGCGCGGCGCAGGCGCTGCTCGATCGCGTCCACGGCCTCGGGCGCGGGCATCTTGCCGGGCGTGCGCAGCCACGTGAGCAGATCGGCGGCGGTCCCGCCGAGCGCCGCGGCGCCGTACGCGAGCAGCCCCGCGCCGAGCCGCGTCTCGCGCAGCCGCACCCGCTCCGCCCGTTCGACCGGCAGCCCGTAAGAGGACAGCGTCTGTGCCAGCAGCGGGGCCTGCTCGGGAGTGCGCACCAGCACCGCGATGTCGCCGGGTGCTGCGCCCGCCTCCACGAGCTCGAGCAGCGCGGCGCCGATCAGCTCGGCCTCGGCGCGCTCGCCGCCGGCCTCCAGCAGGCGCACAGCGCCGTTGGGCCGCTGCGGGCGCGCCTCCGCGAAGAGGTGGCGCTCGAGGTGGTGCAGGGCGGGTGTCGCGAACTCCGAGCGGGCGGGCAGGTCGCTGACCGACGTGGCCAGCTCGCGCAGCCGCGCCATCACCTGCGCGCGCGACGCGAGGGCCGCCCGTCCCTCCTCCCAGGTCAGCGACAGCGTCACGTCCGTGGCACACGGCCCCGCGAGCGCCTCCACGGTGGCGAGCTGCGTGGGCGTGAGGTCGTCGAACCCGTACAGGAAGACCGGACGGCCTCCCCACCGCGAGGGGTCGGCCTGGAGCGCCTGAAGAGCCCCCCACGCGAAGCCCTCGGGGTCGACGCGGTCGAGCGCCTCGAGCCGGTGCACGTAGGCCGCGTACAGCGCGCCGACGTCCTCGTGGTGGTCCGAGCCCGACAGCGTGCGCAGCCCGGCGATCAGCCGCTGCGGCGTCACCCGTGCGGCCTGGAGCTCGGAGAACAGCCGGCCGGCCGCCCGCGCGAACCCGGGCGTGCGCGCCGAGTCCCCCAGCGCGCGCAGCGACGCGGAGGCGATCGCCGACGCGACGACCCGGTCGCGCGCGAGGAACCCGAGCCGGCGCCCGCGGTAGCCCGTCCGCCGGGCGATCACCCCCAGCAGCCGGGTGAAGGTGAGCACCTCGCTGCCGAAGACCGCGCCCGACGCGGCCAGCTCGCGCTGGTAAGGCTCGACGTCAGCGGCGGTGGGGACGACGAGCAGCGGGTCGTCCGCCGCACGGAACGCGCCCAGGACGACGCCCGCCTTGGCGGCGTTCGCGGGACCGGTGACGAGCGTCAGCGACACGTCCCATCGTCGCCCTCGCGCCGGACGTTGCGGCAAGAGTTGTCACCGCGAGCACAACTTTCGTCCGGGATCTGCCGTTAACTCCGGTGAAATGACCGCGCTGCACCTCCCCGTCGCGCACACCGAGGACGATCTCGCGCTGGCCGGGGCGCTGGCCCACCTGCTGCGCAGCAAGGAGCTGTACGTGGCGTGGTCGACCGACGGGGGCACAGCGCGGCCCGTCGTCGACGCGATTCTCGAGTTCGAGCCGCAGCCGCAGCCGCAGCCCGCGATCCAGCTGCGGCGCCCGACGGTGTTCGAGCGCCTGCTGGAACGCTGGCGCGGCCTGTACTAGCCCTTAAGCGACGCCGCCCGGCGCCTGGCCGCGGATCCACTCGCGCAGCACCGTGTCGCCGACGCGGGCGTAGACGCCCGGCTTGCCCGCGCGCGCGCAGCCCTCGCCCCAGCTCGTCGCGCCGACGACCCGGGCGCCGCTGAACATCGGCCCGCCGGAGTCGCCCTGGCAGGTGTCGACGCCGCCCTGGGGGTAGCCGGCGCAGATCATGGTCGCGGCACTGAAGCTGCTGCCGTAGGCGCTGGCGCAGTACGCGTCCGTGGTGATCGGCACCTGCGCCTCCTGGAGGGTGCTCGGCGAGCTGCCGCCCTCGGAGGTCGCGCCCCACCCGGCGATCGTCGCCACCGTCCCGGCGGCCCACAGCGCGGTCTCCCCGGAGCCGGCGACCTTCGTCGGCGCCATGGTCGAGTTGCGCGAGAGCCTGATGATCGAGATGTCGTAACCGCGGTTGGCGAGGTAGTTCGGGTGCACGACGACCGAGCTCACCGGCACCTGCTCACCCTGGCCGGACTGGGTGCCGCCGATCCGCACGTTGATCAGCGCGGCCGGCCACGTCGCGGGCGTGCCGACACCGGTCCCGCCGGTCGCCGAACCGCAGTGCCCGGCGCTCAGGACGCGGTTCGGGGAAATGAGCGTGCCCGTGCAGCTGAAGGCGCCGAAGGTGACCCTGGCCACCGAGGGGTACTCGCCCGGGCTCGCGTTCTGGCCACCGACGATCGCGTTGGCGGGTGCAGCGGACACGGCACAGACGAGCGAGCACAACAGCAGGACACGGCGCATAAGAGGTTCTCTCCCTGACGAGATTTCGTCCGAACCTGCCCTTTCAGACGAGCGCCGAAACGTCGCCGCCCCGGGCGAGCCCGGGGCGGCGAGACAATCACCCGTGGACAGCGCCGACCTTGATCGCGTAACCCCGCCGAAGAGCGAGCGCGTGAGACCGTGCTGGCGCTGAGAAGGGCCATAGATACACCGCGACCGCTGTCGAACTCGGCGCGCACGTCGGGTAAATCCGCCCGCCCTGGGGTGAAATGCTCCGGACCCGCTCGACTAGGCCGCGGCGGTGTCGGCCTCGGCGGCCTCGGCGGCCACCGTCTCGCCCTCCGCGGCCTCGGGCGGCTTGGCGGCGCCGTCCTGCGCCCAGGGCTCGTCGAACTCGACGCGCCACTTGCCCTCCTCGCTCTGGCGCAGCGCGAGCTTGGCGCGGAACGAGCGGCCCGATTTGCCCTTGAAGCCGGTGACCTGCTTGGCCGTGTAGCCCGTCTCGATCAGCTCGCGGGCGATCCCGGGGAAAGGTTTTTGCCCGCCTTCGCCTTCCAGATCACGAAGCCGCAGCCAGGGTCCTCGCGCGACCAGCAGGAGAAGCCCTTGCGGTTCTCCCTGATCACCTGCCCGCAGATCGGGCAGGGGCCGAGCGTGGCGCGCTCGATGCGGACGTCCTTGAGCTTGGTGTCGAGCTCGGTGACGGTCGCGCCGGCGAAGGCGGCGATGTCGGACATGAACTTCGCGCGCGACTCGCGACCGTGCTCGATCTCTTCCAGCCGCTTCTCCCAGTCACCGGTGAGCGCGGGCGACGTCAGCGCGTGCTCACCGAGCAGGCGGATCACGTTGAGGCCCTTCTCCGTGCAGACCAGGGCGCGGCCGTCGCGCTCGATGTAGCCGACCGAGATCAGCCGCTCGATGATCGCCGCGCGCGTGGCGGGCGTCCCGATGCCGGACTCCTTCATCGCCTCGCGCATGGCGTCGTCGTCGACGAGCTTGCCGGCGGTCTCCATCGCGCCCAGCAGCGAAGCGTCCGAGTAGCGCCGCGGCGGCTTGGTCTCCTTCGCCTCGAGACCGACCTCGCGCACGTCGGCGGACTCGCCCTGCTCGAGCTTGGGCAGCCGCTGCTCGGCGCCGGCGTCGTCGTCGCGCTCGGCGCCCGGGTCGTCGAGGCCCTCGCCGTAGACGCCGCGCCAGCCCGGTACCAGCAGGACCTTGCCGCGGGTGCGGAAGACGTGCTCGAGCACCGTCGTCTCCACGCGCGTGTTCTCGAACTCCGCCTGCGGGTGGAAGGCGGCGAGGAAGCGGCGGGCGACGAGGTCGTACACGCGGCGGTCGTCGTCGCTCATCTTGTCCAGGTGGTGCTCGGAGCGCGTCGGGATGATCGCGTGGTGGTCGGTGACCTTCTCGTCGTTGATCACGCGGCCCAGCGGCAGCACGTCGAGACCGGTGACGTACTGAGCCGCGGTCCTGTAGTCGCGGTTGTGCCCGACGAGCTCCGCCGTGGGCTTGATCTCGGCGGCCATGTCGGAGCACAAAAAGCGAGAGTTCGTGCGCGGGTAGGTGAGCGCCTTGTGCTCCTCGTAGAGCCGCTGCGCGGCCGCGAGCGTGCGCCGCGCCGAGAACCCGAAGCGCGTGTTGGCGTCGCGCTGCAGCGAGGTCAGGTCGTACAGGAGCGGCGCCTTCTCCGAGCGCTTGGTCTTCTCGAGCTTGGTGACCGTGCCGCGGCCGCCGCGGACGGCGTCGACGATCGCCGACGCCTCCGCCTCCGACTTCAGGCGCGGCTGCGCGCCGTCGTGGTAGCGGCCGCCGTAGGCGCGCTGCGCGTCGGCGTCGAAGAGCGCATCGACGATCCAGTAGGGCTCGGGGACGAAGGCGCGGATCTCCTCCTCGCGGCGCGCGATCAGCGCCAGCGTCGGCGTCTGCACCCGCCCCAGCGAGACGGCGCCGTCGAACGAGGAGCGCAGGCGGATCGTGGCCGCTCGCGTCGCGTTCATGCCGACGATCCAGTCGGCCTCCGAGCGCGACCGCGCCGCCTGCTCGAGCGGCGCCAGCTCCTCGCTCGGGCGCAGGTGCTCGAAAGCGTCGCGGATCGCCCCCTGCGTCATCGACGACAGCCACAGCCGCCGCACCGGCTTGGATGCCTTCGACTTCTCGAAGATGTAGGCGAAGATCAGCTCGCCTTCGCGCCCGGCGTCGCAGGCGTTGATGACCTCGTCGACGTCGTCGCGCTTGAGCAGCTTGTTGATCACCGACATCTGCTTCTTGGAGCGCTCGTCGCGCACGACCAGCTTGAACTGCTCGGGGATGATCGGCAGGTCCGCCATCCGCCACTTCTTGTACTGGGCGCCATACTCCTCGGGCTCGGCGAGCTGCACCAGGTGCCCGACCGCCCAGGTGACGATGTGCTCGTCGGCCTCGAGGTAGCCCTCGTGCTTCTGGAACGCGCCCGGCAGCACGCGCACGAAGTCGCGGCCGACCGAGGGCTTCTCGGCGATGACGAGGGTTTTTCCCATGGCTGCGCGAGGCTAGCGGGCACACGGGCCGGTGGAGACCGGGCCCGTGGACTTCGCGAGCGCGTCGCGCACGAGCGCGTTGGGGACGCCGTAACCGCCGCGCGTGCCGCTCGTCGTGGCGGCGAACACCGTCGTCACCACCCGTCCGCGGCCGTCGACGACAGGCCCGCCGCTGTTGCCCGACTGGACCTTCCCGCGGAACGCGGTGATGCTGCGGCGCAGCGGACCCTGGCCGTAGGCGTCCTGAGTGAGCACCGTCGAGGTGGCCCCGAGCCGAGCCGCGCGCACCCGGTAGGGACCGTCGAGCGGGTAGCCGAGCACCGCCGCGTCGGTCCCGCGGCGGGGCTCGTCGGCCAGCGGCAGGGCAGGCGCCTCGAGCCCCTCGACGCGGAGCACCGCGAGGTCGTTGCGCGCGTCGAAATGAACGGCCGTGGCGTCGAGGCCGTCCTCGCCGCCGTCCGGGTGAACGGTCGTGTCCTCCTCGCCGGCGATGACGTGCGCGTTCGTGACGACGACGCCGGGGGCCGCCACCCATCCCGAGCCCTCGACGCCCAGACCGCACGCCGTCCCGAGCACCTTGACGACGCTGCCGCTCGCGGCCGCCACCTCCGGGTCGCGCGCGATCGCCGCCGACGGCGGCGCCACGTCGACCCCGGGGCCGGAGATGCGCGGGAACGGGTCGAAGCGCGCCAGGGCGTTGAGCAGCTGGCGCGAGGGCAGGACCTCGTTGAGCTTGGTCAGGATCGCCGAGCGCTGGATGTCCTGCCGCCACTGGCGGGCGCCGGGCGTCTGCAGCACGACAGCGCCGATGACCCAGGCCACGCCGAGCCCGACCAGCGCCATCAGCGCCGCGCCGAGCAGTCCGTCGAGGGCGCCGAACCCCGGCGCGCGGCGCAGCGCGACGCGCAGCCGCGACCCGACCCCCTCGAAGCCCGACGACAGCACGGCGCCGGCCAGCAGCGCGCCCATGAGGCCGAAAAGCGGCGCGTACGGCGAATCCTTGCCTTCGGAGAGCAGCAACGGCCCGATCCGGGTACCGACCCAGGCTCCGAGCGCAAAGCCCGCCAGGGACAGCGCACCGGAGAGAAAGCCCTGGCCGTAACCGAACAGCGCCAGCAGCGCAACCACTCCCACGATGATCCAGTCGACCGCGACCATTCCCATGCAATATCCCTGACCGGTGGGCGTCACGGCTTCAGAGCGACGGCATTTCTCCGAGCAGCGCAAGCGGCGGCTGCTCGCGCGCACGCTCCCGCTCGTGCTCCTCGCCGTGATCGCGTTCGCGGGCGGGACGCTGGTCGGCTCGCGTCATGCGTCGCCCGAGCGCGAGCTGGCGATCCGCTTCGTCGCCGCCTGGGAGCGCGGGGACCTCGGCGGCATGCACGCGCTGCTCGACGCCGAGTCGCGCGCCGGCAACCCGATCGGGGGGTTCCGCAGCCTGTACGAGCGCGGCGAGCAGGCGGCGACGCTGCTCGGCGTCCGCCGCGCCGGCCCGGTGCGTGCCCGTGACGGCTCGTTCGAGTTCCCGATGCGCGCCGAGACCCGTCGCTTCGGCGTTCTGCGCGGCACGCTGCGGGTCGACGTGTCCACCGACGAGCGGGAGGTCCCCGGGATCGTGTTCCGGCCCCGCTACGTGTTCCCGGGCCTGCGCGACGGCGAGGAGCTCGCGAGCGACATCGTGATGCCGCCGCGCGCGGATCTCGAGGCGCGCGACGGCACGGTGCTGGCGGCCGGCCCCGAGCGTACGTCGGAGATCGGGACGCTGGCCGCGAACGTGGTCGGGTCGGTGGGGCCGATCCCGGAGGAGGAGAAGACGCGCTACGAGGCGCTCGGCTACCCCGGCGACGCGATCGTCGGCCTCACCGGGCTCGAGCGCCAGTTCGAGGGGCGCCTGGCCGGCACCTTCGGCGGGTCGCTGCGGGCGGGGACGCGCGTGCTCAAGCGGGTGACGGCCCGCAAGTCCGGTCCGATGCGGACGTCGATCGACGTCGGCATCGAGGAGGCGGCCGTGGCGGCCCTGGCCGGCCGCTTCGGAGGAGTCGCGGTGCTGCGGCCGAGGACGGGTGAGGTGCTGGCGCTGGCCGGCATCGGCTACTCGGCGCCCCAGCCGCCGGGCTCGACGTTCAAGATCATCACGCTGGCGGCCGCGCTGGACGCGAAGATCGCCAAGCCGAGATCGACCTATCCGGTCGCTACCGAGGCGGTGCTGGCGGGCGTCGCGCTCGAGAACGCCAACGGCGAGGCGTGCGGGGGGACGCTCGCCGAGGCGTTCGCCGAGTCCTGCAACTCCGTCTTCGCGCCGATGGGCGCCGAGCTGGGCGCGCGCCGGCTCGTCGCCGCCGCCGAGCGCTTCGGCTTCAACGAGGCGTCCGACATCCCCGGCGCCCCGCCGAGCGCGATCCCGCCCGCCGGCGAGATCGGCGACGATCTCGCGGTCGGCGCGTCGGCCATCGGCCAGGGCCGGGTCACCTCCACGCCGCTGCGCATGGCCGAAATGACGGCGGCGATCGCCAACCGGGGCGTGCGCGTCCGGCCCGTCTTCGAGCGGGGCGAGCGGGGCCGCCGCTCCCGCGCCACCTCCGAGCGGACCGCCCGCCTGGTCACCGAATACATGGTCGGCGTCGTCGACCACGGCACCGGGGTGGCCGCCGCGATCCCGGGCGTCCGCGTCGCGGGCAAGACCGGCACCGCCGAGCTGCGCACGACCCAGCCCCCGGACCCCGACGACCCGAACGCAGAGCCGCTGGACCCGAACGACACCACCGACACCGACGCCTGGTTCGTCGCCTTCGCGCCGGCCCGCAGGCCGAAGGTCGTCGTCGCGGTGCTGCTGGTGGGTCAGGGCGCGGGCGGGGCCACGGCCGCGCCCGCCGCGCGCGTGGTGCTCGAGGCGGCTTTGTCGTGATCGCGCTCAGCTCGCTGCGTTTTCAGCTGTCGCGGCCGTAGCCGACTGCGCGATGAGGGGACGGGTCAGGGCGCGGGACGGACGCAGGGCGCCGCGATTCGCGAATAATGCATCCATAGGAGGTGTTATTCGCGAATGGACGCCTGGCGGGCCCGGGCTCACCATCGAACCCTCCCCCTCATCGCGCAGTCAGACCGCGCTGCGACAGCTGGGCCGCACGCGCTGAACAACGCGCGGCCGACGCGCTCAGACGTCGAGCGCGAGGTGCGCCTCGTGCGGCTCGCGGTCGCCCTCGCCGGCGACGATGCGGAACTCGAGCGGGCGGTTCTGGTAGCTGGTCAGCGGCAGCTTGAACAGCAGCATCGCGCCCGCGGTGGAGTCGAACTCCTGGGTGGAGTCCGGTTGGGGGATGACCTCGTCGGGGCCGAGCGTCTGCGGCACGTAGGCGAACGAATTGACCTGTGTGTCGAGCTCGACCGGGTGGTAGACGTCGCCCTCGGTGTCCTCGACCTCGAACTCCGCGGCGGTCGGTGCGGGCTCATCCGTCTTGTTCTCGATGCGCACGAAGACGGCGAACCACGTCTCCTCGTCATTCGGCGGGCCGACGCTCGCGGGCACTCCCTCGAGGTAGCGGTTGTCGGGGACCACGGCCGGGTTGAGCTGGCGCGAGCCCTGGATGTGGTAGTCGAGCGAGCCGACGTCGAGCCAGATGCCCTCGGTCTCGCCCTCGGTGACGACGTCGTGCTTGTTGCCGCAGCCGACGGCGGCGAGCGCCAGCGCGCAGAGCAGGACGTACGGGAGCCACCGGGTCATGAGCGCGGCGAAGGGTACAGCCCGGCCACGGTCGCTCGCCGCCCGCGGGCGCGGTCCTCCTCGAGCCGAGCGCGCAGCGCCTTGAGCGACCTGCGCGCGTTGCGCTTGAACCACGACCGGCGGCCGGACAGGGCCTCCATGATCCTGTCGGTCGGCAGCGGCGGGTCGCTCTCGAACTCGAACGTGACGCGCGTCGAGTGCGCGCCGGCGGGCTCGAGGACCCACTCGCAGTAGGTCTTGATGCGGTTGTACTTGCCGTGACGGCCGACGCCGACGATCCTGCGGTGAGGCTCGAGCTCGAGGAAGTTCAGGTCGCCCCAGCCGAAGCGGTCCAGCGGCGCCTGCGAGCGGAAGCGCGCGCCGGCGCCCCGACCGTAGGAGTCCTCGCGCGTCAGGCGCCAGTCGCGGAACAGCGGCTCCATGAACTCGGAGTGGTTGGCGATGTCCGCGAGGTACTCGAAGATCTCCTCGCGCGGCCTGTCGATCGTGACCGTGGTGGTGACCGGGTCCATGGGACCCGGCGAATCCTATGGCCGATGCCCGATCGCCTGCACCGACGCGCCACGCTCGGGGGAGCGGACGAGCTCGGTGCGGTCCGACTCGGCGGCGCGCAGGGGGCGACACAACTCGCAGACGACGTCGGTGCCGCGCTGGGAGTCGTAGAGGTAGACGCGCTCGCCGACCAGCGGAGTGCGGTGGCAGTGCCGGCACGTCGGGCGGCCCGCGCTGAGGGCGTCGACCGACGCGCGCAGGAGCGCGGCCTCGAATTCGAAGATGCGGGAACGGACGCGGCGGACGGTGAGCGTCGGCATGGTCCCCGGACCTTCGACGCCCGCGCACGTGCCCCTCCGCGATTTCCAGGCAGTTTGACCCCCGCCCTATATTTGTCGGCGGAGAGGGTTGCGATCGAAGGACCGCCCCAGGCCCTTCGGCCTGCGCCTCAAAGGAGAGCAAAGTGGACCCAAGTACACCCAGCGACCTTGAAACGACCGGGACGCTGCCGCTGCAGGGGGAGGGCATGCCCGCCGCCGCGGACACGGCGCCCGAGGCCGGCGCGGCGACCCCCGCGTGGGTGACCGAGGCCCGCGAGAACCTGACCACTCCCGGCAAGTACCTCGCCTTCGAGGACGATGGCAAGCAGCAGGTCGTCGCGGTGCAGCGCGAGTGGACCCGGATCGGGCGCTCGCTGGCCGCCGACGTGCGTTTCGACGACGCGACCGTCTCCCGCCGTCACGCCCTGATCGTCCACCAGGCCGACGGGACCCGTGTCCTCGACGACCGCTCGCTCAACGGGGTGTATGTGAACGGCCGCCGCGTCGAGTGGAGCCCGCTCAAGGACGGCGACCACATCGCCGTCGGCCGCCACACGCTGTTCTTCCTGGACACGGCGACAGTCGGTTCGCCCGTTCCCGCCACGGCCTCGACAGCCGAGTAGTCTGGCGGCGGCCATGGCCGCCACGATCGCCGTGCTGTCCCTGAAGGGCGGCACGGGCAAGACCACCACTGTTCGCACCCTCACCGACGTCCTGCGCCGGCTCGATCTCGACGTGCTGGCGATCGACCTCGACCCGCAGGGCAACCTGTCCGACTACTTCGACGTGCCGCCGGACGCCGCGCCCACCGTTGCGGACGTGCTCGCCGGCAAGGTCAAGGCGCGCGACGCCGAGCACGACGGCGTGATGCCCGCGGCGCCGGCCCTGGCCGAGGTGGAGCGCTCGCTGAGCGGAAAGATGGGCCGCGAGCTGGTCCTGCGCAAGGCCCTCAAGGACGCCCGCGCCGCCCACGACGTGATCCTGATCGACTGCCCGCCGGCGCTCGGCCTGCTGACGGTCAACGGCCTCGTCGCCGCCGACTGGGCCCTGATCTCGAGCGAGGCCCAGTACTTCGCGCTCCAGGGCGTCGAGGGCGCGCTCGAGGTCGTCGAGCAGGCGAAGGAGTACTACAACGACGAGCTCGAGTGGCTCGGCGTCGTGCTCAACATCGCCGACATGCGCACGGTGCACTCGCGCGAGGCCTTCACGTCGCTCAAGGAGCACTTCCCGGACAAGGTCTTCGACACGGTGATCCGCGCCTCGATCGCCTACGCCGAGTCGGCCGAACGCGCACGCTCGATCCTCGACTACCGCCCGGACCTCGGCGCCGACTACCTCAACCTCGCCGACGAGGTGCTCGATCGCATCGGGCTCGACGAGCCGCGCCGCAAGCTCAAGCGGCTCGAGTCCGCGGTCGCCTAGCCGGGGCGCCGGCTGCAGGCGCCGGCGGAGCCGCGCACGGCACCCGTCGCGGTCGCCTGTGTCGCCTGAGTCGCCTGAGGGTCGCTATAGCGAGCGTTTCGCGACTCACATCGCTCAGACCCGCGCTGCGGCGCGGACGGACGGCTGGTGTGGTGTGGCGGCCGGGGCGTCGTCAGACCAGGTAGCCGAACGAGCGCGACGACCAGGCGGGACCCTCGCGCTCGTAGAAGCGGTGCGCGTCGGTGCGGGTGAAGGCGGAGTCGAGCTCGAGGTGGCTGGCGCCGTGGTCGCGCGCCCAGGCGCGGGCGGCGTCGAGCAGCGCCTTGCCGTGGCCGCGGGAGCGCTGGCCGGGATGCACGGCGAGATCCTCGACCCAGGCGCGCTGGCCGAAGCGGACCGAGAGGATGTCGAGGTAGACGGTGCAGAAGCCGGCCAGGTCGTCCGTGACGAGGACCGCCGAGCGGGGACCGGTCATCGCGGCGCGCAGCCGCTCCGCGGCGATTGCGGGGTCCCAGCCTGCCGCCGGGGCCCCCGGGGCGGCGAAGAGCCAGTCGTAGGCTCTGACCAGCGCGTCGGTCTCTTCGTCCAGGGCGGGTCGAACGAGCATGTGCTGACCGTACACTCGCCGCCATGCGATGGGGCATCGCAGCCGGCGCGCTTCTGGTCGTGCTGTCGGGCTGCGGCGGCGGCGCCGCCGCGACCGGTCGTCCTGCCGAATCCCGCTACTTCGACCCCGCCCCGGCCGGGCCGGTCTCGCGGTCGGACGGGCCGCAGACGCCGCGCTACCTGACCGCGGTCCTCACGCGCCCGACCCGGCTCTACGCGCGGCCCGACGGCCCGGTCCTGCACCGACTCGAGCCGCGCACCGAGTTCGGCTCCCAGACCGTCCTCGGCGTAGTGCGCCGCCGCGGCTGGTGGCTGAAGGTCGCGGCCTCCCAGCTGCCCAACCACAGGCGCGGCTGGGTCCGCGCGCAGGCGGTCACGCTGCACGGCACCGGCTACGACATCCGCGTCGACCGGTCCCGGCGGCGCGCCGTGCTGCGCCGCGACGGACGCGTGCTGCGGCGCTTCCCGGTCGCGGTCGGGCGGCCGGGCAACGAGACGCCGCTGGGCCGCTACGCGGTCACCGACAAGCTCGCGCCGCGCGAGGCGACGTCGCCGTACGGGTGCTGCGCGCTGGCGCTGACCGGGCACCAGACCGAGCTCGAGCCCGGCTGGCCCGGCGGCGACCGCCTCGCGATCCACGGCACCCCGGCGCCGGAGACGATCGGCCAGGCCGCCTCGCTCGGCTGTCTGCGCGCGTCCGCCAGGGCGCTACGCGTGCTGATGCGCCGCGTCCCGCTCGGGGCCCCGGTCTTCGTCCGCGCCTAGCGGCGGACGCGGACCCGCTTGGTCGCCCGGACGCCGGCTCCGCGCGCCGTGCGCGCGGTCAGCACGAGCCGGTGGCGGCCCGCGCGCACGCGGCGCAGGCGCTCGAGGCGCACGCGGCGGGTGCGCGCGGTGCGAGCCAGCCTGCCGCGGTACACGGCCCGCCCGCGACGATCGCTGAGGCGGATCGTCACGGCGCGCAGCGACCCCCGCCCGCGGAGCACCACGCGCACCGGCAGGGTGAGGCGGCGGTTGGCGCGCCGCGCGGAGAACCCGGCCCGCCGCAGCCGTACACGCAGTCGCCGTCCGCTCGGCGCGCCCGGTGTCGGGGTGGCGGTCGCCGTGGGGGTCGGCGTGGCGCCGGCCGCCGATCCGCAGCCGGAGAGGTCGAAGGTCCGCCGGGCGCCGCGCACGGCGGTGAAGGTGCGCGTGGCGCGCACGGCGCCGGCGCGCTCGCAGGTCAGCGTGAAGGCCTCGTCGGCCGGGCCGTACGGGCGCCTGGAGGGGTTGACGTGCCACTCGAAGGTCCCGCTCGCCGGGACTGTCAGCGTCGCATCGAGCGTCTCGGGAGTCGTGGCCAGCGGGACGTCGTCCGTGCCGTCGCCGTCGGTGTCCGTCGAGCGCGGCAGGGCGAACTCCTTGCGCAGCCGCAGGGTCGCCCCCGCCGGGGCGCTGCCTTCGAGCACGACGTGGTCGGCGACGTTGGCGGCGTACTCGCCGGCGACGATCAGCGCCTCGCGCCAGCCCCGGCCGGCGGTGGGGCCGAAGCCCTCGTACTCGGCGATCACGGCGTTGGCGTAGCCCGTGTGGAAGTTGTTCCCGCGCAGCTCGGGCGTGTAGCCGTACGTGCCCTGCGAGTAGTAGAGGAAGTCGTCGGCCGGCCCGGTGATGTTGCCGAGCGTCGCGTAGCCGAGCTCGGAGATCCCCTGGGTCGGCGCCGCCATGTCGTCGCCGAGCGCCTTCGTCCGCGTCTCGTCGGGCGTTGTCGGCTCGACCTCGTCGTTGGGGATGTCGAACCCCGGCTGGCGCAGGATGCGGCCCTCGGCCGTGAAGGTGTGGAAGGTGATGTAGACCTGGACCTGGTTGGCGCGCCCGAAGGCCCGGATCGCAAGCGCCTCGGGCTCGGTGAACGGCTCCGGTCCGCGGTACCCCTGGCTGGTCGGGTCGCTCGAGGAGCCGGCCCCGCCCCAGTACGCGCTGTAGGCCCGGTTGAGGTCGACCCCGAACGGGGCCCGCGTCGCACACGGCTGCGCCTGCGACTCCGGCGTCGAGGCGCGACAGTTCTTGCGCTTGTAGGCGCCCGAGTCGCTCGCTGCCAGCGGGAGGGTGCTCGCCGACGGAGCGTCGTCGCCGGCGGCCATCGCCTCCCCGGCCTGGCGCGACACCGCGAACCCGTCCGGGTTGGCCATCGGGAAGACGAACACGCGCGCCTTGCGCAGCAGGGCGGTCACGCGCGTGTCCGCGCCGGCGGCGTACGTCTTGGCCAGGTCGATGGCGAACTCCGTCGCGATCTCGCCGCTGGGCCACTCGCGCGCGTGGGTCAGCCCGGAGATGAGCACGATCGGCCGGCCGTCGCCCGCGCGGCCGACGTCCGCGGCGATCTCGACGCCTTCGAACGGGCGGTCTTCCAGGCTCGCACCGGGCATCGCGGCGGCACGGACGTGGCCGGGGTACTGGTCGGCGATCGCCTTGAGATCGGTCCCGTAGTCGCCGAACGCGCGATAGGTCGTGCGGCCCGACGGCAGCGCCCGGGCGCCGCTCGCGCGCCGCTCGTCGGAGCGCAGCATCCGGCGCAGGGAGGACAGCGGGTCGGCGTCGAGCGTCCTCACCCGGAAGCTGTCGAGCAGCGCCCGCTGGGCCCGCGAGTGCAACAGCACCTCGGCGGAATCGCTATCGACGGCGTGCAGGACGTCGAGACCGAGGGCCGCGAGGCGCCGCGCGCCGGCCGGGCCGTCGAGTGCGACCTCGACCAGCTGCGGCCGGGCCACCTTGCGCTCGACGCGCTGCGACAGCAGGTCCAGCCGCACCTCCTCGGCGGGCCCGGACCGCCGGCACGCCTGGATGTCGACGATCTGGCCGCGGTCGAGGAGGACCGTTGCGCGCTCGGCCGAGGCCAGCGACGCCGACGACGCCAGACCCGTGCCGCTGGCGCGATCGAAGACGGCCAGGTCGTAGTCGGTCCCGGCCGGCGCGCTGGTGCGAACCGTCAGCGCCTCGTCGCGCCGCGCCACGTACGGGCGCACCGCGACACCGGTCCCGACCGCCAGCCGGTCCTGGCAGGGCGCCAGCCGCGTGCCGGTCGTGTGGTGGATCTCGAACGCGCCAGCCACGGGGGCGACGGCGAGCACGACCAGCGCGGTGATGAGCGACCGCATGACACCCATAACGCCCGCGGGGCCTAAAGCTCGCGGACGTCCGCCCCGCGCTCCTCGAACGGGACGCGCATGACCTCCGCCCACCCCTCGCAGCGCTCCCGGAGCGCGCCCACGACGGTGCCGGTGGTGTCGTAGGAGGTCCACACGAGCACGGTGGGACCGGCGCCCGAGATCGTCGCGCCGAGCGCGCCGAGCTTGCTCGCCTCCTGCAGGACCGCAGCTGAGCGCGGGTAGAGGTGCGCGCGGTGCGGCTGGTGGAGATGGTCGTGGAGACCCAGCGCGATCAGCGACAGGTCGCCGCGCGCAAGTCCGAGGACGAGCTGCGCGGTGTGGCCGACGTTCGCGACGGCGTCGTGCATGCTCACGTGCGCGGGCAGCGCCCGGCGGGCGTCGCGCGTGCGCACCTGCTGGTCGGGGACGACGAGCACCGCCTCGAGGCCCGGGGGGACGCCCATGCGCATGACCTCGCCGTCGACGCAGGCGACGAACCCTCCGTGCAGCGCCGCCGCGACGTTGTCCGGGTGACCCTCGAGCTCGGTCGCGAGTGCGAGGATGTCGGCGTCGAGCTCGAAGATCGAGTCGGCGGCGAGCAGCCCCGCGAGGTAGGCGGCGGCGCTCGTCCCCAGCCCGCCGCTCAGCGGGACGTCGGAGCGGATGCGGAACTCGAAGTGCCCCGGGTCCGCCAGCTTGCGGAAGCCGCGCACGCACAGGTTGCGCTGGTCGCGCGCGATGCGCAGGTCGGTTACGACGTTGAAATGGCCGGTCTCGACCACCTCGACCTCGACGTGCAGCGCGAGTGCCGCCGCGAGCACGTCGAACCCGGGCCCCAGGTTGGCCGACGAGGCCGGCACCCGGACGAGGCGGCGCCGGTTCACGCGAAGAGCACCCGCTCCACGGCCGCGGTGGTGGCGTCGCAGCCGACCACGGCGCCGGCCTGCGCCAGCGCCGTCTGCGGATCCTTGAGCCCGTGGCCGGTGAGGACGCAGACCACGCGCGACGACGCCCTCGGGCGCCCCGTTGACGAGCAGGCCGGCCACGCTCGCGGCCGAGGCCGGCTCGCAGAAGACGCCCTCGTGCGCGGCCAGGAACCGGTAGGCGTCGAGGATCTGCTCGTCGGAGACCGCCCGGATCGACCCGTTCGACGCGCTCATGGCCCCCATCGCCTCCTCCCAGCGGGCGGGGTTGCCGATCCGGATCGCGCTCGCGACCGTCTCCGGCTCGGCGACCGGCGCGCCGTGGACGAGCGGGGCGGCTCCCTCCGCCTGCCAGCCGAGCATCCGCGGCGCGGTGCCGGCCTCCTGGAAGCCCTTCCAGTAGGCGGTGATGTTGCCCGCGTTGCCCACGGGGATGCTGAGGGCGTCGAGCGAGCCGAGGTCCTCGAGGATCTCGAAGGACGCGGTCTTCTGCCCCTCTAGCCGGAACGGGTTGACCGAGTTCACCAGCCCGATGGGGTGGCTGTCGGCGAGCTCGCGCACGATCGTCAGCGCCTGGTCGAAGTTGCCCTGCAGCGCGATCACGCGCGCCCCGTGCATCAGCGCCTGCGCGAGCTTGCCGGTCGCGATCTTGCCCTCCGGGACGATCACCGCGCCGGTCAGCCCCGCTCGCCCGGCGTAGGCGGCGGCGCTCGCGGCGGTGTTGCCCGTCGACGCGCAGATGACGGCCTGCGCCCCCTCGCGCACGGCGGCGCTGACCGCGCACGTCATCCCGCGGTCCTTGAACGAGCCGGTCGGGTTGAGCCCCTCGAGCTTGAGCTAGACCTCGGCGCCGACGCGCTCGGAGACGCGCTCGGCGAGCACGAGCGGCGTCGACCCCTCGCCGAGGGAGACCACCGGGTCGCCGGGTGCGAACGGCAGCCGGTCGCGGTAGCGCTCGATCAGGCCCACGCCGAGGCCACCGCCGAGTACATGACGTTGTCGACGGGCTCGTCCCATTCGCGCGTGTACGCGCGCAGCACCCCCTCGCGCTGGAAGCCGGCGCGCTCCGCCAGTCGTTGGGTGGCGACGTTCTCCTCCAGCGTCGCCAGCCCCACCCGCTGGAGCCCGAGCACGCCGAACGCCCAGGCGACCACCAGCCGCAGCGCCTCCAGCCCCGCGCCGCGCCGCCGAGCGGCCGGCACGACCAGGAACCCGCACTCCGCGCGGCGGTGCGTCCAGGCGAAGCTGTGCAGCAGGAAGAGCCCCGCGAACGTGTCATCCGCCACGGCGGCGAAGCGGGCGGCCTCGCCGGCGGCCCGCTCGCGCGCATCGCGCTTGAACGTCGTGCGCGCCTCGCCTTCGCTGGGCGCCTCGAAGCCGACCATCCGGGCCAGCGACGGGTCGTCGGCGAACGCCTGCACGTAGGGCGCGGCGTCGCCGGGCTCGACCGGCCGCAGCAGGACCCGCTCGCCCACGAGCTGCTCGGAGCCGATCAGACGTACTCCTCCTCGATGACGCGGATCGCGTGCGGCCTGGAGCGGATGAAGTCCAGCCGGCTGATCAGCTGCAGGGCGGCGTACAGGCTGCGACTCGCGCACCGGATGGATGGTCATCACCAGCCGCGCCTCGGCGCCCAGCCCGTGCTGGTAGAGCTGCTTGATCGAGCAGCCCTGCATGCCGAGCACCTCGGCGACCTGGGCGAGCACGCCCGGCCGGTCGGCGACCTCCATGCGCACGTAGAACGCGGACACGACGTCCTCGACGATCTCGAGCCGCTGCGTCGTCTCCGGCGTCGAGGCGGGCGGGATCATCGCGCTGATCACGTCGCCCAGCACGGCCGTCGCGGTCTGCGGGCCGCCGGCGCCGGGACCGGACATCGTGATCTCGGTGATCGCCGGCGCCTCGACCGTCACCGCGTTGTAGGGCCCGTGCACGGAGGCAAGCGGGTGGCCGGAGTAGAGGAGCGCGGGATGCACGCGGACGCTCAGCCCGCCATCGACGCGCTCGGCGGTCCCGATCAGCTTCAGCCCCAGCCGCAGGTCGCGCGCGAACTGCATGTCGTCGGCGGTGATGTGCTCGATGCCCTCGTAGGGGACGTCGTCGATCGAGACCGGGGTGTCGAAGGCGAGCCGCGCGAGGATCGCCATCTTGGCGGCGGCGTCCTTGCCGGTGACGTCGTCGGTGGGGTCGGCCTCCGCGTAGCCGAGCCGCTGCGCCTCGGCCAGCGCGTCGCCGTAGGACATGCCCTTGCCCGCCATCTCGGTGAGGATGTAGTTGGTCGTGCCGTTGACGATGCCGCTGATGCGGTCGACGTGCGAGCCGGCGAGCGACTCCTGGATGACCCGGATGACCGGGACCACGCCGGCGACCGCGCCCTCGAAGCGCAGCTGCACGCCGTGCTCGCGCGCGGTCGCCCACAGCTCCTCCCCGTGCGTGGCGAGCAGCTGCTTGTTGGCGGTGACGACGTGCTTGCCGGCGCGCATGGCGCGCAGGACGTAGTCGCGCGCGGGCTCGAGGCCGCCCATCAGCTCGACGATCAACTGCGAGCGCTCGAGGATGTCGTCGAAGTCGCCCTGCGAGCGCGTGAGGACGCCGACGATCTCCGGCCGCAGCCCGGTGAGGTTGACGATGCTGCCCGCGCGCTCGGGCAGCAGCTCGGCGAACGCGCCGCCGACGGTCCCGTGGCCGAGCAGGCCGATGCCGAAGCTATCAGGCATCACGGCGCGTCAGGTCGTCGTAGGTCTCGCGGCGCACGACCACGCGGGCGTCGCCGCCCCGACACGAAGATCACCGGCGGCCGCGGGATGCCGTTGTAGTTGTTGGCCATCGCGTGGCCGTAGGCGCCCGTCGCGGGCGTGACGAGGACGTCGCCGACGGCCGGCGCCGGCAGCTCGGCGTCGCCGACGAGCACGTCGGTCGACTCGCAGTGCTTGCCGACGACCGCGTAGCGCTCGCCGGCGCCGTCCCGGTCGGCGAGCCGCGCCTCGTAGCGCGCGCCGTAGAGCATCGGGCGCAGGTTGTCCGACATGCCGCCGTCGACGGCGACGAACCCGCGCTTGACGTCGGCCACGCGTGTAGAGGGTGACTCCGGCGTTGGCGACGAGCGCGCGGCCCGGCTCGAGCAGCAGGTCGACGTCGTCGCCGAAGAGGCCGGCGAGCGCCTCGACCCACTCCTTCGGTGAGGGCGGCTCGTCGTCGGTTTCGTAGGGAACGGCCATGCCGCCGCCGAGGTCGTACGATGCGGAACTTCGGGAGGCGGTCCAGCGTCCGAACTGCCTCGATGAAGGGGGCGGAGGTGAAGAGCTGCGAGCCGAGGTGGAAGTGCAGGCCGACGATGTCGACGGCGTCCGGAGGGTTGGCGATCAGCGCGGCGGCCTCGTCGGTGGGAGGCCGAACTTCGACTCGTCGTGGCCGGTCATGATGCCCGCGTGCGTGTCGGTCTCGACGCCGGGGACGACGCGGATCAGGCAGCGCTGGCCGCGCGCGCCGACGTCGGTCAGCTTCTGCGCGTCGGAGCCGTCGAGCACGATCAGCCCGACGCCCGCCTCGACGGCCATCCGCAGCTCGGTCGTGCGACTTGGCGTTGCCGTGCATGACGATCTTCGCCGGGTCGAAGCCCGCCTTGAGCGCGAGGTGCAGCTCGCCGCCGCTGGCGACGTCGACGCGCAGCCCCTCCTCGGCGAACAGCCGCAGTGCGGCGGTGACACGGGAAGGCCTTCGACGCGTAGACGATCCGCGCCGGACCGTCCGCGAATTCGCGCGCCCGCGCGCGGAGATCGTCCTCGGCGACGACGTACGCCGGCGTGCCGAACTCGCGCGCCAGCTCGACCGCGTCGCAGCCGCCGATCTGCAGCCGCCCGTCCACGACTGACGAGTGCTGCGGATACACGCTCGCGACCGTCATCATGCGGCGGCGCACTCTATGTCACGTACCCGCCGCCTCCCCACCCCCGCGCCGCCCGCCCGACCGCGACTTCCACGACGGCCTGGCGTACACGCTGTGGCTGCCCGACTCAACGCCCGAGGGCGGCATGGTCGATCATCCACGGCGCGGGCAGCTGCAAGGAGAACCACCACGACATGGCCCGCGCCGCGCGCGCCGCGGGGCTGGCCGCGGTCTGCTTCGACCTGCGCGGCCACGGCGAGACCGGCGGGCAGCTGGACGGCCGCGTGCTCGAGGACGTCGCCGCGGTCGCCGAGCTCCTCCCGCGCCCGCTGGCGCTGCGCGGTTCGAGCCTCGGCGGCTACGTGGCGATCGCGGCCGCCGAGGGCGCCGGCGCGGACGCGATCGTGGCCATCTGCCCGGCGCCGGGCGAAGGGCTGGCCCGCGCACTGCGGTCCGGTCGCTTCGACTTGGCGGTCGACCTCCCGGCGGCCGAGGCGGTGCTGGTCGAGCACGACCTCGGCCTCGTCGTCGAGCAGTCCACGACGCCGCTGATCCTGATCCACGCCGAGGGCGACGAGCAGGTGCCTTACGAGTACAGCGTGTCGCTGCACGAGCGGTCCGCCGCGCCGCTGAAGAAGCTGATCGTCGTCCCGGGCGGCCACCACCGCTCGGTCCAGCACGACCCGGAGCTCCAGGGCGAGGCGCTCAGGTTCGTCCGCCGCGCGTTCGCCTCCGATCCGCCTCCCACCGCCGGCGTTTAGGCACCGAGGGAGGGGTTCGGGAGACCACCCCTGGATTTCGTGCGCCCTGGCACGGGGAATCCAGGGGTGGCCCGTCGTGGCGGCCGATCCCGGCCCCCTTATCGCGCAGTGGGCTACGGCGTCGATAACCGAGGCGACCGCGCCAACCACGCCGCCCCGGCCACAAGCATCGCGAGCGACATGAGCTGCGCGAGCGTGAGCCCGAGCGCCACGTCCGTGTTGCGCCGGAGGAACTCGACCAGGAAGCGCTCCACGCCCGCAAGCACCAGATAGAGCGCGAACAGCCGTCCCGGCGCGAACCGGTCGCGCAGCCGCCAGAGCACCAGCGCGGCCAGGCCCATCGCCAGGGTCTCGTAGATCGGCGTCGGGTGCACCGGCACGTCGATGGGCACGGCTCCGTCCGGATAGGCCATCGCCCACGGGCCGTCCCACGCCTTGCCGTAGTCCCCGTCGCCGGACACCTGGCAGCCGACGCGACCGACGGCGTACCCCAGCGCCAGCGCCGGGGCGCACAGGTCGAGCAGCCCGAGGTTGACCATCCCCCGGCGCGACGCCCACAGCACCACCGCGATCGCCCCGCCGATGGCGCCGCCGTACCAGACGAGCCCCGAGCCGCCGAACAGCGTCCCGAGCACGTCGTCGGAGAGCTCGTCCGTGTGGTCGGCGACGTACCACAGCCGGGCGCCGACGAGCCCGCCGACCAGCCCGGCGAAGATGATCTCGTAGGACCAGTCGACCGGCTTACCGAGCTCGCGCAGGCGCCGGGCGAGCACCAGCCCGCAGAGGATGAACGCCGCCCCGAAGAACAGGCCGAACGTCTTGACCGACAGGCCGAGGATGTCGAAGTCGGGCTGCACTTAGAAGGTGATCACGGAGCGGATGCCGTCCTGGGCTTCCATCAGCTCGAAGCCGCGGTTGACCTCGTCGAGCGTCAGCTCGTGGGAGATCAGCGGCGCGACGTCGATCCTGCCCGCCAGCGCCAGCTCGACGAGCTCCGGGACCTGGTCGCGGCCCTTGACGCCGCCGAACGACGAGCCGGCGATGCGCCGCCCCTGGATCAACCAGCGCGGGATGACGTCGAGCGTCTCGCCCTTCCCAGCGACGCCGGCGATCGTGCACAGGCCCCAGCCCATGCGCGCGGCTTCGACGGCTTGGGCCATCACGCCGACCAGCCCGGTGGCCTCGAACGTGTAGTCGGCGCCGAAGCCCCCGGTCTCGTCGATCACGCGCTGGACGACGGTGGCGTCCGCGACCCAGGTGTCGGTGGCGCCCTGTCCGCGTGCGAGCTCCAGACGGTCCTCGGACAGATCGATGCAGATGATCCGCTCGGCATGACACAGGCGCGCCCCCGCGACCGCGCCGAGCCCGACCAGCCCGGCCCCGAACACCACGCACACGGACCCCGGCTGCACCCGGGCCGTGTTCATCGCCGCGCCCAGCCCGGTGGACAGGCCGCACGCGAACGGGGCCGCGTGCTGCATCGGCATCTCCGGGTTGATCTTCGCCAGCGCGATCTCCGGCATCACCGTGGCCTCGGCGAACGTCGACGTTCCCATGAAGTGCCGGATCGGCTCCCCGTCGCGCGACAGCCGCGTGGTCCCGTCGGGCAGGTGGCCCTGGTTCTGCTCGGCCCGGATCGCCATGCAGATGTTCGTCCGCGAGTCCCGGCAGTGCACGCACTCGCCGCACTGCGGCGAGAACAGGGTCACGACGTGGTCGCCGGGCGCGACGGACGTCACCCCGGCGCCGACCTCCTCGACGACGCCCGCGCCCTCGTGGCCCAGGACGCAGGGCGAGTAGCCCGAGGGATCCGCGCCGGAGGCCGTGTACATGTCGGTATGGCAGACGCCGCAGGCCTTCAGACGCACCAGCACCTCGCCCGCCTGCGGTCCCGCCAGTTCGAGCTCGGTGACGTTGAGCGGCTGGCCGAACTCCTCCAGCACCGCGGCCCGGATCCTCATGAGCGGAACAGTACGGGGCCCCCGCCTACAGGTAGTTCATGGGGTCCACCGGCGCGCCGTTGATGCGCGTCTCGAAGTGGACGTGCGGGCCCGTGGAGTTGCCCGTATTGCCGGAGGAGGCGATGATCGATCCCTGGCTGACGCTCTGGCCAACGCTCACGGCGAGTGAGGTGTTGTGGCCGTAGCAGGTCGAGAGCGGACCGGCATGCTGGATGCAGATGTAGTTGCCGTAGCCCCCCACCCAGCCGGCGATCCGCACCGTCCCCGCCGCCGCGGCCCGCACCGGGGTGCCGCTGGGCACTGGGATGTCGACGCCGGCGTGCAGGCGTCCCCAGCGCTGGCCGAAGCCTGAGCTGATGGGGCCGTTGACCGGCCAGACCAGTCCGCCGCCCCCCACCCGCACCGGCCCGATCGTCGCCGGGACGCCGGCCAGCCGCGCCTGGATGCGCGCCTGCTCCTCCTGCATCTCGCGCAGGTCGCCCTCGAGCGAATGGCGATGGTCGCGCACGGACGCCAGCAGCCCGTTCTTGCGCTCGCGTGCGCGGGCGAACTCGTCGCGCCGTGAGACGAGGTCGCCCTTGACCCCAGCCACCTCGTCGCGGCGCTCCTGGACCGCAGCGGCGATCTGCCGCGCGTCGGCCTCGAGCCCGGCCAGTCGCTCTTCCGAGGCCTCCGCCTCGCGCTTGCCCTCGCGCACGGAGGTGAGGATGCGGTTGTCCTGGCGCCCGATACGCCGCGCGAACTCCGAGCTCTCGAGCAGCTCGGCGAAGCCGTCCGCGCTCAGGACGACCGTCAGCAGGTCGGGCGAGTCGGCCTTGTAGAGCTCCACCAGCCGCGCCGAGAGGAGCCGCCGGCCCTCCTCGAGCTTCGCGCGCAGCCGCACGAGGCGCGCGCGCTCCGTACGCAGGTCGTCCTGGATCGCCCCCAGTCGCGCGAGCTTGCCGTCAAGGTCGGCCTGCAGCCGCGCCTCCTTGGCCTGGAGCACGGTGATGTCGGACTGCAGCGCCCCGATCTGCTGCGAGTAGCCCCGGACGTCGGCCGTCAGCACGCCCTCCTTGGCGCGCTGCGCGTCGACCTGGCGCTCCTTGTCCTGTATGCGCGAGGACAGCGACGCAGCCCCACCGAGCGCCGGAAGCGCGAGGAGCAGCGCCGCCGCCGTCACCAGCGAACGGCTTCGCATGCCGTCGCGATCCTAGGCTGAGCTCCTCCCTGGACCTGAAAGAACGGCTGCATCCTATACTTACCCTCCGTAAGCGCCTACCCTCGAATGGACACGATGCGCAAGCTCTCTTCCTTCGGTCGCGACACGGGCCTCCAGGTCCGAATGGCGACAGTCATGCTCCTTCTCGGAGCGGTCTACGTCGCGTTCGTCGGCGTACTGCTCCAAGCCGGCGTCGGTGCCGGGATCGTCGTCACGATCGCTGCCGGCCTGGCCCTGCTGCAGCTGTTCGCCTCGGACAAGATGGCGCTCGCCGCGATGGGCGCCAAAGAGGTGTCGCCGCAACAGGCGCCGGAGCTGCACGCGATGATCGAGCGCCTGTGCGTGCAGGCCGACCTGCCCAAGCCGCGCATCGCGATCGCCAACACGAGCATGCCGAACGCCTTCGCGCTCGGGCGCTCGCCCAAGAACTCGACCGTCTGCGCGACCACCGGGATCATGGAGCTGCTGACGCCGGCCGAGCTCGAGGGCGTGATGGCACACGAGCTCGCCCACATCGCCAACCGCGACGTGATGGTGATGACGCTGGCGTCGTTCTTCGCGACGATCGCCGCCTACATCGTCCAGTTCGGCTTCTATTTCGGCGGCGGCATGGGCGGCGGCGACGACGAGGACAACATGTCCTTCATCGCCGTCTTCTTCGTCTCGCTGGCCGTCTACGCGGTGTCGTTCTTCCTCATGCAGGCGCTGTCGCGCTATCGCGAGTACGCGGCCGACCGCGGCTCGGCGATCATCACCGGCCGCCCGAGCGCGCTCGCCTCGGCACTGATGAAGATCTCCTCCGGCATGCACCAGATCCCCAAGCAGGACCTGCGCGCCACCTCGCAGCTGTCGGCGTTCTACATCTTCCCGCCGAACGTCAAGAGCGCCTTCGGTGAGGTCTTCATGACGCATCCGCGCATGGAGAAGCGCATCGCCGCGCTCCAGCGGCTCGAGGGGCAGCTGCAGTCAGGCGCATAGGAGCGCCGCGCCGCGCGCGGACGCGTCGCGCGTGCCGGTGAAGTCGACCGGCACGCCCAGCGCGGCCGCCAGGACCTGCTTGAACAGCTCGGAGCGCATGAAGCCGCCGGTGGCGCGAACCCGCTCGACCGCGTAGCCGCCGGCGGCCAGCGAGTCGAGCACGAGCCGCAGCTGATGACAGACGCCCTCGAGCGCCGCCCGCACGACGTGCGCCCGCGTGTGCCCGTGCGCGAGGCCCTCGATGCGCGCACGCACGCGCGCATCCCAGTGCGGCGCACGCTCGGCGTACAGGTGCGGGTGCATGACCAGCCCTTCGGTCGCGACCCCGGCCGCCTCGGCGAGCAGCTCCTCGTGCGTCGCGCCGAACAGCCGCGTGAGCCAGTCGAGCACCGAGCCGGCATTGTTGATCGCGCCGCCGACGACCCAGCGGCCCGGCGTCAGGGCGTAGCAGAACGTGGCCTCGGTGACGCGGGGATCGGCGACCGTGAGCCGCAGCGCGGCGCTGGTCCCGATCGAGCAGGCGGCGATGGTCTCGGTCGCCCCGAGCCCGAGATTCGCGCACGGCCCGTCGCCGGCGCCGACGACGAGGTCGCCGAAGCGCTCCGTGACGGGGACGGGACGGGCGAGCTGGCCGGGCTCGACGCCGGCGAGCGCCAGCGCATCGGGCGCCCAGTCGAGCGTCGCGAGGTCGAGCAGCCCGGTGCCCGACGCGCAGGAGTGGTCGACCACCCACTCGCCGGTGAGGCGATGCACGACGAGCTCCTTGATGCCGACCCAGCGGTGCGCGGTGACGCCCCGCTCGCGCCACTCGACGAGCTTGACGAGGGGCGACATCGGATGCAGCGGCGTTCCTGTGCGGGCGTGGAGCCCGGGGTGCTCGCGCAGGAGCCGTTCGGCCTGGGCGACCGCGCTCGTGTCGCGCCACGTGTGCAGCGGGGTCACGGGCCGGTCGCGCTCGTCGAGCCCGACCAGCGAGTGCATCGCGCAGGAGATGCCGAACAAGCCGTCGGGGACGAGCGCGAGGGCCGCTGCGACGCTGCCCTCGAGCGAGCCGTCGTGCTCCCGCTCGCGCCGCTCGCCGCCGTCGGTGAGCAGCTTCACCGATGTGCTCCCGATGTCGAGTCCGGCCGCCATAGGCTTGGACTATGGGCTTCCTCGACATCCTGCGCGGCAAGCGCGAGCTGCGCCAGCCGACGGACGACCGGCTGTTCGCGATGTCCACGGCGATCATCACGATGACCGAGGAGCTCGGGATGAAGCCCACGGAGAAGGCCGCGATCGTCTTCCAGCCGCTCGCCACCGCCGATTTCAACGCGATCGTCCAGGAGATGCAGGAGCTCCTGAACCTGACGGGCGACGAGACGGGGACGAAGATCGAGACCAGGGACGACTCGTTCGGCTACCGCTTCATGATCCTGTCCGACCCCGAGTTCGAGGACCTGGTCGTCGGGCTCAACGCGGTCAACGGGGCCCTGCGCGACGGCGGCTACGCCGACCGCGTGCTCTGCGCCGTCTTCCCCTTCAAGGACGCCGAGGGGCGCGACGTGCACTGGATCTACAACGTCAAGCGCGCCACCTACTACCCCTTTGTCCCCGCGCCCGGCGACCAGCAGCGCGACAACGCGCGCGAGCTGCAGCTCAAGGCCCAGCTCGAGTCCGACCTGCCGATCGAGGCCGACCTCGCCCGCTGGTTCCCGCTTTGGGAGGTCCCGCTCTAGGGGCGCCGGAGGCGGCCCGGGCTCAGTCCGGGATCAGGCCCTCGCCGGTGAACTCCGACTGCGCCTCGGCGAAGGTGATGTCGGGCGGCGGCAGGATGATGTCTGACTCCTCGAGGTCGTCGCCGTCGAGCGGCGAGCCCTCGGTGCGGACGTAGTCGAGCATCTGGCCGAAGAGGTCCTGGAAGCGACCCTCGTCGCCGGCTTCAGCGGCGGCGACGGCGTCGTTGTCGAGCTCGTTGAGCCGGTCGGCCGCGCCATCGGGCAGCCGGTACTGGTTCTCCGTCGCGATCCGGACGATCACGCCGTGCCCTCCTGCGTCGGGGTGGACTGGGTGCCGGATCCGAGCTCCCCGGCCGCGGGCGCGGAGCCCTGGCCGAGTTCGGCCTTCATCTTGGCGAGCTCGTCGTCGATGACCGCGCCGCTGGACAGCTCGTGCAGCTGCTTGTCGATGTCGTCCTGGCCCGCGGTGAGCGTGAGGGTGTCGTCGAACGCGCCGGCAGCCTCGAGCTCCTCCATCGCGCCCGCGCGGGCGCGCATGTTCTCCGTCTTGTCCTGGGCCCGCTGCATCGCGAGCCCGACGTCGGCCATCTCCTCGCCCACGCCCGAAGCCGCCTCGGAGATCTTCACGGAGGCCTCCGCGGCCGAGTACTGCGCCTTGATGACCTCCTTCTTGGTGCGGAACTGCTCGAGCTTGGTGGACAGCTTCTGCTGCTTGTCGATCAGCTGCTGCTGCTGGGTCTCGAGCTCCCGGACCTGGGTGTCGAGCGACTGGAGCTCGGTCTGGGCGAAGTTCTTGCGCTCCAGCGCGGTGCGCGCGAGGTCCTCGCGGCCCTGCGCGAGCGCCTGGCGGGCCTGCTGGTCGAGCTTGGGCAGCGACGCCTGGATCTTGTCCGCCTGCAGCTGGAGGCGCTTCTTGGCGGTGACGACGTCGGCGATGCCCTTCTTGACCTGCTGGAGCATCTCCATCTGCTTCTGGTAGGAGTAGTCCAGGGTCTCGCCCGGATCCTCCGCCCTGTCGAGCAGGCGCGAGATCTTCGCCTTGATTACCGTGCTCATGCGTCCGGTGATGCCGGGCACTTCTCCTCCTACGAGTCGACCTTTGCATTCAGCCTACACATGGAGCTAAAGCCGGTCTCGGCATCGCGCTCGACGCTCGTCCACTGGATGGGCATCGCCGACATCAACAGCGCCGGCTTCGTCCACGGCGGGGTGGTGATGAAGCTGTGCGACGAGGCGGCCGGGCTCGCTGCGCTGCGCCACTCCCGGCAGCGCGTGGTGACCGGCGGCGTCGACCGCGTGACCTTCGTCGAGCCGATCGAGCAGGGGGAGCTCGTGACCTTCACCGCCTCCGTCAACGCGGTCTGGCGCACGTCGATGGAGGTCGGCGTCCGCGTGACGGCCGAGAGGCCGCGCTCCGGCGACGGCCCGCGGCACACGAACACCGCCTACTTCACGATGGTGGCCGTCGACGAGCACGGCCGCCCGACGCCCGTGCCCGGCCTCGAGACGGAGACCGAGGAGGAGGCGCGGCGCGAGCGCGAGGCGCAGACCCGGCGGCGCAACCGCCTGGCCGAGCGCGAGGAGATCCAGCGCAGCCGGCCCTAGAGGCCGGCGGGGTGCCGGCGGGCGAAGCCGCGGCCGCCGCGCAGGTTGGTGCGCCAGCGCGGGCCCTCGCCCGAGGAGCGCCGCTCCCCGGCCGAGCTCGTGTCGAGCCGCAGCCCGGCGATCTTCAGCCACGCATGGCCGCCGTGCGCGTAGACCGTGATCCACTTGCCGGAACCCTTGCGCGCCCAGCGCATGAACGAGCCGGAGTCCAGCGGCGAGCGCAGCAGGCCGGCACCGTGCAGGGCGTAGGAGATGGTGCCCGAGCAGTCGTAGCCCGAGTCCTTGAACCGCGCGTGGCCACCGCCGTAGCGGTACGGCTTGCCGACGATCTCGTTGGCGGCGAAGATCGCCTCCTGCACCTTGACCGGAGCGTCGGCGGGGGCCGCGGCGTAGCCGCTCTTGAGGCGCTTGGCGACCGAGCCCGCGACGTAGACCCGCGGCGGGCCCTCCTGCTCGGATCCGTACTCGGAGCCGCCGGTGCCCTTTCCGCTCGGCGTGTAGCCGGCTCCGCCCGCGTCCTGCGCGAGCGCCGTGCCGGGCAGCACGAGAACGAACAGCATCGTCATCAGAAGCAGGGTGCGTCCCCGCATGGCCTTGAACCTCTTTCTCACTGCCTGCGGGGTTAGCTGACGGGCTGCCGCGGAAAGAGCCGCGGCCCGCTCACAGAGCGGTTCGCCCCAACTGATTGGGTCCCCCGTTCCCCGGCTTCCTTCCGGGGATTCGGCGTTGTTCAAACTGCAACTACGCGTGCAGACCTTACTGGTTACTTCGGCAGACGGCCTCCGGAACCTTTAGCCCGGTGACGTCCCCCCGAGGAACGAGCCGCTGGTTCCGGCCGGTTCAAACCGCCTATCGTCGCCCCGCAGTGAGGGCTGGAATCGTTGCCGTGACGCTGTTCTGCGCCGCTCTGGCCGCGGCCGGCTGCGGTGGCAAGAAGGAGCCCGACAACGACTTCTCGAGCCCGCCCGCGCCGGTGCTCGGCAAGCCCGCCGACGCCGAGGGGGCGGCGCAGAACCTCGGGTTCCCCGGGTTCGCGACCAAGAACACCACCCGCGTCGGCGGTGCCGACCCGATCGCCAATGCCGCGGGAGTCGCGCTGGCGGTCTACCCGGGAGCCGCGGAGGACTCGCGCCCGGGCGTGGTGACGATCGTGGACGCCGCCGACTTCCAGGCTGCCGTGTCGGCCGGGCAGCTCATGGCTGCGCCGCTGCGCTCGCCGGTCCTGTACTCCCAGGACGGCGACCTGCCGGAGGCCTCCCAGGACGCTCTGGACGCGATGGACCCCAAGGGCTCCGACGAAGCGGGCGGGGCGCAGGCGATCCGCGTCGGCGATCGCGCCGCCACCCCCGACGAGCTCGAGACGACCGACATCGCGGGCGCCAAGGCGCCGGCGGTGGCGAAGGCGATCGACCGGCTCGCGACCGCGGCCGCCGGCGCGCAGTCGCAGGCCGTGATCGTGGCCAGCGGCGCCCAGCCGGCCTTCGCGATGCCGGCGGCGGCGCTGTCCGCCAAGACCGGCGCGCCGGTGCTGTGGGTCGACGAGGACACCGTCCCCGCCGCCACCCGCGACGCGATCCAGGCGCGCAAGAAGCCGCGGATCTACGTCATCGGCCCGGAGGAGGTCGTCTCCGAGAAGGCCCTCACGGCGCTCGAGAAGCTCGGCCGCGTCGAGCGCATCAGCGGCGCCGATCCCGTCGCCAACGCGATCGCCGTCGCTCGCTACGCGGACGGCCCGTTCGGCTGGAACGTCGTCGATCCGGGCCACGGGCTCGTGTTCGCTGCCGCCGACAGGGCGGGCGAGGCTGCCGCCGCCGTGGCTCTGTCGGCGGCCGGCACCCATGGCCCCCTGCTGCTCGTCTCCGACGCCGAGACGCTGCCGAAGGCGACCGAGGAGTACCTACTCGACATCCAGCCCGGCTACGACAAGGACCCCGTGCGCGGCGTCTACAACCACGCCTGGCTGCTGGGCGACGACGAGGCCATCAGCGTCGCGGTCCAGGCGCGCATCGACAGCCTCCTCGAGATCCAGCCCGTAACGGGCAGGTAGATTGCGGCGCGATGGCCGAAGCCGAGCAGCCGCGCCGCCTTGCCCCCGACCACAAGGTCACAGTCGAGGACGTCCGCCAGCTGATGGGCGCCTCCACGCCGCACTTCGCGCTCCAGCTGCGCAACCGGATCGCGAAGCTGATCCGCGACCTGCCTGACAACGACCCCGCCAGGCAGCTCGGCCTCAAGGAGATCGCGCGGCTCGAGCGGCTCGGCTTCAGCGGCGAGACGCGCGGCGAGCAGGGCCAGGACGGCGAGGTCGCGCTGCGCAGCGTGGTCGAGGACGCGACGATCCGCAGGATCCCGGGCGCGCGCTCGCCGCTCGGCGGCCACACCGAGTAGGGCCGGAACGGCCTCAGAGGCCCCGGGGGTGGCGGATCGTGTAGCTGCGCGGGCTGCGCCGCCGCGACCGCCAGCGCGGCCCCGACTGGCCCGGGCCGGACGTGTCGAAGCGCAGGCCGGCGATCACCGCGTAGGCGTGGCCCGAGTTGGCGTAGACGGTGATCCACTCGCCACGTCCGGATCGGCCGTAGCTCTCAAAGCCGCTCGAGGCGCGGGGGCGCCGGAGGCGCCCAGCGCCGTGCAGCACATACGACACGCTGCCCGAACAGTCGTAGCCGGTGTCCTCGAAGCGGCCGTGCCCCCCGCCGTAGCGGTAGGGCTTGTCGGTGATGCGGTTCGCCGCAGCGATGGCGTCCTTGACGGGCTGCGGCGCCGATGCCGGCGCGAGAGCAGTGCGCCCGTCGGGCCCGATCACCGCCCTCGTCTTATCGGTCTCGGCCGGCGGGACGGAGCGCCCGCGGCCTGCCCTCGTCGCAATCCCGCGCGCCTGGGGCCGTGACACGCGCCCGTCGACCGTGATGTGCCGGCTGCGCTCGTAGGCGCGCACCGACCGGCGCGTGCGCGGTCCGAAGGCGCCGTCGGCGGCCGTGCGGAAGCCAAGGCGGCTCAAATCGACCTGGAGGCTGCGAACGCGCTCGCCAGAGCTGTTGATCCGAAGGGGCCAGGCGCCCGCGCGGGCGCTCGCGGGCTCAGGTTCGACGGTGGCTGGGAGCGCCACCAGTGCGGCGGCGCATGCCGCGGACAGGGTCTTGCGGTTCGGCACGATGCTCGCTTTCCACTCTGCTTCCGGGGTGAGCTGACGGGCTCACGCGTGGAGAGTGCGTGGCACCGGATACACCGGCACTTCGCCCCGTGCGCCGCAGTACGACGCGAGTGGGTCCCCCGGCCCCCGCGGCCCTGAGCCGCGGCGGTTCAGCCTTGTTCGTACGGGACACAGCAACCCGCAGCGGCGTCCGAAGTCGCGGCGTGTCACCCGGCGGACCCGGGGCGCAACCGGGCAACCCGGCGACGGGTTGCTGGGTCATGTCCCTCAGACTCCTGATCCTCCTCGCGACGTCCGCCTGGGTCGCCGCCGGCGCTGCCGCGGCGCATGCGAGTCCGGCGCAGCGGACGATCTTCCAAGCGCCGCGCGAGCTGCGCAGCGACGACGCGGCGCTGCGCGCTCGCACGCTCGAAGAGATCCGCGCGCTCGGTGCCGACACGCTGCGCCTCAACCTCTTCTGGCGGGACGTGGCGCCGGCCGCCCAAGCGCGCTCGGCGCCGGCCTTCGACCAGCGCGACCCGGGCGCTTATGACTGGACGCGGTACGACCGCGTCGTGCAGGCGGCCCGCGCGAGCGGCCTGCGACTTCTCGTCACGATCACCGGGCCGGTGCCGCGCTGGGCCACCCGCAGCCGCCGTGACAACGTCACGCGGCCGCGACCTGCGGCCTTCGAGCGATTCGTGACCGCCGTCGGCCGGCGCTACGGCGGGTCAGTGAGCCTGTGGTCGGTGTGGAACGAACCCAACCATCCGATGTTCCTCGGCCCGCAGCACACCGGCCACGGCGCCCACCGTCGCGTCGCCTCGCCCGCCGTCTACCGCGGCCTGTACCGCGCGGCCCGGCGCGGGCTGCGGGCGTCCGGGAACGGCCGGGACCGGGTGCTGATCGGCGAAACCGCGCCGCGCGGCACTCCCAACGTCGTGCGTCCGCTGACGTTCCTGCGCGGCACGCTGCGGCTGGACCGCGACTACCAGCGGCGGCGCGGTGCCGCCGGACTGGACGTCGACGGGTGGGCGCATCACCCCTACACGACGCCCGCCGGGCCGTACTACCACCCGCCCAGCCCCGGCGACGTGACGATCGGGACGCTGGGGCGATTGCGCCGCGCACTCGACCGCGCAGCCCGCGCCGGGACCATCCGGCGCGGTGTCGGGATCTGGATCACCGAGTTCGGCATCCAGTCGCGGCCGGACCCGTACGCCGGCGTGAGCCTCCGCCGCCAGGCCGAGTACGCGTCGATCTCCGCGCGCATCGCTCACCGCAGCACGCGGGTGCGCGCCTTCGCGCAGTACCTGATGCGTGATGATCTGCCCAGAGCGGGCGCCTCGAGCAGCGAGCGCTTCGGCGGCTTCGAGTCGGGGCTGCGCCGGTCGGGCGGGCGGCGCAAGCCGTCCTACGGCGCCTTCCGGCTGCCGCTGACCGCGACACGCGCGCGCCGCCGGGTGCGGCTGTGGGGGCTCGTGCGACCGGCGGACGGCCCGGCGCGGGTGCGCGTCGAGTGGCGCGGCCGGGGTGCGTGGCACCGGCTGGCGACCCCGCGCGCGAACCGCCACGGCGCCTGGCGGGCCAGGGCACGGTTCCGGCGCGGACGGGTCTACCGGGTCCGCTGGCGCGGATACGCGGGTCCGCCGACCCGTGTCCACCGGCGCTGAAACCCTCGCCTGTCTCCTGGGTGACACGACGGCATTCGAGCGAACACATGCGCATCCCGGACCGCATCGGACCGCCCGACCAGTAGTTCACGGTCGTATGCGTACAAAGGCAGCAACTCTCCTCGCGAGCGCCCTGATCGTCCTCGCCGCCGCGGCCGTCGCGACCGCGGCCACGATCGTCGGGACCCAGGGCAACGACACCCTCACGGGCACCCAGGAGACCGACACGATCAACGGCCTGGGCGGAAACGACACCATCGACGGCCTCGGTGGCGTCGACACGCTGACCGGTGGACTCGGCAACGACACGATCCGCGGTGAGGGCACCTGCCCGCAGGACCCCTCGTCGCCGTACTACTACTGCGTCGCGCAGGCTGCGGGCGGCGACACCATCCGCGGCAACTCCGGCGGCGACCGGCTGAGCGGCAACGGCGGCGACGACAACGTCGGCGGCGGCTCGGGCAACGACAAGATCCACGGCGGGCCGGGCAACGACACGCTCGGCGGCGCCTCGGGCAACGACAAGATCATCGGCGACACCCGCGCCGACAACATCAACGGCAGCTCCGGCAACGACATCCTGTCCGGTGAGTCCGCCAGCGACGACATCGACGGCGGAATCGGCTCCGACCGCATCTACGGCGGCACGGGCCACGACAAGATCCGCGGCCGCGCCGGCAACGACCGCATCGTGGCCGGCCCCGGCAACGACAAGCTGTTCTCCGGTCTGGGCCGCGACCGCATCTTCGGGGGCCCCGGGGACGATGCCATCCACTCCCGCGACAGCAAGCGCGACATCGTCAACTGCGGCTCGGGCGTCGACCGCGCCTTCGCCGACCGGCAGGACAGGGTCCGCAAGAACTGCGAGCGCATCCGCCGCCGCTAGCCCGCCGGGACCGGAGGTAGCGTTCGGTCCCGTGCGCGCTGGCCTGTTCGTCGCCTATTGGCCGTGGTTCGAGTTCCAGGAGCAGGTCGAGCTCGCGGTCGCAGCTGACCGGGGCGGGCTGGACAGCGTCTGGGTCGCCGAGGCATGGGGGCAGGACGCCGTCTCGCTGTGCGGCTACCTGGCGGCGAAAACCGAGCGGATCGCGCTCGGAACGGCGCTGATGCAGATCCCGGCGCGCCCGCCGGCCGCGACGGCGATGGCCGCGGCGACCCTGGACGTGATGAGCGGCGGCCGCTTCCGGCTCGGCCTCGGGGTGTCCGGCCCCCAGGTCTCGGAGGGCTGGTACGGGACGCCGTTCGCGCGGCCGGTGTCGCGGACGCGCGAGTACGTGGAGATCGTGCGCATGGCGCTCGCCGGCGAGAAGGTCGAGTACCACGGGCGCGAGTACACGCTGCCGCGGGCGGGCGGGACGGGTCTCGGCAAGGCCCTGCGGTTGCTCGCGACGCCCGTGCAGGAGCGGATCCCGATCTACCTCGGGGCGATCGGGCCGAAGGCGGTCGCGCAGGTGGGCGAGATCGCCGACGGCTGGCTGCCGTTCCTGGTCGATCCGGAGGACCCGGACACGCTGTTCGCGCCGCTGCGCGAAGGGCTGCAACGGGCGGGCCGCAGCGTCTCCGACCTCGACGTCGCCGCGGCGGTGCCGGTCGGGCTCGCCGACGACCTCGACGAGGCGCGCGCCGCCGTCAAGCCGATCCTCGCCTTCTACCTCGGCGCCATGGGCGCGAAGGAGAAGAACTTCTACGTGGAGCTGGCCGAGCGCGCCGGCCACGGCGAGGCGGCGCACGCCGTGCAGGAGCGCTGGCTCGCGCGCGACCACGCGGGCGCGGTCGCCGCGGTGCCCGACGAGCTCGTCGACCAGATGTGCGTCGCCACGACGCCGGCGGGCCTCGATGACCGCCTCGCCGCCTACGAGCGCGCCGGGGTCGACACCCTTGTCTGCGTCCCCTGCGGCCCCGACCGCCCGCGCATCGTCGAGACCCTCGCCGCCGCCACCGTCGCATGACGCGGCCGTCCGGCATCGACGGCATCGCCCTGAAGGGCCCGTTCGCGGTCGGTCAATACGCGGCCGCGCTGCAGTCGCGCCTGCGCGCGTTCGAGCGCGTGCAGGTGTTCGGCGAGGTGGTCGGCTTCAAGCTCGGTCGCGCCCGCGTCTACTGGGAGCTGCGCGACGCCGCCGGCGCCCTGCCCTGCTCGATGTGGGCCGACGACTGGCGCGCGACCGGCCTCGAGCCGCTTGCCGACGGAGCTCAGGTCGTGCTCGCCGGCGGCTGCGACTTCTACCCCGGCTCGCGCACCTCGTCGCCCGGCTTCACCTTCGCCGCCGGCGCCGTGCGCATCGCCGGCGAGGGCGACCTGCTGGCCCAGCTGGCCCAGTTGCGGCGCAAGCTCGAGGCCGAGGGGTTGTTCGAGCCGCAGAAGCGCCTGGACCGCCCGAAGCTGCCCCGCTGCATCGGCGTCGTCACCGGCGAGCACGGCAAGGCCCGCGACGACGTCCTCGCCGGCCTGCGCCGCCGCGGCTGGCGCGGACGCATCGTGTGGGCGTTCGCGCCGGTCCAGGACCGCCACGCGGCCGGTGCCGTCACGCGGGCGCTGCAGGACCTGGCCGCGCAGCCCGAGATCGAGACGATCGTCGTCGCCCGCGGCGGCGGCTCGCTCGCCGACCTGTTCGCCTTCTGCGACGAGACGCTGTGCCGCACCGTCTCGCTGCTGCGTGTACCCGTCGTGGCGGCCGTGGGGCACGACACCGACCGCACGCTGATCGACGACGTGGCCGCTGTCGCATGCTCGACACCCACGCATGCGGCGGAGGCCGCGGTGCCCGTGCACTGCGGCGAGGCGCGCGAGCGCCTGCACACGATCGCCGCACGGCTGGAGGCGCAGGGACGGCGCGCCGTCCTGCAGCGCGCCCGTCATCTCGCCCAGCTCTCCAGGGCGCCGTCCGCCCACGTCGAGCGCCACCGGACCCGGCTGCACCAGCAGCTGCGCGAGATCCGCGCGGCGGCGATCCGCGGCGTCGAGACGCGTCGGCGGGACACCGGCACGAACGCGACGGTGCTGCGGCGCAAGGCCGGGGCGACCGCCGCAGCCGTCGAGCGCGGCGCCGGCCTCGAGCGCCTCGCCCTGGCGCTCGCCGCGCACGATCCGCAGCGCACGCTCGAGCGCGGCTACGCGCTCGTCGAGACCCAGGCCGGTGAACCCGTCACATCCGCCGACGCGGCACGTAGCCTTGACCGCCTGACGCTGCGCCTGCACGACGGCAGCCTCGGCGTCCGCCCGCAATGACCGAAGTCACCGCCACCGCCCAGACCTACGAGACCGCCACGGCGCGCATCGAGGCGATCATCCGCCGCCTCGACTCCGGCGACGCGGGCCTGCGCGAGACACTCGAGCTGTGCCAGGAGGGCCGTGCGCTGGTCGAGTTCTGCGCGACCGAGCTCGAGGCCGTCGGCGCAGGGCTCGAGGAGCTTCGCCTCGACGAGCTCGTCGCCCGGCTGGAAAAGGGTTAGTCGGAGTCCTCTGACTCCTGCTGCTGCAGGAGCTTGGCGACCTCGTCGAGGCCGCGGATCTTCGTGCCGCTGAAGGAGCCGAAGGTGCCGCCCTGCTGGCCGGACTCCTCGCGCGCCCTGCGACGGCGCTCGTCGCGCGTGCGGTCGTCCTCGGCCTTCTGCCGGCGGCGGGCGTCGCGCGCCTCGCGGTCGAGCAGATCGCGCTTGGGCAGGATCACCTCGGCGGCCACCTCGACGTCGAGCGAGGCGATCACCTCCGCCGCGAGCGCCTGGCCGAGCGCTTCCGAAACGGGGTCGTCGGTCTCCGGCTTGCGCCGCCCGCGCCGCGCGGTGTGCACCGCGCGCGCCAGCGACTTCCCCGCGAACGCGGACACGGGGCGCCGCGCGCCCTTGCGGTACTCGCGCACGCCGACGACCGTCTCGTCGCGGACGTCCTCGGGGAGGACGCGGAAGAGCTCCTTGAGATCGTCGGGCGACGCCACCTCCGCGATGGCAGCGGCAGCCGAGCGCAGCTCCGGCCACGGCAGCGGCTCGCGCGGGCGGGGCGGGCGCTTGGCGCGCGGCTTCGGTGGCGCCGGCGGGGGCGGCGGGGGGATCGGCTCGAAGCCGATGATCTTGGGGCCCGGACCGTCGGGATCGATGTCTGGAGGCAGCCCAGGGACCTCTGTGGCCGTCGCCCGCTCGTCGCTCACCCCCACATTGTCGCAGCCTCGGGCTTGGACCGACTCAAACGTGGTTAGGTGCGACGAGATGCTGCTGCACGACGATGGCGACGGGATCGTCTGCATCGGTCAGGCGGCCCACTCCTGGGTGTCGGGCCGGCTCGCCCGCCGCTGGGGAAACGACGACGTCCCGCCGCCCGAGCCGCTGGCCGAGCTCTGCCTGAGCGCCGAGCAGCACGACATCGGCATGGCCGACTGGGACCGGCTGCCCGAGCTCGACCCCGGCACCGGCTACCCGATGTCCTTCCTCGAGCTCCCGCCCGCTACGCACCTCGAGCTGTGGACCGACGCGCCGGAGAAGATCCTCTCCCAGTCCCCGTACGCCGCGCTGCTGGTTTCGATGCACGGCCACGCGCTCTTCAGCGAGCGGTCGCCGAGCGCGGAGATCGAGCGCTACCTGCGCGACCAGGAGCAGCTCCAGCGCGACCTGCTCGAGCGCATCGGAGAGGACCCCGTCCGGGCCCGGCGCAACCAGCAGCTGGTGTGGGCGGTCGACCATCTCGCCCTCGTCGGCTTCTTCGCGGACTGGACGCCGGACGAGGTCGCCGTGGACGCGATCACCTACCGCTCGACGACGCTCGGCCCGCAGCACATCGGCGTCGAGCCGTGGCCGTTCTGCGAGCCCGAGATCACGCTCTCCTACCCCGGCCGGCGGCTGACCGCGAAGAGCCGGACGGCGGAGGAGCTGCACGGGCGCCTGGCCGCTGCGCCCTGGGTCGACGTGTGCGTCACCTGGTCGGGCGGATAGCGTTATTGACTCGCGGGTCAATCGACGGATGGGGAAGACGAGTGCCTGAGAAGATCGCCGTTGTCGGAAGTGGAGCCATCGCGTGCGGGCTGGCGTCGGTCGCCGCCGCCAAACTCGGGGACGCGCTGTTGGTCGCGCGTTCGGAGGAGTCGGCCGACCGGGCGCGCACCCAGTCGTCCATGACGATCCCCAAGCTCGAGGGCGATCCGAGCGCGCTGACGATCGCCACCGACTACGACGCGATCGCCGGCTGCACCTACGTCGTCGAGGCGATCGTCGAGGACCTCGACCGCAAGGCCGAGGTGCTGGGCCATCTCAACTCCCACGCTGACGACGACGCGATCCTGGCCAGCACGACGTCGTCGCTGTCGGTGAGCCGGCTCGCCGAGGCCAGCGGTCGCCCCGACCGCTTCGCCGCCCTGCATGTCTTCAACCCCGTCCCGCGCATGGAGCTGGTCGAGGTCGCGTTCCACGACGCCGCCGGCGACGAGCTGCGCGCGCGCACCCGCGCGCTCTGCCAGGACCTGGGCAAGACCGCCGTCGAGGTCGCCGACAGCCCTGGCTTCGTGGTCAACCGGCTGCTGTTCCCCTACCTCTTCGACGCCGTGCGCGTGATGGAGGAGCAGGGCCTCTCGCCCGAGGATGTCGACACCTGCATGAAACTCGGCGCCGGCCATCCCATGGGCCCTCTGGCGCTGCTGGACTTCGTCGGGCTCGACGTCTCGATCGCGATCGGGGAGCAGGTCGGCGTCGACATCCCGCAGCGCGCCCGCGACCTCCTCGACGCCGGCAAGCTGGGCCGCAAGAGCGGCGAGGGCTTCTACACGTATTAGGCAGCCTTGAGCGCGCCTTGAACCTCGGCGAGCAGACTGCGGGGCAGCGACGAACCGAACCTTCATCGCTTCCCCCTCCAAGAGAACTTCGCGGCCGGCTCGCTCCCCTGAGCCGGCCGCGAACGTTTCTCGGGACTGATCCTCCCCAGGATCTCCCTCTCCCCCAGGTCAACCGCCGTGTAGCGATGTTTCCGGTGGGACGGCGTCAAGGTAGCGCGCTCGCGCCCCTTGTGCAAATCGATTCAAGGTTGCGTTTCGCTACCAGCCGGGCGGCGCTCGCGTATGCGCACCGCCTCGATGCGGTTCTCGCGCACGGACTCGACGCGGATCGCGTAGCCGTTGTGCTGGATCGTGTCGCCGCGCCGCGGCAGCCGGCCGAGCTCGCCGAACACGAAACCGCCGACCGAGTTGTAGGCCTCCGAGTCAACCGGCAGGTTGAGGCCGTAGTCGGACGAGGTCGGAGATCGCGACGTGCCCGCGCACGAACCAGTCCCCGTTGGCGAGCCTGCGCACCGCGCCGCCGAGCGGGTCGGTCTCGTCGTCGATCTCGCCGACGACCTCCTCGACGATGTCCTCGACGGTGACGATGCCCGCGGTGCGCCCGTACTCGTCGATGACGACGGCAAGCGACGCGCGCTCGCGCTGCAGGTCGGCGAGCAGGTCGTCGAGCGGCTTGGTCTCGGGGACGATCGGCGCCTCGCGCACGAGGCTGGCGATCGACCCCTGCGGCCCCTCGGTCATCAGCACGTGCGCGAGCTGGTTGGCGTGCACGAGGCCGACGATGCGGTCCTGGTTGTTGTCCTCGGTGACGACCAGGCGCGTGTGGCCTGAGCTCACGCAGCGCCGCAGCGCGGTCTCGGCGTCCTCGGAGGCGTCGACCGTCACGAGCGCGGGCGCCGGCGTCATCACCTGGCGCGCCTGCTGCTCGTGCAGGTGGAAGACGCCGCTGAGCATCCCCGCCTCGCCCGGGTCGAGGTGCCCGCCGATCATCGACTGGGCGATGATCGTCTTGAGCTCCTCCGGCGACCCGCCCTCCTCGAACTCGCCCGCGGTCTTGATCCCGAGCGCACGCAGCGCGCGGTTGGAGACGCCGTTGAGGACCGCGATCATCGGGCCGAAGGCCTGGGTGAACAGCCACAGCGGTCGCGTGACGCGCAGCGCCACGGTGTCGGCCTTCTCGATCGAGTAGATCTTCGGGATCTGCTCGCCGATGGTGATGTGCAGCGACGTGGTGATCAGGTACGCCAGCGCCACGGAGACGCCGGTCGACACCCACCCCGGTGCCCCCTCGCCGAAGGCCTCCTCGAACAGGTGACCGATCGCCGGCTCGCCCAGGAAGCCGATTCCCAGGGAGGTGAAGGTGATGCCGAGCTGGCAGGAGGCCAGGTAGCGGCTCATGTCGTCGAGCAGCTCCAGCGTCCGCCGCGCCCGGCGCTCCCCCTCGGAAGCGAGCTCCTCGATCCGCGAGCGGCGCACGCGCACGAGGGCGAACTCCGCCGCTACGAAGAACCCGTTGAGCAGGACGAGGACGAAGACCGCGAAGAGGGCCAGTGCCGTCATGTGGCTCCCCGGACGGGAGCGCGGCTACTTCGAGAAGGGTCGTCGTCGGGCATCAGGGCGACGCGGCTGAAGGTAGCACCAGCACCCGGGTGAAGACGTTGGCGGGCCCGTCGCGGTCGTCCTCCCAGGCGACCAGCACGCGGTCGCGGCCGACCGCGGTCAGCGCAGGCCGCCAGCTGTTGACGTTGCGGCCCCCGGCGTCGTCGACGCGGCGGAACGGGCCGCCGAGCTGGCGCGCCATCACGTCCGCGGTGGCGTGCCGGTGCGACTGCCAGGCGACGGCGATGCGGCCGCCGGGCAGCTGGGCCTGCATGGGCCAGAACGCGTTGCGCTGCGCGGTGCCGTCGGGGTCGAGCTGCGCGTTGGTCCCGCCGATGATCGCGCCGAAGACGTCATAGAGGGGGTGCGGCGCGGGATCCTCGGTCTTGCGGAAGTCGTTCCAGGTGATGTACGAGTCGCCGGAGCGGAAGCCCGCTCGCGGGCGGTCGTCGAGCGCCTCGAGCGCGTCCTTGGAGTCGTTGACGCGCACCTGCGGCGCCCAGTGCTCGCCCCGGTCCTGCGACACGCGCGCGTAGATGTCCCACTTGTACGCGCGGAAGTCGGCCCAGGTGAGGACGAGCTTCTTGTCCTCGGTGGCCACGTGCGGCGCCCAGGCGTTGTCGAGCTGCTGCGCGAGCGTGACCGGCGGGCCCTGGTCGAGCCGGATCGGCACGTCGCCCACCGACGCTCCGTAGACGCCGACGTTGCCCTCCTTGTCGTCGAGCCACACGGCGTAGGCGTCGTCGCCGGGGAAGGCCACGATGCTCGGCCGCTCCTGGATGCCGCCATCTGGGTCGAGCGGCTGCGCCGGGCCGTTCCCCGCCGCCGCGACGACCCGGCCGTCCGTGCGCTGCCAGGCAAGCCACAGCGGGCCGCTGCCGTGAACGCTGAGGGCCGGGTGGCTGCCGCGGCCGCGGGTGACGGGCTCCGTCCAGTGCCGGCCGCGGTCCTGCGAGCGCGCCGTGCGGATGCGGCCTCGCTCCTCCCAGGCCGCGAACACCGTGCTGCCCCGGTGGGCGAGCGCGACGTTGCGCTGGTCGGCGCGCGACGGCGCCAGCGGCCGGTCGCGCCGGCGCTTGACGGCGCGGTGGCGGCGCTTGCCCTCGATGACCACGTCGTAGGTGACGACGCCCTCCTGCTGCGTCCCTGTGCCGACGGCAGCCTCACCGGCGGCGCCGAGCGTCGCGCGGCGCTGCTCGATCGGCGCGTCCAGCGGGTCGGGCGCGAGCCAGGTCTGCACCGCCGCGAAGCCGGGCGCGGGGTCCTGGCCCACGAGCTGGCCGCGCGGCCCCCGCGGCGACGGCCGGACCGCGATGTGCGACTGCGCGTCGGCGGAGAACTCGTAGACGTCACCGGTGAGTTCGGGCAGCGCGAGCGCCTGCAGGCTCGGGTAGCGCAGCAGGTCGGAGTAGCCGGACGCCTTGAGCGTGTCGGGTGACCACATGCCGCTCCGGCGCACCGTGTCGTCGACGAAGAACTCGGGCTGGATCAGGATCTGCACGCCCGCGTCGTCGAGCCGCCCGAGCACGTCGGGCATCCACGCGTCCTTGCTGGTGACGAACCCCAGCTTGCCGACCGGGGTGTCGACGGCGGTCAGGTCGTGCGGACGGCCGGGGACGAGGTCGAGCTGCCCGGGCAGCTCGACGGGCGTCAGGTAGGCCTTGACCTGCTTGGCGACCAGCCTGCCGTCGGGGTCGAACAGCAGGGCCATGTTGACCGGCTCGCTCGTGATCGCCTCGTAGGCGTAGTCGCGGCCGGGCTCGTCCGGGTCGCCGAGCGCGGCGACGAGTCCCGGGTCCTGCGCGTCGCACTTGGTCACGCCGGGCGGCGGAATGAACGCGGCCTGGTCGCGGCAGACGACGCGCCACTCGCGCGCCATGTCGACGCCGGCCTCGAGCCACAGGTCGTAGCGGTCGGCGAGCGCGGCGAACGTCTCGACGGCGACGCGCCCGAACGTGTCGGTGAGCGCGAGCGCGAGCAGCCGCGTCGGGACCTCGCGGGTCGTGAGCTCCGGATAGCGGGAGGCATAGACAGCCTCGGGCGTGGCGTACGCGGCGGCGAGCGAACCGATCGCGGTGGTCAGGTCCGGCGCCGCGCGGGCACCGGTGCCGCGGCTGCCGCTGAAGGCCGCCATCAGCCCGATGCTCTCGGGCAGCACGGCGAGGTCCTTGTCGCGCCCGCGCCGCTGCAGGGGCGCGACCATCCCGTCGAGCTTGCCGTGGAAGTGGTCGCGGGAATCGACCCAGCTCAGCTCGAACTTAGGGCCGACGGCGAACACGCGGACCTTCTTCGCCTCCGCCGCCGCGGCCAGCGCCGCGAACGCGACCACCACCCACCCCGCTGCTCGTCGCGCAAATGTCGACATGGCGACATCTTCGCGACGAACGCGGTCAGATGGCGTCGAGTGTCCTCGCCATGGCGAGATCCGCCTGCGTGATGCCGCCGGCGGAATGGGTGGACAGCGTCAGCCGGACCTTGTTCCAGCCGTGGATGAGGATGTCGGGATGATGGTTCTCGCGCTCGGCGGTTTCGCCCACGCGGTTGACGTAGTCGAGCGCCGCGGCGAAGTCCTCGAACTCGTGGTCGCGCGCGATCGCGTCGCCGTGGAGTGTCCACTCGCTGTCCGCGACCGCCTCCTGCACCGCGTCATGTGAGAGCGTTTCGGCCATGATCGGAGCGTACGCCGCCATTCTCGTCGCTGCTGCCGCCGTCCCGCAGACCGTCGTCCGCAGCGGCGGGCCGTCGGCGCCGTCGGACCCCAAGGTCGCGATCGTCGCCTCGAAGAAGCCGCTGGCCGGCAAGCGCTTCCGCGTCCTCAGCCGGGGCGGGAACGTCGTCGCGCGCGGCCGCCTCAAGCGGGCGCCGGGCAACCCGGACCCGTTCAAGCACGCGGCCGCCGCGGACTGGAGCGGCGTCCGCAAGCCTGGTCGGTACCGCATCCATGCCCGAGGCGCGCGCTCGCGCCCGTGGCTCGTGACCGGGGCGAGTGCGGTTCCCCGCCTGCTGCGCCTGTACGCCGTGAACGCCGACGGCAACGAGCCGAACCCCGTCTTCGGCCCGTCGCATCTCAACGACGCCACCGTCCGGGGCGGCGAGCACGACGGCCAGCGGTTCGACCTCACCGGCGGCTGGCGCGACGCCGGCGACAACCTCAAGTTCACCGAGACGATCGCGCAGTCGGTCGCGTACCTGCACCTCGCCGCGCGCCTGGAGCCGGGCCAGGCGCAGCGGCTGCGCGACACCGCCGCCGTCGGCGTGCGCTACCTGCTCAAGGCCCATCCGGCGCCGGACCTGTTCATCGGGCTCGTCGGGGACGAGCGCGACCACTTCACCGGCTTTCGCGACCCCGCCGGCGACGACGCCAACACCGACGAGGGGGTCGGCGTCCGCCTGGCCTACCCGAGCGTCTCGTCGACGATCCTGGGCAAGGCCGCCGCAGCGCTCGCGCTGGCCGGCGAGGTCGACGCCGCGAAGGAGTGGTACGCCCAGGCCGTCGAGACCAACGCCGAGGTCGAGTGGGCGGATCCCAACCTCGCGGACTTCTACCCCGACGACTACTTCCACGACGACCTCGCCTTCGCCGCCACGGCGCTGTGGCGGGCGACCGGCGACGCTCAGTACCTGACGCAGGCCGGCGAGCAGCTGCGGGCCGGCGACGACGACGAGCTCTACGGCGGCATCACGGTCGGGACGCCGCGCGCGCTCGTCGCGGCCGATCTGTGCGGCGGCCTCGGCGCGCCGCAGGCGCCGGACGCGGCGATTCGGGAGCTCGCCTGTGGCGACCTGCGCAAGGTCATGGACGCGCTGCGCGACCGCGCCGACGACCGCGCCTTCGGCTCGCCCGGCATCTACACCTTCGGCTTCATCCAGGACCACAACGCGGCCGGGGCGGTGGCGGCGGCGGCGCACCGGGCGGGCGTCGCCAAGGACGGCCGGCGGCTGGCCGCGGCGGCGCGCGACTACCTGCGCGGGCGCAATCAGTGGGGACGCAGCTTCGTCATCGGCAACGCCCACTGGGAGGCGCACGAGCCGCACCACCCGGCGTTCCTGAAGGGCTCGCCGTCGAAGCTGCTGTCCGGGGCCGTCGTCGGCGGACCCGCGCGCCAGGAGGACGTGACCGGCGCGGGCCTGCCACCGGCGCGCAACCGCTTCAACGGCGCCGGCGTCGTCTACGACGACAGGCGGTCGAACTTCGTCACCAGCGAGGTCGGACTCGCCTACACCGCGCCCGCCGTCCTGCTGGCCGCCTCGCTCGGCTAGCGCTAAGAAAGGGACAGTCCCCTCATTAGCATCCGAGCGGCGATGCGCATCGTTTCCCTCGTTCCTTCGGCGACCGAGATGCTGTTCGCGCTCGGCGTTGGCGATCGGGTCGTCGGCGTGACCCACGAGTGCGATTTCCCGCCGGAGGCGCTCGACGTCGACAAGGTCACGCTCGATCGGCTGCCGGCCGGGCTCGACGCGGCCGAGATCGACGCGGCCGTGCGCGCGCACACCGAGGCCGGCGAGGCGATCTACGCGCTCGACGACACCAAGCTGCGCGACCTCCAGCCGGACCTGATCGTCACGCAGGCGCTGTGCGCGGTGTGCGCCGTCAGCGCCGACGACGTCCGTGCTGTCGCCGGCGAGATCGAGTCCGATCCGAACGTGCTCCAGCTCGACCCCATGACCCTCGGCGAGGTGCTCGGCGACGTGCGCACGCTCGCTCAGGCGGTGGACCGCAAGGACGCCGGCGTCGAGCTCGTCCAGGACTGCGCCGCGCGCGTCGACGCGGTGCGACTCGCGGTGCGCGGCGCGGCACCGAGGCGCGTCGCAGCGCTCGAGTGGCTAGACCCGGTATTCGCCGCGGGCCACTGGATCCCGCAGATGATCGAGTACGCAGGAGGCGTCGATGTCCTCGCTCTGCCCGGCGAGCCCTCCGACGTCGTGACCTGGGATCTGGTCAAGGCCTCGGCGCCTGAGGTCGTCGTCGTCATGCCGTGCGGATACGACGCCGAGCGCGCTCAGGAGGAGGCCTACACGTACGGGGACGAGCTGGAGGAGCTCGGGGCGGCGCAGGTCGTCGCCGTCGACGCCTCGGGCCTGTTCTCGCGCCCGAGCCACAGGCTCGTCGACGGCCTCGAGACGCTCGCCCACATCCTGCATCCCGACCGGGTGCCCGAGCCACCCTCGCGCCCGCTCGAAGTCGCGCTCTGAGCCGGGTCCTGTTCGTCCACTCGTCGGCCGGGAGGTACGGCGCGGACCGCCAGCTCGAGCTGCTCGTCCGCACGCTCGATCACGAGATGCTCGTCCTGCTGCCATTCGAGGGCCCGCTGGCGGACGACCTGCGCGGCCACGGCGTCGAGGTCCTCACCAGCCCGCTCGCAGTCCTGCGCCGCGAGTACATCACCCCGTCCGGCATCGCCCGGCTCGCGGGCGAGGTGCGCCGCAGCCGTGACGGGCTGCGCAAGCTGATCGCCGCGCAGCGGATCGACATCGTGCATGCCAACACGAGCGTGATCCTGGGCCTGGGCGCGGTCGCGCCGAAGCTGGTCACGCACGTGCGCGAGATCTATCCGCCGGTGCCGGTGTTCTGGCCCGCGCACCGCCGCGCGATCCTGCGTTCCGACGCGGTCGTCTGCGTCAGCAACGCCACGGCAAGAGCTCTCAGTGGGGCCAGGCCCCCCCGCAGTGCTCACGTCGTCCACGACGGACTCGCGATCACGCCGGCGCGCGCCCCGCAGGCAGAGGCCCGCATCGCGCTCGGTCTCCCCCGCGAGGCCTTCGTCGCGGCGGTGATCGGACGGGTCAGCTCGTGGAAGGGCCAGGAGGTGCTCGCCGAGGCGGCGGGGCGGATCGGCGCGGTGGCTCTTGTCGCCGGTGACGCCTGGCCGGGCCAGGAGCGCGAGCTCGCCGGCGTGCACGCGGTCGGCTTCCGCGACGACGTCGAGACCGTCTACGGCGCGGCCGACGTCGTCGTCGTCCCCTCCACCCGCCCCGATCCGCTGCCCAACGCTGCGCTCGAGGCTGCCGCCGCCGGCTGCTGCGTCGTCGCCGCCGACCACGGCGGGCTGCCCGAGATCATCACGGACGGGGAGACCGGCCGGCTCGTGCCGCCCGGTGACCCCGCGGCCCTCGCCGCCGTTCTGGCGGAGCTGCGCGACGACCCGGAGCAGCGCGAGCGTCTGGGCGCCGCGGCGGCGGCGGACGTCCGCGCGCGCTTCGCTCCCGAGCGCCTGGCGCGCGGGATCGGCGAGGTCTACGAGCGGCTGTCGCTCTAAGCGACAGCGATCCCCCCGCCGACGGCGAGCACGCCGACGACGAGGCAGACCGCGAGCGGGAGCCATGGGTCACGGCGGAAGCGGCCGACCTGGTCCATCCCGAAGCCGACCAGCGCGCCGCCGAGCAGACCGCCCACGTGCCCGGCCACGGAGACGTTCGGGATGACGAAGCCGAGCACGAGGTTGAACAGGATCAGCGGCCCGATGCCGGACTGCATCGGGTCGATTCCCCGCGCGCGCTGCATCGCGAAGGCCGCGCCCATCAGGCCGAAGATCGCCCCCGACGCGCCGAGGGTGGGGGCCAGCGGCTCGACGAGCAGCACCGAGAACGAGCCGCACAGCAGCGCGGCCAGATAGAGCCCCGTGAACTTCAGTGGGCCGAGCGCCGGCTCGAGCAGGTTCCCGAGGAACCACAGGATGTACATGTTGAAGCCGATGTGCAGGAGGCCCCGCCCGAAGTCGGGCTGGTGCATGAAGCCGCTCGTCAGTAGGCGCCAGAACTCGCCGTCGGCGACGAAGGGTCCGAACAGGACGCCCCTGCGGAAGATCTCGCTGTCCGTCGAGGACGACATCCCGAACCAGACGAGGACGTTGATCACGATCAGCGCCGTCGTCACCACGGGCCGCGAGTCGTAGGACGCGCGCACGTTGCGCACCTTCGTCGTCTCCTTCGAGCATTCCGGGCAGCGCATGCCGACCGGCGTGGTCGTCATGCAGTCGGGGCAGATGGGCCGCCCGCAGTTCGCGCACGAGACGCCCGTCTCGCGGTCCGGATGCCGGTAACAGGTCGCCATGGCGGCCCAGAACCTATTGGGCTACAGCCGGCGGCGACCTTCGTCGATCAGCTTGTTGGTCTCGCGGGCGAGGTCGCGCACCGTCTGCTCGGCGAGCTCGAGCACGCTCTCCGAGCTCTCGCGGCGCTTGTGCCGGCGCCGCTGGGTGCGGACGAGCACGAGCCCGACCGCGGCCACGCCGCCGACCCCGACGGCCGTCAGCGTGGGCGGGAGGGTGGGCCAATTTCGCGGATCCTTCATGGCGGCGAGCTCCCAGCCCTCGAGCTCGTCGACCGCTGCTTGGACCAAGTCGCTCAGCCGCTCCTCGAGACGCGCCTCGAGGTCCTCGGGCGGCTCGATCGGCGCGAACGCCTCGCGCAGCAGGATCTCGAAATCAGTCAACGCTTCCCACCGGTCCTTCCGCCTTCTTTACCAACCCCTCGAGCTGCCGGATGGCGCGGTGCAGCAGCACCTTCGTCGCACCGTCGGTGCGCCCCAGCGCCCGCGCGATCTCGCGGTTGTCCATGCCCAGCGCGAAGCGCATGATCAGCGCCTCGCGGCGGTCGTCGGGAAGCTCCTGCACGCACTCGAGGATGCGCGCGAGCTCGTCGCGATGTTCGACCAGCGTCTCCGTCGTGTGCGTCGCGGCCAGCGGACCGGCGTCGTCGAGCGCGGTCTGCGGCTTGCGCGAGCGGTCGCGGTAGTAGTTCGCGGCCAGGTTGTGCGCGATCCGGATCAGCCACGGCCGCAGCGGCCGCCCGCGCGACTCGCGCTGCGCGCGCTCGAAGTGCCTGTAGGCCTGCAGGAAGGTCTGCTCGGTCAGGTCCTCGGCGTCGTGGTGGTTGCTGACCCGGTAGTACGAGTACGAGTAGACGTCCCGCAGATGCGCTCGGTAAAGCTCGCTGAAGTCCGCGTCCAGCTTGGCCTTGTCGCGCACGTCCATCCACGGTGAACCCTACGCCGCGACGGACTCGACCGTGGCCTCGCGGCCCGCGGTCTCGAAGACCTCGCGCAACTGGCGCGCCAGACCCCTGTCGTCCGTGGCGAGGACGACGTCCTCGGTGGGCGGCATCGACCCCAGGTGCGCGACCCGCGCCTGCGGGACCTCGGCGTACGCGCCGGCGAGCAGGACCCCCGCGCCCGGCCGCACGCGCGCGAGGTCGGCACCCGGCTCGGTTACGACGACCAGGTCGGCGTGCTCGAGGTCGGCGCCGACGGCGATGCCGGCGCGCTCGAGCACGCCCGCGACGGGCCGCGCCCAGGAGCCCTCGCCGAGCACGGCGGCGCTGCGGAAGGGCGGCAGGCCGCCGAGCCACTCCCACTGGAGCATCACGCACGGCCAGATGCGGTCGGTGACGGCGGCCGCGAGCTCACGCGAGGGCTGCGCGACGCGGGGGAACGAGAGCGGCCGGCCGACGCGCAGGCGCACCTTGTGCGGGCGGACGCGCCAGCCGCGACGGATCGCCTCCGTGCCGATCAGCGCCACCGGGACGACCGGAACGCCGGTCTCGAGCGCCAGCCGGCCCACGCCGCGCCGCGGGCGGCCGAGCGCGCCGGGGCGGATGCGGGTGCCCTCGGCGAAGATCAGGACGCTGTCGCCGCGACGCAGGATGGCGCGGGCGGTCTCGAGCATCTCCTGGTCGCCGGCGCCGCGGTCGACCGGGAAGGCGCCGAGGGCGTTGAGCAGCCAGCCCTGCCAGCGCTTCTCGAACAGCTCGCGCTTGGCGACGTAGTAGAGGGGGCGCCGCGCGACCGTCGCGATGATGAACGGATCCAGGAACGAGCGGTGGTTGGCGGCCACGATGTAGGGACCGTCGGCCGGCACGTGCTCGAGCCCGATGCGGCTGAGCCGGAAGTAGATGTGGAAGAACGGCTGCAGCACGGCCCGCACGATCCAGTAGAGGATCGGCTGGGCTCCCTTGCGGCGCGCGCGCTCGTGCAGTGCGGAGTGGTCCATGTCCCTCGTGGGTCAATACCTGAGGACGTACCTCTCGTTACAGTCAGCGCGATGGGAACGACACGGGTGCTGCGCGGCGCGCTCGCAGGCGCCGTAGCGGCGGGCGTGTGGAGCGTCCAGGCGCCGCTGGACCGGCGCGTGTTCGGCGTCGACTACGACGACGCCGAGCTGCTCGGCTCGGCGATCACGCGTGAACGCGGGACGTTCGCGACACTGGCCGTCGGGCAGGCGCTGCACCTTCTCAACGGCGCGGTCTTCGGCGCCCTCTACGCCGCGGCTTCGCCGGCCGTGGGCGGACCGGGCGCGCTGCGCGGGGCGCTGGCCGGGCTCGGCGAGCACGCGGCGACCTGGCCGCTGTCGCGCTTCATCGGATCGGCGCACCCGATCGGACCGGAGTTCCCGCGGCTGTGGGGCGACCGTCGCGCGTTCGCGCAGGCGACCTGGCGGCACCTGCTGTTCGGAGGGGTGCTGGGGGTGCTCGAGGAGCGCCTGAACCCGCCGCCCGGCGAGGCCGCCCCGACGGAGTCCGACCACGCCACCACCAACGGGCACGGCAATCTCGAGCACCTCGTAGTCACGAAGGCGTAGTGGTTCGGCTCGCGGTGGGCCGCGCCGACTGCCGGGCGCCCGTCGGGGTGGTTCCATCGTGAGCCGGGCCACTCGGGCCGTCGTCACCGGTGGGACTGGCTTCGCCGGCTCCCACCTGACCGACCACTGCCGGGCCGAGGGCGACGCTGTCGTCGTGCTGTCACGCTCTCAGGGCGTCGATCTCCGGGATCCCGCAGCGACGCGGGAGGCGCTGGCGGCGGCAGCGCCGGACGTCGTCTACCACCTCGCCGCACAGGCGCACGTCGGGCGCTCGTGGGAGGATCCGGCGTCGACGCTCCAGGACAACCTCGCGATGGCGACGACCGTGCTCGAGGCGGTTCGGGACGCGGCCCCGGGCGCGACCGTGGTCGTGGTCTCCAGCGGCGAGGTGTACGGGCCCCCGGAGTCGCTCCCGGTCACCGAGAGCGCCGCCCTGCGCCCGCAGAACCCGTACGCGGTGTCCAAGGCGGCGACCGACGTGCTCGCGCGCTTCTACGCCGACGCGCACGGCCTGCGCGTCCTGATCCCGCGCGCGTTCAACCATGCCGGCCCGCGCCAGGAGCCCGCGTACGCGATCAGCTCGTTCGCGCGCCAGGTCGCAAGCGGAAGCGTGGTCGTCACCGGCAATCCGGACACGCGCCGCGACTACACCGACGTGCGCGACGTGGTGCGCGCCTACCGCATGCTCGCCCGCGGCGGCGAGCCGGGCGAGACCTACAACGTCTGCTCGGGCCGGACCGCGTCCGCTGGCGAGCTGGTCGCCCGGCTCGGGGAGCTCGCCGGCGTCGCCGTGGACCACCGGGTGGACCCGAAGCTCGTGCGCGACCACGAGGTGATGGAGATCCGCGGCTCGAGCGACAAGCTGCGCACCGCCACCGGCTGGGCGCCCCAGATTCCGCTCGACCAGACGCTGCGCGACACGCTCGAGTTCTGGCGGGAGGCGCCCGCTGAGGGACTTGAACCCCCAACCCCTTGATTACAAATCAAGTGCTCTGCCATTTGAGCTAAGCGGGCTCGCGGCTAGCCTACCTCCGCCTATGAAGCGACTGATCCCCGCCGCGCTGCTCGTCGTCGCCCTCGCCGGCTGCGGCGATGACGAGAAGGAGGCGCCGGCCCCCGCGTCGACGCCGGCGGCCACCTCGGCGCCCGCCGAGATCTCCAAGAACCTCAAGCAGGAGCCGATCATCCCCAAGCCGTCGGGAGAGCCGCCGGTGGAGCTCGTCGTCGAGGACGTCGTCAAGGGCAAGGGCCCGAAGGCGAAGCCCGGCGACCTGGCGTCGGTCCAGTACACGGGCGTGTCGTGGTCGACCGGCGAGAAGTTCGACGCCTCCTGGGACCGCGGCGCTCAGCCGTTCGAGTTCCCGCTCGGCCAGGGACAGGTGATCGCCGGCTGGGACGAGGGCGTCAAGGGCATGCGCGTGGGCGGACGGCGCCAGCTGATCATCCCGCCCGACAAGGCATACGGGCCCGGCGGCCAGCCGCCCGTCATCGCGCCCAACGAGACGCTGATCTTCGTCGTGGACCTGGTCAAGATCAGCTGACGCGACAGCTGCGGGCCGGTTATGGTCGGCCCACCATGGATGGGCGCCCGGAGCTGAGTAGCCGTCTGCGTGCGGCACTCCACGAGATCCCGGCGCTGGTGGTCATCCTGTGGGGACCCGAGCTCGACGTGCTCGTGGCCAATCCCCGGCGGCCGGGGCTCCCGCAGGGCGCCGACGCGGAGGGGCTGCCGGTCGAGCGGATGCTCGGGCTCGCTCTCGCCGACCCTGACGACCGGGAGCGCTACCTCGCGGCCCTGCGGCACGTGTTCGCGACCGGCGAGACACGGCACTATCTCGAGTCCCCGGTCGTCTTCGCCGGCACCGAGGAGACGACGTACTGGGACGTGACGATGGTCCCGATCCGCGACGAGCAGGGCACGGAGCCCGACGGTGTCGTCGTCCACGCGGTCGACGTGACGCGGCTGGTCGCGGCGCGCCAGCGCGGCGAGGAGGCCGAGCGCCGCTACACGTCGCTCTTCGAGGCCAACGTGGTCGGGGTGAGCATCTCCGACGAGGAGCGCCTGTACGAGGCCAACGACGCCTTCCTGCGCATGGTCGGACGCACCCGCGACGACCTCGAGGCGGGACTGCGCTGGACGGATATCACCGACCCCGGCTCCGCCGCTGCCGACCGGCGGGCGCTCGAGAGCCTGGTGGAGACGGGTGCGGTCGAGCCCTACGAGAAGGTGTACGTGCGGCCGGACGGGACACGCGTGCCGGTGCTGCTCAGCGGTTCGGCTCTGACCCGTGACCCGCTGCGCGTGGTGGCCACCTACTACGAGCTCTCGGAGCGCAAGACCGCCGAGGCTGCGATCGCGGCGCTGCTCGCCCGCACCCGCCGCCTGCAGGAGATAACGGCGGCCCTGTCCGCGTCGAACTCGACCGCGGAGATCGCCCGCGCGTTCCTTCACCACGGACTCGAGGAGCTCACCGGCTCCGCGGGCGTGCTGCTGCGGTTCACCGAAACCGACGTGAGCGTGGAGCACGCCGTCGGGTTCGAGAGGGAGCTGGTCGAGCAGTGGCGCGCGTTTCCGCGCACACTGCCGACGGCGCTCCTCGACGCCGCCGGCGTCGTGATCGAGGTCGGTCCCGAGCTGCCGCATCACAGTGCGATCGCCGTTCCGCTGGCCGGCGGCGACGGGACGACGCTCGGAGTTGCCGCGCTCACGTTCCGTGCGCACCGGGAGCTCGATCGCGGCGAGCTCGACTTCCTCGTCGCCCTCGCTCGCCAGGCAGGCCTGGCCCTCGACCGCATCCGCCTCTACGAGGACCGCGCCTACGTCGCGCGCAAGCTGCAGGAGGGCCTGCTGCCCGAGCGTCTGGCGGAGGTTCAGGGCCTCGAGGCCGAGGTCGTCTACGAGTCGACCGCGGGCGGCGGCGAGGTGGGCGGAGACTTCTACGACCTCTTCGAGGCGGGACCGGGACGCTGGACGCTGGCGGTCGGCGATGTCTGCGGCAAGGGCACCGAGGCGGCGGTCGTGACCGGGCTGGCACGCCACACGATCCGCGCCATCGCGCGGACGACCGCGAGCCCCGCCGCCGTGCTCGACTTCCTCAACGGGGCGCTGCGCCGCCACAGCACGGTGCCGGCGTTCTGCACGGTCGCGTGCGCGACGATCGCGCCGGACGCCAACGGCGGGTTCGCGGTCACCGCGTCCTCGGGTGGGCACCCGTTCCCGGTCGTTCTGCGGGCCGACGGCTCGCTCGAGCCTCTGGAGGTCCTTGGGACGATGCTCGGGGTCGCGGATGAGCCCGAGCTCGGCGAGGCGCAGCTGCAGCTGGCCCCCGGCGACGCGCTGGTCGTATACACGGATGGGGTCACAGACGCACGCCGCATCGGCGGCGAGCGCTTCGGGGAGGAACGACTGTTCGCAGCGCTAAAGCGCGCTGAGGGCGCCAGCGCGCACGGCATCGCCGAGTCGGTGGAGCTCGCGGTGCGCTCGCACCTGCCCGGGCCCTCGGCCGATGATCGCGCGATCCTCGTCGTGCGAGCCGCTCCTTAGAGCAGCTGCGCGAGCTCGGGGTGCCCCCCCGCGGTCAGCACCCCGGGCAGGGCGCGGGCAAGCAGTCCGCGGACGTGCTCCCGATGGATGTCGGTGTGGTTGACCCAGTCCAGGCAGACGCCCTCCATCAGCCACAGCCAGCCGGTCACCGCCGAGCGCAGCTCCGGCGCCGCCCGCTCGCCGGGTTGGAGGCGCTCGCAGATCATGTTGCAGGTGGTCGAGCGGATCGTGTCCACGATCTCGCGGAGCTCCGGCACGCCGTGCGCCGAGCGCATCAGCCTGCCGTATGACTCACGGTTGGCCTCGACCCAGTCCAGCCACGCCTCGAGCGCGGAGTTGAGCTGATCGCGGGGCGGATCCCTGTCGGGGGGACGCACGCGCTCCGCGAGGTCGCGTGCCGCGTCGTCGAGTGTTGCGACGAAATACGCCTGTTTGGAGGGGAAGTAGTGGTACAGCAGGGCCTTCGAGATCCCTACGTCGCGAGCGATGGCGGCCATCGACAGCTCGTCATAGGGATGGGAGGTGAAGAGCGCGCGCCCGCGCTCCAGCAGCTGACGACGGCGCTCGTCGACAGCGAGCCGGCTGAAACCGGGTCCCGTGGCAGTCATGGCGCTGACAACCCTCCCGTATCGTGAGCCCCGTGGTCAAGCCCGCTCGCCCCGCGTCTCACGACGAAGAGATCCTGGGCGCCGAGGAAGCCGCCGTCCTGTCGCTGCTCGACGACGCGGGCCGCCTCGAGGTCGTGGCCCGCGAGCTGCGTACCGGCTTCGCCGCGCTGGCCGGGCTCGGCCCCGCGGTCACGATCTTCGGATCCGCGCGGACCCCCGAGGACGCGCCCGCGTACGCGACCGGCCGGCTGCTGGCCCGGCGGCTCGGCGAGGAGGGGTTCCCGGTCATCACCGGAGGCGGGCCCGGCGCCATGGAGGCCGCCAACCGCGGAGCGCGGGACGCCGGCGTGACGTCGATCGGGCTCGACATCGAGCTCCCTCACGAGCAGGCGATGAACCCGTACGTCGACGTCCCGCTGACCTTCCACTACTTCTTCACGCGCAAGGTGATGTTCGTGCGCTACGCCTGCGCGTTCGTGTGCCTGCCGGGCGGGTTCGGCACGCTCGACGAGCTCTTCGAGGTGCTCACGCTGCGCCAGACCGGCAAGATCCGCACCCGCCCGGTGATCCTCTTCGGAACCGACTACTGGCGTGGGCTGATCGACTGGCTGCGCGACTCGGTGCTGGCACGGGGGAACATCGATTCCGCCGATGTCCCGGCCATCACGGTCACCGACGACGTCGAGGCGGTCGTGGCCGAGATCGTGGCCGCCGCGCCACCCCGCTAGACGCGCGAGGTCAGTCGAGCTGCTCGAGGTGCCAGCTGTCGCCGGCGCGGCCGAGCGTCAGCCGGTGCTCGCCGTCGCCGGCGCGCACCTGGAAGACGGCCTTGTCGTCCTCCGTGCCGGGCGGGTCGATCACCTGAACGAGCTCGAGGCTCTCGATGGCGGCGTTGGGATGCTGGGCGGTGAACGCGGTGCGCGCAGCCTCGGCCACACGCGCGGGCTCCCAGCCGTTGTCGGCCGCGTGCGCAGCGGCGAGATCGCGGTTGGCACGCTCGATCTCGGTGCGGAAGGCGCCCTCACCGGCCTTCTGGCGGCGGCGGTTGGCGGCGGCGCCCGCGAGCGCGAGCGCCCCGAAGACCACGACGACGGCGATGACGACGATCTCGAGGGTGTCCATCGCGTCGCGACGCTAGCGCCTACAGCAGCACTTCGCGTTCCGCGAGGTGCGCGCCGACCTTGCGCTTGACGCGCTGCAGCGCGTTGTCGACGGTCTTGCAATCGCACCCGAGCAGCTCGCCGATCGCCACGTAGGAGTGGCCGTCGAGGTACAGGCTCAGCACGCGCGACTCGAGCTCCGAGAGCACCGTGCTCAGGCACGTCACCAGCGAGCGCAGCTCTTCGGTCGAGATGGCCTGATTGGCCGGATCCCACACGGGCGAGCCCGGCAGGATCTCGTCGAGCGTGGGCTCCCCGCCATCGGCGGAGGCGCCCGCCGGCGATGACGAGAACGAGACATAGCCGTTGAGCGGGGTGTGCTTGTTGCGCGTCGCCGTCTTGACCGCGGTGATGATCTGGCGCGTGATGCACAGTTCGGCGAAGTTGCGGAAGCTCGACTCGCGGTCCGAGCGGAAGTCGCGGATCGCCTTGTAGAGCCCGACGAGCCCCTCCTGGATGAGGTCCTCGCTGTCACCGCCGACGAGGAAGTACGACGACGCCTTCAGGCGCACGAACGAGTGGTAGCGCTTGACCAGCTTGTCGTAGGCATCGCTCGATCCCTGCTTGGCGAGCGCGAGCAGGTAGTGATCATCGACCTCGACTTTAACCTGAGACTTAGCGGCCGCCGAGGACGCAGACCGGCCCGGTCGCGCGCTGCGGCCGATGCTCGGCTTGGGCTGGCCCGTCCAGCCGGGGCGGCGAACGCTCGGTCCCGATCCGACGGCGGGACGCACGGGAATACGGGGATTTTGTGCCACGAGTGGGGTTCCTCCCCGGGCCGGCAGGCCCGGTTGTGGGTCGTGGCGCACTCCTCCCCTGGCGCCTTAGTCACGTCTATAGCCGGGAAATAACCCTCGACTTGAGGCGCAGACTTGCACGGTTATGAGTCGCTGTCAAGGCGCTGGTGCAAGATCTCGTACATCAGCACCGCCGCCGCGGCGCTGACATTGAGGGAATCCAGCCGTCCCCGCACCGGCAGGGCGACCAGCTCGTCACACATGCTCGCGACGCGCGGGCGCAACCCCTTCCCCTCCGCTCCGAGCACCAGAACCACGCCGCCGCGGTAGTCGGGCCCGCGGTACGAGGTGCCCGCATCCGCGGCAGCGCCGTACGTCCACGCTCCCGTGTCCTTGGCGTCCTTGAGGAAATCGGCGAGGTTGCGCACGCGCGCGATCGGCAGGTGCTCCACGGCTCCCGCCGACGCCTTGCACACGGCCGGCGTCACGTCGGCGGAGCGGCGCTCGGGAATCACGATTCCGGTCACCCCCGCGACTTCCGCCGTCCGGCACACCGCACCGAGGTTCTGCGGGTCGGTGACCTCGTCGAGGGCGACCAGGAACGGCTCGCGCTCGCGCAGGAGATCGGCCGCGTGGGCGTACGGGTAGCGGTCCACCTCGGCGCAGACCCCCTGATGGGCGTCGCTGCCGCAGCGGGCCGCGATCTCCTCAGCGGCCATGACCTCGGCCTCCCCGAACGCCCGTGCCGCCTGCGGCGTCGCCCACACCCGTCGCACCGCCCGCCGCCCGCGCAGGGCCTCGCGCACCGGGTTGCGGCCGTAGATGATCACGCCACCGGCACGAGCTCCGGCCCGGCCGGCCCGTCGCGGACCTCCCAGCCGGCGGCGCGCAGCTCGTCGCGCAGACGGTCGGCGGCCGCGAAGTCCCGCGCGGCCCGCGCAGCCTCGCGCTCCTCGGCGAGGGCGACCAGCTCGGGCGGCGCGCCGTCGGTCGCGTCCAGCAGGTTGGCCAGGCCGAGCACGTCCAGCATCTCGCGCAGGTGGGCGGCTCCGACGCCGCCGCGGCGGTTGGCCTCACTCACCCAGGCGTGGGCGGCGGCGAGCGCCTCCGGGGTGTTGAAGTCGTCGGCCAGGGCGGCGAAGAAGGCGTCGCGGTGTACGCGCATGTCCTCCGGCGACGCGCCGCTCTCGAGCCGTCGTCCGGCCTCGCGGAACGTCTTCACGCGCGCGCGCGCGTCGTCGAGCACGTCGTCGCGCCACGGCATCGGGCGCCGGTAGTGGCCGCCGCAGAAGTACATGATCAGGGCGTCGCGGCCGACATCGTCGAGGGCGGAGTGCAGCGCGACGATGTTGCCGAGCGACTTCGACATCTTGGTGTCGAGCTCGATCATCCCGTTGTGCATCCAGATCCGGGCCAGCGGCACGCCCCGGCCCGCCAGAGTCTGGGCGGCCTCGTTCTCGTGGTGGGGGAAGAGCAGGTCGGCGCCGCCGCCATGGACCTCGAAGTCCAGACCCAGGCGCTTCTCGGCCATCGCCGAGCACTCGATGTGCCAGCCGGGGCGTCCAGGGCCCCACGGCGAGTCCCAGCTCGTGTCCTCGCCGGGCTTGTTCGCCTTCCACAGCGCGAAGTCGAGCGGGTCCTCCTTGCGGTCGGCACCCTCGATGCCCTCGCCCTGGTCCATCTGGGAGTCGACGTCGCGGCCCGAGAGCTCCCCGTATGTCGCCAGCGACCGCACGCGGAAGAAGACGTCGCCGCCGCGTTCGTAGGCATGGCCGCGCTCGATCAGGGCCTCGATGAGCCCGATGATCTCGGGGATCGTCTCGGTGGCCAGCGGCTCTGCGTCCGGCCGCCCCAGCCCCAGCCTCTCGGTGTCGGAGAGGTAGGCGTCGGTCATCTGCGCGGCCAGCTCGGCCGACCCGACGCCCTGCGACCGCGCCGCGTCGTAGATCTTGTCGTTGATGTCGGTGACGTTGGCCACCAACGTCACCTCGAAGCCCTCGTGGACGAGGAACCGCTTGAGCAGCGAGAAGACGACGAAGGGGCGTGCGTTGCCGACGTGGATGCGGCCGTAGACGGTGGGCCCGCAGGCATAGATCCCCACCCGCCCCGGTTCGCGGGGTTCGAGCGGCACGACCTGGCCCGAACGGCTGTCATGGAGGCGGATCTGGCGCAAAATGCGGGGGTAACGACGAGTTCGACGCTGATCCTACGGGTAGCGTCGCGTTCTGTGACCATGCGTCAGCACGCCGAGATCACGGACGAGGTCGAGCGCGCGTTCCAGTCGTTGCCCGAGCGCTACCTCGGCGCGCCGCCCGGCTTCGACGCCTCCTGGCACATCCGCCTGGGTGACATCGGCCGCTCCTGGGAGGTGCACTGCACCACCCACGGGGCGCGTGTGCGCTCGGGCAGGGCGAGCCGCCGGCCGGGCGTGACGATCGGGACAGACGCCCAGACGTGGCTGGAGCTGCGTGAGGGTCGTGTCAACGGGATCGAGGCCTTCAGCCAGCGGCGCCTGTACGTCCGCGGCGACCTCGACCTCGCGCTCGGGTTCGAGGGCATGTTCCGTCTCGCTGGCGGGCGTCCGCCGCTGCTGCGCATCCACCACGTCCCCGTCGGCCGGCTGCGGATCTCGACGCTGACGATGGGCAGCGGCCCCGACGTCATTCTCATCCACGGGCTCGGCGCCACCAAGGCCTCGCTGTTCGAGGCGTCCGCGGCGCTCGCCGCCGAGGGGTACCGCGTGCACGCCATCGACCTGCCCGGGTTCGGCGGCTCCTCCAAGCACCCGTCGCAGTACGGAGCCGCCCACTTCGCTCGCGTCGTGGTCGGGCTGATGGACGGGCTCGGGATCGAGCGCGCCCACTTCGTCGGCAACTCGATGGGCGGGCGGGTCGCACTCGAGGTCGGGCTCGCCTACCCCGAGCGCGTCTGCGCCCTGGCCCTGCTGTGCCCGGCCGTCGCGTTCGTGCGTCGCGAGTTCGCGCTGCTGGTCAGGGTCCTGCGCCCCGAGTTCGGGATGCTGCCGCACTCCTTCGGCCGCAGGGTCATCGAGAAGCAGTTCTGGAGCATGTTCGCCGACCGCGACCAGGTCGACCCGATCCTCGCCGACGTCGTCGTCGACGAGTTCGAGCGCATCTACCGCTCGCCGGGCGCCCGGCTGGCGTTCTTGAGCTCGGCGCGCGCGATCTACCTCGAGAAGCCGTTCGGCGCCGGCGGCTTCTACCCGCGCCTGTCCGAACTTCAGGCGCCGGCGATGTTCGTCTGGGGGACCGGCGACAAGCTGATCCCGTCGGGCTTCAGCCGGCACGTCGAGCAGTGGCTTCCCACGGCCGAGCAGGTCGTCCTCGAGGGCTGCGGCCATGTGCCGCAGGTCGAGCGCCCCGAGCAGACGAACGGGCTCCTGCGGCGCTTCTTCGCGCACGCCGACGCCATGGGCGAGCTGCGGGCCGTCGCGTAAGCTCCGACGCCATGGACCGCGAGGCCACGAAGCACACGAACGGCAACGGCCACGGTGGGCGCGACGCCGCGCGACGCGCCACCGAGCAGGCCGTTGTGGCCCGCGAGGGCGGCCGCGCTCCCGCCTGGCTGACCGGTCTCGGCGCGCTGGCCGGCGACGCCGCCGCCGTCCCCGCCCGCATGGGCGCGCGCGTCGGCCGTGCCGTCGCCGGCCGCATCCCGCCCGCCGACCTCGACGAGCGCGACCCCGACTACATCCGCGAGTCCCTCCCCCGGCTGTGGCTGCTCGCCTCGCTGTACTTCCGCGGTGAGGTGCGCGGGCTCGGGAACATCCCCGAGGAGGGGCCCGTGCTGCTCGTCGGCAACCACTCCGGCGGCAACCTGACGCCGGACACGAGCATCTTCACGCTCGCCTTCAGCTCCTACTTCGGGGTCGAGCGCGCCTTCTACCAGCTCGCCCACAACCTCGTGCTGTCGATGCCCGGCCTGTCGTTCCTGCGCAAGTTCGGCACCGTGGCGGCGTCGCCCAAGAACGCGAAGAAGGCGCTCGAGGCCGGCGCGGCGGTGCTCGTCTACCCGGGCGGCGACTACGAGGTCCACCGGCCCGTGTGGGAGCGCCACCGGGTCGACTTCGGTGGCCGCAAGGGCTTCATCCGGCTTGCGCTCGAGCAGGACGTCCCGATCGTCCCGGTCGTCTCGATCGGCGGCCAGGAGACCTCGATCTTCCTGTCGCGCGGCGAGACCCTGGCGAAAGCGCTGCGGCTCGACAAGGCCTTCCGGCTGAAGGTCCTGCCGATCTCCCTCGCGCTGCCCTGGGGGCTCAACGTCGGCGACATGCTCGGGCACTGGCCGCTGCCGGCCAAGATCGTCGTCGAGGCGCTGCCGCCGGTCCACCTGCGCGAGGAGTTCGGCGACGAGCCCGACCCCGACGAGGTCTACGAGCACATCATGCGCCAGATGCAGGACACCCTGGACGCGCTCGCGTCCGAGCGCCGCTTCCCGCTGCTCGGATGAGGGTCAAGGCGGACATCGTCGTCAGCGCCCCGCCGGAACTCGTCTGGCAGATGGTCGCCGACCCGTCGCGCTACCTGCATTTCGTGTCCGGCATCACCCGTTGGGAGGTCGTCGGCGACAAGCGCGACGGCCTCGGCGCGCGCTACCGGATGCTGATGCGCGTCGGCTCGGCCGAGATCGGCGGGCTGGTGGAGATCGTCGAGTGGTCGACCGACCGCGACATTGCCTGGGTCTCGGTGACCGGCGTCGACCAGCGGGGCCGGTGGCGGCTGCGCACAACGCCCGAGGGCGACACCCGCATCGAGTTCCGGCTCGCCTACGGCGTCGCCGGCTCCGGGATCTCAGGCTGGGTCGCCGAGCAGCTCGCCGCCCCCACCGTGCGCGGCCACCTGCGCCGGTCGCTGCAGCAGCTCAAGCGCCAGGTCGAGCACGAGCAGCTGCGCCGGTCCGCAGCGGCGCGGCGCTCCAGCCGCGCCGCCTAGCTGTCGCCTCGTTGCGCTGCGACTGGCTCGGCCAACTGCAGCGATAAGGGCGGGGGTTCGGCCGGCAGTTGCGACTAATACATCCAGAGGATGTCTAATTCGCAGATGCCCTCTCGATGGTGGCGACTGCGAGTGCCGCGGCGCCCTCGGCCCGGCCGACGAAGCCGAGTCCCTCTCCCGTCGTCGCCTTGATCGACACGCGTCCGGCGCCGAGGATGGCCTCGAGTGACGCGACGATGGCGTCGCGATGCGGTGCGAGCTTGGGGCGCTCGAGCATGAGCGTGGCGTCGACGTTGACGACCCCCCACCCCTCGGTGCCCAGGAGGTCCACCACGGTCTGAAGCAGCCGCAGCGACTCCGCATCCTGATACCGCTCGTCGGTGTTCGGAAAGTGCGTGCCGATGTCGCCGAGCCCCGCTGCTCCGAGCAGCGCGTCGATGATCGCGTGGGTCAGGACGTCGGCGTCGGAGTGGCCGAACAGGCCCTCGCCGTGCGGGATCTCGACACCGCCGAGCACGAGACGGCGCCCGGGCTCGAGGCGGTGGCTGTCGACTCCGATCCCGGTGCGGATCATCCGATCGCCTCCATGCGCCGGTCGCGGCCCTCGAACACGCACAGCTCGGTCACGCCGACCTCCGAGAGCAGCTCCAGCGCCCGGTCGTAGCCGTAGCCGACGTCCTCGGGGACATGGGCGTCGCTGGAGAGCGAGATCGGGCACCCGGCCTCGACGATCATCTCGAGGTACGCGCGCGCGGGGTAGATCTCACCCACGGGCTTGCGCAGGCCCGCGGTGGAGACCTCGACGGCGACACCGGAGTCAGCGAACGCCTCGACCGCGGGCTCGTAGTAGCGGCGCGGGTCGTCCTCCGGGCACGGGTGCTTGCCGCCCCACACCTTGACCAGGTCAGGGTGGGCGATGATGTCGTACATCCCGCAGCGCGCCGACTCGGCGATCGTGTCGAAGTAGCGCCTCCAGACCTTGTCGGGCGACTCGCCGCGGCCCCAGATGTCGAAAGCGCCGGTCATGTCGACGGCCCGGCCACGCAGGAAGTGCACCGAGCCGATGACGTAGTCCCACGGCTTGCCGTCCAGCAGGTTCGCCATCCGGTCCTCCCGGCCAGGGACGAAGTCCGCCTCGATGCCGAGCCGCAGGTCGGTCTCCTCGCGCACGAACTCGACGTACTCGTCGATGTCATCCGCAGCGCTCTGGCACCAGAAGGGGTGGTCCCAGACGTCGAGCGCCGCGTGGAAGCGGTGGACATGCTCGGAGACGCCGAGCTCGCCGATCCCGGCTCCCTCCGCCGCCTCCCGGTAGCGGCCCGCGTTGTCGGTCGTGAAGTACTTCTCCGCCGTCGTCCCGTCGTCATCCGGACGCAGATGGACGTGGTAGTCCGTCAGCACGATTTCGACAGTAGCCAGTCCGCGACGGCGAGATCGTGCGGCGTCGTGATCTTGAAGTTCGACGCCGGCCCCTCCACCACCACGACCGTTCCCCCGATCCGCTCCACCAGCCAAGCGTCATCGGTCGCCTCGGCCAGGACCGAGTCAGGGACGTCGAGCGCGCGCTCGAGGACCTCGCGGCGAAAGGCCTGAGGCGTCTGGATCGCCCACAGGCGCGAGCGGTCCAGGGTTCGCGTCACGACCCGGTCCGGACCGGCCTCCTTGATCGTGTCGGCGACCGGCGCCGCGGCGACCGCCGCGTCCGCCTTCCTCAATGCCTCCACGACTGCGGTGAAGAGCGGCGCGGGCGCCAGCGGACGCGCCGCGTCGTGCACGACGACGGCATCGCACTCCGGCAGCGCGGCGAGGCCGGCGCGCACCGAAGCCGATCGCGTGGCCCCGCCCTCGATGCCGTCGTGCCCGCGCGGCACGACCCGAACGAACTCCAGGCCGGCGGCGCGCAGCGAGTCCTCCGACCATTCCACCATCGGCCGCCCGGCGACCTCGGCGAACGCCTTGGGCACGCCGGACCCAAGGCGCTCGCCGGCGCCGGCTGCCACCAGGATCGCTGCGGTGCTAGGCGGCGACGCCGTCGCGGTGCAGCAGCTCGTCGAGATGGGCCTCGGTCCGCTCCTCGTCCATCTCGAGCGCGTAGCGCATCTCGGACGCGAGGATCTTCTTGGCCCGCGTGTACATCTGCTTCTCGCCCGTCGAGAGCCCCTTCTCCTGCTCGCGGACGGCGAGGTTGCGCACGACCTCGGCCAGCTCGTAAATGTCGCCGGTCTTGATCTTGTCGCGGTTGTGCTTGAACCGCCGGTTCCAGTTCTTCGGCATCTCCGAGCACTCGGCGGTCAGCACGGCGAGGACCTTCTTGACGGTGTCCTCGTCGATCACGCGACGAAGACCAGCCTTGCCGGCGTTGCACGACGGGACCATCACGGTCATGTCGTTGTGCAGGATCTTGATCGTCAGGTACTCGCGGGTCTCACCGAGGATCGACTTCTCCTCCTTCTTGACCACCTGGCCCGCGCCGTGATGCGGGTAGACAACGTGGTCACCGATCTCGTACTCGATCAGCTCGGTCTCGCGAGTGACGATCTCGATGTCGTCGAACCTGTCCTCGGTGTCGGTCTCAGCAGCAGGCAGGGTGTCCTCCTTTTCAGGGTCTGGATGCCAGACCGGTGTTCAAGTCTGCAGGTAGCGGTCGACGAGGTTGATCTCCTGCAACCGGCGCAGGCCCTCGCGGATGTCCTTGGCCCGGATCTCGCCGACGCCCTCGACCTCCTCCAGCTCGGAGTCGGCCGCGGCGAGCAGCTCGTCGAGGCCTCCGAACTCGGTCACGATGTTCTGCACCACCAGGCGCGGCAGGCGCGGGATGCGCCCGAGGATCCGGAAGCCGCGGGGCGACACGGGATAGTCGAGCGTGTTGACCTTGCGGTCGTAGCCGAGCAGCTCGGCCAGCCGCCCGAAGTCGAGCAGGTCCTGGTGCGGCAGGCGCGTGATGTTGTCCAGGATGTCGGCGAACAGATCCTCGTCGGGATCGGCCAGGTAGTCGTGCAGCAGCGCGGCCTTGTCGCCGGCGACGCCGACCATCGTCTCCTCGAGCTGCATCTCGATCAGCCGGCCCTCTGTACCCAGCTCGACGATGTAGCGCTCGATCTCGACCGCCATCCGCGTCACCAGCTCGGAGCGCTGGAGGACGGTCAGGACGTCGTGCAGCGTGGCGCCGCCCTCGAACTCGAGCGCCGTCAGGCGGGTGGAGACCTGGTCCAGGCGGCTGCGGTACTTGTCGAGCGTCGCCAGCGCCTGGTTGGCCTTGGCGAGGACGACCGGGATCTCCTCGAGGATGTACTTGTTGCCGTCGACGTAGAGCGAAACGACCTCACGGCGCTGGGAGACGGCGATCACCAGCGCGTCGGACTGCTTGGAGACGCGCTCCGCCGTGCGATGGCGGGTGCCGGTCTCCGACGAGAGGATCGTCGGGTCGGGCATCAGCTGGGTGTTGGCCCAGGAGATCTTGGTCGCCTGGGCGTTGACGACGATGGCGCCGTCCATCTTGGCCAGCTGGTAGAGCAGCTGGGGCGCATAGTCCATGTCGAGCTTGATGCCGCCCGACAGCAGGAACGCGAGCTCGTCAGGGTCGCCGATGACGATCAGGCCGCCCGTCCGGGCATGGACGATGTTGTCGATGCCCTCGCGCAGGAGCGAGCCGGGCGCCACCATCTCCAGAGCCTTTACGAGCCGGGGTTCCTGCCGTGCGTCGAGCTCAGAGAGCTCTTCCCCGGATCTCGACGTCATAGGCCCTGCCATTCTACCAGCTTCTTCAAGCGCCCTTTAGGCACTTTTCCCTGCTCCAGAGCCAAATTTGAGGCTTGACGCCTGCTCGGAGGTTTGCTACGCGGCCTGTGCCGCGGGTGCCGCGGCGACCGCCGTGAGCGCCTCCCGGAGGGTCTTGGCGGTGACGATCTCGAGCCCGAACTTCGCAGCCTCGGCAGCGCGCCGGTCGGCGTGGGCGACGTCGCGCACCTCCCCGGTCAGCCCGAGCTCGCCGTAGCACGCCAGCGGGCGTCCGCCGCTGGCCAGTGGCGCTCCCCGCACCGCCGACGCGACGGCCAGCGCCACGGCCAGGTCCGCCCCGGGCTCGTCGAGCCGAACGCCGCCGGCGACGTTGACGAAGACGTCTGCCGTGCCGGTCCCGACCCCGCCGTGGCGGGCCAGGACGGCGAGCACCAGAGCGAGCCGGTTGCGATCGATCCCGTTGCACACCCGCCGCGGCGGCACCAGCTCGGAGGGAGAGACGAGCGCCTGGACCTCGACGAGCAGCGGGCGCGACCCCTCCATCGCGGCGCACACCACCGAACCGGGGGCGAGCGTCGCCTCGTTGACGAAACGCGAGGACGCATCCTGCACCTCCACGAGCCCGCTGTCGCGCATCTCGAACACGCCCAGCTCGTTGGTCGAGCCGAACCGGTTCTTGAGCGCCCGCAGCGTGCGGTAGAAGCGCTCGCGCTCGCCCTCGAACTGCAGAACGCAGTCGACGAGGTGCTCGAGCACGCGCGGCCCGGCCAGCGCGCCCTCCTTGGTGACGTGTCCCACGAGCACCACCGCGATCCCCTGGCGCTTGGCCAGCCGCGTCACGCGGTCGGCGACCTCGCGCACCTGCCCGACCGAGCCGGCCGCGCCCGTCAGCTCGGCGGCGACGAGCGTCTGGACCGAGTCGATCACGCACACGTTCGGCTTCTCCGCCTCCAGGGTCGCCAGCACGGTCGCCAGGTCGGTCTCGGCCAGCGCCGGGACGTCCAGAGCGCCCGCGGGCAGCCGCTCCGCGCGCAGCTTGACCTGCGCCGCGGACTCCTCGCCGGTGACGTAGAGCACCCTCCGGCCGGCGGTCGCCAGGTTGCCGAGCGCCATCGCGGTCAGCGTCGACTTGCCGATGCCCGGCGAGCCTCCGAGCAGGACCACGCTGCCAGGGACGATCCCGCCGCCGAGCACGCGGTCGAGCTCGCCGATCCCGGTCGACAGACGGGCCACCTGCTCGGCGCGCACCTCGCGCAGCGGGACAGCGCGTGCCGGCGCGGCAGTGGCCGCGCGCGCGCTCTTGGCGGGCGCGACCTCCTCGACGAGCGTGTTCCAGTCCGAGCAGCCGGGGCACTGCCCGTGCCACTTGGCCGCGCTCGCGCCGCACGCCGAGCAGGTGAAGACAGAGCGCGCCATGTGCTCAAACCTAGGTCCCGGGCCGGACATTGCGCGCGAACGTCCCGCATGCCCTGCCAGAGCAGGGAGTCCGGGACGTTCGGGGTCAGCGGTGGGTGGCGAACTGCGCCATGAGGCCGTGGTCCTCGTGCTCGAGCATGTGGCAGTGGACGATGTAGCGGCCCTCGTGGTCGCTGAAGCGGCCGGCGATCTCGATGCGCTCGCCGGGATCGAGGTAGAAGGTCTCCTTGAGGCCGCGCTCGTAGGCCGGCGGGCGGCGGCCGTTGCGCGACAGCAGCAGGAAGTCCGTGTGGTGGACGTGGACGAGGTGGGCGACCTTCGTGGCGTTGAAGAGCCGCCAGCGCTCGACCGTGCCCAGCTTGACCCGGTGGTCGACGTGGGCGGGGTTGTAGGCGCGGCCGTTGATCAGCCACCCGGGCGTGAAGCCGCCGCCGAGGGTGATCTTCCACTCGTGCGCGCAGCGGTCCGGGATTGCGGCGGTCCAGCCGGGCAGCGGCCGGCCCTCCGGGATTCGCGAGCGGTCGGGCCCGCCGCGCGCACCCACGTCGAAGCGCATCAGCGTGCCGACGTAGGTCTTCGAGCCGAGCCGGTTCGGCGCGCCCGGGCGCGACGCCGAGCGCAGCTCCACCGAGCGGTGGGCCGCGCGGCGGAAGTCGACGATCAGGTCCACGCGCTCACCGGGGCCGATGACGACCCGCGACCGTGGCACCGGGCGCGGCAGCAGCCCGCTCTCGGTCCCGATCTGGACGATCGGGACGCCCGGGCCGAGCGTCAGCGCATACGCGCGGAAGTTGGAGGCGTTGAGGACGCGGAGCCGGTAGCGGCGGGCCTTGACGCGGTGGAAGGGCAGCACCGCGCCGTTGACGAGGATGTGCGCCCCGGTGACGTGGTCGAACGGCGGGCGACCGGCGGCCGCGACGGGATCGATGAGCTGGTTGTCGCGGTCGAAGGAGCGGTCGGCGATCAGGAGCGGAATCTCGCCGTCACCGTCCGGCAGGCTCGGCGCCTCCTCATAGGGGTCCTCGGTGATCCACATCCCGGCGAGGCCGCGCCAGACGTTGCGGGCGGCGTGGTCGAGGCGGTGGTCGTGGTACCAGCGCATCGCGCCGCGCTGGGGCCGGCCGTCCTCGCGCAGGTCGAAGCGGTAGGAGCGCGAGCCGCCGGGCCGGATCAGCACGTCGTTGTTCGACCGCCGCGCCGAGATCGACGCCGGCACGTCGCAGTACAGCGAGCGCGGATGGCGCGCCGTGAGCCCGCCCGGCTGGCCGTCGTCCTTGGAGCGGTTGTGGCCGCCGTGGAGATGCACGGTGAGCTCGCCCGCCGCGCCCGGGAGGCGGTGGTCGAAGCGCACGGTCGTACGCCGGCCGCCGCGCCGCCGGATCGTCGGGCCCGGGAACTGCCCGCCGTAGGTCCACATGCGTGTCGGCGGGCCGGGCAGGATCGGGACCTCAGCCTCGACCATCGGCAGCCGGATGTGGCTGCCGCCGAGCACTTCAGGAATCGGGAGCGCCTGGCTGAAGGGCAGCCCGCGGGCCCGGGCGCTGCCGTTGAGCAGGCCCGGTTCCGCGAGCAGCACTGCGCCTCCGGCGGCGGCGCCGAGGAGCCGCCGCCGGGTCAGTCGCCCATCCGTGGGCGAAGAGCGCATGTGGCTACTTGACGACGCGGATCTTGCCCTGCATGCCCGGGTGCACAGCGCACAGGTAGTACAGCGTCTTGCCCGCGGCGGCGGTCACCCGCCGGCCGGTCTTCTCACCCTTGGTCTCGGTGTACCAGGAGTCGCCCTTCTTGCCGAAGGACTTGTTCCAGCCCTTGCCGCCGACTTCGACCTTGGGCCTGTTGATCCTCTCGGTCTCCGGGTCGAACCGGTGCGCCATCGCGATCGTGAAGCAGATGTTCCCCTCGAAGCAGCTCTTGCGCTCCTTCTTGGTCTTGGGCAACTCGCCCTTCTTGACCAGCGAGAACGTGTGCGGGCCGATCTTGCGCGGTGCCGTCTTGTTGACGATCGTCAGGCGCGCGCCCTCAGAGACCCGCTTCGGTCCCTTGAAGACGGGCCGCTTCCCCTTGAGCTGCATGGTGATCTTCTGTGGCCCGGTGCCGACGTCGTAGTCCTGCGCCGATGCGGGGCCGGAGCCCGTCGCGAAGCCCACCGCGCCGGCCCCGGTGATGAGCGCCATGCCGAGGCGCCGCTTCGTGTGAACCTTCATCAATCCACTCCTTGGAGTCGTTGCAAGCCGGCCCACCGTAGTGCGCCTCGACGACACCAACGTCATCCGGACGGATGATCTTTTTCCGCTATGTCCGCAGAGCGACGAGTACGTCCGAGAGCACGTCGGCGGTGTCCTCGATGCCGGCGGACAGCCGCACGAAGCCCTCGGCGACGGCATCGGTGCCCCAGCGCGCGCGCCGCTCGGCCGTCGTGTGCACGCCGCCGAACGACGTCGCCTCGGTGACGAGCTCGGCCCGAGCGAAGAACTCGTCCACGGCGAGCCGCGACTCGAGCTCGAAGCCCACCAGCGGACCGAAGTGGCGCATCTGGTCGAGCGCGACGTCGCTCGCCGACGGGTGGAACGCCCGGACGCCGCGCTCGCACAGGGCCTCGTAGAGAGCCAGCGCCGTCGCCGACTGGCGCTCGAGGCGCAGGGCGAGCGTCGCCAGCGAGCGGTGCGCGACCCATGCCTCGAAGGGGCCGAGGATCGCTCCGGCCTGATCGCGAACCGTGCGCACGGCCGCGACGTCCGGGCCCGCGACGACCCCGTAGAGGATGTCGGAGTGGCCGCTCAGCGCCTTGGTACCGGCACACACCGAGAAATCGGCGCCCAGCGCGAGCGGCTGCTGGCCGAGAGGCGTGGCGACCGTGTTGTCCACCGCGACGAGCGCGCCGGCCGCGTGCGCTGCGGCGCAGACCGCGCGAATGTCGACGACGCCGAGCGCCGGGTTGGCCGGCGTCTCCACCCACACGAGCGCGGCGCCCTCCACCGCCTCCAGATAGTCCTCCGTCCGCGACGGGACGAAGCGGGCGTCCGGAGCGAGCGAGCGCAGCGTGAAGTAGCCGTCGGCGGGCACGACCTTCGGTCCGTCGACCGAGCGCAGAACGGCGTCGATCGCCGCCATCCCGGACGCGAAGACGAGGGCGTCGCCACCCTCCAAGGTGCCGATCGCCGCCTCCAGCGCCGCCCAGGTGGGGTTGACGTAGCGGCCGTAGCCCTCCGGCCCGGGCTCGCCCGGGAGCACGTAGGGCGCGGCGAGGACCACCGGCGGCCCCAGCGGCTCGCCGCGCTCACCGCCCGACCAGCCGGCGTGAACTGCGCGCGTTGAAGGGCCTACTCGCCCGTCTCCTGGTCTTCGACGGCTGGCGTATCGAGCGCGCCCTCTTCGGGCTTGGACTCGGCGTCCTCGCCCCCGCCGACCGCGACCGGCGTCTTGATGCGGACGCCGGTCTTGGCCACCTCGAGGATCAGGTCGCGGTCGTCGTTCTCCGGCGCCACCTTGACCAGCACGGTGCCGCCGCCCTCGGGCAGCGCGGCCTGGAGCACGAAGTCCGCCAGCGCGTCCTCGATGTAGCGCTGGATCGCACGGCGCAGCGGCCGGGCGCCCATCGCCGGGTCCCAGCCCTTCTCGACCAGGAAGTCCTCGGCCTCGGGGGTCAGGTCGAGCTGGAGATCACGCTCCGCAAGCGATTCGCGGATCCGCAGCAGCAGGAGGTCGACGATCTGCTTGATCTCCGCCTTCTGGAGCTTGTGGAAGACGATGACCTCGTCGATGCGGTTGAGGAACTCGGGCCGGAAGACCTTCTTGAGCTCGCCCATGACGCGGTTCTTCATGTCGTCGTAGGTCATGCCCGCCTCGTCGTCACCGACGGAGAAGCCCAGCGGGGTGTTGCGGGCGATCTCCGAGGCCCCGACGTTCGAGGTCATGATCACGATGCAGTGGCGGAAGTCCACCGTGCGGCCCTGCGAGTCCGTCAGGCGCCCGTCCTCGAGGATCTGCAGCAGGATGTTGAAGACGTCCGGATGCGCCTTCTCGATCTCGTCGAGCAGGAGCACGCTGTACGGCTTGCGTCGCACGGCCTCGGTGAGCTGGCCGCCCTCGTCGTAGCCGACGTAGCCCGGAGGCGAGCCGACGAGCCGGGACACGGCGTGCTTCTCCATGTACTCCGACATGTCGATGCGGACCATCGCGTCCTCGTCGCCGAAGAGGAACTCGGCCAGGGTGCGGGCGAGCTCGGTCTTGCCGACGCCGGACGGGCCGAGGAACACGAACGAGCCCGTGGGCCGCTTCGGGTCCTTCAGGCCGGCACGCGAGCGCCGGATCGCCTTCGACACGACCTCGATCGCCTGGTGCTGTCCGATGACGCGCTTGTGGAGCTCGTCCTCCATGCGCATGAGCTTCTGCGTCTCCGCCTCGGTGAGCTTGAACACGGGGATGCCGGTCCACATCGAGACGATGTCGGCGATCTCCTCCTCGCCGATGGCCGGCCGCTCGCCGCCCTCGCCGGACTCCCACTGCTCCTCGAGCTCGCGCTTCTTGTTGGTGAGCTGGCGCTCCTTGTCGCGGAGGTTCGCGGCCTTCTCGAACTCCTGCGCCTCGATCGCCGCCTCCTTGTCGCGGCGCGTCGACTCGATCTCCTCCTCGAGCTCCCGGTAGACCGGAGGCGAGGACATCGACTTGATGCGCATGCGCGACGCGGCCTCGTCGATCAGGTCGATCGCCTTGTCGGGCAGGAAGCGGTCCGAGATGTAGCGGTCCGCCAGCTCGGCGGCCGCCTCGAGCGACTCGTCGGTGATCTGGATCTTGTGGTGCGCCTCGTAGCGGTCGCGCAGGCCCCTGAGGATCTGCACCGTCTCCTCGACCGTGGGCTGGTCGACGACGATCTTCTGGAAGCGGCGCTCGAGCGCGGAGTCGCGCTCCAGGTACTTGCGGAACTCGTCGAGCGTGGTGGCGCCGACGGTCTGGAGCTCTCCGCGCGCCAGCGCCGGCTTGAGGATCGAGGCCGCGTCGATCGCGCCCTCGGCGGCGCCCGCGCCGACGAGGTTGTGGAGCTCGTCGATGAACAGGATGATGTCGCCGCGCTGGGTGATCTCCTTCATCACCTTCTTGAGGCGCTCCTCGAACTCGCCGCGGTACTTCGAGCCTGCGACCAGGGCCGCGAGGTCGAGCGTGTAGATCTGCTTGCCCTTGAGCAGCTCGGGGACGTCGGCGTTGGTGATGCGCTGGGCGAGGCCCTCGACGACGGCGGTCTTGCCGACGCCGGGCTCGCCCACGAGCACCGGGTTGTTCTTCGTGCGGCGCGAGAGGATCTGCATGATCCGCTCGATCTCCGTCTCGCGGCCGACGACGGGGTCCAGCTTGCCCTCGCTCGCCAGCTTCGTCAGGTTGCGGCCGAACTGGTCGAGCAGCTTGCTCGACTTCTTGCCCTCGCCCTGAGCGGCCCCGGTCCCGCCGGTGCCCGAGCCCGAGCTCGCCGCGCCCGACCCGCGCCGGCCGCCGGGTCCGGAGAGCATGCGGATGACCTCGTTGCGGATCTTCTCCGAGTCGGCGTCGAAGTCGAGCAGGATGCGCGCGGCGACGCCCTCGTTCTCGCGCACGAGGCCGAGCAGGATGTGCTCGGTGCCGATGTAGTTGTGGCCCAGGCTCAGCGCCTCGCGCAGGGCGAGCTCGAGGACCTTCTTCGCGCGCGGGGTGAAGGGGATCTGCCCGGAGGTGACCTCCTCGCCGGAGCCGACGATGCGGACGACCTGGGCACGGACACGCTCGACGGTGATGTCCAGGGACTCGAGGACGCGGGCGGCCAGGCCCTCCTCCTCGCGGAGCAGCCCGAGCAGGATGTGCTCCGTGCCGATGTAGTTGTGCTTGAGCGTGCGAGCTTCCTCCTGGGCGAGGACGACCACCTGGCGGGCTCGCTCTGTGAATCGCTCGAACATCTATGAAACCTTCCTGCTGGCGCAGCGCTTGGTCGATGCGTGGTCCCGAGAAACAAAAACCTCCGCACCCGAGAGAAACCTCATGACGGCACGGTCGCCGGCACGCGGTCTACGGGTCGGGGGTCGGCTTGCGGCCATGACTCATTCTACCCGGTCGGTCCACCCTCCACCGCGTCCGCCTCGCGCTGCGCGCGGTGCACCGCCTCGACGACTTCCGCGCGGGTCCGCGACCCCCGCGAACTTGAACTGGTAGTCGTCGCCGGCCGCCGTGTCGAAGTCCACCGTGCCGATCTGGAGGACCCGCTCGATGACTCCCTGATCGGTGTTGACGTTCTGGACCCGGTTGATCTGCGTCTGCTGCTCGCGGCGGGCGATGATGCCGCGCCGGATGTGGAGGCGGTGGTTGGAGATCGTGTAGGTCGTGAACAGGCGCTTGATGTACCCAACCACGAGCGTCAGCGCGAACACGCCGGCGCCCGCCGCCGCCGCGATGCCCCGCCTCGTCGAGCAGCACCAGCACCACGACGACCACCGCGACCAGTAGCGCGCCCTTGATGTAGAAGCCGAGAATGGAGCGCCACGACGGGTGCCCCTCGAAGATGATCTGCTCGCCGGGCTCGAGGTCCATGGTCGAACACTAAACGCGCGCGAGGCGGAGAGATTCCACCCCGTGTCGCCTAGGTATCTATATGGCAGCCTTAACGCGACTCGAACTGCAGGCGCTGGCGGTTCACGACGTCATCGAGGGGAAGGTTCTGCGGGCCCGCGGCGTCACCAAGGGCCAGCTGGGGACGTTGTTGCGGCGCGAGCATCTCTTCCGCGCCTTTCGCGACGTCTTCCTCACGACTGACCGGCCGACTCGATCGGGCTGTGGCTTGCCGCGGTTCTTCACTGCGGGCCGCATGCACTGCTCAGTCACCACCCCGCGGGAGTGCTGTGGCGGGTCATCGAATGGGGAGGGTGGGCCGCATGTGACGGTCCCCAACCACCGGATCACCAGGCCGCCCGACGGGATCCGTGTCCATCGCTCACGACGACCGGACGCGGGTGACGAGCGTGACCAGATCCCGGTCACGAGCCTCTTCCGCACGCTCGACGACCTCGGCCGGCACCTCACGGACTCCGCCCTGAGAGCCGCAGTCGGTAGGGCGGAGCGCTTCCATGCCATCGACCTCGCCGCGCTCCACGAGGCGGCGACCAGCAGCGCGAGCTCAAGCGCGTGCTCGCCAGCTACGTCGCGGGCCGGGGATACACCGATTCCGAGCTCGAAGCGCGCTACTACGACATCTCGGTGAGGACGGCGCTCGGCAAGCCGGAGACGCAGCGCCGGCAGCCCGGCGGCCGTGTCGACTTCCTGTATCCGTGGTGCGGTCTCATCGTCGAGGTGGACGGCTACCGCGATCACCGAGGAAAGGTCGCCTTCAACGAGGACCGCCGCCGCGACCGCGCCAACAAGCGCCAGGGCTTGGACACGCTCCGCTTTACCTGGGACGACGTCGTCCTCATCCCTCGCGAGGTCGCCGTCAGACCTCGACCACGCGGCTTTGAGTCGCGAAGGTCGCGAAATATCGAGCGCTTAGCGACTCACTCCGGCTGGCGGAGGGCGGGGAAGAGCACGACCTCGCGGATGGTGTCGCGGCCCGGTGAGCAGCATCGTCAGGCGGTCGATGCCCGTGCCGAGCCCGCCCGTCGGGCGGCATGCCGTGCTCGAGCGCGAAGAGGAAGGCCTCGTCGACGGGCTGGGCCTCCTCGTCGCCGGCCGCCGCGGCGACGCGCTGCGCCTCGAAGCGCTCGCGCTGGTCGTCGGGGTCGTTGAGCTCGGTGAACGCGTTGGCGATCTCCATGCCGCCGGCGAAGCACTCGAAGCGCTCGACCAGCCCCTCCTCGGCGCGGTGCTTCTTGGCGAGCGGGCGAGAGCTCGACCGGATAGTCCATGAGGAACGTCGGCTGGATCAGCTTCGGCTCGACGTACTTCGACAGCAGGTGGTCGACCAGGCGGGCCCAGTTCGCCTCGTCGGGGACCTCCAGGCCCTGCGCGCGCATCGCGTCCTCGAGTGCCTCGAGCGTCCGCGCCTCACGGATGTCCACCCCGGTCTCGTCCCCGATCGCCTCGGTGATGCGTCTTGCGAACAAAGGGAGCGCTGAAGTCGATCGGCCCCGAGTAGCCGACCTCCGAGGCGACGAACGCGAGCATCCGCTCGTACAGCGCCGCGACGTCGGTGTAGTCCATGTACGCCGCGTAGAACTCGAGCATCGTGAACTCGGGGTTGTGCTTGGGCGAGAGCCCCTCGTTGCGGAAGTCCTTGCCGATCTCGTAGACGCGGTCGATCCCGCCGACGACGCAGCGCTTGAGGTACAGCTCGGTCGGCGATGCGCAGGTACATCGTCTGGTCGAGCGCGTGGAAGTGCGTCTCGAACGGCCGCGCGAGCGGCGCCGCCGTAGACCGCCTGGAGCACCGGCGTCTCGACCTCGATGAACCCCTCGCCGTCGAGGAAGCGACGGATCGCGGCGATCAGCCGCGCGCGGGTGACGAACACCTCGCGCGACTCGGCGTTGGACATCAGGTCGAGCTCGCGGTGCCGGTAGCGCAGCTCGGTGTCCTGCACCCCGTGGTACTTCTCCGGCGGCGGGCGCAGCGCCTTCGACAGCACCTCGAACGCGGTGACCCGCAGCGTCGGCTCGCCGGCGTCGGTCACGAAGTACTCGCCGTCCACGCCGATGAAATCGCCGAGGTCGACGAGCTTCTTCAGCCGCTCGTAGGCCTCCTCGCCCAGCACCTCCTTGACCGCGTGCAGCTGCATGCGGCCCGACCCGTCCACCACGTCGAGGAACATCGCCCTCCCGCCTCCGCGTCGCGCGGCGACCCGGCCGGCGATCCGTCCCCCCTCCTCCCCGAGCAGTTGGATCGGGACCACGCCGGGGTAGGCGTGCGGGTAAGGCTCGATCCCCGCGTCGCGCAGCGCCGCGAGCTTGGCCCGCCGCGTCGCGATCAGCGGGTCGTCCACCTACGTGACCGCGATCTTGGTGATCTTGAGCTTGCGCTTCTTGCCGTTCGGCAGCACGACGTCCACGGTGTCGCCGCGCTTGTGGCCGAGCAGAGCCTTGCCGACGGGAGACTCGTTGGAGAGGCGCTTCGGCTTGACGTTCGGGTCCGCCTCGGTGGAGCCGACGATCATGAACACGTCGCCCTTGCCGTCCGCATCCTTGACGTTGACGGTGACCCCGACGCGCACGACGTCGGTGTCGAGCTCGGACGCGTCGATGACGGTGGCCGACCGCAGCTTCTCCTCCAGGGTGGCGATGCGCGCCTCGAGCATCATCTGCTCGTTCTTCGCGTCGTCGTACTCCGAGTTCTCGGAGATGTCGCCGAACTCGCGCGCCTCCTTGATGCGCTCGGCAACCTCCCGGCGCTTCTCGCCGGAAAGGAATTCGATCTCCTGCTTGAGCTTCTCAAGGCCCTCAGGAGTGAGGATGACGTCCTTCTGCATGGTCGTCCTATGACGAGTGGGGAAACGGAAAGACCCGCCGCACAGGCGGGTCGGGGTGCCTTCAGGCGGTCGCGGAGGATAGCACCGGGGACAGCGCCTCGATCAGGGCTCGCTGCTCGTCCACGGAACCCACTCGTTGCAGGGCATTCTGCGTCTCCTTCCCCGCTCCTAGCCGCTCCACGTACCAGGGATGGAACTTCTTCAGGTAGCTGGCCGCGCGCTGCGCGCCGAGGTGCTCGACGGCCCTGTCGACGACCCACAGCCACTCGGCGACGATCTCCTCGGCGGCCGGCTGTTGCGAGCGCGTCCCGAGCACCTCCTCGAACAGCCACGGGTTCCCGAGAGCGCCGCGCGCGAGCATCACGGCGGCGCAGCCGGTGTGCGCGAACACCCAGCGGATGTGATCGGCACCGGCCATGCCGCCGCTGACGATCACGGGCACCTCCAGCTCCGCGACCATCTGCGCCGCTAGGTCGTAGTCGGGCGTCCCCCGGTGGCGGACCTTGACGTTGCGCGGGTGGAAGGTGATGCCGGCGACCGACCCGTCCTCGACGAGCGCGCGCGCGGCGGGCACGCCCTCGGCGCGCAGCTTGACCGTGACCGGAAGGCCGCCCCCCTCGGCGGCGGCGTTCGCGATCGCGACGGCCTTGGCCGGGTCGCGCGGCAGAGCCGCCCCCGCCCCCGTCTTCATCACCTTCGGGACCGGGCATCCCATGTTGAGGTCGATGATGTCGGCACCGGCCTCGGCGACGGTCGCCGCCGCGGATCGCATCACCTCGGGATCGTGCCCGAAGAGCTGGATCGCGATCGGTCCAGGGCGGGTGGGGGCGGGTTCCCGTTCGCGGGGGTCGATGCGCAGCAGCTCGCGCAGCGTGCGCTCGTTCCCGTAGTGCACGGCGTGTGATGACACCATCTCCGAGAACACCATCCCAGCGCCGTAGCGCTGGGCCTGCAGCCGCACGAACCAGTTCCCGATCCCGGCCAGCGGCGCGAGCACGACGCGGTTGGGGACGGGAAGGCCCCCGAGCGTCCATGGGTCGGTGAGCTTCACGCGTTGATGCGTTCGTGGACGATGCGCAGACCCTTGAGGGTAAGCAGCCCGTCCGTCTCGGAGACCTGCTCGCAGTACGGGATGATCGCGCCGGCGAGGCCACCGGTGGCGATGGCGTGGACCTCCTCGCCGAGCTCGGCGCGGAGGCGGTCGACGATTCCGTCGACCATCGCGGCGTAGCCGTAGATGACGCCGGCCCGGATCGCGTCGACCGTCCCCTTGGCGACCAGCGAGCGCGGCGGCGTGAGGTCGATGCGCGGCAGGGCGGCGGCGCGCGCGGTCAGCGCGTCGAGCGAGATCTCCACGCCCGGAGCGATGATGTCGCCGATGTACTCGCCGTCGGCGTTGACGATGTCGAAGGTGAGCGCGGTCCCGAGGTCGACCACGATGACGGGTCCGCCCACGCGCTCGTAGGCGGCGATGGCGTTGACGATCCGGTCCGGGCCCAGCTCGCGGGGGTTGTCGATGCGGATCGGCATCCCGGTCTTGAGGCCGGGGCCGACGCTGGGCATGTCGTGGCCGAGGTAGTTCTGCGCCATGCTGGTCCACTCCGGGCGCAGCGCGGGAACGGTGGAGGACACGATCGACGCCTCGATGTCCTCGAACCCGAGGGCGCGCAGCGCGAGCAGGTTGCGCAGCGCCGCGCCGAGCTCGTCGGCGGTGGACGTGCGCACGGTGGCGAACCGCCACTGCTCGACCAGCCGCTCGCCGTCGTAGACGCCGAAGTGGGTCTGGGTGTTGCCGACGTCGACGACGAGCAGCACGGTCGGCAAGACTACGGAGCATGACCAAGCTCTACGTCGTGCCCGGCTCCCATCCGTGCGCGACCGTCATGAAGGCGCTCGAGCTCAAGGGGATGCCGTACAAGCGGGTCGACCTGGTGCCCGCGTTCCACAAGCTCTTCCAGAAGGCGAAGTTCGGCGGCGCGACCGTGCCGGGGATCGTCTTCGACGACGGGACCAAGCTGCTGGGCTCGCGGGCGATCGTGCGCGAGCTCGAGCGCCGCGCGCCCGAGCCGGCCCTGTTCCCGTGCGACGAGGAGGCCGAGGCGTGGGGCGACGAGGTCCTGCAGCCCGCGGTGCGGCGGCTGATCTGGTGGGGACTCACGACCCGCCCCGGCGCCCAGCTCTCCGTGCTCGACGACGACACGAAGCTGTTCCCGCCGACCCCGCGCGCGGCGGCGAGGCTGACGGCCCGCCCGCTGGCCTGGATGGAGCGCAGGTTCAACGACGTGACCGCGGAAGCCGTCGCCGCCGACATCGAGGCGTTCCCCGGTCATCTCGACCGCATCGACGCGCTGGATCGCCGACGGGACGCTGGGGGCCGAGAAAGCCGCCGACCTGCAGATCGCGGCGAGCATCCGCCTGGCGCTGATCCTCGACGACCTCAAGCCGCTGATCGACCCACGGCCCGCGGGCGAGTACGCACGGCGGCTGTTCCCGCACTACCCCGGCCGCATCCCGGAGGGGGCGCTGCCTACGCCGGCAGTCGCAGCGGCGGCCCAGCCGGCCTGACACCGTTGCCCTCGAGCGCGGCCAGCGCGTCGGCCGCGCGGCCGTGCCCGGGGACGACGAGGTCGGGGTCGAGCTCGAGCAGGGGGACGAGCACGAAGCGGCGGCCGGTGGTCTGGGCGTGCGGGAGGGTCAGGCGCTCGGACTCGTAGCGCAGGTCGCCGAGCAGGAGCAGGTCGACATCGAGCGGCCGCGGCCCGTGGCGCGCTCCACCGGGATCCCGCCCCCGGGCCCGCTCGGCCTCCTTGCACGCGTCCAGCAGCGCCTCCGGGTCGAGCTCCGTCTCGATCCGCAGGCACGCGTTGTAGAACGCGCGCTGGTCGGTGACCTCCCCCACCGGCTCGGTCTCGTAGACCGAGGAGCTGGCGACCACACCGGCGATCAGCTCCACGGCGGCCTGGAGGTGGGCGCGGCGGTCGCCGACGTTCGAGCCCAGGCCCAGATAGCCGATCACGTGCGCCGGCGCAGCAGCGCGAGCTGGCGCGACTGCACGAGCAGCCGCTCGTCCTCGCTCCAGATCTCGCCGTCGATCTCGACGACCCCGCCGCCCGCGAGGCGGCTGACCGTCGTCTGCTGGACGAACGGGTGCGGGTCGCCCGGCGGGATGGCGCGGAAGTGCAGGGTCAGCTCGAGCGTCGGCACCATGATCGGGTCGCTCGTGCGGAAGAAGGCGGGCGGGATGAACGCGTCGGAGATCGCGGCGAGGGCCACGTGGTCGGCGGGGTGCGGCTCGCGCGTGCGGATGTGGCCGTCGACCCGGATCGGGCGGTCCTGCGGGTCGCGCGCGGCGACGTAGGTCTCGTAGCGGCCCTGGAGCGGCGGGACGCCGGTGCGCGAGGGGTCGATCCGGATGCATTGCTCGCGCGGCGGCAGCCGCGGCGGCTCGAGATCCGACCAGCTCGGCGCGTCGTCGTACCAGGCGCCGCACACGGCGAGCGCCAGAACGACCGGCTTCTCCCGCTGGGCCATCGTTATGCGCAGGAACGTGGCCGAGCGCCCGGCGCGGACGATCTCCGTGCTGACGTCGATCTCCGCTTCGGCGGGCGGGGCGAGGTAATGGAGCGTCAGCGAGCGCGGCGGCGCGCCGGCGGCGAGCAGCGCCGCTCGCGCGGCGAGCGCCGCCATGAAGCCTCCGTTGGGGCCGGTGCCGATCGACCACGTGGGCGGCACCTCGCCGCGCCAGCGGCCGTCACCCACATCGATGAGGGCGGTCTCCTCGTCGAAGCTGCTCACGAGATGAAGGCCGCCAGGACCTCGTCGAGCTCCAGCGTCGCCGCGACATTGAGCAGCATGCCGGCGGCGAAGAAGCGCAGGACGGCCTGTTCGTCGGCACCCGACAGCTCCCGCACCCGGTCGATCAGCGACTGGTAGAGCGCGCGCCCGCGCTGGCGGATGACCGGGTCGCCCGCCGCCGCGTACATCTGCAGCTGGAAGCCGAGCAGGTAGGAGTCGCGCAGCATCTGCTTGTAGGCGCCGCCGATGCTCCTGAGGCGCTCGTCGGGCGTGGCGCCCGTGCAGGCCTGCGCGAACACGGCCTTGGTCTGCGCGACGCACTCGTCGCAGCAGGCCAGGAAGAGATCGCGCTTGGTGCTGAAGAGCCGGAACAGGTACGGCTGTGAGAGGCCGATGTCCTCGGCGATCGTTTCGGTCGACGTCCCGTGCAGGCCGCCCTGGGCGAAGTGGCGCAGCGACGCGGCCACTATCTGCTCCCGTCGTTCCGATGCCGTCAGGCGAGTGCGCGTGGCCGTCATGCCTCGCGCCAGACCTCGACCGATACCTCCTCGACCGGCAGCGCGATCGGGGGCTCGGGCTTGGCGGCCTTCACCGACACGGACTCGGCGCCGAACTTCTCGGCCAGCCGCTCGGCGACCACCGCGCACAGCCGCTCCAGCGTCTTGTACGAACGCTGCTGGGCGACGAGCGCGACCTCCTCGCAGACCCGGCCGTAGTCGACCGTGTCCTCGACGCGGTCGGTGACGAGTGCGTCGACCTCGCCGACGTCGAAGCGGATGTCGAGGACGAGGCGCTGACCGACCTCGCGCTCGGCCTCGGTGACGCCGTGGTTCGTGTAGAGCGAGAGCCCGACGATCTCGATCGTCGCCCCGACCTCGGGGCCGTCATCGTCGTCGTCTACGTCGAACTCGTCGTCGTCTTCGGCGTCGGCCATGGCTGCTGGCGCAACGTAGCAGTCGCCACTAACAACGCGTCCCGCGAGGGTGCGACGTCGTGGACCCGGAAAACCGTCGCGCCTCGCTCGAGCGCGAGGACGTTGGCGGCCACCGTCGCGTGCACGCGCTCGGCGGCGACCTCGCGGCCGGTGATCCGCCCGAGGAACGACTTGCGGCTCACGCCGACGACCACCGGCCGGCCGATCGCGACGATCTCGTCCAGGCGCCGCAGCAGCTCGAGGTTGTGCTCGGCGGTCTTGCCGAAGCCGATGCCGGGGTCGAGCTGGATGCTCGTCTCCGGCACGCCCTCACCGATGGCGAACTTCATGCGGTCCTCCAGGAACGCCTTGACGTCGGAGACGACGTCGTCGTAGCGGGGGTCGTCCTGCATCGTGCGCGGCTCGCCGAGCATGTGCATGAGGCAGCAGTCGGCTCCGGCGCTTGCGACCAGCCCGGCGATCTCCGGGTCGTTGCGGAACGCGGTCACGTCGTTGACGTAGGTCGCGCCCGCTTTCAGTGCGGCTTGCGCCACCTCCAGCTTCGAGGTATCGATCGACCTTTGCGCCTCGACGTCTCGCAGACCTTCGAGAACCGGGATGACGCGGTTCAGTTCCTCTTCTGCACCGAGAGGGAGGGAGCCCGGGCGGGTGCTCTCTCCGCCGACGTCGATGATGTCGGCGCCCTCGGCGATCAGGGTGTGGGCGTGCGCGATCGCCCTGGTGGGGTCGAGGAACTCGCCGCCGTCGGAGAACGAGTCGGGCGTGACGTTGACCACGCCCATTAGCCGGAACACGGGACGAAAAGTACGCCAGCGATGAATATCACCCTCCACCAGGGTGTTATTCATCACTGACGCGTTTCTATCGGCGGTGGCCGATCCCAGCCGCGGCGAGCTCGCGGCCGAGGCCGAGGCTCTTGCCCAGCTTGACCGCGTCGCGCTCCTGGTCGGCGAGCACGAAGGTGATCCCGATGCCGGTGGCGCCGGCGCGGGCCGTGCGGCCGACGCGGTGGACGTAGTCCTCGGCCGCCCCGGGGAGGTCGTAGTTGACGACGTGGGTGATGCCGTCGACGTCGATGCCGCGCGCCGCCACGTCGGTGGCGATCAGCGTCGGGATCTTGCCGGACTCGAAGCTCGCCAGCGCGCGCTCGCGCTGGCCCTGGGACTTGTCGCCGTGCATGGCCACCGCGCGCACGTCCTGCCGCGCCAGGCGCTTGGCCAGCCGGTCGGCGCCGCGCTTGGTGCGCACGAACACCAGCGTGCGGTCGCCCAGCACCCGGACGAGCTCGGCGCCCTTCTGCTCGTGCGCGAGCTTGACGAAGCGGTGCTCGATGAGGCCGCGCGACTCGGGCGTGGACGCGTGCTCGTGGCGGACGGCGTCCACGGTGTAGTCGCGCGCGAGCCGGGCGACCTCGCCCTCGAGCGTTGCGGAGAACAGCAGCGTCTGGCGGTCGCGCGGGGTCTCGCGGATGATCCGGTCGACGAGCGGGCGGAAGCCCATGTCGAGCATGCGGTCGGCCTCGTCGAGCACGAGCGCCTCGATGGCGTCCAGGCGCACGGCCCGGCGGTCGAGCAGGTCGATCAGCCGGCCGGGCGTGGCGACGAGGATGTCGGCGCGCTTGACGGCCTTGATCTGCGGGGAGATGCCGACGCCGCCATAGACGGCGACGACCTCGACCGAGCGTGCCCGGGCCAGCGGCGCGAGCTCCTCGACGATCTGCGTCGCGAGCTCGCGGGTCGGCGCCAGGACGAGCACCGACGGCGGGCCGCCGGCCTCGGTGAGGTCGATCAGCGGGACGCCGAACGCGAGCGTCTTGCCCGAGCCCGTGGGGGACTGGACGAGGACGTCGCGTTCTGCGAGCACGTCGCCGATGACCAGCGACTGCACGGGGAAGGGGGAATTGATGCCGCGCTCGGCGAGCGCACGCACCACGGGTGCGGACACGCCGAGATCGGCGAATGAGTGAGACATTGGGTTGCTCCTTGATGGGGCGGTGAGACTTCGATCGCCCTCAGAGCAACGGAAACCTCGCCGGCGGCGGCGCCGCAGGCACATACCAGCCTAGCGCGCGACGAGCTCAGGCCAGGTCAGGCTTCTCGGGCAGCGCGAAGCCGGGGCGCGGGAGCGGCCGGGGCGCGGCGCGCTCCGGTCCGGGTGCGAGCTCGGGCGTACCGCCCTCGGGCTCGTCGGGGCCGAAGACCTCCTCCTCGGACTTGCCTTCGAGCAGCGCCTCGAACTCGGCGCGCTCGATCGTCTCGCGCTTGAGCAGCAGCTCGGAGATCGCCGTGAGCTTCTCGCGGTGCTTGGTGAGGATGTCCTTGGCCGCCTGGTGAGCGGACTCGACGATGCGGCGGATCTCGTCGTCGATCTCGCGCGCGATCTCGTCGGAGTAGTCGGGCTCGGAGCTGAACTCGCGGCCCAGGAACGGCTGGCCGTGGTCGTGGCCGAACACGCGCGGGCCGAGCTTGTCGCTCATCCCGAAGCGCATGACCATCTGCTTCGCGGTCGCCGTGACCTTCTCGAGGTCGTTGGAGGCGCCGGTCGTGATCTGGTCGAACACGATCTCCTCCGCCGCGCGGCCGCCGAGCGTCATCGCCATGGTGTCGGTCAGCTCGTCGCGGGTGGTGAGGAACCTGTCCTCGCCCGGAAGCGAGATCGTGTAGCCGAGCGCCTGCCCGCGGGAGATGATCGAGACCTTGTGGATCGGGTCCGAGTTCGGCAGGTAGTGCCCGACGATCGCGTGCCCCATCTCGTGGTAGGCGGTGACGAGCCGCTCCTTCTCGCTCATCACGCGCGTCTTCTTCTCCGGGCCCGCGACGACGCGCATGATGCCCTCTTCGAGCTCGGAGTGACCGATCTCCTTCTTGCCGTTGCGCGCCGCGAGCAGAGCGGCCTCGTTGACGAGGTTGGAGAGGTCCGCGCCGGTGAAGCCCGGAGTCTGGCCGGCGAGCGCGTCGAGCTCGATGTCGCGTGCGAGCGGCTTGCCCCGCGTGTGCACCTCCAGGATCTTGCGGCGGCCGCCGCGGTCGGGGCGGTCGACCGTGATCTGGCGGTCGAAGCGGCCGGGACGGAGCAGCGCGGGATCGAGGATGTCGGGCCGGTTGGTGGCCGCGATCATGATGATGTTGTCCTTGGCCTCGAAGCCGTCCATCTCGACGAGCAGCTGATTGAGCGTCTGCTCGCGCTCGTCGTGGCCGCCGCCCAGGCCGGCGCCGCGGTGGCGCCCGACGGCGTCGATCTCGTCCATGAAGATGATGCAGGGCGAGTTCTGCTTGGCCTGCTCGAAGAGGTCGCGCACGCGGCTGGCGCCCACGCCCACGAACATCTCGACGAAGTCGGACCCTGAGATCGAGAAGAACGGGACGCCCGCCTCGCCGGCGACCGCGCGCGCGAGCAGCGTCTTGCCCGTGCCGGGCGGCCCGTAGAGCAGCACGCCCTTCGGAATCCGCGCGCCGAGCGCCTGGAACTTCTTCGGGTTCTCGAGGAACTCCTTGATCTCGTGCAGCTCCTCGACGGCCTCGTCGACGCCCGCGACGTCGCGGAAGGTGATCTTCGGAGAGTCGACGGACAGCCGCTTGGCGCGCGACTTGCCGAAGCTCATGACCTTCGACCCGCCGCCTTGCACCTGGTTCATCAGGAAGATCCACAGCCCGATGAACAAGAGGAACGGCAGGACGTACGTGAGCAGGCTGAGGATCACGCTCGAGCGCGCCGGCTTGACGTCGAACGTCTTGAGCTGGCCGTCCTCGGTCGCCTTCAGCAGCCGGTTGGCGAGGATCGCGGAGTACGCGTCCCCGGGCACGCCGATCTGGTACTTCTGGCCGCCCTTGAGCGTGTAGTCGAGCGAGTTGTCCTTCGTCTTCAGCGTGACCGCTTCGATCTGGCCCGACTCGAGCTGCCCGTAGAACTGCTGGAAGTCGGGCTTGTCGCGCTGCGACGAGTCGCTGATCAACTTCGAGGCGAAGAACGCCAGCACGATCACGATCAGGATCGGGAAGGCAGCGCTCTTGAAGAACCTGCTCATCTGCAGAGAAGGTTAGGGCGTCGCGAGCGCCGCGACGTAGGGAAGATTGCGAAAGCGCTCGGCGTGGTCGAGGCCGTAGCCGACCGCGAACTTGTCCGGGATCTCGAAGCCGACGTAGCGCGCCGGCAGGTCGACCGCCCTCCGCGATGGCTTGGTCAGCAGCGCGCACACCTCCAGCGAGGCCGGCCCGCGCGCCTCCAGACTGCGCATCAGGTACTGCAGCGTGAGGCCGGAGTCGACGATGTCCTCGACGATCAGGACGTCACGGCCCTCGATCGTCATGTCGAGGTCCTTGAGGATGCGCACGACCCCGCTCGACTCCGTGGCCGATCCGTACGACGCCACCGCCATGAAGTCGACCTCGCACGGCACCGCGATGTGGCGCATGAGGTCCGAGAGGAAGAACACCGCGCCCTTGAGCACGCACACGAGCAACGGGACGCGCCCCTCGTAGTCGGAGCTGATCTGCTCGCCCAACTCGCGGATGCGATGCTGGAGCTCGTCCGCCTGGACGATCGTCTCGCCGATGGCCGGGTCGTCAGTCACCAGTGACCGTCACAGCAGCGAATCTACCCGTACGACCCCGCGCGTTACCGTCGCCCGGCGGCCATAGCCCACGTCGACGGCGCCGTGGTGGAGCGCGAGCACCTCGTCGACGCGGTGCCCGACGGGCGCCCCCGCGAGCTCGATGAACACGAGCCGGCGCAGCGCCGGCTCGAGTGCCGCCAGCTCGGCGGCCGGGATCTCGGCGCGGCCGCCGATCACGTCGCGCACCAGCACGTCGAGCACCTCGGCCTCCGCGCGCAGGATGTCGACCGTCGCCAGCACGTTGGCCTCGGCCGCCGGATGGACCGCGCGCAGCGCCGGCACGACCTGCGCCCGCACACGGGCGCGCGCGTAGGAGAGGTCGGCGTTGGAGGCGTCCTCGACCCATTCGAGGCCGTGGGCCCGGCAGTGGGCGGCGGTGTCCTCGCGCGTCATGTGCAGCAACGGCCGGATGACGCGCCCGTGGCGGGTGGGCATCCCCAGCAGGGCCCGTCGGCCGGGCGAGGCGGCGAGGCGGTAGAGCACGGTCTCGACCTGGTCCGTGGCGGTGTGGCCGGTGGCGATGTCGCCGTCGGTGAGCTCGTGCGCGACGTCGTAGCGCACCCGCCGGGCCCAGTCCTGCACGTTGCCCGCGGGCGCGCCGGCGCGGTGGACGTGCAGCTCGACGCCGAGCCGTTCGCACAGCTCTCGGCAGAACGCCTCGTCTGAGTCGGCCTGCGCGCGCAGGCCGTAGTTGACGTGCAGCGCCTCGACGTCCGCCGAGCAGCTTGTGCACGAGGCATACGGAATCGCGGCCTCCCGACAGCAGCGCCAGGATCATTCCCGCTCCTTCGCGCTGGCGAGATACAGCTCGGTCGCCTCGGCGAACCCCTTCAGGCGCACCTCGCCGATGCGCTGGAACTCGAGGTGCGGCGTTCGGTGGTCGACGACGTCGCGCGTGACCAGCACCTCGCTCCCGGCCGCGCGCGCGCCGACGCGCGAGGCGAGGTTGACCGCGCTGCCGAAGTAGTCGCCGTCGCGGTAGATCACCGAGCCGGAGTGGATGCCGATCCGCGGCAGCGGGCGCTCGGTCTGGAGCTCCTGGAAGCCGACCGCCCACTCCGTCAGCGCGCCCGCGTCGGAGGAGACGATCATCACCTCGTCGCCGAGCGTCTTGACGATGCGCGCGTCCTCCGGGAGCGTCGCCTCGACCGACTCGACGAATCGCTCGACCGTGTCGAGCGCGTGTTCCTCTCCGGCCTCCTCGGTCAGGCGCGTGTAGCCCGACAGATCGGCGAACGCGATCGCGACGCGCAGCCGGCCCAGGTCGAGGTCCTCCTCCGCCTCGAGATGGCCGACGACGTCCTGCTCGACGAAGTGCTGCAGGAAGCGCTGGTGGAGGTGGTCCATGATCGGCGAGGCGAGCGGGAGCAGGTCGCGCGCGAGCCCCTCCATCTCCTCGGCCATCTCGAGATTGGGGACGCCGTCGCGGATCATCGGCTCGTGCACGTAGAGGTGGAAGAGGCGCACCTCGGCGTCGGCGATCGCGCTCATCGTCTGGCCGTACACGCGCACGAGTTGCAGGAAGGCGACGGTGGGCAATCCCGCGTCGATGACCGCGGCGATGTAGCGCAGCAGCTGGAGGTCGTCCTCGTCGAGCGCGGGCTCGCCGGAGAAGCCGATCAGCAGCCAGACGCGCGCGATCATCCCCGGCTCGAGGCCGGTGATGTCCGCGGCCTCGGCGACCGAGTACGTCCGCTCGGCCGCCGGGAACATGTCCTCCATGTAGCCGAAGGCGAGGCGGCCGGACTGCGACGCCTCCCGCAGCAGCTGGAGCGGATAGCCGCGGGAGCGCAGACGGGCGACGATCCTCGCGTGGGCGATCGCCGCCGGCGTCCAGCGGCCGCCGCGCAGCGGCACGACGCCCGCGCGGACCCAGCGTCGCAGCGTGTCCGGCGAAACGCCGATCTGGCGGGCGACGTCGGGGAGCTTGGGCTCGGCCATCGGAGGATTATCCAGGGGGCCCCGCCACGCCTGACCGCCTCCGGCACACCACATGAAAGCGGCGGAGTCGTCTGTGAGGACGGCCCCGCCGCACGCGGGCAATGAGGCCCGCTTCCTTGGCCGGCGGCGTTCGTCTGACGGCGACGCCTTGCAGCGACCTATGGGCCGCTACTTCCCGACCTTCTGGTGCACTCAGGTGTACTCCACGACCGCCGGTCTGTCAATGCGATTTTCGCTACGAGCGGCTTTTCGTCACACGACGAGATGCGGGTAATCGGCCTGGACGAGCTCGCGATAGCGCGCGATCAGCGGCTTGGTGACCGGGATCAGCGCCAGGACGGACTTGACGTCGCCCCCCGTCCTGATGGTCCGGCTGACCATGGCGAGCGCGATGCTCTCCTTGCCCTGGAAGTACCTGTTGGCGGTCGCGGACGACATCGCCATCCGCACGCGTGGCTCCCAGTCGACCTCGTCGGACCACTGCCAGAAGAGGTTGGCCTCCTCCCCGGCACGACCCGCGCGAATGTTCACCACCAGTTCGAGATCGGTGAACTCGAGGCGCTGCGGCGTGTCCGCCTGCTTGAGCTTCGGGCCCATCTCCGGATCCTCGGACATGATCGCGAACGTCTTCTCCATCACCTCCCGGAACTCGTCCGGGGACTGGAAGCCCGCTGACACCCCCTAGGAGGCCGCGCGCTTGGCGGCGGGCTTCTTGGCCGCGCGCTTGGCGGCGGGCTTCTTGGCCGCGCGCTTGGCGGCGGGCTTCTTGGCCGCGCGCTTGGGGGCGGCCGGCTTGCGCTTTGCCGCGGGCTTGCGCTTGGTGGCGGGGCGCTTGGCGGCCGGCGTGCGCTTCGTCGCGGGACGCTTGGCGGCCGGCTTGCGCTTCGTCGCGGCGCGCTTGGCCGCCGGCTTGCGCTTCGTCGCCGAGCGCTTGGCCGCCGGCTTCTTGCTTCCCCCGCGTGCGCTCGAGGCGACGCCGGCGGGCGGCCTGGCTCGAGGCCTGGCGCGCAGCGGCAACGCGTGACGTGCCGCCCTTCTCGAGCGCGGCCACCCGGGCGCCCAGCCCTGTGACCTCTGAGCGCAGCGTCTCGAGCGTGTCGATCACCCGGCGCTCGTCGAGCGTCTCGCGCAGGTGCGCGAACGCCGTGTTCAGATCGTCGAAGACCTCCTGCATTCGCTTCTGCGCGCCGGAGCCGGCACCCGCCGCGCCGGTGAAGGTACGCTCGACTGCGTCGCGGAGCGCGTCGGCCGGATTGGCGGACGCCTTCTTGTTGCCCTTCTTCGACTTCTTGGCCATGGCGCGCGAGCCTACAGAAGCACCCGCCTGGCTGCGGCCCCATGCCGAGGTCGCCGAACGCGCGCTCTTGCCCGGAGATCCGGGCCGCGCGCTGCGCCTCGCGCAGGCGCTCACCGATCGCCCGACGCATGCTCAACCACAATCGGGGGCTTTGGGGATACACGGGGGTCGCGGCCGACGGGTCCGCGCTGACGATCCAGAGCACCGGCCTCGGCGGCGCGAGCGCGGCCGCGGTCGTCGCCGACCTGGCGGCGCTCGGCGTGGGCCGCGTCGTGCGCGCGGGCACCTGCACGGCCATCTCGGGCCTCGGGCTCGGCGCGGTCGTCACCGCGGGCGAGGTGCTCGCCCACGACGGCGCCAGCCGCGCGCTGAGACAAAAGGGTCTGTCCCTTTTGTCTCATGGCGACGTCACGGTCGCGTCGACCGACCTGTCGTGGGAGGACGTGCCGGCGGGGGCCGACGTGCGCGACCTCACCTCGGGAGCCGTCGCCTCGGCCGCGGCGGCGTTCGGGCTCGAAGTCGCGATCGTCCTGCTGGTTGCCGAGGACGCGCGGGGAATGCGGCTCGACGACGAGGCGTTGCACGCCGCCGAGCTCGTGCTCGGCGAGCGCGCGCTAGCCCTGCTTGGGTGACAGCTTGCGCACTTCTTCGGTGAGCGCGTCGATCTTGGCCGCCAGCTCGGGCTCGTCGCCGTTGCCGATGTTCTCCAGCCGCCGATCGAGCCGGTCGAGCGCGTCCTCGATGCCCTCGAGCCGCTGTGCGACCGAGCGCAGCCGCCGGGTCAGCCGCTCGATGTCGGCGGCCGACGGGATGTTGAGCGCCCCCATCGCCGCCTCCTGCGCCTGCACGGCGCGCTCGCGCGCATCGAAGGCGCGCGTCAGGGCATTGGAGACGAGCGGATTGTCGAGCAGATCCTGGGCCAGCTTCCCGAGCGCCTGCCTCGCCTTGGGTGGAGAGCCGCTCCCGCAGCCCCTTCGCGTCCTCTGTCATGCCCGTCACGCTACCGGCATGCACCAGGCGGCCTGGCCCCTTGGTGCATCTCACGCTCGAGTCGAGGGTTATGGACGACCGCTGAGGTTGAGCGCACGTTGCGGGCGCGTGAAACAGTCGCTGCAACCGGCGTTGGCCCTTGGCGCCACGGGGTAGGCTCGGCCTCAACAACTCAGCGTTAACGCTTCCTCGTTGCATTGCGCCGAACCCATGAGTAGCGTGCCGGACCTGCTGCTCGTGCCAATGGGCTCGGCTGGCGAGGGCAGGATCTAGGACAGGGGATGAACCGTCGGAAGCCGCTTACCGCGCTGGCCCTCACCGGGGCCATCGCTTCGATCGTCGCCTTTACGGCGTCTCCGGCGTCCGCTGCTCAGCGGACGTTCGTCGTGACGCTGCTCGGCGGCGCTCAGGTGACGGTGACGATGGACATCCCGCCCGACCTGCCCACCGACCAGATCGAGTTCGAGGGACTCGAGCTGCCGGTCGTCAGCGTCCAGGAGATCACGCCGACGCAGAATCCCACGGAGGAGCCGACTCCCGAGGAGCAGCCCGAGACGCCGCTGTCGGAATCCGGGACCGACCCCGAGGCCGCGCCCGGCAGCGATGGCCGCCAGCAGTCCCGGCAGGAGACCAGGCAGCGCCACCGCAGGGGCGAGAGCGGCACCGTCCAGGACCTCGCGACCGTGCTCGAGCAGCAGGGCGCACAACTCGAGCGTCGCGACCCGGACGAGGACAACCCCGGGCGCAACACCGACGGCTCCCCGACTCCCGAGAACCCCGCCTTCACGCCTCGCCCTCCCCGGCGCCGCCCCGATCGGCGTCCCCAACTTCTTCATCGATCGCTTCCGGATCCCGCCGTTCCTGCTGCCGATCTACCAGGCAGCGGGCATCGAGTACGGGATCCGCTGGGAGGTCCTCGCCGCGATCAACGAGATCGAGACCGACTACGGGCGCAACCTCAACGTCTCCAGCGCGGGCGCCGTCGGGCTGGATGCAGTTCATGCCCGCGACCTGGAAGGCATACGGGACCGACGCCAACAAGGACGGCCTCAAGGACCCGTACAACCCGGTCGACGCGATCTTCGCGGCCGCGCGCTACCTGCGCGCCGCGGGCGCCGAGACGGACCTGCGCCGCGCGATCTTCGCCTACAACCATGCCGATTGGTACGTCGACTCGGTCATGCTCCGCGCACGTGTACTGGGCGGCCTGCCGTCGAACTTCGTCGGCTCGCTCACCGGTCTGACCCAGGGCCACTTCCCCGTCGCGGCGCGCGCCACCTACGCCGACGACATCTCCGAGGCCGAGGTCGCCGACCGCAGGCGTCCCCGCACCGGCAACGCCGCCTGGGCGGTCGAGTCGGCCGCGCAGCGCCGCAGCATCAACATCTACGCCAAGCGCAACGCGCCGGTGATCGCCGTCAACGACGGGCGCATCGTCAAGGTCGGCGAGAACGCCAGGCTCGGTCGCTTCGTCGAGCTGCAGGACGTCTTCGGCAACACCTACACGTACTCGCACCTCGGGTCGGTCGCCAAGCTGTACCCCGCGGCCAAGGCGAAGCGCACCTCGCAGGCCGAGATCGCGCGCGAGCTCAAGCTGCCGAAGGCCGACGCAGCGCCGGCGAAGCCCGCGACGGCGGGCACCACCGTCGCCGACGCGCTCAAGCGCGTCGTCGCCGGCACCTCGGCACCGAAGCCTCAGGTCAAGGTCGAGCCTGTGCAGAAGGAGCGCCTGTTCGCACATCCGCTCCGGCGGCGGGCGACTGAGGCCGGCGGCGCGCAGCAGATCCTCCAGGGCAAGGCGCCCAAGGGCTCGTTCGAGATCTTCCGCCGCAGCGTGACCACGATCTTCGGCGTGCACACGAAGTCCAACGACGTCACGCTCAAGCCGCTCAAGCCGGGCGCGACCGTGATCGCCGGGACGATCCTCGGACGCGTCGACAAGCCGCGCAACGGCCTCGCCCCCCACCTTGAGTTCTCCATCCGCCCGGCCGGCCGCGGCGCCCCGCGGATCGACCCGAAGCCGATCCTCGACGGCTGGAAGCTGCTCGAGACGACGGCGATCTACCGCGCCGCCGGCCAGAACCCGTTCTCGTCAGGCAACGCGCCGTCGATCGGCCAGATCCTGCTCATGGACAAGGAGTCGCTCCAGCGCCTCGTGCTGGCCGACCCGCGTATCGAGATCTACTCCTGCGGGCGCCGCGACATCCGGCTCGGCCAGATCGACCGCCGCGTGCTGGCGACGCTCGAGTACCTGTCGCTGAGCGGCTTCAAGCCCACCGTCACCTCGCTGAACTGCGGCCACTCGTATCTGACCGCGAGCGGCAACGTCTCGCACCACTCGTCCGGCAACGCGGTCGACATCGCAAAGATCAACGGCATCCCGATCCTCGGGCATCAGGGCTCCGGCTCGATCACCGACATCGTCGTCCGGCGCCTGATAACGCTCCAGGGCCTGATGCGCCCGCGCGCAGATCATCTCGCTGATGAAGTTCGCCGAGGCCGACAACACGGTGGCGATGGCCGACCATGCCGACCACATCCACGTCGGCTTCCAGCCGCTGTACGGCACCGATCGCAAGCAGGCGCGCCAGATCAACGCCACCCTCAAGCCCAAGCAGTGGATCAAGCTGGTCGACCGCCTCAACGAGATCGACGACCCGGTGGTCAAGCCGGGCCCGTCGAAGTTCGCGCTCGAGGCCGCGGCCAGGGGCGATTGACGGACTCGAAGCTCTACCGCTTCGTCCAGTTCGAGTACGCCTGGCCCCTCGGGCCCGACGACGGCCGCTACCTGCTGCGTGAGCACGCCGGCGAGGATCCGCATCACGTGCTCGTGTTCGCCTCGTGGCCCACGGTGGCGCAGCGGCGCTCGCGGCGCTGGGGGCGGGAGCCCGAGCCGCAGAGCCTGCCCGCCGAGACGGGCCTCAGCCGGGCGACGCTGGTGCAGACGACGACCGTCGACGACGAGGCCGCTCATGCCTGGTTGGAGTCCTTGGTCGACGCTGCCGCGGACGAGGCCGTGACCGAGGGCATCCAGGTCCTCAACGAGGCGATCCGCGCGTTCCGCGCCGTGTCCGCCGACCCTTTCGTGCGCGAGGTCACGGCCGAGCAGGCGCTGACGATCCGCGTCGGCTACGGGATCGGCGTTGAGGTCGCCGACGGCGCCTGGACCGCCGCACGCGACGTGCCCACCGGCTCCGACAAGGGCAGCCGCGGGCGGCGCAAGCGCCTGGCCGCCCTGCGCCCCCAGGAGCGCTTCGCCGCCGTGCTCGGGGGCCGCGACGCCGTCCTGGCCTGCGAGGAGCTCACGCTGCGCGCGCGGGCGGATCTCGAGCACCAGCGGCCGCGCGAGGCGGCGCTCCAGACCCACCTGGCGCTCGAGGCCGCGATCGCCGAACTCGCGGCCTTCCGCGGGCAGGAGAGCGTCGGCCGCCGCCTCGGGGAGCTCTCGGAGCTGCGCGACGCCGTCGCCGCCGCCGCCAACGAGGCGCTCCAGCACGGCCCGTCGGCCGAGACGGTGGCGACGGTCCGCGACGCGCTGGAGAAGGTCGAGACGATCCTGCGCGCGCGGTCCGCGTCGGCCGTGTATTAGCTCGGCGGGCGACCGCCCCCGATCGCCGAACGCGCAGGAAGTCCGGCCTGTCCGGAGATTCTGCGTGTTCGGCGCCCGCTAGTCCGCGATCAGGCGGGTCGCGGTCGCCTTCCAGGTCGCGGTGACGCGCGAGCCGACGGCGAGACCCAACTCGCGCACGGCGGCATCGGTGACCTCGGCCGCGAGCGGCTGACCGGCCATCAGGCCCAGGCGGACGCGGCCGCCGACGGCGGTCACCGTCACGACCTCGGCTGCGAGCGCGTTGCGCGCCGACCCTCCCCCCTGCCCGATCGTGACCTCCCACGGGAACACGCTTGCGGCGACCGGCCCCGACGCGACGTCCGTCGACGCGATCGTCCCTCCGCCATCGAGGTCCACCATCGTCAGCTCGCCCTCGCGACGTGCGATGCCGTGCAGCACGACCGCGCCGCTGAAGTCGGCGACGAAGGCGGAGGCCGGCTCGGCGGCGAGTGAGGCGGCGCTGCCCCGCTGGACGACGCGGCCCGCGTCGAGGATGGCGACCTCGTCGCCGAGCACTGCCGCCTCGGTGAAGTCGTGGGTGACGAGCAGCGCGGGGACCTCGGCCGCCCGCAGGACGGTGGCGAGCTCGCGGGTGGCGCTCGCGCGGGTGCGGGCATCGAGCGCGGAGAGCGGCTCGTCGAGCAGCAAGGCCTCCGGTCGAACCGCGAGGGCGCGGGCGAGCGCGACGCGCTGGCGCTCGCCGCCCGAGAGCCTCGCCGGACGGGCGTCGGCGAGCGCGGTCAGCCCGAAGCGCTCCAGCAGCGCTGCCACCGCCTCGCGGCGACCGGCGCGCGGCAGGCCGTAGCCCACGTTCTGCCACACGGTCAGGTGCCCGAACAGCGCGTAGTCCTGGAACACGTACCCGCACCGCCGCGCCTCCGGGGGAAGGTGCGTCCAGTCGCGCCCGCCGCACGTGACGCGGCCGCGATCGGGGCGCAGCAGGCCGGCGGCGATCCGCAGCACGGTCGACTTGCCGGCGCCCGACGGGCCCGCCAGCGCGAGGCAGCGCCCGGCCTCGACGTCCAGGGCGACGTCGAGATCGAAATCGCCCAGCGCGACCGCCGCCTCAACGGACAGCAACGCGATCCCCTCCGGCCCACTTGACCGACAGCAGCAGCGCCGCGGACACGCACACGAGCACCGCCGACAGGGCCAGCGCCCCCGGGAAGTCGTCGCTGAAGCGGTCGTAGATCGCCAGCGGGACCGTCTGGGTGATGCCACGGAAGGAGCCGGCGAACATCAGCGTGGCGCCGAACTCGCCCAACGCGCGGCCCCAGGCCAGCGCCAGCCCTGCAGCGAGGCCGGCGCGCGCCGAGGGCACCGCCACGCGGGCGAAGGTCGCCGCCTCGCCGGCCCCGAGCGTGCGGCTCGCCTGCAGCAGGTCGGGATCCAGGGCCTCGAAGGCCGACACGGCCTGGCGGATGTAGAAGGGCGCGGCGACGAACGTGAGCGCCGCGATGACGCCGGCGGTGTGGAGCACGAACGCGTCGGTCGGGAAGATCCCGCGCGGCCCGAGCGCGGCGAGCAGCGCGATGCCCGCCACGGCCGGCGGCAGCACCAGCGGGAGTTCGACGATCGTCAGCACCAGCGCGCGCCCGCGGAAGCGGCGGGTCGCGAGCAGGTAGGAGGCTGGCGTCCCGGCGATGACGATGATCGCCAGCGCGGTGACCGACGTCTCGAGGCTCAGCCACAGGGCGTCGCGCGCGGCGTCGTCGCCGAGGCTGTCGACCAGCTCCGCCGGGCTCGTGTTCGCGAAGACGGCCACCACGGGGACGACGAGGAACGTCAGCGCCGCGGCGAGCGCGGCGACGCTAGCCGCTCGAAACGCCATTCGGCAACGAGAACCCTGCGCGTGCGAGCGCGTCGCGCCCGGCGCCGTGGAAGAGGCCGTCGACGAACCGCCTCGCCGCGGCCGGGTGCCTGGCACCCGTGACGACCGCCACGGCGTAGGAGACCTCCGGGCTGACGTCCCGCGGCAGTTCGATCGCCCGCAGCTGCCCGGCGGTCACCTCGACGTCGGTCACGTAGACGAACCCGGCGTCGACCGCCCCCTGCGTGAGCTTCCCCACGACGCCCCTCACGTCGGGCTCGGTCGAGCGGACGTTCGCGAGCACCTGCTCGGGGTCGTCGAGCCGCTCGATCACCTGGCGCGTGTAGGCGCCGACCGGAACGGCCTCGGACCCGATCGCGAGCTTCACGCCCGGCCGGTGGAGGTCCTCGATCTTCGAGACCCTCGCTTCCCCGGCCGGCACCGCGAGCACGAGCCGGTTGCCCGCGAACACCCGCGGCTTCCCCACGAGCCCCTCGGCGTGCAGCGCGTCGGGGAGCTTCGTGTTCGCCGCGGCGAAGACATCGGGCTTCACGCCCTGGCGGATCTGCGCCGCCAGCTCGTCCGAGCCGGCGAAGGAGAACCGCGCTCCGCCGTACTCGGTGAACGCCCCCTTCAGAGACGACGCCGCGCTGACGACGAGCCGGTCGTCACCGCTCGCGCAGCCCGCGAGAGCCGCGGCGAGGATCGGTACAAGCCATCTCATACCTAGGTTTTACCAAGGTATGCCACCACCCTCTCGAGTTCGTCGACGACGTCGCCGTCGAGCTTGACCGAAGCGAGGTCGTCGTACGGCGTCGGGCCCTGCGTGACGATCACCACCTCGCCACCGGCGGCGAGCGTGATCTCCGGCAGGCCGGCCACCGGGTGCACCTCGAGCGAGGAGCCGACGCACAGCAGCAGCGACGCCTCTCCGGCCAGCGCGAACGCGCGCGTGATCTCGGCCTCCGGAAGCATCTCGCCGAAGAGCACGACATCCGGCTTGAGCGCGTGGCCACCGTCGCAGCAGGGGACGCCATCACCGGCGTGCTCGGCACGCGAGCGAACCTCGGCGAGCTCGTAGCGCTCGCCGCAGACCAGGCAGGACGCGGTACGGATCGAGCCGTGCACCTCGAGCAGGTCGGTGACGCCGCCGGCGGTGTGGAGGCCGTCGATGTTCTGCGTGACCACCGCGCGCAGCAGCCCCCGGCGCTCGAGCTCCGCGAGAGCGTGGTGCGCGCCGTTGGGCTGCTTGTCGGAGAGCGTGGCGAAGCGCTGCCCGTAGAAGCTCCAGAACCGCTCGGGGTCGCGGCGGAAGACGGAGATGTGCGCGACCTCCATCGGATCGACGTTCTCCCACAGCCCGGTCCCGGGGGAGCGGAAGTCGGGGATCCCGGAAGGCACGGAGACACCCGCGCCGGTCAGCGCGACCGCCGACCCTCCGGCCTGCTCGAGCAGCTGTGCGACCCGCTCGGCGCTCACTCGCCAGACCACCGCGGGCGGCGCTTCTCGACGAAGGCGCCGATGCCCTCGCGCGCGTCGGCGGACGCGAAGACCGTCGCGAACCCCTCCTTCTCGGCGTCCATCCCGCGGCCGGATACGCGCTTGATCTGCTCGACGGCGACCGGCGCCCGGCCGGCCAGGGTGCGGGCGACGTTGAGCGCGACGTCGAAGAGCTCGTGGTCGGCGACGACGCGGTTGGCGAGCCCGTGCGCGTACGCGTCCTCGGCCGAGATCGCGTCGCCGCTGAGGTTCATCTCGAGCGCCTTCGCGTGCCCGACGAGCCGCGGCAGCCGCTGCGTGCCTCCGAAGCCGGGGATGATGCCGAGGTTGACCTCGGGCTGGCCGAAGGTCGCGCTGAACGCGGCCACGCGCAGGTCGCATGCCATCGCCAGCTCGCAACCGCCGCCGAAGGCCAGACCGTTCACCGCCGCGACGGTGACCACGCGCGAGGCCTCCCACTCCCCGACGAGCGCGTGGACGTCCTCGAGCAGAGCGCGCCCCGCCGCCGCGTCCATCCGCGTGAACGCCTTGATGTCGGCTCCGGCGCAGAAGAGCATCGGGTTGGCCGACGCGAGCACCATGGCGTGCGTGTCGGGGCGCAGCTCGTCCCACGCCGCGCGGGCCGCCGTGACCACCTCCGGAGACAGCGAGTTCGCCGGCGGGTTGGAAAGCCACATGATCGCGACGTCGTCGCGGCGGTCGAGGATGACCGGACCCTCGCCGGCGGGCGGGTACGCGTAGAAGCCCTGCCCGGCACCGACGCCGGTGCGTCCCTGGGCGACGAGCCGGCGTACGAGGGGCGGCGGATCGTCGAGCGTGTCGAGGCCCTGCTCGTCGGCCTCGGCGAACGGGCGCGGGCCGCCGCTCAGCGCGAGCGCGACGTCGACCCCCCGCACCTCCGCAAGACCGGCGTCGACGACCGCGCATGCGGCCTCGAGCGAGTCGATCCGGCCCGCGAGCGGGACGCCGCAGCGCACGGCCTGGCGCCGGATCGCCTGGGCGAGGTTCGCCGCCGCCTGCGCGGTGGCATCCGATGTCTCGTCGCCCTCGACGATCTCGGCCAGGCGGTCGCCGACGACCCTGAAGCCGACGACGCGCTCGCTGCGCGAGGTGGCGTCGGCGAGCTCGGTCACGTCAGGCGCGTCGCCGAGCAGGGCGAAGATCGCATGCCCGGGCGTGCGCGCGTCGAGATCGGTGAGCCCATCCAGGGTCGGCTCCTCGACCAGGATCAGGTCAGCGTCGCCCAGGTCGCCGGTCACCGCGGTGAGCCCGGCGGCCTCGACCGCGCCGTGAAGCTCAGCCGACCCCGTCAGCCCGACCGTTCGCACGAACATCGGCCGCACGTTAGTTTTCCCGCCGTGGCCGGGGAGTTCAGCCTGGAGCGCGTTGACGACACCGTTCAGGTGGTCCTCAGGCTGCGGGGCGACCTCGACCTCTACTCCGCGCCGGCGCTCGACGACGCGCTCGTCGCCGTCGAGGGCGAGAAGTGGCCGCTGCTCGTGCTCGACATGCGCGAGCTCAACTTCCTCGACTCGATGGCCCTACGGCTCGTCATGCGCACGCAGGCACGCGCCGAGCAGGACGGGCGCCGCGTCGTCGTCGTCCGCGGCCCCGAGTTCCTCGACCGCGTGCTCGAGCTCTCCGGCCTCGCGAGCCACCTCGAGCTCGTCGACGAGCCACCCGCCGTCCCGCAGAGCTAGAGCAGCTCGAGATCCGCTTGGCGCTCGTTCGCGAAGCGCGCGAGCGTGCGGCGCAGCGAGTCGCGCAGCGCGCGCCTGACGAAGAACCCGACCACCGGGTTGGCCGCCTTGAGCTCGTACTGGAGGGACACCTCCAGCATGTCGTCGGCGAAGCGCGACGGTCCGCGTGGCGAGGAGCCGCTCGTCCTCGACGCGCACCGCCCCACCGCCGAGCGCCGTCTCGCGCGTGCGGCCGGGGCCGTGCGGGGTCGAGTCCCATTCCACCGTGCCCGACGCCGGCCACTGCTCGTCGACACGCCGGACGGTCCTGAGACCGTCTACGAACGCCGGCCAGCGGCCCGTGTCGTACCACAACGCGAGCACGTCGTCCTCCGGGCCGGGCGACCGCCGCGGCGGCGCGCACCTCAGGCATCGAGCTCCTCCCGGATCGACGCGATCGACCGCCCGATGCGCTCGAGCCGTGGCTCTACCTCCGCGCGCAGCGCGGCGCATTCCTTCCTCCCGGCGGCCGTGATCGCGTAGAAGCGCCGCGAGCGCCGCTCCGGGTGCTCCCACTCCCCGCGCACGAGCCCGCGCGCCTCGAGGTTGCGTAGCAGCGGATACATCGTGTTGGGGTTGACGTCGAGCGCGCCCGCCGTCAGCTCGGAGATGCGCTCGATCAGCTGGTTGCCGTAGCAGGGCTCGCGCGCGACGAAGTGGAGCACCAGCAGCGGAAGCAGGCCGCCGCGGCGCAGGTCGCCGATCAGTGGATCCTGCGAACCTGCGCCGGCAGCCGGCGGTGACGGCAGCGGTTACTTCGGTGGGCTCCTCCACGAGGAGCCCGGCAGACTACGCCGGGACGGTCGTGGGCTCCTCGATGCGCCGCGGGAGCAGCGTCTCGCGTGCGATGACGAGGCGCTGGATCTGCGCCGTGCCCTCGTAGAGCTGCATGATCTTGGCGTCGCGCATGAGCTTCTCGACGGGGTACTCCTTGATGAAGCCGTAGCCGCCGTAGACCTGCACGGCGTCCGTGGTGACCTCCATCGCGGTGTCGGCGGCGAAGCGCTTGGCGTGCGAGGACTCGATCGTGTTGCGGCGGCCCTGGTCGAGCAGGACGGCCGAGTTCCAGGTGGCCAGCCGGGAGAGGTGGACCTTGGTCGCCATGTCGGCGATCATGAACTGGATCGCCTGGTGCATCGCGATCGGCACGCCGAACTGGACGCGCTCCTTGGAGTACTCGGTGGCGAACTCGAAGGCCGCGCGGGCGATGCCGGTCGCCATCGCCGCCACGCCGGGGCGCGTGCGGTCGAGGGTCATCATCGCGAGCTTGAAGCCCTTGTTCTCCTCGCCGATCAGGTTCTCGGCCGGGACCTCGGTCTCGTTGAAGGTGATGGTCGCGGTGTTGGACGCCCGCTGGCCCATCTTGTCCTCCTTCTTGTCCACGCGTGACGGTGTCGTCCGCGGGACCATGAAGGCGGAGATGCCGCGGTGGCCGGCGTCCTTGTCGGTCTTGGCGTAGACCGTGAAGTAGGACGCGTAGGAGCCGTTGGTGATGAAGCACTTCGAGCCGTTGAGGACGTACTTGTCGCCCTTCTTGACGGCCGTGGTGCGCATGCCCGAGACGTCCGAGCCGGCGTCGGGCTCGGTCAGGCAGAAGGAGGCCAGGACGAACTCCGAGGTGCACGTGCTCGAAGATCTGCTTCTTGAGCTCCTCGGTGCCGCCGAGCGCCAGCGGCGCGAGCGCGAGGCCGTTGGCGGCGAGCGAGGTGCCGATGCCCGAGCAGCCCCAGCCGATCTCCTCCTCGATCAGCGAGCCGTCGAGGTAGGACGCGCCCGGCCCGCCGTACTCCTCCGGGACGTGCGAGTTCATCAGCCCGAGCTCCCACGCCTTCTTGAGGACGTCCTCGGGCCAGTCCCCGTCCTTGTCGTACTCCCAGGCGACGGAGCGCATCTCCTTCGCCGCGAAGTCGTGCGCCATCTCGCGCAGCGCCTTCTGCTCGTCGGTCAGCGTGAAATCAACCACAGCAGGCTCTCCAATAGACGATTGACTGGTCAGTCAGTCAGTTGCGATTCCAGGATACCCGGCCCGTTGCGTTTGGCAACGCCAACGAACGTCCACGCTTCACAAAAGGGTCCGTCCCTTTTGTGAAGCGGCACACTGTGCGGGTGCAGGATGCCTTCGCGTACGTGCTGTTCGGGGTGGTGGGCGTGGGCGTGATCGTCGCCGTGGTCACGTTCTTCATGTCCGGCAAGGCGTACGACGAGATCGGCAAGGGCGGCTTCTTCCTCGACGAGAGCGCGGGTGGGCAGGGCGGGTCCGGCGGCTCGGTCAACATCGCCGAGCGCGACGACGAGATCCGCCAGATGCTCACCGCGCGCAACGCGCGCCGCGCGGCCGCCGGGCGCGAGCAGGTCGACGTCGAGGAGGAGCTGCGACGGCTGGTCGCACCGCGGATCGACGCCGAGCTGGCGGCCGAGATCCGCGATCACGTGGTCGCCCGCAACGCCCGCCGCATCCGGCGCGGCCAGGAGCCGCTCGACGTCGACGCCGAAGTAGCACGTCAGATAGCCGAGCTCGGCTAACCGAGACCGAAGCCGACTGCGCCGGTGAGGGGACCGGGGCCAACCGCGTCCAGTGACCGCGGCTCCCGTCTGGGGCGAGATCCGCCCACTCTGGAGAAAACTCCCCCTAGACGAAGAAGAAGACGACGCCGAACACGGCGTACACCGCGAGCAGCATCATCCCCTCGAACCAGTTCGACTCGCCGTCCTGCGCGATGTAGCCCGCGATCAGGCAGGCGAAGAACAGCGCGGCGAGCTCGAAGCCGTTGAAGACCAGCGCCATCGGGAAGTCGCCGACCACGAACGACAGCAGCACGAGGACGGGTGCGGCGAAGAGGGCGATCTGCGCCGAGGAGCCGATCGCGATGTTGACCGACAGGTCCATCTTGTCCCGCGCCGCGAAGTAGATCGCGACCCAGTGCTCGGCGGCGTTGCCGACGATCGCGACGATGATCAGGCCGACGAAGAAGGGCGAGAGGCCGATCTCGTCGGAGGCCTCGGCGATCGAGCCGACGAGGATCTCCGACATGACCCCGACGGCGACGCCGGCCATCGCGAGCATGAGCACCGCCTTGCGCACCGACCAGGCCGTCCCGGCGTGCTCCGAGGACTCGTCATGCGGGTTGAAGAGGCTCTTGTGCGTCTTCAGGGAGAAGAGCAGGCCGCCGGCGTAGGCGACCAGCAGCAGGATCGAGACCGCGATCGACATGTGCTCGAGGTCGGCGGAGAACTGGCGGGACTCCTCGGCCGGCCCGGGCAGGCCGCCGCCCTGGACGAGCTGGAAGACGGCCGGCATGACCAGCGCGACCGCGGCCAGCAGCAGCAGCCCGGACTGTGCGCTCGCGGCTGTGCGGTCGAACGTCTGGCGCGGGTACTTGAGGCCGCCGACGAACATCGACAGGCCCATGACGAGCAGGATGTTGCCGAGTATCGATCCGATCAGCGACGCCTTGACGACCTCCTGCAGCCCCTCGTTGAGGGCGAAGAAGGCGATGATCAGCTCCGGCGCGTTGCCGAACGTGACGTTGAGCAGGCCACCGATCCCCGGGCCGGACCGGTGCGCCAGCTCCTCGGTCGCCTTCCCCATCAACGCGGCGGTGGGGACGACACCGAGGGCCGCCGTCGCGAAGATCAGCAGCGCGCTCGCGTGGCCGATCTCGAGGACGACCGCGAGGGGGATGAACGGGACGAGCAGATAGGGCCACCCGTCCCCGCTGAAGAAGAACCGCCGCAAGGCGGCGGAAGCGTAGCGGGGCAGCCCCTCCGGCCGCCCCGTCGCTCATCTGCGTGTCGTCCGGACGGCCTTCCGCCTCCGGACGACGCCGCTCATCCGCCGAGCAACTCGGCGCACTCCTGGAGCGCGCCCTGGTCGGTGCCGGCCTGCTGCACGCACTCGCTGTACTCGGCCGCGGCGTCGGCCGACGCGCCGCCGCCGCCGCCCGAGGCGCCCCCGAGCGCGCCCAGGCCGCCGAGCCCGCCGAGCTGGCCGATCAGATCGTTGAGCGGCTTGGTGTCGGACGGCTCCTCGATGCTCTGGTCCTCCCCGAGCCCGCTGAGCGTGAGGTCGAACTCGATGTCGGCGTTGCCGCCGGAGCCCGTCGGGTCCTCCAACGAGAGCGTGAAGGCGATCCGCCGGAGGATCGAGTCGTCCTTGCCGGACTCGATCGTCACGTCAGCCGTCTTGACCGCGTCCTCGACCTGCTGCTTCTGCTCATCGGTCAGCGAGCTGGGCAGCTGGCCGGTGTTGGGGATGCCGAGCGAGCCGGCCTTGCCCAGCAGCGTGTTGACGTCGTCGAGCAGCTTCGGGACGTCGATCGGGCCGCTGACCTTCACCGTGTCGGTGCCCTCGACCGACGAGTTCTCGTCGACCTCCGGGTCGTTGAGCCAGTCCTGCGGCGTGATGCCGAGCTCCTCCAGCGTCCCCCCGCTGTCGGAGTTCTCCTTCTGGGCCTGCGTGTAGCCCTCGGCGAACTGCTTGAAGACGTCGTCCGGGACGGAGTAGTCGGTGCCGTTGAAGCTCAGGAAGCCCTTCTCACCCGTGGAGGCCGCGCCGGCCTTGATGCTCTGTCCCGCGCCGCTGAACTCGAGGTCGATGTCGAACTTCGGGACCTTGTCCTCGCCCTCGGACTGGAACGGGCCGCCGAGCGAGATGTCGATCGGGCCCTGCAGCTCGGAGCCGCCGCCTGTCGCGTTGACCGAGAGCTTGAGGTCGAAGCGTCCGGACTCGACCTTCTTGCCCTCGGCACTGAAGGTGTCGTCGAGGACCTTCTGCGGATCCGAGGTCGAGCTGAGCTTCTTGCCTTCGGTCTCGCCGCCGCCGCCGCAGGCGACCAGGAAGGCAGCCGCCAGGACCAGCGTCAAAGGCGCCAGGGGGCGCAGGATGCGTTGCAAGTCTTTCTCCAGACGTACTCGGGGTGGGCCGCCGAGCCTACCATCGGCCAGCGTGGTTCAAGCCAGGATGCGCGCACTCTTTACGCTGCTCTTACCGCTTTTCTGTGCGGCCTCCGCGCAGGCGGCTGAGGTCCCCGTCCTGGCGCGCGACGGCACCGTGCACCAGCGCAACGACGGCATCCCGGCACGCGAGAAGGTCCCGCACCGCCCGGTGCGCGCCGCCGCGGCCGCCGCACCCAGCAACCCGACGCGGCGCGCCCTCCTGCGCATGCGGCGCGCGGGCGACATCAGCGCCGCCGACCACCGCCGCTACCGCGACGAGTACGACGCCTGCCGGACGTTCGCGCGCAGGCTCAGCGGGGCGCCGCGAGCTCGACATGAAGGGCCTCCTGGCCTCCGTGGACCGGATGGCCGCGCGCGGCGTGCTCACCCCGTCACGACTCGTCCCGGTGTGGCTGCAGCTGCGGCGCAACCGCGAGTGGTGGTCCAACGGCCCGCTGCTGGTGAGCGGCCAGCGCGTGTCGTTCGCGGGCACCGAGCTCGTCTGGCAGTACTTCCCCGGCGAGGGGATCCAGATCCATCCGCTCGCGAACTTCGGCAAGCTCAACTGGCTCTGGCGCGACCATCGCGACCGGCGCATGGAGCAGCTGCTCGACGAGCTGCTGCCGCTCGCGGCGGAGCGCGCGGGCGGCGTGGCGTGGGAGTACTACATGGACTTCGGCGGCGGAGCGCCGCCGTGGGTGTCGAGCCTCGCCCAGGGCACCGGGCTGGAGGCGATGTCGCGCGCGGCGACCCGCGCCGGCATTCCCGACCTCGCCCTCCCGCTGCTCAAGCGCGGGCTCGCGGTGTTCAAGCGGCGCACGCCGAGCGGGGTGCGCGTGCCGGTCCCGGGCCCCGGGGTCCACTACGCGCAGTATTCCTTCGCGCCGGGCCTGCGGATCATCAACGGCTTCATCCAGTCGCTCGTCGGCCTCTACGACTTCGCGCGCATCACCGACGATCCGCGGGCGTGGAAGCTGTTCAGGCAGGGCGACGCCCGCGCGCGCCGCGAGCTGCCCAGCTACGACACGGGCGCCTGGTCGCTGTACGACCGCGGGACCGACTCGCACGAGTCCGACCTCAACTACCACGAGGTGCTGATCGACTTCCTCGAGTCGCTGTGCGACCGCACCGGGACGCCCGTCTACTGCGACACGCTCGCCAACTTCAAGCGCTATCTGCGCGAGGTGCCGGAGGTGAAGGTCCTGACCCGCCGGCTGTACCGCGGCCGCAGCGGCACGCTGCGCTTCCGCCTGTCGAAGATCGCGCGCGTGACGGTGCAGCTCTCCCGCGGCGGCAAGCTGCGCTACAGCTACAGCGCGCTGCTCGCCTACGGGACGCGCGGGATCACGGTCAAGCCTCCGAGAAAGACGAGGTCGCGGCGCTATCAGGTCCGCATCACGGCCACCGACCTCGCCGGCAACACGGGCACCTACACCGACACGGTCGACATAGAGCGCGCGTAGACTCGCGGTTGTGGCCCGTCTCGCAGTCCCCCACCCGAGATCGAGGGCGCCGATCACCGCCTGGCGGCGCCCTCGGAGTCTCGTGTGGCTCCGCCACACCACGACTCCTGCGTCCTGGCCAGGTGGCGCCGGCATCCCCGGATCTCCGGCGCGGGACCACGAGACGAACCACTAGATGGGGCCGAGGACCATCCTCTACACGGGGAAGGGCGGTGTCGGCAAGACGTCGGTCGCCGCTGCCACCGGCCGGGCGATCGCCGCGAGCGGCGGCCGCGTGATCGTGCTCTCGACCGATCCGGCGCACTCGCTGGCCGACGTGCTCGAGACCGAGGTGGGCAGCGCGCCCACGGACGTCGGCGGCGGACTGTTCGCCCAGCAGGTACAGGCCCAGGACGAGCTCGAGCGCAACTGGTCGACGGTGCAGGACTGGCTGGGGCGATCGCTCGTCGAGCGCGGCGTGGACCGCATCGCCGCCGACGAGCTCAGCGTCCCGCCCGGCGGAGACGAGCTGTTCAGCCTGTTGCAGCTCAAGGCCCACTGGGAGTCCGGCGAGTGGGACGCGGTGATCGTCGACTGCGCCCCCACCGGCGAGACGCTGCGGCTGCTGTCCTTTCCTGACGTGGCGCGCTGGTGGCTGGGGAAGGTGTTCGGGCGCGAGCACCAGCTGCTCGCCGCCGCGCGCCCGCTGGCCCGCGCGTTCCTCGACGTCCAGCTCCCCGACGAGCGTGTCTTCGTCGAGGTGCAGGAGCTGATCGGCAACCTGGTCGCGATGAACGAGATCCTCCGCGGCGAGCAGACGTCCCTGCGGCTGGTGATGACGCCGGACCGCATGGTGGTCAAGGAGGCGATGCGGACTTTCACGTACCTGAACCTGTTCGGGTACCTGACCGACGCGGTCGTCGTCAACCGCGTCTTCCCGCCCGAGGTCGACGGCTACTTCGAGGCCTGGCGCGAGGTGCAGTCCGAGCAGCTCGAGCTGGTGCAGTCCGGCTTCGCACCGGTGCCGGTGCTGCGCGCGCCGTACTTCGAGCGCGAGGTGCTCGGCGCCGAGATGCTCGACCGGCTGGGAGCCGCGCTGTTCGCCGATGCCGCGCCCGCCGACGTGCTGCACGACTCGCTGTCGCAGACGCTCACCCACGACGGGGAGCGCGCCCGGCTGCGGCTGGAGCTTCCGTTCGTCGAGAAGGCCGACGTGGCGCTGAAGAAGATCGGCCTCGAGCTGGTCGTGCGCGTCGGTGACGTCAAGCGCATCATCCAGCTGCCGGCGACGCTGGGCGGGCTCAGGCCCGCCGGGGCCGAGTTCGTCGACGGCGGGCTGACGATCACCTTCGAGCCCGTGACCGAGCCGGCGCATGTCTGAGTCCGACGACGTCTCGCGGCTGCGCGGGCACATCGAGGCGGCCCACGAGGCGGCGGACAGGCTCGTGCGCGAGGCACAGGAGCGCGCGGAGGCCGCCGACTCCGCCTACCGCGAGCAGCTCGCCGACGTCCCGGAGCGCGGCTGGGACGTCCCCCACGAGGCCAAGCCCGCCCACAGCGGCGGGGAGCTGCAGCTGATCGTCAACCTGCTCGGCCAGCTGCGCGAGGCGATTCCGACCGAGCTCTCCCAGCAGCTCGCCGAGGCGGTCCGCGAGCTGCTGCTCGCGGTGCGCGCCCTGATCGACTGGTACCTGGACCGGCTCGAGCGCCTTCCGGTCGGGTCCCGGGGACCCGCTGCGCCCGACGACCGCGTCGAGGACATCCCGATCGCGTGACCGTCAAGGGCCTGTCGAACGCCCAGATGCGAGCCGGCATGTGCGCGGTCGCGCTGGGCCTGTGCATGCTGCTGCCGTGGTACCGCGCCCGCTTCCCGCAGGCCAAGAAGGACGGCGGGGGGGTCGTGCACGACAACCTGACCGCATTCGGCGCCTTCAGCTGGGTCGAGGCCGCCGTCCTGCTCGTCGCCGCCGCGGTGGTCTACCTGCTCTACACGCGCTCGCAGCAGCGCGCGTTCCATCTCCCGGGCGGCGACGGCTGGGCGGTCACGCTCGCCGGCGCCTGGACCCTCTTCCTGCTCATCTGGCGGCTCTTCGACCGCCCCGGCGTCGAGCAGGGCTCCGTCGGCGTCCAGTGGGGCCTGTTCGCGACGATGGTCGTCGCCGTCGCCCTGATGGCGGCCGGCCAGGCGATGCGCGCCGAGCACCGGCCCGAGCCGCCCAACCCCGCCGCAGACGACCCGACCTGGGAGACGCACCGCGCGCGCCGCGGCGACAACGCCGAGCACACGCGCCGGCTGCCCGTCGACTCCGAGGCGCTCACCCGGCGCTTCGCCGACCGGCCGACCTGGGAGGGCGAGCCCCCCGAGCCGCCGGGCCGCGCCGAGCCGGCGCGCCCGAAGCCGCCCCCCGACGAGGGCAAGCTGTTCTAGCGGTTGGCAGCTGGCGCCTTCCTGGGCACCGGGTCGAGGCCGTGCCCCGTTGGCACCAAGGGGCCGGGATCAGCCGGGAATCGCGATTAGCACCTCCTATAGATGTCCAAGTCGCAAGACCCGGTGCCGCGGCTCACTCCCTGCTTCGACCGGCCACCGGCGGAGGCGCCAGCCGCCCCCTACTCCCCGCCGCGGAAGATCAGCAGCGGCAGGACGACCGTGGCGGCGAAGATCAGGACGATCCCGGTGATGATCAGGCGCCGCGAGTTCATCACGTGGCCGGCGGTCCCGACCACGAAGCCGACCAGCATGATCGCGATGAAGACGGCGACATCGGGGTCGCCCTTCGGTACGAGGTCGGCGATCGGCACCGGCCGAGCCTAGACTCGGCGGACCGTGACCGTCGCACCCGGATCCGTCGACGACGTCTCCCAGGGGCTCGAGGAGGTCGGCTATCTGCCGGGCGAGTCGACGGCGCTGGTGAGCTTCCTCGCCGCCAAGCTGGGCAAGCCGGTACTGGTGGAGGGACCGGCCGGCGTCGGCAAGACGGAGCTGGCCAAGGCGCTCTCGCGCTACCTCCAGCGGACCCTGATCCGGCTCCAGTGCTACGAGGGGCTCGACGAGGCCAAGGCGCTGTACGAGTGGAACTACCGCAAGCAGCTGTTGCGGATCCAGGCCGAGCGGGAGGGCGAGGCCTGGGACACCGTCCACGACGACATCTTCGGCGAGGAGTTCCTGCTCGCGCGGCCGCTGCTGACCGCGATCAGCGCCGAGGAGCCGGTCGTGCTGCTGATCGACGAGATCGACAAGACCGACCAGGAGTTCGAGGCGATGCTGCTCGAGCTGCTGAGCGACTTCCAGATCTCGATCCCCGAGCTCGGCCGCATCGAGGCGCGCACGCAGCCGGTCGTGGTGCTCACCTCCAACAACTCCCGTGAATTGACGGAAGCACTGAAACGCCGCTGCCTGTACCTGTGGCTCGACTATCCGGAGGCCGAGCACGAGCTCGCGATCGTCCGCCTGCACGCTCCCGAGATCCGCGAGGACATCGCTCGGCGCATGGTCGAGGTCGTCGGCATGGTGCGCGAGCTCGACCTCAAGAAGCCGCCGTCACTGGCGGAGTCGATCGACTGGGCGCGCGCGCTGGTGCTGCTGGGCGCGGATGACATCTCGGCCAAGACCTTCAAGGACACGATGTCGATCATCGTCAAGCACCGCACCGACCTCGACATCGTCGCCGAGCGCGTCGGCGTGAAGCTCGGGATGGCCTCGGCGGCGTGACGCTCTAGGGGTGCCGGAGGCAGCCGTGCCCGGGCAGACGACTGGAGCGAGCAAGACGCCGCCGGAGGCGGGCCCCCGAGCGATTTCCGGGTTCGACGCCCGGCTGCTCGAGTTCGGCGAGGACCTGCGCCGCGAGGGCATGGCGCTCGGCACCAGCGAGCTGCTCGACGGCTTCGCGGCCCTGCGGGAGGTCGGCTGGACCGAGCCGGCGCAGTTCCGCGAGGCGCTCGCCGCCACTCTGGCCAAGTCCCCCGAGGACCGGCGCATCTTCGACCTCGTCTTCGACCGCTTCTTCTTCCGGGCCGCCGAGGCCGAGGCCGTCCGGCGCGGCGTGCGGGAGAGCGGCGGGGACCCGGACGGCGATCCGACGGCGCAGGAGCTGACGCTCGAGGCGCTGCGCGAGGCCGTCGAGCAGGCGCTGCGCGCCGGCGACGAGTCGGCGATGCGCGACCTCGCCCGGCTGGCGATCGCCGCCTTCGGCCAGCGCGGCCAGGGCTCCGGCGTCCTCGGGGTGGACGTGCAGCGCATCCGCCGCGCGCTCGGGCTGCGCAGCGACCCGGCCGCGCAGCAGCAGCCCGACCCGGGCCAGCTGCCGGCGCTCACACGCGATCAGATCCGCCGCTTCGAGCGCGCCCTGCGCCGCGAGCTCGAGCGCGCTCAGATCGAGCGCACCGAGGAGCTGCCGCCGTCGCGGCCGCTCAACGAGCTCGACCGGGCGCTGCCGAGCGGCCCGCTTCAGGACCTCGCCGCCGTGCACCGGGTGGTCACCCAGCTCAAGCGCCGCCTCGCCACGCAGGGACACGAGACGCGCGGACACCGCAAGCACGCCCACGTGGACGTCCGCCGCACGATGCGCGCCTCGCTGCAGACCGGCGGCGTCCCCGTCGAGCTCAAATTCCGGCCGAAGCGTCCGCGCCGACCGGAACTCTTCGTGCTCTGCGACGTCTCCACCAGTGTGACCAGCGCGTCCGTCTTCTTCCTCAGCGTGATGCACGCCCTGCACGACACGTTCCGCAAGATGCGCTCGTTCGTCTTCGTCGAGCGGATCAGCGAGGTGACCGACGTCTTCTCGCGCGAGCGCTCGTTCAAGGCGGTCTCCGAGGCGATCTCCAAGGACGCCGGCGTCGCCGACGTCTCCGGCTACACCGACTACGGGCGCGTGTGGCGCGAGTTCGGAGCGCTCGTCGAGGACGAGCTGCACCCGCGCGCCACCGTGATCGTGCTCGGCGACGCGCGCACCAACGGCCGCGACCCGCGCGCCGACCTGTTCGCGGGCGTCGCGGCCAAGGCGGGACGGACCTTCTGGCTCAACCCGGAGCCCCACCTGTACTGGAACTACGGCGATTCGGTCATCGCCGCCTACGCGCGGCATTGCGAGGCGTACGAATGCTGGACCACAAAGCAGCTCGAAGACTTCGTCAAGGCGCTCACGCGGCCGGTGCGCTGATCGCGGCGATGCTCGTCTGCGCGGCTCCGGCAGCTGCGCAGGTCGAGATCCCGATCATCAGCCCGCCGGTGGTCCCGCCGCCGGCGCCCGGACCGGAGACGTCGACGCTCGGCGGTGACGCGGCGCATCGCAACGGGTGGCTCACGGTCGGCCTGCGGCCGCCGCTGGAGGTCGCGTGGAAGGTCGACGCGCTGCCGGCGGTGGCGCCGCTGGCGGTCGGGACCCGCGTGATCGTGGAATCGGAGAACGCGCTCACCGCCTACAACGCGACCGACGGCGACACGCTGTGGAACGTCCCGCTCCAGGAGCCCGGCGAGCTCGCCACCGATGGCGAGCGCGTCTTCGTCGCCACTGCCTCTGGCCTCCTGGCCGTCTCTGCCGCCACCGGCGAACCGGCATGGGAGTCACCCGGGCCCGCTTCCAGCGGCCCGACCGTGGCCGACGGCCGGGTGATCGTCGGTACCGCGCCCGGGACCGTCACCGCCTACGACACCGAGACCGGGGCCGAGGAATGGTCGGTTCCGACCGGCATCAGCGACGCCCGCCCGGCGGTCTCGGGCAACCGGGCCTTCGTCACCGGCCGCTGCAGCGCGACGGCGATCGCGACGACGACCGGTCTGCCCATCTGGAGCCACGGCTGCGCCGCCGACACCGGCACGCGCACGCTGCTCGGCGGCCACTACGCGTTCGGCGAGGACGCCGGCATCTACGACGCAGACGACGGCACGCTGCTCGCCGAGGGCCAGGCACCCGGCACCATCGGCTCCGGAGTGGTGATCCGCTCGCCGCTCGGGGCTGAGACGCGCAGCCTCGACGCCCTCGACGCCGGCGGCTTCAGGCCGCGCTGGAGCTGGCAGCCGCCGCTCCCCGGCCGCATGCTGCTGCGCCCGGCGGCGGTCGACGCCAACGTCTGGCAGGTCGTCGACACCGATACGGACGGTCTGCTGCTCGGCGCGATCGACGCCGGCACGGGCGCCGAGCGCTGGTCGGGGTTCCTGCCCGTCGGCTCCGGCAACTCCGAGCTCGTCCCGGGCGTCGCCACGGCTGTGGCCACCATGCCCGGGCTGCTCCTGGTGCCGATCGACGGCGGCGGCCTCGCGGCGCTGCGCAACGCGGAGGCGGGCCCTCTCAGCGTCCGGCGCACGAGCACGCGCAAGGTCTACCTGGCCGGCGCCAGGGCGCTCATCAAGGGCAGGTTGCGCTCGCGCGACCACGGCCTCGTCGGGCCGCGCCCGGTGAGGCTCGAGGCGGACGTGTTCCCGTTCGACGGTGTCTACGAGGTCGTGGGCTCGGTGACCGCCGGCCGCTCCGGGTTCTCGTTTTCAGTGCCGATCGCCCGCAACGCCCGCTACCGCTTCGTCGCCGAGGGGGTCGCCCACAGGCCGACCACCATCTACGCCGAGCCGAAGCTGTCGGTGGTCTACGCACGCACCGCGCGCCCGCACGTGGTGCGCGCCACGCTGCGCATCGCGGCCACGCCGGGGCTGCGGCGCGGCGGGGTTCGGGTCGGCGTCTACCGCCGGCGCGCGGGTACCCGCACACTGACGCGTCTGGGACGCGGTGTCGCGGACTTCGGCGGGACCGCGACGTTCAACGTGCGCATCCCGCGCAGGCTCGGGCGCACCGACCGCATCCTCACCTGCATGCGCGGCGCGAGCCGCCAGGGCTTCGGCTTCCCGGACGTGCTCGACCGCCGCTGCGGCGCCAGTCGCGTCGCGCTCGCGCGCTAACGTGCCGCTGGTCCACAGGGGGGCTGGGAGTAGCGCCCGGCTGAGATAGGCCGCGACCGGCCTGACCCGTCGAACCTGTCGGGGTAATGCCCGCGAAGGGAGCCTAAGTTGACCGCGGTGGCCGAAGCCCGCCGAACGCAGCAGCACAGCGTCGAGGTGCAGGGTGTGCGCAAGGCCTTCGGGGCCGTGCAGGCGCTCGACGTCGTGTCGGTCGCGGTCGCGCCGGGAGAGACGGTCGCGGTCGTCGGGCCGAGCGGCTGCGGCAAGTCGACGCTGCTCGAGCTCGTGTGCGGCCTCACGGCGCCCGACGCGGGCTCCGTGTCCGCCCTCCCGGCGACCCTGATGCCCCAGCGCGACGCGCTGCTGCCGTGGCTGTCCGCGGAGGACAACGCCGGCCTCGCCCTGCGGGTGGCGGGGGCCACGCGCGAGGAGGCCCGGGCGGCCGCACGGCCGTACTTCGAACCCTTCGGGCTCGCGGGGTTCGCGCAGGCGCGGCCCGCCGAGCTGAGTGGCGGCATGCGCCAGCGCGTCGCCTTCCTGCGCACGCTGCTCGCGGGAACGCCGGTGCTGTGCCTGGACGAGCCCTTCGGCGCCCTCGATGCGCTCACCCGCATGCAGATGCAGGACTGGCTCGCGGGGGCTCTGGCCCGCGAGCCGCGCACCGTCCTGCTCGTCACGCACGACGTCGAGGAGGCGATCGTGCTCGCCGATCGGATCGTGCTGCTGAGTCCCAGGCCCGGCCGCGTCGTGGAGACGATCGACGTCGAGCTGCCGCGCCCGCGGCGGCGCGGCGACCACGGCGTCGCCGACCTCAAGGCCCGCGCACTACGAGCGCTGGGGCTCTAGATGCTCGCGCTGCTCGTGGTCGTGCTCCTGCTGGGCGCCTGGGAGGCCGCGGTGCGCGCGGGCGCGGTCGCCGATCTGATCCTGCCGGCGCCGACGGCAATCGCCGAGGCGCTGGTCGAGGACCTCGACACGCTGGCCCCGGACATCGCGGTGACCACCTACGAAGCGGTGCTGGGGCTGCTGGCCGCCGCCATGCTCGGGGCCGTGCTCGCCGTCGTCATGCACCTGTGGGTGCCGGCGCGGCGCGCGCTGTACCCGCTCGTGGTCGGCTCGCAGGCGCTGCCGATCGTCGTGCTCGCGGCGCCGCTGATCATGCTTCTCGGCTTCGGGCTGGCGCCGAAGATCGTGATCGTCGCACTCGTGTGCTTCTTCCCGGTGACCGTCAACTTCTACGACGGTCTGCGCAGCGCCGATCCCGAGCAGGTCAAGCTGCTGCGCTCGCTGAAGGCAACGCGCTGGCAGACGCTGAAGCTCGTCGAGGCTCGCTCGGCGCTGCCGCAGGCCTTCACCGGGTTGCGGATCGCCGCGGCGGTGTCGGTGATCGGCGCGTTCTTCGCCGAGTGGGCCGGCTCCGAGGAGGGGCTCGGCCATGTCGTCCTCGTGTCGTACAACCAGCTCGAGTCCGCGCGGACATTCGCCGCCACCTTTCTCCTGTTCGCCCTTGCGATGCTGCTCTACGGGGCGTTTGCCCTGGCCGAGCGCCGCGTGATCACCTGGAACCGATGATGAAACCCCTCGCCCTCCTTGCCCTGCTGCTGCCGTTGTGCCTCGCCGCGTGCGGCGAGAAGTCCGAGCCCAGCGCCGGCGGGGGCGAGCTCGAGCCCTTCACGGTCGTGCTCGACTACTTCCCCAACGCCGACCATGCCCCGCTGTTCGCGGCGCAGGCGGCAGGCGAGTTCGCCAAGGCCGGGCTCGAGGTCGAGCTCGTCACGCCGCCCGATCCGGCGGCGCCGCTGCGCCTGCTGGAGGCCGGCAAGGCCGACCTCGCGCTGACATACGAGCCGGAGCTGATCCTCGCCCGTGACCAGGGCGCGAACCTAGTGGGCGTCGGTGCCCTGGTGCAGCAGCCGCTGACGAGCCTGATGGCGATAGCGGGCTCCGGTGTGCGCTCGGTCGAGGACCTGCAGGGCAAGACGGTGGGCACCGCCGGCATCCCGTACCAGGCGGCGTATCTGAAGACGATCCTCGACCAGGCCGGCGTGACGGACGTCAAGCAGGTCAACGTCGGCTTCAACCTCGTGCCGGCGATGCTGTCCAAGCGCGTCGACGCCACGCTCGGGGCGTTCTGGAACTACGAGGGCGTCGACCTCGCCCAGCGCGGCAAGGACCCGACGATCCTGCGCATGGAGCGACTCGGGGTCCCGACCTACAACGAGCTCGTCTTCGCCGTGCGGCGCGAGGCACTGCGACCGGCCGAGGCGTCGCAGATCCGTCGCTTCATGGTCGCGCTCGCGCGGGGCGCGAGAACGGTCCGCGACAGCCCCGACGTCGCGCTGAAGGCGCTGCTCGAGGCCAACAGCGAGCTCAATCCCAGGCTCCAGGCGGCGGTCATCGAGGCGACCACCCCGCTCTTCTTCCCCGACGAAGAGGACCGCCCGTTCGGCTTCCAGGACCTCGCCGACTGGCAGTCCTACGGCGAGTGGATGCGCGAGAACGATCTGGTGGAGAAGGACCCGCACGCCGAGGACGCGGTCACCAACGAGTTCCTGCCCGGTCAGGGGCTGGCCGCCAACACGGCCGAACCCTGAGCTTCACTAGAATCCGGATCGGTTGGCCGACGCGCGCTGTCCTGACGCGGGGCGGGCCGCACCTGTCGCGGCGATCGCGCTGATCCTGCTCATCGCCGCGCCGGCGACCGCCCGCGCCGGCGTGACGCTCAGCGTGGACAGCTCCGGGCTGGGGAAGATCCGTCTGGCTGCCGCGGCGTCACCGCCGGCCTCCGATCTGCGGGTGGTCGAGCTCGTCGACGGCGCGGAGGTGCCCGTCCCGGCCCAGGCGAGCGATGCCGGCGTCGAGGCGGTGGCGAACTGGACCTGCGCGCGGCGCGACCGCACCTTCCGGGCGGTGGGCGGAGGAGAGGTCAGCGCGGACCAGACCGCGACGACGCCGTCCTGCGCCGGTCGGGTCCATGTGCGCACCCGGCACTCCGTGCCGGCGGGTAGCAACATCCGCGTGAGCATCCGGGATCGCTGGCTGATCGGCGACGTGCGCGCCCGGCTCTGCGTGCGGCCGGCGAGCGGGTCCTACGCCTGCAAGCTCGCCGTCATCCCGCCGGGCCAGATCGAGACCAGTCGGGTCCATCCGACCTCGATCGTGGGCGACTGGACGATCAGGCTCGCCGTGCACGGCCGGTCGATCACGCGCCGGGTCTCGGTGACGGCGGCGCCCGGCGGGCCGCGCCGGGCGGAGCCGGCGCTGCTCGCGACCGGTGACTCGATGATGATCAACCCGATGCGCGTCCTGCGCGCCCGCCTGTCGGGGCGCGCGGTGGTGGTGCCGGACATCTACGTCAGCTCGGCGGTCACCAAGCCCTACGTGGTCAACTGGGCCACGCTGCCGCGCAAGCAGCTCCGCGCCGAGCGCCCGGACGCGGTGGTGATCGCCCTGGGCATCGGCGACGGCGGGCCGCTGCAGGCGCCGGCCGGGACCGTGCACTGCTGCGGCTCGGACTGGATCGCGGCCTACGCGTCGCGCGCCCGCAGGGTGATGCAGGCCTACACGCGGGGCCGTGCTGCGGTGGTCTGGCTGAACGTCCCCTACGTGAGCGACGCCGCGCGGTCGCAGACGATCACCGCCGTCAACGCCGGCCTGGCGTCCGCCGCGGCCGGCCTGCAGCGCGTCCGGATGATCGACGTCGCCGGGCTGCTCACCCCCGGCGGGGTGTACCGCCAGTGGCTGGAGCGAAGGCGCCGGACGATCAAGATCCGCAGGGACGACGGGATCCACATGACCGCGGCCGGCGCCGCGATCGTGGACCGGGTGGTGACCCGCGAGCTCGCGCGCCTCGGGATCCTCTAGGCGGGCCGCAGCCAGCCGCGCGCGGCGGCGACCCGCAGGTACTCGCCGGCCAGGCCCTTCCACTCGCCGTAGCGCTCGAAGAAGCCGCGGACGTCCTCGACCTCGGCGCGGGCACGCGGGTTGCCCGTCTCGATGAAACCCACCAGCTTGAGGAAGCCGAGGTCGCCGGCGGGGACCTGGTCGTAACGCCCCTGCCCCTGCAGCGCGAGCATCTCCGTCGTCCACGGGCCGACGCCGTTGATCGCGCGCAGGCGGCGCCAGCCGCGCTCATGGTCGGGCGCCAGCAGGTCCACCCGGCCTGATGCCACCTCGAGCGCCGCGCGGCGCAGGGTCGCGGCGCGATGGGCGGGGAGGTCGAAGGCGCACAGGGCCGCGGGAGCGAGCGCGGCCAGGGTCGCGGCGCTCGGCGCGTCCCGCAGGCCCGTGGCCGGGTCGCGGTGGCCGTAACGCCAGATCAGCCGTCTCTGGATCTCGACCGCGCGCTGGAACTCGATCAGCTGCTCGCAGATGGCGAACGCGAGGGCCTCCCAGGGATCGGCGCGGCGGCGCACCCGCAGCTCGGGGACGGCGCGAACGGTCCGGCCGATGAAGCGGTCGGAGGCGAAGCGATCGTGGAACTCGCGGTGATCCTCGTCGACGCCGGTCGCCGCGCGCAGCCGCCGCACGCCCTCGGCCGCGCGCGCCTCGTCCGATGCCCGCGCGGCGACGACGACGCGGTCGCCGGCGGCGATGACGCCGCAGAGCACGTGCTCGCCGTCGATCCACAGCAACCGCTGGATCGCGTCGCCGCGGCGGGCGAAGAGACCGTCCGTGCGCGGCAGCCGCAGCCGGAACGGCCAGACGGGCCGGACCTCGATCCGGATCGTGACCGGCGCGGCGTGCTGAGCCGGGATGCCGGCGCCGGCCGGCGCCGGCCGGCAGCGCGTCGCGGCCTCTCGGCCGCGAGCGCTCGACGGGTGGTGCCAGGCGGTGATCGGCGCCCGGGTCAGTCGCGCCGCAGCAGGTGGACGTCGACCAGGAACGAGTTCGAGTTCAGCACGTCGCCGAACGGCAGCCGCCTCTGGCCGCGGCCCCGCGCCAGCGTCTTGCTCGAGCGGCGGCGGTGCGCGAGCGCCATCGTGGCCGCTCCGGCCGCGAACCCGCCGACGGCGAGCGCGGCGACCTGGCTCTTGGACACGACCACATCGGCCGGGCCCGCGACGCGAGGCGACGCGATGTCAGAGGGCACGTCCTCGGCCAGGACGGGCAGCCCGTCGACCACCTCGACCTCGTTCTCGTTCACCCGGGGCACCACGGCAGCATGCCCGATGCGGCAGACGTCATGCGCCGCGTCCGGACTTCGTCGGCGCGGTGCCGAACACGTGGTCCCACCAGGGTGCGGAAACTCCGAACATCCGCTCGTGGTCCTGGAAGTGGTGACGCATGTGCAGTTCGCGCAGCCGCTTTCCCCACGCGGTCCTGGGCACGTGATGGTGGACGTGGTAGTGCAGGTAGTCGTAGCCGAGGTAGCCGAGCAAGAAGCCGGCGGCGAACGCCTGCCAGGCGCCGGGGCCGAGCACGGCCCAGAACCCGAGCAGGAACAGCGCAGCCAGCGGGATCGACGCCGACGGCGGCATGACCAGCCGCAGCCGGTCGTTCGGGTGGTCGTGGTGGACGCCGTGGATCATGAAGTGCATCCGGCGGCCGAACTCGTTGTCGGGCTCGAAATGAAAGACGACACGGTGCAGCCAGTACTCCGTGAGCGTCCAGAAGACGTAGCCCCCGCCGGCCCAGGCCAATGCCAGCGCCCCCTCGCCGGCGATCCCGAGCACCGCCAGCACCGCGATGACCGGGCCGAAGACGACCAGCGGCACGATCGGATGGACGCGCGTGAAGAAGTCGAGGAAGTCCGACTCGAACATCTTCGGCGAGGCCTTGAGTACGTCTGAGCGTCGCACGATTCAAGGTTACCGCGCTCGGATGCCGAAGTTTCAGGCGTGATCGTTGCATTTGCAGCCGCCGTCGCCCTCACCGTCAGCGCCCACCCGGGCTATGGCGGAACCTGCGTGGACGTGAGCGTCAACGGAACCGTCACCCAGGACACGCTCTGCCCGCCGCGCAGCGACCTGTCCGTGCGCAGCTTCCGTTCCGCGGGCCGCACGATCTACTTCGGCGCGCTGCGTCACCGCGCCCGCCGCGTCGTACTCACCTTCCCGCGCCGCAAGGTGCGCGCCGGCGTCACCGGCGAGCGCGCGTACGCCGCCGCCGGCGGGCCGGTGCTGGGCGCGATCCGCGTCGGAGCCCGGCAGCGCGACGTCGATCCCTTCGGCCTGCCGCCCGTCGGCCGCCGCGTGAGCCTGCTGACCCTCACCGACGAGCTGGGCCGCCGGCCGCGCCTCGTCGCCGCAGCGCCTCGGGTCCTCGTCGGCCGCAAGCGCAAGAAGGCCCTTTGCACCGGGCTCCAGCTGCCGGGGCTGCCCAGCCCGAGCCGCCAGAGCTGCGTCGTCGACCCGCGCGTCCTCGACGTCCGCTTCTCCGCCGAGTGCCGGGCGGACCAGCAGCTCGTCTTCGGCGTCGGACCGGCCAGAGTGCGCAGGGCGCGGGCCGATATGTCCGACGGCACCACAGCCCCCGTCACCGTCACCCGCATCCCGCGCCGCGTCCGGCGCCCGGGCGTCGCGCTGACGGCGGAGTTCAGCGGGGCGATGGCGCGGCGCGTCACCGTCTACGACGCCTCCGGCAGCGCCATCGCCTCCGCGAGGCTTCTCGGCGGCTGCTGAACGTCCCGGAAGCCCCCCTCTGGCGGGGTACGCGGGACGTTCGGTGATCACAGGACGCGTTCGAAGATGCGGTAGCGGCAGACGATCTCGCCGCCCATCCCCTCCATGGCGCGGTTCATGGGCTTGTTCGTCTCGAGGATCCAGCCCGTCTCCCCCACCTTCTGCGGCGTGCTCGCGGCCGAGTCGTAGTGCATCTCGTAGAACTTCGCCGCGATCCCCGTGTGCTGGAACTCGCGCTTGACGCCGAGAGCGAAGACGCGGACCCGGTCGATCTTGCGCTTGCCGAGCAGGAACTTCAGCCAGCCGATCGGCAGCAGGCGGCCGTTCATCTTCCGGAACACCTGGTTGTAGTCGGGCAGCGACAGTGCCGCACCGGCCACGCGCCCGTCCGCTGTCTCGGCGATCATCGCCCAGTTCTCGTCGAGCAGCGGCCGCAGCTGCTTGGCGTAGTGGCGGACCTCGTTGTCGGTCAGCGGCACGAAGCCCCAGTTGCGCTGCCAGGCCTCGTTGTAGACCTCCAGGAAGCGCCCGACCTCGGCCTCGAGATCGCGCTTGCGCATGTGCCGGCAGGTGATGGCGTGCTCGCTGGAGACCTGCGCCGCCATCTCGAAGATCGCCGGATGGACCTTGTCGCGGTCGACGACGTTGAGCGTCCACATCAGCGTGTCCATCGCCTTCGCCAGCCCGGCGCCCTCGAGCAGCCTCGGGTAGTAGCGGTGGGTCCAGTTCATCAGCACCACGGGCAGCCGCTCGAAGCCCTCGACGAGCACGCCGCACTCGTCGTTGGTGGTGAAGTCGAAGGGCCCCACGAGGCGATCGCAGCCGCGCTCGCGCACCCACGCCTCGGCGGCGTCCACGAGGGCGGTGGCGACCTCCTGGTCGTCGATCGCCTCGAAGAACCCGAACTGCCCCCAGCGGTTGTCCTGGAAGGACTGCAGGTTGCGGTCGACCTGCGCGGTGATGCGGCCGACCACCTCCTCACCGCGGCGCGCGAGGAAGTACTCGGCCTCCCCGTGCTCGAAGAACGGGTTCTTCGAGCGGTCCAGGAAGCGCTTGCGGTCGGCGATGATCGGCGGGACCCAATACGGCTCGCCCTCGTAGAGGGCGAACGGGAGCCGGATGAACGCGTTCAGCTCGCGCCTGGAGCGCACGGGTCGGACCTGTACCGCCACGGGGCGCGCAGGGTACCTTCAGGCGATGCGGACTCAGCTCGACGTCTTCACCAAGGCGCGTACGCACGAGCGGCTCGAGCAGCTCCAGGCGGCGCGCGAGGCGGACCTGATGCCCTACTTCCGGCAGCTCGAGGGGCCCGCGGGACCCGTCGTCGAGATGGAGGGCGCCGAGCGGATCATGCTCGGCTCGAACAACTACCTCGGGCTGACCGGCGACCCGCGCGTGATCGAGGGCGCCCACGCGGCGATCCGCAAGTACGGCACCGGCCTCACCGGCAGCCGTCTGCTCAACGGCACGATCGACCTGCACCTCGAGCTCGAGGCCGAGATCGCGGCCTGGATGGGGACCGAGGAGGCGATCGTCACCTCGACGGGGCACGGGGCCAACCTCGTGGCGCTGGGCACGCTGCTCGGGCCCGGCGACACGGTCATCGCCGATTCCGGCGACCACGCATCGATCCTCGACGGCATCCTGCTCAGCCGCGCCAAGCTGCGCCCGTTCCGCCACAACCGCCTGGACAAGCTCGCCAAGCAGCTCCGGCGCGCCGCCGACGAGGAGTCCCCCGTCCTGGTCGTCGTCGACGGCGTCTTCTCGATGGAGGGCGACGTCGCCCCGCTGCCCGACATCGTGACCCTGTGCTCCGAGCACGGCGCGCGGCTGATGGTCGACGAGGCCCACGGTGCCGGCGTGCTCGGCGCCCGCGGCGCCGGCACCTGCGAGCACTTCGGCGTCGAGGACCGGGTCGATCTGCGCATGGGGACGTTCTCGAAGTCGCTCGCGTCTTGCGGCGGCTTTCTCGCCGGCTCACACGAGGTCATCGACTTCCTGCGCATCCAGGCGCGGGCGTTCCTGTTCACGGCCTCGGCCGTCCCGGCCGCGACCGGCGCGGCGCTCGCGGCAGTGCGGATCGTGCGCTCCGACGAGGGCCCGCAGCTGTTCGCCAGGGTGCTCGACAACGCCCGCTACCTGCGCGACGGCCTGCGCGCGCTCGGCTTCGTCACCGGCGACGCCCAGGCCGCGGTGGTCCCGGCGGTCGTCGGTGACGACTGGAAGGCCGTGCTGTTGTGGCGCGCGCTCTACGACGCGGGGGTGTACGTCAACGTCGCGCTGCACCCGGCCGTGCCGCCGGCGGGCGCGTTGCTGCGCACGAGCGTGATGGCGACCCACGATCGCGAGACCCTCGACCGAGCGCTTGAGATCTTCTCAGCGGTCAAGGCGGATTTCGAGGTCGAGCACGGGCCGCTCCCGGCCCAAACAACGAAGACGCCCAGCTCGTTCTGACGCGCGCCGCTGAGAATTTTTCGCGCGCTGACACCCGCTCAGAAAAAGGATGCTCGTAGCTGTTTTTCCGTCGGTAGGACGTTGCACGAGCCCTTCGATCTCGACTACTTTCCCCCGCGGCCAGAGCAGACGGACAACACCGTGGAGAGGGTGCAGCGGAGGCTCGGTGGCCGCACCATTCATCATCTGAGGCCGCCGGCGAAGGCATGCCGGCGTGGGGAGGATCAACCACATGGAAACACGGGCGACGACCGCGCCCCAACACATGCGCGCGCTCGATCGGGCCAACAGGGTCCGTCTTGCGCGAGCCGAGCTCAAGAGGGAGATCGCTGACGGCACCCGCACGGTCGCGGATGTCGTGCTCGAGTGCCCCTGGGAATCGGAGAGCATGACGATCGCCGACCTGCTGATGAGCCAGCACCGCTGGGGCCGCACCCGGTGCCGCCGCTTTCTGGCTCAGCTGCCGATGTCGGAGACGAAGACCATCGGGTCGATGACGCAGCGCCAGCGTGAGCACGTTGCCGCCCGCCTGAAGGGCGAGATCGTCGTGGATCCGTTCGCGAGCCAGAGGTTCGCGGTAGCTGTCTGATCGGGTTTCGCCCGGCCGGAAAACCGGGCGATGTCAGGTCGCGGCGCGGCTCAGACCAGGAGCCGCGTCGCGATCTCGATCACGTGCCCGTCGGGGTCGCGCAGGTACAGCGACCTGAACCCGCCGCGGTCGAAGACCTCCGAGCACTCGACGTCCTGCCCGGTGAGGTAACCGCGCCAGGCCTCGAGCTCCTCCGCCGACTCGACCGCGAGCGCGAAGTGCTGCGTCGAGCCGGTGCCGACGATGCCCGCCGGCAGGTGCGGGTACTCCATGATCGAGATCAGCCGGCCCGGCGTCCCGTCGACCGCGCCGAACCAGACGTGGCGGGTGTCGGGATCGTCGTCGGAAGGCGTGTCGCGGATGATCCCGAGCCCGAGCGTGTCGCGGTAGAACGCGATGCTGCGCTCGATGTCGCCGCTGATCAGCGTGATGTGGTGCAGCCCCGTGAGCTGCATCCGCCGGCCGGCCTCGGCCGTCACTTCTTCAGACTCGGAAGCCGACACCGGTGCGGCGCTTGAACTGGAGGCGGAAGAGGTAGAAGCCGATGCCGAACGCGGCCACCCCGGCGAACAGCGTCAGTGCGGGCGAGGCCTTCAGCAGCGCGCACAGGAAGGCGACCACGACCGCCGGCAGCGCCCCGAGCAGTGCGCTGTGCGAGCGGAAGCCCGAGAGGTGGTCGCGCAGAGCGGTGTCGAGACCCGCCAGCGAGGCGAGCGCGACGCCGAAGAGCAGCGCCAGACGGCCCTGGCGGTCCCCGCTGTTGATCAGCCCGATCACGATCAGCACGATGCCCGCCAGCACGGACAGCTCGATCAGCGGGACCGGGTGCCACGGCGGCTTGGGGCGCGCGTCGCCCTGCTCGATGAAGCGATCGATGCGGCTCTGGCCGGGCCTGCGCGGGGGCCGCATGGAGCTCGGGCGCGGGGCGGTCGGGGCGGCTGGAGCGCGCACGGGACCGTCCGCACGCTTGCGCGAACGTTTGCCCATCAAGTCGTCACGCGGTCCGGGGCCGCGGCATCCGCCACGGCCCCCAGGCTAATGGACAGCCCGAGGAGATCTTGACGTGCCACCACCCGGCGAGCATGCCCACGAGGCCCAGCCGCGGGCGCACGTGCCAGTTCTTGCAGCCCGGCTCGCCGATGTCCTCGTTGGTGACGCGGACCCAGCGGTAGTGGCCGGGGTCGAGCAGCATCCGCTCGATCAGCACGCGGTTCTCCGCGTGGCGGTCGGCGCACGCCGTCCGCTGCGCGCGCAGCCCGGCAAGCCGGTCGGCCAGGTCGTCGCGGATCACCTCGAGCTCGCCGAGGCCGAGCAGGCGCGGACCGGCCCGGAACGGGCGGGGTTGCGTTCCCGGCACCGGCAGGCGCGGGTACACCGAGGTCGCCGCGGCGACGAGGTCGCGCTCGAGCTTGGCGATCTGATCGCGCAGCGCTCGCCTGGCGGCGGATTCGTCGACCTCGACGTGGATGTGGCGATCCAGCAGGGCCACGGGAAACAGTCTACATCGGCCCCCCGGAGGGGGCCGTTCAGATTATCTGCGGGCCGGATGCCCGCTGGGGGACTACCCCTGAACGATGTCGGCCACGGTCCACAGCGCCTCGGACACGTGGATGTTGGGCACGCCCTCGACCTGGACCGAGAACAGCCGGGCGCGCTTGGTGTCGCGGGTGACGCCGTGGGTCGGCGCGACGTCGCCGAACAGGACCGCCACCGGGCCGGCAGGATCTGCCACCACCAGCCGCCCGGGCGGCAGCCAGGTCGGGTACTGCGCGCCGCGGCCGAGCTGCTCGTCGGACCGCAGGTGACGCAGCTCGAGCGGCCCCTCCAGCGTCGCGGCGTCGAGCGCCCACACCGGCACGCTCGTCTCGATGATGGCCACGGTCAGCGCGTCGTGGTAGAGCGAGACGGAGCGGAAGTTGCCGGCCCGCAGCCGCTCGACGACCACTGCCTCTACCGGGATGCGGTCGACGTCGGGGTCGAGCCCGATGTGACGGAAGAAGACGCGGTAGGCGTGCGGGATCGGCTTCGAGCGCAGCGCGATCGCCTGCCCGCCGCGGAAGCGGCTCGACATGTCGCGCATCCGCTGTTTGAGCTCCTCCGGGCTCCTGCGGTCGGCGCCGGTGATGTCGAGCGACCACAGCCGCAGCCCCGGCAGCTCGGTCGCGATCTCGTCCTCGACGAGGCACTCGACCGGCTCGGCGCTCAACCGGAGCCCCTCGTGCGGATGGCGCGGATGTCGGCCACGATCTCCGCCCTGCTCGCGGTGCCGAGCGTCGTGTCGGCCACCTCGCCGCCGCGCCTGGCGAAGGTGATCGTCGGGCAGATCGCGACCGCGAACGCGTTGGCGATGGCGCCGTCGTGGTCGTAGCCGACCGGCAGCTCCCAGCCGTGCTTGCGGATGATCGCGTTGAGGTCGTCGTGGTTGCCGCGGATCGCGACCGCCGCGAAGTTGACGTCCGGGAAGCGCGGCCGCAGCTCGTCGAGGAGGTCGATCTGGTCGATGCACTTCTGCGACGGCGCGACCAGGAACGCCAGCACGAGCGGCTTGCGCGTCAGCTCACAGGAGTTGAGCACGTCGGGCCCGCGGACGTCGCACGCCGCCGGGATCCCGTCGCGCGCGACGCGCTGGACGTTGGCGTCGCACTCCTCGTCGCCGTTGCACCTGACGTCGGCCAGCGCCAGCGGCGCCGCGAACGGGGGCAGGGGCTGCCCGGCCGGGACGCCGCGGGAGCCGGTGCCCTCGGTGCGGATGCTGTTGACCGTGACATAGACCAGGACCATGCCGATGACGAGCACCGCGATCCACGTGGCGCTCGACGGGGCGGCGCGCCGGCGCGGCGGCGCCTCGGGCCGGCGCGCCGGCTCCGGTGGCGGCTCGGGCGGAGGCGCGTCGCCGCGGCGGCCGAACGGTCCCTCGGTCACGCCGGGACGACCTCGGGCCGGCGCACCGGCGCCCTGCGGCGTTCCGCGAGAGCCAGGACGGCAGGTAGGACGGCGAGGACGCCGAGCAGCGAGACGGATAGGTCAACGACAGTTACACGCCCGAAGTCCTTGAGCATCTGGACGTCGGAGAAGGCGAGCACGGCGAAGCCGGCGATGGCGGTGACGCCGGAGGCGAGCACCGCCGCACCGGTCGTCGCGTAGGTGCGCTCGAGCGCGTCGGGGACGCTCAGCCCGGCGTCGCGCTCCTCGCGGAAGCGGGCCACCAGCAGCACCGCGAACTCCGTCGAGATCGCGATTACCAGTGCGCCGAGCGTCGCCGACATCGGGTTCAGCGGCACGCCGAGCGCCCACAGCACGAGCGCCGACCAGCCGGTCGCCAGCGCGATCGGCACGAGCGGGATCCAGGCCCGCTCCCAGCGCCGGTAGACGAGCAGCAGGGCGGCCGCGACGAGCACCAGCCCGGCGAGCAGCGTGCCGAGACGACGGCCCGGGTCGGTGAGCTTGCCGTTCGCCTCCGCCGCGAGCACGGGGAGACCGGCGAGGCGCGCGGTCACGCCGTCGGGCGGGCGCATCTCCTCGCGCATGATGTCAAGCACCTCCTCCTGGCGATCCAGCGGCAGCAGCTTGATCCCGAAGCTCATCACGGCCGCCGTGCGGTCGGGCGTGATGACCGCCTGCGAGAAGTAGGCGGGCACCGCGTCGAGCAGCGCGCGGATGCGCGCCTGGTCGGCGCTTGCCTCGGGAGTGCGGAACAGGTCGGTCAGCGAGACCGCCGGGCACAGCTCGGCCTCGCCGCAGCCGTTCGAGGACGAGTACGAGAAGCGCTTCTGCAGCCGCTCCTGGTAGGAGCGCATCCAGCCCACGACCTCGGGCTCGGTGAGGTCCTCGGCCGACACGAGGACGTCGACCGCCCCCGCGATGTTGGTCTCCTCCTGGAGCGCGAGCACATCGCGCACCGCCGGCAGATCGCGCGGGACGAGCTCGGTGATGTCGGAGACCACCTCGGTCCTGGAGTCGACGACCCAGCCGCCGGTGGCGAGCACCGCGCCGAGCGCGAGCACGAGCACGGGGCGGCGTAGCGCGGTGCCGGTGACCGAGCGCCCGGCCCGGCGGGCGCCGCGCCCCAGCGCTCCCGCGGGACCCGCGAGCGGTCGCGCCAGCAGCCCGAACAGGTCACCCGCGCCGCGCAGCGACGCGGCCAGCCGCCCCTCCCCGCGCCGGCGCGAGAGCGCCGCGAGCGCCGCCGTGCCCGCCGACAGCGCGAAGAAGTAGGACAGGACCACGCCGGCCATCAGCACGAGCCCGAAGCCGCGCACCATCGGCACCGGGGACAGCAGCAGCACGGCGAAGCCGGCGACCGTCGCCAGCACGGCGGTCCCGATCGTCGGCAGCGCGAGGCGCGCGGTGCGGTTGAGGCCGTCCTCTTCCAGCCGCGCCTGGTACTGGATCGCGTAGTCGACGCCGAGCCCGAGCAGCACCGGCAGCACGGCGATCGAGGCCAGCGTCAGCCGCGCGCCGAGCAGCGACATCAGCCCGAACACGGTGCCCGCCGCGCCGAGCGCGACCGCCAGCGGCAGCATCCGGTAGCGCCGGCGCCGGAACACCAGCGGCAGCACCAGCGCCATCATCAGCAGTCCACCGACCAGCAGCCCACGCAGCGAGTCCGACAGCGACCGCGTGACGTCGCTGACGACCACCGGCGCGCCCGACACGAGATACGAGCCGTTCTTGAGCTTGAAGCGCGGCATCGCGACGGCCTCGCGCACGAGCGCGATCGCCTGGTCGCGCTCGACGTCGGAGAGCCCGGGCTTCAGCCGCACCTGGACGAGCGCCGACCGGGAGTTCGGGAACAGGTACGCGAAGCGCGCCTTGGGGACGTACAGACCGCGCGTCGCGTCGAACACGAGCGAGTACACGAAATCCGGGTTGTCGATCGACGGGTTGGCTGCGCTCGTCGAGAGGCCGTAGCGGGTGGCGATCTGCAGCAGTTGCTGGGTGAACTGCGCACTGACGGCGCCGGCGGCCGCCTCGCCGGCCTGGCGGATTCCCGCCGCCGAAGCCCCCTGCCGGCGCGCCTGCCGGCGCGCGGCTCTCGCCGCCTCCTGGGCCTGCACCTGCGCGCCCCGGATCTGTGCCTGCAGCTGCGTCGCGATCTCGCTGACCGCGGAGTTGATGAAGGTGCCCGGCCCGTAGACGACCTGCGCCGGCTTGGTCTGCGCCAGCCGCCCGCATGGCCCATCCGGCCCGCCGGGGGCCTCGACGTTGTCGGGCTTGTTGCCGCTCAGGCAGCCCTCGAGCCCGATCAGCCGCCCGAGGTCGGAGGTGAGGACGAGGTCCTTGAGATCGCCGCGCACGAGCACGACCACCGCGTCGTCGCCGAACTGCTCGTGGAGTGCCTCGGTGGCCTTGAAGCTCTCCGTGCCGCGGCCGACCAGGGTGTCGGTCGCCGCGGAGGGCTCGAGCCGCAGCGCGAGCAGCGCGCCGAACGCCGCGACGAGCGACGCCACCAGCAGCACCCTCCCCGGGCGGCGCGCAGCCGCCCGGACGACAACCTCGAGCCGCCGCTTCATCAGGTGAGGAGGTTAGGGCGGCCGTGTCAAACTCCGATGGTGCTGCGGTTAGCGGTGATGCTCGCGCTTCTCCTGCCCTCCGGGCCGGACGACCTGACCGTCACCCGCTCGGAGCAGCTGTCGGAGCGCCTCGTCGAGTACGGCTTCACCACGCCGGCGCTGTCCGGGGAGACGAACGTCCGCGTGCTGTTGCCCGCCGGCTACACCGCGCACCCGGAGCGGCGCTACCCGGTCCTGTACCTGCTGCACGGCTGCTGCGACTTCGACGTGGCCGGGTCACAGGCGTGGACCGTCCACGGCGAGGCCGAGCAGGCCACCGCCGAGCTGCCGCTGATCGTCGTCATGCCCGACGGCGGCCGGGGCGGCTTCTACTCCGACTGGCACCGCAACGGACTCGGCGGGACGCCGATGTGGGAGACCTACCACCTCGACCAGCTGGTGCCGTGGATCGACCGCCACTTCCGCACCCGCGCCGAGCGCGGCGGCCGGGTCATCGCGGGCCTGTCGATGGGCGGCTTCGGGGCGCTCACCTACGCGGGAACGCACCCCGACCGCTTCGTCGCCGCCGCCAGCTTCTCCGGCGCCGTCGACACCAACCAGATCGCCGAGGTCGTCGAGGCGCTCAGCGGCCTCGACGGCGGCACGCCGGGCTCGGTCTGGGGCCTGCGGGCGAGCGAGGAGATCCGCTGGCGCACGGCCAACCCGTGGGACATCGCCGAGAACCTGCGCGGCCTGCACCTGACCCTGCGGACGGGCAACGGCGAGCCGGGCCCCTACGACGATCCCAACTCGGGCACCGATCCGCTCGAGGCGAGCGTCCATGCCCAGACCGTGGCGCTGCACCAGAAGCTCACCCGGCTGCGCATCCCGCACGTCTTCGACGATTACGGCCCGGGCCACCACGTCTGGGAGTACTGGGCGCGCGATCTCAAGCAGACGCTGCCGGACCTCATGCGGACGCTCGACGACCCGCCCCGGCCCCCGGCGCGCGTGACCCACACGACCGCTGCGCCCGAGTACGACGTCTACGGCTGGCGCGTCGAGATCGACCGCCCGGTGCTTGAGTTCAGCCGCCTCGAGGACGCCGGGCGCCGCGGGTTCACGCTCGCCGGCAGCGGCGCCGCGACGGTGACGACGCCGCCGCGCTACCGCGCCGCCGAGGTCGCGGTCTCGAGCGGCGCGCCGCGGACCGTTCGCGCGTCGGGACGGCGCCTGCGCATCGAGGTGCCGCTCGGCGAGGCCAACGGCGGGCAGCAGTACCGGGCCGGCGTGACCACCGCCATCACGGAGAGGCGGGTGCGCATCACGCCGTGCCTGCTGCGCGCGGCTGTCCGCATCCGGCTGCCGCGCGGGCTCGCGCGCGCCCGCGCGCGCGTGAACGGCCGGCGCACCCGGATCGCCAACCGCCGCGTCCGGGCGCGGCTTGCACCCGGCAGGCGGACGCGGGTCGTCGTCCGGGCGCGCGGCTACGTGCTCCGGCGCAGCTTCCGCCGCTGCGCCCAGGGGCCATCGTCACGAGCGGGCGCGCGCTGAGCGGGCGGTCCCACCCGTGCCGGATCGCGGCGATCGCCCTTGCGCTGCTGCCCGCCGGCGCTGAGGCGCAGGCGCCGAGCGTCAGCGTCCCGCGTGCCGTCGCGCCCGGCGCGCGCTATCACGTCCGTCTGCACGGGATCCGGCTGCCGGCGCGGCTGGAAGTGGGCGGGCGCGTCCGGATCGCGCGGCGCGCGAGCGTGCGGCTGCGCGCACCGAGGCGACCCGCCCGGCTCCGGGTTCGGGTGAGGGGCGGCGACGGGGCACGAGCGCCGGTGGCCCGCCTGCGCGTGCGCTGGCTGCGACTCGCGGCGGTCGGCGACATCAATCTCGGCGACGGCCCCGGCGCAGCGATCGCCGCCCACGGCCCGGGCTATCCGTGGCGCAGCGTCGGCCGCCCGCTGCGCCGCGCCGACATCGCGTTCGGCAACCTCGAGTGCGCGGTCAGCCGCCGCGGAACGCCGGTCCCGAAGGAGTTCAACTTCCGCGGCCGCCCGTCTTCCCTGCGCGCGGCGGCGCGGCGCGGCGGGCTCGACGTGGTCAACCTCGCCAACAACCACGCCGGCGACTTCGGCGACGTGGCGCTGATGGACACGCTGCGCTGGGCACACCGCTTCGGGATCGCGACCGTCGGCGCGGGCCGCGACGCCGCGCGCGCCTACCGGCCGCGCATCGTGCGCCGGCTCGGCCTGCGCGTCGCCTTCGTCGGCTTCTCGACGATCCTGCCCTTCGAGTTCCAGGCCGGCGCGGGCGACCCCGGCACCGCCTGGGGGCACCCGGACCGCGTCGCGCGCTCGGTCCGCCGCGCGCGCCGCCGCGCCGACGTCGTGATCGCCACGTTCCACTGGGGGATCGAGCGCGACTTCGCGCCGGACGCCCGCGAGCGCGCCCTCGCCCGCGTCGCGCTCGCCGCCGGAGCCGACGCGATCGTCGCCGCGCATCCTCATGTCCTGCAGCCGATCGACCGCCGCCGGCGCAAGGTCGTCGCCTGGAGCCTGGGCAACTTCGTCTTCTCGGCCAACTCGCCGGGCACCGAGGCGACGGGGATCCTGCACCTGCGCGTCGGCGCCCGGCGCGTGACCTACCGGCGCTTTCAGCGCGCGACGATCGTGGGCAGCCGGCCGGTGTTGTCGTAGGCCGGCTGATCCGGCCCGCGCTACGGCCCGCGCTCCCCGCGCGCGGTCTCGATCGCCGCGATCCAGGCGGCGTTGTCGCTCGTGAAGAACGCGAGCTCGCCCTGTGTCGTCTCGACGACGAGGTGGACGTGGCCGCCCGTGCGCGAGCCGCGGAACCACTTCTCCTCGCGCAGGCCGGTGATCTCGCTGAGGGGGACGGCGACGCTCTTGCCGACCAGGATGCGGAAGACGAGCCGGTCGCGGGTCAGCGCCAGGTAGCCGTTGCCCTTGACGCGCGGGTAGGGGCCTGAGCCGCTGCGGTAGAGCGCCTGCTCGGGGCCGCGGATCGCGGGCTCGGTCGTCAGCTCGGCGCTGAGAGCGTCACGGGTGCCCGCCGCCCGGCGGCGGAGCCAGGCGATGAGCAGTACGAAGGCGATCGCCACGGCCGCGAGGGAGATCAGCAGCGCGGTCACGGCAGGTGGCCCGTGTCGTTGTAGCTGCGCAGGTACAGCGAGCCGTCGGAGTGCACGACGAGCCGTGTGATGCTCGTGTTGTCGTTGCGCAGGAACGCGAACGGTCGGCTCCCGGTGGCCTGCCGGCAGAGCTCGGCGATCACGCCGCCGTGGACGAAGGCGACGGCGCTCGCCCCGGCCGGGACCGCAGCGGCGACGCGGGCGATGCCGCGCCGGACGCGGTCGGCGAAGCCGGCCATCGACTCCGCGCCCGGCAGCACCTCCCAGTTCTCGTCGGCGATCGCGCGCAGCACCAGCGGATCGCGGTCGTGCGCGCGGATCCGGAACTCGCCCCCCTCCCAGTCCCCCAGCGACACCTCGTTGAGCTCCGCGATCACGACCGGCTCCGTCCCGGTCAGTGCAACGAGCGGCGCCGCCGTCTGCTGCGTGCGCTGGAGCTGCGTGACGAAGATCGCGCTCACCGGCTCCCGCCCGAGCCGCGCGGCCACCGCCTCCGCCTGCTCGACGCCCGTCGGCGACAGCGGCGGGTTGCCCCAGCCCTCGAGCATCTCGTGCCGCTCACCGGGGACGACCGCGGCCGATGCCCCGTGCCGGACCAGCACGACCTCGGTCGCGTCCGCCGGCACCTCGTACTGGCGCTGCTCGTAGCGCTGCGCGGCCCTACTCCATGCCCAGCGGGCCACGGGAGGCGCCGCTGAGGAACTGCCGCACGAACATGTTGTCGGAGTTGAACAGCTCCTGCGCGGGCCCGGACTCGACGATGCGGCCCTTCCACAGCACGGAGATGTGCTCGGCCACGCGCTTGGCGCTCATGATGTCGTGGGTGATCACGACGTAGGCGCCGCCGTTCTCCTCGTGGACCTCCTGGATGAGCTCGCACAGCAGGGCGGTGCGGACCGGGTCCAGGCCGGAGTCCGGCTCGTCGAAGAGCACGATGTCCGGGTCGAGCACCAGCGCGCGGGCGAAGCCGGCGCGCTTGCGCATGCCGCCCGAGAGCTCGTTGGGCATCTTGTCCGTCGCGGACTCCAGGCCGACCTCGCGCAGCCGGCGCATGACGATGTCCTCGATCTCGTCCTCGCCCTTGTCGGTGTGCTGGCGCAGCGGGAAGCAGACGTTGTCGAAGAGGTTCATCGAACCGAACAGCGCGCCGTCCTGGAAGAGCACGCCGAACTTCTTGCGCACCTCGAACAGGCGGTCGTCGACCATGTTCGGGATCGACTCGCCGTGCACGAGCACGTCGCCGTCGTCGGGGTAGAGCAGGCCGACCATGTGCTTGATGCACACGGACTTGCCGGTGCCCGAGGGCCCGAGGATCATCGAGATCTTGCCCTCGGGAATGCCCATGTTGAGGCCGCGGAGGATCTTGTTGCGGCCGAACGCCTTGTGCACCTCGACGAACTCGACGGCGTCCTCGACGCCGGTCTCGCGGATGCGACCGGTGTGCCAGCGGTACTCGTCGTTGATGTCCCCGCCCGGCGGCACGAGCGACTGCGCGTACTTCTCGCGGTTCGCTGCACCGGGGATCTTGTTCTGGTTGTAGGCGTCCGCGGACGGGTCGTAGTTGGCCAGGTCCGGCGGGCCGCCGGGCGCGCGCTCCTCCTCCTTGGTCACGCGGGCCTCGGCCTTCTTGGACCCCTCCATCTCCTCCGGGGTGATGGGCTTGGCGGCGTCCTCGGCCGCGCGGTCCTCCTCGTCGAGCCACGTGCCCTTGTCGCCCTCGGCCTTGGGCGGGGGCGGGGGCGGGGCGTCCTGACGCTCCTCGGCGGACGGCGGGTCGGTCGGCGGCGGCGGAACGTCGTCGTCGGATTTCTTGCGATCGAAGATGCCCATGTGGCTCGGTTATCCCCCGATTGGTGCTCGTGGATTGGCGCCCCAGAACAGCTGTGTGCCCAGCATGCCGATCAGGTGCACCAGGACGATGTTGAGGACCATCGATTTCGCGGTCGCGGTGCCCACGCCGACCGGTCCGCCGCTGGCGTTGTAGCCGTAATAACAGCCCACCAGCACGATCACGGTCGCCATCGACATCGCTTTGATCACGCTGTAGAGCAGATCGGGCGGGTTCTGAAACATCCAGAAGATCAAAAAGAACCCGCCGCTTGAGACCTCCCCGATCTGCTGCACGACCGCCAGATAAGACGCGAAGAACCCGGCGCCGATGCCGGCCATGTACATGAACGGCAACACCAGCCACGCCGCCAACAGCTTCGTCGCGCACAAGAACACCAACGAGTTGATGCCCATCACCTCAAGCGCGTCGATCTCATCAGAGATCCGCATCGAGCCCAGCTCGGCCACGATCCCCGTCCCCACCTTCGCCGCCATCATGTACCCGAACGCGTAGGGCACCAACTCCCGCAGATCACACCACGCCGCGAACACCCCCGCATACGCGGGCGCGCCGACCGACCGGTTGAAATACGCGCCCTCGATGCCGCACTGCAACCCGATGATGAAGATCAACCCCCAGATCACCATCGTCGAGGACAAGATCAAAAGACCCGCCTGACGCAACGCCTCCCCGAAGAAGCGAAACACCCGCAACCCATAGACCGCCGCCACCACCCGCGCGCAGAACTTCACGATCTCCCCGAACGAAGCGATCCAATCGCGCGGCACCGACAACCAACCCATCAGCGCTCCACCCCGATCACTTGATCACCGCGATCTCGGGATGCGTCGCCAACAACGTCTGCGTGAACACGTAATTGAACGCGAACACGCCCATGATCGCGATCACCACCGCCTGATTGACCGCCCGCCCAACACCCTCCGCCCCACCACTGGCGGTCATCCCCTTATAACAACACACGATCGCGATGATCGCCCCGAACAACGTCGTCTTGAGCACACTGCCCCACAGATCCGTCACGCTGGCGTTGGTGAAGAACGTCGCCCAAAACGGCCCCAACGGCGCCCCATTGACCAACGTCGCCACGATCCCGCCAAAGATCCCGAACAACAACGCATAGATGTTGAACAACCCCGTCACCAACATCAACGCCAAAAACCGCGGCACCACCAGATTCTTGACCGGATCAACCCCCAACACCTGCAACGCATCAAGCTCCTCACGAATCTTGCGCGCCCCCAGATCCGCCGTGATCGCCGTCCCCGCCACCCCCGCCATCACGATCGCCGTCACAAACGGCGCAAACTCCCGAATGCTGGCGAGCACAAAAAACCCGCCCAACCGATCCAACGCCCCGAACAACACCAAGAAATTCGCCGCCTGCAACCCCGGCGCCCCATAACCAAACGCCACCGTCGACACCACCAACGGAAACCAACACAACTTCAACGCAAACAAGAACTGCCCCACGAACTCCCCGCCATACGGATACGGCGGGCGGACCGCCGAGACGATCGTCTTGCCCGTGAGGATCATCATGTCCCCCACTTCCTCCAAGAGATTCTTGGTCGGAAGGAAGGCGCGGTCGGCTACCCCTCGAACCATCCCGCAGGAAGCGTATGCGTTTCCCGCCGCGCGTGCCAACAGAGAACCGACGCCTAACACGCCCGCAACGCGAACCCGGCGCGAAGACGACCCCCAGCTGGTACAACTCCGCGCGATGAAGGGGAGGGCGACCGTCACGGGCTGCGCTTGCCTGCTCGCGCTTGCGAGCTGCGGCGGCGGCGAGCGTCAGGACGCCGGCGAGCCCGACCGCGACTTCAAGGTCGAGATCGTCGACGCGTCCTTCCCGGCCCAGCAGACGATCGCCGACGCCTCCACGATGAAGATCACGGTGCGCAACGCGGACACCGAGCCGCTGCCGAACGTCGCCGTCACCGTCGCGACCGAGCCCGGCGATTCCGGCGGCGCCCCGCAGGCGTTCGCCACCGACATCGGCGACCCGAACGTCGCGGATGCCTCGCGCCCGGTCTGGATCGTCGACCAGGGCCCGATCGGCGGCGAGACCGCCCACACGAACACGTGGGCGCTGGGCAAGCTCGACCCGAACGAGACCAGGGACTTCACCTGGCACGTCACCGCCGTCAAGCCGGGGACGTACACGATCGACTACTCCGTTTCGCCAGGCCTGAACGGCAAGGCGGGCCCGGCCGCCGGCGGCACCACCAAGGGCAGTTTCAAGGTGACCGTTGACGACACGCCTCCGAACGCGCGGGTCGGCGACGACGGCGAGGTCATCCGGGAACCGGCCTCGAGCTCGCCTTAGCCACGAACCCGCACGGCACACATTCGTCGAGACCGGCGCTCCGGCGCGGATCCGCATGTATTCTTGCTCAGGTGCAGGGATGCGCTCGGTATGTCGCGCCCGCGGTCGTCGACTATGGCGATCTGCGTGAGCTCACGGCTCAGCTGTTTCCACACGCCCCTGACTCCGGCGCCTCGGACCTGACCTTCAGCGGCTCCAACCCGACGCCCACGCCGACCGCGTCCGTGACGCCGACCGCGACGGCCACGGAGACGCCCACCGCGACGCCGACGGAGACGCCCACCTCCACGGCAACGGCGACGCCCACCGAAACCGCGACGACGACACCGACGGCGACCGCGACAGGCACGGCCACCGAGACACCGACGGCGACCGCGACAGGCACGGCCACCGAGACACCGACGGCGACCGCGACGGGCACGGCCACGGCCACCGAGACACCGACGGCGACCGCGACAGGCACGGCCACGGCGACAGCGACCACGACGGTCACGGCCGTTCCTACGACTCCCGGTGGCGGCGACCCGACGCCGACCACCACGCCCGGCGGCGGCGACGCAACCCCGACCCCGACGACCACTCCCGGCGGTGGCGGCGGCGGCGACGACGGTCCCGGCGGCGGCGACGGTCCCGGCGGCGGCGACGGTCCCGGCGGCGGCGACGGCCCCGGCGGCAGCGACGGCCCCGGCGGCGACCCGGGGGATGGTTTCGATCCGCGGGGCACCGGTGGACCGGGCGGCAACGACCCGATCGGCGGCGTCCTGGGGACGGCCGGAGGCAGCGCCGGCGTCGGTGCCGAGCAGGGCGGCGGCCTGCCCTTCACCGGCTTCAAGGCAGCGGCGGAGGCCGGGATCGGCGCCACGCTCCTGGCTGCGGGCGTGGCGCTGCGCGAGCGGCTGCGCCGTCGCAAGCAGCCCAGCTGAGGGCGCTAGCTCAGAGTCCGTGACCGCGGACGACGTGCGCCACGGTCCGCAGGAGGATCTTCAGGTCCGTCCAGAGCGACCAGTTGCCGAGGTACTGGTAGTCGAGCGTGAGCATCTCGCGCAGCGGGACGCGGTGATCGGCCGTGCCGAGCACCTGCCATGGCCCGGTCATACCCGGGGTCAGCTGCAGCCGGCGGCGGTGACGGCCGGCGATGCGGGCGTCCTCCTCGATCACCAGCGGCCGCGGTCCCACGAGGCTCATGTCCCCCCGGAAGACGTTGATCAGCTGCGGCAGCTCGTCGAGCGAGTAGCGCCGCAGCACCCGGCCCACGCGCGTCACGCGCGGATCGCCGGCGACCTTGAACAGGCCGTCGCCGGCGTGGCTGAGCGCCGCCAGCTCCGAGCGGACGCGGTCCGCCCCGTCGAACATCGTGCGGAACTTGAGCATCTCGAAGTGCATGCCGCGGTGGCCGACGCGCGGCTGGCGGAAGAAGACGGGTCCCTTGCTGTCGCGGCGGATCAGCAGCGCGGTGGCCAGCAACACCGGAGAGAGCAGCAGGAGCCCGAGGCCGGAGCCCACGATGTCCACCGTGCGCTTGACGATCCACGACGACCGGCTGAGGCCAAAGCGATGCACGCCGAGCAGCACGAGCCCGTCGACCTCGTCGAACTCGACCGACGACCCGATCACCTCTCCCACGCTCGGCAGCACCGAGACGTAGATCCCGATCTCCTGCGCCTGCGAGACGACCGAGTTGATCTCGTCGGTGTCGCCGTGCTCGCCCGGGACGACGATCACGCGGTTGGCACCCGTGTGGCAGAGGAAGCCCTCGACGTCCATCGACTCGCCGAGCGGGATGCGGCCGACGATCGTCGCGCGGCGTCCCTCGAGCGTCTGACTCAGCCTCTCCATCGCACCGGGGTCGCCGACGAGCAGGCAGCGCTCGAAGGCGAGCCGGCGCGCCACCGACGCGCGCGCGGCGAAGCGGCAGAGGACGAGCGCGGTGAACAGCGTGACCCAGAGGGTGAGCACGTCGTTGCGGGCGAGGTCCCCCGCGAAGACGCTGCCGTCGGCGAGCCACAGCAGCAGCGCGCACAGGCCCGCGAGCTGGAACAGCCCCGGGACCTCCTCGAGCGTCGACTTGCGCAACCGGACCTCATCGCGGTCGTAGAAGCCGTTGAGCTTCCCGGCTCCGACGACGAGCACCGCCAGCAGCAGGGTCGCCGGGCGCGGTGTCGAACCAGAGGTCAGCGTTACGACGGCGAGGGCGAGAAGGCCTGCGACGACGTCGGCGGCCACCAGGGAGCGGCGCGCGAGTGCAGCGCGACGGCGCGTCTCCTCGCGCAGGTGCGCCAGCTGCTGCGGGCGCGCCGCCGCGTCGGTGCCACCCTGCGTGAGCTCGCGCAGGCGCGGGCTGTGCTCTCGCAACCGAGCCCGTTGTGAACCTGCCTCCCGCAGCGTCTCTGAGGCCACAGACACCCCTGTCTTCCGCCGAGTCCCGCCATGTCAGTCGTTCCACACACCCCGCCCGAGTGCGGTCGAACGACCCCTGCGGCTAAAAGTACCGGCCCAAACTTTCTCTGTCCAGCCCCAACCGTCACACACTGGACGAGGGTTTGGGTCCGGTCATGGCCGAGATCAGGCTGCGAGCACACCGCGCGGCCTTCTTGAGCAGGTGCGCCCCGCGGCGACCATCAGGCGCCGTCCCGGCCTCACGGCGGATGACCGTCGGCAGTGCCACGACAGGCGACAGCAGCAGGTCGACGAGCAGGATGTCCGCAGCCCGTTGCGCCGCAACGCCGATCTCGGCCGGATTCGCCAGTCGCACAGCCAAACGCGCCCGCCGGTCGAGGCCCGCGTCACTGCTCAGCCAGCTGGTGGCAGGGACGCCGACGATCCGCTCGGCGGCCAGCGCCGCGGCGCTCCAGGTGCGCGCGAGGCCGGGGTGGCGCAGGGCGAGCTCGTCGAGCAGACCATCCGCCTCGTGGCGGTCGTGCCACGCCGCGACGTCGGCGGCGAGGCGCAGGCCGTGGAAGCCGTCGCGCGCGTAGAAAAGCAACAGTGACGCGCCGGTGTGGGCGACGTCGGGGTTGGCGAGCAGCTCGCGCGCGAACTCGGTCTCGTACCAGTGCACCCGCCAGTGCAGCTCGACGTGGACGCGCCCGGGCCGGTACATCAGCACGTGCAGCGCCGGCAGGTCCTCGTCCTGCGTGAGGTAGCCGTGAGAACGCAGCCTCTCGACGGCCGCGGGCAGGTCCTCGCGGGCGACCAGCACGTCGATGTCGCTCGAGGAGCGCAGGCCGAGGTCGCCGTGCGCGTCCTGCGCCAGGGTCGTGCCCTTCAGCGGCAGCGCCGGGACGCCGACCGTCTCCAGGACCCATTCCGTCTCCATCTGGCGTGCCAGCCCCACCGCACGCGCGAGCGTCCGCGCCGACTCGACAGCGCTGCAGAACTCGGCCGGCATCGGCGCCAGCGCGCACAGCCGCCCACCCAGCAGCGGCAGCAGGCGCCTGCGCTCGAGCTCGCCCCGCAGCGCGACGGTGTCGACGCCGGCCGCCAGCGCGGCGACGCGGTCCGGGTCGGGACGCGCGCGAGCCAGCTCCGCCAGCAGCCGGGCGCTCACTGCGCCTCCAGGAACTCGAGTGCCACCGCCGCGGCATCGGCGCTGCCGGGGCCGATGGAGAAGCTGTAGGTCGGCACCTCGGCGGCCAGCCGCCCGCACAACTCGAGATGGCGGCGGAGGCGCTCGGGGGTGCGCAGGCTCTCGATGAACGTGCTCCCGAGCAGCAGGCGCGGGCTGAGCTCCTCGCGCTCGATGCGCGCGGCCCCTCCGTCTCGCGTGAGGAACAGCAGCGCCGCCAGCGGGACCGGGTGTGGCTCGCGCTCGACGGCGACATAGGCCTTGCCGCTGACGCCCAGGACGGTCCCGACGCGCAGCAGCTCCGGCTCGCTCGCACGCAGGCAGATGAGCCCCGGCCCGGGGTGCCCGCGCAGCTCGTCGTCCACCGCGAGAGCGTCGTCGGTGAGCAGGCGCGCGCCGCCGAGGACGAGACGGGCGGCGAGCGACGTCTTGCCGGCGCCGGTGGCTCCGATCAGCGCGACCGCGCGGCCGCGCACCGTCACCGCGCTCGCGTGCAGCAGCTCACGCCCCCGCAGCACCGCCGCCCACGGCAGCACCCGTCCGACGAGAAAGCGCTGCCAGCTCCAGGGGTGGTCCTGCGGCGGAGCGCAGCGCACCTCCGCTCCGTCCTCGGTCACGAACGCCAGCCCGAAGTGCCGCGCGTAGAGCCGGTACCCGACGCCGGGCTCGTGGTCGATCGAGCGCGCCGCGTCGCCGCCGTCGAAGTGCTCCGTGAGCAGGCGCTCCGCGTTCTGCGCGAGCTCGGGGACGTCGGCGACCAGCTTCATCCGCGTGTCGGGGTCGCCCGGATCGTCGACGGGCGGCAGGCCGGGCGCCTCGAAGTCGCCCTCGATCTCGAGACCGAACGCCCGCGAGCGCCACCGGTCAGCCATCGGGAGCGATCAGGCGGCGCTCCGCCAGTTCGGCGAGCAGCCGGCCGAGGTCGGCCTCGACCTGCTCGAGGGGCGTGCCGGACCCCGCGGCGATCGCGCCCGCTGCCGCGCGCGGCGTCGCGCCGTCGACGAGTTTCTCGACCATCTCGGTGGCGGTGGCGTTGAGCCCGTAGTACTGCCCGGTCCCGAGGTTGAGGATGATCGTCTCCTCGGGAAAGACGCGTCTGACGACGTCTTCGGGGATGGCGTAGCGGGCGTCGAGGTCCACGGCTCAATATTCGTTGATCGTCCCGCGCCGGCGCGCGGCGCGCAGCGCTCCGCGTAATGCTGCGACCGCCACCGGCAGCATCACGACGGCGAAGCCCACCAGCCGGGCGACCTCGCCCAGCGGGCTGTCAGAGCCGAGCGGCGTCCCGACCATCACATGGCGCAGCAGGTCGAGCGCCGGAGTGAACGGCTGCACGTGCGACGCCCAGCTGATCCAGTCCGGCAGCAGCGTCACCGGGAAGTAGATCCCCGCCAGCAGCGACATCCCGGTCACCACGAACGCAGCGCCGGCGTTGGTCTGCTTGAAGACGACGACGCCCGCGCACATCAGCAGGCCGAACGGGGCGAAGGCGAGCGCCGCCAGCAGGCCGATCGGCAACCCGAGGAGCGCGTCGGGCCAGCGCACCTGGAGGTCGAAGACCAGCGCCGAGTAGACAAGCGACAGCGTCGCGGTCAAGAACGCCAGCGCGATCGGGAACAGCAGCAGCGACATGATGCAGCGCACGGGCCCGAAGGCGGACAGCACCATGCGCTCGAACGTCCCGGCCAGCAGCTCCGAGCGGAGCGTCATGATCGGCAGCGACAGCGTGGACGTGAGCATCGCGAAGATGACCAGTCCGATGACCACGAACCCGTAGTAGGAATCGGCGTCGCCGACCGACCGCGCGTTGACGAGGCGCGACACGTAGTAGAAGAGCGTCATGCTCACGAGCACCGAGAACAGCGTCGTGAAGAACCGCATGCGGTAGCTCGTGTAGAGCGAGAGGTCGCGACGGAACATCGCCACCGCCGCCGACAGGTAGGGGCTCACGACGACGCCACCAGGCTGCCGCCGCTGACCTCGTAGACGCGGTCGAAGAGAAGCCCCTGGTCCTCCCCGGTCGGATAGCACATCAGTGCCGCGCCGCCGCGCTCCCTCACCCGCTCGATCGCCCGGCAGACGATCGCCCAGCCCTCGCGGTCGAGGCTCGTGCGCGGCTCATCGAGCAGCAGCAGGTCCGGCTCGTGCAGGAAGGTCAGCGCGAGCCGCAGCCGCTGCCGCTGGCCCATCGACATGCGGTCCACGCGCCGGTTGCCGAACTCCGCGAGCGCGAACTCACTGGTGGCGGCCGTGATCGCGCGCTGGCGCTCGTCGCGCGCCATCAGCGCGATGCGGCTCCACAGCTCGAGATGCGCGCGCACGCCGAGCCGTCCGTAGAGCCCGGTGTTGCCCGCCGAGCAGACGCCGAGCCGACGCAGCACCCCGGTGCGCTCGCGCTGCGGGTCCATGCCGAGCACGCGCACGCTCCCGGCTTCGGGCTCGAGCAGGCCCGCGGCGATCCTCAGGAGCGTCGTCTTGCCGGCGCCGTTGCGGCCCACGATCCCCACGAGCTCGCCCGGTACCAGCGTGAGCGAGAGGTCCGCGAGCACCGGTGCGGCGGCATTGGGCCACGTCTTCGTGACGCTCTCGATCGTGAGTACGTCCACCGGCGCGTCGAGCCTAACGCCCACCCCGGACCGCGGCAGGGCGAGCGCGGTGCTCACGCGAGGACGGCGAGCAGCCCCCGCTCGAGCAGCTGGTCGCACAGCTCGGCGACATCGCGCCGGACGAGCTCCAGCGGCGCGTCGAACTCCTCCGTGATCCGTTCCGCGACCGCTCGGGAGTCGCCGAGCTCGTCGAGCAGCTCGAGCATGCGCCCGGCCGTCGGGTTCAACGCGTGGTACTGGCCCGACTTCAGGTTCAGCAGCACCGTCTCGTCGCCGAACGCCCGCCACACGACGTCGGGCGCGATGGCGAATCGGCCCTCAGACAGCCCTGTCCGTGGATCCTCCATTGCACAGAAAACGTCTTCAGGGCCCGATTCCTTGCGGCGTGAGGGACGCGGCGTCGAGAACGGCGCCGGGTGGAGCGCCGCGCGGCACGGTGATGCGCACGAGCTGAGCCGTGGCCGCGACCCGCGAGCAGACGTCGAGCTGGAGCGCGAAGCGCTGCGGCCCGAGCAGCGAGCGGTTGAAGGAGGCGGCCAGCAGCGGGCGCGGGTCCTCGGGCGCGAGCTTGGTGACGGCGATCCGGGCTCCGGCGGCCACCGGCTCGAGGAAGAGCAGGCGGCGCAGCGGCGCAGCGGCGGCCGCGTGGACGTCCACCCGCCGCTCACCGGTTGACTCGCGCAGGTTGACGACCGCCGTGCCCGGATGCACGCGCACCTCGTCGCCGACGATCTCCAGCGCCGCCACGTCGTCGGCCAGAAACCCGGCGCCGCGCGCCAGCAGGGCGTGCAGGAGGGTGCTCTTGCCCGCGCCCGACGGCCCGGTGATCGCGAGCGCGGTTCCCTCGATCGCGACGGCGGAGGCGTGCAGCACCTCGATTCCCTGGAGGAGCGCCGCCAGCGGCAGCACCTGCCCGGCGAGCATCCGCTGCCAGTCGATGTCGGAGTCCGGCAGGCCGCAGGTCGCGCCGCGGCCGTCGGGGTCCACGCGGTAGGTCCCGTAGGGCCCGCCGTGCCACACGAGCGAGCCGTCCTCGTAGCGCCGGAGCTCGAGCTCGCGCTCGGCGGCGCCCGTTCCGCCGACGCGCTCGCCGGCAGAGGGCGCGAACGCCGCCGCGACCTCTGCGGCGGTGCCGGCCTTCAGTCGCAGCGGGCGACTGTCCCTCGAGTCCGCGTGAAGGAGCCCGCGGACCGGGACGTCGCCGAAGATGTCGAGCCCGAAGGCCCGCCCCTTGGTGGTGCTGCTACGGCCCAGACGGGCTGGACGGCTGCGGGTCCGGCGGCACGTGGTGGATCACGAGCTTGTTCCCGCCGTCTTCCTCATTGACAAAGCCAGTCGCTTGGGTGATCGCTTCAAGGGTCCCAAGGTCCCGAACCGCCGGCTTCTCGTACGTCATTCTCTGGCTCCTCCCTGGAGTTGCGCCTACCAACGGTCCGAAAGAATGGCAGGAGTAAGCGCGACGGTCAAATGCGAACCGTCGGCGGCTGCAAGAGCTGACGCCTTATGAGGTTGTGACTAGTGCTTCAGGTGCTGCCTACGGACCCGACGGCGACGAGGGATCCGGCGCCGGAACGTGGTGCAACGGGACCGCCTTGTTCATGCTGTCCTCCGTGCCGAAGAACCCCTGGAACCTCGTGATCTCCACGAGGGTGCCGTAGTCCTTCACAACTGGCTTGATGTAGCTCAAAACGCCTCCCAGCGTTCGATTGTGGACGGCTCGACTTTAGGTTCGCTGCCCGTAGTGGTCAAGCGGCAGGTGCATCGGACTCGATCCGGACGTCGGCGACCGCGAGCGTCTCGGGGTCGACGATCCGTGCGACCGCGTCCGGTCCCTCCAGGCTGCGCAGCCACACCTCGCCGGTGACGAGCCGCCATACGCGCACGGCCCACATCGGGCGTTGGGAGGAGCCCTCGGGCGGAACGGCATCGAGCAGATGGCGGCGGACCAGCTCGAGGTCGACGTACTCGCCCACCCGCGCGCCCGGTGCCAGCAGGCGCTGGATGGCCGGCATGTCCGCACCGGTCAGCGCCTGCTGGAAGATCGCGTCGAAGGTGCTCTTCGTCGGCCGCAGGCGCACCTCGTCAGGCATCAGCCCCTCGACCGCCCGGCGCAGCAGCGGGCGCGAGCGAAAGGCGTCGTAGCTCAGTTCGGGCGGGAGGCGGAGCATCAGCCCGACGACGTCGGGGTCCATGAACGCGTGGCGGGGATCGATTCCGACCGTCGCGCCGCGGTGGCGGAGGTGCTCGTAACCGATGCTGGGGCCGAGCCCGGTTCCGGTGGCCCAGCGCAGGTACCGCTGCCAGCGCCGGCCGCGCTCGCGCTTCCAGGCGGCGCCGTCGACATGCAGCCCGAAGTCGCGCGCGGCGGACGGGCGCAGCCAGGGGGGCGTGTAGGCCGACGGGCCCCGCAGGGCGCGCGAGAGCGTGTGAGTCCACGCCGGCGGCATTCCGGCCAGCCCGTAGCGGCGCATGTACCACCGGATCTGCCACGGCGTCGGCTCGCCGTCCGCCCCGGGCACGCGCCGCACGAGATCGATGGCCGGCCCGATCCGGCCGCGTGCGAGCAGGTCCGAGAGCAGGTAGGGCGACAGCCCGAACAGCTCGTCGCCTCCCTCGCCGTCGAACATCACGGTCACGCCGTCGGCCCGCGCCTGGCGCAGCAGCGGCCACCAGAAGAACCCATTGGGCGACACCGGCGGCATCGCCCAGCGCTCGACGTAGGGCAGTGCCCCGGACACGACGCTGCCGGACCGCACGACCGCGCGCGTTCCCGTCAGCCCCATCCGGTCGCACAGCTGCGCTATCAGCGGCGCCTCGTCGATGCTCGGGTGCTCGGGGAAGACCGCCGAATAGGCGCGCCGCGGGCGATGCTCGACCAGAGTGCTGATCGCGGCCACGCTCGAGGAGTCCAGCCCGCCGCTGAGCATCACCGCGCTCTTCTCGCCCGCGCGGCAGCGGCGCCCCACCGCGGCTCGCAGCGTCTCGCGCAACTGCTCCGCGGCCTCCTCCTCACCGGCCTGGATCGGCTCCAGGCTCGGATCCCACCAGCGCCGCTGGGCGCGCGGGCGCCGCGGGTCGAGCTCGAGCAGGCACCCGCCCAGCACGCGCCGCACGCCCCGGTAGAGGGTGATGTCGCCCGGGAACCCGTGCGGCACGAGCCACAGGGGTACCGCGTCGCGCCGGGGCTCGGGACGCGAAGGCAGCAGCGCCAGCAGCCGGACGATCTCGGTCGCGAACACGAGCCGGCCGCCATCATCGCTGTAGTACAGGCCCTGCTGACCGAGGTGGTCGCGCGCGAGGACCCCTCGCCGGCCGTCCCACAGCAGCAGCGCGAAGTCGCCGCGCAGCGACGCCGGCACCTCCAGGCTCCCCGCGGCCGGAAGGGGACCGGCGTAGCGGTTGCCGCCGAGCACCGCGAGCGCCTCGCCCGCCACCGACGCCTCGCCGGTGCAGGCGACGGCGAGCGGGCCCGACTCCGCGTACTGCGCCTCAGGTCCGAGCAGGTCCCGCAGCGCGCGCCGGTCGCTCTCGGTGACGGGTCCGTGGCGGCGCAGGACGCCGGCGAGCTCAGGCAGCATCGAGCACCTGCGCGGCGAGGACGTCGGGAGGGGCCGCCGGGTCGGCGTCGAGCCGCTCGACCGGCGCGGCGGCGGTGATGTCGGCGGCGCGCAGGAACCGGCTCGCCTGACGCTCGGTCGTCGAGCCCGACGTGAGCATGTGGCGCAGCACGTCCGGCACGGCCGGCGGAGCCCCGCCGCCGCGCTCGAGGATCACGACGCGTCGCAGCGGCACCGCCGCGGTGGCAGGGTCGCGCACCGCGACCCAGCTCTCGTCGCCGAGGACGGCGAGCGGCCGGCCGAGTGCCGCGGCCGGCACGGGGCCGTGCAGGGCGACGTTGGCGACCGGTGGCGCCGGGTGCGCACGTCCCTGCGCGTCGACGACGACGACGTCGTCCGCGAGCAGCTGCCCGCCGGCGCCGACCAGCGCCGCCGCCAGTGAGGTCTTGCCGCCCCCCTCCCCTGCGACGATCGCCACGGCGGCGCCGCCGACGACCACCGCCGCGGCGTGCAGCGCCTCGGCGCCGCGCACGAGCGCTGCCGACGCGAGCACGGAGTCCAGCAGGACGCGCTGCCAGGCGGGATCGGAGAAGTCGCCGGCGACCGTGAGGCGGTCGCCGGCGAGATGGAAGCGCCCGGCTTCGCCCCACGTCATCAGCACGTCGCCCGCGGTCCCCTGCTCGACGGTGAACCGGGCTCCGTCGACCCGGCGCTCGCTGCGCGGGCCGGCCGGACCGCTCCAGCCGTCATCGCCGGCTTGCACGACGAGCGGGGACTCGCCCCCGGGGGGCGCCCAGGCCAGCTCGGGTAGCGGGACGCCCAGCTCCAGCGTCACGCCGTACGCGCTGCAGTGCAGGCTCACAGCTCCACAAGCCGCGGGAAGTCCGTCCCGCCCGGGTCCTGCACCGGATGCCCGGCGACCTCCAGCCAGGCATGGGCACCGAAGTCCTCACCCGGCTTGACGCCGATCACCAGCATGCTGGGAACGCCGCGGCGGTCGAGCAACCGCGTGAGCACGAGCGAGCGGATCAGACAGCGCGAGTCCGTGGGCAGCGTGTCGAGCACGCGCGCGACCGCGCGGGCCAGGCGCACCCCGGCACGGAAGCCGCGCCCGCCGGCCGCCCCCTCCGGCGCCCGCCGTCGCAGGCGCGCGAGCGTCCCCGGCAGGTCCTGTTTGCGCATCAGCGCCTTCGCGTGGACGTACGCGATGACGATCTCGCCGGCGAGGGCGACGCGCTTCGCGTGACGCATCACGCCGCAAACGGTACGAGCCGTGGCGACGTGCGCTCAGCCGGAGGCCGCACCGGCGCCGGCGGGACGCTCGACGAAGAACGCCACGGTCCGCTCGAGGCCGGCCCGGAAGTCGATCGCCGGCGCGTAGCCGAGGGTCTCCCGCGCACGCGAGATGTCGGCGTGCGAGTGCTTGACGTCCCCGGGACGCTCTGGACCGTGTTCGGCCCGGACGTCCGAGCCGAGGATCCCCCCGAGCTCGGAGACCAGCTGGTTGAGCGTGAAGCGATCGCCGCAGGCGACGTTGAACGCCTGACCGGCACCGCCCGCGCTGTCGGCGGCGAGCAGGTTGGCGGCGATGACGTTGTCGATGTAGGTGAAGTCCCGCGACTGCTCCCCGTCCCCGTGGATCCGCGGCGCCTCCCCCGCGGCGATCGCCGTGATGAAGCGCGGGATCACGGCTGCGTACTGCGACATCGGATCCTGGTGCGGGCCGAAGACGTTGAAGTAGCGCAGCGCGACCGTCTCCAGTTTGAAGACCTCGGTGAACGAGCGGCAGTACCCCTCGCCGGCGAGCTTGGCGACGGCGTACGGGGAGATCGGCATCGGCTGCATCTCCTCGCGCTTGGGCAGCTCGGGGTTCTTGCCGTAGATCGAGGAGGACGACGCGAAGACGACCCGGCGCACGCCCTCGTCGCGGGCCGCCAGCAGCACGTTCAGCGTGCCCTCCACGTTCACCGCCGAGGACGTGAGCGGATCCTGGATCGAGCGCGGCACGGACGGCAGCGCGGCCTGGTGGAAGACGAGCTCGCAGCCGCGGATGGCGTTGTGGACGCGCTCGTAGCTGCGCAGGTCGCCCTCGACGATCTCGACCTCCCCGCCGAGGCGCACCACCGCCTCGCGGCGGCCCGTGGCGAAGTTGTCGATCAGCCGCACGTCGTCGCCGCGGCGCATCAGCGCCTCCGCGAGATGCGAGCCGATGAACCCGGCGCCACCGGTGACCAGGACCTTCATGGCCCCGAAGCTAGTGGCCGCCCGCACGTCGCGGGGCTCCCTGCGTGCGCGAAGCTGCGTGCCGATGCCGCCCCCGGAACGCGTGCGCAGGATCTACGACGCATACGGGCGCAGCCCGCGCCGCCGGCGCGCCTGGTCCGCGGTCAATCCGGGAAACCGCGCCATCCGCGACGAGCTCTTCGACGCGATCACGGAGCGCGCGGGGCCCCTGCTGAGCGCCGGGGCGGAGGTCCTCGACATCGGCTGTGGCACCGGCTGGCTGCTCGAGCGCCTGGGCCCGGACGTGGCCGCCGGCCGGCTGTTCGGGGTCGAGTTGCTCGCGGTGCGCGTCTCGGCGGCGCGAGTCCGCGCACCGGGCGCCACCGTTCTCGAGGCTGACGCCGGCCGGCTTCCGTTCGCGGACGGGCGCTTCGGCCTCGTCACGCTGCTCACCGTCCTCTCCTCGTGCGCCGATCGCCCCGAACAGGATCGCCTGCTCGCCGAAGCCGTTCGGGTGACGGCTCCGGAGGGCCTGCTCGCGATCTGGGAGCCGCGCTTTGTCAATCCCACGAACCCGGACACCCGCTTGGCCGGCGGCGCGATCCGCGCGCTGGGTGCGGCGCGCACGGAGGCACGGAGCCTGACGCTCCTCCCACCGCTGGCGCGGCGCCTCGGCGCCCTGACGCCCGCTCTCTACCCGCTGCTGTCAGCCGTGCCTGTGCTGCGCTCGCACCGCTTGTACTTCGTCACGCCCTAGGTGCGGTGCCGGTCGGTCCGACCGAGCCTGGTCCGCCAACGAGCGATGTGAGTCGCGAAACGCTCGCTATATCGACCCTCAGGCGACACAGGCGACCGCAACGGGACTGCCGCACCGCCTGCGACCGCGCCCCGAGTTCGCTTGCCCCTCCTAGGTGTAAGTACCAGGCACGTTGTTCCGAGTTCGCGCTGCTCGTTCCGCGCCGGCGGATCGGTGGCCGGAACCGATGCCGACTGCGCCGGTGAGGGGATCGGGACCAGTCGCGCCTGGTGACTCAGGCCCGCTGTGGGGGCGAGATCCGAGCGCCTCGGAGAAAAATCCCCCCTGTGCGGGGTGAAATGCTCCGGACCCGGTCGGACCTCACCCCTCATCGCGCCGTCAGACCACGCAACGCGGGCTGGCCCGGCGGCGAGCGGCGCGCGCAGCCGACCGCGACCGACAGCGCGGTAACGGCGCCGGTCGGACCGAGCTTGGTCTGTCTTACACCCACTGGATGTAATAGGCGCCACGGTCGACCGCCGGAGCGCCCGCACCCCTCGCCTTACCGGCGCCGTCGGACACGGCCACGGTGATCGCCAGGCAAGCGCTGAACGCGCACCCGCCCGAACAACGTGCCTAGGGACTCACCTACCTAGGCGACGAGCGTGGCGTAGAGCTCGTTGAGCAGCCCGCGCTCGTTCGTCCAGGACAGCTGGCTGCCCGCTGCCGCCACCCGCCGGCGAAGATCCGCGTCGGCGCGGCGGACGAGCGCTTCCTCCAGCGCACCAGCGACAGCCGCCGGGTCGTCGCTGCGGGCACACCAGCCGACCCCGTGATCGCTGACGAGGCGGCTCATCTCCGGGAGGTCGCTGACCACGACGGGAACGCCCGCGGCGAGGTACTCGAAGAGCTTGTTGGGAAGCGCGAGGCGATGGTTGTCGCACGTGTCCTGCAGCAGCGAAACGCCGACGTCCGCGTCGGCGGTGAGGCTGAGGAGCTGTTCCGGGGGCACGCGGGGCAGGAAGTGGATGCGCCCGGCCACGCCGAGGCGCTCGGCCAGCAGCGCCAGGCGGGCGAGGACCGGCCGCTCGCCACCACCGAGAAAGCACAGGTGGACCCCGGGCAGGCCGGCGACGGCCTTGAGCAGGACCTCGCATCCCCGATGCGCGGCTGCCGCACCCTGATGGATGACCAGCGGCGCATCGCCGATCCGCAGCCGCTCGCGCAAGCCGACGGAGGCGGTGCCGACGCGCAGCGAGCTGACGTTGCGCACGACGGCCGGCCGCCGGCGCAGCCTGTATTTGAGGTGCAGGCGGTCGGCGATTCCCTCGCTCACCGTGATGACCGCGGCGCAGCGAGGCATCAGCGCGCGCTCGGTCATCTCCACGAACCAGTGCCAGCGACGCTCGCGGTACGGCACGCCCGTCGCGTACTCGTGGGTGTCGTAGACGAGCTGCGCTCCGGTGAGCCGCGCTGCGACGAACCCCGGCAGCAGCATCGCCGCGTCGTGGGCGTGGACGACGTCGGGGCGCTGGCGCACCGCCCGCCGGACCAGCAGGAACGCGGCGGCTAGCCGCTTGGCTGGGCGCCATCGCCTCAGCCATCGGGGCGGGAGCGCCGAGACGCGCCGCACATGAAGGAGCTCGTATTCGACCGAGGCCAGCTCGACGACCGTGACGTCGTGCCCCGCTTCGTGCAGCGCCTCCGCCTCGCGCCGCACTCGCGTGTCGTGGAGTACCGACTTGTGCAGCAGCATGCAGATGCGCGGACGGGCGGGCTTTGATGAGCCGCGCCCATTCCCTAGAGTGCCGCTCGCCCCATGGCGATGTTCCGGCTGCAAACCCGCCATCAGCAGAAAGAACGCTCCAGCCGACGCTTCATTGGCGTCGGCCGGGCGATCGATGTCGTCCTCGTCCTCCTGCTGACGCCCCTGCTCCTGCCGCTGGCCGGGCTCATCGCGGCTGCGATTGTCACCGATTCGCCCGGCCCGGCGCTGTTCCGCTGCGAGCGGGTGGGCCGCGGCGGCCGCCGCTTCCGGATGCTGAAGTTCCGCACCATGGTCCACGGCTCGGAGGGTCCGCCCCTGCGCGGCGCCGACGACCCCCGCCACACTCCCGTCGGGGCTCTGCTCAGTCGCTGGCGGCTCGACGAGCTGCCGCAGCTCTGGCACGTGCTGCGGGGCGACATGCGGCTGGTGGGCCCGAGGCCCGAGGCGCCGGAGTTCGTGGCCGAACGTCCGGACGCATTCGCCGAGATCCTGTCCGTGCCTCCGGGCTTGACCGGCGCGACGCAGCTCGTCTTCTCGGACGAGGCGAAGGTCCTGAGCCGGGTCGCCGAGCACGATCGCGGGCGTGTGTACCGCGAGCATCTGCTGCCGGGCAAGGTCGAGATGGATCTCACCTACGTCCGCCGCCGGAGCCTCGCGGGCGATCTGCACATCCTGGTCCGCACCCTCTGGCTCCCGGTCCTGCGCCGCGACCGCGCGGCAGGCGACCTTGTGAAGCGTTTCTCGATGGCTGCGGTGACGGTTGGCTTCACGCTCGCCTACTCGATGCAGATCGCCGCGCCGGTCTGAGCGACGCATAGACCTCGGCCAGCCGGTCGCGCTCCGACTCCCAGGTGTGTCCTGCGGCGAACGTCCGGATGGCCGCCAGCCGGTCCTCGCCGCCGGCGAGCTGCGCCATCGCGGCGGCGATCCGCGGCAGATCCGCGGGCGGGACCACCTCCCCGAGACCGTGCTCGGAGACGATCGGCCCGATCACCGGTAGGTCCGACGCGAGAACCGGCAGCCCGGCGGCGACGTACTCGAACAGCTTGTTGGGCAGGGTCAGCTCGTAGCTCATGCAGATGGGCTGGATCAGGCAGAGGCCAAACCCGCCGCTGCGCACGGTCTCCAGCACCCTGTCGGACGGCACGGGGCCGGTGATCCGCACGCGTTCGGTCACGCCCTGCTCCGCGGCCAGCCGGCGCAGGCGCTCGACGTAGGCCTCCTGCCCGCCGCCGACCAGCCGCAGCCCGACCCCCGCGGCTGCGGGCAGCGCCAGGATCGCCTCCTCGAGCCCCCGGCCCGGCATGAGACCCCCGACATAGACGCACTCGCGCGCGTCGCGGCCGCCGGCGGGCGAGACCGTCCTGTCGGGCAGGTTGCGGATCACGGTCGGGGCCGTGACGCCGTTGCGCTCGCCGAGCACTCCCGCATAGCCCGGGCTGGCGGTGATGACGGCGTCGGCAACGCGGACGAAGCACCACTCGGTCATGAGCACGCCGCGGCGCCACTCCCAGCGCCCGTTGCGGTCAGCCCACAGTTCATGCGAGTCGTAGACCACGCGCGCGCCCGTGAGCAGCTTCGCCGCGCAGGCGCTCCACATCGTGTTGTGGTCGTTCGCGTGCACGAGCTGAGGCCGGAGCGCCAGCAGGTGTCCGAGCGCGCGCCGCTGCCAGTCCAGCGCGGTCAGCGCCCGGTGTGCCCATGTCAATGCGCGCTGCGGACGCCGCATCCGGCGCACCAGCGGTCCGAGCGGAGACCGCGCGCGCAATCGCCGGATCGCCATGCCGTCGCGAGTCTCGCTGCGCGCGCGCGCCGCTGCCGTCACCGAGCCAACGATCTGCACGTCATAGCCCAGGTCGCGCAGGAGCGCGGCGGAGCGCAGGACGCGCCCGTCATGCGAGACGCCGTTGCGGACCAGCAGGGTGGCCCTCGGCCGCACGGCGTCGAGGCGTCTAGACGAGGCGACGACGACGCGCCGCGAAGGCGAGAACGCCGCCGAGCGCCCCGGCGAGCCCGAGCAGCGACAGCGGGCCCGCCGCAGCCCCAACCGTACCGCCACCGACGGAGCTGCCTGCTCGCGCGCCGGTCGCATCCTTGCCGTCGCCCGAGGCACCGCCGGAGCCGCCGAGTGGAAGCCCGATGCGCGGCCCACCGCCGCTCGCGCCCGAGCCGCCGCCGCCCGATCCGCCGGAACCCGAGACGGGAGCTCCGGGCACCTGTGCGGAGGTCCCGAACCCGTTGTCGGAGTGGATCGGGACGCGGCCCGAGCCGGACCCGCCCGAGCCGCCGGACCCGACGGGCGCAGCATCCTCGCGTGCCGTGTCCGCCGGTAGTTCATAGACGTATCCGGAGGGCGACCCGACGGCAGGATCGATCGGGTCGCGCTTGCCTGCGGCATGCGCGGGTACAGCGATTGCGAATACAAGCACTACCGCTAGCTTTGCCGCGTCGGACGGTCGCCCCATACCTCATCGATGATAAGCACCTCACCCGCCGCCGTGGACGCTCCGGTCAGTTCCGACCCGTCATCCGGTGCGTCACCGGACGTTTCCTCGCCGACAGCCACGTACGGCCTGGTCGGCCTCTGCGCCCTGCTGCTGCTGGTGGGCACGTGGTTCGACGGCGCTTTCACGGTCACCGACTGGGGGCCGATCGCCATCTTCGTCCTCGGAGCCGTGGTCGTCCTGGGACCGGGCGAGCGACCCAGTCTCCTCACCTACGGGTTCGGCGGCGTGCTCGGTCTCTTCGCCCTGTGGACCCTGCTTTCGAATCTCTGGTCCGACGCGCCGTCATTCGGGATGGAGAGCGCCATGCTCAACATCTTCTACGCGGGGATTGCGCTGCTGGTCACCGCCGCTGTGCCCCGGCGGGCCGAGGCGGTCACGCTGGCCCGGGCCCTCGTGCTGGGAATGGGCCTCCTCGTCCTCGCGACGCTCGTGCTGCTCACCCTGGAGGGCAAGGATCTGCTGCTCGCCGGGCGCCTCGACACCCCGGTGGGCTATCGCAACGGCGCCGCCGCTGCGATGGCCATGGGCGCAGTTGCACTGTTGTGCACGGCTGCGCCCAGGGAGCGCAACGCTCTTGTCCGCGCGGGGGCATTCGCCATGACCGTGGCCGCACTGGGTCTCGGCTTCCTGACGCAGTCACGGGGAGTCGTGCTCGGCCTCGGCGCCGGCATCGTCCTGATCCTCGCCCTCGGCCCGGACCGTCTGCGTCGCGCCTGGCTGGCGATCGTCGCCGTCGGGTTCGTGGCGGCGGTCTCGGGACAGCTGCTCGAGCCTTACGACGCGTTCATCGCCCGCGCCCGGGTGGAGCCCTCCGAGCTCGGGTCCGCCCTGGCCGCGCTGTGGATCGCGGTCCTGGCGGCGTTCTTGCTGATGGCGCTGGTCGCCATGCTCGACGACCGACTGCGCCACCGTGGTTCGCTGGGGCGATGGCTGCGGCCGGCGGGCGGCGTCGCCCTTGCCATCCTCGTCCTCGGGGCGGCAGGCGCCGGGCTGGCCCGGACCGGCAACCCGATCAGCTACGTCGACGAGAAGATCACCGAGTTCAAGACGCTCGAACCGGCCGCGCTCGGCGCGACACGCCTGGGATCGACAAGCGGGCAGCGCTACGACCTCTGGCGCATCGCGGTGCGCGCGTTCAAGGACGATCCGCTCATCGGCGCCGGCGAGGGCTCCTATCCCACCCGCTACTACCGCGAGCGGTCCACCGACCGCAACCTCACCGTCGCCCACAGCGTGGTCCTGGGGACGCTGGGCGACAGCGGAGCGATCGGGCTGCTCCTGCTGCTCGGTGCGTTCGCGGCCGCCGTGTACGCGGTCGCGCGCCGCTGGCGACACGCGGAGCGAGCGACGCGCATCTGGGCCTCGGCCCCCCTCGGCGCGGGCGCCGTCCTCGTCGCCCAAGCCACCGTCGACTGGCTGTGGTCGATCGCCGCTTTGACCGGGCTCGCCATCTTGAGCATCGCTCTGGGGGTCCGAGTACTGACAGCCTCCGGAGAAAGTGGGCCGCGAGCGGGCATGCTCAGCCGCGTCTCGTGGCGACTTTCTGCTGGACTTAGCGCACTGCTCGCGGTCTGTCTGTTCGTTTCCGCTGATTTCACGAAGATCGCTCGCGAGCACCGTTCAAACCCACCGATGTCGCTTTCCGCAGCCCGCACCGCTCAACGCTTCGCGCCGTTCGCCGTCGAACCGCGCTACCTGGCCGCGGGGGCCCTAGAGTCCGACCGGCGCGCCAGCGCGGCTCGGCAGGAACTCATGGAAGCCCTCGACCTCGAGCCGCGCTCGTTTGTGACAATGACGCTCCTCGGCGACCTCGAGCTGCGTGCCGGCAACGCCGGCGTCGCCCGCAGCTGGTACCGGCGAGCGCTGGCGCTGAACCCCAGGGACATAGGCCTCCGGGTTCTCGCCCAAGCCCAGTGACCGACGTCCAATACCACCCAACCCCCGCGATCCGCGAGATCGCTCCCGCCGAGGCCGCGCCCGAGCCGCGCGGGCTCGACCACGACGCGCTGAGGGTCACGTTCCTGACGCACTACTACCCGCCGGAGGTCGGTGCACCGCAGGCGCGCATCTCCGCGCTGGCGCGCGGGCTGCGTGAGCGCGGCCTGGACGTAACCGTGCACACCGGGTTTCCGAACTACCCCGCCGGGCGCGTCCAGCCGCCGTATCGCAACCGGCCGATCATGCGCGAGGAGGACCGTCACGGCGTCCGCATCGTGCGTTCCGCCGTGCTGCCCGCCGCCAACAAGGGGTTCCTCCCCCGGATCGCCAACCACACCGCCTTCGCGACGTCCGCGATGCTGGCGGCGAGCGCCACCGGCAAGCAGGATGTCGTCGTCGTCGAGACGCCTCCGCTGTTCACCGCCGGAGCCGCCGTCCCCTATGCGCGCGCGAAGGGCGTACCGCTGATCGCCCACGTCAGCGACCTGTGGCCCTCCTCGGCGGTCGAACTGGGCGCCCTGGGGAGCAAGCACGCGATCGCTGCGGCCGAGCGCCTCGAGCGCTGGATCTACCGGTCGGCCACCGCGATCACGGTCCCCACCCGCGGCATGGTCGAGACCCTGGGCGAGCTCGCCGACAGCGCCGGCAAGGTCCGCCGCATGCCGCCGATCGTCGAGCTCGGCCGGTTCCCGCAGACGAGCTTCCCACCGCTCGACGGACCCCTCCGCGTGCTCTACGCGGGCACGATCGGACTCGCGCAGGGGATCGAGAACCTGATCGACGCCGCCGCCATCGCCGGCCCCGACGTCGTGGAGGTCACGCTCGCCGGCTGGGGCGCCGAGGGCGACACGGCGTACAAGCACATTCTCGACCGCGGGGTCAAGAACGTACACATGACCGGCACGGTGCCCCCCGAGCACGTCGTCGACCTCTACGAGCGCTCCCACGTCGGTGCGGTGTTGCTCAAGGACAAGCCTCTATTCGCAGGCGCGCTCCCGACCAAGCTGTTCGAATGCATGGCCGCCGGGCGCCCCGTGGTCCTCTCGGCGCGCGGCGAGTCGGCCGAGACCGTGGCGAGCGCGAACGCCGGGGTGGTCGTCGGGCCCGAGGATGGTGAAGCGCTCGCGGCGACCTTCCGCGAGCTCCACGCGACCGACGGACACGTTCTCGCCGCGATGGGGGCATCGGGCCGTGCCCACGTCGAGCGCTGGGCTTCACTCGAGAGCAACGTCACGCGCTGGCAGTCGCTGCTCGAGGCGACGTGCAGCGAGCGCGTCGCCAGCGCCGGCTAAGCCGGGTCCGGACGGTCCTCGACCGCAGTCACGTGGGCTGGGCTCACCCAGACCCGCACCTTGGCCGCTGTCGTGAACCGGGCGAGCCGCTCCTCTGCGTCCTTCGCGTGAGTGGCGACCAGCGCATCGACGACGCGCTTGCCGCTGAGCGCGACCGTGAGCTCGCGCCCGTCCGTCATGAGGATCCTTGCCGCCACGCGCGGAGCATAGAGTTCCCCGTCGCGTGCGTGTCGCCGAGGAGAACACCCGCCCCGGCACTCGCAGCTGGTGGCCGGTCGAGCACGCGCCGCCGGGTGCGATCGAGGGCTACACGACGCAGACCTCCACGCGGCCGGGCCAGCGGATCGAGCTGTGCGTGTCCACCGCGCCGGCGGCGCGTTACGAGATCGTCGTCTACCGGCTCGGCTGGTACGGCGGCGACGGGGCCCGGGAGATCCTGCGCACGCCGTCGCGCATGGGTCTCGCACGCCCGGTTCCCGAGCCCGACGCGCAGACCGGGCTGGTCGCCGCCGCCTGGCCGGTGACCGACTCGCTCGAGATCCCGCCCGATGCGGCGTCGGGACATTGGGTGGCACACCTGCGGCTCAGCACCGGCCCGCATGCCGGCACGACGGCTCTGGTGCCGTTCGTGGTGCGCCCGCGCCTCGACGAGCCCCCGGACGTCCTCGTCCAGACGCCGGTGAACACGCTCCAGGCGTACAACCACTGGGGCGGCAGGTGTCTCTACGAGTCGAACTCGACCGACAACCGGCCGGCGGTGAAGGTCTCCTTCGACCGGCCGGTCCCCGCATGGGCCGAATCGAACCTCAACTCGAAGGCCCCCCTCCACTACGACCTGCCGCTGGCGCGCTGGATGGAGCGCCACGGGTACGACGTCGGGTACCAGAGCGACGTCGACACGCACCGCGAGCCCTGGACACTCGTGCCGCCGCGCATGCTGGTCGTCTCCGGCCACGACGAGTACTGGTCACGCGAGATCCGCCAGGCCTTCGACGAGGCCCGCGACCGCGGCACCTCTCTGGCCTTCATGGGCGCGAACCTCGTCTTCTGGCAGGTCCGCTACGAGGACGACGAGCGCACCCTGGTCGGCTACAAGAGCTTCGCCGACGATCCGGAGCCCGACGGCGCGCTCAAGACCGCCCAGTTCCGTCAGCTCGACCCCGCCTGGGAGGAGCGCGAGCTGCTCGGCACCCAGTACGAGAAGGGCTTGACCAAGCCCAACCGGCTCTTCGACTACGAGCTCGATCCCGCCTCGCTCGATGATCCGTGGATGCAGGGCACCGGCTTCGCCGAGGACCGCTCGCCCGTCCAGGCCGTCGTGGGCTACGAGTGGGACGGCATCTGGCGCGACGAGCCTCCGCCCGGCATGGTGCGGTTCCTGCACTTCGACCACGAGCTCGGTCCCGCCGACTGCCTGCGCTGGACGGCGCCGTCGGGCGCGCGGATCTTCTCCATCGGCTCCCTCGGCCTGGTTCACGCGCTCGACGGCTGGGCGCGCGGCGGCGACGGCGACGCGCGCGTCGAGCGGCTCGTGCGCAACGCGTTCGACGACCTGGCTAGCAGTCCGCCCGAAGCCAGATGAGGACTTCCGGAGGCTCGCGGCGGATGCGCTCGATGTCCACCGCGGGGGCCTGTTCGACCTCGACCTGCCTGAAGTGCCCGCTCAGCAGTTCGACCACGCGGGCCGCGACCGGATCGTGAACCACGAGCGCGCTCGAGCGCGCGGCGCGGATGGACAGCGGGACCAGGGTCGGCTCGAGGTCGTCGACGGCCGTGTCCGGTTCCGCGGGCACCAGCGCATCGGCTTCGTGACGCAGGCGGGGCAGGAGGTCCAGACGGGTGGCCACCGGCTCGTGCGGGCCGAGGTCCAGGGCGCTGACGGGCAACGGGTCGAGCCCCACCGACCGGGCGACCGCCCGGTAGACGTGGAACGCGCCCACCCAGCTCAGCGCGTCGCCGGTGCGCGGGAACACGCGACCGTCGTAGCGCGCGTCCTCCAACACGGGCAGCAGGTCGAGTACGGGCCGCTGGCCGTGGCGGTCCAGCCGCACATTGAGCAGGCGGACACCCCTGCCGGCGGCCGAGATCACCAACTCCTGCGGCGCGTGCTCGGGATAGACCTGCAGCTTGTCCGGCACCAGGGCGCAGCAGAAATCGCTGACCGTCGTCGCCAGCAACTCGAGCTCGGCGACCTCCGCGTCGAGTGAGGCGTGGCTGACCCGGGCCGTCCCGCACCGCAGCTCCAGGTCGCCGGCGCCCACCCCGAAGAGCCAGCCCGCCCGCCCCGCGAGCGCGTGCGTCGGCCCGTCGCCGTCGGGCACGGCCAGCGACACGTCGTCCAGCGGCTCGTCGCCCCGTCCCTGGACGACCCAGTCCGGGGCCAGCGGAAGCGTGCGCGACCCCGCCCGCACCTCGACGATGTGCGCTCCGGCAGTCAGCGCGTCGCCCTCGAGCGGGATCCGGAAGCCGTGTGCCCCGTCGCCGAGGCCGGCCCTGCGGAGGTCGTCGCGCTCCTGATCCGCGGGGACCGCAGGCAGCGGGAGGTGGTCGAACCTCCCGCTCACCTCGATGCGGGCGCCGGGGCGCTCATCGTCGGCCGCCCAGCCCACGATCTCGCCGCCGACGACCCCATCCACATAGCCGCGGATCGCCACGCGGAGATTCTAGGTTCCGCGTCCCATCTACCATGCCGCCCGATGGTGGTCCCCCAGATCAAGGTCGTCGACGGCCGCGTCGAGGGGACGCCGGACGGCGTCGTGACCGGCTGGGCCTGGAATCCGGCCGATCCCGAGGAACGGGTCCGGATCACGGTGTGGGTCAACGGCCGGCCGGTCGCCTCGGGCCCGGCCGACCAGCGCGCCCCCGGCCTCAAGAAGGTCGGGATCGGCGACGGGCGCCACGCGTTCGCCATCCCGCTGCCGGAGGAGCTGCGCGACCAGCAACCGCTGCGCGTCGCGGTGCGGGCGGACGGCGCGGTCGAGCGCCTGCCGCTGCTCGAGAACTGGTCCGAGACCGGCGCGGAGAGCGTCTGGTCCGGCGTCGAGCTCGTGCCCGACGAAGGCCCGCTTCCGACGCCGCCCATCGAGGACGATCCCCCGCCCCCGGCGCCCGAGCCGGCGACGAGCGCCCTGACCGGTCGCGACGGCTGGCTGTTCGGGCTCACGAGCGCGGAGGCCGAGCGGCTGCAGCGGCTGCGCTCACTGGCCGAGGAGCTGCAGGGGGCCGCGGCCCTGCTCGAGCAGCTCGCCATCCGCTACGTGGTCGCCGTGGTGCCGGCGAAGCTCGCCGTCCACCCGGAGATGGCCACGGTGGCGTCCGCCGACATGCCGCGGTGCGCGCGGGAGCTCGAGGCCCTCGCGCGCGATAGCGACAGTCTCGAGATCCTGGACCTGCTCGGCGTCCTGCAGGACGCGCGCCGGCACGGACCGCTGTTCCATCCGCGCGAGGAGCGCCTGTCCGCGCTCGGCGCCTTCCACGTCACCCGCGCGCTGGTCAAGCGCGCCGGCCCCATCCCCCCCGGCCTGCGACCGCTGCCGCTGTCATCGATGGCGCTCGCGCCGACGCTGGAGACGCCGGGTGAAGCGCTGGAGGACCTGCCGCAGATCGGCGCGCCGGACAGCGGTTCCGCGGGCGTGCTCGAGGGAATCGACGCCGCCTCGCTGCGCGCCCTGCGCATGCCGGCGGCGAGCCACCTCGAGGTCGAGGGCCTGCCCGCCCCGCGCGTCTACGAGCAGCCCGGAGCCGAGGACCTCGCGCGCGCCGCCCTGGTCGGCGACCCGGTCATCCACACGATCGCTCCCTGGCTCGCCGAGAGCACCGCGCGCATCGTCATCCTCGAGTCGCGCCGAGCTCCACTCGTCCCGATCGAGCTCGAGCATCCCGCAGTGGTGTTCCACGTGCTCGACGAGCGGCGCATCCTCGCGCCCGGCTAATCCGTCTCGATCAGCTGCGTCAGCTGCTCGATGTCGACGACTATGTCCGCGCGGCTGAACCGCGCGCGAGGCCCGTCGACCGGGTCGCCGACGAGCATCTGGTAGCGCAGTCCGCCGAGACTCGCGATCGCCCAGCACGACGTGGACTCCTCGAACCCGGCGGGGAAGAGTTCGACGACGCGCGTGCCCGGCCGCGCGAAAAGCAGGTTGGCGAGCCCACCTCCATCCTGGGCCACCACGAACTCCGCCCCGGCGAACATGGCGATCTGCTCGGCGAACTCGAATTCGCTCAAGACGACGGTGGTGAACCCCAGCTCGGAGAGGCGCTCCTCAAGCGCGTCCTCGTTGGCCACGTGGCGGAAGCGAGCGTCGCGGCGGCTGATGTAGAACCGTCGGGGCAAATCCCTGGTCACCGGCGGCGCGTAGTGGTCGCGCAGGTGCTGCGCCAGCGTGACGATCTCAGGGGAGTAGCGGGCCTCCCGTGCGGGGTGGATCGGGAAGCTGGCCGTCACGGCGCGCTGCACGTGAACCACATCCTCCTCGACATAGCGCGGCTCGACGCCGAGCCATTGCAGCGTGGTCTGCGCGAATGCCGTATCGACCGGGCGCAAGATGACAGGAAGTTCGGCGAGCGTGCCTCGCTCGCGGACAAAAAGCAGCCGCGGCACCAGCTCCGTCATCCAGCAGAAGAAATCCTGAATCGCACGTGCACCCAGCGCGACGACGGGCTCGTCGATGGTCGTGCTGCTGAGCCCCGCGCGGAGCGCGGGCCACCCCTCCCCGCCACGCGCGAAGACCCGCTCGTTGGCGAAGCTGCTCGGCCCCCGCAGCGTCTGCTCGATCGTGCGGTCGCCCTGGACCGCCACAAGATGCGGGCCGACGAGCGAGCAGCTGGGGATCGACATCATGAAGATCCGGCGCACCGTGTAGCTGGCGTTTGAGCGCCGCAACTGCGGCTGGCGCTCAGCCGTCACGGCGTTGCCGATGATCGGGAACTGATCGAGCTGGACGTGGTCTCGCCCTCCGGCGCCCCGCGATATCGCCGTGACCGTCGAGGTCCCCGTCCACGACGGGTCTCGCACGGTGACGACAGACGCGATGTCGTCGATGGATATCGACCGCAGCGGAACACCCGCCGTGACGCGGCCTGGGGACGGTCTCGCCTGGGCGGCACGGCAGACGAACACGGTCCCGCGATACATCCCCTCCTCGAGCTCGCGCAGTTCGACCGCGGCGAACCGCTGCTCCAGCTGCGCGACGACGTCGCGCCCGTAGGCGCGGCGGTTGCCGTACTGATCGCGATCGATCGGCACGGTGTCGGCCGCCTTCGGGTTCCACGGGATCTCGAGCAGCGCGCGGCCACCGGGAGCGAGCACGCGCGCGATCTCGTCCAGCGCCGCCCGGTCGTCCGGGATCTCGGCGAGGACGTGCTGCAGCGTGACGAGCTCGTACGCCCCGGACTCAAGCCCGCGCAGGTCGGCGAGGTCGAGGTCGTGGTCGATGAACCTGTCGAAGGCCCCCGGGTCGCGCGCACCCCGCACTGCGCGCTTGTCGATGCTCTCGTAGCGCCATCCCAGCGCTCGCAGATACTCGCCCAGCACGCGGGCGTTGTAGGGAGCGATCTCGAGGCAGCGGCGACCCTGGACCGGCGTGAGCTCAGCGCGCAGGTTGCGCACGAGCTCACGCTGACGCTCGAGGGAGCCGCAGCCCGCGCAGGCCGCCTCGGGCCGGTCGTAGTAAGGGACGCGTTCGGGGCTGCCGCAGATCGGGCACGGGCTGAAGGTCGGTGCGGGAGCCACCCGCGCGGGACTTTACGAGCTGCAAGCGTGCTTCGGTCGTAGCCTGCAGCCATGCAGGCCCGCGGCTATATCGACGGCGTGTTCGGCGACACCGTCCGCGGGTGGGTCGTCGATCTCGACCAGCCCGGAGCCCCGCTGAACGTCGTGGTGCGCTTCGACGGCGCCGCGCAACTGGTCACGGCTGCCGACGAGCAGCGCGACGACCTCACGAGGGCCGGCATCAGCACGAACGTCGGCGGCTTCCGCGTCCAGCTTCCGCAGCCTCCGGACGCCGGCGACCACCTGATCGTGGCGCTGATCGAAGGTACGACGGTCGCCGTCCCGCTGGCCCGCGACGCGCGCGTCGTGGATTCCGCGGGAAACCTCCGCAGGGACGTCCGGCTGTTCGAGGAGGAGGACCCCGACCCGATCGCCCCACCGGACCTGCCACGCCTGGCGCCCAAGACAGCCGACGACGCCGGCGTCCGCGAGCTCGTGGTCCCGGCGAGCGGTGCGGAGACCGTGCTGCGCGGCGAACAGGGCTGGCTCTACCCCTATCCCGCTGAGGGCTTCGATCTCCTACGCGGCGTCGCGCGGCTCGACCGGGACACGATCAGCGCGCTGGTCGGGCGTCTGCACACCCTCCTGGAGGCGGGTGCCGCCGTCTCTTTGGTCGCCGTGCTCCCGGACAAGCTGTTCGTCTACCCCGAACGCGCCCCGGCGCCGATGCCGCTGGCTCCAGGCGGCCGGCTGGCGGAGCGCATCGCCACGAGGCTGCAGGACGACGACCAGCTTCACCTGCTCGACCTGCTCCCGGCGTTGCTGCGCGCTCGCTCGCACGGCTGGCTGTTCGGCCGTAGCGGCTCTGCGCCGACCTGGCTGGGGGCGTTTCACGCCTACCGGGCGATCGCGAAGGCGCTCTCGCTCGCCCTGCCCGCGCTCGTTCCGTGCCCGGTCGAAGAGGTGACCCTCGGACAGGCCGGGATCGTGCCCACTGCGAAGAGCGTCTATGCCGCGGCGTGGGGCGAGGCTGGACCGGGGGGCCACCAAGCGGTCCAGCCTCCGGCGGAGGTCGAGACCCCGCTGGTCGGTTTCCGGGCGCCGCCGGCGGACGATCGGCCGTCACTACTGGTGGCGCATGATGCTGCGACGGTCCGGATCGCCGAGCTGTGTACGGCGCACGGGGAGCCGGGAGCGCGGGTCGCCCTCGACGACGCCGGCGTCACGGCCGCGCAGCAGAGGCCCGCGGCGCTGGTCTGGCTCGTGAGCGACGCGACCCTCGTCCGGTGGGCGTCAGCTTCCGGGTCCGAGCTGGCGCGTGGCGACATCCAGGGCGGAGTCGCCGCGGGTGCGCCGGAAGGTCAGCAGCCGGCCTAGCCGGACGGCCCGTTCCCCGATGCGCCAGGTCGCGCTCGACCGCGCGCGCGCCACGAGCAGCGCGGCGCTCTCCAGCCGCTGTTCGAGCTCGGCGCTGCGTTCGGTTTCGGCGTTCAGCGCAGCGTGGGCCGCGGCGAGCTGAGCGCGATGCTGCTCGAGCCCCTGCTGCACGCGCGCTGTCTCCGTTTCGAGCTCCCGTAACCGCCGGCGGGCCGCATCGAGCTCGGAGTAGACGATGTCGATGTCGCCCGCGTTTATTTCGACGATCAGCTGCCTGACCGGGTCCGCCCAGCGCAGGATCGTCGCGTCCTCCTGCTCGTTGCGGTCGTTCTCCTCGAACTCCGCCTCGATGCGGCGCTTGATCGGGCTGCGACGGCCCTCTGCCCGCTGGTCCCATTCCTGCCGCGACTTGGTGAAGTAGCGCTGGACCCGGATCGCGTCGTGGCTCACCTCGCGGGAGAGTCCGCTGTCATCGAGGTCCTCGCCGGCGACGGTCCGGTGGACCGTCCCGGGCTTCAGGCGGGTCCCGTGCGCTCGCGGCAACTCGATCACCTCGCTGCGCGCGAGGGTCCTCAGCATGTGGTTGCCGCGGAACTCGCGCGGTGCGCAACGGGTGAAACGCTCCATCACGAGCCCCGGCTCGCGGGTCTTGTGGCCCGAGCTGCCGAAGACCATCCGGTTGACCCCGATCGCGTCCAGACCCTCGCGCTCACGCAGGAAACTCTGGATCGAGGCGTGCTTCGGCGTGACGATCATCTCGTCGATGTCCACGAACGTCAGCCAGTCGGTCCGGTCGAGCAGGCGTTCCAGGCCATCGGCGTACGCGATCCATTCTGGCCTGTCCTCGGCCGGGGACGTGAACGGGACCCACTCGCACAGGCCCGCCTTCGCCAGCCGCGCGAGCACCGCATGCGAGTTGTCGGTGCAGTCGTGGGCGTAGACCCGGATGGGGGCGAACCCCATCAGGTGGTGGTACGCGATCCACTCCTCGAGGTAGGTGCCCTCGTTCTTGGCAACCGCGCACAGCCCCACGGCCGGGCCCCCGAGGTCGAGCATCAGGCCGTCAAGGTAGCGGTGGAGGGTCAGGCCGGCGGCTGCTCGCGGGGCGCCCGGCGGCCGCGGGTCACCTTGCCGGCGATGCCGTCCAGCGACGATCCCATGTCGATGCCGATACCGCCGGCATCCTTGACCTGAACGCAGAGGCTCTTCGCGAAGAGTCCGGCCCCGATCAGGAACACCTCGCCCTGCTCGCGCACGGTGAGCGCCTCGGAGATCCGCATGTACGCGTCGGGCCACATCGGGACGTCGTGCATCGCGCTCTCGAACTCGTCGTCGACAGCGCGCATGATGTGCTGCGAAGGGATCTGGAAGACGCGCACGTCGGGTACCCCGTAGCGCTCCCGGAACACGGGCTCGAGGTTGCGTGAGGTCACGATGCTCACGCGCTCCAGCCCGCTCAGGAGCTCGGGCAGTGCCTCACGCAGGGCGGAGTTGAACAGGCAATGCGTGCTGTAGGTGTGACCGGCTCGCTCGTGGGCTCGCTGTGCGTAGAGGTTGCAGACGTACGCGGCCCACTCGCGATGCTCGTCGCTGAACCGTTCGTCGGCCTCGATGCCCGCTATGTCGGCGCGGTCGAATGCGTCCAGCAGCAGCGCCTGGAGCTTGAAGACGCTCTCCGGATGCGGGAGATGGCCGGTCTGCCGCCGCACCTTGCGCGCGGCGACACGCACCGAGAGGGGATCGTTCCAGTCGGCGGCGAGCACGCGCCCCTCGCCCTCCCCGAATCGCGCCGCGGCGGCCGGTTTCCGCCGCTGGATCCACCGCGCCACCATGCGCGTCACGTCCGGAGTGGAGATCGCGATGCTTTCCGGTGGAGCCGGCTTGGCCTGCATGGCCCGAAACATAGAGCGCCGCGTCAGATGCCCAGGCAGTTGTGCCGGCGATACAGAATGCTCGTCTCCGTCATCGCAGTGCCGATCGGCGCCAGCCCGGTGAAGCGGATCCTGCGGAAGCCCTGACGCGCAAGTGCATCGAGGCCCCGCTCGTAACGCGTCCGCTCTGAGTTGTCCCACACGATGACCCCGTCCTCCGCCAGGCAGCCCACGGAGGCCAGAGCCGACCGCACCCGGTGCCGGCCGTCCACCACGACCACGTTGAAGCTGTGCCCGCTTCGCGCCGCTTTCTCAACGTAGTCGTCGCCTGGTTCCAAAGCGGCATGAGTGACCTCCGCGTTGGGCGGCAGTCGCTCGGCGACCCGCTGTGCCCAACCCTCGTCGTGCTCGACCGCGAGGACCTCGCTGACACGGCTGGCCCACCACAGCGTCGAGTTGCCCGAGCCGAATTCGAAGACCCGCATGCCCGGCGAGACACGTTCGGAGAGGAAGTCGATCGCTGCATAGGCCATCCACGGCAGAGGTTGGCCGGTCGCGTCCACGGACTGACGGCGCAGCCGGCTGAGGATCCAGCCGTTCGCCTCGAGCGCAGGCAGCAGCGCCCGCACAGCCTTCCGCTTCTGTCGAGCCAGGTCCCGATCGTCACTCACGCCGCACGACAGTACGCTGCGCCGGCAGTGTCCGGTGCCGAGCAGAACGCGGCGACTCTGGCCGCAGGCCACACGCCTGCGGCGACGGCAGAGGCGCTCGACGACCTCGTTCGCTCCGAGCCCCGGATGGTCGTCGTGGACGGGACCGACGCGCGCGCGCACGCGCTGGCGTGGGTCGCCGACCGCTCGGGCTGGCTGATCCGCGAGGAGCACGACAGCGACCGCGCGGTGCTCGCCACCGTCGTCACCGTGGCCGCCGACCCGCCGCCCCCCGGCCGCTGGCGCGGTGGCGCCACGGCCGCGGCCGACCCGGCGCTCGACACGGCCGCCGCGCCCTCCGGCGAGCTCGCGCGCGCCTACAGCGCCCGCGCCGCGCTCGCCGACAGCCAGCGCCACGAGGTCGATCGCCTGCGCGCTCAGCTCGTCGAGCAGCGCGCATGGGTGGCCAGCGAGGCCGAGCGGGCCCGGGCGTCGCAGGCATGGCGGCTCGGTCACCGGCTGGCGCGGATGTCACGGCTGTTGAGCCTGCGCCGCGACCGCGGCACCGACGCGCTGCAGCAGATCGTCGACCGCATGAACGAGCCGGTCGAATGAGCGCAACGCTCGAGGACGCCCTGAACGAGCTCGCCCCGCCCGCCGTCGTGCTCGACTCCGGCACGACCGCGGCGCGCGAGGCTGTGGTCGCCTGGGCGGCCGTGCAGGCCGACGTCCTCGTCGGCGCCCACGACGAGCAGCTACCCGCCGGCGCGGTCGTGGTCACCGCCGATGCCGCGGTCGCCGCCGCGGCGGTGCAGGCGGGCGCGCTGCCGCTCCACACGGGCGGCCCGGCGGACGGCCTCGCCCCGGAGGGCTGGACCGCAGAGACATACCCCGAGGGCGTGCTCGTGCGGCCGCTCGCGACCGAGCCCCCACCGCTGCCCGCGGTCACGCCCCTCGCGCTGCGGACCGAGGACGTGTCGGTCATCGTCCCGGTCTACGGCGCGGCCGCCGAGCTGCGCCGCTGCGTCGAGGCTCTGGTCCGCAACACGACCCGTCCCGCCGAGCTGATCCTCGTCGACGACGCGAGCACGGAGCCCGAGACCTTCGAGCTGCTGGCCGAGCTCGCCGATCTGCCGGCGGTGCGGATCCTGCGCAACTCGCAGAACCTCGGCTTCACCGCCTCCGTCAACCGCGCCCTGCGCGCCTCGACCCGCGACGTGGTGCTGCTCAACTCAGATACGGAGGTCGGCCCCCGCTGGCTCGAGCGCCTGCGCGCCGCCGCCCACCGCGAGCCCGACATCGGCACCGCCACCGCGGTCAGCGACAACGCGGGCGCCTTCTCGGTTCCGGTGATCGCGGAGGCGAACCCCGTGCCGCTGCATCTCGGCACCGACGACGCGGCCCGGCTCGTCGCGCAGACGGTCGGCGACCGCCTGGCGCCGGCGCCGACCGGCAACGGCTTCTGCATGTACATCCGGCGCGCTCTGCTCGACGACATCGGGCTGCTCGACGAGCGCGCCTTCCCGCGGGGATACGGCGAGGAGAACGACTTCTGCATGCGCGCCGTCCGGCGGGGCTGGAGGCACGTCGTGGACTGCGGCACCTTCGTCCGCCACGTGCGCGAGGCGAGCTTCAAGGCCGAAAAGGCCGAGTTGGCCCGGGCGGGCCGCGCTCTGCTCAACGAGCGCTACCCCGAGTACACCGCCGCCGTGCGCGAGTTCGTCGCCGACCCGGTGCTGGCGCAGGCGCGCGCGCTCATCGAGGAGGCCTTCGCGTCGGCGCGCTCGCCGCTCCCGCGCGTCCTGTTCGTCATCCACGAGGGCGGCGGCGGCACCCCCGTCGGGAACTTCGAGCTCATGCGCGGCCTCGAGGACCGCTGCGAGTGCCTGCTGCTCACCAGCGACCGGTCGCGGATCCGGCTCGACCGCTACGCCGGCGGGGAGCGCGTCCCGCTCGCGCGCTGGGACCTCGACGAACCCATCCGCATCCTCGACTTCACCCGGGACGACTACCGGGCGATCGCCGAGCGCGTCCTGCGCGAGCACGCCATCGACCTCGTCCACGTCCGCCATCTGTTCAAGCACACCTTCGACCTGCCGGTCGTGGCCGCCCGGCTGGAGATCCCGGTCGTCGTCTCCTTCCACGACTTCTACTTCACCTGCCCGACCGTCCACCTGCTCGACGACACCGGCACCTACTGCGCCGGGCACTGCACCGCCGGCGACGGCGCCTGCCACGTGCCACCGGGGTTCGAGCAGCTGCCGCACCTCAAGCACGCGTTCGTGCACCAGTGGCGCGAGGAGGTGACCGCGCTGCTCGCCGGTGTCGATGCGTTCGTGACCACGAGCGAGCACGTCCGTTCCGTCCACCAGGAGGCGCTGCCCGTCCTGGCGGATCGGCCGTTCGAGGTGATCCCGCACGGCCGCGACCTGCGCCAGCGCCACGGCCTCAACCGGGCGCCGCAGAAGGGCGGGCCGGTGCGCGTGCTCGTGATCGCGAACCTCGAGCGCCACAAGGGCGGGGACTACCTGCGCGAGGTCAAGGCGCACGCCGGCGACCGGCTCGAGCTGCACTTCCTCGGTGACGTTCCCGACCGCTACCACGACCTCGGGACGGTCCACGGCCGCTACCGGCCCGAGGAGCTCGAGACCCGGGTGGCGGCGATCGCGCCGGCCGTCATCGGCTTCTTCTCCGTCGTCGCCGAGACGTACTCGCACGCCCTGACCGAGGCGTGGGCGCTCGGCGTCCCGGTCGTCGCCACCGAGCTCGGCGCGTTCGGCGAGCGGTTGCGCGCGCACGAGGGCGGGTGGCTGATCCCCCCCGACGACGCTCAGGCCGCCGCCGAGCGGATCCTCGCCATCGCCGAGGACCCCGTCGCCTACCGCATGCAGTCCTGGCGCGCCGACCTGCGCGACACGCCCACTAGGGCCGAGATGACCGACGGCTATGTCGCGCTCTACACCGAGACGATCGCCCGGCGCCGCTCGCTCGCGGCCGCGGACGCCGAGCCCCGGCGCCTGACCGCAATCGTCGGCGGCGAGGACGGCCGCTATCCGGGCTCGACCTACGTGCGCGTCGTCCAGCCGCTGCGCCACCCGACGGTCACCCCCCACGTCACCGCCCGCATCCGCTACGCCTCCGACGGTCCGATCCCCGCCGACGCGCAGGCGGTCCTGATCCAGCGCACGGCGATCCCGCCGGACCAGCTGCTCGCGGTGCTCGAGGAGATCGACGAGCGCGGCCTCCCCCTGATCGTCGACCTCGACGACAACCTGTTCCTGCGCGCCGAGGACGCCGTCTACGGCGAGCACCAGACCGCGATCCGGGCGCTGCTGGAGTCCGCCGCGCTGGTCACGGTGGCCACGCCGGCGCTGGCCGACGCCGTGCGCGGCGAGACACCCGCCCGGATCGAGGTCGTTCCGAACGCCATCGACGAGCGTCTGTGGCTGGCGGGGCTGACGGAGCCACCGCCGAACGTGCCTCCACCGCCGGACGCGCCCCACCGGCTCCTGTACATGGGCTCCCCCACCCACGCCGAGGACCTCGCGCTGCTCGAGCCGGTGATGAGGGAGCTCGGGCGCCGCGCCCCCGGCCGCTACGTCCTCGAGGTCGTCGGCGTGCAGGACCCGGACCGCGACGAGCGGTGGTACGAGCGGCTCCCGATTCCCGACGACCGCAAGCCCTACCCCCTCTTCGTGCCGTGGCTGCGCGAGCACCGCCACCGCTGGCACGTCGGCCTCGCGCCGCTCGCCGACACGGAGTTCAACCGCTACAAGAGCGACCTCAAGTGGCTGGAGTACACCGCGCTCGGGCTACCCGTCGTCGCGTCGGACGTCCAGCCGTATCTGGCCATCGGCGACCACGGGACGGGCCAGACCGTCCCGGCCGACCCGGGCGCCTGGGCGACGGCGATCGAAGGCGCCGTCGAGCGCCCCCCGGCCACAACCAGCAGCCTGATCGAACGGCTGCTGCGGTCGCGATCCGGCTACGCGCAGGTGTACGCGCCGTCGCCGTCCGGGTCGAGATCGCGGCCACGCAGCTCGCCATAGCCTGCGCTCATGCGGGTCACGGCGGAGCAGCCCCATTTCGACGATCGCGTTACGGTCGGACGCTGGACCTACGGCCTGCAGCGCAAGACCTTCCGGCTGTGGCGCCCGGACGAGCGGATCATCATCGGGAGCTTCTGCAGCTTCGCTCAGGAGGTCGCGGTCTTCGGCGGCGGCGCGCACTACGAGAGCGTGACCACGTACCCACTGTGGGCGCTGATGATCGACCCTGGCGGTGCCCACGAGCCAGGACCGGCCAGCGCGCCGACTGTGATCGGCAGCGACGTGTGGGTCGGGACGCGGGCGATGATCCTCGCCGGCGTCACGGTCGGACACGGAGCGATCGTCGGCGCCGGGGCGGTCGTGACGCGTGACGTCCCGCCGTACGCCGTGGTCGCCGGATGTCCGGCGCGCGTGATCCGGACCCGCTTCCCGGACGACATCGTCGAGCGGCTGCTCGCGGTCGCCTGGTGGGAGTGGGACGACGAGACGATCCGCGCCCGCGGCGAGCTGTTCCACGACGTCGAGGAGTTCCTCGACGTGGCCGAGCGCCAGACGGAGTCCGAGGCGCTCGAGCAGATCCCGGCACCGCCCCGCCACGAGAGCGCCGGGGACGAGCTCGATCAGCTCCGCGACGAGCTGCTGGGACTGCACGTCCCGGAACCCCGGCGCGCGATCATGCGCCGCAACGGCACGATCAAGGAGGTCCCCCTGGAGGACCCCCACAGCCGCCGCCATGGTCTCGACTGGCCGGTCGAGGGTGTGACGATGGTGGGGCAGCTCCGCCTCGACAATGTCCGGGCGTGCATCGAGAGCGTCCTGCGCGAGGACGTTCCCGGCGACCTCATCGAAACCGGGGTCTGGCGTGGCGGGACGACGATCATGATGCGCGCCGTCCTCGCGGCCCACGGGGTGACCGACCGCAAGGTCTGGGTGGCCGACTCCTTCGCGGGGCTGCCGCCGCCCGATCCCGAGGCCTACCCGGCCGACGAGGGCGACGAGCTCCACACCCACTCCTACCTCGCCGTCCCGCAGGGCGAGGTGCGGCGCAACTTCAAGCGCCTCGGCCTCCTGGACGAGCAGGTCCGCTTTCTGCCCGGCTGGTTCAAGGACACGCTTCCGGCCCTCAGCCGGCGACGATTCGCCGTCGTTCGGCTCGACGGCGACATGTACGAGTCGACGATCGTCGCGCTGGAGCACCTATACCCGCGGCTGTCACCGGGTGGCTACCTGATCGTCGACGACTACGGCGCTATCAGGGCCTGCCGGCAGGCGGTCGAGGACTACCGCAGCGCCCATGGGATCGACGAGAGGATCTGGACCATCGACTGGACCGGTGTGTTCTGGCGCAAGCAACGCGAGCCCGTCACTTCACGCGGCGCAGGTAGCCGCCGGGGTTGAACGTCGGGCCGAACCGCTCCAGCGAGCGGTCGGGAACGAAGGAGCCCTCAGCGACGAGCGCCCGCGCCACCTCTCCGGGCCCGGGGCCGAATGAGGGCCACACGGGGTGGCCGTTGACGATCGTGTCCTCGACCACGACGTAGCCGTCCACGGCGATGAACCCGCCGTAGGCGACGTACTCCTCGCGCATGATGCGGGCGTCGCGCCGCGTGCCGAGGATCACCAGCGCATCGCGGGCGTCGCCGAGCAGGGTGCGGACCCGCGCGGCCACCTGCGGGTCCGCGGGGTCGCCGGCGACCGACGCCGTCCGCGGATGAGGTTGTGTGGAGGCCTGACCGATCGTGAGGACCCGACCTGTCCCGAGCAAGTCGCAGATCGATGCCGCGAACGGAGCCAGCGCACTTCCGGTCTCGCCGCGCGTCTCGATGATCCACGACGGCGTCAGCCGCGCGATCAGCTCCTGAAGGGCGAGCAGGTCGGCCGCCGGCCGCCGCACGGGCTGGCCGAGCCACCGTGTCCCCTCCCAATCCAGGCTGTGCCAGTAGCCGTTCAGGAAGGCGTCGCGCAGCTGATCGTCAACGACGACGGGCGCGTCGGGAACGCCGTCCGCGGCGGGGGCGCCCGCGCCCCGCACCAGCGCCGGGCTGAGCCGCCAGCGCGGGCGCGTGCGCAGCGCGTTGCGGGGGAGGCGGCCGACGTAGTGCACGGGATCGCGCGGTCGCTCGAAATCCCTGCCGCGCAGGTCGACGTAATCGGCGCGGTACTCGCGTACCCGCTGCCGGCGGTCGAGGTCGTCCGCCGTGTTCGTGGTCGTGCCTCCGTGCAGCTGGTGGAAGCTGCCCTCGCCGAGGATCGTCACCACCGACACCCCGGGGCTCGACGCCAGACGCTCGTACAGGTCCAGGTTGGCGAATCCGCCCCCCGGGGCGGCGAACGCCTCGTCGAGGCCGCCCACCTGCTCGAGCAGCCGTCGCCCGACGAACAGGCAGTTGCTCTCGCTGAAAGGGTCGAACCAGTCGCGGTCACCCACGAACGTCCCGACCTCGAACAGGTCGTACCCGCGGCTGGGCCACCCGATCTGCTCCAGGAGCCGGTCCTCGTAGCCGCGGTCGTAGCCCTCTCGCAGCGTCTCGTGCTGCTGGCCGGGCCCCAGGTACCACTGCTGTGTGACCACCACCCCGGGATCGTGGAAGCGCAGCCCGTCCATGCCGTAACGCAGCACGCCCGGGGTGAGCAGGTGGGCGCCGTCGATCATCAGCGCCAGCGCGCCGCCCCGGGACTCCGCGATGCCGCGGTTGAGCGCGTACACGGGAGACGGGCCCGCGGAGGCACCGAGCGACAGGTAGCGGAACTCGGGCCCGTAGCTGCTCACGAGCTCCTCGCTCAGCGCCTGCTCGGGCGCCGACCCGTTGTCGACGACGAGCACCTCGTAGTCGAGGTCCTCGACGCCTCGCTGGTAGGAGCGCGAGAGCGAGTGCAGGGTGCGGGGGAGCTCGCGCCGCATGTTGAAGCCGACCACGACCACCGACAGGTCCCTGGCGTCCCTGGGCGCGCGGCGGGCGAGTGGAGTCCGCCGCAGGCCGCGCCGCCGCGCGACGGCGAGCGCCCGCGAGGACCGCTTGCGCCAGAACACGCTCGCGGCATCGACGCGCTCGAGCGGGTCCTCGATCCCGTGCCGCTCCCGGAAAGCGTCTACGGAGGCGCCGCGCGCCGGGGTGACGTAGTCCTCGACGAGCACGACCGCGCCCACGGACAGCCGGTCGTAGACGGCCTCCAGCACCTCCTGCGGGGAACCATCGAGCGCGTCGCCGATCCTGATCAGCGCGACCTCGCTGAACGGCCCGCCCGCAACGGCGTCGGCCACGTCCCCCTGAAGGAAGCGGACGCGCTCGTCGAGCAGCTCGAAGCGGGCGAAGCCGTCGCGAACGGCGTTGAGATCGCCCCGCAGCGGCTGTGTGCGCCGGTCCGTGGGCTCGCCGCCCGCAGCCCGGAAGGTGTCCGCCAGCCAGACGCGGCGGCGACCCACTCCCCATGCCTCGAGGTAGCCGCGCATGAAGATGGCGCCGCCACCGCGCCCGACGCCGCATTCGAGCAGATCGCCCGGCACCTGCTCCTCGCGCAGGGTGTCCAGGCACCGCTCGAGATGCTCCAGACGGATTCGGCCCATGGCCGTGAACGGGAAGAACGGGCGCGTCTCGTTGCCGTCACCCGCCATCCACCCCACCCGGCGCATCTCCTGGTTGCGCTCGGCCTCGGGCTCGAGGTATCGCACCGGGTCGCGAAGCATTCGCGGATCCGGCTCGCGGCGCTTGCGCGCTACGACGGACAGGTAGTGGTTGCGCAGCGCGTCCTCGAAGTAGTGGTCGTCGAGCAGCGCCGACTTCAGGACGTCGAGGTAGCGACGCCGCTGCCGCTCGACCTCCGCGCGCTGGCCGTAGACCGCGGCGTGCTGGGCGGTCACCGCGCGGTCGTGGAGCTCCGCTGCGAGTGACGCGAGCCGGCTCTGACCCTCGGCGCTCTCGAGCCAGTCGAGGTGCTCGCCAAGCGCCGGCTCCTCGCCCAACCGGCGCTGCTCGACGGCGATGCCGAGGCCGAAGTAGACCGGCAGAACGAGCCGACGCAGCGGCTCATCGTGCTCGGCTTCGAAGTCGTCGAGGGCCGTCATCACCCCGTTTCGGGGGCCTCCTTCCGTGAGCGCGTTGGCCAGGCTGGGGTTCAGGCCGCCGCGCTTGACGAGCTCGCTGGTGCCCTTCACGATCCCGCGCCGGGCGAACGGCTGCCTGGACTCCGCCGGGATCCGGCGCGGCTCGTAGTAGAGGTCACGGCGTCCGTAGGGCCAGCAGACGTCATGCAGCACGCACACGGGCGCGGGCCGGCCGGCCTCGCGCGCGGCCGCCGCGAGCAGCCGCATCTCGTTGATCACCGTGTACCAGTTGTGGTCGCCGTCGATCAGGGCGACATCCGCCGCCGGGACCGCCGGGAGGGCGCGCAGACTCGTGTCGCGATGGAACACGTAGCGGCCGGCGAAGGCGGCCTCGTGCTCTGCCGGGTCGAACTCCGGCGCCGGGTCGATGACGTGCAGCTCGGCGTCGGCGCCGAGACGATCGACGAGCAGCTTCGTCGTCTCCCCGCGTAGCGCGCCGATCTCGACCACGACGCGAGCCTGCACGGCGTCGAGCAACGGGGCGATGGCGAGATCCCAGAACGGAAACACCCTCCTATCCTCGCGGACGGTGGATCGACAGGCAGCCCTGCGCCGCGACCCCCGGCTGCACACCGTCACGCTCGGCGCGAGCGCTATCTCGCGCTCCGCGTTCATCTACTCGATGGGGTTCATGGCGGTCGTCCCGCTCGGGCTGATCAGCCTGGCCGTCACGACCCGGTACCTCGAGCCCTCGCAGTACGGGCACCTGGCGGTGCTGTTCGCCTACGCGGCCTTCGTGACGATGGCGGGGAACTTCGTCACGCTCCAAGGCTCCCTCATGGCCGTCTACGGCATGTCCGGCGACGACGGCGGCGACGACGGCATCGGGCTCGAGGCCAGCGACGACGACCGCCGCGACCGGCGACCGCAGCCGGGCCGCCGCGCGATGGGCTCGGGCGTTGTGATGACTGTGCTCGTCAACCTCCTGCTCGGCGGCGTGCTCTGGGTCAACGCGGGAGGGATCGACGACCTCCTCCTGCACACCGGCGACACGACGGCCGTGCGACTGGCCACCCTGTCGGGCGGCGCAGGCGCGCTATGGCGCCTCGTCTCGCAGATCTACCGCATGGAGCGACGTCCCGTGGCGTTCGCGGTGCTGCTCACGGCTCGGCCCATCCTCGTCATCGGCCTGACCGTTGCCGCACTGGCGGAGGGCATGGGGGTGCGCGGCGCGCTCGGTGCCACCGCGATCGGAACAGGACTCGCGATCACGATCGCGGTCGGGTTCGGAGGCAAGCTGTACCGCTTCGACATCAAGCGCAGCGACCTCGTCGACATCTGGCGCCGCGGCCTGCCGATGGCGCCGATCCTGATCGTGAACTTCCTGCGCGGCCACCTCGACGTCCTGTTGTTGACGCAGGCGGCGGCCCCCCGGCAGGTCGCGTTCTACCACGTGGCCTCCCGCATCGCCCTGGTACCGAACTACGTCTCGTCGGCCTTTCTGACCGCGTGGCCGCCGCTCGAGCGCAGCCCGATCTTCCGAGCGGCTCGCGAATGGGGCCGGCCCCAGTTCGCGGGGACGCTCTACGCCTACCTGATCCTGCTCAACGTGGTCATGCTCACCGCGCTGACCGTCGCGGCCGGTGTGGTCGTCGTGGTTGCCGCCGAGAGCTACGAACCGGCCGCCAAGCTGATCCCGTTCACGACCGGCGCGCTGATGGCGCACATCGCGTTCTACGCCTTCTACCGGGCCTCGCGCTTCAAGAACCGCCGCTGGGCCTTCATCCTCGCCGCCATCATCGCCACGGCGGTGTACGCCGGCCTCGCCGCCTGGCTGGTCCCGGAGTACGGCGCCTATGCGCTGACCCTGAGCTCGGCCGGCACCTCGCTCGCAGCGCTGGCCTGCATGATCTGGCTCGACCGCCGCGCCGGCGTGACCGTCGAGATGCAATACCGCCGGCTCGGGATCGCGCTCGCGCTGACGGTCACCACGATCGCCGGAGCGCTCTGGATCGCGCGCTACGGCGTCCTGCTCCAGATCGTGGCGGTGGCCGCCTTCGCGATGCTGATCTTCAAGCTCCGAGTGCTTCCGCGCGAGCGCGTGCAGCCACTACTGGCAGTCGCGCGCGGTGCCGCCCCGTGGCATGTGGGGCGGCGCCGTCTGATCGCCCGCTGGCAACGCTTGCCGCCGGCCGAGGACGATGCGCTGCGGCAGATGCTCGCCGTTCGCGGCCGGCTCGAGGACGCCGCAGGCGCCACGGAACTCCCGGAAGCGTTGGTGAGCGCCCGGTTCGTGCGCGCCCTGCGTCACCTGACGGGCGCCGGAGTGGCGTCGCCGCTCGACGACGAGATCGGCCGCTACCTGGTGTGCAGGAACCCCAACTTCGAGAGGGATGCCCTTGCCTTCGCGCTCTGCGAGCAGGGCGCATCGCTGCAAGATCTCCACGAGCTCGAGGTCGCCTACCGGGCGCTCCGCACGCTGCCGCGGCGCCGCTGGCCGGAGCGGCAGCCGAGCCTGAACCCCTCGTCGCGAGACCGGTCTATCCTCGTGCCATGAGCGCCCGCCCAAACTTCCTCATCATCGCGGCCCAGAAGAGCGGCACCATCTGGTTCCGCGAGAACCTGGCCAAGCATCCTGAGGTCTACATGGCCCGAGGCGCGACTCACTTCTTCAACCAGAACTGGGAGAAGGGGCCGGAGTGGTACTTCGACCACTTCACGCCCGAGGGCGAGAAGCTGATCGGCGAGCACTGCCCGAGCTATGTCTCGAACGCCCGCGGCCGGAACGCTGCGGCGCGAGCCGCCGAGCGCATCGACGAGACGCTGCCCGGCGTCAAGCTCCTGGCGCTCCTGCGCAACCCGGTCGACCGCGTGTACTCGGCGTTCGTCCATCACATGACGCACGAACGCATCCCCGTCGACGCGGAGCTCTTCGACCACCTCGACAGCCACCTGATCCTCGAGGCCAGCCGCTACACCCGCACGCTGGGCCCGTTCAAGGAGCGCTTCGGCGACCGACTGCTCGTCTTCCTCAACGACGACATCAAGTCTGACGCCGGAGCCCTCTACCACAGCGCCCTCGAGCACATCGGTGCCGATCCGTCGTTCCGGCCCGACGACCTCGAGGCCGTGGTGCATTCAAAGCTACCTCCGAAGGAGAGCAAGTACCGCGAGGGCCGCGGCAAGCGCAAGCTGACGTTTGATGAGCGCAAGCGGCTGTACTCGCACTTCGGGAAGGACGTCAAGGCGTTGGAGCAACTTCTCGGGCGCGACCTCTCGGCCTGGCGGCCGCAGCCGGATGCCGCGGGGGCGCCGGTCGACGACGAGCGCACCCGGCGCCGCGCCGAGCGCCGCGCCGCCGACCCGGAGCGGGCCGCACGCCGAGCGGAGCGCCGCGCCGCCGCCGGCGACGTGGATCCGGAGCGCGCCGCCAAGCGCGCACAACGTCGTGCCGCCCGGGCCGCGGCCGGCGACGAGGACCCCAAGCGCGCACAACGTCGTGCCGCCCGGGCCGCGGCCGGCGACGAGGATCCCAAGCGCGCCGCCAAGCGCGCTGAACGTCGCGCTGAGAAAGAACGCCTCGCCAGCGGGAAGCCGTCAGGCGACTGAGGCGCGATCGGCGCCGCGGCGCCGCGTGTTCTGGTTGATCACCGGATCGGAGACGAAGACGGCGTTGACCAGCGCCAGTTCCGGCCCGCCGGGATGTCGGCGGCTGATCTGGTCGTAGATCCGGAACAGGAAGTACCCCAGTGGCTGTAGGTGCTCCTGAAAAGCGTTCAGCGGCACGTGCTGCGGCTGGCGCGGGGTCATCGCCGCCTCGACCTGGACCAGGTCCAAGCGGTGGTCGCGCAGCATGCCGTCGAAGCCCTTGAGCACCTCGAGGTCGTGCCCTTCGGTGTCGATCTTGGCGAAGTTGATCCTCTCGATGTTGCGGGCCTCGCAGAACGCGTCGCCGGTCATGATGCGGACCGGCTCCACGTTGACCCCAGCGGACTCCTCGACGAGGTGGTTCACCGGCCGCGTCCCATCCGCGGTGATGAACCCCTTGCCTGGCTGCGCGCCGAAGGCGGCAGGCACCGTGCGCGTGCGCGGATCGTCGCCCACGGCCTGCTTGAGCTCACCGAACGCCGCCGGGACGGGTTCGAAGGCCCAGATGCGCGCCTCAGGGAACCGACGGCGGAATTGGCGGGTGCTCTGGCCCACGTTCGCGCCAATGTCGAACACCACGTCGATCGTCGCTTCCGGCAGGAATGCGGCGAAGTCGAGGAACTTATCGCGGTCGGGATTGCGTGACTTGGCCATGCGAGCCGCACGCTAGTGCACGCCGGCTCGGCTCACTTGCGCCGGCGGCGGCGCTGGAGCGCCCGATTCAGCCCCGCGCGCTGCTCCTCGGCGTCCATCAGCGCCTCGACCGCAAAGCGGCTGACCAGATCCTGATTGCGCAGCAGCACCTCCCAGAAGGTGTTGCGGTCGTAACGCCGCATGTCCTCGGCCATCGCGGCCGCCAGCTCGGGCGCATAGCCGCGTCGCTCGAGGAAGCCGCGCAGATGGTCTTCGTGGTCCGCGGGAGCCGCACCGGTCGCTGTGGCCCGGTCCCACGTGCTCAGCGGACGGTCGGGCGTGAGCCCGGCCAGGCGGATCATCACGTCCCACAGTGCCAGCGGCCCTAGGTCGCCGTCGATCCCGCCCACCGCTTCGAGCTTGACCCGATCCACCAGAAGTCCGGCAGGAGTGAACGGCGCCGCCAGGAGGGACGGGAGCTTTCGTGGCGGCGGCACGCGGCGCTCTCCCTCGACCGTAGGCGCCACGGTGACCACCGCCTCACTCCGGTTGCGCCGCAGCATCGCCTCGAGTGCGCCTTCCGGAAGCACCACGCCGGCGTGCAGCACCAGCACCGCCGGGGCGGCACCCGCCGTCAGCTGCTCGGCGAGGGCCAGGTGCAGCCCGAGGAAGCTCTCATGTTGATCGCGGACGACGCTCGACTCTGCAGGCGCGTCGGGGAGGGGAGCCGCGGCGACGACGGCGACGTTCGCGACGCCGTGGGCCGCCACGTCGGCGACGGTCTCGGCGACCCCCTCCGCGCCCGCGGGGCCGAAGACCACGGCGTCCACCTGCTCAGGGCGCAACGCCCGGCCCGGCTTGGTGGCGGTGCTGGGGATCCGCTGGTCAGGGCGGAGCCCCATCGCCTCGATCACGATGTCGTCGTACGTGCCCCGGGCGCGCAGTCTCCGCGTCAGCGCGTGCCCGCCCGTCTCGTGCGAGACGAGCTCAACCCCGGGAAGGTCGCGCAGGCGCTCCGCGTGTCGCGCGTCGAGCTCGTCGTCGGCTGAGAAGTGCACGACCACCGGGTTGGGCTGCGTTCGTGCGGCTATGACGGGCACGACGTCGGCGTGGTCGAGCGGCCCGTCGCACAGCGCGCGGATCCGGTCCGCGGAGGTCGCCCAGCGGTGATCGCCCAGCTCGTCGCGACCATCAGGTGAAACCGTGGTCTGAGGCGAGAACGTGAGGGTGAGATCAGCCCCGATGAGCGCACCGAACAGCAACGCGCCGAAGCCGCCCGCGGAGGCGCCGGTGGCGATCACCCGAGAAGCCCCGGAACGCTCCACGACGCCGCGGATCACCGCCGCAGCCTCCGGCACGTTCCTGCCGAGCCCGCGGATGCCGTTCTGGTACCAGACGCCGTCGAGGTCGCGCACCAGGATGTGCTTGATGTCCCAGCCCGCGAAGAACCGCCCGCCCTCCAGAATCGGGCGCCGCCCCATGAGGCCGCCGAACGACACGATCACCGTGTCGCTCGCGGGCTCCAGCTCCAGTCGCATCCCGCTGAGCTGAGGCTCACTCACTGCTGCCGCCGGGGGCGAGCTGGGGATCCACGCGGACTTCCTCCACCGACACCACCGGCCCCTTCGTCATCTCGCCGCGGTCGACCGCGAGCCGTAGCGTCTCGACGTTGGCGACGCCATGCAGCGCGAACTCCTCTGGCTCGGTGGACGTCACCGGGTGCTCGGCGAGGACGTCGTCCTCCCGTCCGCGTACGACCACCTTGACCCCGGCCGCGTCAGCGGTTCCGAGCCACACCTTGCCCCGCACCGTGAAGCGGGTTCCGACCAGCAGGCGGAAGGGCAGGGCGGCACAGAGCTGGGGCGCCTCGTCGACGAGTATCACCCGGGTGCCCGCATCCGTGCGCTCGACGCGGACGGAGCGCGGTGCCTCCCAGGCCTTCGGGTCGCGCGGTTTGCGCGCTGACAGCATGTAGGGCGGGGTCGGCGCCTCCGCGAGGACGCCCGACGGCGACCGCGACGACGTCTTGAGGATGTTGTGGAACTTCTCGTCCTGGGTGTCGCCGAAGCCCCAGCACAGAAAGCGGGGCTCGTGGAGCTCGCCGACGGCCTCGACGAACTTGTGCAGGTAGTACGACCTGAACATCGGGGCGAGGTCGAAGCGTTGGCGCGAGAACTTGCGCCAGACCCGATCGAGGTAGCCCTCGGTGATCTCGGAGTAGTCCCGCGTGTAGAGCATCGGCAGGCCCACGAACGAGGTGGTCGCCGGACTGACCATCACGATCGGGATCGTGCCGAGGTAGAGGCTCTCCCAGTGGCGATAGCAATCGATGCCGTTGCCCTCGGGCGACAGCGTGAACCGGTGCCGCGCGATGTTGGCGTAGTAGTCGAAGAGCAGCGACTCGTCGTTCTGCTGCTCGGAGAAGATCTCGAGTTTGGTCCATGGCTCGTCGCGGAACCGCTCGGCGAGGCGAGCACGGATGTGAGGCTCCCCACCAGTCGAGCGGTAGTGCTCGTCGTTGAGCGTGAAGTTGCCGTACAGAAGACCCTCGTGCTCGCGCGGAATGTGCTGCCGTACGAACTTGAGCGGCAGCACCTTGTTGATCCGCAGTCCGAGAGGGACATTGATGACGCGCCGATCGGCGAACTCGTTGTTGGTCACGAAGGCGCGGACGACGTTGGGCGGGAAGCCGTTGTGGCCGGGTAGGTACGCCGGGCGGACCGAGGCGTCGCTGGGTGCCATCACCGCGACCACGCGACCGCCGTGCTCGGCGAGCCGCTCAAGCTTCGCGCGGCGGTTCTCCCGGCTGATCAGCACAACGATGTCGCGCTCGCCGCGGGGAAGGTCGCTGACGATCTCGTACGGATAGGGCGTGAAGATGTCGTGGATGAACCCGACCCGTCCCGTGACGATCTCCGACACGGGCATGTCGAGACTCCGAAACCCGCTCAGCGTCGTGACCGTCACTCAGAGCTCCTCCGCGGATTCGAGCCAGTCGATGTCGGAGCTGCCCACACTCGAGAGGATCTCGCGGTACTGGGTGGTGAAGCGCTCCTGCTCGGTGGAGGACAGATCCCGGCGCCACCGCCCGATGTTCGCCTTCGACGGCTGGAAGCTCTCCTCGAACGCCGCGCGCATCCCCGCGTCCACCTCCACGCCCAGAAAGCCGGCGATCTCGGCCAGCGCCGTCTCGCGGTCCGTGAGTGCGAGCCTCTCGAAGCGCATGGTCAGCACGTTGCGGTGTTGCGCGCGCTCGAAGCTGGTGAGGATCCGGCGGATGCGCTCGCCCCACCAGCGCAGGGCCTCCTCCGGGGTCATCCGCCCCCAGGCGGCCGACGTCGAGAAGGCGACGTCCCTGCCGTCGCGCACCATGTGCAGCATGCGCATGTCGGGATACACCTCGAGCAGCCAGTCGGTCCACATCGCATTCAGCGGCGTCATCTCCACCCAGGCCGGCTTTCCCTTGTCGCCCACCAGCTCTGCCATGAGATTGTCCACGAACGAACGCGCCCATTCCGGCGTCCGCTGATCGCGCGGGACATCCAGCCCCGCGACCAGTGCCTCGAAGCGCTCACGCTCCACGAACTGCTGGAAGTGGCTGTCGAAGCGGGCACGGACGTCGTCGATGACCCTCTGCGGCTCCCGGCGGGTGCGCATCAGGAGCCCCGGCGCCAAGTGCGACTTGACCTCGAACCAGAGCCCCGCGTAGGCGGCGTGCGCGGCGATCAGGGAGCCGGTGATGGTGGTCCCGCTGCGCCCGCTGCCGCCGACGAAAACCGGACGTCCCGGCGGTACTGAAGCGCCTGCCGCCGGGCCTCCGTCGTCCTGCACGGAGGGCATCCTAGTGCGCTCTAGCGGGAGGATTTTCGGCTTATCTCCGGCTGAGACGCCCCTCACTATGCTCGGGCCATGGGACGGCCCGCCAGAGTTCCCCACGCCCTCCTGCCCGTGTTCGCGGTGGCCGTGCTCGGCCTGTCCGCGTGCGGCGGCGATAAGAAGAAGGACGACCCGAAGGCGACAGCGACCGCCTCCGCGGATGAAACCGCCACACCGGCTCCCAAGCCCGAACTCCAGCAGCTCGTCAAACCCCTGGGCGACAACGCGCCGGCGGAACCGAGCGGCGAGGCCACCATCGAGTCCGGACAATCCGTGCTGCTGCTCACGAAGATCCGCAACCCGGATTCGATCGCGGGAGAAAGCATCACCATCAGCTTCCCGGCCAACGCGCGCAAGCGGCTGGAGATCGTCGCGGACGGCCCCGGAACGCTGCGCTCGACCGCGGAGGCGACGATCCGCTCCGGCAAGATCGCGCTGACCAAGGTGAGCCACACCTGCGTGCAGCCCGGCGAGACCTTCTGCCCCGTCAAGCTCGAGCGCAAGGGCACGGAGTACCGGGCCAAGATCACCGTGCGCGAGGGCAAGACCCCATTCATCGTCACCGCCGAGACGGTGCGCCCAGGCAAGCTGAAGCCGCCGGTGGCGCTCCCGCGCGGGGGCGCCAGCCCTGAGGTCCAGCAGCTGCTGCGGGTGGCCGCGCCGACGCCCAGCGAGGAGCTGGTGTCCGAGGTGTCGGTCGGCGACGGCGCGAAGGTGCTGGTGGTCCCCGAGATCACCAACCTCTCCAACGCCGCGGGCTCGCGGTTCGGTGTGGTCATCCCGCGCAAGTCCGGAGCCGCGCTCGAGGTCGGGGGCGGGACCGGCTCCTTCCCGAGCTCCTCGACGGCGACGATCAGGGGATCCGACGGCCCGATCAAGGTCAGCGAGTTCCAGTACAACTGCGCCCCCTCCCCGTACGGTTTCTGCCCGATGAAGGTCAAGACGACCGCGAAGAGCTACATCTTGCGCGGGCGCGTCCCGACAGGGGGCGTCCCGATCGTGATCGCGCTGACGATCAGCGACGGCTGAGCACGCCGCGGGCCTCGCGGGGGATGTGCTCGAGGAGGACCTCGAGGCGGTCGGCGAATGACGCCACGGTCCTCGGTTCCGGCCGGCCGGCCGCCATCGCGCGCTCGATGACCGGCTCGAGCTCCTCGGCGCTGCGATAGACGAATACGGCGTCCCCGAAGCGCTCCTCGAGCCCGGCGACGTCGTCGCTCACGACCCGGGCACCGCAGGCGACGGCGTCATAGATGCGGTTGGAGACGAAGCCGTGGTCGCGCATGTCGTCCCAATGGTCGGCCAGCACGACTCGCGCCGACGAGTAGACCCGGCGGAGCTCGTCGTTGGGGACGTGCTCGGCCACGACGTGGCGCATGTCGATGAGCCCGTCCCAGGCGGCGCCATAGACGGCCAGGTCGAGCTCGGTCGGCAGGAGGTCGCGCATCATCGGGCGCAGGATGTTGCGGGAGTTGGCCACGTACACGACGTCGTGGTGGTGGTCGGGGTCCGGATGCGGGTCGGGGTAGAAGACGCGCGGGTCGGTCGCCTGCTCGAGGGCGATGACCGGCGTCGCCGTCTGCGTGCGCATCCGCGCGGCGAACGACTCCGAGGCGATCGCCACCAGGTCGAAGCCGTCGCACTCGACTCCGCTCAGTTCGGCGGGGTGGCTGATGCACCACAGGACGTTGAACTGGCCGGGCTTGGGGTGGTGGCGGCTGAGCCCCTTCAGGTGCAGGACGACGTCGTAGGCGAGGCCCTCGTCGTTCTCCCACTCCTCGAGGACCTGGATCAGGGAACGGTGCCCGCGCCGGGCGAGCTCCCGCTCGAGTGCGCGTGCAAAGTGCAGATCGCCCCACCGCTGGGCCCGATCCCAGTCCGGCGCGCCGATCTTGATGCAGACGGAGGCCCGGGCCGTGCGGTCGCGCAGCAGTTCGGTCAGGCGCTCGGCCCGGTGGTCGTAGGTGTGGCACGCCAGCACCCGCGACCGGTACCGCTGCACCAGCTCCCGGCGGCGCGCGTCGTCGCGCAGCAGGGCGACGCGGATCTCCGTCAGTTCCTCCGGGGTCGACCAGGTCGGGAACTCCGCGTCGAAGAGCTCGCGCACCCCTTTCTCGCAGTTGGTGATCACGATCGATCCCGCCGCTAGCGCGTCGAACACGCGCGCGTTGACGGCGTCATAGCGCAGCGTCGGCGCCTGGGTGTCGTCGAGTACGACCTTCGCCGACGCGTACACGGCCGGTAGCTCGTCGTAGCGCACGGGTCCGCGGGCCTGACGGGCAACCCCCTTGATGCTCTCCCACCCGCGCCCGACGACCGCGAGGGTCTGGCCGCGCCCCGGCGTCAGGGCGCGTTCGATCGCGCGCCTCTTGCCCCACCGGTTGCCCGTGAAGACGAAGTCGACGGCATGGCGCGGGTCGGCCTTTCCGCGCGCGAAACGGGCGGGGTTGGTGGCGAGGGGGAACAGCTCGGCCCGACGTCCGGTGCGCTCCTCGATCAGCTCCACCGCGGTCTGCGACGACGCCAGCAGCACGTCGATGCGATCGAACCACTGGCGCTCGGTCCAGCGCTCCGCCCAGTTGCGCACCCACGCCACGATGCCGACCTCGTGCGGCACCGTGCGCAGGTCGAACCTGTCGATCAGCGAGATCACGAAGTCGATCCCGCCGGGAAGTCTGGCGGTGCCGTCCCTGCCCACCGCCGCGAAATCGACGTGCCACCCGCGCCGGCGAAGCGCCTCGCCGAGCTCGTGGCCGGTGTGCCAATCGCCCCACCCGGCGTCGGGGTCGAGGCTCGTCAGCACGATCGTCGCCCGCGGGGTCGCGGTCGCGATCAGCGACTGGTCGCCGGTGAGAATGCCCTGGCGGTAGAGGCGCGCCAGCTGCGGGCCCCAGGTCTCGCGCAGCGCGCGCCGGTTGGCGTCGCGAGTGGCGCGCGCGAAGTCGCGGCCTTCCACGTGCCGCGTGGCGGACTCGCGGTGATAGAGGATCGCGCGGCCCGTGGCGATGACGCCGAGCCCCTGCTCGCGCGCGCGCAGCGCGAGGTCCACGTCCTCGAGCCCGTAGCGGTAGCGGTCGGAGAACCCGCCGAGGCGCTCGAGCACCGGTCGCTCGACCAGCAGGCAGGCGGCACTCGCCGCCAGCGCGTCGCCCTCGCGTCCGAAGCCGTCGTCGAACAGCCGGCCCTGGACGTTGCGAGGCAGGACACCGACGCGGGTGCGCCTGAGCGCGATCCGCCGGTGCTGGACGGACTGGCCGTCGGCCGTGTGCTGCCTGGTCTCGGCGTACAGCAAGCGTCGCCCCGGTGACCGCCGCTCCGGATCCGAGGTGCGCGCCCACCAGCTCGCGCAGCCACCCCGGCTCGAAGGGCTCGACGTCGTTGTTGAGGAACAGCAGCAGGTCGTGGCGCGCCCATTCGGCGCCCTGCTGGTTGGCCCGCGAGTACGACGGGTTGTCGTCGTTGTGGACGACCTGTGCGGACACGTCCCTGAGGCTCTGGACCCAGGGCATCGTGCCGTCGGTCGACCCGTTGTCGACCACGACCAGCTCGAGCTCCGGGTAGTCCGTGAACTCGCGCAGCCCGGCGACGAGCCGCTCCAGGTGCCGGCGGCCGTTACGGGAGGGCACGACGATCGAGACCGGAGGCCAGTGGTCGAGCTCGGGCGTGGGTCCCAGGCGATCGCGGATCTCGCCCGCGAGCAGCCGCCGCTGGGCAGACACCTCGGCCGGGGACAGCTCGACCGCGGCCGAAGCCGGATCCGGAGGCTCCTCGATCTCGAGGTCGGCAGCAGAGGCCGGCGGCAGAGCGCCGGTGGCCCGCTGCACCTCCTCGATGCGGCGCAGAGCCGAGGCCAGTGCGCCCTGCGTGCGGTTGGCGCGGAGGGCGACGCGGTTGGCTGCTCGCGTGACGCCGTGTCCGAGCCGCCACGCGGTCGAATCCGACACGCGCTCGATGTCGTCGCGTGTGCGCGCCAGTGCGAGCGAAAGCGTGGACACGAGCTGCTCGAGCTCGCGCACGCGCCGCGCGTCGCCGCCCAGGCTCACGCGCGCGGCGCGCGCGAGCGCGTCGCGCTCTTCAGCCAGTCTGGCGACCGTCGTGCGCAGCGCCGTGACCTCGTCCATCTGGTGGGCGGGCGCACCGGCTGCCGCGCGAACGTCGGCAAGCTCCCGCCCGAGCGCGTCGATCTCGGCCAGCAGCTCCTCCAGGTCCGTTCCGGCCAGCTGCTCGAGCTGCGTGCGTGCCGCCGCGCCCGCCTCGGCCTGCTGTTCGAGCTGCGCCATGCGGGCCAGCAGCCGTCCGCGCTCGGCGGCTGCATCCGCCAGCGCCTGATCGCGTTCGCGCTCGGCGTCCAGCCGCTCGCGCTGCGCGAGCTCGCGCACCCGCTCGGCCTCGGCCACCGTCTCTGCGGAGCTGCTCTCCATGCGCTGCAGGCGCCGGCGTTCCGAGTCGAGGTCTGCACGCGCCTGCTCGAGATCCCGCGCCAGGCGATCGCGCTCCTGAGAGAGCTGCGCGCGCTCCGCCAGCGCGGCGCCCAGGTCCAGTTGGAGCCGCCGCAGCTCGTTCTGGTGCAGGTCGGTGGCGAGGGCGACGCGGTGCTCGAGGGCTCTGACCTCCGCCTCGCTGGCGGCCAGCCGCGCCGCTACCGTCGCGTGCCGGGTCTCGGCCGCCCTGAGGGTCGAGGAGACCCCGTTCGCGTCGTCCTTCAGGCCGCCCGGCATCGCGCCTGACGAGCTTAGCCGTGCGGGGCAGCCTCGTCGGCCGCCCCGCCAAGCTCATCTCCTAGCCGCGGTGAACCGTCTCGCAGGTGTTCTCGATCTGCGTGTCGACAGCGATCAGGTCGGCGATGACGACGTCGGCCTGGCCGCCGCACTTGATGTTGTCGTTCTTGGTGTTGCGCACCTCGATGCGGTCCGCGCCCGAGTTGCCGGCGAGGTTCGCCGCCACCGAGCCGGCGATCAGGAGGTCGGGTCCGGCGCCGCCGAGCGCTCCCTCCATCCCGAGCAGCAAGTCGCGGCGACCGTCGCCGGACTCGTCGTCGGCGTTGCCGGCGTCGGCCTCGCGCGTCGCGTCGAGCCCGCTGAGGTCGACCGTCACACCGGGGCTGCGGATCGAGTAGTTGGCCCGGTCGATCGCACCGGCGCCGCCGTCGAGTACGTCGCTGCCGAAGCCGCCGTCGAGCAGGTCGTTGCCGCCGTTGCCGACCAGGCGGTTCACGCGGCGGTTGCCCTGCAGCTCGTCGGGGGCGCTGCCGCCGATGGCGTTCTCGATGTCCAGCTTGGCGTTGTCGCCCTCGCCCGTGATGCCGTCGTTGGCGACGTCGTTGAGCGACACCTTGAGGACCGCGGTGCGCGCGCTGTAATCGGCGGTGTCCTCACCGTCGCCGCCGTTCATCACGTCGGCGTCGGTGTTGCCGGTGCCGCCGGGCCCGCCGACGAGCGAGTCGTCGCCGTTGCCGCCGTTGAGGACATCGTTGCCGCCGAGGCCGTTGAGCGTGTCCGCCCCGCCGTTGCCGGTGAGCGTGTCGGCGCTCGCCGACCCGGTGATCTTGTCGGCGGCGGTGCCGCCGGCGACGATCTCGACATCGGAGGTCCCGACCTGGCCGAGCGCGTCGTTCTCGCACGGGCTCTCCCCGACGCCGCAGTTGACCCCGTCGTTGGCGACCCCGTCGAAGGACAGCGTCAGCGGGGTCGTGCGCTGCGCGTAGGTGACGGTGTCTATGCCGGCGTTGCCGTTCATCGTGTCGCCGCCCAGGCGCCCGTCGAGCAGGTCGTCGCCGTCGTCGCCGTTGAGCGTGTCAGCGGCCGAGCCGCCGGACAGCCGGTCGTTGCCGGTGCCGCCGCTGAGGATCTGCGCCATCGCAACGGGAGCGGAGATGGAGTCGTTCCCGCCGCCGCCGGTGATGTCGATGCGGGTGACGCCGGCCGACGGGCAGGACACCTCGATGTCGGACAGCTGCGAGCAGCCCTCGCCCGCAGGCAGCGACGCAACGGCCGTGTTCTTGATCACGAACACACCGGACGCACTGCGCACGGTGATGACGTCGTTGACCGCGCCGGCGTCGTAGTTGATCACGCCCGCTTCCAGCGTGATGCCGCGGACCACGGTGAACGTGCGCTCGGTCGGCGTCTGCTGGACGTTGCCGGCCTCGTCGGTGGCGCGCACCGTGAACTTGTAGCTGCCGTCGGCGAGGCTGCTCGCGTCAAAGGGCGACGCGCAGGCCTGGAAGGACTGCAGGGCGCCGTCGTGCTCGAGCTTGCACTCGTAGGTCGACGTCTCGTTCGCGGCGAACGTGACCCGGACCGTGCGGCTCCCGATCGTGCCTCCCTCCGGGACCACCGGGCCGCCGATGCCGGCCGTCACCGTGATCGCGCTGGTGGCGATCGTCGGCTTCGTCGTGTCGACCTCGAACGTCTTCGTCACGACGTTCTCGTTGCCCGCCGAGTCGCTGACCGTCGCGCGCCACGTGTACGTGCCCTGCGCGAGGGTCGGGCTGCCGGCGGCGAAGGACCAGGAGCCACCGCTCACCGAGGCCGTGGCGCTCGGGAGCAGGTCGCTGCCCGTGGCCGTCGGGCCGGCGAACAGGTCGAGCGTGACGGTGTTGCCGTCACCGGCTGCCGCGCCGGCGGTGCCGGAGGCCTGCGGCGTGGTCACGTTCGTCTTCGCCGGCGGCCCGCTGGACGCGAACGTCAGGGCCGGCGGCACGTTGTCGACGATGAACGTCCGTAGCACTGTCTCCGTATTGGCGACGTCGTCGGACTGACGGACACGCAGGGTGTACTCGCCGTCTGCGAGCGCCGGCGACGGCGAGTAGCTCCAGCGGCCACCGCTGATCGGCGCCATGGTGCCGTTGGGCAGCTGCGCCGTACCGGAGGTGTCCGGCCCGGTGAACACCTGCACCTCGACCGTCGACTCGTCGCCGGTGGCCGTGCCGCCGTTGCCCTCGAACATCGGCGTGAGCGTCTTGGTCCGCGCCGCCGGGGCGTTGGCGTCGATGCTGGGCGACGGCTTCGTCGTGTCGACGACGAAGGTCTTCGTGGCCGATCCCGAGTTGTCCGCCGTGTCCAGCTGGCGCACCCGGAGGGTGTACGTGCCGTCGGTCAGGACCGGCGACGCGTTCGCGAAGGACCAGTTGCCGCCCGCGATCGTTCCGGTCGCGGCGGGCAGTAGGTCGGTTCCGGTCGCGGCCGGACCGGCGAACAGGTCGACCTCGACCGCGCCGATGTCCCCTGTGTCCGTACCGAGCGTCCCCGCGAAGTCAGGCATCGTCGCGGCAGTGCGGCTTGCCGGCTTGGCGGCGCCGATGGTCGGGCTGGGCGGCGTCAGGTCGACGACGAAGGTCTTCGTCGCCTCAGCGTCGTTGGTCGCCGCGTCGTTCTGCTTGACCCGCCAGGTGTAGGTGCCCTCGCTCAGCGTCACGGACGGAGCCGTGTGGCTGAACGAGCCCCCTCCGCCGAGCGCCACGACGGTGTCGCTGACGACCTCGTTGCCGGGCGTCGCCGTCGAGCCGGTGAACAGCGCGACGGTGACCTGGCTGTCGTCGCCGGCAGCGGTCCCGCCGGTGCCTGAGATGGTCGCGGACGTGTCGTTCGTCCGCGGCTTGGGGCCGCTCGCAGCGATCTGCGGGGCCGGGTCGGTGGTGTCGACGGTGAACGTCTTCGTCACCTCGCCGACGTTGTTGACGTCGTCGCTCTGGCGCGCGCGCAGCGTGTAGACGCCTTCTGCGAGCGTCGGCGACGCCGAGGAGGACCAGTTGCCGCCGCTGACCGTCGCGGTCGCTCCCGGGGTCAGGTTCGTGCCCGTCGCCGTGCTGCCGGCGAACAGCGCGATCGAGACCGACGCCTGGTCGCCCTCCAGCGTGCCGCCCGTGCCGGTGAACGCAGGCGTGGTGTCGTTGGTGTAGAGCGGTGGGCCGCTCGCGGCGATCGTGACCGCCGGAGCCTGGGCGTCCGCGACGAGCTTGACGTTGTTTGCCGCGTAGATCGGCTTCAGCGGGGTCGTCGTGTTCTCCGCCCACGTGTGCGTCTGGCTGTTGGCCGTGACGATCTGCACCTTGTCGCGGTGCACGGGGACGTAGGGCGAGACGACCTCGGCGGTGAGCGTCCCGCCGAGCGTCGCGGCGTTGGCGCCGTTGACGACCACGCGCCCGAACTGGGTCGTCGCCAGCCCGCCGACCTTGACGTCGAGCGTGCCGGTGGAGGTCTGCGTGTACGGGCCGCCGCCGACGGTCAGCGTGCTGCCGGCCCCGAGCGAGACGAGGCCGTTGTTGGTCAGACCTGGGGTCGCGGTCAGGGCACGCGCCCCACGCAGGGTGAGGCCGCCCGTCGTCGTGACGGTGTTCAGGCCGGCCAGCGCGCTGTTCGTGCCGTCGTGGGTGAGCTTCGAGCCGACGCCGTCGAGGATCACCTTCCCGGCGATCCGCTGGGCGGTGACCCCGTCCAGCTTGAGGTTGGCGGTGCCGGCGACGGAGTAGGTGCCGCCGCCGAGCGTCGAGGTCCCCGCGTTCCAGTTGACCAACTGGTTGGGATGGACCGCCAGCAGGCCCGTCGGGACCGACACCGTGCCCTGGTTGTCGAGTGGCGCGTTGATCTGCGCGGTGCCGGCCGCAGTGCGCGCGAGCGTGCCGGTGGGCAGGACGTCGATCTCGCCGCCGAGGCCGTTGTCCCAGATCGACCAGTTGGCGCTGTTGACGTGGTTGAGGTTGAGTGTGCCCGCCACCTCGATGCGGCCTCCGTTCTGCAGCCCGGTCTCGGCGTCGTCCGTGGGGCCTCCCAGGGTCGCCGTCGCGCCCTGGTCGATGCGCAGGAGGCGCTCGTCGATGATGTGGTAGCAGCAGGTGGTGTCGCTCGTGACGAGGCTGCCACCGCTCACGATCTTGGTCGTGCCTGAGCCGGACATGACCGTGTTGGAGCCCAGGTTCAGGGTTCCGGCGACGGACAGGGTGCCCGCCCCGCCGAGGACGCCGCTGGGGATCAACCGCGCCTCGCTTCCGGAAGGCACGGTCATGGTGGTCGCGGACTGCGTATTCAAGGTCCCCGAGATCTCCAGCCGTCCGGCGCCGTTGACGGTGGCGGCGCCGACGTCGAAGGTGCCCAACAGCAGCCGGTTGAGCCGGCCGGCGGACGCCTTCCACTCGCCCGTGGAGACGCCGGAGCCGCCGCGGGCGAACTCGAAGTCGCCCTGGGTCGCCTCGATGGTGCCGTCGTTCTCGATCGGCGCGTCGACGTACGCGTTTCCCTGCGCGGGGTCGGACTGCCTGAGCAGGCCGCCGGGGAGCACGCGGACGGACCGCGTCCCGGCCCCGCCGGCGTCGTAGAAGCCGTAGTCGTCGGTCTGGTAGTCGAGGACGCCGCCGATCTCGAGACGGCCGTCGTTGGTCAGGTAGGTGTCATTGGACCCTGTCATGAGTCCGGTCGCTCCCGAGGCGATCGCCACGGTGCGCTCCAGGGTGCGCTGGCAGCACGAAGTCGGGTTCTCCGTGATGTTGAGCTGGCCGCCGCTGCTGATCGTGGTCGTCCCGGCGCCGGTCTGCGTCGAGTTCTCGAGCCAGCGCAGCGTCCCGTTGACGGCGAGGTTGCCCGCCCCGCCGATCGTGCCCTGGGGGGCGAGCTCGAGCGTGAGGCCCGACGGCACGGTCCACGCCGCGGACACGTTCAGGATCCCCACCACCGAGATCTTGCCCGCACCCTCCAGGGTGGGCGTCGCGTCCCAGGAGTATCCGGGGGCGCCCAGTTCGATCATGCGACCGGCAGCGGCCTTGAAGACGCCCGAGGAGACGCCGGAGCCGCCACGGCCGAAGCGGAAGTCGCCGCTGACGGCCTCGACCGTGCCGTCGTTCTCCAGCGGGATGTCGAGCAGAGCGCTCGTGTTGGCGGGGTGGGTCTGCCGGAGCAGCCCGCCAGAGAGCACGCGGACGAACCGCGACCCCGTCCCGCCCGCGTCGTAGAAGCCGTAGTCGTCGCTCTGGAAGTCGAACGTGCCGGAGAGCAACAGGCGCCCGTTGTTGGTGAAGTAGGTGTCGTTCGTGCCCGTGAGGGTTCCCGTCGCGCCGGAGGCGATCGTCAGCGTGCGCCCGTCAAGGGTGCGCTGGCAGCACGTGCTGGGGCCGGAATCGTCCATCCGCAGGGAGGCTCCCGCCGCGATCGTCGTGCCCCCGGGGCCGGTCATGGTGGAGTTCTCCTGCCACTCGAGCTCGCCGCTGAGCTGGGTGAACGCGCCCGCGCCGGTCAACGTCCCGTTGGGGGCGAGGACGAACTCGCCGTTCTCGGCCGTGACGTCGGTCGTGAGGCTCAGGATGCTGCTCACGACCGTCCGCCCTCCCGTCGAGTCGAAGGTCGAGCCGTCGACGGCGTAGGTGCCGCCGGCGAGCGTGAGGTCGTCACCCGCCGTGGTGCGGAAGTCGCCGGTCGACGTCCCCGCACCGCCTGACTGCAGGATCAGGTCGGCGTCCGCGGCGATGACCTCGCCGTCGTTCTCGACCGGGACGTAGATGCTGACCGGCGCGCCCGCGCCATCGGTTTCCACTCTGCCCCCGGAGAGGGTGCGCAACGACCTGGTGCCGGTCCCGCCGCTGTCGTTGAAGGCGTAGGTGTCCAGGAGGCCGGCCTGCAGCAGCAGATCGCCCGCGACGTCGATGCGCGCGCCATTGGCAAGGTTTGTGTACCGCCCGTAGGCGTTCGTGCCCGTGCCGCCCGCGTCGATCTGGATCACGCGCGCGTCGAGCGTGGAGCCGTTGTTGAAGACGGTGGACGTGAAGGCGAGGTTTGCGCCGGAGAGGATCTGCGTGTTCCCGGCGCCGCCGTGGGTCGTGCCGGGCGCGAAGAGGAACGTGCCGCTCACGTCGAGGTCTCCGGCGCCTCCCAGGGTCCCCCCGGCGAGGTCCAGGGTCGCTGTCGCGGCGACCGTGCTGACTCCGGTGAGGTTCACGGTGGCTCCCGCGATTTGCAGCCCCGTCCCGGCACCGATGACGGAGGCGTTAGACAGCGCGAACGTGCCGGAGGCGAGGACGTTGAGGCCGCCCGTTGTCTTCCAGGCGCCGGAGCTTGCAGCCGCCGTTCCGGTGTAGAAGTGCAGTTGGCCGGCGGCAGCTTCGACGGTGCCGTTGTTGACGACAGGCACGCTCACGTAGAAGGTGCCGGTCCCACTCTTCTTCAGCGTGCCGCCGGCCAGCGTCCTGACCTGTGGCGAATTCGCGGAGACGTAGAACTGCTCGTCGGCGCCCTGGATGTCAAGCGACCCGCCGACGTCGAGCTTGGCGGTACCGGCCATGGCCAGGTTGACCCCGTCCTTCCAGACCCCAGCGCCGTTGATGAGCAGGGTGCGCGATCCGGAGAGGTTGCGCGTGCCCGTCCCGCTCGCCTCGAACGTGGCACCGGCGTCGATCTGGACGATGCCGTTGGCCAGCATCGTCGAGCCGTCGCCGGTCCAGTTGAACGACCCGCCCGAGAGAACCTGGAGCGTGCCCGCGCCGCTGATCGTGCCGCCCGTGAAGTCGAACGAGGAGCTCGTCGTCGAGGCACCGAGGACCGTGAAGGTGCCCCCGCTGAGCACCATGGGACGCGCAGCCTCGAACGTGGCCGCCGCCGCGTTGGCCGAGATCGTCACCGTGCCCGCGCCGGCGGGGATGCAGACGTCCGACGCGTTCGTGGGGGGGCCAGTGGGCGACCAGTTAGCCCCGGTGGTCCAGAGACCGTCGCTACCGCCGTTGGTCCACGTCTTGTCCACCGTGCCCACCGCGCACGCGCCCGCGTGGGCGGAGGGAGCCGCAGCTCCCAGGCAGGCGGCGATCACCGCGAACGCTGTCGCCATCCTGCGGAGGACGTGGCCTCGGGTGTTCTGACCGGCGGGCATTTGCGGACCTCGGATCGTGGGGCAGAAGCCTGGGAACCAGGCTGCTCTGGCCAGCGAACGGACGCGCCCTCGCGTTTCTTTCGCGGTCTACCAATCTTTGGAGCGGCATCGGTCAGGCAACGACCTGCGGCTTTACTGATCTGCTTGGCCGGACGCCCGCAACCTCTCACCCGCGCTTTCTGGCGCAACCGGTTCCGTGAGTACCGCAGCCTGCTCAGGATCGCGCTCTCGCAGCAGTACGAGGTGATTCCCCTCGAGGCCTACCTTGACCGCGGCGGCTCGTTGGCGCCGCGGACGCTGATCCTGCGCCACGACGTCGACCAGCACCCGGGCAGCGTGCTGCCGATGCTCGACATCGAGCAGGCGCTCGGCCTGCGCTCGACGTGGTACTTCCGGTGGCGGACCGCCGACCCGGAGGTGATCCGCCGCGTGCGAGCGAGAGGCGGCGAGGTGGGCCTGCACTACGAGACGCTCACGCGCCGGGTGATCGAGCGGCGCATCGCCACGGGCTCCGATCTGCGGCCGGAGCTGGAGCTGTGCCGGGCGCAGCTCAAGCGCGAGATCGAGGCGTTCGCCCAGCTGTTCGGGGCCACGCGCAGCGTGTGCGCTCACGGGGACACCCGCGCAGCGGGCGTGCGGAACCTCCAGTTGCTCGAGGGCCAGAACCTCGAGGAGTACGGCATCCGCTTCGACGCGAACCTGTCGCTGCGGCGGCATTCGCTCTCGGCCTGGGTGACGGACCGCTACGGCGAAGGAGGCTGGAGCGACGGGCAGGACCTGCACGCGCTGCTGCTGAGCGGAGCCTCGCCGATCCTCGGTCTGACCCATCCCAACAACTGGGCCGGCGGCGTGAGCCTCTGGGCCGACCGGGCCGTCGCGCGGGTGTTGCCGCGACCCGAGCCGGGCCGCCGCGTGCGGGTGATCCGGAGCCGCTCGGACCTCCCCGCCGCGGCATGAGGCGGCGGCGCCCCGCAGCCGACGCGCGTGCGCTCGACCACCTGGACCGCCGGTACGCGGAGGTGGCCCGCGCGATGCGCGACGCGGTGATCGAGCACTACCGCGAGCGCGGCGAGCAGATCGACACGCCGGCCGGCCGGCGGACGCTCGATACGAACTCGGTCCTGGCGGCCAGGCGCGGCCGGCTGCTGCTGGAGATGCTCGGACGGGCGGGCGGCCCCACCGACCTGCGCGGGCACCGGGTGATCGACCTGGGCTGCGGCTTCGGCTCGCTCGCGCTGTACTTCGCTCTCGCCGGCGCGCGCGTGACCGCGATCGACCCGTACGTCGAGCGTGCGCGCGTCGGCGGCGCGGTGGCCCAGCGCCTCGGCCTGCCCGTCGAGGCTGCCCGCGGCTGGATGGACGACCTGACGTTCCCGGACGCGGCCTTCGACCTCGCCGTCCTCAACAACGCGCTCTGCTACGTGGCCGACCGGCGGGACCGCCGGGCGGCGCTGACCCAGATCGCTCGCGTGCTGGAGCCGGGCGGCTGGCTGCTCATGCGCAACCCGTCCCGCACGGCGCTGCTGGATCCGTTCACCGGCCGACCCTTTCTGCATCAGCTGCCGCCCGGCCTGGCCAGGCGTCTGGCGCGTCGCAGCGACCCGCCCCGCTCGGTGACCCGGACACGGACGGGCGGGGGCCAGGCGCGCGAACTGCGGCTGCGGGGCTTCCGCGAGGTCCGCCGCCACCGCATCGATGAGCCGTGGTGGAGGCCGCCCCGCTACATCCACCACACCGCCCGGCGACCGCCGGTCTAGGATCCCGCCGGATGCACCGGTGCTACGCGACCGTCATCGAGCCGGTCCTCGATGCGCTACGGCCCGATTCGATCGCCATCGTCGGTACGGAGTCGGGTCCCCTCACGCGGAGGATCGCCCGCACCGCCGGCGCCGCGCTCCACGCCGTCGACGCGCTCGCGGTCCCCGGCGCGCTGCGGGACGCCGGCCCCGTGGACCTCGTCCTGCTGGGAGGCGACCCGAACTGGTACGCGGTCACCAGCGCGCTCGAGCGCGCAACGGCGGTCGCGCGCGCGGCAGGCCGCGAGGCGCCGGTGTTCGTCGTGCACAACGTGCACTGGCCCTTCGGCCGGCGCGACGGCTACCACGACCCTCAGCGCATCCCGGCGGCGGCCCGGCACGAGCACACCGACGGCGGGCTCGCGCCCACGAGCCGCGGACCGGTCGCCGACGGCATCCGGCTCACCCCGTTCGTCGCCGTCTCGGAGCGCGGGGCACGCAACGGCGTGCTCACCGCCGTCGAGGACTTCATGGCCGCCGACACCGAGGTCTGGCAGCTCGCCGAGGTGCCCGGGCTCGGCGGAACGGCCGTGCTCGTGGGCGCCGGGCGCGCCCGGCGCCAGCCGGGGCTCACCGGCCTGCTCGCGGAGCTGCGCTCCGCCGCGACCCTCCGCCGCGCCGCCCGCCGCGCGGAGGCGGGCCGCTTCGAGGCACTGCTGGAGCGGGTCCCGCCCCCGGCGCCCGCCGTAGATGCCGATGCTCTCGTCGCCGAGCGGGATGCCGCGCAGGCCGCGGCGGCCGAGGTCCGGCAGCAGCTCGAGGCGGTCGCGGAGGCTCAGCGCGTCGACGCGGTGGCCCTCGAGGCGGCGCAGGCCCGCGCCCTGCAGCTCCAGGATGAGGTCGCGGGGCTGCTCGAGCAGCGCGCACGAGCGGATGCGGCGGCCTGGCGCGTCGAGATGCTCGAGCGCGATCTCGAGCAGCGCGAGCGCGAGCGCGTGGAGGCAGCCGCGGCGCGCGACGGGCAGGCGGCGGCGATGGCGCAGCTCGTGCCCGCCCTCGAGCAGGCGCGGGCCGAGTTGCGCGCGCAGCGCGACGGGCACGCCGAGGCCCGATCGCGGGCGGACACCGCCGAGGCGCGCGTGGCCGAGCTCGAGGCCCGCATCGCCGAGCTCTCCGAGACGGAGGCGCTGCTGAGCGGCCGCGTCCTGCACCTCGAGGACATGCTCCAGGCCGCGAGGGCGGAGATCGACGAGGCCCGCGACGAGCGTGACGTGGTGCGCCGCATCCTCGAAGAGGCGCTGGTCGACGCAGCCGAGGCCGCCGCCGTGCTGCACGGCCTGCGCGCGAGCAGGCGCTCACGCGCAGCGCACGGGCTCCGCCGCTTGGTCAGGAGAGCGGCCCGCCGGCCCGCGACACCGACCGCCCTCGAACGCGCGATCGGTCTCGTTGACCAGCGGCCGGTACTGCCCACGACCGCCGCGAGCCTTGACTATCGTGGCGCTCCCGTGCCAACCCAAGAGAAGGAACGCTGAACCAGATGGCCGCGAAGATCAGGTTGGCCGATGGCCGCGAGCTCACCGTCGCCCTGAGCGGCAAGCGCGTCGCGGACACCCTCGACGCCGCCGTCAAGGAGAACGAGCCGTTCGCGCGCTTCATGACGGTCGGGAAGGCGCGCGTGTGGGTCAACCCCACGAACGTCGCGGCGATCGAGGACCGTCCGGACCTCGACTAGCCCGTGCGGCAGTTCTGGGACCTCGCCGTCTCGCCCGTGCTGGATGCGCTGCGGCCGCAGCGCATCCTCGAGATCGGCATCGACCAGGGGCTCACGACCAGGCGGCTCGCCGAGTTCGCCGCCTCACACGGGGCGGTGCTCGAGGCCATCGACCCGGCTCCGAAGATCGACGTCGCTGCCTGGCAGCGGGAGTTCGGGCCGGCGTTCCGCTGCCACGTCGGCCTCAGCCTCGAGGTGCTCCCGAACCTCGCCCCGTTCGACGTCGCCCTGCTCGACGGGGATCACAACTGGTACACGGTCCACAGCGAACTCCAGGCGCTGGAGACGCTCGCGGCCGGCGGCTCCAAGGGCACGCCGCCGCTGATCATCCTCCATGACATCGGCTGGCCCTACGCCCGCCGCGACCTCTACTACGACGCCAGCACCATCCCGAAGTGGAACCGGCAGCCGCATCAGGTCGGCGGGCTCGAGCCGGGCAGACGGGAGGTTCTCGACAGCGGCGGCTTCAACGCCCACCTCGACCACGCGCTGTTCGACGAGGGCGAGCGCAACGGAGTGCTCACCGCCGTGGAGGACTTCCTGTCCGAGAGCGAGCTGTCGTGGGAGGTGACCCGCCTGCCCGGGCTCAACGGGCTCGGCATCCTCTCCCCGACCGTGGTGCTGGAGGAGAACGGCCGCCTGCGCGACGTGCTCGACAGCCTCGGCACCCCGGCGACCCTGACCGGGCTGGTGGAGCTCGTCGAGCGCGAGCGAATCACCTCCGAGACCAACCGCCAGGCCGCGCTGCGCGACCTGGCGGCGGCGCGCGCCGAGCCGGTCGCCGCTGAGCCGGCCCAGCACGCCACCGAGCGCATCGGTGACCTCGAAGCCCAGCTGGCCATCGCCGAGCAGCGCGTCTCGGAGCTCGGACAGCAGCTCGGGACATCGGCCACTGCGGAGGAGCTCGAGGCGATGACGGCCGAGCGCGCCTCGCTCTCCAAGCGTCTCTCGGCTGCCGAGAAGGGGCGGTCCAAGCTCAGCAAGGAGCTTGCTGCGACGACCAAGGCGCGCGCCGAGATCGAGGGACGGCTCGCGGCCGCGACGTTCGAGCTCGACCGCCTGCGCGAGCGTGCGGACGAGGAACGCGCGGCAGCGCGACAGGCCACCGAGGAGGCCCGCGAGGCCCGGGTCGCCGCCGACGAGGCGGCGCGCGGGAACGAGCTGCTCGAGCGCCGGCACACGGCACTCGAACGGCGCGACCAGGAGCTCGAGGAAGAGCTGGCGGCATACCGGCGCCGGATCCGCGAAGCCACCGAGGCACGGGAGGAGGCCGAGTACCGGTTGTCGCTGGTCGAGCGCCGCCTCGCCGACCACGAGCGCGAAGCCGCACAGCAGCGAGAGGTCACCGAGGCCGGCAGGCGGGCCGAGCAGGAGCTCAAGGAGCAGCTCGCCACGCGCGACACCGAGATCGCCGAGCTCACCACGTCACGGCTGCGGCTCGCAGCCGAGCACGCGGACGCGATGGAGACGATGGAGCAGGCGCTCGCCGACGCACGCTGGCAGGCCGACGCCGCGCAGACATCGGCTCGCGAGTTGCGCGAGCGCCTCGAGGTGCGTGAGGTCGAGAGCGACGGTCTCGAGGAGCAGATCAGACAGCTCACGGAGGCGCTCGCCGCCGCGCGCATCGACGCCGAGACCGCCCGCGCGCACCGCGAGGCGGCTGAGATGCGTCTGGCTGCGTCCGCCGAGCTGCCCGCACCGCCGCCGACGGCGGTCGCTGCCCCGGCGACCCCGCCCGCCCCGGAGCCCGCTGTACCCGAGCCGACCGCCCCGGCGCCGCCCCTGGCCCCGGTGGAGCCCGCCGAGCCACCCACGAAGCCCGACGGCTCACCGCTGGCGGAGCTCACGTTCATGTCGACCGAGCTGCAGGCGCACGAGAGCTTCCGCAACGAGTACGCGGAGGGTTTCGAGCCGGTCGACCCCGACGATCCGGTCGACCCGCTGGCACGGCCGCAGGGCATGAACTTCCGCGACTTCCTGCGCGCCGAGCACGACCCCGCCTCCGCGCAGCCCTCCGCCGACGTCGTCGTGTGCGTGCACAACGCGCTCGAGGACGTGCGTCTGTGCGTCTGGTCGATCCTCGAGAAGACCGACCGGCCGTTCCGCCTGGTGCTCGTCAACGACGGCAGCGACGTCGCCACCACGGAGTACCTCGAGGACCTCGCACGACGCGAGCCCGCGATCCACCTGGTCCGCAATCCCGAGCCCCCGCACGGCTACACGATCGCGGCCAACCTCGGAGTGAGGGCCGCCACCGGCGACTACGTGGTGCTGCTCAACAGCGACACGATCGTCACGCAGGGCTGGCTCGACCGGATCGTCGCCAGCGGTGAGGCCGAGCCGTCCGTAGGCATCCTGGGCCCGCTCTCCAACGCGGCCAGCCACCAGTCCGTCCCCGATCTACGCAGCGGGGGGGCATGGTCCACGAACCCGCTGCCGCCGTTCGCCAGCCCGGACGCCCTGGCGAAGCTCCTCGAGCGGCTGTCGCCCCAGATGCGGCCGCGACTGCCGTTCATCAACGGCTTCTGCTACGTGATCAAGCGGGCCGTGATCGACGCGATCGGCCACTTCGACGAGGAGAACTTCGCCAGCGGCTACTGCGAGGAGAACGACTACTCCTACCGGGCGTCGCAGGCCGGATTCGAGCTCGCCGTCGTCGACGACGCGTACGTCTTCCACGCCAAGTCCAAGTCGTTCGGCGTCGAGACGCGCAAGGTCATCGCCAAGCGCAACTACGAGATCTTCCTGGACAAGCACGGGCGCGACACGATCCAGGCGCTGGTCAAGGGCATGGAGTCCGAGACCGCGCTCAACCCACTCCGCGCCCGCGTCTCCGACGCGCTGTCGAGTCCCTCCTCGCTGGTGAGCGCGCTCGACTGCGAACAGCGCGAGCCCCTCTCGATCGTGTTCATCCTGCCGGGGCTCGGGCTCGGCGGCTCCGGCGGCTCGCACTCGATCTACCAGGAGGTCCACGGCATGCGCCAGCTGGGTCTCGATGCGAAGATCGCGCTCGCCGCGCGCGCGTTCAGCCGCGCCCGCACCGCCTACGACGACGCCGACGACGTGTTCGTCCCCTTCGCCGACATGGACGAGCTCAAGACGGTCACGGCCCACGCGGACGTGATCTCCGCCACGCACTTCAAGTCGGTTGTGATGCTGGCAGAGCTCAGCGAGCAGCGCAACGACTTCCTGCCGGCGTACTACGTCCAGGACTACGAGCCCTTCTTCACCTCGCGCGACAACGAGGACTTCGAGGAGGCCGCAGCCAGCTACACGCTCGTGCCGGAGTGCCTGCTGTTCGCCAAGACACACTGGCTGTGCAACATCGTCGCGGCACGTCACGGCACCCGAGTGGCCAAGGTGGAGCCGAGCATCGACGAGGGCGTCTACCGACCGCGCGAGGCGATGATCGCGAGCGGCCCGGTGCGGATCGCGGCGATGGTCAGGCCGCGCACCCCGCGGCGGCAGCCCAGCGCGACGGTCGCGGTCATGGAGCAGGTCGCCCGCGAATACGGCGCCGACGTCCGGATCACGCCCTTCGGCTGCTCGATGGCCGATCTCGAGCGCCTCACCCATGACGAGCGGCTGCTCACGCGGCACCGCGGGCTGCTCAGCCGGACCGAGGTCGCCGAGTTGCTGTGGGACAGCGACGTGTTCCTCGACATGTCCATGTACCAGGCGTTCGGGCGCACGGCGCTCGAGGCGATGGCCTGCGGCGCCACCGCCGTGGTCCCGCGCCTCGGCGGCGTCTGGGAGTTCCTCGAGCACGACGGCAACGGACTGGCGGTCGACGCCTTCGACCCGCGCCAGGCCTTCGACGCCGTGGCGTCGCTCGTCGCCGACCGCGACCGGCTCCGTCGCCTCCAGACCGCGGCGCTGGAGACCGGTTCGCGCTACTCGATCCTGCGCGCCGCGCTGTCGGAGTACCTCCTCTTCGCGCGCGAGCACGCGCTGCGGTTCGGGACTACAGCGCGCGCTTGAAGGCTGCGAGCGCGGGCTTGGCCTTGCCCCGCTTGGTCAGCAGGCCGCTCTCGAGCTCGGGCGTGTCGAGCAGGCGGAACCAGCCCATTCCCTTCACCCGGCGGGACCGCTGGGCGACGCGGAAGGCGGCGCGCAGCCACCGCGCCTGACCCTTGCGCGAAACCGAGAAGTTCATGATCCGGTTGGGGGCGGAGGGGACCGTGTACTCCGACAGCCAGAGCTTCGGACGGAGGTTCCGCGAGCGGTACGCACGGTTGACCTCGCGCGAGAACGTGTCGATGTCGCTGATGTCGCGCAGGCCCTTGTAGTACGGCTTGCGGCTCAGGCGGGGGAAGCGCAGCGAGAACGGGTTGTGGCCGTAGTAGTCCAGCCGCGGGGGCTTGCCGTTCGGAAGGCGCATCCAGCGCAGGAACTGCACCGGGGTGACGGGGCCGAACGACCAGGTGTTGGCGCCGATGACGAGGTCACGGGCATCCACGGCCTTGAGCGCGCCGTACGCGGCGTCGAGCAGCTTCGCGTAGCGCCGCGGGCCCCTGGGCTTGCCGGGCGGCATGGGGAAGAACGAGTCGCCGCGCTGCGGCTCGCCCCAGATCATCCAGTGCCTGACAGACGGGAACTGCTTGGATGCCGCCGCCGCGAAGTCCGCGAAGTCGCTGTCGCGCCTGGGCGCCCACTTCGCGCTGCGACCTCCATTGGCCCAGCGCGGCGTGTCGCGGAGCATCAGCATGACCTTGATGCCGCTGTTGTTGGCGCGGGCGATCGCCTTGGCCACGTCGCTCGGCCAGTCGTACGCGGGGTCGGCGGGATTCGTGGGATCAGCCGGCCGCTGCTGCGCCGTCCGGTTCCACTGCAACTGGACCTGCAACACGTCGACGCCGAGCCGGACGTAGAGCGGGAAGGCGCTCTTGCCGCTGGGCAGGTCGTTCGGGCCCCAGATCATCTTCAGGGGGGCTCCCTGAGCCGGCGCGTGCCCGGAAGCGGCAATCGCGGCCAGGATCACGGCGAACAACAGTGGTTTGGCTCCTCGCATGGTCAGTCGGCACCGGCGCCGGGGAAATGCCACCCGGGGAGGCGCGTGGCGCGAGTGTAGACCTCCACCGACCGACGCCCGCAGACACTGCACGTCCGCACACTGACGTAGGGACCGTTCGAATGGCGCTACTCCGGGAAGTAGGGGCCGCAGTGGACCGCAGACGGACCCGACCGATCGTGAAAGTCACGCTTTCCCTATGATCGTGCCTCACCGGGAGCCGAGGCGCCTACTGTTTGGAGCGTCAGGTCCCAGCCCGCTTGCACCACCAACGTCCCCAGGAGAACGAATGAGACACCGTCGGTTCGCAGCATCGATCATCGCGATCTTCGCGATTACCGCAGCGGCCGCGACCGCGGCAACCTTCAACGGCAGCCAGGCCTCCGACACGATCATCGGCACGCCCAGCGACGACACGATCAACGGGCGGGGGGGCAACGACACGCTCGCCGGCATCGCCGGCGACGATCGAATCCTCGGCGGGTCCGGCAACGACACCATCCGCGGCGACTCCTGCCCGGAGGGGACCGTCACCGGCTACGGCTACTACTGCTTCCCGGGTGGCGGCGGCAACGACCACCTCACCGGTAACTCCGGCACCGACACGATCCAGGGCGACGGTGGCAACGACCGCGTCGACGGCGGCAGCGGGGTCGACCGGCTGAGCGGCAACAGCGGCAACGACAGGATCTTCGGCCGCGGTGGCGGCGACCGCGCGGTCGGCGGCTCCGGCAACGACCGCCTCAACGGCGGCTCCGGCAACGACCGCCTCAGCGGCAGCTCCGGCAAAGACCGGCTGACCGGCAGCGGCGGCCGCGACAACATCCTCGGCGGCCCCGGCAACGATCGCATCTTCGCTCGCGACAAGACCGTCGACCGCATCAACTGCGGCGCCGGGCGCGACCGGGTCAAGGCCGACCGCAAGGACAAGATCAAGAAGAACTGCGAGCGGGTCTCTCGCAAGGGCCCGAAGAAGAACAAGAAGAAGAAGTAGCGCGGCCCGCCTCTTCGTTCGTTTTCGTTTCTGGCGCCGGGTTCTGCCCGGCGCCAGACGTTTAAGGCGGCCTGGGCTACTTGCGGCGCCGGACCCGGCGCACGCGCTCACAGTTCTTGCGCACCCGGTCCACGCGGTCTGCGGTGACCCTGTCGCGGCCCGGGCCGCAGTTCACCTTGTCACGCTGTCCGTCAACGACCTTGATCCGGTCGTTGCCGGAATTGCCGATGACGGTGTCCTTGCCGCCGCCCTCCCGGATCCGGTCGTTACCCTTGCCCCCCCGGAGGATGTCGTTCCCGCTGCTCCCGGAAACGGTGTCGTTGCCGGCGTTGCCGGACACTTTGTCCGAGCCCGCGCCGCCGACGAGACGATCGTCGCCGCCGTCGCCGGAGAGGGTGTCGAGGCCGGCCTCGCCCGCGATACGGTCGTTACCGCCGTTGCCGTGGACCTCGTCGTTTCCGGAGCCGGCGAGCAGCGTGTCGCTGCCCCGGCCGCCCGGGAAGCAGTACGAGGCGTCGGAGGGGTCGTCGGGGCAGATGCCGTCGCCGTAGATGACGTCGTCGCCCCCGCCACCGTCAACGAGGTCGTTGCCGCTGCGCGCCCACACGAGGTCGCCGCCGCCGCGGGCGCTGATGGTGTCCGCCGCGATGGTGCCGAACAGCGTGTTCGGTCCCTCGGTGCCGTTGATGGTGGCAGCAGCTGCGATCGTTGCGAGCAACAGAGCGAGCAGCCCGCCCAGAGATGATGTGGTCCGGATGGTCATGCGGAGACCTCGATCTTGAGTCGCTGTCGTGTGGACACGGGGCTTGCGTCGGCCCCGACCTCGGCGACCTTGAGCTTCACTGGAAGTGCACGGTCAGCCGCCGACCCGGGCCTGGTCGGGCGAGCCTACCTCAGCCACAGGACGCCGGTGGGGAAATCACGCGCCTGGCCTTCAGGCCCAGCCCCAGGCGCTCGCGGTCCTCGCTCTGGAGCGGATCGAGGCCGGACAGCTCCTTCACGCGCTCGAGCCGGTAGGCGACCGTGTGGCGGTGCACGAAGATCGCCGCCGCGGTGGCGACCGTCGAGCAGTCGTGCTCGAACCACGCCTCGAGCGTGGCGACGAGCTCGGACCCGTACTGCTCGTCGTAGCGGACGAGCGGGGCGATCGTGTCGTCGTAGAAGGAGCGCACCTCCTCCGGGTGGGAGGCGAGCACGCGGAACAGCAGGCGGTAGGTGCCGTCGCCGACGTCGCCGGCACCGGCCGCCGCCGAGCGTACGACGTCGAGCACCAGCGCCGCCTCCTCGAGCGCACGGTCGAGCGCCCTCGGGTCGGCGAGGAAGGAGGACAGGCCGACGGATCCGTGGGGACGCAGCCGCGCCGCCACCCGGCCGCGCGATCGTGAGCGGCGTCGTCGCCGTCGCTCGGAGGCAGGAGCCCGTAGACGCGGCCATCGTCGGCGAGCTGCGCCAGCGCGCCGGGCGCCTCGTCGGCCACGAGCGCGACGAGGTGGCGGACGCGCTCGCCGGCCGGCTCGGCGCACAGCGCAACGGCGCCGCGCGAGAGGTCGCAGCCGAAGCGCGCCGCGCGCCGGACGACGTCGTCGCCGTTGACGCGCCCCGGCGCGCAGCTGCTCGAGGAACGAACCGCGCAGGTTCTCCTCGACCTCGAGCCGCGCGTCGGTCATCGCCAGCTCGGTGAGCACCGCGACGCAGACGGCGTGCAGCAGCTCGGCGGCCTCCGGGCCCGGCGGACGCCCAGCGCGATCGCGCTGCCCGACCGTCTCGCCCCCGGAGACGATCGGGACGCGAACGCCGTCGTGACCGCTCCAGCGCCTCGCGGGTCGACGCCCTCGGCGTCGCCGCCGACGGTAGGCGCCCAGGCGCGGGACGACGACGGCCACCGGCGCCTTGACGGCGTCCGCGGCGAGGTTGCAGACGCGGCCGAGCCCCTCCCCCGCCACCACGGCCGCGACCATGTCCATGTGGACGGTCGCGCAGCCGGGTGGCGGGGTCGAGCACTCGCCGAGCGCTAGGCGTTGACCGCCGCGGCCGCGTCCGGGTGCGACTGCAGCGTCTCCTCGCCGCTCTCGCCGGTCCGGACCCGGTAGGACTGCTCGAGCGGCAGGACGAACACCTTGCCGTCGCCGATCTCGCCTGTGCGGGCGTGGCGCAGGATGCACTCCACGACCGTGTCGACGTCCCCGGTCGCCACCGCGCACTCGAGCTTGAGCTTCGGCCGCAGGTAGTTGGTCAGCTCGGCGCCGCGATAGCGCTCCGTGATCCCCTTCTGGCGGCCGCACCCCTTCACCTCGGAGACCGAGATGGAGGGGAAGCCCAGCTCGAGCAGGTCCATGCGGATCGGCTCGAACGCCTCGTGGCGGATGTAGGCCTCGATCTTCTTCATGACGAGGACCCCGCCGCGGCCGGCGTGGCGGTGACGGTTCGGCCGGTCCGGCCGGCCTCGGCTGCGATCGACGGCGTCAGGCGACGAGTAGCCGATCGAGCTCAGGCGCCGGGATGAACTGCTCCGGGTAGCCGTACATGCCGTGCTCGGAGATGTCCAGGCCGGCGTCCTCCTCGTCGGCGGTGACGCGCAGCGAGCCGCCCATGAGCCGCCTTGATGGCCGCGAAGGCGCCGTAGGACAGCGATGAACACGAACGCGAACACGACGACGACGCCGAGCGCCTGGTACGCCGAGCTGCGTGAACGAGCCCGTGTAGAACAGGCCGCCCTCGGGTCGCCGAACCGCGTTGTACTCGGCAAACCGCGGCGCCGTGAAGAGGCCGCAGGAGAGCGTGCCCCAGATGCCGGCGATGCCGTGCGCCGACAGCGCGCCCACCGGGTCGTCGAGCTTCTTGTCGATGGCGTAGATGCACAGCGGGACGATCAGGCCGGCGATGCCGCCGATGATCGGCGCCGCCCACGCCTCGACGTAGCCCGACGGGGCGGTGATCGCGACGAGGCGCCGCGATCGCGCCGTTGCCGGCCATGCCGATGTCCAGCGCGCCCGTCTTGAGCTTGGCCACCACCAGGGCGCCGAGCACGCCCGCCGACGGCAGCGAGGTGCGTGATCAGTGACGACCTCGGGGAAGCGGCCGTCGAGCGCGCCGAGCGTCGAGCCCGGGTTGAACCCGAACCAGCCCAGCCACAGGATGAAGATGCCCAGGCCGAACAGCGGCATGTTGTGGCCGGGGATCGCGCGCGGCTTGCCGTCGGCGCCGTACTTGCCGCGACGCGCGCCGAGGTGCAGCAGCGCGGCCAGGCCGCCGGTGGCGCCGATCAGGTGGACCGCGGTCGACCCGGCGAAGTCCTGCATGCCGAGGTTGGTCTGCAGCCAGCCGCCGCCGAAGACCCAGTGCGAGCCGATCGGGTAGATGACCGCGGCGAAGACGATCGCGTACAGGACGTAGACGCCGAACTTGATGCGCTCGAGCGTGGTGCCCCAGACGATCGCCAGCGAGACGGCGCAGAACGTGAACTGGAAGAAGAACTTCGTCTCGATCGTGGCGTCGGAGAGGCCCATGACCGCGAACGCCTCCTGCGGGTCGCCGTAGTCGCGCAGGAAGAAGCCGTGAGTCCCCGATGATGTCGCCGGGCCCGAAGGCGAAGGCGAAGCCGACGGCCCAGTAGGCGAGCGAGGCGATCGAGAGGTTGGTGAGGATCTTCGCGATGATCGTGCCGGCGTTCTTGCCGCGTGAGAAGCCGATCTCGAGGAAGGCGAAGCCGGCCTGCATGAAGAACACGAACAGGCGCCGCGACCAGGACCCACATGGAGTTGATCGCGACCGAGTCAGGAAGGACGCCGTTGTTGGCGGCGTCGAGGGTGTCGGCGCGTGCCGCCGCCGGCAGCGCCAACACGAGCAGGGGTACGAGCAGGGGGAGAGTTCTCTTCATGGGGAGCCACTCTGCTGGGCCGCCGGCCGAAGTCGTTTATCCATTCGGAGGAAGTTCCGGCGCCTCACCCCGCCCCACCGGTGCCGACCTCGACCGATGTACAAAGCACGGCGAAGCAAAGTGCGGGAACTTTGTCCACAGGTACAACCGGCCAGCGGGCGCGGCACAGTTAGCCTCTCCGATCACTATGGCCCGAACCCGCACCCACAACGTGATGGCCGCCCAGTGGCAGCCGAACGGGGCCGCGCTGGGCGCGACGGACCTCACGGCTCCGGGCGCGTCCATCTACGGCTCGAACGTCTTCTCTCCCATCGTCCAGCGGCAGCGCCTGCCCAAGATGGTCTACAAGCAGCTCCAGGCCACGCTCGAGGCCGGCGAGCCGCTCGGCGCCGAGCTCGCCGACTCCGTCGCCTCGGCGATGAAGGAGTGGGCGATGGAGCGGGGCGCGACGCATTACACGCACTGGTTCCAGCCGCTCACGGGGCTGACCGCGGAGAAGCACGACTCCTTCTACTCGCCCACGGGTGACGGCAACGCGATCGCCGAGTTCTCCGGCAAGGAGCTGATCCAGGGCGAGCCCGACGCCTCGTCGTTCCCGACCGGCGGCGTACGGGCGACCTTCGAGGCGCGCGGCTACACCGCCTGGGACCCGACCTCGCCGGCGTTCATCCTCGAGAACCCGAACGGCACGCTGCTGTGCATCCCCACGGCGTTCGCGTCGTGGACGGGGGAGGCGCTGGACACGAAGATCCCGCTGCTGCGGTCGATGGAGGCGCTCTCCAACGCCGCCGTCAAGGCGCTCGCGCTGCTCGGCGAGACAGACGTCAAGAAGGTCTTCACCACGGTCGGGCCCGAGCAGGAGTACTTCCTGATCGACGAGCAGTACTACTTCGAGCGCCCGGATCTGGTGACGACGGGCCGCACGCTGTTCGGCGCCAAGCCGCCGAAGGGCCACGAGCTCGACGACCACTACTTCGGCTCCATCCCGGAGCGCGTGCTCGCCTTCATGCTCGAGTGCGAGCAGGAGCTGGCCAAGCTCGGCGTGCCGATCAAGACGCGCCACAACGAGGTGGCGCCGGCCCAGTACGAGGTCGCACCGATGTTCGAGAACTCCAACGTGGGCGTCGACCACCAGATGCTGACGATGCAGACCCTGCAGAACGTGGCGCGGCGCTACGGCCTCGTCTGCCTGCTGCACGAGAAGCCGTTCGCCGGCGTCAACGGCTCGGGCAAGCACAACAACTGGTCGATGGGGTCGGACACGGGCATCAACCTGCTCGATCCCGGCGACACGCCGCACGAGAACCTGATCTTCATGTTCTTCTGCACGGCGGTGATCGCGGCCGTGGACGACCACGCGGCCCTGCTGCGGGCGTCGATCGCGGGCATCGGCCAGGATCACCGTCTCGGCGCCAACGAGGCGCCGCCGGCGATCATCTCGATCTTCCTCGGCGCCGAGCTCGAGAAGCTGTTCACGGCGATCGAGTCGGGCTCGGGCGACGCGGCGACCCCGCAGGCGTGGCTGGGTCTCGGCCCGGCGGTGCTCCCGCAGCTGCCGATGCACGGCGGCGACCGCAACCGCACCTCGCCGTTCGCCTTCACCGGCAACAAGTTCGAGTTCCGCGCGTGCGGCTCCTCGCAGTCGCTGAGCTTCCCCAACACGGTGCTCAACACGATCGCGGCCGACGCCATCACCAGCCTCACCGCCGCGATGCAGGAGAAGGTGGACGGCGGCGCGTCGGTCGAGGAGGCGGTGCTCGCCGTGGTCAAGGACACCTGGGCGGAGCACAAGCGCATCGTCTTCAGCGGCGACAACTACGCCGAGGAATGGCACGCCGAGGCCGAGCAGCGCGGGCTGCCGAACCTCAAGACCACCCCGGACGCGCTGCCGGCCCTCGAGGACCCCGGCGCGACGGCGATCTTCGAGAAGTACGGCGTCCTGAACCAGCGCGAGATCGAGTCGCGGGTCGAGGTCATGGCCGAGCAGTACGCCACGAAGCTCAACATCGAGGGCGAGACGTGCGAGCACATGGCGCGCACGATGATCCTGCCGGCGGCGATCCGCTACCTCAACGAGGTCAAGGCCGCGGGCGTCGAGTCCCTCGCCGGGTCGCTGATCGAGCTCATCTCCGAGCTCGTGGCCGCCATCGACACGCTCGAGGCGGCCAACAACGAGCACCCGAACGAGTCGGCGCTCGACGAGGCGGTCTACGTCCGCGACCGCGTGGCGCCGGCGATGGAGGCGGTGCGCGAGGCGGCCGACAAACTCGAGGACGTCGTCGCGGACGACCTGTGGCCGCTGCCCAAGTACTCGGAGATCCTGTTCGTGAAGTGATGCAGCCGTCCGAGCGGGCCCCCGGCCTCGTTCTCGGCGGCGACGTCGTGCTCCCCGGCTCCGTGCAAGTCGGGGCGCACGTCGTCATCCATCCCGGCACGGTGATCGGCGAGGACTGCCTGATCGGTGACGCCGCCGTCCTCGGCAAGCCGCCGCGGGCGGGTGGCGGGCCGCCCCTGCGCGTGGGCGCCGGCGCGGCGATCGGAACGGGCGCGATCGTCTTCGCGGGCACGCAGCTCGACGACGGCGTGCGGATCGGCGACCAGGCGTTCGTACGCGAGCGCGTGAGCATCGGTCCGGCGAGCGCGGTAGGCCGCGGCTCGGCGATCGAGAGCGACGTCGAGATCGGGGCGCGCGTGAGCGTGCAGACCGGGTGCTACATCACGCGCTTCTGCGTCATCGAGGACGACGTCTTCGTCGGACCGGGCGCGTCCACCACCAACGACGACACGATGGGGCGCCACGGCCCGGACTACGCGCTGCGGGGCGCCACGCTGCGGCGCGCGTGCCGGATCGGCGGCAGCGTCGTGCTGTGCCCCGGCGTCGAGGTCGGCGAGGAGGCGTTCGTCGCCGCCGGCGCGGTCGTCACCAAAGACGTGCCGCCCCGGGCCGTGATGATGGGGGCTCCCGCGCGCGTCGTGCGCACCGTCGGCGACGAGGATCTGCTCGAGCGCTGGCGTAATCTCCATCCATGAAGAAGATCGAGGCCTACGTCCGGCATGAGGCCTTCGAGCCGATCCGCCAGGAGCTGCTCAACCTGGGGTTCCCGAGCATGTCGATCGTCGAGGTCAAGGGCTCCGGGCGCCAGAAGGGCATCACCGAGCGCTACCGGGGCGCCGAGCTGACCAACTACCTGCGGCCGAAGCTCAAGATCGAGTGCGTGGTCGCCGACCGCGACGTCGAGACCGTCGTGGACACGATCCTGCGCCACGCGCGCACGGGCAACATCGGCGACGGCAAGGTGTTCGTGCTCGATGTGCTCGAGACCTATCGCGTCCGGACCGGCGAGAGCGGCGAGGAAACGCTCCAGTCGCACCCGGGCGCAGGCGATCCGCTGCCGTAGCATCAGGTTCGAGCCAACCTTGACAAAGTTGTGTCAAGGTTGGCTATCCTGCTGATGGATGCGTGATTTCCTCGCCGCGGTGCGCGACCACGTCGTCGTCTTCGACGGCGGCATGGGCGCGACGCTCGAGCAGTTCGACCTGTCGCTTCAAGACGACTACCGGCTGCCCGGGCGCTGCCACGAGGCGCTGGTGCTCAACCGGCCCGACGTCATCGAGGGCGTGCACCGGTCGATGGTCGAGGCCGGCGCGGAGGTGGTCGAGACCGACACCTTCCAGGGGTCGCGGATCAAGCTCGAGGAGTGGGGCCTGGCCGACCACACGCTCGAGATCAACCGGCGCGCGGCCGAGATCGCGCGCGCAGCGGTCGGCGAGGAGCTCTTCGTCGCTGGCTCGATCGGCCCGACCGGCCACCTGCCCGCGTCCGACGACCCGACGCTGGGTGCGATCCGCTTCCGCGAGCTGGTCGCGGTGTTCGCCGAGCAGGCGCATGGGCTGCTCGAGGGCGGCGCCGACCTGATCATCATCGAGACCGCGCAGGACATCCTCGAGGTCAAGGCCGCCGTGTTCGGCGTCCGCGAGGCGTTCGCGACCGTGGGCCGCGCGGTGCCGATCCAGACGTCGGTGTCGCTGCTGCCCAACGGCGGCAAGATGCTGCTCGGCACGGACATCGACTCGGCGCTGACGACGCTGGAGGCGCTCGACGTCGACGTCATCGGGCTCAACTGCTCGACGGGCCCGGAGGACATGCGCGACGCGATCCGCTTCCTCGGGGAGTGGAGCTCGAAGCCGATCCACTGCATCCCCAACGCCGGGCTGCCCGTCCAGGGACCCAACGGCGAGACGATCTTCCCCGAGGAGCCCGCGCCGCTGGCCGCGAGCCTGGGCGAGTTCGTCGAGCGCTACGGCGTCAACATCGTCGGCGGCTGCTGCGGCACCACGCCGGACCACATCCGCGCGATCGCCGCCGCGGTGGACGGCCTCCCCTCCTCCGAGCGCCCCGACCCGCGCCCGCCGCGCGTTTCCTCGATGATCGCCGCCACCGCGCTGGTGCAGGAGCCGCGCCCGACGCTGGTCGGCGAGCGCGTCAACTCCCAGGGCTCGCGCAAGGCCAAGGAGATGCTGCTGGCCGACGACTACGACGGGCTCGCGCACGTCGCCGAGGACCAGGTCGAGGGCGGCGCGCACGTGCTCGACCTCTGCGTCGCGCTGACCGAGCGCCAAGACGAGGACGAGCAGATGCGCCTGACCGCCAAGAAGGTCTCGCTCACCCAGCCCGCGCCGATCCAGATCGACTCGACCGAGCCCGACGTGATCGCGACCGCGCTCGACCAGATCCCGGGCCGCGCGATCGTCAACTCCGTCAACCTCGAGGCGGGTCGCGACAAGCTGGACGGCGTCGTGCCGCTGGCGATCGAGCACGGAGCGGCGGTGATCGCGCTGACCATCGACGAGGTCGGGATGGCCAAGACGCGCGAGCGCAAGCTCGAGGTCGCCCGGCGCATCCACGACATCTGCTGCGGCGAGCACGGGCTCGACCCGCAGCTGCTGATCTTCGACGCGCTCACCTTCACGCTGACCACCGGCGACGACGAGTGGAAGCCGTCGGCGATCGAGACGATCGAGGGCATCCGGCTGATCAAGTCCGAGCTGCCCGGCGTGCTGACCTCCCTGGGCGTCTCGAACGTCTCGTTCGGCATCGGCCTGCCCGCCCGCAGCGTCCTGAACTCGGTCTTCCTGCACCACTGCGTCGAGGCCGGGCTCGACCTCGCGATGGTCAACCCGAACCACATCACGCCGTATCCCGAGATCGACGACTCCGAGCGCGAACTCGCCGACGACCTCGTCTTCAACCGCCGCGAGGACGCGCTCGAGCGCTTCATCGCGCATTTCGAGTCCAAGGGACCGGCCGAGGAGGCCGAGGCGGCCGATCCGACCGCTCAGATGGAGCCCGAGGACGCGCTGCACTGGCACATCCTGCGGCGCAAGAAGGAGGGCGTAGAGGCGCAGATCGACGCGGCGGTGGAGAAGATCGGCGCGGTCCCGACCCTCAACGACGTGCTGCTGCCGGCGATGAAGGAGGTCGGCGACAAGTTCGGCGCCGGCGAGCTGATCCTGCCGTTCGTGCTCCAGAGCGCCGAGGTCATGAAGCGCGCCGTCGCCCGGCTCGAGCGCTACCTCGACCGCATCGAGGGCTACACGAAGGGCACGGTCGTGCTCGCGACCGTGTTCGGCGACGTCCACGACATCGGCAAGTCGCTGGTCAACACGATCCTGACCAACAACGGCTACTCGGTCGTGGACCTCGGCAAGCAGGTCCCGATCGGGACGATCCTCGACGCCGCCAAGGAGCACGAGGCGACCGCCATCGGCCTGTCGGCGCTGCTCGTGTCGACGTCCAAGCAGATGCCGCTGGCGGTGCAGGAGCTGCACGCGCAGGGGATGGAGATCCCCGTTCTCGTCGGCGGCGCCGCGATCAACCGCAACTTCGGGCGGCGCATCCTCTTCCCGAAGGGACCCGAATCCGAGGAGATCTACGCGCCCGGCGTCTTCTACTGCAAGGACGCCTTCGAGGGCCTGGCCGTGATGGACCGGCTCGTGGAGAAGGACGACCGCGCGCAGCTGGTCGAGCAGATCCGCGAGGAGGCGCGGGTGCTGCGCGAGAAGGGCCCGGAGCCCGAGCCGCTGCGCACCGACGACGACACGGTGCGCTCGGCCGTGCGCACCGACAACCCGGTGCCGGAGCCGCCGTTCTGGGGCGTGCGCGAGCTCGAGGTCGACATGGACGAGGTGTACCGCCACCTCGACACCCACGTGCTGTTCAAGCTGCACTGGGGCGGGCGCGGCGTCAAGGGCGAGGCGTGGAAGGAGCTCGTCGAGGGCGATTTCCTGCCCCGGCTCGAGCGCATGTGGCGCGAGCAGGACTACCTCCAGCCGCGGGCGCTGCTGGGCTACTTCCGCTGCCGCGGGGTCGGCAACACCGTCGAGGTGCTCGACTCCGACGGCGGTGTGCTGGAGACCTTCGTCTTCCCCCGCCAGCCTCAGGGCGAGCGGCTGTGCATCGCCGACTTCTACCACCCCGACGGGGACCTCGTGGCGTTCCAGGCGGTCACCGCGGGCCCCCGCGTGACCGAGCTGATGGCCGAGCTCGAGAAGGAGGGCGAGTTCGCCGAGCAGCTGTTCACCCACGGCATCGGCGTGCAGACCGCCGAGGGCATGGCCGAGTGGCTGCACTGGCGCATCCGCACGGATCTCGGCATCCCGGAGACGCAGGGCCGGCGCTGGTCGTGGGGCTACCCGGCCTGCCCGGAGCAGTCCGAGCACGAGAAGCTCTTCCGCGTCCTCGGCGCGGAGTCGATCGGCCTGTCGCTGTCGGGCGGCCACGCGGTCGAGCCCGAGCAGTCGACGGTGGCGATCGTCTCCCACCACCCGCAGGCCGTCTACTTCTCGATGAAGCAGGGTCGCCTCGTCTCCCCGGAGAAGTCAGAGGACGAGGTCATCCGCGGCACGGAGCGCGACCCGACGGTCCGCGCCGTGCCCGACGCGGCCTAGCTGTAGTTCCTTGGCACGTTGTTCGGAGCCCTGCGTCGGCCGCGGCGCGCGCAGCTCGCCAGCTCTGCAGTCGTCAGACCGCGACCGACAGCGCGGTAACGGCGCCGGTCGGACCGAGCTTGGTCTGTCTTACACCCACTGGATGTAATAGGCGCCACGGTCGACCGCCGGAGCGCCCGCACCCCTCGCCTTACCGGCGCCGTCGGACACGGCCACGGTGATCGCCAGGCAAGCGCTGAACGCGCACCCGCCCGAACAACGTGCCTGGGTCATACACCGGGGCTCGCCGAGGCGGCGCCTTGCCGGTAGGTTGCGCGCGTGCCCGACCTGAGATCCGCACTCACGGATCCCGACGCCGCCTCGCTGGCGGCTGCGGCGCGGGAGCGCCGGTTCGCGACGTTTCTGAAGCGCTTCCCGCAGCTCGCCGAGATGTCAGTGCTCGATCTCGGCGGTGAAGCCCACACCTGGCTCAGCGTGGGGGCGCATCCGCGACACGTCACGCTGCTGAACCTCCCGCGCCCGAGCAGCATCGCCGCGCAGCGAATCCAGGCCGCCGGCGCAGGAGGGTGGATGGCCTCTGAGCCCGGCGATGCATGCAACCCGCCGCCGGCGATCCTCGAGCAGCACTTCGACCTCGTGTTCAGCAACTCGGTGATCGAGCACGTCGGCGGGCACTTCCGGCGTGTGCGCTTCGCGCACTGGGTGCATCAGCTCGGCGCCCACCACTGGATCCAGACACCGAATCGACACTTCCCGATCGAGCCGCACTTCCTGATTCCCGGCCTCCAGTTCGCGCCGCCGCGCCTGCAGGCCGCCGCGCTATCGCACTGGCCATACACGCGGCGACGGTTCCGGGCGCTCGCGTGGCCACAGCGCATGAACGCCGCGATGGGGATCGAGCTTCTCTCGCCCAGCGTGTTCCACAGCTACTTCCCGGAGTCCGAGCTTCTCCGCGAGCGTTTCTACGGTTGGACGAAGTCGCTGATCGCGATCAGGTAGGCCGCGCGCCCTCAGCGCGCCCGGAAGAGGTGGTCGCGCACCGAGAGCTGAGCCACGTACTCGTAGTGGCCGGCCAGCCGGGCGTCGATCGCCTCGCGCTGGGATTCGCCCTGGGTGATCTCGACCAGCAGCAGACCCGGCGTGTGACGGTCGAGGTCGAGGCCTTTCAGCGCCGCCAGCTCGTAACCCTCGAGATCGAGGGAGAGCAGGTCCACATGGGTGATGGCAAGGTCGTCGAGCACCTCGCTGAGCGTGCGGCCCGGCACCGTCACCTCATAGGACGCCAGGTCCGCGCGCGCCAGTCCCTGGCTGATCCATGCGGTGTCCTCCGCCTCTGACCCGCGCGCCCCGACGACGACCGACATCGTGTTGCCGTAGCGCACCGAAACCGGGCTTCCGGCCCCCTCGGGCGCGACGAGGGCACACTCGACGACGGTTGAGGCCGGCCGGTTGCGACGCGCCCAGCGCGCCAGCTCGGGCAGCGGCTCGATCAGCACGCCGGACCAGCCCCGGAAGCGCTCGAGCCAGTAGGTGTTGGACTGCGTGTAGCCGTCGTGGGCGCCGGCCTCGACGAAGACCCCTGGGCCGGACGGCAGATACGGCTCGAGGCGCCGATCGAGGTCGTCTGCAGCCGGGCGGGAGAAACGCTCGCTGCCGATCCGCTCGGCGGCCCGCCTGCGCCAATAGCGCAGTTCGCGCGCCGCCAGCCGAAGCTGCGGAAGCCGGCGGAGCTGCGCCCGGATCATGAGCGCCACCTAGACGCCGGCAGACGTCGCCGCCGGCGCGGGGGGCTGGAGGCGCCCTGAGGCCATGAGCCGCTCGAAGGTCGCAAGCGCCTGCCCGACGACCTGGTCCATGTTGAGGTACTGGTAGCGCGCGAGGCGCCCGACGAAAGTCACGGCCTCCTCGGCCGCCGCCAGCTGCTCGTAACGCTCGTAGAGTTCGCGGTTCTGCGGTCGCGGGATGGGGTAGTAGGGGTCGCCCTCGGCGCGCGGGAACTCGGTCTGCAGCGCCGTCCAGCGATGCGGCGACTGGCCCGTCATGTGCCGGTACTCGGTGATCCGCGTGTACGGGATCTCGGCGCCCGGGAAGTTGATGCTCGCCGTGGGCTGGATCAGGCCGCCGTCGGCGGTCAGTGCGGCGGTGGTCACGAACTCGAGAGAGCGGTACGGCAGCTTGCCGAGCCGGTGGCCGAAGAACTCGTCGATCGGGCCGGTCCACACGAGGTGCCTGTACGCGATCTCGTCACACACGTCGCGGTACTCGGTCTCGGTGCGCACCTCGATCAGCGGGTGGTCGAGGATGCGCCGGAACATGGCCGTGTAGCCGTCGCGAGGCATGTTCTGGAACGTGTCGGTGAAGTAGCGATCGTCCTCGTTGAAGCGGACCGGGATGCGCGCGCACACCTGCGCGCCGAGCTGGCTCGGATCCATCCCCCACTGCTTGGTCGTGTAGCCCTTGAAGAACTTCTCGTACAGGTCCCACCCGAAGCGCGCGACACACGAGTCCTCGGACGTGTCCATCCGCTCGCGCGGCTCGCGGCGAGCGTCCAGATACGCCTCGGTCTCCTCGTCCGTGCGCAGCTCGAGCCCGTAGAGCTCGTTCAGAGTCGTGCGGTTGATCGGGATCGGCAGCAACTGGTCGCCGATGCTCGCAACGACGCGGTGCTCGTACGGCCGCCACTCGGTGAACGCCGACAGGTACTGCCACACCTTGTCGGAGTTGGTGTGGAAGATGTGCGGGCCGTAGCGGTGGATGAGCGTGCCGTGCTCGTCACGCTCATCGAACGCGTTGCCGGCGATGTGCGCGCGGCGATCGACGACGAGCACGCGCAGCCCGGCCTGCGAGGCGAGGCGTTCGGCCATGATCGAGCCGGCATAACCGGCCCCGACCACGAGCACGTCGTAGCTGTCGGCGGCACCAGGCATCCTTGCGCAACCAAGGATAATGGTCAGAGGGCCGTCAGGACGCGGTCTGCGACCGCGTCCCAGGTGAAGCGCTCCTCCAGGCGCGCGCGCCCGGCGGCCCCCATCTGCCGGCCGCGCTCGGCATCCAGGACTGCGACGAGCGCAGCGGAGAGGTCCTCGGGGTGCTCGCCCTCGACCACCTTGCCCGTCGTGCCGTCGGCGACGATCTCCGGCATCGCACAGCGATTGGGCACCACACAGGGCAGCCCGTAGGCCATCGCCTCGAGCAGCACGACGCCGAACGGTTCGAAGCGGGAGGGCAGCACGAACGCGGTCGCCTCGCGGTAGACCGCACCGAACGCGGTCCCGCCTGACGGAGTGGATCGGTCGATGCGACCACGGAACTCCACCCCCGGTGGTAGTCGTTTCGGCGGTTTGGGTGGCCCGACGATGACGAGCCTGGCCTCGGGCAGCGCGGCGCGGACGGCGGGCCACGCGGCCAGCAGCTCCGGGCCGCCCTTGCGCTCCCACTCGCGCCCGACGAACAACAGGCACGGGCGCTCCCACGGATGGTCGACATCGGCGGGGAGTTCGAGGTCGGTGCCTCCACCGGCGACGACGACCTTCTCCGCCGGCTGGCCAAACGTATCGATGAACGTGCCCCGCAGCCATTCACTCATCGTGAAGATCCGGTCCACCGAGTCGTAGAGCTCGCGCTCCCAGCGCAGGGCGCGGCGCACCGCCGCGGAATCGGCGTCGATCAGCAGGTCCGGGCGCTGCAGCACGGCCGCCAGGTTCCCGTCGTGAAAGGAGGCGCTCAACAGTCCGGGGACACGCACGCCGTAGCGGCCGGTGAGTTGCAGCGTGGCGTCGGCGCCGGTCCGGGCCGCCGCTTCTCTGGCGCGCTGCGAGGCGACCCGGCTGGTGACGGCCCGGAGGGTCGGCGCCAACACGGAGCCGCCGGCATCGAAGCGCTGGCGCCAGCGGGCCCGACTGACGTCCGCGCTCAGCACGAGCTCGAGCCGTCGCACCCAGGAGGGACGCCCGTCGACGGCAGCGGCCAGCACGCCGCGACGCTCGAGCGCCGTGAAGAGCCCCCTGCTGATCCCGGAGAAGGTGGTGACGGCCAGAGGGTCTCCGGGGGCAATCCCGATGATGCGGCTCGGCACGCGGGGCGATCCTACCGACGCGAGTGAGGAGAACCGCCCAGGTACGCTGCCCGGGTGGACTCGCGGGGCAGCTCTGTGTGCGCTGTGATCGTCACGCATGACCGTCCGGAGCTGCTCCAGCGCTGCTTGGAGCACATCGCCGCGCAGGCGAGGAGTCCTGAGCACGTGCTCGTCGTCGACAATGCGAGTGGCGAGGAGACGCAATCGGTCCTGGCCTCGCATCCCGCCGTCGAGGTGCTGCGCTTGGCCGACAACGTGGGCGGCAGCGGCGGGTTTCGCGCCGGCGTCGAGCACGCGCATCGATCCGGCTACGACTGGCTCTGGCTGCTCGACGACGACACGCTGGCCGATCCAGGATGCCTCGCCGCCCTGCTCGACGGCGCCGCCCGCGCACCACGGCCGCCGGACGTGATGACGAGCGTGGTGCGCTGGAAGGACGGTCGACTGCATCCGATGAACCTTCCGTGGCCGCGGTTGCGCCGGCGCGGCGACTACGCCGAGGGAGCGGCGGCCGGTCTCGCGCTGATCCGCGCCACGACCTTCGTGTCGACGATGGTGCATCGCCGCGCGGTCGAGACGTTCGGGTATCCGCCCGGCCACTACTTCATCTGGCTCGACGACATCGCCTACACGGGGCGGATCCTGCGGGACGGCTACGGCTATCTCGCACCGGAGAGCCTGGCCGTCCATTGGACCCCTGAGCCCTACGACACCGTCACCGACTCGCGCGAGCGCTTCTATTACAAGGCACGCAACCATCTCTGGCTGCTGCGCGGCGACAGCTTCGCCGGGCTGGACCGTCTCAACTACGCCCGGGCCTATCTGCGCTCGGTCCGCCTGTACCTTCGCAACAGCCCGGATCGCCGGCTGGCCCTTCGCACGGTGTGGCGCGGAGTCCGCGACGGCCTCGGCCAGGAGCCCCTCTAGTCTTTCTGGCGGTGCTGCGCGCCGGCCTCATATCGCTCGTGGTGATCGCCGTGACATCGGCACAGCCGGCCGCCACCGCGCCCGGGACGCGGCTCGCCGCCGGGCCGGTGACCCAGGTCGAGCTCCTCCAGCGCGGGATGCTGACGGTCAGCCTGCGTGCCGGGACGGCCCGCGCGCGCCTGCGCGCTCGGCTCGTGGCGCGCGGCGGGAGGCGTATCCGCCTCGGGGGGGCACGGGTCCGCGTCAGCGGCCCGCTCGAGACCGACTTCCCGTTGTCGGCGCGAGCGCGCAAGGCGATCAAGTCGTGCGCCGCCCGGCGCGTGGTGGTGACCGCCGTCGTCAGTCGCGGCTCGCGTCGCGAGCGGCGGCGCATCACACGGCCCGTCGAGAACCAGCCACCGCGGTGCGGCCGCTTCTTCGGGCCGCAGGCGGTGTGGAACCGGCGCCTCGCTTCCGACGCGCCCCTTGATCCCGGTTCGGGCGCGATGATGGCGAAATTCGTCCAGGAGATCAGCGACGCCTACCGGGCCGGGCGGCTGCCGCCCAACATCAACACGGACCGCTGGAGCGTCCCCGTGTACACGGTCCCGAAGAACGCCGAGATGGTCTCGGTCAAGCTCGACCAGCCTCCGGCCGGCAAGGAGGCGCTCGTGAAGGCCTTCGCACGCGTGCCGATGCCCGCCGCCGCGCGGCCCGCGGCCGGCACCGACAGGCAACTCGTCGTCTGGCAGCCGTCGCGCGACAGGCTGTGGGAGTTCTGGCGCGCGCGGCTCGCGCCCGATGGCTGGCACGCCGTCTATGGCGGCCGGCTGGATGATGTGTCGCAGGGCCCCGGCCATTTCGCCGGCGCGCGTGCGGGCTGGGGCGCGACCGCCTCGAGCCTCCCGTTGCTGGGCGGCTTGATCACCATCCGCGAGCTCCAACGCGGCGTGATCCCCCATGCGCTGGCGATGGGCATCCCACACGTGCGCGCCGGCGTCTACACGCCGCCTGCTCAGCGCACGGACGGGCGCACCAAGTCGCACACAGCGATTCCGGAGGGCGCCCGCCTCCGGCTCAACCCGGCCCTCGACCTCGACCAGCTCAACATGCCGCCCGCCGTACGGGCGATCGCCCGTGCAGCCCAGGACTACGGGATCTACGTTCGTGACGTGAGCGGCGCCGTGGCCTTCTACGGGCAGGACCCCACTCCCACGGGAGCCGACCCGTATCCGCTGCTCTTCGGCGGCCGACCGGCGTACGAGATCCTGCGTTCGTTCCCGTGGGCTCACCTGCAGGTCCTCCGCATGGATCTGCGACGCGAGGGCGGCGGTAACTGCGGCCTGCTTGGGTGCGGGTAACCACGATCGTCTTCGGCGGCGACGGCGACCCGCATTCGCCCGACGCCGTCCGCGCCCCGGACATCGCCGCCGCGCGGGACCTCGCGGCCCGAGCGGCGCCCGGTCTGGCATGGCTGGTCGCGTCCGGAGCCGGCGTCAGCGAGGCCACGCTCGCCGCGCTGCGGCCGCACGGACCGGCGCCGGCCGCCAGCCTGGTCGTCGACGAGCGTGGCCAACCCGTGCAAACCCTGCTCGGGCGGCTGCTCGACGACAAGGCCGGACTGGTCGCCGCCGCCGCCCGCCGGTCCGTGCCGCTTCGGCATGTCCCCGTCGTCAGCCTGCTCGTGGACTGCGCCCTGGTTGCCGAGCTCCCCGGCCCGGATATCGGGCGCTTCGGCACGTACGCGGGCTCCGAATGGACGGCGCGGCTCTTTGCCCGCAGCCCCGGCGTGCTCGCGTGTACCAGCGTGGCGGTGATGGCGGCGCGCGCGCGCCCGCCGCTGCACGATCTCGCGCGCATGGCACGCTCGGGCGTGTGGCGGCGGGCCGAGCTGCCGGGCGAGGTGTACCGCGCCGTGGCGGGACGCTGACGCCGGTGCGTCTCGCAGACGTCCCCGGCGTGCGCGACATCGCACAGCTGCTCGCTGCGCGTCGCGGTCCGCTCGTCGTGTTCGACAGCTTTCGCGGCGCCTACTCGGACAACCCGCGCGCCATCTCCGAGGCACTGCACCGGCTTCGCCCCGAGCTTGCGCAGGCATGGGTGATCGCGCCCCGCAACGCCGGACTCGTGCCGCGCTGGGCGGCAACCGTCCGCCCGGGGACCCGCGTGCACCTCCGCGCGCTGGGCGCAGCGACGCACGTGGTCACGAACCTCGAGATGCCCGGCTACTTCAGGAAGCGACCCGGGACGACGTACCTACAGGCATGGCACGGGACCCCGCTCAAACGGCTCGCATTCGACGTCCCCAACCCGAGCTTCGCCGAGAGCGCGCGCTATCTCGACCGGCTGGCGCGGGATATCGCGAAGTGGGATGCGCTCGTGTCCCCGAACCCCTTCAGCACGCGGGTGTTCCGGCAGGCGTTCCGGTATGAGGGCCCGATCATCGAGAGCGGCTACCCCCGCAACGATGTGCTGAGCTCCCCCTCCGCCGGTGCCGAGCGCACGCGCGTGCGCAGGGAGCTGGGGATCGACGGGCGTGCGGTGCTGTACGCACCCACCTGGCGCGACCGGCGCTCGTTCGAGCTCGAGCTCGACCTAAGTGCGCTGCTGGCGCCGGATACGACGCTGCTGCTGCGGTCGCACCACATCGCGCGGATACCTCTGCCGTCCGGCCACGGCGATCGCGTGCTCGACGTCAGCGGCCACTCCGACATCCGCGAGCTCTACCTCGCGGCCGACGTGCTGATCACCGACTACTCCTCCGTGCTGTTCGACTTCGCCGTGACTGGCAAGCCGATCCTGATCTTCGCGTACGACCTCGAGTACTACCGCGATGAGCTGCGCGGCCTCTACCTGGACCTCGAGGCCGAGGCGCCCGGGCCGGTGCTGCGCACGAGCGAGGAGGTGGCCGCGGCGCTCTCCGACCTCGAGGGTGTCTCAGCGCGCTACGCCGACACCTATGAGCGGTTCGCGCGGCGCTTCTGCGCGCTCGACGACGGGCGCGCGTCCGAGCGCGTCATCGCTGCGGCCTTCTGAGTCCCCGCGGGCGATGCCCGCCCATGTCCACATCAGCAGAATCGGCAGCGCGAACCCGAACGGCGTCGACGTCATGTTGACCGCAACCGAGACGACGATCGCGACCAGGCTCAGCTTCCAGATGCGCAGATCGGGTGGCCCGCGACGCGTGACCGCGCCACCCAGGGCGGCCACGAGTCCGAACATCCACAGTGAGAACCCGACCAGCCCGAGTGTCACGGCGTTGGCGAGGTAGACGTTGTGCAGGTTGTCGACGAAGCTCAGTGGATAGTCCTGCGACTGGCGGTAGTACGGCGCTCCCACGTAACTGAACGTCCCCCAGCCGAACCCCAGCAGCGGGCGGTCCTCGATCATCCGCAGGGCGGCGAGGTTGGAGTTCTTGCGATCCCAGATCGGCTTCTCGTCGTTCGTGCGATCGGTCGCCTTGTCGGCGAGCCCGGGCACCACGGCGAGCGCGCCGCCGATGGCGAGCGCCGCGCCGATCAGGACCGGGACCACGAACGGGCGTGTCTCCCGCGCCGCCAACAGACCCGCGATCGCCCCGGCGGCGGAAGCGATCCAGGCAATGCGTGTAAGGCTGAACAGGATGCCGAGGCAGCACAGCACGACCACGACTCCGGCGATCCGGCGCGCCCGGGGATTGCGCCACATGAACAGCGCGAGCGTGGCCGCCACTGCGCAGCTGAAAAGCGACACGCCGTTGGCTCCGGCCTCCGCGAAGGGTCCGCGCGCACGATCGGCGTGAGTGCCGATCAGAGGATCCTTGATGTACTCCGGGAACACGAGGGCGTCGGGCCCGGTCGTTTCGAACAGCGCGGTCAGACCGAGGTAGCCGCCGACGGCCACGAGCACGCCGAGCAGGACCTGCCGGTCACGCTCTTCGCGAAAGGCCTTCGGCGCGACGAAGAACAAGGTGAAGCCGAGCAGTGCGTAGCCGTCGAGCAGTGCGAAGCGGGCCTGCTTGATCTGGAGTGAGTCGACGACGACCGTCGACGTGATCGCGTACAGCGCGACGACCCCGAGCATCAGGTCGATCGGGCGCAGCCGCAGCGCGTCGGCAGACCGAGCGCGCTCGCGTATGAGCGTCGAGGCGATACCGGTCAGCAGCATGAGCCGATCGAGCGGCAGCGGCGAGCCGAGGTCGCCCCAATGCCCCGAGAACACCGTCAGACCGAGACCGATGCTCAGCGGCCAGGCGGGCCTGGCTGCCAGACCGAGCGCGATGCCCGCGATCCCGGCCGTCGCGGCGATGCCGCGCTCGTAGACGCTGATCGTGTCCGTTCCCTCGTACAGCGCGAACACGATGACCAGGCCGGCGACCGACGCGGCCGCGGGAGGCAGCACCCAGAGCGGCAGGCGGGCTGCGGGCGCGCGCACCGGGCGGTCAGGAGCGCGCGCGGCGCAGGTAGCCCCAGTTGGTACGCAGCAGCGCGAGCGCCAAACCGATCACGAGGCCCGAGACCGCGGCGATGATGAGGAGCTGCTGGAGCACGTCATCTCGATCGGACGATGCTTCTGCGGCTGGGACGATCAGCTGGAGCAGGTTCTTCGAGTTTGGAGCCTGAGCACCGCGATTGATCTCGCCCGCGATCGCCGCGGCCGCGATCTGCCGTGTCGCCAGCTCCGTCCGCGCCTTCTCGAGCTTCGTACGCAACCCCCGGCGTGTGGCTGCCCCGCGGGCGGTGAGCGCCTGCACGCGCAGGGCCGCCCGCTGCACGCGTCGTGACGCGGCGCGGTACCGGCTCAGGTTCGCGCTGCGCTCCTGGCGTAGGTTGAGCTTCGTCACGTAGGCGATCAGCTCGTCGGCGCCGGCGTTGGCCAAGGCCACGGCCTGCGCCTCGGTGGGAGCGTCGGCCTCCACACCGATCAAGGTGCTCCTCGGGACCTGCGACGCGCTCAATCCCTGCGCCGCGGCCTGTACCGGGACCCGCGCCTTGCGCGCGGCTGCGGTGACCACCTCGGGAGCGATGATCGCGCGTGCGTAGCTCGCCGCGAGCGTCGAGTTGCCGATCGTGACCCCCTGGAGAGTGTACGCCGGGACGTCGACGCGCCCGACGTTGATGCGCGCATCGGCGCTGTACACGGGCGCGCGCTCGAGCCCGAGCGCCGCCGCCGCTCCGATCGCGGCGATCAGCGGCAGCAGAGTGAGGATCGGGTGCCGCAGCGCGCTCTCGAGCGGTCCGCGGAAGACGTCGGCTCGCGCCGCGGGTGCCGGATCCGGCGCCACGGGGTCGGATTCCGGCGCGGGCGCGGCCTGTGGCGCGAGCGCGGGCGCGGCCGCGGGCTCCGGCGGCTTGATCTCGGCGCCTTGCTTCACCGTGCCCTTATCGGCTTGAGGCGCTTTACGCTGTACCGGGGGGGCGGGCTTTGAGCTGCGGCTGAACAGTTTCACTGCCTTCTAGGATCGCAGGCTCTGCCCGTCGTCGCCAAACGTGACCGGCTTCGACCACAGTGCGGCGCGCACGGCCGCGCGCAGTGAAGCACCGACGTCGGCCGCCGGCGGGCGGAGCGCCGGGGGGTCGGCGAGCACGGCGTCGAGCGCGGCGACGTCGTCGACGACGACGACCTCCCCGCGCGGGCCGAGCGCGGTCGCCAGCTCGACCTGGTGGTCGTCGACGTGCTCGCCGAAGCGCTGTCGGCGGGCCACGACGATGGGGATGTGGCCACAGCGTCGAGCGAGCAGGATGCTGCCGACGCCGGCATGCGTGACGACGGCCTCCGCGGCGCGCATGTGCTCCTCGACCTCGGCGAAGGGCATGAACGCAATCATCCGCGCACGTCCCTGCGGCGGCGCGGAGTGCCCGTGCTGGATCACGACGTCGGCGCGGTCGAGCGCCGGCGCCTGGACGAGCCGGTCGAATTGCTGATGGTGCGTGCCGACGGTCGCGAAGATCACAGCAGGCCGCCCACGTGACGCGCCCGCTTCAGGCCCGGGGCAGCCGCCGGCCACTGGACGAAGAAGTCGTGAGCGAGGGGATAGACGATGCGACCACTGAGCGACAGCCCGTCTGTCCGCGTCAGGCTCTCGACGTACACGACGCGACAGTGGTGCAGACGGCCGACGATCGAGAACGGGACCGCCAGCGCCGCGCCCGTCGAGAGGATCGCGTCGGGCCGGCCCTCGCGTACCACCCGCCACGCCAGGCGGAAGTTGCGCAGCAGGTTGCGCAGGCTGCGGTTGGTCGGGCCGTGCGCGATCACGACATCGCGATCGGCGAGCAGGTGCTCGGCATCCGCGGCGGGCAGCGTGACCCATGTCGTCGCGCACTCCCGCCAAGCGGGCTCGAGCGAGAGCATCTGCAGCAGGTGGCCGCCGGGCGAGCAGACGAGCAGGACCGACGGCGCGCGGGGCACAGCAACGGATGGTATGGTCGCCGCCCGCTAGAGCCGTGCGCATCCTGTTCCTAACCACGATGCTGCCGGACGAGCGGCTCACCGGAAGCGAGGTCGTGTCGGCCAGCTTCATCGAGGCGTTGCGGGCGCTCGGCCACGAGGTGACGGTCGTGGGCTATCGCCGCCGCGGCCGCGAGGGTGCAACGCACGCCGACGACGTTGCGGTCTCAGAGCGGGCGATCGAGACGGCTGAGGCGGGCTCGACCGCGGCGGTGTGGATGGCCCGCGCGCTGGTCACGCGACGGCCGTACTCGGTGACGAAGTTCATGTCGCGCGGCTACGCGCGAGCAGCGCGGCGCCCGGCCGATCTCGTGGTCGTCGACCACGCCCGCAGCGCCTGGGCGGCGCCGCGCAGCGATTTCGTCTTTCTCGCTCACAACGACGAGTCCGCGCTGTACGCAGCGCTCGCGGCGAAGGGCGGCCGCGCCGCACTGCTGTACCGGCGTGAGTCCAAGCGCATCCGCCCGGTCGAGGCGTGGCTCGCGCAGCACGCCGCGCAGGTCTGGGCGCTCACACCTTCCGACGCCGCCGCGATGGAGCGGCTGGGCGCGCGCGCGACGCGTGTGTTCGACGTCCCGCCGACTGCCGTGCCCGCCCCGCCCGGCGAGCCCTCCTTCGACGTCGCGACCCTCGGCAGCTGGACCTGGGCCGCGAACGGCGAGGGTCTGCGCTGGTTCGTCGAGCAGGTGGTCCCGCACCTCCCGGCGGGCACCGATGTGCACGTCGGCGGCGCGGGCGCGGAGCCGATCGCGCGCGACGCGCCCGTCACCCTGCGCGGGCGCGTCCCGGACGCGATGGAGTTCCTGCAGAGCGCGCGCGTCGTCGCAGCTCCGTCGGTCACGGGATCGGGCGTGCAGGTCAAGACGCTCGACGCGATCGCCACCGGCCGCCCCGTCGTCGCGACGCCGATCGCCGCGCGCGGTATCGGCGGTCTCCCGCCTGCGGTCCGCGTCGAGGAGGACCCGGAGCGCTTCGCCATGGCGCTGGTGGAGGCGCTGTCGCAAGCCGCGCCGGGGTCCGGCGGCCGTGAGTGGGCGCTCGCGCGCACCGACACGTTCAGGACCCAGCTCCGAGACGCCCTGAAGGCAGGCGGCTGAGCGTGGACCTCGCACGCCACCCGACGCGCTGGGCGCTCACCTCGCTCCTACGCAGGATCGTGGGCGAGCGCGGCTATCTCGCGTTGCAGTTGCGCTGGCTCGCGTTCTCGCTGCGCAGCGGGAGAGGAGCGGAGCCCGAGGCCGCGCTGCTGCCGGCAGTCGTCGCGGCCGGAGACACGGTCGTGGACGTCGGCGCGAACCTGGGCTTCTACACGTACCGGCTCGCACGGCTGGTCGGCAACGAAGGACGCGTGGTGGCGATCGAGCCGATCCCGCTGACGCGGGCGATGCTCACGTGGCTGTTGCGGCGGCTCGGGGTCACCGACGTCGTGGAGGTCTTGGGAGTCGGCGTGAGCGACGAGGCCGGCACAGCCTCTTTCGTCGTCTACGCGCGGCCCGACGGGAGCCTGTACAGCGGGCGCTCGTGGTCGCTGCATCCGTCGCGCGAGGACGCCGCGCCCGGCGGCATCCGCGTCGAGATGCAACGCCTGGACGACCTCGTTCACGGCGAGGTCGCGTTCATGAAGCTCGACATCGAGGGGGCCGAGCTCTTCGCGTTGCGGGGAGCGCAGCGCCTGCTCACGGAGTCGGCGCCGACGCTGTTGCTCGAGAACGCAGGCAACGTGCTTGCACGCCAGGGCGTGGACCGCGCCGAGATCCGCGACCTGCTCGACAGCTTCGACTACGAGACGTTCGTCTTCAGGCAGCAGCGCCTGGTGCCGGCGCTGGCAACGGCGGTCAACGGCAACCTCATAGCCGTGCATCCGCGGCGTCGCCACCGCGTGTCAGGGCTGGTGGTCTGACGTGAGCGAGAGCTGCGCATTCCTCGTGAGCCGGTATCCCGGCATCACGCACACCTTCGTCGTCGGCGAGGTGCAGGCGCTGCGACGCCGCGGCGTGCGGGTGGAGACCGCCTCAGTGCGCCGCGTCCCCGACGAGCAGGTGCTCTACGAGCTCGATCGCAGGGAGCGCGACGCGACGCGCGTGCTCGTCCCCGCGTCCGCCCGGCATCTCTTCGACGCGCACGGGCGTGCACTGGCGCGCTCGCCCGCCGCGTACGTGCGCACGCTGGTGCGTTCGCTGCGGATGGCGCACGCCGGTGGACGGCCGCGGCTGTGGCAACTGTTCTACTTCGTCGAGGCGATCCTGTTGTGGCGCTGGATGGACCAGAAGCGACTGCACCACGTACACGTGCATCACGCCAATGTGGGCAGCGATGTGGCGATGCTCGCCTGCGCCTACGCCGGCACCGGCTGGACGTGGTCGATCACCATCCACGGGCCGACCGAGCTGCTGGACATGAAGGCTCACAAGATCGCGCTGAAGGCCGCCGATGCGGCCGCCGTCTGCTGCACCAGCGACTGGTCGCGCAGCCAGGTCGCGGCCGTTGCCGGCGGGAACCTCCACACGATCCGCTGCGGCATCGACCCCGGCGACTTCACGGCGCCCGACCGCTCAGACCGGGTGGGCTTCGAGGTGCTGTGCGTCGCGGGACTCTCGCGCCGTAAGGGCGTCGACGTGCTTCTCGACGCCTTCGCCCAAGTGCTCGCGGAGGCGCCCGACGCGCGGCTGACCGTCGCGGGCGACGGGGACCAGGCGCAGGCACTACAGGCGCGGGCCGAGCGCCTGGGGATCACGAGCGCCGTCGAGTTCGCGGGAATGGTCGCCCACGACCGTGTCCCCGAGTTCTATGGGCGCGCCGACGCCTTCTGCCTGCCGAGCTTCGCCGAGGGTCTGCCCACGGTTCTGATCGAGGCCATGGCCGCCGGCCTCCCCGTGGTCGCCACGGCCGTGGCCGGGATCGGGGAACTGGTCGACGAGATCATTGTTCCGCCGGCGCGCGCGGACCGCATCGCGGAGGCCCTGTTGCGCCTGCACGCCGATCCCGCGTTGCGGCGCGAGCTCGGGCGCCGGGGCCGCGATCGCGTGCTCCGCGACTACGACCGCGATACGAACGCAGCCGCACTGCACGCTGTGCTGGCGCCGCTGATCGCCGATCCGCCTCAGTCCAGGTAGGTCATCTGCGTCTCGAGCACCTGGAGGTGTTCCCAGGGGAACTCGGCACGCAGGGCCTGGTTGATGTAGCGGCCGCCGAAGAACCCGTTTGGCCCGGCGTAGGGGTTCCCTCCGGTCGGCGTCGGATCCTCCCCGTAGAAGGCCACCGCTCCCCCGCGATCGCGGACGACCATCCCGTAGCGCTGGACGGCTTCTGCCATCTGACGGACGATCGGCGACATCGTCAGCGTGTCGAGGTCGAGGTCGGGATCGACGCGGAAGCGCGCGCCTTCGGGGATCGAGCCCGGATCGGTCGACTTACCGTCGGATCGCTGCGCCGGCCAGGAGAAGGCCTTCGCCCGCACCTCGGGCAGGCAGATCGCCAGCGCGTGATCGATGCTGCCGGCCTTGAGCTCGGAGATCCGCATGAGGCCGCCGAGCAACGGGATGCTCGTGGCCGTCGCACCCCAGTTCGACGGGTTCACGTAGTGACCGGGATTGGTCGAGACGTTTCGCATCCGCCCGCCCCACACCGCGTGCCAGCCGTCCACGAGCTTCTGGGCGCGCCAGAACTCCCACATCGTGTCGGTCGACGGCTGCCAGACGACGATGTTGCCGTCGGTCCCGGCCGCCGGAACGGCACCGCCGGGGATCGGGACGGCCTCGAAGGCAGCCTGGAGCGCAGCGTTGGGTGGGTCGACCTGGACACGTACCGTCGGCTGGTCGTACGGGACCGTGTACACGGGCGTGCTGTAGCGCGTGGTGTTGACGTAGGGCTCGTAGTCCCCCAGCAGGTGCTGGAGCCGGTCGACGTACGCGTTCGACATGGGATCGAGCGGTGCGTCCGCGGCTAGCGGCGCGTTGAGGAACGAGGTGGGCGCGAAGGGCCGGGGGTCCGGCGTCGGCGTGGCAGACGGGGAGGGCTCAGGCGAGGCGGTCGCGGTCGGCGCAGGCGATGGCTCCGGCGTCGCCGCCGAGGTGGGCGTCGGCGTCGATGTGGGCTCCGGCGCGGCCGTCGGCGAGGGCGCTGGGATCGGCAGGGGCGGGAGGGGCAGCAACGGGCCGGCCGGGCGCTGCCTGGTCCTGGCCGAGCCCGGTTTGCGCACCGTGTGCTTCGGCTGGAACTTGGCGTGCATGCGGTACTGGCGATGCTTGTGCCGGCCGCCCTTGTGGGCGGTCGCGGGCACATCGCCGGGCACGAGGGCAAGGGCGCTCACCAGCGCGAGGAGGGACGTCAACCGTCGCACCCCGCATTCACCGGTCGGCTCCGAGGCAAGCGTGAGTGTCGGTCACGGGCGCTGGACGGATTTCCTAGCCGCGGGCACGAGTTGCAGTGCCGCCGTCGCCGCGGGATAGTACCGGCTGCCTCGCACCTCGTAGTACTCGCGCTCGCGCCCGGGGTGCGCAGCCCGCCGCCGGCGGCCGAGCATGCGCCGCGCGACCGCCCCCGGCAGCGACGCCAGGAACAGCAACGGCGGTCGCGAGAACCACCACGGGCTGGCAAAGCTGAGGAAGTGCTGGCGGTACGTTCGCGAGATCTCGCGATGGCGCACCGGTGAGCGGTGACGGAGCCCGTGCAGGAAGCCTCGGATCGAGGTCGGGATCGCCTTGACGGCCCCGGAGTTGCCCCGCAGACCGTCGCGCAGATGCTTGGTCAGCAGCGCCATCAGCGCCCCCGCCGCCTGCGGGGCGCGGAGGTGCTTGCCGGCGACGTACGCCAGATTCTTGTGATTCATCCGATACGGCCACATGCCCACGCTCTCGTGCCAGGTGGTACCGCGACCCTTCATGTGAACAGCCAGCAGTTCGGGGATGTGTAGATGCCGGTAGCCCCGGTCGTAGAAACGCAGCATGAACTCGACCTCGTGCGCCCATACGAAGATCTCCGGGTCGAAGTATCCGACGTCGTCGAGCACGGCGCGGCGGACGAGCATCGCGCAGCCCCAGAACGTCAGCAGGCCGGTCCGGTATTGGAAGTCGAAGCGCAGCGTGGGGTCGGTCGAGCTGATGACGCCGAACGACACGAGGTCGGCGTCGTACTCCTGCATCGCCGCGACCGCGCGCCGGAGCCCGTCGGGCGGCAGGTAGCAATCGTCGTCGAGCGCCAGGACCAGGTCGCCCCGGGCCAGGGCGAACCCGTCGTTCCAACCGCTCACGCCGCAGTTGACGTCACGGGTAATGAGCTGCACCTCCGGGAACTCCTCGCGCACCATCTCCGATGCACCGTCCTCGGAGGCGTTGTCGACGACGATCACGTCTACGAGCTCGGACGAGTAGTCGGAGTCCTGCGTCATCCGCAGGAGGCTCTCGCGCAGCTCTTCTCGCCGGTTGTAGACGAGAAATACGATCGTGACGGGCGGCAACCCGGGGCAGGATAGGATCGCGCGGCGATGAGCGAGCAGACCCTCACCCAGGCCGACGTCGACCGGTACCCCTGGTACCACACGCTCGAACTCGGCGACGGCGTGGTGACCAAGGGCATGTTCGACCACCGCCCGTACCTGCGGCACTATCCGATCCCCGATCTCACCGGCAAGCGCTGCCTGGACGTCGCCACGATGGACGGCTTCTGGGCCTTCGAGCTCGAGCGCCGCGGTGCCGCGTCCGTCACCGCACTCGACCTCGAGGACCCCGACCAGCTCGACTGGCCGGCGGCGCTGCGCCCGCACCACGACAAGTCGATGGACGAGACCAAGGCCGAGCGCTTCGAGCTCGCCCGGCGCGCGCTGGGGTCCAACGTCGAACGCGTGCTGATGAGCGCCTACGACCTCAGCCCCGAGCTCGGCATGTTCGACTTCGTCTTCTGCGGCGACCTGCTGCTGCACCTCAAGGATCCGATCACGCCGGTGGAGAACATCCGCAGCGTCTGCACCGGATCGGCCGTCATCGTCAACGTGATCAAGAAGTTCCGCTTCTACGAGAAGCGCCCGATGGCCGAGCTCGACGGCATCGACGTCTTCCAGTGGTGGCTGACGAACCTCGAGGGCCTGGTCCGGATCGTGCGTGCCGCGGGCTTCGCGCGCGTCGACGTGCACGAGACCTTCAACGTCCCCTTCACCGAGGGCGGCGACTGGGACGGCCTGCGCGGCGTCGTCACCGCCTACCCCTGAGCGCCTCCAGGTGGACGCCGATCCAGCGCCGGTGCGCGCCGCGCGACCCGGCGCCGCCGCGGCGCAGTGAGCGTGCGTAGACCAGTGGCGTGCGACTGAGCGTGTTGAGGAGGTAGATCGCCGCGATGACGCGTGCGTAGGCCGCGCCGCGGCGCTTGGCGATGCAGGCGTAGGTCGCGCGCTGCCACACCGGCGCGCGCTCGGCACCGAAGTGCTGGGCGGTCGCCGCGGAGACCTCGTGCTCGACCAGCGCGAGCGGCTCGTGGCGCGTCACGTAGCCGGCCTCCCTCAGGCGCCAGCCGAAGTCGAGGTCCTCGGCGTACATCCACTGCTCGTCGTCGAAGCCGCCGACGGCGTCCCAGGCCGCCCGCGGCACCAGCAGCAGAGCGCCGACGGCCCACGGCACGCGCCGGCGCCGGTCGGGGTCCCAGTGCCCGGGAAAGGCGAAGCGGTCGGCCAGCGGCGAGGCGAAGCTGAACGCTCCGACGGCGTGGAGCAGGGTGAAGGTGATCGTCGGGAACGCGAAGACGGAGTGCTGCGGCTGCCCGTCGGGCATGATCAGCTTCGGCGCGACGGCGCCGGCGCGAGGGTCGCGGCGCGCCGTCTCGAGCATGGTCGCCAGCGCGCCCGGGTGCATGGCGACGTCGGCGTTGGCGACGACGAACCACTCCGAGTCCGTCGCTCGCGCGACGCGGTTGAGGGCCGGCCCGAAGCCGAGGTTCTCGTCGGAGGCGATCAGCTCGACCCACGGGTACTCGTCGCGCACGAGGTCGGCCGAACCGTCGGTGGAGGCGTTGTCGACCACCCACACGTCGGCGAGGCCGCGGTCGGCGTCGGGACGGAAGGAGTCCAGGCAGCGACGCAGCAGCTCGCGCGTGTTCCATGACACGACCGCAACGGTGACCGGCGCCATCAGAGCCGACCGTAGAGCTCGGTGTACTCGGTCAGGACCGGCACGTCGAGGGCGAACCAGCGCGCGAGCGAGTCGGCGACGGCGGCGTCGGCGGCGGTGACGGCTGCGCTGTCGCCGAGCGCCCGCTCCAGCGACCACAGCCGCAGGCGGCGGTCGGAGACGTTGGAGCGGTCGAGCACGTCGGTGCAGGTGAACACCGTCGGCGCGTGGCGCTGAGCGGCGACCGCCTCGACGGGCGTGAACGCGTGCAGGACGTCGTAGCCACGGAGCCGGCGCGCGTGCGCCAGCGCGCTGAGGCCGGGCGTGAACCCGCGGCGCGCGAGCACGGCTTCGGCGAGCGGATGGGTGGGAAGCGTGATGGTCCGCTCGCTGGACCCGGCGACGCCGATCACAGGATCAGCGTCCGGTGCCGCACGCTGCCGGCGAGCATTCCCCCCAGCTCGGCCAGCTGCCGGACGGCCTGGCCGGGAAGCTCGAGCCCCGCAACGGCCCGCTGCGCCGGGGTGCCGCCGCGCCGGGCGAGCGCCCGGCGCAGATACGGCGCCGCGAGCAGCGCGAGCGCCGGCCGGCGGCGCGCGCCGAGCATCCCCACCACCGCTGCGGTGGTGCGCAGGTGATCGGCATCCCAGAAGAGCCCGAGCGGCAGCCGGGAGCGGAACTCGGGGTGGCGCTTGACGAGGTAGGCGAGGTGGCGCCACTTGAGGTTCTGGCGCAGGATCCCGGGCAGCGTGTGCGACTCGACCGCGTGGTAGACGACGGCGTCGGAGGCGGGCACGATCTGCGCGCCGGCAGCGCGTGCGCGCAGCGACAGGCCGACGTCCTCGCCGGCGATCGCGCGCTCGTCGAAGCCGCCGAGGCGGTCGAACAGCGCCCGCGGGTAGAGGATGTTCGCGGTCTGGCAGTAGTCGTTGACCGGCTCGATGTGCAGGGTGCGCACGTGCGGCGCGCGCAGGATCTCGCGCTCGTTGGGCTCGGCGCGGGTGCGGCCCTGTACCACCGCGCTCGGGTGCGCGCGCGCCACGGCCAGCAGCTCCTCGAGCCAGCGCTCGTCGGTGCGGCAGTCGTCGTCGGTGAACGCGACCAGCTCGCCGCGCGCCATTCGCACGCCCTCGTTGCGCTGGCGCGCCGGGCTGCCGGTGCCGGGCGCGATCGCGACGTGGTGCAGCCGCCCCGCCGCGTGCAGCGGATGCGACTCGATCACCCGCGCCGCCGTCTGGGCGTCATAGGTGTGCACGACGATCAGCTCCCAAGCGGACGGCTCGAGCGACTGCTCGGCGAGCGCGTTGAGCAGCCAGCGCAGGCGGTGCCGGCGCGCGTGCGACGCGACGATGACGCTGACCGCGCAGGTCTCGGGCACGCGGCGACATTATCCTCACGATCTGAGCGATGCGGCTCCTGCACGTCGGATCGGGGTTCAGGCCGTATCGCCGAGGCGGTCTCGTCGCCTACGTCGAGGACCTGGTCGCCGCACAGGTCCAGCGCGGCGACGACGCCGCGTACTTCTTCAGCGGCCGCCACTTCCCGCTCGCCCGCGGCCCGCGCCTGAAGCGCTGGGAGCGCGACGGCGTGCCGATGCTCGAGGTCGTCGACTCGCCGCTCCACCACCACGGCCACCAGCCGGAGCTCGAGCTCTCCGAGCCGCGCGTCGAGCGCATCTTCGCGCGCGAGCTCGCGCGGCTTGAGCCCGACGTGGTGCACGTCCACGAGCTCGCCGGGCTCCCGTGGTCGCTGCTCGACCTGACGCGCCGCGCCGGGGTCCCGACGGTCGTGACGCTGCAGGACTACTTCGCCGTGTGCTCGACGTTCAAGCTGCTCGACGCCGCGGGCAAGGTGTGCACGCGCCTGGAGATCGGCGCCGACTGCGCGGCCACGCTGGCCGCCGATCCCACGCCGCCGAGCCTGCTCATCCAGGCCACGTTGCACCATCAGCTCTCCCACACGCGCGCGCGGCGGCTGGAGAGCACGCGCCTTCGCTGGCCGATCTACGGGGCCTTCGCGCGCCGGAGCCAGGCCGAGGCAAAGCGCCGGGGCCGGCGCGCGCCAGCACCGGACCCGGCGATCTTCCAGCGGCGGCGCGAGCTCAACGTCGCGCGCCTCAACGCCGCCGACCGCGTGCTCGCGATGTCGACTCGCGTCGCCGAGATCTACGCGCGGCTCGGCGTCGAGCCGGCGCGCATGCAGACGCTGCACCTGACGCTCGCGCACATCGCCCGGCTGACGCCCCGCCCGGCCGGGGCGCAGACGCCGCTGACCTTCGCCACGCTCGCCGGCTTCGAGTCGGCGCCCAAGGGCGGCTACCTGCTCGTCGCCGCGATGCGACTGCTCGCCGAGCGTGGCGTGGCCGTACGGCTGCTGGTCTACGGCGAGCTCGACCGCGGGATCCGGGCCGCCGCCGAGGGAGTGCCCGGCATCGAGCTCGCGCGGCCGTTCGCCTCCGGCGAGCTGGACACGATCCTCGACGGAGTCGACGTCGGCCTCGTGCCGTCGATCTGGGAGGAGGCCTACGGCTACGTCGGCGTCGAGTTTCTCGCCAAGGCGATCCCGGTGATCGCCAACGCGATCGGCGGCATGCCCGACTACGTCGTCCCGGGCGAGACCGGCTGGCTCAACCGCTCCTGCTCCGCCCCCGAGCTGGCCGACATCATGACCGCGCTGGCCGCCGACCCCGCGTCCGTCACCGCGCTGCAGAACCGCCTGGCCGCCCAGCGCCCCGCGGCGGTCAAGACCATGGACGCGCACGCCGACGAGATGGACGCCGTCTACGCCGAGATCACGAGCCACTGATTTGTGCGATTTGGCGCAAGGGCCGCCGATCGGTCACGTTCCAGACCGTGATGGCCGACAATCTGGACCGTCTGGCGGCGCCACCGGTGTTCGTCGTCGGCTGTGAGCGGTCGGGCACCACGCTGCTCTTCGAGGCGCTCGAGTCGCACCCTGAGGTCGGGGGCGTCTTCGAGTCGTGGCTGTTCAACGCCAGCGTCGGCATCGCTGGGCTATTCGACGACGCCGTCTGGGATGCGGAGCGGGTCGCGCTCCAGCGCGAACACATCGGACGGCCGGTGGGCGTGCGCGCGCTGGTGACGCGCGACGAGCTGGTCGCCGACCTGCATGCCCTCGTGGTCCCCTGGCTGGCGCACGCGCTGGAGCCCGGCGACCGCTTCCTGGTCGAGAAGTCGCCGGTCCACATCTTCACCGCTCCACTGATAGCCGAGGTGCTGCCGGGCGCGCGCTTCGTCGAGATCGTCCGTGACGGTCGAGACGTCGCGCTGTCGTCGCTGGCCTCGAACCAGGGCTGGGGTGCTCGCGTGCGCCGCGACCCGAGCGCGATGCGGCTATCCGATGCGGCGCGCATGTGGCGCCAGAACGTGCTCGCGGGCCGCCGGCACGAACGCTCACTGCCCGGCCAGTGGCTGCGTGTGCGCTTCGAGGACCTGCGCAGCGACTTCGCGGGGACGCTCGAACGGGTCTTCGGGTTCTGTGAGATCCCGTGTGACGAAGCGATCATCGAGCGCGCGCGCAGAGCCACCGCGCTCGACGGCAACCGGATCTCCGAAACCGGCTTCCGGCGCGGCGGCAAGGTCTCCGGCTGGCGGGCGCGCCTCGGCGCGCACGGCGCGCTGACGTTCCAGCGCATCGCCGGCGACGCGCTCGTGCGTGCCGGCTACGAGGCCAATGGGCGCTGGGTTCTACGGGCAGCACGGCCCCGGCTGCTGCGCTAGCTCATAACCTCCCGCGCCGTGCGGGTGCTGACCGTGGGGAACATGTACCCGCCTCACCACTACGGGGGCTATGAGCTGGTCTGGCGGGCCGCGGTCGAGCACCTGCGCGAGCGAGGGCACGAGGTGCGCGTGCTCACCACGGACACGCGCACTGACACCTCAGAGCCGGACGCGCCCGACGTGCACCGCGAGCTGCGCTGGCCGCTGCGCGACGCGCACTTCGTGCCCTTGGGCCGCCGGGAGAAGCTCGCCCTGGCACGGCACAACCACGCGGTGCTGGCGCGGCACCTCGCCCAGTTGCGCCCGGACGTCGTCAGCTGGTGGTCGATGGGCGGCCTGTCGCTCACGCTGCTGGAGAGCGTGCGGCGGCTGGGGCTGCCCGCGGTCGCCTTCGTGCACGACGACTGGCTCGACTACGGGCAGCGCGCTGACGGCTGGCTGCACGCGTTCCGCGGGCGGCGGCGGCTGCTCGCGCCCCTCGCGGAGCTCCTGGCCCGCATCCCCTGCCGCGTCGAGTTCGACGGCGCCGCGCGCTACGTGTTCGTCAGCGAGCGCACGCGCCGCCATGCGCTCGCCCGGATCTCGCTCAGCCGCACCGGCGTCGCGCACTCCGGCATCCACGCGAGCCTCCTCGACCCCGCGCCGGAGCGGGAGTGGGCGTGGCGCCTGCTCTACGTCGGGCGGCTCGACCCGCGCAAGGGCGTCCACACGGCCATCGAGGCGCTCGCGCAACTGCCGCCCGCGGCGACCCTGACGCTGGTCGGCGGCTGGGACCCGACCGAGCAGGCGCGCCTGCGCGCGCGGGCGACCGAGCTGGGGGTCGCCGACCGCGTCGCGTTCGGCGGCCACCGCGACCGAGCTGACATCGCCGCCGCCTACGGCGAGGCCGACGCCGTCGTCTTCCCGGTGATCTGGGAGGAGCCCTGGGGGCTGGTCCCGCTGGAGGCGATGGCCCGCGCGCGACCGGTGGTCGCCACCGGCCGTGGCGGCTCGGCCGATTACCTGCGCGAAGGGGAGAACTGCCTGCAGTTCGAGGCCGAGGACGCGGCCGGTCTGGCCGGCGCGCTCACGCGACTCGCGCACGACCCCTCGCTGCGCGAGCGCCTGGTGCGTGGCGGGCTGGCGACGGCGCCGCAGCACACCGAGGCCGTGCTCAACGAGGCGGTCGAGCGGGAGCTGCTCGCGGCGATCAGCTGAGCCGGCGCGCGTACACGGTCGTGTACTGGCTGCCCTCGTCGCGCAACTGCTCGATCGTGAGCCCGCCGTCGCCCGCCGCCTGCTTGAGCGCGTCCGGCTCGACCGCCGAGCCCCACCACTCGCGCGGCGGCTCGCCGCCGCGGCCCAGGCCGCGGCGCAGCCGGCCCCTGATGCCGGGGTCGGGCGGCTCGTGCACGGCGGGATCGGTCGAGACCTGGAACAGCGCCCAGCCCCCGGGCCGCAGCACGCGGCCCATGTCGCGCACGTAGCTGAGCGTGACCTCCGGATCCGGGATGTGCTGGAAGACGACGTGCGAGAAGCAGCCGTCGACGCTTCCGTCGTCGATCGCCGCGAGGCTCGCGCCGTCGCCGTGGACCCACCTGACGTTGGTCAGGTACGCGTTGTGGTCGTGCGCGCGCGTGAGCATCTCCTGCGACACGTCGAGCCCGATCACGCGCCCGGCGCGGCGGGAGAGCGCGCGCGTCAGGCGCCCCACGCCGCAGCCGATGTCGAGCACGGTCTCGCCGGCTGCGATCTCGAGCCCGACGAGCCCGAGCATGCGCTCGACCACCTGCTCGCCGCGCTGCCAGAACGCATCCTCATCGGGGTCGTCGTAGCCGATCTCGTTGTCGACGAAGAAGAGCGCGTTCTGCTTGGCCCGCTCGTCCCAGTAACGCTCGGAATCCGCGCGCGGCACGCGCTGACCGTACCGCACGCGCTATGACTCACCGGCATGCGTCCCCGCGAGCTCGTCACCCGGCCCATGTCGCGCGTCGCGCTGCGCGCCCGGCTCGTGCGTCCCTACCGCCGCGCCCGTTTCCACAGCTTCGGAACCCGTTCGGTGGTCCATCGGCCGCTGTGGATCTACGGGCCCCAGCACATCTCCGTGGGCGACGACGTGCTCATCCTGCACCAGACCTGGCTGTCGGTGGAGACCCGCGCGTGGAAGGGCGGCGGCGTCGTGCTGCGCATCGGCGACCGCGTCGGGATCCGCCCCTTCTGCTCGATCAGCGCCGCGGAGTCGATCACGATCGAGGACGACGTGATCATCGGGGCCTACTCGAGCGTGATCGACAATGACCACACGTTCGCCGAGGGGCGCCCCAACGTGATGCACAACCCGGTCGCGACCGCGCCGGTCCGCATCCGGCGCGGCGCCTGGATCGCCGAGCGGGTGACGGTCCTGCGCGGATCCGACATCGGCGAGTGCTGCATCATCGGGGCCAACAGCGTCGTCCGGGGAACCATCCCGCCGTACTCGATCGCCGTCGGAGCGCCGGCGCGCGTCGTGGGACAGGTCGAGGGCGTGGACGCGGAGTCCGTCGCCCCGCTCGGGCGTTTCTACTGATGCGGGCGCAGGACGAGGCCGTCCTGCGCAGCGGCCGCCTCCCAAGCCTCCATGAAGGGGACGGCGAGCGCCTGTCCCCACGCCGCGTTCGCGCTCCCCCACGCGCGCCTACCCAGCACCGGCACCCACGGCGGGACGAAGCGGACGAGCCGCGCGCCGCGGCCCTTCGCCGGGGGCGCGGCCAGATGGCGCGCGAACAGGTCATGAAAGTACGGCGGGACGTCCGGGTGGCGCGCCACGAACGCGCGCTCGGAGACCGCGATCCGGCGCACGCGCTCCTTCCAGGTCTCGAGGCTCATCGGGTGCAGGTGCTCGGCGACGGCGTCACGGTTGTAGTGGAGGCGAAAGCCGTGGGCGAACATGCGCTTCGCCAGGTCGAGATCCTCGTAGAGGAACGGGATGCTCTCGTCGAAGCCGTCCACGCGGGCGACGAGCTCACGCTTGACCGATGCGTTGGCGGTGTAGAAGCGCCCCCAGCCGGCATCGATGCCCTCGATGGCGGCGAAGTCGAAGTGGATCCCTCCCTCGACCCAGCGCATGAACGGCGTCACCTCGAGCTCGTCGGCCCAGCGCAGCCGGCCGAGCACGCCCACCTCCGTCGCGGGCCAGCGGCGGTGCCAGGCGAGGTGCTCCGCTACGAACCGCGGCTCGGCGAACACGTCGTCGTCGGTGAACAGGACGAGCGGCGCCCGGGCGGCGCGCCAGCCGACGTTGCGCGCCGCCGACGCCCCCGGCTCGTCGGCCTTGAGCCTGCTCGTGGCGTAGGCACGGCCGGAGACCGCCGCGTCGAGCTCGTCCCCGCGGTCGTCCTTGGCGTCGGCGACGACGATCACCTCGAATCCCGACGCCGGTGCCGTCTGGCGATCGAGGTGGTCGAGCACGCGCCGCAACTGGGCGGGCCGCCCGAGCGTCGGGATGACGATGCTCAGATCCATCGGCGCACCGCCACCGGCACCGAACGCAGCAGCGCGCGCCGCGACGGCGCGCCGCTCCGGTACAGGATCACGTGCGAGCGGTCGTGATGGACGCGGTACGCCTCCAGGCCGCGACTCATCCCGTGGCGGACGAGGCGGGCGATCGGCAGAGAGCGATGATGAGGCTCGTCCTCCTCGGGGTCGTCGTCGAGGAAGTTCACCAGGACCCGGGCGGCGGTCGCCTCCATGCGGCCGAGGAAGTCGAACGGGTCGTCGACGTGCTCGATCACGTCGAACGCGTAGGCGGCGTCGAAGCCGGCCGGCGTCTCACGATCGAGGTCGAAGATCCGCGCCTCGAGGCCCCGCCGCCGCAGCCGCCAGCGCAGGTACTCGGTGCTCGGGTTGGCGAAGTCCGCGAAGGCGACGGCATAGCCGGCCTCGATCAACCGCAGCCCGTCGCTGCCGATGCCGCAGCCGTAGTCGAGCACCCGCGCGGGAGCGGGCAGCCGCGCGGCGAGCAGCTCGACGTACGGCTCCTTGGTGGGGCTCATCGCGAAGGCCGTGAGGTTGTAGAGGTAGGCATGGGACGAGCGATACAGGCGTTGCTCGTCGCCGATCTCCGCGAGCTCGTCGGTCACCGCCTCCTGCCAGCGCTCGAGCATGCGCGCGTCGTAGCCGTTCCCGAGGTACGCCTTGAGCTCTGAGAGCTCGCGCTCGGGATCGCGCGGCGGCAGTGCGGTCATCGGGTCCGACACTAGGTCAGGCGAGCGCCGCGGGCCGGCCCTCGAGCGGGCCGGCCGTGATCGCGACGATGCGCCGCACGCGGTCGTCCTCGATCATGCAGCCGAGGGCGACGTCGGCGCGCGTCGCGTCGCCGTTGAGCGTCGAGAACAGCACGGACCAGAACGGCCTTCCGGGCACGGCGGTCCACCACTCGCCGGGCGCGGCCGGCGCGGCCGCCCACCACTCCCCCGTGTGGCGCCGGGCGAAGGTGGACTCCGCCAGCCCGACGAGCGCCTCGCGTGCAGCATCCCCGTGGAGCAGGACGTCGCCGCCGGCGCTGCGCAGCACGTACTCGAACTCGGGATGGGTGAGCGCGTGCAGGGCCTCCGTGTCGCGCTTGCGCAATGCGCCCACCAGCTCGAACCCGAGCCGGTCGAGAGCGGACGGCGCCGCGGGCTCGCGCTCGAGGCGGTCGAGCAACGAGTGCGCAAGCGCGCCGATGCGACGCCGCACGCTCGTGCCCTCATGATCCGCCGGCACGGGCGCCCCGAGCTCGGACACGCGGTCGCGCGACAGCGCCGTGATCGCGGCTCGCGTCTCCGCGCCCGTCTCGAGGCCGATCCAGCCGAGCAGGTCGGCACACGCGCCGGCGGGATCGGCCCGCACGTCGTCGTAGGCGACCTCCCGGTAGCGGGGCGAGTCGCCGAACGCTCGCCGTACGTTGGAGACCGCCGCGTCCCACAGGCCGGCGCAGTGCTCATACGAGCGGTCGGACATGAACGGCGCCTTCATCAGCGACCGCGCGACCGCCTCGCGGTCGCGGACGATGTGGATGTGCCAGGCGTCGGGGTAGCAGTCGCGCTTGCGCTCGAGGTCGAGTCCGTCGCGGCGCGCGCCCACCGGCGTCTTCTCCACGATGTGGTCGGGCGGCGGGTCGCAGGCGAGCTGGTCGCGCATCGACAGGAAGACCTGGTCACACAGGTCGCGCACGGCGTCGACGAGGTCGCTGCGCTCCATGTAGCTGGTGAGTCCGCGCAGCGTGGGGTGGCGCTGCTCGAGGTTGTCGAACAGGCGGTCGACCCCGAAGTCGAACAGATGCGACTCGGCGCCGACGCCGGCCACGCGCGGGTGGGCCGCCAGCAGCCGCACGAGCCAGGTCGTGCCGCTGCGCGGCGCACCCTCCACGAAGATCACCTTCCCCAGCAACGGGCTGTCGGCGCGCCCCATCCCGGCGAACCCTAGATCAGGCGGCGATCACGGGCCGGCCCTCCAGCGGGCCGGCGGTGATCGCGACGATCCGGCGGGCGAGGCCGTCCTCGAGGGTGCAGCCGAGGGCGACGTCGACGCGCGTAGCGTCGCCGTTGAGGGTGGAGAACATGACCGACCAGAACAGCTGGCCGGGCGCCGAGCTCCACCATTCGGCGGGCGCGGCGGGCGCCCCGGCCCACCACTGGCCGATGTGGCGGCGGGCGAACGTCGCCTCCGCCAGCCGCACCAGCGCATCCCGCGCCTCGTCGCCGTCCAGCTCCAGGTCGCCGTCGGGGCTGCGGAGCACGTACTCCAGCGACGGGTGGGTCAGGGCCCGCAGAGCCTCGGCGTCGTTTCTGCGCAGACCCCGCACGAGGCCGAAGCTGAACAGGTCGAGCGCCGACGGCGCCGGCGGCTTGCGGGCAAGCCGCCGCCGCACCGACCGGGCCAGATGGCCGACCCGCCGGCGCGCGCCGGGAGCCGGACCCGCCGCGGGCTCCGGCGCGGCGACCTCCGACACCCGCTCCCGTGCCAGCATCGTCACCGTGGCGCGCATCTGCTCGTCCGCCTCCAGGCCGATCCACTCGAACAGCTCCGCGCACGCTGCTGCGGGGTCGGCGAGGAGCTCTTCGTGGTTGACCTCCCGGTAACGCGGACCGGCGAACACCCGCCGGATGTTCCCGACCGCCCCATCCCGGATGGCGGCGCAGTTCTCGTACGAGCGGTCCGCGATGAACGGGGACTTCATCATCGAGCGGATCGTCGCCTCGCGCTCCCGCAGGACGTGGATGCACCAGGCGTCCGGGTAGCACTCGTGTTTGCGCTCGATGTCCAGGCCATCCGGCCGCGAACCGACCGGGGTCTTCTCGATGACGTGGTCGGGCGGGGGGTCGCAGCCCAGGCCGTCGCGCATCGACAGGAAGACGCGGTCGCACAGGTCGCGGACGGCGTCGACGAGGTCGTCGCGCTCCATGTAGTGGAGCAGGCCCTGCGCATGCTGGCGGCGCTGCTCGAAGTTGTCGAACAGCCGGTCGACGCCGTTGTCGAACAGGTGCGACTCGGCGCCGACCCCGCCGATGCGCGGGTGCGCCGCCAGCAATCGCACCAGCCAGGTCGTGCCGCTGCGTGGCGCGCCCTCCACGAAGATCACCCTGTCGCGTAGCGGGCTGTCGGCGCGTCCCATCCGACGCGGAAAAATAGAATGAATTGCCCCTCCGGGCGCCGCTTGCCACACTGCACGGCCAGATGGCGCGGTCGACGGTCCCCAAGTCCGCACGGACGGTCGCGCGGCGCCTGCGTGACGCCGCGGCTGCGCCGATGGCGCGCCGGACGATCGAGTCGCGGCTGGTCTGGATCCTGGGATCGCCCCGCAGCGGCAGCACATGGCTCTACGGGCTGCTGGATGCCCACCCCGGTGTCGTCGGGGTCGACGAACCCGTCATCGGCACCTACCTGGGGCCGTTCTTGTCCGATTCACCGGGCTGGGACGCGACCGCGCTCGACGTGTCGAACTTCACCCACCGCAGGGCGCACCCGCGCGCTCACAACCAGTTCTTCGCCGAGGAGTTCGCCGACGACTGGCTGCCCGCGCTCGGGGCGCTCATGCGCCGGCGGTTCTACTCACACACCGTCCGTTACCCGGCCCGCGCCGCCCGCCACCGCGCCATCGTCGCCATCAAGGAGCCCAACGGTTCGCAGTCCGCCGACATCATCATGCGCAGCCTGCCGCGATCGCGCCTGCTGTTCCTTCTGCGTGACGGCCGCGACGTGATCGACTCGCAGCTTGCCGCTAACAGCAGGGACAGCTGGCTCGCCCGCTCCGTCCCAGGCATGCGAGGGCTCGAGGACGGCGAGCGACTGGGCTTCGTCGAGCAGAACGCCTGCAAATGGCTGTGGCGCACGGAGGTCGTCCAGGAGGCCTACGCGCAACACCAGGGACCCAAGCTGACGCTGCGCTACGAGGACCTGCGTGCCGATGCGCTCGGTGGCATGCGACGACTGCTGCGCTGGCTCGAGCTCGACTACGACGAGGCGTGGCTGCGCGCACTCGTGGAACGGCGCTCGTTCGAGCGCGTGCCGGCGGCGAAGAAGGGCGAAGGTGCGTTCGTTCGCGCCGCAACTCCCGGGCTCTGGCGGCAGAACCTACGCTCCGAGGAACAGGACGCCGTGGAACGGATACTCGGTGCCAAATTGCGGGAGCTCGGATATGACTGACGGGATGGGAGGCGCGTAGGCGATGGCCGCATCGGTCGCCGGGACACAGGCCGCTACGCGGTTCGAGACGCTCGAGGGGCTGCGCGCGATCGCCGCCATCGGCGTGATGGGCGCGCACATCGCCTACAACAGCATCTCCAACCCCACCTACCTGCGGTTCCTGCACCACCTCGAGTGGACGGTGCCGATCTTCTTCATGATCTCCGGCTTCGTCCTGTTCCGGCCGTGGGTGCAGGCGCACGCCGAGCAGCGCCGGGGCCCGTCGGTGTCGAAGTACGCGCGCCGCCGCATCGCCCGCATCGTCCCCGCGTTCTACCTCTGCCTCGGCGTGGTGCTGCTCGCCGGCATCGACCGCGGCGACGCCCAGGACCACCCGCTCGTCTTCTTCCTCTTCGCGCAGGCCTACTCGAGGGAGACTCTGTTCGAGGGCCTGCAGGTCGCCTGGACGCTGGACGCCGAAGTCGTCTTCTACGTGTTCCTGCCGCTGCTCGCGATCTTCCTGATCCGCCGGCTCTACGACCTGCGAGCGCAGCTGGTCTTCGCCGCGCTCGTGCTCGTGATCACGCTCGTCTACCGCGAGATCACAGCCGGTCGCGGGGACGCCTGGCTGTCCTACACCATCCTCGGCACCTTCGACTGGCTGTTGATCGGGATGGTCATCGCGACCCTGTCCGTCCAGCGGCCGGATCTGATCAAGCGCGTCAACGCGGTATGGGCGCTCGCGGTCGGCGCGGTGCTGGCGATCCTGACCGGGGCGTTCGATCTGCCGTGGGGCTCGGGAGGCAACTACACGCCGGTCGGTTGGGCGGTGCAACACGTCATGTACACGGCCGTCGCGGTCCTGGCGATGCTCGCCGCCCTCTCAGCGGAGGGCAAGGGCGACAACTGGGTGCGATCGTGGCTGGCCGGCTTCCCGATGGCTTGGATCGGCAAGATCTCCTACGGGATCTACCTCTGGCACGTCCCGATGGTCATCACCTATCAGGAGGTTTTCGGCGACGGCATCGGGGTCCGGGTGAGCCCGATCCCGCTCGCGCTGTGGACCGTGGCGACGGCGATCCCGCTCGGAGCGGCGAGTTGGTACCTCGTCGAGCGCCCGGCGCTGAAGTCGCGCTTCGCGCGTTAGTGTCGTGAATCAGAAGTTCGTGGGCAGCACGAACTTCCGACTCACGACACTAGACCGTCCAGTGCGCGAAGGCTCGGCCGGTGCGCGCGCGCAGCTGCTGCGCGTCCGCGTGCAGGAACGCCTCGAGCTCCGCCCGCAGGGGTCCATCGAGCTGCGGTGTCTCGGCCGGGCGCGCCACGGTGCGCTTCACGAGGCGGCGCAGCGGTCGCGGGAGCCTGCGCGCCGCGTCGCGAAGCGGCCGTCCCACGCCGCGATCGACGAACCACAGCCCCGCGTCGTTGAGCCACAGCTTCTCCTCGCGCACGTTGTGCAACGCCGCCAGGCCCGACCGGTCCGCGAGCGGCGGCAGGCCGACGAACGCGAACACCTCATCGAGGGTCTCGGCGCGTCGCTCGAGCAGATCGCGCTGGTCGAGGACGAGGATCTGGCTCTCGTCGAAATCCGCGCGGAAGCAGTCGAGCTGGTGCGAGTAGCGGCTCGCGATGACGTAGGGGTTGTGCGGCGAGTCGTAGTCGGCCAGCGACTGCGCCAGATCCCGGCGCTCGTGCACGATGTGCACCCACTCCACCCAGTGGGCGAGCAACCGCTCGATCGGATCGCGCACGAGGTACACGAGCCGGGCATCGGGGATCAGGGCGTGCATCCGGCCCGGCACGTCGCCGTGCGTCGGGTTGACGCTGTACGTCGGGCTCGACTCTCCGCGCACCGCGGCCGATGCATCGAACTGTGCGCGATACCAGTCGACCTGCTCACGCCAGTGCTCGCGGGTGAAGAACTGGAGCTCCTTGCGCCGCGACATCGCCACGTCGGGGTGCAGGTCGAGGTAGCGGTGCAGGCTCGTCGTGCCGCTCTTGCCCGCTCCGATCACGACCAGGTTCGGAAGCGCACCGCCGCTGCTGGGAGGAACGTCGGCCTGCGTTGGGCGCACACGCCCAGGATAAGGTTGGAAGCATGACCCGGCTCTGGCGCGGGGGCGCGTACACCCGCCTGGCCGCGGCGCTCGTCGTGCTCGCGTTCGTCCTGCGCCTGGCGGCGGTGGGGGTCGTCGACTTCCACGCGACCAACGACCCGGCGGACTACATCCGCATGGGCAAGTCGATCGCCCACGACGCCGCGTTCCCGCCGAGCAGCTACGCCGCCGGGCCGACGGCGACGCGCGCGCCGCTGTTCCCGATCGTGGTCGGGGGCGTGTTCGCGGTGACGGGCGACAGCGTCACCGCGGTCCGGATCGTCGGCGCGCTGCTGGGCGCGATCGTCGCACTGCTGACCGGGCTGCTGGCGACACAGTTGTGGGGCCGGCGCGTCGGCGTCATCGCTCTCGGCCTGGCCGCGATCGCGCCTCCCCTGATCCTGCTCAGCGTCACGCTGATGACGGAGACGCTGTTCTCGGCGCTCGCGCTCGCCGCGATCGTCCTCGTGCTGCACATCCGCGAGCGACCATCGACGAGCGCCGTTGTCGGTGTGGGCGTGCTCACGGGCCTCGCGACGCTGGCCAGACCGAACGGCGCGATCCTGCTGGCGATCGTGCTGATCGCGCTGTGGCGTCGCCCGCTGCTGTCGCCGCGCTCACTGGCCATGCCCGCCCTGGCGCTGCTCGCGGCGGTTCTCGTACTGGCGCCGTGGACGATCCGCAACGCCCGGGAGCTGCACGCCTTCGTGCCGGTGACCACCTCGGGATGGATCACGGCGTCGGGGATGTTCAACGAGACGACGCGCACGGACACGCGCTATCCCGCGGCATGGCGCGTGCCCGGTGCCGACCCGGAGGTCGCGCGGATCATCGAGCGCTACGCGCCGCAGGGCGAGGTCGTGGTGACGGAGCAGCTGCGCGAGCACTCCCTCGACTTCCTCTCCGAGCACCCGCTCTTCCCGCTCGAGGCCGAGGCGCGCAACCTCCTGCGCTTCCTGCACATCACCGACTTCGAGCTCGCCCGCATCGGCCTGCGCAGCATCGGGCTCGAGTCGTGGCCGGGCCCATACATGGCCGCGTCCTTCCTGATGCTGCTGCTGCTGGCGGTGGGGGGCATCGTCGCCGGCGGCCTGCGCGCGGGACCGTGGTGGCTGTGGGTCCTGCCGGTGCTGCTGCTCGCAAGCGTCGCGCTGGTCGGCACGGGCCTGCGCTACCGGACGCCGTCCGACCCGTTCGTGATCCTGCTCGCCGCGTTCGCGATCGAGCGCCTGTTCGCGCTGCGAGAGCGCCGGCGAACCCAGAGCGAGCCCGACCGGGACCGCGGCGGGGAGAGCCTGCGGGTCACGGCGGCGCGCGGAACGATCGTCAACGCCGCCTTCCAGATCGGGCTGTCGGGTCTCAACCTGGTGCGCCGGCTCGGCGTCGCGGCGTTCCTGACCGCGGAGGAGTACGGCATCTGGGGCATCATCATGGGCACGCTGGTCACCCTCAGCTGGCTGAAGTCCGTCGGGATCGGCGACAAGTACATCCAGCAGCGCGAGGCCGACCAGGAGCGCGCCTACCAGCGGGCCTTCACGCTCGAGCTCGGAATGTCGGCGCTGTACTTCGTGCTCGCGGCCATCGCGCTGCCGTTGTACGCACTCGCCTACGGCCACACGGACATCATCCTGCCGGGCCTGCTGCTGTCCGTATCGGTCCTGATCCACGCCTTCCAGACTCCGTCGTGGATCGCCTACCGGCGGCTCGAGTACGCCAAGCAGCGGATGCTCACCAGCGTCGATCCCGTCGTGAGCATCGTCGCGACGCTGGCGCTCGGGGCGGCGGGCTTCGGGTACTGGGGACTGGTCCTCGGCTCGCTGGTCGGCTCCGTGCTGGGCGGCATCGTGTGCACCTCCTGGTCGCCGTATCGCATGCGGCTGGCCTACGACCGCGGGACGTTGAAGGAGTACGCGAGCTTCTCGGGTCCGCTGATCGCGCTCGGCATGACCAACCTGCTCTTCGTGCAGGGTGTCCTGCTCGTCGCCAACCACGCGGTGGGGCTGGCAGCCGTCGGGATCATCGGGCTCACGAACGGGATCTCGCACTTCGCCAACCGCGCCGACCAGGTCGTCAGCCAGACCATCTACCCGGCCGTGTGCCGGGTCGCCGACAACATCGAGCGGCTGCGCGAGGTCTTCATCAAGTCCAACCGGGTCGCGCTGATGTGGGCGATGCCGTTCGCGGCCGGGCTGGCGCTGTTCGCCGGGGACTTCGTGCGCTTCGTCCTCGGCGAGCGCTGGAACGACGCCGTTCCTCTGCTCGCGATCGTGGCGCTCGGCTGTGGGTTCGGGCAGATCGCGTTCAACTGGTCGGTGTTCATGCGCGCGCTCAACCGCACGAGGCCGCTGCTGACCGCCTCGCTCGTCAACGCCGTCGTCTTCCTTGCGGCGGCGGTGCCCGCCATGCTCCTGTTCGGGCTCAACGGCTACCTGGCCGGGACGATCGTGGGGATCACGTCCCAGATCCTCGTCCGCCGGCACTACGTGCGCCAGATACTGGGTGACTTCAGCGTCGTGCGCCAGCTCGCCCGAGCCGTGACGCCCGTCCTGCCCGGCGTCGCGATCGTGCTGCTCGGACGCCTGCTCTCCGACCAGCCGTCGACGGGTCCGCAGGTGATCGCCGAGATCGTCGTCTTCGTCGACGTGACCGCGATGTGCACGTACTGGTACGAGCGGTCGCTGGTCACCGAGATCCTGGGTTATCTCCGTCGCCGCCCGCGCCGGCGCCTACCGGTGGTCGGCACCACATAAAGTCTCGGCTGTGCGACGAGCGGCGTTGTCCCGAGTGCGACAGGACCTGCGGAGGCTGCGATCCGCCGGCCCCGCCTGGCAGTACTGGTACCTCCAGCGCCTGCGTTCACGGCTGTTCTCGCGCTGGATCGCGCGTGGCTTCGAGAGCTTCGCCGAGGGCGCGGTCATCTGGCCACCGATCTCGCTGTGGGGCGCCGAGCGCATCAGCCTCGGCGAGAAGGTCATCATCGGGTCCAACAGCAGGATCAGCGCCGACGAGGGGGGGCGGCTCGTGGTCGGGGCGAGAACGCTGATGGCGGGCGAGACCATGATCCACTCGATCGAGTCGATCGAGATCGGCAGCGACGTGGGGATCGCGAGGGGCGTGACGATCGTCGACTACAAGCTGAACTCCAAGGACCCGGACGTGCCGGTGCAGTTCCAGGGCAAGCGCTCGGCGCCCGTCAGGATCGGCGACGGGGCGTACATCGGCGCCGGGGCGGTGGTCATGCGCGGCGTGACGATCGGCCGCAATGCCGTGATCGGCGCCAACGCGGTCGTCAACGACGATGTCGCCGACCACGAGACGGTGGCCGGCGCCCCCGCCCGGCCGATCACGTCGCGCGTGACCGAATCGCCGTGATCTCACGCGCACGCCTCAAACGCGCGCTCGCATCGCTGCTGGACGAGGCGGGCTACCGGCGCGGCCCGCTGCTGATGTCAGAGCTCCGCAAGCGGTGGGTCCGGGTCCGCAATCCCCGCATCGACATCCGGTTCGGCAAGGGCGTCTACCTGGGTCCGGGCTTCAGCCTGCACTCCCCGAAAGGGCGGACGACCTTCCACGTCGGCGACAACGTCGAGTTCCGACGCGGGTTCCGGGCCGAGCTGTGGCCCGGGGCGAGGGTCACGATCGGGAACGACTCCTATTTCACCTACAACGTCCTCATGGCCTGTACGACCACGATCACCATCGGTGAGCGTTGTGGGTTCGCGCAGTCGACGCACCTCACCGATGGCAACCACCGGTTCCGAGACCTCGACAAGCCCTTCCTCCAGCAGGGCTACGACTTCCATCCCCTGGTGATCGAAGACGACGTGCAGGTTCTCTCGAAATGCACGATCGTCGCCAGCATCGCCACGCGGACCGTTCTCGGCGCACACGCCGTGGTGGCCAAACCCCTACCCCCGTACGTGCTCGCGGGCGGCGTTCCCGCCCGGGTGATCGACTACTTCGGCCCGCCCGGCCAGGAGCCCGAGGGCTGGGTCCCCAAGGCGGCCCCGGCGTGAGCCGTATCCTCGATCCGTGGCGCGCGAGCGGCACTTCGTCAAGTACACGTTCCTGAAGGTCGACCCGGCCTGGCGCCGGCTCGATGCCGAGGAACGTGCGGCGCACAAGCGCGAGTTCATCGCGGCCTGCGCCGACTTCGCCGAGCAGCGGCTCCTGCGTGCGTTCAGCACGGTCGGCACGCGCGGCGACGCCGACCTGATGCTGCTCACCCAGGCGACGAACCTCGAGCGCATCCACGAGTTCCACGTCGTGCTCCAGCAGAGCGGGCTGATGAGCTGGGCGACGATCCCCTACTCGTACCTCGCGCTGACGAAGGAGTCCGAGTACTCCGACGAGTCGCGCCTCGAGGTGCGCCCCGCCAAGGGCAAGTATCTCTTCGTCTATCCGTTCGTCAAGACGCGCGAGTGGTACCTGCTCGACTCCGACGAGCGCTGGCGGATCATGCAGGAGCACATCCAGGTCGGCCGCGAGTTCCCGAGCGTCGACCTCAACACGTCGTACTCGTTCGGGCTCGACGACCAGGAGTTCGTCGTCGCCTTCGAGACCGACGACCCGCGCGACTTCCTCGATCTCGTGCAGCGGCTGCGTACGACGGAGTCGTCGCGCTACACCAAGCGCGACACCCCGACGTTCACGTGCGTGGCCGCTTCGGTGGAGCGGGCACTCGCCGCCCTGGACGGCAGCCCGCTCACCGAGACGGCGGCGATCTCCTAGTGGCCGACGACGTCCGTGACATCACCGTCCTGGGCGCGGGGCCGGTGGGCCTCGCGGCGGCGTTCTGGGCCGGGATGCGCGAGGCGAGCGTGCGCGTCGTCGAGGCGCTCCCCGAGATCGGAGGCCAGCTGACCGCGCTGTACCCGGAGAAGTGGATCTTCGACGTGGTCGGGCACCGGCGCATCCTGGCCAAGGACCTCGTCGAGGAACTGCGCGAGCAGTCGCTGAGCCAGTTCGACGTCCCCGTGCACCTCTCGACCACGGTGCAGACGATCGACTGGGAGGACGGCTGCGTCGTGCTGCGCAGCGAGACCGAGGAGTTCCGCTCGCGCACCCTGATCGTGTCGGGCGGGCACGGCGCGTTCGAGCCGCGCAGGCTGCCGGTCTCAGACGTCGACATCGCGCCCTGGGAGGGCCGCGGCGCTCACTACCTGGTCGGCGACAAGTCGGACTTCGCCGGCAGGCGGGTGGTGATCGTCGGCGGCGGCGACAGCGCGTTCGACTGGGTCGTGAACCTGCTCGACACCGCGAGCGCCATCACCCTCGTGCACCGGCGCGAGGGCTTCAGGGCGCACGAGGCGACGGTGTCGGAGGTAATGCGCGCGCGCGACGCGGGCCGCGTCGATGTCAAGGTCCCCTACGTGGTCAAGGACGTGTTCGGCGACGGCGCGATCGAGGCGGTGGAACTGCACGGGGTGGGCGGGGACGGGGTCACGCGCGTCGAATGCGACGCCGTCCTGCTCCAGCTCGGCTTCATCACCAAGCTCGGCCCGCTCAAGGACTGGGGCTTCGAGCTCGACGGCAACGCGGTCGTAGTGGATCAGCTGATGAGGACTTCGCTCGACCGCGTGTGGGCATGCGGCGACATCACGACCTTCGACGGCAAGCTCAAGCTGATCGCGACCGGGTTCGCCGAGGCGGCGATCGCCGTCAGCCAGGCCGTCCACTTCATCCGGCCCGACACGAAGATCCAGCCGGCCTACTCGACGAACACCGGGGTCCCGGGCGTCGTCGAGGGCCAGGTGTGAAGCGCGGATCGCAAGGGTCCGTTTAGCTGGTAGCCCTAGCCTGCGGCGGCGTGCTCGTGAAAGTGACCGCTGCGATCGCCCTGCTCGCCCTGCTCGCCGGATGCGGCTCGGCGGACGGCGAGCGCAACGCGAGCGACCCGATCGAGAACGTGGCGCCGCAGGTGCGCGACGAGGTCGAGGCGGCCCAGAACCCGGATGCGTCGGAGTTCCCGACCCCCGCGGTCGGCCAGTCGATCGAGCAGTTCGCCCGGGCGCAGAAGTTCGCCACCGACGGGCCGCAGGCCCTCGCCGGCACGTCGGTGTACCGGACGCCGCGAGGGCGGATCGCCTTCGGCCTGCTCGACTCCGAGCAGAACTTCAACTACGGCCCCACCGTCATCTACCTCGAGCCCTACGAGGGGGGCCGCGTGCTCGGCCCGTACCCCGCCCCCGCCGACGTGCTCCTCACCGACGCGAAGTTCCGGTCCCAGCAGGCCGCCACCGAGAGCAGTCCCTTCGCCGCCATCTACGAGGCGCACGTCCCGTTCAAGGCGGCGGGCGTCTACAAGGTGCTGACCGTCTCGGACATCGGCGGGCGCCGGATCGCGGCCGGGATGGCAGCGCAGGTCGTCACGCCGCAGGAGGACACGATTCCCGACGTCGGCGAGAAGGCGCCGGCGATCGAGACCGACACCCGCGGCACGGTGGGGGGCAACCTCGACCTGCTGACGACCCGTGAGCCGAAGGCGCTGGAGCTCTCCGAGCACTCCTTCGCCGACGTGGTCGGCAAGAAGCCGGTGGCGCTGCTGTTCGCCACGCCGCAGCTGTGCCAGTCGCGCGTGTGCGGCCCGGTGACCGACGAGATGCTCCAGGTCAAGGCCGAGACCGGCGACAAGATGGCGTTCATCCATCAGGAGCCCTTCCTCGACAACGACCTCAGCAAGGGCTTCCGGCCGCAGGTGGAGCGCTACCGGCTCCAGAGCGAGCCGTGGCTGTTCACGGTCGACAAGCGCGGCCGCGTCGCCGCGCGGCTCGAGGGCTCCTTCGGCATCCGCGCGTTCCGCGCCGCCGTCAAGGCCGCCCTGCAGTGACGAGCGTCGTAGCGCACGCGCTGGTCCAGCGCGAGGACATCCCCCTGCCGCCGGTGGTGTTCGCGTGGGCGGCGGCCGCCGTGCTCGTGATCAGCTTCGTGGGGCTGGCGGCGCTGTGGCCGCGTCCGCGGCTCGAGCGCGCGCCGTGGCGCCCGTGGTTCGGGGTGCCGGCGGCGGTCGACGTCATCGGCGGCGCGCTCGGCGTGCTCGGGCTCGCCGTCGTCATCTGGGCTGGCTTCGCGGGCGAGCAGTCGCCGACGACGAACATCGCGCCGACGCTCGTCTATGCGGTCGTGTGGGTCGGCATGGTCGTCGTGTCGCTGCTGTTCGGCGACGTGTTCCGCGCCATCAACCCGTGGCGCGCCCTGGGCCGGCTGCTGCGGCTGCGTGGCCGGCGCGCCTATCCGGAGCGGCTCGGCCGCTGGCCCGCGGCCCTGGCGCTGCTGTTCTTCACCTGGACGGAGCTCGTCGGCCTGTACGGAGCCCTGCCCGACCGCGTCGCCGCGTGCGCCGCCCTCTACACGGTCTACACGCTCGGCGGCTGCGCGCTGTACGGGACCGAGGCGTGGATCTCCCGCGGCGAGGCGTTCGGCGTCTACTTCTCGCTGTTCGCGCGCATCTCGATCTTCGAGCGCCGGGAGGGCCGCGTCGGCCTGCGGCCGCTGCTCGCCGGCCTGCCCCGAGTCCCTGAGACAAAAGGGACAGTCCCTTTTGTCTCGGTGATGATCGGCACGGTGACCTTCGACGGGTTCACGCGCTCCGCGGCGTGGGCCACCGGCATCGGCGAGGCGCTCAACGATCTCTTCGACGGGCCGTTCGGCGCGTCGACGGCGACCTACATCGCGGGCACGATCGGGCTCGTCGGCTGCACGCTGGTCGTCGCGGGCTTCTACCGGCTCGGCATCGCGGGGGCGCAGTCGGTCGGCGGCGGGATGACGGCCGCGCGCCTGCGCTCCGCGTTCATCCACACACTGGTCCCGATCGCGGCCGCCTACGTGCTCGCGCACTACTTCAGCTTCCTCGTGTCCGAGACCCAGCACGCGTGGGCGCTGGCGTCGGACCCGCTCGGTCGCGGATGGGACCTGTTCGGGACTGCCTCGTCCGGCATCTCCTACCTCAACGGGAAGATCAACTGGTGGTTCCAGGTCGGCTTCGTGGTCGCGGGCCATGTCGCGGGCCTGGTGCTCGCGCACGACCGCGCGCTCGCCCTCTATGACGATCCACGCGCGGCCGTGCGCTCGCAGTACTGGATGCTGTCGATCATGGTCGGCTTCACTTCGCTGGCGCTGTGGCTGCTGTCGCAGTCGAACAGCTAGCCGCGGGCGGCGGATCACCCGGCTCGTCGCGGTCGGCCCACGCGCGCCAGAGATCGAGCGCCGGGAACTCGCGCGCGAGGTCGGTGGAGACGAGCCCGGTCGGGTACAGGTCGTCCTCGCGCACCGTGTAGTGAAAGGCGACCTCGACGCTCGCGTCGCCGTACCAGCGGATGAGGTTGCGCGCGTCATGTGCGCACGCCTGCCCGGGGGTCATGCGGTCGTGGCGTCCGCCCGTCTCGGTGATCCAGATCGGCGGGGGATCGGGGCAGCGGGCGAGCTCCTCCTCGAGCGCGGGGAGGGGGTCGGCGCCGCCGGCGAAGTCGTGCTGGCCGATCGCGGCCGCACCGCAGACGAGGGTCTCCGGAAGCCTGCGCAGGAACGGGAGCCCGTCCGGCCCCAGCTCGCCGATGACGAGGCGGTCGCCGACGATCTCCTGCATGGCGCGCGCGAGCTCGGAGTAGGTCGCGGCGGGATCGGGCACATCGAGGAAGCTGCGGTGGTGGGGCTCGTTCCAGGGCGCCCAGTAGGCGACGTCGGCCTCACTCTGGATGGCGCGGACCAGCTCGCTGTAGGCGTCGACGTCCGGCGCGCCGTCGGGGGCGTCGTAGATGACCACGTACAGCTCCCGGTCCGCGAACGCGCGCAACTGGGCGCGCAGGCCGGCCCAGCCGAGGCACGGCGGCTTGTCACGCATGCAGCCGCTCTGCGGGGCGGCGAGGTCGAGCGTGCCGTCGGGCCGGACGACGGAGCGCCAGTTGACGAGCAGGCGGTGGTAGGCGGGGCTGAGCTCGTCCTTCAGCGCCGGGTTGGGCTCGGTGACGCCGATCGCGAGCGAGTCGCCGCCGCTCGGCGGCGGCGACGGCTGGGTACCGCAGGCACCCAGGCCGGCGGCCACGATGCAAGCGATCAGGCGCGTCAGACGGCGGAGACTTCCTCCTCGTCCGCTACGCGGAACGAGGAGCCGCAGCCACAGGCCGCGATGACGTTCGGGTTGTCGACCTTGAAGCCGGCCCCCTGGAGACCCTCGACGTAGTCGACGACCGCGCCGTGCACGTACGGCAGGCTTGGGCTGTCGACGAGGATCTTCAGGCCATGGTCAGTGAACACCTCGTCGCCGTCGCGCTGCTGGTCGAAGGCGAGGGCGTACTGGAAGCCGCTGCATCCGCCGCCGCGGACGCCCACGCGCAGGCCGGCGTCCTGGACCTCGTCGCTCTGCGTGGCGAGGAACTCGCGGACCTTCTCGGCACCCATTTCCGTGAACGTGATCATGTCGCTTCAAAAAGGATAGCGAACGCTATCGTTGGGTTCGTGGTCAGCATCGACGAGATCCGCAATCGGATTGAGGCCGGGCTGCCGGAAGCGCAGGCAGTCGTGACCGGTGACGGCCACCATTTCCGCGCCGAGGTGACCTCCCCCGCGTTCGCCGGCTTGTCCCGGATCCAGCAACACCAGCTGGTCAACGCCATCTTCGCCGGCGAGCTCGGCGACCGCATCCACGCCCTTTCCCTGAAGACGACCGCCCAGGTGACCCAATGACCGACACGCTTCGCGCCCAGATCGAGCAGGCCATCGCCGGCAACGAGACGATCCTGTTCATGAAGGGCACACCCGAGGAGCCGCGCTGCGGCTTCTCCGCCCGCACCGCGGGCGTACTCGACACCCTCGGCGTCCCGTACGCGGCCGTCGACATCCTCCCCGACCCGCGCATCCGCCAGGAGCTCTCGGCGCTGTCGAACTGGCCGACGGTCCCACAGCTCTTCCACAAGGGTGAGCTGATCGGCGGCTGCGACATCGTTACCGAGATGTTCGAGAGCGGCGAGCTGGCCACCGAGCTCGGCGTCGAGCAGCCGCCACCGCTGCAGATCGAGAACCGCCTCGGCGCCTAGTCCGGCGCCGCCGGTAAGGCGAGGGGTGCGGGCGCTCCGGCGGTCGACCGTGGCGCCTATTACATCCAGTGGGTGTAAGACAGACCAAGCTCGGTCCGACCGGCGCCGTTACCGCGCTGTCGGTCGCGGTCTGACGACTGCAGAGCTGGCGAGCTGCGCGCGCCGCGGCCGACCTAGGAACTACACCTAGTCCGGCGCCGCCGGTGCGCACGGCGTAGGCTCCCGCCATGCCCAGGAAGGGGGCCCTGCCGGACTTCGTGGTCATCGGGGCACAGAAGGCGGGCACGACCGCCCTGCACGACTACCTCAGCCAGCATCCTGCGGTTGCGACCGGCCGCCACAAGGAGATCCAGTACTTCACGCTCTACGCCGAGCGGCCGCTGAGCTGGTACCGCAGCCATTTTCCGACCCGCGCTGAAGTCCAGCGGCAGCCGGGCATCGATGGCGCGCCGGTGCGTGTCGGCGAGGCGAGCCCGTACTACCTGTTTCACCCCGCGGCGCCCCGGCGCGTGCGCGCGGCTCTGCCGGAGGCTCGCTTCATCGTGCTGCTGCGCGACCCGGTCGACCGGGCGCACTCGCACTACAACCACGAGGTGAGCCGGGGCCACGAGGATCTCGGCTTCGAAGCGGCGCTCGCGAGCGAGCCTCGACGCCTGGACGGCGAAGCCGAGCGCCTGGGAGCGGACCCTGCTGCCGTGTCGTGGGCGCACGTCCACTTCTCCTACTTCGCCCGCGGGTGCTACGCGGAGCAGCTCGAGCGCTGGTTCGCCTGCTACGAGCGCGAACGCTTCCTGATCCTGTTCAGCGACGACTTCTTCGCCGACCCGGCGTCGACGACGGTCCGGGTGCAGGAGTTCCTGGATCTCGATGCACGACCGCCGCGCGATGTCGCACCCGTCAACGCCCGCAGCTACGCCGGCCTCGACGACAGCGTGCGAGCACAGCTGGCCAGCCGCTATGAAGAGCCGGATCGCCGGTTGGCCGAGCTCCTGGGGCGTGATCTTCCGTGGTCCTGATCAGGGGTGGGAAACCGGACGGCGGCGCAGGCGGCTGGTGAGCGCAGCGCGGACGGACCGGCGCCGCTCGCGCCGCGCGAAGGCCGCGAACTCCGGGTCGGGCACGCGCTCGGCGTCGCCGAACGCCGCGCGCAGATAGCCCGTCAGGTGCCACAGCCCGGACAGGCCGTACGGGCGGACCGTGAGCGCGATCTTCAGCGCGCGTCCCGCGGCCCAGGGGAGGCGATGGTGGAGGATGTACTCGCGGCGGCCCTGGCGCTCGAGGCCGTGTCGCGTGCCCTGGGCCGCACCGATCGGCCGCAGGTGGCGCACCGGCAGGTCGACGAAGGTGCGCGTGCCGGACCCGTGCATCCGTGCGTAGACGGCCGTGACGACGTCGGCGCCCAGGTGCTCGGGCATCCCCCCGATCGCCTCCAGGCACGTCCGGCGGTAGATGCGGGCCGGCGCGGTCGGATGATCCTGCGACGCCGGCGTGGCGCACCACGTGCCGTCGCGCAGCTCCGTCACGGCTCCGCCCGCGATGCCGAGGTTGGGTTGGCGGCCGAACCGCTTCAGCATCGTCGCCAGGTAGTGCGGCGGCAGCACGATGTCGCCGTCGAGGTTGGCGACGAACTCGAAGTCCTCCGGTTCGACCTGCCCGAACCCGTAGCTCCAGGCCCGCGACGGACCGCCGGCGGCGAGACGGTCGCCCCGGTCGGCGGTGTGGTTCTCCGGGGTGCGCAGCAGGCGAGCGAATGGGAGGTCGGCCACAAGACGCTCCGCAAGTTCGGCGGTCCCGTCCGCAGAGCCGTCGTCGACGATCAGCCAGAGGTCGGGCGGGCGCTCTTGTCCCGCCACTGCGGCCACCACCTGCTCGATGTGGGCAGCCTCGTTGCGGATGGGCGAGATGACGAGAAGCCGGCCATTGCCGGGCGCCGTCTCAACCACCGCCGCCACCGGTCACGTCGAGGGCGCATCGGCTGGTCACGGTCGGCATGTTGACACCGAGCGGCGCGGACCGTGGCAGCAGTCAGAGGCGGCTGGGTCAGAGGTCGATGCGGCGGAAGGCCTGGACGGCGACGGCGATGATGACGGCGACGTAGACCCCGGCCCACAGCCACAGGCCCGCGCCGGCGTCGCGCTCGCCGCCGAGCGGGCCGAGCTGGAGGACGAAGCGGTTGAGGCCGCTCTCTGCGGACGTCAGCTCGCCGAGCGCGGCCTGGTAGAGCGCCTCGAACGGGAGCGCGTGGCTGGCCACGTCGGCGACGTCGGTGAGGGTGTCGGAGTCGAGGGCGTCGCCGATCTGGCCGAGCAGGCCCGCGACGAGGCCGGCGCCGAAGGTCATGAAGACCGCGATGCCGTTGGCGGTGGCGGAGAGCAGGACGGAGCCCATCAGGCTCAGCGCGGTGATGACCACGACCGCCGCCATCAGATCGAGCGCGGCGGTGACGGCGTTGCCCGGCCACCAGCCGCCGATCGCGCCCGTGATCACCATCGCGGCGACGAACACCGCGGCGACGTAGAGGGCGCTGACGCCGCCGGCGGCGACGAGGCGGCTCAGCAGGACGTCGCGGCGGCTGACCCGCCTCACCAGCAGGGCCTGCAACAGCCCCCGCTCCGCGTCGCCGCGGATCGAGCCGAGCGTCAGGAAGACGGCGAGCACCACGCCCAGGAACAGCGTCCCGAAGATCGCGAGCCCGAACATCGTCGCGCCGACGACCGTCTGGGGGTCGACGCCCTGGTACCCGCCGCCGAGGTCGTCGGAGATCTCGAACGCCTGCCAGACCCCGAGGGAGTAGAGCGCGAGGAAGGCGGCCGTGAGCCAGGCGACCACGGTGAAGACCCGCCGGCGCAGCGCCTCGCGCAGCGCGAACCGCGCCAGCACCAGCAATGCACCAGGTGGCCTGGCCCCTTGATGCATCACTCGACCGCCTTGAGGTAGGTGTCCTCGAGCGTCGAGCGCAGCACGCGCACGGCGTAGACGTCCTCGCCCGCGTCGACGAGCTCGCGCACGATCCGCGGCGCGTCGTCGCGGGTCGCATCGGACCAGGTGCGGGTGCCGTTGGCCGTCTCGACCTCGACGCCCCCGGCAATCGACAGCTCGGCCGGCGTGCCGGCGGCGACGACCTCCCCACCCGCGATGATCACCACCCGGTCGCAGACCAGTTCGACCTCCGAGAGAAGATGGCTGTTGAGCAGGACGGCGACGCCGCGTGCGCGGAGCCCCTCGAGCACGTCGCGGACGAGCCGGCGGCCGGCCGGATCGAGCGCGCTCGTCGGCTCGTCGAGCAGCAGGAGCGCGGGCTCTGCGACCATCGCCTGTGCGAGGCCGAGACGCTGCTGCATGCCCTTGGACATGGTGGCGACCCTGCGTTGCGACTCGCCGGCGAGCCCGACGATTTCGAGCAGCCGCGCGCGCTCCGCCGCGCCGCCGGCGCTGCCGGCGAGGTCCTGGTGGAGCGTGAGGATCTCATCGGCGCTCGCCCAGTCCGGGAAGCGGAACAGCTCGGCCAGATAGCCGAGCGAGCCGCTGATCGTGGCGGCGCCGGAGCTGGCGCGGACGAGACCGCAGGCGATCTTGACCAGGGTCGACTTGCCGGCCCCGTTGGGCCCGAGCAGGCCGACGAGCTCGCCCGGCCCGACCGTCAGGTCGACGCCCCTGAGCGCCTCCGTGTCGCCGTATGTCTTTCGCAGCGCCTCTACCTTGAGCACCGTGTCGAGTAAAGCGGTGCCACTGCGCTGGACCGGTGAAGCGCTCGAGATCCTCGACCAGACCCGGCTGCCGCACGAGGAGGTCGTGCTCACCCTGCGCTCGGCGGACGAGGTCACCGAGGCGATCCGGCGGCTGGCGGTTCGCGGCGCCCCGCTTCTCGGCGTCGCCGGGGCCTACGGGGCCGTGCTAGCCGGCGACGACGACGTGGCGATCCAGCGCCTGCGCAGCGCCCGCCCGACCGCCGTGAACCTCGCGTGGGCCGTGGACCGCGTGGTGGCCGCGGAGGACCGGCTGGCGGAGGCGGCCGCGATCCACGGCGAGGACGAGGCGGCCTCGGCCGCGATCGCGCGCCGTGGCGCGGAGGCGCTCGAGGCGGAGCTGCCCGCCCGGCCGCTGCGGGTGATGACGCACTGCAACGCCGGCGCCCTCGCCGCCGGCGGCCGGGGCACGGCGCTCGGCGTGATCTGCGCGCTCGCCGACCGGCGAGAGGTGCAGGTGATCGTCTGCGAGGCGCGTCCGCTGCTCCAGGGCGCGCGGCTGACGACGTGGGAGCTGCGGCGCGAGGGCATCCGACATGAGCTGATCGTCGACTCGGCTGCCGCCGGCCTCATTGCCCGCGGCGAGGTCGACGCGGTGGTCACCGGCTTCGACCGCGTCGCCGCCAACGGCGACGTGTGCAACAAGGTCGGGACCTACGGCCTTGCGCTGGCCGCGAGGGCGGCGGGCATCCCCTTCGTCGTCGCCGGCCCGGAGTCGAGCATCGACGAGGGGACCGCGACCGGCGCCGACATCGAGATCGAGGAGCGCCCCGCGAGCGAGGTGCTGCGCGAATGGGCGCCCACCGGGACACACGTGCGCAACCCGGCGTTCGACGTCACGCCGGCATCCATGGTGACGATGCTCGTCACGGAGAAACGCGTCCGCCGCTGAGCCACTCGAGGTGCTCGGTGATGCGCTTGGAGTCGGCGATCGCCTGGTCGCCGATGTCGAGCACCGGCACGTGGCGCTGCCCCGTGAGCTCCTCGACCGCCCTGCGGTCCCGCCGTGTCAGCCGCACCTGCTCGTGCTCGACCCCGCGGCGGCGCAGCTCGCGCGCGACACGCCCACACGGGCACAGCCAGTCCGTCGGTGTGCGACAGCGGTACAGCACGGTCCTCACGCGGCCAAGGTAGGGTGCGGGCCGATGGGGCGCGTCCGGGTGGTCACAGACACCACGCACTACCTGCCGCGCGAGATCGTGGAGCGCGAGGGCATCGAGCTCGTGTCGCTCTACGTCAACTGGAACGGCGGCACCGACAAGGAGTCCGAGCTCGGGGACTTCGGGACCTTCTACGAGTACCTCGGCTCGACCCCGGACCTGCCGACCACCTCGCAGCCGTCGGTGGGCGACTTCCTCGCGGTCTACGAACCGATCCTCGATGCCGGCGACGACATCGTCTCGATCCACCTCTCGGGCGGGATCTCCGGGACTTTCGGCGCCGCGCAGCAGGCCGAGCAGGCGCTGACCGAGCGGGGCGGCGACCCGTCCCGGATCGCGGTCTACGACTCCGAGACCGCGTGCGGCGGCCTCGGGATGGTGACGCTGGCCGCGGCCGCGGCCGCCAACGCCGGTCGCAGCTGCCAGGAGGTCGTCGAGACGGCACGGGCGCTGCGCGGCGAGCTCAAGATCTGGTTCGCGGTGGACACGCTGGAGTTCCTGCGCCGCGGCGGGCGCATCGGCGCCGCCCAGGCCTACCTCGGCAGCGCGCTGAAGATCAAGCCGATCCTCACGCTCGGCAAGGAGATCGAGCCCGTCGAGCGCGTGCGGACCGCGAGCCGCGCGGTGGCGCGCATGAAGGAATACCTCGCGCAGCGCCACGAGGAGGGCGCGGACCGCTTCGCCGTCCAGCACATCCGCGACCCCGAGCGCGCCGAGGAGCTCGCCGCGTACGGCCGTGACCTGTACGGCTCGGAGCCGCTGTTCGTGTCGGAGGTGGGGCCGGTGATCGGCACGCACGTCGGGCCCGGCCTCCTCGGCGTCACGGGCGTGCGTTCAGAGCTGCTCGCAGCCGGGTAGCCGCCGGAGCGGTCGTGGCCACGGGACCGTCCACCCGCGTCATCCTGCGCATCGTCGCGACGGTCGTGCTCAGCGCGCTCGCCGTGTACCTCGTCTACCGGCTGCGGACGCCGCTGACGTGGATCGTGATCGCCGGGTTCCTCGCTGTCGCCCTCTCCGAGCCCGTGAGCTGGCTGGAGGGCCGCGTCAAGCGGCGCGGACTGGCGATCACGCTCGTGTACGTGGGCCTCATCACCGTGCCCATCCTGTTCGGGGCCGTCCTCGTCCCGCCGCTGGTCAAGGAGACCAACAAGCTGATCGAGAACGTCCCCAGCTACGCGCAGGACGTGCAGGACTGGGTCAACCAGAACCGGACGCTGCGCAACCTCGAGCGCGACTACAACATCACCGACAAGCTGCGCGAGCAGGCCGAGGAGCTGCCCAAGCGAGCGGGGGACGCGGCCGGGGTGCTGTCGGACATCGGCTTCGGGATCGTCAGCTCGCTGTTCGCGCTGATCACGATCCTGATCCTGTCGGCGTTCATGATCGGCTCCGGCGGGCAGTGGGTCGATGCGCTGATCCGCTCACGACCACCGCCCGAGCACGAGATGCTGCGCCGCGCGGCGCACGACATCAGCGGAGCGGTCGTCGGCTACGTCGCCGGCGCTCTGGGGCAGGCGCTCGTCGCCGGGATCACGGCCTTCATCGTGCTGTCCATCCTCGGCGTCCCGTACGCGGCCGCGCTGGCGCTGATCATCGCGCTGCTGGACCTGATCCCGCTCGTCGGCGCGACGCTCGGCGCGATCCTCGTCGGCATCGTCACGCTGTTCAACGACTTCCCGACCGCGACGCTGATCTGGGCCGTCTGGTCGGTCATCTACCAGCAGGTCGAGAACACCGTCATCCAGCCCCGCATCCAGTCGAAGACCGTGAAGGTGCAGCCGATCGTCGTGCTGATCGCCGTGCTGTTCGGATCGGCCCTATTCGGCGTGCTCGGAGCGCTGCTGGCGATCCCCTTCGCAGCGACGATCCAGATCATCATCCGCGAGTACCGCAACTACCGCCGGGCGATCATCGCCCAGCCCACGGTCGAGGTCGCCACCTAGCTTCACAAAAGGGGCTAGCGGCGGCGGCGGAAAAGGCCGAAGAATCCGGCCACGCCGCCGCCGACGACGAAGCCGGCAACCGCGGCGCCGATGACGACCTCGCGCTGGTGGTTGCGGATCTGCTTGCGCCAGTCGGTGAGCTCGGCCACCTCCGAGCGCAGCTTCTCGACGGCGAACCCGAGCTCCTGGCGGTTGGACTCGATGGAGGCGCGGATCTCCTCTGGAGAGCGTTGGGGCATCAGGTCTTACCCGACTCGGTGATGGTGGCGCGGACCTTCTGCGCCTCGTCGATCGCCATCTGGGGCGTCGGCGGGGCGCCGCGCTTGACGAGCTTGAAGGCGATGAAGGCGGCCAGGCCGGCCACGAGGAACAGCCCCACGGCCACGATCAGGAAACCGAGGTAGAAGTTGTCGGTCGAGTCGCCGCGGATCAGCTTCCACACGAACCAGGAGGCGGCGTGCAGGAAGTAGATGAGTCCGGCGAGCACGAAGACGCCCGCGGCCGCTCCGATCGCTGCGCCGCGCGCCAGCTTGGAGACCTTCTCGGCGACCTCGGCCTTCGCCAGCTCGATCTCCTCGTGGATGATCTTCTGGGAGAGCTCGGTGACCTGCTGGAGGGCCGAGCCGATCTCCGACGGTTCCGGGGTCATCCGCCACCGATCCGCTTGAGCAGCTTCGCGAACAAGAAGGCGCCGGCGAACGCGCCGCCCACGAGCGCCTCGGGATGCTGCGAGACGAAGTCGCCGCCCACGGCCTCGCCGCCGACGGCGACGGGCGGAACGGGCTCCTCGACCGGCGGCACCATGTCGACGCGCTCCTCGGGCTGGGGAGCGTCGACCGGGATCTGCGGTGTGTCGTCGGAGTCGGAGCTCACTCGGGCGGGTCTTCGTCGAACACGCGGCGCCAGATGATCGCCGCCATGCGCGTGGTCGCGACGGAGGCGATCGCGCCCAGCCCCGCAAGCAGGCCGGACCACATCAGGCGCTTCGTGAGGTCGTTCTCGCTCATGGACGGGCGGAGTCAAGCACACGGCTCGCGGGGGCAGCGTCGAGACCGCCGCAGATCGTGTCGACCACCAGGCGCTTGGCCTCCTCGAAGTCCGCGTCGGTGGCCGACAGCACGCCGAAGATCCAGCCCGTGAGGACCTGCTCGATCGCCCCGTAGAAGGTCATGGCCGCGAAGTCGGCGTCGACGTCATCGCGAAACGCCCCTACCCGCTGAGCGTCGCGGACGATCCCCGCGATCCCGTCGAAGGCCTCGCGGATCTTGGGCAGATGTCGGGAGCCGAACGTGTTCGCCGCCCGCGTGACCTCGACGATGATCACCTTCATCAGCTCCGGATCCGCGCGGTAGGAGTCGATGATGAAGCCCGCGACCGCGTGCAGCTTGTCGCGCGGCGCCCCGCGGCGGTTGTCGACGGTCTCGATCGCCTCGAGCAGGATGTCCCAGCGCTCGAGGAACAGCGTGTCGAGCACCTGCTCCTTCGACTGGAAGTAGTGGTAGACGAGCCCGTAGGCGACGCCGGCCTCGTCCGCGATGTCCGAGACCCGGCACGTGTGGAAGCCCTGGCGCGCGAACACGCGCACCGCCGCGTCGAGGATCTGGCGGCGGCGGTCCCCGGCCTGCGCACGTGCCCCTGGCATCGCTTGCAGACCCTAGTCTGCGGCGATGCTCGCGCCCTGGCGCACGGGGATGCCCGACCGGCCGGACGTGGACTTCAGCCGCCTGTTCCACCACGGCCGGCCGCTGAAGCGCTGGCGCTGGGTCGGCCTGTTCAGCGACGACGTGATGCTGTGCGTGGCGAGCGCGCGCATCGGCCCCTTGCCGGTGAGCTGGTGGGCGATCTGGGAGCGCCGGACCCGCACGCTGCGCGAGCGCACGCTGCGCCGGCCGCTGCCGCGCTTCGAGGTCGAGGAGGGGACGGGCGTCGAGACGATCTCGCCCCACGGGGGCAACCCGATCTGGACCCGCAAGACCCCGGCGGCGTTCTCGGGCACCGTGTCGCTCGGCGGGCACCGCGTCGAGCTGCGCGGCGCGCGCGGCCTGATCGACGAGTCCGCCGGCTACCACGCCCGCGAGACGCGCTGGCGCTGGACCACGGGTGTGGGCACCGCCACGGACGGGCGCGCCGTGACCTGGAACCTGTGCGAGGGCGTCCACGACGCCGCCGAGGCGTCCGAGCGCACGGTCTGGGTCGACGGTGAGCCGCACCACGTCGCACCTGACGCCGGCGACGGGCTGCGCTTCGAGCGCGAGGTCGCCCGCGTGCACAAGGAGAACCTGCTCCTGGTCGCGACCGACTACGAGCAGCCCTTCGGCACCTTCTCCGGCCGCCTGCCGGTGGCCGGCGAGCTCGCCTGCGGCTACGGCGTCACGGAGCGGCAGTACGTGCGCTGGTGAGGCCCAGCGCGAGCAGCTCGCGCGCCTCCTGCACCGTCGCCGGCCGCCGCCCGACGTCCTCGGTCATCCTGCGCGCCTGCGCGATCAGATCGCCGTTGGAGCGCGCCATCGAGCCGTCCGGCAGGTAGAAGTTGTCCTCGAGCCCGGCGCGTACGGAGCCGCCCAGCGTCAGGGCAGCCGCGATCATCATCCACTGCACGCGGCCGATCCCGATCACGCCCCAGTGATGCCTGCCGTCCGGCAGGTTGTCGGCCATCGCGGCGAGGTTGCGCGCGGTCGCCGGCACCCCGCCGACGACGCCCATCACGAAGTCCGCGTGCACGGGCGGCTCGAGCAGCCCCATGTCGATCAGCGGCGCGATCGACGCCACGTGCCCGACGTCGAAGCACTCGTGCTCGGGCTTGATCGAAAGCTCGCGCATGTGCCCGAGCAGCTCGATGATCTCGTCGAACGGGTTCGTGAACACGAACTTGAACACGAAGTCCTTGCGCCGCTCGGAGTACTTCGCGTAGTTCATCGAGCCCATGTTCAGGGCCGCCACCTCCGGCCGCACCTCGCGGAGGTAGGCGACTCGCTTCTCCACCGAGACGCCCACCGTCCCGGTGGAGAAGTTGATGATCGCCGCGTCGCCGACCTCGTCGACGATCGCCTGCTTGATGGCGGCGAAGTCCTCGACCTCGTACGACGGCTGCCCGTCGCTCGTGCGCGCGTGGATGTGGATGTGGACGCCGCCCTCGTCGACGATGCGGCGCGCCTCGGCGGCGTACTCCGCCGGCGTGTAGGGCACGAACGGGCACTGCTCGCGATTGGCGATCGCGCCCGAGATCGCACACGTGATGACGACGGGATCGTCCAGGGCCATGCACCGGACTGTTTCAGATTTTGGCTGTCGCCTCGGTCCGGTGTGACAGTCTCGGCGCATTGGCACCGAGCGTGGCAGCTCGAGACACGGCTGAGCCCGCACGGCGGGGGTTGCGACCAATACATCCAGGAGATGCATGATTCGCAACTCTCGCCTCGCGGGCCCGATGGCAACCCATCCCCCTCCTTCGCTGATTCACGCGAGTCGGGGTGCTCAGCGCGGGATTAGCGGGGCGACCGCGCGAGCGGCGACGTCGGCGTGGCCGGGCGCGCAGCAGGTGATCTCGATGCCTACCACCCGGTCGGCGGCCTGGCCGACCTCGTCGAGCATCCGTTCGAGGCCGTCGGCGCTGAAGCCGCCGGGTGCGGGGAACAGCGCCGGGTAGCCCTCGAGCACGTCGAGGTCGAGATGCACGAAGACCTCGTGCCCATCCACCGCATCGGCGACCTCCGCGCAGCGGTCCGCGCGCACCACGCCCGCCTGGTCGAGGGCGAGCGCCTCGGCGTCGTCGAGGTCGCGTGCGCCGCTGAGGATCACGTGGCGCGGGTCCACCGCCCCCTCGAAGCCCGTGTCCCACAGGCCGCAGGCGCCGGCCAGGCACATGCCACCGAGGAAGCCGCTCGGCGTGGTCGCGGGCGTGTTGAAGTCGCCGTGGGCGTCCAGCCACAGCACGCGCACGTCAGGCACCAGCCCCGCCACCGTCGGCAGCGTGGTGACGCAAATCGAGCAGTCGCCGGCGACGAGGACCGGCATCCGCCCTCCGACGATGGCGTCCTCGATCTGCCCGCCGGCCTCGAGCAGGCATCCGTGCGCGGCCTGAAGGTCCTCGTCCCACCGTCCCTCGCGCGGCTTTCCGGGGGAGCCGACCGTGCGGGCGCCGCCCAGCAGCTCGGCCAGCTCCGCGGCTCCGCGCGCTCCGTCGGCGGAGCGGTCCGACGTCCGGCACAGCAGTGCGACTACCGCCCCCGCCATACCGGGTCCCGCTTCTCCATGAACGCGCGGACCCCCTCCTGGATGTCCTCCGTCGCGAACGCCAGCGCCAGCTGCGCGCGCAGGTAGTCGAGCGCGTCGGCCAGCGGCATGTCCTGCTGACGGAACATCGCGTCCTTACCCAGCTTCATCAGCAGCGGCGACTTCGCGGCCAGCTTCCCGGCCCAGTCGGCGATGCATGCGTCGAACTCCTCTTCCGCAACGACCCGGTTGACGATCCCGATCCGCTCCGCCTCCTCCGCCGGGATCTGCTCGCCGAGCAGCAGCAGCTCGTTGGTCTTCTTGCGGCCGACGTTGCGGTAGATCAGCGCCATGATCATGAACGGGAAGACGCCGACGTTGATCTCCGGCGTGCCGAAGCGCACGCCCTCCCTGGCCACGATCAGGTCGCACGCGAGCGCGAGCCCGAGCGCGCCCGCGAGCACGTGACCGTTCGCGGCGCACAGGGTCGGCTTGCCGAGCTCTCCGATCACCCGGAAGAGGTCCGGGAACCGCCGGATGCCCTCGAGCTTGTCCGGGACGAGCGGCTCGTCGGCGGCGAACCCGCGCAGGTTGCCGCCGCTCGAGAAGACCTTGTCGTGGGTCGAGGTGAGCACGACGCAGCGCACGGAGTCGTCCGCGCGCGCCCGGGTGAACGCATCCAGCAGGTCTCCCAGCAGCTCGTCGGAGAGCGCGTTGCGCGTATCGGGATCGTCGAGCGCCAGGGTCGCGACGGCGTCGGCGACCTCGTAGCGAACCTTCGCCATGCCGGTACCTTTGCACCATGAGCACGCCCACCGCCGAGCGGACCGCACCCAAGCCGGACTTCGGCGCCCGACGCCGCCACTTCATCTTCACGGACGAGCACGAGGCGCTGCGCGAGTCGATCGCGAGCTTCGTGGCCAAGGAGCTGCGCCCGCACGCCGAGGAATGGGAGGCCGACGAGTTCCCCGACAGCGTGTTCCGGCGCATGGGCGAGCTGGGCTTCCTCGGGCTCGACAAGCCCGAGGCGTACGGCGGTCAGGGCGGCGACTACTTCTCCGCCCTCGTCCTCGGCGAGGAGATGTCCGGCGCGCACTGTGGCGGCCTGGCGATGGGCGTGGCCGTCCAGACCGACATGGCACTTCCGCCGATCCTCGCCTTCGGCAGCGAGGAGCAGAAGCGCCGGTGGGCCGAGCCGGCGATCAAGGGCGAGAAGATCCTCTGCCTCGGCATCACCGAACCCGACGCCGGCTCGGACGTGGCGGGCATCAAGACCCGCGCCGTCCGCGACGGCGACGACTGGGTCATCAACGGCTCCAAGACCTACATCACCAACGGCCACCGCGCCGATGTGATCGTGCTGGTCACGAAGACCGATCCCGACGCCGGCTACGACGGCTTCACGCTGTTCCTGGTGCCGATGGACTCGCCCGGCGTCATCCGCGAGAAGCGGCTCAAGAAGCTCGGCATGCGCGCGTCGGACACCGCGCTGCTGGCCTTCCAGGACGTGCGCGTGCCGGACTCCGCGCGCCTCGGCGAGGTCGGCAAGGGCTTCTACAACATCATGTGGGAGCTCCAGGGCGAGCGGCTGATCGGCGCCGCGGGGTGCAACGCCGGCGCGCAGCGCTGCTTCGACCAGACTCTCCAGTACGCGCTCGAGCGCCAGGCGTTCGGCAGGCCGATCGGCAAGTTCCAGGCGATCCGGCACAAGTTCGCCGACATGGCCACGAAGATCGAGGCGTCGCGCCAGCTCACCTACACGACCGCGTGGCGCTTCGCCAACGGCGAGTACCCCGTGCGCGAGATCTCGATGGCGAAGCTCTACGCGGCGCGGATGGCGTGCGAGGTCACCGACGAGTGTCTCCAGATCCACGGCGGCGCCGGCTACATGGTCGAGTACGGCATCGAGCGCGCGTGGCGCGACATGCGGCTCAACCGCATCGGCGCGGGCGCCGACGAGATCATGCTCGACGTGATCGGTCGCTCCTACGGGCTTTGAGCTAGGGTGCGGCCAAGAGGGGCTGAGGGAGCCCCGTCCGCAACTCGAAGGGGATATGTCCATGCGCTGGACCTCTCGCGCCGCCATCACGGTGCTCCTGTCGTTCGCCGCTGCCGCGCCGGCTCAGGCCGACTCGCTGCGCGCCTATGACCTGACCGTCAAGCCGACCGCCCTGGAGGACCTGGCCCGGGCGGGCTTCGACGTCACCGAAGGCGTCGAGAACGGCCACATCACCGTCGCGGCGACACGCACGCAGGCGGCCCGGCTGCGCAAGCTCGGCTTCAAGCCACGGCTGCGCCGCATGGGCGCGGCCCGCGTGGCGGCCGACTACGGGCCGTCCGGCGGCTACGACGTCTACCGCCCGTACGCGCGGCAGGCCTACGACCTCGACGGCGACGAGGTCCCCAACCTCGTCGAGGAGATGAAGGCGCTCGCCTCCGCGCATCCCGGCATCACCAAGCTGGTCAAGATCGGCCAGACCGCCGGCGGCCCGGACGACCCCGAGTCCGAGGAGGACGACGACTACACGGCGTCGCTGCCGATCTACGCGGTGAAGGTCTCGCGTGACGCGAAGTCCGAGCCCGACGGCTCCAAGCCCGCCGTCCTGTACTCCTCCACCCAGCACGCGCGCGAGTGGCTCTCGACCGAGACCAACCGCAGGCTGCTGAAGCTGTTGATCTCCAACTACGGCGAGACGGGCACCGCGGTCGACGTGAACGGCGACCCGATCGACGGCGTCAGCGCCGACGAGCTCACGCAGCTCGTCAACACGCGCGAGCTGTGGTTCGTGCTCGTCTGCAACCCGAACGGCTACGACTACACGTTCGAGTCGCCGGACACGCGGCTGTGGCGCAAGAACCTGCGCGACAACAACGGCGACGGCGCGCTGAGCACGGTGGACGGCGTCGATCCGAACCGCAACTTCGCGACGCACTGGGGCCTCGACAACGAGGGCTCCTCCCACGACACCTCGTCGGAGACCTACCGGGGCCCCGCTCCCGCATCCGAGCCGGAGACCAAGGCGCTCGACGGGCTGATGGACCGGGTGAGCTTCGAGTGGAACAACAACTTCCACACCTTCGGCGAGCTGCTGCTGTACCCGTTCGGGTGGCAGACGGACACGCACGCCGCGGACGACCCGATCTTCCGCGCCATCGCCGGCTCGAACGAGAACCCGGCCATCCCCGGCTTCGACCCCGGGGTCGGCGCCGAGCTCTACATCACCAACGGCGACACCAACGACCACGCCTACACGCGCTACGACACGCTGTCCTTCACACCCGAGCTCCAGGGCGGCGACGAGACCGCCGAGGCGGGCGCGGGCGGCTTCATCTTCCAGGACGTCGAGGCGGACGTCCAGGAGGAGTTCGAGCGCCAGCTTGAGTTCTCGCTCGACATGGCGCGCTCGGCCGAGGACCCGGCGAACCCCGACTCGCACCTTCACAACACGACGCCGAACTTCGAGCTCGACACGTTCGACGTCTCCTACGGCAGCCCGCAGACCGTGCAGGTGTCGGCCAAGCGCGAGCTCGGCCCCGTCACCCTGCACTGGGAGGTCGACGGCGGCCCCGAGCAGACCGCTGCGACGGAGGAGTGGACCGGCGGGTCGCGCTACGGCGACGTCGGGGACGTCTACTACCACCGGCTGCGTGGCGAGGTGACCGGTGCCAGCCCGGGCGACACCGTCAAGGTCTGGTTCGAGGCCGCCGACGCGAAGTCGAAGGCCTTCACCTACACGCTCGAGTCCAACTCGGGCGACCCGGTGCTGATCCTCAACGGCGAGAACTACTCCGGCGGATCGCCGGCCTACGCCCCGCCGGAGCCGACATACCTGTCGGCCTACACGTCGGCGCTGGACGCGCTCGGCATCGCCTACGACGTGTGGGACATCGACGCCCGCGGCCTGAAGGCGCCGGATCCCCTCGGCGTCCTCGGTCACTACGAGGCGGTGCTGTGGTTCACGGGCGACGACTTCGTCACCCGTCATCCCGGGCAGCCCGGCGGCACGGGCGCGGCCAAGGTCGCCAACGACACGGTGCTCGCGGTGCGCGACCACCTCAACGAGGGCGGCCGGCTGCTGCTGACCGGTTCGCAGTCGGGCGACCAGTACTTCACGGGCTTCGAGTACTCGCAGTTCGGGGAGCCGGTGGCCAACACCGAGTCCGGCTACTGCAACTCGATCGACGTCGAGGTCGCGGACGGCTGCATCCCGCTGTCCAACGACTTCTTCCAGTACTGGCTGGGCGGGTACGGCTACGTGTCCGGAGGTGGCTCGGACGGCGAGAACGCCTTCCCGGTCCACGGTTTCGGGCCGCTGGCGGGGACGGACTTCGCGTTCGACCCCGAGGGCAACCAGGCGGCGGCGGGGACGGCGCTCGTGACGAGCTCGGTGCTCGACCCGGCGATCTACCCCACCTACGCGCAGACGTCGTCGGCGGCGGAGTACGTGCGGCCGGGGGCCGCTCCCTACGACCCGTTCACCGGTGACTGGTATCTGTACTCCGGGACCAGTGACGTCGCCTTCCGCCGGCTGGGCACGACGGTGGACCTCACCGGCAAGACCGGCGGTGGCCTCGATTTCATGGGTTCGTTCGACACGGAGCCCGACTGGGACTTCGTGTTCGTCGAGGCCCGCACGGTCGGCGAGGACGACTGGACCACGCTGCCGATCACCGACGACGAGGGCAACGTCTTGACCAGCGACTCGACCGGCGCCTCGTGTGCCAGCGAGGGCAGTCACTGGAACGAGATCCATCCGTGGATGGACCACTACCAGACGGTCACGGACGCCGACAGCTGCGACCCGACCGGCACGACCGGCTCGTGGAACGCGCTGACCGGGAACTCGCACGGCTGGCAGCACCTCAACGTCGACCTGTCCGCCTACGACGGCCAGCAGGTGGAGGTGTTCATCTCCTACGCCCAGGACTGGGCGACAACCGGCCTCGGCGTGTTCGTCGACGACGTGCGCACGAGCGCGGGCGACACGACGCTGTCGGAGACGTCCTTCGAGACCGACCTCGGCACGTGGGCCGTCTCGGGCCCGCCGGCGGGCACCGAGAACAACGCATCCGACTGGGCGCGCTCGCAGGCGGCGTTCGACGAGGCGCCGGTGGTCGTGACCCCGCAGTCCTGGTGGTTCACGTTCGGTCTCGAGGGCATCGACACGGCGGCCAACCGCAACAAGGTGCTCGCGGCCGCGCTGAAGGAGCTCGGCGTCACGGGACCGGCGACCGCGACCCCGACCCCGACGGCGACGGCGACGGCGACCCCGACCGCCACGGCGACCGCGACCCCGTCTCCGACCGCGACGCCGGCTCCGGTGCGCCGGCTGCGGGTGCGGCGCACCCCGGTGCGCGCGACGCGCAAGGGGAAGGTGCCGTTCACGGTCAAGTGCGTCAACCTCGGCGGCAACCGCTGCACGGGCGCCGCGCACCTGTTCCGGCCCGGTCGCAAGAAGGCGGTCGCCAAGCGGTCGTTCCGGATCCCCATGGACAAGTGGACGACGCGGCGGATGAGGATCTTCCACCGTCCGACGCTCCGGCGCCTCAAGCGCCGCGGCAGCATGCGCTTCGTGTTGCGCGTGCGCGCGTTCAACCAGGAGTACGGCACGTTCACCAAGCGGGTGCGGATCACGGTCTTCGCACCGTGACCGCGCCCCCTCCGCCGTTCACAGCGGAGACGGAGGCGTTCCGAGCCGAGTACCGGGCTTTCATCGAGGAGCGCATCCGTCCCCGCGTGGACGAGTGGGAGGCGGAGGAGTGGTTTCCGAGCGAGGTGTTCGGCTGGTTCGCCGAGCGGGGCTGGCTCGGCGTCACGATGCCGGAGCCCTACGGCGGGCTCGGCCGCGGGCCGGAGTTCGGTGCCGTGGTCTCCGAGGAGCTCGCGCGCTGCCGCTCGGGCGGGTTCGCGGCGGGGATCGGAGCCCACATGGGGATCGCCTCGCCGCCGATCGCCGCGTTCGGAACCGACGAGCAGAAGCAGCGCTGGCTGGCCCCGGCGATGAAGGGCGAGAAGATCGGCGCGCTGGCGATCACCGAGCCGGGCGGCGGCTCCGACGTGGCGTCAGCCCGCACACGGGCCGAGCGCGTGGACGGCGGCTGGCTGATCAATGGCGAGAAGACGTTCATCACCAACGGGGTGCGCGCGGACTTCTACGTGACGGCGGTGCGCACGACCCCCGAGGGCGGTCATTCCGGGATGTCGTTCATCGTCGTCGACAAGGGGCCAGGCGTGACCGCGTCCAAGCTCTCCAAGCTCGGCTGGCACGCCTCCGACACCGCGACCGTCGCGTACGAGGACGTGTTCGTGCCCTCCGACCACCTGCTCGGTGAGCTCAACAAGGGCTTCTACCTGATCATGGCCAACTTCCAGGGCGAGCGGCTGGGCATGGCGCTTTCGGCACTCGGGGAGATGCGGGTGTCGTTCGAGGACCTCGTGCATCGGCTGTCGCCCGGGCCCTCGTGGCGGCGTCACGCCGTGGCGGAGCTGGGACTGAAGGTGGAAGCATCGGCGGCGGCGACCTATGGGGTGGCGCGGTGGGTGTGCGCGGGCGAGCAGGTCGTGCGCGAGGTGTCCCAGGCCAAGCTGCTGACGCAGCGCGCGAACCTGGAGGTTCAGGAGGGCTGTGCCCGGCTGCTGGGGGTTGACGCGCCCCCCGCTTTGGAGCGCGCGCTCCGCGACGCCCGCCTCGGCCCGATCGGCGGGGGCACGGACGAGATCATGAAGGAGATCATCGGGCGGTCGTTCGGGCTGTGAGGCCCCGCGGCAGGCGGCCGTCGGTCGACAGCCACGAGCCGGCGAGGATGAGGACGACGTCCACGCGGGCCGCGAAGCAGCCGGCGTGCGACGCTGAGGGCCATGTTCGGCGTGCCGGCCCTGCTCCCCGTCTACGTCGCCTCGATCTTCGGCCGGCTGCCGCAGGGCGCCATCGGCCTGGTGCTGCTGCTGCGCACGCGCGAGATGACGGGGTCGTTCGCCGCCGGCGGGGCGGTGGCGGCGGCGTTCGGGCTCGCTCACGCGGCCGGCTCGCCGGTGCTGGGCCGGCTGATCGACCGGCGCGGGCAGAGTGTCGTGCTGGTGCCGGGGGCGATCGTCGCCGCGGCCGCGATCCTGGCGTTCGCCGCGCTGTCCGACGACGCGCCCCTCGTGGCGGCGGCCGCCCTGGCGATCGTGGCCGGCGCGGCGACGCCGCCGGTGAACTCGTGCCTGCGGGCGCTGCTGTCGGTGGTCGTCGCGCCGGAGCGCCGCCACCGGGCGTTCGCGCTGGACTCGACGATGTTCGAGCTCGTCTACATCTCGGGACCGCTGATCCTGGTCGGCGTGATCGGCGCGTGGTCGCTGCGGGCGGCGGCGGTCGCCTGCGCGCTGATCGGGCTCGGCGGGACGATCTGGTTCGCCACGACGCGGCTGTCGCGTGAGGCCGCGGCCTCAGAGCACGTCAGCGACGACCTCGCCGGACCGCTGCGCGCGCCGGCCGTACGCACGCTGCTGGTGACGGTCGGGCTGTTCGGGCTGTGCATCGCCTGCCTGGAGGTCGGCCTGGCGGCGTTCGCCGCCGACGAGGGGAGCCGGACCGCCGTCGGCTACCTGCTCGCCTGCTCGGGCGTCGGCAGCATGGTGGGCGGGCTGGTCGCCGCGCGGTCGCGTGCGCCGGAGGACGCCGCGCGCCGGCTGACGCTGCTGCTCGCCGTCACCGGCGTGCTCGCGATCCCCATCGGCTTCGTCGGCAGCCTGCCGGCGATGGCGATCGCCGTCACCGTCGCCAGCCTCGGCATCTCGCCCGCGCTGGCGCTGATCTTCGGGCTGACGGCCGAGCTCGCCCCGCCCGGCAGCGTCACCGAGGCGCTGACGTGGCTGAGCTCGTTCATCAACCTCGGCGTCGCCGGCGGCGCCGCGCTGGCGGGCTGGCTGGCGGAGGCCGCGGGTACGACCGTGGTGCTGTTCGGGATCGCCGCCTACTGCGTCGCCGCGGCGGCGGTCGTGGCCTCGAGGTCCGCCGTGCTCGCCACCACCTGAACCGGGATGCCGTTGAGGACGGCGTTGCCCGACAGCGGCTCGACGACCTGCTCGTCGCCGAGCAGGTTCGAGTTCACCCCCGCGTGCGCGCGCGCGACCGACTGCCGCGACCCGTCGACGTCGTGGCCCCAGCCGTGCGGGATCGAGACGACGCCGGGCATGATCGCGTCGGTCACCTCGACCGGCACCTCGACCGAACCCGCGCGCGACGTGACCGTCGCGAGGTCGCCGGTCGAACAGCCCGAAGCGCTCGGCGTCGTCGGGGTGCAGCCGCGCGGTGCAGCGGTCCTTGCCCTTCACCAGCGGCGTCAGGTTGTGCATCCACGAGTTGTTCGAGCGCAGCTGGCGGCGGCCGATCAGCACGCATCTGGCCGTTGACGCTCGCGGGCGAGCTCGGCCTCGAGCCGCGGGCACGTCGGCGCGTGATCTGCTCGGCGGCGCCAGCTCGACCTTCCCGCTCGGCGTGCGCAGCGCGTCGGGCAGGCGCGGCTCGAGCGGTCCGAGGTCGATGCCGTGCGGCGCCGCCTCGAGGTCGCGAGCGTGAGGTCGTACGGGCCCTTGCGCAGCAGGATGTCGAGCAGCCGCTCGGGCCCGACGCGGCCCTCCGGCACCTCGCCGCCACCCGCGACCTGGGCCGCCACGAAGGCGTCGATCGCGGCGATGTCGGCGTCCGGCCCCTGGCCGGTGACGATCCCCGTCAGCCGCAGCAGCGTCTCCCACTCCTGCGGCATGTCGGTCTCAAGCAGCGCCGGCGAGTAGTTGGCCACGTTGCGCACCGCGAGCTGGTAGAGCGCGAGGTCGTAGTGCGGGCGCTCCAGCGCGGTCGGGCCGGGCAGGATCACGTCGGCGTGGCGCGTCGTCTCGTTGACGTAGACGTCGAGGCAGACGAGCAGCTCGAGCTACTCGAGCGCGGCCGACAGGCGCCCGGCGTTGGGCGTCGACAGCGCACGGGTTGCCGCTCATCGTGATCAGCGCGCGCACCTGTCCCTCGCCGGGCGTCTCGATCTCGTCGGCCAGCGTCGCGACCGGCAGCTCGCCGATCGACCTCCGGCAGCTCGCGGACGCGGCTCGTCCAGCGGCCGGTCTTGAAGCCGCGCGCCGGGGCGTCCGGGTCCGCGTTCGTCTGGCCGGCCGCGGCTAGCGGGAACATCGCGCCGCCCTGGCGGTCGAGGTTGCCGGTCAGCGCGTTGAGCACGTCGACGAGCCAGCTCGCGAGCGTGCCGAACTGCTGCGAGCGTCGTGCCGATCCGCCCGTAGACGGCGGCGCGCTCGGCGGCGGCGAGCTCGCGGGCCATGCGGCGGATCTCGTCCGCGGCGATCCCGGTCGGGCCGGCGACGGCCTCGGGCGTGAACGGCTCGGCGAGCACGCGCACGTCGTCGAACGCCGGTGCAGAGCTCGGAGTCGATGGCCAGGCCCTCCTCGAAGATCACGTGCACGAGCGCGAACAGCAGCAGCGCGTCGGTGCCGGGGCGGATGAAGTGGTGCTCGTCGGCGTGCTCGGCGGTGCGCGAGCGGCGCGGGTCGACGACCACGACCTTGCCGCCGCGCTCGCGGATCCCGCGCAGGCGCCCGCGCGCGTCGGGCGCGGTCATCAGCGAGCCGTTGGAGGCCAGCGGGTTGGCGCCGAGCACGAGCAGGTGCATCGTGCGGTCGAGGTCGGGGACCGGGATCGTCAGCGCGCCGCCGAACATGTAGCCGGCCGAGACGTGCTTGGGCATCTGGTCGACCGTCGACGCGCTGAACACGTTGCGCGTCCCGAGCGCCTTGTTGAACACGCGCCCGTAGAGCATCGCCGCGAGGTTGTGGGCGCTCGGGTTGCCGACGTAGACCGCCGACCGCGTTGCGGTCTTCGGCGAGGATCGGCTGCAGGCGCCGGTCGATCTCCGCGAACGCCTCGTCCCACGTAGCACTCCACCAGCTCCCCGTCGCGGCGGATCAGCGGCGTGCGCAGGCGGTCGGGGTCGTGGTGCAGCGCGCCCAGCGACCCGCCCTTGGGGCAGATGAACCCTTGCGAGAAGACGTCATCGGCGTCCCCGCGTGACCCGCGACCACGCGGTCGCCGTCCCCGAACGTGACCTCGAGGCCGCAGGTGGCCTCGCACAGCGGGCAGGTGGTGACTGGGCTCATGCGTGAACCTCCTGGGGGTGGCGCATCCGGTGGCGCGCCTCGCGGTAGCGGAGAACCTCGTAGGTGATCATCCCCCAACACGCCACCGTGGTGGCGGCCAGGGCCAGCAGGGCGTCGATCTCGGTCGCGACCGGGATCAGCGCCACCAGCGTGACAGTCAGCGTCGTACGGCGGCGGCTGAACGAGCGCACGTTGCGCAGCCGGAAGGCGATCTGGCCGGCGAAGTACAGCGCCAGCCCGCCGCACAGGGCGACGGCGGGGACGAGCTTGAGCGGCTCGTCGACGTGCTCGAGCGTCTTCTTGACGCCGAGCGCGAAGAGGATGATGCCGGCGATCATCGGCAGGTGCAGGTACGTGTAGGAGTCGCGCGCCATGCGCGCGCGGTCGTCCCCCTCGAGGCTGGTCAGGCGCCGCTCGGCGACGTGGATGCCGATGTCGAAGTACGTCCACCACAGGGCGGCGGCGACGGCGACGGCGAGCCCGGCGGCGAGGAGCAGCTTCGCGTCGAGGTCCTGGCCGGCGATGCCGACGCCCGCGGCGACGATCGACTCGCCGATGGCGATGATGACGATCAGGCCGTGGCGCTCGGCGAAGTGCCCGGGATGGATGCGCCAGCCGTCGACCCCGCGGACGTACAGCAGGACGGCCGGCACGACGAGCGACGCGATCCACAGCGCGTAGCGCGCCTCGCCCTCGACGAACCCGGCGACGCAGACGAGCACGCCGGCGCCGATCATGCTGGGAGCCAGTCGCCGCACCACGGCGCCGAGCTCCGGGTCGCTGCGGCCCGCGATCGCGTAGAGCACGATGTGCATCGTGCGCACGAACAGGTAGGCGACGCCGAAGATGACGGCGTCGTCGCCGAAGGCGTGCGGGACCGCCAGCGAGCGACGAACAGCGCGACCATCGTCGCGAAGATCGCGAGGCGCACCCCGCCCTCGTCGGGGTTGACGGTGTTCGTCAGCCAGGCGTACGCCGCCCACGCGAACCACAGCGCCGACAGCACGAGCATCCCGCGCCCGAGCCCCTCCCACGTCGGGTCCTCGGCCATCAGCGCGGTGACCTGCGTGATCGCGAACACGAAGACCAGGTCGAAGAACAGCTCGAGGGGAGTGACCTGCTGCTGCTCCCTGGCGACCGCCATGCGACGAAGGCTAACTGGCAGGATGCGGCGCTATGGGACTTCTCGACGACAAGGTGGCGATCGTCACAGGATCCGGCCAGGGCATCGGCCGGGCGACCGCTGAACTGCTCGCCGAGCAGGGGGCGACGGTCGTGATCAACGACCTCGACGGCGACAAGGCGCAGGAGGCCCAGGACGCTCTGCCCACGGACGGCTCGATCCACTCCGGCGACCTCACCAAGCCGAGGGCGCGCCGGACGAGCTCGTCCAGACCGCGATCGACAACCACGGCAAGCTCGACATCATCGTCAACAACGCCGGCTACACGCTCGACGCGCCGATCCACAAGATGTCCGACGACTGGTTCCAGCGGATGCTCGACATCCACCTGATCGTCCCCTTCCGCGTCATCCGCGCCGCCGCGCCGCACCTGCGCGAGCCGGCCAAGCAGGAGCGCGAGCAGGGCACCGAGGTGTTCCGCAAGATCGTCAACGTCTCCTCGACGAGCGGGCACCTTCGGCAACGCCGGGCCAGGCCAACTACTCGTCGGGCAAGGCGGGCATCGTCGGCCTGACGAAGACGCTGGCCAAGGAGTGGGGCCAGTTCAAGATCAACGTCAACGCCGTCGCCTTCGGCTTCGTCGACACGCGCCTGACCCAGGCCAAGGTCGACGACAACACGATGGAGATCGACGGCGAGAAGGTGCAGCTCGGCATCCCCGAGCAGATGCGCGGGATGGCGTCGATGATGATCCCGGTCGGGCGCCCGGCGTCACCGCGCGAGGCCGCCGCACCGGTCATGTTCCTGTGCTCGCCGTGGTCGAACTACGTCCACGGCCAGACGCTGCACATCACCGGCGGGCTGTTCGGCGGGATGACCGGCTGACGCGGCGAACGTCCCGGATACCAGGCTGTAACCGGGTATCCGGGACGTTCAACGCTTGATGCGGGCGTCGAGGTCGTCGTAGAGGGTGCGGATGGCGCTGAAGATCTCGTCCGCGACGCGCTGCTGCTGGTCGCGCGACGGGTCGGAGACGCGATCCCAGATCAAGCCGTCGCCGAACTCGACGTAGACCTTCGGGAACTGGCCGCGCTTCCAGTTGCGCACGCGCGACGAGCCGTGGATGGCGACGGGCACGACCGGCGCGCCGGACTCCAGCGCCAGGCGGCCGATGCCGCGCTTGGGCTTCTCGCTCAGTGTCGCCGGTGCGCGAGCGCCCGCCCTCGCAGTACATGACGATCGGCCCGCCGCGCTCGAGGATCGCGTGAGCGGTGATGAAGGACTCCTCGTCCTGCACGCCGCGGCGGACCGGGAACACGCCGCCGGGGGTGTAGATCCCCGCGCTGCATGAACCCCTTGAACATCTGTGACTTGGCCATGAACTGCACGCGCCTGCGGATGCCGGCGCCGACGAAGAAGTGGTCCATGAAGCTGAAGTGGTTGGGCGCGAGGATGACCGGCCCGGCGACCGGCACCTTCCAGCTCTGGTGCGAGCTCAGGCGGAAGAACGTCCACGCGTACAGCGAGGTGAGCATGCGGACGACCTCGTAGACCGGGCCGGGCGCGGCGCGCCGGACGCGCGCGTGGGCGTGGTCGAAGGTCTCCTTCGGGCGCGGGTCCTTGTAGACCTGCGCCTTCATCGACGCGAGCTTCTCCTCCGCCATCGCCCCGGAGCGTACCCTCCGGCGCGTGGGAGCGCTCGCCGTCTTCCTTGGCGCGCTCGTGCAATCCGCGACGGGATTCGGCTTCGCGCTCGTCGCGGCGCCCCTGCTGTTCGCGACCGTGGGCCCCGAGCAGGCGGTGTGGTCGCTGAACGCGCTCGCGCTCGTCGTCAACGGCATCACGCTGCTGCTCGAGGGACGGCGGCCGGAGCCCCTCGGCCGCCTCGTGATCACGGTGCTCGCCTGGTCGCTGCCCGGCATGGTCGCAGGCGCCTACGTGCTGCAGGCGGCCGGGAAGGTGACGCTCCAGGTGGCGCTGACGGCCGCGATCCTGGCCACGCTCGCGCTGCGGCTGCGCCCGCGGGGCGTGCAGGTCGCGGCGCCGGAGTGGGCGGCGCCGGCGACCGGCGTGGCCACCGGCCTGCTCACCACGTCGCTGTCCACAGGAGGTCCGCCGCTCGTCCTGCTCCTGCTCGGACGCGGCCATCGGCCCGAGCGCGTGCGCGACACGCTGAGCACCGTCTTCATCGCGCAGGCGCTGCTCGGGCTCGGTGTGCTGGCGGCGACCGGGACCGGCGGCGCTCCGGACGCGAGCCTGCTCGTGCTGGCGGGCGCCGCCGTGCTCGGCCAGCTCGCCGGGCGCCCGCTCTTCGGCCGTCTCGCCGAGCGCGGCTACGAATCCGCGCTCACGGCTGTCCTGCTGTTCTCGGCGACCGTCGGTCTGGTCGCCGTCCTAGCCTGACCGCGCGATGGCGACGTTCCTGGTGCAGATCTCCGACTCGCACATGCGCGCGGGGCCGGAGGGCGACGCTTCCGCCACGGCGCTGACGCGAGTCGTGGAGGAGATCTGCGCGCTGCCGCTGGCGCCCGCGGCGATCCTCTTCAGCGGCGATCTGGCCGACGACGGGCACCCCGACAGCTACGACCGGGTGAAGTCACTGCTCGCGCCGCTGAAGGCCCCGGTGCACGTGCTCGCCGGCAACCATGACGACCCGGGCGCGCTGGCCGCCGTGTTCGGCACCGACGACGACTTCACGGTCGGCGAGCTGCGCCTGCTGTGCGCGCCGACGCGGATCGAAGGCAGTGACGCAGGTTCGCTGGACGTCGACGCGCTCGCCGCCCGGCTCGACGAGCGCCCGACCGTGATCGCCATCCACCACCCGCCGCTGCGCACCGGCATCCAGGCCATCGACGAGCTCGGGCTGCCCACGATCCAGCGCGAGGCGCTCGGCGACGTCCTCGCCGCCTCGCCGCAGGTCAAGCGCGTCGTTTGCGGCCACGTGCACCGCATGACGTTCGAGACGCTGGGCGGCGTCGGCGTGTTCACCTGCCCGGCGACCTACCTGAACATCGACCCCGGCCCGCGCGGCGCGTTCGCCTTCGTCGAGCGCGGCCGGGGCTTCGCGCTCCATTCGTGGATCGACGGCATGTTCGTCAGCCAGATCCAGCCGGTATAAACGGACACTTCGTGACCGTCGTCGCCGCCCACACCACCGGGACCGTCTGGCGCGTCGAGGTCAGGCCCGGCGACCACGTCGACGCCGGCGACATCGTCGTGATCCTCGAGTCGATGAAGATGGAGACGCCGGTCGAGGCGGACGAGGAGGGCACGGTCGCGCGCGTGCTCGTCGAGGAGGGCCAGACCGTCCACGAGGGCGAGCCCGTTGTCGAGCTCGACTAGGTGGTCACGGTCGTGACCACGGAGCTCGCCGACGGAAAGCTGCGGCTCGACCATCCGGCCGAGCACGTCGCGCGGCTGACGATCGCCAACTCCGCCAAGCGCAACGCGCTCGACCACGCGATCCTCGACGCCATCGCGGAGACCGTGCCGCGGCTCGACGCGCGCTGCCTGCTGGTGACCGGTGAAGGACCCGTGTTCAGCGCCGGCTACGACATCGGCTCGCTGCCGGGCGACGGGTTCGCCGCGGCGGCCGAGGAGCTCGTGGCGCACCCGTTCCACGCCGCCATCAGCGCGCTGGAGGACTACCCGTACCCGGCGGTCGCCGCGCTGAACGGCCACGCCATCGGCGGCGGGCTCGAGCTGGCCCTGTCGTGCGACCTGATCGTGGCCGGCGAGGACGCCGCCGTCGGGATGCCCCCGGCCAAGCTCGGGCTGATCTACTCGCACACCGGGCTGCGCAAGTTCGTCGACGCGATCGGGCTCACGCGCACCCGCCAGCTGTTCCACGTCGGCCGCAACGTCTCCGCGGCGCGCGCTGAGGCGTGGGGGCTCGTCACCGAGGTCGTGGCCCCCGACGCGCTGGCCGATCGCGGCGTCGAGCTGGCCGCCGAGATCGCCGCCAACGCGCCGCTGGCGCTGGCCGGCAACAAGCGCATCCTGCGCGAGCTCGTCCGCGCCGAGGGCGCGCTCGACCCCGCCGTCGAGCGCGAACTGGTCGCGCTGCGCGAGTCCTGCTTCGCCAGCGACGACTTCCTCGAGGGCGTTCGCGCATTTAGCGAGAAACGCCCGCCCCGCTGGACCGGTCGGTAACCCTTTCCCGTCTAGGGTTCCGGGCGGTGGCGATGTTCGCCCGAGGAGAGGAACGGGGGTGGGCCCCGGGGGCCGTTCGCGGCGGCATCGCGCGCGATCACCACTACGTCGTCTTCGGTGGCGCGCGCCGGCGCCGGCTGCTCGGAACGCTCCTGCTGCTGACGATCCTCGCGGTGGCCGTGACGTTGGCGGTCGTACGGCCGGCGGCGTCCGACGACGAGGTCGTCGTTGCGCCGCTCGTCCACCACGACGACCACATGCACGTGCGGATCGCCAGGCCGCCCCGTTAGCACCGTCCCGTCACGGGGCACAACCGGGGGTATGCGCCGCCTTGCCGCCCTCCTGCTCGTCGTGTTCGTCCACGCTGTCCCCGCCACGGCCGCGCCACCCGCAGCCCAGCCGGTCGCGACCGGTCACGGGGGAGCCGCCGCCACGGTCGACCCCTACGCCACACAGGCCGCCATCGACGTGCTGCGCCGCGGCGGCAATGCCGTCGACGCGGCCGTCGCAGCCGCCGCGGTCCTCGGCGTGGTCGAGCCGTACTCGGCCGGCATCGGTGGCGGCGGGTTCATGGTCATCCGCACGCCGGACGGGGACGTCGACACGATCGACGGCCGCGAGTTCGCCCCCGAGGCGTTCAGCGAGACCTCGTTCCAGGAGAACGGCCAGCCGATCCCCTTCCCGGAGGCGGTGACCAGCGGCCTGGGCGTCGGCGTGCCCGGGACGCCCGCCAGCTGGTCGCTGGCGCTCGACGAGTACGGGAAGCAGTCGCTCAAGCGGGTGCTCAAGCCGGCGATGCGGCTCGCCGAGAGCGGCTTCGTCGTCGATGCGACGCTGCAGGCGCAGACCGAGGCCAACGCGGCGCGCTTCGCCGACTTCCCGGCCACGGCCGAGCTGTTCCTGCCCGGCGGCCAGCCGATCCAGGCCGGGAGCGTCCTGCGCAACCCCGATCTCGCGCGGACGTACCGCCTGATGACCAAGCGCCACTGGTCCTTCTACCGCGGCGAGATCGGCCGCGACATCGTCGACACCGTGCGCAACCCGCCGGTCCGCGACGGGGCGACGCGCACGGTCCGCCCGGGTGTGATGACGCGTGACGATCTCGTGGCCTACCGCGCCCTCCGGCGCGATCCGGTGACCACGGACTGGCGCGGCTACACCCTCGCGGGGATGGGTCCGCCCTCGAGCGGCGGCACCACCGTGCTCGAGGCGCTCAACATCCTCGAGGCCTTCGACGGCCCGCCGGCGAGCAGCGAGGAGCACCTGCACCGCATGCTCGAGGCGTCGCGGCTCGCCTTCGCCGATCGCGCGAGGTATCTCGGTGACCCGGCGTTCGTCTCGGTCCCGGCCGGCTGCCTGGTCTCGCAGGGGTTCGCCGACTCGCGCCAGCCGCTGATCGGCGACTCGGCGGGGCAGTCCCCCGCGCCGGCGGGAGACTGCGGCGCTGCCGGCAGCCAGCCGCAGCCCGACCAGGAGGGACCGAGCACGACGCATCTGACGGTCGCCGACCGCCGCGGCACGGTCGTCGCGTACACGCTGACGATCGAGCAGACCGGCGGCAGCGGGATCGTCGTGCCCGGGCGCGGGTTCCTTCTCAACAACGAGCTCACCGACTTCGACTTCTCGCCGGGCCTGCCGAACTCACCCGCCCCGCGGAAGCGGCCGCGCTCGTCGATGGCACCGACGCTGGTGCTCGACGGCGACGAGCCCGTGCTCGCGCTGGGCTCGCCCGGGGGCTCGACGATCATCACCACGGTCCTGCAGATCCTCGTCGACCGCTTCGAGCGCGGGATGGCGCTGGGCGACGCGATCGCCGACCCGCGCGTGTCGCAGCGCAACGGCACGACCAGCGACGCCGAGCCGGCCTTCCTCGCCGGCCCGGACGCGGCCACGCTGCGCGCTCGGGGCCACCAGTTCCGGGAGGTCCCCGAGCTCGGCGCCGCGACCGCGATCGAGCTCGGCACGGACGGGCAGATGCTCGCCGCCGCCGAGCCCGCCCGCCGTGGCGGCGGGTCGGCGATGGTCGTGCGTCCGTAGCGTCCGGCCACGGCCGTAGCTTGCGGCCATGGACGACCTCCTCGATCGGCTGGCCGAGCTTCAGGAGCTCGGGCTCGGGCGCCGCGCACGGATGATCAGCGGCCCGCAGGGCCCCCGGGTGGTGCTGGACGGCAAGCCGGTGCTGCTGCTGTGCTCGAACAACGCCCTCGGCCTCGCCGATCACCCCCGCGTCCGCGAGGCGGCGGCCGACGCCGCCATGCGCTGGGGCGTCGGGGCTGCGTCGTCGCGCGCGGTGTCGGGGACGATGACGCTTCACCGCCGTCTCGAGGAGCGGCTGGCGGAGTTCCACCACATCGACGCGGCGCTCCTGTTCGGGTCGGGCTACCTCGCCAACATCGGCGTCATCGGGGCGCTCGCGCAGAGGGGCCAGGTCGTCTTCTCCGACGCCCTCAACCACGCCTCGACCGTCGACGGCTGCCGGCTGGCGGGCGCCGACGTCTTCGTCTACGCGCACGGCGACGCCGAGCATCTCGCCTGGGGGCTGCGCCAGCACGCCGGCCGCGGCGGGCTGATCGTCACCGACTCCGTCTTCGCCGCCGACGGCGACGTCGCGCCGCTCGAGGACCTCGCCACGCTCGCCCGCCGCCACGGCGTGCGACTGATGGTCGACGAGGCGCACGCGATCGGGACCTTCGGTCCCGGCGGGCGTGGAGCAGCCGCGGAGGCCGGGCTCGAGGGAGAGGTGGACGTGCTCGTCGGCACGCTGGGCAAGGCGCTCGGGTCCTACGGCGCCTACGTCGTCTGCGGCCGGCGCACCGCCCGGCTGCTGGCCGGCGCCGCGCGACCGTACGTCTACTCCACCGCGCCCGCGCCCCCAGTCGTGGCCGGCGCGCTCGCGGCGCTCGAGCTGCTGGTCGAGCAGCCGCGGCGCGTGGAGAAGCTCGCCACCAACGCGCGCGTGCTGCGCGACGAGCTCGCTCGCGAGGGCTTCGACGTCGCCGGGTCGACCACGCACATCGTCCCGCTCGTGGTCGGAGAGGCCGGTGACGCGCTGGCCATGGCCGAGGCTGCGCTCGCGCAGGGCGTCTTCGCCGCGCCGGTCGTCTCGCCCGCCGTCCCCGCGGGCACCGCCCGTCTGCGGCTGTCCGTGATGGCCTCGCACACGCGCCCGGAGCTGGTTGAGGCCGCGCGCGTGCTCGGCCGCGCGGCCCTGCTGGCCGGGGTGCGGCCGGGCACGATGGTGCCGGTGGCCGAGGCGCAGGCCGTCGCCGAGGTCGTGCCGCTGCCGCGGGCGGCCTGACCGACGTACCCTGGGAGCCGCGATGCGCCGGCTCGTGCTGCTCCCAGCGCTCCTGGCCCTGCTCGCGGCCGGCTGCGGCGGCGACTCCGACGGGGCGGTGACCCAGGGCAAGCGGCTCAAGCTCGTCCGCGTCGGCACGTTCGCCGACCCGGTCTACGTGACGGCGCCGCCCGGCGACCGTGAGCGCATCTACGTCGTCGAGCAGGACGGGCGCATCCGCATGGTCGAGGGGTCGCGCAGGCGCACGTTCCTCGACATCCGCGGCCTGGTCACCAGCGGCGCGGAGCAGGGGCTGCTGAGCATGGCCTTCGCGCCCGACTACGCGACCTCGCGGCGCTTCTACGTCTACTACACGGGCCGCAGCGGCAACCAGCGCGTGGTCGAGTACCGCGCGGCCTCGCCCGGGCGCGCCGACCGCGGCTCGGCGCGCCTCGTGCTGCAGATGGCCGACTCGGAGAGCAATCACAACGGCGGGCTGCTGGTGTTCGGGCCCGATGACCGGCTCTACATCGGTACCGGCGACGGCGGCGGGGCCGGCGATCAGCACGGCGCGCGCGGGAACGCCCAGAACCTGAGCTCGCTGCTGGGCAAGATCCTGCGCATCGACCCGGCCCGCCCCGGCGCGCGGCCGGAGATCTACAGCTACGGCCTGCGCAACCCGTGGCGGTTCTCCTTCGACCGCGAGACGGACGATCTCATCATCGGCGACGTCGGCCAGAACGAGTCCGAGGAGATCGACTTCGTCCGCGACGGCGAGGGGGTCAACTTCGGCTGGCGCGTGTGGGAGGGGAACTCCCGCTACCGGGGCGACGAGGCGGCGCCCGGGCACGTGCGGCCGGTGATGACGTTCAGCCACGACGACGGCAACTGCTCGATCACCGGCGGCGTCGTCGTGCGCGACCGGGCGGTCCCGGCCGCGTACGGCCGTTACCTGTTCGGCGACTTCTGCAAGGGCCAGATCCTGGCCGCGCGGCTGAAGATGCCGACGAGCGATCCCTACCGGACAGGCCTGGAGGTCGACAGCCTGTCGTCGTTCGGCGAGGACGGACGCGGGCGTGTGTACCTGGTCTCGCTCGACGGGCCGGTGTACCGGCTCGCGGCACGATGACCGAGGACGTGCCCGAGTTCGATGTCGTCCGCGTCCGGGCGGACAACCCGAGCCCGCTGACGCTCGACGGGACCAACACGTGGGTGCTCGGGCGCGACCCGGCCTGGGTCGTCGACCCCGGGCCCGCGCTGCCCAGCCACTGCGACACGATCGTGGACGTCGTCGCCGCCCGCGGGGGCGCGGGCGGCATCGTGCTCACCCACTCCCACGGCGACCACTCCGGGGGCGCGGCGGCGCTCGCCGCCGCGCTGAGGGCGCCGCTGGGCGTTCCCGGCCCGCTCGAGACGGTCCCGCTCCCGGGCCACAGCGACGATCACGTCGTCTTCATCTGGCGTGACGTCTGCTGCACCGGCGACGCGGTGCTCGGCGAGGGGAGCGTCTTCGTGGCCGGCGACATGGCCGGCTACCTCGACGGGCTGCGCGCCCTGCGCGAGCGCGACCTGCGCCTGATCTGCCCCGGTCACGGCCCGCCCGTGCACGACCCCGCCGCCAAGCTCGACGAGTACCTCGCCCATCGCCTCGACCGCGAGGCCCGGCTCGTCGCGGCGCTCGCCGACGGGGTGCGCGGCGACGAGGCGCTGCTCGACCGCGTCTGGGACGACGCGCCGCCCTACCTGCGCCCCGCGGCGGCCCTGACGCTGCACGCGCACCTGCGCAAGCTCACCGCCGAGGCCCGGCTGCCCGCCGACGTCGCTCCTCCTCCCCCGGCCGCCGAGACCCCCGCCGTCTGACTGAGGACGCCGCTCGACGGTCAGGCCGGCGCCGGCGTCTTCCCCTCGGCCAGCCGGCGGCGCGCGATCGCCATCGCCGCGGAGAGCGGGGTGATGCGCTGGGAGGCGGCCTCGTCGAGCACGAGCGCCACGGTGTCGCCGATCGCGCGCACGTCGGTCTCCGCGCGCGTCTCGTCGTAGCCGCCGGGCGCGAACTCGACCGCGATGTTGACGATGCCGCCGGCGTTGGCGACGAAGTCGGGCACCCAGAGGATGTCGCGGGCCGCGATCAGGTCGGCGATCCCGACGGAAGCGAGCTGGTTGTTGGCCGCACCGGCGATCACCCGGGCCTGGAGCGCGGGCACGGACTCCTCGTCGAGGATGCCGCCGAGGGCGCACGGCGCGAGCACCTCGGTGTCGCAGGCGAGGATCGCCTCGGGTGCCGTCCAGGTCGCGCCGAGCTCGGCCGCGAGCGCGCGGCGGGTCGGGTCGACATCGGTGACGGTCAGCTCGGCGCCCGCCTCGGTCAGCCGCCGGGCGAGGTCGCTGCCGACGTGCCCGAGCCCCATCACGGCGACGGTGCGGCCCGCGAGGTCGGCCGACCCGAACACGCGCGCGCAGGCCACCTCGATCGACACCTGCACGCCGAGCGCCGTCCACGGACTCGGGTCGCCCGAGCCGCCGCGCTCGCGCGGCAGCGCCGAGACGTGCGGCGTCAGCTCGGCCACCACGGCCACGTCCTCGGGGGACACGCCGACGTCCTCGGCGGTGATGTAGCGGCCGTCCACGGTGTTGACGGTCTCGGCGAAGTCGAGCAGCGCGGCGCGGCGACGCTCGCCGGTGGCCCGCTGGCCCGGCGGCAGCACGATCACGCCCTTGCCCCCGCCCTGCGGCAGTCCCGCGACCGCCGCCTTGTAGGTCATGCCCTCCGACAGCCGCAGCGCGTCGCGCAGCGCGAGCCGCGTGTCGGCGTACGTCCACATGCGGCAGCCGCCGAGCGATGGACCGCGCACGGTCGAGTGCACCGCCACGATCGTGTAGAGCCCCGAGCGCACGCCGCGGCGGATGACGACCTCCTCGTGGTCGAGGGTGGCGACGATGCGGTCTTCCACGCTGCGCAGGCTACGACGCCGCAGCCGCGGGCGGGGGCTCGTCGCCGGCGGCCGCGGTGGCCGTGGGCGCCGCCGGCGTGACCGTGGTGGGCTGCTCCGCGGTGGCCACCGGCGTCGCCTCGGGGACGGGCGACGTCTCCGGCGCGACGGCCGTCGGCGCAACCACGACCGGCGCCGCCTCCGGCACCACCTCGTCGGCGACGACCGGCACCACCGGCGCCTCCGTGGCCGCCGGCACGACCAGCGGCGCCTGGGCCACGGACGGCGAGACCTGATGGCGCACGGGAGCGGGCGCCGGCGTCTTGGCCGACCGCCCGGCCTTCGGCGCGCGCTTCTGGTCCCCGGTGAGCTTGGTGACCTCGACCGCACCGCCGGTCGCCAGCGCGGCGCCGCAGACGACCACCGCGACCTTGCACGCCGCCGCGGTGCCGCCGATCGCACCCGCGCCGGCCGCGGCCCCGCCGCCGCCGGCGCCGGCGCCGCCGAGCCCGATGGCCTTCGCCACCACGGCGAGCGGGCCGAGGCCGGCCACCGGCGAGAGGGCGGCGAACGAGCGCCGCATTCCGCGCAGGGTCGTCCGGTACTCGGTGCACCCGGCGCACTCGCGCATGTGCTTGCGCGCGCGGCCGGACGCCTTGACCCCCCGGTCGTAGGCGTCGAGCAGGTCGCCGCGGATGACGGCGCAGTCGGTGTCGCGCGCCTGGATGGCGTCGACGAGGCTCATCCGCGAGCGGACGAGCAGGGACTTGACGGCGGGCACGGTTACCTCCAGCGCTTCGGCGATGTCCGTGTAGGCCATCCCGTCGATCTCTCGCATCAGCAGCGCCGAGCGCTGCTGCTCGGGCAGCCGCGCGACGTCTTCGACCAAACGCCTGAGGTCCTCACGGCGCTGGGAGGTCTCGATCGGGTCCTGCAGCGGCGTGCGCGACATCTCGAAGATCTCGCTGGCCGGCGGCGTCGGACGGCGCAGGTGGTCGATGCAGCGGTTGTGCGCGACGCGGTACAGCCAGGCGCGCAGGTTGACCTGCCGGTCGTCGCCGCGCAGCGCGCCATACGCGCGCACGAACACGTCCTGCAGGACGTCCTCGGCGTCGGCGCGCGGGCCGGTGGCGAGCATCTGCCTGATGTAGGCGAAGATCCGCTGGCGGTAGCGGTCGTGGATGACCGCGAACGCCTCGTCGCTGCCGGCGCGGAACAAGGCGACGAGCTGCTCGTCCGAGCGCAGGCGCAGCAGCGGCGTGCCGAGCGGGCGACGGACGAGACCGGGGGCGCGGAGGGCTGACGCTTCCACCTTCGACCCATCCAACGGAACCGGTGGCAGGAAGTTTCGGGTTTTCAGTCGCCGTAACCGGGATCGCCCGGGAGGAGGATCTTCGCGACCTCGCCCTCGACGACCACCTTGGGCTCGATCGGCGTGACCTCCCTGCCGCGAGCGAACGCGAGCAGGGCATCCGCGCTGTCGAAGCGCGCCAGGCCCTCGAGCACCTTGATCGTGGGAAACGCCAGTAGCAGCTCCCCCCGTTCACCGGCGGCCAGCGCGTCCGCCGGCGCGTGCCAGCCCCAGTCCACGCATTCCGCGCCGTCGACGCGCGGCGCCGCCTCGCCGGGCGCGCGCGCCAGGAAGAAGTGCGTGTCGAAGCGCACCGCGACCTGGCGCGGCGTGATCCAGCGCGCCCACGGGAGCAGCTCCTCGGCAGCGCCGAGCACGATCCCGGCCTCCTCGGAGACCTCGCGCACGCCCGCGAGCTTGTGCGCGGACTCGTCCTCACCGTCGATCGCGTCCACTGCGCCGCCCGGGAACACCCACGCGCCGCCCATGAACCGCTGCTCGGGGTTGCGCTGAACCATCAGCACCTCAAGCGCGTCGGCGCCGCCGCGTAACACGATCACCGTCGCCGCCTGCCGCGGCGTGACCGGCTCCCCGTCGAGGTTGAGCGGCTCGAACGGGTGCTCGCGCTCCGCGTCCATGGCCGCCGGGACACTACCCTGCGGCCCGCATGCAGAAGTACATCTGTGAGTCGTGCGGCTTCATCTACGACCCCGCCGACGGCGACCCTGACGGAGGCATCCCCCCCGGGACGCCGTTCGAGGACATCCCGGATGACTGGTTCTGCCCCGTCTGCGGGGCCCGCAAGGCCGACTTCTCGCCCTACGAGGACTAGGCCCCCTCTGGGCGTCCTCGTCTTCGTGACGGGGATGGCGGCGCTCGGGGCCGAGATCGCCGCCGCGCGCCTGATGGCGCCGTTCTTCGGCGCCAGCACGATCGTGTGGGCGAACACGATCGGCGTCGTGCTGCTGGCGCTCTCGCTCGGCTACTGGCTCGGCGGGCGGCTCGCCGACCGCCACGCACACCTGCGCGGCCTGTGCCTGCTCGTCGTCGTCGCGGCGGGTCTGCTCGCGCTCGTCCCGCTGGTGGCGCGGCCGTTCCTCGACCTGTCCGTGCGGGCGTTCGACGAGATCTCGGTCGGCGCGGCCGCCGGGTCGCTGGTCGGCGTGCTCGCGCTGGTGGCCGTCCCCGTGCTGCTGCTCGGCGCGGTGGCGCCGTGGGCACTGCGGCTCGAGCTCGCCGACGTGCGCACGACCGGTGAGACGGCCGGGCGGCTGTACGCGATCTCGACCGTCGGCTCGCTGCTCGGGACCTTCTCCAGCGCGTTGCTGCTGATCCCGCTGGTGGGCACCCAGCGGACGTTCCTGCTGTACGCCGTGCTGCTGGCCGCGGTCGCGGCGCTCGGGCTCGACCGCCGCTTCGCCCTCGCGCCGCTCGCGATCGCCGCGCTGCTCGCGATCCCGGTCGGGACGACGAAGGCCGCCACCGCCGGCGCGCGTGTGCTGGGCGAGCGCGAGACGCAGTACCAGTACGCGCGTGTGGTCGAGGACTCCGACGGGACGCGCACGCTCGAGCTCAACGAGGGCCAGGCGATCCACTCGATGTACAAGCCGGGGTCCCACCTGACCGACAACTACTGGGACGCGTTCCTGGTCGCGCCGCTGGCCGCGCTCGGGCGCCCGCCGCGCTCGCTCGCGGTGCTCGGCGACGGCGCCGGGACGATGACGCGCGCCTACGGCCACTACTTCCCGGGCACGCGGGTGGACGCGGTCGAGATCGACGGCGAGCTCACCGAGCTCGGCCGCCGCTGGTTCGACCTGCGCGACCGGCCCGGGCTGCGCTTCTTCGCCGAGGACGCGCGGCCGTTCCTGCGCCGCACGGAGAGCCGCTACGACACGATCTTCGTCGACGCCTACCGCCAGCCCTACATCCCCTTCTACCTGTCGACGCGCGAGTTCTTCGCCCTCGTGCGCGAGCGCCTGACCCCGGACGGCGTCGTGGTCATCAACGTCGGCCACCCGGAGACCAGCGACGAGCTCGAGAAGGTGCTCACCGCGACGCTCCAGACGTCCTTCGCCGACGTCCTGCGCGACCCGGTCAAGGACGTCAACACGCTGCTCGTCGCCGCTCGCGACCTCGACCCCGCCCGGATCGTGAGCGTCGCGCTGCCGCCGGACCTGCGCCCGATCGCCGCCGCGGCCGCCCGGCGCCTGCGCGGCCCGCTGCGCGGCGGCCGCGTCTACACGGACGACCGCGCGCCGGTCGAGTGGCTCGTCGACCGCTCGATCGTCACCTACGCCGCGGGGGACTGATCCGCTAGCCACGGGCGAGGCGCCGGGATTGACGAATAAGGCATCCATATGGGGCCTCAGTCGTCAAACCCCGCGGGTTGGCGACTTTCACCCCCCTCACGCGCCCGTCGCCGCGACGCGCCACGGCCACTCGCCCGCGGCGTCGAGCGCGAGCGTCCAGTGCTCGCTGAACTCCGCCTCGGCGTCGCGCGAGCCGGAGACCAGCGCGACCGTGTCGCGGTCCTCGACGTAGCGGCGCCCGCGCACGTCGAGCCGCACGGACAGTGTGGCCGGCGTCGCCTCGGCATCGAGCGCGGTGATCGTCACCGCCTCGACCCTCGGCCCGCGGATCACGGTACGCGTGCGCCCGCCGGCGTCGCCCAGCAGCGCGCGCACGGCCTCGGGGCGCGCGACCGCCTCGAGGTCGGCGTCGGCGCCGTCGACGGCCTCGGCCCAGGCGGCGACAGCCCGCCGCACCGAGGTCTCGATCAGGTCGACGTCGAAGCGGCCGTCGGCGAGCGAGAGGTCCATCGCCTTCGCGCGCGCGGGCCCGGAGAAGTCGACGTCGACCAGCTCCGCGGGTGAGACGCCGGCCGGGGCCGCGTCGGCGGCGGCGCGTTCGGCGACGGCCTCGTCGCGGATGCGCGAGTCCGCCGCGGGGGTGGCGACGATCTCGGCGTCGAGGTGGTGCACGCCCTCGGCGTCCTGCTCGATCGACAGCAGCCGCCAGCCGCCGTCGCGCTTCTCCAGGGTCCAGTACTCGGAGATCTGCGTGTCCTCGGAGGACTGGCCGGTGTGCATGATCCGGCCGCCGTCGCGGGTCTCGACGTAGTCCTTGGTCATCGCCTCGACGCGCACGACGACGCGGTCGTCCTCGTCGGCGGCGCGGTTGACGAGGCCGACGTACTCCACGCTCGGCCGGCTGACGACCACCACTCGGTTGTGCCAGCCCTTGCGCTCGAAGTCGTCGAGACGGCGCTCCCACTCGACCATCAGGTCCGCGCCGACGAGCTCGCGCAGCCGCGCGCGATCGCGCTCGTCCCAGGCGCTCTGGATGTGCAGGAACAGGTCGCTGGCCTGTGCCACCACCGCATCGGCAGCGAACGCGGGGTCGTCGTGTGCCGCCTCCGCGGCCGCCAGCCTCACCCGCTCGAGGCGCTCGCGCCGCTTGCGCCGCAACCGGGCGGCCGTGAGGATCGCGGTGAGGATCGGCACCACGACGAAGATGAAGAGAAGGACCACCACGACGCCCAGGCTGGCGCCGCCGCCGGTACCTGAGCCGCCGGAGCCGCCGAAGCCTCCGCCGCCGGAGAACCCGCCTCCGCCACCTCCGCCGAAGCCCGACGTGCCGCCGCCGGCCCCCGCGACAGCGGACGACGCGAGGGCCAGGAACGCGAGCAGGGCCAGAGGGGCGACGCGGCGGAGCATGGGCCGATTCTTCCCTTCCCGCGCGATCAGGACAAGTGCGGGCGGCACGGTCGCCGGCAGAGTGTCGGTCACGAGGAAGAGCTGGTCCCAGGCGTAGCTGACCGCCAGCACCGCGAGCGCCCAGCGCAGTCCCGGGGCGCCCTCGGCGGCGAGGATCCCCCCGAGCACCGCGGCGGCGAGGAAGTCGCCGTAGCCGAGGCTCGAGAACGCGTACACGCCGGCCTGCAGCTGCGGGAGGCCCGGTGCGGGCTGTGCGGCGACGAGCGCCGCGTTGGCCTGCTGGAGCTGGCCGCCGAAGACGAGGAGGGCGTCGACGGCGGCCATCACGACGAGCCCGACCTTGACCAGCGTCAGCGGCGCCGAGCCGGCGATGAGGCGTCCCAGCGTCACCGCCGAGCCGATGATCAGCACGTCCGTGGCGAGGTCGCCGCCGGGCGCGTCCTGCCAGACCCAGGCGATCGCGAGCAGCGGCGCGGCGAGCAGCGCCAGCGGCGGGCGCGCACCGCGCATCGCCCAGCCCAGCGCGAGCGCGCAGCCGGGCGGGACGAGCAGCAGCGCGGCCCAGGTGTAGAAGTCGGCGCCGGCGTGCGTGAGCTCGATGAGGCCGACGCACACGACGATGCTCAGCGGGAGCACCAGCGCCCACCCGTTTCGCCGGTGGCGCGCCAGCCACAGCGGCAGCCCCGCTGCCGGCAGCGCCACGCACGCCGCCTGCGCCACGTTGAGGACGAAGTTGTCGGCGTTCCACCACATCAGCGCGGCGGCGGCGGGGGGTCCGTCAGCGGCGCCAGCGCGCGCTGGAACCAGGCGACGTCGTTCCAGGCGCCGGCCTTGTAGCCGATGTTGCGGTGCAGCGCGACGCGCTCGAACCCGCAGGCCTCGTGCAGGCCGACGCTGCCGGGGTTGGGCAGCGTGACGCCGGCCATCGCCCACGTGAAGCCGCGCTCGGCGAGACGCGACAGCAGCGTCGTCGTAGAGCGAGCGCCCGATCCCCTGGCGGTGGTGGTCGGGGCCGACGAAGATCGAGACGCTCGTCGCCCACCGGTACGCGGCGCGCTCGTTGAACGGCGTCGCGCACGCGTAGCCGGCGAGCGCACCGTCGCAATCGGCCACGACCCAGTCATGAGCAGCCGCGATCCGGGCGGCGATCTCCTCCGCGCCCGGCGGCTCCTCCTCGAAGGAGACCGCGCTCTCGACCACCGACAGCGCGTACATCGCCGCACACGCGGCGGCGTCACGGGCCGGGTCGGCGGGGCGCACCATCGAGCCCATTGAAGCCGACCCGGCCCGCTTCACAAAAGGGTCCGTCCCTCTTGTGAAGCCGCGCGGCGTCAGTTGAGGCGCTCGACGAGCATCGCCTGGCCCTGGCCCTGGGCGGCGCACATCGTCTCGAGCCCGATCGTCCCGTCGAGGGTCTCGAGGTCGTTGAGCAGCGTGGTCATGATGCGCGCGCCGGTCATCCCGAACGGGTGGCCGAGCGCGATCGCGCCGCCGTGCGGGTTGAGCTTGTCCATGTCGAACCCGACCTCCTCGGCGATCGGCAGCACCTGGGCGGCGAACGCCTCGTTGAGCTCGTAGACGTCGACGTCGTCGATCGTCATCCCGGCCCGCTCGAGGACCTTCTCGACCGCCCAGATGGGCGCGACGCCCATCAGCTCGGGCTCGTTGCCGGCCGTGGCGGCGGTGATGATCCGCGCGCGCGGCTTGAGGCCGAGCTCGGCGGCCTTGTCGGCGCTCATGATCAGCGTCGCCGCGGCGCCGTCGTTGAGCGGGCACGCGTTGCCCGCCGTCACCGTGCCGTCCTCCTTGAAGGCCGGGCTTGAGCGTGGCGAGCTTCTCGATCGTCGTGCCCGGCGCGCGGGCCCTCGTCGCGGTCCATGGTGCCGCCGTCGGGCAGCGGGACCGGGCACGATCTCGCGCTCGAACACGCCCGCCTCCTGCGCGGCGACCGCGCGGTCCTGCGAGCGCTTGGCGTACTCGTCCTGGGCCTCGCGCGTGACGCCGTACTTGGCGGCCACGTTCTCGGCGGTCAGGCCCATCGCGATGTACGCGTCGGGCTCGCCGGGGTTGCGGCCCTGGAGGTGCTCGTTCTGGTCCTCCGGGTGCGCCGCCTCCTGCTGGGCGTTGAAGCGCGAGACGAACTCGACGCCGCCGGCGATGTACACGTCGCCCTGGCCCGCGACGACGTTGTTGGCGGCCAGCCGGATGGTCTCCAGCGACGACGCGCAGTAGCGGCTCACGGTCACGCCGTTGGTCCTCTGGCCGAGCTTCTTGGACAGCAGCACCGCGATGCGGCCGATGTTGTTGGCCTGCAGGCCCTGCGGCAGGCCACAGCCCATGTAGACGTCCTCGACCAGCGTCGGGTCGAGGTCGGGGTTGCGGTCGAGCAGCGCGTCGATGACGAACGCGGCGGTCTCGTCCGGGACGCAGGTCCTTCAGCGAGCCCTTGAAGGCCCGGCCGATCGGCGTCCGGACGCTGTCGACGATGACAGCTTCAGGCATGATGGATGTTCCCTTCGGTCAGAGAGCCCGGCGGTCGCACTCCACGGGCGGGTTTAGCCCCCAGCCGTCGCACTCGGTGGGGCCCTTCGAGTGCCAGTTTACCCTCAAGTCGTGGTCCGGTGGCTCGCGTGGACGCTCGTCACATTGCTCGCGGTCTGGACCGTTGGGCGTCTGTTCGGTCTCGAGCGCGGCTATCCGCTCGTACCGCTGATGACGTTCACCCCGTTCGTGGCGGCGATCGCGGTGCTGGTCGCGATCGGGATCGCGGCGCTGCGCGCGTGGGTCCCAGCCGTGGTCGCCGCTCTGCTCGCCATGACTCTCGTCGGCCTGGTCGCACCGCGCGCACTCGGAGGCCCGAGCGGCGCCGAAGGGGCGGACGGACCTACGATCGCGGTGCTGTCGGTCAACCTGCGCCGCGGCGGCGCGGAGCCTGATGCGGTGGTCGCGCTCGCCCGGCGCGCCGACTTCCTGTCTCTGCAGGAGATCGACGCCGCCGCGGTGGACCGGCTCCTGCAGGCAGGGCTGGACGACGCGATGCCCCATTCGGTCCTGCGCTACGGCCCCGGCTTCGACGGGCGGCCGTCTTCGCGCGCGTGCCGGTGACCGCAGAGGTGGCGTCGGTGCACCCCCCGGCGCCGGTCAACGGTGAGCGCGTCGCCGCCATCCGCCACGACCTGCGCGAGCTGCCGGCCCCCGAAGCGGGCGTCGTCCGCATCGTCGCCGGCGACTTCAACGCCACGCTCGACAACGCCGAGTTGCGCCGTCTGCTCGACCGCGGCTACGAGGACGCCGCCGCCGAACTCGGAGCCGGACTCGAGCCGACCTGGCCGGTCGGCGGCCGCCGGCGCCTGCCGGTGACGATCGACCATCCGCTGCCGCGGCCGTAGCCGACTGCGCGATAAGGGGGCGGGATCAGCCGCAGCGCCAGGCCGCCCCTGAATAACCGGCGCGGGGGCGCATGAAATCAAGGGGTGGACCGGGCCAGCCGCTCCCGCCCGAACCCTCATCGTGCGAACCCCTAGAGCAGGCTGAGCACGGGCGACTCGAGCTCGAGCAGCGTGCGCTTGCGCCCCAGACCGCCGCCGTAGCCGGTCAGCGAGCCGTCGGCGCCGATGACGCGGTGGCACGGGACGACGACCGGGACGGGGGTGCGCCCGATCGCGGCTGCGACGGCCCTGACGTCGGACGGCTGGCGGCCGATCCGGCGCGTGACCTCGCCGTAGCTGCGGGTCTCGCCGTAGGGGATCTCGCGCAGTGCGTTCCACACCGCGAGCTCGAACTCGCTGCCGCGCAGGATCACCTCGACGTCGAAGGCGCGGCGCGTGCCGGCGAAGTACTCGTCGAGCTGCGCGGCGAGCGTGGCCCCGGCGCGCGGGAGGCCACGCTCGGCGCCGAAGCGCAGGCCGCAGATGCCGCCGTGCTCCTCGTAAAGCGTGAGCGGGCCGATCGGGCTGTCGGGATGAACCGTGGTGATCACGTGCGTGCAACGTACGACACGCCCCCGATGTGAGAATGACCGCGTGGACGACGATCTGGAGCGCCTGATCCGCAGAGCCGCCCTGACGGAGGACGCGGCCCGGCCGGACGCGGTCGAGAAGCGGCACGCCGCCGGTGGGCGCACGGCACGCGAGAACGTCGGCGACCTGATCGACGACGGCTCCTGGGTCGAGTACGGCCGCTTCGCGATCGCCGCCCAGCGCGGGCGGCGCGAGCTCGACGACCTGATCGCCCGCACCCCCCGCGACGGGCTCGTCGCCGGGACGGCGCGCGTCGACGGCGTCCCGGTCGCGGTCCTGTCCTACGACTACACGGTCCTGGCGGGGACGCAGGGCGCGCTCGGCCACTTCAAGAAGGACCGTCTGTTCACCCTGATCGAGCGCATGCGGCTGCCGGTCGTTTTCTTCGCCGAGGGCGGCGGCGGGCGGCCCGGCGACACCGACTATCCGGTCGTCTCGTCGCTGCACGTGCCGGCGTTCGCGCTGTGGGCGAGGCTGTCAGGGGTCGTCCCGCGGATCGCGATCGTGCACGGGCGCTGCTTCGCGGGCAACGCGGTGATCGCCGGCTGCTCGGACCTGATCGTCGCCACGCGGAGCATCTCCCTCGGGATGGGCGGGCCCGCGATGATCGCGGGCGGAGGCCTCGGCGACGTCGACCCCGACGAGGTCGGGCCGATCGAGATGCAGGCCCCCAACGGCGTCGTGGACCTCGTGGTGGCCGACGAGGCCGAGGCGGTGGCGACGACGAAGCGACTGCTCGCGTACTTCACCCAGCGCGAGACCGGGTTCGTCGCGCCGGACCAGACGCGACTGCGCGACCTCCTCCCCGACAGCGGCCGCCGCGCCTATGACGTCGTCCCGGTGATCGAGGGCCTCTGCGACGAGAGCTCGGTCACGGTGCTGCGCGAGCGCTTCGCGCCCGAGCTCGTGACCGCGCTCGCGCGCATCGACGGCCGCCCGCTGGGCGTGATCGCCAACAACACGAGGTTCCTCGCCGGGACGCTGACCGCTGAGGCGTCCGACAAAGGCGCGCGCTTTCTGCAGCTGTGCGACGCCTTCGGCCTGCCGGTCCTCTCGCTGGTCGACACGCCGGGCTTCATCGTCGGCCCCAAGCACGAAGCCACGGCGCTGGTCCGCCGCGCCTCACGGCTGCTCGTCGCCGGAGCCGCGCTGTCGGTCCCGCTGATCGCGGTCGTGCTGCGCCGCGGCTACGGCCTGGGCGCCCAGGCGATGACCGGCGGCTCGCTGCACGAGCCACTGCTGACGATCGCCTGGCCCGGCGCCCACCTCGGCCCGATGGGACTCGAGGGCGCCGTCCGCCTGGGGCTGCGCAAGGAGCTCGAGGCGATCGCCGACCCCGACGAACGCGAGCAACGCGTCCGCGACGTCACCGCGCTCGCCCACGAGAACGCGAAGGCAATCAACGCCGCCCAGCTGTTCGAACTCGACGACGTCGTCGACCCGGCCGACACCCGCGCGCTGATCGCCTCCACGCTGAACGCGGCGGGCCACCTCCCCGGCAGCGGCCGCTTCGTCGACACCTGGTGACTACGGGTTGCACGCGGTGAGGATCAGGTCCCGCCACGAGACCACCGGCCGCGACTCCTCGAGGTCCCAACTCGTCTTCGCCGCCGCGAACAGCGCATGGCAGCGGAACTGCGGGTACAGCGTGCGCCGAGCCGCGGTCGCCGGGACCTCCGCGAACGCCTGGCGCGGTTCGAGCCACGACCGGCGCCGTCCGCATGCCGTGGGGCGCACGGTCCACGTGCCGTCCGCGTAGCCGACGTGCGCGAGGTAGCGCTCGCAGCCCTGATGCGGCGCGAAGACGGCGAGTGCTGTCGCCAGGAACCGACCAAACAACATCGGGGCGCCCGGATTTGAACCGGGGACCTCACCGACCCGAACGGTGCGCGCTACCAGGCTGCGCCACGCCCCGAATGCGCGGCCGAGTATAGGCTCCCGCCCGCCCGGCCGGTTAGGCGCCCAGTGCCCGGTAGTACCGCAGCGCGAGCCCGGTCATGAGCGTCTGGAAGGCGGTCTCGAGCGGCGCGTCGTGCTGGGTCGACCAGGCCTCGAGGCCCGTCGCCTCGATGGCGTCGGCGCGCGCGATGACCTCGTCGACCAGCTCCGGATTGGAGTCCTGGAACGCGGCACCGAGCGAGTAGAGCCCGGTGTCCATCAGCGACTCGAGGAAGTCGGCGTCCGTCACGGGCGCCGACCCTAGCCCGCGCTAGCCGACGCCGACCGCGTCGGCCACGTCGGACACGGCCTGGCCGGCATCGCCGTTGGCGCGCGTGATCTGCCGCTCGGTCTCCTGGGCCGTCTGGTCGACCACAGTCCGGTCGAGGGGCAGCCCGGGATCCGGCGCCGCGTCCTCGGGCAGCGTGTCGCGCCGCTCGGCGGCGGGGCCGGCGGACGGGGCCTCCGCGCGGCCTGCGGGCAGCTTGAGCCCGGTGACCGGCGCGGTGCCGCTCACGTCACCCGGGGTCCCCTCGAGCGCCCCGCTGCGCTCGGCGCCCTGGGGCGTCGAGCGGCGCGTGGTGCCCTGTGCGGGGGCGGCGGTCCTCGCCCGCTGCGACGAGTGCCGGCGCGGCGCGGCGTCGGCGGCCGGCGCGGACTGCGCCGGGACGGCCCTGTGCGTGTCACGCGGGGACGTGGCGCCGTCGTGCGCGGCGACGCCGGCGCCGCCGGCGACCAGCACGGCCGCGGCCGCCAGCGCCTTGGTCCACCCGGCCGCCGGCTCCGCGAGCTGGGCGGCGGTGTGGGCGGTGCCCGGCTTCAGGCGCAGGAAAGCCGGGATCGGCACCAGCGCGGCGACCTTGCGCGCGGCGACGCGGACCCGCGGTTGGGTCAGCGTGACGGTGTCGACGCCGGCCGCGTAGGCCTGGCGGCGGCACGGCTGGCAGTGGGCCACGTGGCGCGCGAGCCGGCGCTCGTCGCGTACGCCGAGCGAGTCGATGCCGTGGGCCAGCATCTCCGAGACACGGCGGCAGCGCTCGCCGGAGACGAGCTCGTCGTACTCCTCCGTGAGGCGGCGGCGGGCGCGGAACAGGGTCGACTCGACCGAGGGACGCGACAGGCCGAGGCGATCGCCGATCTCGCGGTAGGAGAGGCCCTCGAGCTCGCGCATGACGAGGATCTCGTGGTGCGCGTCCGACAGCCCGCCGAAGGCTCCGCAGAGGTCGTCGATCTGCTGCTTGGCGTCGACGGCGACGTCGGGGGTGTGGCCGGCGGTCAGGCGGGCGGCCTCGAGCGCGCCCACGCCCTCGTCGGCATCGAAGGAGACCTCCTCGGTGCGCCGCGAGCGACGGAACTGGTCGATGCAGGCGTTGCGAGCGATCTCGTAGATCCACGGCTTGAACGCGATCGGTCGCTCGGTGGCGCGCATCCGCCGCAGAGCGGAGACGAAGATCTCCTGCGTGAGGTCCTCGGCACGACCGTAGTCGTTGACCATGCCGTACGCGTACGCGGCGATGCGCCGCTGATAGCGCTCGTAGAGCTCCTCGAACGCACGGTCGTCACCACGGCGTACCTCCGCGACCAGACGTTCGTCCGTCGTGTTCGCCTCGCGGGCGATCCCTGCCACACTCATCTTCGTTCTACCCCCGAACCCCGGGCGTGCAGAAGCCGGCTCGCTGCCACTCCACGCGACAATTGCTGCGAACCGTAGCGTTCATCTGCCTGGATGTAAAGAGAATTGACCAAAGCTGTCCGTTGCTCTGACCTGATCGCCGACCTCGACGCGCTGCTCGAGATCGGCCGCTTCGACGATCTTGGGCCGAATGGCCTGCAGGTACCCGGAAACGGGGAGGTCAGTCGCGTCGCGACCGGCGTTTCGGCCTCGCGCACGCTGATCGAGACGGCGATCGAGCGCGGCGCGCAGCTGATCCTCGTCCACCATGGTCTGTTCTGGGACTTCAACCCCGCGGGCATCGGAGGAGTGCTCGCCGAGCGCCTGCGGCCGCTGTTCAAGCACGACGTTGCCCTGGCCGGCTACCACCTCCCGCTCGACGCGCATCCCGAACACGGCAACAACGCGATCCTCGCGGAGTTGCTGGGTTGCGAGTCCCATGGTCCGTTCGGCACCTACAAGGGGCAGGCGATCGGTCGCGTCGCCACCTTCGCCGGCGCCGGCGCGCCGATCGCAGAGCTCGTCGAGCGTGTGCAGCGAGCCACCGGCCGCGCGCCCCTGGTGCAGGGCGCGGGACCCGAGCGCGTGCGCAGCCTGGGCATCGTCAGCGGCTCCGCCGCCGACAACCTCTACGAGGCCGCCGAGCTCGGCTTCGACGCCTTCCTCACCGGCGAGCCCCGCGAGCACGTCCACCGCGACGCCGCGGAGCTCGGGCTCCACTTCATCGCTGCCGGGCATTACGCGACGGAGACGTTCGGCATCCGGCGCCTCGGGGAGCTGCTGCAGAAGCGCTTCGGAGTCGAACATGTGTGGATCGACGAGCCGAATCCGGTGTGACCCCGGGGTGCCGAAGGCGGCCGGTTTCGGCTCCAACGCTGCGGATGTGTAGGAGGCCGCCGCGGGCGGGCCCCCTGGCCGTCTCCGCAGATTGAGGGATTGTTTAGAACTTGCCGTTGTGACCGTCGGGTGGCTGCGCTACCGTGCCGGAAGTGGCAAACCTCACCAGAGGAGGACGTTGAAAATATGGCCATCCATCTGACGCCCACGGAGCTCGCGCGCGAATCCGGTCTCGACCGCCGTGAGGTGATCGAGAAGTGCATGGAGCTCGGGGTGCCGATATTCCAAGGCCGTATCGACAGGACCCTGTTCGAAGCTTCCGTCAACGCCGCGTCGCAGAGCACCGCTGACGACGCTGCCCGCGCCGCCGCTTAGTTGACCGCAGTCTCAGAGCTCTCCACGGGCTCAGCAACGATCGCCGACCTGCTGCCGCGGGCGGCCGAGCGTTATGCCGACCGCCCCGCCGTTCGCCACAAGGCCGACGGGGAGTGGGTGGACGTGTCGTTCGCCGAGGTGGGCACGATCGTCTCCGAGATCGCCCGCGGGCTGATCGACCTCGGCCTCGAGCCGGGCGACCGGGTCGCGCTGCTGTGCACGACGCGGCCCGAATGGTCCTACGTCGACTTCGCGATCTCCAGCGCCGGCGGTGTCGTCGTCCCGATCTACCCGACCAACTCCCCCGAGGAGTGCGAGTGGGTCGCCGGCAACTCCGAGTCGAAGCTGCTCGTCTGCGAGGACGATTCCCAGGCGGCGAAGATCGAGCAGGTCCGAGCCAACCTGCCCCACCTCGAGCACGTCGTCAACATCGAGGCCGACCTGGATTCCCTGCGCGAGCGCGGGCGCGCGCGCGACCCGCAGGAGGTCCTCGCACGCGCCCAGGCGGTGCGCCCGGAGGACCCGTACACGTTCATCTACACCAGCGGCACCACGGGGCCGCCGAAGGGCTGCGTCCTCAGCCACGGCAACTACCGGGCGATCATGGACTCCGTCGAGGAGCAGGGCATCCTCGGCGAAGAGGGCAACGAGGACGTCGTCTACCTCTACCTTCCGCTCGCCCACGCCTACGCGCTGCTCATCCAGCTGCTGTGCGCCGACCTGGGCATCCCGCTGGCGTACTTCTCGGGCGACCCGCAGCAGATCATCCCCGAGTTCGCGCGAGGTCAGCCCGACCTACCTGCCGTCGGTGCCGCGCATCTTCGAGAAGCTCTACACGATGGTCGCCGGGCAGGCGGACCCCGAGACCATCCGGAAGGCGACCGAGGTCGGGATGCGGGTGCGCGAGCTCGAGCTCGCCGGCCAGGAGGTGCCCGCCGAGCTCAGGGCCGCCTTCGACCAGTTCGACCAGGCGCTGTTCGCCAAGGTCCGCGCGGTCTTCGGGGGCCGCGTCCGCCAGGCCACGTCCGGGGCCGCGCCGATCGCCAAGGAGATCCTCGAGTTCTTCTTCGCCGCGGGCGTCCCCGTGCTCGAGGGCTACGGGATGACCGAGACGTCGACGGCCGCCACCGGCCAGACCGTCGAGGAGTACCGCTTCGGCTCGGTCGGCAAGCCGCTGCCGGGCACCGACGTCAAGATCGCCGAGGACGGCGAGATCCTGCTCAGCGGCCCGAACATCTTCGGCGGCTACTACAAGATGGAGGACAAGACGTTCGGGACCGTCGTCGACGGCTGGCTGCACACCGGCGACCTCGGCCACCTCGACGAGGACGGCTTCCTCTTCATCACCGGCCGCAAGAAGGACATCATCATCACGGCCGGCGGCAAGAACCTCACGCCGGCCAACCTCGAGAACGACCTCAAGCAGTCCCGCTGGATCTCGCAGGCGGTGATGTACGGCGACCGGCGGCCCTACCCCGTGGCGCTGATCACCCTCGACGAGGAGGAGCTCGCCGCCGCGGGGATCGACCGCGACTCCGATGAGGCGCGCCAGTTCGTCCAGGAGGCGCTCGACCGCGCCAACGCGAAGTACGCGCAGGTCGAGCGGATCAAGCGGTTCGCGATCCTCGACCACGACCTCTCCCAGGAGACCGGCGAGCTGACGCCGACGCTGAAGGTCAAGCGCAACGTCATCTACGAGAAGTACGCCGACATCTTCGACTCGCTGTACTCGGGCTAGCGCGCCGGCGGCGGTGCTCCCAGCCGAGGGCCGGATTTCTCGCCATTCGCGAATTACGCCTCCTATAGATGCACCAATCGCAAATGCCGGCGCTCGCGGGACCCGCAGCCTCGATCCCTCCCCCTTATCGAGCAGTCGGCTACGGCCGGAGCCGCGGCCAGCGTTCGCGCTGAGCTCTACTTCTCGCCGGCGGACTGGCGCAGCAGCGCAGAGGTCGTCTGCTCGAGGATGCGCCGCCAGGCGCGCGTCTTCTCGCGCTCGACGCCGAAGTGCTGGACGACCTTGCGCACGCGCGTGGCGGAGATCTCGATGCCGTGGCGCGCGCAGACGGTCGTGGAGGTGCTCGTACTCGTCGGCGAGGTGCATGGTCACCGACTGGAAGCCGTGGCGCGCGATGTCGATCCGCGACGAGTAGTTGAGGATGTCGGTCTCGAACATCAGCCGGTCGTCGGGCTCGGGTTCGATCAGCACGATGTCGACACCCGGATAGCGCTCCTCCCACGAGCGCGCCATCTCGTGCAGGCGCTGGTAGGCGAGCAGCTTGAACGTCTGGTAGCCGATCTTGGAGAAGCCGAGGTCGGAGACCCGCTGCGGGCGCGCCGCCGAACGGCCCCTGCGTCTCGGCCTGGAAGTCGTTGACGTACGGCACCAGCGGGTTGACGACGAGGATGAACTTCGCCCCCGCCTCGACCGCGATGTCGAGATTGGTGGTGGAGACGATGCCGCCGTCGATGAGCTCGCGGTCCTTGATGACGTGCGGCTTGTAGACCATCGGCAGCGCCGCGCTCGCGCGGACGGCCGAGGAGATCGGCACGTCGTCCCAGCCCTCGGCGCCGAGCACGATCCGCTCGCAGGTGTCGAGGTCGGTCGCGGCGAGGTAGAGCTCGTTCTCCAGCGTGCGGAAGTCGTCGGTACGGCCGTCGGCGGTGAGCACGTCGTGGACGTACTGCTCGATGCCGCGCGCCGGTGTAGATGCCCGACGGCAGCAGGTCGGAGGCCGCCACGACGAGCTCCATCGGCGACAGCGACAGAACCGACCGCGGGACCTCGCGCAGGATCTTCGCCATCAGGAACGGGAACTTCAGGCCCTTGCTGACGAACTCGCGTCACGTTGGGGCGCAGCAGGCGGCCGTGGTCGATGTCCTTGAACGGCATCGGCACCTGGTCGTTGACGACGCGCATCATCTGCTCGGGAGTGATGCCGTTGGCGGCGAATGAGGCGATCAGGGCGCCGGCGCTGGTCCCGACGTAGATGTCGAAGTCGTTGATCGACTTGTTGACCGACAGCAGGTCCAGCGCGCGCAGCGCGCCGATCTCGTAGACGCCGCCGGTGAAGCCGCCGCCGCCGAGGACGAGGGCCGTCTTGTCCGAGCGCTTGCGGCGCCGGGGCGGGCGGGGGCGGTCCTTGCCGGAGGCCGTCCGCAGGTTGACGACGTTGCTCATGGGGTGCCCGGGAGTCTAGGTAGCGTGCAGGCCGTCTTGCGCCGGACCCTTCTGGTCTTCCCGCTCCTGGCCGTGTTCGCGACGGCCGCGCCGCCCGCCGCGGCCATGTCCAAGGCCAAGCTCCAGCGCAAGCTGGCAGCCCAGATGGCGCGCGCCGGCAGCGCGAGCGGCGCCTACGTCGAGAACCTGACGACCGGCGAGCGCCTGTACGCCCTGCGCGCGGCCACGCCCCGGATTCCCGCCTCCAACGAGAAGCTGTGGACGGCGCTGGCCGCGCTGCACGAGCTCGGCCCGACCGCCACCCTGCGCACGACCGCCCTCGCCACCGAGCCGCTGACGCTCAACGGGGTGCTGGACGGCGACCTCTACCTGCGCGGCACGGGCGACCCCACCCTGACCACCGCCCGCCTCGAGGCGCTCGCCCAGGATCTGCGCGACGCCGGCCTGTCGCGCGTCACCGGCCGGGTGGTCGGCGACGAGTCGGCCTTCGACACGCGCCGCGGGCCGCCGTCGGAGGGCTACCGACCCTCGATCGACATCGCGCCGCTGGGCGCGCTGATGGTCAACCGCGGGTTCGAGCAGGGCCGCTACCAGCGCAACCCGCCGCGCTTCGCGGCGACGACACTCGCGCGCCAGCTGCGCGACGCCGGCGTCCGGGTCTCGCCGAAGGGCCGCGCGGGGACCACGCCGCCGGGCGCGCTCTCCCTGGCCGCCCGCGAGTCGCCCAGCGTCACGCTGCTGGTCCGGGCGATGAACGTCCCGTCGGACAACTACATCGCCGAGATGCTGCTGAAGGCGATCGGGCGCTCGGACCGACGCCCCGGCACGACGGCGCGCGGAGCCGCGATCGCGGAGCGGGTGGCCGAGGAGCAGGCCGGCGCGCAGCCGAACCTGGTCGACGGGTCCGGGCTCTCGCGCAGTGATCGCAGCTCACCGCGCGACCTCGTCAGGCTGCTGGACGCGGTGGTCGAGGACCCGGCGTTCTACGGGTCGCTGGCCATCATGGGCCGCACCGGCACGCTCGAGGACCGCCTCGAGCGCAGTTATGCGAGCGTGCGCTGCCGCGGCAAGACCGGCACGCTCCACGACGTCTCGGCGCTGTCGGGTTACTGCCGCACCCGCGGGGGCGACATCGTCGCCTTCGCCATCCTCATGAATTACGTCAGCCCGTACGGAGCGCGCGACCTCCAGGACCGCATGGTCTCGGCCATCGCCCGGTTCACAGGCTGACAGCTGCGCGCGGTTAAGGCGACGTTTGCTCGGGAAAGCTGTCGGCTAAGGGAGCGAACCAGCGCCCGGAGGGAAGGAGTCCGATGACGGTAAGCCACGATGTGGGCCGGACGTTCGACGTCGAACTCGACAGCGTCCCCCATTCCAGCCGCTACGGCCGGCTCGCGCCGCAGCTCGGAGCCCCCGCCAAGGGGCAGGTGAGAGCGGAGTGCACGCGCTGCGGCACCCACCTTCTCGCCGTCCCGCACGCCGACGGGACGCTCGAGGGTGTCTGCCCGGTGTGCCTCAGTCCGCGGGTGATGCCGGTGGAGGGCCATCACGCAGCAGCGTGAGTAGCCCCGCCTCGTCGAGCACGGGCACGCCAAGGCGCTCGGCCTTCTCGAGCTTCGAGCCCGGCGACGCGCCGGCGACCACGTAGTCGGTCTTCTTCGAGACCGACGTCGTGACCTTGCCGCCCTCGGCGAGGACCTTCTGCGCGGCCTCCTCGCGCGTGAGCTCGGGGAGCGTGCCGGTGAGCACCAACGTCAGGCCCGACAGCTTGCCCTCGCCTGGCGGCGGTCCCTCCGCCTCGAAGCTCACGAACGGACGCAGCGCCTCGATCAGATCTCGCATCGTCTGCTCGTGCAGCTGCTGGTGGATCAGCTCGGCGACGATCGGCCCGATGCCCTGGGTGTCCGCGATCCCCTCCGCGGAGGCGGAGAGCAGCGCGTCCATCGCGCGGAAGCGGTCCGACAGCGCGCGGCCGGTCACGTAGCCGACTCCCTCGATGCCGATCGCGAACAGGACACGGCTGAACGGCTGCTCGCGCGAGGCCTGGATCGCCGCGACGAGGTTGCGCGCGGAGGTCTCCCCGACGCGCTCGAGCTCGACCAGCTGCTCGACGCTGAGGGAGTAGAAGTCGGCCGGGGTCTTCACCAGGCCGGCATCCATCAGCTGCCGCACCTGCTTCTCCCCCAGGCCGTCGATGTCCATCGCGCCGCGACTGGACCAGTGCGTGAGCAGCTGCCACTGGCGCTCCGGGCAGAGCCGGTTGGGGCAGCGCGTGAACACGGCCCCCTCGGTCTTGACGGTCGGCGTGCCGCAGAACGGGCACTCGGCGGGCGGGCGCGGCGCCGCGCCGCGCTTGGGATTGTCGAGCGCGCCGGGGGCCGGTGAGACCACCTGCGGGATGACGTCGCCGGCGCGCAGGACGATCACGTCGTCGCCGACGCGCACGTCCTTGCGCGCCAGGTCCTCCTCGTTGTGAAGCGTGGCCTTGGAGACGGTGACACCGCCGACGAAGACGGGCTCGAGCCGCGCGAACGGATACAGGTCGCCGAACTTGCCCACGTTCCACTCCACCCCGAGCAGCTTCGTCGTCTTGGTCGTGGGCGGGAACTTCCAGGCGATCGCCCAGCGCGGGTCGCGCCCCACGACCCCGAGCCGACGCTGCTGCTCGGTGTCGTCGACCTTGACCACGACGCCGTCGATCTCGAAGTCGAGGTCGCCACGGCGCTCCTCCCAGTACTGGCAGCGCGCGACCACCTCCTCATCGGAGTCGTGCACGCTGACGTCGGGGTTGACGGGGAAGCCGTGCTCGCGCAGCCAGTCCAGCGCCTCGGTGTGATGGGCGAAGCGCAACCCCTTGGTGACGCCGACCGCGTAGGCCCAGAAGCTCAGCGGCCGCTCGGCCGCGAGCTTCGGGTCGAGCTGGCGGATCGTGCCCGCGGCGCTGTTGCGGGGGTTCATGAACGTCGCCAGGCCCTGGGCGGCGCGGCGCTCGTTGAGAGCGGTGAAGTCGGGGATGCTCATGTAGACCTCGCCGCGAACCTCGACGAGTGCCGGGGCGTCGTCGAGGCGGTGCGGGATGGTGCTGATCTGGCGCAGGTTGTGTTGGACGTCCTCGCCCACCTCGCCGTTGCCGCGCGTTGCGCCGGTGACCAGCGCGCCGTCGCGGTAGACGAGCGAGATCGCCAGCCCGTCGATCTTCGGCTCGGCGACGTAGCGGAACCGCGCGTCCTCGATGCCCTCGCGAGCCAGGTGGTTGCGCATGCGGTCGATCCAGGCGCGCAGCTCGTCCGCGGAGCGCGCGTTGGCAAGGCTCAGCATCGGCTGGAGGTGGGTGACCTTCTCGAGCCGGTCGACCGGCTCGGCGCCGATCTTCTGCGTCGGGCTGTCGGGTGTCAGCAGCTCCGGGTGGTCGGCCTCGATCCGGCGCAGCTCGTCGAGCAGCGCGTCGTAGACGTCGTCGGCGACGAGTGGCGCGTCGCGCTGGTAGTAGGCCTCGTTGTGCTTTTCGATCTCCGCGCGCAGCTCCGCCGCACGCTCTTGCACCGGCCTCACTCGACCTCCTCTGCCGCGGGGCCGAGCAGCCGCGCCAGGTCGAAGCGGTCGAGGGTCTCGATGCCCGGCTCGTCGGTGAGATCGAAGTGCAGCGGGGTGACGGCGATCCGTCCCGCGGCCACGGCCGCCAGGTCGGTCCCGTCGTCCTTGACGTGGTCGGGCGCCTCGCCGTACATGCGGTAGCGCCGCCGCGCGGGCCGGGCGGGATCGGATTCGAGCAGCGCGAGCTCGTCGCGATAGACGCGCTTGCCCAGGCGCGCGACCTCGACGCCCTGCACCTCCCCGGCGGGCACGTTGACGTTGAGCAGGGTGCCCTGCGGCAGGGGGACGTCGTCGATCTGGTCCACGATCGCCGCGACGAACCGCGCCGCGGTCGAGAAGTCAAATTCGCGACCGAGGCGGAAGTCGAGCTCGCGCGCGACGGACTGCTGGCTGACCGCGATCGCCGGGAGGCCGAGCACGACGCCCTCCAGCGCCGCCGCCACCGTTCCGCTGTAGGTGATGTCGTCGCCGAGGTTCGAGCCGTGGTTGATCCCGCTGACGATCAGCTCCGCCTGGAAGCCCTCGATCAGCCCGAGCGTGGCGAAGCGCACGCAGTCCACCGGCGTCCCGTCGGTCGCGTATCCGACCGTGCCGTCGCCGAAGTCGACCTCCTCGACCCACAGCGGGCGCCGGATGGTGATCGACCGCGCCGTGGCCGAGCGGTTGCCGTCGGGCGCGATCACCGCCAGCTCGATGTCCTCGAGTTCGAGCAACTCGCGCCGCAGCGCCTGCAGCCCCTCCGCCTCGATGCCGTCGTCGTTGGTGAGCAGGACCCGCACTCGTTTTCACCCTATGGCCTTGACGGGCGCTCCCCGGGGCAGGACCATTTCCTGGTGCGCGGGCTCGGGATCGTGCTGGCTGCGCTCCTCCTGAGCGCCGCCCCCGCTCGCGCTGGGACCCTCGACGTGCCTTGTGCCGACGGAGCTCCCGGGCTGGTCGCCGCAGTCGCCAGCGCCAATACGCAGGCCGGGCCGGACACGATCACGCTCGAGCGTGGCTGCACGTACGCGTTCTTAGCGGCAGACAACCACTGGTTCGGCCCCAATGCCATCCCCGCCATCGCGTCGGCGATCACGATCGACGGGCGCGGGGCGCGCATCGAACGAAGTCCCGCCACCCAGCCGTTTCGCCTGTTCTTCGTGGGAGCGGACCCGCTCGCCGCGGGCACGAACGGCTACACCAGCCCCGGGGGCGGGGCGCTCAAGCTCAGAGACCTCACCGTCTCGGGGGGTCTTGCTCGCGGGGGCGGAGGATTCCACGGTGGCGGCGGAGGCGCCGGACTGGGCGGGGCGATCTTCAACATGGGCGCGGTCACGCTTGAGCGCGTGACGCTCGCCGGCAACACCGCTCACGGCGGTGGGGGCGGGGCGAATGGTGTCAACGGCGGCGGGGGCGGCTTGGGCGGCGGCACGACCTCCGCGACCGGCGGCGGCTTCGGCGGCAGCCCCCCGAGCGACGTTGGCGCGGCCGGCGGCGCGGGAGGCTCCGGCGGGGGCGGCGGCGGCGCCGGCCTGCGTACGACCGAGACCGGCGGGGCGACGGGCGGCGGCGAGCCGGGCCCCGGCGGCGGTCCGCACACCGGCACCGGCGGCTTCGCTCCGGGAACCGCGGCGTCGGGCAACGGCGCCGGAGCCGGCGCGCAAGCTACGACCGGCGGTGCCGGCGGAGCGTTCGGCGCCGGTGGCGGCATCAGCGCGGGCGGCGGCGTCGGCGGTGGCGGCGGTGGCGCCGCCGACAAGGACTCGTCAGGCGGCGGCGGCGGATTCGGCGGTGGCGGAGGAGGAGGCAACGTCGACGCGACGGGTTCGTCCGGGTATGGGGGCGGCGGGGGCTTCGGCGGTGGGGCCGGCGGCAACTACGAAGCCAGCCAGCAGACGAGCCTGAGTGGCGGGCCGGGGTTCGGGGGCGGCTTTGGCTCCGGCGATCCAGCTGTTGGCAGCACCTTCGGCGGCGGCGGCGCAGGTATGGGCGGGGCGATCTTCAACCTCCAGGGCACGCTCTCGCTCGCAAGCTCGACGCTGTCGACGAACACTGCGGTCGGCGGCGCCGGCGGCTCGACGAGCGGCGCCGCGAGGTCCGGGGAGCCGGGCAACGGCTTCGGAGGCGCGATCTTCAATCTCAACGGCTCCGTGAGCCTGCTCGACACGACACTCGGCGGCAACGTCGCCGTGCGAGGAGACGGCGCGATCGACGGGGGGTGGGCGATCTATACCAAGGGCTTCGACCTGGTCTCGGCGCGAAACGCGAGCGTCGTGCTGCGCCGAAGCATCGTCGCCTACGGCGCGGGATCGACTTCGGATGTCGTCGTCGAGAACACCGACTACAGCGACGTGACCTGCATACCGGGGCCCTGCCCGCCCGTCCTGACGACCGCGTCAGTCGATGCCGCCGATCACGACCTCGTGATGTCCAAGGGGGTGATCGGCACCGGCACGTTCACCGGGTCCCCGATCACCGCCGATCCGCGACTCGCCGCGCTCGGCACCTACCGCGGCGGGCTGACCCCGACGCGGCCGCCGACCACCGGGAGCCCCGCGCAGGGGGCGGCCGGAACGGGCTGCCCGGCCACCGACCAGATCGGCCAGCCACGGCCGGGGAACGGCACCTGCGACATCGGCTCAGTCGAGACGTATCCCCCCGCCAACGACGACCTCGCGGCTGCGCGAGCGATCACCGGGACGGACGTGACGGTGACCGGCGACGATCTCGGCGCCACCCACGAGGCGTCCGAGCCGGATCACGCCGGGGCCGGCGGGGCCGCCTCGACGTGGTTCCGGTGGACCGCCCCCGCAGCCGGGAACACGACGCTCAACTCGTGCCCGTCCGCGGGCGACCGGGCGATCGCGGTCTACACGGGGACCGGCTACGGATCCCTGCAACTGGTCACCAGCCAGTTGCACGGGTGCGATGCCCCGGCGCAATGGACAGCGGTCGCCGGCACGACCTACCTGATCGCGCTCGACGGGGCCACGGCCGCGGAAGGCATCACCGGGGTCGCGCTCCTGGCTCCCGCATCAGGTGATTCCACTCCGCCTGACACCGTGATCGACAGCGGTCCGTCGGGGCCGACGAACGACCCAACCCCGAGCTTCGCCTTCCATGCGACCGAGCCCGGGTCCGGCTTCGAGTGCTCCGTCGACCAGGGCGTCTCGTCGTGGGTGCCGTGTGACACGGGCACGTTCCAGGTGACGAGCGCCCTCGCCGACGGCGAGTGGACGTTCCGGGTGCGCGCAACAGACCCCTCCGGCAACACGGACCTATCCGCAGCGACCCGCACGCTCACCGTGGATACATCCGGGCCGGTAACGGTGATCGACTCCGGCCCCTCCGGAACCACCAGCGACACGCGTCCCACGTTCACGTTCCACGCCAACGAGGCCGGCACGTTCGCGTGTTCGCTTGACCAGGGCACATCCAGTTTCGCCCCCTGCGATGACGGCACCTTCCAGCCCTCGTCCGACCTCGCCAATGGCGGGTGGACGTTCCGCGTCCGCGCGACTGACCCCCTCGGCAACACTGGCGACGCCGCGACCCGCAGCTTCACGGTCGACACGTCGATCGGCCCTGACACCTCGATCAGCCCCGGCCCGGCCAGTCCCACGAACGCGACCACGGCGAGCTTCGACCTTTCGAGCCCCCAGGGCGGTGTGACGTTCGAGTGCCGCCTCGACGGTGCAGCCTTCGCGCCGTGCTCGACGCCGGTGCAGCTCGGCAACCTCACCGAGGGCTCGCACACTTTCCAGGCACGGGCGCGCGACACGCTCGGAAACCCGGACGCGACCCCGGCCAGCTGGACGTGGACCATCGACCTCACCCCGCCGGACACCGACATCTTCATCAGCCCGTTCGAGAGAACGCCAGCCACCACCGCGCATTTCCAGTTCGGCAGCGACGAACTGGGCTCCACTTTCCGCTGCAAGCTCGACGACGCTGACTTCGCCGCCTGCACCTCGCCCCTGGACTACGACAACCTCGCCGAGGGCCAGCACACATTCATTGTCGCCGCGGTGGACGCGGCTGGCAACCCGGATCCCGACCCGGCCTCGCACACGTGGACCATCGACCCGGGGCCGGACACGTCGATCGATTCCGGCCCGCCGGCGCTGACGAACGCGACAACCGCCACGTTCACCTTCTCGAGCCCGGAGCCGGGCGTGGGATTCCGGTGCTCGCTCGATGGCGGCGGGCTCGTCGATTGCACGAGTCCGACCCAGTTCACCAACCTGGCGGCGGGGCAGCACAGCCTCCTGATCCGCGCCGAGGACGCGGGCGGCTATCCCGACCAGGATCCGCCCGTTTACAACTGGACCATCGACCTCACGGCGCCCGCTACAACGATCGACTCCGGGCCAGACTCGCCCACCTCGTCTCCGAGCCACACGTTCACGTTCTCCAGCAACGAGCCGGGCGCCACCTTCCGCTGCAAGCTCGACGACGCCGCGTTCGCCACGTGCTCGTCGCCGAAGACCTACGGTTCGATCTTCGAGTTTCTCCCCGACGGCCAGCACACCTTCCAAGTCCAAGCCACGGATGCCGCGGGCAATGTCGACCCCTCGCCTGCGTCCCACACGTGGACGACCGATACCGCGGGCCCCGCCGTGTCTATCGACTCGGGCCCGCCGGCGCTGACGAACGCGACGACCGCCACCTTCCTCTTCTCGAGCCCCGAGGAGGGAGCGACGTTCGAGTGCCAGCTCGCACCCCATGGGCTTGTTCCCTGCACGAGTCCGGCCCAGTTCACCGACCTGGCGGAGGGCCAGCACAACCTCACGGTGCGCGCGGTCGACGCCCTGGGAAACCCCAGTAACAACCCGCCCACCCACACATGGACCATCGATCTGACGCCGCCGGATACGGCCATTGCGTCCGGCCCGGAGGGAACGGCCTCAGCGACGGGCGCGGAGTTCACCTTCACCAGCACCGCCGCCGGCTCGACCTTCCGATGCAAGCTCGACGACGCTGCCTTCGCCGCATGCACGTCGCCGCACACCTACGCCTTGCTGGCCGACGGGGTGCACACGTTCCAGGTCGCGGCCGTGGATCCAGCCGGAAACGAGGACACTTCGCCCGCAACTCGATCCTGGACGATCGCGCTCGACGACACGCCCACCCCGACCCCGACGCCGACGGCCACCGCCACCACCGAGCCCACGCCGACCGCAACGCCCACGGCCGAGCCCTCGCCGTCTCCGACAGCGACTACGCAGCCGACCCCCACGCCGACGGTCACCCCGACCCCCACGGCAACGCCGGCGGCCACACCGGATACGAGGATCACGCGCGGGCCGCGCAAGAAGACGCGCTCCCGTCGGCCGCGGTTCCGGTTCAGCTCCACCATCGCGGGGTCGACCTTCGAGTGCAAGCTCGACCGCAGACCGTTCACGGCGTGCCGATCCGGCGCGCGGCTGCGCAAGCTCAAGCTAGGCCGGCACAAGCTGCGCGTCCGCGCCGTGTCCCCCGCTGGCGTACCTGATCCGAGTCCTGCCAAACGGAGGTTCCGGGTCCTGCGCTAACGAAGACGGATCGGCCTGCTGCGCTTGGGCAGCAGCAGATCGGTGCCGCCGAAACGCACCCGCAGCCGCGTCCCGCGATTGGCCACGACGGTGATGTGGGAACGGCACCTGGCGTCGAAGGTCGTCCGCAGCGCGAAGGTCTGCCTGCTGGTGTGCGGAGGCTTCGCCGAGAACTGCGCCGTGCCGCCCGCGCACCGGGCCTTCTCCTGCCCGGCCTCGAGCACGACCGTCGCGCGCACCTTGTAGCGCCGCCGCGCGACCTTCTTTGCCCGCAGTCTCACCGCCTTCGGGCGCGTCCGGGGCGCCGGCTCCGGGCCCGGCGTGGGAGTGGGCGTGACGGTCGGCGCGGCCTGGGCCGTCCAGTTCGTCGCCGCCCCGGCTGGGGCGGCGCAGGCCAGAGCGATCAGAGTGACGAGCAGTGCGCGGATCGCGCGACCGTAGCGGGGTCAGTAACGGACGGCAACCAGGTACAGGCCGTGTGGGGCGGCGGTCGGACCGGCGGCGGCGCGCGGCGCGCCTTCGAGCAGAGCGGCGAAGTTGTCGACGCCGCGGCGGCCGCCGGCGACCTCGAGCATCGTGCCGACGAGGACGCGGTTCATGTTGCGCATGAAGGCGTCGGCCTCGATGCGGAACTCGATCAGGTCGTCGGCGAGGCGGGTCCAGCTCGCCTCGGCGACGGTGCGGTGGAAGAACACGTGCTCGGTGTCGGTGGGCGTGAAGGCGGTGAAGTCGTGCCGGCCGCGCAGGGCGGCTGCGCATGCGTGCAGCGCGTCCATGTCGATGCGGTGCGGCCACCACAGCGCGCGTCCGAGCGCGAATGGTGACGGGCCGGCATGGCGGGTGTGGACCCTGTACGCGTACACGCGCGCGCGGGCGGCGCGGCGCGCGTCGAAATCGTTGGCGACCTGCTCGATGGCCATGACGCCGATGTCATCCGGAAGCAGCGCGTTGACTGACCGCAGGCGCGGGATCTCGTCCGCGTCGAAGGAGCACACCTGGCCGAGCGCGTGGACGCCGGCATCGGTGCGCCCGGCGACGGTCAGTGCGACGCGTGCGCGCAGGAGTGTCTCCAGCGAACGCGTGAGCTCCGCCTGGACCGTGCGCAGGCCCTCCTGCGCCGCCCACCCGGAGAAGTGGGTGCCGTCGTACTCGAGTGTGGCCTTTAGTCTCAGACGAGCTCGAGGAAGACCATCTCGGTCGAGTCGCTGACCGGCGCGGGCCCAGCTTGAGGATCCGCGTGTAGCCGCCCGGCCGCTCCGCATAGCGCGGCGCGATCTCCTCGAAGAGCTTGTAGATGATGCCCTTGTCGGGATGCTGGAGGGTGGCGATCGCCTGGCGGCGCGCGTGCAGGTCGCCGCGCCGCGCCAGCGTGATCAGCTTCTCGATCTCCGGCTTGACCGCCTTGGCCTTGGCCTCGGTCGTCTTGATGCGCTCGTGGTCGATGACCTCGATGCAGAGGTTGGCCAGCATCGCCTTGCGGTGCGACGCGTCGCGCGAGAGCTTGCCGCGGGCCTTCTGGTGACGCATCAGCAGTTCCTAGTCGTTGCGGAGCGAGAGCCCGCGCTGATTGAGGGTCTCGACGACCTCGTCGATCGACTTCTTGCCGAAGTTCGGGATCGCGTTGAGCTCGCCCTCGGACTTGGAGATCAGGTCGCCGACCGTCTGGATCCCGGCGCGCTTGAGGCAGTTGTACGACCGCACGCCGAGCTCGAGCTCCTCGATGAGGATGTCGTCCATCGGCGAGCCGCCACGGCCGGGCAGTGCCGCCACCGCCGCCGCCGAGGCCGTTGTCCACGGCGCCGCCGAGCGCGGTGGGGCCCTGGCGCAGCTCCTCGATGCGGTCCTCGTCGGTGAAGATCGACAGCGACGAGATCAGGATCTCGGAGGCCTCGCGCAGCGCGGCCTGCGGGTCGAGCGACCCGTCGGTCTCGATGTCCAGCGTGAGCTTGTCGAAGTCCGTGCGCTGGCCGACGCGGGCCGGCTCGACGTTGTAGGCGACGCGCCGGACCGGGGAGAAGATCGAGTCGATCGGGATGACGCCGATCGGCTGGTCGGCGGTCTTGTTGTCCTCGGCCGGGCGGTAGCCGCGGCCGCGGCCGATCGTCAGGTACATCTCGAGCTTGGTCTTCTTCTCGAGCGTCGCGATCGGCGCGTCGGGCGTGAGGATCTCGACGCCGGAGGGCAGGTCGATGTCCTTGGCCGTGATCTCCCCGGGGCCGGTCACGACCAGCGGCGCCTCGACCTCGGTGGCGTCCGAGTGCATCTTGCACACGACGCCCTTGAGGTTGAGGATGATGTCGGTCACGTCCTCCTTGACGCCGTTGATCGTCGAGAACTCGTGCGCGACGCCCTCGATGCGGACCGAGGTGACTGCGGCGCCGCCCAGCGAGGCGAGCAGCACCCGCCGCAGGGAGTTGCCGAAGGTGTAGCCGAAGCCGCGGTCGAGAGGCTCGACGACGAAGTTGCCGCGGTTCTCTTCGACGTTCTCGGCGGTGATGCGGGGGATCTGGAAATCAAGCATGGAGGGGGAGGCTTTCCTGTCGCGTTGAGCGGCGCGGAGAACGCCGGGACTACTTGGAGTACAGCTCGACGATGAGCTGCTCCTGCACGGGGGCCGCGATCTCCTGGCGCTCGGGACGACGGAGCACCTTCGCGGTCAGCGCATCGTGGTCGGCCTGAAGCCAGGCCGGCACCTGCGCCGTCAATTCGGTGGCATCGCGGATGACGGTCGATGCACCGTCGTCCGCAGAGGGGTTCTTGTAAGTGATCACGTCGCCCTCGCGCACCTGGTAGGACGGGATGTCGACGCGACGGCCGTTGATCGTCCAGTGGCCGTGGCGGACCATCTGCCGTGACTGTCGCCGCGAGGCGGCGAAGCCGAGGCGGACCAGCACGTTGTCGAAGCGGCACTCCAGCAGGCGCAGCAGGTTCTCGCCGGTGATGCCCGGCTGGCGCGACGCCTTCTGGTAGTAGGTGCGGAACTGCTTCTCGAGCACGCCGTAGTAGCGGCGGGCCTTCTGCTTCTCGCGCAGCTGGACGCGGTACTCGGACTGCTTCTGGCGGCCGCGGCCGTGCTCGCCCGGTGGGTACGAGCGGCGCTCGACGCCGCACTTGTCCGTCAGGCAGCGCTCGCCCTTGAGGAAGAGCTTCTGCCCTTCGCGGCGGCACTGCTTGCACTGAGGAGAGGTGTCCTTGGCCATCAGACTCGACGCCGCTTGCGGGGGCGGCACCCGTTGTGGGCTTGCGGGGTGACGTCCTTGACGCCGGTGATCTCGAGGCCGGCGGCCTGCAGCGAGCGGATCGCGGTCTCGCGGCCCGAGCCCGGGCCCTTGACGAAGACCTCGACCTTCTGGAGGCCCTGCTCGATGCCCTTGCGGGCGGCGGCGTCGGCGGTGACCTGGGCAGCGAACGGGGTCGACTTGCGCGAGCCCTTGAAGCCGGCACCGCCGGCGGACTCCCACGCGATGACGTTCCCCTCGCGGTCGGTCAGCGAGACGATCGTGTTGTTGAAGGACGTCTTGATGTGCGCCTGGCCGATCGGGATGTTCTTCTTGACCCGGCGGCGGCCGGAGCGGGGGCGGCGAGGAGCCGGCATTACTTCTTGGCCGCCTTCTTCTTACCGGCGACCTGCATGCGCTTCGGGCCCTTGCGGGTGCGCGCGTTGGTCTTGGTCTTCTGGCCGCGGACGGGCAGGCCGCGGCGGTGACGGATGCCGCGGTAGCAGCCGATCTCGATCAGGCGCTTGATGTTCTGGGACTGCTCGCGGCGGAGGTCGCCCTCGACGGTGAGGTCCTCGACGGCGTCACGCAGCTTGGCGATCTCGTCCTCGGTGAGGTCGCGCACGTAGGTGTCGCGCGATACGCCGGTCTCGGCGAGCAATTGCTGCGAGGTGGAGCGCCCGACGCCATAGATGTACGTCAGGCCGATCTCGACGCGCTTGTTGAGCGGGATGTTGACCCCGGAGATGCGTGCCATCTGTCCTCTAGCCCTGCCTCTGCTTGTGACGCTTGTTCGAGCAGATGACAAGGACCCGACCGTTTCGGCGGATGATCTTGCACTTCTCGCACATCGGCTTCACCGACGGTCTGACCTTCATGTGTCCTTTCGGGCTGATCGTGCGACGTGGCTCTGGCTGCCGGTACGGCCGCCGCTACACACGCGCTCAACGCTTCTTTCGCGCACGCGCGGGAGCGATCCCCGCACGAAGCGCGACGACCCAGCGTAGCAGGCGATCGCTGCGACAATCGCGGTCATGAAAGACCTCGGCGGCCCGGCTACGCCGCGGCGGGCAGCAGCACGGACTCGTGCCAGGGCGTGAGAATCCGCGGCCCGTCGGCCGTGATCGCGACCGTGAACTCGAAGTGGGCGGTCAGCGAGCCGTCCTGGGAGTAGATCGCCCAGCCGTCGTCGCCCATGCGCACGGCGTGGCGGCCGGCCGTCGTCATGGGCTCGACGGCCAGCACCATGCCCTCCTCCAGCAGCACGCCGCGGCCGGGGGTGCCGTAGTTGGGGATCTGCGGCTCCTCGTGCATCGAGCGGCCGATGCCGTGCCCGACCAGCGAGCGGATGATGCTGAACCCGGCGCCCTCGACGTGGGACTGCACGGCGTGGCCGATATCGCCGAGGTGGTTGCCCGGCACGCACTGCTCGACGGCGTGAAAGAGCGACTCGCGCGTGACGTCGAGCAGCTTGGCCGCCACCGGGCTGACCTCGCCCACCGCGAAGGTGATCGCCCCGTCGGCGACCCAGCCGTCCTTGGTGACCCCGACGTCGACGGACAGGATGTCGCCGCGCTTGAGCTTGTACGGGCCCGGGATCCCGTGCACCACCATGTGGTTGGGCGAGGCGCAGATGGAGCCGCGAAAGCCCCGGTAGCCCTTGAAGGACGGCTTGGCGCCATGGCTGCGGATCAGCTTCTCGGCCGCCTGGTCGAGCTCGGCGGTCGTCACGCCCGGCCGGATCTTGCGCGCCAGCAGGTCCAGCACCCTGGTGTGAATGGCGCCGGCCGCGGCCATCGCCTCGATCTCGGCGGGTGATTTCTTGACGATCACCACGCCGAGTGTAGGCACGGCCCTGCCGCCCGGGCGAGCGGAGACACCGGCGTTTACGACTCGCCAGCCCGCGCCCGGCTTCACAAAAGGGACGGACCCTTTTGTGAAGTCAGACGTCGTCCTCGTGCTGGAGCGTCTTGATCGTGCGCCGCAGGTGCGAGTGGACCTCCTCCGGGGCCTGGGTCCCGTCGAAGCGGTACAGCAGCCCGTCGTCGTCGTAGCGCTCGATCAGGGGCTCCGTCTGCTCGTGGTAGGTAGCGAGCCGCGTCGTGACCGTCTCGGGCTTGTCGTCGTCGCGCAGCTCGAGCGGCTCGCCGTCGATGTCGCACACGCCCTCGCGCTCGGGCGGGTTGTGCTCGAGGTGGTAGACGTGGCCCCGGGGGCACTGCCGGCGGCCGGTCAGGCGCCCGATGATCACCTCGTCGGGAGCCTCGATCAGCAGCACGGCGGTCAGCGACCGCCCGCGCTTGGAGAGCGCTCCCTCGAGGATGTCCGCCTGGCCGTGCGTGCGCGGGAACCCGTCGAGCAGGAACCCGTCCTCGCCCTCGGCGTCGATGCGCTCGATCAGCACCGCGCACACGACCTCGTCGTCGACGAGGCCGCCCTCGTTGATGATGCGATCGATGGTGCGGCCGAGGTCGGAGTCCTCCTTGCGCTTGGCGCGCATCATGTCGCCCGTGGCCAGGTACGGGAGGTGGAAGTCGTCCTTCACGTTCTCGGCCTGAGTGCCCTTGCCGGCACCGGGCGGCCCGATCAGGATCAGGTTGAGCTCGCTCACGAGGCGCGAGAGCCTACCGGCCGGATCGGGTTTTTCGCCCGGCCGGCCTCCCGCCCCGGGCGACGCTACTTGAGGAAGCCCTCGTAGTTGCGCATCATCAGCTGCGCCTCGAGCTGCTTCATCGTGTCGAGCGCGACACCGACGACGATCAGGATCGAGGTGCCGCCGAAGTAGAAGTTTGCCGACGTCTGGTTGATGAGGATCGTCGGCAACGCGGCGACCGCGGCCAGATACAGCGCTCCGGGGAACGTCAGGCGGGCGAGGATGCGGTCGAGGAACTCGGCCGTCGGCCGGCCTGGCCTCACGCCCGGGATGAAGCCGCCGTACTTCTTGAGGTTGTCCGCCTGGTCGACCGGGTTGAAGGTGACCGCGGTGTAGAAGTAGGTGAACAGCACGATGAAGACCGTCTCGCCGGCGATGTACTGCCAGCCGCTGGGTTCGAAGAACACCCTCAGGCCGTCGAGCGCGGGAACCAGCTGGCCGATCGTCGGCGGGAAGGCCATGATCGAGGCGGCGAAGATGACCGGGATGACGCCGGCCATGTTCACGCGCAGCGGCAGGTAGGTCTGCCCGCCGCCCGACATGCGCCGGCCGATGACGCGTTTGGCGTACTGGATCGGGATCCGCCTCTGGCCCTCCTGCATGAAGACGATCGCGGCGATCACGCCCAGCGCCAGGAACGGCATCACGACGACGAAGACCTTGTCTGAGTTCGTGTACCAGGCGTTGATGCCGCTCGGCAGGCCCGACACGATCGAGGCGATGATCATCAGCGAGATGCCGTTCCCGATGCCCCGCTGCGTGATCAGCTCGCCCATCCACATCAGCAGCACGCAGCCGGTGGTGAGGCAGATGACGACCAGCATGACGTTGCCGATGGAGAAGTCCGGGATCAGCGGCGCCGAGCCGGCGCCCTGCGACTTGAAGAGGTACACGTAGCCGATCGACTGCGCGGCCGAGAGGGCGACGGTGAGATAGCGCGTGTACTGGGTGATGCGCGCCTGGCCGACCTCGCCCTCCTTCTGGAGCTTCTCCAGCGACGGCGAGACGACCGTGAGCAGCTGGAGGATGATCGAGGCCGTGATGTAGGGCATGATCCCCAGCGCGAACAGCGCCACGCGCGAGAGCCCTCCGCCCGTGAACGTGTTGAGCAGGTTGAGGATGCCGCCGTCGGCGAACTGGTTCTGGCTCGCCTTGACCGCCTCGGTGTCGACGCCGGGGACCGGGACGAACGCGCCCAGCCGGTAGAGCGCCAGGATCGCGGCCGTGAACAGGAGCTTGCGCCGGATCTCCGGGACGCGGAAGGCGTTGAGGATCGTGGCGAGCATCGCGGCGGGTCCTGGGACAGGCTAAAGCCTGTTTCTAAACGTCGATGAGGTTGGCGGTGCCCCCGGCCTCCTCGATGGCCGCGCGTGCGGTCTTCGAGAAGCCGTGGGCGGAGACGGTGAGCTTCTTGGTCAGCTCGCCGCGGCCGAGGATCTTGACCGGCACGTCGCGGCGCGTGGCGAGGCCGGCGGCCTTGAGCGTCTCCGGTGTCACCGAGGCACCGGCGTCGAAGCGGGCCTCGATGTCGTCGAGGTTGACGGGCTGGGTATGCGTCCGGAACGGCTCGAACGGCATCGACATCTTCTTGTTCGGGCCGCGCAGCTTGCGCATGCGCATGTGGATCGGGTTCTGACCGCCCTCGAAGCGCGTCCGGTCCTTGGCCCCGGCGCGCGAGCCGTAGCCCTTGTGGCCGCGCCCGGCGGTCTTGCCATGCCCGGAGCCGTGTCCGCGGCCCACGCGCTTGCGCTTCTTGCGCGAGCCGTCGGCGGGTCGCAGCGAGTTGAGCCCGACTTCCTCAGGATTCATCTTCGATCCTCACCAGGTGGCGGATGGGGTGCACCATCCCGCGCAGCTGAGGGGAGTCGGGACGCTCGACGGACTTGCCGATCCCGCGCAGGCCCAGCGAGCGCAGCGTGTCCTTCTGGTTGCTCTTGGCGCCGTTGGCGGACTTGACCTGCGTGATCTTCATGCCTGCACCGTCTCCTCGGCCGGCGCGTCCTCAGGCGCACCGGGCGGGGGCGGAGGCAGCTCCTCGGCCGGAGCCTCCTCCGCCGCGGGCGCGGGCTGGTCCTTCGAGAGGCCGAGCACCTGGTCGATCGAGAGGCCACGCAGCGCCGCGATCTCCTCCGGTTTGCGCAGGTCGCGCAGCCCGGCCTCGGTGGCCTTGACGAGGTTGATCGGGTTCTGGGTGCCGAGCGACTTCGACAGGATGTCGTGGATCCCCGCGAGCTCGAGCACGGCGCGCACGCCGCCGCCGGCGATCACGCCGGTACCGGGCGAGGCGGGCTTGAGCAGCACGCGGCCCGACCCGAAGATGCCGGTCACCTGGTGGGTGATCGTCGAGCCGTGGCGCGGGACCTTGAACAGGTTCTTCTTGGCCCGCTCGACGCCCTTCTGGATCGCGAGCGGGACCTCGTTGGCCTTGCCGTAGCCGACGCCGACGATGCCGTTCTCGTCACCGACCACGACGAGGGCGGTGAAGGAGAAGCGCCGGCCGCCCTTGACGACCTTGGCGACGCGGTTGATCTCGACGACGCGCTCCTGGAGATCCAGGCCCGCGGAGGAAACTGAGCGATCGGGAGCAGCCATGGGGCGACGGACCAGCCTAGAAGGCCAGCCCTCCCTCCCTTGCGCCTTCGGCGAGCGCGCGGACGCGCCCGTGGTACTGGTAGCCGCCGCGGTCGAACACGGCGCTCTCGACGCCGGCCGCCTTCGCGCGCTCGGCGAGGATCTCGCCCGCGCGCTTGGCCTGCTCCATCTTCTTGAGCGTCTTGAGGTCGTTCTCGGTCCAGTTGACGTGCGCCAGCGTGCGGCCGGTGCTGTCGTCGATGAGCTGGGCCGAGATGCCGCGGTTGGAGCGGAACACGGCGATGCGCGGGCGCTCGGCGCTACCGGTGACCTTCGCGCGCACGCGGCGCCGGCGCTTGAGCCGGACGGCTTCCTTCGTGCGAATGGTCATGCGCGCTTGCCCACCTTGCGCTGGACGTGCTCGCCCTCGTAGCGGATGCCCTTGCCCTTGTAGGGCTCCGGTGGCCGCTGCTTGCGGATGATCGCGGCGGTCTCGCCGACCTGCTGCTTGGAGTTGCCCTTGACGATGACGCGTGTCGGCAGCGGCACCTCGAACTCGATGCCCTTCGGCGCCTGGATCTTCACCGGATGGCTGAACCCGAGCGCGAGCTCGAGATCGGAGCCCTTGAGCTGAGCGCGGTAGCCGACGCCCTGGATCTCGAGCGTCTTGATGAACCCGGACGTGACGCCCTCGACCATGTTCGCGACCAGCGAGCGCGTGAGGCCGTGCAGCGCACGATGCTCGGCGCGGTCCGTCGGCCGCGTCACGAGGCACTCCTCGCCGTCGATGCGCACCTCGATGTCGCGCGACTTGCGCTCATAGAGGTCGCCGCGGGGGCCGGCGACGCGCACGACCTCGGGCTCGATCGTGATCGTCACGCCGGTGGGCACGGGGATGGGCTTCTTACCGATGCGGGACATCAGCCGTGGTCCTCCTTGTGGCGCCGCGTCCACTCAACCGGGATGCCGGCGCCACCTGGCAAGGACGCAGTACCGAAGGTGTGCCTTTGGCACAGCGAGGTACGAGGACGCCGCCAGGTGGTGATCGGCGCCCGGTTGAGGGGGCGGGGTGTCGCGAGGGGGGCCACTTACCACACCTGCGCCAGGATCTCTCCGCCGACGCCCGCGGCGCGCGCGTCGTGACCGGTCATCACGCCGTTGGAGGTGGTGAGGATGGTGGTGCCCATGCCGCCGAGGACCTTCGGGATGTGCTGGGAGTCCACGTAGGTGCGGCGGCCGGGACGCGAGACCCGCTTGAGCCCCGAGATCACCGACACGCGCGACTCGGTGTACTTGAGCTCGATCGAGAGGATCTCGCCCGGGCCTTCGGCACGGGTCGAGTAGTCGCGGATGTAGCCCTGCTCCTTGAGGATGCGGGCGATCTCGACCTTGAGCCGCGACGACGGGACGTTCACGGTCTCGTGCGCAGCGGTGATCCCGTTGCGGATGCGGGTCAGCAGGTCGGCGATGGGGTCGGTCATGGACATCGGCGGATCACCAACTCGACTTCGTCATGCCGGGGATGTAGCCGTCGTGCGCGAGCTCGCGCAGGCAGATCCGGCAGAGGCCGAACTTGCGGTACACCGAGCGCGGCCGGCCGCAGCGGCGGCAGCGGGTGTACTCACGGGTCTTGTACTTGGCGGGGCGCTGCTGGCGCACCCATTGGGAGGTCTTCGCCATTACTCAGCAGCTCCGTTGGTCTGAAGGGTTTCGTATGCGCCGGGCCGGCCGTCGCGCGCGAACGGCATGCCGAGTGCCTCCAGCAGGGTGAAGGCCTCGGCGTCGGTCTTGGCGGTGGTCGTGATCGTGACGTCGAGGCCACGCACCTGATCGATCGAGTCGTAGTCGATCTCGGGGAAGATGATCTGCTCGCGGACGCCCAGGGAGTAGTTGCCGCGGCCGTCGAACGAGCGCGGGTTCAGGCCGCGGAAGTCGCGGATGCGCGGGATCGCGATCGACGTCAGGCGGTCCAGGAACTCATAGGCGCGGTTGTCGCGCAGCGTCACCGACAGACCCACGGGCATGCCCTCGCGGACCTTGAACTGCGCGACCGACTTGCGGGCTCGGCGCGTGCTGGGCTTCTGGCCGGCGATCGTCGCGAGCTGCTCCTCCGCCTTCTCGAACATGCCGCGGTCCTGCTTGGCCTCACCCACGCCCATGTTGAGCGTGATCTTGGTGATCTTCGGGACCTGCATGACCGAGGAGTAGCCGAACTTCTCCTTGAGCCGGCCCCGCAGCTCCTCGTTGTAGCGGGTCTTGAGTCGTGCTTCGGGCATCAGTCGAGCTCCGTCTGGGACTTCTTGGTGACGCGCATGCGGCGGCCGTCCTCGCGGCGCTCGACGCGGACGCGGGTCGGGCTGCCGTCCTTCTCGGCGATCGCCACGTTGGAGACGTGGATCGGCCCCTCCTTCTCGATCACGCCCACCTGCTGGTTCGGGCGCCCGGGCAGCGGGGCCTGGTGACGCTTGACCATGTTCACGCCCTCAACGTAGACGCGCCCGCGCTTGGTGTCGACGCGCAGGACCTTGCCGGTCTTGCCGCGGTCCTTGCCCGAGATGACGACCACGTTGTCGTCGGTGCGGATGCGAAGCTTGTGGCGGCCCATGGTCAGAGCACCTCCGGGGCGAGGGAGACGATGCGCATGTAGCCGCCGTCGCGCAACTCGCGGGCGACCGGGCCGAAGATGCGCGTGCCGCGCGGCTGACCGGTGGCGTCGATGATCACTGCGGCGTTCTCGTCGAACGCGATGTAGGTGCCGTCGTCGCGGCCGAACTCCTTGCGCGTGCGCACCACAACGGCCTTGACGACCTCGCCCTTCTTGACCGTGCCCTGAGGAGTCGCCGTCTTGACGGTGGCGACGATGACGTCGCCGACGCCGGCGTAGCGGCGCTTGGACCCACCCATCACGCGGATGCAGAGGAGCTCGCGCGCGCCGGTGTTGTCCGCGACACGCAGGCGTGTCTCGTTCTGGATCACCGCGCGCGCTCCAGTACCTCGACCAGCCGCCAGCGCTTGAGCCGTGACAGCGGGCGCGACTCGACGACACGCACTGTGTCGCCGGCGTGCGCCTCGTTGCGCTCGTCGTGAACGTGCAGCGTCGTCGAGCTGCGGATGGTCTTCTTGTAGCGGCGGTGGCGCCGCGCGACGTCGATGCGGACGGTGATCGTCTTGTCGGCCTTGTCGGAGACGACGACGCCCGTGCGGGTCTTCTTCTGGCCGGTCGCCTTGGGCGCGGGCTCGGGGGCCTCCCCCTTGGGCTGGTCCGCGCGCTTGGCCTTGACGCGGGCGCGGTAGCGGCGGCGCTGGTCGGCCTTGCGCTTGCGCTCGGCGTCGCGGTCCTCCTGCGTGCGGGCGCGGCGCGGGCCGCGCTTGGCGACCGCGGCGGCGCGGCGCTGCGCGCGGCGCTCCTTGGGCGTCGCGAGAGCCTCCGGCTCGGCGGCCTCCTCCGGCTCGGCGGGCGGAGCCGGCTCGGCAGGCGCCTCGTCCTGCGCGGGAGCCTCCTCCGCGGCAGCCGGCTCGGGGGTCTCCTCCGCGGCGGGCTCGGGAGTCTCCTCCACGGTCGCCGGGGTCTCTTCGGTCTCTTCTGGCTTTTCGGGCTGGATGTCGTCGCTCATTACGAAGTCACGTGGTGGTGGAGGTCGAGGCCGCGCTGGCGGGCGACCGTCAGGGCTCTCGCGAGATCGCGCTTGACCTTGCCGAGACGCGCCGTGTTCTCGAGCTCGCCGGTCGCGTGCTGCATGCGCAGCCCGAAGAGATCGCGGCGCGCGGTCGCGATGTGGTCCTCCAGCGCGTTGTCATCGAGATCTCGGAGTTCTTTGGCGGTCATCACTGGCCGTCCTCGCGCAGGACGAACTTGGTCTTGATGGGAAGCTTGCGCCCGGCGAGCCGGATCGCCTCGCGGGCGAGCGGCTCGGGCACCCCGGCCAGCTCGAACATCACGCGGCCGGGCTTGACGACGGCGACCCACCCTTCCGGGTTGCCCTTGCCCGAGCCCATGCGGGTCTCGGCGGGCTTCTTGGTCACCGGCTTGTCAGGATAGATGTTGATCCACACCTTGCCGCCGCGCTTGATCTTGCGGGTCATCGCGATACGGGCGGCCTCGAGCTGGCGGTTGGTGATCCAGCCGGCCTCGAGCGCCTTCAGGCCGTAGTCGCCGAACTGCACGGTCGGCTGGGCACGCGTGAGCCCGCCGCGGCGGCCGCGGTGCTGCTTGCGGTGCTTGACGCGCTTCGGGGACAGCATCAGTGGTTCACCTCGTGAGCCCGCGCCGGAACTGCCGGGATGCCGGCGCCGGCTGGCAAGGACGCAGGGAGGGTGCAATGGCGGAGCCATTGCCCCGAGTGAGGACGCGGCCAGGCGGTGATCGGCGCGCGGCAGTTGTGGTGGGGGTTCGCGAGGGGGGCCACTACCGGCTGATACCTCCGGAGAGATCGGGACGGTCGCGACCGCCACGGCCACCGCCGCCGCGACCGCCGCTGCCGCCGCGCCCACCGTCACGGCCACCGCCGCCGCGGCCGCCGCTGCCGCCGCGCCCGCCGTCGCGGCCACCGCCGCGACCGCCGCGGTCACGGCCGCCGCGCCGGCGCTCGTCCTCGCCGCCGCTCGGCCCGGCCTGCGCCGGCTCGTCGAGCGATGTGAGATCGGCGCCGGTGTAGCCGGCGGGCATGATCTCGCCCTTGTTGATCCACACCTTCACGCCGATGCGGCCGAAGGTCGTGCGCGCCTCGTAGAAGCCGTAGTCGATGTCCGCGCGCATCGTGTGCAGCGGGACGCGACCGTCCGAGTAGGACTCGGTGCGCGCCATCTCGGCGCCGCCCAGGCGGCCGCCGACCTGGATCTTGCAGCCCTTGGCGCCCGAGCGCATGGCGCTGGTCAGAGCGCGCTTCATCGCGCGGCGGAAGGCGACGCGGTTCTGGAGCTGCTCGGCGATCGACTGCGCGACGAGCTTGGAGTCGAGCTCGGGGCGCTTGATCTCGAGGATGTTGACCTTGATCGCCTTGCCGGTCAGCCGGTTGAGATCGCGCCGCAGCGCGTCGACCTCGGAGCCCGACTTGCCGATCACGATGCCCGGCCGCGCCGTGTGGATGTTGACCTCCACCTCGTTGGCGTCCTTGCGGATCGTGATGTCGGACAGGCCGGCGTGGGCCAGCTTGTTCTGGATGTGGTCGCGGATCTGGATGTCCTCGTACAGGTAGTCCGAGAAGTGCTTCTCGTTGAACCAGTTGGACTTCCAGTCGTGGATGTAGCCGACCCGCATCGACTCGGGATGGACTTTTTGTCCCATGCGTCTAAGCCTTTGGAGTCAAGTGGATGGTCAGGTGCGAGGTGCGCTTGCGGATGCGCGTGGCGCGGCCCATGGCCCGCGGCCGGAAGCGCTTGAGCGTCGGCCCCTCGTCGGCGTACACGGCGTGGATCTTGAGGTCGTCGCCGTTGAGATCGTGGTTGTTCTCCGCGTTGGCGACCGCGGACTCGAGCAGCTTGGTCCAGGCTTCGGCGATGTGACGCGGTGAGAAGGCCAGGATCGCGCGCGCCTCCGGGACGGACTTGCCACGGATGTGGTCGCAGACCAGGCGCGCCTTGCGCGCCGACGAGCGCACGTAGCGGGCCTGCGCGCGCACGGTCACGAGATCGCCCGCGTCACGGTCACGGCGGCGCTGCTGGCGCGCGGCCGGCTTCTGCTTCGCGGCGGGCTTCTTCGCCGCCGGCTTGGACTCTTCCTTGGCGGCCGGCTTCGCCTTGGCGGCGGCCGGCTTCTTCGCGGCGGCCTTCGCCTTCGGCTTGGCCTTGGCCTTGGCCTTCGGCTTCGCGGCCGGCTTCTTCTTGGCGGGCGCCTTCTTGGCCTGCTTGGCCTCGGCGGCCTCCTGCTCGATCTTGGCCTCGTCGGGGGTGCCCTCGTCGGGCGTTCCTGGCGTCTCGGGGCTCATCGCTTGCGCGCCTTCTTGGCGTCGTCGCCGTGGCCGCGGTAGGTGCGCGTCGGGGCGAACTCGCCGAGCTTGTGGCCGACCATCGACTCCGAGACGAACACGGGCACGTGCTTGCGGCCGTCATGGACGGCGATCGTGTGCCCGACGAACTCGGGGAAGATCGTCGAGGTGCGCGACCAGGTCCTGACCATCGTCTTGGTCCCCGCCTGGTTCATCGCCTCGATGCGGTTGAACAGCCGCTCCTCCACGAACGGCCCCTTCTTGGAGGATCTACTCATCGTTGGCCCTTCTTGCCGCGGCGCCGGCCGCGGACGATGTAACGGTCGCTTGCCTTGGCCTTCTTGCGCGTGCGGTAGCCGAGCGTCGGCTTGCCCCACGGCGTCTGCGGATGGTTGCCCAGCGAGCCGCCGCCCTCGCCGCCGCCGTGCGGGTGGTCCACCGGGTTCATGGCCTTGCCGCGCGTCTGCGGGCGCACGCCCATGTGGCGCTTGCGGCCGGCCTTGCCGACGTCGATGTTCTGGTGGTCGGCGTTGCCGATGGTGCCGACCGTCGCGCGGCACTCGACGCGCACCTGGCGCATCTCCGACGACGGCAGGCGCAGGGTGGCGAGGCCGCCCTCCTTGGCCATCAGCTGGATGCCGGTGCCGGCCGAGCGGCCGAGCTGGGCGCCGCGGCCCGGCTGGAGCTCGACGTTGTGCACGATCGTGCCGAGCGGGATGTTGGCCAGCGGCAGCGCGTTGCCGACGGTGATGTCGGCGCCGGCGCCCGACTCGACGGTCATGCCCACGCGCAGGCGCTGCGGCGCGAGGATGTAGCGCTTCTCGCCGTCGAGGTAGTGCAGCAGCGCGATGTAGGCCGAGCGGTTCGGGTCGTACTCGATCGCGGCGACCTTGGCCGGCACGCCGTCCTTGGTGCGCTTGAAGTCGACCTTGCGGTAGGCGCGCTTGGCCCCGCCGCCGCGGTGGCGCGCCGTCTTGCGGCCGTTGTTGTTGCGCCCGCCCGACTTGCGCAGTCCCTCGGTGAGCGACTTCTCGGGCTCGGCGCGCGTGACCTCGGCGAAGTCTGCGTAGGTCGCGAAGCGGCGGCCCGGCGAGGTGGGCTTGACCTTCTTGATCGGCATTAGAGGTCGGCCTCCAAGCCTTGGAAAATCGGGATGCTGTCGCCCTCGCGCACCTGCACGACGGCCTTCTTCCACGAGCGGCGGTAGCCCGACGTGTAGCCGCGGCGCTTGGGCTTTCCCTTGACGCTCATGGTGGCGACGTCGAGCACCTTGACGTCGAAGAGCTCCTCGACCGCCTGGCGGATCTGCGTCTTGTGCGCCGTGTCGTGGACGCGGAACGTGTACTTGCCCGCCGTCGCCAGCACGTAGGACTTCTCGGAGACGATCGGGGCGATGATGATCTGCGTCGCGTCCATCAGGCCTTGGCCTCGGTAGTCGACTTCGCGCGCGCGGTCAGCACCTCGAGCGCGGCCTCGGTGGCGACGAACTGCGCCGCGCCGATCAGGTCGGCGACGCCGACGGCGTCGACCGGCAGCACGCTGACGCGCTCGAGGTTGCGGAAGGACTTGGCCGCGACGTCCTGATCCTCCGCGACCACGACTAGGACCGAGCCGCCCGTGCGACCTTCGAGCAGGTTGACCGCGGTCTTGGTCGACGGCGCGTCGAAGCCGGACGGATCGAGCACGGCGACGGTCCCGCGCTCGGCGTGCACGCTCAGCGCCGAGCGCAGCGCCGCCTTGCGCGCCTTGCGGTTGACCTTGACCGTGTAGTGGCGCGGGCTGGGCCCGAAGATGACGCCGCCGCCGGTCCACAGCGGCGAGCGCGACGTGCCGGCGCGGGCGCGGCCCGTGCCCTTCTGGCGCCACGGCTTCGCGCCGCCGCCGCGCACCATCCCGCGCGTGCGCGTGGCGTGGGTGCCCTGGCGGCGGGCGGCCAGCTCGGCCACGACGACCTCGTGCACCAGCGGGCCGTTGAACTCGGCGCCGAAGACGTCGGCGTCGAGGTCGACCTTCTTGGTGCCTCCGAGGACGGGCGCATCAGCCATCGGTGCGCACCTCCACGGTCCCGCCCTTGGCGCCGGGCACGGCGCCGCGGACGAGCATCAGGTTCTGGTCGGCGATCAGCTCGACGATCGTCAGCCCGCGCTGGGTGACGCGCTTGTTGCCCATCTGCCCCGGCAGCTTCATGCCCTTGAACACGCGCGACGGCGTCGCCGAGGCGCCGATCGAGCCCGGTGCGCGCACGTTGTGCGAGCCGTGGGACTTGGGGCCGGCGTTGAAGCGGTGGCGCTTGATGGTGCCCTGGAAGCCCTTGCCCTTGGAGACGCCGGCGATCTTGACCTTCTGGCCGACCTCGAACGCCTCGACGGTGACCGTGTCGCCGAGCGTGACCGCGTCCATGTCGTCGCGGAACTCGACGAGGTGGCGCAGCGGCGGGGCGCCGGCCTTCTTGAGGTGCCCCAGCTCGGGCTTGGACAGGGCCTTCTCGCGCACGGCGCCGAAGCCGAGCTGGACCGCGCTGTAGCCGTCGAGCTCCTCGGTGCGCACCGCGGTGACCGGGCACGGCCCGGCCTCGAGCACGGTGACGCGCTCGACCCTGCCGTCCTCTTTGAAGCGCTGGGTCATCCCCAGCTTTCTGGCGAGGATCGCGGGCATCAGTGGTCGGCTCCATGGCGCCGCGTCGGCTGAGCCGGCATGCCGGCGCCGGCTGGCAAGGACGCAGCCCCGAAGGTGTGCCTTTGGCACATCGAGGGGTGAGGACGCCGCCAGTCGGTGATCGGCACCCGGGTCAGGCGGTGGGGTGTCGTGGAGGCGGCCACTAAGCGAATGCCAGCTTGATCTCGATGTCGACGCCCGCGGGCAGGTGGTCGAGGCGCTGGAGCGAGTCGACCGTCTTGGGCGTCGGCTGGTGGATGTCGATCAGCCGCTTGTGCGTGCGGATCTCGAAGTGCTCGCGTGAGTCCTTGTCCTTGAACGGGGACCGGATCACGCAGTACACGTTCTTCTCCGTCGGCAGCGGCACGGGGCCGGACACGGTCGCACCGGTGCGCTGCGCCGTGTCGACGATCTCCTTGGCAGCCGTCTCGATGGCGGAGGAGTCATACGCCTTGAGGCGGATGCGGATCTTGTTCTGCGGAGTGGCCATGGCGACAGGAGTCGAAAGAGGGGGCGCCATCGGCGCCCCCGCTCACGCGTGCTACTTGATGACCTCCGTCACGACGCCGGAGCCGACGGTGCGGCCACCCTCGCGGATGGCGAAGCGCAGGCCGGCGTCCATGGCGATCGGCTGGATGAGCTCGATCTCCATCTGGATGTTGTCGCCCGGCATGACCATCTCGGTGCCCTCCGGCAGCTTCGCGACGCCCGTCACGTCCGTGGTGCGGAAGTAGAACTGCGGGCGGTAGCCGGTGAAGAACGGCGTGTGGCGGCCGCCCTCCTCCTTCTTGAGGACGTAGACCTCGGCCTTGAAGTGCGTGTGCGGGGTGATCGACCCCGGCTTGCACAGCACCTGGCCGCGCTCGATCTCCTCGCGCTTGATGCCGCGGAGCAGGCAGCCGACGTTGTCGCCGGCCTGGCCCTGGTCGAGGATCTTGCGGAACATCTCGACGCCGGTGACGACCGTCTTGTAGGTCTCGGTCTTGATGCCCACGATCTCGATCGTGTCGCCCGTGTTGACGACGCCCTGCTCGATGCGGCCGGTCGCGACGGTGCCGCGGCCGGTGATCGAGAAGACGTCCTCGACCGGCATCAGGAACGGCTTGTCGAGGTCGCGCTCGGGCTGCGGGGATGTACGTGTCGAGCTGCTCGGCGAGCTCGACGATCTTCTGCTTGTACTCCTCGTCGCCCTCGAGCGCCTTGAGCGCGGACCCGATGATGAACGGGATGTCGTCGCCCGGGAAGTCGTACTCGGAGAGCAGCTCGCGGACCTCGACCTCGACGAGCTCGAGCAGCTCCTCGTCGTCGACCATGTCGGCCTTGTTGAGGAACACGACGATGTACGGGACGCCGACCTGGCGGGCGAGCAGGATGTGCTCGCGCGTCTGCGGCATGGGGCCGTCGGCGGCCGACACGACGAGGATCGCGCCGTCCATCTGGGCGGCGCCGGTGATCATGTTCTTGACGTAGTCGGCGTGACCCGGGCAGTCGACGTGCGCGTAGTGGCGGTTCTCCGTCTCGTACTCGACGTGCGACGTGGCGATCGTGATGCCGCGCTCCTTCTCCTCGGGAGCGTTGTCGATCTCCTCGAACGAGCTGGCCTGCCCGCCGTACTTCTCGGCGAGCACCGTCGTGATGGCAGCGGTCAGCGTCGTCTTGCCATGGTCGATGTGACCGATGGTCCCGACGTTGACGTGCGGCTTGCCGCGCTCGAACTTCTCCTTCGCCACTGTCTTCAGCTCCTCGTTCTTACGTGATCTTTCGAAATTTGTCGGCGGGACAGTCTAGGCCGCGTCCGCGCGGCCCGTCCGCTCCTCGATGACCTTGGAGGCCACGCTGCCCGGGACCTCGTCGTACTTCTCGAACTGCATCGTGTAGGTGGCGCGGCCCTGGGTCATCGACCGCATCTCGGTCGCGTACCCGAACATCTCCGACAGAGGCACCATGCCGGTCACCGCGATCGCGTTGCCGCGGCGGTCCTGGCCCTCGATCCGGCCACGCCGGCGGGACAGGTCCCCGATGACGTCGCCCAGGAAGTCCTCCGGGGTGACGACCTCGACCTTGAAGATGGGCTCCAGCAGGACGGGCTTGGAGCGCTTCGCCGCCTCCTGGAAGGCGATCGAGCCGGCGATCTTGAACGCCAGCTCCGAAGAGTCGGTGTCGTGGAACTTGCCGTCGGCGAGCGTGACGCGGATGTCGACCATCGGGTAGCCGGCGAGCACGCCGGACTCCATCGCCTCGGCTACGCCCTTCTCGACCGCCGGGATGTACTCCGTGGGGATCGAGCCGCCCTTGATCTTGTTGACGAAGTCGAAGCCCTCCTCGGGCGCCGGCTCCATGTTGATGTAGACGATGCCGTACTGGCCCGAGCCGCCCGTCTGGCGGACGAACTTGCCCTCGACCTTCTCGGCCGTGCCCGAGATCGTCTCGCGGTAGGAGACCTGCGGGCGGCCGATGTTGGCCTCGACGTTGAACTCGCGCTGCATGCGGTCGACCAGCACCTCGAGGTGCAGCTCGCCCATGCCGGAGATCTCCGTCTGCCCGGTCTCCTCGTTGGTCTTGACCTGGAAGGTCGGGTCCTCCTCGGCGAGGCGGCCGAGCGCGACCGACATCTTCTCCTGGTCGGACTTCGTCCTGGGCTCGATGGCGACCGAGATGACGGGCTCCGGGAACTCCATCATCTCGAGGCGGATCGGCTTGTCCGGCGCGGCGAGCGTGTCGCCGGTGAAGACCTGCTTGATGCCGACGGCAGCCGCGATGTCGCCCGCGTAGACCTCCTGGACGTCCTCGCGGTCGTTGGCGTGCATCATCAGGATGCGGCCGATGCGCTCCGTGCGGCCCGTGTTGACGTTGAGCACGCGCGAGCCGGCCTCGAGCTTGCCCGAGTAGACGCGGAAGTAGGTGAGCTTGCCGACGTAGGGGTCGGACATGACCTTGAAGGCGAGCGCGGCGAACGGCGCCGAGTCGTCGGCGGGACGGTCGGCCTCGCGGTCGTCGGCGCCCTTGACCGGCTCGACGCCCTTGATCGCCGGCACGTCGAGCGGGCTCGGCAGGTAGGCGAGCACGGCGTCGAGCAGCGGCTGGACGCCCTTGTTCTTGAACGAGGACCCGCACAGGACCGGCGTGATCGAGAGATCGAGCGTCGCCTTGCGGATGGCCGCGACGAGCTTGCCCTCGGGGACCTCTGCCTCCTCGAGGATCAGCTCCACGAGGCCGTCGTCGTAGTGCGATACCTCTTCGAGCAGGTGCTCGCGCGCCTCCGCGGCCGCGTCGGCGAGCTCGGCGGGGATCTCGCCCTCGACGACGTCCTTGCCGAGGTCGTCCTGGTAGGTGATGGCGTCCATGCGGACGAGGTCGACGATGCCGCTGAAGTCGCCCTCGGCGCCGATCGGCAGCTGGATCGGGACGGGGTGCGCGCCGAGGCGGTCGATCATCGTCTGCACGCCGCGGTCGAAGTCGGCCCCGACACGGTCCATCTTGTTGATGTAGGCGATGCGCGGGACCCCGTAGGTGTCGGCCTGGCGCCAGACGGTCTCCGACTGCGGCTCGACGCCGGCGACCGAGTCGAACAGCGCGACGGCGCCGTCGAGCACGCGCAGCGAGCGCTCGACCTCGACGGTGAAGTCGACGTGGCCGGGCGTGTCGATGATGTTGATGCGGTGGTCCTTCCACTCCGCCGTGGTGGCGGCGGAGGTGATGGTGATGCCGCGCTCCTGCTCCTGCGCCATCCAGTCCATCGTCGCCGCGCCCTCGTGGACCTCGCCCATCTTGTGGGAGCGGCCCGTGTAATAGAGGATCCGCTCGGTGGTCGTGGTCTTGCCCGCGTCGATGTGGGCCATGATCCCGATGTTCCGGGTCTTTTCGAGGGTGTACTTGCGTGGCATGGAGAGTTGCTAGGCGGCGCGGGTGGGTGAAGGCAAAAGAAGAGGGCCCCGCAGGGCCCTCGTCACAGCACGGAGCTCTTCCGGAGCAGATCGTTATGTCCGTGAGGACTCCGTCATGACGAGGAGCGCTCACCGCCTTGAGGGGCAGTGGGCGACGAGGGAGAGTAGCAGGGCTTGAGCCCGGCTAGGCCTCGTCGAGCACTTCGTAGGAGTCCCCGACGAGCGACACGATCTGCACGCTGTTGCGGCCCTCGCGGAGGGCCTCCGGCGGGATCAGCATCGAGAAGCGCGGGTCGCCGTCCTCGAGGTAGGCCTCGCCGGTCGCGGTGATCGTCCCGTTGACGGCCACGGCCACGTCCGCGCCCTCCTCCAGCCCGCGCCAGGCCCCCGTCACGTAGGCGGGGATCACGCCCGAGTCGGGCTTGACATCGCGGTAGAGCTGCGCGCTGTTGAGAAAGGCACCGGCCTCGCTGTCGGGGGCCTCGGCGAGGGCTGTGAGGGAGGTGCCGATCAGCTCCTGGCGCGGGCCGATGCGCCAGATCGCTTCCAGCCCCGGCGGCCAGCGGCGCGCACGCTCTTGGACCTCGGCGTCGCGGCGGCGCACGAAATCCTCCGGCGTCACGCCGATCAGCTTCGCCAGGCGGCCGTTGCGCTGCTCGAGCAGCTCTGGCGAGCGGGGCTCGTCGACCGGGATGCCGTCGAAGTCGAAGTCGTTGCCGACCGCGAGCTCCTTGGCGACCGTGGGGACGACGTCGAGCGTGGTGACGAAGGTGTCGGAGACCGCCGGCCGCCTCTGGCCGGGCCGCTTGACGAAGAAGGGCACGCTCGCGTTCTGCGGGAACGTGTCCACGGTCGCGGGGCGGCGCGACTGGCCGGGGCCGACCGCCCCGCCATGGTCGGCGACCATGATCACGAGCGCCTCGTCCCACAGGCCGCTGTCGCGCAGCTGGTCGATGGCGTCGCCGAGCAGGCGGTCGGCGAAGCGGGTCATGAGCAGGTGGCGCTGGAAGGCCTGGTCGAGCAGGAACGGGTCCTCGCCCCAGATCTGGTCGTCGAGCCCGGGCATCGTGGGCCCGCGCACCACGTACTGGCTGCCGTCGGGCAGAAAGCGCCACGGCACGTGCGGGACGACGTAGTGCACCATCCACAGACCGGGCCTGGCGCCACCGGGCTCCATGGTCTCGACCACCTCGAGCGCCCGCAGCACCCGCTGCGCCGGCAGATCATCCCCCGCTACACGAAAGGGTCCGTCCCTTTTGTGAAGCGGGGCCGTGCGGTCGGCCACCTCGGCGAGGTCGTCGTTGCCGGCCTCGGCCCGGAAGTCCTCCCAGTCGCGGTCGATCGGCGGCAGCTTGGCCGCCATCCCCTTGGGGAGCAGCAGCCGGCGCTCGACGATGCTCAGGTCGGCGGCGAGCGAGAGCAGCCGCTCCCCCTGGTCCTCGCGCGCGCGGGCGCCGCACAGGGTCGTGGGGCAGACGCTCGTGATCGGCTCCTGGACGTGGTGCTCGTACGTGCGCCCGAGCAGCGTGAACAGGTTGTCCGGGTACTCGCGGCTCGTCGGCAGCTCCGCCCGCGGCCGCTTGCCGGTGAGGATCGCCGGGAGGGCGACGTAGGTGCCGTCGGAGACGCTCGTGGCGTTGCGGTACCAGGTCGATGTCCTCGCGAGGCGGGCGAAGCTGGGGAAGCGCTCGGCGTCGATCGTCAGATCGGGCTTCATCAGCGTCGGCGTCGGCAGCTCGTCGAACACCAGGACGACGACCGGGGCGGGGTCCTTCGCCGGTGCGCCCGCGTTCGCCCGGGCGTCGGGCGAGGGGAAGACGACGTCGTGGACGGGGCTGAACACGAGCAGGAGCGCGAGCACGACGACCGGAGCGACGCCCAGGACGCTCAGGAAGCTGCGCAGCGGGGCGAGCCGCGCATAGAGCGCGGCGGCGCCGGCGCCGAGCAGCGCGGCGATCGGCAGCACCACCTCCGCTTCGTCGCTGACGCCCTTGACGACCTGGAGCGCCAGGACCCCCGCCAGGAAGGCGACGAAGGCCAGGTGCAGCGCCTGGCCGAACCGCTCGCTGACGGCCCCCGCGAGCGCGACCAGGGCCAGCCCGATGAGCGGCGGTCCCAGGGTCCACGCGAACGCGAAGATGAGGACGTCGCCCGGGGTGTTGCCGCGGGCGACGAAGAACGCGGCGTTGTCGCCCAGGATGTCGAACAGCGGCTGGACGAACGTGATCGTCCACAGGGCCGCGAGATGCAGGCCGCGGACGCTAAGCGACTTCATAGAGCGTCCGCGTGTCGAGCTCCTGGCGGCGGCGGACCTCGAACCGCTCGGTCAGCGAGGACTCGAACCCGTCGCGGTCGTAGGCCCAATCGTCGCGCTTGGCGTCGAGGAGCCGGCGAACCATCGGGTCCTCGCGGTGCGGGAACTCGATGATGTGCGTGCCGCCGAGGCCCTTGAGCCACTCGAGCACCGCGCGCACGGGGACGTTGCGGGTGATGGAGAGGTGGTGGATGAGGGCGAGGCTGAGGGTCAGGTCCGGCCGCCCCCGCTCGTGCAGCGGGCTGCGCTCCCGCAGTCCCCAGCCGCGCGCCGGGCTGGGGTCGGTGAGGTCGATGACGAGTGGGGTGACCTTCGGGTCGTCATGGGACCGATAGAGGGACTCGACCGTGGCGTGGTCCGCGTCCATGGCGATGACCGTCTTCGCGTGCGGGGCGACGACGCGCGCGAAGGTCCCGTCGTTGGTGCCGAGGTCCCAGGCGAGCTCCGGCCTGATGCGCTCGGCCGCTTCGGCGACGAACGCGGTCTTCGCCGCGAGGTGCGCGGGATCGCGCTCGTAATCCGTCCAGGCGGTCGTCGGCACGTCCCACCTGAGCGCCCCGACCAGTTTGCGCAGGCGCCGGACCTGGGCCTGGATGAGCGCGGGCCGGTATCCGGCCCGGGCGAGCCGCGACTTGGTCTCGCGCGCGCTCGTGTCGCCCTGCCTGCGCTCGAGGCGGGCGAGCAGGCGCGCGTTGATCGTGACGCCCCTCTTGCGCGGCAGCAGCGCCGCGGCCTCGGCGGGCTCGATCCCCTCGAGCGACCCGCGCAGCCACGGCTGGAAGCCGACGCCCCGGTACGCCGTGAGCATCAGCGGATACAGGTACAGGGTGCAGAACTGCCGGTAGCCGACCCACGGCTCGTCGCCGCGCAGGCGCTCGAAGGAGCCGACGTCGACGAACACCGGCCTCGCGCCCACGAACTGGACGTTGTACGGCGTCGCGTCCTTGATGGACAGCCCCTCGTCGAGCGCGCGGTCGAGCAGGTCGAGCTGCAGCAGCGCCGCGTCCTTGAGCATTGCGAAGCACCACTCGTACGGGTAGCTGACGAACGGGATCCGCTCGTGCTCGAGCTGGCCCGGCGCCCCCTCCTCCGCACGCCAGGTCCTGACGATCCGCTCGTCGCCCGCCAGGCCTGAGGCGGCAAAGGCCTCGTAGTCCTGGAGGCCGCGCTCACTGAGGGCGCGGAAGATCCGCCCGTCCCCGATCAGGACGCGGCTGTCCGGGTCGCGGAACGAGCCCGCGTCGACCCGCGTCACTTGTCGCGCTTGCGGATGCGCAGGAAGTGGAGGATCTGGTTCCAGCGGTAACGGACCGCGACCCCGATCGCCGCGACGCCGCCCAGGATCATCGACACGATCGCGCTGGCGCTACCGGCGTCCAGATAGGCGAACACGTGCCGCACGGCGGGTTAGGGTAGCGGCGTGCTCCGACACGTCCTGCTCGGTCTGACCCTCGCCGCCTGCGTCCTGCTGGCGGTCGCGGAGTTCATGGATCTCAACCGCATCCAGATCCTCACCGTCGAGCGCAAGGGGGTCGGCGTGGGCAGCCACCACGGCTACGCGCTGCTCGTCATCGCCATCGTCGCCGCGGTCATGGCGGTCGGCGCCTGGCGCGGCTCGCGCCCGGCAGCGCTCTCCGTCGCCGCGCTCGCGATCGCCGCCCTGCTGATCGTCCTGATCGTCGACGCCCCCGACGTCGACGCGACCGGCCTGTACGGCCGCAACTACGAGCAGGCTCGCGCGGTGGCGGACACCGGCTTCCGCGTGGAGACGGTCGGCGCGGTGCTGCTGCTGTTCGCCGGGGTGATCACGTCGGTCCTGGGGCCCACCGCTGGTATCAGCGGCCCGGCTGGTCGTCGCCGGCAAGGACGCAGCCAGGAGGACAGTGCGCCAGCACGGCCTCCTGCCGAGGACGCAGCTGGCGGCGAGCAGACGGCCCGCTGATTACCAGCGGTAGTGGGCGAACGCCTTGTTCGCCTGCGCCATGCGGAAGATGTCGTCCTTGCGCTTGTACGCGCCGCCCTGCTGGGACTGGGCGTCCATCAGCTCGTTGGCGAGGCGCTGCGCCATCGACTTCTCGCGGCGCTGGCGGGCGAACTGGACGAGCCAGCGGATCGCCAGGGTGCGGGAGCGGGTGCCGGGACCTCGACCGGCACCTGGTAGGTGGCGCCGCCGACGCGGCGGGAGCGGACCTCGAGCTGCGGCGTGAGCGCCTTGATCGACTGCTCGAGGTACTCGAGCGGCTCGCGGCCCGTGCGCTCGCCGATGATCGCCAGCGCGTCGTAGACGATGCGCTCGGCGGTCGACTTCTTGCCGTCGAGCATCACCTTGTTGATGACCTGCTGGACGAGCTTGGAGCGGTGGACGGGGTCCGGATCGACCGGCCGGATGGTGGCTGCTGAGCGGCGCGGCATTACTTGGCCTTCACGCCGTACTGGGAGCGGGCCTTCTTGCGGTCGCTGACGCCGGCGGCGTCGAGCGTCCCGCGGACGACCTTGTAGCGCACGCCCGGCAGGTCCTTGACGCGGCCGCCGCGGACGAGCACGACCGAGTGCTCCTGCAGGTTGTGGCCCTCGCCCGGGATGTAGGCGGTGACCTCCATCTGGTTGGTCAGCCGGACACGGCAGACCTTGCGCAGGGCCGAGTTCGGCTTCTTCGGCGTCGTGGTGTAGACGCGCGTGCACACCCCGCGCTTCTGCGGCGCGGCCGTCTTCTTCTTGCGGCCCTTGCCGGTCTTCAGGCCGGGGGTCGCGAGCTTCTTGGTCTTCGGGGTGCGTCCCTTGCGGACGAGCTGGGAAGTCGTGGGCATGCGGACGGGAGAGACTAGCGCCCGGCTCGCGCCATCTTCAGCGTGCGAGCGCCGGGCCTGGCGGTCACGACGAGCACGCGGGCGTTGCGGCGCGAGCGCACGCGCACGTCGCCGCTGACGCGTGTAGCCGTTCGGGAACTGGCGCCGCGGGACGGCGATCTCGGTGTGTCCGCGCGTCGCCTTCCACCGGAGCGTGAAGACGCCGTCCTGCCAGCCTAGGCCGTCGGAACGCCGGCGACGACGCGCGGGTACGGGCGCGACAGCAGCGCGAGCTTGCCGGTGTCGAGGTTGTCCCCGGTGGGCGGCTTGCGCGGGGTCATAGACGAGCGCCTGCGCGTCGCCCGGCCCCGAGGTGGTCGGGTCGTCGCAGCCGCAGTAGTGCCAGAACTGCCAGCCGATCATGTTGCGGTCGGCGCGGTCGGCCATCGGCCCGAGGACCGCCGGGTCCCGCGTGGCGCCGAACTCCGTCAGCAGCGGCACGTCGCCGGTCTCGTCGACGTGCGCCTGCGCGTTGGCGAAGACGATCTCGTCGAAGGCGTCGCAGGCTCCCCGCTGGCCCGCCGTCAGGCAGTAGTCATGGAAGGAGAACCCGAGCTGCGGGTCCCCGAGGTCGGGCAGGTTGGTGTCGACGCCGTCGTTGAAGAGCACGTGGGGCTCGTAGAAGATCAGCGTGTCGGAGTCGACCTCGCGGATCGCCTTGATCGCGCGGCGCGTGAACGCCTCGAGCTTGGCGTCGAACTCCGGGCAGCCCTCGAAGCTGATGCACGCCGGGTACGCCGAGCCCGGCCAGGGCTCGTTGAGCAGGTCGTAGCCGAGCACGTAGCGGTTCATCCGGAAGCGCGCGGCGACGTGGCGCCACGCGCGCGCGTAGGCGTCCTGCAGCCCGGCGTCGTTGTTCCAGAAGTGGTCGAACGCGCGCGAGAGCGCCGGCATGCCGAGGTAGTTGCCGGGGAAGCCGAGCTTGGGCTCGGCCGGGAGCCCGTCGTCCATCACGGCCCAGTCCGGCCATCCCTCGCCCTGGAAGCGCTCGTTGTAGAGGTCCTGGTGGAAGTCGAGCAGGCTGACGATCCCCTCGCGGCCGAGCAGGCGCACCGTGCGCTGGATGCGCGTCAGGTAGGTGTCGTCGTAGACACCGGGCTGGGGCTCGATCGCCGCGTAGATGAGCCCGATGCGCACGGTGTTGTAGCCCTCGCGCGCCAGGAAGCGGGCGTCGTCGGCGCCGAAGCCGACAGCGTCGGGCAGGTACGGCCCGCGCTTGAGACCATGTTGACGCCGTGCAGGATCACGACGTGGCCGCGCTGGTCGGTCAACCAGCGCCCCTCGTGGGTGAGCGGCAGCAGCGGCCCCGCGGCTGCCGGCGCTGCCAGCACCGCCGCGGCGACCAGCGCGAGCGCCCCCCGGATCAAGCCGCGGCGCCGACCAGGTCGAGCGCGTCCTGCGGCGGGGTGTAGTCGAGGCCCTGGTCGGCGCGCGACCGGCTCGTAGGTGACGCGCCCGGCGGCGACGTTGAGGCCGGCCATGAAGCCCGGGTCGGACGCGAGCGCGCTCGCGCGGCCCTCGGTCGGCGAGCTTGATCACGAACGGCATCGTCGCGTTGGTGAGCGCCCAGGTGCGACGTGATCGGCACCGCGCCGGGCATGTTGGCCACGCAGTAGTGCGTGATGCCGTCGACCTCGTAGGTCGGGTCGGAGTGCGTCGTCGGCCGCGAGGTCTCGAAGCAGCCGCCCTGGTCGATCGAGACGTCGACGAGCACCGCGTTGCGCTTCATCAGCCCGAGCTGCGCGCGGGTGACGACGTGCGGTGCCTTGGCGCCGTGGACGAGCACGGCGCCGATCACGAGGTCCATCTCGGGCAGGCGCGCCTCGACCTCGAGCGTCGAGGCGAAGCACGTCGAGCAGCGGCTGTTGAGGATGAACTCGAGGTCGCGCAGGCGGTCGATGTTGCGGTCATAGACGTAGACCTCGGCGCCCATGCCGATCGCCACCTCAGCGGCGTTCTGGCCCACGACCCCGCCGCCGATCACCATCACCTTGCCGGCCGCGACGCCCGGGCACCCCGCCGAGCAGCAGCCCGCGCCCGCCGAGCGGCTTCTCGAGCATGAACGCGCCCGCCTGGGTGGCGATCTTGCCCGCGATCTCGCTCATCGGCGCCAGCAGCGGCAGCCGGCCGTTGCGGTCCTCGACGGTCTCGTAGGCGATGCAGGTGGCCCCGCTGTCGACGAGCCCCTGCGTGAGCTCGGCGTCGGGCGCGAGGTGCAGGTAGGTGAACAGCGTCTGGCCCTGCCGCAGCATCGCGACCTCACCCGGCTGCGGCTCCTTGACCTTGACGATCATGTCGGCCTCGCCGAAGACGGCCTGGGCGTCGGCGACGATGCGCGCGCCCTGCGCCGTGTACTCGTCGTCGGCGATCGCCGAGCCCTCTCCGGCGCCGGCCTGCACGAGCACCTCGTGCCCGTGCTCGACGAGCTCGCGCACGCCGGACGGGGTCAGCGCGACGCGGTACTCGTCGGTCTTGATCTCGGTGGGTACGCCGACGCGCATGTAGAAGGCCTTTCAATCGGGTTTCGCCCGGACGGAACTTCGCAGGCTCGTTCCTCTGGGCGACGTTAGCTCTCGCCCACGCAGGGCAAGCCAGAAGTCGATCCGGTCGCGGGCGCAGGCCAGCGAGCGGCCCGGTGAGCTGCTCGACGCGCTGGATCCGGTAGCGGAGGGTGTGACGGTGGCAGTACAGCTTGCGGGCTGCCCGCTCCCACTGGCCGTTGCACTCGATGAAGACCTCCAGCGAGCGCAGCAGCTCCGCCGCGTAGCGCGGTGTCCGACGCCTCGAGCGGGCTCAGGATCGAGTCGCAGAAGGTGCGCAGCGCGTCGTCGTCCTGCATCGCGAGCAGCAGCTGGAAGGAGCCGAGGTCGCGGTAGGTGAACAGCCGCGGGTCGCTCGCCGTCGAGCGTGGCGGCCTCCAGCGCCCAGCGCGCCTCGTGGAAGCCGCGGCGGGTGTCGGCGACCGCCACCGGGCGCCCGGCCCCCGCAGCGGCGATCCCGGCGCGCGCGCGGATGCGCTCGGCGAGCTCGAAGACGTCGTCGCGGGCCGGGATCAGCGCGCAGGCGAGCCCGTCGGCCCACGCGGTGAGGCCGGCACCCGCCTCGGCGCGGACGGCCTCCTCGAGCTGCGGCTGCGCGGCCCCGTCGGCGACCACCGCGGCCACCTCCCCGACGATCCCGAACGGCTCCAGGCGCCGGGCGAGCGCCTCGCCGGCGAGCTCGCCGGACAGCACGCTGGCCAGGATGTCGCCGGCCAGGCGGCGCTCGGTGTCCTCGGCGACGCGGCGGCGCAGCAGCTCGAGCGCGACGATCGTGACCGCCTGGTGGACGATGAGGCGGTTCAGCTCGGTCGCGGCGCCCTCGGCCATCAATCGCGCGCCCGAGTCTCCCGGCACGGCGAGCTCGAGACCGCCGTCGATGGGCTCGCCGGCGAGGATCGCCCCGCGGGCGTCGAGAACCGCTGCGCGGCCCGCGATCTGCTCCCCGAGCGCCGCCACGAGCCCCTCGAGACCGGCCTCGGAAAGCGCGACCCTCTCGAGCCGGTCGTGGGCGGTGGTCGCGCGCTGGAGCAGCCTGGCCTGCTCCGCCGCGAGACGGGTGAAGGCCTTCTCGGTGAGCGCGATGAAGGGCGTTTCGTACGGGACCTCGAGAACCGGGAAGTCAAGCCGCTCGGCGGCCGCGACCATCTCCGGCGTGACCGTGTCGAGCCCGCCGACGCCCGTGCCGACACCGAGTCCGGCCAGCCCGTGGGCGGCGATGCGCTCGACGTACTCGTCGCCGTCGCCGTTGACGGTCATGCCGGTCGTGAGCAGCAGCTCGCCGCCGTTGAGCCAGGGCGTCGGGTCGGAGAGCTCGGAGATGTGGACCCAGCGGACCGGCCGGTCCAGCCCGGCGGCGCCCGCGACGACGCGGACCCCCGTGACCTCGACCATGTCGCGAACCGTGAGCATGTTTTGGACGTTTCGGCGCGGTCCGTGCGCCAGCGCGGCCAAACGTACAGGAGCCCGATCAGTCGCGCCATCTACGCTCCCGCGCGTGCTCGACCACATGCGTGGCGGGAGCGGGCCCCCGTTGCTGCTCGTCCACGGCATCGGGATGTCCCGGCGCGCGTTCGCCTCGGTGGTAGAGCCGCTGGGCGCTGACTTCGCGGTCGTCGCGGCCGACCTTCCCGGTTTCGGCGGGTCGGTGCCGCTCGAGGGCCCGCCGACGCTGCGGGCACTCGCCGACGCCTGCGCGGAGCTCATGGGCATGCTCGGCCACGAGCGCTTCCACGTCGCGGGCAACTCCCTCGGAGGCGGCGTCGCGCTGCACCTGGCGCTCGACGGCCGCGCGCTGTCGGCATGCGCGCTGTCACCGATCGGCTTCGTCGAGGGCTGGGAGCGCGCCTATGTGCAGCTGTCGCTGGCCAACGCCCGTGCGCTCGCCCCGGTGGCGCCGGCCCTCGCGCGCACGATCGGCCGCGTCCCGGCGGCCCGGCGCGCGCTCGTGCGCCAGTACGCCGAACACGGGGAGCGGCTGACCGGCGGACTTCGTCGCCGCGTCGTTCGCGGACGTCGCGCGCGCCCGGGGCTTCGGGTCGACGCAGCGGCACGCCCTCAACTGGCGCTGCCCGGGCGCGGCGGAGCTCCCGTGCCCGGTGACCGTGGCCTGGGGCGAGCACGACCGGCTGCTGCTGACGGGCCCGCAGGCCGCCCGCGCGCGCGAGCGCCTGCCGGCGGCGCGCCACGTCGCCCTGCCGGACTGCGGCCACCTGCCCACCTGGGACGACCCCGCGCTCGTCGCGCGAGTGATCCGGGACTCGGCTACGGAGCCCTGACGGCCCAGGTCCCGGACGCGCGCCCGTCGCCGGTCGTGCGTACCCCGAAACCGAACGCGCCCGCGCCGGCCGCGGTCGGGAACAGCGTGATGCCCGCGGTGCTGCCGTCTGCGGTGAACACGCACACATGACCTCCCGCGGCGTGCGGCGATGCAGGGGTGCCAGGGCACTCGGTCGTGGCCGGGGCTCCGGGCGCCAGGACGTGCCCGGCCGGGGTGAAGCTCAGCGCCACCGAATAGGACACCGCCCCCTCGGCGCCGGTCGGACCCGCGACCGCCCAGGTCCCGCGCAGCTCCCGCCCTGAGGGCAGGGTCGCGGGCAGCGGGCCGGTCGGGCCGCGGGCGCCGCGCGGGCCGGTCGGACCGCGGACGCCGCGCGGGCCGCGTAGGCCGCGCGGGCCTGCTGGTCCTCGCGGACCGGGTGCTCCCCCGGGACCCCCGCGGCGCAGTTGCGCGTACACGTCGCCGCCGAGATGGCGCAGGTGCACCGACCGTGGCGCGATGTGGCGCGCGTGGATGGCACGCTTCTTGATCCGCTTGCCGCCGATCTTGCCCGCGGCGTACGCGCCGGCTCCGGAGAGCGCCAGGACCAGGGCCAGGAAGGCGACGGCGTGTCTCTTGATAAGCGTCAGCACACGCTGAACGGTAGACCACTCGCTACGCGTTGGCGGCAGCCGCGCGGACCGGCGGCGGCACCAGCAGCGCCGCGACGATCACGAGCACGAACGCGACGACCTGCGCGATGATCCCGAGCGCGTCGCCGGGCATCGGGTCTCCGAAGACCAGGATGCCGCCGGCGATGCAGGACACGTTGGCCGCGGTCGAGGTCGCGGCGATGACGGGCACGGCCTCGCCGTCCTGCAGACCGCGCGCGGAGGCGTAGAAGGCCACGACCGAGGCGACGATCGTGATCGCCAGCCAGGGCGACAGGACGATTGCCATGATGCCGCCGTCGAGGCCGGTGAGCGCCTTGATCGCGACGTCGGAGACGCCGAACAGGACACCGGCGGCGGCGCCGAGCAGCATCCCGTGGTGGTGGTCCGGGGCGCCGAGGTGGCGCCCCGAGATCAGCAGCGCGCCGACGGCGAGCATGCCGGCCTCGAACGCGACCATCGCACCGACCGAGAAGCTCGAATGGGCTCCGGGCGCGTGCGGCAGCGTCAGGACGAGCAGCAGCAGGCCCGCGGCGGTCATCACGACCCCGACCCACTGGCGCATGCCGACCTCGAAGCCGAACATCCGCTCGGCCAGGACCGCGAGCATGACCACGCCGCACGACAGGACCGCCTGCACCACGGAGAGCGGAGCGACCGCCAGCGCGCCGACATGCAGCAGCCACGCGACGACGGCGACACCCATGCCGATGGCGAACCACCGGTTGGAGAAGAGCTGCTTGCCGGTGCGCAGCGGGTGCGTGACGTCGACCTGGGGGGACTCGGCGGCCCCGCGGTGCTTGTACAGGAAGCCGAGCTGCGTCACGAGAGCGCAACCGAGGGCAAGGAGGATTCCGAGGTAGAACGTCATGGCAAGGTGATGGGGCTGAGGGGTGGTCGCGTACACAAAAACCGGCGGCCGCCACAGCTCCCCAACCGTGACTTCCCCGGGGACGGCCCGGTTAACCGGACACATCCCACATCGGCGTCCGACCCTAGGCGCTTGAAACGAGCGCTGGGCGTCTGGACAGGAGGTCTTACGGGATTCTTAGAACGTGTCATCGGACCGGCCACTGCTGCTCGTCGACGTCGACGGCGTCCTCTCCGTGTTCGGATTCGACGCGGCCGCCCCGCCCCCTGGACGTCCCGCACTGATCGACGGCGTGCCCCACCTGCTCTCGACCGGAGCGGCCGCATGCCTGCGTGCCGTTTCGCCCCTGTACGAGCCGGTCTGGTGCACCGGCTGGGAGGAGCGAGCCGACGAGCACCTGCCGTATCTGCTCGACCTACCCCGCGGCTGGCCCTACGTTCCACTCAAGGCCGCCCGCGGGGCCGGATCCGGGGTGCCGGGACACTGGAAGCTCGAGGCGATCGACGCCCACTGCGGCCGCGCCCGTCCCCTGGCGTGGGTGGACGACGACCTCGACGCTACGTGCTTCGAATGGGCGCGGGCGCGCCCGGGCCCGACTCTGCTGGTCGCGGTGGACCCGGCGGTCGGACTGGCAGCAGACGCAGAGGCAGCGCTGCGGCGCTTCGCCGCTGGAGGGTCAGCGCGGTGACGCCGGTCAGCAGCGCGGCCACGATACCGAGCATGTAGGCGTCGTCGGCGCCGGCGAGGGCCGCCGCCAGCGTCTGCGGCTCGCCCACGATCGCGATCAGCAGCGCGGTCCCGAGCACGGCGCCGAACTGCCGGAACGCGCCCGAGACGGCCGATGCCGCGGCGAAGCGGTTCGCCTCGATGTCGGCGACGGCGGCGCTGCCGAGCGTCGGGAACGCGAGCCCGATGCCGATCCCCGCCAGCGCCATGCCGGGCAGCCATGTGCCGACGTAGTCAGGCTCGGCGCCGGCGCTGCGCAGCACGAGCAGGCCGAGCGCGTAGATCACCGCGCCGGGCACGATCACCACGCGATGACCGAAGCGATCGGCGAGCCGGCCCGCCGGCCCGCTGACCACGGCGCTCAACATCGGGCCGGGGATCGTCGCCAGGCCGGCGTCGAGCACGGAGTACTCCCACACGCCGGTGAGGAACAGGATGTTGCCGAGGATCGTCGAGAAGAAGGCGAGCGAGAACAGCAGCGTGCCGACGTTGGCGCGCCGGAAGGAGGCGATCCGCATCAGCGCGGGATCGACGACGGGTCGCGCGTGCGTCGCGCAGCGGTGGGCGAACCAGGCGGTCAGGACCGCCGCGGCAGCGAACGAGCCCAGTACCGGCGCGCTCGTCCACCCCCAGTTCTCGCCCTCGACGATCGCGAGCGCGAGCGCCCCGAGCCCGGCCGCCGCGAGCGCAGAGCCCGCCAGGTCGGGCAAGCCCGTCGCCTGCTCGTCCCGCGACTCGACGAGAACGCGCGAGCCGGCGACCACCGCTGCGACACCGAGCGGGACGTTGACGAGGAAGATCCAGCGCCAGTCGGCGAACTCGACCAGCACGCCACCGAGCGGCGGCCCGAGAGCGGCGGCGAGGGCCGCGCTCGCCCCCCAGATGCCGACCGCGGTGGCGCGCCGCGACAGCGGGAACTCGGGCAGCACGAGCGCCAGCGACACCGGGGCCAGCACGGCGGCGCTCGCCCCCTGGAGCGCCCGCGCGGCGATCAGGGTCTCGAGCGTCGGCGCCAGCGCGCACAGCAGCGAGGTGACCGTGAAGGCGCCGACGCCCCACAGGAACACTCGCTTGCGGCCGATCCGGTCGGCGATGCCGCCGGCGGGCACGAGCAGCGCGGCGACCACGATGAAGTACGCGTCGATCACCCATGACAGGTCCGAGCGCGTGTGCGCGGGGAAGGAAGCGACGATGTCGGGGAAGGAGACGTTGACGATCGTCGCGTCGAGGAACCCGAAGAAGGCGCCACCGCAGGCGACGAGGAGGGCGGCCGTTCTGCGTTGCATCGGGCCATCGTTGCAAAATGCAACGGGATATCTGTGGCGTCAGTCACTGAGCGCCGCGAAGGCACGGCGCACGGTCAGCGGCGCCTGGCCGTGGACCAGCACCAGCGTGCGCCCGTCACCGGCGTCGCGCAGCCGCATCGTGACCCGCAGGCCGACGGAGCGGCGGTTCTCGAAGACGAGCTCGTCGGCGGTCTGGCGATGCAGGTAGTAACCCTGGCGCTCGAGCGCCGGCGCCAGGTGGACGAGGGCGCCCTCGCGGACCTGCCCCGGCGGCGAGTCGAGCAGCTTGCGCTCGGTGAAGTGGCGCCGCCCGGGCACGCGCGGGACCCCGCTCGTGAGCGCGACGCTCAGTCCCGAATGCCTGGGCACGTCGACGGCGACCGCCTCGAGGTCGTCGCGGGTCCGCGCCCGCTGGGCGCGCTCTATGCGCGCCTCGAGCTCCTCCGTGTCGATCCGGCCCTCGAGATGGGCCGCTCGCAGCCGCAGGATCGTCGCCTCGCGCTCGCGGTCAGATGCGCGCATCCCGCCCCCGGCGCAGGGTGTGTCGCCCAAGGGTCGCTATTTCAACCCTTGGGCGACTCACGCGCCGCTATTTCTTGTCGTCGGAGACGCCGATGTCGCCGAGGTCATCGAACGAGCCGCCGGCGGAGCCGAAGCCCGCGTTGATCTCGTCGAGCTCCGCGGTGTCGAACGCGGGGCCGAAGCCGCCGAGCCCGTCGCCGTCGGAGAGGCCGAGCTCGGCGGCGAGGTCGTCGCCCTCGAGCAGCCCGACGTCGTCGATGCCGCGCGGCAGGGGCTCGGACGGCTCGATCTCGATCGTCCGGTAGTGCTTGAGCCCGGTGGCCGCCGGGATCAGCTTGCCGATGATGACGTTCTCCTTGAGACCCGCGAGGCGGTCGATCTTGCCCTCCAGGGCGGCGTCGGTGAGCACCTTGGTCGTCTCCTGGAAGGAGGCCGCCGACAGGAACGAGTCCGTCGCCAGCGACGCCTTGGTGATGCCGAGGATGATCTCCTCGAACTGGGCCGCCTCGCCCTTGCCCGCCTGGATCTCGTCGTTGGTGCGACGCAGCTCGTGGCGGTCGACGAACTGGCCCGGCAGGTAGTCCGTGTCGCCCTTCTGGTCGATGCGGACCTTCTTGAGCATCTGGCGGACGATGACCTCGATGTGCTTGTCGTTGATGTCGACGCCCTGCGACTTGTAGACCTCCTGCACCTCCTTGACGAGGTACACCTCGGTCTCGGTGCGGCCGCGGATCGCCAGCAGCTCGTGCGGGTACAGCGACCCCTCGTTGAGCTGGACGCCGGGCTCGATCTTGTCGCCGTCGCTGACGTACAGCCGCGTGCGCCGCGGGAAGGTGTGCCGGTGCTCGTCGCCCGCGTCATCGGTGATGACGACGGTGCGCGACTTGTCGGTGTCCTCGATGTTCACGGTGCCGGCGACCTCGGCGATCTTCGCCAGGCCCTTCGGCTTGCGCGCCTCGAAGAGCTCGACGATGCGCGGCAGGCCGTGCGTGATGTCCGCGCCGGCGACGCCGCCGGTGTGGAACGTGCGCATCGTCAGCTGCGTGCCGGGCTCGCCGATCGACTGCGCGGCGATGATGCCCACCGCGTCACCGATCTGGGCGGTCGCGCCCGAGGCCAGCGAGCGGCCGTAGCACGCCTGGCACAGACCGGTCGGCGCCTCGCACTTGAGCACCGTGCGCACGGCGAAGGTGACGCGCTCCTCGGACTCGCCGAATGCTTCGACGAGCATCGGGACGTGGTGACGGTCGATCTCCTCGCCCTTCGCCACGATCATGTCCGACTTCTTCTTGCCGGCCTTGATGTCGGCGGCGGCGATGCGGCCGATGAGCATGTCGTTGGGCTCGCCCGTGCGCTCCTTGAACAGCGGCGCCTCGAGGTACTCCTTGGTGCCGCAGTCCTCCACGCGGATGATCACGTCCTGGGCGACGTCGACCAGACGCCGGGTCAGATAGCCCGAGTCCGCCGTGCGCAGCGCCGTGTCGGCGAGGCCCTTGCGCGCGCCGTGCGTCGAGATGAAGTACTCGAGCACGTCCAGGCCCTCGATGAAGTTGGACTTGATCGGGCGCTCGATGATCTCGCCCTTCGGGTTGGCCATCAGCCCGCGCATGCCCGCCAGCTGGCGGATCTGCTTGAACGAGCCGCGGGCACCCGAGTCGGCCATCATGTAGATCGGGTTCAGCCGGTCGGTGGCCTTGATGTGCTCGATCATCGCCTCGGCGACCTCCTCGGTCGCCTCGTTCCAGCGCTCGGTGACGACGTTGTGGCGCTCCTCCTGCGTGATCAGGCCCTCGTCGTACTGCTCGTGGACCAGCGCCACCTTCTCCTCGTAGGACTCGAGGATCTCCGGCTTGGACGGCGGCACGATCACGTCGTTCTTGGAGACCGTCACACCCGCCAGCGTCGCGTAGTGGAAGCCGAGCTCCTTGAAGGTGTCGAGCACGCTCGACACCGCCGAGGCGCCGTAGGCCAGGATCAGCTGGTCGATCAACTCGACGACGTCGCGCTTCTTGAGCGGCCGGTTGACCCACTGGTACTGGGTGCGGTCGTACTCGTCCGCGCCCAGCGTGGCCTCCAGCGCCCGCTCGATGCGGTCGTTGAAGATGATCCGGCCGACCGTCGTCGTGCGGTGACCCTCACCCTCCCACTCCGGCCGGAACTGCACCGGCGTGTGGAGCTGGACCAGGCCGTTCTCGTAGGCGAGCTCGGCCTCCTGCGCGGTCCGGAAGCGGGCCTTGATCTCGGCGCTCTCGAGCTCGGAGCCCTCCAGCCCGTAGGTCAGGTAGTAGGTGCCGAGCACCATGTCCTGTGACGGCGTCGCCAGCGGCGCGCCGTGTGCCGGCGAGAGGATGTTGTTCGACGAGAGCATCAGCACACGGGCCTCGGCCTGCGCCTCCGCCGACAGCGGCAGGTGCACCGCCATCTGGTCGCCGTCGAAGTCCGCGTTGAACGCGGTGCAGACGAGCGGGTGGACCTGGATCGCCTTGCCCTCGACGAGCACCGGCTCGAACGCCTGGATGCCGAGGCGGTGGAGCGTCGGCGCGCGGTTGAGCAGCACCGGGTGCTCGTGGATGACCTCCTCGAGCACGTCCCAGACCTCCGGGATCATCGAGTCGACCATCTTCTTGGCCGCCTTGATGTTCTGGACGGCCTTGCGCTCGACGAGGCGGGCCATGATGAACGGCTTGAACAGCTCGAGCGCCATCAGCTTCGGCAGCCCGCACTGGTGGAGCTTGAGCGACGGGCCCGACACGATCACCGAGCGGCCCGAGTAGTCGACGCGCTTGCCGAGCAGGTTCTGGCGGAACCGGCCCTGCTTGCCCTTGAGCATGTCCGAGAGCGACTTCAGCGCACGGTTGCCCGGGCCCGTGACGGGCCGGCCGCGGCGGCCGTTGTCGAACAGCGCGTCGACGGCCTCCTGGAGCATGCGCTTCTCGTTGTTGACGATGATCTCGGGCGCGCCGAGGTCGAGCAGGCGCTTCAACCGGTTGTTGCGGTTGATGACGCGGCGGTAGAGGTCGTTGAGGTCGGACGTGGCGAAGCGGCCGCCGTCGAGCTGGACCATCGGGCGCAGCTCCGGCGGGATCACCGGAACGGCCTCGAGGACCATCATCTCCGGCGTGTTGACCGCGCGGCCGCCCTCCTTCTTGAGGAAGGCGGAGACGACCTTCAGGCGCTTGACCGCGCGCTGCTGCTTCTGGCCCTTGGCGGTGCGGATCTGCTCCTCGAGGTCCTCCTTCTCGGCCTCGAGGTCGACCTGCGCGAGCAGGTCGCGCACGGACTCGGCGCCCATGCCGCCGCGGAAGTACTCGCCCCACCCGTACGGGGAGCCGAAGCGCTCCTTGAGCTCGCGGAACGTCGTCTCGTCGTTGACGACCTGCTTGGGCGCCATCGTCGAGAACAGCTCCCACACCTGGCGCAGCCGCTCGGCGGCGTCCTCGATGTAGGCCTCGGTGTCGGCGATGTCGGCGTCGATGGACTTGTTGAGGTCCTTGGTCAGCCGCTCGCGCTCGTCGTCGTCGAGCTTCTTGACGTTGACGTCGAGCGCCTCGGCCCACAGGTGGTCGTCGTCCGTGAAGTCCTTCTGCGTGCCCTTCTGGAGGTACGTCAGCCGACGCTCGCGCGACTCGTTGAGCTCCTGGACGCGCTCCTCCTTCTCGCCCGCGTAGGAGTCCAGCGTCTCGTTGACGTTGGACTGGAGCTCGTCGAGGTCCTTGGCGCGCGCCTCGTCGTCGACCCAGGTCACGATCGACGCCGCGAAGTACAGGACCTTCTCGAGCTCCTTGGGAGCCATGTCGAGCAGGTAGCCGATGCGCGACGGCACTCCCTTGAAGAACCAGATGTGGCTGACCGGCGCGGCGAGGTCGATGTGGCCCATGCGCTCGCGCCGCACCTTGGAGCGCGTCACCTCGACGCCGCAGCGCTCGCAGACGATGCCCTTGTAACGGACGCGCTTGTACTTGCCGCAGTAGCACTCCCAGTCCTTGGTGGGACCGAAGATGCGCTCGCAGAACAGGCCGTCCTTCTCGGGCTTGAGCGTGCGGTAGTTGATGGTCTCCGGCTTCGTCACCTCGCCGGAGGACCAGGACCGGATCTGCTTGGAGGACGCGAGCCCGATCTCGATCGCGTCGAAGTTATTGATGTCGATCATGCCGGGTTACTCCTCTTCCTTCGCGTACTGCGCATCCGTCGCGACCGGGTCGTCCGTCATTCCGAGGTCGCCCTCGACCACCACCTCGTCGGCCTCGTCGTTCTCGGCGACGGGCACTTCCACTTCCTCTGCGTCGGCGTCGGGCTCGCCCTCCTCGTCGTCGGAGTTGGAGACCGGCTCACCGGCGCGCACGCCGGAGAGGTCGATGCCGAGCTCTTCGGCGGCCCGGAGCAGGTCGTCGTCCTCGTCGCCCATCTCGGCCCGCGTGCCCTCCTCGGAGACCACGTTGACGTCGAGCGCCAGGGACTGCATCTCCTTGAGCAGCACCTTGAAGGACTCGGGGATCGACGGCTCGGCGATGTTCTCGCCCTTGACGATCGCCTCGTAGGCCTTCACGCGCCCGACCGTGTCGTCGGACTTGATGGTGAGCATCTCCTGGAGCGTGTACGCCGCGCCGTAGGCCTCGAGCGCCCACACCTCCATCTCGCCGAAGCGCTGGCCGCCGAACTGCGCCTTGCCGCCCAGCGGCTGCTGGGTGACGAGCGAGTAGGGGCCGGTGCTGCGCGCGTGGATCTTGTCGTCCACGAGGTGCAGCAGCTTCAGGATGTACATGTAGCCGACGGTGACCTGCTGCTCGAACGGCTCGCCGGTGCGGCCGTTGTAGAGCGTCATCTTGCCGGTGGCGCGCTCGCCGGGCCGCGCCTTCGGGTCGATCTCCATCTGGATCGGACCCGCGTGCGACCGCTGCCACTCCACGAGCGCCTCGTCGACGTCCTCGCGCGTGGCGCCGTCGAAGACCGGCGTCGAGATGTAGACCTTGCCGTTGTCGGAGGCGCGCTGCTTGAAGGCGTCGGAGCCGTCGTCGTACCAACCCTCGGCCGCGGCCCACCCGAGGTGGGTCTCGAGGATCTGGCCGATGTTCATGCGGCTCGGCACGCCGAGCGGGTTGAGGATGACGTCCACCGGGGTGCCGTCCTCCATGAACGGCATGTCCTCCTGCGGCACGATGCGAGAGATCACGCCCTTGTTGCCGTGGCGGCCGGCGAGCTTGTCGCCCTCGGCGATCTTGCGCTTCTTGGCCACGAACACGCGCACGAGCTCGTTGACGCCGGGAGCGAGGTCGTCCCCATCGCCGCGGCTGAAGGTCTTGACGTCGATGACGACACCGCCCTCGCCGTGGGGCACCTTGAGCGAGGTGTCGCGGACCTCGCGCGCCTTCTCCTTGAAGATCGCGCGGATCAGCTTCTCCTCGGCCGTCAGCTCGGTCTCGCCCTTCGGCGTGACCTTGCCGACGAGCAGGTCGCCGGAGCCGACCTCGGCGCCGATGCGCACGATGCCGCGGTCGTCGAGGTTGCGCAGCGACTCCTCGGAGCGGTTCGGGATGTCGCGCGTGATCTCCTCGTCGCCGAGCTTGGTCGTGCGCGCGTCGATCTCGTACTCCTCGATGTGGATCGAGGTGAGCTCGTCGTCCTGCACGAGCCGCTCGGAGAGGATGATCGCGTCCTCGAAGTTGTAGCCCTCCCAGGACATGAAGGCGACGCGCAGGTTCTTGCCCAGCGCCATCTCGCCCTTGTCGGTGGCCGATCCGTCGGCGAGCACGTCGCCCTTCTTGATGCGCTGGCCGGTCGTGACCAGCGGCTTGTGGTGGATCAGCGTCCCCTGGTTGGAGCGCATGAACTTCTGCAGGTCGTACTCGTCGCGCGCCGTCCTTGGTCGTGACGACGATGCGCGTGGCGTCGACGTACTCGACCTCGCCGGCGTTGTCGGCCAGCACGATGTCCCCGGTGTCGAGCGCCGCGCGGCGCTCCATCCCGGTGCCGATCACCGGCGCGTCGGTCTTGAGCAGCGGCACCGCCTGGGCCTGCATGTTGGAGCCCATCAGCGCGCGGTTGGCGTCGTCGTGCTCGAGGAACGGGATCATCGCCGTGGTGACGGACCAGATCTGCTCGGGCGAGACGTCGATGTAGTCGACGTCCTTGGCCTGGAAGAGGTCGTAGTGGCCGGCCTGCGTGCGGCACAGCACCGGCCCGACGAGCTTGCCGTTCTTGTCGAGCTTGGCGTTGGCCTGCGCGATCACGACCTCCTGCTCGACGTTGGCGTCGAGATGGCGGACCTCGTCGGTGACCTTGCCGCCCGAGACGACGCGGTAGGGCGTGGTGACGAAGCCGTGCTCGGAGATCTCCGCGTAGGAGGAGAGCGAGCCGATCAGGCCGATGTTCGGGCCCTCCGGCGTCTCGATCGGGCACATGCGGCCGTAGTGCGTCGGGTGCACGTCGCGGACCTCGATCGGCGCGCGCTCGCGCGTGAGGCCGCCGGCGCCGAGTGCTGACAGGCGGCGCCGGTGGCGCAGGCCGCTCAGCGAGTTCGTCTGGTCCATGAACTGGCTCAGCTGCGAGGAGCCGAAGAACTCCTTCAGCGCGGCCACGACCGGGCGGATGTTGATGATCGTCTGCGGCGTGATCGTGTCGGCGTCCTCGGTGGTGAGGCGCTCGCGCACGACGCGCTCCATGCGGTAGAGGCCGATCCGGAAGGCCTCCTGGATCAGCTCGCCGACGGTGCGCAGGCGGCGGTTGCCGAAGTGCTCGTACTCGTCGAGGTGATCCGCGACCGGCTCGCGCGGCATGGTGATGGCCTCGGCCGCGTAGTCGCGGGCGACCTCCCCGTCGTAGTCCTCGGGCAGCCCGAGGTCGCGCGGCAGCTCCACCAGCTTGCGGATCAGCGTGATGATGTCGTCGTGGGTCAGGACCCGGGTGTCGAGGTCGATGTCCAGGCCCAGGCGCTTGTTGAGCTTGTAGCGGCCGACGCGCGTGAGGTCGTAGCGCTTGGTGTCGAAGAAGAGCTGGTTGAGCAGGTTGCGGGCGTTCTCGACCGACGGCGGCTCGCCCGGGCGCTGCTTCTTGAACAGCTCGATCAGCGCGCCCTCCTCCGAGCGCGTGACCTCGGTGTCGGCGTCGATGGTGTTGCGGATGTAGAGGCTGTTGTCGAAGAGCTTGAGGATCTCTTCGTCGGACTCGTAGCCCATCGCGCGCAGCAGGACGGTGACCGGCAGCTTGCGCTTGCGGTCGATGCGGACGAAGACCTTGCCCTTCTTGTCGATCTCGAGCTCGAGCCAGGAGCCGCGGGCCGGCATCAGGTTGCCGACGAAGACCTGCTTCTCGGAGTCCTTGGGCTCCATCAGGTAGGCGCCCGGCGAGCGCACCAGCTGCGTGACCACGACGCGCTCGGTGCCGTTGATGACGAAGGTGCCGCGCTCGGTCATCCACGGGAAGTCGCCCATGAAGACCGACTGCTCGCGGATCTCGCCCGTCTCGCGGTTGATGAAGCCGACCGTGACCGTCAGCGGCCGCGCGTAGGTCAGATCCTTCTCACGGCACTCGTCCAGGGAGGCGACGGGCTCGTCGAAGGTGAACTCGCCGAACTGCACGGCGAGGTTGCCCGTGTAGTCCTCGATCGGCGAGATGTCGTCGATGGTCTCGCGCAGACCGCCCTTCTGGGGATCGACCAGCCAGTTGAACGACTTCTTCTGGATGGCGATCAGGTTGGGGACCTCGAGAACCTTCTCGAGGCGCGCGAAGGAACGGCGCGTGCGGAGAGCATCGGGGGAAGCCAAGGCTGGGCGACTCCTCAGTCGGGAGGGGCTACGGATCTACGGGCGAGGGTGCGCTGGGAGCAACAAAGCGCGACCAGGCAATGTAGCACAGGCGTATCCAGTACCCCTGAGCGGGCGGATCGGCTCTCACGGACCCCGTCCTGGGCGCCCCGTATGTGGCGGGGAACCGTGGATTGGACGGCTGCGGCTATCGGCCGATCGCAGCGAATTGTAGGCGCCGCGTCAACCCGCACGCGTGAACGTCCTTCATACCCCGCTGGGGCCTGGACTCCGGGACGTTCGCGGCCGGCCGGGTGTCGGTGCCGCTAAAGAGCAGAGTGGGTCACCCGTCGCGACGGGGACTCATCGGCGCCATCGTGTCGCCGATGCAACCCCGGCGCGGATCCCGGCGCAGTCTGCATCGCCGCGGTCGACCGTGACGGGCTCCCCGCGAGCTACTCGAACTCCCGGCCGACCGCGACGGTCGCCAACAGCCCGACGGTGAGGACCAGAAGCGCCGAACGTCCCGCATACCCCTCTGTGGCCTGGTATGCGGGACGTTCGCGGTGGTGCGGCCCTGGGCCTGCCCCCTTCGTCGCTACTTGACCTCGACGGAGGCGCCGGCCTCCTCGAGCTCGGACTTGAGCTTGTCGGCCTCGTCCTTGTCGACGCCCTCCTTGACGGGCTTGGGGGCCTCGTCGACGAGGGCCTTGGCCTCCTTGAGGCCGAGGCCGGTCGCGGCGCGCACGACCTTGATGACCTGGATCTTCTTGTCGCCGGCGCCGGTGAGGACGACGTCGAAGCTCGACTTCTCCTCCTCGGCCGCGCCGCCGCCGTCGCCGGCGGCACCGCCGCCGGCCGGGGCCGCCGCGGCGACCGCGGTCGCCGACACGCCGAACTCCTCCTCGAGCGCCTTGATGCGCTCGGAGAGCTCGAGGACGGAAATGGACTTCAGCTCGTCGATCCACTCAGTGGTGGTAGCCATGTTCAGGACTCCTTGGTGTCTTCGTCAGGTGTGTCAGTTTCGGGTTCGGCCGGCGCCTCGGCTTCGGCCTCCGGCTCGGCTTCCGCCTCGGCCTCGGGCTCTGCCTCCGCGGCGTGCCTCGGCCGCAGCCGCGGGCGCCTCGCCGCGAGACCAGGCCCTGCTCGGCGATCTGCGCGAGCTGGCGGGCGAGGCCGGAGATGAGGTTGTTCATGCCGGCGGCGAGACCGGTGAGCGGGCTCGCGACCATGCCGACGAGACGCCCGTAGAGCACGTCACGCGAGGGCAGGCGCGAGATCGCGAGGATCTCGTCCGCGGTGACCGGCGCGCCGTCCATCCAGCCGCCCTTGAACGTGAGGATCCCGTTCGCGCGGCTGAAGTCGGCGATCGCCTTGGCTGCTGACGCGGCGTCGCCGCGGACGAGCGTGAGCGCGGTCGGGCCCTCGAGGTGCTGCTTGAGGTCCTCGGCGCCGGCCTTCTCGGCCGCGCGCTCGGTCAGCGTGTTCTTGGTGATCCGGAAGGAGGTGTCCGCCCCGCGCAGCGCGGTGCGCAGCTCGGCTGCCTGCGGCACGGAGATGCCGCGGTAGTCGACCGCGAAGACGGCATCGGCTTCTGAGATCTGCGCGGCGATCTCGTCGATCACCGCAGCTTTCTGGGCTCTGTCCAACTGCTTCCTCCTATCCGGGCCTTACGCGTGTCACAAAAGGGACGGCCCCTTTTGTGACGTGCCGCCGGGGGTCTGTGGAGGCGGTGTCCAGGGTCGGTTAGCCGACCGCTGCCTCCGCCTGAGCTGACAAGTTCTTGGTCTTGGCCGGGTCGACCTTGATCCCGGGGCCGTGGGTGGTGGCGAGCACGACCGTGCGGATGTACTTGCCCTTGGCCGCGGACGGCTTGGCGCGCAGGATCTCCTCGATCACGGTCTGGTAGTTGGCGAGCAGGTGCTCCTCCGGGAAGGAGATCTTCCCGAGCGACAGGTGGACGATCGCGGTGCGGTCGGTCCGGTACTCGATCTTGCCGGCCTTGGACTCCTCGACCGCCTTGGCGACGTCCATCGTCACGGTGCCGACCTTCGGGTTGGGCATCTTGCCCGACGGGCCGAGGATGCGGCCGAGCTTGCCGACCACCGGCATCATGTCGGGGGTGGCGATGGCGACGTCGAAGTCGTCGAAGCCCTCCTCGATCTGCTTGGCCAGGTCCTCGGCGCCGACCACGTCCGCGCCGGCTTCCTCAGCCTCCTTGGCCTTGTCCCCGCGCGCGAAGACCGCGATCTTGACGTCCTTGCCGAGCCCGTGCGGCAGCGCGATCGTGCCGCGCAGCTGTTCGTCGGCGTGGCGGACGTTGAGGCCCGTGCGGACGTGCACCTCGAGCGTCTCGTCCATCTTTGCCGGCGCGGTCTCCTTGACGAGCTGGATCGCCTCGGCGGGGTCGTACTCGCGGTTGCGGTCGACCTTCGAGCGCGCCTCGAGGTACTTCTTCCCGTGCTTGGCAACGTCGACTCCCATCGAGCGGGCGGTTCCGGCGATGATCTTCTCGGCCTGGTCGAGGTCGTGCGCGTTGAGGTCGGGCAGCTTCTTCTCGGCGATCGCGCGGATCTGGTCGCGACTGATCCGGCCGACCTTGTTGCGGTTGGGCTCGCCCGAGCCCTTGTCGATCCCGATCGCCTGCCGGATCAGCACGGCGGCCGGCGGCGTCTTGGTGATGAAGGTGAACGAGCGGTCCTCGAAGACCGTGATCTCGACCGGGATCGTCGTCCCCATGTCGTTGGAGGTCGCGGCGTTGAACGCCTTGACGAACTCCATGATGTTGATGCCGTGCTGGCCCAGGGCGGGGCCGACCGGCGGCGCCGGCGAGGCCTGGCCCCCGGGGGCCTGCAGTTTGATCGTGGTGAGGACTTTCTTGGCCATCAGACCTTCTTCACTTGGTCGTATCCGACTTCGACGGGTGTCTCGCGGCCGAAGATCGAGACCAGCACCTTAAGGCGTGCCGCGTCCTCGTTGATCTCGGCGATCTCACCGGAGAAGTCGGAGAGGGGTCCGGAGATGACCTTGACGGTCTCCCCGATCGTGAACTGGGCGCGGCTCGGCGCGCGCACGGCGACCTCGCGGTGCAGCAGCCGGTCGACCTCTGACTGCGTGAGCGGGATCGGCTCGTTGGTCGCCCCGACGAAGCCGGTGACGCCGGGCGTGTTCTTGACCAGCGACCACGAATCCTCGTTGAGGTCCATGTTCACCAGCACGTAGCCGGGCATCGTGCGCTTCTCGACGGTCACCTTCTGGTTGTCCTTGAGCTCCTGGACGGTCTCGGTCGGCACGACGACCTGGCGCACGTTGCGCTGCTGCGAGAGCGAGACCACGCGGTGCTCGAGGTTCTGCTTGACCTTGTTCTCGTGCCCTGAGTAGGTGTTGATGACGTACCAGCGGAACATGTGTGCCTTCAGACGAGTTAGAGGATGGCCTCGACAAGGGGTTGCCACACCAGCGCGTCCAGTGCCCCGAGATACATGCCCACGATCAGGCAGAACACGAGAACGACGACTGTGGCCTGGAAGACGTGCTTGCGGTCGGGCCACTGCACGCGCCGCAGCTCGTCCGCGCACGCCCGCAGGAAGGTGAGAACGCGGCCACGCTCCTTGTGGTCGCGCGCGGGCCCTTCCTCCCCAGCCGAGCGCCTGACCCCGGACTCGACGAGGTCCCGCGGGATCTCGACCTCGTCCGCTGCCCGTGTGAGCTCGTCCTCGGTGACGCCGACCTCGGTGGCGTCGTCATCGGCGGGCGGGACGTCGGCGCCCTGCTCGGCCAGCTGTGCCTCGTCGACGTAGGGCGTCGCCCCCTCGAGCTCCGGCGGTGTCGACGAGTCCTGCGGGCGCGAGCGCTTGCCACGCGGCGGCTGGCCGGCGGCACGGGCGCGCTGGCGCGCCTTGGAACGCTGACGATCCCGCGCCACGAGGGGTCAGCGGGTCTCGCGATGCCCGGTGTGGGTCTTGCACCACTTGCAGTACTTGCGCAGGCTGATGCGGTCCGGGTTGTTTCGCTTGGACTTGTTGGTCTGGTAGTTCCGGCGCTTGCACTCCTCGCAGGCGAGGGTCACAGCGATCCGGACGTCTCCGCGGGCCACGAGATTGACTCCGAGGTTGCTTACTTGAAGCGCCGGGCAAAGGAAAACCCCGCACCGGCGCGAGGTCGAAGGGTCAGCATAGCGCGTTCGCAATGCCGCGCTGCGCGGGCAGAACCGGCATGATCTGCGGGATGCGCAAGGTGCTCGTGGTCGCACTGCTGAGTCTGCTGACACTCGGCGCCACTCCCGCGGCCGCCGCGTGCGCCGGCGCGAACCAGAAGGTCACCCGCGCGAACATCCGCGAAGCGCGGGCCGCGATCCGCTGCCTGATCAACGCCCGCCGTGCCGCAGTGGGCGTGGATCCGCTCAAGACCAGCCGGAAGCTGACCCTGATCGCCCGCCGCCACGCCAAGCTGATGCGCGACGAGGACTTCTTCGGCCACACCACTCCCGACGGCCGGACCCGCGAGCAGCGCTACGCCGACGCGGGCTACCACCACCGCACGGGCGAGAACCTCGCCTTCGGCTGGGAGACACCGCGCATCGTCGTGCGCCGGTGGATGCGGCCCGGTGACATCCATACGCGCAACATCCTGAGCGAGCGCTGGCGCTACCTCGGCGTCGGCGCTGCCGTCGGCAGCAGCCGCAAGCGCCTCTACGCCGTGGCGTTCGGTCCCGCGCGCGCGTGAGCACGTTCCTCATCGGCGGCGGCCGAGATCCAGACGAAGCAGCGGCCGTGCACGCTCCGTTCCTCGCCGCGGTGGACGGCCCGGTGCTGTGCGTATGCCTCGAGGAGCCCGAGCGCTGGCGCGGCTACCTCGGCGACGCCCGCGTGACCGACCGGCCGGTGGCGGCCGACCTCGACGGGGCGCGCGGCGTCTACGTCGCGGGCGGGCTGACGCCCGAGTACTGGTCCCGCGTCTGCGACTCGGACTTCGGGCGCGCGCTGCGCGCATGGGACGGCGTCTACTGCGGCTACTCCGCCGGCGCGGCGGTCGCGTCCCGCCAGGCCCTCGTCGGGGGCTTCAAGGTGGGCGCGCTCGAGGTCTGCGACTCCGACTTCGCCGAGGGCCTCGAGCAGGTCGAGGTGCGTGACGGCCTCGGCCGCGTCGACTTCACCGTCGACGTCCACGCGTCGCAGTGGGGGACGCTGACCCGGCTCGTGCACGCGGTCAGCGACGGGCTGTGCACGTCCGGCCTGGCGATCGACGAGCACACCTGCGTCGAGGTGGAGCGGACCGGCGAGCTGCGGCTGCACGGGCGCGGCTGCGCCTACCGCGTCGGGCTCGGGACGATCTCGGTCCTGCGCTGACGCGCCAGCCAGAGCGCGAAGGCCAGCAACGCCAGCCCGCAGAGGATGTCGGCGACGATGTGGGCCTGGCGCCAGGCGGGCATGTCGGTTGCTCCCGCGACCGAGTAGTGCGCGAACCCGACCAGGCCGCTGCCCGAGTAGATCGCCAGCGCGATCGCGGCGCCGGTCACGCGCGCGCGGGCAAGGAGGAGGTAGCCGGCGATCGCGAAGGCCGTGAAGATGAACCAGCTGGAGCCGATGAGGGTCTGCGACGGCGCCGGCCCGCTGGTGGGCTGGGGGTAGTCGTCGAAGTTGAACGTGTTGTCGGCGTAGTGGACGATCGACACGGCGATCGCCAGCGCCAGCAGCGGGCGCAGGATGCGCAGCGGCTCCCTCATGCCGCCGTCAAGCGAACCACGTCGGCCGCCGGGCCCCTGTGACGGGGCGCACAGAGACGGTTCTCAGGCCGGCGTGGCGCTGAGCAGCAGCTCGCCCGTCGGCTCGGCGGAACCGCCGGCGGGCTCGTCGGTGACCATCACCTTGTCGACGCCGTCGACGTCGCCGACGGCCACGGACGCGCGCCCGTCGCGGGTCACGCTGAACAGCGCGTCGGTCGGCTCCACCTCGCCGTCGCGCTGGAGCCACACCTGGTACACGCGCCCCGGCGGGGGCGCGGGCAGGCGGGCGCCGACGAGGCGCGCGCTGTCATCGGAGATCTCGAGCTGCGCGGTCGCCCCCGCGGCGGCCACCTGCGCGTCGACGGTTGTGGTCCCGCCGCCGATGACGGCCACGAACAGCGCCGCGGCGAGCGCCGCGGCCGCGAAGCCCGCCGGGAGCAGGCGGGGCACGCGCCAGCGGCGGCGCTCGGGCCGGTCGGCCGCCGGGCCCGCGGCGGCCAGCAGCTGGGCCTCGGCGTTGACGACGGCCATCACACGCTCGCGCACCGCCGGCGGCGGGGCGACCTGCGGGACCGCGCCCGGCAGCGCGTCGGCGGCGCGGCGCAGCTCGTCGGCGTCCTCGCGGCAGACGGCACACCCGGACAGGTGCTCTTCGAAGGGCCGGCGCTCGCTCTCGGGCAGGGCGCCTAGCGCCCATGCGGCGACGGAGTCGGCCCAGCGGTCGTGGTCAGTCATGCCCTCACCTCCTCAAGCGTTGCACGCAGCTTCTGCAGGCCGAGCCGCATGCGCGCTTTGACAGTGCCCAGCGGCATCGTGAGCAGCTCGGCGATCTCGACGTGGGTGAAGCCGCCGAAGTAGGCGAGTTCGATCACGCGCACCTGCTCTTCCGGTAGCGCGTCAAGCGCGCCGCGCACTGCGAGCGCGTCCATGCGACGGATCGCCTCGACCTCCGGCCCGGCCTCGTTGGAGCTGAACCGCTCCTCGATTCCCTCGTCGCTGGCCCTGCGGCGGTCGTGCACGCTCGCCCGGCGGATCGTGTCGATGGCGCGGTGGTGGACGATCCCGAGCAGCCACGAGCGCACGGAGCCTCGCGCCGGGTCGTAGCGGCCGCCGGAGCGCCAGACCGCCAAGAAGCCGTCCTGCAAGGCGTCCTCGGCTTCGGAGCGGCGCCCGATGATGCGATAGACGAGCGAGAACGCGGCCCCGGCATGGCGGTCGTAGATGACCGCGAAGGCGGCGGCGTCGCCCGCCTGGATCAGCGGCATCAGATCCTCGTCGGCGAGCAGGCGCAGGTCGGCCATGTCTTGAGTCTTCGCAGCAGCGGCACGTCCGGATCACATCCTGCCCGACTCATGACGCCGCGGCGACGCGCACGAGCGGGAGCGTACGCGGGGCGATCTGCGTCGACATCGCGATGTAGGACGTCGAGCGGCGCACGGGGCCGGCGTGGAGGATCACGTTGACGATCTCCTGGAGGTGGCCGTTGTCGCGCGCGACCACGCGGCAGATCAGATCGCGCGGGCCGGTGGTGCCAAAGGCCTCGAGGATCTCGGGAATGCCGTCGAGCGTCTTGATCGCCTCGTCGAGCCGGCCCTGGATGATCTCGAGGAAGACGAAGGCGAGGACCGGGTAGCCGATCTGCGCCGGGTCGACTCCGGGCGCCGTCAGCGCTCCGCGCGCCTCGAGCTTGGCCAGGCGCGCCTGCACGGTGCCGCGTGCCACGCCCAGCCGGCGGGCGACCTCCACGAGCCCGATGCGCGGATTGACCGTCAGCTGCTCGAGAATGCCGGCGTCGATCGCGTCGATACTGGTCATATTGCCCAGTGAATCACGTTGCCTGTTGTCAAGTCGCCCGGATCGGGGCATCTTTAGAGGCATGTTCGAGGAAGGGCAGCTCTACTCACCGGTCACAGAGAACGACGACGGCACGGTCACGGTGCACCTGGCGCCGAGCCATCCGGGCGTCGACGATCCCGTCTATCTCCGCCGCCGTGGCCAGATCGCCCGGGCCGCGATGGACTGGGAGGCCGGCACCCCCGCCCCCATCGTCACGTACACCGACGAGGAGAACGAGGTCTGGCGCACCGTCTGCCGCGAGCTCGCCGTCAAGCACCGCCGCCTCGCCCACTCCGCCTACCTCGACGCCTGGGACGCGGTGGCCCTTCCGACCGACCGCGTGCCCCAGCTCGACGAGGTCTCCGAGCGCGTCCGCGCCCAGACCGGATTTGCCTTCGTGCCCGCCCCCGGGCTCGTCCCGCTGGGTGAGTTCTACGGCTCGCTGGCCGAACGCGTCTTCCACTCCACCCAGTACCTGCGCCATCCGTCCGAACCGCTCTACACCCCGGAGCCCGACCTCGTCCACGAGGTCATCGGCCACGGTGTCGCGCTCGCCGCGCCACCGTTCGCCGAGCTTCACCGCCTGACCGGCGAGGCCGCCCGCCGGCTCGAGACGCGCGAGGCGCTGGACTTCCTCGCCAAGGTCTTCTGGTTCACCTGCGAGTTCGGCGTGATCGCCGAGGACGGCGAGCTGCGCTGCTACGGCGCGGGCCTGCTTGTCGAGCTACGGCGAGATCGAGGAGTTCCGCGGCGCCGACATCCGGCCGCTCGACTTCCTCGAGATGGGAACGGCCGAGTACGACATCACCCGCTACCAGCCGATCCTCTACCGCGCCGAGTCGCTCGACCATTTGATGGAGGAGGTCGGCGGCTTCTTCGCCGCCATGGACGACGAGACGCCGGCCCGTCTATCGGGCGAGCGCGCCGTCGCCTGAGACCAGCGGCCGGCCGCTCAGCGGGCCGGCCGAGAGCACGACGACGCGGCGGATCAGCTCGTCGGCGATCGTGATCCCGAGCGCCACGTCCACGCGGGTCGCGTCGCCACCGATGCGCCAGTAGAAGAGCGACCAGAACGGATGGCCGGCGACCTGCGTGAAGAACTCGCCTGCGCCGCCCGACGCGGCCCACCACTCGCCCGCGTGGCGCTGATTGAACACCTGATCGGACAGCCGCATCAGCGCGGCGCGGGCGTCGTCGCCGGCGTGGAGCCCGTCGCCCACGGGACTGCGGAACTCGAGCTCGAGCCGCGGGTGGGTAAGGGGCTCGAGGGCGTCCGCGTCGCCGGCGCGCAGCGCCTTGACGAGCTCGAGCACGAGCACGCCTCCTGCGGGCGGCCGCTGCCTGCGCAGGCGCGCGGCGATGCGCCGGCGCAGCGGGCGGCGCTCCGGTGGCGCGACGGCGCCGAGGTCCGAGAACCGCTCCTGCGACACCGCCCGCACCCGCTCGAGCGCCTCCTCGCCGGCGGCCACGCCCAGCCACTCGAACAGCTCGCGGCACATCGCGGCCGGGTCGGCGCGCAGCGCGTCGTAGCCAACCTCGCGGTAGCCCGGCAGGTCGCCCAGGTGCTCGCGGATGCTGCCGACCGCACGGTCCCAGAGCCCGGCGCAGGTCTCGTAGCTGTTGTCGGCCATGAACGGAGCCGCCATCAGCGAGCGCGCCACGGCCTCACGGTCGCGGACGACGTGGATGTAGCGGGCGTCGGGGTAGACATCGCGCTTGCGCGCGAGGTCGAGGCCGTCGGTGCGCGCTCCCACCGGTGTCTTCTCGACGACCAACCGCCCGCCGCCGACGTGGGCGCGCATCGCCTCGAAGACGCCGTCGCAGAGGTCGCGCACGAGGTCGACCAGCTCCTCGCGGGTCAGGTAGCGCTCGAGGCCGTGCAGGTGCTCGTGGCGGTACTCGAGGTTGTCGAAGAGCCGGTCGATCCCGAAGTCGAACAGGTGCGACTCCGCCTGCGTGCCCGCGATCTCGGCGTGCGTGGCGAGCAGCGTGACCAGCCAGGTGGTCCCGCTGCGTGGCGCGCCCTCGACGAACACGACCGAGTCGCGCAGCGGGCTGCTCTGCACGCCCATCGCGGCAGATCCTACGGCCAGTCCAGCCCGACGAGGACCGGCTCCGGGTGCAGCTCGATCGCGAAGCGCCCATGCACCCCGTCGCGGATCTCCCGCGCCAGCGCCACGAGCTCGGCGGTCGTCGCGTCGCCGCGGTTGACGAGCGCGAGCGTGTGCTTGGCCGAGATGCCGGCGCGGCCGCGGCCGTAGCCGCGCTGGAAGCCCGCGCGTCCGATCAGCCAGGCGGCCGAGGTCTTGACGCGCCCGTCGGGCTCCGGCCAGGCCGGCGGGCGCTCGGGAGCGACCGCTTCCCGGAGCCGCTCGAAGTCGCCGGCGGGCAGGATCGGGTTGGTGAAGAACGATCCGGCGCTCACCGAGTCCGGGTCGTCGGGATCGACGACCATGCCCTTGCCGCGGCGCAGCTCGAGGACGGCCGCGCGTACGTCGGCCAGCGGCGCCTGTCCGCCGGCCGCTACGCCGAGCCTGACCGCGAGCTCGCCGTAGCGGATCGGCCGGCTCAGCCCGCTCTGCGCCAGCGCGAAGCTCACGGAGAGAACGATCCAGCGGTCGTGGTAGCGGAAGCGGCTGGTGCGATAGGCGAAGCCGCAGTCCTGCGGCGCGAGGTCCGACACCGCGTCCGCCTCGCGGTCGTACACGCGCACGCTCGTGATCGTCTGGGCGACCTCCTGGCCGTAGGCGCCGACGTTCTGGACCGGCGTGGCGCCGGTCGAGCCGGGGATGCCCGACAGGCACTCGATGCCCGCGAGCCCCTCGGCGACGCAGTACGCGACGACGTCGTCCCACGGCTCGCCGGCGGCGACGGTGAGCCGGTTGCCGTCGCGCGCGATGCCGTAGGAGCGCACCGCGATGACCGTGCCGGGGAAGCCCTCGTCGGCGACCACGAGGTTCGACCCTCCGCCGAGCACGAGGACCGGCGGCTCGGCCTCGCGGACGCGCCGCGACGATCGCCTCCTCGTCAGCTACCTCGACGTATGCCCGCGGCGGGCCGCCCAGGCGCAGCGTGGTCAGCGATGCGAGCGGCGGCGGCGTCAACGCCGCGGGACGTTAGGCGACTGCGCTGCCCGCGTGTGACGAGGAGGGGAGTCACACGCGGGCAGAGGAGAGCGCAGTCAGGGAAGGACCCGAGCCAGAGCCGCGCGGGCGGACCGGGAGGCCCGCGGATTCAGAGCGCCGCTGGGAGAGAGGGTCAACATGGCGGGAATACTCCCGCCCGACGGGCCGCTTGTCGTCGTCCCCGGGGACGGTCTTCAGGTCATCCCAGAGAACGAGTGGGTTATCCCTACGGGATCTCCCACTCGTGCACGGGGACGTTGGCGTGCATGCGCTCGCGGTAGGCGAGCGTCATCTCGCGCAGCGCCTCGGCGCGGTCGAGCTTGCGGTCCTCGTAGAAGTGGCGGAACGCGGCGGCCTGCCAGGTCGCGCCGTTGCAGCCGCTCACGCAGCGCCGTTCGATGATCCCGAGCAGCCGGTCGCGGTCGGCGCGCGTCGATGCCCCACGCCTCCAGGCCCGCGTGTGCGATCGGCAGCAGCCGCCGCACGACCAGCTCGCCGACCGGGACCTCACCCAGCGACGGCCAGTAGACCCGCGCCTCGAGCCCGTCGCGCGCGCCCGCGTGGAAATTCTCCTCCGCGGCCGAGAACGACATCGCCGACCAGACCGGGCGGTCCTCCGCCGCCAGGACCCGGACGAGGCCGTAGTAGAAAGCGGCGTTGGCGAGGATGTCGACCACCGTCGGCCCCGCGGGCAGCAGCCGGTTCTCGATGCGCAGGTGCGGCCGGCCGCGCTCGACCGCGTACACGGGCCGGTTCCAGCGATAGACGGTCCCGTTGTGCAGCCGCAGCTCGGGAAGCGACGGGACGTCGCCGCGCTCGAGCATCACCTCGGGCTCCTCGGAATCCACGAGCGGCAGCAGCGCCGGGAAGTAGCGCACGTTCTCCTCGAAGAGGTCGAAGATCGACGTGATCCAGCGCTCACCGAACCACACGCGCGGGCGCACGCCCTGCGCCTTGAGCTCCTCCGGCCGCGTGTCGGTCGCCTGCTCGAAGAGGGCGATGCGGGTCTCGCGCCACAGCTCGCGGCCGAACAGGAACGGCGAGTTCGCCCCGACGGCGAGCTGGATGCCGGCGATCGCCTGCGCGGCGTTCCAGTGGTTGGCGAACGCCGCCGGATCGATCTGCTGGTGCAGCTGCACGCTCGTGCACGCGGCCTCGGGGAGGATCGTGTCGGCGTAGGTCGACAGGCGCTCCACGCCGTCGATCGAGATGTGCAGGTCCTCCCCGCGCGCCGCGAAGATCTGCTCGTTGAGCAGCGCGTAGCGCGGATTGTCGGAGAAGCTCTCCGCGCCCATGTGCTGCTCGTCGACGGTCGGGAGGATCCCGATGATCATCATGTGGCCGCCGGCGCGCGAGGCCTTCTCCTCGGCGTCGTTGAGGCTGCGGCGCACGTTGTCCTCGAGTTCGGAGAAGACGCCGGGCTCGAGCAGGTGCGGCGGGATGTTGATCTCGACGTTGAACTGCCCCAGCTCGGTCTGGAAGTCCGGGTCGGCGATCGCCGCCAGCACGGCCGCGTTGCGCATCGCCGGGCGCCCGTCGGCGTCGGTCAGGTTGAGCTCGATCTCGAGCCCGATCGAGCGGTGGTCGGCGTCGAAGCGCGCCTCGGCGAGCATGCGCGCGAAGACGTCCAGACAGCGCTTGACCTTCGAGCGGTAGCGCTGCCGGTCCTCGCGGCTGAACTGCCGGGCCTCGACCTCGTCGCCCATGTGGGGCGCCAGCCTAGGCAACGTCGCCGGCTCTGATGAGTTAGGCCCCCCATAGGGGGTCCAATTCATCATTGCCGCCTCGCGGGCAGCAGCGCACCGGGCTGGGCGCGCTACCGCCGGAGCACGGCCATCGCCGCGTTGTGGCCGCCGACGCCGGACACGCCGCCGCCCCGCCGCGCGCCGGCGCCGGCGCGCCAGATGCGCGGGTGATCGGTAGCGACGCCCCAGACGTCGGGGTCGTCGTCGTCGCGCCAGGGCCAGTCGAGATCGCCGTGGAAGATGTTTCCGCCGGGCATCGCGAGCTCGCGCTCGAGGTCTGCCGGTGAGCGCACCTCGACGCACGGTGCGCCGTCGGCGTCGGTGGCCAGGCACGAGCGGATCGGCTCCGCGAGGTGCTCGTCGAGCTGGGCCAGGACGCGGTCGGCGACGACGTCGGCGGGCATCGCCTCGGTCACGTGCAGGGCGAAGACGGTGAACGTGTGGCCGGCGTCGACGATCGACGGGTCGGCCAGCGTGTGGCAGTAGATCTCGGCGGGCACGCGCGCCGGCACCTCGTCGCGCAGCGCCGAGGCGTAGGCAAGAGCGAGCTCGGATGCGCTCTCGTTGAGACGGAAGGTGCCCCCGAAGGCGGCGGTCGGGTCGTGCCCGGAGCGAAGCTGGGGCAGCCGGTCGAGCAGCAGGTTGATCTTCAGCTGGGCGCCGACCGGGCGCTCGGCACCGTCGCGCCCGCGCAGCGCGTCGAGCACCGCCGGCGCGCAGTTCGCCAGCACGTGGCCGGCGGTGACCGCGTGCTCGCCCTTGGCGTCGCGCCACGTCACCTCGACGCCGTCGACGGAGACGACCTCCGCGCCGGTGCGGATCTCGGCGCCCTCGACCCGTGCGGCCTGCTCGAGCGCGACGCTGACCGCGCCCATCCCGCCGACCGGCACGCGCCAGGGGCCGCCGACGAGGTGGTACAGGAAGCACACGTTCGCGCGCATGTCGCCGACGTCGGCCAGCGTGCCGATGAGCCCGTCGGTGGAGACCATCCCGCTGACGAGCTCGTCGCTGAAGACCTCGTCGAGCACGTCGCCGAGCGGGCGGTCGAGCAGCCATGCGGCGTCGCCGAGCAGCTCCCGTGCCTGCGCCCGCGTCGGCAGGGGCTCGAGGAAGGTGTCGAAGAGCCGTTGCAGCGGCGCCAGCTGCGCGTAGAAGCTCACGAAGGCGGCGTGCTCGGCGTCGGAGCCGGTGCGCAGGCGGAAGGAATCGCGCGTCGCCGCGCCGGCGGCGTCCTGCTCGACCAGCAGCCCGCCGCCCTCGTAGGGCGCGAACGCGGCCACGTTGCGGTCCGCGAGGCGCAACGGGATGCCGAGCTCGTCGGCCAGCGCGCGGGGGAACAGCGAGACGAGGTAGGCGTAGCGCGACAGCCTCGCGTCACGGCCGCGGAACGGCCGCTCGGAGACGGCGGCGCCACCGACGTGGTCGCGGCGCTCGAGGACGAGCACACGACGGCCGGCGCGGGCGAGCAGCGCCGCTGCGACCAGTCCGTTGTGTCCGGCCCCGATGATCACGACGGGCGGCTGCATCCGAGAGTCAGCCTAAGGACCGCGCGGAACGGCACCGCGCGCCCGGAGGCGGTGAAATGTGCGCGTGGCGCACCGGCTTCGGAACAGCCTCACTGCCCGGACGTTGATCGGCAGTGCCATCACGGGCGCCGTCCTGGTGGCCGCGTTCGCGATCCTCGTGATCGCGATCGGCTCGCTGCGCCAGGCCGGCCGCGCCGCGCTGCGCGCGCAGCAGGCGGTCAGCGTGGGCACCGAGCTCGAGCGCTCGGCGATCGCGCTCGAGAGCGGCCTGCGCGGCCATGTGGCCACCGGCCGCGCCGACAGCCTCGAGTCCTTCGACGCCGCCCGCCGCGCCTACCCGGAGCAGGTCGACCGGCTGCGCGCGCTGGCGCGCGACGACGCCGCGCTGCGGGCCGACGTCGAGCGGGTGTCGGAGCTGATCGGCGACTACATCGACCTGTGGGCGCTGCCTCTGCTCGCCACGACGCGCGAGAACCCGAGAGCCGGACGCGCACTCCTCTTCTACCGCACCGGCCAGCAGCGGATCCGGGGCGTGCGCGACGCGCTCAAGGAGATGTTCGGGCGTGCCCGCGCGGAGGCCGCGGCGACCGAGCGGCGCGCCGAGTCGCGCGCGGACCTGGCCGTCTGGCTCGGGATCGTTGGGATCGTGCTGGTCGTGCTGGTCGCCGGCGGCGCCGCGCTGCTGCTGCGACGCCGGGTGATGCGGCCTCTCCAGAACGTGGCGCGCGCATCCGGCGCGATCGCCGGCGGCGACCTCGGCGTGCGCGTCGCGACCGACCGCCAGGACGAGCTCGGCTACCTGATGCGCTCGTTCAACGAGATGGCTGCGGCGCTCGGGCGCCAGCGCGCCCTGATCGCCGCGCGCACGCAGGACCTCGAGCGTTCCAACCGCGAGCTGCAGGACTACGCGTCGGTGACCTCGCACGACCTCCAGGGCCCGCTGGTGACGATCGGGATGTACGCCGGGCTGCTCGAGCGCAAGCTGGCCGACGACGCCGAGGCGCGGGCGCTCGCCGCGCACATCAGGACCGGGGCGGAGCGGATGCGCGACCTGGTGCGCGACCTGCTCGCGTACGCGCGGCTCGACCGCGAGGAGCTGCGGCCCGAGCCCGTCGACCTCGACGCGCTGCTGGCCGAGACGCTCGCAGTCGCTGGCAGGTCCGCTCCGCGAATGCGATGCCGAGGTGGACTCGCAGCCGCTGCCGACGGTCAGCGGCGACGCGGGCCGGTTGCGCCAGGTGCTGCAGAACCTGCTCTCGAACGCGATCAAGTTCTCCGCCGAGGACGCGGTGCCGCGGGTGTCGGTCACGAGCATGCTCGAATCGGCGCAGATGGCGCGCATCTCGGTGCACGACAACGGGATCGGGTTCGCCACGGGGCACGCCGAGGAGATCTTCCGGCCGTTCCATCGCCTGCACTCCGACGACCGCTTCGAGGGGACCGGCATCGGGCTCGCGGTGTGTCAGAAGATCGTCGAGCAGCACGGTGGGCGGATCTGGGCCGAGAGCGCGCCCGGCCGCGGCGCCACGATCCACTTCACACTGCCGGTGGTGGCGCAGCCGGAGCCCTCGCCGCCTTCTAGTCTGGTCGGCGCCGGCGGGCTGCCCACTTGATCGGCAGTCCCGGGGCACCGTCGTGTGCGGAGCGCCCCGGGGATCGAGAGTGTCAAGCCGCCCCGGCTCGACACACAAACGAACCGGGGACGTAGTAATCAGGCGGCGGCCCATGATCCGGTGGGCACTGGGGCGGGCGCTCTACGCCCGCCCCATCCCCTTAAAAGCGCTACTGAGGGGACTGTCCCTTTCCTAGCGCCGGTTGGAGTTTTGTGACGCAACTGTCTAAGCTCGGCCTGTGCTCCACCGCACCTACGACGGCCAGGTCTGCTCCGCCGCGCGCGCGCTGGAGACGGTCGGCGAGCGCTGGACTCTGCTGATCGTCCGCGACGCGCTTCTCGGCGTCCGCCGCTTCGAGGACTTCCAGCGCAGCCTCGGGATCGCGCGCAACGTGCTCACCGACCGCCTCACGCTGCTCGTCGGCGAGGGCGTGCTCGAGAAGCGCGCGTACTGCGACAGGCCCGTGCGGCACGAGTACCGCCTCACCGACAAGGGCCGCGACCTGTGGCCGGTGGTGCACGCACTCGTGACCTGGGGCGACCGTCATGCCGCACCCGCCGGGCCGCCCCGCGTGTTCGTTCACCGCGATTGCGGCGGCAGCGTCTCCGAGCGGCGGACCTGCCAGGCGTGCGGCGCCGAGCTCGAGCTCGCGGACGTGCGGACGGATCCCGCGCCCGAGCCCGTCGCTTGAGCCTGCTCGAGGCGGTCGCAGTCGTGGCCGCCGGGTTGGCGGCCGGGACCATCAACACCGTCGTCGGCAGCGGCACGCTGATCACGTTCCCGGTGCTGCTGGCGGTCGGCTATGCCCCGGTGACCGCGAACGTCTCCAACACGATCGGGCTCGTCCCGGGCTCGATCTCCGGTGCGATCGGCTATCGCCGCGAGCTCGCCGGCCAGCGCGGCCGCGTGTTGCGGCTCGGCGCCTGCTCGCTGACGGGCGGGATCGCGGGCGCGGTGGCGCTGCTGGTCCTCCCCGACCGGGCGTTCGAGGCGATCGTCCCCGTCTTCATCGGCGCCGCCCTGGTGCTGATCGTCCTGCAGCCGCGCCTGTCCGCGTGGCTCGCCGCACGGCGCCGCGAGCACCATCCACACGGAGGGCGGGCCACGGGAGCGGGCGTGCTCGCCGCCGGCGTCTACGGCGGCTACTTCGGAGCCGCCCAGGGGATCCTGCTGCTCTCGATCCTCGGCCTGACGCTTCCCGACGACCTCCAGCGCGTCAACGCGCTCAAGAACGTGCTGGCGGGAGTCGTCAACGGCGTCGCCGGCGTGATCTTCGTGTTCGCCGCCCAGGTCGCATGGCTGCCGGTCGCGTTGATCGCGGCCGGGTCGGTGGCCGGCGGTCAGCTCGGCGCGGCATACGGGCGGCGACTCCCATCCGGCGTACTGCGAGGGGTCGTATTGGCCGTCGGGGCAATCGCCATCGTCGGCCTGCTGAGGTAGCTTCCGCCCATGAGCACCGAAGGCCGGCCGGCCACCTCAGAGCACGGGCTCAAGGCGAACGCGATCGGCTTTGTCGACGCGCTCGTGATCGGGCTCGCCTCGACCGCCCCGGCCTACTCGATCGCGGCGGTGATCGGGATCGTGGTCGTGGGCGTCGGCGTGCAGGCGCCGGCCGTCCTGCTCGCCTCCTTCGTCCCGATGTTCTTCATCGCGGCGGCCTTCTACTACATGAACCGGGTCGACGCCGACTGCGGGACGACGTTCAGCTGGGTCACGCGCGCGCTCGGCCCGTACGCGGGCTGGATCGGCGGCTGGGCGATCTGCACGACCGGCATCCTGGTCATCGGCTCGCTCGCGGACGTGGCCGCGCGGTACCTGTACGAACTGATCGGCGTGGACGCCTCGCTGCAGGTGCGGACGCTCACGGCCGTGGGCGTGATCGCGGCGATGACCTACATCTGCGTGATCGGGACGGAGATCTCCGCCCGGCTGCAGAACATCCTGATCTTCGCCCAGGTCGGCGCGCTGCTGCTGTTCGCGGTCGTGGCGCTCGTCAAGGCCGCGGGCGGCGACGCCGAGGTGGGGGCCCCGGACTTCTCGCTCAACTGGCTCAATCCGTTCGAGATCGAGACGACGAGCGCACTGATCGCGGGCCTGCTCACGGGCGTGTTCATCTACTGGGGCTGGGAGAGCGCGGTGAACCTGACCGAGGAGGTCGAGAACTCCGAGACCGCCTCGGGACGGGCGGCCGTGTTCTCGACCGTGATCCTGCTCCTGACCTACGTGCTGGTCACGATCGCGATCGTCGCCTTCGCCTCGCTGGAGACGGTCGCGGGCTTCGAGGACGACGACGCCATCCTCAGCTCGCTCGCGGGCAGCGTGCTCGGCTCACCCTGGGACCAGTTCGTGGTGCTGGCCGTGCTGACGTCGGCGCTCGCATCGACCCAGACGACCATCCTCCCCGCCTCGCGTACGTCGCTGTCGATGGCGCGGGCGGGCGCCATGCCCGAGGCGCTCGGCCACATCCACCCGCGCTTCCTCACCCCGGACCGAGCGACGATCGTGATCGGCGTCCTCGCGACCGCTTACTACGTGCCCGCGAACCTGATCTCCGAGAACTTCCTCTTCGACACGCTCTCGGCGCTGTCGATCATGATCGCCTTCTACTACTCGCTGAGCGGGCTGGCCTGCGTCATCTACTACCGGCGCGAGCTGACGAAGTCGGTGCGCAACTTCGTCTTCATCGGCGTGGCCCCGCTGACCGGCGCGGGAATCCTCGCCTTCCTGTTCGTCAAGTCCGTCATCGACCTCGCCGACCCCGGCGCCTCGTACACGGGCAACAGCATCCTGGGCATGGGCGTCCCGCTGTTCATCGGCGCGTTCTTCATGCTGCTCGGGGTCGTGTTCGCGCTGCTGTGGCGGGCGAGCGGGCATGAGCGCTACTTCGGGCGCAAGCCGTTCGAGGCGGTGCCGCCCGAGGCGCTCGCCAAGGGCGCCACCGCGGCGACCCTGTCGGAGACTCCCGCATGAGCCTCGTCCTTGGATACGACGAGTCCCCCGGTTCCGCGCGCGCGCTCGACGTCGCCCTCGACCTCGCCGGCCTGCTCGGCGAGCCGCTGCACATCGCGTTCGCGGCCCATCCGCCCGGCCGCGCCGGCGAGGAGTTCCGCGCGCACCTCGCGGCACTGGAGGAGATGGGCCGCGATCTCGTCGACGGGGCGGTCGCGCGGGCGCGGGAAGCGGGCGTGGACGCGACGGCGCACGTCGGGCACGAGCGCCCGGTCGATCTGCTGCTGCGACTCGCCGATGAGCACGACGCCCGCGCGATCGTCGTCGGGTCCTACGGCGAGAGTCCGATCAAGGGCGCCGTCGTGGGCTCGACGCCGCACAAGCTGCTGCACCTGAGCGAGCGGCCGGTGCTGGCCGTCCCGGCTACTTAGCCGGAGTGCTGGGCGTGAAGGTGTCCCCGCTGCCGGCGCGGCGCAGCAGCCCCGGGGTCAGCGCCCGCAGGACGGGCACGAGCCGGTAGGGCCGCGGCACGTAGCGCTCGGGCCGGCCGCCGGCGCAGTCGACGATCGCCTGTGCGACCTTGCCCGGCGTCGAGACGATCCAGCGCGTGAGGGCCCGGTCGCGCAGCTCCTGCTGCGGGAAGCCCTCGGTGGCGACGAAGCCGGGCAGGACGAGGCCGACGTGGACGCCGTGCTCGCGCTCCTCGAGGTACAGCGAGTCGCTCCAGCCGGCGAAGGCGAACTTGCTCGCGCTGTAGGCGCCGGAGCCGTAGCGCCCGACGCGGCCCGCCGTCGACGAGACGTTGACGATCGCGCTCGGCGCCGAGGCGCGCAGCAGCGGCAGCAGCGCCTCGGTGACACGGACCTGGGCGTCGAAGTTGAGCTCCATGTGACGCTTGACGTCCTCCCAGCCGCCGTCCGCGAACTTGCCGCGCCAGGCGCCGCCGGCGTTGTTGACGAGCAGCTCGAGCCGGCCCTCGCGCTCCGCATGCCGCTTGATCTGCTCGGGGGCGTCGGCGGCGGTGATGTCGGCGGCGACGAAGTCGGCGTGACCGATCTCACGCGCCAGCTTCTCGAGGCGCTCGGCGCGGCGGGCGACCAGCGTCACGTGGTAGCCCTCGCGGGCCAGGCGCCGCGCGGTCGCCTCGCCGATCCCGCTGCTGGCCCCGGTGACCACGGCGTTTGGCACGGCGGGGAGGCTATGGTGTGCGCCGCCGAGTCCCGGCGCCACCGCGGCACCGGGAGCGGGGGACCCGATCAGTTGGGGCGAATCGCTGCCTGATGGCGGCGTAGCGCAGATTGAGTGCGCGAGCCCGTCAGCTCACCCCGTAGGCGCAACTCAATCGCCAACGGGGGTCACCCTTGCCGTACGTCAGGTTGTTCATGCTGTCCGTCGTCCTCGCCGCGATCGCGGCGGAGCCCGCCATGGCCCGGCCGCATGCGGGCGGCGCCCAGTACCGGGAGTACACCGCCGCCGATGAGGCACTCGCCGCTGCCCGGCGCGCGGTCGGCTCGCCCTACTCGTCCGGTGGCACCAGCCGGCGCGGGTTCGACTGCTCCGGCCTGACGCGCTGGGCCTATCGCAGGGCCGGCATCAGCCTGCCGCATTCGAGCTTCGCGCAGGCTCGGCGCGGCCAGCGTGTGCGGCGCGGCGACATCGTCGCCGGGGATCTCGTGTTCTTCGACACCGCCGGCCCGGGCGCCTCGCACGTCGGGATCGCCACCGACGGCGGCCACGCCATCTCGGCCACCACGTCGGGCGGCGTGATGGAGCACACGATCCGCCGCGGCTACTGGGGCTCGCACTACCTCGGCGCCCGCCGCATCGCCTGACGCCTCCGGCGGGGCCGGGTCGCAGGCTCTGACGCAGAAGTAAGTTACGAGCGAGTAATATGTCACGCGATGAGCGTGGCAGAGCGCAGCATGGCCCTCGGTCTGAGGGCCCTCAACTCCCTGGCCAGCAGTGAGCTGGTCGAGCGCGCGGGGCTGCGCAAGCCCATGACGCGCATCGTGTACCGGGTCAGTCGCGACGGCGTGCGGGCGGCGGGCAGTGCCGGCCGGACCTTCACCGCCGTCACGCGGCGCGGCAAGCCGGCCCGGCTGCGGGTGAGCGACCCCAGCGGCGTGTTCGATCTTTCCCCGGACGACGAGCAGCAGATGCTGCGCGACACCTTCAGGGAGTTCGGCGCAGGGCGAGCTGCGGCCGGTGGCCCAGCAGGCCGACGCGGACTGCGCCGCTCCCGACGAGCTGATCGCCCAGGCCGACGAGCTCGGGCTGACGATGCTCGGCGTGCCCGAGGAGCTCGGCGGCGCGGTCGCCGAGCGCTCCGCGATCACGACGATGCTGGTCGCCGAAGCGCTGGCGCAGGGCGACGCGGGGCTGGCCACGGCGATCCTGGCGCCCGCCGGCGTGGCGACCGCGCTCGCGCTGTGGGGCGACGCCGACCAGCAGTCGGCCTACCTGCCGCCGTTCGTCTCCGACGACGTCCCCGGCGCCGCGCTCGCGCTGCTCGAGGCGCCGCCCGCTGTTCGACCCGCACTCGCTGCAGACGACGGCCAAGCCCGTCGACGGCGGCTACGTGCTCGACGGCGCCAAGGCGCTCGTGCCCGGCGCAGCCAAGGCGGAGCTGTTCCTGGTCGCGGCGCAGCTCGAGGGCACCGGGCCCGCGCTGTTCCTCGTCGAGTCCGCGACCGCCGGCGTCGGCACCGAGCCCGAGCCCGCGATGGGCATCCGCGCGGCGGCGACCGCGACGCTGACGCTCGACGGCGTCACGCTGCCCGGCACCGCGCTCTCGGCGACGGCGACCCGGCCGTGTACTCGGAGTGCGTGCACCGCGCGCGGCTCGCCTGGTGCGCGATCGCCGTCGGGACGGCGCAGGCCGTGCTCGACCACGTCGTCCCGTACGTCAACGAGCGCAAGGCGTTCGGCGAGCCGATCAGCCACCGCCAGGCCGTCGCCTTCGCGGTGTCCGACATCGCGATCGAGCTCGAGGGGATGCGCCTGGCCACCTGGCGCGCCGCCGCGCTCGCCGACCAGGGCAAGCCGTTCGCCCGGGAGGCCGCCGTCGCGCGCCGGCTGTGCGCGACCAAGGGCGCGACGATCGGCTCCCAGGGCGTCCAGCTGCTGGGCGGCCACGGCTACGTCAAGGAGTACCCCGTCGAACGCTGGTACCGCGACCTGCGGGCCGCCGGGGTCATGGAGGGAGCACTTCTCGTATGAGCATCAACCTCGAGATCCCGAAGAAGTTCGTCCCGCTCGTCGACCAGGCCCACCAGGTCGCGGTCAACGTCTTCCGCCCCGTCTCGCGCAAGTACGACCGCGAGGAGCACACCTATCCCAAGGAGCTCGACATGCTCGCCGCCCTGATCAAGGGCATGGACGACGGCGGCGGCACCGGCGGTGCCGGCGCGGCGGCCGGTCGCGGCGAGGCGGAGTCCAACGGGACGCCGCCGGACGGCACCCGCAACGGAGGCGAACATCGCGACCGCGCTCTCGATCATGGAGCTGTGCTGGGGCGACGTCGGCCTGCTGCTGTCGATGCCCGGCCAGGGCCTGGGCAACTCGGCGATCGCCGCCGTCGCCGACGACGAGCAGATGCGGCTCTACGGCGACAAGTGGGCGGCGATGGCGATCACGGAGCCCGAGGCGGGCTCGGACTCGGCCGCCATCCGCACCACCGCCGTGCTCGAGGGCGACGAGTACGTGCTCAACGGCGAGAAGATCTACGTCACGTCCGGCGAGCGCGCCGACCTCGTCGTGGTGTGGGCGACGCTCGACCGCGACCAGGGCCGCGCCGCGATCAAGTCGTTCGTGGTCGAGCGCTCGAACCCAGGGCATGAAGCTGATCCGGGTCGAGGACAAGCTCGGCATCCGCGCCTCCGACACCGCCGCGTTCTCGCTCGAGGACTGCCGCGTGCCCAAGGAGGCGCTGCTCGGCGATCCCGAGATCAAGCCCAAGGGCGGTTTCGCCGGCGTCATGCAGACGTTCGACAACACGCGCCCGCTGGTCGCCGCCATGGCGGTCGGCGTCACCCGCGCCGCGCTCGAGCACACGCGCGAGGCGCTGCGCGAGGCCGGCGTCGAGCTCGACCCCGACGCCCCCGCGTACGCGCAGTCGGCGGCCGCCGCGGAGCTGCTCGACATGGAGGCCGACTACGAGGCCGCGCGGCTGCTCACGATGCAGGCGTGCTGGATGGCCGACAACAAGCAGCCCAACTCGCTGCAGGCCTCGATGGCCAAGGCGAAGGCCGGCCGGGTCGGCACCGACATCTGCCTGCGCTGCGTCGCGCTGTGCGGCGCCGCCGGGATCGGCGAGACCGAGCTGCTGGAGAAGTGGGCGCGCGACGCGAAGATCCTCGACATCTTCGAGGGCACCCAGCAGATCCAGCTGCTGATCATCGCCCGGCTGCTGCTGAAGAAGACCTCGGCCGAGCTCAAATAGCGCGCGTGAGTCGCTAAGCGCTCGAAATATCGAGCGCTTCGCGACTCAGGGCGAGCTTTCGGAGCGCGCCGGTGACCTCGTCGGGGCGCTCGAGCGGGCCCATGTGGCCGCAGTCGCGCAGCTCGACCGTGCCGGCGCAGTCGGGCAGCGCCTCGGCGAGACGCTGCGCGTGCGCCTTGGGCGTGAGCAGGTCGCGGTCGCCGTAGATGACGAGGGTGGGCACGGTGAGGTGCTCGACGCGGTCGAGCAGGTCCAGGCGTGCAAGCTCGCGCCCGCAGGCCGCGCGGACGCGCGCGTGGCAGCCGAGCACGAGCTCCTCGGAGAAGCGCACGGCGGCCGGGCTGGCGTCGTGCGTGAGCGCGATGGCACGGACGGCGCGGTGACTGATCGGGCTGGGTTTCGGCGGCAGCGGCGCCGCCGCGCCCAGGATCAGCCCGCCGAGCATCTGCCGCGCCGACCCTAAGCCCGCGGGCGTGCGCACCACGAGCGCCTCCGTGATCAGGTCGCCGAGGCCGGTGTTGATCATGGCCACGGCGGACGCGCGGCGGGTGACGTCGTGCCGGCCCGCCCAGGCCGCGACCGTCATCGCCCCCAGCGAGTGGCCGGCGATCACGGCGGGGCGGTCACCGAGGCAGGCGCCGAGCACCGCCTCGAGATCGTCGCCGAAGGTATCGATCGACCAGTCGCCGTCCGCGGGTGCGCCGCTGTCGCCGTGGCCGCGCAGGTCGTAGGCGATCACGCGGTGGTCGGCCATCAGGTCGTGGACCTGGGCGCGCCAGAAGCGCAGCGCGCACACCCAGCCGTGGACGAGCACGATCGCCGGCGCGTCCTCGGGGCCGTAGAGCTCGACATTGAGCGAGGTGCCACCGGCCCCCTCGACGGTCTTCTGCTCGCCGCGCGGTGGCGCCTGCAGCTTCTCCCACAGCGGGTCGGCGGCGATGCGGCGGCGGTCGAGGCGGTCGGCGAGCAGCGCTGAGCCGACACCCGCGCCGGCCAGACCCGCGGCGGCGACGAGATTGCGACGGCGCACTACGCGGCTTCGGCGTCGGCTTTGGCCGCGGCGCGCGCCCGGCGCGTGATCCGGGGGAGCAGCGCGTCGAGGCGTTTGACCTCCTCCTCGAGCCGCTCGGTCGCGCCGCGGATCCCGTCGATGTGGCCATCGAGCCCGCGCACGTCGGAGCGCAGATCGTGGATCCCCGCGACGGCCGCCTGGATGTCCTTGCGCATCAGGCGCATGTCGCGCTCGATGGAGGCGATGGAGCCGCCGAGCGTCTCCAGCGAGCAGAGGATGCGGTCGAGCCGATCGACCGCCGCGCCGACGCTGCGAGCAGCGGCCTGGACCGGTGATGTCAGACCCATGGTCCGGTTAACGGTACTCACTGCGCCAGCGCCACCTCGGAGTTCGCCGGGACCGGCAGCTGGGCCTCCGGGACTCCGAACGCGTCCACCAGCGCGGCCGCGTTGGGGCGCAGCTGCTCGCACAGGTGGTTGACGGTTTTCAGGACGGCCTTGGAAGCCGTCGACGAGAGCCGGCCGTGCTCCTGGAACCAGCCGCGGTCGCGTTCCACGTGCCACAGCGCGTACAGGCTGCAGAGCTGGTCGAGCACCTCCCGGGTGGTCGTGTCCTCACACGCCTCGACCGCGCGGGCGAAGCTCTCGAGCACGATCTTCTCGGTGTGGACGCGCGCCACCTCGACGATGTGGTCCTGCGTGTCGATCAGGGTGCGGAAGGGGTCGCCGTCGTCACGCATGCCACGCTGCAGCCGCCGCGCCGCAGCGGCGCGCATGTGGTCCTCGCGCCACTCGAACAGGTGCAGCTGGTGCTCGCGGTCGAGCAGGTCGGGCTCGTCGCCGCGGAACGGGAGCAGGTCGTCGGCGAGCCGGCCGACGAGCTCGCGCGCGGCCGTGCGCTCGGCGAGCTGCTCGAAGATCTGGCCGGCGTAGAAGGCGACGGTGCCGAGCGGGTCGAGCTCGCCGAGCTCGTCGCGGAAGTCGGTGAGCAGGTTCTTGGCCACGAGCTGGCGCAGGACGACGTTGTCGCCCTCGAAGGTGGTGAACACGTCGGAGTCGGCCTTCAGCGCGGCGAAGCGGTTGACGCTCAGGTAGCCCAGGCCGCCGCACGCCTCCCGACACTCCTGGACGACGTGAGTGCCGTGCCAGGTGGCCGTGGCCTTGATGGCGGCGGCACGGGTCTCCAGGAAGCGGCGCTCCTCGTCCTGGAAGTCGGGCTGCGTGAAGGCTCGGTGCGTGGTGGCGACGGACTCGGCCTGGGCGAAGTGCAGCGCGTAGGTGGTGGCGAGATCGGGCAGCAGGCGCCGCTGGTGGGTGCGGTAGTCGAGCAGCAGCGCCTCGTGATCGGCGTCGGGCGGCCCGAACTGGCGGCGCTTGAGCGCGTGGCGGATGGCGATCGTGGATGCCACCTTGGCCACGCTGATGGCCGCGCCGCCCACGCTCACGCGCCCCTGGATCAGCGTTCCCAGCATCGTGAAGAAGCGCTTGTTGGGGTTCTCGATCGGGCTGTGGTAGACGCCCTCCTCGGAGACCGTCGCGTAGCGGTCGAGCAGGGCGTCGCGCTCGACGCGCACGCGATCGAAGCTGATGCGGCCGTTGTCGACGCCGTTGAGGCCGAGCTTGTGGCCGCAGTCGGTGATCGTGACCCCCTCGACCGGGTGCCCCTCGTCGTCGCGGATGCGCACGAGCAGGCAGTGCACGCCGCGCGGCTCGCCGCCGACGTGCAGCTGGCAGAAGACGGCGGCCATGCGGCCGTGGCAGGCGGCGTTGCCGATGTAGTCCTTGCGCGCGTGCTCGTCGGGCGTGTGGATGGTGAAGCCGCCGTCCTCGTAGGTGGCGGTGGTCTGGACGTCCTGGACGTTGGAGCCGTGGAAGGACTCGCTCATCGCGAAGCAGCCCGGGAGCTCGAGCGTGGCAATGTCGCGCAGGTAGCGGTCGTGGTGCTTCTTGGTCCCGAGGTGCAGGACGGCACCGCCGAAGAGCCCGAACTGGACGCCGAACTTGACCACCAGGCTGAGGTCGCCGAAGGCCATCGTCTCGAAGGCGGCGATCGACGCGCCGACCGCGCTCTCGCCCCCGTACTCGGGCGGGTAGGCGAGACCCGTCTCGCCCTGCTCGGCCAGCGACCGGGCGAGCGCGTAGACGTGCTCGCGGTACTCGGTGCGCGGCAGGTCGGGTGCCACCGGCCGCAGCTCGGGCCGGCTGAGGTGGGCGCGGATGCGGTCGCGGACCGCGGCGTGCTCGCCGTCGAGGATGTGGCGCAGCGGTTCCGGGTCGAGCGGCGGGGTCACAGCGAGTGGTCTAGCAGCGCGGACTCGATCGCGTCGAGCCCCGGGCCGGGAACCGCGAGGGTGTTGGGATCGAACGGAAGCTCGAGCGCCGCGTAGACGTCGGTCAGCACGGCTCTGACCGGCTCGGGGTCCTCCACGACCATGCTCGCGCCCAGTAGGTAGCGGCGGCCCTGGACGCGCTGCGCGAGGCCGGCGAGCTTGGCGCGCCCCGCGAGGTTGACGCTGTAAGCGCCGGGGCACCACTCGTCTGCGACCGGACCCACGCGCGCGTCGACGCCGAGCGATCGCAGCGCCTCCGCGATCGCGGCGGCGGCCGCCTCGAAGCGCCGCGTCACGCCCTCGAGGCCACCCTCACCCTCCCACTCGATCACGAGCGAGCCGTGGTTGTACGCGGCGGCGTGGCCGCCGGGCTCGCGCTCGAGCACCGCGAAGCCATGCGCGGTCGCCGCCGCCCGCGCCGCCTCGTAGCCGGGGCGCAGCCGGTCGAGCCGGCCGAAGGCTACGGTCGGCTCGGGGCGATGGATCCGAGGCACTCCGCCAGCATCGCACCCGCCGCGCGCAGCTCGGCCTCCTCGTGGTCGGCGCGCGCCACCAGGCGCAGCCGGCTCGTCCCGTCGGGGACGGTCGGGGGCCGGATGGCCTGGGCGAAGACGCCCCGCTCGAGCGCGCGGGCGGTGAGCGCCATCGCGGCGTCCGGGTCGCCGACGATCAGGGGGACGATCGGCATGTCGGACTCCGGCGCGCCGACGGCGGCGCGCAGCGTGCGCGCGTTGGCGTGCAGGCGCTCCATCCGCTGCGGCTCGGTGCGCAGGATCTCCAGCGCCGCCCGCGCCGCGCCGACCGCCGCCGGCGGCAACGCGGTCGAGTAGATGATCGGCCGCGCCCGGTTGACCAGCAGCTCCCGCGTCTCGCTGTCGCAGCCGATGAAAGCGCCGTAGCTGCCCAGCGCCTTCGACAACGTCCCGACGACCACGTTGCACAAAAGGGTCCGTCCCGTTTGTGAAGTGAAGCGTCCCTTCTGTGACGTGACGCCGGTCGCGTGGGCGACGTCGACGATCAGCCGCGCGCCGGTGGCGTGGAGTTCGGCGAGCGACGCGACGTCGCCGTCCATGGAGAAGACCGCGTCGGTGACGATCGTCGCGCCGCGGGCATCCGGCACCGTGAGGTGGTCGTAGACGACCGTCCGCGCCCGAGACAGCCTGCACGCGTCCACGATCGAAGCGTGGTTGAGCGCGTCTGAGTAGATGACGTCGCCCGGGCCGGTCAGCGCGGTGACGACGGCGAGGTTGGCCAGGTAGCCCGAGCCGGCGAGCAGGCACGCCTCGGTCCCGAGATAGTCGGCGAGCTCCTCCTCGAGTGCGTCGTGCAGGGTGAGCCCGCCGCTGACGAGCCGCGACGCGCCGGCGCCGGCGCCCCAGCGCTGCGCGGCCTCGGCCGCCGCCGCGCGCACGCGCGGATCCCCGGCCAGGCCGAGATAGTCGTTGGAGCACAGCAGCAGCACGTCGCGGCCGTCGAGGCGCACGTGCGGCCCCGGGGCCGAGTCGATCGTGCGCAGCTCGCGCAGCAGCCCAGCCGCGCGCAGCGCCTCTAGCTGGGCCCGCACTTCACGCATCGTGCGGTGTAGCCGCGGGGCAGGACCTGGACGACGAGCTTGCGCCCGCAGTTCGCACAGAAGCGGGGAGGGTCGGTGGCGGCCCGGCGGGCGCGGCAGCGCGCGTGGTCACCTTCGCCGGCGTCACGACCGCAGCCGTCGCAAAAGCTCATCCCTTGACCGGCATCTCCAGCTCGGCGAGCAGGTCGAGGTCCTCCTGCGGGTCGCGGCCAAGTGTGGTCAGGTAGTTGCCGACGATCACCGCGTTGATGCCACCGAGCATCCCCTGGCGGGCGCCGGCGTCGCCGAGTGTGAGCTCACGGCCCCCGGCGAAGCGCAGCACCGTGCGCGGCATGGCGAGCCGGAAGGCGGCGATGGCTCGCAGAGCGTCGAGCGCGGGCACGGTCGGGTAGTCGGCGAACGGCGTGCCGGGGCGCGGGTCGAGGAAGTTCATGGGGACCTCGTCGGGGTCGACCTCGGCGAGCTGCGCCGCGAGCTCGGCGCGCTGCTCGAGCGACTCGCCCATGCCGAGGATGCAGCCGCAGCACACTTCCATCCCGCGCGCGCGCACGAGCTCCAGCGTCGCGCGCCGCTCCTCCCAGGTGTGGGTGGTGACCACCTGACCGAAGTGGCTGCGTGCCGCCTCGAGGTTGTGGTTGTAGCGGTGGACGCCGAGGGCCTGGAGCTCGTCGGCCTGCTCGGGCGTGAGGATGCCGAGGGAGCACGCGACGTTGATCTCCACCGCGTCCCGGATGGCCCGGACGGCGTCGGCGACCTGCGCCATCAACCGCGAGTCCGGCCCGCGCACGGCGGCGACGATGCAGAACTCGGTCGCGCCCGTGTCCGCCGTCTCCCTCGCGGCCTCGACGAGCTCGGGAATGTCAAGCCGCGCCGCGCGCACCGGGGTCTCGAAACGGCCCGACTGCGAGCAGAAGTGGCAGTCCTCCGGACAGCCGCCGGTCTTGATCGAGACGATCCCCTCCACCTCGACGGCGTCGCCGCACCAGCGCATCCTCACCTCGTGCGCGAGCGCGAGCGCTTCCGGGACCCGCTCGTCCGGGAGGCGCAGCACCTCGAGCACCTGCTCCTCGCCCAGCCCCTCTCCCCGTTGCAGGACCTGCTCGCGGGCGATCTCGAGGATGTCGGTCACAGCAGTCCTTCCGTGTTGATCCAGGTGGGAGCTTGGGCGCGAAACTGTTCAGGCTCGAGGCGCGCGGCGCCTTCGGGCACCCGTCCGAGCAGCGGCACGCCAGCGTACAGCGGCAGATCGTCCAGGTTACGTGCTTCGGCCAGGGTGGGCGGGTCCGATACCGGCCACGACCCGATCACCACGCCGGGGCACCGCAGCCCGCGCGCCCGCAACGCCTCGAGCGTGAGCGCCGTGTGGTTGAGCGTCCCGAGCCCTGCGCGCACGACGACGAGCACCGGAGCATCGAGCAGCTGCGCCACGTCGGCCAGCGTCGACCCGTCCCCGCCGAGCCGCACCAGCAGCCCGCCAGCCCCCTCGATACACAGAAGGGTCCGTCCCTTTTGTGAAGCGCTTCGCGAAAGGGACGGGCCCTTCAGTGAAGTGGTGGCCTCGGTGGCGGTGATCCCCGGGCCGGCGGAGGCCGGTGCGAGCGGGTCGGCGAAGCGGGCGAGCGTGTGGATCTCGACGCCGGCGAGGCGGGCGACCTCGGCGGCGTCGTCGTCCGGGCCGGTCTGGGCGACCTTGACGTAGGGCGCTCCGGTGATCGCGCACAGGGCGGCGCAGACGACCGTCTTGCCGACGCCGGTGTCGGTGCCGGTGACGACGATCATCCGGCGGCGGCCGCGGCGCGCATCGCTTCACACACGCGCGCGAGGTCGGCGTCGTCGGTCACGTACGGCGGCATCGCGTAGACGAGGTTGCGGAACGGGCGCAGCCAGACGCCGTGGGCGAGGGCGGCCTCGGTCGCCGCGACCATGTCGACCGGGTGGTCGAGCTCGACGACGCCGATCGCGCCCTTGACCCGTGCGCCCGCGACGCCGTCGAGACCGGCGCGCAGGCCCGCCTCGATGCGCGGCACGTCGCGCTCCCAGTCGAGCAGGTCGAGCGAGGCGTTCGCCACCGCGCAGGCGAGCGGGTTGGCCATGAAGGTGGGGCCGTGCATCAGCGCGCCGCCGGCCAGCGACGAGGCGACCTCCGGCGTGCACAGCGTCGCCGCCAGCGTCATGTAGCCGCCCGTCAGGGCCTTCCCCACGCACATGATGTCCGGCGCGACCGCGGCATGGTCGGCGCCCCACAGCGCGCCGGTACGACCGAACCCCGTGGCGATCTCGTCGAAGACCAGCAGGAGGCCGTGCTCGTCGCACAGGCGGCGCAGGACACGCAGCACCTCGGGGTCGTAGAACCACATCCCGCCCGCGCCCTGGACGACCGGCTCGACGATGACGCCGCACAGCTCGTCGCCGACGAGGGACTCCAGTTGCGCCGCGTAGCCCACGTCCATCTCCACCGGCGGCCGGTCGGCGAAGGCGTGCCGCTCGAGCGAGCCCGCGAACAGCGAGTGCATCCCGCCCTCGGGATCGCAGACGCTCATCGCCGACAGCGTGTCGCCGTGGTAGCCGCCCCGCACGGTCAGGAACCTCGTCCTCCCCGGGCGTGCCTGCCGGCACATCTTCATCGCCACCTCGACCGCCACCGACCCGCTGTCGCAGAAGAAGACGTGCTCGAGGCCGTCCGGCGCCAGCTCCGCGAGCCGCGTCGCAAGCCGCACCGCGGGCTCGTGCGTGAGCCCGCCGAACATCACGTGCGCCATGCGGCCGAGCTGGTCGCCCACGGCCGCGTCGAGCACCGGATGCCGGTAGCCGTGGATCGCGCACCACCACGACGCCATCCCGTCGATCAGCTCGCGCCCGTCCGCCAGCCGCAGCCGCACCCCCGACGCCGACTCGACCAGCAGCGGCGTGTGCGTGGCCGGCATCGGCCCGTACGGGTGCCAGACGTGCCGGCGGTCAAGCTCTACGAGGTTCACGCGAGCGCGGGTAGCCGACCCTTGACGAGGTCCGCGGCCCGCTCGGCAAGCATGATCGTCGGCGCGTTGGTGTTGCCGCCGGGGATCAGCGGCATGATCGACGCGTCCACGACGCGCAGCCGTTCGATGCCGTGCACGCGCAGCTCGGGATCGACGACGGCCCCCTCGTCGGTCCCCATACGGCACGTTCCGACCGGGTGGTAGATCAGCTCGAGGCGCTCGCGCAGGTGATCGACGATGTCGTCGTCGCCGACGACCGATGCGTCGGGCAGGATCGCCTTGACGGTCTTGGACCGCAGCGGCTCGGACGCGGCGATCCGCTGCGCCAGCTTGACGCCCTCGACCAGCGAGGCCACATCCTCCTCCTCGGCCAGGGCGTTGGTGAGGATGCTCGGCTTGGCCAGCGGGTCTGGAGACGCCAGCTTGACCCAGCCGCGCGCCTTCGGCGTGAGCAGGGTCGGGGCGATCGTGTAGCAGTGGCCGTCGTAGGTCCCCGCGCCGTGGCTCTCGAAGTACAGCGGCCCCATGTGCAGCTGGATGTCGGCCGCAGGCAGTCCCGGGCGCGTGCGCACGAAGGCCATGCACTCGGCGGCAGTCGACGTCAGCGGCCCCTTGCGGCGCAGCAGCCACGGGACCAGGTACCTCGGGTGCTCGGCGCCGTAGAGCGTGTTGGTGTCGGACGTCTCCCACATCATCGTGAGGAAGGGGTGGTCCTGGAGGTTCTGGCCGACGCCGGGAAGGTCGTGCGCGACCTCGACGCCGACCTCGCGCAGATGGTCGGCGGGCCCGATGCCGGAGGTCATCAGGATCTGCGGCGAGTTGAACGCTCCGGCGCACAGGATCACCTCGCGGTACGCGCGCACGGTCTGCTCGCGCCCGCGGCGCAGGAAGCGCACGCCCGTGACGCGCGTCCCGTCGAGCTCGAGCCCGAGGACCTGGGCGCGCGTGACGACCTCGAGGTTCTCCCGGTCCAGCGCCGGCTTGAGGTACGCGTCCGCGCAGCTCCAGCGGCGCCCGCGCTTCTGGAACGTCTGCACCATCGAGACGCCGTCCTGCTCGGGGCTGTTGTAGTCGCGCGCGTCAGGGATCCCGGCCGCGTTGCAGGCCCGGATGATGTCGGCGTTGATCGGCCGCGGGTCGCGCTCCTCCTCGATCCGGCACGGGCCGCCGATGCCGTGGTGCTCGGACGCGCCGCGCCGGTCGTCCTCGGCCTTGAGGAAGTACCGGCGCACGTTCTCCCACTCCCAGCCGTGGCCCCAGAGGTCGTAGTCCAGCGGCCGCCCGCGCACGTAGAGCATGGCGTTCATCGAGCTCGACCCGCCGAGCGAGCGGCCGCGCGGCAGGTACAGCCGGCGGTCGTTGACGTGCGGCTCGGGCTCGGTGTAGTAGTCCCAGTCGAGCGGCGTGTGGAACTGCTCGGGGAACGCCGCGGGGATCTTGATGTTGGGGCTGCGGTCCTTGCCGCCGGCCTCGAGCAGGACGACGCGCACGTCGCGGTTCTCCGACAGCCGCGCGGCCATCACGCAGCCGGCGGAGCCGGCCCCGACGATCACGTAGTCCGCGGGCTGCATCGCGGTCAATCCTTACAGCGACGCCGTGACGATGTGGCGCAGGTCGTCGGCGCTCGGCGCGCGCGGCGCGATCGCCAGCAGCCGCTGCTGCTTGAGCGCGCCGTCGACGATCGCGTCGATGTCGTCCTCGCCGTAGCCGAGCTCGGACAGGCTCGCCGGCGCCCCCACGTCGCGCATCAGCTGCGCGAGGGCCTGCGGCAGCGCGTCGGGCCCGGTCTGCGGCTCGCCGGTGAGCAGCTCGGCGACGTGGTGATGGCGCTCGGGCATCGCCTCGTAGGTGAACCGGAACGCGGCGGGGGCGGTGACGATCACGCTGTGGCCGTGGGGGACGAACGGGTGGTCGTCTGGGTAGCCGGGCGCCCGGTAGACGTGCTTGAGACCGGCGATCGGATACGCGCACGCATGCGGGATGTGGACGCCCGCGGAGCCGAAGCCGATGCCGGCCATCGTCGCCGCGAGCATCATCTCGCCCCGCGCGCCGACGTCCCCCGCGACCGCCGCGCGCAGGTGGCGGCCGCCGGTCTCGAGCGCCTTGGCCGACCACACGTCGGCGACCGGGTTGGAGCCCTGGTAGGGCGGGCGGTCGTCGGGCGACGCCGGTCGCTCGCGGGCGTCGAACGGCCTCGACAGAAACGACTCGGCGGCGTGGCAGACGACGTCGAGGCCGCAGCTGCTCGTGACCTCCGGCGCCAGCGTCCGCGTCAGCTCGGGGTCGACGATCGCCTGCGAGGCGCGCAGGTAGCGGTGGCTGATGCCCGACTTGACCTTGAGCGCGGGGATGTCGAGGACGGCGACCGTCGTGGCCTCGGATCCGCTCCCGCTGGTCGTCGGGACGGCGAGGTGCGGCCGGAGCGGCCCGGGCGGCTTGCGGCCCTGGCCGACCGGCGCGTTGACGTAGTCCATGAGCGGCGCCGGGTGGGTGGTGACGAGGTTGGCGACCTTGGCCGTGTCGATGCTCGAGCCGCCGCCCACGGACACGAACCCGTCGACCTCGTGCTCGCGCGCGAAGTCGGCCGCGTCCTGGAGCGAGTCGAGCGTCGGCTCGACGCGGCTGCGGTCGTAGAGGACGACGTCGATCCCCTCGCGCTCGATCAGGCCCTGCACGCGCTCGGCGATCCCGAGCGCAGCGACCTGCGGGTCGGTGACGAGCAGCGCGCGGGCGACGCCCAGCCGCCGCAGCTCCCAGCCCGCGTCCTCGACCGCGCCCGCCCCGAACTTGACCGGCGTTGCCTCGAGGGTGAAGACGGTCTCGGTGACCACGTCTGGGTAGCGTAAGGACGGTGGATCTGCAGCGCGCGCTCGCCGAGGTCGTCGGGGAGCGTCACGCGTTCTCCGATCCCGAGCTGACCGCGAGCTACGAGACCGACTGGACCGGGCGGTGGTCGGGGCGGGCGCGCGTGGTCGTGCGGCCGGGGTCGGTTGCGGAGGTGGCGGACGTCGTGCGCGCGTGCGCGGCCGAGGGCGCGGCGATCGTCCCCCAGGGCGGCAACACCGGGCTCGTCGGCGGCGCGGTGCCGCGCGACGCCGTGCTGCTCTCGCTGGCGCGCCTCACCGACCTGGGGCCGCATGACGGCGCGCTGAACCAGATCACGGTCGGCGCGGGCACCACGCTCGCGGCGCTGCGGGACGCCGTACCCGACCCCGGGCTCGACTTCGGCGCGCGCGACTCCGCGACGATCGGCGGGATCGTGGCCTGCGATGCCGGCGGCGCCCGCGCGCTGCGCCACGGGACCGCGCGCTCGCGCGTCGCCGGACTCGAGGCCGTCCTCGCCGACGGGTCGGTCGTGTCGTCGCTCGCCGGGCTGCTCAAGGACAACGCCGGCTACGACCTGGCGTCACTGCTCGTCGGCTCCGAGGGGACGCTGGGCGTGATCACGCGCGTGCGCTGGGCGACGGTCCCGCGCCTGGGGCACCGCGTGGCCGCGCTGATCGGTGTCGCCGACGGCACCGAGGCGGCGCAGGTGCTGGCCCGGCTGCGGTCCCCCGCGCTGGAGGCGTGCGACTTCTTCACCCGTGAGTGCGTCCCGGACCTGGCCGCGCCGCTGTACCTGATCGCCGAGTTCGCGGCCGACCACGACCCGACGGAGGAGATGGCCGAGCGGCTCGGCGACCGCGAGGTCGCGATCGCCGACGACACCGCGTCGCGCGAGCGGCTGTGGGCGTTGCGCGAGGGCATCCCGGAGTACGTCCGGTCGCTGGGCGTGCCGGTCAAGCTCGACGTCGGCGTGCCGTTGGCGCGCCTGGCCGAGTTCCTCTCCGCCGTGCCCTCGGTGTGCGGCGGGTCAACGCCGTATCTGTTCGGTCATCTCGGTGACGGCAACATCCACGTCAACCTGGTCGGCGACGCACCCGACGCCGACGCCGTGCTCGGGCTCGTGCTCGAACTGGGCGGCACCATCTCCGCCGAGCACGGCATCGGGGTCGCCAAGGCGGCCTGGCTCGAGCGCGGGGTCGGCGCCGAGGCCCACGCCGCGATGCGCGCGATCAAGCGCGCGCTCGACCCGGACGGCATCCTCAACCCCGGGGTGGTGCTGCGCAGCTGACGCGCTTCGCCTGCTCGGGGTCGAGCGCGTTGAGGATCATCCGCATGACGTTCGCGTCGAACGCGACGGCGGCGTGCTCCGCCTGGTCGCGCGGGCAGACGTCCTGGAGCACGATGTTGGTCCCGCCGTCGCGCATGATGCCGCTCGCCGGCGGCCGGACGAGCTCGTCGTTGCGGGTGACGATGTTCGTGTGCTCGATACCGGGGATCGCCTCGCCGTCGGCGTTGAGGTCGTCGAGGTAGTCAGAACCGCGGATCGCCTGCGGGCAGAAGCCGCAGAAGCTCGCGAAGGCGTTCATGAAGAAGGCCGAGCGCGGCCCGCCGAGATCACGCAGCGTCGCCGCCTGGGCGACGTTCGTACCGCGCCACAGCGGTGTCAGCGCGACGTAGCGCTTGACGTGCACGGCGCCGCCGAGGCGCTCGAGGTACCAGCGCGGCGTGACGGTGCCCTCGGAGTGCCCGACGAGATCGACCCGCTCGGCGCCGGTCGCCTTCAGGACGCGGTCGACGAACGCGCCGATCTCAGGCGCGGAGCGCTCCGCGGGGAGCGTGCCGCCCGGCCGGTACGGCCACGCGCGCGTGCGCGGGTCCATCCCGTAGGAGACCGCGAAGACGCAGTGGCCGGCCGTCTTCAGCCGCGGCCCGATGTAGCGCCAGTTGTCCTGCGCCCGCGCGCCGAGGCCGTGCAGCAGCACGACCGGTCGCGGGTGCGCCGCGCTCGGCACGCAGCCGAAGTCGTTGCCCCACGGCACGGCCGGCACCGCGCTCTCCGCCCACGCCGTCGCCGGCAGCGCGCACGCCAGCACCACCATCGCCCCCACGAGCCTCCGCATCGACGCGGAGGCTACCGGGGCAGGCTCAGTCCGCGAGCCGCTCGAGCGCGCCGCGGATGCCGTCCGGGATCGGCTGCGGCCGGCGGCTCTCGCGGTCGACGAAGACGTGCACGAACCACCCCTCGGCGGCCGGCTCGTCGGAGCCCGCCCCGAACAGGCCGATCTCGTATCGCACCGAGGACGTCCCGAGCTTCGAGACGCGCAGGCCAGCCCGCACCGTCTCCGGGAAGGTCAGCGACGCCGCGTAGGAGCAGTGCGACTCGACGCACAGCCCGATCACGTCGCCGCGGTGGATGTCGAGCCCACCCTGAGTGATCAGGTACGCGTTGATGACGGTGTCGAAGTACGAGTAGTACTCGACGTTGTTGACGTGCCCGTACACGTCGTTGTCCTTCCAGCGCGTGGGGATGTCGAGCAGGTGCGGGTAGTCGCCGGGCGCTGCCATGGAGCGGCGGCGCAGGCTACATCGGGACCAGCTCCCGGCGCAGCAGCTTGCCGGCCGGATTGCGCGGGAGCGTCTCGGTCAGGTGCACGGCGCTGAGGCGCTTGTAGGGCGCGACGCGTTCGGAGAACCACTGCGACAGCTCGCCCGTATCGAGGTCTCCGCCCGGCACGACCATCGCGACGACCGCCTCCCCGCGCCTCTCGTCGGGCACGCCGCAGACGGCGGCGTCGAGGACGGCGGGGTGCTCGAGCAGCACCGATTCGAGCTCCGCCGGCGAGACCTGGTAGCCGTTGACCTTGATCAGCTCCTTCGCTCGGCCCACGATGCGAAGGGCGCCGTCGGGCTCGAGTTCGGCGAGGTCGCCGGTCCGCAGCCACCCGTCGGTGTCGAGGATCTCGCTCGTGCGCTCCGGCTCGCCCAGATACCCGGTCATGACCTGCGGTCCCCGCACGTGCAGCTCTCCGTCGGCGATCCGCACCTCGGTATCGGGTGCAGGCCGGCCGACCGTCCCCGGCCGCGTGCCCCCCGCGCGATCCAGGCCGGCGATCACGGCACAGGTCTCGGTCATGCCATACCCCTGCCCGATGGTCACGTGCGGCAGGCGGCGCTGGAAGGCGCGCTGCACGGCCGGAGCGAGCGGCGCGCCACCCGCCGCGACGACCGCCAGCGAGGACAGGTCGAAGCGGTCGACGCGCGGATCGTGTGCGAGGGCGCCGATCAGCGGCGGCGGAACCGCGGTCACCGTGACCCGATGGCGCTCGATCAGCGCCAGGAACGCCTCCAGGTCGAAGCGCGGGAGGGTGACGACCGTGGCGCCGGCGCCCAGCGGCGCCAGGAGGTTCGCCACCGATCCCATGACGTGAGCGAACGGCGCCGCCGCCAGGATCACGTCGTCGGAGGTCAGGCCCATGAGCGCGCGCAGCTGCCCCGACGCGGCGAGCAGGTTGCCGTGCGTCAGGACGACCGCCTTGGGCGGGCCCGTCGTGCCGCTGGAGAACGGCAGCAGCGCCGGCGCGTCGCGATCCCCTGCCAACCGCTCGAGCGGTGGCTGCGCGAGGAGCTCGGGCGTCATGGGGATGACCTCGGCGTCGCAGGCGACCAGCGCGGATCGAGCGACGTCGGCGAACGCGGGGGCGGTCAGCACGAGCCGCGCGCCGGCTGTCGCGACCGCCGCGGCGACCTCTCGCGGCGTGGCCAACGGGCCGATCGGGCTGACGGCAGCGCCGGTGGCCATCGTCCCGAACGCGACGCCGGCCCAGGCCGGCACGTTGGGCGCCCACAGCGCCACCACGTCGCCGGGCCCGACGCCGCGGCTGTGCAGGGTCGCGGCGACCGAGCGGATGCGGATCGCCAGCTCCGGATATGCGATCTCCCGGCCGTCGCCACCGTCGATCAGCGCCGGGCGGGGCTGGGTCTCCTCCGCCGTCGCGAGTACCAGTTCGTGCACCGTCATTGCGAGCTCCCTGCGAATAGACTTGACACGTGTCAAGTTACCGCAGGAGCTTTACACGTGTCAAGTAGCCGAGAGAGGGTCCTCGACTCCGCGTGGGAGCTGGTGCGCCGGGATGGCGCGGAGGCCCTGACGATGGTCGACGTGGCGCGCGACGCCGGCGTGTCGCGGCAGATGGTCTACGTCCACTTCTCCAACCGCGCCGGCCTCTTCACCGCGATGGCGCGTCACCACGACGAACGCTCGGGCTTTCTGCGCGCCCTGGACGAGACCGCCCGGCTCGAGCCCCGTCCCGCGCTCGAGGCGTTCCTGCGCGCCTGGCTCGCCTACGTCCCCGAGATCCTCCCGGTCGCCCGCGCTCTGTACGCGGCGGCTTTGACCGGCGCGGAGGGCGGCGCCGCCTGGCACGACCGGATGGACGCGCTTCGCGATGGGCTACGCGGGCGGCTGCGCAAGGTCGACCTCGCCGAGGGATGGGAGCTCGACGCGGCAACGGACTGGCTGTACGCGAGCGTGCACACGTCCGTCTGGGACCACCTGGTCGTCGAGCGCGGCTGGGACCCCCGCCACTTCACCGAGCTGACGATCCGAGCGGTGCTCGACGAGCTCGTGGCATCGTGAGGGCGCTGGTGATCGACCTCCGCTCCCCGTAACCTGCCCGGATCCGTCAACTCGCCGCCGCCCAGGACCGCCAGCGCAGCCCGTTCCCCCCGATCGCGGACTACGCCTTCCTGTCGGACTGCGAGACGTGCGCGCTGGTCGCGCCGAGCGGCAACGTCGAGTGGATGTGCCTGCCGCGGATGGATTCGCCGAGTGTCTTCGGCGCGATCCTCGACCGTGACGCGGGCCTGTTCCGCATCGGCCCGGCCGACGTGCGCGTCCCCGCCGCGCAGCGTTATCTGCCCGGCACGATGGTGCTGGAGACGAGCTGGGACTCGCCCGGCGGGTGGGTGATCGTGCGCGACTGCCTGCTGATCGGACCCTGGCATCACGAGCGCGACCGCTCGGGGACCCACCGGCGCACACCCACCGACTACGACGCCGACCACGTCCTGCTGCGGATGGCGCGCTGCGTCAACGGCGAGGTGCAGATCACGCTCGACTGCGAGCCGGCGTTCGACTACGGGCGCGTGCGCGGGCGCTGGGAGTACGCGGCCGAGGGCTACCACGAGGCCAAGATCGCCCACGAGGACATCGACCTGCGCCTCGTCACCAACCTCAACCTCGGGCTCGAGGGCCCGCGGGCCACCGCACGCCACATGATGAAGGAGGGCGAGACGCTGTTCTGCGCGCTGGCCTGGAGCGAGCACGACGCGCCGCGCGACTACGACGAGGCCTACGACCGCCTGACCTGGACGGCGCATCACTGGCAGCACTGGCTCGCGCGCGGGCAGTTCCCCGACCACCCGTGGCGCACCTACCTGCAGCGCTCCGCACTGACGCTCAAAGGACTGACGTACGCGCCCACCGGGGCGATCATCGCCGCCGCGACGACCTCGCTGCCCGAGACGCCGCAGGGCGAGCGCAACTGGGACTACCGCTACACGTGGATGCGCGACGCGACCTTCGCGCTGTGGGGCATGTACACGCTCGGCTTCGACTGGGAGGCCAACGACTTCTTCTATTTCGTCGCCGACTGCGCCGAGCAGGCGAAGGGCCGGCTGCAGATCATGTACGGGATCGACGGGCGCGCCGAGCTGACCGAGACGACGCTCGACCACCTCTCCGGCTACGAGAACGCGCGCCCGGTGCGCGTCGGCAACGCCGCCTACAACCAGGACCAGCACGACGTCTGGGGCGCCGTGCTGGACTCGATCTACCTGCACACCAAGTCACGCGATTCGCTGCCGGAGCGGCTGTGGCCACTCCTCAAGCACCAGGTCGAGACCGCGCTGGAGAACTGGCGCGACCCCGACCGCGGCATCTGGGAGGTGCGCGGCGACCCCAAGCACTTCACGTCGTCGAAGCTGATGTGCTGGGTCGCGCTGGACCGCGGCGCCCGGCTCGCGGAACTGCGCGAGGAGTGGGAGGTCGCCGCCGAATGGCAGAAGGCGGCCGACGAGATCCACAACGACATCTGCGAGAACGCGCTCGACGAGCGGGGCGTCTTCACCCAGCACTACGACACCAAGGCGCTCGACGCCTCCGTGCTGCTGATCCCGCTGGTGCGCTTCCTGCCGCCGACGGACGAGCGCGTGCGGGCGACCGTGCTCGCGATCGCCGACGAGCTGACCGAGGACGGGATGGTCGTGCGCTACCGCGTCGACGAGACCGACGACGGGCTGCACGGCGAGGAGGGCACGTTCACGATCTGCTCCTTCTGGCTCGTCTCGGCGCTGTGCGAGATCGGCGAGGTCGTGCGGGCGCGCGAACTGTGCGAGCGGCTGCTCTCCTACTCGTCCGCGCTCGGCCTCTACGCCGAGGAGATCGACCCGCGGTCGGGCCGCCACCTCGGGAACTTCCCCCAGGCGTTCACGCATCTGGCGCTGATCAATGCTGTGATGCACGTGATCCACGCCGACGAAGCGCTGGAAGGCGCGCAACCACTGTCATTCGGCCGCGGACTCGCGCGCGCACGGTCATACGGCCCGGGCGCCCAAGGAGTCCAGGCACACAACGCGAACGAACGAGGATCATGAGCGATATCCCGGCAGGCTGGAAGCCCGACCCACGCGGGCGGCACGAGTACCGCTACTGGGACGGAACGCAGTGGACCGACCACGTCTCCGACAAGGGCGAGGTGTCCCAGGACCCCGTCGCGGACACGGCGATTCCGGAGGACGTCGAGAAGAGCGGCGTCTTCGCGCCGTCGTCGATCCAGCAGGCGCCTCCGACCGGCGAGTCCACGCCGCCGCCGAGCGCGGCGTCCGAGCCGCCCGCGGTCGCGGCCGAGCCGCCGCGTCCGAGCCGGCCGCGGCGGAGCCCGCCGCACCCCGGCCGGCGGAGCCCACGCCGGAGGAGGTCGCAACCGAGCCCGCACCGTCGGCGGCCTCGGCAGGCCCGCCGACGACGAGCGCGGCGCCCCCGGGCGGCACCGCCCCGGCGACGCCCGAACCCACGGCCACGGCTCCCGCCACCGCCCAGACGGGGGCCAAGCAGGCGGCGCAGGAGGTACTGCGCGGCAAGTCGCCCGAGCTGGCGACGATCCTGTCGGCGGTCGTCCCGGGGTCGGGCCACTTCTACATGGGCACCGACAAGGTGCCGCTGGCAGCGGGCCTCGTGGCCGCGACGGTCGCCGCCCTGGTCCTGTCGTGGATGAACTTCATGCTGTTCATCGTCGGGTTCGTGATCTGGGCCGGCGCCGCGGCGTTCGCGCTCAACGACCTGCGCGGCGGGGTGCGCAGCATCGAGAACACGACGCTGCCCAAGAACGTGGTCGCGGTCCTGCTGATCGGCGCGGGCGCGCTGCTGGTGATCTCGCTGTTCCTGCCCTACTACCGCCTCAAGGCCGAGGCGGGCGGGTTCGGCTCGATCAGCGGCACGGCCAGCGGCTTCGACTCGTTCGAGATCATCGACATCGTCCTGCTCGTGGTCGGTGGCGCGTCGATCCTCGCGGGCGCGGCCGCGCTCGGGCTCGGGCCGCTGTCCTCGGGCGAGCTCCCGCGCTGGCTGCCGACCGCGGTCGCCGTCGGCGGCGCCGTCGCGGCCGTGCTGATCCTGTTCCGGATGTTCGTGGACCCGGCTCCGGGGCTCCCGAGCGGGGTCGATGCCGACATCGACATCGGCCGCGGCTACGGGATCTGGTTCGGGTTCTGGGCGTCGCTGGTGCTGGTCATCGCGAACGCAGGGGTCCTGCGATCGCTGGCGGACAAGCGGAGCTGAGCTTCGGGCGAACGGGTCCTGCCCCGGCAGGACCCGTTCGGCTCTAGCATCGCGGCCATGCGGATCAAGCTGGCCTCACTGGAGGACGGCATCACGGCCAGCGGCTTCCGCAAGTTCGCCGCGACGGCCGCGAGCCTGCGGCCCGAGACGACGACGCACTACATCTCGACCACGCGCTGGGCGTCGATCCGCGGCGCCATCGCCGGGACCATGGGCGACTCGACCGACCTGCCGGACGAGCAGGTCGACGAGATCGCGCGCGGCCTGGCCGACGCCGACCTCGTCGGCCTGTCCTCGATGAGCGGTTACTCGCGGCTGACCCACCGGGTGATCGGCCGCATCCGGGAGCTGTCGCCGTCCACCTACATCGTGTGGGGCGGCATCCACCCGATCATCCATCCCGAGGACGCGATCACGGCCGACGTGGACGCTATCTGCACGGGCGAGGGCGAGTTCGCCTACGCCGAGCTGCTCGAGCGGCTCGACGCCGACCGCGATCCGGCCGACCTGGGCAACTTCTGGTTCAAGGACCGCGCCACCGGTGAGATCAAGCGCAACGCCTTCCTGCCCCTGATGTCGTCGCAGGACATGGAGGAGCTGCCCTTCGCGCTGTGGGGCGCGCCCGGCGAGACGATCTACAAGCCCGGCGCCGGCTTCGTGAAGATGGGACTCGCCGACTACGTCCATCACGCCGGCATCGGCTACACGGCGCTGTGGTCGATCGGCTGCCCGTTCCACTGCACCTACTGCGGCAACACCGCCTTCATCGCCAACGACAAGGCGTACAAGAAGATCCGCCACCCCAGCGCCCGCTACATCATCGAGGAGATCCGCAGCGTCAAGCGGCGCTTCCCCCACACCAGCCATGTGCGCTTCCTCGACGACAGCTTCATGGCCATTCCGTACCGGGAGATCGCGGCCTTCGCCGAGCTCTGGCACGACGAGGTGGGGATCCCGTTCAGCGTCTACGGGGTGATCCCCAACTACGTCAAGCGCGACAAGTTCGAGATCCTCACCTGGGCCGGCATGAGCCAGGTGCGCATGGGCATCCAGACCGGCAGCCGCCGCATCCTCGAGTTCTACAAGCGCCCGTCCCCGCCCGAGAAGATCATGGCGGCGGCCGAGGTGATCTCGAGCTTCGCGCCCAGGTACCACCAGCCTCCGATCTACGACATCATCGTCGACAACCCGATCGAGACCCGTGAGGACGTCGTCGACTCGCTGGAGCTGCTCTACGAGCTGCCGCGGCCCTACACGCTGCTGATCTACTCGCTCAAGGTCATCCCCAACACGCAGCTCGCGGCGGCGATGGAGGCGGAGGGCATCGACCTGGAGGAGATCTCGAGCTCGTACATGTGGATCCCGCCGCGCGCGGGCAACCTGCTGCTCTACGTGCTGACGCTGTGCAAGCCGCCGCGCTGGCTGTGGAAGCGGCTGCTCCGGCGCGCGCGAGCCAGCACGGAGCCGCAGAAGGAGTACCCGCGCCTGGCGCTCGTCCTGCGCACCCTGTACCTCGGCCGCCGCGGTCTCTCCTCGCTGCGCCGCATGGACTTCTCGGTCGTGCCGGGATGGACCTCGTGGTGGCTGTGGCGGATCGGGCTCGTCGGCTTCTGGGAGCGCCGGGTCAACGCGCACATGGACAGGCCCGACCCGCCGAAGCGACGCCGGGTCCCGGCTCGACCCGCCACGGAGCTGACGGTCACGCCCCCGCCGCTCCCGGAGGCCGACGCGGCCTAGCCGTAGTTCCCAGCACGATGTTCCCGGCCTGCGTCGGCCGCGGCGCGCGCAGCTCGCCAGCTTTGCAGTCCTCAGACCGCAGCCGACAGCGCGATAACGGCGCCGGTCAGGACCGAGCCTTGGTCTGTTTTACATCCACTGGATGTAATAGGCACCACGGTCGACCACCGGAGCGCCGACACCCGCTCCCTCACCGGCGCCGTCGGACACGGCTGCGGCGATCGCCAGGCAAGCGCTGAACGCGCGTCCACCCGAACAATGTGCCTGGGGCTTACACCTAGCGATCGGCGCGCGATGCGGCAGACTTCAGCGCATGAAGCGCGCCGCCCTGATCCTGCTCACCGTGCCGCTGCTCCTCCCCGCCGACGCGACGGCCAAGCCGTTCGCCTGCAAGCGCAAGAACGTCAAGCAGGCGGTCGAGGGGGTGGGTGGCAGCACCGCCGCGGGCTTCGCGCAGTTCATCTGCCGCGACGTCACCGGCGACGGGCGCCGCGACGCGCTGTTCACCGTCGACAGCGGCGGCACCGCCCGCGCCACGCAGTTCGGCGTCTTCAGCGGCCGCGCGCTGGTGCTGCTCGAGGACGGCTACAGCGTCAGGGTCAAGCGCGACAGCGCACGCCGCTTCCGGCTCCAGCAGCCGTACTACGCCAAGAGGGACCCCAACTGCTGCCCCTCGGCCTTCGACGTCACGCCGTACCGCTGGAGCAGGACGCGCTTCGAGCCCGGCAGGTCGAAGCGTTTCGCGGAAGCGCAGTTCTAGATCCGCACCCTGGTGGTCCGCACGCGGCCGTCGTTGCGCTGCGGCTCGATGAGCACGAGACGCGCACCCCGGCGGGCGCGCCGCTTGAGCTTCACGACGACCCGCCGCTGACGCCCTTGGCGCACACGGAAGCGCGCCGCGCCGATACGCCCGCCGCGGCGAACCGACGCGCGCCCGCGGCACGCTCGCCCGATCAGCTTCGTCTTCACGCGCGGGCAGATGAGCCGGAACGTGAGCCGGCGTGCGTGGCGGCGGACGCCCCGGACGCGCGGCAGCGGGTGCACGTCGACCTGTGCGCGCTGCTGGGTCTCGCAATCTGCATTTGACGTCTTGTCGAACAGGTCGATGACGGCGAAGTCGCGCTCGCTTCCGCAGGCCACGGCAGGATCCGTGCGGCCGTCGCGGGTGTCGAGGACGTCGTCGCCCGAACTGCCTGTGAGCCGGTCGAAGCCGTCGTCGGTCGGCGCGTCGCGCGGCACCAGATTCGGCGAGGTCGGCGTCCCGTTGTTGGCGAAGGGTCCGATCCGGTCCGCCCCGCCGCCGCCGTCGAGCCGGTCGTCGCCGCGCCCGCCGTCGATTCGGTCGCCACCGTCTCCCCCGCTGATCGTGTTGGCGCCGGCGTTGCCGGCCAGTATGTCCGCTCCGCCTCCGCCGAGCAGGTTTTCGACATCGGCGTCGATCGTGTCGCCCTGCGAGTTCGCGAGGCCGAACACGGGGTTCGCGAGCGCGGCGCGGACCGCGACGGTCTCGCCGGCGTAGCTGGCGGTGTCGCTACCGGACTCGCCGGCGAGCCGGTCGGCACCGGCGGCGCCCTTGAGCGTGTCGTTGCCCGCCCCGCCGAACAGCGAGTTCGCCTGGGTGCTGCCGGTCAGGATGTCGGCGAAGGGCGATCCACGGAGGTTCTCGACCCCGATGGTGGTGTCACCCTGCGAGTTGGAGCCGATCGGCGACGCGGTGAAGCCGCTGCCGACGACCGCGGTGACGGGCCCCGACGCGTCGGAGTAGTCGACGGTGTCGACGCCTTCGTTTCCCCGGAGCACGTCGTTGGCGGCGAAACCGCCGTTGTTCGGGTCGCCGCCGGCCACGAGCACGTCGCGGCCCTGGCTGCCGATGAGTGTGTCGTTCCCCGGCCCGCCGACGACGCGGTTCTCCAAGTCATGGTGCTTGTTGTTGGGCGCGGCGACCACGTCGTTCCCGGCACCTCCGTCGATAATTGCGGCGCCGCCGCTCTCGAGGCCCATCTGTCTCGATCCGACGACGATCCCCGGGAAGGCATTGACGCTGTCGTTCCCGCCGCGCGCCTCGATGACGTCGGGAACGGTCGCCGCCTGTGAGGATCCGCCCGTGAACAGGCGGTTGTCGGCGTCGTCGCCCCGTATGGTGTCGGGCTCACTGGTCCCGACCACGTTGACGACACCGATGAGCAGGTCGCCGTCGCTCGTGGTGTCCTGCGCGAGGTCGACGGTGACGCCGGTGGTTCGCCGGGCGCTCCCGAGCGGGCGTACTTTCGGCAGGCCGTACAAGACCGTCGTGGCGTTCAGCGTGTCGGCGCCGAGGTCCCCGTCCACCACCGGCGCCGTCAGCACGTCCGCGGCAACGGTTCCCCCCACTGCCTCCACCTCCGGCGGGACGTTGTCCCCCTCGCCCGTCGCCCCGTCGTCGGGAGTGCCGTCGACGTCGACGGTGACCCCCGTCCCCGTGCGGGCAACGTAGTCGACGAAGTCGGCGCTTCCCGCGCTGTCGATCACCGTGTCGGGCCCGAGCGATGCGCCGATGAGGAACTCGTCGTTGCCGGCCCCGCCCCGAAGCGTCGTGGTCACCGTCGCGACGGGCTCCATACTGAGGGTGTCGTTGCCGTCCTCGCCGTCGAAGGTCCCGCCGACCTGGCCGCGATTGACCAATGAGTCGTTGTGCGCGCCGAGTGTCGCGACCAGCCTGAACGTGTTCGCCTCGCCCTGCGAGGCGTTGTCGTTGCAGCGCGCCCGGCCGCTGGACACGGTGCAGCGGTTGCCGCCGGCGAGGGTGGCTCCGGCGGTAGCGGTGATCGTGAAGCTGCGGTCTCCGGCCGGCGACGTCGTGGGCTCGCTGATCAGGACGTTGTCGACCGTGCTGTGGCCGGCGATGCGGATCTCGTGGGTCGAAGCGTCTGAGCTGACCCTGATCGGGCTGGGTGAGGGGGGCGGCTGGAATCCGGACGGCCCCGGTCCCGACGGCCCGACGGTCCCACTCGGCCCGCTCGGGCCGGTCGGACCCTGCGCCGACGCCGTGGCCACGGCCGTGAGCGCGACGACGGCCAGCGCCGCCCCGTTGAAGGCTCGGCGCGTCACTGCGCCAGGTGCTCCTCCCAGTACCTCCACAGCACCGGGGCGTAGGACTTCAGCGGGGGGACGGCGATGCCCGAGCCCGCGAGCGCCTCGCGCGTGCGCCTCGTGTCGAACGTGGCCGTGAAGTCGGCGTAGTCGAGGACACCCGCGGGGATCCCGATCTCCTCGAGCATGCGCGCGGTCCCGGGCACGCGCAGCGCCGCCTGCAGGGCGAACCGCGGGAGCACGGGCTGCATCCGCGGCGCGCCGGCGATCGCGGCGAAGGTGTTGAGGACGTCGAGCGTGGGCTGGGGCTCGGGGCTGACGAGGTGGAACGCCCTGCCGTCGAGGCCCGGCTGGTGGGCGATGTGGGCCATCGCGTCGGCGACGAAGTCGACCGGGACGACGTTGGTCCTGCCCAGCCGCGGCCCCAGCAGCGGGACGAGCTGCGGCAGCCTGGCTGACAGCTTGATCGCCTTGAACAGGTAGTACGGGCCGTCGATCTTGTCCATCTCGCCGGTTTGCGAGTGCCCGAGGACCATCGCCGGGCGATAGACGCGCCACGGGACCTCGGACTGCTCGCGCGCGATTCGCTCGGACTCGAACTTCGTCCGGTGATAGGGATGATCGAGGTCCTGGCCCTCGTCGAACATGTCCTCGGTGAACTTGCCCCGGTAGAGCCCAGCCGCGGCCACCGACGACGTGTGGTGCAGGTGGCCGACGGCGAGCGCGTTGGCGACCTCGACCGCGTGTCGCGTCCCGCCGTTGTTGAGGCGCTCGTTGCGCTCCTCGTCGGCGGTCATGTCGTAGATCGCGGCGAGGTGGAACATGTGCTCGATCGAGCCCTTGTGCTCGGCGATCCAGCGCTTGTCGATGCCGAGCCCGGGCTCAGCGAGGTCGCCGCGCACGGGCTTCAGGCGCTTGGAGCGCCCGAGCCGCTTGGCCTTGGCCTCGGATCCCTCGCGCACGAGGATGTGTATGTCCCCGCGGCGGTCGGACAGCAGCCGCTGCACCAGGAAGCGGCCGATGAAGCCTGTCGCGCCCGTGACCAGGTATGCCACGGGCGCGACCCTATACCCCGGCTATCGCCGGCCGCGCACCACCTTGACGCGGTGGGTGCGGCTGACGTTGGAGATGTAGCGCGCGTCGGGTGTGACGAGAGCGCGGTAGCGACCGCTCCGGCGCACCCTGACCTTCTTGCGATAAAAGGACGATCCGGCACCGCTGTCGGTGGTGTGCGTGCGCGCGACGGTCACCCACACCCCGTGGAACCGGCGCTGGATCTCCACCGCCGCGTTCTCGTTGACGGGCGAGATGCGTCCGCGGAAGCGCAGCTTGCCCTTGCGCACCCGCTTGCCCACCTTCAGGCGCACCTGGATGGGGACGTTGACGTCGACGATCGGGCTGCCGATCTGCGGCCGGTCGACGACGTAGACGCGGAACTGCGTGTTGTAGATCACGTCGAGGATCGGGAACGCGAAGTTGCCGTTGGCGTCGACCACCTGCGCGTTGCCCACGTCCGCGAAGCCGCTGAACGGGAACGGGTTCGCCTGCAGGCGGACCTCCTTGCCCGGCGCGTCGGAGCCGGAGAGATTGCCCGACAGGGTCGTCGAACCACCGGAACGGACCCGCTGCGGCGTCGCGGTCAGGGTGAGGCCGAGCGGCTGCTTGTCGGTCTTGAACGTCCGGTTCTTGCCGAACACCAGCTTGTTGGACGGTCCGTACTGGGCCACCAGGCGGTAGTGGTAGGTCGTGTTCGGGGCGAGACCGCCGATCGGGGCCGAGACGGCGACGTTGCCGCCCCCGCTGCCGACACCGGTCGGGGGGGTGCTGGTCCCGTAGATCCTCGACGTGCCGTACTGGAAGAAGGCCGTCGTGTTGTTCTGCTTGGGGTTGACGCGACCATGAAGCGTGGCCACGTTCTGGCCCACGGCCGAGGCGCGCCCGGTGGTGACCTCGGGCGGGTCGGCGAGGGCGGCGGTGGGGAATGCCAGCGCGAGCAGCAGCCCGAGGACGAGCACGGCTTGGGCGGGTCTAATCCGGCGTAGGTACAGAGTCATGACCCTCCTAACAGGTCGACCGCAGGATCCACTCGGTGCTGCGGGGGTTCAACGTTCAATCCGGATCTCCTGTACCCGACCCAGCCGCCCTCACGCCGCGAACGTCCCGGATGCCCGGCTATAGGGGGGCATCCGGGACGTTCGCGCGCGGGAGTCGCGCCTGCGGGGACGGGCGGAACCTACGATGACCGCCGTGCCGCCCGTCGCCGTCGTCATCGCCGCGCTCGACGAGGAACAGTCGCTGCCCGGCGTGCTCGCCGAGATCCCGGCGACCGCGTGTGGCCTGCCCGTCGAGACGATCGTCGTCGACGACGGGTCGACGGACCGCACCGCCGACGTCGCACGCGCCGCGGGAGTGCACGTGCATCGCTTCGACGCCAACGCGGGCCACGGCGTGGCGCTGCGCGCCGGCTACAAGCTCGCCCGCGAGGAGCTCGGCGCGGAGTACATCGTCACGCTCGACGCCGACGGGCAGTGGAACCCGTCCGAGATGGAGCGCGTGCTCCAACCGCTCGTCGACGGCGAGGCCGACTTCGTGATCGGCTCGCGCGTGCTCGGGTCGACCGAGACCGACGATGCCTTCCGCCAGGCCGGCGTGCACGTCTATTCGCGCCTCGTCCGGCTGCTCACCGGCGTCAGGGTGACCGACACCTCCAGCGGCTTCCGGGCGCTGCGCGCCGAGGTCACCGAGCGCGTGCGGCAGACCCAGGTCCAGTACCAGACGTCGGAGCTCCTGATCGGCGCGATCTTCGCGGGCTACCGCGTCACCGAGCGGCCGATCGTGATGCGCAAGCGCTTCGCCGGCAGAGTCCAAGAAGGGGCACAACCTCCTCTACGGCGCTCGCTACGCGCGCGTGATCCTGAGGACCTGGTGGCGCGAGCGCGCCGCAGCCGCCTGATCCGCGCGGCGCGCGCTCCTCGGGTTCGTCGGGGCGCTCGCGATCGTCGCCCTCGTCGCGGTGCGCGCGATCGAGGACGCGCCGTCGCGCGAGCTCGACTGGCCCCTGCTGATCGTCGCCGTGCTGGGCGGCATCTGGTGGTGGCTCCTGCTGGCGCGGGGCTGGGCGCTGCTGATGAGCGGGCGCTGGACCCGCCCGGACGCGGCGACGTGGTTCCGCACGCAGGCGCTGCGCTATCTCCCCGGCGGCATCTGGGCGCCGGCCTCGCGCCTGGCCGTCGCGAGCGGCGGTGCCGCGGACCGGCTGCGAACCGTCGCCGCCGAGAACGTCGGCGCGCTCGTGGCGGGGCTGGCGCTCGGCGGCCTCGGCCTCGCGCTGGCGGGCCGGACCGCGTGGCTGCCGCTCGTGCTCGTCCCGCTCGCCACGGTGGTGCTCGTCCGGCTCCGACTCCTGCCGCCCGGCTCTCCGCGCACCGTGCCGGTGTACCTGCTCGCGTTCGCCGGCTACGTGGTCGCGGCGATCTTCGCCCAGGCCGCGGTGTCGGGCTGGCACGATCTGGCGCTGGTCGCGGGGGCCGCCTGCATCGCCTGGGCGGCGGGCCTCGTCGTCGTCATCGCGCCGAGCGGGCTGGGGGTGCGGGAGGTCGTCTACGTCGGCCTGCTCGCGGGGGTCTTCGCGAAGGGCGAGCCCGCCGCGGGAGCCGTCGTTCTGCGGCTTGTGACGATCGTGGCGGAATTGTTGGTTCTCATGGGCTCGGCCGGTTGGCACAGGCGTTCAGACGACACGAGTGGGTAGGTTCTTTTCCGTGCAGATCCTGATCCTCGGCGGCGACGGCTTCTGCGGCTGGCCCACGTCGCTGCATCTCTCGGCCTGCGGACACGACGTCACGATCGTGGACAACTTCGCGCGCCGCCAGGCGGATGAGGAGCTGCAGGCGGATTCGCTGACGCCGATCCGCACCCTGCGCGAGCGCATCGCCGCCTGGCGCGAGGCGACGGGGCGCGAGATCGGGTTCGCGCGCATCGACGTGGCGCGCGAGTACGACCGCCTGCTCGATCTGCTGCGCTCCGAACGACCCGATGCGGTCGTGCACTTCGCCGAGCAGCGCGCCGCGCCGTACTCGATGAAGTCGCCGTGGCACAAGCGCTACACGGTCGACAACAACGTCAACGCCACGCACAACCTGCTCGCGGCGATCGCCGACGGGCGCATCGACACCCACGTCGTCCACCTCGGCACGATGGGCGTCTACGGCTACGGCACGGCCGGCACGCGCATCCCCGAGGGCTACCTGAGCATGCGCACCGACGCCGTCGACGGCAGCGAGGTCGAGCAGGAGATCCTCTACCCGGCCGACCCCGGGTCCGTCTACCACATGACCAAGACCCTGGACCAGCTGATGTTCGCGTTCTACGCCAAGAACGACGAGCTGCGGATCACCGACCTGCATCAGGGCATCGTCTGGGGCACTCAGACCCCGGAGACCGAGCTCGACGAGCGCCTGATCAACCGCTTCGACTACGACGGCGACTACGGCACCGTCCTCAACCGCTTCCTGATGCAGGCCGCCATCGGCTACCCCCTCACCGTGCACGGGACCGGCGGCCAGACGCGCGCCTTCATCCACATCCGCGACACCGTCCGGTGCATCGAGATCGCGTGCGAGAACCCGCCCGAGCGCGGCGAGCGCGTGCAGATCTTCAACCAGATGACCGAGGTGCACCGGGTGATCGACCTCGCGGGCCTGATCTCACGCCAGACCGGCGCAGAGGTCGACCTGGTCGAGAACCCGCGCAAGGAGGCCAGCCACAACGACCTCCTCGTCGCCAACGACAACCTGATCCGCCTCGGACTGAATCCGGTCACCCTGCAGGAGGAGCTGCTGACCGAGGTCACCGAGATCGCCCAGCGCTACATGGACCGCTGCGATCGCTCGCGGATCCCCTGCACGTCACGCTGGGTCCCGCACTCCGACGAGGAGTTCGCGGAGCCTGCGGGCATCTAGCGCACGAAGGTGAAGTCCGCGCCGCGGCGGGCGACGAGCTCGAAGCCGGCGGCTCGGAGGGTGCGGACGGCACGGACCGCGGTGCGCACGCCTCGCGTGGGGTGCAGCTCGACGCACACGACGCGCACATCGGCACCGATCAGCGGCAGCACGTCGTACTCGGCGCCCTCGATGTCGAGCTTGACGAGATCGAGCGCGCCGAAGCCGCGCAGGCCCCGTGCCGCGACGGTGACCGAGCGGCCGGTGCGCTGGAGGTCGTCGCTGGAGAGCGTGCGGTGGTCGGGATGGGCCGCGACGAACATCTCGAGCTCGCCGTCGGAGTGCCACAGGGCCGCCTGCACGAAGTCGAGGCGGCCGTCGGCGTCGACGCGTGCCGCGTGCTCGCGCGCCTCGTCCGTCGGATCGACGGTGATCACCGTGGCGCCGCGCGCGGCGAGCGCGAGGTCGAAGCTGACGTCGATCCCGGCGCCGGCGCACAGGCAGCGCCAGCCCGGTTGCACGAGGTCGGCCGGGACCGTCCATCCCCCGTAGTCGGTGCCCAGCCGCTCGAGGTCACCGCGCGCCCGCAGGGGCGCCCGGATCGCCGCGAGCATGGCCCGGCGCCGCAGCGCGTACGCGAGGCGCCAGGGCGTCCGTAGCGTCTCGAGCCGTTGGCTCACGTGGGCGGTACGGCGAAGCTCTGGCGGCTGGAGATGCGGTTGGTGCCCGCCGGCTGCACGAAGCGCTCGATCGTACGCGTGGCGCCCACCGGGGAGGTGAGGTCGGCCGCGCGGTACTCCGTCACGAGCTGGGAGGCATCCGCGGCGAAGACCGCGTAGCCCTTGTCCGCGCCGTTGTACTGCTGGATCCAGGGGGCGCTGGCGCGCGCCTCGGTCTCGGTACGAACGGAGCCCGGCGACGTGACCGAGCCGCCGACGTACTCGACCCCGGCGGGCACGCGCGCGGGGTTGACGGCGGCCTGCGTGAAGTCGGTCCCGAGCAGCGAGGTCAGGAAGACGTGCGCGTCGCCGGTCACGAACACGACGTCGCGCAGACCCGAGCTCTCGATGTGGCCCAGCAGCCGCGCGCGGTCCTCGGGAAAGCCGTCCCACTGGTCGGTTGCCTCGCCGGTCCCGAACGGGTCGCGTGTGAGCACGACCTGGTTGCAGACCACCTTCCAGCGCGCCCGCGACGATGACAGCCCGCGCAGCAGCCAGGAGAACTGCGCCTCGTCCATGATGTGCTTGGGCTGGCCGTCGCCGAACCCGGTCCGGTACTGGCGCGTGTCGAGGATGAACAGGTCCACGAACGCGCCGAGGCGCTGCCGGCGGTAGATGCGGAAGCGCTCGCGCGGGAGCGCCATCCGCGGCAGCCATTCGAAGGCGGCGCGGTAGCCGGCCAGGCGCTGGGACGACGCCGCCGGCGGGTTGTTCTGCGAGTAGTTGTTGAAGACCTCGTGGTCGTCCCAGATGTGCACGATCGGGTGGACGCGATGCAGCTCGCGCAGGCCGGGGTCGGCGCGGTAGCGCTTGTACTTGCGCCGGTAGGTCGCGAGGTCGACGGCGTCGATGCTGTCGGCACGGACAGCGGTCTCCTGGATCTGGCCCTTCTCGTAGACGTAGTCGCCGAGGAAGACGTAGAGATCCATCTCCTCGGTGGCGGCGTGCGAGTGGGCACTGAAGTAGCCGAAGTTGTAGTGCTGGCAGCTCGAGTAGCCGACCCGGACCGGCGTCTGCGAGCTGCGCGGAGGCGCGGTGCGCGTGCGGCCCACGTCGGAGACGGCGTTCGACGAGTGCCACTGGTAGAAGTACTCGGTGTGCGGCTGGAGGCCGCCGATGCGCGCCTTCAGTGCCCAGTTGACGCCGGCGCCGGTCGGGACGACGGCCGTGGCGACGACGCCGTCCATGCCCTCGTCGGTGGCGACCACCAGGCGCGCGCCGGAGCGCGGGTGGTCGGTGCGGATGCGCGACCAGAAGGTGACGGCGCCGGAGCTCGGCTCGCCGGAGGCGACGCCGTCGGCGAAGCGGCCCCGGCCGACGCCGGCGCGACGCGAGGTCAGGCGGCCCCAGGCGGGCGGGACGGCGGCGCTGAGGGTCGCTGCGCTGGTTGCGACCACTAGCTCGCGGCGCGTTGTCCGCCTCATGTCCGCCGCCGCTTCTTCCTGGGCTTCGGCGGTCGCTTGAGCTTGCCGCGCAGGCTCGTCCTGACCTTCACGCGGCGGCCGAAGAGATCGCTGCCGACCGCCTCCAGGCGGTAGCGGCCGGGAACGAACGTCCGCTGGCGCGGCACGCCGATGGTCGCCGTGCGTGGCCGCAGGATCACGTAGCGCCCGCGCGCGTACAGCTCCCCGCGCGGGCCGAAGAGCTTGAGCGTGGCGTCGCAGATAGGCGCGCCCGAGACCTGGAGCCGGATCGGGACGTCGGTGTACCGGTTGTACGCGGAGGCCAGGCCGCGGAGGCGGTCGCCGGAGACGGCGGCGCCGGCCGCGTCGGAGGAGTCGCAGGTCTTCGGCAGCCCGCCACCGGGACCGAACGGCGTGGGGTCGAAGCCGCCGCGCCCGCCGTCGACGACATTGGCGTGCGCGCCGTCGCGGACGGTGACGACCGCCTCCTCGTCGCCCTCGAAGGTGTCGAGGCCGATGCGCACCCAGACGGGCCGCCGTCTGCGGACCGGGACGACCATCTCCAGCGCGCCGGCGGCGCGGCGGTTGACGCAGTCCAGCGCGTTGTCGCCGCTCGGCGTGCGGCCGGCGAAGACGGCCAGCGAGGTGGCGGACAGGCCGCGGACGCTGATCCGGCGCTCACCGCCGCCGCCGGGGATCAGCTTGCGCCAGACCGTGCCGAGGCTCGGACACGGCGGCTGGGCCGGATCCTCGCCCGTGATCGTGGCGCCGGCGAGGTCGACGAGGTTGTTCCCGCGCCGCAGTCGCGGGGCGGTGCGCGCGGAGTCGCCACGGGGGGTCGGCGCGAGGGCGACATCGGTGGCTTCGAGTGTGATGAGCGCCCGCTCGTTCTCCGTCGTCCCCACCGGACCGCGCCGGCCGACCTGGACCAGCAGGGGGAAACCGCCCGGGACGAGCATGGTGACCGCCGAGGTGCGGTCGGGAGAATCGGCGCCGGCACCGGCACCGAGCCCGTCGCACTGGTTGGGCTCGCGCAGGTTCACGCTCTGCGAGGCGCGGGCGCGCACGGGGGTCGACGTCGGGGTCGCGGTCGGCACGGGGGTCGGCGTCGGTGTCGGTGTCGGCGTCGGGGTCGGCGGCGGGACGAGCGGCTGGACGAATGCGGCCAGGTCGATCGCCGCGGCAGTGCGGCCGACTGCCTCCAGGATCATCAGCCGCGCGACCGGCCCCTCCGGTATGCGGTACCAGACGGTGCGCGCGAACGACGTGTCTCCGAGGCAGCGCGGGATGCCGAGGTCGGGCGTGGCGGTGGCGAGGTCCGCGACCGCCTCGAGCTGTGTCGGGACGCCGTTGGGAGCCGTGTAGGGACCGAACACACCCGCGCCGGCGGGCGAGTCGTTGGGCGGGGCCGCGACCGCGGACGGCGCTACGAGCAGCGCGACCGCGATCAGCGCCGTGGGGAGACACCGGGCCATCACGAGGCGAACCACGAACCTTCACAACTCAACCAGACGCCGGGAGTTCCGGGCGCCGGGCGCGTAGGCTGACGGACCGTGCGGCGAGCCGTCGTGGTGCTCGGAGTGCTCGGGCTGGCTGCGCCGGCGGCGGCTGCCCCCGGGGTGCGCCTGAAGCAGATCGGGACCTTCAAGGACCCGATCTACGTGGCGGCGCCTCCCCGGGACCGCCATCGCGTGTTCGTCGTCGAGCAGGAAGGGCGCATCCGCGTGGTGCGCGACGGGCGTGTCCTGCGCCGGCCGTTCCTCGACATCCGCGGCCGAGTGCGCTCGGAGTCCGAGATGGGGCTGCTGTCGATGGCGTTCGCGCCCGACTACGGGCGCTCCGGGCGCTTCTACGTCTTCTTCACCGACCGGCGCGTGCGCCAGCACGTCGTCGAGTACCGCGCCGGCGGCCGCAACCACGCCGACCCGGGCAGCGCGCGCACGCTGCTGGTGATGGACGACCCGGACTTCAACAACAACGGCGGGCAGCTGCAGTTCGGGCCGGACGGCCACCTCTACATCGCCAACGGCGACGGCGGCGGGCAGGAGTCGGGCCCGGCCGACCCCTACGGCACCGCGCAGGACCTCGGCTCGCTGTTCGGGAAGATCCTGCGCATCGACCCGGCCGGCCGCGGCGACGGCGACTACCGCATCCCGCCGGGCAATCCGTTCCGGGGTCCCGGCCAGCGACCGGAGATCTACGCCTACGGCCTGCGCAACCCGTGGCGTTTCTCCTTCGACCGCAGGACGGGCGCGCTGGTCATCGCCGACGTCGGCCAGCAGACCGCGGAGGAGGTGAGCTGGTTCGATCGCGGCGACGGACTCGGCGCCAACCTCGGCTGGCCGGTGTTCGAGGGGCGCACGCGCCGGCGCCCGGACGAGTCCGCGCCGGGGGCGGTGCGGCCGGTGCTGACCATGGACCACGGGAGCGGGTTCTGCGCGATCGTCGGCGGCTACGTGTCCCGCGACCGCCGCGTCCGCGCGACCCGGGGGCGTTACGTCTTCGGCGACTTCTGCACCGGCGAACTGCGCGTCGCGCGGCTGCGGCGACCGCGCACCACGTCACGCAGGCTCGGCGTCCGCGTCCCGTTCCTGGACTCCTTCGGCGAGGACGCCCGCGGGCGGCTCTACGCGACCTCCATCAACGGGCCTGTCTATCGGCTTCGTCCGAGGTAGAGGCGGGTGAGGCTCGCCGTCCTCGTCGTCGCGCAAGTGCTCGGCGTCGCCAACGCGAACATGATCGCGGTCGCGCTGCCCGCGCTGAGCGGTGACCTCGGGGTGACCGGGACCGAGCAGCAATGGATCATCGACGCGTTCGTGCTCGTCTTCGCCTCGCTGCTGATCGCGGGCGGGGTGCTCGGCGACCGCCACGGCCGGCGGCGGGCGTTCGTGGCGGGGCTGGTCCTGTTCGCCGTCGGCTCGCTCGCGTGTGCGCTCGCCGGCTCCCCCGAGGCGCTGATCGCTGCTCGCGTCGTCCAGGCCCTGGGACCGCCGCTGATCCTGCCGGCGTCGCTGGCGCTCGTTGCCGCGGCGTACGCCGATCCGGTCGCCCGGGCACGCGCGATCGGCTTCTGGGGCGCGGGATCGGGCGTCGGCGTCGCGATCGGCCCGCTGCTCGGCGGGCTGATCGTCGCTGCGCTCGGCTGGCGCTGGGTGTTCGCGATCAACGTGCCGCTCGCGCTCGCGCTCGCGGCGGTGGCGCTGCGGGTGATCGCGCGTGATCGGGGCCACCCAAGCGCGCACCGCTTCGACCTTGCCGGCGCGCTGCTCGTCACCCTCGGGATGGCGGGGCTGGTGTTCGGGATCATCGAAGGGCGCGAGCGCGGCTGGGCGTCTGCCGAGGTGCTGGGGAGCTTCGCCGCGGGCGCGGTGCTGCTCGCGGCCTTCGCCGCCGCCGAGCGCCGCCACCCGGCCCCGCTGGTAGACCTCAGGCTGCTCGTTCGGCGCCCGTTCGCCGCCGTCAACCTGGGCGGCGCGATGATGATGTTCACCCTCTTCGGAGCGACGGTGTACGGCTCTGCCTACCTCCAGGAGAGCGGCTCTCTGAGCGCCCTCGAGACCGGCGCGGCGTTGCTGCCGATGGGCGTCGCTGTCGCGGCCGCTCGCGCCGGTGTCCGGGCGCCTCACCGCGCGCGTCGCGCCGCGGGCTCTGATCGTCGGCGGCATCACGTGCGCCTGTGCGGGCGCGGCACTGCTCGGACGGGTCCAGGCCGGCGACGGTGCCGGGGAGCTGTGGCCGGCGCTGCTCCTGCTCGGCGCCGGTGCCGGAATCGCGCTGCCGCCGATGACGAGCACCGCCGTCTCCACGGCGCCGGCGCACGAGACCGGCATGGCGTCTGCCATCCACAACGCCAGCCGCCAGTTCGGCGGCGCGCTGGGGGTCGCCGTGCTGGGCACGATCGCCCTCTCGGCGACCACGCTCACCGGCGGCCTGCGCGCCGCGCTGACAGCGGCGGCGGCCCTGCTCCTCGTGACCGCCGCGGTGTCAGCCTGGCTGCTGGACTGACAGGATCGGGCCGAGTGTCTGCCCCACCCGCTGTACCGCTTCGAGGTCATGCGCGTCGAGCATCCCGACCGTGATCCCCTCCACTCCGGCGTCGACGAGTTCGGCGACGTGCTCGGCGACCTGCTCCGGCGCGCCCGCGACGAACAGGGGCCACATCGGCTCGGGCACGCCCGAGCGCTCGAGCTTTCCGCGGGCGTCGGCCTCTGTGTCGCCGATCACGATGCGCCGCATCGTCGTCTTCGTGATCTCGGAGAAGTCGCGGCCGACGTCGTCGCAGTGACGCTGGAGGACGTCCATCTTGTGGCGGAAGGCGCCGACGTCCTCGCTGAGGACGTTGCAGGCGTCGCCGTATTTGGCCACCAGCCGCAGGGTCTTCTTCTCGCCCGAGCCGCCGATCATGATCGGGATGTCGCCGCGCAGGGGGCGCGGGTTGTTGAGGGCGTTCGCGATGCGGTGATGCGTGCCGGTGAAACTCGGCTCGGTCTCGGTGAACATCAGCCGCGCGATCTGCAGCGCGTCCTCGAGGTGCTCGAAGCGCTTCCCCAACGGCGGGAAGTCGAAGCCGTAGGCGTCGTGCTCCTCCTCGAACCAGGCGGCGCCGAGCCCGAGGATCGCGCGCCCGCCGGAGATGATGTCGAGCGTGGTCGTGACCTTCGCGAGCAACGCAGGGTTGCGGTACGTCACGCCCCCGACCAGCAGGCCGACCGTGATCGCCGTCGTGCGCGCGGCGATGCCCGCGAGGATGGTGTTGCCCTCGAGCATGTGGTTGGTCCGCGGCCCCACCGGCGGGATCTGGTGCAGGTGGTCCATGACCGTCACCGAGCTCCAGCCCGACCCCTCCGCGGCGCGGGCGATCTCCACCAGCTTCTCGAACAAACGCTCAGGCGGGGTGTCGGGATAGTTGAAGTTGGCGAGATGAAGGCTCAGGGTGATGGGAGCGCGCATGCCTGAGAACCTAAGTGACTTCAACATCGCCGCGTGGGCCGGGGGCGACCACGTCCGCTACTACGACCGGACCGACGTCAAGCCGGCCGAGGCGGCGCTGCTCGAGCGCTACCGCGCCGAGCTCGCCGGGCGCGTCCTCGAGCTCGGCTGCGGCGCCGGACGCGTGACCCGCGCGCTCGCCGGCCTCGGCGGTGCCGTGAGCGCACTCGACGTGTCACCGCTGATGGTCGTCGCCTGTCAGCGCAACGTGCCTGAAGTGCGGGCCGAGGTCGGCGACCTGCGCGACCTGAGCCGCTTCGACGACGGCGCCTTCACCGCGCTCATCGCCGCCGACAACGTGCTCGACGTGCTCGACGACAGCGACCGCCGGGCGGCGCTGTCGGGCTGGGCGCGCGTGCTCGATCCCGGCGGCGTGCTGGTGTTCTCCTCGCACAACCGGGGCGGCATCCGGCGGCACCCCGGCCTGGCGCGCCGTCTGCGCGACCTGCGTCACCCGCTGCGCAGCGCGCGCAACCGCCGGGCGGCGCGGGCCTTCGAGTACGCCGACGACGACTACGCGATCGTCAACGACGCCGCCCACGAGCACCGTCTCGCGCACTACTACATCCGCCAGGACGCGCAGGAGAGCCAGCTCGCCGCGGCGGGATTCGACCTGCTCGAGTGCCTCGACGCCGACGGGCGACCGGTCGGCCCGGGCGATAGCGCCGAGCACTCGTCCGAGCTCCACTACGCGGCTAGGAAGCAGACCTGATCGCGGCGGCGAAGGCGTCGACCTCCTCCGGGGTGGTGTCCCAGGAGGTCATCCAGCGCACCTCGCCGGTGTGCTCGTCCCAGACGTAGAACGGCCACCGCTCCTGCAGGGCGGCCGTGACCGCGGGGTCGAGGAGCGCGAACATGGCATTCGCCTGCGGGCTGCGGGTGATCGTGACGGCGCCGTCGACCGCATCGGCCAGGCGTCGCGCCATCGCGTTGGCATGGGCGGCGAGGCGCTCGGCGAGATCGCCCTCGAGCAGCGCCGCGAGCTGGACGGCGAGAAAGCGATGCTTGGAGCTCAGCTGCATCAGCTGCTTGCGCACCCACTTGGCGTGCGGCGGCGCCCCGTTGAGGAAGACCGCCGCCTCGGCGCCGAGGGCGCCCGCCTTGGTCACTCCGAGCGAGAGCACGTCGACGCCGGCCAGCAGCTCTCGCAGGGACGCGCCGACCGCCACCGCAGCGTTGAAGATGCGCGCTCCGTCCACGTGCAGGTAGAGGTCGTGAGCGTGGGCGAAGTCCGCCAGCGCGGCGATCTCGGCCGGGGTGTAGACGGTGCCGAGCTCGGTCGACTGGCTGATCGAGATCACGCGCGCCTGCGCGGCGTGCTCGTCGCCGACGTGGCGGATCTGCGGCGCGCACAGCTCGGGCGTGAGCTTGCCGTCCTCGGTTGGGACGGGCAGGAGCTTCACGCGGCCGACGATCTCCGGAGCGGCCGCCTCGTCCGTGAACACGTGTGACGTCGCTGCGCAGATGACCGCCTCCCACGACCGGCACAGCGTCGCGAGGCACATGACGTTCGCGGCGGTGCCGTTGAAGACGAAGAAGGCGTCGGCGCCGGCGCCGAGGCGCGTGCGGATGGCCTCCCGCGCGCGCTCTGTCCACGGGTCGTCGCCGTAGGAGACCGCGTGGTCGGCGTTCGCCTCGGCGATCGCCTTCAGGACCTCGGGGTGGACGCCGGCGTGGTTGTCGGAGCCGAAGCTGCGCATCTGGCGCCAACCGTAATGCGCGGGCGACACCGTGCGTCTTCGTGGCATGCGCGCCGGCCTCGTGTTGATAGCGGCGCTGGTGCTCGCCGGCTGCGGCACGACGTCCATCCGGGGCGAGGTCGGCGACGCGCTCAAGGGCGAGCACCTCCAGGCGAAGCTGCTCGCATGGGTGCCGACGGTGCCCGAGCGCAGGCTGCGCGACGACGTCACCGGACTCAACACGCCGCGGCGGGGCATGCGCTTCGCCGCGGTCGACGTCGCGCTGTGCAACGACACCGGCGCGGCGGCGATGGCATGGCAGTTCGAGCTGCGGATGGACGACGGTGCCAAGGCCCGCCCGCATCAGCCCACTTCGGTGTACGAGAACACGCTCGAAACCGTGCGCGACGGCTGCGAGCGCGGCTGGGTCGTCTTCCAGATCCCGACGGGCGCGCGGCCGACCGCCCTGCAGTACGAGTTCGACTGGAGCGAGCCGGGGATCAACGGGGTGCCGCGCGACTCCGAGCACGTGCGCTTCGACTGGTCCCTGTAGGAATCCGGGCATGGACTTCGAGCAGATCCGCTACGCGGTCGACGACCGCGTCCTCACCATCACTCTCAACCGCCCGGAGAAGCTGAACGCGTTCACGGCGGTGATGGCGCGCGAGCTGATCGCCGCCTTCGATGCCGCCGACGCCGACGACGACGTCCGCGCGATCGTCGTCACCGGCGCCGGCCGCGGCTTCTGTGCCGGAGCCGATCTGTCGGCCGGGGGCGCGACGTTCGACTGGCGCGAGCGCGAGGCCGAGGGCGCGGTGCCGCGTGACGGCGGCGGGCTGATCGCGCTGCGGATCTTCGAGTGCTCCAAGCCGGTGATCGCGGCCATCAACGGACCCGCGGTGGGAGTCGGCGCGACGATGACGTTGCCGATGGACGTCCGGCTCGTGTCGGACACCGCCCGGATCGGCTTCGTCTTCGCCCGGCGCGGGATCGTCCCGGAGGCCTGCTCGAGCTGGTTCCTCCCGCGCGTCGTCGGCATCAGCCAGGCGATGGAGTGGGTCGCCACCGGACGCGTCTTCGAGGCCGAGGAGGCCGTCGCCGGCGGGCTCGCCCGCTCCGTCCACCCGGGAGACGAGCTGCTGGGCGCCGCCCATGCCCTCGCCCGTGAGATCGCCGACCACGCCGCGCCGGTGTCGGTGGCGCTGGCCCGCCAGTTGCTGTGGCGCATGCTCGGCGCGGCGCACCCGATGGAGGCCCACCGCGCCGACTCGCGCGCGATGTTCGCCCGCGGCCAGTCCGCCGACGCCGTGGAGGGCGTCACCGCATTCCTCGAGAAGCGTCCGGCGGAGTTCCCCGACCGCGTCAGCGCCGGACTGCCCGACGTCTTCCCGGGCTGGACGGATCCGTCGTTCTCGTAGGGCACCGAGGGAGGCCGTTCGAACCGCGCGGAGTTGACCCCGGGTCGGTCCAACCGCGCCAGATTTCCCGCGGAAGACGGGGGAAATCTGGCGTGGTTGGTGTTGACCGTTGGAAAGCTGGCGCGCTTCGCGGACCGCATGACTTGAGGCGGCGGATCGCGCGCCGGGTGCTGATCGCCTCCTCGAGCGGCATGTCGAAGCCCGGCGTGTCTCCCATCACGCGGATGATGGCGAACATCGGGTAGGAGTTCTGTGATGCCGCCCCTGACCGACCCGGTCCGCTTCACCGCGATGAGCGGCATGTCGATCGCCGGGCGCGACTCGGCGCCCTGGGTGACCGACTTCCTCAACGCCGCCTACTACCGGCGCGAGGAACGGGAGGTCGACGACCTGCGGCTCGCGTTCTGCATCCTCACCACGTACTGGTGGCGCAAGCAGCGTCGCCTGCACGTCTCAGACCTGCCGGCGTTCCACCGCGCCTTCGGCCGCGACCGGCTGGATGCGCGCGGCCTGCTCAACCGCGCCCAGCTGCTCGCCGGCGGGGACAGGCTGCTAGGCGACTGGTTCGCCGAGGCCTACGCCGACGACGCCCACCGCGCCTGGGGCATCGCCTTCCCCGACGCCGAGGCGCGCGACGCCTATGTCCCGGAGCAGCGCCTCGAGCTGGCGCGATTGGGTGAGCTCACGCCCGAGCGGGGGCCGTTCGCCGAACAGGTCTGGCACACCTACGACCCCGTGGCGATGCCGTCCGCCGATGGCGTCGTCGCCGCTCTCACCCGCCCCGAGACCTGGCCGGACTACGCCAGCGAGCTCGGGCGGTTCACGCCGCTGCGCACGGGCGGGCTCGAGGGCCAGACCTTCGAGATCGAGGTCGCGGCCGGAACCGAAGCCGGACGGCCGCTGTTCACGCGCGGCTACGTCACGGTGACGCGGCTTGCGCTCGATGATGTCGCCGGCTACGTCGACGAGCTCGAAGAGGGCCTCGCGGCGCACGGCGAGCCGCGCGCCGTCCCCGCGGGCGGGACGCCGGTGGTGGGCTTCGACCTGACCACGCACGAGGGTCACTTCATGGGCGCCGGCCACAACCGGCTGCTCCTCTACGACCACGACGGACAGGCGTGGGTGCGCGCGGCCGGGACCTGGGACCCGATGCCGTGGCACCTCGCCAGGGCATACGAGGCGGCGGGCGAGGCGGCCCAGCACGCCTTCTGGGGCCAGGGCTGCCACGAACCACTGAGCATGCTGCACCAGCTCGCCAGGCGGATCGCATGAGCGACGCTGTCGTCATCGGCGCCGGGCCGAACGGGCTGGCCGCCGCGATCCGTCTTGCCGAGGCGGGCCGCGACGTGGTCGTCTGCGAGGCCGCCGCCCATCCCGGCGGCGCGCTCCACAGCGAGGAGCTGACGCTGCCCGGGTTCGTTCACGACGTCTTCTCGGCCGTGCACCCGGCCGGGGCGGCGTCTCCCGTCTTCGAGCGCATGCCGCTCGCCGACCACGGACTCGGGTGGGTTCATCCCGCCGTCTGCGCCTCGTCGCCGTTCCCGGACGGCCGCGCCGCGATCCTGTATCGCTCGCTCGAGGAGACCGCACGGTCGCTGAACGCGCTGCATCCGGGTGACGGCGACAGCTGGGCCCGGTTCGCGGGGCCGTTCCTCGACGCCTACCCGCAGGTCCGCGCGACGATGCTGGCGGGCTTTCCCCCCATCTCCGGCCCGCTGCAGATGCTGATGCGCCACGGCCCGGTCCGGCTGCTGCAGTTCTCGCGCCTGCTGCCGGGGACGTCGAGGGCACTGACGCGGCGACTGTTCGACGGCACCGAGGCGCGCGCCTGGCTGCACGCCGCCGCGATGCACGGGGACACGCCGCCCGACCGCTGGGGATCGGCGATCGCCGGCTTCTACCTCGCGCTGCTCGGCCACGCGGTCGGCTGGCCGAGCCCGCGCGGCGGCGCCGGGCAGCTGACCGGCGCGCTCGTCTCCTACCTGGGCTCGCTCGGCGGCGAGCTGCGCGTCAGCGCTCCGGTCGAGCGCGTGCTGGTCAGCGGCGGGCGGGCCACGGGCGTCCAGCTCGCCGGGGGCGAGCGCATCGACGCGCGGATCGTCGTCGCCGACGTGATGCCGCACGCGCTGATCGGGCTCACGGGCGACGCGCTGGGCGGCTACTACCGCCGGGCGCTGGAGCGCTACCGCTACGGCGCGGCGACGATCAAGGTCGACTGGGCCCTCGACGGCCCGATCCCGTGGACCGACGAACCGACCCGCGGCGCGGGGACCGTGCACATCTCGGGCGACGAGCCGGAGCTGCTCGACGCGATCAGGCAGTCCTACGAATCGCTGCCCGAGCGCCCGTTCATGCTGCTCGGCCAGCAGAGCGTGGCGGACCCGACGCGAGCGCCGGAGGGCAAGCACACGGCGTGGGCGTACACCCACGGGCCGCAGGAGGGCGTCGACTACGCGGCCGAGACCGAGCGCCACGCCGAGCGCATGGAGGCGCAGGTGGAGCGCTACGCGCCGGGCTTCAAGCAGCTCATCCTCGGCCGCCACGTGATGGGTCCGGCCGACCTCGAGGCGCGCAACCGCAACCTGGTGGGCGGCGACGTCGGCGGCGGCAGCTACCGCCTGCGCCAGGTCGTCTTCCGCCCTGTCCCCAAGCTCTCGCCCTACAGGACGCCGGTCGGCGGTCTGTACATCGGCAGCGCCGCGGCGTTCCCCGGCGGCGCCGTCCACGGCGTGCCCGGGGACGCCGCCGCCCGAGCGGCGCTGCACGACTGAGCCATAGGCTGAGCGCCCTGACCGCCGACCGCGAACAGCCTCCGCCCGTCAGCGCGCAGCTGCAGAAGTGGCTCGACGGCGAGCCGCCGCGCACGCTGGCCGGCCTCCTGGAGATCGTGGGGCCCGGCAGCTTCGCGCTGCTGTTCGTCGTGCTCCTGGCGCCCGCAGCCCTGCCGGTGCCCACCGGGGGCGCCACGCATGTCCTCGAGGTGATCGCGATGCTGCTGGCGCTCCAGCTGATCGTCGGGCGCGACGACGTCTGGCTGCCGCAGAAGTGGCGCAACCGCGACCTCAGCGAGGGCCGCTCGGAGCGTTTCGTCACCGGCCTGGTCAAGCAGATCAAGCGCATCGAGCGGTTCTCGCGCCCCCGCTGGCGCTGGGTCTTCCGCCTGCCGCTGTTTCACCGGGCCTTCGGGCTCGCGGTCCTCGGCCTGTCGCTGGTGGCCTTCTTCGCTCCCCCCTTCTCCGGGCTCGACACTCTGCCTGCGCTGGGCATCGTGCTGATCTCGTTCGGGGTGCTCGCGGAAGACACGATCCTCACCGCCGTTGGAGTAGCGGTGGGCGTCGGCGGGGTGGCGGTGGCGCTCTTCCTCGGCGACCTCGTCGTCAAGGCCCTCCGTCAGCTCTTCTGAGGCTCCCCGCGCGGGGTGACGAGCACCGACGTGCGCGCGTCCTTGAGCATCACCGCCGACGTGCTGCCGGCAAGGGCGCGATGCAGAGTGCCGTGCCCGCGCGAGCCGGCGACGATCAGGTCGGCGTGGCCCATCGCCTCGAGCAGCAGCTCGAAGGGTGGCGAGCCGTGGAGCAGCCGCGGCTCCACGCTCACCCCGGCCGGCGCGCGCCCCCCGGCGGCCTCCAGCCCGGCGCGCATGCTGCGCTCGACGTCCTCGTCGTGCTCGACCACTCCGGCGAGCTCGGCCACGGCCAGCATCGGCTCGAGTACCTGGCAGATCAGCACCCTCGCCTGCTCGCCGGCGGCGATCTCGTAGGCCGTCGAGAGCGCGAGCTCGGACTCCGGCGTCCCGTCGTAGGCGACGCCGACGAGCGGCGATGCGGAGAAGCCACGGTGCCCGTTCGCGGCAACCGCCAGCGCACACGGCGCCCCGTGGAGCAGCCGCTGGATCGTCTTGAGGCCGGCGAGCTCGGCGACGAAGCTGCGCTCGGAGCGCCCGAGCACGATCAGGTCGGCCTGCACGCTCTCGGCCACCTCGTCGAGGCCCGCGGCGGCAGAGGCGGCGGCCGGCGTGTGACTCCCGCACGGAACCTCCGGCGGGACAGACGCGGCCGCACCGGCGACGACCTTCTGCGCGCGCTCGCGCCGAGCGTCGGCGGAGAGGAACACGTGGACCAGCTCCAGCCTGCCCTGCGGAGCCCGCAGCTGCTGTGCGAGCGCCAGTGCGTCCGCCTGCTGCTCGTCCCCGTCGCAGCCGACCACGATCGTGCGGTACATGACCCGACGTTAGCCTGCCGCTGGATGGAGTTCCGCGCGCCGACGATGGAGGACGCCGACGCGATCGTCGCCATGCTCTGCGAGTGCGACGTGGCCGACTTCGGCGCGCCCGACTACGACCTCGAGGCGCTGCTCGACGAGTGGAGCCGGATCGACGTCGAGCGCGACGCGTTCCTGGGCGACGGCGCCTACGGCCTGCTGCTCGACACGGACGTCCGCGCCTGGGTGCACCCGGAGCGGCGCGCCGAGCCGCTGATGGCGCCGCTGCTGGAGCGCATCGAGGCCCGAGCGCGGGAACGGGGGCTGGGGTGGGTCGAGCGTCAGGTGCCGCGCGCCGACCCGGCCGACCTCGCCCTGACGAAGTCGCGCGGTTACGAGCTGATCCGCTCCTACGCCGACATGCGATTGGGCGACGACGCGGTCGCCGAGCTGCCGCGGGGCGGTGTACGGCCCTATGCCCCCGAGCGCGACGCGGCGCCCGTGCAGGACCTCATCGAGCGCGCGTTCGCGGGCGGTGCCGGTCGCGTCGACTCGCTCGACGCGCTCATCAACCGCAACGCGGACACGTCGCTGTGGTTCGTGGCCGATGACGCCGACGGCGCACCGATCGGTGCGATCCGCTCCGAACTGCGCCCGACGGGCTTCATCACCGGCTACATCCGCGAGATCGCCGTCGACGAGGCGCACCGCCGCCACGGGATCGGCAGCGCGTTGATCGGCGCCGTCGCCCGCGAGCTCGTCGCCCGCGGAGCCATCCTCGTCCGCCTGCACGTCCGCTCCTCGAACCCGGACGCGCTGCGCCTGTACGAGCGCCTCGGCTTCGACGGCGACTGGCAGGTCGACGAGCTGCGCCTGACGCTCGCGTAGCGGCGCGGGCCCGGCCGCCGAGCCCTCGATCCGTTTGGCCCGAGCGCCACTCGGTTATGGTCGTGGACATGCGCTGGCTGACGGTGGTTCTTGCTCTGGCTGTCTCGATCCCGATCGCGATCGCGCGGGCGACCCCGCCGCTGGGTGACGAGCTCACGTTCCACAACGCCGGTGCAGGCAACGCGGCGATCGACCCGGATCTCGCCTATGACAGCAAGCGCAACCGCTACCTGGTGGTGTTCAGCTCGACGTCGGGTGATGAGAGCATGCACATCCGTGGCCGGCTGATCGCGGCGGACGGATCGCTCGTGGCGCCGGACTTCGAGATCTCGGCCTCCGGCGGTCCGACCGAGACCGAGCCCGCGATCACGTACGACCCCGATCGCGACCGCTATCTGATCGCCTGGGAGCAGGCCGCCAACGCCCAGAACAGCCCGATGATCGTCGCCGAGCAGCTCGGGCCCAACGGCAGCCGCGTCGACCCCAACGACACCGCCGTCTCGGCGATGGGCGACAACCCGCTCCTCGCCACGGTGGCCCGCGACCCCGACGTGGCCTACGACCCGGCCGCCAAGCGCTACCTGGTCACGTGGTGGGGCAACACCGACTTCGAGCGGTTCGAGCCGGTCAACGAGATCTACGCCCGCGCACTCGATACCGACGCCGCGCCCGTCGGCGACCAGGCCGCGGTCACGGAGAACGCCGACGCCGTTCGCGGCAACGTCGAGCCCCGCGTGGCCTACAACCCGGACGACAAGGAGTTCCTCGTCGTCTGGCACGGCGACACCGGCACGAACACCGTCGACGGAGCCAACGAGGTCGCCGGCCAGCGCGTCGGGCCCGACCTGTCCAAGAGGGGCGACCGCATCGTCCTGTCGAGCACCGGTCCGGAGGACGACACCGCCTTCGACGCCGTCGACCCGGACGTCGCGTACAACACGGCGGCTGAGGGGTACCTCGTCGCCTGGTCGGCGAACAAGAGCGCCACAGCCAACCAGGACTCCGACATCGTCGTCCAGCGGCTCGGCCGCAGCGGCGCCGCGATCGGCACCGACGACCAGGTCCTCTCGGAGATCGGCGGGCCGCAGCCGACCTTCGGCGCGTTCGAACCGACGGTCGCTGCCAATCCGAGCGGCGCGGAGTACCTCGTCGCCTATCGCGCCGACCACGCCGAGGACGACGAGTTCGAGATCTACGGGACGCGTATCGGCATCGATGGCGCGTTGCGCGGCGATCGCGACGTGCAGCTCTCCGACGTCGGCCCGAGCGACATCCCGTCCGCCGACGCCTACGACGGTGGCGCCAACAACCCGCCGGCGGCCGTCTACGGCTCCCGGGCCAACGAGTTCCTGGGCGCGTGGAACGGCGACGACGTCGCCGACGACGAGTTCCGGATCCTCGGCCGCCGCATCGGCGCCGGTTCGGTGACCAACCCGCCCACCCCGAGCCCGACCCCGAGCCCGACGGCGAGCCCGGACACGAGCAAGCCGGAGCTGACACTGAAGGCCAGGCGCAGGCAGAGGCTGGGGTCGCTGCGCGCGCGGGTGGCGTGCAACGAGCAGTGCAAGGCAACGCTCGTCGTCTCGATCCGCCCGCGCGGCGCCAAGAAGACGCTCCGCAAGCGGCGAACGGTGACGCTGGCGGCCGGGGATCCGCGCACGGTCAAGTTGCGGCTCCCGCGCAAGGGCAGGCGCAGGACCACGGCCGCGGTGATCGAGGGTCGGCACCCGCTGGTCAAGATCCGCGCGACCGCGGTCGACGGCGCGGGCAACCCGGCGGCTCCGCGGGCTCGCAGGGTGCGCCTGCGCAAGCCATAGTCCGAGCCGAGCGGACGGAAACCGGCGCGTCGTGGAGCGCTAGGGTCGCCCGCCGTGCGCCGCCTCGCTGCATTCGTATCCGGTCGCCGCACCAAGTGGGTGGTGTTCGCGTTCTGGATCGCGCTGATCGCCGGGTTGGGCCCGCTCGGCGCCAAGCTGGCCGACGTCACGCGCGACGAGACGGCGAGCTTTCTGCCCTCGCAGGCGGAATCGACGCGGGTCCAGAAGCTGCTCAAGGACCGCTTCCCGGGTGGCGAGACGAGTCTCGGCCTCGTCGTCTACCGCCGCGCGGGTGGTCTGACCGGCGCAGACGAGACCAGGATCGCTGCCGACGCGCAGGAGATCGACAGGGCGGTCCCGGTGGTCGCGCCATCCGTCGCCCCGTTCTCTGCGAACGCGCCGCCTGATCTGGTCTCCGAGGACGGCGCCACCGCGTACACGCTGGTCACGGTTCCGCTCGACTTCGACAGGGTCGCCGACTGGGGCAAGGACGCCCGCGCCGTCACCGGAACGGGCTCCGGCGGGCTGGAGGTCTACGTGACCGGCGACATGGGGCTGTTCGCCGACTTCGAGGAGGTCTTCGGCGAGGTCGACACGAAGCTGCTGTCCGCGACGGTGCTGCTCGTCCTGATCCTCCTGGGGGCGATCTACCGGGCCCCGCTGATCGCGGTGATCCCGCTGGTCGTGGTCGGAATCGCTTACTCCGTCGCTCAGGGCTTCATCTACCTCTATGCGGACGCCGGCAACCCGGTCAACTCGAACGCCACCAGCATCCTCGTCGTGCTCATGTTCGGGGTGGGCACCGACTACTGCCTGCTGCTGGTGTCCAGATACCGGGAGGAGCTTCACCGCGTCGAGGACAAGCATCAGGCGATGGCGCGGGCGCTGACGCGCTCGGGCCCCGCGATCCTGGCCAGCGGATGCACGGTGATCGCGGCCATGCTCGTCCTGCTCCTGGCCGACGCGGGGTCCACCAACGCGCTCGGGCCGGTGTCCGCGATCGGCGTCGGCTGCACGCTGCTGGCCGGGCTCACACTGCTCCCGGCGCTGCTGACGCTCGCGGGGCGCGGAGGCTTCTGGCCGCGCCGCAGGGCGGTCGCGTACGCACCCGAGGTCGACCTCGCCGACCGCCCCGGCATCTGGCGCCGCTTCGGGGTGCGGGTGCTGCGGCGCCCGGGTCTCGCGCTCGCCGGGACGGTCGCGCTGTTCGGGTTGTTCTCGCTCGGCCTGTTCTCCTACCAGGAGGACTACTCGATCGGCGGCTTCTTCAAGGAGCGCACGGAGAGCGTCGACGGCTTCAACGTGCTCGGCGACTCGTTCCCGCTGGGGACGCTCGGCCCGACGTCGATCCTCGTCTCGCGCGACGGCGGTGATGCGAGCGACGCCGACGTCGCCGCGGTGCGCTCGCGCGTGGAGGACCTCGACGCGATCGCCTCCGTCACCGGTCCGACGCGCTCCACCGACGGTGCGATCGCGAAGCTCGACGTCACCTTCTCCGACGACCCCTACTCCGAAAAGGCACTGGCGCGCGTGGCCACCCTGCGCGAGCGCGTGGACGACCTGCCCGGCGGTGCGACCGCGCTCGTCGGGGCGGGCAGCGCGGTACAGCAGGACTTCAACGAGGCCGCGGAGCGTGACAACCGCCTGATCGTCCCCGTCGCCCTCGCTGTGATCACGCTGATCCTTGCGCTCCTGCTGCGCGCGCTCGTCGCCCCGCTCGTCCTGATCGCGACCGTGATGGCGTCGTTCTTCGGCACGCTCGGCCTGTCGGTCTTCTTCTTCGTCGAGATCCAGGGCAGCCAGGGCGTCGATGCCTCCCTGCCGACGTATGCGTTCATCTTCCTGGTCGCGCTCGGGGTCGACTACACGATCTTCCTGATGTCGCGCGTGCGCGAGGAGGCGGGCGTGCACGGCACGCGCGAGGGGGTGCTGCGCGCGCTGGCGGCGACCGGGCCGGTGATCACGAGCGCCGGGATCATCCTCGCCGGCACCTTCGCCGTCCTCATGACCCTGCCCGTGACCTTCGCCTTCAACATCGGCTTCATGGTCGCGATCGGGATCCTGCTCGACACCTTCGTGGTGCGCACGATCATGGTCCCCGCGGCGGTCGAGCTGCTCGGCGACCGGGTCTGGTGGCCGTCCACCGAGACCGGCGGCGGACACGCGCTGCGCGAGCACGCCGAGCCGGAGCTCAGCGGCGCGAGTCCATCAGCGTGAGCAGCTTGCGGGTGGTGCTCCAGCTGCGGATGGTCATGCTCTTGTACTCCGGGCGCATGACCACCTTCGACAGCCGGCTGCGCGCCGCCTGCTCGGCCAGCCGCGAGAAGTACAACACGCCCTTCCCCGGCCACACCTGATCCACCTCCTCGCGGAGCTCGACCGCGGCCAGCGCCCTGGCGACGGTCAGTGGCCTGCGCAGGAAGATCACGTCGCTGAGGTGCTCCTCGCCGCCGAATCCGGGCGGCGCGGCCTCGACCACGGCCCGCAATTCGCTCTCGGTGAGCAGCACCAGCTTGAGGTCGAGCCCGAAGCGTCCGCCCAGCTGCGCCTCGAGCCGCGCGGCCAGCTCGGCGCGCGGCCGGCGCGGCGCCCGGAACACCACGTTGCCGCTCTGGATGTAGGTCGCGACGTCGTCGAGGCCGAGCTCCTCGCAGGCGGCCCGCAGCTCGGCCATCCTGACCAGGTTCTTCCCGCCGACGTTGATCCCGCGCAGCAGCGCGAGGTGGTGCACTCCGGCCATCGGTTGGAACGATGCCACGTCCCGGGACCGGATCGGGAGGGGTCGTTGCCCTTGACGGGGCCTGGGCAACCGGATTAGGGTCGTTCGGTCCATCAACGGCTCGGAGGTGGGGGGACATGCAGGCTCGGCTGCGTGGAAGGCTGACGTACGGGAACGTCGTGGCCACACTGGCGCTCGTGGTGGCGGTCTCGGGAGGGATCGCGGTGGCCGCGGGCGGGAACGAGGTGATCAATGGCTGCGTGGGCAAGTCCAACGGCCAGCTGCGGGTGATCAACCCGACCGACCCGAACGCGACGTCAAGCGGAAACGCGAACTGCAAGAACAACGAGTTCGCGATCAGCTGGAACCAGGTCGGGCCCGCGGGGCCGACCGGCGACGCAGGCCCCCAGGGGCCGCAGGGCGAGCCGGGGGCGCAGGGCGAGCCGGGCGCGCAGGGTGGACCCGGACCCCAGGGCGAGCAAGGGCCCAAGGGCGACACCGGCGACCCCGGACCGCAGGGCGACCCCGGGCCGCAGGGCGACACCGGACCGCAGGGTCTGCCGGGCGCGCCGGGCCCACAGGGGCCCGAGGGCATGAACTGGCGCGGCCCGTACGCGTTCACGTCCTACTCCGCTGACGACGTCGTCTCTCACAACGGCTCCTCGTGGATCGCGCGCGCCAACGGGTTCCTTCCCACGCCCGGCACGAGCGGTGCCTGGGACCTCGTGGCGGCCAAGGGCGCAGATGCTCCCAGCGGCAGCGGGGCTCCCAGCGGACCGGCGGGCGGAGACCTCGAGGGCAACTACCCGAACCCGACGATCAAGGCCGGCGCGATCGTCACGTCGCACTTCGCCTCCTTCGCGGTGGCCCCGAACTCAGACAATCTCGACGGGCTGGACAGCCAGGACTTCAAGGTCCGCTGCCCGAACCCGCCGTTCTTGAACAACAGCGTGTGGACGGGCCACATCTGCCTGTCGCGATCGGTTGCGGGCGAATTCGTCTCCCAGTACGAGGCGCAGTCGAGGTGCCGGAGCAACCACGGCGGGGGGCGTCTGGCCACGTTCATGGAGCTCGTGGGCGCCCACCGTGCGGGCTATGTCAACCTCACGGGCATCGAGTGGACCGCCGACAGCGCGCACGACGACCTCGCGATCTACATCAACAACGCGTTCGACCTCAACAACATGGACGGTGTTCGAGCGCGGACCGACACCGCCCTGTACCGCTGCGCCTATCCACCCCTGAACGTGCTCGGCGCGCCGATCCCCGGTACCCCCGGGCCGTAGCGATCCGCATCCGCACCCTGCGCGCGTACCCGGCGCGCAGGGTGCCGGACGCTCGCGTGTACCGGTGAACCGCCACTGCGGTGCTCGGCGCACGTTCACGATGGAGATCGTCGCCAACCACGACATCCCCGAAGGGGGAGCCACCGATCTCGAGCTCGCGGGCGACCACGCGTACGTCGGCTTCTTCGGAGGCTTCGTGATCGTCGACATCTCCGATCCCCGCCAGCCGAGGCGGGTGGGCACGGTCGAGTGCAGCGGCGGCGGGCACGACATCTCCCTGAGCGTCGACGCCAGCCTCCTCTACTTCGCCGCCGACGACACCCTCGGCTCGTGCGGGGACGGCCAGGGGACGGCGATCTTCGACGTGCGCGACAAGTCGCGCCCGCAGCTGCTGTCCTCCGTCACGACCGCGGAGGGCTCGCACACGGTGACGACCGACGGCTGGGTGCTGAGCTCCAACAACTACGCCAGCGAGAACGTGCGCCTCTTCGACGTGACCGATCCGCTGGCCCCCAAGCCGCTGGCGCAGGCGACCACCCCGGGGCCGTCCGCGTTCCACGACTCGTTCTTCGACCACCGCCCGGACATCGACAAGGTCCTGCTCTACGGCGCGTCGGGCGAGGGGAACGACGTCTTCGACGTGACCGACCCCTCCAAGCCGGTGCACCTGCAGCGCGTCACCGACCCCGAGGTCTCCTTCTCGCCTCAGCTCGAGCCCAACCACAGGCGCGACGTGCTGATCGCCTCCGACGAGTGGCAGGGCGGGGCTGGGCACGGCGACCGACCTCGGCGCTTACCACTTCTACCGCGCCGACCCGGCCACCGGGCTGTTCACCGGAGCGCCGCTCGGCGAGAAGCTCGGCACCTTCAACCTCCCCTTCGAGGCCCCGCAGACCGGTGGATGCACGTCGCACGTGTTCTGGCAGGCGCCGGACGCCGACCGGCTGCTCGCCGGCTGGTACGTGCACGGCACGCGGGTGATCGACTTCTCCGACCCCGCGGCGCCACAGGAGATCGGCTGGTTCGAGCCGTCCGGCGCCGACACCTGGGCGGCCAAGCCGCACCGCGGCCACATCTTCACCGGCGCCGGCTGGCCGGCGGACGCCCCGCCGGCCGACGACCAGCGCCTGAAGTGGAACGGCTTCGCCGCGCCGCCGGTGGCCGACCCGCCGCCCGCGACGCCGCGTCGCTTCGGCCGGGTGCGGGCCCGCGTCAGGCTCCGCGTCCCCGGCCGGCGCGGCGCCCGCAGGCGGCTGGTGGTCTCCTTCGTCGACGCCGGCGCCGCCGTGGTGGGTCGCGCGCGTGTGGTCAAGCCCGCCGGACGCCGCGTGGGCCTGAAACTCTCGGGTGTGGCCGCGGCCGGCCGCTACCGCTTCGTGGTGCGAGCGGGCCGGCGCGTGCTCGCGCGCGGCCGCTTCCGCGTGCGCCCGGCGTCCGGTGTCACGCTGCCCGACGGCAGGGTGATCGCCGCACGCGTGCGCTGAGGCGCTACCCCAGCGCGACGACCCCGCTCGGAGAGAGCTGCGTGACCGACTCGACCGGGGCCGCGGCCACCTCCGCGTCACAGAAGGGCGGGTCGACCCACTGGTAGTTCGAGTACAGCTGCACCTGCTCGGTGGCGCGCGGCCAGCCCGAGGACGCGCTGCGCTGCGAGCCCAGCAGGAGCGAGCGATCGTCCGGACAGCCGGCGCCGAAGCTCGTGACCATCACGAAGCTCGGGCCTCCGCCGCCCGCGCGGTAGCCCTTGCCGTGCCAGCTCGTGCCCATGGCGTTGAACAGGCCGAGCACGCCCTCGCCGCCGTGCAGCGGGTGGGCCGCGCCCCCGTAGGAGCTCAGCTGGTGGGTGCGCAGCGTCGCGTCGAGCGGGACCCCGCCGGCGCGCAGCTGCGCGACCGCGTCGGCCAGCGCCGTCTGCGCCGGAGCGTAGGCGGGGTTGAGCCCACTCGGGGTGTTCACCGGGTCGGTCGGCAGGTAGGGGACCTTCCACATGGGAACCGCCGGCAGCCCGGCGTAGGAGGTGAGGAAGTCGGTCTCCGCATTCGACAGCTCCGAGAAGCGCTGGAACAGCACCGCGCCCGGCGAGTCGAGGCCGTTCGTCCTGTCCCAGTCCGCGATCACGTCGCAGGCCTCGCTGACGTCGACGAGGGCCCCCGCCGTCGAGGGCATCCGCGGGTTGGCGCGGCACAGCGCGGCGAGATCCGCGGCCCACAGCTCGCCCAGCATGTTCCGGTTCGAGAACAGCGCGTCCTGGAGGTCCTGCCGCGTGAAGGTCTTCCCCGCGTCGAGCCGATCGAGGACGATCCGGTGCCCGAGCCGCGTGCGCATGGCGCGCTGCGAGCGCTCCGGGCCGAACACGCGCGAGTACCCCTCCAGCGGCGCGCGGGCGTTCGTGAGCCAATGGCTCTCGTTGGAGTTCTCGGCGTAGTCCTGGCGCCGCTGCACCGGCTGCCGGGCGGCCGGCATGATCATCGGTGCGGCCGACGCCGCGCCGGTCGGGACGCGGCAGGCGGACAGCGCGCCGTTGAGCACCGGCACCGCGAAGGTGTTGAACAGCGCGTGGCCGAGCGCCGTGTTGCAGCGCTTGGCGAACGCGTTGGAGACGTTCGGCACGGTGCCGACATCGGTCCACAGGACGTTGCCCTGGTCGTCGGCGGCCGTCGTCGTCGCCCATGGGTTCGACGAGTACTTCGCGTGAGCGCGGTAGAGCTCCTCGACCGAGGTCGCCGCGTTGGACTCCATGAACTGGTTGGCGATACGGATGTTGTCGTAGTTCATGTCGACCAGGGCGAACGCCGTGGCCTGTGTCCACGGCAGCGCCGGGATCCCCAGGATCGAGGTCGTGATCGGGCCGTAGATCGACGACCAGAACGTCTTGGAACGCTGGGTGACCGACCCGCCCTCACGGACGTCGATCGTCACCCTCGTCCGCCTCATCGTGTGCACCTTGCCGTCGACCACGTACCTGGTCGGCTGGCCGGGCACCAGCGTCAGCTGCTGGAGCGCCAGGCGCCGCGCAGCGGACACCGTGTGGCTCCACGCGACGTGATCGTTGTGGCCGATCATCACGAGCGGCTGGCCGATGAAGCCCATCCCGCTCACGTGCAACCTGCCCGGGACCTTCACGTGCATCTGCCAGAAGCGGTCGCGGCCGTCCCATGTCCAGTGCGGGTTGGCCAGCAGCATGCCGGAGCCGTTGAACGTCGCCTGCGAGCCCAGGCCGACAGCGTTGGAGCCCCCGTCGGCCACCCGGTCGGCGAACGCCCTCCCGAGCGAGACGAGCATCGCGGGGTCGACCGCGCTCGACTCCGGCACCGGGGTTGTCGGCGGCTCGGCGACCATCATCCCGTCGGAGACCAGATCCCTACCGCCCAATCCCATGAGCTGGTACATCCGGCGCAGCACGTCGATCCGGGCGATCGGCCGCACCCACGCCTTGCCCCGGCAGCGCGCGTCGGGGATGCCGGCGGCGCCGCCCACGTGGGCCAGGTAGGCGTTGTAGCCGGCGATGTAGCCGTCGACCATCGCCAGCACGTCGGCGTTGGGGCCGTGTGGTGGCGGCGAGGACATCATGCGCTCGAACGGCGCGGTCCTGTTGACGTAGGCGTAGTAGAGGTCGGAGTTCGCGGCGCCGGGCCCGAAGTGCAGCGAACGCTGCGCGCTCAGCGTGAGCCAGTTGTCGGCCAGGGTGCAGAACTGGTCCTCGGCCTGGGCGTAACCGACGCCGTAGCCCGCCCCGGCGAGGTCGTCCGCCCTGATGTTGGGGATGCTGAACGCCGTGCGCGTGATCGTGGCGCTGCTCGTCGGCGTGATCGGCGGCTCTGCGGCGCGCGCGGGCGTGCCGGTCATGACGATCAGGGCGAGCACGCCCCCCACCAGCTTGGCGACCATCGTCGAGTCCTCCCTCGGCGCCGTCAGACGACGCGCAGGAAGCCCTTCATGTTGGTGTGCAGCGTGCAGAAGAACGCGTAGTTGCCGACCGGGAGCGAGGGGACGCCGGCGATCACTGCCTCCTTGTTGAGACCGATCAGCGGCGTGCGGAACAGCGGCCCGCTGCTGTTGCGCCGGACCGAGACGACGTCGTGGGCGACGATGTCGAGGTTGCGGAAGACCGCCGCCTTGCCGCGCTGGGCGACGGCGACCGGCGTCGCGTAGCCGGCGCCCGCGCCGCCCGGCCCGGCGACGACGCGCGTCTGCCCCGCTCCCGCGCCGGCGCCGGGGGCCCACGGCCCCGACGTCGCTGCGACCACCGCGATCCCCGCCACTGCCATCTTGATCCGCATCAAGCCTCCCCCGCCTGTTGTCCGCCGACGTTCAGAAAAGTACACGGCGGCGGCGGACGCTGCACCGGTTCTCCCCAGTCGCGCTCGTGATCAGAGCTTCGCCGGGCGGGGTCGATCAGGGAGAGGAGCCGGCCGAATGAGGCTGCACGCGCAGCGTCACCGTCCAGCGGGTCAACCAGGACGGCTCGCCTCACACCCCCTGAGAGCTCGCGGCGGCCTCGTCGAGGCGGTCGTCGCCCCAGAACAGGCGCCCGTTGACGTCCACGGTGGGGATCCCCTCGATCGGCAGCGCGATCGCCTCCTCGGTGTGCTCCTTCAGGCGCTGCTTGACCTCAGGACGCTGAACTCCCTCCTCGACGGCGCCGGCGTCGATCCCCACCTCGCGCGCGACCTCCAGCACGGTGTCCATCTCCGCCAGCCGCCCGCCCTGATGGAACGCAGCGCGGAAGGCGGCGAGCGTGAACTCCGTCAGGCGGCCGTGCTCGTCGGCCACCACCGCCGCGCGCATGGGGAGAAGCGACCAGCTGTTGAACGGCCACGTGTCGGGCGGCGAGAACGGCGCGAGGCCGCGTTCGCCGATCCTGCCGTCGATGTCTTCGCGGATCGATGCGGGGTCGCGCGAGAGCGACCGCTTCAACCGCTCCTGCTGCACGAGCACCACGCCATAGGCGATCGGCTTCCACTCGGCGTCCGGGATCAACTCGCCCATCCGCTCCGCGGCCAGCCAGGCGTAGGGCGAGTTGAAGTCGTAGTAGAAGACCGGGCGCGGACCCACGGGCGCGACCCTACATCGTGGTCGACTAAGGGCGCTTGTGCTTTCAGCTGGTTTGAGGCAAGGGTGAGAGCCGACTATCGACGATGCTGGCTTGACCGGGGTTCTGCTCCAACGACCGCGCCACCGCCCGCGCGTACGTGTGTAGGGCCTGCAACTCCGCGAGCACCTTCCCCTCCACTCTCGAACCGTACGCCGGGACCACTGCGGCTTTGAGGCAAGAGCGGAAGCCGCCGCTCGCAGGCCGAAGCGACACTCCGCCTGGCGCGGGTGAGTCGCGCAAAGCGGGATATATCGAGCTTTGGGCGACACGGGCGGCCTGGGCAGCACTTCCGCCGTGGAGAAGCGCCGCCGCCGTTACGAGCGCACTCCAGTCAGAAGCACGAACCGCACTGGGCACGAGGGCGCCGAAGCAAGACGGTCTCGGACAGGCGGAGATGCCGCTCCTGCCTCGAAGCGACAGCCCAGCCTGAGCGATGTGAGTCGCGAAACGCTCGCTATTACGACCCTCAGGCGACACAGTCGACCGCGACGACAATGCTGCTCCGCCTGAAGCAACAGCGGCACCTGCCTCGCCGAGATGTCGACCCGGGGGGTCGCGAGCCGGGGGTCGGGCCACGGAACGTCCCCGAAAGCCCTCTGCCGGACTCGAACCGGCGACCCCTTCCTTACCATGGAAGTGCTCTACCAGCTGAGCTAAGAGGGCTGGCGGGGCAAGCGTAGCGCGGCGGGGCATACGCTTTCGGCATGGCCCCGAAACGCGAACTGGCCAGGCTCCAGATGCGCGCGTCGGATGCCGACCGCGAGCAGGTGGTCGAGCGGCTGCGCGACCACTTCGGCGCCGGGCGGCTGAGCGAGGAGGAGTTCTCCGGGCGCCTGGACACCGCCTACGGCAGCGCGACCCTGGGCGAGCTCGAGGCGCTGACGCGCGACCTGCCCGACGACGGGGGGCGGGCTGTCGCGAAGGGCAAGCAGCCGAAGCGCTACGTGACCCGGGGCGGACGGGCCCTGCGCGCGGGCTTCCGGGTGCATTTCTGGATCTACGCGATGGTCAACGTGATGCTGATCGGCATCTGGGCGGCGAGCGGCGGCGGCGACTTCTGGCCGATCTGGTCGATCCTGGGCTGGGGCATGGGCGTCGGCGCGCACGGGGCGCCGATCCTCGCCGGCGCGGGGACGCGGCGGCACCGGCCGGGCGAGCGGGAGCTCAACGCGCCGGTGGAGCCCCACCAGCTGGCGGCGGCGGTGACCGAGGAGCGGCCCGACCTCAAGGCGGCCACCGCGCCCGACGGCACGGTCACGATCCTGTTCTCCGACATCGCCGGCTCGACCGAGATCAACGCCCGGATCGGCGATCTGCGCTGGCTCGAGCTGCTCCGGCTCCACCAGGACATCGTCCGCGACCAGGTGCGCGCGCATGACGGCTTCGAGGTCAAGGCGCAGGGCGACGGCTTCATGGTCGCGTTCCCCAGCGCCCGCTCGGCGGTGCACTGCGCGCGGGCGATCCAGCTCGAGATGCAGGCCAAGCTCGGCGACCACCCCGAGGGGCCGATCGCGGTCCGCATCGGCGTGCACACGGGCGAGGCGCTCAAGACCGACGGCGACTTCTACGGGCGCAACGTGACGCTGGCGGCGCGCATCGCCGCGCAGGCCGAGCCCGGCCAGATCCTGGCCTCGGCGATCGTCAAGCACCTCACCGAGAGCGTCGGCGACGTGCGCTTCGGCGATGCGCAGACCGTCGAGCTCAAGGGCCTCGGCGCCGAGACCGTCTATCCGGTCGCCTGACTACTTCACCCTGAACTTCACGACCGCGGTCTGGTCGGCGCCGGTGGCGTTCTTGCCGCTCACGGTCAGCGCGTAGCCGCCCTTCTTGACCTTCTTCTTGACCTTGATCTTGAACCGCTTGGGCGTCGTCCCCAGCGAGGAGGTCCTGGCGGTGCCGAGCACCTTCGTGCCCTTCTGGAGCTGGACCGCGACCGCCGTCAGCGTCTCCGACGCGGCCAGCGACAGGCCGAGCTTCTTCTTCTTGGACGCCTTCTTGGCCTTGTCGACCTTGCTCACCTTGAGCGTGACCTTGCGGGGCTCGGTGCCCGGCCCGCTGGGCTGCGGTCCCGGGGTCGGAACGCCACCCGGCGTCGCGGTCGGGGCGGGGCCGGTCGGTCCGCCGCCCTCGCACGGGGCACCCGAGTAGGCGACCTCGTCCGAGTCGGGCACGACGTCGGACTGCATCAGGACGACGCCGTTGGTGGTCGACGCGTTCCAGCGGATCGCGTCGAGCTTGGTCCCGGGGACCCCGCCGGCTGCCTTCGGGATGGTGACGGCGATCACGCCGTCCGCGCCCTCGTGGAACTGCCCCGCGGTGTCGCCGTCGCCCACGGGCAGATCCTCGAAATGGCCGTGGGTGTAGGTGACGTCCCCGCTGGGCGTCACCTCGACGTCGATGAAGCGGTCGACGTCCTTGTAGGTCCAGAACAGGCGGTAGATGTTGCCCGCGGTGCCGGGCGGGACCGTCTTGCTGAGGTTGGCGATGCCGAGGTTCGCGGTGACGGTCGTGCCGTCGTTGCGGAAGAAGAGGTTGGTGATGTCCTGGTTGTCGTCGGCCGGGATAGGCGTGGTGCTGCCGGCGAAGCCGACGAACGCGTCGCCCTTGGGATCGGTTGTGACGGCCCCGGCTCCGCAGGGAGTGGGCTTCGGTTTCTGCTGCCCGCCGGCGGGCGCGGTGATGACCGCGACAGCGAGGAGCGCCGATACAAGCAAGGGGATGCGAATCTGCTTCATGCAGCGAGAAACGGTGGCCGGCGCGCGAACTTGCTCAAACGTCGCGCGCGAGAAGGTCGGCCCAGCTCTCGCGGCGCACGACGAGCCGCGCGTCGCCGTCGCGCACGAAGACCACCGGGAGGCGACGGTTGCCGTTGTAGTTGTTGGCCATCGTGTAGCAGTAGGCGCCGGTCGCCGGGACGGCGAGCAGGTCTCCGACGCGCGGGGCGTTCAGCCGGACTCCGTCGACGAGCACGTCGCCGCTCTCGCAGTGACGCCCGACGACCGTCACGTCCTCGCCGCCGCCCAGGCGATCCACGATCGCGGCCTCGAAACGCTGGCCGTACAGCGCCACCTCGAGGTTGTCGCCCATGCCGCCGTCCACCGCGACGAGCCTCCCCTTGACGGTGACGACCCGGTAGAGCGTGGTCGCGGCCGACGCGACGATGCTGCGGCCCGGCTCGAGGAGCAGCTCGGCGCCGGCGGGCAGGTGCGCCCGCGCGGCCGCGACCAGGGCATCGAGGTACTCGTCGAGCGCAGGCGGCGAGTCGGCGTAGGTGTAGCGGGCGCCGAGCCCGCCCCCGAGGTCGTAGACGTCGAACTCGCCGAGCCGCGCCAGCGCAGCGACCGCCGCGGCGAACGGCTCGACCTCGACGATCTGCGACCCGACGTGCGCGTGCACGCCCCGCATCCGTAGCCGGGAGCGCCCGATGCGCTCGATGAGCCGGGGCGCCTCGTCCATCGGCACGCCGAACTTCGAGCCCGCGTGGCCGGTGAGGACGGCTGCGTGGGTGTCCGCAGTGACCTCCGGGATGACGCGCACGAGCACGTCCTGTGGCGCACCCGTTGCCTCGAGCCGGTCCACGTCGTCGGGACCGTCCACCACGACGAGCCCGACGCCCTGCTCGAGGGCGAGGCCGATCTCCTCGTCGGTCTTGGCGTTGCCGTGCAGGACGAGCAGCGCCGGGTCGACACCGGCCCGGACGGCGGACAGGATCTCGCCGCCGCCGGACACGTCGGCCCCCAGGCCCTCCTCGGCGACCGCGCGCAGGACCGCGGTGCACGGGAACGCCTTCGCCGCGAACACGACCCGCGACCGCGGCCAGCGGGCGATTAGTCCCTCCGCATACGCGCGGGCACGCGCGCGGAGCGCCGCCTCGTCGACGACGAGGACGGGCGTCTCGAACTCGCCGGCAAGCGCGTCTGCCCGGACGCCGGCGATCGTGAGCATCCCGTCCGCGTCCGCAGCCGCGCCGGGCGGGAACAGCGAGAGCAGCTCGTCCACCGCGATAGCCTCGCAACCGGTGGCCGATCCGCGCGTTGACGCCTCATCGACGCGCAGGAACTGGACGGACGTCCGAGGTCCGGGCGCCGCCGCTTGTTGCCGAGCTGACGGCAGCCGACCGGATTCGTATGCCGATCCGGCGGGCATTGGTGGGCGCCTTGGCGGCGCTTGCGATCACGGCGGCCCCTGCGCAGGCCTGCAAGGGCGCGCACACCCAGCTGCGCGCGGGCAACGCCGCGAAGGTCGAGAAGGCGACCGTGTGCCTGCTCAACAGGCACCGGGCGAAAGCCGGGCTGCGCAAGCTCAGGGCCCATCGCAAGCTGCGGGCGGCGGCGAGGGGGCACTCGCAGGACATGGTCTCGCGCGGGTACTTCGAGCACGACAGCCCGTCCGGCGACACCCTGTTCACGCGCGCGGAGAGGGTCGGCTATCTCACCGACAGCGTGCGCTCGTGGGCGCTGGCCGAGAACATCGCCTTCGGCGAGGGGCGTGACGGGACGGCCGCACGGATCGTGCGCACCTGGATGAACTCGAGCGTCCACCGCAACAACATCCTCCTCAGCAGCCTCCGCCACGCCGGCGTCGGGCTCGCGAACGGCACGCCCACCGGCGGGTCCGGCGCGACCTACACGCTGGATCTCGGCCGCCGCACCATGTGACACCCAATGCACCGGGTGGCCTGGCCCCTTGGTGCATGTGTCACAGATCGATGTCACGCCGCCGGGTGTTGTGGTGTGATTCAAGGTCATGCAGTTCAACGACGAGATCGGTGCGCTCGGGCGCGCCGCCGGTGACGGGGCCGACCGGCTCGTCACGACTCCCGCGCAGGGCCTCCACGCAGCGATCGCCGAGCGGGTCTTCGCGAACATCGGGCCCGCGGCGCTGCCCGCCCGGGCGCTGCACGACGGCATCGCGACCGCGATCTACGCCGGCTTGCGGGTCGGGATCGGGACCGGCGCCAAGGCCAGCGCGGTCATCGCGAAGGCGCGCGGCACGGATCCGGAGCTGGTGTCGCGCACGCGGCGCGGCTCACAGCTCCAGTCCGTCCTCAACGGGCTGATCGGCCACGAGCTCGCCCTCTCCGACGATCCGCTCGCCGTCCGGCTCGGGCTGTGGCGGGACGGTGTGCCCCTCGCACCCGATGAGGTCGAGCTCACCACGAGGAAGCTGGTCGTCTTCGTCCACGGGCTGTTCGAGACCGAACGCAGCTGGATGACGGAGGACGGCGACTGCTACGGCGAGAAGCTCGGCGACGACTGGACGTCGCTCTACGTGCGCTACAACAGCGGCCTCCCGATCGTCGAGAACGGCCGCAAGCTGAGCTGGCTGCTCGACGAGGTCACGGCCGGCGGGGACATCGAGCAGATCGCGCTCGTCGGGCATTCGATGGGTGGGCTCGTCGCGCGCTGCGCGGGCGCCGAGGGCGGCGCCTGGCGCGACCGACTCACCCACGTCGCGTGCCTCGGCGCGCCGCACCAGGGCGCGCCGATCGCCGACGCGGTGCACCGCGCCGCGGGGATGCTGCAGAAGCTGCCCGAGCTGGCGCCGATCGGCGCGATCCTCGACCAGCGCAGCGCCGGCATCCGCGACCTGCGCGCCGGCATCGACGCCGGCCCGCTGCTCGATGGCGTCCACCACCTCTTCCTCGGGGCCACCTTCACCGCCGATCCCAAGCATCCGATCGGGCTCCTGCTGGGTGACTTCCTCGTGCGCGAGGGCTCGGCGCGCGGGCCCCGCGACGTCGACGTAGCCGTCGACGACTGCGTGCAGCTCGGCGGCCTGACCCACTTCCGGCTGCTCAACCACCAGCGCGTGTACGAGCATCTGGAGCGGTTCCTCGCGCGCGAGCGCGCCCCGCAGCGGGCGCTTCCGGCCCACACCTGAGCGTGTTCGATGATCTGAAGTACCTCGGCGTCGCGCCGCCGGTGTTCGCGGTGCCCTCGAAGGGCGCGATCACCTTCGAGTGGATGATCCGCGGTGTCACCCCCGGCACACAGCCCGGCCGCATCATCCACGGCACATCACCTACCAGCGCCCGGGCGTAGTCGCCTACACCTCAGCCAGATCGCGACGCTGTCACTGGGTCACGGCCTCTTCAGCGTGCTCGACGCGTTCCCGTTCCAGCATCCCGAGGCTCCGGAGCTCAGCGTCTCGGTGCCGATGTCCGAGCGCCTGTTCGGTCAGGGCGCACCGGGGCCTGGGACGACTTCACGGTCACCACGGAGACCTCGCCGGGCCTGTGGGTCATTGCGGCGGGCCGAGCTTCTCGACGATCTCGAAGATCCCGTTGACCACCAGACGCTCCTCGAACGGTGCGATGCGCTCGAGCCGCTTGGCCTCGCTCTCGAGGATCTCGGGAGAGTCACGCAGCTCCTCGAGCTCCTCCGGAGTGACGTCCACGTAGCCGATGGTCAGGACCTCGTCGGGGTTGTCGTCGTTGCGCAGGATCTCGATCTTGGCCAGCTGCGGCCACCACGGGTTGGGCGCCCACGCCGCGCGGAACTCCTCGTAGGTGCCCGGCTTGATCTGCCGGACGGTCACCAGCGCCATCATCGTTGGACTCTCTTTCCTCTCAGCGGAACGCCGGGATGCCGGTGAGCGCGTGCCCGATCACGAGCGCGTGCACCTCGGCGGTCCCCTCGTAGGTGACGACCGACTCCAGGTTGTTCATGTGCCGGATCACCGGGTACTCGAGCGTGATCCCGTTGCCGCCGAGGATCTGGCGCGCCTCACGCGCGACCCACAGTGCGGCGTTGACGTTGGCGAGCTTGCCCATCGAGACCTGCTCCGGCATGCGCGCGGCCGGCCTCCTTGAGCCGCGCGAGGTGGTAGGCGAGGATCGTGCCCCGGTTGACCTCGACCGCCATGTCGGCGAGCTTCTTCTGGGTCAGCTGGAAGCCGCCGATCGGGCGGTCGAACTGGACGCGGGTCTTCGCGTACTCGACGGCGGCCTCGAGGCACGCGCGCGCCGCGCCCATGGCGCCGAAGACGATTCCGGTGCGCGCCTCGTTGAGGCAGCCGAGCGCGGACTTGACGCCGCTCGTCTCGGGCAGGATCGCGTCGCCGGGCAGGCGGACGTCGTCGAGCACGAGCTCGGACGTGATACTCGCGCGCAGGGACATCTTCTTGTGGATGTCGGGCGCGCTGAAGCCGTCGGTGCCGGCGGGGACGAGGAAGCCGCGCACGCCGTCGTCGGTGCGCGCCCACACGACGGCGACGTCGGCGATCGACCCGTTGGTGATCCACATCTTCTGCCCGTTGATCACCCAGTCGTCGCCGTCGCGCTCGCGCGCGCGTGCGCATGCCACCGGGATTGGAGCCGAAGTCGGGCTCGGTGAGCCCGAAGCAGCCGAGCAGGTCGCCCGCCGCCATGCCCGGCAGCCACTGCTCCTTCTGCTCGTCGGAGCCGTACTTCCAGATCGCGTACATCGCCAGCGAGCCCTGCACCGAGACGAGCGAGCGGATTCCCGAGTCGCCCGCCTCGAGCTCCATGACCGCGAGCCCGTAGCTCATCGGGCTGGCCCCGGCGCAGCCGTAGCCGGTCAGGTGCATGCCGAGCAGCCCGAGGTCCCCGAACTGCTTGGCGAGCTCGCGTGCGGGCAGCTCGGCCCGGTCGAACCAGTCGCCGACCTGCGGCAGAACCTCCTTGCGGACGAAGGCGCGCACGTTGTCGCGGATCAGCTTCTCCTCGTCCGAGAGCAGCCAGTCCGTGTCGAGGTAGTCGAGTGGGTTCAGCGTGGTGGTGGCCCCGGCGGCGGCGGTGCTCATGGCTGGATGCTAACCGCGCGCGTCGCGCCACTCGACGAGCTCGCGCACGGGGCCGAGGTCGTAGCCGCTGCCGTTCCCGCCGATCCCGCGGATGAAGTGGCGCACGCCGAGGGCGACGAACTCCTCCGCCTTCGCGGCGTCGATGCCCTCGTAGGTGCCCCACGTGCGCTCGATCTCGTCCGGGTCGCGGCCGACGGCGGCGCAGTGCTCGCGCAGGATCGCGTCCTTGGCCTGGAAGCGCTCGGCGTCGCCGAACGAGTGCCACATGTCGCCGTACTGGGCGACGAGCTTGAGGGTGACCTTCGGCCCGCTGCCGCCGATCAGGATCGGCATCGGCCCGACCGGCGGCGGGTTGAGCTTCGGCAGCCGCTCCTTGATCCGCGGCAGCGCCTTGCGCAGCTCCCTGAGCCGGTAGGGGGCGTCGCCGAACTCGTAGCCGTACTCGTCGTAGTCGCGCTCGAACCAGCCGGCGCCGATGCCGAGGATCACGCGCCCGCGCGACAGGTGGTCGATCGTCCGGTGCGCGTCGGCGAGGTAGTCGGGGTTGCGGTAGCTGTTGCAGATGACCAGCGAGCCGATCTGCGCGCGCTCGGTGTTCTCGGCCATCGCGGCGAGGGTCGTGAGGGCCTCGAAGGACCTGCCGTCCGGGTCCCCGTAGAGGGGATAGAAGTGGTCCCAGTTGAAGATCGTGTCGCAGCCGAGCTCGTCGGCCTCGCGCCAGGCCTTGCGCATCCCGTCGATGTCCGCGTGCTGGGGCTGGAGCTGGACCCCGATCTTGATCCGTGGCATGGCTTGACCCTAATAGCGTCCGGACCATGGAGGGGGCGTTCGCGGATCCGGGCATCGCAACGCTCGAACGCGCCGCGTACCGCGGCAGCATCGGGGACGAGGAGGCGGGCAACGGGACGCTCGAGATCGAGCCGGTCGACGGCGGCTACGCGCAGCGCATCGAAGCCGTCGTGTCGGGGCACGCGCACTACTCGATGCGCTCGCGCTTCGCGGTGCGCAACGGGTCCCTGCTGTGCGAGGACTACTGGCTCGAGACGTACTCCGGGGAGACGCGGATCGCCCGCGAGGAGGGCGTCTTCCGCGACGTCAAGACGCTCCAGTGGGGCGGCGAGATCCAGTCCTACCCGCGCTCGGTGACGCCCCTGCTCGCCTGCGCGACCGCGTTGCGCGGCCTCGACTTCGAGCGCGGCGAGAAGCGCCAGTTCGCGGTGTGGCTCGCCAACACCGCCTACTGGCCCGTCGACCTCCACGTCGAGAAGCGCGAGCACGTCTCGGTGCCTGCGGGCGAGTTCGAGGCCTGGCGCATCCGCGTGCGTCCGAGCTTCCGCGAAATCGCCGGCGCGCTGGACCGCGTCGTCCAGGCCTTCCTACCCCCGTTCGTCATCCACTTCGAGGCCGACGCGCCCCACCGCTTCCTGCGCTTCACGTTCCCGACCGGTCCCTTCCCGTGGAACCCGCGGGGCCGGATCGAGGCGGTCTCGCTGGGCAGTAGTACCAAGCACGTTGTCTGAGTTCGCGCTGGTCGCTCCGCGCCGGCGGATCGGTGGCCGAGACCGAAGCCGACTGCGCCGGTGAGGGGGACCGGGGCAACCGCGTCCGGTGACTTCGTCTCCCGCTCGAGGGCGAGATCCGCCGCTCTGAAGAAAAATCCACCTATACGGGGTGAAATGCTCCTGACCCGGTCGGGCCTCCCCCTGATCGCGCCGTCAGGCCACGCCGCGGGAGCCGGCTCGGCGGCGAGCGAGCGCTGCGGGCGGCGATGGCGGGGGCAGGATTCGAACCTGCGAAGGCAGAGCCAATGCGTTTACAGCGCATCCCCTTTGACCGCTCGGGAACCCCGCCGGGGGCTCGCGAGGATAGCGATCAGGCGGCGACATCCAGGAAGGGTCGGCCCCTTTCTACCTCGAACTCCGCGTACTTCGGACCGCCGAGGACGATGGAGGTCGTCGCCCCTACCGCGCCAGATGGGATGAACCACCGGCGGCCGTCCGCTAGCAGCGCGAACAGGTAGTCGCACCGGGATGCATCGAAGCGCTTCACGATCTTGTTCCAGCTCTGATTGCCGCCTCGCGTGCATACAGCAACGCAATAGTTCCCCTGCCGGGTGCGGCACCGTGACGTCTTGACCTGTACCCCACCGAACTGGCCGTCCCACCACGTCACCAGGTCGACGGACGGAAGGGACTCAGCAGGCGTCGCGGAGGCGCTGGGCCTCGGGCAGCGCCTCGAGCTTCTTGAGCGTGTGGTTCTCGATCTGGCGGATGCGCTCGCGGGTGACGTTGAAGGCGCGGCCGACCTCCTCGAGCGTGAAGGGGCGCGGGCCCGTCAGGCCGTAGCGCATCTCGATCACCTCGCGCTCGCGCGCCGGCAGTGCCTGCAGGGCGGCGCGGACGTTCTCGTTGCGCAGCGCCAGTGAGGCGGAGTCGAACGGGGAGACGGCGGACTCGTCCTCGACGAAGTCGCCGAGCTCGGAGCCGTCCTCCTCTCCGACCGGCTTCTCCAGGGAGACCGGTTGCTGGGCCATGCGCAGGATGTCGCGCACCTCGCGCACCGGGCACTCGAGCTCGAGGGCGATCTCCTCGGGCGTGGGCTCGCGGCCGAGCCCCTGGACCAGCGAGCGCTCGACGTGCGTGACCTTGTTGAGCTTCTCGACCATGTGCACGGGGATGCGGATGGTGCGGCCCTTGTCGGCGATCGCGCGCGTGACCGCCTGGCGGATCCACCAGGTCGCGTAGGTCGAGAACTTGTAGCCGCGCCGGTAGTCGAACTTCTCCACCGCGCGGATCAGCCCCAGCGACCCCTCCTGGATCAGGTCCAGGAACGACAGCCCGCGCCCGAGGTAGCCCTTGGCGATCGAGACGACGAGGCGCAGGTTGGCCTCGACCATCTCCTGCTTGGCCTCGAGATCGCCGCGCTCGATGCGCCGCGCCAGTGCGACCTCGCGGTCTCCCGTCAGCAACTGCACCCGGCCGATCGAGCGCAGGAACAGCCGCAGCGAGTCCAGGGACGGCTCGACGGTCAGGTCGACCGGCGGCCTGACCGCCGGCTTGACCCCGTTGGCCTCCGCCGACTCCGTGACCATGCGCGTGTCCACGGTGACCGGCTTGCCGCCCGGCGTGGTGACGATGTCGATCCCCTGCTCGGCCAGGTGGTCGTGCAGCTCTGAGACCTGCTCCTTGGTGACTTCGATCTCCTCGAGCGCTGCAGCGATCTGCGCGACCGTCAGGTAGCCGCGCTCCTGTCCGTCCGCGAGGAGGGGCCGGAGCTCCTCCAGCTCCAGCACCGAGTTGACATCGTCCAGCAAAGCCATTGATCCGTCCCGTCCGCCTGAGTCGACCAACAAACGGCTGCCGGCGGACTGTTCTTACGTGCGCCTTAAGGAAATCTTGTCACAGGAACCGGTTTCCGGCCAGGCCGGGTCCGTTGTTCGCCCCCGTACACTCCGGCCGGGTGGAGCGCCGGGTCACCTTCTGCCGGATCTGCGAGGCCTACTGCGGCATCGTCGCGGAGGTCGAGGACGGCCGTGTCACCAGCCTGCGACCGGACAAGAAGCACCCGCTCTCGCAGGGGTACGCATGCCCGAAGGGGATCGCGATGCTCGAGGTCCACAACGACCCCGAGCGCGTGCTGCACCCCCTCAGGCGCACCCCTGACGGCACGTTCGAGCGCACCACCTGGGACGCCGCCGTCGCCGACATCGCCGAGCGGCTCAAGCCAATCCCGCGCACGAGCGTCGGCTGGTACATGGGCAACCCGGGCGCCTTCTCCTACGCCCACGCGCTGTGGGTCAAGGGATTTCTCGACGCCCTCGGCTCGCCGCACTACTACTCGGCCGGCTCGCAGGACGTCAACAACCGCTTCGCGGCCTCGGCGCTGATGTACGGCAACCCGGTGCTGATCCCGATCCCGGACATCAACCGGACGCGCCTGCTGCTGATGGTCGGCGCCAACCCGCTGATCAGCCATGGCTCGCTGATCACCACGCCGCGCATCCGCGAGGCGCTGCGCGCCATCGTCGACCGCGGCGGCCGCGTCGTCGTCGCCGACCCGCGGCGCACCGAGACCGCCGCCGCCTTCGAGCACCTGCCCGTGCGCCCGGACACCGACGCGCTCCTGCTGTTGAGCCTGCTGCACACGATCTTCGAGGAGGGGCTCGAGACGCCGACCCGCCTCGCGACCGGGCTGGACACCCTGCGGGCCTGGGCGGCGGACTTCCCGCCGGAGGCCACCGGGGCGCAGACCGGCGTCGACGCCCGCACCGCGCGCCGGCTCGCGCGCGACCTCGCCGAGACCGACGGCGCCGCGGTCTACGGGCGCACGGGCTCGTGCCTCGGCCGCCACGGCACGCTGGTCGCCTTCCTGCTCGACGCGCTCAACGCCATCACCGGCAACCTCGACGAGCCGGGCGGCGCGGTCTTCGGCTCGCCGCCGATGGCGCTCGACGAGCTCGCCGGCCGCATGGGCATCGCCACCTATGGCAAACGCCATTCTCGCGTCGGCGGCTTCCCGGACGTGCTCGGCAACCTGCCCGCCAGCCTGATGGCGAAGGAGATCAGGCTCGCCGGCGACGGCCAGCTGCGCGCGCTGTTCGTCTCCGCCGGCAACCCGGTGCTGAGCGTGCCCGACGGCGAGGAGCTGTCCGGCGCGCTGAGCGACCTCGAGCTGCTCGTCTCGCTCGACCTGTACGTCAACGAGACCAACCGGGACGCCGACTACATCCTCCCGGCGACAACGTTCCTCGAGCGCGACGACATCCCGCTCGCGTCGCTGAGCTTCCACACGACGCCATTCATCCAACACACCGACGCGGTCGTCGCGCCGGCCGGCGAGGCCAGGCCCGAGTGGGAGACGATCGACGCGATCGCCCGCGCCATCGGCATCGTGCCCAGCTCGGTCGCCCCCGCGCGCTGGCTCGGGCGCCTCGGCATCCGGCCGCGCCCGCAGCAGCTGATCGACCTGCTGCTGCGCGCTACGACGCGCAACCGCCTGTCGGTCGCGAAGCTGCGCCGGCACCCGCACGGGATCGTCCTCGCCGACCACGTCAGGACCGGCGTCCTCAGGCGCAAGCTGCGCGGGCGGCGCGTCCGGCTCGACCCGCCCGAGATCGGCCGCGAGATCGAGCGGCTCGACACCCGCGCGGACCCGGACTTCCCGCTGCGCCTGATCGGCCTGCGTGAGCTGCGCTCGCACAACACGTGGATGCACAACTCGCCCAAGCTGATGACCCGCCGCGAGCACGCCCTGCGCATCCACCCCGACGATGCCGGCGGGCTGACCGACGGCGACGAGGTCGAGATCGCGTCGAAGTCCGGCGCGGTGACCGTCGGCGTGCGCGTGACCGACGAGGTCATGCCCGGCGTGGTCGCGCTACCGCACGGCTGGGGTCACTCCGGCGGCTGGTCGCTCGCCAACGCCGCCGGAGGCGTCAACTCCAACGTCCTCGCCTCGAGCGAGCCCGAGGACCTCGAGCCGCTCGCCGGGATGGCGTTCCTCAACGGGATCCCGGTACGGGTGACGCCGGTTGCGATCGCTGGAGCCGGTAGAAGTAGCCGGCTCCGGACAGCACCGTGACGGCGACGGTCACGTAGACGAGCAGGTCCACCCAGACCGTGCTGTCGTCGACGATGATGACGACGAGCACCATCGCCATCTGCAGCGCGGTCTTGATCTTCCCGGCCACGCTCGCGGCGATCACCCGGCCCTGCTCGACGGCCACCTGCCGCAGCCCGGTGACGGCGAACTCGCGGGCGATGATCACCATCGCGACCCACGCCTCGAGCTTGTCCAGCTCGACCAGCGAGATCAGCGCCGCCGTCACGAGCAGCTTGTCCGCCAGCGGGTCCCAGAGCTTGCCGAAGTTCGTCACCTGGTCGTTGCGGCGGGCCAGGTAGCCGTCGGCGACGTCGGTCATCGAGGCCACCGCGAACACGAGCGCCGCCGGCCAGTCGGCGTCCACGACCTCCGACAGCAGCACGACCACCAGCACGGGGACGAGCAGGATGCGGAAGACCGTGAGGAGGTTCGGGAGCGTGGGCTCAAACACGCGAGCGCTTGTGTTCCTCGTAGCCGTCGGGCCCGAGCACGCGCAGCTTCTTCGCCGACGAGAGCGTGTGGTGCTCGCGCAGCCCCTGGAACTCCATCAGCGGGACGCCGTAGCCGCACGAGTCCGAGACCTTCTCGCAGTCGATGGTGATGATCGCGCGGCGGGCCTCGTCGATGCTCAGGTGCTCGAAGCCGGCGGCCGCCTCCTCGAACCCGGGCTCGTCCCACAGCAGCACACTCCCCGTCCCGTGGAAGCGGACGATCCGCGGCGGACCGTCGAAGGCGCACAGCATGATCACGACGCGACCGTTCTCGCGCACGTGCGTGATCGTCTCCCTGCCGCTGCCGATGATGTCCAAATAGGAGACCGTGCGCGGGCCGAGGATGCGCAGGGAGCCGATCGGTCCCTTCGGCGACACGTTGACCAGGCCGTCGGCATCGAGGGGGGCCGTGGCGACGAAGAACATCGACTGCCGCCCGACCCACTCACGGATGGCCGGCGTGATCTCGTCGAAGACCTTCGCCACCCGGGGCACACTAGGGTCGACCCATGCCGCTGGTCCCCATGGTCATCGAGCGCACGGCGCGCGGCGAGCGCGAGTTCGACATCTACTCGCGGATGCTCAACGAGCGGATCATCTTCCTCGGCAGCCCGATCGACGACATGATCGCCAACCTGATCGTCGCCCAGTTGCTGCACCTCGAGTCCAGCGATCCCGAGAAGGACATCTCGATCTACATCAACTCGCCCGGCGGCTCGATCTACGCCGGCCTGGCGATCTACGACACGATGCAGTTCATCAAGCCCGACGTCTCGACGATCTGCTGCGGCGTCGCGATGAGCATGGGCTCGCTGCTGCTGGCCGGCGGGGCGAAGGGCAAGCGCTTCTCGCTGCCCAACTCGCGCATGCTGATCCACCAGCCGAGCGCGGGGTTCGAGGGCCAGTCGACCGACATCGAGATCCACGCCGCCGAGATCCTCAAGACGCGCAAGCGCGTGGACGAGATCTACGCGCACCACACCGGGCAGACCGAAGAGCGTGTCCACGCCGACATGGAGCGCGACCGCTTCTTCAAGCCCGAGCAGGCCGTCGAGTACGGCCTCATCGACCAGGTCATCTTCCACCACTAGCCGCCGGTAGGCGGCGAGATCGGCTGCTCGGGCTTCACGGCGCCGGCCTCACCGAGCGCACCCGAACGCGAGCGGCAGGCTGAGCGGGATCGAGCGCGGCTCGCCGTCGAGGTCGGCGCGCAGCCGTTCGAACCGGGCCGTCCGTTCGGGGCACGCCGGGAAGCGGACGCGCAGCCTGACCGTGCGGTAGGCGTGCGGCGCGAGCCGGAAGGCCTCGGGCTCGCTTGCGGTCAGCTCGATGCCCTGCTCGTTGTCGTCGAGCGCGAGGCCGGTGACGGCGATGGCCGTACGGGTCCGGTTGGAGAGTGTCACGCGCACGTGGTGGTCCCCCGGCTCGCCGAAGCGCGCCTCGGTCTCGGTGAACTTCGCACCGGGGTAGCGGCTCGGCCCGCCCACCTGCGCCACCCGCGCGTCGCCCGGGCCCTTGTAGCGCAGGTCGCAGCGCTGGCGGGTGTGGACCGAGATGCACAGCGTGGCCGCCTCGCGGTCGCGAAAACGGCGCTGGCCGTCGCGGTAGTCGAGGATCAGGCCGACCGCGTAGTGCAGCCCGGCGCGCGGCGCGCGCAGCGTGATCAGCATCGGCACGACGGCGGTCTCGAGCTCGGATCCCTCCAGCAGGCGCCCTCCGACGGTCTCGACCATCTCGAGCTCGGGCGAGATCGCGCGCGGGCGCACCTGCTGCACCTGGACCGCGGGCACCGCCAGCGATCCCGAGACGCGGAAGCGCGCCGTGCGCCCGCGCTCGACCGCGCGGGCCGCGTCGGCGAGCGTCAGCTCGAGCGGGCCGCCGAGCTGGCGCCCGCCCAGGTAGCCGTACTGGCGGACGACAAGAAGCGCGCCGACGAGCATGACGAAGGCCAGCGCGAACAGCAGTCGGCTGCGCATCTAGCGGACGGTGTGCTCGATGGCCCCCAGCCCGGTGATCTCGATCCGGATCACGTCGCCGCGCTCGAGGAAGCTGCGCGGGTCCATCGCCACGCCGACCCCGTCGGGCGTGCCGGTCAGGATCAGGTCGCCCGGCTCGAGCGTGATCGTCTCGGAGATGAAGGCGACGAGCTCCTCGGGGCCGAACACGAGGTCCGACGTTCCCGAGCGCTGGCGCTCGGACCCGTTGACGTGGGTCGTGAGCTCGAGCCCGCGCGGGTCGGGCACCTCGTCGGCCGTGGTGATCCACGGCCCCCACGGGCAGGAGCTGTCGAAGCCCTTGGCGCGCGTCCACTGCGGCTCGCGGCCCTGCAGGTCGCGCGCCGAGAGGTCGTCGGCGATCGCATAGCCGGCGATCCGGCCGCCGGCGCCGAGCACGATCGCCAACTCGCCCTCGTAGTCGAGCTTGCGCCAGCAGGCCTCGGGCACCCTCACGTCGCCGTGGGGCGCCGCGCTCGAGCTCGGCAGCTTCATGAACACGATCGGGAACTCGGGGAGCTCGCGGCCGGTCTCCTGCGCGTGGCGCGGCGTAGTTGAGCCCGATGCCGAAGATCGCGCGCGGGCGCGGGACGGGGGCGAGAAGAGTCACGTCGGCGAGCGCATGCTCGGCGCCCGCGGCCGGCTGCGGATCTCCCCCGGCGAGCAGCCGGCGGACCGTCATGCCGTCCCCGTAGTCGACGAGGGTGTCGCCACGGACCTCCGCCGCGCGCGGCGTTCCGGTTGCCGGATCCGCGAACGTGGCCAGCCGCATGGGCCGCGACACTACAGCGCCGCTTGCGCGATGGCCGATGATCTATCGGATGGAGTCCGGCGCGATCCAGGCGGCGGCGAACCTCTCGTCGACGCAATACCGGTCCTTCGCGGACGCGACCCGCTCCGTGCTCGACCTGCTGCACGCGCAGGTCCCCCACGTCGCCGTCTTCCTCGCGCACCTCGACCGCGGGCACGACATCCACCGCATCGTCGACACCCGCAACGGCGGCGAGTTCGGGCTGCGCTCGAACCTCGCCCTCCCGCTGTCGGACTCCTTCGACGTCCACATGGCCGACGAGCGGGCGCCGCGGCTGTGCAACGACGTCGACGCGCACCCGGTCTACGGGCGGGTCGCCGACCAGGGGCGCTTCGGCGCGGGGTCGTACCTCGGCACGCCGCTCGAGCTCTCCGACGGCTCGCGCGTCGGCGCGCTGTCGGCGATGGCGCGTGAGCCCGGCGCCTTCCGCGTCGAGCACGAGCAGCTGTTCGTGATGCTCGCGCGCGTGCTCGCATTCGAGCTCGAGCGCGAGACGCAGGAGCGCGACCTGCGCCGCCTCAACGACTCGCTGCGCTCGCAGGCGCGTGGGATGGCCGCGGTGTCGCGCGCCGCGAAGGCGCTCGCCGCCGACGGCGACTCGCGCCGGCTGATCCTCGAGGCGGCCTGCGAGGCCGCCGACGCGCCCGTCGCCTTCCTGCTCGAGCCCAGTCGGCCGCGAGCTGTCCTCCACCGCGATGTTCGGCGTCGAGATGGCGCCGGTGACGATCCAGGCACGCGAGGACTCCCCGCGCGGCGCTGCGCGCGCGTTCTCCTCGCTGGAGAGCTACTTCGTCGCCGATGCCGCCGAGCACCCGGCGCTCGCGCAGCCGCTCGTCGAGGCGACCGGCGCGCGCTCGGCGCTGTTCGAGCCCGTCGTGCGCGAGGGCGTGGTCTGCGGGCGTGATCATCGTGATCTGGCGCGAGACCGTGCCGGCGCCGAGCGAATCGCTGGCCGCGGTGCTGCGGCTGATCGCCGCCCAGGCCGCGGTCGCGATCGAGCACGCCGGCCTGCGCGACCGCCTCGGCGAGCTCGCCCTCAGCGATCCCGCTCACCGGGCTGGCGACCGAGCGCATGTTCGATGGCCGAGCTGCCGCGCGAGCTCGCCCGCGCCCGCCGCGGCGAGACGCCGCTGTGCCTGGCGATCATCGACGTCGACGCCCTGGGCGCGTTCAACATGCTGCGCGGCGAGCGCGAGGGCGACCGGCTGCTCAAGGAGACCGGCGCCGCCTGGGCCGGAGCCGCTGCGCGACGTCGACTTCCTCGCCCGCCTGGAGGGCGGCCGCTTCGCCGCGCTGCTGCCGGGCTGCCTGCTCTCCGAGGCGATCGAGGTCCTCGATCGCGTGCGCTCCTCGACCCCGCGCACGCAGACCGCCTCAGCCGGCGTCGCGCTGTGGAACGGCGAGGAGCCGGCCGAGCTGCTCCTCCAACGCGCCTCCGGCGCGCTCGCGGCGCGCCAAGGCGGCCGGCCGCGACATGACGATCGCCGCCGACTAACGCCGCTGAGTCGCGAGGCGCTCGATATTTCGAGCGCTTCGCGACTCAGAGGCGCTTGCGAAGCCAGGCGTTGCCGCTGCTCGAGCTGCTTCACCGTCGCCGCGCCGACGGACGGCGCGCCGGTCGCGCGGTTGACCTCGGCGTGGACCTCGCGGTAGGAACGGCGCGAGCGCTGGGCGAGCTCGCGGACCAGCGCCGCGCGCTCGTCGCGCAGGCGCTCGCGGCGCTCGTAGGACGTCTCGACCACCGCGACGGGCTCAGCCGCCGGCACCGGGGGAGGGCCTCCGAAGAGCCCGAGCTGGTCACCGGGGTTCGACGTCTGCAGGAGGTCGTCGAGCCGTCCCGTCGACGACAGCGCATGCAAGCCATCGCCGTCTCGCGTCCCGCGCTCAACCTCCCGACCCTCCTCCTCATCGAGCAGTTCGTCATCCACAAGCGCATGGCGCCGCTCCTCCTCAACCGCAGCCGCCAATTCCTTGAGCCGCGGATCCGAAGGCAGGAACACCCAGCTCATCTGCTCGCCGCGGCCCGGCGTGCGGCGGATGAAGCGCCCGATCACCTGGCGGAAGAACAGCTCCGTGCGCGCCGGCGTCGCGTACACCCCGACGCGCAGCCGCGGGATGTCGACGCCCTCGGAGACCATCAGCACGCTGACGAGCCACGGCTCCCTCGAAGTCGCCGAACGCGGCGATCCGCGCCGACGCCTTCGGATCGTCCGACGTGACCACAGGCGGGCGGTCGCCGGTGATCTGCGCGAGGCGGTCGGCGAGCCGCTCGGCGTGCTCCTTGTCGGCGGCGATCACCAGGCCGCCGGCGTCGGGCGCATCGGTCGGCGCGCAGCTGCGCGAGCCTGCGGTCGGCGTCGCGCAGCACCTCGGCGATCCAGTCGCCGTCAGGGTCGAGCGCGGTGCGCAGCCGCCGCGCCGCCTCGGCCGCGGGCAGGCCGACGGAGAAGTCGGCGTGGCGGCGGCGGCCGTCGGACATCCACTCCATGTCGCCGTCGTAGGCGCAGAAGGTGACCGGCCGGCAGACGCGGTCCTCGAGCGCCTGCGTGTAGGAGTAGGAGAAGTCGGCGCGCGAGACGCCCTCGTCGTCGTAGGCGACCCACGGGATCGGCGGTGTTGTCGGACCGGAACGGCGTGCCGGACAGCAGCAGCCGCCGCGCAGCGCCGGCCGAACGCGTCCGTCGCCGTCCGCCCCCACGCCGCCTGCTCGCCCATGTGGTGGGGCTCGTCGGCGATCAGCAGCGTCGGCACGCTGCTGCGCAGCGCCGCCGGTGCACCCCCGGCCCGGCGGCGACCGTCTGGTAGGTGACCGCGACGCCGTGGCGGTCGCGCGGCTCTGGCCCCTCGGCGTTGGGGCGGTTGGGCTCGAGGTCGATGCCGTAGCGCGCCGCGTCGGCCGCCCACTGGCGGCAGATGTGCGTCGTCGGGGCGACCACCACGACCCGCCCCACGACGCCCGCCGACAGCAGCCGGTGCGCTACGTGCAGCCCGAAGGTCGTCTTGCCCGCCGCGGGCGTCGCCGAGGCCAGGAACGCGTCGCCGTCCGCAGCGTCGAACGCCTCCACCGCCGCTGTCTGCCACGCCCGCAGCGGGCGGCTCGCGGGCCAGCCGGGCAGCGTGCGGGAGCGGGGAGCCAGGACCGTCATGAGACGCGGCAGGATGGCGACCCGTCCGGACGAACCAGGCATCACTCGCCGCTGATGCTGACTCGTCTCGCCGATGCATCCCTCGAGGTCGACGCCGCCGAGGCGGCGCTGGCCGACGGCGCCAACCACACCGCCGCCGACGCGCTCGACCGGCCGCGGACGCCCTCGCCGACCTGCGGGCCGCGTGGCCGCGCATGAACGCCGCCGAGCGCACGGTCGTCGGCCGCCCCCGCCGCCGACGCCCGCGCGTCGTATCGAGGCCGCTCGCGCGCGGCTCCCCAGCCGCACCGCGCTGACGGTCGGGACCATCGTGTCCGATCCCGAGGAGGACGAAGAGCCCCGGTACTAAGGCTGGGCGGCGATGGACTCGCTGCGTGGCCAGCTGCTCATCGCGGGCCCCACACTCGAGGATCCGAACTTCGTCCGGACGCGTGGTCCTCGTGGGCGAGCACAACGAGGAGGGCGCCCTGGGAGTGGTGCTCAACCGGCCGTCGGACACGACCGTCGGCGAGGCGGTCCCCGACCTCGAGGATCTCACCGGCGACGAGGACCCGGTCTACGTCGGCGGCCCCGTGCAGCCCTCCGCCGTGCTCGTCCTCGCCGAGTACCTGATCCCCGCCGAGGCGCCGCAGCTCGTCACCGGCGACGTCGGCTTCCTCGCCATCGACGACGAGGAATCCGAGCCGCCCGCCTACAGCAACGGCACGCCGCTCGCCCGCGCCCGCGTCTTCGCCGGCTACGCCGGGCTGGGGTCCCGGCCAGCTCGAGTTCGAGCTCGAGCGCGACGACTGGATCATCGTCGAGGCCGAGACCGACGACGTCTTCGACGAGGACGCCTCCACGCTGTGGAGCCGCGTCCTCGAGCGCCAGGGCGGTCACCTGCGCCTCGTCGCCCGCATGCCGCTCGATCCGAGCACCAATTGAGCTTCGTCCACGTCGAGCGGGTCCGCTTCGGCGACCTCGACGCGAATCGCCACCTCAACAACGTCGTGTTCCTGCGCTACTTCGAGACCGCCCGCATCACCTACATGCGGCACCTCGTCGCGGCGCACGACCGGCCGACCGCGGGCACGGGGCTCGGGGTCATCTTCGCCGAGTGCCACATCAACTACCGCGCGCCCGTCGGCTTCGACGAGCAGGTGGACATCCTGTGCTCCGTGTCAGACGTGCAGCGGTCGTCGTTTCGCATCCCGTTCCAGATGCGCGTCGCAGACCGGCTGGTCGCCGAGGGCTATGGCGTCCTGGTCGGCTTCGACTACGGGCAGCAGCAGGCGGCGCGGCTCCCCGACGAGTTCCGCGCCCGGCTCCAGGACGAGGCGGACGGCGACTGACCTCAGGCGGGTCGGGCGCGCTCGTAGGCCTCGGCGACGTTGCGCAGGTCGTCGACCTTCCCCTCGAGCTTGAACGAGCTGCCGCCCGCGGTGATCTCCGCCACCCCGGCCATGCCCATGCGCTTGACCTCGAAGGAGTCGACCGCGCTGAGCGGCACGGTGCTCAGCACCTGCTCGACGTCCTTGATCGCGCCCATCATGCTGACCTTGACCTTCATCGTGATGAGGTTCGAGGCGGTCACGGCGACAGCGCCCGGGTTGGCGATATCGATGCCCGCCGCCGCGGCGCCGCCGGTCTGCTTTCCTGCGATGCGGTGACCGATCTCGGTGGCGATCAGCCCGCCGCCGGCCGCGGCGGTCTGCGAGCCGCGTGGCTTCGCGAAGGCGGCGGCGATGATCGGCTCGTCGACCTTGCCTGCTGCCGCCGCGACGATCTGCTCGTGATGCTTGGACATTCGAACTCCTCCTTACTGGGACAGCATCGCGTCCGCGGTGCGGTGCGCGAGGCTCATGATGGTGACCATCGGGTTGACGCCGGGAGCGGTCGGGAACGCACTCCCGTCGCCGATCCACACTCCCCGGGTGTCGTGCAGCTGCCCGCGACCGTCGGCGACCGACGTCTCGGGGTCCGAGCCCATCCGGCACGACCCCATCTGGTGGGCGGTGAAGCAGGCGACGTCGTTGGGCGCGTAGCTGGCCGACTCGATCGCTGCGAGGTAGGCGTCGACGTCCTCGCCGCGACTCCAGATCAGCGGGTCGTGGTGCAGCGTGAACACCCGCTCGGCGCCGGCCGCCTCGTGCAGCCGCGCCAGCTCGACGTTCGCTCGCCGGGCCAGGCGGGCGTCGACCTCATCGTCGAAGTCCCAGCGCACCACCGCCCGCCCGTGCTCGTCCAGCACCACCTCACCGGCCCCGTGGTCGCGCGCGACGGTGATGAACGGCGCCATCCAGCGCAGCGTCCCGATCAGCCGCTTGTGCTCGGCGCCGTCGGCCCACGGCAGCGACGCGGCCCACAGCGCCGGACCGATCCCAGTCGCCTCGAGCAGGAACCCGCAGCCGTCCTCGACGTCGAGGAAGTGGTCCGACAGCGCGGACTGGATCTGGCCCTCCCAGCCGTCGACCGGCTCGTCGTAGATGCCCATCACCGCGAAGGCGGGATGCAGCCGCAGGTGCTTGCCTGCCGCCGGTCCGCCGATGCCCGAGCGCAGCAGCAGCGCCGGCGACTCGACCGCCCCGCCCGCCACCACCACCGTCGGCGCCTCGACGGTCACCGCCGTCGTCGAGCCGTCGGCGTGAGTGACCGTCGCCTGGACGCCCGTAGCGCGGCCGTCCGCCGTGAGGATGCGCTCGGCACGGCACCCCGGCAGCGCCTGCGCGCCGTCGTCTGAGGCGTCCTGCAGCCAGGTCTTCATCGCCGACTGCTTGCAGCCCTGCTGGCATCCGTACGGGCAGTACCCGCAGTTCGCCGGGTTGTCGTCGCGCGAGGCGTTGCGCACGATCGGCCGGTGCTCGTAGCCGAGCACGTCGCAGCCGGCCAGCATCCGCTGGTGGATGCGGTTCTGCTGCGTCATCTCCGTGTTGGCCCCGAGCCGTTCGAGCACGACCTCCTGGTGGGCGGTCATGAACGAGGGGTCGTCGACGCCCTCGAGACCGTGCGCGGCCCACTCGGCCAGGACGGCGTCGGGCGTGCGCACGCAGTTCATGTAGTTGACGACCGTGCCGCCGCCGAGCGTCGCGCCCGCGAGGATCGCGATCGAGCCCGACTCGGACGCCGCCAGCCCGCCGCCGTAGTAGAGCTCGAGGTAGCCCGGCAGCTCGAGCTGCTTGAAGTCGGCCTCGTTGCGGTACTGGCCCATCTCGAGCACCAGCACCTGCTTGCCGGCCGCAGCGCAGCGCGCGGCGATGACGCTGCCGCCGGCCCCGGAGCCGATCACGCACACGTCGGCGGTCAGCGTCGCCGACCCGCCGGAGACCTCGGCGACCGAGATCGTCTTCGGCGCGGCGGGCGGAGCCGAAACCGGGCCCGGGTAGCCGAGCGCGTCCCAGTTGGGGTTGCGGCCCTGCTCGTCCGGCAGCCCGTAGAAGAACAGCATGGTCAGGCCCTTGGCCTGCTGGAGGCCGAGCTTGGCCTCGGGGTCCTCGCGGAACGCCTTGACGATCGCCGTGCGCGCCTCCAGCGGCGCGGCGCTGAACCCCTCGGCCTCGAGCGCGTCGAGCAATCCGCCGAAGGCCTCGATGTCGTCCGGCAGCATCGCCTGCTCGAGCAGCCCCTCGATCTGTGCCGCGACGCCTAGATCCGACGCGCTGCGGGCCATGAACTCGCGCTCGACGGGGTCCTCGCTGTGCGACTCCACGCCGGGCGCGAACGTGTCGCACAGCGCCTCCAGCGTGGCACGCCGAGTCGCGTCGAAAACTCCGGTGACGACTGCCATGGTCCCTCCTCCTCTCGAGCTCGCGGCGAAGCGTACGGACTTACGGCGCCGCGAGCGCGCCGACCACATTCCGCCACCAGGCGCGCTCGGAGTCGTCCTCGGCGAGGCGCAGCATCCGCCGCGCGCCGTCGAGCGCGCCGCTGCGGTTGCCGATCCCGAGCACGTCACCGGTGAAGGCGTAGCGACCGTCGGCGAGCAAGACGAGCGCTCCCGGCCTGCCGTCGCGGCGGGTCAGCAAACGGTCGAGCACCTCGACCTCGCCGATGCGCGCGGGCGCCCCGGGATCGCCGTCGGCGGCGTTCCACGGACGCAGGGAGAACGGCGTCGGCGCGGCGCGCAGCGGTGGGCGCGGGCGCTCGGGCGGGCCGACCGGCCCGGTCTGCCAGCGCTCCAGCAGACCCCGCAGCTCGACGCTCGCCTCCTGACGGACGAGCAGGTGCAGCCGATCGCCGGCCTGGATCTCGGTGGAGCCGCGCGGCAGGATCGCGCGCTCGCCACGGATGATCACGTTGAGCAGAGCGTCGCGCGGCAGCCCGGTCTCACGCACGCGGTGTCCGGCGATCGCGTGCTCCGCCGCGACCGGGAACTCGACGACCTCGGCGCCCAGCCGCCGCACCGCGCCGACGTCGATCAGCGCCTCGGGGAGGGCCGACTCGGACGTCGTGACGCCAAGGCGCCGCGCGAGGGCCTCGAACGTCGAGCCCTGCACGACCGTCGAGATGAGCACGGCGAAGAAGACGATGTTGAAGAACTCGAGACTGTGGGGCACCTCCGCGATCACCGGGAAGGTCGCGAGCACGACGGGGATCGCGCCGCGCAGGCCCGCCCAGCCGAGCACGATGCGCTCGCGCGACGGCGAAGCCCAGGCCGATGGTCGCCGCGAACACGCCCAGCGGCCGGGCGGCGATCGCGACCACGAACGCCAGCACCGTCCCTTCGACGACGACGTCGCCGAGCTGCGACGGGAACACCAGCAGTCCCAGCGCGAGGAACATGACGACCTGGGCGAGCCAGCCCATCCCCGAGTGGAAGGTCACGATCGTCCGCTTGGCCGGGATCTGGGCCGACCCGAGCCAGAGCCCGACCACGTAGACGGTCAGAAACCCCGAGCCGTGCAGGACGTCGGACGCGCCGTAGGCGAGCGCTGCGACGGCCAGCGAGGCCACCGGGTACAGACCGGCGGAGGCGAGCGAGGTGCGGCGCAGCGCCTGCACGGCGAGGTACGCCACGCCCAGACCGACGAGGAGCCCGATCCCGAGCTCCATCGCGAACAGCTCGGCCATGTCCAGCGGCCCGTAGTCCGGCTGCTCGATCCAGTCGATGAACCCGAGCGTGAGCAGGATCGCCACCGGGTCGTTGAAGCCCGCCTCGCCCTCCAGCGTCCGCGCCAGCCGGCGCCGCAGCGTTGACCCGCGGAGCACCGCGAAGATGGCCGCGCCGTCCGTGGAGGCGAGGATCGAGCCCAGCAACATGCCTTCGAGAATCGTCAGGTCGAACAGCCATGCGGCGGTGAACCCCGCGACGATCGCCGTGACCAGCGTGCCCAGCACGGCCATCATGGCCGCCGGCAGGACCACGGGGCGGATCTCGTGGAAGCCCGCCGCCAGGCCGCCCTCGAACAGGATCAGCGACAGCGCGACGATGCCGACGACCCGTGCCGCCTCGTAGTCGGCGAAGTCGATCCAGCCCGAGGCCGTCGGTTCCCAGCACCATGCCGAGGCCGAGGAAGAGCACGAGGCCTGGCACGCGGATGCGGCCTGCGAGCAGCGAGGCGCCCAGCGCGGCGGCCAGCAGCGCGCCGGCGGCAAGGATCGCTTGCCCTTCGGTCATCGCCTCAGAACAGCGACATGCCGGGCGCGACCCCGACCTCGACGAGTCGGGGCCCGGCGTCCTCGAGCGCGGCGCCGAGCTCCGCGCGCAGCTCCTCGGGGCCGGACACGCGCTTGGACGGGACGCCGTAGCCGGTGGCGATCGCGGCGGTATCGAGCGCAGGCAGGTCGAGACCGGGCGCGCCCGTGACCTGCTCGAGGTCGGCGAACCACTTGAGGATCGCGTACTCGCTGTTGCGCAGGATCAGGAACGTGAGCGGGATCCGTAGGCGGCGGCGGTCCAGAAGCCCGCCACCGCGTACTGCGCCGAGCCCTCGCCGAGCACGCACAGGACCCGGCGATCAGGCAGCGCGAGCTGCACGCCGAGCGCCGCCGCGAGCCCGAAGCCCAGCCCGCCGCCGGCCCCGAAGTAGTACGAGCCCGGCCGCGAGATCCGCAGCCGGTTGCGCAGGGCCATCGTGGCGCTCGGCGACTCGAGCACGATCACGCCGTCGTCGGGCAGCAGGTCGTTGACGACCTCGAGGACCGCGGCCGCCGTGCCGGGCTCTGCAGGGCGGCGCCGGATCGAGCGGAGGCGGCAGCTCGCGGTCGGACCTGCCCACCGCGACGGCCAGCGCCGTCAGCGTGTGGGCCGAGGTCGCCGACGATGGCGTCGCCGGCGGGCGCGCGCGCCGCCTCGTCGGGATCTGACGTGATCGCCACCAGTTGCGTCCCTTCGGCCAGCGCCGGGCCGGGCATGTAGGGGTAGTACGGGAAGACCGAGCTGCCGGCGACGACCACGAGGTCGTAATCGGCGAGCATCTGGCCCGCGGGACCGATCGCGGGCGCCAGCACGCCGCGGTACTGCGGGTGGGACTCCGGGAACCCGAGCCGGCCGCCGCCCGGCGCAGGCGTCGCCCAGGCGTCCATGCGGGCGCGCTCGACGAGCGCGATGGCGGACTCCCAGGCGCCGCTCGCATCGACGTCAGGGCCGGCGACGAACGCCGGGCGGCTGGCGGCGTCGATCCGCAGCGCGAGCTCGGCGATGGCCCCCGCCGAGGCGGGGCCGTCGCCCCAGACGTCGCGCGCCACGATGCGCGCCGCGTCGCCCGCATCGATCTCGGCCTGCCAGTCGTCCATCGGGAATCGAGACGAACGCCGGTCCGCGCGGCGCCAGCGAGGCGACGTGGATCGGCGCGCGCGAGCGCAGCCGGCACGTCCGCGGCGCGCGGCGGTTCGAAGGACCACTTGACGAACGGCTGCGGCACCACGGTCGCGTCGCGGTTGGTGAGGTTCGCCTGCAGCGTCATGTAGGCGCGGGTCTGCTGCCCGGCCGTGACCAGCAGCGGCGTCTTGTTCGACCAGGCGTTGAACAGCGCGCCGACCGCGTTGCCCACGCCGGGGGCGGTGTGCAGGTTGACGTGCGCGACGCGGCCGGTCGCCTGCGCGTAGCCGTCCGCCATCCCGACCACGACCGCCTCCTGCAGGCCGAGCACGTAGCGGAAGTCGCTCGGGAAGTCCGCGAGCATCGGCAGCTCCGTCGAGCCGGGGTTGCCGAACATCGTCGTCATCCCGTGACGGCGCAGGAGGTCGTAGGTGGCGTCTCGGACGTTCACAGGTCCCTGGCCAGTGCCCGGCCCGCGGCGCGGCCGCTGAACATGCAGCCGCCGACGAACGTGCCCTCGAGCGAGTTGTACCCGTGCATGCCGCCACCGCCGAAGCCGGCCACCTCGCCGACCGCGTACAGACCCTCGATCGGCGTGCCGTCCGCCTTCATGCACTTCGCGTCGAGGTCGGTCTGCAGCCCGCCGAGCGTCTTGCGCGTGAGGATGTTCAGCCGCACCGCGATCAGAGGGCCGGCGTCGGGGTCGAGCAGCTTGTGTGGGGCTGCGACGCGGCTGAGGCGGTCGGCGAGGTAGCGCGCGGGCGCCGTGGATCGCCGCCACCTGCGATGTCCTTGGAGAACGGGTTGTCCATCTCGCGGTCGCGGGCGACGACCTCGCGCTCGATGTCCTCGAAGTTCAGCAGCGGCTCGTCGGTGAGCTTGTTCATGCCCTCGACCAGCGCGCGCAGGTCGCGTTCGACGACGAAGTCGGCACCGTGGTCCATGAACTTCTGGATCGGGCCCGGGACCCCCTTGCCGACGCGCTGCTTGAGCACCTCAGGCACGCTGCGGCCGGTCAGGTCGGGGTTCTGCTCGGACCCCGAGAGCGCGAACTCGCGCTCGATGATCTTGCGCGTGAGGATGAACCACGTGTAGTCGTGGCCGGTCGTGCCGATGTGCGCGAGCGTGGCGAGCGTGTCGAAGCCCGGGAACAGCGGGACGGGCAGGCGCTTGCCGGTCGCGTCGAGCCACAGCGACGACGGCGCGGGCAGGATGCGGATGCCGTGGTGCACCAGATCGGGTCCCAGTTCTGGATTCCCTCGACGTAGTGCCACATGCGGTCGCGGCCGATCAGGTTGGCGCCCGCCTCCTCGGTGATCGCGAGCATGCGGCCGTCGACGTGCTTGGGGACGCCGGAGATCAGCGTCTTCGGCGGCGGGCCCAGCCGCTCGGGCCAGTTGCGCCGCACCATGTCGAAGTTCGGCGCCGATGCCGCCGCTGGCGATGACGACCGCCTGCGCCTTCGCCTCGAACTCGCCGACCACCTCGCGTGACGAGTCCGCGCCGCGCTGCACGTCGGTCGGGGCCAGCACGCTCCCGCTGACGCCGGCGACCACCCCGTCGGAGACCGTGAGCGCGTCGACCTGGTGGCGGAACGCGAACTGCACGTTGCCCGCCGCCCGCACCCGGCGCTCGAACGGCTCGACGAGGCCCGGCCCCGTCCCCCACGTGATGTGGAAGCGCGGGACGCTGTTGCCGTGGCCGGTCGCGTGGCCGCCGCCGCGCTCGGCCCAGCCCGGGTTCGGGAGCACGCGCACGCCCATCGCGTGCAGCCAGTCGCGCTTCTCCTGATGGGCGAACTCGACGTACGCGCGCGCCCACTTGCGCGGCCACTCGTCCTCGGGCCGGTCGAACGCCGCCGACCCGAGCCAGTCCTGCCAGGCGAGGTCGAAGGAGTCCTTGATGCGGAAGCGCCGCTGCTCGGGCGTGTCGACCAGGAACAGCCCGCCGAGCGACCAGAACGCCTGGCCGCCGAGCGACTGCTCGCCCTCCTGGTCGATCAGCAGGACGCGCTTGCCTGCCTCCGCGAGCTCGGCGGTGGCGGCAAGCCCGGCGAGGCCGTGCCCGACGACGATGACGTCAGCTTCCATCCGCCGCGGATCATTTCAGGCCGCTGCGCGCTCAGCTCAGACGCGGGGCGCCGAGGCGGTCCCGGCGGACAATTCCTCCGGCATTCGCGAATGAGACATCCATAGGGGGTGTCATTCGCGAATGCCGACCGATCCGCCCCGCTCCCCCTCCTTTTCGAGCAGTCAGACCACGACCACCTACAGGTGCGAGTCGCTCAACGCGAGCGTCTCGGCCTGCTGCGCGAGCTCGACGACCCCGTCGCCGAACGCCTTCAGGTACGGGTCGTCGGTGGCGCCGGAGATCGCGCGCTTGTAGTTGCCCTCCATGAAGACGATCGACTTCCAGACGGCGAGGGTCATGTACCAGCGCATGTCGGCGACCGAGCGGCCCGAGCGCTCCTCGTAGCGCGCGACGAGCTCCTCGCGCGTCGGGAAGCCCTCCTGGCGCGTGACCTTGCCGAGGTGCTCGCGCAGGCCGCCCTGCGGATCGCCGGCCTGGGTCCACAGCGCGCACAGGTAGCCGACGTCGGCGAGCGGGTCGCCGATCGTCGCCATCTCCCAGTCGAAGATCGCGATCAGGCGCGCGGGCGCCTCGTGCGCGTACATGGTGTTGCCCGAGGCGGTAGTCGCCGTGGACGACGGTCGCCTCGCCGGACTCCGGGAGGTGCGCGCGCAGCCATTCGCCGACCGTCTCGATGGCCTCGATCTCGCGCGTCTTGTTGTGCTCCCACAGTCCGGTGAAGCGCCGCAGCTGGCGCTCGAGGTAGCCCTGCGGCTTGCCGAAGCCCTCGAGCCCGGCGGCGCGCCAGTCGGCGGCGTGCATCTCGACCAGGGAGTCGATCAGCTCGTCGGCGATGCGACGGCGCTCCTCCGGCGTGGCGAACTGGCCGGGCAGGGAGTCGGCCATGACCACCCCCTCGACCTTCTCCATGACGTAGAAGGGGGCGCCGATGATGGCCTCGTCGTCACCGACCGCCAGCACCGTGGGGACGCGCACGCCACGGCCGTCGAGCGACGAGATGACCCGCGCCTCGCGCAGGACGTCGTGCGCGGACGGCGGCAGCGGGGGTCGCGGCGGCCTGCGCAGGACGACCTCCGCGCCGTCCTCGCGGCGCACGACGTAGGTGACGTTCGAGTGCCCGTCGCCGACCGGCTCGATCGTCAGCTCGCCGCTCCCCAGCCCCGCCGCGTCCAGGAACGCCATCAGCGGCTCGGTCACGACGAGCGGCACGCGCAAGTTGCCCTCGGCCTCGGCGTGCGTGCGGACGATGTCGTCGGGAGCGATGTCGAACGGCATTCGCTGGGATCATGCCGGACATGGACTTCGCACCGACCGACCGCTGCAAGGAGTTCACCGAGCGCCTCGAGGCCTTCATGGACGAGAAGGTGTACCCCGCCGAGGCGGTGTGCGGAGGAGCAGCTGGCGGCCGGCGGCGACCCGCACTGCCGACCCCCCGATCCTCGAGGAGCTCAAGGACGAGGCGCGCTCGCGCGGCCTGTGGAACCTCTTCCATCCCGACCCCGAGTACGGGCCCGGGCTGACCAACGCCGAGTACGCGCCGCTGGCCGAGATCATGGGCCGCTCCGCCGGCCTCGCGCCCGAGGCGACCAACTGCTCGGCGCCCGACACGGGCAACATGGAGGTCCTCACGCAGTTCGGCACCGACGGAGCAGAAGGAGCGGTGGCTGCGCCCGCTGCTCGACGGCGAGATCCGCTCGGCGTTCGCGATGACCGAGCCCGACGTCGCCTCCTCCGACGCGCGCAACATCCAGCTGCGCATCGAGCGCGACGGCGACGAGTACGTCCTCAACGGGCGCAAGTGGTGGACGTCGGGCGCGATGCGCGAGCGCTGCAAGGTCTTCATCGTGATGGGCAAGACCGACCCGGACGGCCCGTCCGTACAAGCAGCAGTCGCAGATCCTCGTGCCGCGCGACACGCCGGGCATCACGGTCAAGCGCAACCTCCAGGTGTTCGGCTACACCGACGTCGAGGGCCACGCCGAGGTCCTGTTCGAGGACGTGCGCGTGCCCGCGTCGAACCTGATCGCCGGCGAGGGCGACGGGTTCATGATCGCCCAGGCGCGCCTCGGCCCGGGGCGCATCCACCACTGCATGCGCACGATCGGCGTCGCCGAGCGCGCGCTGGAGATGCTGTGCCGGCGCGCGCTCGCGCGCGAGACGTTCGGCAGCGCCGGTCGCGACGCGCGGCAACATCCTCGACTGGGTCGCCGAGGCGCGCATCGAGCTCGAGATGGTGCGGCTGCTCACGCTCAAGACCGCGTGGCTGATGGACACGGTCGGCAACAAGCACGCACGCACGGAGATCGCGGCGATCAAGGTCGCCGCGCCGACGGCGGCGCTGCGGATCATCGACCGCGCGATCCAGGTCCACGGCGGCGGCGGCGTCTCGCAGGACTTCCCGCTCGCGGCGATGTGGGCGCACGTGCGCACGCTGCGGCTCGCCGACGGTCCCGACGAGGTGCACAAGCTCTCGATCGCCCGCCGCGAGCTGCCAGCAGTACGCGTGACGCTGCAGCGCGTGGAGGCCGACGGCGTCGACGGTGCTGCGGCTCGACCGGCCGCAGCGGCGCAACGCGATGGACACCGCGCTGCTGCGTGACCTGCTGGCCGCGCTCGTCGCGACGACTGCGCGCGCCGCTGGTGCTCTCGACGACCGACGTGGCGGCGCTGTCCGCCGGCGCTGACGTCGGCGAGGAGCTCGACGCGGCGGGCGGCGTCGAGCGCATGGAGCTCTTCACGCAGCTCTACGCGCGCGATCGAGGCCTTCCCGGCGCCGACGGTCGCCGTGTGCGTCGGCAACTGCGTCGGCGCCGGTGCCGAGCTCGCGGCGGGCTGCGACCTGCGCGTCGGCGGCGACAATCTCAAGCTCGCATGGGCGGGCGCGCGCCACGGCGTCCCCGTCGGCCCCGCCCGCCTCGCACCGCTGATCGGCGTCAGCCGCGCCAAGGACTGGGTCTTCACCGGCCGCGTGATCGGCGCCGACGAGGCGCTTGCCGCCGGCTTCCTGCACGACGCCGTCGCGGCCGACGCGGCCGAAGCGCGCGCGATCGAGCTCGCGTCCTCGCTCGGCGACGTGCGCCAGCTCAAGGAGATGTTCCGCGATCTCGAGGGGACGGCCGGGCGCGTGGCCGACGAGAACGAGCGGCTGCTCGAGTTCCAGCGCAGCGGCACTGGCCTACCGCGCCGTCGCTAGCCGACCGGCAGAGCCATCACGCCCGCCGATGGCCCGGACGATCAAGGCCGCGTTCAATGCGCGGACGGCGCTGACGGCGCGCTTTGCAGGGCGCTGAGCAGCCACTCGGCCTGCGCCAGTAGGCGCTCCTTCGTGTAGTCGCCTTCGAGGAGCGCCCGCGCGCCCTCGTCGGCGATCGTCTGCAGCAGGCGCCCCGTGAGCTCGGGATCGGGCCATGCCTGGCCGCCGGCGGCCAGCGCCGACGCGAAACGGCCGCGCCACGCGCGGATCTCCTGGCGCAGCGCCTCCGGCATCCCCTCCGGTGCGATGAGCACGAGGCGCCATGTGACCGGATCCGCCGCCACCGCATCCAGGTAGGCCTCGAACGACGCCAGCGGCCCGCCGCCCGAGAGCAGGCCCGCGAACTGGTCCAGCGCGCGCGACGTCTCGCGCCCGAGCAGCGCCAGCAGGAGCGCCTCGAGCCCGTCGAAGTGGTGGTAGACGATCGGCCGCGTGATGCCGGCCGCCCGCGCGACGGCCTCGATCGAAACCGCGTGGAAGCCCTGCTCCGCGACGAGGTCCTTGGTCGCGTCGAGCAGTTGCTCGCGGCGTTGCGTTGCGGTGAGCCGTGTGCGCGGTGTCACGTTGCGTAAGCACAAGTTACGGCATTGTTACTTACATGAGCGTAACTAGGGAGACGGACGTGGTGATCGTGGGCGCCGGGTTCTCCGGCCTGGCCATGGGCGCGAAGCTCAAGCGGGCGGGGCGCGAGGACTTCGTGATCGTCGAGCGCGCCGACGACGTCGGCGGTGTCTGGCGCGACAACACCTACCCCGGCGCGGCCTGTGACGTCCCCAGCCACGTCTACTCCCTCTCCTTCGCGCAGAACCCGGACTGGACGCGCACCTACTCGCACCAGCCGGAGATCCATGCCTACCTCCGGCGCGTCGCTCGCGACGAAGACCTCCTGCCCCACATCGAGTTCGGCTGCGAGTTGCTCGACGCGCGCTGGGAGGGCGACCGCTACGAGATCGATACCACGCGCGGCACCATCCGGGCGCGCGCGCTGGTCGCCGCCGCCGGCCCGCTGGTCGAGCCCAAGCTGCCCGACGTCCCCGGCCTCGTGGACTTCACGGGAGATGTGTTCCACTCCGCTCGCTGGGACCACGACGTCGATCTGGCGGGCAAGCGCGTCGCGGTCGTCGGCACCGGCGCGAGCGCGATCCAGTTCATCCCGGAGATCGCGGACCAGGTCGCGCACATGACCGTCTTTCAGCGCACGGCGCCGTGGGTGCTGCCGCGCACCGAGCGCCCGATCACCCGCGCCGAGCGCGCCCTCTTCCGCCGCTCCGCCGCGGCCCAGGACGCGATCCGCAAGGGCGTCTACTGGGCGCGCGAGTTCGGGGCGGGCACGCCGCTGTTCAAGCCCCGGCGGCCGAGCGTGCTCGCTGCCCTCGGCAAGGCGCACCTGCGCCGCCAGGTCTCCGACGCCGTGCTGCGCGACAAGCTCACGCCGCGCTACGAGCCCGGCTGCAAGCGCCTGCTGCATGTCGAACACGTACTACCCGGCGCTGGCCAAGCCGCACGTCGACGTCCTCGCGACGGGTCTCGAGGCGGTCCGCGGCAACGTGGTGGTCGGCGCCGACGGCTCGCAGGCGGAGGTGGACGTGATCATCTTCGGCACCGGCTTCGAGGTCACGCGCCCGCCGGTCGCCCGCCATATCCGCGGGCGCGCTGGCATCACCCTCGACGAGCACTGGGGCGGCAGCATGACCGCACACCGCGGCACCACGGTCAACGGCTTCCCGAACCTGTTCTTCCTGCTCGGCCCGAACACAGGGACCGGGCACATGAGCGTCGTCTTCATGGCCGAGGTGCAGGCCGACTACGTGCTCGACGCGATCTCCGAGCTCGACGTCCGCGGCGATGTCGCCCTCGAGCCCGCGCGGGAGGCCCAGGAAGAGTGGACCGAGCGCGTGCAGCGGCTCTCGCGGGGCACGGTCTGGCTCAGCGGCGGCTGCGCGAGCTGGTACCTCGACGACCAGGGCCGCAACACAACCCTGTGGCCGACCTACACCTACCGCTACGCGGACGAGCTCGCCACCTTCCGGTCCGCGGAGCACGTCTTCACGCCGGCGCAGGTGCCCGTCGCTGCCTGACTTCACTAAGGGTCCGTCCCTTTTGTGAAGTTGGGTAGTGCCGGGGGTATGAAGATCGGCTACTTCCTGGCCTGCGAGGAGTTCGGCCCTCGCGAACTGGTCCGCCAGGCCAGGCTCGCGGAGGAGGCGGGCTTCGAGGCCCTGTGGATCTCCGACCACTACCACCCGTGGAACGACGAGCAGAGCCACAGCCCGTTCGTGTGGTCGGTGATCGGCGCGCTCGCCGACGCCGTCTCCCTACCCGTCGCGACCGCGGTGACGTGCCCGACCATGCGCATCCACCCGGCGGTGATGGCGCAGGCGGCGGCGACAGCGGCGGCGCACCTCGGGGACGGCCGCTTCGTCTTCGGCGTCGGCACCGGCGAGGCGCTCAACGAGCACATCCTCGGCGATCACTGGCCCGACGCGGACACGCGCTTGGAGATGCTCGAGGAGGCGATCGAGGTGATCCGGCGACTGTGGACCGGCGAGCAGGTCTCCTTCGACGGCGAGCACTACATGGTCGAGAACGCCCGCATCTACACGCTGCCCGACGAGCCGCCGCCGATCTACGTCTCCGGCTTCGGGCCCAAGTCCATCGAGCTCGCCGCGCGCGTCGGCGACGGCTACGTGCTGATGGGGGCCGACGGCGACTCCGTGAAGTCCTTCCGCGAGCAGGGCGGCGGCGACAGGCCGGTGCAGGCCGGCGCCAAGGCGTGCTGGGCCGAGAGCAAGGAGAAGGGGGTCGAGACCGCCCACCGCCTCTGGCCCAACCAGGCGCTGCCCGGCGAGATGGCCCAGATCCTTCCGACTCCCGCCCACTTCGAGCAGGCGTCCGGGCTCGTGACGCCCGACATGATCGCCGAGTCGATCCCCTGCGGGCCGGACCGGGACGAGCACGTCGAGGCACTGCGCAAGTTCGCCGAGGCCGGCATTGACGAGGTCTACGTGGGCCAGATCGGGCCGGAGCAGGACGCGTTCTTCGCCGCCTACCGCGACGACGTGCTCCCGGCGTTGCGCTAGCTGCGGCGCAGGACCGTGAGCGCGACGAGGCGCGAGACGATCATCGCGACGTAGCCGAGGCCCGCGAGCTGCTCGATCATCACGAGGCCGCGCGCGAACGGTTCGATCGGGACGACGTCCGACAGCCCGGTGCTCGACAGCGTGGTGAAGCTCAGGAACAGCAGCTCCATCCACGTGCGGTCGGACGAGGCGTCCACCGCTGCCGTGAAGCTGCCGGGCTCGATCGCCTGGCACACGATGTATGAGTAGGCGAACGCCCAGGCGACGAGCGTGAAGGTCGCGCCGATCGCGAACAGCTCGTCGCGCGTGACCTCGTGGTCCTCGAGCATGTACGCGATCAGCGCGTAGGCGGCGTAGAAGTAGAGGATCGCCTCGAACGCGGACGAGTAGGGCAGCAGGTCGTCGCTGCCGGTGACCGCCTGGATGAGCAACAGGATCGACGCCGGGATGCCGAGCGCGATGGCGACCCAGGTCAGCCCCGGCGTCGACCGGATCGCCAGCACCACGAGCCCGAGGATCGCGATCCCGAAGAGGCTGAAGAGCGCGCGGCCGACGTCGCTGTCCCCCATCAGGGGGTAGAGCAGGACGCCGGCCAGCTGCGCAGCGAGGAGAAGGGCAGAGGGATCACGCCGGGCGAGCCGCAGCACACCGTGAACTCAAGCCGCAGCACCGGACGTAAGCGGTAGGTTGCGCGCATGACCCGCCTCCCCCTGCTGTTCGTCCTCGCCGCGCTCGCCTTCCCCGCGACCGCCGCCGCCAAGACCTGCCCGCAGACGTCGGACTACGAGCTGACCAAGGTCCGCGGCGGTGTCACCTGCGAGCGCGCGGCGAAGGTGCTGTCCAACTACTGGGCGGACAACGAGGCCCCCGGCAACTGGACCTGCACGCAGAAGCAGTATCCCGGCGGCGTGACGACCAAGTGCCGCAAGGGCGACAAGCGCATCAAGCACCAGTCCGCCGACTGATCCCGCTTCACAAAAGGGTCCGTCCCCTTTGTGAAGCGCTTCACAAAAGGGACGGACCCCTGCGTGAAGCTACTCGGGGTAGGGGCGGGCGCGCAGGCGGGGGTACTGGGTCGCCGCGCCGTCGTAGAGGTAGGGCTTCTGCACCCGGCAGCCGGGGGTTGCCGGGGTTCCCCCCGGCTCCTTCTCCCCTCCGGCGTTGTTGCAGTCGAACGCCGGCAGGGCCTTGAACTTGACGGCCTCGGGCGACGTGAGGACGCCGAGCGGGTTCAGGTACGCGTTGCCGCGGTTGGACGACAGGCGCGTGCGCTGGATGGCGAGCGCCTCGGTCCCAAGCGGGCCGAACTGGCGCAGGTAGTGCCCGATCGCGTTCGGGCCGGGATTCTTGACCTTCGCCGCCGTGGCGACGCCGAGGTTCGCGAACATGTCCGACAGCGTGTGGATGTGCACACCGAGGTAGTTGAGGATCGGGTTGAACTGACTCAGGAACGGGCCGAGCTCCGAGAGCAGCGGCCGCAGCCCGCGCAGCACCTGCGCCGTCGCCGGCAGCGAGCGCCGCGAGATCGTCAACAGCGGGTCGAGGTTGACGAACAGGTGTCGCAGGTCGGGCCCGAGATCGCCCAGGGCGTCCAGGGCAGGACGCAGGTCGCGGAACGCGGGTTCGAGATCGCGCACGACCGGCTCGGCCTTGACCGAGAAGGTCCGCAGCCGCTCGAACGTGGCGCGCGACTCGTCGAGGAAGGTCGGGAAGGTGCGCCAGGTGTCGGCGAAGGCCTCGCGTTCGGCGGCGATCGCCGAGAACACGTCGTCCTGCGCGGTGACAAGCGTGCGCAACTGGCCCTCGCGCTCGGTCAGCGCCTCGAACACGACGCCCGTGTCCCGCACCAGCTGCCCGAGCGACTGACGGTTCTCGTCGAGGATCTCGAACAGGTCGCCGCCCGACTCGACGAACTGCGGCAGTGTCCCGAAGCTGTCGTTGAGGTCCTGCCCGCGTCCATCGACCGCGCGCCCGAGTTGCTGCTGCCAGAGCCGGAACGCCTGGCGCGTGAACGGGTCGAAGGTGTTGAGCACCTCGTCGATCTCGATCGCCGGCTGGACGCGCTCGTTGCGCAGCCGCCCCCCCTCGGCGACGAACGGCGCACTCGGGCTGCCGAGCGTCATCTCGATGAACGTCTCGCCGAGCAGGGTCTTCTGGCGCAGCGTCGCGCGCGCGTCGGAGCGCAGCGGCGTGTACTTGTCCTCGAGCTCGATCGTGGCCAGCGTGCGATTGGACTCGGGATCGCGGCGCTTGGCGACGACCTTCCCGATGCTGACGCCCGACGCCCGCACGTCGGCCTGGACGGCGAGCTGCGTCGCCTCCGGGAAGCCGACCTGCACCCGGTAGCCCTTCGGCTTGAGCGGGATCGACCCGCCGAAGCTCATCCACAGGAACAGCAGCAGCCCGAAGCACGAGAACGCGAACGTGACCATCGCGAAGATCCGGGCGGCTGACGGAGGCGTCTTGTTCACGGCTGCCCTCCTCCGCAGATGTTCGGGTCGGTGAGGATGCCGACCGTGCCCAGCAGCACGTCGAGCCCCGGCACGGTCGAGCTCGTCGCCTGGATCGTCTGGCAGGTGCCGCCGAGGACCAGCGGACGGAAGACGCCGTGGGCGTCCTGACCGGAGAAGATCTGGATCGACTGGTGCGCGAGCCAGGCGAGGTAGAAGAGGTAACCCTCGTCGCGGCCGCTGACCTCCGGGCCCTCACGGCCCTTGTCGTTGTACGCGAGCAGGTTGAAGAGGCCGTTGAGGGCGCGCACCGTGGACTTGAGGTCGGGGTCGGCCTCGACCAGGTCGTGCGCGGCCGGCCGCAGCGACCGCAGGAACGGGCGCGCCTCGCGGATGAACGGGCGGATGTCGTCGCGCAGCAGCGGGGTGGCCTCGCGCGCGAAGGGCAACGTCGCCGCGTTGGCGCGCCGCAGCGCCCGGATCGGACGCCGCAGCGTGTCCGCCGCCGGCCCGAGCACGCGCGCCATGCGCTCGACGCGGCCGAGCGCGTCGGTCGTCACCGTGAGCGTGGACGGCAGCTCGCGCACGGTCGCGGCGACGTTGTCGCGCTCGCGGGCGAAGGCGTCGAACGTGCGCGCCGAGGCGCCGACGAGCTCGGCGAGGTCGTCGTCGGCGCGGCCGAGCTCGGTGTTGAGGTCGTCGAGCGCGTGCACGAGCCGGCGCAGGTCGGCGCGGCGCTTGGCCACCTCACCCGAGACCGCGGCGATGTCCCGGTAGGTGGGCTCGAAGCGCTTGAGCACCGCCTCGAGGTCGTTCGCCCGGCCCTCGAGCCCGTGGCGCGCCCCATTGAGCAGCAGCTTGAGGTAGTCGCGCGTATCGGAGTCCAGCGAGGACAGGAACTCGTCCGGGTTGACGTCGGGCAGCGTGTTGGAGAGCGGCATGCGCCAGCCCTCCCCGGCGGCCGGCGCGCTGCCGCGGCCCGGCATCAGCTCGATGAACATGTCCTTGAGCCCGGTCTTGGGCCGCAGCAGCCCTGTCCAGTTCTCGCGCACGAGGCCCTCGAACTCGGGGTCGAGGTCCATCGTGATGATGGCCTGGCCCTGGTCGAGCCGGACCTTCGCGATGTCCCCCACGCGCACGCCGGACACGCGCACGGTCTGGCCCTGGCCGGGCGTGACCGCCTGGCCGGTCTGGAAGACGGCCTCGAGCTGGAACGGCTTGGGGTCGAGCACGGGGATCCGCAGCCGCTGGTTCTGCAGGATCACGTACGAGACGCCAGAGGCGATGACCAGAAGCGCGAGGACCGCAGCGAAGTCGCCGGCGTGTTCGCGGATGGCGCGCTTCACGGCTTCTCCACCACCCCGAGGTCTAGGCCGAGCCGCTTGACGTCGTCGCGCACGAACTCCAGCGCGTCGCCGACGTGGCGGCTCCAGCGCTCACGGAACGCGTCCGTGTCGCGGTTGACCTTCGTCTGGGTCGGCGGCGCCGCCGGGAACGAGCGCAGGTCGGGCGGCTCCTGCGTCTCGCAGGGCACTTTGCGCCGCAGCGGCGGCGCGATGTCCCGGCGCGGCGGGTTGACGCCCAGGATCGGCAGCCCGGTGAAGAACTGCTGGCCGTTCTCGCCCAGGAAGCGGTAGTTGAAGCCGTTGGCGAGGGATCGCACGTACTGGCCGTTGGCGTCGAAGTTGCGCGACTCCGCCGCGATGCCCGGCAGCCACTTGACCTGCTCCTGGTAGACGGGGCCCGACGCCTCGAACTGTTGGTCGGCGACGGTCGAGTTGCGCCACGGCGACAGCACCTCGTTGGTGCACGAGCTCAGCAGGCGCAGCTGCTTCTGGAGCGATACGCCCTCCGTGTTGAGCTCGGCGAGGTCGGGCACGACGTGGCGCAGGTCGCGTACGAACCCGCGCGCCTCCGGGCGTGAGACGAACCGGCGCATCTGCTTGAGGAACGGGAGCTGGGCATCCAGCGCCGGCCCGGACTCGCGCACGGTCGGCCGCAGCTCGGCGACGAAGCGGCGCAGCGGCGGGAAGGCGTCGTTGAGCGCGCCGAGCGCCGAGTGGCCGGCCTCGAGCGTGTTCGGCAGCTCGCGGATGGCCGCGGACAGGTTCGCTTCCTCGGATGCGAAGGCGTCGGCGGTGATCGCCAGATTCGTTATCAGCGCCTTCAGTGCCTCGGGCGAGCGGTCGAGCCCGCGCGCGAACTTGTCCTGGCCGCGCAGCCAGTTCGACAGGTCGTGCTCCTCGGTCCCGAGCGTGGCCTCGTTGACGATCGCCGAATCGCGGAACGCGCCCTCCCAGTGGGGGATCGAACGCGCGTAGCCCTTCGCTCCCTCGGGCTCGAGCGCGCGCCCGTACTCGTCGAGCACGATCTGAAGGTCCTGGCGGGTGTCGGACTGCAGCGTGGTGAGCAGCTGGCCGAACTGGACCGGGGCGTCGGTCTGCTGGACGGGGATCGTGCCGCCCTCGGGGAGCTCGGGCGCCGACGGCGACCCCGGCGAGACATCGACGAACCAGTTGCCCTCGAGGAAGATGCGCGGGCGGATCTTCAGCCTCGCGTCGGTGTGGATCGGCAGCCCGCTGTTGCGCACCTGCATGCGCACGATCGCCGAGTCGTCGGGCCCGGGCTCGACCGCGGTGACCTTGCCGATGTTGACGCCGGCGATACGCACGGCCGACCCCTTCTTGATGTCGTTCGCGGTCCGGAAGGCGCCGGAGAACTCGAAGCGGTCGGCGAACGGGTTCCACTTCGTGAAGCCGAAGAAGACGGCGATCCCCATGATCACGAGCGAGATCAGCCCGTAGCGGAAGTACTGCCCCTTGGTCATGCCGCGATGCTTCACCGCCGGGGCGCTCACGGGTCGAGCTCCCGCGGCATCTTGGGACCGATCTTGGGCGCGCGGTCAAACGTCTGGCCGCGCGGGACGCGCGCGCGCCCGGAGAACGTCGGCCCGGAGTTCCCGGGCAGGTGCGGGTCGACGACCGTCAGCGCGTCGGGCGGCCCGTAGGTGTTGGCGCGGCGGATGTAGCCACGCTGGCCCGACTCGCAGTCGGCCGCGCCCTTGCGCGAGACGGCGGCCGAGTAGTTGTTCGAGTGCAGGAACTGCGGGGTCCCCGAGCTGGCGCCACCGTTGGCCGGGTACGCCGCGCCGAGCGTCGTGACGCCCGTGCGCTGGTTGTTGGACGGGTCGACCTGCTGGGAGGCCTGGTTGAGCAGCGTGCGCTGCGCGCCGCCGGTCGGGTCGGCCTCGGTCAGGTGCTCGGCGACGTTGGTGAAGGAGTAGTTGAAGTAGTTGCAGACGGTGAGGTAGGGGCCGAGGAAGCGGACCGCAGGGTTGAGGATCGCCGTCGTGTCGCCGAGGCCGCGCAGGGCGATCCCGGTCCCCGGGTCGCGCATCAGGCCGTTGAGCGCGTTGAGCACGTCGCGCAGCTCGTCGTTGACCTCCGGCGAGCGGCGCAGCACCGGGATGCCGGCGGCAAGCGCGGGCGTGATCCGCGGCAGCGCGCGCGGCAGCTCGCGGGCCGCCGCCTCGAGGGCCGCCGAGCTGTCGCGCAGGGCGATCAGGAACGGGCGCTGGACGCGCAGCGAGCGGATGCCGGCCTCCATCGTCGGCGCGGACTTCTCGATCGTGTCGCCGAGCTCCGCCGGATAGCGCGACCAGGCCTCGAACGTGTCGGCGCCGGCGGTGAAGCCGTGCGAGTAGCGGTCGGCGACCGGCTTGATCGTCACGGTGAAGTCGCGCAGCTCGCGGAAGAAGCGCCCGACCTCGGTGTCGCGATCACCGAGCACGCGCATCACCGGCTCGAGGTGGGCCAGGAACCGCGGCGCCTCCCTGATGGTGCGGTTGAGGTAGGCGCCCCGGCCCGCGAACGCCGGCCCGAAGCCGCCGAGGTTGCGGCGGATCCCTTCGCGCGTCTTCTCGTCGAACATGTTCTGGAACTCGTCGAGCTCGACCGGGATCGACGACTGTGACGCCGGCAGCGTGTCGCCCTCCTGCAGGTGGCGGTCCGCGGTGCCGCGCTGGAGCTCCACGTACTTGAGCCCCAGCACCGAGCGCGGCCGGATCGCGACCTCGCTGTCGATCGGGATGTTCTTCTGCTGGGCGTCGATCTTGAGCGTCGCGATGGCACCGACCTTCCCGCCGGGGAGCGGGACCGCGTCCATGTCGGAGACGATCCCGATGCGGTAGCCGCCCTCGCGGACCTCGTTGCCGGGCAGCAGGTTGGCGCCGTTGGACAGCTCGATCTTGACCTCCTGCGTCGGCACGAACGGCAGGCCGCGGTTGGCGAACCAGGCGAGCACGGTCGCGACGTTGACGACGAGGAGCGTCACAGCGCCGACGAGCACGGGGTTGGCGAAGGTGGATGAGCGGCCGCGGCGGATCATGGGCTCAGCAGGAAGTCGAGGAGGGGGCCGATGGGCTTGCTCGGCAGCGCGTCGAGCACGTCCTGGACGGGCTCGAGGGCGGGCAGCGCCGGAAGGACCGGCCGCGACGGGTCAGCCGGCTCGGGCTCGGTCGGGCTCGGTGCCGTCGGCTCGCCGGCGGGCGCCGACTCGCCGCGCCCGCCGCGGCGCGTCCGCTTGCGCTCGGAGCGCTGCTCGGGCGTGGCGGAGGCCGACGGGTCGGGGTGGTCGATCCCGGGCTGGTTGGGGCCGAGTATCGCGCGGCAGTACTGCTTGGCGGGATCTCGCGCGGCGTCGGCGTTGGCGTACTGGGCGCAGTTGTTGTCCAGGAACGCGGAGACCTTGAGCAGGTAGGTGTTCGCGTCATAGACGTTGGTCGCCTGGTTCTGGCGGAAGATGTACTGGAGGACCGCTTCCCAACCGGTGAACCCCTGGCCGCCGGGCGAGCGCGGATCCTTCTCGACCGCGAACCGGCGGTCGTGCAGGTGGTTGAGGCTGATGCCGAGGTTCTTCGCGACCTCGGGCAGCTCGTCGGCGAACTCGGCGAGCTCGCGGATCCGCGGGGCGGCGGCCCGTACCGCCGGGCGCCCGGCCCGCGCCGCGGCGGCGAGCGTCCGCATCGCCGGCCGCGAAGCCTCGCTGAACGGCCCCAGGGTGTCGAGGAAACGTGTGAGGCGGTCGGCCTCTCCGGACAGCACCGCGAACGCCGGCCGCTGGCGATCCGCCGCCTCGCCCAGCAGCTTCATCGTCGGACGCAGCTCGCGCAGGAAGGTCGGGAAGGTCCGCCACTGCGCCTGCAGCTCGTCGTGGCGCTCGGCGGAGACCTCGGACGTGTCGCGCGCCTCCCGGACGAAGCGCGTCACGTCCTTGCGGTTGTCCGCCAGCCGGGTGACGACGTCCTCGGCGGCGTCGGTGAGGTCGCGGATCGTGCGTCGCTCGCGCGCCAGCTCCGCGAGCACCTTGTCGGTCTCGCGCAGCGCCGGGTTGGCGCGGCGGATGGTCTCGTTGAGGTCGGTTCCGCGGCCGGCCAGCGCCGCGCCGAGCTCGCCGAGCAGGATCGAGAAGCGCTCGCGGGTCGGCCGCCGCCAGATGTTGTTGAGCAGGTCGGCGGAGATCGTCGACCCGGTGCGCTCGACGGGAATGCGGGCGCCGTCGGGCAGCTTCTCGGAGGCGGTGCCCGGCAGGCAGTCGAGGAAGTACTCGCCGATCAGCGACTGCGGCCGCGACTCGCAGAAGACGTCGCTGCGCAGGTCGCCATAGCCGGTGGCGGTGATCTCGATGCCGACGAGCGCGCGGTAGCTGTCGCGGTCGACGTCGAGCGAGGAGATCTTCCCCGCGCGCACGCCTGCGACCTTGACGTCGGCGCCCTTGATCAGGCCGAAGGCGTTGTCGAGCTCGACCGTGAAGCGGCTGCCGCCCCCGTCGTCACCGACACCGGTGGTGACGAAGACCCCGGTGATGAGGACGGCGACGGCCGCGGCGGTGACGAGGATGCGCCTCATGGCCCGGGCGGGATCTGGGTCGGGTCGCAGTTGAAGTCCTCAGACGGCCGATACGGGTTCGAGCCGTCGGGCGCCGGGCGCTCGGTGGAGCCGGGGCAGCGGTTGCGCTGGCCGAGCGTCGCCACCTGCTGGAAGAACTGGGTGCGGACGTCCTCCGGAAGCAGCTGGAGCTGGCCGTCGACGAACGCGAACGCGGAGACGTTCGTCGACACGCGCGAGGCGGAGCCGAAGGCGTCGTAGATGCCCGAGTGGCTGAAGTCGTCGAACCAGCCGGTGAGGTCGACGACGTAGGGCCGCTGGAAGGCGAACTGCGGCGTCTGGCTGCGCAGCGACTTCGTCCCGGCGATGAACGAGCCGTCGCGCAGTTCGCCGTTGTAGCGCCGCTCGCGGAGTGCGACGTCGCGGAAGGGAATCACGGCGTGGGCGAGGTCGATCAGGTCGTTCTCGTGACCGGGGCGCTTGATGACGGCGGCGAGGTCGCGCACGGTCGGTCGCGCGTCCCGCGCGAACCTGGGCAGCTGGTGCAGGACGGCGCGCAGCTTCGGCGTGACCGGGCGCGACTCGTCGATCAGCGGGTCGAGGTCGTCGAGCGTCGCGCGCAGGTTCACGAAGGTGGTGTTGGCGCGGCGCAGGAACGGCGGGAGGCGGCTGATCGCGACGCGCAGCGAGTCCTTCTCGCGGCCGATCGCGTCGAGCGTGGTCGCGAGCCGGTCGACGAGCTTCGCGACGTCGCCCCGGCGCGACGCGACGTCGGTGGCGAGCTTGGCGTTGGAGATGACGAAGCTCTGCAGGCTCGCGCGGTCGTAGCTGAGCTCCTCGAACAGCCGCTGTGCGCCGACCAGTGAGGGGTTGAGGTACTTCCACCCCGCGTTGGCGGCCTCCTCCTGACCGGCGTAGGAGTCGTCGAAGCCGCGGATGACATTGCGCAGGCCCTTCTTGGTGCGCTTGTCGAACAGGGCGAAGAGGTGGTCGAGGTCGACGACGGTGGTCGTGTCCTCGAGGCCGATGACGCCCCCGTCCTCGATCGTGTCCTGCGCCTCGCCCGGCGGCATCTCGAGGTCGACGTAGCGGTTGGCGACGCTCGACAGCGAGGAGATGCGGATCGTCGCGCGCGTGCCGCGCCGCAGCGGCGCGAGGAACGGGTCGATCTCGAGAGCGACCTCGGCGGTCCCGTCGGCGGCGAGCTCGATCTCCTTGACCAGACCCACCGCGCGGCCGCTCGCCCGGACGGTGCTGCCGTTGACGAGCTGGCCGGCGTTCAGGAAGCGGGCGGTGACGCGGTAGCCGCCCTCCTGGCTGAGCAGCAGCCAGCCGACGCACACCAGCGCCACGACAAGTGCCGCTGCAGCCGCGATCCGCGCGACGTTGCCACCACCCTCGGTCCCCGCCTCCACTTACGAAATCTCACCACAAGACGGGGTCATCACGAGCCAGTCCATCACACAAGGAGCGCGGCTTAACACGGCGAACAAGAAGGCGTGAGGCGGTTCATAAGCGTGCTCGCGGTGTTCGCGCTCCTTGCGGCGCCCGCCGCAGCGAGGACTTTGGGGGTCGGAGACCGCGGAAAAGCGGTGCGCTCGGTGCAGCATGAGCTCGGCATCGCGGTCGACGGGATCTACGGCAAGGCGACCGCACGCGCGGTGCGCCGCTTCCAGCGCCGGCACGATCTCGCGGTCACGGGACGGGTCGGCCGCGCGACGCGGCGGGCTCTGTTCGCACCGCTGCCGCGTCACCGCGACCACGGGACCGGCGGCGCCAGCCCGCCGTCGAGCTACCTGACGCTCGCCGATGCCGCCCGGTCGGCCGTCGGCGCGAGCTACCGCGCGGGCGGCGTCGGACCGTACGAGTTCGACGCCTCGGGGCTGGTGCGGTGGGCCGGCAGGCAGGCGGGGATCGCGCTGCCGCGCTCGAGCTTCCTCCAGTACGAGCAGGGCACCGCGGTCGGCCGGGATGACGTCAGCGAGGGCGATCTCGTCTTCTTCGACATCGACGGCAAGGGTGCCTCCTACGTCGGGATCGCGCTCGGCGGCGACACCGCGATCTCGGCCACCGTGCACGGCGTGCGCGAGCACCCGATCTTCGGCGCCTACTGGGGAGACCATTACGTCGGCGCCCGCCGCCTCGGCTAGCGTCGCGCCATCGGTCGCCGTCAGCTCCGCCGCCTCACGTTCTTCCTCGCCGGCCTCGTGTGCATCGCCGTTGGGCTGGCGCTCATCGTCCTGCCCGGCCCGCTGACGATCCCCCCGGTCCTGCTCGGTCTGTGGATCTGGTCGCGTGAGTTCGAGTTCGCGCACCGGCTGCTCGAGCCGGTGCAGGAGAAGGCCCGCGAGGCATGGCAGGAGGCGAAGGCGCGGCCGGTGGCCACGGCGGCGATCACGACGGCGGGCCTGGTCGGCGCCGCCGTGGTGACCTGGGCCTTCATCGAGTACGAGTTGCTCGAGAAGGCGCTCGAGACGGTCGGCCTCTAGCTAGGAGGCCGCAGGATGGCGGCGGCGCCCCTCACGCCGCCACGGCCAGGGTCGGGCCGGTCTCCCCGACGCGCTCGTGTGCGAGCGCGACCCAGGGCGGAGTGCCCATCGCCCAGCGCAGCAGGCGGGTGTAGGAGCGCATGGACCGCTGGTGCACCAACCGCTGAACGACCTCGGGGCGGTCGAACCCGGTCATCTCCTGGGCCCAGCGCGGCATCAGGCTGACGCCGGCCTCGACCTGCAGGCGCTTGACCGGCACCGCGAGCGGCCCCGGCGGCGCGAGCGCCCCGAGCGGCCCGTTCACGAGGAAGTCGAGGAACTCGTGCGTCAGCTCGCTCATACCGAGCCGCGGGCGCATGTCCTCGAAGAAGGTCTCGAGGTCGGCCATGGTCGTGGGCACCGCGTCCGCGCCGCTCATCAGCCCGACGACGGACTGCTCTTCGAGGTAGCGGTCCTTCTCCTCGGTGGTGAGCGGCTGGTAGAAGCGCTCGTAGGCGTTCATCACGCCCCACGGGATGCACGTGTGCACCCAGGCGATCAACTCCGGGTCGAGCGCGCGGTAGGGCGCGCCGTCGGGCCGCGTCCCGTTGACTCGCTCGTGCATTCGCTTGACGCGCGCGATCATCCTCTCGGCGGCCGCGGTCGAACCGAAGGTCGTCGTGACCACCCAGCCGAAGGTCGTCTGCGCGCGGCGGAACGGTTGCTCGCGGTAGTTGGACTGCTGCCCCACGCCGGCCATCACAGAGGGGTGGAGCAGCTCCATGACGATCGAGGAGATCCCGGCGACCGCGATCGAGGCGACGTCCGCGTGCAGCTTCCACGACATGCTGCCGGGTCCCATGAGCCCCGGGTCGCCCGCGGGCTCGGCGAACACCCTGCGATCGTCATGCCTTCCCACCTGCCGAGTGAAGTCCTCGAGGACGTACCGCCTGACTGGATGCACACTGCCTCCCGCAGCCGACCATTACGGAAACTTCCGTAATGGTAGCCGACTCGTAGGCTGACCCCCATGAGCGGCGGCTACCGCGACGTGCTGGGGGACGACTTCCGCGACTCCGACACGCCGTCGCAGCGCGCGATGCGCTGGACGCTGCTGCCGCTGATCTACGAGAAGGCGTGGCGCCCGCTCGGGTTCCGGCTGTGGTCGGGCGGGCGCGGCACCGACGAGGAGGACCGCATCACCCGCTCCTTCCTCGCGCTCGAGCCCGACGACAAGGTGCTCGACCTCTGCTGCGGTCCGGGCAACACGACGCGCCGGCTGCTGCGCGATCTCGGCCCCGCCGGCAGGATCACCGGCGTCGACGCCGCGCCGGCGATGCTGGCGCGCGCAGTGGCGGACACGCGCGACCCGCGCGTCGAGTACGTGCGCGCGGACGCCGCCGACCTGCCGTTTGCCGACGGCGCCTTCGACGCCGTCACCTGCCACGGCGCCCTGTATCTCGTCGACGACGCGGAGGCCGTGATCGCCGAGATGGGGCGGGTGCTCTCGCCCGGCGGCCGCGTCGCGGTGCTGACGAGTTGCCACCGCGGTCCTCTGCCGCTGCACCTGGGCGCGCGCATCGCCGCGGCGCCGAGCGGGCTGCGGGTCTTCGGGCAGGACGAGGTCACCGGCGCCTTCCGCGCGAACGGCCTCGTCGACGTCAAGCAGGACGTCAAGGGCTTCTCGCAGATCGTCGGCGCGCGTAAGCCGTAGGAAAAGGCGTACGTTCCCCTCCTATGGGATTTCTTGATCGCCTCAAGGGCGCGGCCGAGTCGGTGCAGGCGCAGACGTCGAAGGTCGGCGTGGGCGCCTCGGCCGACCAGATGGCGCTCGCCAACCGCGGGAAGCGCCTGATGGACCACGGCGTGGAGACGCCGGCGCACATCGACTCGATGACCCCGACCGGGAACACCGACACCCCCGGCGGCTCCGAGCACACGATCACCGTGACGGTCACGCCGCTCGACGGCGAGCCGCGCTCGGCCACGTTCAACCAGTACGTCTACCCGTCCGCGCCGTTCGCGACGGGCGACGACGTGATCGTCCGCATCGACCCCGAGGACCCGGACGCGATGATGCTCTGGGGCAAGCGGTAGCCCCTGCGGCTCTGCTTCGGCCTCGGCGGGCACTGAGGCGGCCGGGTCAGACGGGAGTTGCGAACCAGGCGCCTATATGGCGCATTATTCGCAGATCCCCGGCAGCCGCTGTACCTACAATCCCGGTCAGGTTTGACCCCTTTGCGAGGAGTACACGCATGGCACTGACAATCGGATCCGACGCGCCGGATTTCCAGGCGCAGACCACCGAAGGGCAGATCTCCTTCCACGAGTGGCTCGGCGACTCGTGGGGCGTCCTGTTCTCACACCCGCGCGACTTCACGCCGGTGTGCACGACCGAGCTGGGCTACATGGCCTCGATCAAGCCGGAGTTCGACAAGCGCGGCGTCAAGATCATCGGCCTCTCCGTCGATCCCGCGGAGAACCACGAGAAGTGGGCGCAGGACATCGCCGAGACGCAGGGGACGGCGCCCAACTACCCGATCATCGCGGATTCCGACTTTCAGGTCTCGAAGCTCTACGGAATGCTGCCCGCCGACGTCGAGGGCGACGCGACCGAGCGCACGCCGGCGCAGAACCAGACCGTCCGCAACGTGTTCGTGATCGGGCCGGACAGGAAGATCAAGCTGATCCTCGTGTATCCGATGACGACGGGCCGCAACTTCGACGAGGTCCTGCGCGTCGTCGACTCGCTCCAGCTCACCGCCGCCCACAAGGTCGCCACGCCCGCGCAGTGGCAGCAGGGCGACGATGTGATCATCGCCGGCTCCGTCTCCAACGACGAGGCCAGGGAGATCTTCGGCGAGTGGGACGAGCCGCGACCCTACATCCGCATCGTCCCCCAGCCGAGCTGAGCAAGGTGCGCGTCGGCGAGGGCCCGCACGGACGCGGGGTCTTCGCCGTCGGGGCGATCAACGCCGGCGAGACGATCGAGGAGTGCCCGACGCTCGAGGTGGACGAGAACGACGCCTCCGGCCTGCTCGCCGACTACGTCTTCGGGTCCGCGAGCAACGAGCACGGCGTCGTGCTGCCGCTCGGCTTCGGCATGCTCTACAACCACTCGGCCGAGCCGAACACCGAGTACGTCGAGGAGGAGCCCGGAACGATCACGTTCCTCGCCACCCGGGACATCGCGGTGGGCGAGGAATGCGTGATCGACTACGGCCGCGAGTGGTGGGACACCCGCGGCCTCGAGCCGAACTAGGAATGCCGATGCAGCCGATCGTGATCGCGCCCGGCGAGGGCCACCGCCATGGCAACGTCGAGTTCCTCGCGCGCACGAAAGACACGCCGCGCTTCACCTGCGGGATCATCGAGATCAGCGTCGGGCGCGCCCTGGAGGAGCACGTCCACGACGGCGAGGACGACGCCTTCTACATCCTCGAGGGGGAGCTGACGTTCACCTTCTCGGGCGACGAGGCCATCGCCACCCCGGGAACCTTCGTGCTCGCCCCCTCCGGGGTGTCGCACGGCTTCCGCAACGACGGCCGGGTCCCCGTGCGGATGCTCAACATCCACGCCCCCGCCGGCTTCGACCGCCGGATCGGGCTCTCCGACTAGACCCGCGCCTTCCTCGCTACGGCGTAGAGCTGGTCGTTCATGATCCGCATGATCAGCCGGTAGAGCGGCGGGAAGTAGCGCTGGACCAGCACCAGCGCGCGGATGTCGGGCGAGGTGACGACGAGGTAGCGGTTGCGCTCGACGCCGGCGATGATCTTGCGCGCGACGGCCTCCGGCTTGACCGCATGGCGCTGGAAGCGTGACTTCATCTTGCGCATGACCGGGTGCTCGGAGTCGACTCCGATGATGTTGACCGTGCCGACCAGTGGCGTGTCGACCGCCCCGGGACACACGAGCGTCACGCCGATCCGGTACCGCCGCAGATCGAAGCGCAGCACCTCCGACACGCCGCGCAGGCCGAACTTGCTGGCGCTGTAGGCGGCGTGCCAGGGCAGGCCGAACAGGCCGGCGGCCGAGGAGACGTTGACGAGATGCCCGCCACGCTTGGCCTCGACCATCGCCGGCACGAAGGCCTCGATGACGTTGATCGGGCCCATCAGGTTGACCTCCACCATCCTGCGCCAGTCGTCGTGGCGGAGATCCTGGACGGCACCCCAGGTCGAGACGCCGGCGACGTTCATGACGACGTCGAGGCTGCCGTGCTCGGCGTGCACGTCGCGCGCGAACGCGAGCACCGCGTCGTTGTCGGTGACGTCGAGGCAGCGGTGCGCGAGCACCGCGGACCCCAGCTCGCCGGCGGTCCGGGCGAGGGCCTCGGCCTGGACGTCGGTGAGGACCAGGCGGCCTCCGCGCGCCGCCACCGCGTGAGCGGTCGCGCGGCCGATCCCGCTCGCCGCGCCCGTGACCAGCACTGCCTTTCCGTCCAGCTTCACGCGCCGAACGTTTACACGCCGGGGAGATGGCGTGATGATTGGACCATGACCGACCGCGAGGCCGAGCTCCGCCGGCTTGCCTATCGCGACCATCTGACCGGGTTGCCGAACCGCGTGTCCATGCAGGCGCGCATCGAGGCGACACTCGAGCGGGCGGGGCGCGAGGGGGCGGCGGCCGCGCTGCTGTTCTGCGATCTGGACGGGATCAAGCGCGTCAACGAGACGCTCGGTCACGACCTCGGCGACGTGGTGCTCGTCGAGGTCGCGCAGCGGCTGCTCAACCTCACCGGGCAGCAGGTGAGCGTGAGCCGCCAGGAGGGCGACAAGTTCCTCGTGCTGCTCGAGGACCTGCCGCATCCCCTCGAGGCCGCAACGGAGGTCGCGCGTGACTACGGGCAGCGCCTGGAGCGCGCGTTCGCCGTCCCGTTCACGGCCGGTGGCGCCACGTTCGAATTGACGGCATCGACGGGGATCGCACTGTTCCCCTGGCACGCGCAGGACGGAACCGAGCTGATCGCCCGCGCCGACAGCGCGATGTGGGACGCCAAGCGCGCCGGGCGCGCTCAGGTCGTGCTCTTCGCGGGTGGTCACGAGCGGCCCTACGCGGAGCTCGAGGCGACCCTGCGGGTGCGCCAGGCACTCACCAACGGCGAGCTCGAGCTCCACTACCAGCCGGTGATCGAGATCGCCGACGGCGGCGGGCTCGGCGGGCTCGAGGCGCTGCTGCGGTGGCGCGACCCCGACCGCGGACTCGTCTTTCCGGGCCAGTTCCTCGGGCTCATCGAGCACTCGCCGCTGCTCGAGGAGATCGGGGAGTGGGTCGTGGCCGAGGTCTGCCGCCAGCTCGCCGAGTGGCGCACGCGCGGATTCACCCCGCGTGTGAGCTTCAACATCCCGGCACGCCAGTTGCGCCGGCCGGGTTTCGCCGGCTACGTGCTCGCGACGGCTGCTGAGTACGAGATCGACCTTCCGAGGGTGGCCGCCGAGATCACCGAGTCGGCGAACGTGGATCTCGAGCCGGTGCAGCCGGTGCTGCGCGAGCTCTGCGACGCTGGGCTGGTGCTGTCGCTCGACGACTTCGGCACCGGCTACTCGTCGTTCGCGCGGTTGCGCGACATGCCGTTCTCCCTGCTCAAGACGGACCTCAGCTTCATGCAGGGGATCCCCGAGTCCCGGGCCTCGGTCGACGTGATGGAGGCGATGGTTCAGCTCGGGCGCTCGCTCGGTCTGGTGACGATCGTCGAGGGCGTCGAGACCGAGGCGCAGCTCGAGTGTCTGCTCGGCATCGGCGTGCGCGTCGCGCAGGGCTTTCTGTTCGGACGCGCGGCGCCGGCGTCCGAGACCGAGGCCCGTTACGGCGTCGGCGCAACGACCACCGCGCCCGCCGTCGTGGCCGACGTCGTGCGGCGAGCCGGCTCGACCTGAGCCGCAAGTATCCGCGCTGGAGAGCGTTTGGGCTGGCAATGACCCGATCCCGCCTGTGCCAGCTCGCAGCAGCCGGCGCCGCCACCAGCTTGACCTTCGGCGCAGTCGCCATCGCCGCGCCCGACCGCGTTGCCGAGCTCGGCGGCCAGACGCCTGTCTACGAGTGGGACGGAGCTGCGTCGGGCGCCGACGGTGGCGTGGACGCCGACACCGACAACACCCAGGTCAAGCTCAAGGAGGGCGGAAGCCTTCAGATCAATCTGTCGAAGTTCGAGGAGCCGGTCGGGACCGGTGCGGACTTCGACATCCGCGTGTACAAGGCGGACGGCGCCGGCGACCCGGAGGGAGATCCGCTCGGCGAGTCCATCGACGCCGACAGCGAGAAGGACGCGCTGAAGGTCACCCTCAAGGCCGGCTCGTACGTGGTCGTGGTCAACGGCTGGGTGACCTTCGAGGGCACCTTCCACGGCAAGCTCACCTTCACGGGCGCGGGCGGGACCGGCCCGACGGGCCCCAGCGGCCCGAGTGGCCCGAGCGGCCCCACCGGGCCCACGGGGACCGACACCCCACCCGACGCGCGCGCGAGCAAGCCCAAGGGCAAGAAGCCGAAGAAGTTCCGCGGCACCGCGAGCGACGACAAGGGCGTCAGCAGGGTCGAGATCGCCGTGCAGACGCGCAAGGGGTCGAAGTGCAAGCAGCTGCTGATCTCCGGCAGGTTCGGCGCGCAGGCCAAGTGCGACGCCCCGACGAGCTGGCTTCGCGCCAAGGGCACGACGAAGTGGTCGTTCAAGCTCAAGAAGAAGCTCAAGAAGGGCGCCTACACCCTCTTCGCCCGCGCGACCGACAGCGCCGGGCAGGTGCAGGCCGGCTTCACGCCTGCCAACAAGCGCAACTTCAAAGTCAAGTAAGACGGCGCGCCAGTAGCCGACGGAAGCGCCGGCACCGTGCCGGCGCTTCCCGTTCGCCATAGGGGTAGATTCGGGTCCGATGAAGCGGTTCACCTGTCTGGCGGCGTGGCTGACGATCTCGCTCGCGGCCTCACCGGGTGACGCGCTCGCCGCCTCGCCCGCCCAGTGCGGGCCCAACGACCGGCCCGAGACGGCACTGCAGGGGCAGGTGCCGATGGCCGACCGCGCCAGCGGGCGCTCGCACGAGGGCTACACGTGCAACCTGACCGAGGTCGGGTTCATGGAGAGCTCGTCGTTCGCGAACTTCGACACATACAAAAACTGCGCGTACTACAGCGACACGATCGGGGCGTTCAACGCCGAGGGCGGCACCGTCGTGCTCGACGTCTCCGACCCGCGTGATCCCAAGCAGACGGCGTATCTGACCGAGCGGGCGGCGGCCAACGCGGGCGAGTCGCTGCGCGTGCACCCGGGGCGCGGCCTGCTCGTCGCCGACCGCTACTTCCTGGCGCAGGGCGTCAGCAACGCAGACGATCCCGACGCCAACCGCGCGCTGAACATCTATGACATCTCGCAGGACTGCCGCAAGCCGAAGCTGCTCGCGGACGTGATCATGCCGACCGCGGTCGGCCACGAGGGCTGCCTCCAGCCCGACGGAATGGTCTATTACATGGCCAGCACCGACACGATCACGCCGATCGACATCTCCGACCCCCGCAATCCCAAGCAGCTGTCGGAGCCGCAGCCCCTGTCCATCCACGGCTGCGCGACGAGCGAGGACGGCAAGCGCGCCTATCTCTCCGACATCGGTCAGTCGCGCTTCCTCGTCGCCGACACGAGCGAGGTCCAGGCGCGCAAGCAGAACGCCCAGATCAAGGCCATCGGCGAGCTCGCGAACCCGGGCAACGCCGGGCAGCAGTCGTCGGTTCCCATCTTCTACGACGGCCACCCGTACGTCCTCTCGTTCTCCGAGTACGCCGAGCTCGGCGAGCCGTGCCACGCCAGGCCCGGCCGTGAGAACAACTTCGGCTACCCCTACATCGTCGACATCGCCGACGAGCGCAACCCGCAGTTCGTGACCAAGATCTTCAACGAGGTCACGCTGCCGGAGAACTGCGACGCGGTCGCCGCCGACTCGGCGACGTTCCCGACGAACGGCCCCGACAAGGGCGACCTGTTCAGCGTCGTCGGCTCGCGCGTCTTCCTCTACGACTCGCACTACTGCTCGACCGACCGCACGCACGATCCCACGATCGCCGCGTGCGCGAGCTTCGGTTCCGGCATCCGCGTCTACGACATCCGCAACCCGCGCACCGTCAGCGAGATCGCCTACTTCAACCCGGGCACGGTCGACGCCCCCGCCGGCGCGATCGCCAATGCGACCGTCGGCCGGCCGGTCATCCGCACCGACCTCCGGCAGATCTGGTTCGCCGACATCGCCAAGGGCTTCCACGTCGTGCAGTTCCGCGACGGCGTGTGGCCGCTCCCGGAGCACGACCCGTGCCCCCACAGGGACCCCTACCTCGCCCAGTACGACCTCACCTACCGCACCTGCCGGGCCGAGCGGCGCCAGACCGTCCAGCTGCCCGGGGCGCAGAGCTGCAACACGCGCCGCACGCTCACCATCCGCCTGCGCGGCCGCTTCAGGCGCGTGGTGGTGCGGGTGCGCGGCCAGCGCGCCAGGGCGCGCCGCTCCGGCCGGCGCGTCACCGTCCGCGGCCTGCCACGCTCGGGCCGCTACCGCGTGCGCGTCACCGCGACCACGAAGACCGGGCGCCGCGTCGTGAGGTCACGCCGCTACCGGGCGTGCGTGCCGAAGCTGCGGTCGAGGGGACCGAGCGCCTCGCTGCCCGCCTTCCTGTTCGCCGCGGGCGTCGACCCGGCGGGGCTCCCGTACTACTGCCGCACGCTCGGCGAGCGCGCCGCGCGGTTGTTCTAACTCCCGGCGCGCTCGCGCAGGATCGCCTCGAGCAGCGACGGGCGGTCGGTCATGATCCCGTCGGCGCCCCAGTCGAGCAGGGTGCGCATGTCCGCCTCGGAGTTGATCGTCCACGGGTGCACGGCCAGGCCGCTGCGGTGCGCGTCGGCGATGAAGTCGGGCGTGATCACCGTGACCCCGGAGAACTCCATCGGCGGCTGGACCGCCACATGGCGCACGTCCGGCGCGCCGGGCGCGGGTCCCTGCGTGCTGGCCCAGAACGCGGCGGTGGTCTCCAGCCCGGTGGCGATGTCGATCTCCGGTGCCAGCATGTGAAAGCGCTCGATCGCGGAGTCGGCGAACGAGACCACGATCGTCCTGCCGCGCCGGGTCTCGAGGTGGCGGTTGAGGACCCGGGCGACCGCCTGCGCGTTGTCGAGGGCGGTCGGCTTGCCCGCCGCCGTCTGCGAGACCCAGTCGGCCGCGTCCGCATGGTCGGGGGCGGGTCCCTTGATCTCGATGTTCATCAGCACGTCCGGGAACGCCCTCAGCACCGAGCGCAGCGTCGGGATGCGAAAGTCGCGGCGCCTGAAGCCCGCCGGGGGCGGCTTCTCACCGGTCGCGATCCCGGCGTACTGCGGCCACGTGAAGGCGGCGTCGAGCTGCTTGAGCTCTTTGAGCGTGTGGTCGTTGACCTTCTCGTCAGGGCGTCCCATCCGGCCGAGATGGGTGTCGTGCATCACGACGACCTTGCGGTCCTTGGTGATGTTGACGTCCATCTCGAGGACGTCCGCCCCGATCGCCAGCGCGTTCCTGTAGGCGAAGAACGTGTTCGACGGGAACTCGTCCTCGCCGCCCTGGTGGGCGATGTTGAGCGGGTGCCGGTCGAGCCAGGGGTTCGCGGCCCGCGCGGGCGCCGCCAGCGCCAGCAGCCCGAGCACCGCGATGAGGATGCGCGCCATAGGAGGGCAAACGCACCGCGGTGACCGAACTGGCGCTCCGGCGGGTAGCTTCGCTTGCAGTGGTTCGCCGAAGCCTGCGTGTTCTTGCCGCGATCACAGCCGCCGTCAGCGGCTCATCGGCCGATCACGGCTTCCGCGGGCTCCCGGGCGTACAGGAGCCGACCGTCGTGTGGGCGATCGGGGACGCCGCCGCCGGGACCCCCGCCTCCGAGCGGCTCGCGCGGCGCGTCGTCCGCGACGACCCCGACCGCGTGCTCTATCTGGGCGACGTCTACGAGACCGGCACCGCTCAGGAGTTCCGCGACAGGCTCGCGCGGCCGTATGGCCCGCTGCTGGCGCGGATGCTGCCGACGCCGGGCAACCACGAGTGGCCCAATCACGTCATCGGCTACGACCCGTTCTGGCGCCGGGTGACCGGCGCCCCCACGCCGCCGTGGTACGCGGTGCGGCTCGGGTCCTGGCAGGTGCTGGCGGCCAACAGCGAGGCGCCGCATGACGCGGGCGACGCGCAGCTGCGCTGGCTGCGCCGTGCCCTGCGCCGCCCGGCCCCGTGCCGTCTGGCGATGTGGCACCGCCCGCGCTTCAGCGCCGGCCCGCACGGCGACCAGGCCGACATGGACCCCGTGTGGGCCGCCGTCCGCGGTCGCGTCGCCCTGGTGTTGAGCGGTCACGAGCACGACTTCCAGCGCATGCGCCGCCAGAACGGCACGGTCACCATCGTGTCCGGCGCGGGCGGCCGGGCGCTCTACGACGTGGACGAGAGCGACGACCGGCTGGCGTTCTCCGACGACAGCCACTACGGCGGCTACCGCCTCACGCTCCACCCCGACCGCATCGAGGCGGTCGCGATCACCGCCGGCGGCCGGCGGCTCGACCGGACGACGATCCGCTGCTGAGTACGAAGACGCCGTTGGCGACCGCGCGCTCGCCCTCCGAGGGACGATTGACGACGCGCCCGTCCACGACCATCGTCGTCGACCCCCCCGAGTCCAGGCACACGGCGTCGACCGCGCCGAGCGAGCGCGCCGTCCGCGCGGCCTCGCGCAGCGTGGCTCCCACGCTCCAGCCCGGCCGGCGCCCGTCGATCGTGATCAGCAGCAGCGCGCCGTCGGCCCGCACGCCGGCGATCGTGCGCGGGTTGCGGGCCGTATCGGCGCCCCTCCCCTCGCGGTCCGCCGGGATCCGGATCCTGCCGTCGCGCAGCAACCGCGGCGCGCCGCCGACGATCGCGCGGTAGTCGCGCGGGTCGAGCCGTCCGCGCCTCGTGGCCAGGGCGAGGTCGAGCCTCGGCCGGTCGCCGGGCGCGAGGTGGCGGCGCAGGAAGCGGGCCGCATCGCCCGAGCCGCTGAGCACGTAACCGCCGGCGGGGACGCGCACACCCTGCGCCGCGCCCACCGAGACGACCACCCCGTCGCGCACCACCGCCTCCGCCCCGCCCGCCGGGCTGCGCCTCCCGTACGCGGGCGTCAGCAGCACCAGCTCGCTGGCGTCGGTGCACGTGAGCGCCGGGTCGATGCGCTGCGTCGGCCGGTCACCGCCCCGACCGCCGCACGCCGGAATCCGTCCGCGATTGCGATTGACGCCGTCGATCAGTCGCGTGGCGCCCCCGGCGCGGAGCGATCCGCGCCAGCGCAGCGCCGCCACGCGGGCCGCCCCGCGCCGGGGGACGAGCAGGGCGGTGCGGGCGCCCACCGGCTCGCTGAGGAGCCGCCCGTCGGCGACCACGACTCCCGTCGGGTCGCCGCTGTCGGGCGCGCCGCCCGCGAAGTAGCCGCCGTTGACGCCCGCGATCGCGTCGTGGCGCCGCGCCATCGCGCTCGGTCGCTCGAGCCCGGGCACGCGGTCGCCGCCGGTGAGCACCCGGATGCCGGCGACCCGATCCACGGTGAGGACGTCGACGCGCACCGGCCCCGGCCGGACGTGGTGGGCCCAGCGCACGCCCGGCGCCGGCTGCTCCCCGGGAGCGGCCGCCGACAGGCCCGCCAGGAGGGCGATGACTGCGATCACCACACCAGTGTGCTACCAACACAGCCGATGGCCAAGACCTTCTCCGGTGAGACCACCTATCCCGACCTCACGCCCGACGCGGTGTTCGCCCGCCATGTCGACGAGGACTTCCTGCGGCGCAAGTTCGAGGCGCTCGGTGGGCGCGACCTCCGCGTCGAGGTCACCCGCAGCGGTGACGCCGTCACGCTCACGGTCGACCGCAAGGTGGACGCCGACATCCCCGGCTTCGCCAGGAAGGTCGTCCAGCCCACCAACAATGTGCGCCTGGTCGAACAGTGGCGGCCGCAGGGAGACGGCTACGCCTGCGAGTGGCACGCCGAGACCTCGCCGGCGCCGTCGCGCCTGCACGGAACCCGCGCGCTGACCGCGAGCGGCGGCGGCACGCGCGACGCCACCGAGGGCAGGGTCGAGGTCAAGGTGCCGTTGATCGGCGGCAAGCTGGCCGACTGGGGCGCGGGCGAGGCCGGGCGCCAGCTCGAGAAGGAGCTCGCCTGGCTCGCAGAGCAGCCCTGACCCCGCGAACGTCCCGGAGACCCCCTCACAGCAGGGCATCAGGGACGTTCGCGGTGCGAGGCGAGCGCGCCCTCGTCGGCCCTACGGGGCGACCTGCGGGGTCAAGGCAGAGGCGCGCCTTGGACGGCCAGTACCGGCCCGTTCGCCGAGGACGGGCGCAGGTCCGGGGCGCCGGCGAAGCGGGCCGTATAGCCGCGCGCGAGCAGCGTCTGGAGCAGGGTCGGCACGGTGCCGCCGCAGCGGGCCACACCGTCGCTTCCGGTGACGCCGCGACAGGCCTCCCTGCCCCCCGCGCGGAAGGCGATCCACTGGCCGGCCACCGGCCGACCGGCCGCGGTCAGGCGGGCCGACAGCTCGAGATAGGTCGTCGCTCCGGGTAGCACCGACGCGACGGCCGGGCTGGCCTTCAGCGCCGTCGGCTCCGAGATCTCGCGCACCGTGATCGCGACGGGGGTCGTCTTGCAGGTGGTCTTGACGCACAGCTCGTAGGCGAACCCGTCGCTCCCGGCATGGTCGGGATCAGGCGTGTAGGTGAAGCCGCCGTCGGCGGCGAGCGCCAGCGTGCCGTGCGCGGGCCCGGAGGCGGTGGTCAGCGAGATCGTGCCGCCGCTGGCGGTGTCGTTGTCGAGCACGCCGGGCGCCGCGACCTGCAGCGGCGTGTCCTCGTCGGTGCCGTAGGCGTCCGGCTGCGGCTCGACGACGATCTCCTCGACGCCGTCGCTCGTGCACGCCTTCCACGTGGTGATGTCGTGGTTCTCGTAGCCCGCCCCGGTGGCCGCCGACAGCCCGACGTAGCCGTTGCCGGCCTCGAGGTCGAGCAACTGGGCGAGGTCGACGTCGACGTGCAGCACGGGCGTGCTGAGGTCGTCGAGGAACACGTCGAGTCCGGGCGCGTCGCCGACGCCGGGCGGCAGGTAGCGGATGCGGGTCGTGTGCAACGCCCCGTTGGCCATCTGCGGGATCGCGAGCGTGCGCCCGAGGCTGGCCGACTCGTCGGCCGAGTTCGGTGCGGTCCCGCGGCTGTGCACGCTGATGTGGTTGCCGTTGGGATCGAAGGGGTTGCGGTAGGTGTCGTACTCGACGGCGAGGCTGTTCGGCAGCCCGTCGTAGCCGATCCCGCCGCCGACCCCGCCCGGGGTCGGGCTCACGGCGTTCTCGAAGATGAACGCGATGCCGTCGGCGCCGGGGCCGTCCTCGTCGCCGATCCCGCCGCGCTGGTTCATGCGGAAGGTGAAGGTCGTGTCGAACCCCAGGTTCGTGGTCAGGTTGATTTCCTGGTCGGCGAAGGCGACGCCGCTCTGCGACGTCGTGGCGCGCGTCAGCCGCAGGGTGCCGTCGGTCAACACCGCCGCGCTCCCGCGCAGCAGGAGCTGCGGGTCACCGGCCGTGAAGCCGGCCGAGCGGTCGAAGCAGACCTCCTCCACCACCAGCGCGGTGCTGCTCGCCGGCCATCCCGCGGCCAGCGCGCACAGCGTCGCCGCCACACCAACCGCGATCCGTCCCCGTCCCATGCCGAGCCTCCCTGATCCCCGCGGCCGAGCCCCAATCGCCGCCGCCCGCGCGAGCCTACAGCCTGCGATAACGGGTGTCGAGGGCGCTGTGGACACCGAACGCGAGCAGCCCGAGCGCCACCGCACCGAGCGCGAACGGACCCAGCGGAGCGTGGGCGAGCCTCGCCAGCGCGCCGTCGAGCCCGATCGCCTTCTGCGGGTCGTAGTCGATCGCCGCCATGAGCACGAAGGCCCCGATCAGCGCGAAGACGACCCCCCGGGCCATGTACCCGGCCTGGCCGATCCGGGTGAAGGCCTCCCTGACCCTCTCGCTCATCGCCTCTGTCCTCGCGTTCTCCAGGAAGCTCCTGGTGATGGAGGACCGGGCCTGCGCGAAGCCGATGCCGATGATGACCAGGCCCGCGATCCCGACGATCCACTGCCCGCCCGGCCAGTCGAGCACGCCGCCGGTCGTCTCCTTGGGGCTGCTGCTCCGCGCTCCGGCACCGGCCAGGATCTTGACCGCCGTCACGGCCAGGCTGCCGTAGAACAGGCCGCTGGCCAGCCCGGAGACGCGTTCGCGGGCGTCGTCGGAGCCGGCCTCGATTCCGTGTCCCATCGCCGCCCGGGTGATGCGCCACAGCGCGTAGCCGGCCAGCCCGACGGCCACCAGCACCAGCAGCACCTGGCCGAAGCCGCCGTCCGCGAGCGTTGCCAGCGCACCCTGCTGGCTCGTCGACTTCCCGCCCTCGCCGAGGGCGAGCTGGAGCGCCAGGACGGCGACGATCCCGTAGACGAGCCCGCGCGCGGCAAGCCCCGCCCGCGCCAGATGGCCGAGTGCCTGCGTGTGCGTGGCGCGCCGGTCCATGGGCGCGGGCTACCCACTCGCGCCCGTTTCAGCTGCTAGCGGGGGGAATCGGCGCCGACGCAGCCCGGCCCCATGAAGGCGGCCGTCTCGCTCGCCAGTCGAGCTTGCGGCGCGTCGACCCGCTGACGCCCGGCTTCCGACGGTCAACCGGTGGGCCCAGTCGTCGTACAGGCACACATCAGCGAATGCGTGCGTCTTGGCGTCGGGGGCGTCCGGCCCGTCGTCCCAGTCCCACGCCAGCGTCAGGTCGTCGCTTCCCGGAGCGGTCGAGCCACCCTCGAAGTCGACCGGCGCGCCCGCGTGCCGGATTCGCGCATCGATTGCAAGTCACCGACATCGATGCCCGCGCCGTGGCAGACTGCGGCAGGTGATGGCGACCCTGCGCCTGCGACAGCCGCTCAAGCGCATGGCCGGCGACCGGGCCGAGCACGAGATCGCCGCAGGGACCGTGGGCGAGCTGCTGGCGGTGTTCGAGCGCGAGCAGCCTGAGGTCCGTGGCTGGGTCCTCGACGAGCGCGGCGAGCTGCGCCGTCACATCAACGTCTACGTCAACGGAGAACCGAGCGAGCCCGCGGCGCCGATCTCCGACGGCGACCGCGTCGACCTGCTGCCGGCGATCTCCGGCGGGCGATGACCGAGCTGCTGATCGGCACCAAGAAGGGCCTGTTCGTGCTCGAGGGCGAGCCGGGCGGCGGCTTCGACGTCACCGCGCGGGCGTTCGCGGGCGAGCCGGTCGAGCACGCGATGCGCGACCCGGGCAGCGGCCGGCTGCTGGCGTCGGTGACGTCCCCGTTCTACGGGCCGAAGGTCTGGTACGCCGACGACCCCGGCGGCGAATGGGCGCAGGCCGACGGGATCGAGCTGCCCGGCGGCGAGGCCGCGCTCGAGCGCATCTGGCTCATCAAGGCCGGCGAGGCCGGGCGGCTGTATGCGGGCGGCGACCCCGGCGTGCTGTTCGAGAGCGACGACGGCGGGGCGAGCTGGTCGCGCAACCGCGGGCTGTGGGACGAGCCGAGCCGCCCCGACTGGGAGCCGGGCGGCGGCGGGCTGTGCCTGCACTCGATCGCGCCCTGGCCCGGCGATCCCGACCGGCTGGCGGTGGCCGTGTCGGCGGCGGGCGTGTGGCTGACCGAGGACCGCGGCGCGACCTGGCGGCGCGGCAACCAGGGGCTCGTGGCCGGCTACGTCCCCGAGGAGGAGGCCGAGACGTCGAGCACCCTGTGCGTCCACCATCTCGAGCGCGCTCCGCAGGCGCCCGAGCGGCTGTTCATGCAGTTCCACGGCGGCGTCTACCGCTCCGACGACGGCGGCTCGTCATGGACGTCGATCGCCGACGGGCTGCCGTCGGACTTCGGCTTCCCGCTCGCGGTCGACCCGGCCGACCCCGACAGCGCCTACGTGATCCCGCTCACCGCGGACAGCGACCGCGTCACGCCCGGCGGGCAGGTCCGCGTCTACGAGACGCGCGACGCCGGCGCGACCTGGGCGCCGCGTGGCGCGTCGCTACCTGACGAGCACGCGTATCTGACGGTGCTGCGCCTGGCCTTCGCCTCCGCCGGCGAGGGCGACGCGCTCGAGCTCTACTTCGGGGCCACTTCCGGCGCCGTGTTCGGCACCGGCGACGCGGGTGCGTCGTGGTTCACGGTCGCCGAGCACCTCCCCCCGGTGTACTCGGTCCAGACGGCGTAACATCGCCGGCATGCCCCAGGCGCGCACCCGCGTGCTTGCCGCAGCGGCGCTGGTGCTCCTCGGCGCGCCGGCCGCGGCGCACGCCGCGCGTGGCGACGGAGCGGAGCGGGTCCCGATCACGAACTTCAAGGGCAGCGCGCAGAACCCATGCTTCTCGCCGCTGGGCGACCGGCTTGCGTTCACCGTGTGGCACCGCGGTTACAACCGCGCGCCCGCCTCGGTGCGGATCGTGCCGCTCGCCGGCGGTGCGGCATCCGTCTTCAGCCCTGACTCGAGCCGTGTGAGCGTCAACCTTCCCGGCACGTGCTGGAACCCCGTCACCGACGAGATCGTCTACGCGGCGGACTTCGGCGACGGCGAGCAGGTGACGATCCAACCCGCCGGCGGCGGCGCGCCGAAGGCGATCACGCCCGGCAGGATGATCGGCTACGAGCCGTCCTTCAGCCCGGACGGCCAGCGCGTCGTCTTCGAAGCGCATCCGAACGACCGCGAGCGGGGCGAGCTGTACGTCGTCAACCGCGACGGTAGCGGCCTGCGGCGCATCACCAGGGGACGCGACGACCGCCAGCCGAACTGGTCACCCACGTCGAACCGGATCGTCTTCCAGCGGATCGTGCGCGGGCTCGCCGACCTGTGGATCGTGGACGCCGACAGCGGTGCCGCTCACGCGGTCACCCGGACGCGCGGGCGCGAGGAGACCGATGTCTCGTGGGCTCCCGACGGCGAGCGGTTCGTGTTCTCCGCCGATCACCCGGACATCAGGTTCGCGAACCTGTTCGCGATCGGCTCGGACGGCGAGGGCAAGCGCCGTATCACGCGTGCCCGCAGGTACTACGACGGAGCTCCCTCGTGGGCGCCGGACGGCAGGACGATCGCTTTCGAGTCGCGCAAGGGCGAGCCCGACGGCACCGCCGGCACGCGCATCTGGACGATCGCGGCGCCGGCCCGGTGATCCGGCGGACTCCGCCGGCCGCTTGACAGCCCTGCCCTTCCCGCGACCAGCGACGAGAGCGCCTCGCCGACGAGGGAGGTCAAGCTCAAGAGATAGGGTCGGGCCGATGAGCGTCGAGCGCCTGGCCCGCATCCCCGGGTTCAACATCGACAAGGTCGCCGCCGCCGCGGGCGACGACCCCGAGATCCTGCGCCTGGAGAACCTCGACACGGACATCGCGCCGCCCGAGGAGGCGCTCGAGGCGACGCGGCAGGCGATCGGCACGCCGGAGGGCAACAGCTGGCTGCCGTTCACCGGCCGCGACGATCTCAAGCGCGCGGTCGCGGGTCTGATCGAGCGCCGCGGCGGCCCGCGCTACGACGGCGAGCGCGAGATCGTCATCACCAGCGGCGAGGGCGACGCCATGCTCGACGCCCTCTTCTGCCTGACCGATCCGGGCGACGAGGTCGTCCTCACCGACCCGACCTACGCCGGCATGATCAATCGCGTCCGGCTCGTCGGCGCCGAGCCGCGCCTCGTCCCGCTCGTCGTGGTGGACGGCGAGTGGCGGCTCGACATCGACGCGCTCCCGCGCGCGGTCGGCGACCGCACGCGCGTCGTCTTCATCAACAACGCGTCCTTCCCGAGCGGGTGGGCGGCCACCGACGCCGAGCTCGAGGCGATCTGCGATCTGTGTCGCGAGCGGGAGCTGTGGCTTCTGTACTGGGGCGGCTACGAGGCGACGCTGTTCGACGGCAGATCGACGCTGCATCCCGCGGCGCTGGAGGGCATGCGCGACCGCACCGTCACCGTCGGCAGCCCGACCTGCGACAGCCGCATGATCGGCTGGCGGATCGGCTGGGTCGTCGCCCCCGGCGACCTCGTCAACGACGTCGCGCGCGTGCAGATCTACAACGGCCTCGTGCCGAGCGGCTTCAACCAGGTCGGCACGCGCGTGGCGATCGAGCTCGGCGACGAGCACGTGCGCGCGGCGACGGCCGAATACGAGCGCCGGCGCGACGAGACCATGCGTCAGCTCGAGGGGTTGCCCGCAATCCCGTCCTCGGGCGGCTGGTCGCTGCTGCTCGACTGCGCCGCCATGGGCATCGAGCCCGCCGAGCTCTCCCAGCGGCTGCTCACGCACAAGGTCGCCGCGACGCCGATGACCGGCTGGGGCGGCCCGGTGGCTGACCGGCACCTGCGGTTCGTGTACAGCCGCGAGCCGGTGGAGCGGCTAGCGCTGCTCGGCGAGCGGCTGCGCGCCGCGTTGTGAGCGCCTGACCGCACGCAGCCGCGCACGCATTCCCCGCTTCTCGTGCTTCGGCAAGGAGCAGAAGAGCACGTAGCGTCCGCGCCGCAGCCGCACGGTCTTCGAGGTCTGCTCGCCGGGCCGTAACTCGCGCACCCGCGCGCGCACCTCGCCATCGCGGCGCACCACGAAGTCGTGGCCGTCCTCGCCGACGTTGGTGATGTTGAACGTCACGCGGCCGGCCGGGACCCGGACGCGGCCCAGCGCGACCTGCCACTCAGTGAGGTTGACGCCGACCGGCGTCGCCATCGCCGCGGCGGCCACCAAGGCGATCACTTCACCACCTGCAAGCGGGGGAAGCCCCCGGCCTCCGGGACGACACCCTCCGCGCTCGTGCCGAGCCATTGCTCGATCAGCGAGGCGTAGACGGAGCGGAAGTCGACGACCACACGCAGATTGCCCTGACGGTCGACGTCCCTGAGCGACGGATACGGCGTGAGCACGCCCGAACGCGCGCGGCTGCCCATCAGCCAGCCGATGCCTCCCGCGCCGTGGTCGGTGCCGGCCGACTGGTTGGCCTTCAAGCGCCGCCCGAACTCCGTCCACACGAACGTGAGCACGCGGTCTGCGATGCCGCGCGCCTCGAGATCCGCCTGGAAGGCGGCCAGCGAGGCCGACACGTCCGCGAGCCCCTTGATCAGTCGCGCCGGCTGGCCGTGGTGAGTGTCGAAGTCGGCGTTGGAGTCGACCGCCGCGATGCGTATCCCCAGAGGCTGGGCGAGCAGGAACCCGAGCTGCCGGAGCCGCTCGGCGAACGGGGAGCCGCTCGGATAGCCCTCGGCCGCACCGACCCCGTTGCCGAGGCCGGTCGGGTCACCCGGTGTGGGAGGCGGCGGCTCGGAGCCGGCCAGCGGTGCGAGGCGCTCGGCGACGTGCTGCGCGTAGCGCGCCGACGCCTTCGCGGCCGCGCGGCCGGCACCGTCGCGGGGGCGCGGGTGGGCGAGGCTGCCGTAGGCGCTCATCGCCTGCGCAAAGCCGGCGGTGGTGACGCCGGCCATCGACAGGCGCGCGCGCGACGCGCTCTCGACGGCGCACACGGGGGCGCCCCCGCTCAGCAGCGTCGGCGAGAGCCGCGAGCCCGCGGTCAGCCCCTGGAACGGGTTGTCGGCGGCGCCGTGCAGGTCCAGCCAGCGGCCGAGCCAACCGGTGGATGCGGAGCCGGTGATCGTGGCCGTCTCCCAGAAGTTCCGCGAATGGAAGTGCGAGAGGTCCGGGTTGGAGTAGTCGATGCCCGGGAGCAGGCCGAGCTTGCCCGCCGCCCACAGGCCCTTCAGCCCGCCGTTCTGGCCCCGGCCCAGCGACGGATGGGCGTTGAGGCTGGTGCCGAGGAGCGCGTCGGTCGGTGACGGTGTGCGCGCCGCCGCGCCGCGGGCGGCCGTGTATGCGCCGTACTGGCTCGTGTCCAGGAACGTGTCGCACAGATCCAGTCCGCCGGGCAGGAAGACCGAGACCAGGACGCGCGCCTGCGGGGCGGCGGCGTGCGCTGCCTGCGCGCCGTCCATCCAGTGCTGCAGCGGCATGGCCCGCGCCGAGTAGAGCGATAGCCCGGCACCGACGCCCCAGCCGATGAACTGCCGTCGCGACACTCCGATCGCCGCTCGGGTGGTGCGTTGAAAGTCCTCGCAGCCGTCCATCAGCAGAGCTGGTTGTCGGGTCCGGAGACGAGGAGGTGACGCAGGGCGCGCTGAAGCTCGTCCGCGGGTCCGTCGAAGGTCGCCGCGAAGTGCGCGAGGGTACCGCGAGTGACCGAGGTCACCTGGGGGGAGCCGACACTGCGCAGGGCCAGCCGCAGGTGGGCGCGCGGCTCGAGCTCGGGGAGTGACCTGGGGACGGCGGCAGGTCCCTTGGCGTTGACGAGCTGATTAGCGACCCCGAACCGGGCGCGCATCGCGTTCGTCGACAGCCAGCGCGTGCCCCAGTCCCAGCCCGCCACAGACGGCGGCGCGAAGAGTGTCTGGCCCATGCTCGCCATCAGGGCCGCCCATTCCGCCGTATCGATGGCGGCCCGCATGGTGCGCAACTGGCCGGCGACGAGCACCGCGGGCCACTTGACCATGTCCGGCCGATCGAGGTCGCGGTAGAGCTCGGGCCGCGCGAGGATCGCCCGCACGAGCGGCCGCAGGCGGTGACGGGACCGCTCGTAGAGGCGAACGAGGTCGGCCTTGGCGCGCTGCGGCGGGCGACCGCCGACGAAGAAGTCCCACAGCTTGGCGACCAGGAACGGCGCGTGAGCGGGGTGACCCACACACAGCTTGAGCACGTCGTCCGGCGTCCACGCGCCGGTGCGCCCGAAGATCGTCTTGCTGGAGCCGTCGTGCTCCTTGGGCTCGAAGACGAGGCCGGTGGTCTGGCCGTTGGCGTCGCGTTGCTGACGGATACCGGTGAGAGCCCGCGACGCCTCGCGAACGTCGGCCTCGGTGTAACCCCCGCCGATCGTGAACAGCTCCATCAGCTCACGCGCGAAGTTCTCGTTGGGCGCCTGCTTGACCGACTGCGTCAGCGACAGGAACCGCGCCAGCGCCGGGTCGTAGGTCATCGCGTGCAGCAGCCGCGGGAAGGGGGCGAGGCTCAGCCGTCGCATCGTCTCGTTCTGGCGCAGCATCAGGGGCGTCGGCTCGCCGACGGTGGCGAAGTGGTCGTGCCAGAAGAGGGTCATCTTCTCCTCCAGCGGATGCGTGCTGCGGATCATCCGATCGAGCCACCACAGCCGGTCGTGGCTGAACTCGTTGGGGGGATCCAGAGGGCGGCCGTTCACGGACGGGGCCGGCCCGGCCAGTCTGGCCGGGCGGTCAGCGACGAGCCGGTCGAGCGTCGCCCGCTTGCCGCGCCGCGCCCACGTCCGCGCCTCGGTGGGGGTGGCGCCGAACCCGGCTCGCCAGAACAGGCGACGGACGTGCGCCTCGGTCCAGCTGCCGTGTTTTCGCCGAGCCATCGTGCTACGGCAACGGTACCGTCAGCAGGCTCGATCAGGTACCGGGTACGACGAAGCGGACGTGCCCGGTCTGTACGTGGACGCTCTCGAGCTCACCGTCGACGCCGACGCGCTCGAGCCGGCACCAGCCGTTTGCGGCCGCGGCGAGCGCGGCCATCACCTCGTCGGGCGTTCCCGCCACGAGCAGGCCGTCGCGCCGGGGCTCGGGCACGCCCGCCGCACGCCGCGCCTGACTCTCCAGTGGCTCGAGGTCCGGGCCGAAGCTCAGCCAGCAGCTGGCGGTCAGCCCCATCGCCGCTTCCGCTGCGGCCGATCGGGATCGGGTGCCGGGTAGCGCTTGCGCTCCTCTTTGGTCATCTGGCGTATCACGAGCTCGCCCTTCTCGACCTGGCGGTCGACCTCCTCGAGGCGCTCCTTCCGGCGCTCCTCGGCACGCTCACGCTGCGTCTTCATCGCCGGCCCCCGCGTAGCGCAGGACCTGGTGCTGCGTCGGGCATGTGCCCTCCAATCGCTCGAAGCTCCAGATTAGTCCTCACGCCCGACGGGATAAGCTGGACTCTCGCGTCGTGGCCACCGCCCCGGCGACATAGTGGCGACGCTCCCCGCCGAAGGGCCCCGCGCGCCGCGATCGACGAAGGGACGGCTGCCCGATGGCCTCAAGGTCCAAGCAGCGCACCACGATGGCGAAGCACAACCGCGAGCGCGCGGTCAAGGAGAAGCGCGAGGAGAAGGAAATCCGCAAGGCGGCGCGCAAACTCGCGGCGGCGATCGAGCGCGAGGGCGGCGCGGCGCCGGAGGAACTCGGCGCGCCCGAGCAGCAGCCGGACGCCGCTCGCAGCTGAGCGCCACTACGCTCCGCCCGTGGCGGATCAACTCGTCCTGGTCACCGGCGGGTCCGGGTTCATCGGGGCGCACTGCATCAGGCGGCTGTTCGCGGACGGCTACCGGGTCCGCACGACCGTCCGGTCGCTCTCCCGCGAGCCCGAGGTCCGCGAGATGGTGGGCGATGGCCCGCTCGAGGTGGCTGCGGCCGACCTCACCTCCGACGCCGGCTGGCCGGAGGCGGTCGCCGGCTGCGAGTACGTGCTGCACGTCGCGTCCCCGTTCCCGCTGCGCCAGCCCAAGCACGAGGACGACCTCATCGTCCCGGCGCGCGAGGGGGCGCTGCGACTCCTGAGAGCCGCGAGCGACGCCGGTGTGCGCCGCGTCGTGCAGACCTCGTCGTTCGCGTCCATCGGCTACGGGCACGGCGACTCCGACACGGTCTACGACGAGAGCGTCTGGAGCGACGTCGACGGTCCTCACGTGACCCCGTACGCGAAGTCCAAGACGCTCGCCGAGCGCGCCGCCTGGGAGTTCATGGAGGCGAATCCGGGCGGGCTCGAGCTCTCGGTCGTCAACCCCGTCGCCGTGCTCGGCCCGCCGCTCGGGCGTGACCTCTCGACGTCGATCGAGATCGTCAAGCGCCTGATCGACGGCTCGATGCCGGGCACGCCGAAGACCGCATTCGGGCTCGTGGACGTGCGCGACGTCGCCGACCTCCACCTGCGCGCGATGACCGCTCCCGAGGCGGCCGGCGAGCGCTTCCTGGCCATCGGCGAGGACTTCCGCTGGATCCACGAGATGGCGCAGTGGCTGCGCGAGGACGCTGCCCGAGCGCGCGAAGAAGATCCCCCGCCGGCAGCTGCCCAACGCGCTCGTGCGGCTCGCGTCCGTCTTCGACGGCTCGCTGCGTCAGCTCGTCCCCGAGCTCGGCGTGCGCAAGCGCGCGACGAACGCGAAGGCCCGCAACCTCCTCGGGTGGTCGCCGCGGACCGATCGTGAGGCCGTCGTGGCGACGGCCGAGAGCCTGATCGCGCTCGGGCTCGACTGAGCCGCCCAGGGCGGCGCGCCCGCCGCGCCGGCGGACTTGCGTAGGCTTCCTGCGTGCTGGAGGAAGCCGTCCGCGGGGCGCTCGCCTCTCCCAGCTACTACGCGGTCAGCAGGAGGGGACAGGCGCAGGCATGGCAGCGCGGGGATCTGCCCGCGACGCCGCTCGCCCGCCTGGTCGGCCACCGGCCGACGCAGGTGGGCTCCGGGAGCGCCACGCTCCGGCTGGCGGCGAGTCCCTGGCTGCAGTACGCCGAAGGGACCGTCGACGTGACGATCCTGGTGGAGGAGGCGATGGGCGTTGCCGTGCTCACCGGCGCGCCTCCCGGGATCCGGCCCGTCACCGCGTCGATGTCGCAGACTGACCGCGTAGCGGCTGGGAGGGCGGCTACGCGATCACGGACCCGGCCGGACGGCCGGCGCGGGCGTCCGAGCGCCGCAGCACCAGGTAGGCCACGACGACCGCGCCAAGAGAGAGCGCGAGGATCATCACGGCCGTGGCGTTGATCACCGGCGAGACCCCGAACCGCAGCGACGAGAAGATCCGCAGCGGGAGCGTCGCGCTTCCCGCACCCGATACGAAGAACGACGTGATGAAGTCGTCGAAGGAGAAGGTGAACGCCAGCAGGCCACCGGCGAGGATCGCGGGGCGCAGGCGCGGAAGGGTGACGTAGCGGAACGTTCGCAGCGGAGCGACGCCGAGATCCTGCGAGGCCTCCTCGAGCTCGTCGCCCATCCCGACGAGCCGCGCGCGCACGACGAGCGCGACGACCGAGATGTTGAAGACCGCGTGCGCGGCCAGGATGGTCGGCAGCCCGAGCGGCACGCCGGCCTGGACGAAGAAGATCAGCGCCGCGATCCCGAACACGATCTCGGGGGTCACCAGGGTCATGTAGACCAGCGCGTCGATCGGCGCGCGCAGCCGCGGCCGCAGCCGCGAGAGCGCGAGCGCGAGCGCCGTCCCGAGCACGCACGCCACGAGCGCGTTCCCCACCGCGACCAGCAGGCTGTTGCGCAGCGGCTCGGTGATCGTCGGGTCGGCGAGCGCCTCGGCGAACCACTTCGTCGAGAAGCCCTCCCAGACCAGCACCTGACGGCCGCCGTTGAACGACAGCACGACGACGACGACGATCGGCAGGAACAGGAACACGTACACCAGGGCGGAGTAGGCGGCGAGCCAGCGCCTAGCGGACATGGCTCTGCTCCCGGCCCACCAGCCGCACGTAGATGACGACGACGGCGGTCATGCCCGCGATCACCGTCATCGCGATCGCCGCGCCGAACGGCCAGTTCCTCGAGTCCAGGAACTGCTGCCCGATGAGATTCCCGACGTAGATCGTCTTGTCGCCACCGAGGATCACCGGATTGAGGTACTCGCCGAGCAGCGGGATGAAGACCAGCAGGGAGCCGGCCACGAGCCCGGGTGCGGCCAGCGGCAGGGTGATGCGCCGAAACGCGGTCAGCGGGCTGTCGCCCAGGTCCTGCGCGGCCTCGACCAGCGACCAGTCGAGCCGCTCCAGCGCGGCGTACACCGGGAGGATCATCAGCGGCAGGTAGCTGTAGACCACGCCGATGTAGACGGCCTCGGTCGAGAACAGGATGCTGGCCTCCTCGCCGATGACGCCCAGCCAGCGCAGGGCGTCGGACGCCGCGAAGCTGGGGTCGAGGATGATCAGCCACGCGTAGGTGCGGATGAGCATGCTGGTCCAGAACGGCACGATCACCAGCAGCAGCAGGATCGTCTTGTGCCGGGCGTAGCGCGCGAGGTAGTAGGCGAGGGGAAACCCGATCACCAGCGTGAGCGCGGTTCCGACCGCCGCCATCTCGACCGTGCGCAGGAACACCCGGGCGTACAGCGGATCGACGAGGTCGCCGAAGTTGTGGAGGTTGAGGTTGTAAGCGACCTCCGAGAAGCCGACCCGCTCCGAGACGCTGAACAGGACGAGGACGCACAGCGGCCCGACGAAGAAGGCCGCGTACCACGCGACTGCGGGCAGCGCCAGCCAGCCCGGATACCGGGTCACGCCCGCGCTGCGGGTGCGATCACGTGAGCGCGCGGCGCGCCCCGGCCTCGCCACGCGTCAGGCGGCCTTGAACTCGGTCCAGATGCGATCGCGCAGCTTCGTTCCCTCGGCGGTGACCTCGTTCGGGACGAGCTTGGCGACCTGGTCGTCCGGCGGGAACACGTCCGGGTTCTGCAGCACGTCCGTGGCCAGGACCGGCTCGAGCGCGTCGCGTTTCAGCGGTGAGCCGTAGTACGTGTACTCCGTCTCGGTCGCGTTGTTCTCGGGCGCGTAGACGAAGTCGATCCATGCGTGTGCCGCACCCGGGTTCTTCGCCCCCACGGGGATGGCATAGGCATCCACCCAGAACTCCGCACCCTCGTCGGGCACCACGTACTCCAGTGGCTTCTTCGCCGCCACGGCGGCCGCATCGCCGTTCCAGCCGATCGCCATCACCGCCCGGCCGGTGGACAGCGCCTGCTTGTACGTGGTCGACGTGATCGCCTGCAGGTGCGGCTTGAGCGCGATCAGCTCCCGCTTGACCTCCTCGAGCTCGGCTTCGTCCTCGGTGTTGTAGTCGTAGCCGAGCATGATGGCGATCGAGCCGATCACCTCGGGGATGCCGTCGAGGATCGTGACCTTGCCCGAGTAGGCCCCCTTCGTGAGCTCGACGAAGTCCCGCCACGCCACCGGGCGCTCCTGGACCAGGTCGGTCCGGTACATGAAGCCGGTCGTGCCCCAGTCCTTCGGAACCGAGAACCTTCCGTCGGGGTCGTAGGGAAGGCCGGTGAACTTCGGGTCGAGGTTCTTCGCCACGGTCGGCAGGCGGTCGTGGTCGATCGGCTCGAGCAGGTCGGCCTCGGCCAGGATCTGGACCATGTAGCCGGTCGGAACGATCAGGTCGAAGCCGCGCGCTCCGCCCTGTAGCTTCGCCTGCAGCTCTTCGTTGCTCTTGTAGAAGTCCTTCTGGACCTCGACCCCGGTCTGCTTCGTGAACGCCGGGTACGTCTTCGGGTTCACGTAGTCGACCCAGTTGTAGTAGACGAGCGTGCCGCCGAGCGTGGCCGCCGCACTCGGCCCGTCGCCATCCTCCGTGCGCTCGACCTGGGTCGAGCCGCCGCACGCCGCCAACAGCACCCCCGAGCCGGCCACGGCGATGAAGCCTCGCCGGTTGTATCGCCCGAGCCCAGTCGCCGTCTCCTCGGTCACTTCGCCTCCTCGTGGATGTCGTCGAGAACGATCTCGGCGTCGCGGGCCCATCCCACGACGACGCTGTCTCCCTCGTTGAAGGTGTCCGCCTCCCCCTGCCCGGAGCCGTCAGCCTCACGCTGCAGTTTGATCAGCAGGTCCTGGCCGTCGTCGCTGCGGACGACGCACTGCACGACGGGTCCGATGACCATCGTCGTGACCACCTCGCCCTTCACCCAGGATCGGCCGGGAAGCTCGTGACGGCGCACCAGCATGCGCTCCGCGCGCACCGCCACGACCCGGTCATCGACCCGCAGGAAGTTCGTATCGCCGATGAACGCGGCGACGAACTCCGAGGCCGGCCGGTCGTAGATCTCGCGCGGCGTCCCGATCTGCTCGACGCGCCCGGCGTTCATGACCGCCACCCGATCCGACATGGCCAGCGCCTCCTCCTGATCGTGCGTCACGTACAGGAAGGTGATCCCGACCTCGGACTGGATGCGCTTGAGCTCGATCTGCAGTTGCTTGCGCACGCTGAGGTCCAGCGCGCCGAGCGGCTCGTCGAGCAGCAGCACGCGCGGCTGCATCACCAGCGCGCGCGCGAGTGCCACGCGCTGCTGCTGGCCGCCCGAGAGCTGGTCGGGCCGGCGCTGCTCGATGTCTTCGAGGCGGACGAGTTCGAGCATGGCGCGGGCTCTGCGCTCGCGATCGTGCTTGCCGACGCCGCGGTGCCGTAGGCCGTAGGCGACGTTGTCGAGCACGTTGAGGTGCGGGAACAGCGCGTAGGACTGGAACACCGTGTTGACGTCGCGCCTGTGCGCCGGCCGTCCCTGTACGTCCTCGTTGCCAATTCTGATCCGGCCGCTGTCGGGCTGCTCGAAGCCCGCGATCAGCCGCAGGGTCGTCGTCTTCCCGCATCCCGACGGCCCGAGGAGCGAGACGAACTCGCCACGCCGGACGGCCAGGTCCATCGCATCCACGGCGGCGACCGAGGCGAAGCGCTTGGTCACGCCCTCGAGCACCACATCGGGATCAGGAGCCACATGCGCCATCGGTCAGCAACCGCAACCCTTCGAAGCGGCGAACCTAACGCACGCGCAATTCAAAAGCGAACCGGCCGGGCGCCCGACAGGGCGGTGAGGATTCGATGAGCGCGTCGGCGTTGGCCCTGGGATCGTCCAAGTAGCGCGGCGCCAGATCGCGCTTGACGGCCCGCCGGCGATCGAGGATGCTGCGCGCGTGTCGGGTTCCGGGATCGTCGTGCTCCTCGCCGTGCTCGGTTTCGCCGGCGGTGTCGCGGGGGCGGTCCGCCTCGAGCCGCCGCCGGCCGCGGGACCGGCCGGCCGCTTGGTCCAGTGGGTGAGCCGGCTGGTGGCCGGGGCCGCGGTGGCGACGCTCGCACTCGACATCTACGCGGTCGTCAAGCGCCAGTCGGACGACGAGCTGGCGTCGGACCCGGTCGAGCTCGCGGACGGGCTGACACGCGCGCTCTACGACGGCGGCGTGCTGTTCACGCTGGCGGTGGGTCTTGCCGTGGTGGGATCGCTGATGCGCGCCAAGGCCGAGAGCAGGGAGTAGAGCGAGGTGGGACCTTCGCCCACCGGCACGGTCATCCTGCTCGGGGGCTTCGCGTTCGCCGCCGGCTTCACCGTGGCGCTCCGGGTCGGCCCAGCCGCACCGCTGACCGCAGAGGGGTCACTGATCTACTTCACCAGCCGGCTCGTGGCGGCTGCCGGCATCGCGGCCGGGACGCTCGGCATCTACGCGAGCGTCAAGACCCAGTCGCTCACCGAGGACCTCTTCGGTCATCCGATGCCCTTCAGGCTGGCGGAGCAGCTCGCGTTGGCCCTGTCCGATGCCGGCGTTCTGCTCGCGCTGGCGTGCGCGCTCGCGCTGCTCGGGTCGCGCCTGCCCGACTAGAAGGCCTCGAGGCCGTCTCTAGTCACCCCGATGTAGCGCGTGACCCTGCGCCCGTCGGGGTTCTGCCATCCGACCGAGAGCTGTCCGGTGCCGGAGCGCTTCTTCGTCGCCTCGCCGTTCTGGTCGAACCGCGCGTAGCCGAGCTGGAGCAAGTCGCTGCCCTTGCCGGCCTTGGCGCCTTTCACCCGCACCTGGTCGAGCTGCTCGCCCCGGCGCACGCTGCGGACGACGACCTTGGCGCCGATCGTGATCACCGACACCTTGACCCGCACGTTCTGGGTCACCACCCGCTTGGAGCGGACGGTCACTTCCTCCTGGGCGGCGGCCACGGACGGTGCCACAAGGGCGGTGACTACGACGAGTACGGCGACGACACGGCGAGCCAGCATGGGTCTCCCTCAGGGTGAATGAACGGCCGACGCCGCGAGTCATACCACGCGCTCACGAGCGCCGCACAGTCGAGCCGCAGGAAGGCCGCGACGTGTGCGTCTCGGCTGGCCGGCGCCGTCCGCGCGAGGATGAGGTGGGGTCATGGCTTGGGAGTTCCAGGCTCGCAAGCGGGCGGGCTGACCTGGACGTCGACCCAGCCGAGGTCCTCGAGGAGGCGCCGAACGGTCTTCGGCGAGAAGTCGTAGAACCGGCACCCGCTCCGAAAACCGACGGATGAGGTAGCGCCCCCGCACGTCGCGTCCGATCCGTGAGCTATAGCTGCGCGTCGGGTATGGGGCGTCGCTTCCTCATGTGGGGAGTCGGGCCGGCCGGTGCGGTCACCGTGTCGCTTGGCGTTGCTATCGCGCCGGGAGACACCCCCCGTTCGCGCGCCGCAGAGGCGCCCATCGAGTGCCGGGGACCGGCGGCGCTGGACTTCGGCTGCCACGAGCGGCGCTACACGCAGATGGTGGTCCGGGAGGGGCCCCGGGCGACGCTCCGGGAGCTCTCCCGCGAGCAGAGACGCAACGGGCACGTCCGCGCCGCCTGCCACCAGCTCACCCACCGGATCGGGCGAGCGGCCGGGGAGCTCCGCGGGCTCGACGCGCTCTCCGACGGGAACACCGTGTGCGTGTCGGGCTTCTATCACGGCGTGCTCCAGGCCGTGATGTCGAAGCTCGGCGCACGCGGTGCCACCGAGCAGGCGGACGGCGATCTGCGCCGAACTGCGCGCGGCGGATCGGCGCTCCGCCGAGCATTACAACTGCGTCCACGGCATGGGCCATGGCTACATGGAGGTGTTCTCGAGCGACGTCTTCGAGTCGCTCGCCGGGTGCCGGTCACTCGCGGATCCGTGGGAGGAGGACGAGTGCGCGGGTGGCGTGTTCATGGAGAACGTCACCGCGATCGACAACCGGCACCGCCCGTCGAGGTACCTGCGACCGGCGGAGCCGCTGTATCCCGTGCACCGTCGTGCGCGAGCGCCTGTGGGAGCAGTGCTACGACTGGCAGATCACCTACGCGCTGTACGTCAACGACAGCGACTTCGCGAAGGTGTTCGAGCTCTGCGCCGCCGGAGGTGCGCAGCCACGCGCGAACCGTGTTACCGGGGCCTTGGCGGTGACGCGCTCCAGCAGAGCAAGTTCGCGACGGTGGCCGCCGGCCGGCAGAGCGGCGATGAGGCACATGTGCGCCCTCGGCCCTAGCCGCGCGGCACGCACCCACTGCGTCGAGGGGATCGTCAGGAACATGTTCCGCGACTACGTCGACGGTGACCTCCAGGCTCGCGCCCTGTGCCGGTCGCTGACGCGACGCACGCGGAGCTGCGCGGCCGCCTGCGTCCGTACGCCGAGGCGAGGGCCCGCCGCGAGATACCGCTCCCGAAAGCGAGCTTCTCGTGAAGCTGCGCGTCGCCTGTTCAGGGTCTCGCGCTCGTCGTAGCGGCGGCGGTCGTGCTCGCCTCGCGCGGCTCCGACCCTGACCGCCCGGTCGCACGGTGCACCGGCGCGGGCGCGATCGACTTCGGCTGTCAGGAGCGCAGGTACGTCTCGCTCGCCGAGAGCCGCGGGACCAGGGGCCGCGCTGGACGATCTCGGACGCCGCGATGAAGAACAGCGGCTTCCTGCGGGCCGCCTGTCACCAGCTCGCGCACCGGATCGGCCGCGCGGCCGGGGCGAAGGTCGGCGTCGCGGCGTTCGCGAAGGGCGACCCGCTGTGCGCCTCCGGCTACTACCACGGCGTCACGGAGGCGGCAATGGACCGGGCTCGGGCTCGTGGCCGCGGTCGTCGACGCGATGCGTGTACACGGTCTGCGCGCCGTTGCGCACGGTCGACCGCACGAACTGCATCCACGGCATGGGCCACGGCTTCATGCACGTCCTCGAGCGCGATCTCGACGCCTCGCTGGAGGGCTGCAATGCGCTTCGCGCGCTCTCGGCCGAGCGCCACGGCTGCTACAGCGGCGTCTTCATGGAGAACCTGGCGGCGGCCGACGAGCCCGGACCGCGCCACGCTGAGACCCGACGAGCCGCTGTACCCGTGCACAGACGGTCGCGGACGCGCTACAAGGTCGAGTGCTACGACCGCCAGAGCACCTACGCCCTGCACGTCAGCAATGGCGACTTCGACGCGGTCTTCCGGCTCTGCGCGCGCACCGAGCGCGCGTTCCGCGGCGCCTGTAACCGCGGGCTGGGCGGCGATGTCGCGGCGGAGACCAAGGTGATCGCCGTCGGCGCCGGCCGGCCCGGGCACGCCTCGCCTCTGCCTGCTCGGACGCCAGCTCACGGGCCCGCTCGCAGTGCGTCGCCGGTGCGACCCGGGTGATCCTGCAGAACCTCGAGGGCGGTCCCGCTGCAGCTCGACGCGCTGTGCGCGTCCCTCGAGGCCGTCGCCACCCAGCCACAGCATGCCGCCTGCCTGCGAGCGGGCGAGGCGGCCTACGCCGAGTTGCTCGCACAGCAGATCGGCGAGACCTCCGGTCTGAACTTCCGGGCCCGTGGCCTGGACTTCGTCTGCCATCTCAAAAAGCCCGGCCGCAGCGGCCGATCGATCTGAAGGGAACGGACATGCGACGGTTCATGGTTGTCGCCATCGTCGTGGCGTCTGTGTGCAGGACTGGTGGGTGCTTGCGGAGGATGACGACAACGACGAGCAAGGACAGGCCGGGCTCGCAAGGCTGAAGGTCTACTTCGGCTGGCTGCTCGGCGGCGGGGAGGTCGCCGCCGTGGCGATCGAGATCGACCCCGCCGGCGACGACGGGCACCAGCGAGGTGCGCGCCTACGTCTGCGACGGCCGCGGAGAGCCCGAGGGGAAGGCGGTCTGGTTCGGCGGCGATGTCGACGTGGACGGGACGACCGAGCCGGGTGACGAGCACGACGCTGACCTCCGCCGGTGAGAAGGAGGACCTCGTTCTCGAGTTCGTCAACGACGGGCCGCGTGCAGGGCTCGTTCAAGGATGAGAACGGCAAGCGCAGCCAGTTCGTGGCCTACCCGGCGATCGACGGCGCGGGCATCTACGAGGTGAGCCTCGACGAGGACCTCCGCTACACAGGCGTATCGACGGACGGCAACAAACTCGAGGCCCAGGCGGAGGCCGAGCGGCCGGACCTCGGGGACGATCGAGACCGCGGCGGGCGAGGAGGTCGAGTTCGCTGTCCAGAGCCTCGCGCTCGCCACGCCGGCGGCGCTGAGCGCGCGTGGTCTTGCCGACGGACTACGGTGGCTACAAGAAGGTCAACCAGGTGCCGGGTGAGTACGTCGCCGTCATCGCGCCGGGCGGCAGCCACTGGCTGGGCCGCAGCGGCAACGTGAGAGGCGGCTCCTCCGGGCGCGAACATCATCGGGCTCGACAAGAAGTGCTGAAACCAGGCTCGAGATCGCCGTGGTCCTCGCTGCGGGCGTTACGGTGCGGCGAGCCTGGTGTGGAGCCCGGACCCATCGTCGGGCGGTGCCGACGCCCGTCCGCGCAGCGCGCCTGCGTGCAGCGGCGCGGCGGCGGTCGACCTCGCACTGCCAGCTCCGCCGCTACGCGGGGCTGGTTCGCACGGCGTGGCGTCGAGATCGCATTCACCGAGCTCAAGCGCGCCTACGAGGGCGAGGGGTTCGTGCGCGCCGCCTGCCACCCGCTGGTACACGAGATCGGCCATGCTGCCGTGGAGCGCTACGGCGACGACCTCCCTCGAGTCTACGCGCGGGGGCGACCCGTTCTGTTCGGCGGGCTATTTCCACGGAGCGACCGAGCAGATCATCGTAGAAGATGGGCGCCGACGGTTTCGTCGCGGGGGGCGACGCGCTGTGCGCGCGACCTCGGCGGTCACAGGCGGCACTCGATCTACCACCGCAACTGCGCCCATGGCATCGGCCACGGGTTCATGCTTGCCCTCGGCGGCGACCTGCCTGCGGCGCTCGACGACCTGCGACGCCTTGACGGATCGCTGGGAGCGCCGCAGCTGCTACGGCGGCGTCTTCATGCAGAACGTGATGGTCCTGTCGGGCTCGAAGCACCTGCGGCCGGACGACCCGCTGTATCCGTGCGCCGATCTCGCCGACCGCTACCGCGCCATGTGCTACGAGAAGCAGGCCGGGCTACGCCCTGTTCGTTCATGACGGCGACGTCGGCGCCGTCTTCGCGCTCTGTGCCGGTGTCGAGCCGGGCCTTCGCGCGCAGTGCGACGAGGGCCTCGGCACCAGCGTCGCCGTGCACTACCTCAAGGAGGTCTTCGATGATCGCGACCGGACGACAGCTGACCGCTATAGCGTGCGGCCTGGGCCGCAAGCCGCGCGGCACGCGAGCGAGCTGCATCGGCCGGAGCGGTCCGGGCGCTGATCAACTACGACCACGGCGTCGATCAGGCGATCGAGCTGTGTCAGGACGCGTCGACGCCATCACTGCGCGCGCGCTGTCGCGCCACGATCGCCGCGAAGCGCACCTATCCCGAATGAGACCGCGCGCGGTCGGTATTGCTCGGCCGTCGCGGCCGCCGGCAGCCGTGGCGCTGTCCCGAGCGCCGAGCCCGGGTAGCCGCGCGCGGCGCGGCTGGTCACAAGCTGTACGGGGGCGCGCTACGGTGGATTTCGACTGCTTCGAGCGACGCTACGGCGAGCTGGTGCGAGCCACGGGGCGCGACGGCTGCCCTGCGCGATCTGGCAAGACAGCGTGCGCGCAACGGCTACGTCCGCGCCGCCTGTCACCAGCTGACGCACCGCATCGGCCGGGCCGCCGGCGCCATCGAGCGGGATCCGCGCCTTCGGGGATGGCGATGTTGCTCTGCTCGTCGGGCTACTACCACGGCGTGACGGAGGCGGTGATGGCCAAAATCGGGTCCGACCGCGTGAAGGAGCGGGCAGCGAGCGTCTGCGCCGCGTTCCGCGAGCACGACCTCCGCTCGGCGGACCACTACAACTGCGCCCACGGGATGGGGCACGGCTTCATGGGCGCGTTCGGCAACGACGTCTTCGCGTCCCTGCACGGCTGCGACGCGCTCGGCGAGCACTGGGAGCGCCACAACTGCTACGGCGGCGTCTTCATGGAGAACCTCACCGCGCTCGACAACCCGGACCGGCCGCCCCCGGCGCTCCGGCCGCGCCGAGCCGCTGTACCCGTGCACCGCGGTCGCCGGCCGCTACCAGGAGCCCTGCTTCGACAAGCAGACGAGCTACGCGCTGTACGTCACCGACAGCGACTACGGGGAGGTCTTCAGTCTCTGCTCGACCGTGGACCGGGCCGTGCGAGGCGCGTGTTACCGCGGTCTCGGGCGGGGACGTGGCGGTTGAGAGCGCCAAGCACCTCTTCGACGACCGGGCCAAGACGGACTCACGCCGGCGCCTCTGCCTCCTCGGCGGCGGATCGCCGGGCCCGCACAGGTTGCGTCGTCGGAGCGGTGAGGGTGATGCTGCGCGACCTCGAAGGCGGCGCCGCGCAGACCGAGGCGTTCTGCGCCTCTCTTCACCGCGAGACGCTGCGCCGGCGCGTGCGTGCGCGCCCGCGACCGGGCCTATCGCGAACTGCCCCTGCAGCCCGGCACGCGTCCGAGGGACGCGTGAAGCGACGGCATCACCCGGGCATCGTCTCGCGACCCGGCCACGGCACCTCCACCGAGTCCTCGGTGGCGGCGTTGCGGGCGACGACGTACTCGATCGTCTCGGTCTCCGACAGGTTCTCGAGGATGTGGGTCTCGTGCGGCGGCACGTACAGCAGGTCGCCGGGCACGACCCTGATCTCCTCCTCGAAGTTCTCGCCGCAGCGGATCAGCATCTCGCCGCGCAGCATGTACAGCGAGCTCTCGCAGTTGGCGTGGTAGTGCGGCCGGGAGATGGCCCCGGGCGGCACGCGGAACACGCCCATGAAGATGTTCGCACGCGCCGACGGTGGCCTGACTGATCTCGGCGCCGCCGATCACACCGCGCGTCGTCTCGTGGTCCGGCGCCGGCTTGACGATCTTCACGAGGTGGCTCCTTCGATCTGGGTTCGCAGCTCCGCGACCCGCTCGCGGTAGCGGGCGACATTGTCGAGCTTGATGTCCTCGTAGCCGCGGATCATGTCCGGAAGCTCGGCGAGCTCGACGCAGAGCAGGCGGGTCGCCGGCTGCAGGCGGGCGAGCGCCCACTGCACGAGCTCCTCGTACTCCCCGATCAGCGCGCGCTCGACCCTGCGGACCTCCGCCTTGCCGAACGGGTCCGCGACCGTGCCGCGCAGCCGCCGCATCCGGTACAGCGAACGCAGCGCGGGATCGAACCAGGGCCCGAAGCGCAGCTTGCGCTTGAGGCCCATGGCCCGCAGCATCGGTGGGTGGAGGTTGACCTGAGCGCGCGCGCCGGGCCCGAACTCGGCCTCGATCTTCGCCCGCTCGACGGGATCGAGGTGCAGCCGCGCGACCTCGTACTCGTCCTTGTAGGCCATCAGCTTGTAGAGCTGGCGCGCGACCGCCTGGGTGAACGCCTTGCCGTCCGTCGTGTCGGCGGCGGCGATCCTCTCCACGAACTGCGTGTAGCGGTCGGCGTAGTCGGCGTCCTGGTAGGCGACGAGCTCGCGCTCGCGCAGCGCGACGATCTGCTCGAGCGTCTGCGTCAGCACCGGCGCGGGCGTCACGCGGGCGATCGCGTCCGGGTCGGCCACCACCGCGCGGCCCCAGGCGAATGCCGCCAGGTTGTTCTCGACCGCGGCGCCGTTGAGCCGGAACGCCTGATGCATGGCCGCCTCGGACACGGGCAGCAGTCCGCGCTGGAACGCCGCGCCCATCACGATCGCGTTGGCCGGCAGGTGGTCGTGGAACAGGGCCTGTGACAGCGCCTGCGCGTCGAGCAGCACGTTGCGGTCCTTGCGCGTGTTGCGCTCGATGCGGTCGAGCTGCATTTCGATGGCGGGCATCGAACGGTTCGGGTCGGCGACGACGGCGCCGGTCGCGGTCGTGCTCGTGGAGACCACCGCCGTGGTGCGCTCGGGGGATGCGGTGCGCAGGTTGCGCGCCTCGGCGCCGCCGAGCGGGTCGAACACCATGTAGGTGTCGACACTGCCGGGCGCGGCACGGTTGGTGCCCTCGATCGCCTCGTCGGAGATCAGCACGTCGGAGACGACCGGCCCCCCCTTCTGCGCCAGGCCGGTCTGGTCCAGCGAGCTGACCTCCAGGCCGTCGAGATGCGCCGCCATCCCGAGGATCTGCGACACGGTCACGACGCCGGTTCCGCCGATCCCGATCATCCGCACGAGCGCCGTGCGCGGCCCCGGCTCGGGGTCGGGCAGGTCGGCCGGCGGCGACGGGGGCACGAACGCCGGGGCCTTCTTGGTCTTGCCGTTCTTCGCCGGGACCACGGTCAAAAATGACGGGCAGTCCCCCTCCAGGCACGAGAAGTCGGTGTTGCAGGAGGCCTGGTGGATCTGTGTCTTGCGGCCGAACTCGGTGTGCGTGGGGATCACCGACAGGCACGAGGACTTGCGGCCGCAGTCGCCACAGCCCTCGCAGACGCGCTCGTTGATCGCGACGTGGAACGCGGGCGGGGCGATCTTGCCGCGCTTGGTCAGCCGCCGCTTCTCCGCCGCGCAGACCTGGTCGTGGATCAGCACCGTCGTGCCCGGGATCGCGGCGAGCTCGCGCTGGGCCTCCTCGATCTGCGAGCGGTCGCGGACCTCGGCGATCGGGTCGAGCGTCACCCCCTTGTAGCGCGACGTGTCCTCGGTCGTGACGATGATCCGCTTGACGCCCTCGAGCGCCAGCCAGCGCGTCAGCTCGGGCACCGTGAGCATGCCGACGACATCCTGGCCCCCGGTCATCGAGACGAAGCCGTTGTAGAGCAGCTTGTAGGTGATGTTCGTGCCGGCCGCAGCGCTGGCGCGGATCGCCAGCGAGCCGGAGTGGTGGAACGTGCCGTCGCCGAGGTTCTGCGTCAGATGCTCGTTCTCCACGAACGGGGCCATCCCGATCCACTGCGCGCCCTCGCCGCCCATCTGCGTGATGCCGGCGATGTCGCCCTTGCCCTCGCGGTTGAGCAGGATCATCGTGTGACAGCCGATGCCCGCTCCGACGAGCGTGCCGTCGGGCGCGGGGGTCGAGCTGTTGTGCGGGCACCCGCTGCAGAAGAACGGCGTGCGCGACATCGGCAGCGGCCGCGCCATGTAGCGCGACGCGGTCTCGATCGCGCTGACGCGGGCCTCGAAGTCCTCGTCTGAGACGCGGCGGCGGATGCGCGCGGCGAGGGCGAGCGCGATCTCGTCGACCAGCAGCTCGCCCTCGGGGCTGAGCAGAGCCCGGTCGTCCTCGTCGAGCTTGCCGACGATCTGCGGCGCGTCCGGCGTGCGGTAGAGCAGATGCTTGATCTGCTCCTCCATGAACGGCAGCTTCTCCTCGACGACGAGGATCTCCTCGAGGTCGGCGGCGAACTCGCGCACGGTCTCACGGTCCAGCGGCCACGGCATCCGCACGTGCAGCAGCCGGATCCCGCGGCGCTCCAGAGCGGCATCGTCGAGCCCCAGGAGGGTCAGCGCGCTGCGCAACTCGCGGTAGGTGCGCCCGCTGGCCATGATCCCGAGCCAGGCATCGCCGCGCCCGCCGGCGATCTCGTCCAGGCCGTTGGCGCGCGCGTACTCGCGCGCGACCTGGAGTCGCACGTGCAGCAGCGACCGCTCGAGCACCATCGAGTCGGGGGCCAGCAGCAGGCCGTTGGGCTCGTGCACGAACGGGCGGCCGTTCCACTCCACCTCGGGCAGCACCGGCGTCACGCGCTCGGGCCCCACCTCGGCGGTGCCGGCAGCGTCCGCGACCGATGTGACGATCTTCATCGCCGACCACAGGCCGCTGGCGCGCGACAGCGCGACGGCGTGGCGGCCGAGGTCCAGCACCTCCTGGACCGTCGACGGGTAGAGCACGGGGATGTGCATCGCGGCGAGCGTCGCCTCGGCGGCGCTGGGCAGCGTGGAGGACTTGCACCCGGGGTCGTCGCCGACCCACAGAACCATCCCGCCGTGGCGGCTCGCGCCCTGGAAGTTGCCGTGGCGGATCGCGTCGGCCGCGCGGTCGAGCCCAGGGTTCTTGCCGTACCACCAGCCGGTCACACCGTCGACTCTTGCGCCCTCGCGGCCGGCGACGAGCTGGGTGCCGATCACGCTCGTCGCCGCGAGCTCCTCGTTGAGGCCGGGCTGGAAGCGCACGTTGAACCGCTCGCTGAGCGGGCCCAGCCGCATCAGCTCCTTGTCGATCCCGCCGAGCGGGGAGCCCTGGTAGCCCGAGACGAACGCCCCCGTGTTCAGGCCGGCCCGGTCGTCGGCCCGGCGCTGATCGAACGGCAGGCGCACGACCGCCTGGATCCCGGAGCAGAAGATCCGGCCGTCGGAGAGTTCGTACTTGTCGGAGAGGCTGACCTCGCGCAACTCATGCTCTTGCAAGCTCACGAGCCCATGGTAAACAAAGTTGACCACGGCCGGGGAGCGCCGGATGGGGATTTCTCCCGATGTGCCGGTGGCGGCGAGACCGTAGCTTCGTCATCATCGCAAGCGACAGGGAGCGACAGGGGGAAGTAGATGCTCGGGATAAGGTCGACCATTGGACTCACGCTGGCATTGATGCTGGTGCCGGCCGGCGTGGCCTCGGCGGCGCCCGATCGCAACGCGACGCTCACCGCCGCCGATCCGAAGTTCACGTGGGAGAGCTCGGGAAGCGGCGTGCCGGATCCGTCCGGCTTCGTCATGCCCCCCGCATTGCGGTGCACGGGCGCCCCCTTCGACTGCGATTACATCCTGCTCGAGGTCGAGGCCGCCGGCGAGCTCACGCTCACGCTCGACAGTACGACCGGCGTCCACCCCGACGACCCGACGGGGGACATCGCCTGCGGCGGCGCGCCCTGCCCGGCCGTCCAGGACCTCGACGGCTACCTCTACAAGAGCACCGCCGACGGGGAGCCGATGAGCGGGCCCGTGACGAGAGACTGCGTGACTGTTTTCACGAACGAGTCTTGCAAGGTCGCGGTCAAGCCCGGGTTCTACGTGTTCGAGGTCGAGTTCTTCCTGGCTGCGGAGGCCCCCTACGTCGGCACGGCCGAGCTCGCCGTCGACCCGAGCGCCCCGCCCGCCGCGCCCACCGAGACGATCACCCTCGACGGCTGCAACTTCACGCTGTACTACTTCAAGGACTCCGCCGCGAGGCTGCAGTCGCGCGTGCCGGCGGGCTATGCCCTCCGTCCCTACCCCGGAGCGATGTCGGAGGGCACCGCCACCATCGCGGCCGCCGCCTATGACTGCGACGGCGTCGCTCTCCCCGGCTCACCTCCCGCCCCGGCCACGTTCACGGTGCTGTCCGTCGTGGTCTATCCGCCCAGCGGGCACGCCGAGGGCCCCGCGAACTCCGACTTCTACGTGCTCTGGGTCCACGCGAACAACCCGCAGCTCGTCGATCTGCTCGCAGCCCGCGGCATGCCCGCGCACCACGTGCCGGGAATGCGCTTCCAGAAGCCCCTGCTGTCCGTGGCGGTCCGGGTCAAGGTTCCCTGGACGGTCAGCCCGTTCCAGCTGGCGACGACCGGCTATCACCAGGACGTGTTCCATCCCCACGAGAACACGTACCTGCACGCCGCCGCGGACGGCCGGGTCGTGGAGATGGACTTCCTCACCCACAAGGTGCGCGATCAGTTCTGCTACGAGACCTCCGACCATCCCCACCCCGAGTGCGGGAGGCTCACGGCGCAGGCCGGGACGCCGATCGCCGGCTTCTTCGGCGCCTCGGAGCGCACCGCCGCCAACGCCTGGGATCACGATCCGATCGCGCGCTCGTGGTTCGTGCTGCGCTGACCGGGATGGCTCAGCAGTCCGACAGCCAGCTCGCCCAGCACTCGAGGAACTGGAGCACGCCCCAGACAGGGACGACGATCATGTAGATCAGCAGCGACGCGATGGTGGCGATGCCACCCGTCAGGGCGACGTGCAGGCGGGGCATCCGCGCCAGCGCAGCGAACAGCGCCGGGACGACGACCGGGAGCAGCAGCTGCGGCGATGCGACCGGGTCGACGGGAGGCGGCCACCCGGGCGCCAGCAGGATGAGCAGCATCCCCGCGCCGCCGGCCAGGGCGGCGAGGGCCTCCGCTCCCGCGGGGTAGCCCGCGCGGCGCAGGGGGCCCTGCGGCCAGAACGACCGCTGTCGGGACGAGGGCGGCGGCGCGGACGGCGGCAGACGTGTCGGCGGGGACGCCGATTCGCTCTCCCGGCGCCAGTGGTCCATGGCGTCATCGGACACGAGACGAGTATCGGCGGGACGCGGCGAGAAGCCAACCCCGACTGACCGCCGCGTTCCGGCTCGGGAGGGACGACCCACATGCCGATACGGCCCTGAGCGTGCTCTCACTCCTGCTCAACATCCCGATCGTCGGGCCCGTCCTCCTCGTGGTGATGCTCTTCCTCGTGCTGTCGTGGTCCGGGATCCTGGGCGGCGGCGACACCGGCGCCGAGGAGATCCGCGCCGCGGAACAGGCGCGCTGCGCGCAGCTCGCGCAGGGCCGCGAGCCGCTCCCGGCCGCCTGCCGCTGAGCGTCCTGGGGTCAGCTACCGCGCGGCTCGACCTTGATGTCGCCCGACGTCGACGTGCCCGAGAACGCGTAGCCGCTCGGCGTCTGGATCCCGATGTCGTCCTGCCCGAGGTCGAGAGCGCTGTAGTCGTCGACCTGCCACTTCAGCCGCTGGCGGCCGTCGTTGAGGACCGCCTCGCCCCGGGCCCCGTTGAGGCCGAAGCGTGTGACCGGAGTGAACTGGTTGACGGTCGCCCTGACGTTGTGGTTCGTGCTCGGATCGACGAACGACACCGTGCCCGAGTAGGCGCCGAGCACCGAGCGCGTGACGTCGATCGAGAACGTCGCCAGGCCGCCCTTGCGTCCGGGATACGTGACGGCCCCGACCACGCGCGTAACCGCAGCGGTGCTGGCGGGCGGGAACTGCACGTTCGTCGGATCGCCGTCGGCGTTGTTGGTCGCGTCGCTGTCGTTGGGTGTCGACACCGAGGCGGTGTTGGTGACGTTCGGGACGGCCTCGCGCTTGGGCACCACCCGGAGAGCGATCGGCGGGGCGGTGGCCCCGGCCGCGAGCTCGGCAGCGCGCGTGCACGTCACGGTCTGGCCGCTCGCGCCGCAGCTCCAGCCCGTGCCGGAGGCCGAGTCGAAGCGCAGGGCCGCCGGCAGCACGTCCGTGACGGTGGCGGGCCCGATGGTGGGATCCGTCGCCAGGTTGCGGACGCTGAGCGAGTAGGTGCCGAACTGACCGGCCGTGAACGTCCCCGTGTGGGACTTGTCCAGCTTGAGGTCAGGCTCGATCCTGCGCACGGCGGTCGCATCCGCGTCGGTGTTGTCGGACTCGTCGAGGTCGGGTTGCGGCCCGCTCACGGTCGCCACGTTGGTCACGCCGCCCTCCGCGGCGGGCCCGACCGCCACCAGGAGGGTGATGGCGGGCGCGGCGGTGTCCGCCTGCAGGCTGTCGCTGCGGGTGCAGGTGACGTCCTGCCCGGAGGCTTCGCACGCCCAGCTCGCACCCGAGGCCGACACGTAGGTCAGGCCGGCGGGCAGCGTGTCGGTCACCACGATCGGACCCGGCGTCCCCAGCGTGCCCTGGTTGCTCGCGACAAGGCGGTAGCTCTCGGTCTGGGTGATCTCGAAGACGCCCGTGTGGCTCTTGTCGATCGCGAGGTCGACGCCGACGTCACGCGGCGCCGCCGTGTCGGTGTCGGTGTCGTTGGCCGGGCTGGTGTCGCCCGTGGTGGAGACCGTGGCGGTGTTGGAGATCACGCTCGGCGCATCCTCGGCGACGTCGACCCGGAGGTTGATCGGCTCCGCGTCGGCGCCCGCGGCGAGCGGGCCGGGGGTCGTGCAGGCCACGGTGCCGCCGCTGTGGTCGCACGTCCAGCCGTTGCCGAAGGCGCTGACGAAGGAGAGCCCGCTGGGGAGCGCGTCCGTCACCGTTATCTCGCCGCTCGTCTGCTGGGCGCCGACGTTGCTCACCGCGAGCACGTAGGTGGCGCGCCGTCCGCGCAGGAGGTCGCCGTCGTGGGACTTGTCGATCGTCAGGTCGGGCTCCGGCCGGAGGACCGTCGTCTGGTCGGAGTCCGTGTTGTTGGCGGCGTTCGGGTCACCCGGCGTCGCGACCGACGCCGTGTTGGTGACCTGCGGAACGGCGTCGCCGGTGACGTCGACGACGAGCGTGATCGGCGGCAGCGCCTCGCCGGCCGGCACCGACGCGGCGTAGGTGCAGGTGAGCTGGCGTCCGGCGATGTCGCAGTCCCAGCCCGTGCCGGTCGCGCTCACGTACGGCAACGACTCGGGCAGCAGGTCGCTGACGGTGACCGGCCCGGTCGTCGCGAGCGTGCCGTCGTTGCGCACACCGATCGTGTAGGTCCCCTGGCTGCCGGCCACGAAGTCGCCGAGGTGGCTCTTGTCGATCGACGCGTCTGGCGTGCGCGCGATCGCGCGGACCTGCCGCGTCGTGTCGTCGAAGTCCCCGTCGGCGTCGGTGACGCGCAGCTTGGCCTGGTAGGTGCCCGGCGTGACGTAGGTGTGCGAGACGGTGGGGCTGGTGGTGGTCGCGTCGAAGACGCCGTTGCCGTCGAAGTCCCAGCGATAGCTGGCCGGGTTGGCCATCACGAACGTCTGTGACGCATCGAAGGCGACGAAGTGGGGCGCCAGGCCCTCGCTGGGCGTCGCCGTGAACGACGAACGGATGGCCTTCTGCACGATCGGGTTCGTGACCGCCGTGATCACCGCGTCGGTATCGCTGGTGGGGATCCCGATCGCGCTGTTGATCTCGTCGTTGTAGTTCACGGTGCCGAAGGCGGTGCTTCCGCAGCCCTGCGCGCCGGGCACGAAGAAGTTGTGGTCGGCCACCGTCACGCGGCCGTTCGTGGCGCTGTACGGGATGCCGCCGGACTTGGCGGTGCTGAGCGCGAGATTGATCGGCGTGATCCGGCAGTCGCCGCCGAAGCCGGGCGGCGCCGAGCCCTGCGGGTCGATGTCGATGCGCAGGCTCGCGTTCAGCGTCGTCAGCCCGCTCAGCGGGTTCAGGCCGCCGGTGGCGTCGTTGTTCGCCGTGATCCGGATGCGGAAGTCGTAGGTCCCGAGCGGCGAGTCGACGCTGGTGAACTGGTCCGGGAAGACCACGTTCGCGCGCGGGATCGCAAGCGCCCCGCTCGGCGCAATCGTCCCGTTGAAGGTGATCTGGTCGGACGCCTCGTCGAAGTCGAACGTCTCGTTGTTGACCCGCATGCTGCCCGACTGCGAGGTGATCGACACCGGCCCCGCGTTGGCGACCTGGCGGCCCGACGCGGAGGTCGCGACGACCAGGCCGACGATGAGGCTCGCCACTCCGAGCGCGGCGATGAGGATGCGCTTGCGATTGCTCATGGTTCCCTCTCCTCCGCTACGCCGTCGTGTTCGCCGCCGACACGCCGGTGGCCCCGTTGGTTCCGCCGGCACCGCCGGCACCGCCGGCCCCCGGGCTGATCGTCGCGCCCGCGCCCACAGCCGCGGTCGCGCCCAGGAGCCGCACGATCCCGATGCTGGGTCCGCCGGCGCCGCCGCCGCCGCGCCCGCCGCTTCCGCCGGTCCCGCCTCGGCCGCCGTTGCCGCCGAACCCGACCTCGCTGCAGCAGGTGTTCCCTGCGCCGCCGTTGCCGCCCGTGCCCCCGGCGCCGCCGAAGCCGCCGCTGCCGCCCGCGCCGCCCGCGCTCGTGGAGATGGCCGAGCCGCCGTCGATGGTGGCGCTCGAGGCGACGAGGTAGAGGCCGAACGAGCCGCCGCCGCCGGTCCCGCCCTGCCCGCCGGCGCCGCCCGCGCCGCCGGAGCCGCCGCCGCCACCGCCGCTGCCCTTGCCGGCGACGCAGAACGGGAAGGCACCGCCGCGCTGTCCGGAGCCCCCGCCGCCACCGCCACCGCCGTGGCCGGGGTTGCCGGCGGACGCGGAGCCGCCCGCGGCGCCACGGTCGAACGTCGTACCGGCCCCCGCGAGCGTGGAGCCGCCGCCGGCGCCTGCGGACCCGGAGGTGCCGTTCGCGCCGTTCGCGCCGCTGCCGCCGTCGTTGTTCCCGCAGCCCGAGGCAGCCGGCCCGGCCGCCCGCCGCCTCCACCGCCGGAGCCGGGGATCTGCCCGCTGACGCCGGCGGTGCCCGAGGTCTGTCCGCTGTTGCCGCCCTTGCCGCCGTTCCCGCCGGCGCGGCCACCGCCGCTGGCGCCCGCGCCGCCGGCGCCGCCGGTTCCGTCCTCGAAGACGACGTCGTTGTCGCCCGCGCCGCCCGCGCCGCCGGTGCTGCCGCCGCCACCGGGCGAGCCGTTGGCGCCGCTCGCGCCCGCCGCGCCGGGCCCGGCGCTGACCGACACCCGCTGCAGGATGAGGCTCGAACTGTTGAGCGCACGGATCCCGTAGGCGCTCGTCGCGCTTCCGCGATCGCCGCGGACGGAGATCAGCTGCAACGTGACCTGCTGGTCGCCGTCGGCGAGGATGCCCTGCGGCTCGCCGAGGATCCGCGAGGCCGGAGCGGGGCTGAGCGAGCGCTGCCAGCCGAGGTCGTATCCGCCGGCGACGAAGACGCCGTCGGCCACCTGCAGGCCGTCGCCGTAGTCGCCGCCCTGCACCAGGATGTGGTCGCGCGCCGGGTCGGAGCCGACCAGGGCGACCGCGGCCTGGATCGTGCGCAGCGGTGAGTCCATGCGGCCCGTCCCGGTGTCCGAGCCGGTCGTGGCGACGAACACCGCCGTGCCGGCGCGGCCGTCGATCCCGTCGCAGCTCGTGTCGAGGAAGTCGAGGTCAGGGATGTCGCGAGCGCCGGGGAACGTCTGGAAGTCGAAGTCGTTGCAGTCGTCCTCGTTGAGCGCCGAGTCGTCGTCGATGTCCGGGTCACAGGCGTCCCCGGAGTGATCGGAATCGAAGTCCGCCTGGTCGAGATTGTCGATCGTGTCGCAGTTGTCGCTCTCGTCGGGGACGCCATCGCCGTCGTCGTCGCCCTCGCAGGCGTTGCCGATCCCGTTGCCGTTGGAATCGAGCTGGCCCGCATTGACGTCCGTGTCGCAGTTGTCGACCGCGTCGGGCACGCCGTCGCCGTCGTCATCTGGGTCGCAGACGTCCCCTACCGCGTCACCGTCGGTGTCTCGCTGGTCGGAGTTGCGGTCGGTCGCGCAGTTGTCGCGCGTGTTGCGGATGCCGTCGCCGTCGCGGTCGTCGTCGCAGGCGTTGCCGATGCCGTCCTCGTCGGCGTCCTCCTGGCCCGGGTTGGCGTCGGCCGGGCAGTTGTCGTTGAGGTCGGGGGACCCGTCGCCGTCCGCGTCCGTGTCGCAGGCGTCGCCCAGCGTGTCCCCGTCGGAGTTCGCCTGGTCGGGATTCGGGACGAGCCTGCAGTTGTCCGGGGCGTCGGTCACCCCGTCGCCGTCGCTGTCGGGATTGGTGGGGCTGGTGCCGGCCGCGCGCTCCTCGCCGTCGGTCAGCCCGTCGTTGTCCGTGTCGGCGTCGGTCGGGTCGGTGCGGTCGCGATACTCGTCGAGGTTCGACACGCCGTCGGAGTCCTTGTCGGCACCCCCGTCCTTGACGTTGCACTGGAGCTCGTAGCGGACCTCGAACCCGTCAGGCATGCCATCGGCATCCGTGTCGCGCGAAAGGTGGTTGCAGCCGCGCTGGTTCTCGACGCTGAACGGGACGCCGTCACCGTCGACGTCGGGGTCGAGCGGGTTGACCTGCGCCGCCGCGACCGCAGGCAGAAGCAGTAGTGCGGCAATGAAACCGACGATTACGCACCGCGTGCGTGAAGCCATAGTTCCGCGTCCCCCGCTTTATCCGAGCCAACTGCAGATGGGCGGTCCCACCCGCCCGCGTGCGCACCCTATCCCGGAACACGGGTGGCGTGCAAGCACGCCCTCTGGAGTACTAGGGACCCGCCGGGTCCGAGACGTTGTGGTGGGTCGGGAACAGCTTGCTCCCGCCGTCCTCGGTGCCGAACAGGCCGACCGCCGTCGTTATCTCCTCCAGGTCGCCGTAATCCACGATCACCGGCGGCTCGTACTTCATCCGAGTCTCCTCCCGCCCGCGGTCCGCGTTCCGGCCGCACCGCTCGGGCATCTGGTTCGTACCCCTGCGGCAATGCTAGACGCCACCGCCGCCGAAAGGCAACCTGGACCGGCGGTGGAGGAAGGTGCCTGGCTGCCTTCCTCCACCCGCCCCGGCGCGGCGTCAGGTGATCGGGACTTCCTCGGTGATGTACTCGAAGAAGCCAGCGCGCTCGAGATACACCCAGGCCGCGGTGGTGCCGGCGATGCGCGGGACCCGCACGTGGGCGGTCCCGTTGCCGTCCTCGTTGGTCGTCAGCGTTTCCTGTTCCTGTCCGACGAAGCAACCGTTGAAGCTCGGGATCTGGACGAGGTGGAGCAGGTACGTCTGATCAGGCAGACCGTCCTTGAGCGACACCGTCGCGGAAACCGTGTCCTTGGTCGCGTTGATGACGGCGAAGCCGGCCGTGTTCGCCGGCGTGGCGACCGCGCCACGACAGAACCCGACGAAGGTGAAGTCGTTGTGGAGCCCCACCTTGCTGGCTCCCTGCGTGCCTGCCGCTGCCCCAGCCGGCAGCGCACCGACCCCCAGGCCCACGAAGACAGCAAGGACAATGCCGCTTCTGCGCAGATGCATGACTACCCAGCCCCCCTTGGTCGTGCCTAATGGCACGTGCGTCTCTACCAGAGTTCAGCAGCCGATGCAGAATTTTCTCGTCCGGGTCGAGCAAACGCTCTGCTCAGCGACCGCTTTGGGTCTACGAGCCGCGGCATGGCCTCGTCTGGACCGTCAGGATCGGCGCACTGGAAGCGCGTAGCCCTCGCGCTCGCGCACCGCCCGCTCGAGCGCCTCGAGGACCTGGCGAAGCTGCGCGCGCAGCTCGTGGTGCTCGGCCAGGACGCCATCCTCGAACGTCTCCTGGGCCCGGCCGACCGGGAGCTCGAGGTCGAGCACGCGGTTGCCGGTCAGCCCGAGGATGCGCTTGAGGTCCTGCTGCGCGCAGACGGCGCCGAACATCCCGGTGCTGGCGCCGACGACGGCGGCCGGCTTGTTCTGCATCACGGTCGTTGCGTGCGGGCGCGAGGCCCAGTCGACCGCGTTCTTGAGCACGCCGGGGACGGACCCGTTGTACTCGGGGGTGGCGAACAGGAGCGCGTCCGCCTCGTCGATCGCGCGGCGTAGCCGCGCGACGGCGATCGGCGCGCCCTTGGCGTCGTCGTCCCCGTCGAACGGCGGGATCTCGCGGAGCCGGTCGAAGACGACGAGCACCATGCCCTCGGGCGCCACCTCGGCCGCTGCGTGGAGGAGGGCCGTGTTGTAGCTGTCCCGGCGCAACGAGCCGGACACCGCGAGAACCCGCGTCATCGGACTAGGCCTGGGCCGGAACCAGCTCGAGGTGGACGGACAGCGTGACGTCGTCTCCCAGCATCCAGTTGCCGCCGGACAGCGGGACATTCCAGTTGAGGCCGAACTCGGTACGGTCGATCGTCGTCTGGAGATCGATGCCGAGCTTGGTGCCGCCGTACTCGCCGAGGTCGAGCGGGCCGCTGATCCTGCCGGTCGCCTGCACGCGCCTGGTGACGCCGCGGACGGTCAGCTCGCCCTCGACGGCGACGTCATCGGCCTCGCCGCGGACGTCGGTGGCGACGAAGGTCAGCTTCGGGTTGCGCTCGGCGTCGAAGAAGTCCGGTGAGAGCAGGTGTCCCCTCAGGTTGTCGTCGAAGACGTCGAGGGTGTCCAACGACACCTCGCCGCGCAGAGCGCCGTCGACGATGCCGCCCTCGATCTTGCGGAACTGGCCGCGGAACGTGCCAACGGCCGCGTGCCCGACCTCGAAGCCGGCCGTGGAGTGAACGGCGTCGACGTTCCAGGTGCCGGTCGGGATCAGCTGCTGTGCGGTGGTCATGTTTCAAGCCCTCCCAGGGCGTCGAAGTTGACTGCAGGGACGCCGAGTATCCGGACGCTTCGCCAAGCAACCGCCAACCCAGCGCCAATGTCGGGCATCGCCACGGCTGGGCTGTGTAGGCTCGTTTGATGCTGGTCGTCCGCCTGCTCGGCGGGGTGGCGGTCACCGATGAGGGGGCAACCGTGGCGGCCCCTCGCGGCCGGTGCGCGTCTTTGCTGGCGTGGCTGGCGCTGCATCCGGGGATGCAGCCGCGTGGTCGTGTCGCCGCGCGGCTGTGGCCCGACGTCATGGACGAGAGCGCGCGGCGCAGTTTGCGGACCGCTCTGGGGGATCTGCGTGGCGAGCTCGGGCCCCGAGCGGCCGGGGTCGTGCTCGCCACGCGCGACGAGGTCGGGCTCGCAGACGAGGTGCGCGTCGACGTGCGCGACTTCAACGCCGCCGCCGCGAACGGACGGCTGCAGGAGGCGCTGGAGATCGGCGCCGCGGGTGAGCTGTTGCCCGAGCTCGACCACGAATGGGTCTTCGAGGCCCGCGAGGAGCACGAGCTGCGTCTGGGCGAGGTCATCGAGCGGCTCGCCGGCGACGCCGAGCAGCGCGGCGACGCGGGCGCGGCCGTCGAGTACACGCGCCGGCTCGTCGCGCTCGATCCCCTCTCCGAGGAGCACGCACGCGCGCTGATGCGGCGCCTGGCCGTCGCCGAGGACCGCGCGGCGGCGCTGTCGGTCTTCGAGCAGCACCGCGAGCGCCTGCGCGCCGAGCTGCGCATGGTGCCATCGGCTGCCACACGCGCGCTCGCCGACGACATCCGCGACGGCGGCGGTGCGGCGACGGCCACGCTCGCCGGCGACCTGCAGCAGTTCTGCGACGCCGAGCCGCCGACGCTGGTCGAGCGTTCGCACCACCTCGCCGAGCTCGAGCGGCGGCTCGCGCAGGTCCGCTCCTCGGGGCGCGGCCGGCTGGTGCTCATCGCCGGTGAGGCTGGGGCGGGAAAGACGGCAGTGCTGCGATCCCTCTGCGCGCGCCATCCGGACGTGCCGGTGCTGGATGGAGCGTGTGATGCGCTGTTCACCCCGCGCCCCCTCGGGCCCTTCCTCGACATTGCCGCGGACATCGGCGGCGAACTCGCGGCGCTCGCCGAGAGTGGGCCCTCCGCCGCCGAATTTCTCGGGACTCTCTCGCGGGCGCTTCACAGTCCGCGGCTGGTCGTGCTCGAGGATCTGCACTGGGCCGACGAAGCCACGCTGGACGTGGTTCGCCTGCTCGCGCGACGCGTCACCCGGCTGCCGGCCCTGGTGATCGCGACCTACCGCGATGACCAACTGGACCGCGACCACCCGTTGCGGTTGGTGCTCGGTGAGCTCTCCGGCGCCGCGGTCGACCGCCTGAGGATCGAACCGCTGTCGCCGGCCGCCGTCGGAGAGCTGGCGGCCGGCCACGGGATCGACGATCCGGGCCTGCATGAGCGGACCGGTGGCAATGCCTTCTTCGTGACCGAGGTCCTCGCCGCCGAGGGCGTCGGCGAGACTCCGACGACGGTGCGCGATGCTGTCCTGGCCCGGGCGGCTCGCCTCAGCGAGGGCGCACGCAGGCTCCTCGAGGCCGTCGCCATCCTCCTGCCGCGCGCGGAGCTCTGGCTGCTCGAACGGCTCGCGGACGCGGAGCTGAAGGAGTTCGAGTCGTGTCTCGCGTCCGGGATGCTGCGAGCCGAAGGCAACGACATCGGCTTCCGTCACGAGATCGCGCGCGTGACGATCGAGGACGAGATACCACCGCATCGCCGCGTCGAACTGCATCGCGCGGCGTTGGCGGCGCTCGTCGGACGGGCGGAGCCCGCCCGCCTCGTCCACCACGCCGAGGCCGCCGAGGACGGCGATGCGGTGCTCGAGCACGCCAGCGCGGCAGGCGAACGCGCGGCACGCCTGGGAGCCCACCGCGAAGCGGCAGCGCACTTCGGGAGCGCGCTTCGGCATGCCGGAGCATTGGGTCCTGCCGAGCGCGGCGCGTTGCTGGAGCAGCGGGCGTTCGAGTGCCACCTCATCATGAGGCTGCCCGAGGCGACGGACGCCTACGAGCGCGCGCGCGCTGCCTACCGGGCTGCGGGGGATCGTCGGCGCGAGGGAGACGTCGAGCGTTGGCTCTCGCGTCTCGCGTGGATGGTCGGGAATCGCGACGCCGCCGAGGACCATGCGCATAGGGCGGTGCGCCTGCTCGAGACGCTGCCCGAATGCAGCGAACTGGCGATGGCCTATGCGAACGTCGCGCGATTGCAGATCGGGTTCGAGCGCGAGGGCGCCATCGAGTCGGGAGCGCGCGCGCTCGCGCTGGCCGAGCGCCTGGGTGACACGGGGGAGATCCTCGTTCATGCCCTCAACACCGCCGGAACGGCGGAGCTCCACGCCGGGCGACCGTCAGGACGCGAGAAGCTCGAGCGCAGCCTGTCACTGGCGCTGCACGCGGGCCTCGAGGATCACGTGGCCCGCGCCTACCTGAACCTCTCGTTGTCCTTTCTCTATACCCGCGACGGCGCCGGCGCCGAGCCGTACCTCGACGCCGCGATCGCCTACACCCGCGAGCACGACCTCGAGACGTACCGCCTGGCCGCGAGCGGCCTGAAGGCGCGCAGCGAGCTGATCCAAGGCAGATGGGACGCTGCACTGGAGGTCGCCGCAGACGTCCTCGAGCACCCCCGCGTCCATGCGCCTGTGTTCTGGATCACCCCGCTCACGGTGATCGGGTTGGTGCGCGCGCGGCGTGGCGACGCCGACCCGTGGGAGCCGCTCGACGAAGCACTCGAGCTCGCGCGCTCGACCGACGACCTGGGACCGGTCCCAGCAGCTCGCGCCGAGGCTCGCTGGCTCACCGGCTCGCCCGAGCGCGTCGCGGAGGAGACCACCACCGTGCTCGAGTCGGCGCTCGCGCGCGGCGACGCATGGACGGCCGGCGAGCTGTGCCTCTGGCGCCGCCGTGCCGGGCTCCACGACGAAACCCCGGCGGGCCTCGCCGCACCCTGCGCCGCCGAACTGAGCGGCGACGCGCGAGGCGCCGCCGCGATGTGGGCAGACCGCGGATGCCCGTACGAGTCCGCACTCGCGCTGGTGGGCAGCGACGACGAGGACGACCTGCGCGCGAGCCTCACCGAGCTCGAGCGCCTGGGCGCCCGACCGGCCGCCCGGGTCTTGACGTCGCGGCTGCGGGCCTAGCCTCCCGCGACCATGAGCCTCGGCCGTCCCGCCCGGCCTGGCGGGTCAAGCGAAGCCGACGAGCGGACTCGAACCGCTGACCCCTTCATTACGAATGAGCGCTCGGAGGCGGACACGGTCGGGTTGCCTTAGACCCGCGTGCAGTGCGCTATTCGATCTGCCAGTCCGTGAAGGTGATCTCCGCGTCGGCGGCCTGGCTCACGAAGCGGATCTTCTCGGGGGTCGCGCCCTTCGGGACGAGGAACAACGTGCACGACTCGTAGCTCTCGCCCGGTGCCACCGTCCCGTCCCTGTTGTCGACGCACTTGTCGAACTTCGCGTCCGAGATCCCGAAGATCAACGTCGTGGGGATCGACTGACCGTCCGAGTCCTCCATCGCGACGCTGAAGCTGCGCTTCACCTTCTCGGTGCCCTTGTTGCCGTAGCGCGCGTCCACGTAGTACGGCGTCGCGTCCTTGTCCCCTTCGTCGACCTTCAGGCCGCCCGCGGCGAGCTCCGCCTGCGTCCCCTTGCGCACGCCGAGCACCGTCACCTCCACCTTCGTGTTCACCGCCGGCGTGTCACCGCTCGCCGGGCTCGTGAAGTCGACCGTGGCCGACTCGCCGAGCGCGAGCGTCTTGGAGTCGCCACCACCGCCGTCCTCCCCGCCGCAAGCGACCAGCATCAGCGTGGTCGCGGCCACCGCCGCCAGGACTCCCGGTCGTATGCGCATACAGCCCATTCTGTCTGACTTTCGAGGTCGCGTGGCGATACGCCGCGAGAGGCTGGACGCGGCCGGACGATCGGGCGGCGCGCCGCGCGCTAAGGCGAGGTCGACGGACAGCGGAAGGCGGGCAGCAGAGAAGCTGGCCGAGCTGCTCTGACCCTGGAGTGACCGAAGAGGTGGCCGCGGGCGCTCGCCCGCGCGAGCGAGCCCCGGCGCGCGTTCGTAGGGCAGGAAATTTCCACGAGACCCTGGCTGCTCGGTTAGGTCGCGCCGTGGCGGGAGTGTCGAAGGTCCGGGTGCTGGGAGTGACGCTGGCCGTGCTGTTCGCCGCCGCCCCGGCCCACGCGGTCGAGCGTTCCCGTGGCATGTTCGTCATTCCCTACAAGCCCGGTACGTCGGTCGCGGTCACGAGAGACCACACCAACCACAAGCCGAAGAACCGCTACGACATGCACGGGGAGGGTGGCACAGCGCCGTACGCGATCGTCGCCGCCGCACCGGGCACGGTCCGCCACACCGTGGACTCGTACAGCGAGGCGCGCCCCGACGGCGAGCCGTGCAACAACAACTACGTCTGGATCGAGCACGCCAACGGGAGTGGACGAAGTACACGCACATGACGCACAACTCCGTCACGGGGGTGGCGGGCCTGCAGGAGGGCGAGCGCGTCGTGACCGGCCAGCTGCTCGACTACGAGGACGACGTCGGGTGCGCGCACACCATCCACCTGCACTTCGAGGTGGCCCGCCCGAACAACCCGGGCTCGGACGACTTCTTCAAGGAAGGCGGGTTCATCAGGAAGGACAGGGCGCAGAACCTCCTGCCGCGCGTCTGCGGCATTTCCGGCTCGCAGTACAGGAAGGCGACGACATACGTGGTCGGCAACCTCGTACCGGGACGGGCCAAGTACGCGTACCACGGAGCTACCGAGGCGCGGTACCAGGCGCTGTGGGACGAGGCGCGGAACTGCGGCTACCGCCTCGTCTGGGTGGACGGGTACACCGACAACGGCGCCCCGGAGTTCAACCTGATCTTCCGCCCGAATCCTTCCGGCATCAGCTGGCGGTCGCACCGCAGCATGAGCGGTGCGGAATACCAGCAGCGCTTCGACGAGTACGGGGGCCAGGACTTCCGGCTTACGCACGTGGACTCCTACCTCGTCGGAAACAGCATCCGGTACGCCGCCGTCTGGGAGAAGTCGCCGGGCCCCCAGACGGTCGCCTACCACGGCCTCAACACCGCGCAGCACGAGGCGCGACTCGACGAGCTCGTCGCGGCCGGCTACCGGCCGCGCGTCATCACGCCGGTCAGCCTGGGGGGAGTCCGACGCATCACCGCCCTGTATCAGAAGACCGCGGTTGGGTCCTTCGAGGCGCGCTCGTTCCTGACGCCGTCCGAGTACCAGGCCACGTTCAACGCCAACAGCGAGGCAGGGCACCGTTTCGTATACCTGAACGCCTACACCCACGACGGGGCGCCGCGATTCGCGGCGATCTGGTGGGCGAGGCCCGCGGTGTCCACCCGCGCCCAGCATGGTCTGACGTTCAGCCGGTACCAGACCGCGTGGAGCGCGAACCTCAGCGCCGGTATCTCACGCGGGCGGTCACCGGCTATCAGCAGGGCTCGAGCGTCTTGTACGCCGGGGTCTGGAGCCGCTGAGGTCGTCTCACCCCGAGCGGCGGAACTTCGCCGTCTCGATAAGCCGACGAGCGGACTCGAACCGCTGACCCCTTCATTACGAGTCTCCCGGCGGACGCCCGGGCCTGGCAGTCTAGAGCCAGATTCGCTCAGGTTCGGTCGGTCTCGGCTGGGTCAGATCTGCCGAGGTCGGGACATATCTCGGGACACGAGTCGCCGTAGGCCGGGCAGGTCCAGGCTACGTCTATAAGGCTTCGCTCGAGCCCCTTCGGGCTCGATCGCGGAGAGTCGTCAGCGGGGGATATGAAATCGAACCGTCGTCGCCGGCAAGGGCATCCGGTTGGGCTCGTGTAGGTAGGTGTAAGATCTCGGCCGCGACCTCGAGCGCCGCTGTCGCCTGGCGCCACGCGTACAGGTCTGGCGCGCCCCACTCGTCGGCCAGGGTTGTCCATGATCGCCAGTCCTCCTCGTGGTCCTCAAGCCGGAGAAGCAGTTCGACGAGGGTCGGGTTCGAGGCCAGCGTCACGACGCGCGGAGTCAGCACTGTCTTGATGTAGGCGAAGTCGTCAGCGACGGCCTCGTGCAGCGCGTGGGGGCTCTCCGTGTAGGGATCCGGGTCAGCGGGGTCTGGCGGCTCGGATCGAGCTGGGAGGATGGTGCGCATCGACTCGGCGAGCCGGGTGATCGTCTGGGAGATCTGGAACTCCGGCTTGGTGTAGGCAAGTCCGGTCATCACCTCGTCGTCGTCAAGGGGCAGCGTGCGCTGTGTGTTCAACCAGAAGTCCCACGCGATGCCATGTATTCGGCGCTTGATCGCGCGGGTTGTGCGCGACCCCACCTGCGCCCACTCGCGCTCACGCTCCCTCCGCGTAATCCGATCGACGAGGCTCAGCGCGACCGCGACGCTGACCGCAATGCCGAAGGCCTCGGCGAGCAGGTTGCCGGCGAATCCCCGTGAGAAGAGGAAGCCGCCTGCGGCCGCGGCGATCCCTATGCACCACGCTGCGAGTGCGGCCCCCGACGCCCCGAGGCTTGGCTTTGCTGCACCCGCCGCAGTGCGACCAGTCGCATCAGGTATCCCACGTCTGCCGGGCGAGGACGACCTGCGAGACCTCATGCGCGCCGGCGTTGCGAAGGACCGTGGCCACCGCCATCAGGGTGTGCCCGCCGGTGAAGACGTCGTCGATGACGAGCACCCGCTTGTCCTCCACGAGGTCTGGACGGTCGACCCGTAGCGCCGGGATGAGCTGTGTACGAGCAATCAGGTTGCGCTCGTTCCAGCTGGCAGCGTCCGCCATCTTCTTGGTGGCCTGCGTCTTGCGGATCACGTCGTAGGCGATCGGCCACCGCTGCCCGGCCTCGCGCTCGAGCTCGTGGACCATGTCCGCGATGTGGTCGCGATCGCGACCTTCGGCGCCGAGGTAGGTCGGGCTGGGGACGATGACGTCGTAGTCATCGAAGGTGGGGTTCTCGGCCAGGTAGCCAGCGAGCACGCGACCGAAGATGAGCTTCCACCCCCACTTGTCGTTGTACTTGTAGCGGACAATCGCGGTGCGGAGCGGGCCCGTGTTGTTGGACACCGCGAACACGAGCGAGAAGCCTCGCTCGGCTACCTCCCAACGGCAGAGCTTGTTGCGGCAGTGGCCGTCGTGGTCAAGGCTTCCGTCGCAGATCATGCAGCGGTCCTCCGGCAGGTCGGCGAAGGACCGACCGGCGCAGGTCGTGCAAATGGCGACGGAGCCATGCTGCATCAGCGGGCAGGCGCCGCAGTTGCCGAATCCGGCGGGCTCGATACTCGAGCTGTCGGGCATACCTTCGGCCCCTCAGACAACGTCGAGGGTGAGCTGTCGACGCGCGCGTGCGACCCCCTCGATTTGGTCCGAGCTGTGCAGTTGCTCGAGGACGTCCTCCACGCTCCCCACCTCGACCGCGCCTTGCTCGAGGTAGGCGCGTGCCCAGGGCTGGTCGGTCACCAGGCTGCGCATGAGGAACACGCGCTTCCCGTGCGCGAGCGCGAGGCGTGCCTGCATCCTCGCGCCGGAAGTGCGCGAGGCCTCGACGATGATCGAGCCCTGCACCATGCCGGACATCACGACGTTGCGGCGCGGGAACGTGTGCTGGGCCGGGTGCTGGCGCGGCCAGAACTGAGAGACCACGGCACCCCGCTCGAGGATCCGTTCGGCGAGCTCCGCGTTCTCGGCCGGGTAGGTGCGCAGGATCCCCGTGCCGACGACGGCGATCGTTCGGCCGTCGCACTCGAGCGTCGCCTCGTGCGCTGCGCTGTCGATGCCCTTGGCGAGGCCGGAGACCACGGTGACCCCATCCCCGGCCAGCCCCCGCGCCATCTTCGCCGCACGGCGCAGCCCGTCCGGGCTCGCCTCACGGGTGCCGACCACCGCGACGGAGCGGGCGTCGTCGCGCTGCAGGGTGCCGCGGACGAAGAGGAACGGCGGCAGGTTGTGGATCAACCGCAGGTTCGCGGGATACTTGTCGTCGAGCACGGTGACCAGGTGCGCGCCCACCTCCTCGGCGTCGCGATCGCCTCATCCGCCCGGCGGAGCTGCTCAGACAGTGCGGCGCCGCCGTCAAGCAGAGCCTGTCTGGTCTTCTCGGCGTCCTTGGACGCCTCGGTGATCTCGCCGGCGGCGAGGCGGTCCAGGTCCTCGGGCGCGCGTTTGAGCACCTCCCTGGCGATCAGGGCCCACGACACATCTGGGACGCCGCAAATGGCCAGCAGCAGCGTCCTCGCTTTCGTTGCTCACGCTACTTCCCTCCATCGTGTTCGCGTGACCTACGTAGTCCTACCTGGGATCTCTCCAGTATCACGGATCCGCCGGACGGTCTCCGCGTCGACGTGTTTAGGCACCAGCGGGCACTACGAGCACCAGAGAGGCGTCGTCATCGGGCCCGAGCCGACGGTCTCCGACGGCTACATCCCGTGTCCAGAGCGGCTTAGTTGGGGGACAGCAGCGACGGGACTCGAACCCGCGACCTCCGGCGTGACACAGGAAGGGGCAGCGGTGTCGAACCGTACCGCTGCAGTCCTTGGACACGCGGCGTGGCCACCGTCCAGCTCACGCCAGAACGAAGTGGCGATGGCGGTCGGACCGATCGCAGGGACGGTCATCGGCGGGGTGCTCGTGGGAGTCGTCGCACCGACGGTCCTTGTACCGCTGCTTGTCATCCTCCTGCTCGCCTCGGCGGTCAAGGTGTGGACGTCGACATGAGGCGCAGCCGTCGCTGCTACGGACCTGGCTACGGACGGCGCTACGGACACGCTGTCTGTAGCACGGGCCCCGGATCCCGCTCCCCACCTTGATCTGGCCAGGCAGTGGTTTAAGACCACGCTCTCCCCACGTACAAGTCCGATGGAGGAGATCGTGGTCTTAAACCCCAGCCTGGCGAGGTGGGAGGGGAGCGGGATCCGGGGCACGGGCACGGGGCGAGAAGGGGGTGGGGCGGCAAGGAGTAGAGGGAAGAGGCGACCGTCGGCAAAGATCGTTGTCCTGAGCGGGCGGTTTAGCGGCCTACATGGCGATGAGGTCAGCCGGTGAGTCATGGGCAGCGAGTGAGCCGCCGTTGACGAGTGCGGACGTGATGACGGCTGCCGAGGTAGCGGAGCTGCTGGCCGTGCCGAAGTCGACCATCGAGGAGTGGGCCCGGCGGGGAGTGCTGCCGAGCCGCAAGCGTGGGCGGCGGCGGTTCTACCTGCGCTGGGAGGTCAGGGCGTGGCTGGTCGCCGACGACTGAGCGGGCTCGTCGAGCGCGAACGCTTCGGCGACCAGGGCGGCGTCGTTCTCGCGCGGCACGTAGTGGAGGTACTTCATCGTCGTCTGGACGTCGGCGTGGCCCATCCACTCCTGCACGCGGCGGATGTCGGCCTTGGCGATCATCCGCGTGCCGAAGGTGTGGCGGAGGTCGTGGAAGCGCAGCTGGCGCAGGCCGGCGCGCTTGACCGCCGCGTCGTAGCGGCGGCGTAGCGCCGGACCCGTCGAGGAAGCTGCCGAGCCGCCGGGGAAGACGAGGTCGTCGTCGCCGGTCCAGTGCTCGCGCTGGCCGAGCGCGGCGAGCGCCGTCGCGACGTCGGGCGCCATCGGCACCGAGCGCACCTTGCCCGACTTCGGCGTCGTCAGGTGGCCCTCGGCGTAGCTCGCGCGGACGCGGATGCCTGGCCGGCGAAGTCGACGTCGCGCCAGCGCAGCGCGAGCAGCTCGCCGCGGCGCAGGCCGGTGAGGGCGGCGGTCAGGAAGATCGCGGCGTCCTGCTCCGACGCCGGCCGCGCGCACGAGCGCCATGACCTCCTCCGGCGAGAAGACCTCGATGTCGCCGCTGCGCGTGACCGGGGGCTTCTCGACGTCGGCGACCGGGTTGATCGGCAGGCCGTAGACCTTGCGAGCGCGCTGGAAGATCCCGTGGAGGAGGACGAGCGACTTCTGCCGCGTGCTGGGCGTGCGGTCGAGGCCGGCGAACCAGCCCTCGATCATCGGCGTCGTGATGGCCTCGACCTGCTGGTCGCCGAACGCCGGCAGGAGCTGCGAGCGGACGAGCGCCCGGTAGCCGGCGACGGTCGAGGGCTTGCGGCCGCGGTCGTGCTCGATGTAGCGGAGCCACTCGTCGGCCGCATCGGCGAACGTCACGCCGGTGCGGACCAGGCCGGCAGCGTGCCGCTGCGCGCCTGGTCGAGGACGTCGCGCAGCCAGGCCTCAGCCGTGCGCTTCGTGAACGTCCCGGCCGGCGGCGGCCGCGCTCGGTCCACGCCGGGCCGATCCGGCGCTGCACCTGACGGCCGTCCGGCAGCCGGTACTTCGCGTACCACTGCGGCCCGCGCTTGCGCTCGACGCGGAAGACATGGCCGCTCGGCTCGATCGGCATGGCCCGATCTTACGCCTCGCTCGGGACATATTGGGGACACATTCGCGGTTCGGGACACGTCCCGAGAACGCGAAAACCGCTTGTGCGGAGCTTTCTCAAGCCGACGAGCGGACTCGAACCGCTGACCCCTTCATTACGAGTGAAGTGCTCTACCAGCTGAGCTACGTCGGCGGGGCGGCCCCAGTGTAGAGAGCGCTACTCGGGCGTAGACGGCGGCGGTGCGGCCGGAGACGAGGGGGTCGTCGTCGTGGCGCGGGCGCGGTCGAGCACGATCGCGACGACGAGCAGGATCGAGCCGACGAGGGTGAGCCAGAGGCCCCAGCCGACGTTGGCCTCGACGACGCCGAGGTCGGTGCCGGTGACGTCGAGCACGTCGATGATCGCTATCGCGAGGGCGGCGACGGCGCAGATGCCGATGCCGATCTTGGCGCCGCGCGGGGCGGGGCGGTCGCGGTAGGCGAGCACGAGGCCGCCGACGATGAGCGCGAGGACGAGGGTGATGATCCCGTCGCTCTCGAGACCGCCCTCGCTGAAGTCGCCCAGGCCCTCGACGGTGACCCATGGGCCGATGGAGCCGATGATGATGATCCCGACGGCCGCTAGCGGCAGGGTGGGCAGACGTTTCTCCTCGGTTGGCATGCGCGGAAACCTACAGCGGCGTCAGGCGACACAGAAGGACTGCCCGCTGCGGTTGAAGCAGACGAGGCCGTGCAGGGTGCCGTCGTCGCCGACGACCGGGATGCGGTCGAGGTCGTTGGCCTCGACGATCGCGAAGATGCGCTCGGTCGGGTCGCCGGGCGAGAGGGTGGGGACCGTGGTCTCGAGCGAGGTGATCGGGGCGTCGGCGGCGGCGTCGCCCTCGGTGGACTCGCGGCGGACGGCGCCGACGTAGCGGTCGCCGTCGGCGATCACGAGCAGCTTCTGGCGCGGGCTCTCGAAGGCGCGGCGGGCGTCGGCGACGGTCGCGGTCGGCGGATGGACCTCCGGGCCGGGGAGCATCACGTCGCCCACGGTCGGGCCCGCTTCGGCGACGGGGACGTTGACACCGCCCATCAGGCCGCGGCCTCCATCGCCGCGACGCCCTCGTGCTCGAGCGCGCGGATGCGATCGACCAGCTCGAGGCCGCCGGCGTGGTCGCCGTCGCGGGCGCGCTCGGCGAGCTCGACCCACGTCTCCGACAGCTCCGCGTAGACCAGCGCCGCGTCGGCGAGCGCCTCCGAGCCGAGCAGCAGGGAGAAGTCGGTCAGGAAGGTCTGGTGCAGCGAGCGGAACATCGCCCCGCCGGTGCCGGCCTTGACGATGAACACGGACAGGGCGCGCAGGGCGTCATCGAGCCGGTCGGCGAACGTCGACGGCCACTGCGGGTACCCGGCCGCCAACGCGTCGATGGCGTCGAGGCCGGTCGGCCCCGGCATCGAGCCGACCGCCTCCGGGTCCGTGCGCATGTTCAGGATCGCCTGCAGCAGCGCCCGCGCCACCGCCACGTCGGGCTCGGGGAGCTCCTCGGGCCAGTCGTACACGAACGTCGTGTGCCGGTTGGGCCCGGGGAAGTCGTCGGAGTTGCGCGCGGCGGCAAGCGATTCGAGCGAGCAGGCCTGGAGCTCGTCGCGGTCGTTGTCGGCGATGTACGCGACGCCCTCGTCATCGTCGTAGCCGACGACGAGGATGTCGTGCCGGGTGTTGGAGAGCTTCACCCGCAGGTAGTCGAGCTTCGCGATGTCGGCCCAGACCATCGGCGGCCGGCCGGCGTCGATCTCGCTCGCCACCCAGGCCCAGCCCTCGTCGGGATCGTCAGTCGAGCGCTCATCGACCTCCGCGTCCAGCACGACCGCGATGTCGCGCTCGAGCTCGCCGGTGCGGCCGACCAGGTAGAGCGGCGGGGCCATCTTCGGCAGCTCGATGTAGAACGCGCCGAGTCCCCCGCCGAGCCCGAACACCGCGCCCTCGCTCAGCGGCCCGGCGCCGTAGTCGAGCCCGCGGTGCTCGAGGACGTCGCGCAGCGCGCCGGACCCGCAGTGGCCGGCGGGGCGGTGGACGAAGTCCTCGACGACCGATCGCACCGCCCGCAGCCTACGGACGGGGGATGCGTGGGGCCCTCCCCCACTAGCGTCACGCGGCCATGACCGCGTTCGACCTCCAGTGCCACTCCAGCTACTCCGACGGCGTGCTCGCGCCCGCCGACGTGATGGCGCACGCCAGGCAGGACGGCATGGAGCTCGTCGCGCTGACCGATCACGACACCGTGGACGGGGTCGAGGAGGCGCGCGCCGCGGCGACGGAGCTGGGCATGCGCTTCTCCCCCGCCGCGGAGATCTCCGCCGTCGAGGGACGGCACGCGGACCTGCACGTCTGCGGCTACGAGATCGACGTCTCCAACCCCGAGCTGGTCGCGGCGCTCGACGCCTACCGGCACGACCGCCAGGCCCGGGTCGAGGCGATCGCCGACCGCCTGGAGGAGCTCGGCTTCACCGTCGACCGCTCGGTGCTCGTCGCGCGCAAGGCGGCCGGCCTGCCGATCGGGCGCCCGCACATCGCGGACGCGGTGCTCGAGCACCCCGAGAACCGGGAGCGGCTCGAGCGCGAGGGCCGGACGGACAAGAACAGCTTCTTCCCCGAGTACCTCGTGCCCGGCGGGCGGGCGTTCGTGCAGCGGACGGTTCCCGACGGTCTACGACGCGATCGACGTCATCCACGCCGCGGGCGGCGTCGCGATCTGGGCGCACCCGTTCTGGGACCTCGACGACGAGCAGGAGTGCGTCGAGACGATCCGCCGCTTCGCCGACGCGGGGCTTGACGGAGTCGAGGTCTTCTATCCGACGCACGACGAGCGCCAGACCCGTCTGCTGCACGACACGTGCTCAGAGCTCGGGCTGCTGATCACCGGCAGCTCGGACTTCCACGGCCCCGAGCACGACCGCTTCGACCGCTTCGGCACCTTCGACTACCACGGGCTCGAGCCGAATCTCGGCCCGATCGGCGCTAGCTGATCCGGTCCGCGCGCGTGTAGACGTTGACGCGACCGCCCCGCGCGAAGCCGCACAGGGTCAGGCCGCGGTCCTCGGCCAGCCGGACCGCCAGCGAGGTCGGCGCCGACACGCCGACCAGGATCGGCGCGCCCGCGACGCACGCCTTCTGCACCAGTTCGAAGCTCAGCCGCCCGCTGACGCACAGGACGTGCCCCGCCAGCGGCACCAGACCGTCGAGCAGCGCGCGCCCGACCACCTTGTCCATCGCGTTGTGGCGGCCGACGTCCTCGCGCACGCACAGCAGCTCGCCGGCGGCGTCGAAGAGACCGGTCGCGTGCAGCCCGCCCGAGCGCTCGAAGCCGGGCTGGTGCAGGCGCTCGGGCAGCGCCGCCAGCAGCGCCCGCGAGACGACGGGGCCGTCGGGCAGCGCCGGGGCGTGCACGGCGACCTCCTCCAGAGCCCCCTTGCCGCACACGCCGCACGAGGACGTCGTGTAGAAGGACCGGGCGCTCGGCTCACGCGTCAGCGGACCGGTGACGTCGACGGTGTTGGCCGCCAGGTCCGGGACGTCGACCGCCCGCGGCCCGTCGATCAGCCCCTCGCCGTACAGGAACCCGAGTGCGAGCTCGTCGTCGTGGCCGGGCGTGCGCATCGTGACCGCCAGCGGCCGGCCGCCGGCGCGGATCTCGAGCGGCTCCTCGACGGCGACGTGGTCGCGCTCGCCGTCGTGCTCGACCGGCGTGGTGACGCTCATCGGGCGAGGACTCGCTGCAAGCGGAACGACAGCGCCTCCAGGGCCATGTCCTCGCTGACGTTGAGCAGCAGCCGCCGCCGGGTGTCCTCGACGAGCTCGAGCGCCTCGCGCAGCGCGCCCGCGCCGCGGCCCTCGGCGTCGGGCGCGAGCTCGCGGTCGGCGTTGTGCGCGAGGTCCGGTGCGCCGGCGACGACGCAAGCCGAGGTCGCGCAGGTAGAGCCCGGCGAGCTGGAGGCCGTGGTCGACGGCACCGGTGCGGGCGCGCCGCTCGCCGCGCTTGATGCGATCGTCGAACTCGGCCGTCTTGCGCCTGGAGTCCTTCTTGGGCAGGTACTCGAGCTCGGTCTCGCGCTCGCGCTCGAGCTGCTCGCGCACGACCGCGGCCCGCGCCTGCCCCGCCGCCAGGATCGGGCGCCACTCGCCGGTACGCACGAGGTCCTCCGCCGCCGCCCGCAGGGCCGCCCCCGCGGGCGTCGCGAGCTGCGCGGCGCGATCCGCGTCCCCCAGCGCACAGCCGCGCGCAGGCGAGGGCGGTGGCGTCGTCCGCCCCCGTGATCTGGGCCGCGATGCGCTCCGGCGGCTGCGGGTCGAAGCGCACGACCTGGCAGCGCGAGGCGATCGTCGGCAGCACCTGTCCGGGCCTGTCGGTCAGCAGCAGCAGCACGACATACGGCGGCGGCTCCTCGAGCGTCTTGAGCAGGGTGTTGGCGGCCTCGTCGTTCATCGTGTCGGCGCGCTCGAGCACGAACACCCGCCGCGTCGACTCGAACGGCGTGTGCGAGGCGGCGGCGACGACGCTGCGGTAGACGTCGTCGCGCAGCATCACGTGCGCGCCGCTCGGCGCCACCCAGGTCAGGTCCACGTGCGCGCCCGTGCCCACGCGCGCGCGAGCGGCGTCGGGGTCCGGCGCGCCCTCGGCGAGCAGCTCGGCGGCGAACTCGCGCGCCGCGTCGCGCTTGCCCGACCCCGCCGGGCCGGCGAGCAGGTAGGCGTGGCTGAGCTGGCTGGCCGGGTCCTCGATCGCCGCGCCGAGTACGGCCTTGGCGTGCGGGTGGGCGTCGAGGCGCACGACGCTTCACTCTATGCGCGTGCCCCTGATCACGGTGGAGGGCCTCGACGGGGCCGGGAAGTCGACGCTCGTGGCGGGGCTGGCACGCGAGCTCGGCGCGACCGCGCTGAGGGAGCCGGGCGGCGAGCCGCTCGCCGAGCGCATCCGCGCGCTCGTCAAGCAGCACCCGTTCGACGCCCACGCCGAGGCGCTGCTGTTCGCCGCCGCCCGGGCCCAGCTCGTCGCCACCGAGATCGCGCCGCGGCTGGCCCGCGGGGAGACACTCGTGCTCGACCGCTTCACCGATTCGAGCCTCGCCTACCAGGGCGCCGGCCGGGGCCTCGGCATCGACGCCGTCCGCGCGATCAACGCCTTCGCGCCGGTACCGGAGCGCACGCTGCTGCTGCGCATCGACCCTGCGGCGGGACTACAGAGGGTCGGCGGCCGCGGCGCCGCCGACCGCTTCGAGGACCTGGCGTTCCTGACCCGCGTCGCCGCCGCCTACGACGAGCTGGCGGCGGCCGAGCCGCGGCGCTGGCGCGTGCTCGACGCGACGCTCACGCCCGAGGAGCTGCTCGCTCAGGCGCTGTAGCCGCCGGGGTTGGCCTGGAACCACTCCCAGGCGTCGGCGATCATGGTCTCGATCCCGGGCTTGCGCGGCGTCCAGCCAAGGCGCTCGCGCACCTTCTCCGACGCCGCGACGAGCTCGGGCGGGTCGCCCGGGCGGCGCCCCTCCTCGACGACCTTGAAGTCGATGCCGGTCACCTCCCGCGCCGCCGCGATCACCTCGCGCACGGAGAAGCCGTTGCCGTTGCCGAGGTTGAGGATCTCGTGCGCGCCCGGCTGGACCTCGTCGAGCGCCAGGATGTGCGCGTCGGCGAGGTCCTCGACGTGGATGTAGTCGCGGATCGCGGTGCCGTCGCGCGTCGGGTAGTCGGTGCCGTAGATGGACACCGACCCGGCGCGACCGGCCGCCGCGCGGAGGATCAGCGGGATCAGGTGCGTCTCGGGGTCGTGGTCCTCGCCGTAGCGGCCGCTCGCCCCGGCGACGTTGAAGTAGCGCAGCGAGACGGCGCCGAGCCCGTGCGCGCGGCACTCGTCGGAGATCATGCGGTCGACCGCGAGCTTGGAGTTGCCGTAGCTGTTGACCGGCGCCGGCGGCTCGGTCTCCGCGATCGGGACCGTCTCCGGCTCGCCGTAGGTGGCGCAGGTCGACGAGAACACGAGCCGCTTGACGCCGTGGGTGCGCATGGCGTCGAGCAGGTTGAGCGTGCCGACGAAGTTGTTGCGGTGGTAGCGCTCGGGCTGAGCCACCGACTCGGCGACCAGGGCGAAGGCCGCGAAGTGCAGCACGCCCTCGTAGCCGGCGAGCGCGTCAGCCGGCAGGTCGAGCAGGTCGGCCTCGACGAACTCGCACCCCTCGGGGATCGCCGCGCGGTGCCCGCGGTCGAGGTTGTCCAGGACCGCGACGTCGTGGCCGGCCTCGAGCAGGCGATGCGCGACGACGCTGCCGATGTAGCCGGCGCCGCCGGTGACGAGGAGCTTCACGACGCGAGAGAGTAGGCGCCGTGCCCGGGTCTAGGATTGCGCTCTAATGGAGACGGTCGCGTTCGACGTCGAGCGCTTCGAGCGCGTCGATGCGTCCGCCGGGACGGTGCTGCTGCGGCTCTCAGGGGCGTTCGCGCCGGGCGTCGAGCCGGGCGCGCCGGAGCTGCTGGTGGACGACGGGCGCGACGCGCGCCACGTCAAGCCGCTGCCGGACCCGACCGGGCGGCCCCGTGGCCGGCGGCGAGTGGCGCGCCGCCTTCCCCGTCCCGGCCGAGCTGCTCGCCGGCAGCCGCGTCGCCTTCGCGCTCGCCGTCCCCGGCGCGGTCGTCGACCTGCCCGTCCCCCAGCGCGCGGCGCTGAAGCCGCCGCCTCGCCGCCGCGGCACGGTCGAGCGCCCGCAGGCCCCGACCGTCACCCGCAGCCGCGAGGTCGACATGGACTGGCTCGCGCAGCAGGGCCGCGAAGCCGCCGCGCTGCGCGACCAGGCCGAGAGCTACGCGCGCGAGGCGGCGGCGCTGCGCGCCCGCGTCGACCAGCTCGAGGCCGACCGCGACGAGCTCGTCCGCCTGCGCGAGGCCTCCGACACCGCGGCGGCCGAGCTCCAGAACCGCTACGGGGGCGCTCAGGCGGAGCTCGAGCAGGCGCGCGACGAGCTGCGCGGCGCCCTCGAGCGCGAGCAGGCCGCCCAGGCCCGGGTGGGCGAGCTCGAGGGCCTCGAGGACGAGCTGGCGCGGCTGCGCACCGAGCTCGGCCGCAACGCGACCGCCGTCGAGGAGGTGGCGGCGCTGCGAGGACTGCTCGAGTCCTCGGAGGAGGAGCGTGAGAGCGCGGAGGCCGCGCTTGCCCACGCGCGCGACGAGCTCGCGGCGCTGCGGCAGGGCCTGAGCGGGCGCGAGCGCGATGCCGCGGCCGCCGAGGCGGAGCTGGCCCGCCTGCGCGACGCCGTCGCCGCCGCCCAGGAGCAGGTCGCCGAGCGCGAGGCGGCGCGGGCGGCCGCGGAGGCGCGGCTCGAGGAGCTGACCGCCGAGGCTGATGCAGCGGCGGCGGCGCGGGAAGAGGCCGCCCGCCTGCGCGAGGAGCTCGACAGCGGTGCCGGCGCGGCCGGCGCCGAGCTCGACGAGCTGCGCCGGCAGGTCGCGGAGCTGCGCGAGCACGAGGCGGCGGCAGCGGCCGCCGCCGCCGAGGCCGACGCGCTGCGCGACCAGCTGGCAGAGCGCGAGGCGGCGGTCGACGCCGCTCAGAACGAGCTCGCCGCCCTGCGCGGCGCGCTGGCCGCCAGCGAGGAGACGGCCGCCGCGCGTCACGCCGCCCTCGAGGCCCGCGCCGCCGAGGCGCAGCGCTCGGCCGACGAGCTGGCGCGGCTGCGTGCCGAGCTCGACGCGCAGGTGACGGGCGGCCGGGGCGAGCTGGACCGGCTGCGCACCGAACTCGACGAGCGCACGGTGCAAGCCCGCGAGGCGGCGGCCGAGGTGGCACGGGCGCAGGGGGCGGTCGGGTCCGCAACGGCCGAGGCCGCGCGCCTGCGCGAAGGGCTCGAGGCGCGCCAGCGCGAGGTCGAGCGCCACGCCGCGGAGGCTCAGCGCCTGCAGGGACTCCTCGATGAGCGCGGCGGCGATGTCGAGGCGGCGTTCGCCGAGCTCGAGCGCACCAAGGCCCAGCTGACCGAGCGCACCTCCACCTTCGAGGCGGCCACCCTCGAGCGCGCACAGCTGCACGCGCAGATCTCCGAGCGCGAGAAACAGGCGGAGGCGGCACAGGCGGAGATCGCGCGGCTGCGTGCGGACGTCTCCGAGCGCAGCAACGCGGCCGAGATCGCCAGCGCGGAGGCGGAGCGCCTCCGCGGCCAGCTGACGAGCGCTCAGAAAGACGCCGACGACACGCGCAGCGAGCTCGCTGCGGCCCGCGACGACGCCGCCCGCGCCGAGCGCGCCCGTGCGGCCGCCGCCGCGGAGGCGGCGCGCACCGCCGAACAGGTCGCGGCACTGGAGGCGACGCTCAACGAGGGCGTCGAGCAGTCGTCGGCGGCCGTCGCCGAGCTGCGCGCCCAGTACGCCCAGCGCGCCGAGGCGGCCGAGCAGGCCGAGGCCGAGGTCGCGCGGCTGGGCCGCCAGCTCGAGGAGGTCCGCGCGCAGCTCGAGCACAAGAGCTCCGACGCGGACGCCGCCACCGCCGAGATCGGCCGCCTCGTCGACCGCCTGTCCGAGCAATCGGGGCTCGCCGACACGGGCCACCGCACGATCGCCGAGCTCGAGTCGCGCCTCACCCGCCGCGCGGCCGAGGTGGAGGCCGCCACCGCCGAGATCGCGCGTCTCGAGACGGCCCTCAACGAGCGCACCGCCGCCGTCACCGCAGCGGCGCGCGACACGGAGCAGCTGCGCGTCCTGCTCGCCGAGCGCACGGCCGAGGTCGAGGACGCGCAGGCCGAGACCGCCGCGCTGAGGAAGCAGCTCGAGGAGCGGGCGTCAGGTGCCGCCGTCGCCGCCCGCGATCACGCTCAGCTCGAGGCGGCCCTGGCAGAGCGCGCCGCCGAGGTCGAGCGCGAGCGCGAGCACGTCACGGCTGCCGAGGCCGAGGCCGAGGCCGCGCGCGCCGAGGCCGCCCGCCTGGGAAGCGCGCTCGCCGACGCTCGGGCTCACCTCGAGTCGGCCCTGATGCAGCGCGAGACCGAGGCCTCCGCCGCGGCGGAGGAGATCGCCACCCTCCAGGCCGCGCTGGCCGAGAGCGCGAGCGGCGCCGAGGCGGCGCAGGAGACGGCGAGGCTGCTCGCCGAGCGCTCGGCCGAGGCGCAGGAGCTGCGTGCCGAGATCGCTCGCCTCGAGGAGGCACTGGCCGACCGCGACCGGCACGCGACCGAGGCCGTCAGTACCGCCGAGGCCGAGGTCAGGCGCGCGCGCTCGGAGCTCGCCGAGCGCACCGCCCAGGCGGAGGCGGCCAGCGCGGAGATCGCGCGCCTGATCTCGCGCCTGGCCACCGTCGAGGCCCAGACGCTGGAGGCGCATGCCGCCGTCTCCGATCAGGAGGAGACCGCGCAGCAGCGAGCCGAGCAGATCCGCGAGCTGCGCACCGAGCTCAACGCGCGTGCGCGCGAGGCCGACCGGGCCGCGAACGAGATCGCGCGCCTCGAGGCTGCCCTGGCCGAGCGCTCCGATGCCGCCGGCACGGCCGGCGCCGAGGTCGCGCGCCTGTCGGCCCAGCTCGCCGAGCGGGCCGCGATCGCCGAGTCCGCCACCGCCGAGCTGTCCCGGCTGCGCCGCGACGTCGCGGGGCGCATGACCGAGGCGGAGGGCGCGATCGCGGACATGAATCGCATGCGCTCGCAGTTCGAGGAGCGCACGAGCGTGGCGGAGGCCGCGACCGCGGAGGCCGCGAGGCTGCGCGCCGAGCTCAAGCAGAGCGCCGCGAGCCTGCAGGCGGCGGAGGGCGAGATCACGCTGCTGCGCGCCGAGCTTGCCGACCGCAGCGACGAGGCCGACGCCGCGACCGTCGAGCTCGCACGGCTCACGGAGGCGATCGGCGAGCGCACGGCCGAGGCCGAGGCGGCGACCGCCGAGGTCGAGGCGCTGCGCGAGCAGCTCGCTGCCCGCGGCGCGGAGGTCGACCGGCTCGAGGCCGAGCTCGCGCGGCGGACGGAGGTCATCGATGCGACGACCGCAGAGGCCGCCGAGGCGCGCGAGGAGCTCGCGCTCGTGGCCGCCGACCTCGATGCCGCGCGCGGCGAGGCCGAGGAGCTGCGCGTGGCCCTGCGCGAGCGCGGCGAGCAGCGCGACAGCGCGCGCGCGGAGGTGGCCGAGCTGCGCGCCGAAATGGAGCGCGCCGAGATCCGCATCGCCGACGCGCACGAGGTGGCCGCCGCGGAGATCGCCCGCGCGCAGGCAGCGGCGCAGGCGGCGCAGGAGGAGCTCGAGACGCGCACCGCCGAGCTCGAGGCGGCGCGCGGAGAGGTCGCCCGGCTCGAGGCGCTCGTCGCGCAGCGTGACGCCGAGGCCGCCGCGGCGGCGGAGGAGATCGCCGCCATGCGCGAGCAGCTCGGCGAGCAGGAGAGCGCGATCGAGGCCTTCCAGGACGTCATCGCGCGCCAGCGAGAGCAGCTGCGCGACGGCGCCACCGCCTTCGCAGCGGCCGAGGCCGAGGGGCAGCGACTGCTCGCCGAACAGCAGGCCTCCGATGCCCTGGTGGCCGAGCTGCGCGCCGAGCAGGCGGCCGCGGAGGAGCAGATCGCCGCGCTGACGGGCGAGCTCACGCACGCCAACGCCGAGCTCGAGGACCTGCGGGCCGAGCTCGGGGCCGCCGGTGCCGAGTCGGCGACGCTGCGATCTCAGCTCGCGGAGGCGCAGGACGCCGCCGGCACGCTGCGCGACCGCGTCAGCGACGCCGACGCCGAGATGGAGCGCCTCGCCGCCGCGCTGGCCGAGGCCGAGCGCACCGGCGCCGCCACCGCCGAGGAGCTGCGCGGCCAGCTCGCCGCCGCGGGCGCCGACGCCGACCGCCTGCGTGCTGAGCTCGCAGACGCCGACGACGAGGCCCTGCGTGTCGGCCAGGCGCTGGCCGCCGCCGAGGCCGAGGCCGCGCGTCGCGCCGAGGACATCGAGCGGCTCGAGGTCCAGCTCGACGCGCAGACGGAGACGTCGAGCCGCCTGCGCGCGGAGCTCGAGGAGCGCATGGAGGCGACCGAGCGGCTCGAGCAGGAGCTCGAGCGGCTCGAGACCGACCTCGCGGCGCGCACCGAGGAGCGCGAGCGGTTGCGGGCGGAGCTGACGGAGCGCGGCAGCCAGGTCGAGCGCCTCGAGGGAGACCTGATCGCGCGCGCCCAGCACATCGCCCAGCTCGAGACCGACCTCACCGAACGCCACGCGCACGTCGAGAGCCTCGAGGCCGAGCTCGGCGAGCGCGGGGTGCACATCGAGCGGCTGCAGAGCAACCTCGGCGAGCGGCTCGAGCGCATCGACAGCCTCGAGGCCGACCTGGCCGAGCGCGAGCAGCACGTCGAGCAGCTGCGCGCCGACCTCACGGAGCGCGGCGAGGCGGTCCAGCAGCTCATGACCGAGCTCGCCGAGCGCCGCGAGCGCGTCGCAGCACCTCGAGGCCGACCTCGCCGAGCGGGCGGCCAACATCGAGCAGCTCGAGGGCGAGCTCGCCGAGCGCCGCGAGCACGTCGCGGCGCTGGAAGCCGATCTGGCGGCGCGCGGCGAGCACGTCGAGCGGCTCGAAGCCGATCTCTCCAAGCGCGCCGCGTACGTCGAGCGCCTGCAGGCCGATCTCGACACGCGAGCGGGCGTCGTTCAGCAGCTCCAGACCGAGCTCAACCTGCGTGCCGGGGAGGTGGAGCAGCTCACCGCCGACCTCGGGGCGCGGGCCGGCGACATCGAGCGGCTCCAGGCCGAGCTGACCGAGCGCGAGCAGGCGGCCGCGCAGCTCGGCACGGAACTCGAGGAGCGCTCGTCCGACATCGCGCGGCTCGAGGCCGACCTGGGCGAGCGTGCGCTCGAGCGCGACCGGCTCGAGGCCGAGCTCGCCGAGCGCGGCGCATCCGTCGAGGGGTTGCGCTCGGAGCTCGCCGAGCGTGCCGAGGACGCCGAGCTGCTGCGCGCCGAGATCGAGGACGCCGAGCGCATGGCCGCCGAGCAGCGCGCCGCGCTCGCGGCCGCCGGCGAGGAGACGACGCGCCTGCGCACCGAGCTCTCAGAGACCCAGCAGGCGGCCGAGGCCGAGGCCGACCGGCTGCGCGTCGCCCTCAGCGCCTCCGCCTCCGAGGCCGAGCAGATCCGCTCCCGGCTGGCCGAGTCCGAGCGCGCGAGCGACCAGCGCCTGCAGGACGTCGAGGCCGAGACCGAGCGACTGATCGCCGAGCTCGAGCAGACCAACGCGGAGCGGCTCGCGGCCGCCGAGCAGGAGGCCGAACGTCTGCGGGATGAACTGGCCGAGCGCGAGCGCCTCGCCGAGGAGCGCGTCGCGGCGGCGATGGCCGAGACACAGCGGTTGCGCGAAGAGCTCGCGGAGACCGAGCGTGTCGGCGCGGAGCGTCTGGCCACCGCGGGCGCCGAGGCCGAGCGCATGCGGGCGGCGCTGCACCGCGCGATCGAGGCCGAGCAGGCGGGGTCGGCCGAGCTCGCGGCGGCGATCGAGGAGCGCGACCGGCTCCAGGACGAGCTCACCGAGGCCGACCGGCGCGGGCGAGCCGAGCTGCAGGCGCAGCTCGAGGAGGTCGCGCGCATGCGCCAGGAGCTCGCCTCGGCGCGCGATCGGGGCAGCGAGACCGAGCGGATGGAGGCGCAGCTGGCGTCGGCGATCGAGGCCTCGGCCCGCCTGCAGGCCGAGCTCGACCAGTCACGGCAGGCCGGCCAGGCGGAGGTCTCGCAGGCGGCGGCCGATGCGGAGCGGCTGCGCGTCACCGTGGAGGAGCGCGCCGAGGCGGAGGCAGCCGAGCGGCGTCGGCTCGAGGCCGCGCTCGCCGACGCCGACGCCGAGACCGAGAGGCTGCGGGCCGAGATCGCCGATGCTCGGGCGGCGGGAACCGACCGCGTTCACCAGGCCTCCGGCGAGACCGAGCGCCTCAACGCGGCGCTGGCGACGACGCACGCCGAGCGCGAGCGCGCCGAGGCCGCGCAGGCGGAGGCCGCCGCCGAGGCCGAGCGGCTGCGGCAGGCGCTCGCGCAGGTCCAGGGCCCCGACACCGACCTGGCCGAGCGCGCCGCCGCCGCCCTGCGCGCCGAGACGCACGTACGCCAGCTGCAGGCGCAGGTGGCCGAGGGTGCCGCGACGGTCCAGGCGGCAGCCGAGGAGACGCAGCGGCTGCGGCGCGCGGTGGCCGAGGCGCGCGAGCGCATCGCCGAGCGCGAAGAGGCCCTGCGCCGGGCCGAGGCGGAGGCCGACGCTGCGCGCGCCGAGCTCTCGCAAATGCAGCGTGCCGGCGGCACCGAGGGTGGAGGCGACCCGCAGCTTCAGCGGCGCATCGAGGAGCTGCGCAACGCGCTGGCATCCGAACGCGAGCGCGTCCGCGACGTCGAGGACATCGCCGAGCAGGCGCTCGAGGAACGCACGTCGCTCGAGGACGCCGTCCGGCGGCTGCGCGGCCAGCTCGAGGCGGGCGGCGCGCTGGTCGAGCGCGCGCCGCGGCCGCCGCGCATCAGCACCGGGCCGCAGCTCCCCGACCTCTCCGAGCTCACGCCGGCGATGCGCGCCGTCGTGATCATCGGCCTGTCGATCCTCTTCGTGACGCTCCTCTCGGCGCTCTACAACCTCGTCACCTGAGCCGCCGACACGGTCATGGCGTCGGGATGGGCGGGGCGAGCGGCAGCGGCGAGCCGGTCGCGGTCGCGGACTCGTTCGGCGGCAGCGTGGCCTCGAAGACGCGCTCGGCGGCGACCCGGGCTCCGCCGACGGGGTCGAGTGCGACCGCGCGCAGGGCGGCGCGGCGGGCGGCGGCGCGATTGCCGGCCGCGAGCTCGGTCAGGGTGAGGCGCAGCCAGGCGTTCGCGTCGTAGGGCTGGCGGCGGATGGCGCGCAGCAGGTTGCGCACGGCCTCGCGGTCGCGCCCGCGGCGGGTGGCGATGTTGGCGGCGGCGCGTAGGCCGTCGGTGGCGAGGGGGTTCAGGCGCGCCGCGAGCTCCGCCTTCGCGGCGGCGTCGGCCAGCCGCTCGGGCGAGACCCCGCGCGTGCCGGCGATCGCGAGCGCCGAGTCGGTCTGGGCGCGGGCGACCGCGGGGAGCCCGACGGAGATGACGTACAGCGCACAGGCGACGGTCACCGCCGCCAGGGCGGGTCCGCGCGCGGCGGCCGGGGGCGTCGGCCCGCGCATCGGCCTGGCGGCGAGCGTCCCGAGCGCGAGGAACGCCGGCAGCGTCACCGCGGGGATGTCCCAGCTCCACTCGAACGGCGCCTGCGCGGCCCAGGCGACGGCGATCGCGAGCAGAGCCGCCGCCGCGCCGCGTTCGGGTGGCGCCCCGGCGACCGCCCACGGGAGGGCGCGAACGCGGCTGACCGCCGCGGCGGCGAGGCCCGCCAGCGCGACGACGATGAGCACGAAGCCGACCAGGCCGTCCTCGGCGAGCCACTGGAGCGGCACGCTGTGCGGTTGGCGCACGCTCAGCGGGACCTTGCGATAGAGCAGGTGCGTGACCGAGAACGAGCCGGCGCCCCAGCCGGCCACGGGCCGGTCCGAGAACGCGCCGGCCGCCTCCTTCCACCACACCCAGCGGTTGCCGGCGTTGCCCGAGAGCAGCCGGTTGGGATCGGTCTGCGAGGGGGCGCGCCGGGTGTCGGTGAACTGGTCCACGGCGCGAGCGGCGGCACCAGAGGCGGTGAGCGCGATCAGCGCCACGACGGCAAGGGCGGCCACTGCACCGGTCGCCGGCCGGCCCCACGCGCGCCCGCGCGCGGCCGTGAACGTGCGACCGGACTCGAGCGCGATGACGGCGCGCGCCCACACGGCAAGCAGGCCGGCGCAGACCAGTGTCGCGACGAGCACCGCGGCGCCGTCGTCGGTGCGCTGGCCCAGCGGCACGAAGTTCATCGTCAGGTCGTCGCGCGTGAGCGCGATCGCCAGCGGGGGCGCCGTGGCCACGATCGCGGACGCCAGGAGCACGAGCGTGCGCACGCGCTCCGTCGTGAAGGCGAGCAAGGCGAGGGTGCCGAGCGCGAGCGCCACGATCCCGCCGCGTGAGTACGTCAGCCCGAGCACGAGCGCGAGCAGGAAGACGCCGAGGAGCGCGCCGACGCGCGGCCATGGCCGGTGGTGGGGGCTCGCGGCGGCCCGCAGCAGCGGCAGCGCGCCGGTCACGCACGTCAGCGCGAGCGCGTTCCAGTACCCGAGCGGGGCGCGCAGGCGGCTGAAGCCGGCGTGGTCGAGGTCGATCAGGCCGCCGATGTGAAACCCGGGAATCGTCTTGCCGCCGAGCGCGTACAGCGCGACCGGGATCGCCGCGACGCCGATGGCGATGCCGACGCGCTCGGCGGCGCGCGGCAGGCTGGAGCCCAGGAGCGCGCCGATCAGCGCGGTGACGCCGTAGGAGAGCACGGTGTTGGCCTCGGCCCACGAGCGATCGGGCGCGACGCTGTAGGCGATGCTGATCGCCGCCCACGCCGCGAACGCCGCGATGCCGATCATGCCCACCGCGCCCGTGCGCGAGACGCGCAGCGTCAGCCCGTTCCCGTACAGCCACGCGGCGACCGCCGTCGTCGCGATCAGGGCCAGCGCGAGCTGCGTCCAGCTCTGGGCCGGCAGCTCGGAGGCGCCGCTCGCGAAACACGCGTAGAGCAGGCAGGCACAGAAGGCCACGAGGAGCGCCCACGGGGCGCGGGCGGTCGAGGGGCCGGCCATGCCGCGCCGCGACGGTAGTGGAACTGCCTATCGTTGGCGTCAGTGCGGGTAGGGGTCCTGATCGTTCTTCTCACAGCATTCGCCGCCGCCGCCGCTGCGCCGGCCGCCCTTGCCCTGAGCAGGGCGGAGAGGATCAGCTACCGCGTCTCGTCGGACTACACCAAGGACGGCGAGATCGACCCGTGCAAGTACACGACGGCAGAGCTCCAGACCGCGCTCAAGAACGTCTCGCCGGACCTGCGCCAGTACGCCTCCGATTACCCGGAGGCGATCAAGGCGGCGATCGAGCAGCGCGCGAGCGGCGCCTGCGACGAGCCGGCGCCGAGCACCGGGAGCGTCCCGCCGGCGGCGACGACCGCACCGTCCTCCCTGCCTCCGGCGTTTCCGACGGCCGCCGCGACGCCGGGCGCGACCGCCACCGTCGCCGAGCCCCCGGCGCCAGACACCGCGCGGCTGCCCGAGCCCGTCGCCGACGACAGCGAGGCCCTCCTGCAGCGCGCGGCCGCGGCGACGCCCGACAACTCGGCACCGGCCCCGCTGATCGGCCTCGGCCTGCTCGCCGTTCTGCTCGCGCTGACGGCGGCGCTGATGCTCACCCTGCGCCGCTTCGGCGCCGGCGAGGGCCGTCTCGCCCCCGCCTACCACTCATGGCGCGAGGCGCGCTGGCGCGCCGGCGGCGTCTGGGCCGACTTCCGCGACTGGCTCAGCCTCGGCCGCTAGCCACAGCCCGTGTTGTTGCCGCAGCTCGGGCACGTGTAGCACGAGCCCGTGCGCTGCATGATGCCCCCGCACTGCTGGCAGGCCGGGCCGAGGTCGAGCCCGGCGAGCTTGGCCGGGACGACCGGCGGCTTCTCCGTCATCGCCGCGGCGGCCGGCACCGGCGTGGAGCCCGTCGACGGTGCCGCGGTCGGGCCCGCGGTGCCGCCCTCGGCGCCGACCGCGAGGTCCTGGCCCGCCTTGCGGGCGCGGACCGCCGGCGTGAGGATCCCGAGCTCCTCCTGGGAGTCGGTGTCCATGAAGCGCGATGCCAGCCAGCGCATGATGTAGTCGGGCAGCGACTTGGCGAACGGGATCTCGGGGTTGGTGGTGATCCCCTCGGGCTCGAAGCGCACGTACGCGAACTTCTGCACCAGCGTCTCCAGGGGCACGCCGTACTGGAGCGCGATCGAGATCGCGGTCGCGAACGAGTTCATCATGCCGCGGATGGCCGAGCCCTCCTTGCCGATGTCGGTCAGGAAGATCTCGCCCACCGTCCCGTCCTCGTACATGCCGGCGGTGATGTAGCCCTCGTGGCCGCCGAGCGAGAACTTGTGGGTGATCGAGTGGCGCTCGCGCGGCATCCGGCGGCGCGACGGCGCGCTGTTGGTCGACGCCTTGGCGACCGCTTCGACGACGGCCTCGTCGACCGCGGCTCCGATCAGCGCGTCGACCTGCTCCTGGGTGAACAGGTTCTCGCCCGTCTCGGCGTCGATCGCCTTCACCTGCTGGGCGTCGGTGCGTAGCGCCTGGGCGGTCTTGGAGCCGTCGCGGTAGATCGCCAGCGCCTTGATGCCGAGGCGCCACGCCTGGATGTAGGCGTCGGCGATGTCGTCGACCGTCACCTCGTTGGGCATGTTGACCGTCTTGGAGATCGCGCCGGAGATGAACGGCTGGACCGCGCCCATCATCTTGATGTGGCCCATGTGCGAGATCGCGCGCTCGCCGACCGCGACGTCGAACACGGGCAGGTGCTTGCCGTCGAGCCCGGGCGCCCCGACGATCGTGCCGTGCTCGTTGATGTGCGCCTCGATCTGCTCGATCTGCGGCTGGCTGTAGCCGAGCGTCTCGAGCGCCAGCGGGACGGTCTGGTTGACGATCGTCATCTGCCCGCCGCCGACGAGCTCCTTGTACTTGACCAGCGAGAAGTCGGGCTCGACGCCGGTGGTGTCGCAGTCCATCAGGAACGAGATCGTCCCCGTGGGCGCGAGCACCGTGGCCTGGGCGTTGCGGTAGCCGTAGAGCTCGCCGAGCGCGACGGCCTCGTTCCACGACTCGCGCGCCGCGGCCAGCAGCTCGGAGTCCTTGCAGGTCGCGTCCGGGATCGCGTACGAGGCGTCGCGGTGCATCCGCATCACGTTGTTGTGCGCCTCGCGGTTCTCGGCGTAGCGCTCGTACGGCCCGACGGCCTGCGCGACCTTCGCCGACTGCAGGTACGCGCGGCCGGTCATCAGCGCCGTGATCGCGGCCGCCGTCCCGCGGCCGGCGTCGGAGTCGTACGGCATGCCGTCGGCCATGAGGAACGCGCCGAGGTTCGCGTAGCCGAGACCGAGCTGGCGGAACGCGCGCGCGTTGCGGCCGATCTCCTCCGTCGGGTACGACGACGGCCCGACGACGATCTCCTGCGCGAGCAGGACGATGTCGACCGCGTGCTCGAACCGCGCCACGTCGAAGCTGCCGTCGTCCTTGCGGAACTTCATCAGGTTCAGCGAGGCGAGATTGCAGGCCGAGTCGTCGACGTGCATGTACTCCGAGCACGGGTTCGACGCGTTGATGCGGCCGGACACGGGAGAGGTGTGCCACTGGTTGATCGTCGTGTCGTACTGCACGCCCGGATCGGCGCAGCGCCACGCCGCGTCGGCGATGTCGCGCATCAGCTCACGCGCCGGCACGCTGGCCACCGGCGCACCCGTCGCGCGCGCGGTGAGGTCCCAGTCCTGGTCGTTCTCGACCGCGTGCATGAACTCGTCCGTGACGCGCACGGAGTTGTTGGCGTTCTGGTACTGGATCGACGTGAATCCCTCACCGTCGATCGACATGTCGAAGCCGGCGTCACGCAGCGCGGCGGCCTTCTTCTCCTCCTTGGCCTTGCACCAGATGAACTCGCGGATATCGGGGTGGTCGATGTCGAGCACGACCATCTTCGCCGCCCTGCGCGTCTTGCCGCCCGACTTGATCGTCCCGGCCCACGAGTCCGCGCCACGCATGAAGGACACGGGGCCGCTCGCCGTCCCGCCCTTGGACAGCGGCTCCATCGACCCGCGGATGTTCGACAGGTTGATGCCCGAGCCCGAACCGCCGCGGAAGATCTTGCCCTCCTTGGTGTTCCAGGCCAGGATCGAGTCCATCGTGTCCTCGACGCTGAGGATGAAGCACGCCGAGCATTGCGGGTTCTCCTCGAAGCCCACGTTGAACCAGACCGGCGAGTTGAACGCCGCCATCTGGTGGAGCAGGATGTAGGCGAGCTCGGCCTCGAAGGCGTCGCCGTCCTCGGCGGTGGCGAAGTAGCCGCGCTCGCGGCCCCAGTCGGCGATCGTGCCCGCGACACGGCCGATCATCTGCTTGACGGAGCGCTCGCGCGTCGGCGAGTCGAGCTGGCCGCGGAAGTACTTCTGGGCGACGATGTTGGTCGCGTTCTGCGACCACGTGGCCGGGAACTCGACGTTCTCCTGCACGAAGGCGACCTTGTCGCCGTGGCCGATGCGCGCGTCGCGCAGCTCCCACTCGACGCCGTCGAACGGATGCACTCCCGCCTGCGTGAACACCCGGCGCACGGTCATGGCCTCCCCTGCCCGGGGGGCGCTCTCGAGCGGGGTGTGCGGGGTGTTCTCGACGGCCATTTTCCTGCGGCTCCTTCCTATCCAGGGTAGGGTCGCGAGGGCGTGTCGACCGGCACCTGGGGCGGTTGATTGGGGTCGCCGATGATGCCGTTCGGCGCGGACGTCAAACTGTGCGCCGCGCCATCTCTCCCGCTCCCTGCGAGAGTTTGTGCGTGTCCGTCACCAGAGTCGCGCTCGCGTACTGCGCGCTCGGCGCGCTGCTCGTCGGGCTTCCCGCGATGTTCGCGCCGCAGACCTTCTACGAGGACTTCCCGTTCATCGCCTCGTGGGTGGACAACATCCCGCCGTACAACTCGCACCTGACCACCGACACCGGCGGCCTCTATCTCGGCTTCGCGCTGCTGCTCGGCTGGGCGATGGTTCGAGCCGCGCTGGTCGTGCCGGTGTGCGTCGCGTTCGCCGCGACGCAGGCGCTGCACCTCGGTTACCACCTCACGCATCTGGACGGCTACACGACTGAAGACGCCGTAACCCAGAGCGTCGCGCTCGCCGGGTTCGTGGTCATGCCGCTGGTCGCCATCGCGGCCCGCGCGCGCTGAGGCACCTGCTATCCCCACTGGGATGGAGCTCGCGATCGAGGCCCGCGGACTGGCGAAGTCCTTCGGTGAGGTCAAGGCCGTCGACGGCGTCGACCTCGAGGTCGCGCGCGGCTCGGTCTACGGCGTGCTCGGCCCCAACGGCGCCGGCAAGACGACGACGATCCGCATGCTGGCGACGCTGCTGCGCCCCGACGGCGGGAGCGCGAAGGTGCTCGGTCATGACATCGTCACGGAGGCCGACGCCGTGCGCGGCCTCGTCTCGCTGACCGGGCAGCTGGCCTCGGTCGACGAGGACCTCACCGGCCGCGAGAACCTGATCCTGCTCGGGCGGCTGCTCGGCTACCGCGTCCCCCAGGCGCGGGAGCGCGCCGACGAACTGCTGTCCGCCTTCGGGCTGGCCGAGGCCTCGGCGCGGCTGGTCAAGAACTACTCCGGCGGCATGCGCCGGCGGCTCGACATCGCGGCGAGCATCGTCGTGACACCCGAGCTGATGTTCCTCGACGAGCCGACGACCGGCCTCGACCCGCGCTCGCGCAACCAGGTCTGGGACATCATCCGAGCGCTCGCCGCGCGCGGCACCACCGTGCTGCTGTGCACGCAGTACCTCGACGAGGCCGACCAGCTCTGCGACCGCATCGCCGTCATCGACCACGGCCGCGTGATCGCCGAGGGGACGTCGCCCGAGCTCAAGGCCTCTGTCGGCCGCGGCTCGCTGCACGTGCGGGTGATCAACCCGGAGCAGCGCCCGGAGGCCGAGAGCGTGCTGGCGCGGTCCGGGACGGTCGCGCTCGACGCCGACCCGGCGAGCCTGTCGATCGCCGTCGACGATTCCGACGAGGCGGCCGAGGCCGTCGCCGCGCTGAACGCCGCCGGCATCGCGCTGGCGAGCTTCGGCGTCGGCCAGCCGACGCTGGACGAGGTCTTCCTCGCCCTCACCGGCCGGCCCGCGGAGGACGCCGAGGAAGAGGAGGTGGCGGCGTGACGCTGCTCCACGAGCCGGTCGAGCTCGAGACCGCCCTGTCGAAGACGGAGCGCCCGCCGCGGCCGAGCGCGGCGTCGGCCGCGCTGACGTTCGGCTGGCGCGGCATGCGCAAGATCCGCCACGTCCCCGAGCAGCTGCTCGACGTGACGGTGACGCCGGTGCTGTTCCTGCTCATGTTCACGTACCTGTTCGGCGGCGCGGTCGCGGGGTCCACCGGCGAGTACCTGCAGTTCCTGCTGCCGGGGATGCTGGTGCAGTCCGTGCTCTTCACCGCCGTCTACTCGGGCGTCGCGCTGAACACCGACGCGACCAAGGGCGTCACGGACCGCTTCCGCTCGCTGCCGATCTGGCGGGCCGCCCCGCTCGTCGGCGCCGTGCTCGGCGACGCCGTGCGCTACACGGTCGCCTCGGTGGTCGTCGTCGCGCTCGGGTTCATCATGGGCTTCGACGCCGAGGGCGGTCCGGCCGGCGTGCTCGCAGCGATCGTGCTCGTGGTCTTCCTGGCGTTCAGCCTGTCGTGGGCGTTCACCGCCCTCGGGCTGATCCTGCGGACGCCGATGGCGGTGATGAACACCGGCTTCATGCTGCTGTTCCCGCTGATCTTCCTGAGCAACATCTTCGTCGACCCGTCGACGATGCCCGGCTGGCTCGAGGCGTTCGTCGACGTCAACCCGATCTCGCACCTGACGACGGTGGTGCGCGGGCTGATGGGCGGCGACGCCGGCGCCGGCGACCTCCTGCTCGTGCTGGCCGAGGGTGTCGTGCTGGTGGCGGTCTTCGCGCCGCTGACGGTGCGGCGCTACCTGCGCGCGTAGTTCGTCCTGCGACAGTTCCGGCGTGACGGCACCGCGGGTTCGCTAGCGTCGCACCCGTGGAGGGACGCGCGGCACGGATCGCCCTTGGGCTGGCGGCAGTCTTCGCCTCGGGGATGCTCGTCCCCGCGGCCGGTGCGGCGGCGAAGCCGGATCTGGTGACGCGGCCGGTCGTCGCGTCGCTGGCGGGAGGCTCGCTGGACGTGCGGGCGGTGGTCCGCAACCGGGGCAAGAGGGCCGCGAAGAGGTCCAAGACGGGCTTCTACCTGTCGACCGACGCGCGGCGCGGACGAGGCGACACGCGGCTCGGGCGGCTGGCGACGCGCAAGCTGCGCAAGCGGCGGCGCGCGACGGTCACCGGGCTGCTGGCGGTGCCCACACCGTTGACCGGGCGGTTCCGGCTGATCGCCTGCGCGGACGACGCGCGCCGGGTGCGCGAGCGGCGCGAGCGCAACAACTGCCGGGCCGCGAGGGGCGCGCTGACGCTCGGCGGCGGGGCGATCCCGACGCCGACACCGACGCCCACGGCGACGCCCACGGCGACGGAGACCGCGACCCCGAGCGCCTCCGAGACCCCGGCCGCGAGCGCGACGCCGACGCCCACGCCGACCGCCACCGAGACGCCCACGCCGACCGCCACCGAGACGCCGACGGCGACGCCCACCGTCACCGTCACCGCCACCCCCACCGTCGCGCCGTGCTCGCCTCGCACCGCGCCGCAGTTCGACCCGAGCTTCCCGACGTGGCAGTCGGTCAACGGCTTCGCGCTGGGCAGCCGCAAGGCCACCACGGCCGAGCTGTACAAGTACCTCGACGCCGTGCACGCGGCCGCCCCCGAGCGCACGGAGCTCAGGACGCTGGCGACCAGTCACGGCAACCGGCCGCTGCAGTACCTCGTCGTGGGCGCGGCCGACGAGGTCACCCGGCTCGAGGAGACCGCCGGCGTGATGCGGCGCCTGCGGCTGGCCGGGGAGACGCCGGAGCAGACCGCGCTGCTGGCCGAGGACCACCCCGCCATCGCCTGGATCGCGTCCAACGTCCACGGCAACGAGCCCAGCGGCGCCGACGGAACCATGCGCCTGATCTACGAGCTGCTGGCGCGCACCGACTGCTACAACGAGCGCCGCCTGCGCGAGGTGGTGACCTTCTTCCAGCCGACGCAGAACCCGGACGGGCGCGAGGCGAGCACGCGGGCGAACGCCTACTCGTTCGACATGAACCGCGACTGGTTCGCGCGCACGCAGCCCGAGACCGACGGCAAGCTGGACGCGATCAGCCAGTACCCGCCGATCCTCTACATCGACGCGCACGAGCAGGGCGGCACGGCCGGCTTCTTCCCGCCCAACGCCGACCCGATCCACCACGAGATCTCCAACGCGGCGCTGAGCCACATCAACGACGTCTACGGGCCGGCGATGCGCGAGGCCGCCGACGAGGCGGGCTACGACTACACCAACTACACGAGCTACGACCTGTTCGCGATGATCTACGGCGACACCGTGCCGTCCACGGCCTTCGGAGCCGCCGGCATGACGTTCGAGAAGGGCAGCACCTCGCCCTACAGCGAGAAGACGTTCGAGCAGTACACCAACCAGCGCGCCTCGCTGGACGCGGCCGTGGTCAACAAGGATCGCCTGGTGCGCGAGTGGGCCGGCCAGTTCCACGAGGCGATCGCCCAGGGCGCGGCGGGCGAGCTCGAGCCGAACCTCGTCGTGCAGCCGAACAACACCGTCCAGTTCCCGGTGCCGGCCCAGAAGATCCACGGCTACGTCCTGCGCACGGACGTCCACGGCGCGGACGCCGCCAAGCTGGTGGACCGCCTGCGCGCCCTCGACGTCGAGGTGTACCGCGTGACCGCCGAGGCAGCGCTGCCCGGCTACCGCGGGTTCTCGCGCAAGGAGGCGCCGCACGAGGAGGTCGTGCCCGCCGGCGCCTTCTGGATCCCGATGGCCCAGTCGCAGAAGCACTGGATCCAGGCGCTGCTGGGCGAGGACCCGTACGTCCCGTACGACTACTTCTACGACGTCTCGGGCTGGTCCAACCCCGCCCTGATGGGGCTGCAGGCCGGCATCGCGACCGAGCCCGCACCCGCGGGGTTCCCGGTGCAGCGGCTCGAGTCGGACACCGTGCTCGGCGGCGCGCCCGAGGGCCCGGCGCCCGCCGGCGGCTACGCGTTCGCGGGCGACTCGAGCGGCGCGCTGACCATGGCGCTGGCGCTGCAGCGCGAGGGCGTGGCGTTGCGCCGCGTGTCGGACGCGTCGGTCAGCGCCGGTGATCGCCAGTTGCCGCGCGGCACCGTGCTGGTTCCCGCATCGGCGCCGGTCGAGCGCGTGCGCGAGCTCGCCGCCACGTACGAGGTGCCCGTCAGCGGCCTCGCGGTGCCCGCGCCCGAGAGCGGCACGGTCGCGCTGCCCAAGCCGAAGGTGGCGCTGCTCTCAGGCTCAGGCGAGAGCTACGGGCACATGCGCTTCGTGCTCGAGCACGAGCTGAAGGTCGAGCCGACCGTGGTCGCGAGCACGGTCGTGGAGACCGGCGGGCTGACCAGCGGCGGCTACACCGCCCTCGTGGTCCCCGACGGGACGGGCGCGGGCGGGCTGACGCCGCTCGGGCTGGTGCAGCTGCGGCTCTTCGTCCAGGGCGGAGGCACGCTCGTCGGCATCGGCAACCAGGGCCTCACGGTGGCCCGGGCCAGCGCGCTGACCACCGCGCTGCCCGCGGTGACCGCCGCCGACTACGAGGTGCCGGGAACGTCGCTGGCCATCGACGTCGATCCGTCGACACCGCTCGCCTGGGGTCTGAGCGCACGCGACTTCGCGTACAACACCAGCGATCCGGCGATCGAGCCGGGCACCTCGGATGGCGTCGAGGTCGCGCACTACGCGGCGGGCGCCGACGCCTATCAGTCCGGCTACGCGACGGGGACGGAGAGCCTGGAGGGAACGCCGGTCCTGCTGGACGAGACCAGCGGCACGGGGCACGCGCTGCTGTTCACGTTCGACCCGGCCTTCCGGGCCTGGAGCGAGTCCGGCTTCCGCCTGCTGGCCAACGCGCTGCTGTACCCGCAGGCCGCCACTGCGGCCGAGCGCCGTGCCGAGGTACGCCGGACGAAGGCGCTCGGATCGCGCGGCCTGCGACCCGGGCTGCTCAGCGAGCGCTTCCCGCTCGGCCGCGACGCCGTGATCGAAGTGCCGCTGACCAACGTCGGCGTGCTCGAGGGGCTCGTCTCCTCGGGCCGCCTGCCCAGGGGCAGCCGCATCTGGCGCGACCTGCGCACCGCCGAACTGCGGATCCCGAACCCGCGCGGGCTCGACGTCCACGAGCGCACCTGGGTCCCGCACGTGCTCGAGACGCTGCACCGGGCGGGCGTGCGGCCGACGTCGCTGATCATGTAGCTCTGAGGGCAGTCGTCCGCAAGGACGATCCCGAATGGCTCGCCAGACGGACGACGGCCGACGCTGCGGCTGGCAGCTTGGGGGCCATGAAGAAGAGCCTCGTCGCCACCATCATCGCCCTCGCGGCAGTCGGATTCACCGCGCCCGGCGCGCGCGCCGAGGTCATCGTCAAGGGCACCGGTGAGCCCGCGTTCACGAGCTCGGCCAACAACACGCAGTGGGTCGAGTGGTCCAACAACGGCCCCTACCGGGTCGAGTTCCATCACCACGTCAACGGTGGGACCGCCGTCGTCGACGGCCCCTACAACGTCGCGTCGACGGGCTCGACCTCGGTCAACTGGAGTGGGATCGCCGGCACCTCGCTCCCGCTGCAGGAGGGCTCGACGTACACGATCTGCGGCTTCGGGCGCTGGGGCGACGGGACCGGCGTCTGGTTCCCCGACTTCCAGACGTCCTGCGGCGACGCCGACCAGCGCGGCCTGCGCGCGTCGACGACGATCGACCGCACTCCGCCGACGATCGGCGTCCAGCTCGCGCTCGGCAACGCGGCCACCGGCAACGCCCAGCTGCCCCTGCGCATCGACTTCTCCGACAACCTGGCCGGGCCGTTCCCGGCCAACTTCCTGTGCGTGCAGTACGGCGCGCCCGGCGCGGGCGGCCTGTGCAACTCGGCGGCGGGCCATGAGTACATCGAGCGGCCCGCGTGCTCGCAGCCGTTGACCCCGGGCAGGAACACGGCATTCGAGTGCACCGTCGACGTCGGCACCGGCGCCACCCCGGCTCCTGACGGCGAGGTGTGGGTGTGCGTCATGGCCGCCGACGCCGCTATCCCGGACAACCCGACGTCGGCTGACCAGCGTGGCTCGTCCACGTCCGCGAACCGCTCGGCGCCGGTGTGCGACTCGATCATCCTCGACCGCGTGGCGCCGACCGTGTCGATCGAGGTGCAGCCTTCCACGACCGTCGAGGTCGGTGACCCGGTGTCGTTCACGGCGCAGGCGACGGACGCCGGCTCGGGCCTGTCGGGCACCTATGCCTGGGCGTGGGGCGACGACACGAGCGCCGGCAGCGGCGCCGCGCCGACGCACACGTTCACGAACGCCGGCACGTTCGAGGTCTCGGTGAAGACCAGCGACGCGGCCGGCAACGAGACGGTGGCCAAGCAGGTCATCACGGTCGAGCCGGAGGCGGAGCCGACTCCGAGCCCGACTGCGACCCCGACGGCGACGGCGACAGCCACGGCCGAGCCCACGGCAACGGCCAGCCCGACCGCGACCGCGACCCCGGGCACGACGGCCGTCCCGACCGGCACTCCGCCTCAGGCCACGCTCACCGTCTCGGCACCGAGGCGGCTGAAGCTGCGCAGGGCAGGGCGCGTCCCGGTCACGCTCACCGCCGACGCCGCCGGTCAGGCCGGGCTCGCGCTGATCCGCGCCGGCCGCGTCGTCTCGCAGACCGCGACGCGCCTGAGCGCGGGCAGCCTTGGCCTCGGCCTCAGGCTTCCGAAGAGGGCCAGGGCGGGCCGCCACACGCTGACGGTCACCTTCACGCCCGACGGCGGCCCCACGCAGACCAAGACCGTCACCGTGAGGCTGCTGGGCAAGAGGAAGCCGCGCAGGGCGAGGGCGTCGCGCGCCGCCAGGGCGGTCGCCGCCGGCGGCCCCGTCCTCCCCGACGGCCGCTACCACGGGCCGCGAGCGCGCCGCGCCGTGGTCTGACCCGAGCGGCCCGGAGCGGCTATACTTGCGTAGGCAAATGTCTACCGTGACCCGTCGCCCGACCCCCGCCGAGAGCACCGCCGAGGACCAGCTCCGCTGGGGCGCGGTGCATCTCGACGTGATCGACCTGGAGCAGTCGGTGCGGTTCTGGGTCGGGCTGATCGGCCTGCGGGTGCTGGGGCGCCAGGCCGGTCTCGTGCGGCTCGGCGTCAAGGACGCGGAGCTCGTCGTCCTGCACGCCGGCGCGACGCAACGACCGCTGCGCCGGCACGCCGGGCTCTATCACCTCGCGATCCACCTGCCCAGCGAGGCGGAGTTCGCGCGCGCCCTGGCGCGGCTGTTCCAGGCGCGCTATCCCAACGCGCCCACCGACCACGCCATGCACTGGGCGACGTACCTCGACGACCCCAACGGGATCAACGTCGAGCTGAGCTTCGAGACGCTCGACCGCTTCGCCGGCGAGGTGGTGACCGCGCGGCTCGACCTCGACGAGGTCCGCCGCCACCTGCCCGACGGCGACCTCGCCGCGCCGCTGGCGGCGCAGGCGCGGATCGGTCACCTGCACATGCACGTCGCCGACATGGACGTGGCGCGGGAGCGCTACTCGGAGCTGGGCTTCACCCCCCATGTCGACCTCGGCTCGTTCGCCGACATGAGCGCGGGCGGAAGCTTCCCACACCGCCTCGCCTACAACGTCTGGCAGGGTGTGGGCGCGCCGCCCCAGCCGCCCGGCACCGCCGGCCTGCGCCACGCGGAGCTGACCATCGCGAGCGGCGACACGATCGAGTTCACATGAGCTTCGTCCCCAGCCAGCCCGCCCCCGACCCGATCGAGCCCGGCGTCGGGCTCGGGCACGTCCACCTGCGCACGGCCGACATCGACCGCATCAAGCACTTCTACGTCGAGGTGCTGGGCTTCGACGTCATCGCGGAGGCGCGCGGCGTCGAGGGCTGGGGCACGACCGGCGACATGCTGTTCGTCTCCGCCGGCGGCCACCACCACCACCTGGCGTTCAACACCTGGCTGTCGCAGGACGGCGACCCCATGCCCGACGGGCACACGGGCCTGCATCACGTCGCGATCGCGTACCCGACGCGCCGAGGGCTCGCGGACGCCTACCGGCGGCTGCGGGCGATCGACTGGCCCGTGCGTCAGGCCGAGTCCTACGCGACGCACGACGCGCTCTACGTGATCGACCCGGACGGCAACACGCTCGAGCTGATGTGGGACAAGCCCGCCGAGCAGTGGGCGCGCGACGACGCGGGCCGCGCGGCGATGGTCTTCGGCGAGCCGCTGGACCTCGACGGCCTGCTGGCCGAGCTCGACTGACTTCGGGGGTCGATCGCCTCGGACTCAGGCCGTGGTAGCCGACGGCGTGATCGCCGCGGCCATGGTGAGCAGACAGGCCGCCGGCAGCCAATGGAACCCGCCGAAGCTCACGAGGAAGACGCATGCGACCGGGAACGCGATCACCAGCGCCCAGGCGATACGGCCGGGCCAGGCCCCGCCGCGCGAGCACTTGCGGTGCAGCGCGATCCACGTGAGCGCGACGAACGCCATCGGCACGGCGACGGCGACGAGCTGAACCGGGAGGCGGGGAGGCGCAGGGCGAACGCCAGCGGGATCACGACGGCCAGCCCGAACGCCGTGACGGTGTATCTGAACGCACGCTCGCCCTCGCTCACACCGCAAACGACATCACGCCTCATGCGGCGCGAGGTGATGTGCGTCACACCTAGGTGCCGTGCAGACCGGATCTGGTACTTGGCGAGCGTCGTCGCCACGACCTGGCCCTCGGAGTCGCTGATGGTGGCGCGCAGCTCGTAGGGCGCCTTGCCGTCGGCGTCGGCCGCCGCGGTGGCGCCGTCGATCGTCTCGCGGTCGAGGCGCGCCTCGGCGAAGACGTCGCTGCGTGCCGGGCGCTTGAAGTCGATCTCCATCGCTCTCACGACCGGGAGGTAGCGCGACATGTCGAAGGTCACGGCCGCCATGACGCCGCCGATTACCTCGGCGACCGTGAACAGGACGCCGGCGTACATCGTCCCGAGATGGTTGCCGTTGCCCTCGAAGGGAGCGGTCGTCTTCGCGTAGCCGGGCTCGAGCTCGACGACCTCGATGCGGGTTGACTCGACGAGCGGGATGCTCATCTTCATGACGGCGTTGACCTGCTCGAGGGTGGGGAGCTCCATGGGGCGGGTAGCGTGCCAGACGTGCTTGCTCTCGTGCGGTACTGGCTCCCCGGCGCGATGGCCGTGGCAGGGGTCGTGCTCCTGAGCTTCGGCAGCGAGGACATCCGCTACGAGGCGTTCGGCCTGCTCTGCGGCGCCGCGCTCGCGCTGGCCGTCTTCGCCCAGCTCGTCCGCCTCAACACGAGCGGCGACCGCGACCGCCGCGACGAGGAGGCCGCGCGCGACTACTACACGGAGCACGGCCGCTGGCCGGACGAGGAGGCCTGACCGTGAGACAAAAGGGACTGTCCCTTTTGTCTCAGGCGCGGAGCTTGTAGCCGGCGACGAACAGGCGGTAGTTGAGCGCGAACAGTGCGGCGGTGACGAGGGTGAGGAAGGTCAGCGAGAGGGCGATATTGGCCTCGGAGTAGCCGAGGAACCCGTAGCGGACCAGGTTGATCATGTAGTAGATCGGGTTGAACTGGGTGAGCTTCTCGAAGGTGTCCGGTAGCAGCGAGGCGGAGTAGAAGACGCCGCCGAGGAAGATCAGCGGCTGGAGCACGAAGGTCTGCGCGAAGGAGACGTCGTCGAACTGCTCGGCGCGCACGCCCACCAGCACCCCGAGCTGCGCGAAGAAGAAGCCGACCAGGAAGAGGCCGGGGATCAGCACGAGGACGTGCTCGACCGGCACGCCGATGAGGATCGAGGCGGCGGTGAAGGTGAGCAGGGCGACAAGTCCCCCGCGCAGAAAGCCGCCGAGCGAGAACGCGAGCAGCAGCTGCAGCGGCGAGGCGGGCGAGGAGAGCTGGTCCTGGATCGCTCCCTGGAACTTCTGCTGGAGGATCGAGGACGCGTTGTTCGAGAACGAGTTCATCGCCCAGGCCATCATGATCAGGCCGGGCACGACGAACTTCACGTAGTCGATGCCGTGCAGCTGGTCGATGCGCGACCCGAGCGCCGCGCCGAACACGCTGATGTAGAGGAAGGTCTCGAGCAGGGGGGCGCCGACCGTCTGGCGCTTGATCTTCATGAACCGGTTGACCTCGCGCCGGGTGAGCGCGAAGAAGCGGATCTGCGCCGCGGTCACGCCACGTCTTCCAGCGAGACGTGCGCGCGCGAGAGCTCGCGGCGCCCGACGATCTCCAGATAGGCGTCCTCGAGCGAGCCGACGCCCATCTTGCTCGCGAGCTCTCCCGATGTCCCCTGGGCGACGATCTCGCCGTTGTTGATGAAGGCGATCTGGTCGCACAGCTGCTCGGCCTCTTCGAGGTAGTGCGTGGTGAGGAGGATCGTCGTGCCCTCCTCGTTGATGCGCTGGACGTAGTGCCACAGCTCCAGGCGCAGCTCGACGTCGACGCCGGCGGTCGGCTCGTCGAGGATGAGCAGCCGCGGCCGGTGCATCAGCGCGCGGGCCAGGACCAGTCGCCGCTTCATCCCGCCCGACAGCCAGCGCGTGCGGTCCTTGCGCTTCTCCCACAGCGAGAAGGCTTCGAGCAGCTCGTGCGTGCGCTCCTTGCGCTCCTTGCGCGGCATCCCGAAGTAGCCGGCGTGATAATCGAGCGACTCCTCGACGGTCAGGAACCAGTCGAGATTGAGCTCCTGCGGGGCGAGGCCGACGGCGACGCGCGCCTGCTCGTAGTCGTGCACGGCGTCGTGGCCGAAGATCTCGATGGTTCCCCCGGTCGGGACGGCGAGGCCGGTGGCGCAGTGGATCAGCGTCGACTTGCCCGCTCCGTTGGGGCCGAGCAGCCCGAAGAAGTCACCCTCGCCGATGTTCAGGGACACTCCACGCAGCGCCTCGGTCCCGTTCGGATACCGCTTGACGAGGTCGCTGATCTCGATCGCCATGGTCATTGCACAGTCAACTATAGGCTCCCTTCCTCCAGGCCCCCGCCGGCCGGCCCTGGCGCAGACCGTCGCGGCCCTGGCGCGCCAGCGCCCGTGGACCGAGCGCATGCGCCGCCGCTACGGGAACCTGTTCACGCTGCGGGTGATCGGCTTCGCGCGCCTGATCGTCGTCGCCGATCCCGCGCTGATCCGCCAGGTCTTCACCGAGGACCCCCAGGTCCTGATCGTCGGCGGCGATGAGAACCCGCTCGGTCCCGTGCTCGGCGAGCACTCGCTGCTGGTCATCGACGGGGTGCGCCACCTGGAGCAGCGCAAGCTGCTGCTGCCGCCCTTCCACGGTGAGCGCATGCGCGCGTACGAGGGCCTGATCGCCGAGATCACCGCGGCCGAGGTCGACGGCTGGCGCGACGGCCAGGTCGAGACGCTGCCGGCCTTCCAGAAGATCACCCTGCGGGCGATCCTGCGCGCGGTGTTCGGGGCGAAGGAGGACGAGGTGGCAGCTCTCGAGCGCATCCTGCCGCCGTTCGTCGACCTCGGCGCCGCGATGGCGACGCTGGGCCGTCCCTTCCAGAAGGACCTCGGCCCGTGGAGCCCCTGGGGGCGCTTCCTGCGCAAGCGCGCCGAGGTCGACCGCATGCTCGACGCGCTGATCGAGCGGGCGCGCACGGACCCGGAGCTCGCCGAGCGCGTGGACGTGCTGGCGCTGCTGGTGCAGGCGCGCCATTCCGACGGCTCGCCGATGGCCAACGCGGAGATGCGCGACCAGCTGCTCACGCTGCTCACCGCGGGGCACGAGACGACCGCGTCGACGCTGGCGTGGGCGGTCGAGCGGATGCGCCGGAACCCGGAGACGATCCCCCGGCTGCACGATCGCGCCTACCGCGACGCCTTCATCCGCGAGGTGCAGCGCCAGCGTCCCGTCGTGAGCTTCGCGGCGCGCACGACGATCGCGCCCTATGCGCTCGGTGGCTACACGCTCCCGGCGGGCGTGCGCATCGCGCTGGCGGCGTCGCTGACGCACTTCGATCCCGACCTGTTCGCGGAGCCGCAGCGCTTCCGGCCCGAGCGCTTCCTCGACGCCAAGCCGGAGACGTACGCGTGGATCCCCTTCGGCGGCGGGGTGCGGCGCTGCATCGGCGCCGCGTTCGCGCACATGGAGATGGACGTCGTGCTGCGCACGCTGCTCGAGCGCGTCGAGATCGTCGGCGAGCCGGGCCTGCCCGACGCGCGCTGGAAGTTCCGCGGGGTGACGCAGGTCCCCTCGGACGGCGGGCTGGCAACGGTGCGGCGTGTGGCGTAACTGGGCCGGGGATCAGGCCTGCTCGCCGGCGGTGCTGGCCGCGCCGCAGACGCCCGACGATCTGCGCTCGGCGGTCGCCGGGGCGGACAAGGTGCGCGTGGCGGGCGCCGGCCACTCGTTCACCGATGCCGTGCTCACCGACGGGACGCTGCTGTCGCTCGAGCACCTCGGCCGCGTGCTCGACGTCTCCGGAGACCTCGTGCGCGTGCAGGCCGGGATCACGCTGCACGCGCTGTCGGACGCGCTGGCGGCGCGCGGCCTCGCGCTGCCGAACCTCGGCGACATCGACGTGCAGTCGATCGCGGGCGCGACCGCGACCGGGACGCACGGGACCGGCGCCGAGCTTCCCAACCTCTCGGCCGCGATCCGCTCCGTCGAGCTGGTGACGGCGTCCGGCGACGTGCTCGAGCTCGACGGCGGCGACGAGCTGCTGGCGGCGCGCGTGAGCATCGGGGCGCTCGGCGTCGTCTCCGCGGTCACCGTGCAGGCCGTTCCGGCGTTCGTGCTCGAGGGCGTCGACGGGCCGGCGCCGCTGGACGAGACGCTCGACCGCCTGGACGAGCTCGGCGCCGCCAGCGAGCACTTCGAGCTGTTCACGTTCCCGCACTCCGACCTGGCGCTGACGCGGACGAACAGGCGGATCGATGCGGAGGCCGAACCGCGCGGGCGCATCCGCGAGTGGGTCTCCGACATCCTGCTCAAGAACCACGCCTTCGAGGCCGCCTGCCGGCTCGGCAAGGCCCGTCCGGCCTGGATCCCGCGCATCAACCGCTTCGTCGCGCGGGCCGCCGGGTCGACCCGGCGCGTCGATCGCAGCGACCGCATCTTCGCCTCCCCGCGGCGCGTGCGCTTCACCGAGATGGAGTACGCGCTGCCGCGGCAGCACCTGGCCGCGGCGGTACGAGCGGTGCGGGCGGCGATCGACGAGCACGGCCTCGCGGTCCCATTCCCGCTCGAGGTGAGGATGGTGGCCGGCGATGACGCGCTGCTCTCGCCGGCCGGAGGCCGCACGACCGGCTACGTCGCGGCGCACATGTACCGCGGGATGGAGTGGGAGCCCTACTTCCGCGCGGTCGAGGCGATCATGGACGGGTTCGACGGGCGCCCGCACTGGGGCAAGCGCCACTTCCAGACGGCGGAGACGCTGGCGCCCCGCTACCCCGGCTGGGAGCGCTTCCTGGCCGTCCGCGAGCGGCTCGATCCGGGGCGCAAGTTCACCAACGCGTATGTCGCCCGAGTCCTTGGGAACTGATCTGCCGCGCGTGCGGCTGCACGCGGGCGGGCCGACGCCGGTGAGGCAGCTGGACGACGGCCTGTGGCTCAAGGACGACGGCGCGTTCGGGTCCGGCGGCTGGGGCGGCAACAAGGTGCGCAAGCTCGAGTGGCTGCTGGGGCCGCGCCCGAAGCGGATCCTCACCTTCGGCGGCCGGGCGACCAACTGGGGCCTCGCGACCGCTCTGTACGGCCGCGAGCACGGCGTCGAGACGGTGCTCGCGCTAGTGGATCAGCCCATGGACGAGCATGCCGTCGCCCAGTTCGAGCGCATCCGCGCCTCGGGCGCGCGCGTGGTGTTGACGCACGGTCGCCGGCGCACGCTCGCGGCACTGCCGTGGCTGTGGCTGCGCTTCGGAGGTCCGACGGTGCTGCCGCCGGGCGGGTCGACGCCGCTGGGCGCGGTCGGCTACGTCGACGCGGCGTTCGAGATCGCCGCCCAGGTGCGGGCTGGGGAGCTGCCAGAGCCCGACCACGTGGTGTGCGCGGTCGGCTCGGGCGGGACGGCCGCGGGCCTGGTCGTCGGGTTGCAAGCGGCGGGGTTGCGCAGTCGCGTCCTCGGGGTCGTCGTCAACGACCAGCTGCGGCTCGACCACGACCGCATCGCCACGCTCGCGCAGAGGTGCGCGCGGCTGCTGCGACGCCGCGGCGCGCAGCTGGGCGTGCTGTCGCTGGGCGAGGACGCCTTCGACCTCACGCGGGACTATCTCGGCGGCGGCTACGGGCACGCCCTGCCGGGTGCCCCCGAGGGCTTCGACCCGGTCTACACGGCGAAGGCGATGGCGGCGGCGCGCGAGCTCGACGGGATGACGCTGTTCCTGCAGACGAACGGCCCGCGATGAGCCAGCACGAGCGGCTCGAGCGCGCGACGGCGGACCTCGAGCCTCCGTTCGCGGTCGTCGACCTCGACGCCTTCGACGCCAACCGCTCCGACATGGCGCGCCGGTCCGCCAAACCGATCCGCGTGGCGAGCAAGTCGGTGCGCTGCCGGGCGCTGATCGAACGCGCCCTGGAGCACCCCGGGTACCGCGGCATCCTCGCCTACAGCGTGGCCGAGGCGCGCTGGCTCGGCCACGACGATGTGCTGGTCGCCTACCCGAGCGCTTCACCCGGCGAGGTCCCGCCCGGCGTCACCGTGATGGTCGACTGCGTCGCGCACCTCGAGCCGCTGGCGGCGGGCACGCGGGTGTGCATCGACGTCGACGCGGGGCTGTGGCTGCTCGGCGGCAGGGTGAAGATCGGCGCCAAGCGCTCGCCCGTGCACACACCCGAGCAGGCGGCGGCGCTGGCTCGCGAGATCGAGGCGCGCGGCCTGAAGCTCGTCGGGGTGATGGCCTACGAGTCGCAGATCGCGGGCGTCTCGGACCGGCAGGCAGCCGTGCGCGCGATGAAGCGGCTCTCCCGCCGCGATATCGCGCGGCGGCGGGCCGCGATCGTGGCGGCGCTGCCGCCGCTCGAGCTCGTCAACGCGGGCGGCACCGGCAGCCTGGAGTCGTCGTCGGCCGAGGACGCCGTCACCGAGGTCGCCGCCGGCTCGGGCCTGTACGCGCCGGCGCTGTTCGACGCGTACGCGAGCTTCTCCCCCACGCCGGCCGCGTTCTTCGCGCTGCCGGTCGTGCGCCGGCCGGCGCGGGGCGTGGCGACGCTCTTCTCCGGCGGCTACCTGGCGTCGGGTGCGGCGACAGAGGACCGCCTGCCCGTCCCGACCTACCCGGCCGGGCTCAGGCTCGACGCGCGCGAGGGCGCGGGCGAGGTGCAGACCCCCGTCATCGGTGCCGACCTCGAGCTCGGCGAGCGGGTCTGGCTGCGCCACGCCAAGGCGGGCGAGCTGTGCGAGCGCTTCGAGGTGCTGCACCTCGTCGCCGGCGACGAGGTCGTACAGACCGTCCCGACCTACCGCGGCGAGGGACAGAACTTCGGATGAGGTCCCGTGGGTAGCGTGCACGTATGGAGCTCCACGCCCTGCACCACGTGACGATGATCACCGGCGACGCGCGGGCGAACGTCGCCTTCTACGCGGACCTGCTCGGGCTGCGGATGGTCAAGAAGACGGTCAACTTCGACATGCCCGAGGCCTACCACCTGTACTTCGCCGACGAGCGGGGGACGCCCGGCACGGTGCTGACGTGGTTCGAGTTCCCGCACGCGCGGCCCGGCGAAGCGGGGGCGGGGATGATCCACCGGCTCGAGCTCGGCGTCGGCGGCGACGCGGCGCTGGAGTTCTGGAAGGACCGTCTCGACGCCGCCGGCTACCCCGCGACCGAGTCCGGAAAGGGGCTGCGCTTTCGCGACTACGACGGGCTCGAGCTCGAGCTCCAGGGCGACACGCACGGCAACCCGCCGCTGACCGCCCGGCACCCGGAGATCCCGGAGGAGCACGCCATCCAGGGGGTGCAGGGCGCGCGCGCCTACGCGGCCGACCCGGACTCGGCGCGGTCACTGCTCGTCGACACGCTCGGCTTCGACCACAAGCGCGACCACGAGTACGTGCTCGGCCACGGCGACCGGCACGTGCACTGGGGCTACGACCAGACCGACAAACGGGGCCGGGAGGGCGCCGGCACCGTCCACCACATCGCCTGGCACTCGCCCGACGACCAGCATGCCGACTGGCAGCAGCGCGTGCGCGCGGCCGGCCAGCGGGTCACCCCGATCATCGACCGCGACTACTTCCAGTCGATCTACTTCCGCACGCTGCAGGGGGTCCTGTTCGAGATCGCGACCACGTCGCCGGGATTCACGGTCGACGAGGATCCCGAGCGCCTGGGCGAGGAGCTGCGATTGCCCGCGCAGCACGAGCATCTGCGCGCGCACCTCGAGCAGCGCCTGACGCCGCTCACGAACCCCCGGAGCCAGTGGTCGTCCACGTAAGTACGTCCCGCCGCATGGTGTTCCCCGGCGCCGCGTGCCCAGGACGCAGGGAGGGTGCAATGGCGGCGCCATTGCCCCGACCGAGGACGCCGGCAGGCGGCGATCGGGGGGCGCCAGGCTCGGAAGGTACTTGTGGGGGCGGCCACTAGTGGGCCTAGTCCTCGCCGAGCGGCCCGCGCGCGGCGAGGCCGCCGGACTGCTCGTCCTGCATCACGGGCGCGGGACCTCCGAGCACGACCTGCTCGGGCTCGCCGACGCGCTCGACCCGGACGGTCGCCTGCACGTCGCGTGCCCGCGCGGCCCGCTCCAGCTGCCCGGCATGCCCGGCTACCACTGGTACGCGGTTCCGCGCGTCGGCTACCCGGACCCCGACACGTTCTGGGCCGCTCGCGCCGCGCTGGCCGAGACCCACGACGCGCTGTGGGAGCGCTTCACGCCCGAGCAGACCGTCCTCGGCGGATTCTCGATGGGGACGGTGATGAGCTACACGATGGCCTTCGACCCCGAGCGACCGGCAGTCGCCGGCGTGCTCGCCTTCAGCGGCTTCATCGCCACCGTGGAGGGGTGGGCGCCGGACCTGGAACGGGACACGCCCGTCTTCATCGCCCACGGCCGCAACGACCCGGTCATCTCGGTCGACTTCGCCCGCTCGGCGCGCGCGCGGCTGCGTTCCGAGGTCGAGTACCACGAGTCCGACGCCGCGCACCAGATCGACCCCGCCGACGTCCCGGCCGCGGTCAGCTGGCTGGCCGACCGAACCGCAGGTGGCGCGCCGGCCTGAGCTCGGAGGGGCGGCGCTTGTAGAGGCTCTCGATGCGCCGCGGCAGCACTCCGATGCGGGCGCCGGCCCGCACCAGCAGCGGCAGGCGGCCGAGCGGTGCCGGCACCGTCACCTCGCCGGGCCCTCGCAGCACGGTGCGGCGGCGCCAGAAGTCCACCCAGCGCCCGCGCGGCAGGTAGAGCCTGCGCGTGGTCGCGCCCTCGGTCACCACGGGCGCCACGAGCAGATCGGGACCGAGCAGGTACTCGTCCTCGCGCGCGACGGCCTTCGGGTCGTTCGGGTAGCGCAGCGACAGGTGGCGCATGAGCGGGATGCCGCGCCGGTCGTAGGCGCGCTGCGCCTTCGCCAAATACGGGTACAGCCGCGTGCGCAGGCGCGCGTAGCGGACCCAGGTCGGCAGCACGTCCTTGTCGAAGATCTGCGCCCGCGTCGACGGCCGCAGCGTGAAGCCGTTGGCCTGCATCCGCATGATGCCCGAGGCGAAGCCGAACTCGATCCAGCGGTGCAGCAGCTCGGGTGTCGTCTGGGGCTCGGAGAGCGCGAAGAAGCCGCCGATGTCCGACCCCCACAGCGACACTCCGCTGAGGCCCATCGACAATCCGTTCCTGACCGCCGACTCGAGGCCGTCGAAGCCCCACGAGGTCGTCGGATCGCCGCCCCAGACGATCTGGCTGTGTTCGGCGGCGCCGGTCCAGCCGCTGCGGTTGAAGCGCGCCAGCGGCCGGCCCGCGCGCTCGCGCGCGTAGGCGTGGGCGGCCGCGTGGTAGTCGACGACGTAGCGGTTGTGGCCGGCCGCACCGGTCGAGCCGTCGGACTGGTGGGCGTCGTCGGGCGTGTACTCGCCGAAGTCCTCCATCCACCCGTCGTAGCCGTCCTTGACCGCCTCGTCGAGCGTGTCGCCGTACAGCCGCCGTCCCGCCTCGGACGTGAAGTCGTACTGGCTGACGAAGAAGGCGCTCGACCCCGTGTAGCGGTAGACGTACGGGTTGCCGAGCGCGTCCTTGGTCAGCGCACCGGCGTCGCGCGCCGGGTCGTAGCGCGCACTGTGGCTCGTGCACACCATCGGGTTGAAGTAGGTGGTGACGGCGAGGCCGGCGGCGTGGAAGCGCTCGGTCCGCGCCCGCTCGCGCGCGGTGACCTGGTCGCCGCACGGCAGGTAGTGCGTGTAGGTCTGGACGAGCGAGCCCGCGGCCTTGTGCTCCTTGAGGAGCTTGAGGTTCGCCGCCTCGTCGCCGCGCGGCTGCCACCACGGCCCGAAGTAGAACGGGGCAGCGGCCGGCGGCTGGCGGCCGACGCGCGCGGTGAAGCGACGCAGCGCCGCGGCCGGCGTCGGGCCTGCGAAGACGTCGAAGCCGAGGTGCTCGCCGTCGACCTCGACCCGCCACGGCGACCCGAGCCGGAACACCGAGCGCCCGTCGTCGGTGACGAGCAGCCCGGCGCCGCGGCTCGAGAGCAGCCACGGGATCGGGAAGTAGGTCGCGTCGGCGCGGTCGTTCTGACCCGGGAGCGGCACGAAGCCGCGGATGAAGGGGTCCTCGATGTCCTGGTAGGGACCCTCGGTGACGCGGTTCTCGACGTCACCGCCCGTGCGCACCACCGCATCCGAGCGCTCGCCGAAGCCCAGGAACCGCTCGCCGGGCTGGGTCGCGAAGCTGACGCGCATCGCGTCCGCCCCGGGAGCCGCGACGTCGTAGTGCACGACGCCGGGCGCGACCTGCGTCACCTTCGGCTCCGGCGCGTCGCTCCAGACCCCGAGCCGGCGCTGCTCGATCCTGCCCTCGCCGAAGACGAGCCGGCCCGCATCGTCGCGGATGTCGAACGCCTCAGCGGGTGGCGCCAGCGCCAGCGCGGCCAGGAACACGACGACGAGGCGCATGGGCGCGACCGTAGCGATCGGTACGCTCCCTCGCGCCGGTGAGCGAGCCCGACATCGAGTTGCACTACGCCCTGCATGCGCTTCCGCCGGGGCGCTTCCCGTTCCGCCGCTGGCGCTTCGAGCTCTGGCACGGGCAGCGCCTGCTCGCCACGGGCTGGCGCACGACCGAGCACCACGCCGAGCGCGCGCTGCGCGAGCGGGCCGCCCGCGTCGCCCACCGCGTACGGGGCCTGCACCTGCTGCGCGCCGAGCACGCCGAGGCGTCCGGGCCTCTGCGCCACGGCGTCGTGGCCCGGGTCAGCTGCGGCGCCGTCTCCTGCCTGCTGGTGCCGCTGGCGGTTGGCGCGTTCGCCGGCGACGGGTCGCTGCGGTAGCCCTCTCGCGATCAGGGGCGGGAGACCCCAACCGCGCCGGATTTCCACCGGTTACCCCGAACCGCGCCAGATTCCCACCGTCTTCCGGCGGGAACTTGGCGCACCTGGCGCTGACCGGTGGAAATCCGGCGCGCTAGATGCGGCCGGCCTCGACGCCGATCCTCCGCGTCAGCGACCACAGCAGCGGCAGGCCCGGGTGCAGGATCGGCTTGCCGGAGGTGATGAGGCCCACGGAGAGGGCGCGCTCCGGGTCCGCCCAGCCGAGCACGTTGGTGAAGCCGAGGTGGCCGAACGCCTTGTCGGTGTCGGGGCCGAACAGCGACAGCGCGTCGGCGCCGAGCATGAAACCGGCGGAATGGCGCATCGGCGCGCCGAGGGTGAGGTCGAATTCGCGGTAGGCGCGCTCGACGATCGCGCGGCGGATCGTGCGGCCCTCCATGACGCGGACGCCGTCGAGCTCGCCCTCGCAGCGCAGCAGCTCGATAGAAGCGCGACAGCTCGTTGGCGGAGGTGACCACGTTCGCCGCCGGGATCACGCCGGTGAGGAAGCGGTCGTCGTTGGAGAGGCGGGTGATCTCGTCGGGATGCAGGCCGAGCGCGCGCTCGAGGATCGTCGACAGCGGCGGCAGCGGCGGCGGACCGGTCACATAGGAGTGGCCGACGGCGCCGACGTCCTGCGCCGCCACCCCGAAGTTGCCCCAGCGGAACCCGAGCGGGTCGAGGATCTCCTCGCGCATCACCGTGCGGATGTCCTTGCCGGTGACCCGCTCGACGATCTCGGCGAGGATGAAGCCGCCGCTGACGGCGTGGTAGGCGAGCAGCTTGCCCGGCCGCGTGCGCGGGCGCGCCTCGCACATGGTCTTGAGCAGCAGGTCGCGGTCGCCCACGTTCTCGAGATCGAGGATCTCGGCGGGCAGGTTCGCCACGCCCGCGCGGTGCGACAGGACGTGCTCGATCGTGATCGAGCCCTTGCCGTGCTGCGCGTACTCCGGGATGTACTCGGCGACGCGGTCGGCGATGTGCAGGTCGCCGCGGTCGTCGAGCAGGTGGGCGACCGTCGCCGCCATCGCCTTCGAGGCCGAGAAGATCACGTACGGCGTCTCGGTGGTGCCGACGACCCGCGCCGCGCCGGGAGGGTCACCCTCCGGGCCCAGGCGCGCCCAGCCGAGCGCGCGGTTGAGCACGACCTGGCCGTTGCGGCGGACGCACAGCTGCAGCGCGGGGTAGACGCCGCCGCGGAAGAGCTGCTCGGCCGAGCGCCAGATGCGGTCGACGCTCGCCCGGGTCATCTTCGCCCCCCGCAGCGAGTCCTCGGAGCCGACGTCGGTGATGTCGGACAGGTCGCGGGGCACATCGATGCGCCGCAGCGGATCGGGGATCAGGGGCAGGCGCGGGACTCCGAGCGACGGCATGCGAAGTGCAGGAAGCTAGTGGCCGGCGGGGAACTAGGATTCGCCGCGCATGCACGCAACCCGCCCGCTCCTGACCGCCGCAGCGGCCCTGCTCGTCGCCGCGGCGCCCGCCGCCGCCCAGTCTCCGACGCCGACCGCCACCCCGACGGCGACCCCGATCATCCCCACGCCGACGCCGACGGTCACGCCGTCGCCGACCCCCACGCCCGTCGTCGCCGGCAAGCTGCGCGTCCGCGTCGTCGCGCCGCATCGCAATCGCGGCCGCAAGGTTGCCCTGGTGCGCGACCAGCTGATCGTCAAGGGCGTGCTGCAGCCCGCGATGGCGGGCCAGCGCGTGGTCGTGCGGGTCACGCAGGGGTCCAGGACGCTCAAGGGGCGCGTGGCGCGCACCCGCGCCGACGGACGTTTCCGCGTCAGGATCGGCGCCCGGCGCGCGGGGCGACTGATGGTGCGCGCCGTGCACAAGCGCAGCCGCCGGATCAGGACCGCCCGCGCCGACGCGGTGCGGGTCCAGGCGTTCAAGCCGCAGCTGGGCTGGGGCTCGCGCGGGGCGCTGATGCGCCTGTTCCAGAAGAAGCTCGCGCGGCTCAAGTACCCCGCCCCCCGCACCGGGGTCTATGACGCCGCGACGGGCCGCGCGGTGATGGCGTACCGCAAGCTCAACGGCCTGAGCCGGATCGAGACGCCGAGCGCGGACATCATCCGCGACGTGCTCGCCGGCAAGGGCGGCTACAAGGTCCGCCACCCCAAGGCCGGGCGCCACGTCGAGGCGGACATCTCCCGGCAGATCCTCGTGCTCGTCGAGGGCGACAGGGTCGTCCGCATCCTGCCGACGTCGTCAGGCGCGCCGGCGACCCCGACCGTGATCGGCACGTTCCGCTTCTACCTCAAGACGCCCGGGACCAACTCCAACGGCATGGTCTACTCGAACTACTTCATCCGCGGCTATGCGATCCACGGCTACGCCTCGGTGCCGCCGTACAACGCCAGTCACGGCTGCCTGCGGATCCCGATCCCGGAGGCGATCCGGGTCTACGACTGGATCCAGCTCGGCGACAGAATCTTCGTCGAGTACTAGGCGCCCGCCGATCACCGCCTGACACCACCCGTCGAGCGCTCGCGTGCTAGTCGCACGCCACGCGCTGCCGGCCGGCGTCAGCCGGCGCCGGCGAACGCCTAGGCGGCAGGGACGCCGGCGCCGATCGGGCAGGCGACCCCGGTCCCGCCGAGCCCGCAGTAGCCGTTCGGGTTCTTGGACAGGTACTGCTGGTGGTAGTCCTCGGCGTAGTAGAACGGGCCTGCCTCGGCGATCTCCGTGGTGATCTCGCCGCGACCCGCCGCGGCCAGCGCGGCCTGGTAGGCGTCGCGGGACGCCTGCGCCACGCGCGCCTGCTCGGGGCTCGTCGTGTAGATGGCGGAGCGGTACTGGCTGCCCACGTCGTTGCCCTGGCGCATCCCCTGCGTCGGGTCGTGCGCCTCCCAGAACGCCTTCAGCACCTGGTCGTAGCCGATGACGGACGGGTCGAAGACGACGAGGACGACCTCGGCATGGCCGGTCCGCCCGGAGCAGACCTCCTCGTAGGTCGGGTTCGGCGTCAGCCCGCCCGCGTAGCCGACCGCGGTCGTGTGGACCCCCTCGAGCGTCCAGAACGCGCGCTCGGCGCCCCAGAAGCAGCCGAGGCCGAGCACGGCGGTCTCCAGCCCATCGGAAAAGGGCGGCTGGAGCTGCCTGCCGTGGACGTGGTGGCGGTCGGTGACGGCCAGCGGCGTGTCGCGCCCGGGCAGCGCGTTGTCAGGTGACGGCAGAGGGGTGTTCTTCAGGCGTGCGAGAAAGCTCATGATGGGGTACTCCACTGAGTGCGGGCTCTGTCCACGGAGGGTACCCCCGCGTTACACGGACTGGTGATTGCTGTTCTTGCCATCGAAGAGGCTGCGCTACGGCGTGAGCTCTCCGAGGTCCTTGCCACGGCCGGCTGGGAGCTCCAGCAGGCGCGCGACGACGAGGACGCGCTCCGGCTCTGCCGTGCCTCCGAGGCCGACGTGCTGCTCGTTTCCGAGCCGCGCGCGATCGCGCTGCTCGACCGCATGCACCATCAGGCCGAACTGCTCTCCACCGGCGTGGTGATGGTCGGCGACCAGCTCGACGTCGACAGCGTCACCTCGGCGCTCAAGCACGGCGCGGCCGACGTCCTGCGCGCGCCGGTCGATCCCGCCGACGCGCTCGCGCGCGCCACCGCCGCCGCGCGCACCAAGGCGTTGGTCAAGCAGCTCACGATGCACGATCGCCACATCGAGGGGCTGGTGATGTTCGACGAGCTCACCGGTCTGCGCAACCGCCGCGCGATCATGAACGAGCTCGAGAGCCTGGTTGCCAACGCGCGCCGGCACGGGCGCCCGCTGTCGGCGCTGGTCCTCGACGTCGACCGCTTCAAGGAGATCAACGACACCCACGGGCACCGCGCCGGCGACGAGGTGCTCACCAAGGTCGCGAGCCGCATCGCGGGGCGGCTGCGCACGGCCGACATCGCCGGGCGCATCGGCGGGGACGAGATCCTCGTGCTGATGCCGGAGACCGACGCGGGCGGCGCCGCGGCGCTCGCGGACTCGATCCGCAGGGCGGTCGCCAACCGACCGGTCGGCACGCCGGCCGGCGACATCGAGGTGACCGTCTCGATCGGCGCGGCGTCATGGGACGGCGAGTCCGCCGAGCTCCTGCGTGACCGCGCCGACCAGGCGCTCTACGCCGCCAAGGCCGCCGGGCGCGACCGCTCCGTGGCGCTCTAGCCATCGGTATCCCTCACCTGCGCTGTGCGGGCCGGCCGGCGTGCGCGCGGACGAAGTCGCCGGCCTCGGCGATCGCGCGGCGCGCCTCCGGCACGACGTCGTAGAACAGCTGGAAGACGTGCACCTGGCCGGGCCAGATCGTCGTCCGTACATCGACGCCGTGCTGGCGCAACCAGGCGTCGAGTGCGCGCGCGTCGGCGGCCATCATCTCGCGCTCGCCCGCGTGCAGCAGGACCGGCGGCATGTCGCGCGGCTCGCCACCGATGACGGCCAGGCGCGCGTCCGCGGGGTCGCTGTCGCCGGTGTAGAGCGCGAGCATCCGCTTGGCCACGGTCGCGGTGAACATCGGGTCGCGGGCCTTGTGGGCCCTCGCCGCCGCCATCTCGAAGGTCGGGTCGACGAGCGGCGAGAACAGCACCAGGCCGGCCGGCACCGGCAGTGACGCCTCGGTCAGCGCCGCCACCAGCGAGACCGCGAGATGCCCGCCGGCGGAGTCGCCGGCTACGACGATCCGCTCGTAACCGCGGTCGAGCAGGTACCTGTACGCCTCGAGTGCGTCGTCGAACGCGGCCGGGAACGGGTGCTCGGGCGCGAGCCGGTATCTGACGGCGTATGCGGGCAGGTCGGCGGCCCGCGAGAGCTTCGCGATCAGCCCGCGGTGCGTCTTAGGCGAGCAGACGACGTAGCCGGAGCCGTGGATGTAGAGGATCGCCTCGCGCTCGTTGTGAGCGACCCCGCGCGCCCGCACCCACTCGCCCTTCGGGCCGGGCTCGACGACCGTCCCCCGCGGCGCGCGCGGCGTGAGCACCTCGACGAACCACCGCACCACCCGGATGAACCGCGGCCGCGCGAAGACCATGCCGAGCGGGCGCAGCGTCCAGTAGAAGACCAGCGCCAACAGGCGGCTCTGCCAGCTCACTTCACTCAGGGGTCCGTCCCTTTTGTGAAGTGCCGGCGGCGAGTGCCGCGAACACCAGCGCCAGCCACAGCACCGCGGCGAGTGAGACGTGGGCCCAGACGATCTCCGCCGGGAGCGCGTTGTGGTACTGGATCAGCCCCAGGATCCCCTGCACGGCGGTGAGGACGCAGGCGACCGCGAGCGCCGTGCGCAGCGCCGGGCTCCCGCGCCGGACGAAGGTCACCCACAGCCACAGCAGCACCGCGCACCCGCCCATGACCGCGGCAGCGTGCCCGTGCAGCTGGATCAGCGTGTCCAGCGCGACGCCGTTGAAACGGTCGACGAAGTCGCCGGTGCCGCGCCCGCCCGCGTGCGGACCGGCGGCGGTCGCGAAGCTGCCCGCCACGAGCACGAGCCCGGCGAAGACGGTCAGCGCGCGCGTGGCGAGCACCGTCGCGCGCGGGTGCGCCGGCCTCTCGGCCCCCGCCCCGCGCCGCACGCGCCAGACGAGCACCGCGCCCGCGATCAGCAGCGCGATCGACACCGTGTAGTGCGCGATCACGACCTGCCACTCGAGGTCGAGCAGCACGGTCAGCCCGCCGATCAGCGCCTGCGCGAACACGCCGACCGGGAGGATCAGCGCCGGCCGCACGAGCTCGGGCCGGAACGGCCGCAGCCGGTAGGCGCCGACTGCGGCGGCCAGCGCGGGCAGCCCGACTACGCCGGTCACCATCCGGTTGCCGTACTCGATCATCTGGTGCGAGCCCAGCGGCGGCAGGATGCCGGCGTCGCACTTGGGCCAGTTCGGGCAGCCCAGGCCGGACCCCGTCAGCCGCACGGCGGCGCCGGTGAAGATGATCAGCGTCAGGGTGAACAGCGCCGCGTCGGCGATGCGCCGGTACCGCCTCTCGTCGAGCGTGAAGCGCTCGCCCGCGCGCATGCGGTCCGCGACTGCCATCGCCCTCAGTCAAGCGGATCCAGGCGAAGCGTCACCCAGCCGCCCTCGAGCCCCGGGCGTGCGTGGACCCGCTCGATCAGCTCCGCGTCGTCGAGTGCCCCGAGCGCGGGATCCTCGAGCACGGTGCGCCGATAGCGGAGCGCCGCGTACTCGCGCAACACCGCGCCGGGGTCCTCGCCGAGATCGCGCACGCCCTTGGGCCAGAACTCGGCCAGCACGACCGGACGGCAGCGCGCCAGCAGCTCGCGCGCCCCGCGCAGCGCCACGTGCTCGGTCGCCTGCGTATCGAGCTTGACGAGCCCGACCCGCACGTCGCCGCCGACGACGTCGTCGATTCGCACGGCCGGCACCGTCAGCTGGGAGCGGCCGTCCACCTGCACGCCGGCGCGGTGGTCGCCGGTGTTGCTGGTCGCCTCGGCGAGGACGACGGTGCCCGGCGCGTCCCACGCGGCCGCCGCGACGACCTCGACGTCCGCCTCGTTGCGATCGACGTTGGCGCGCAGCAACTCAGCATTGTCCGGATGCGGCTCGATCGCGATCACATGCGCGCCCGCGCGCGCTGCCGTCAGCGCCGTGAACCCGACGTTGGCGCCGACGTCGACGACTGTGCCCGCCTGCGCGGCGAGCTCGGACACGAGCGCGATGTCCGGGTCGGGCACGCCGCCGCGCAGGAGATCGGGAGTGATGACGTCGTCGTGGGCGTGCACCCACATCGCCCCCGCGCTGGTCTCGGCGTCGAGCGGCAGCCGCCGGATAACGCGTGCCGGGACGCCGGCGACGATCGCGCCGGGATCCACGTCGTGGGTCACGACCGCACCAGCGCAGACGACGGCATCGGCCCCGATGCGGCAGGGGCCGATCAGGATCGCGCGGCTGGCCACCCACGCGCCCGGGCCGATCCAGACGTCGAAGCCGTGCGGGCCGATCACGTAGGCATCCTTGCGCGCCTGGCCGCGGGCGTTGACGTCGTGGTCGCCGCACACGACCAGCACGCCGTGCCCGAAGAACGCGCCCGCCTCCACCGTGCAGATCCCGGACGAGACGTTGAACAGCGCGTCGTTGACCACCGCGGTGGGATGGATGCGCAGCTGGTCCGCCGGGCCGAACACCTGCGGCTCCTCCAGCCAGCGCCGGCGCGCCTGCTCGAGCCGGGCGTCGATGATCCGGTGCAGTTCGCGGCCGAGGCGATGGCGGAGCGGGTTCTTCATGCCGGCCGGGCGATGATCTCGAGCTCGGGCGACAGCCCGTTCTGGCGGCGCTCGGCGAGCACGGTGATGCTGCCGAAGCCGCCGCGCTCGAGCAGCTCGCTCAGCGACTCCGGTGTGTAGAGCGCGAAGTGGTCGTCGCCCGAGTAGTCCTGCAGACCGAACGTGACGGTCTTGAACTCGCGCCACGTGCGTTCGCCGGTCCGCAGCTGCTCGACGAGCACCGCCCAGTTGGGCGTGACGACGCGCAGGATCCCGTCGGCGCGCAGCAGCGAGCGCCAGTGCGGCAGCAGCACGGTGGCGACGTGGTGCTCGCGGAAGTGCTCGATGAGATGAAACGAGGCGATCTCGGACACGCTGCCGGGCGCTAACGGGAGCGCCGCGGCGTCGGCGACGAGGTCGACGCCGGGCAGCGCGCGGAAGTCGACGTTGACATAGCCGTCCTGCGGCTTCTCGCCGCAGCCGATGTTGAGCCGCAGCTCGCCCATCCCCTTGACCCATGCCGCCTCGGCATCGTTGCCGACGGCGGGCGCCACTGAGGGGCCTGGCCCCCCAGTAGCGGCGAGCCGCTCGCGGAGGTCGAGCGCCAGCGCCTCGTACTTGCGCGCCACGACCTCGGCGTCGCGTCGGCTCGCCGCCAGCTGCGCCTCGAGCTCGCGGCGTTCGCGCTCGTGGAGGGTGCGCTCGTCCTCGATGCCGCGCGCGAGCTCCGCCAGCCGCGACTCGAGGCCCGAGCGGCCGGCGACGCGCTCGAGCGCCTGCGTCAGCCGCGACTCGAGCATCACCGGCTCGAGGTCGGTCGGACGGCGGCGGCGCCTCAGGCGCGCCCCCGGCGCCGGACGCGACAGTGCGCGCGCCAGACGGTATGCGAGGTCGTGCGGGACGCCGCGCGCGACCGCCTCCGCCGACCCGGCGATCTCAGCCGCGATCACCGCTCGGGAGACGCCGGACCCCAGCGTCCGCATGTAGCCGGAGAGGCCGCCCTCGTCGGGCGCGCGCCCGAGCAGCAGCAGGTACAGCGAGGCGACGAACTCGCGGTCGTCGCGGGCCGCGCGCAGCGCGCCGACGACGTCGCGCTCGCTGTGCAGCTCCTCGACGCGCACGGCCCCCGGCGCCGCGACGCGGCGCTGCGCCGCCGGCGTAGCCAGCGCGTCGCGGGCCGCCTCGGCGCGCGTCGTCCGCGCCCACTGCGCGAGCTGCTCAGCGGTTGCCGTCCCGCCCATGACCAGCTCATCCAGCGCCGCTACGAATCCGGCGTCGTCGAGGAACGCCGCCGCCACCAGCTCGGGCGTGAGCGTGCGGACGTCCTTCGCCGGCAGGCGCGCGACGATCCCCGCGGGCACGCCGCGCGTCTGCGCCTCGTCCGATGCCGCGATCCTCGCCACGACGTCCATACGCGACTCCGTGCGCAGGCGCTCGAGGTAGCCGGCCCGCCCCTCGGGATCGGCGCGCCGCCCCAGCAGCGCCTCGTAGACCCCGTCGACGAAGTCGCCGTCATCGCTGCACGCGTAGGCCTCGCGGATCGCCCGCTCGGGGTCGTACGGGAAGCGCATCGGGTCCAGCAGTGCGGCGGCGACGGAGTCGGCGGCCTCGGGGTCGAGATCGCACAGCTGGGCGAGCAGGCCGGCCAGCGCGGGCTCCGGCGGATCCCCGCCGGCTGGCTCCTCGCGCACACGCTCGTAGAGCTCCTCCTGACGGCGGACCCAGGTCTCGACGGTGAACTCGGCCTCGTATCGCGCGCGCCCGGCGGCGCCGAGCCGCGCGCGCTCCTGCGCGTCGGAGACCAGGCGCTCGAGCGCCGCGCGCAGTGCCTCCGCGTCGCCCGGCGGGACGAGCACGCCGGTGTCGCCGATCGTCTCGCGCATCCCGCCGACGTCGCATCCGATCACCGGCAGCCCCATCATCATCGCCTCGACGTGCACGAGCCCGAAGGACTCGTAGCGCGACGGCCCGCAGAACACGTCGGCACCGGCGTAGGCGCCGAACAGCTCGTCGTCGGCGACGTCGCCATCGAAGCGGATGCGGTCGGACACGTCGGCCGCGTGGGTCTGCACCCACTCCACGAAGACGTTGTCGCGGCCGTTGGCGTACGGGTTGTCGGCACCGCAGATACGCAGCCGTACGTGTGGCTCGGCGCGCAGCAGCGGCGTCGCCGCCGCGAGCAGCGTGTCGATTCCCTTGCGCGGCTCCTGGCGCCCGACGAACAGGATCTCGACCTCCCCGTCGTCGCCCCGGCGGCGCGGATGCGCGTCGCGGCGATCGGCGACGCCGTGGAAGATCACCTCGAGCGGCCGGTCGGTCAGCTCACCGATCGACCGCGCGTTCGCCTCGCTGTTGGTCTCCAGCACGGCGCCGTCGACATGCAGCAGCGCGTCCTCCAGGGCGATGTGGTGCGGCGTCAGCGCAGCGGCGGCGACGGTCGGCTGGTCGGCCGCGACCTTGACCATCGGCGAGCTGCAGGTGACGACCACCCGCAGCTCGGGGTCGAGCGCGCACAGCAGCGGCTCGGCCATCCACAGCGAGCCGGCGACGACGTCGACCGGCGCGCGCGCCGCGACGCGGCGCACCGCGCCGTGCATCGCCGCGATGTGATCGAGCGGCACCTTCAGCGGATGCCCGTGGATCTCGGGCGTGAAGCGGTCGGCGACAGGCACGCGATGCACCCACACCCCGTCCTCGAAGCTGGTGCGCTCGTCGGGCTCGTCGCCGCGCGTGACGACGTGGGCCTCGTGCCCGGCGGCCGCGAACCCGCGCGCCAGGTCCTGCGTGTAGCGGGCGATCCCGCCCAGCGGCCGCGGCGGGTAATCGACGGAGACGAAGCAGACCGTGAGGCGGCGGTCGCCGAGCTCCCGCGGATAGGGGCGGAATGCCGCCGGCTCAGGCGCGGGGATGTCGGCGCCGTGGCGCGTCGAGGCCAGGCCGGTGTCGAGCCCGAGCGCGAACGCCTCGTCCACGCGTGCATGCAGGGTCTCGAGCTCGGCCCAGGAGATCTCCCCGTTCTCGCGCGCGGCCGCGCTCGCCTGCTTGACCTCCGAGACGAAGCCGGTGACCGAGGCGAGGATGTTCGCCTGCGACGCGTAGCCGCGCCCGACGCGCAGCGCGAAGTGCGTGTGGTCCTTGATCCACAGCGACGGGTCCTTCATGCCCTGCTCGTCGCGCACGTGCGACGGCAGCGTGTGGTGGTGGACGACCGCGCTCTCGAGCGCCGCCAGCCGGTGGCCGGCGTCGAGCACGCGCGAGCACACCTCGGACTCGTCGTACACGGAGACGATGTCCTCGTCGAAACCGCCGACCTGCTGCAGCACGGTGCGGCGGAAGGAGCAGTTGGTGCCCTGCATGTACAGGAACGGGTCGGCTCCGGGGCGGTTGTACTCGTCCAGCGGCGGCCGCCGGTCGAAGTCCGGGTGCCCGAGCCGCGAGCAGACCGAGTAGCGGTACTGCGTGCGCACGCCGGTGGCGTCCAGCGTGAGGCCGCCGGCGCCGCCGACCTCGGGATCCTCGTAGGCGGCGGCGAGATCGGCGAGCCAGCGGGGCTCGGGGACGGCGTCGTCGTCGACGAACGCGATCACGTCCCCTGCCGCCGCGGCGATGCCGAGGTTGCGCGAGACGCACAGGCGCCGCAGCTGCGTCTCGACGACGCGCACGGCGTCCGCACGCTCGCGCAGCAGCGCGGCGGTGCCGTCGTCCGAGGGCCCGTTGACCACCACCACCTCGAAGTCCGGGTGGGTCTGCCACCGCAGTGCGTCGAGGGTGACGCGCAGGCTCTCGGCGCGGTTGTACGTGCAGATGACGACGCTGATCCGTGTCACGCCAGGGCTACGATCCTACGGGCCATGGCCCGCGAGCCCGCGCTGGTTGTGGACGGCGTTTCCAAGGCGTTTCGCCGTCCGCACGAGCAGATGCACACCTTCAAGGAGCGGGCGCTGCATCCGCTCAAGCGCCGCACCTTCGATTCGTTCGAGGCGGTCCGCGACGTCTCGTTCGACGTGGGCCGGGGGGAGTTCTTCGGCATCGTCGGGCGCAACGGCTCGGGAAAGTCGACGCTGCTGAAGCTGATCGCCGGCATCTACCAGGCGTCGGCGGGCGAGATCTGGGTCAACGGGCGCATGTCCACGTTCATCGAGCTCGGCGTCGGCTTCAACCCCGACCTCGCCGCGCGCGACAACGTGATCCTCAACGCGATCATGCTCGGGCTGAGCCCGGGCGAGGCGCGCGAGCGCTACGAGCGCGTCATCGACTTCGCCGAGCTGCGCGAGTTCGAGGACCTCAAGCTGAAGAACTACTCGTCCGGCATGCACGTCCGGCTCGCGTTCGCGGTGATGATCCAGGTCGACGCCGACATCCTGCTGATCGACGAGGTGCTCGCCGTCGGCGACGCCGCGTTCCAGCAGAAGTGCTTCGACGAGTTCAACCGGCTGCGCGACGAGGGCCGCACGATCGTGCTGGTCACCCACGACATGGGCGCGGTGCGGCGCTTCTGCCACCGCGCGATGCTGATGGACCGCGGGCGCATCGTCGAGATCGGCGACCCCGAGCGCGTGGGCGGCTCCTATCTCGAGCTCAACTTCTCTGGCGGCCAGGTGGCCGAGGCGGCGCACCCGCTCACGCGCGACGGGGACCCAGACCGCCGCGGCGACGGGCGCGCGGATGTGGTCGACGCGTGGCTCGAGGACGAGCACGGGGTGTCCGTCGACGTCGTCCCGCAGCACTCCGACGTGATCGTCAAGGCGGTCGTCGAGTTCCACGTGGCGATGGAGCATCCGTCGCTCGGCATCGCGGTCGAAGATGATCAGCAGCGGACCGTGTTCGCGGCCAACACGATCTGGTGCAACGAGTTCACCGGCGTCTACGCGGCGGGCGAACGCGCAACGCTGACCGTGCGCTTTCGCAATGTGTTCGCGCCGGGCCGCTATTTCGTGTCGCCCGCGGTGGGGACGCGCGGGACGGGGCTCGAGCTGTGCGACCACCGCATCCGCTTCCGCTCCTTCGTCTCCACCGGGCCGCTCGCCACCGGCGGTCTCGTCGACCTCGAGCACGAGATGACCGTCGCCGCCGGGGCGGAGGTGGCAGCGTGAGCGCCGCCGTCGACGCGATCCGCGCAGCCGGCGGGAAGCGCATCAAGGGGCCGAGCGCCCTGACCGGCGACCCCTCGCGAGCCATGCACCTGACGTGGACGCTCGCCTTCCTCGAGTTCCGGCTGAAGTTCTTCGGCAGCGTGCTCGGCTACTTCTGGCAGCTGATGCGGCCGCTGGCGATGTTCGGCGTCCTCTACGTCGTCTTCGTGCCGATCCTGCACCAGGGGGACGACATCCCCTTCTACGCGAGCGCGCTGCTGACCGGCATCATGCTCTATCAGTTCTTCGCGGACTGCACGGGGGCCGCGGTGCAGGCGGTGCTCACGCGCGAGAGCCTGGTGCGCAAGATCCACTTCCCGCGGATCGTGATCCCGCTGTCGGTGGTCGTCACGGGCGCGCTGAACCTCGCAGTCAACTCGATCGCGGTCGGGATCTTCATGGCGCTGCAGGGCGTGCCCGTGCGGGCGAGCTGGCTTGCGGCCATCCCCGCGCTGGCGCTGCTGTTCGTGTTCGCCACGGGCCTGGCGATGCTCTTGTCCTCGCTGTTCGTCCGCTACCGCGACGTGCAGCCGATCTGGGACGTCGTGCTCCAGGTCGCGTTCTACGCCACCCCGATCCTGTACACGATCGAGATGGTCCCGCAGGCGGCGCGAGAGTTCCTGATGGTCTCCCCCCTCGCCACCGTCGTGCAGCAGATCCGCCACTCGGTCTTCGACCCCGGCTCGCCGTCGGCGGGCGCCGCGCTCGGCGGCTGGGAGTTCCTGGCCATCCCGATCGCCATCGGCGTCGGCACCTTCGCGCTCGGCTTCTACGTGTTCAACCGCTCCGCGCCGGCCGTCGCCGAGGACCTCTAAAGGCACGTTGTACAACTCGTGCCCAACCGCGCTGACTTTCCGCCGGTCAGGGCGAAGCGCGCTGGATTTCCACCGGAACCCGGCGGAAATCTGGCGCGGTTGCTGGTGACCGACGTGCTTGGGCTTACACCTAGGCGGACTGAGGGGACTGTTCCCTCAGTCCGGCCACCGGCTCGGGCATGCGGCCGGAGGCGCGGCGCTCCGCGAGGTCGCGGTAGAAGGCGTCGATCTCGTCGAGCCGGCCCTCGAGCGCGTAGCGCTGCGCGGTCTCACGGCCGCCGGCGCGCAGCCGCTCGCGCAGCGCGGGGTCACCGAGGACCGCCTCCAGGGCGTCGCGCACGGCGCGCGGGTTCGCCTCCGGCATCAGGCAGTTGACCCCGTCGCGGCAGAAGTCGCGGTTGCCGTGGGCGTCGGTGCACACCACCGGCGCGCCCGCGGCCATCGCCTCGAGCACGGGCAGGCAGAAGCCCTCGTGGCGCGACGTCTGCAGGAACGCGGTGCAGGTGTTCAGCAGGCGGTTCACCTCTTCGTCGGAGGGCAGCTCGTGGTAGGTGACTCCCTCGCCCATCCCGGCGGCGACGTCGGGCTCGATGCCGAACAACCACAGCTCCGGACGCGGCTCGCGCAGCTTCCCGTAGGCCGCGCGCGTGAGAGGGAAGTTCTTGAGCGGGTTGCCGCGGCCCAGCGCGAGGATCGCGCGCTCGGCGCGGGCGGCGCCGGGGAGCTCGTGCCAGCGGCCGAGGTCCACTCCGGGCGAGACGACGGTCGCGCTGGGGGCGAGGCGCACGAGGTGCTCGAAGACCCAGCGCGAGGTGGTCAGGTAGCTGAACTCGGGGCGGTAGGTCGCCAGCACCGCGGCGTGGTGGTCCCGGTTGTCGTAGTAGCTCGTCTCGATGTCCTGCACGAAGTAGACGGGCACGCCGCGCACGAGCCCGGCCTCCCAGACGTACGGAGCGGTCTCCCACCACGTCGCGACCTTGATCGCGTCGAGCGGCGCCAGCGCGCGACCGAGCTCCTCGTAGGAGGCGAAGGCGCGGATCGGGACGCGCAGGTCGTACCAGTCGGGCGGGCCCTCCACGAGCGTCCACAGCTCCGGATGGTGGCCGCGGTCCAGCAACCCGTTGAGGTGCTCGAAGATCACCCGGTGCCCGCCACCGACGCCGAGGTCCTGCGTCACGTAGACGATGCGCGCGCCGCCGTCCGCCGCGCGCGTCTCGCGGCGGTCGAACCAGTCGCCCCAGCGCTCCCAGAAGAGCGCCTGGCTGTCGAGCTCGCGCCGGCCCTGGGCGTCGAGCCCGCGCGTCTTTGACTCGTGGTGGACGAGCTGCGCCGCCGGCGCATAGACGACGCGGCGCCCCGAGTCCCACGCGCGCAGGCAGTAGTCGACGTCCTCATAGGCCATGCCGTAGCCCTCGTCGAGCTCCCCCAGCGCGTCGCGCGTCGCGCGTGTGATGTACATGCACGCGCCGGTGACTGCGAGCGTGGGCGACATGATCTCCGACGCCGGATCGTCGGCGCGGCGGAAGCGATACCGGTGGTCGAACCACTCCGGCGCGTTCGGGTTGCGCACCGCCCCCGCGAACTGGATCGTGTCGTCGGGATAGAGCAGCTTCGCGCCGGTGATGCCGACGTCCTCACCGCCCGCGACGTAGGCGGCGTGCTGGAGGACCTCGAGCCAGCCCGGCAGCGCGACGACGTCGGAGTTGAGCAGGACGGCGTCCTCATCAGGTCTGACGAGCCGCAGCCCGCGATTGCAGTTGGCGGCGAAGCCGGCGTTCTCACCGGCGACGACCTCGTCGACGTGCGGCGAGGCCCTCAGCCTGTCGACCTCCGCCGCCGGCGACCCGTCGTCGGCCACGATCACCCGCGCGGCGCTCGTCTGCTTGACCGAGCGCGCCGCCTTGAGCGCCAGCTTCGCCGGGCCGTACGAGGGGATCACGACCGCGACCGGCCGCCCGTGCTGCGCGCACCACGCGCGCGCCGGGGCGCTCGGCGTCGCCCGCGCGGGCCACCAGCCCGAGCCGCGGCCCGAGCGGCGTCAGCCGCAGGGGGAAGGTGACCAGCCGGTACACGGTCTCGCGGACGCCCACGTAGCGCAGCGTCAGCCACGCGCGCTTGGGCAGCCCGGAGAACAGCCTGCGCAGGAAGCGCAGATGGGCCTGAAGGCGGGTCACGGCTCGAAGCTAGCGTGACAGTGGTGCCGCGGCTGTGGACGATCGGGTACGAGCGGCTGCTGCCGGAGGCGCTGTTCGCGGAGCTCGAGGCCGCTCGGATCGAGCGGTTGATCGACGTCCGCTACCGGCCGCAGTCGCGCCGGCCGGGGATGTCGAAGACGCGCCTGGGAGAGGCGCTGGCCGAGCGCGGGATCGCCTACGAGCACCGCCGCGCGCTGGGCACGCCGGCCGACATCCGCTGGCTCTTCAAACACAACCGCGTCGCCGAGGGGCGGAGAGCGTTCCGCGCCCACGTCGAGACGCGCGAGACGGCGGCGCTCGACGCCCTCGCCGCGGAGCTGCCGCACGGGCCGCGCACGGCCCTGATGTGCCTCGAGGCCGATCCGGCCGACTGCCACCGGAGCGCGCTCGCCGAGGCGCTCGCCGAGCGCCTGCCCGGCCTCGTGGTCACGGATCTCTAGCCGCGCCGCAGGCGCGAGGCGACGTAGCTGATGGTGTCATCGACGAGCCGCTCGGACTGGTCGAAGAACACGCGGCGCGGGAACCCGGTCCTGCCGTAGCTGACCTCGACCTTCGCGTAGTCGGCATCGAGCGCGCGCTGGATCTCGCGGAACAGGCGCGGGACGGTGCTGACGTCGGCGATCTCCCGCGGCGGGTCGACCGGCTTGCGCCTGCGCACGACGAGGTCGTAGGCATCGTTGGCCCGGAAGCGGAACACCTCGAGGTGGAAGCGGTAGTGGCGGAACTCGCCATCCGCCCACTTCGCGCGGGCGGCGTCCAGCCGCTTCTGCGGCCCCGCCGCTGACGCCGGCGCGGCCAGCGCGGCGGCGGCGATGATTGCGATCAGACCCTTCATCGATGCCCGCGTACCTTGACCACCTGATGGTAGGTCCCGCGGTTCTGCCACGGAAACGGCGGAGTGTCGACGGCGCCGGCGGTGTTGGGCTCGATCTGGTCGCAGGCGCCCTGGCCGGTCTCGCACGTGGCCGGGACGCGCCAGGCCGACGGGTCGTTCCCGCGCTTGGCCGTCTGGTCAGCGATCGCCGCGTCGAGCGCCGTCAGCAGCACGGTGCGACAGGCGGCGCGGTCGCGCCCGCAGTACAACCGCGAGTAGCGGCCGCGCACGCGCCGGCCGAGCACCGCGCGCAGGTCCTTCTGGACGTGCGTCGCCCAGTCCCAGCCGAAGCCCCCGAGCCCGAGCACCTCGTCCTCCACTCGGTCGAAGAGGTCCTTGCCCAGGTCGTCCTCGAAGATGCCGCGCACGAGCCGCGGCCACCACGCGTCCATCAGCGCGACCGCCGCGCTGTGGTCGTAGGCGTTGTCGCCGTTGGCGTCGAGGCGCTGGCCACCCGAGCGGCGCCAGGCCCGCAGCCGGGCGATGTGGGGTTCGTTGGCCGCCGTGGGGTTGCGCACGACGCGCAGCAGCCACGGCAGCAGCGCCGACGCGCGCAGGTCGGTAGTGGCTGCGGTGTTGGCGGCACGCGCGAGCGCCGCGAAGTCCACCTTGCCGCCGCCCCGGCGCTTCTCCGCCAGCAGGCGGTCCCGCAGGATCCCGGCGCGGTGGACCGGGCCGTCGGACCACTCGCGCGGCCCCTTGCGCCAGCCGCGGGCCTCCTTGTTGTTCCACGAGATGATGAACCCGTCGCGCGGGTCGAGCGCGGTCGGCCGCCGGCGGTCGGGCAGCTTGCGGAAGGTGTAGGTCTCCGGGTCGAACCCGCGCCAGTCGGCGCGCCCGTCGCCCCAGAACGGCAGGTCGACATCCGAATGGCGCGCGTGCAGCGGGTAGTTGCCCGACTGCTGGAACGTGACGCTGCGGTCGTCGTTGTAGAACCAGTTCTCGGTCCCGGGGAAGACGCTGAACGCGCGCCGGAACTCGCGGGCGTTGCGCACGCGGTTCTCGGCGATGCGCATGAACGGCACCAGCGCGTCGAGCTCGTGGAAGTTGACGCCCTTGGCCTTCGTCAGCGCGACCGGAGCGCCGCCGACCGTCGCCGTCGCGAAGACGGGCCCGTGCACCGAGCGCAGCGTTCGATGGGTGATCGTCTGCGGCGGCGTCGGGTCGATCGGCGACACCGGCGTCGTCACCGACTGGTCGCGCGAGACGAACGGGATGCACTCGCCCTTGTAGAGGTAGTGCATGCTCGTGCGGCTCGGCGTCGCCCCGTTGGGCTCGCACAGCTTCTCCACGAACGTGTCCTGGTTGTCCCCGTTGGCGCTCGTCCCGCTCCAGGAGAAGTCGATGCCGTGCCCGATCAGCGGGTAGGGGCTCGCGCCGGGGAACGTGACGCCCCACGAGTCGATGCCGCCGCCGTGCAGCTCGAGCTCGGCGAAGATCTGCGGCGAGTAGTAGTCGACCTGCGGGCCCGTCGCGGCCAGCGGCGTGCCGTCGGCCGACAGCTTCGCCGTCACCAGCACGGCGTTCGAGGCGTGGTGGGGTATCCGCGACTTGAGGTCCTGCACGGCTCGCACCCATGCCGGCAGGCGAGCGCGGATGGCCGCCTGCTCCTCCGCCCCCGGGGTGGGTGGGGGTGAAATCTGCGGGTTGCGGCGCTGGATCGACCCGGCGTCGGGGATCGCGTTGAGAGCGCGGCGCACGCGGCCGGTGCGGTCGGAGTCGAATCGGCGCTTGGCGACGACGAGCGCCTCCGGGTCCTCGGCCTCGCGCAGGTCGCGGAACGGCCCGCGCCAGCGCCTGCCGAAGCGCTGACGGAACGCCTGCCGTAGCCCGGCGTTGACCTCCTCGCCGCCGTTGGAGACCGTGAACTGCGTGACGAGCAGGACGGCCATGGCGGCGGTGTCGGACACCGTCCACGGCTCCGGCATCGCACCCAGCGCCGCGTACTCCGCCGGCATCTGCGTCGGGTCGGCGCGCACCTCGTCGATGCGCTGGTTGATGCCGGCGATGTAGTCGAGGATGTCCTGGCGTCCGCGTGCTCCCTCCGCACCGAACCGCTGGGGCAGCGCGTCGAACTGCTTGGTGAGCTCGGCGTCGGAGAAGTCCTGGTCGGTGAGCTGCTCGGCGTCCCCGCCCGCCGCGCCCGCGCCGGTCAGCCCGGCGAGCGTGCCCTTGGCCGTGCGGCGCAGCGCGTCCATCAGGAACAGCCGCTCCTGCGCGGTGGCGTACCCGGCGCCGAACATGACGTCCGCGCGCGTCTGCCCGTACACGTGGGCCATCCCGAACGCGGCGTCGCGGAAGATCTGCACGCCCGGCCGCGGCGTGCTCACCGACTCGACGCCCCCGGGCATCGACCCGAAGGTGGCGTCCTTGTAGTAGCGCGGGATGTCGGCTTCGGTCAGCGACGAGGCGCGCGGCATGACGCCGGCGTACAGCGGCTGCTGATCGGTGAAGTGCGGCGGCATCGTGCCGAGCTGGTAGGCCGCGAGGGCGGTGGCCGTGACCGTCGAGCCCTCGCCCTGTGCGAGCACGGCGTAGAAGCCGCCGAGCTTGGGGACGTCGATCGGCGGCGGGGTCTGGGCGGCGGCCGCCGCGGGCGCGAGCGCCAGTGCGACGACGGCGAGCAACAGGCTCCTCACGCTTCGGATGGTGCCACGTCGCGCGCTGCGCGGGCGCCAGCCAACCGCATCGGTGAGGGCGCGCGTCCGGCCGCGCCGTGAGCGATCACAGGGGTGTTGCCCCCTCCAATCGTGCCCGCGGCGCTCCGCTCTCCCTCCGTCGGCGCCTAGATGCGTCGGTCCAGAGAGAGGCGGCGCCGGAGCTCCCGCGGCAACCCATCCGCTCGCGTGCCGAGCGCCGCGGCGAGCGCTCGCGCCGCGTGCCAGCGCAGCGCGTCGCCGGTATCCGCCCCGTACGCGCGGTCCTTGCGCACCTCTGCGCGAATCGTCCCAGCGATGACGCGCGGGGATGCCGGCGCCGTCCAGCCGTAGACGTCGTGCAGGGCGCGGAACTCGTCGAACCAGCGGCGCAGGCGCTCGCCCGGCGCGTACTCGTGGCCGTGCACCACCGCGGCCGCGGGGACGTAGGCCTTCGCGAACCCGGCGCGCAGCAGGTCGAGCCCGAGCTGCTGGTCCTCGGCGTAGGGGACGTCGCGAAACGGCACCGCGTTCCAGGCGCGCCGCGCCAGGCACATGTTCGCCGACGAGACGAAGGTCGGCCAACCGGGCATCGGCGGGTCGGGTAGGTCGGCCAGCCGGTACACGCGCGGCTCGCGCGCGAACCACTCGTCGTACTCGCGCCGCAGCGACGCCGGGGCGCCGGCGGGAGCGACGTAGGGGCCGTAGGTCAGCGCCTCGCCGGGCTCGAGCAGCGCCGCGAGCCATCCGTCGCCGGCGGGGACCGCGTCCTGGGTCAGGAACGCGACGCGGTCGCCCGTGGCCAGTTCCATCAGCCGGTTGCGCCCGCGGCCGTGGCCGAACTCGGCGCGCGCGATCAGGTGCACGTGCGCGCCGAAGCGCTCGGCGACCGCGCGGGTCGCGTCGGTCGACTCGGAGTCGAGCACGACGATCTCCGCGGGCGCCTGCGCCCGCACAGCGGCCAGGGTGCGCTCGAGCGCCTCGGCTCCGTTGAGGGTCGGGACCGCGACCGAGACGCTCATGCGTAGTAGCGCGCGACGGTGAGGATCAGCGCCGACGCGGAGTGCAGGGCTGCGAGCGCGACCACCGCCACGGCCACGTGCTGCGCCCAGCGCCGGGCCCCGGACACCGCCACGGCGATGAGAGCGCCGTAGAGAGCGAGCAGCGGCAGCAGGTAGCGCGCCTGCGTGAACTCCGGTGCCCGCGCGGAGAACGCGTCGTACTGCTGGGTCCCGATCGCGGCAAGCAGGGCGACGAGCGCCAGCGCCCAGCACGCCAGCTCGCGCCAGCGCTCGCGCAGCCGGGCGCGCGCCTGAACGAGCGCTGCGGCCGCAAGGGCGAGCACCGCGTAGGCCACCCACAGCGCGGCGCCGGTGACCCAGCGGGGGAACCCGTAGTCGAGCCACCCGAAGCGCCCGATGAACCCGTCGAACCAGATCGCGCGCAGCGGCAGATCGCCGGGGAAGCGGTCGTTCATGATCGGCAGGCGCGGCAGGTAGAGCTGCCAGATGTAGCCGAGCTCCGCGCGCAGACCCTCTGCCGCGGCGGCCACGCCGCCGGTGACGGCCGGCGAGCCGCCGGCGAAGTAGGCGTGGTCAAAAGCAGCGCCGCCGATCAGCGAGTAGGCGATCGCCGGCAGCAGCGCGACCGCCGCGCCGGCGCCAAGGAGCTTGAGGCCGTCGCGGTCGGCCCGCAGCGCAGCGAACGCCAGCGCCAGCAGGCCCGCGGGCACCAGGGCCAGGAACAGCGGCTTGGTCAGCGTGCCCGCGGCGATCGCGATGCCGAGCCAGACGACCGATCGCATGGTCGCCCCACGGCGGAGCACGACCGCGATCCCCCACAGCGTGCCGGCGGAGGCCGCGAACAGCGCGGCGTCGGGGTTGACGCCCGCGCTCACGAATCCGAACAGGGGCTGCAACGCCACCGCGAGGGCGCCCACGGTCCACAGCAGCGGCCGTCCGGGCAGCAGCTCGCGCAGGAAGCCGAACACGAGGAAGACCGTCAGCCCGGCCAGCAGCACGGAGGCCAGTCGCATCGGCAGCAGCTGCGTCAGCGGGCTCGCGGCACGCGTGGCGGCGTACACCGGCGCCACCGCCAGGTAGTACAGGGGCGGGTTGCCGCTTGCCGAGCTCGCGTCGCGCGTCACCCGCGAGCCGCCGCTGCGCTCCGCCGCTCGCAGCGCCGCCTCCTCGGCGGCGGTCCACGGCGGTCGCGACGTCCCCGGCCCGATCACGTCGAAGAACTGGGTCCCGGCCAGCACGGCGTTGTGGCGCTCGGAGAACGCCGGGCCGGCGTCGTCGAGCGGCAGCTCCCCCGTCTCGACCACGGCCTGGACGTAGCCGTAGTGGGAGATCTCGTCCGGGACCATGAACGTCGGCGTGACCAGCGCCCAGGCCGCGCCGAGCGCAAGCGTCGTCACCACGATCCAGCGCGCGCGCTGCACCAGCAGCGCACGCACCGCGGCCGCGAATCCCGCCAGGGCGAGCGCGGCGGCGAGCAGGAGCGCCCAGCCGCCGAGCCAGTCGGCGCTGCCATGGCCGTACCGCTTCCCGATCGCGCCGGCGAGGTCGAGCAGCGAGGCGCGGCCGGCGGCGTACGAGACCAGTGACACCCGCCCGTCGCGCGGCTCGCCGTCCACCACGGCCCCCACTTGCTCGCGCGCCTCCTCGCCGCCGAAGGCGAGGCGCCCCGGCATCGCCGCCTCCACGCAGACGGTGGCGCCGGCGACGGGGCGCTCCAGCGCCGGCGTCATCGCGACGTCCACGACACCCTCGTCCCAGCCCGGCTCCAGCGTGCCGCGGGCCACGGTCCGGGCCCCGTCGCGCACACTGACCTCGAGGCGTCCGCTCCGGCGGCCGTACGTGCCGATGGTCATGCGCAGCCGCGCGGTGTCCGCGAACCACGTCTCTCCGTGCTGGCACATGCCGGCGGCCGCGGGAGCGGTGACGACGTACTGCTGTGGCTCGACGTCGTTGGAACCGCTCAGCCGCGGCGCGGCATGCAGCAGCTGGGCGAGCGCGCCCGCGACGACGAACAGCGCGGCGAGCACGAGGCTCGCCACGCGGCCGCCGCCGGTCACTTCTCGCGGCGCAGGCCGAGGATGCTGAGCAGGAAGGAGCTGAAGAAGACCTGCAGCCCGACGATCACCAGCGCCGCCGCAAGCACGGCGAGCCGTTCCTCGGAGAGCTGCCCGAAGCCGCGGTCGATCCACGTGATCGCGATGACCGCGCCGAGCACGAGGCCGACGAGCAGGATCGCGCCCCCGGCCAAAAGCCCGTGCTCGAGCCGGAAGCGTCCGCGCATGCGGTCGAACCAGGGGTCGCGCTCACCGAGGAAGTAGGAGCCGTAGGCGTGGGCGCACAGCCCGAGCGCCACGACCTGTACCCCGACGATCATCAGCAGAGCGCCCGCGACCATCGTGTGCAGGTCCCACTGGCGGCCGAACACGTCGATCTGAAGGATCACGGTCAGCGCCACCACCACACCGAGGGCGGCCATCACGACGCCGGGCACCATGAACAGGTGCGTGGGGCTGTGGACGAGCAGAAAGCGCAGGTGCCGCCAGCCGTCGCGGAAGCTCGACAGCTTCGACTCGCCGCCGCGCGGGTGGTACTCGATCGGGAACTCGGCGATCCGCAGCTTCTCCTTGGCGGCGCGGATGACCATCTCCGAGGCGAACTCCATGCCGGTGGTGCGCAGGTCGAGGATCGGCAGGATGTCGCGGCGGAAGCCACGCATGCCGCAGTGCGCGTCCGAGACCCCGGTCTTGAAGAAGACGTTGAGGATGCCGGTGAGGACGGGGTTGCCGACGTAGCGGTGCAGCCACGGCATCGCGCCTGGGTGAATGTTGTCCATGCGGTCGCCCATCACGAGCTGGGCGCCCTTGTCGAGCTCGGCCACGAACCGCGGGATCTCCGCGAAGTCGTACGTGAGGTCGGCGTCGGCCATGACGATGTACTCGCCGCGTGCCGCGGCGAAGCCCGCCAGGTACGCGCTGCCGTAGCCGGGGCGCTCCTCGAGCACGACGTGCGCGCCGGCGCGGGTCGCCAGCTCGCCCGACCCGTCGGTGGAGTTGTTGTCGCAGACGACGACCTCGCCGTCGATCCCCGCGCCGTGCATCGCGTCGCGGGCGCGCGTGACGCACTCCGCGATGTTCTCCGCCTCGTTGAGGCAGGGGATCACGACCGACACCTTCGGGTGTGGCGCGGAGGTCGGAGCGGACTGCTCCGCCGGGTGCTCGACGGTGCTCACGAGAGCGCACTCACGATAGCCCTGCAAGCTGTGCGAGCAGGCCGTCGTAGCCCGCCGCCGTGCGCTCCCACGTCCACACGTCGCTGGCTTCTCGGCGCCCGGCAGCGGCGAGGCGCCGGGCCAGCTCGCCGTCCGCGAGCACGCGCGCGACCGCGGCACCGAAGGCCTGCGGGTCGCGCGCGGTGAGCAGACCGGTGCGACCGTCGTCGACCGTCTCCGTGAAGCCCCCCTCGGCGACCGCCACCACCGGCGCCCCCGCCGCCATGCCCTCGAGCGTCACCAGCCCGAACGGCTCTCGCACCATGCCGCAAGCGACCACGGCAGCGGATCGGTAGCGCGCGACCAGCTCGGCGAACGGGAGCGCCTGGAGCAGCTCGAGCCGTACGCTCCGCCGCTGGGCCAGCCGGCGCAGCGGGTCCGCCAGCATCCCGCGGTCGCCGACGATGGTCAGCGGCGGCCGCGTGCCCGCCGGCACCGTGGCCAGCGCCTCGATGACGAAGTCGTGGCCCTTGAGTGGATGCAGCGCGCCGACCGACAGCACCCCGCTGCGCTCGACCTCGGGGAGGTCGAAGGCCGCGGCGTCGACGCCGAGCGGGACGACCTCCGCGTCGACGCCGTAGACGCGGCGCAGCTCGCCCGCGGAGTAGCGCGAATGGGTGACGACGCGATCGGCATGCGGGAGGTGACCCAGGTCGAGCGACCGGCGCAGTCGCTCGTAGGGGTCGAGGCCGGCGCCGACGAGCCGCTCGCGCAGCGACGGGCGCGGCCCGAACCGCGGCATCGGCTCGTGGGCCGCCCGCAGCGGCTCCGGCGCGTAGGCGAGCGTCGGGGTGCGCAGATGCGGCAGCACCTCGTGGCTCTGCACGTGCACGGAGGGAAACGCGAACACGACGTCGTGGCCGGCGGCGTCGACCTCGTCCGCCAGCTCGCGCCCGCGCTCGGGTAGCGCCCGCAGCGCGCGCAGGCGGCCGATCCGCCCGGCCGGCTCCGGCAGCGGGAACCGGTTCACCGTCACGCGATCGGGCAGGGAGATCAGCGGGTTCTCGGTCTCCGGCATGCGCGTGTAGACGGTGATGTCGTGCCCGGGCCGGCGCGCGATCCACTCCGCCAGGACGCGCGGCGCGCCGCCCGCGGCGGGCAGGTGATGGACGACGCCGACGTTCACCGCCGGCGCCACAGCTCGTCGTAGGCCCGCGCCCGCGCCCCGCCGGTGCGGCGGTCGGGCGGCAGGAGCCACTCGGCCCGCGCGGCCACGCGCGAAGCCAGCAGGGACCCGTCGATCGCCGCGCGGATCAGCAGGTCCGGAGTGCCGCGGCGGCGCAGGTAGCGCCGCATCGAGGCCAGGAAGTGCGGCGAGGGCACCAGCGCTGCCTCGCCGCCGCCGCGCACGGCGTGGACGACCTCGGCGGACGGCACGACCTCCACGGCGAAGCCGGCGGCGCGCACGCGCTGCTGCCACTCGGTCTCCTCGAGGTAGAGGAAGAAGCCCTCGTCCAGTGGCCCCGCGGCCGCGTAGGCGACCCGGCGCAGCGCCAGCGCGGCGCCGGTCACGTGTGCCACCCCGAGCCCGTCGCGCCAGCGCGCCGGCGGCACGCGATACGGATCCAGGGCCGGCACCGCCATCGCCAGGTATCCCAGCGGCAGGCACAGGTCGAGCGTCAGCATCCCCAGTCCCGGGAAGCGGCGGTAGGCGCTCGGCTGCGGCGTGCCGTCGGGGTAGACCAGCCGCGGCGCGGCCACACCGGCGGCGGGCCGGCGCTCCAGATGTGCGGCCAGCGTGCGCAGCGCGCCCGGACGCGGCTCGGTGTCCGGGTTCAGCACGACCGCGAACGGCGCGGCGGTGGCCGCCATCCCGGCGTTGACCCCGGCGGCGAAGCCGTCGTTGACGGGCCGGTCGAGCACCTCGATCCCCGCGCCGCGGATGCGCGCGACGGAGTCGTCCGGTGACGCGTTGTCGACGACGAGGACCTCGGCGGGCTCATCGCGGCGCGCCGCCTCGACGCAGCGGATCGTCAGCTCCGGCGTCCCGTGGTTGACCACGACGACGGCGAAGTCGGTCATAGGCTCGGCGACTCTATGGCAGCGATCGCCGCCGTCCCCGTCCCGTCGTGCGCGGTCTGCGGCGCTGAGCCGAGCGAGACGCTGCACGACGGCCTCGCGGGCCGGTGGCGGCTGGTGCGCTGCACGGGCTGCGGCACGGCGCGGCTGAACCCGCGGCCCGCCGACGACGAGATCCCCGCTCTCTACGGCGAGGGCTACTACACGCACGAGCCGCCGCGGACGGCGTCGCCGCCGCGGGCGCTGCGCGCCGGGCGCAACGCCCACCTCAACGCCAGGCTCGGTTATGCGCTGGAGCCCGCGTCGCCGGTGGGCAGGCTGGCCGGCCGGCTCGTCCCGCCGCTCGCGGCGATGGCGGAGCGCAGCGTGCGGTCGCTGCCGCCCGGCGGCCGGCTGCTCGACGTCGGCTGCGGCAACGGGCTGTTCGTCGCCGAGGCCGGTCTGGCCGGCTGGGAGGCAAGCGGCATCGACCCCGACGCCGCGGCCGTGGCCGCCGGGCGCCACGCCGGCCTCGACCTGACCACGGAGTCGATCGCGGAGCGCGCGCAGCGCGAGCCCGCCGCGTTCGCGGCCGTCACGCTGTCGCACTCGATCGAGCACGTACCCGACCCGGTGGCCGTGCTGCGCGCCGCGCACGACCTGCTGCGCCCGGGCGGGCGCGTGTGGCTGGCGACGCCGAACCTCGGCGCGTGGGGGCACCGCCGCTTCGGCGCCCGCTGGCTGCACCTCGACCCCCCGCGGCACCTGGTGCTCTTCGACGCGCCCGCGCTCGCCACCGCGCTGGTGCGGGCCGGCTTCGGCGACGCCCGGGTTCTGCGCCCCTCCTCGCCCTCGCTGGTGACCATGCGCCGCAGCGGCGGCGGTCTGCTCGACGCGCTGCGCTCGGACCTGGGCGCGCAGCGCGACCCGGCGCGCGCCGAGGAGCTGCTGATGCTGGCGGTCAGGCCGTGAGCCTCTACCGCCGCGTCGTGGCGCACCCGCGGATCGCGCCGGTCAAGCCCGCGTGGCAGCGCGCGCGCCGGACCAGCGCGCCGCTGCGCTTCCTCGTGCACGAGCTCGGCGGCGGCGCGCGCCTCGGCCGCTACACGGTGCGCGGGGCACCCGGTGCGCCGCTGGCGCTGCGCCACGGCACCCCCGACGCCGAGACGCTCGACCAGATCCTGCTCCAGGACGCGGTCGCTCCCCCCGCCCCGGTCGCGGCCCTGCTCGACGGCCTGGGACGACCGCCGGTGGTGATCGACCTGGGCGCCAACATCGGGCACAGCGCCGCCTGGTTCTCGGCGCGGTGGCCGGGGGCGCGCGTCGTGTGCGTCGAGCCCGATCCGGACAACCTCGCCGTGCTGCGAGACGCGGCGGCGCGGTCCGGCGGCGCATGGGAGGTCGTGGCCGCCGCGGCGGCAGCGAGCGACGGGACGGTCGAGCTCTCGCCCGGTGGGTTCTCGATGGCGCACGTCGTCGCGAGCGGCGGGACGCGCGTCCCGGCGGTCGACGCCTTCGCGCTGTGCGACCGCGAGCGGCCCGACCTGCTCAAGATCGACATCGAGGGCAGCGAGTGGGAGCTGCTCCGCGATGCGCGGCTGCCGGCGCTGGCGGCACGCACGGTGGCGCTGGAGATCCACCCGCGCGGCGCCGGGCCGGATCCGCCGGGCACCGCCGCGGAGCGCCTGCTCGCCGCCGGTTTCGCCGTCGAGCGGGTCGCGTTCGTCCATGGCGCGGCGCCGGGGACCGGGATGCTCTGGGCGTGGCGCCGGTAGGTTGCGCGCGTGGTTCTTCTCCCGGTCATGCGGCGGTTGTGCGGGGATGCCGGCGCCGGCTGGCAAGAACGCAGACCCGAAGGTGTGCCTCTGGCACATCGAGGGTTGAGGACACGGCCAGGCGGTGATCGGCGCCCGGCACAACCGGCGGGTGGCCGGGAGAGGGACCACTGATGTCGGTGGCCGGTGGCTGGCTCCTCGCGCCGATGGTGCTCGTGCTCCTGTGCACGGGAATCGGCCTGGCGCTCGAGGCTTTGGCGGGGACGCGCGTCCCGGGCCCGTTCCTGCCCGCGCTCGGGCTGGCCGGGCTGATCGTCCTCGCCGGCCTGACCACGATCGGCGAGTGGTCGGCCGAGTTCGCCCCCTGGGTGTGCCTGTTCGCCGCGCTCGCGGGCTTCGCGGCCGCCCGCCCGTGGCGTGACGAGCGGCTGCGCCGCGCGTTCCCGTGGGCGTTCGCGGCGGGCCTGGCCGGCTACGCGCTGGTCGCCGGGCCGTCTCTGCTCTCCGGCCAGGCGTCGATCGCGGGATACATCAAGCTCGACGACTCGGCGATCTGGCTGGGACTGATCGCGCACTTCATGGAGCACGGGCGCGACATCTCGATGGTGCCGCCCTCGACGTTCCAGCTCGACCTCGTCAACTGGCTCGACCAGGGCTATCCGATCGGGACCTTCACCCCGGTCGGCGTCACCGCGAAGCTCACGGGCCAGGACTACGCGAACGTCTACCAGCCGACCATCGGCGTCTACGTGGCGCTGACGGCGCTCGGCCTGTACGGCTGCGCGCGCGAGCTCGTCCGCCGGGACTGGGCAGCGTGCGTCGCGGCCGTGGCCGGCGTCCAGGCGTCTCTCTTCTACGGCTACGCGGAGTGGGGCTCGATCAAGGAGATCGCCGCGGCGGCGCTGATCGTCGCGCTCGTCGGCCTCGCGACTTCACCCCCACCTTCCTGGCGCGTCGTCCTGCTTGCCGGTCTCGTGGCGGGAACGATCGTCAACGCGTACGGGATCGGCGGCATCCTGTGGTCGGCCGCCGGTCTCGCCGCCGGCGCGATCGTGGCGCTGGTGCGGCGCGAGGCGCTCGCCCGTGTCGCCGCGGCCTACGCCGGCGCGGGCGCCGTTCTCGCCGTCGCCGCGATCCCGGCGTGGGTCGTGCTCGAGCGCAACGCCGACCAGACGCAGCACGGCGCCCCGGTCGCGCAGGAGGACATCGGCAAGCTGTTCCAGCCGCTCGAGCTCCTCCAGGGCGCGGGGCTGTGGCCCGCCGGCGACTTCCGCATCCCGCCCGACCCGCGCTTCCCGGCGGTGTTCCTGGCGCTGCTCTGCCTGCTCGCCTGCGTCATCGGTGTCGCGCTCGCCATCCGCCGGCGCGCCTGGCTGCTGCCGTCGCTGGTCGGCGTGACGGTGATCGCCGGTGCGGTCATCCTCGCGGTCGGCGCCCCCTGGATCGACGCGAAGGTGCTGGCGATCACGGCGCCGGCCCTGCTGACCGCGGGCGTCGCGGCGCTGCTCGCCGCGGAGGGTGAGTGGCGGTTCGTCGCCGGGCTCGGCGGCCTCATCCTCGCCGGTGGCTGCCTCGCGTCCTCGTGGCTCGTCGCGCGCGACGTCTACATCGCGCCCCGCGACGAGCTCGTCGAGCTGCGCGAGCTCGGCGAGCAGCTCGCGGGCGAGGGCCCGGCGCTCGTCCTCAACTACGAGGGCTACGGGACGCGTTACTACCTCGGCCCGGCCGAGAACGAGGGCATCAGCGAGCTGCGCTACAACACGATCCCCAGCCGCACGGGCGACCAGTTCCCGAACTTCTCGACGGCCGAGATCGACGACGTCGAGCAGAAGGCGCTGTTCTCCTACCCCGTGATCATCCGGCGCACCACGCCGACCGGCAGTCGCCACCCGTCGGGCTATGCGCCGGTGCACGAGGGCCGCTTCTTCGAGGCCTGGCAGCGCGACGGGACGCCGCTGCCGACCAACCACGTCTCGCTCGGTACGGCCGACGAGCCCGGCGCCGCGCTCCCGTGCCCGCAGGCGCGCGCGGCCGCCGCCGGCAACCGGCGCCTGGTGGCCGCGCCGATCGTCAACCCCGTGCGCGTGGGGCTCGACACGGCGGAGATGCCCGCGGACTGGCAGGTCGGCACCGACATCCGCCCGCGCTCGGACGGTCGCGCCACTGTCACCCTCGACGTGCCGCAGGCGGGGACGTGGCGGGTGTGGATCGCCGGCGCCGCGCTCGGCAAGCTCGAGGTCGGCCTCGACGACCAGGAGGTCGGCTCCGTGCGCCATCTGCTCGACGCGAGCGTGGGCTGGATGCGCTTCGGCGCGCGGCGCCTGGAGGCGGGCCGCCACACCGTCACCCTCGACTACGACCGCGGCTGGGGGGCGGGGCGCGGCTCTGCCGACAACCAGCTCCCGATCGGTCCCGTCGCGCTGTCGCTCGAAGAGCAGCCGCCGCTCGTGCGCGTGCCCGCCTCGCAGGCGCGCGAGCTGTGCGACGGGCGCACGTACGACTGGGTCGAGGCCTTCCGCTGAACGTCTGTGTCGTCTACGACTGCCTGTTCCCGCACACCATCGGCGGCGCCGAGCGCTGGTACCGCGAGCTGGCGCTGAGGCTCGCCGCCGACGGCCACGACGTCACCTACGTCACGTTGCGCCAGTGGGACGACGAGCCCGACCTGCCGGGTGTGCGCGTGATCGCGGCCGGCCCGCGCATGCGCCTGTACTCGGGCCCGGGCCAGCGGCGCATCCTCCCGCCTCTGGTCTTCGGCGCCGGCGTGCTGTGGCACGCGCTGCGACACGGCCGCCGCTATGACGTCGTCCACACGGCCTCGTTCCCCTACTTCTCGCTCCTGGCGCTGGCGCTGGCCCGGCCGCTCGGCCGCTATCGGCTTGTCGTCGACTGGCACGAGCTCTGGAGCCGCGAGTACTGGCGTCACTACCTCGGCCCGGTCGGCGGGCGCGTCGGCTGGCTCGTGCAGCGCCTGTGCCTGCGCGTGCGCCAGGACACCTTCACGTGGGCGCGGATGACGGCGACGCGGCTGCGCGCGGCCGGCGCGCGCGGCGAGGTGACGGTGCTGGCGGGCGCCTACAGCGGGCCAGTGACCGCATCCGCGCCGCTGCCCGCCGAACCGGTCGTCGTCTTCGCCGGCCGGCACATCCCCGAGAAGGGCGCGCCCGCCGCGGCGGCCGCCATCGCCGCCGCGCGCGAGCGCATGCCGGAGCTGCGCGGCGTGATCTTCGGCGAGGGACCGGACCCTCCGCCGCCGACGCCCGGGGTCGACGCGCCCGGCTTCGTCTCGCACGAGGAGCTCCAGACGCCAGCTCGCTCGCGCGCTGTGCCTGCTGCACCCGTCGCGGCGCGAGGGCTTCGGCATCGTCGTGGTGGAAGCGGCGGCGCTCGGTGTCCCGGCGATCGTCGTGGACCATCCCGACAACGCGGCCGTCGAGCTGGTCGAGGACGGCGTCAACGGGTTCGTCGTCGCCAGCGACGAGCCCGCGGTGCTGGCGGACGCGATCGTGCGCGTGCACGCGGCGGGGCCCGAGCTGCGGCGCTCGACGGCGGACTGGTTCGCGCGCACCGCGCCGCGCCTGTCGGTCGAGGCGTCGCTGGAGACCGTCGCGGCGACTTACGCGAGCGCGCGCTCGTAGCTCGCGAGCGTCAGCTCGGCGGTCCGGCGCCAGGTGAACTGCTTCACGCGCTCGCGGCCACGAGTGACCCACGGCTCGGCGTCGGCGAGCAGCTGCTCGATCGCGGCGGCGATCGCGCTGGGGTCGTCCGGATCGAACAGCAGCGCGGCATCGCCGGCGACCTCGGGAAGCGACGCGCGGTCCGAGCACGCGACCGGGACGCCGCGCGCCATCGCCTCGAGCACCGGCAGGCCGAAGCCCTCGTAGAAGGAGGGGAACACGAACGCAAGGCTCATCGCGAACAGCCCCTCGACGTCCGCCGCGCTGACCCAGCCGGGGAAGCGCGCGGCGACGCCGAGCCGCTCGGCGCGCTCGCGCAGCTCGGCCTCGTGCGACGTAGGGGCGCCGGGCAGGACGGCGAGCGGGCGCCGCTCGGCTGGGATCAGCGCGAGCGCGTCGAGCAGCCCGGCGAGGTTCTTGTGCGGGCGCAACGCCGACAGCGAGAGGACGACGGGCTGCCGGCGGCCGAGGTCATAGCGCCCACGCAGCTCTCTCTCGGGTGTCGGCTCGGTGCGCGCCGTCTGCCCGAGACCCGGCGGCGCGACGTCGATCCTGCCCGCGCGCACGCGCAGGCGTTCGACGAGGTCGCGCCGGGTGGACTCGGAGACGGTGACGATGCGGTGCGACCGGCGCGCGGCGAGCGGGACGAGCACGCGCATCCCCAGGCCGCGCAGGCCGAAGTGCGCGCCCGGCACCATCAGGTAGTTGAGGTCGTGGATCGTCGTCACCCGCGCGAACGGGCCGCGCGCCGGCGCCGTGGATGCGAGCGAATGCAGCACGTCGCAACCACGGGCGAGGCGGGGCAGCAGCAGCTGCTCGCCGCGCACCCACTGGACGCGCCGGCTGGCGGTGACCGGCACGACGCGGGTGGCGACGCCGAGGTCCTCGTCCGCGGCCTCACGGCCGACGAAGGCGGTGAAGTCGACGCCGGGCGCGGCGTCGCGCAGCGCGGGGATCAGCTCGCGCGCGTAGGTCTCGAGGCCGCCGTGGCCGCCGGGCGTGAGGAAGACCGCGTTGAGGCCGACCTTCACGGCACCACCCGCGCGTCGAGCGCGCGCCGATAGACGTCGAGCGTCGCCTCCGCGGTCCTCTCCCACGTGAGCTCCGCTGCGCGGGCGCGGCCGCGGGCGATCCACGGCTCGGGATCGTCGAGCAGCTCGCGCACGGCCTCCGCCACCGACTGCGCCGAGTGCGGATCGAACAGGCGCGCGGCACCGCCCGCGATCTCCGGCAGCGCCGAGGCATCGCTGCACGCGACCGGCACCCCGCGCTGCATCGCCTCGACGATCGGCAACCCGAAGCCCTCGTGCAGCGAGGGCAGCACGAACGCGGCGGCTCCGGCGTAGAGGCCCTCGAGCGTGGCGTCGTCGACGAAGCCGGTCAGGACGATGTCGACTCCCCGCTGCGTGGCGCGGTCCGCCAGCCGCTGGGAGTACTCCGACGGCTTGCCCACCAGCACGACCGCGGCCTCGAGCCCCGCGTCGATCAGCACCTCGAGGTTCTTGTGCGGCGTGATCTGCCCCACGCTGAGCACATACCGCTTCACAAAAGGGACGGACCCCTTTGTGAAGTGGGGTGGGTCGGAGACTCCGTGGTGGACGACGTCGATCTTGGCCGCGTCGAGGCCGAGGGTGGAGACGAGGTCGTCCTTGGCGTGCTGGCTGACGGCGATGACGCGGTCGGCGGTCGTGCCGCACAGCGGGGACAGCAGCCCGAACATGCGGCGGGCGAGCGGGGTGGCCGCCTCGGGCTGGTGGCGCCAGGTGAGGTCGTGGATGGTCACGACCGTGGCCACCCCTGGGGCGATGACCGGCGCCGCGTAAGCGAGCCCGTGCACGACGTCGATGCCGCGGCGGCGAGCGTCGAGGCCGATCCAGGAGAGCTGCGCTGCCAGCCGCAGCGGGGAGCCCGTCGCGGGAAACGGCAGGCGCACGCACTCGACGTCGAGCGCCGGCGCGTCGCGCGACACCCAGGCGGTCAGGCGCGTGTCGGGCGCGACCGACCGGATCGCCGCGATCAGCTCGCGCGCGTATGTCCCGCTTCCGCCGGAGTGCGGCTCCAGGAAGGACAGGTCGAGCCCGACATTCACCGCAGCGCGCCGAGCAGCTCGTCGGGCACGGTGCGCAGCGCGATGAGGACGGCGGCGTAGACCGCCAGCCCCACGAGCACGCCGGCGAGGGCCGGTAGCAGCGCGGCGGGGATCGCCGCGAGGCCGGCGGCGGCGGCGATCCGCGGCAGCCGGGCCAGCCGCGGCCGGACCCCCGCGCGCACCGCAAGCCACATTCCGGTTGCTGCCAGCACCGCCTCGCCGGCGATGGTGGCGATGGCGGCCCCCCGCGCGCCGTGGTCGGGCACGAGCAGCGCCAGGCCGATCCCCAGCGCCACGAGCGCGGCGCCGTTGATGGCGAGCAGCGCGCCGTGGCGCCGCAGCGAGAGCAGGGCATAGCCCCAGGGGGCGGCGAAGAACGCGAGCGCCAGCGCGATCGCGTGCAGGCGCAGGACGCCGGCGGCGCCGTCGAAGCCGTCGCCGGCGACGACGTCGATGGCGATCGTCGCACCGGCCGTGAGGCCGATCGCGACGGCGCCGGCGAGCATGAGCATCGACTCGGCGATCAGCCCCAGGCCGTAGTCGAGCCGTTCGCGGTCGTCGCGCGCCGCCCGCGCGAAGATCGGCAGCGCGGCGCTGATCGTCAGCTGCGGGACGATGATCAGCACCTCGACGATGCGGAAGGAGACCCCGAACAGGCCCGTCTGCTGCGGCGTCGAGAGCAGGTCGACGAGCAGGATCGCCAGCCGGAAGTAGATCGCCCCGACGGCGGTGGCGAGCGCGAACGGGAGCGTCTGGCGCAGCAGCTCCGCCCAGGCGCGGCGGTCGGCGCCCGGTTTCAGCGGGATGTCGCCGCGCACGAGCGCGGCGGTGAGGACGAGCGGCGCGAGCGCGGCCACCGGCGCCACGACGAAGAACGGCAGCAGCGTCGCGCCCGCCAGCGCGAGCGTGACGATCAGCGCCGCGGTCAGCGCCTGGCGCAGCAGCTCGAGCACAGTGACCCAGCCCAGCCGCAGCTGCGCCATCAACGACGTCGAGTACGCGTTCTGGAGGTTGGCCACCAGGACGCCGACACCGGCGATCGCCGTGCCCGCGACGAGCCGGTCGCCGAGCCCGGCCGCCACGGCGTACAGGCACGCCCCGCCGATGCCGAGGAGGCTGAAGAGCACGCGCAGCCCGAGCAGGCTGCGCATCAGGCTCGCGCGCTCGGGCCCGCTGACCAGCGAGAGCTCGCGCACGCCGATGCCCGAGAGGCCGGCGTCGGTGAGGCCGGCGGCGAGCGTCACGGTCGACAGGACCAGGACGTAACGGCCGCCGTCGGCCACGCCCAGGTGGCGAAACAGGACCGCCGCGCTGGCGACGGTGATGGCGACCCCGGCGAGATACCCGGCTACGCGCAGCAGGCCGCCGCGGACCGCGGCCGGGCCTGCATGCTCGGAGTCGAGTAGGTCCAAGCGCTAGAGGCGGTGGACGGTGGGGGCTTCGAAGCCGCGCGTGACCCCGCGCAGATCGACGGTGAGCGGGGCACGCTCGATGACCATCCGGTGGTCGACGTCGGGGTGGGCCGTGACGATCACCGCCACGTCGCAGTCATCGAGCACGTCGTCGAGATCCATGTTGCTCAGGCCGAGGTCACGCAGTTCGGGTACGTAGGCGTCGTGGTAGCGCAGGTCGGCGCCGAGCGCCGCCAGCAGCCGGATCACCTTCAGCGCCGGCGCCTCGCGCATGTCCCCGACGCCGGCCTTGTAGGAGACGCCGATCAGCGCCACCTTGGCACCGTTGACGGGCTTCCCGGCGTCGTTGAGCGCGCGCTCGATGCGCTGGACGCAGTGGTAGGGCATGTTCTGGTTGATCTTGCCCGCGAGCTCGATGAACTCGGTGCTCATGTCGAACTCGCGTGCGCGCCAGGTCAGGTAGAAGGGGTCGACGGGCAGGCAGTGGCCGCCCATGCCGGGCCCGGGGTCGAAGCGCATGAAGCCGTACGGCTTGGTCGCCGCGGCGTCGATGACCTCCCAGATGTCGAGGTCCATGCGGTCGGCCAGGATCGCGAGCTCGTTGACGAGCGCGATGTTGACGCTGCGGAAGATGTTCTCGAGCAGCTTCGACATCTCCGCGACCTCGGGCGTCGAGACGCGCACGAGGTTGTCGCACACGGCCGAGTAGAGCTCGTACGCGCGGTCCCCGCACTGCTCGGTGAGACCGCCCAGGATCTTCGGCGTCGTGCGCAGCGTGTAGTCCGTGCGGCCGGGATCGACGCGCTCGGGGCTGAAGGCCAGGTTGAAGTCGCGGCCGGCCGCGAGGCCGGACTCCTCGAGCACGGGCAGCAGCCGCTCGCGCGTCGTGCCCGGGTACGTGGTCGACTCGAGCACCACGAGCTGGCCCGCCTGCAGCACGCCCGCGAGGGAGTGGCCGGCATCCAGCAGCGGGCCCAGGTCGGGCTCGCGGTTGGCGGTCAGCGGCGTGGGGACGCAGATGATGATCGCCTCCGAGTGCGCCAGCGCAGCGGGGCGCGTGGTCGGCTCGATGCGGTCGGTGATCGCGCCCAGGCGGCCGGAGGGGATGTCCTCGATGTAGGACTCGCCCCGCTTGATCGCCTCGATCTTGCGCGCGTCGACGTCCACCGCGACGACGTCCTGTCCGGCCTCGGCGAATGCGACCGCCAGCGGCAGCCCCACGTATCCCAGTCCCACTATTCCAACGCTCATGACCGGGGCGAGTGTAGGTAGCGTGGTCTGGCCTTGAGCGTCCCGCTGTTCGACACGCAGACACCGCTCGCGCCGCTGCGCGAGGACATCGACGCGGCGATCGCGGACGTCGTCCGAGAGGGGCGCTTCATCCTCGGGCCCAACGTCGCGGCGTTCGAGTCCGAGTTCGCGGCCTACTGCGGCGCCGAGCACGCGATCGGCGTCGCCAACGGGACCGACGCCATCACGATCGCCCTGCGCGCACTGGGAATCGGCGCGGGCGACGACGTGGTGGTGCCGTCGTTCACGTTCTGGGCGTCGGCGGAGGCGATCGTCAACGCGGGGGCCCGGCCCGTGTTCTGCGACATCGACCCGGAGACGTTCTGCGTCACCGCCGACACCGTGCGGGTGGCGCTGACCCCGGCGACCAAGGCGGTGATGGCCGTGCACCTGTTCGGCAACGTCGCGCCGGTGCGTGAGATCGCGACGCTGGGGCTGCCGGTGATCGAGGACGCGGCGCAGGCGGCGGGGTCGCGCTCCGACCTCGGGCGGCCGGGCGCCCTGGGGACGATCGCGACGTTCTCGTTCTTCCCGTCGAAGAACCTCGGCGCCTTCGGGGACGGCGGTGCGGTCACCACGAACGACCCCGAGCTCGCCGAGCGCGTTCGCGTGTTCCGCTTCCACGGCTCCTACGACAAGGTCTCCTACGGCGAGATCGGATTCAACTCGCGCCTCGACGAGCTGCAGGCGGCCGTTCTGCGAGTGCAGCTGCCGCATCTGGACGCGTGGGCGGCGGGGCGGGCCGCGGCCGCGAACCTGTACGCGCAGGCCGGGCTCGGCGAGCTGGCCGTGCTGCCGGCGCCGCTCGGCGACCCGGCCTGGCACCTGTACGTGATCCGCCACCCCGGGGCCGACCGGCTCGCCGCCGCCCTGCGCGAGGCCGGGATCGGGTGCAAGGCGTACTACCGCGTCCCGATCCATCGCCAGGAGCCGATGGTCCGCCTGTTCGGGCCGGGCCCGGAGCTCCCGGGAACCGATTCCGTGGCCGCAGATCACCTCGCGATCCCGATGAGTCCCGTGCTGACCGAACGTCAGGTCGACGAGGTCGTCGCGGGAGTCCGCTCCTTCGCCGTTTCCGGCGTGTCTTAGCGTCTAACGGCAGGCAGGATCGGGAAGGTTGAGCCGGAATGGCGGGCGTAGCGCACCGGAATCCACCTGTAACGAATCCGCCGTCAGGACGTGGACGCTTTGAGCGCAACGTTCGCCCCGGTGAATCGTTTGCACACCAGACCATGCCCTCCCCCGCGCCCATCACGCTTCGCCACGCGCACCCGCTGCGCGCCGTCCCGGCGCCGCAGAAGCCGCGCGTCGCCGAGGAGCACGTGCTCGGCGTCCCGCTGGCGCTGACCGACTACGAGGAGACGCTCGACTGGATGGACGCCGCCATCGCGCACCGGTCGAGGTCGTACCTGTGCGTCGCCGCCGTCCACACCGTGATGCTGTGCCAGGAGGACGCCGAGCTGCGCGACGCGGTGTTGAAATCCGACTTCACGGTGCCCGACGGCCAGCCGCTGGTGTGGGCGATGAACGCGCTCGGCCACGATCTTCCCTCGCGCGTCTACGGGCCGGACCTGATGGAGAAGGCGTGCGAGCGCGCTGCTCGCACCGGCGTGCGCATGTACCTGTACGGCGGCCGCAACCAGGGCGCGCTGGTGCAGCTCGCGCTGAACCTGCGCCGCCGCTTCCCGGGTCTGCAGATCGTCGGCGGCTACTCCCCGCCCTACCGCGAGCTCTCGGTCGAGGAGGAGGACGCGGTCGCGAAGGAGATCAACCGCTCGCGCGCGGACGTCGTCTGGGTCGGGATCGGCGCTCCCAAGCAGGAGAAGTGGATGGCGCGGATGCGCGACCGCCTCGACGCGCCCGTGCTGGTCGGCGTCGGTGCGGCGTTCGACTTCCACGCCGGCCTGGTCCCGCAGGCGCCGCCGTGGATGCAGCGCATCGGCCTGGAGTGGCTGTTCCGCCTCGCCAGCGAGCCGCGGCGGCTGTGGCGGCGCTACGCGCGCTACAACCCGCTCTTCGTACGGGGCTTCGCCCTGCAGTACCTGCGCCACCGCAGACGGCACGGCCGCCTCCGGCATCCCTAGTTTGTAGCCCTCATGCAATACGACGTCTCGGTCATCGGCCTCGGCCGGGTCGGGCTGCCCCTGGCGCTCTCGTTCGCCGTCGAAGGGCCTGCGCGTGCTGGGCGTCGACAAGGACGCCGAGCGCCTGGACGCGCTGCGCGACGGGCGCATGCCGTTCTCCGAGCCCGGCGCGGACGAGCTGCTCGCGGCGGTCGGGATCGTCGATCGCGCTGTCCGAGCGCGCCGCCGACGCGGCCCAGGCGGAGTCGATCGTGCTGACCGTCGGCACGCCGACCTTCTCGCACATCGAGATCGACATGGGCGACATCCGCTCGGTGCATGGACGACCTGCTGCCGCTGCTCGTGCCGGGCCACTCCGTCGTGCTGCGCTCGACGGTCGCGCCGGGGACCACGGAGTTCGTCGCCGGCTACCTCGAGAAGCAGCGCGGCTTCGTCGTCGGCGAGGACGTCTTCGTCGCGCACGTGCCCGAGCGCATCGCCGCGGCCAGGTTCCTCGCCGAGATCGAGACGCTGCCGTGCATCGTCGGCGGGGTCGGCGAGGGGTCGGGGCTCAGGGCCGCCGGGCTCTTCTCCGTGTTCGCCGCGCCGATCGTGCAGACGACGCCGGTGCAGGCCGAGCTGGCGAAGATCTGGGCGAACATCCTGCGCTACGCGACGTTCGCGCTGCCCAATCTGCTGATGATGGACTGCGAGCGCTACGACGCGAACGTCTTCGAGGTCATCGACCTGATCAACCGCGACTACCCGCGCGGCGGGATGGCGGCGCCGGGCTTCACGGCGGGGACGTGCCTGCGCAAGGACTTCGCGTTCTCGGAGGAGCGCTCCAGCGCGCCCGGCATGCTGCTGGCGGTCTCGCGCGTCAACGAGTCGGTGCCGTCGTTCTTGGTCGACGGCGTCAAGCGGCGCTGCGGCGGCTCGCTGCGCGAGAAGAAGGTCGCCGTTCTGGGGCTGGCGTTCAAGCGCGACACCGACGACGAGCGCGACTCGCTGTCGCACAAGCTCGTTCGCCTGCTCGAGCGCGAGCTCGCCGACGTCGCCGTCCACGACCCGCTCGTCCAGACGCCCACCCAGGCGTTCGACGAGGCGGTCGGCGACGCCGACGTCGTCGTCGTCGCGACGAACCACTCCTCCTACTCGTCGCCGGCCGCGCTTGCGACCGTGCTGTCGCTCGCCGCCGACGACGCGGTCGTCGTTGACCCGTGGAACGCCTTCGGGTCGGCGCAGGTCTTCGCCTACGCGGCCGAGCTGCGCTCGCTCGCCGGCGCGCAGCGCTAGCCACTAGCCACGGACGTGGACGCCAACGCGGCGCGAGACGCTCGGGGCGTACGGGAAGCCGGAGTCGCCGCGCACGCGGGCGCGGAACGCGTACCGCTGCAGGCCGGTCGTGTGGCGGAAGCGATAGCGCGCCCTCCAGCGGCCGTCCGCGGTGGTGCGGGTGCTCTCGAAGGTCTGCCAGCGGCGGCCGACCCGCGCCTGCAGATCGATGACGACGCCGCGGCTGGGCACCGGGCGCGAGACGATCCGCCCGAGGAAGCGGACGGTCTGACCGTTGCGCAGGAACGCCCTGCTCGTGCGCAGCGTCGTCTTCGAGCGCACGCGCACCGCGATCTCGCGGGCGGTGGCGAAGTCGCGGTCGGCCGCGTGCGCGCGGTAGGCGAAGCGCAGCGTGCGGCTGTAGCCGGGTTCGATCGTGTAGCGCACCCGACCGTCGGCGTCGGTGATCAGCGGCGCATGCGCCGGGACCCATGCCGCTCCCCGCGCGGACATCCGCTGCAGCACGGCAACACTGGCGCCTGCGATCGCGCGGCCGTTCTCGTCGCGTAGCGCGAGCGTCGTCGCAGCGCCGGCGCGGAACGCCAGCGACAGCCGCGCCGGCCCGCTGAGCGTGAGCCGCGCGCGCTCCGAGGCGTTGGTCCCGTTCGCCTGTCCGCGACTCGGCGGCGGTGCGGCCGGACTCGGCGTCGGCGCCGGGCTCGCCACCGGAGTGGTCTCAGCCGGTGGCGCACTGTCGACGCCCTCGTTGTCGTCGGCGCGATTCGCGCACGAGGGATCGTCGCTGTCGGTCTTGCCGTCACCGTCGTTGTCCTTGCCGTCCGCGCACTGCGGCACATGGCCGGCGGAGTTGGTGACCGGCCCGCGCGGTGCGGAGGCGGCGGTCGTGCGCCCCTCGGCGTTCGCCGCCGTGACCTCGAATCGGAGCCACCGGCCGAGGTCGTCCTGGCGCAGGGGGTACGTGTCGGCGTCGGCACCGTCGATCGGCGCGCAGGCGTCCATCGCCGTCGAGGTGCAGCGCAGCCAGCGCCGCGAGTAGGCGTTGCCGGCCCCGCTCCACGCGCCGAGGTTGCCGATCAGGATCTCGCCCTCCATCGCCTCCCCGGTCGCGGTCGGTGGCGACGTCGCCTCCGGTGGCGGGACGTTGTCGATCTCGAACTCGGCGGTCTCGTAGACCTTCGCGGTGTTCCCGCCCGCGTCCTCGACCGTGACGCGCAGTGCGTAGTCGCCGTCCGGCACCTGCGTCGTGTCGAGCGTGGCCGTCTCGGAGACGAGCAGCCGGCACGGGCGCCGGAAGCCGAACTCGCGGTCGCTGTCGGTGCGGAAGTCGAGCTCGGCGCAGCGCCCGTCGTTGTCGTCGACCACGACGTCTGTCGCAACCTCGAACTCCGGCATGCCGGCCGGTCGCAGCGCGATCTTCGTCCGGTACAGGCCCCCACCGTCGTCCTGGGCGTTGAAGGTCACCGACTCGAAGCCCCGGTGCGGCCCGGCGCCCGCCAGCGGCCCGGACGGGTCGCTCGCGTCGGGCGCGTCCTCGTCGCGGACGGTCGCATCGAACCCGGCGACCAACATGCGGGCGGCGTCGCCCGAGCGCACCGGGCACGGGTTGTAGCCGATGCAGTCCGCGCCGAAGTAGAGCACCCGCAGATCGTCGTACTGGGGACTGATCTGATGGTTCTCGGGGACGATCGAGGACGTCTCGGTGCCGAGCGCACTGCAGCCCTCGCCGCACCACTCGAAGTCGTCGTGGAAGAGCGGGTGGTGGTAGGCGATGTAGGTGATCGGCCCGGTGTGTACGTCGACTCCCGGGATCCGCTGCACGCGCATGCTGCGCCAGTACTCGTAGCGCTCGAGCTCCAGACCGTCGGGGAGCTCGTAGCGCATCGTGGTCTGCAGCCCGTCGTTGGGTGTGCCCGGGTAGCTGCGCGCCCCCGACAGCGCCACGTAGAGCGGCCCGCCCTCCGCACACGAGTCGCCGGCGACCCCGCCGTCGAGCAGGTTCTGCGCGCTCCAGCCGTCCGTCGGCGCGGTCACCCCCGCCGGCGTCCGGCAGCTGTAGACGTGGTAGGTCCCCGCGCTCGCCGGCGGCGCGCAGGCGAGGACGGCGAGGACGGCGAGCAGGAGGCGGGTCCGGGCGGTCATGCCAATCTGACGGCACGGGCGCCGCGAACCGGACCCCCGGGTATCGCTAACGATGCTCAAAGCCGAACTCCTTGGTTGCGGTCGACGGGGAGGACCGCGGTGCCGCCGCGGTCCGGGCTGTGCTCGTGCGTCGTGCAGGCGGCTGCTGCTCGAACGTGATCGGCTCGCGCGCGGGGGCCTGCGCGACCACCGCGCCCGGGGTGGGTGCCGGCGGGCGCCTGCGCGGGCGGGCAGGACCGCGCGCCGGCACCCGCCGGGCGGCGGCCGGCGCGCGGGTGACGCTCGGGGCTGGAGGTGCGCCGCGCTCGTGCACCTGCTGACGCTGCGTCCGCTGCGGCTGCTCGCGCGTCGGGACGACGGTCGCAGCTCCGCCGGCGACGGCGGTCGCGGCGACCGCCACCGCGGCCGCGGTGCGCCCGCTCGGCGGCAGGGCGATCAGCGTCTCGGCGCCGCGGTGCAGGACGCCGTGCGTGCGCGCCGCCAGCGAGGCCATGGCGTCCGACACCAGGTGCGTCGACGTCTCGATCGCCAGCAGCTCGGGCCCGATGACCACCAGCGCACCCCGGCGCAGGCCGCCGAGCGCATGGGCGCAGACCGAGCAGTCCTCGACGTGCACGGTGAGCACCTCGAAGATCGCCGGCAGGCTCTTCTCGTCGTAGGCGGCGCAGAGGTCTAGCTCCCGCGCGAGCACGGCCCACACCTCCCGGCCGACCTTCGCCGCGATCCGGCGCCGGTCCTTCTTGACGCGCGGAAGCGACAGGCCGAGAGCTTCCGCGGTCACCGCCGACGGCTGCAGGTACAGGAACGACCAGACGAAGACGCGCGTCTCGCGATCGCTGAGGTGGTCGCGCACCAGGGTGAGCACCCGGTGCACGAGCGCCTCGTAGGCCGCGGTCGTCGCGGTGTCGTCCGCGGCGGCGGCAGCGCGCTGCCGGTCGATGTCGACGAGCTCGAGCGAGGCCTTCGCATCGCGCCCGAGCCCGCGGGCGCGCGCGCGGGCGTCGTCGATCAGGACGTGGTGGACGGCCTCCGCGATGAACGCCGCAGGGGCGGCCGCGCGGCTCGGGCTCCCTTTCGCGGCACGTTCGGCCTCGCGCGCCCACCACTCGGCGTAGAGATCATCGAAGCGCTCGCGGTCCGACGTCCGGTGACGCGCGCAGAAGCGGACCCAGACGGCCTCGCGCAGGGTCTCGAAGTGCTGCTCGGCGGAGAGGACGACGTCAGCTCCGCGAGCGCGTCGCGGGCCTGTTCCGGCTGGCGCCGCAGCGCGGCCTGAAGGCGCCGCCACGCGCGCCGCGGGCACCCAGTGTGGGCGTCGCATGCGCCGGGATGACGGCGCGCAGGCGCTGCCCCGGACCCCTGACCAACGAAAACCTCCCGCTTCGTCGCCGCGCCTGCCCCGAGGCGGGTTGGACCGGTGCCCTGGTGCGAGCGATCGTAGTCAGCCGCCGGCGCCGGTCAACCCGTCTGGGATGAGGGGCGGCGCCGAAAAGTCCGCTCGGAGCGGAAACTTTCGGCGCGGCGGGTAGCCTGCGCGCGCGATGAACCGTGTCCTCGTCACCGGCGGCGCCGGCACCATCGGCCAGGCCGTCGTCCGGAGGCTGCTTCGCGATCCGGACTTCGAGGTCAAGGTCTCAGACCAGCGCCAGGCTCCGAACTGGATGCGGGAGGGATGCGAGGTCCATCGCGGTGACCTGCGCCAGCTGGCGGAGGCGCGCAAGGCGATGAGCAAGTGCACGCACGTCATCCACCTGGCGGCGATCGTCGGCGGGATCGCGAACTTCCACAAGCTCCCGCACACGCTCACCGAGGTCAACAACGCGCTCTACAACGCGGTCTTCCGGGCGGCCCTCGACGCCGACGTGCAGCGCTTGACGTACGTCAGCTCGAGCATGGTGTTCGAGAACGCGGAGGAGTTCCCGACGCCCGAGGACTACCTCGCCCGCTGCCCGACGCCGAGGTCCGCGTACGGGTTCTCGAAGCTCACCGGCGAGATCTACTGCCGCGCCGCGCACGACGAGCACGGCCTCCCGTTCACGATCTGCCGGCCGTTCAACGCCTACGGGCCCGGAGAGATGCCCGACGACGAGCCGGGCATCGCCCACGCCGTCCCGGACCTGCTGCGCAAGTCGCTGCAGCGCCTGCACCCGCTGCCGATCTTCGGGTCCGGTGAGCAGACGCGCACGCTCACCCACGTCAGCGACATCGCCGACGGCATCGTGACGGCGACCGCGTCGCCGGCCGGCCTCGCCGAGGACTTCAACATCTCCGCGTCCGAGGAGCTGACGGTCGCGGAGATCGCGCAGATCTGCTGGGAGGCGGCGGGCAACGACCCCGACGAGCTCGAGTTCGAGCACCTCGATTCGTTCGAGGTCGACGTCCAGCGCCGCTGGCCGAGCGTGGAGAAGGCGAAGCAACTGCTGGGCTGGGAGGCGCAGGTCGACGTCCGCGACGGCATCGCCCGGACCGCGGACTGGCTGCGCTCCCAGGAGGGCATCGCGGCTTGACCCGGCGCGCCTTCATCACCGGCGTCACGGGCCAGGACGGCTCCTACCTCGCCGAGTTGCTGCTCGAGAAGGGCTACGAGGTGCACGGGATGGTCCGCCGCTCCTCGACGGAGAGGTTCGAGCGCATCGAGCACCTGCGCGACCGCATCACGCTGCATCAGGCCGACCTGCTCGACCACCGGTCGCTGACCGACGCGCTGAGGGCCTCGCGGCCCGCCGAGATCTACAACCTCGCGGCGATGAGCTTCGTCGCGGTGTCGTGGATCCAGCCGACGCTGACGGCCGAGTTCACCGGCGTGGGCGTCACCCGGATCCTCGAGGCGATGCGCGAGGTCTGCCCGGAGGCGCGCTTCTACCAGGCCTCGAGCTCGGAGATGTTCGGGAAGGTCCTCGAGACGCCGCAGCACGAGGAAACGCCCTTCTACCCGCGGAGCCCGTACGGCGTGGCCAAGGTCTACGGCCACTTCATCACCGTCAACTACCGCGAGTCCTACGACCTGTTCGCCTGCTCGGGGATCCTTTTCAACCACGAGTCGGAGCGTCGCGGACTGGAGTTCGTGACACGCAAGATCACCTGGCATGCGGCGGCGATCAAGCTCGGCCTGCGCGATCACGTCAAGCTCGGCAATCTCGACGCCAGGCGCGACTGGGGCTACGCGAGGGACTACGTCGAGGCGATGTGGCTGATGCTCCAGCAGGACACGCCCGAGGACTACGTGATCGCCACCGGCGAGACCAACACGGTGAGGCGCTGCGTCGAGGTCGCGTTCGACCAGGCCGGAGTCTCCGACTGGGAGAGCCGCGTCCGCATCGACGACGCGCTCAAGCGCCCGGCGGAGGTCGACCTGCTCGTCGGCGACAGCGCGAAGGCGAAGCGTCAGCTGGGCTGGGAGCCGAGGACCAACTTCGAGCAGCTGATCCGGTTGATGGTCGACGCGGACGTGAAGCTCCTGGAAGGCTGAGCCGCGTGTCCGAGCTGCCGTACGTGAGCATCGTCTTCCTCGCGTACAACCGGCGGGAGAAGCTGGCGACGAGCCTGGAGGCGATGTGGTCGCGCAGCGACTACCCGCGCGACCGGGTCGAGGTGATCGTCGTCGACAACGCCTCCAGCGACGGCACGGCCGCGATGGTGCGGGGGGACTTCCCGGACGTGCAGCTGCTCGAGCGTGAGACGAACGGCGGGATCAGCGCGTTCAACGACGGCTTCGCCCGCTGCGCCGGCGACTTCGTGCTCGCTCTCGACGACGACTGCCACCTGCCGCCGGACGGCCTGCGCCGCGCGGTGGCGGCCGCCCGCGAGCACCGGGCGGACATGGTCTCATTCGCGATCGGCCTGGAGGGCGACGATGCCTTCCGCTTCGCCGACGACTACCCGACCGGTTTGCTCGCGTTCTGGGGCTGCGCCGTGCTGCTACGGCGCGACGCGCTGCGACGGCTCGGCGGCTATGACCCCGAGATCTTCCTGTGGGCCAACGAGCTCGAGTTCACGCTGCGCTTCCTCGACGCCGGCTACCGGCACCTGCATCTGCCCGAGGTGATCGCCACCCACCTCAAGCAGCGCGCGGACACACCGTTCCACCCCCTGGCCTACCGCTACAACGCCCGCAACTTCGCCTACGTCGCGGCGAAGCTGCTGCGCGCCCGGGACCTGCCTGCGGTCGCCTTCGCGCTGCTCGCGCAGCATCTGCTCAACGCCGTGCGCGTCGACCGCGGCGCGCTCGCCGGCATCCCCCCGTGGGCGGCCGGCCTCGCGAACGGCCTGCGCCACCGCGCGCCGGTGCGGCCTGCCGTTTCGCGGCTGTACCGGCGCCACTTCCACAGCTTCGCCCTTCCCACCGGCTACCTGCGCACGCCGTCGCTGTGGCTGGGATCGGGGCAACAGTCGCGCGAGCGGCCGTGGCGCCGGGACCGCTTCGTGGCCGCCCGCGGCGAGTACTACCCGGACCGGGCCGGCGTGCTCGAGGTCTGAGGTGATCAGCGCGGTCATCCCCGCGCGCAACGCCGAGGCGACGCTCGCGCGGGCCCTGGCGAGCGTGCGGGCGCAGACCCACCCCGAGGTCGAGTGCATCGTCGTCGACGACGGCTCGACCGACGGCACCGCCGAGCTCGCCGAGCGCCTCGGCGCGCGCGTGATCGGCCAGGGGCACGCGGGAGTGGCGGCAGCCCGCAACCGCGGAGCGCGAGAGGCCCGCGGCGAGCTGCTGGCGTTCCTCGACGCCGACGACGAGTGGCTCCCGGAGCGCCTCGAGCGCATGGCCGCCGCGCTGGCCGGCGCCGATGCGTGCATCTGCGCCAACTCAGTCGTCGGCGACGATCCGCCGATGGGCCGGGTCGTGCGCATGCGCCCGTGGCCGGTCACCGTCGAGCAGCTGCTGGCGTGGGAGGGCACCGTCGTCTCGCCGGGCTCCAACCTGCTCATCCGCCGCGAGGCCTTCCCCGGATTCGACGAGAGCCTCCCGATCGCCGACGACTGGCCGCTGCTGGTGGAGCTCGTCGCCGCCGGCCGGCTCACCTACGTCGACGAGCCGCTGGTCGTCTACCACTGGCATGGGAGCAACCTGAGCCGCGACCTCGACGCGCTGGGCGACTCGCTGCGGCGCTCCTACGGCCGCCTGCCCGGCGGACGCACCCGCTCGGCGCGCGGCGGCCGCCATCGCTTCCTCGCGGTGGCGCACGCCCGCATCGGCGACCGCCGCAGGGCGCTAGCGCACGCGGCCCGCTTCGCGCTGCTCGATCCGCCCGCGGCGCTGCGCGCCCTCCGGCGGTAGCGTCCGCGCGCGATGCCGCCGCCACCCGATCCCTCCCGCTGGCGCGGCCGCCGCGTGCTCGTCACGGGCCACACGGGCTTCAAGGGCGCCTGGCTGTCGCTGTGGCTCGCCGAGCTCGGCGCGGAGGTGTACGGGCTGTCGGGCCCGCCGCCGAGCGAGCCGCTGCTCTTCGACGCGGCGAACGTCCGTGAGACCCTGGCGGGGCATGGCATCCGGGACGTTCGCGACGGGCATGCGGTCGCGCACGTCGTCGCGGCGGCGCGGCCGGAGGTCGTCTTCCACCTCGCGGCGCAGGCGATCGTGCGCCGCTCGCTGGCCGACCCCGTCGGGACGTGGGCGGTCAACGTCGTGGGCACCGCGAACGTCCTGCACGCGCTCGAGCCGGACGTCGCGACGGTCGTCGTCACCAGCGACAAGTGCTACCGCGACGTCGAGTCCGGGCGGCCGATGCGCGAGGACGACCCGCTCGGCGGCAAGGACCCATACAGCGCGTCAAAGGCGGCGCAGGAACTCGTCGCGCGCGCCCACCGCGACAGCTTCGGCGCGCGCATCGCCACCGCGCGCGCGGGCAACGTCATCGGCGGCGGCGACTGGGCGGCGGATCGCCTCGTCCCCGACGTGATCCGCGCGGGGAGCGAACCGGTCGTGCTGCGCAACCCCGACGCCGTGCGCCCCTGGCAGCACGTGCTCAACCCGCTCAGCGGCTATCTGCTGGTGGCGGAGCGGCTGCTCGCCGGCGATGACGTCGCGGAGGCGTGGAACTTCGGCCCGCCGCCCGAGGACGCGCTCCCCGTCCGCGACGTCGTGGAGCGGCTCGGCGCGCGTTACACGGTCGTGCCCGACCCGGACGCCGGCAAGGAGTCGGCGCTGCTGCGGCTGGACTCCAGCAAGGCGGGCGAGCGGCTCGGCTGGACGCCGGGCTGGGACATCGAGGCCGGCCTCGACGCCACGCGCGAGTGGTACGCCGCCGACGACGACGCGCGCGAGCGGACGCTCGCGCAGATCCGCCGCTTCGGCTAGCGCCCGACGACGCGCAGGAACACCCGCCGCTGCCGCCACACGAGCCCACCCGCCAGCAGCGCGACCGCGTACGCGTAGACGCCGTCGCCGGCGGCGCGGTCCGGAGCGAGCTCGATCAGTCGCTGGATGTGGAGGCCGTCGGGCCGGATGAGCAGGATCCCGGTCGCTGCGGCGGCGTAGAGGAGGAACGCAGGGTTCAACCAGGCGACGACCGCGGCCATGGGAATGGCGAGGTACTGATTGGCGAGCGCGGGAGAGAGGACGAGCAGAACGCCGAGGTAGAGCAGTGCCTGATCCCAGCGCTCGAGCGTCCGGGACAGCCATCCCACCGCCACCAGCCCGGCCACGAGCACGACGGTCGGCGACAGCAGTTGCTCGACGGCTGCCGGCACGAGGCTGGTGTAGAGGCCGTTCTCGAACGACCGGTAGTTGATGACGTTGTCGACGATGCCCTCGCGCGCGTGCAGGTAGGGGACGAAGGAGAGCGCGAGGGCCGCCAGCGGGAGCAGCAGGACGAGCGCCCGTCGCGACCACTCGCGCTCGCGCAGCGCCAGCCACAGCGGCAACAGCACGAGCACGTGCTTGATCGCCAGCGACAAGCCGATCAACAGCAGCGGAGCCGCCTGTCGCCGCCACGAGGTCGCGGGACTGCGTTTCTCCAGCCAGACGACCCCGAGCAGGCCGGTCGCGATCGCGAGGTTGTCGAACTGGTTGTGGTAGCCGGTGATGATGATCGACACCGGGTTGAGGAAGAACAGGGCCGCAACCAGGTCGCCGCAGCGGGAGCGAAGGATCGCGGCGATCGCCAGGTCGGCGCCGGTCAGAACGGCGATGATCGACCAGCGGAACACGTCCGGCTCGCGCACCCACCGTGCCAGGGCTTCGCAGGCGTGCAGCAGCCAGGCCCAGACCGGGCCGTAGTTGTAACGCTCCGTCTCGCTGTAGACGGTCCCTCCGGCGTGGCTGATGTCGGCGACGATCCGAAAGGAGTCGAAGTCGAAGTTGTGTCCCCGCGCGGAGACGACGTAGCGCAACGCGACGCCGACGACGATCACCCCTGCGATCAGGCGGCGATCAAGGTCGGCGCTCAGAGAGCCGGTCACGGCAGATGCGCCTTCACGCCCTCGGCCATCGCCTCGATCGTGAAGCGGGCACCGTGCCGGCGCGCGGCGGCGGCCAGCTCACGGCGATCCGCGAGTGCGCCGGAGATCACCCGCGCCCACTCGTCCGGGTCGTCGGATGCGACGAAGCGCGCACCCGGCCCACCCGTCTCGCGCAATGCCGGCGTGTCGCTCAGCACCGCCGGCACGCCGGCACGAGCCGCCTCGGCCACCGGCATGGCGAAGCTCTCGCGCACGGAGGCCAGCAGCAGCAGCGCGCTCGAGCGGTAGGCGTCCCCGAGCTGCGCGAACGACAGCCCGTGCTCGAGCGGCAGACCCGCCCCCGGGCTCACCGCCGGGTTGCCGATCAGCCGCAACGCCGGCCGCGGCGGCGGCAGCCGCTCCCACGCCGCGAGCACCAGGTGATGGCGCTTGTGCGGGTAGGGGTCGGCGACGCACAGCAGGCCGGTGGCCGCAGGATCGGCCGTCCCGAAGTCGGCCACGCCGAGCGGCACGACGTGCGACCGGACGCCGAGGCGGTCGTGCACGAGATCGCGCATGGCCCGCGACGGGACCAGCACCGTCTGCGCCGTGCGCCGCATCGCCGTACGCCTCACTCGGTTGGCGAGGCCGCCGTCGAGCAGCGCCACGGGATTGAGCAGATAGGAGACGACGGGGACCGACAGGTCCCGAGGAAGCATTCCGGACGGCGTGAGCAGCGCCGTCGCGCCGAGCCTCCGCGCCAGATCGTCGAGCCGGACGGCCTGCCACGCGACGCGCGTCACCAGCTCGAAGCGCCCGCGCTCCTGCAGTTCGATGACGTCGATGCCCGATGCGACCAGCGAGCCGCGCGGCGCGACCACCCACACCGCGTCGATCCGCTCGCGCAGCGCGCGCGCGAGCGAGACCATCGCGTACGCGGTCCCGCCGAAGCGCGCCGCGGTCGCATCGATCAGGACGCGCTGCGTCAAGAAGCGAGGCGGCGGCTGATCAGCCGGGCCCGCAGGCCCAGGGCGCCGCGCGCCAGCAGCCGCTCGACGGCGCTGCGCGCCAGGTGACGCTCGTAGTACAGCGCCGCCGACTCGTGAAAGCTCTGGACCGTGCGCGGCGTGCGTCCGCTCGCGCCGGTGACGTGCATGCACACCGCCTGTGGCTCGAACCACGTCGCACGTCCGAGGTCGCGCGCACGTCGACACAGGTCGGCGTCCTCCCAGTACATCCAGTATCCGCGATCGAAGCCGCCGAGGGCGAGCCAGTCGGAGCGCCGCACGAGCAGGCACGCGCCGGCCGCCCAGTCCACCGGCCGCGCCTCGCTCGACCCGGACCACGACAGCTGCCGCGGCACGCGTCCGACGCGCAGGAGCGCCGCGGTGAGGGGGCTCGTACGTCCCATGAGCCCGGTCGCCAGCGATGGGAAGCCGCGCGCGTTGTGGACGAGCTCGCCGTCGGCGTCGAGCATCCGCGGCGCCACGATCGCGCAGCGGGGCTCATGGGACAGCCGGCTCGCCATCGCCGCCAGCGCACCCGGCTCTAGCGACGCGTCCCCGTTCATGACCAGGATCGCGTCGCCGTGCGCACCCGCGGCCCCGAGGTTGGCCGCCGCGGCGAAGCCGATGTTGCTGGTCGTGGGCACCCACCGCACGGCGCCGATCTCGCCCACCCACGCCATCGCGCCGTTGCTGTAGGCGCTCGTGTCGACGACGACGATCTCCGTCGGCTGGGGGTCCTGCGCGCGCAGCGAGGCCAGGCACTCCCTGAGCAGCCCCGGCGTGCGGTAGTGGACGACTACTGCGTGGATACGGCTCAACGACGCCACGGCAGGTGCACCAATCGTAGGTACTCCGCGACACGTGGTGCGCCACCTAGCCTGCGGGCGTTGGGTACCGTCACCGACCCACCCACGCGAGTCGCCGCACTCGCCGCGCAGGCAGCCCACTCGCCCGCGTTCCGGATCCGCGTTGCGCTGCTCGCGCGGCCGCTGTCCGGGCACGGCGTCGCGCTCGAGCCGCTACCGCTGTTCACCAGCCCGCAGGCACGCCAATTCGCCGGCGCCGGCGTCGCCGCCCGCGCGAGCATCGCGCTCCAGGCGCGGCGGGCACTGCGTAGGGCGGTCGACGCCCTCAACGGAACCCGAACGGTGCTGATCCAGCGCCAGGCCGACATCCTGCCGCCGCTGACGATCGAGCGACGCGCGGCGTCCGGCCGCCGGCTGGTGCTCGATGTCGACGACGCGATCTGGAACGACACCCGCGGCGGGCGCGGACACCCGCTCGCGTTCCTGAAGGGCTCGCGGCGCAAGGTGGATTGGCTGGCCCGCGAGGCGGACACCGTGGTCGCGGGTAACGAGCTGCTGGCCGAGTACCTCGCCGAGCACAACGCAGACGTGCGGGTCATCCCGTCGCTCGTGGACGTGGACGCCGCCTGCGTACGCGAGCACGCCGACCGCGAGACGCTGGTGGTCGGCTGGATCGGCTCCGCCACGACCGCCCCCAACCTGGAGGCGCTGCGCCCGGCCCTCGAGCGCATGGCGACCGCCGTCGCGCCCCGCCGCCTGGAGCTGCTCGTCGTCGGCGGGCGCATCGCACCCGTCGCCGGCGTCGGGACGACCGTCGTCGAGTGGAGCGAGAAGACCGAGCGCGCGGCGCTCGAGCGCATGGATATCGGCCTCATGCCGCTCGAGGACACACCCTTCAGCCGCGGCAAGTGCGCGTACAAGGCCCTCCAGTACATGGGGTCGGGAATCCCGGTCGTGGCCGACGACATCGGCATCTCGGCTCAGGTGATCGGGCACGAGCGCGGCGGGGTCATCGCCGCGAACCCGGACGACTGGGTGGAGGCCGTCCGCACGCTGGCGGCGGATGCCGCCCTGCGCGCGCGGCTCGGTCTGGAGGGGCGGCGGCGCGTCCGCGAGGGGTTCTCATACGAACGCTGGGTCCCGGAGATCGCGACCCTGCTGCGAGGCGGCTGAGCGATGTGCGGGATCGCGGGCTACGCGCGCTTCCGCGGCGACGAAGCGGTGGCCGAGCAGCTCGCCGCGGGCATCGAGCATCGGGGGCCAGACGGGACGAGCTGGGGAACCCACGCCGGACACTGCCTGGTGCAGACACGCCTGGCGATCATCGATCTGTCGGAGCGGGTCGTGTACCCGATGCCCAACGAGGATCGCACGGTGTGGCTGGTCTACAACGGCGAGATCTACAACTTCCCCGCGCTCCGGTCAGAGCTCCAGGCGCACGGGCACCGGTTCGCCAGCGACTGCGATGCGGAGGTGATCGTCCACGGCTGGGAGCAGTGGGGCGAAGGGCTGTTCGGACGTCTTTCGGGCATGTTCGCGATCGCGCTCGCGGACGAGCGCACCGGTGACCTGATCCTCGCTCGCGACCGCCTCGGTATCAAGCCGCTCGTCTACACGACCGGGAAACGGTTCGGCTTCGGCTCCGATGCGATCGGGCTGATCCGCGCGGGGCTGAGCGACGGGGTCGTCGACGCGGACGCGGTCGCCGAGTTCGCGGCGTTTCACTACGTCCCCCATCCGCTGACGGGGATCGCCGACATACGACAGCTCGCGCCGGGGTGTCTGCTGCGCTGTGCGCGCGACGGCAAGCGGACGCTCACCCGCTATGCGCCGGAGCCGTTCGCGGCTCCGCGCACCGGCGAGGTGCCCGACTCCGCCGAGCTCGACGCCGCCCTCAGACGCGCGGTCGAGCGCCACCTCGTCGCCGACGTCGGGGTCGGCATCCTGCTGTCGGGCGGAACGGACTCGCGGCTCGTGCTCGCACTGGCGACCGCCGCCGGCGCACGCCCCCGCGCCTTCACGATGTCCTTCGCCGGCCACGGTGACTACGACGAGTCGCCGGTGGCCCGGGCCACCGCGCGCGCGTTCGGCGTCGAGCACCGCGAGACCCGGCTGCAGCTCGACTTCGACCCGATCCTCGACTCCGTCGCCGCGGCCTACGACCAGCCGTTCGCCGACGCGTCGGCGATCGCCACCCTCGCCGTCTCGGAACTGGCGCGCGAAGAGGTGAAGGTCGTCCTCAGCGGCACCGGCGGCGACGACCTCTTCGCGGGCTACGCACGCCACCGCGCACACCGCCTGCACCGCGCGCTGAAGCTGATCCCGCCCGCGCTGCGCGCCGCCCTGATGCATGGCCGTACAGCCCGTGGCGCCGAGCGGTCCAGCTTTGCCAGCACCGCGCGCTCCTACGCAGCCCGCCTGTCGGCCGGGGCTTTCGGTGATCAGTACGACCAGTACCTCTACCTCGCCGCGGACCATTCGAGCCCGGCGGCGGGAGAGCTGCTCGGCGCCGACACCCGCTCACGCCGCGACACGGTCGCCGAGCGCCTCGGGCTGCGCCATCCCGGCGCGGGATCGCTGCTGCGGGAGCTGCAGGCCTTCGAGCTGCGGACGTACCTTCCCGGCGACCTGCTCGCGAAGGAGGACCGGGCGACGATGGCAGTGGGGCTTGAAGGGCGGGTCCCCCTGCTCGACCTCGAGGTGCTCGAGCTGGCCGAGCGCACCCTCGATTCCCAGCGTGCCACGGTGCGCGCAGGCAAGCGGCTGCTGCGCGAGGTGGCAGCGGAACGTCTCGCCGGGATACCGGCGCAGGGACGCAAGCGGGGCTTCGCGGTCCCGCTCGACGACCTGTTCGCGCAGGCGTGGCGCCAGCCCGCCGCAGCACGTCTGCGCGCCGGCGCGCCGGCGAGCTTCGACGCAGACACCGCTGCAGACCTGCTGGAGGGAGGCGAGCTGCCGGCCACCGACGCGTGGGCGCTCAGCGTCCTCGCCGCCTGGGAGGCCCGGGTGCGCGCCGCTCGCTCAGCGCGGCTTCGGGAAGGCAGCGATGCCCGTGCCGGCAGTCAGTGAGACGGCGTCCAGCCACAGGCGGCCGCGCAGGGGCTGGGGCCCGGTGTCGAAGAGGTACACCTGCACCGAGCGAAGCGGTTTGCGCGCGCGCCCCACTGCGGTCGCCACCCGCCAGAACTGCTCGGTGGTACCGACGATCGGCGGTCCGTTGTACGGCCCCTTCACGCCCGAGCTCCCCCCGTAGGCCTGAAAGAACTCGACGCTGCCGTCGCTGTAGCGGAACGCCATCGCGGCCGGCAGCGCACGGCTCAGGCGGCGGGTGAACGCGTTGAGCCGCAACGTGTAGACGGCGTCGCGGCCTCGGTTCGGGAGCTCGTCCACGATCTGGGTCACGAACGTCCCTCCCCGCACCCGCGCGCGCTTCCCGGTCCCGCGCACGAGCAGCGAGTCGTTCGAGGCGAACGACAGCTGCGAGAAGGTCTGCACGGTGGCCACACGCGAGCTGCTCACCTGCCACGGCTCGACCACCGGGTTCTCCAGGTCACCGTTGGCCAGCAGGTTGGGGGACCGTTCCGGCACGATGTGGATTCCCCGCTCCGGCCCGCGCATGATCACGTGCGCGCCGCGGATCACGCCGTCGCCGAGCCGCCCCCACAGCCACAGATCGTCCGGCCCGCGCGTGAAGACCGAGATCGCGTCGCGCGATGTGGGAAAGATGCGGAAGTCGAAGCGCGGTTCGTAGCGCAGGCCCGGGTCGGCGACGTGGAGCCGCGAGGCCAGCGCCGGAGGTGCCGGAACGCGCCCTTCGCGGATGGCCCTGCTCGCCCTTTCGGCCGCCACCCGCAGCCGCTCGTCGAGCTCAGCCGAGGTCGTCGGCGGGGCCGGGTTGTCCGTCGCCGCGGCGGTCGTGACGAGGACGAGCAGCCCGGCTGCGATGGCGGCGCCGAGCGCGCGCCGGCGGAGGCGCCCGATCCGCAGCCATTCGGGGAGCCGGTAGCGGCCTCCGGGCGCAAGGAGCGGGACGATCAGCGGGCCGACCAGCAGGTACTGCCATGTCAGCGTCGTCGACAGCTTGTTGAGCAGCGGTGTGAAGGCGATCACGTAAAGAACGAGCGACAGCGTCCAGGCGCCCAGCACCGTCACCCGGCGCTGGACGAGGCGTGAACACGCCGCCGCCACGGCGCCCCACAGGAACGGAAGCACGAGGCAGCCCGCGAGCCCGAAGTCGAGATAGAAGCTGCCCAGCCAGCTGTAGTTGTTGAACGTCTCGAAGGGGACGGGGTAGAACGCGCCGACCTCCTCAGGCGGCTCGCCTCCGATTCCGGTCACCGCGTGGGTGAGCTTCACCATCGGGAGCAGGGTCATCTGCCCGTAGGTGCGCGGCGCGATGGGATCGTCCATGAGCTGCGAGAGCGCCGGGATATTGGCGGCGACGTAGACGTACTCGAGCGCCTGGCCACGCACGACGTCGGCTTCGATCGCCGCCTCGATCTCCGGATGGAACTCGAGCGTCTTGTCGACGCGGCCGCCGATGAACGCGAACGCCGATGCGAGCACGACAACCGCCCCGAGCGCCACGAGCCCGAGCCGCCGGAAGCTGCGGACCGGCCGCCAGACGAGATGGAAGAACATCGTCCAGATCAGCATCGTCCCGAGCAGCGTTCGCTCGCCGGTGAACAGGAAGGGCACGACGGCGAGCAGTCCGACGGGCGCGAGGAACAGCCAGCGGCCCCTGAAGGCCCCCGCCCGCAGCCCGATCGTCCACAGCAGGAACGCGATCTGCAGGAAGTACGTCAGCAGGCGCCACGGCCCGTAGACGTCGTCGAACTGCTGGCTCGTCGTCTGGATGACCCTCACGGTGGTCAGGTCCTCGAACAGCGCACGCCAGCCGAGCACGTCGTCGACGGCACGAACGAACATGGCGAACCCGATCAGCCCGAGCAGGAGCGTCAGCGCCCACAGGACGCGGATGCGGCCCGGTGACAGCGCCTCCTGGCTGCTGGGCGCCTGACGCTCGGGCAACCGGCGCGATACGACCCAGGCGCCGAGGCAGAAGGCGAGGATCGAGCCGTAGACGGCGATCCATGCCTGCGTCGAGCTGGTGATGAAGCGGATGAACGGCAGGGCGAACACGGCGAGCGCGAACCCCCACGCGAGGAGGAACGCGACGACGGGATCGAACGGCTGGAGGTCGTCGCGGCGCCGCCGCACCGCGAGCGCGATGCCCACCCCCAGGCAGCCGAGCCCGACCCCCGCCGCCGTCAGCCGCTCGGCGACGGTGACGGCCAGCAGCGCGCTCACGCCGCGGCGCTCCGGCGGCGGAGGGCGATCGCGACGGCGCCGGCGAGTCCCGCGCCCACGGTTCCCGCACCGATCGCGTCCGCTGTTCCGGGCCACTGGAGCGACGCGACGGCACCGAGCGAGCTGAGCACGGCCACCACGAGCACGGGCCGCAGCGCGCGTGAGCGTACGCCGCCGGTTCCGAGCCACAATGCCGTGGCCGCCACGATCGAGACGCTCGTGGCGATACCGGCCCCGATCATCCCCACCTCGGGGATCAGGATCAGGTTCAGCGCGAGGTTGATGCCGGCTCCCACCAGCGCGCCGAGGAGGAAACGGCGGTTGCGCTCCACGGCGATCAGGTTGTAGCCGATGGGGTAGCCGACGCAGTACCAGGCGGTCGACACCAGCAGCAGCACGAACGTGTCGGCAGCAGCACCGAAGCGGGCGCCGAAGCAGACCTCCAGCAGCTGCCGGCCGAAGAGCTCGGCAACCCCGACCGCGATGACGCCGTAGGCGAGCAGGGGCTCCAGGGCTGGGCGCAGACGGGTGATCAGATCGTCCACGTGGCCCGACGCGACGAGGCGCGACACGCGCGGGAACGTCGCGTACGCCGCGAAGATGCCGACGATGTTGGCGGCCAGGTAGATCCGGTAGGCGGCGCTGTAGACGCCGGCCTCGGACTCGCTGCGGGTGGCGGCCAGGATGATCGTGTCGAGGTTGGCGTAGTAGCTGTAGATGGCCAGCGACGACAGCGCCACCGGCCACGAGCGCCTGAGCAGCGGGCGCAAGTCGGCCACGGGCACGCCGCGCGACCCTCCGCCGTGGCGCGGAGCTGTCCAGTAGACGAGCGTCGCTGCGACCTCGCCGGCGACGAAGGCGGCGAGGCCGGCGGCGGCGGATCCGGACGCGACGCTCACGGCGATGGCGCCGAGCAGCGCCACGAGCCCGCCGGTGGCGGCGCCGAGGCCGACCGTCCGCATGCGCTCGAGTCCCCGTGCGGCCCAGTCGGCCGTGGCGCTCATGGCCGCCGCCATCGCCACGATGGCCACGCCGAACAGCAGATGCCCCGGCCACGCGAGCTCGAGCGCCACGAGCCCGGCGACCCCGATCGCCACCGTGGCCGTGACCCGGGCCATGGCGACGAGCCGCGCCAAGCCCGGCGCCCGGGCGTGGTCGACCGCGACCGCTCGTCCGGCCACCTCAGGCAGTCCCAGTGTCGTCAGCGTCACGAGGATCCCGCCGACGGCAATGCCGACGTTGAACAGGCCGAAGTCGTCGGCGCTCAGTCCGCGCGCCAGCACCGCTGCGGCGATGAAGCGCAGCACCTTGTTCGCCAGCTCGCCCGCCATGAGCGCGCTGAAGCTGCGGGCCAGGTTGCCGAGCCCGCCGACCGCCCCCTCCGAGCCGATCGCCGCCTCATCGACTGCGGCCACGGTGCACCTCGAGCTCCTTCTGGTAGAGCGCATCGATGTCGGCCAGCAACCGTTCGGCGGAGAACCGCGCGGTGACGTGCTCGCGAGCCGCCGCGCCCAGCCGCGCGCGCAGGCCCGCGTCGGCGGCGAGCTCCGCGATCGCGGCCGCCATGGCGGCCGAGTCGCCGGCCGGCACGAGCCTGCCGGTGTCCGGCGTGACGACGTCAGCCACACCGCCGACACGGGTCGCCACCGCCGGGGTGCCGGCCGCTGCCGCCTCGATCAGCGCCACCGGCGTGCCCTCGTTGTCGGAGCTCAGGACGGCTATATCGGTCGCGGCCTGGACCGCATCGAGGTCGGTGCGGAAGCCGAGGAACGCGACACGATCAGAGATGCCGAGGCGCTTCACCTCGGCTTCGAGCTTCGCGCGCAACTCCCCGTCACCGACGATCGCGAGACGCAGAGGGCCGGGAAGCTGGGCGAACGCAGCCAGCAGGATGTCGAGCCGCTTGATCGGCACGAGCCGCCCGACCGTCGTCAGCAGCACGTCGTCCGGCCCGAGGCCGAGCTCGGCACGGATGCCGTCGCCGTCGCCGGGCCGGACGCGCAGGAAGCGATCGAGCTCGACTCCCAGCGGAACGACCGCGAAGCGCTCGCGCGGCGCGACCCTGAAGCCGACGAGGTCGTCGGCGACCGCCCGGCTGACGGCCACCAACCGATTCGAAAGGCGTGCGAGCCCCCGCTCGAGCACGCGGTAGAAACCCGTCTGGAGTCTGCCGAAGTACCCCGAGAGCACATGCCCGTGGTACGTGTGGATGACCACCGGACGGCGGCCCGCACCGAGCCGCGCGGCCAGCCGGCCGACCATGCCGGCCTTCGCGGTGTGCGTGTGGATCACGTCCGGCTTCACCCGGCGCACGATCCGGACCAGAGCGACGAGCGCGCGGAGGTCCCGGATCGGCTGCAGCTCAGGGCCGAGCATCTCCAGCACCCGGTGGCGGGCCCCGTAGCGATGCGCGAGCTCGTCGAACGAGCCCTCGCCCTGCCCGACGCGGCCGCTCACGAGCAGCGTGTCGTAGCGCTCGGGATCGAGGCGGCCACTGAGCAGGCTCACGTGGTAGGCGGGCCCGCCGACGTTCATGCGGGCGATCACCCGAAGGACGCGGATGCGGTCCGGCATGAGGTGGTCAGCTCGGGTCGTGGCCGTCGGCTGGCAGCCGGGTGACGGCGCTCGAGCCAGCGAAGCCGCGGGCGCGGGTTATCGGGCAGCGCACCGCGGGTACTCCAGGGCCGGGATCACGCGGGTCAGCGTAGCCCGCGCTCCTCCCACCGCGACCCTGGCCTCCCTACTGTGTTCTGACTTGCGCTCACCCGCGGACGTGCTGGTTTCGCGCGCTCAGAGTCCACCCCTTGCACCACGTACCGACTTCCGTACTGCTGACCGGCGGCGCCGGTTTCATCGGCTCCCACCTCGCCGACGCGTTCGTCACGCGCGGCGACGCCGTGACGATCCTCGACGACCTCTCCACGGGCAGCCTCGACAACGTCGCGCACCTGCTGGACCACGACAACGTCACCTTCGTCCAGGACTCATCGGGCAACGGCGAGATCGTCGACGAGCTCGTGCGCGAGGCGGAGCTCGTCCTGCACCTGGCCTCGGCGGTCGGCGTACAGCTGATCGTCGCCAACCCGCTCGAGAGCCTGCTCGCCAACGTCCGCGGGTGCGAGACCGTCCTCAACGCCTGCGCTCGCCACGGGAAGCGAGTGCTCTACACCAGCACTTCGGAGGTGTACGGCAAGAACTCCGCCGGCGCGCTCAACGAGGACTCCGACCGCGTCCTCGGATCACCGTTCAAGGCGCGCTGGAACTACGCGATCGCCAAGGGCTTCGGCGAGGCCCTCGCGCACGGACTGCATCGTGACCGCGGCGCAGCGACCATCACCGTCCGCCTTTTCAACACCGTGGGCCCCCGCCAGACGGGCCAGTACGGCATGGTGCTGCCGCGCTTCGTGCGGCAAGCACTGGCCGGCGAGGATCTGACCGTGTTCGGCAACGGCACCCAGACGCGCTGCTTCGCCCACGTTCACGACACCGTCGCCGGGATCCTGGCGCTGCTCGACGAGGACGCCGCGGTCGGCGACGTCTTCAACATCGGCTCAGGCGACGAGACGCCGATCATCGAGCTCGCCCGCCGGGTCATCGAGCGCAGCGGGTCGAACGCACACGTTTCGCTCGTGCCCTATGGGGAGGCATACGGCGAGGGCTTCGAGGAGCTCGGCCGCCGCAAGCCGGACACCACCAAGCTGCGCAACCTGACGGGCTGGGCTCCGACCCGCACCGTCGACGACGCCATCGACGACGTCATCCTGCACGAGCAAGGTCGGGCGGTCCAGTCCCAGTCTGGATCCGTTGCCTCTTGAAGCACGCCTGCTGACGGGCCTCGCGATCGCGCTCGCGGTCGTGTACTGGACGACCCCTCTCGCGATCCGCGTCGCTGATCGCTTCGACTTCTACGACAAGCCGCGCGGGTTCCGCGCGCACGGAAACGCGACCCCCTACCTCGGCGGAGCGGCGCTGATGACGGGCTTCGTCGTCGCGGTGCTCCTGCTCGCGTCCGATTACTCGCGCACGCTCCCGGTGGTCTCCGGTGTGCTCGTGCTGTGGGTGGTCGGAACCGTCGACGACAAGCGCGAGGTGAGCTGGTGGCTGCGCGTGCTGATCGAGCTCGGGCTCGCGGTCGTGCTGTGGTCGGGCGGCTACGGCTGGGAGCTGGGGCTCGGCTCCGCGGTCGATCTCGCGCTGACGGCGTTCTGGATCGTCGCCGTCGTGAACGCCTTCAACCTCTTCGACAACATGGACGGCCAGTCGGCCACCATGGGCCTCGTCACCGCCGCGGGCGTGACCGCGCTCGGTGTCGCCATCGGCGACACGTGGCTGGCGGTGGCGGGAGCCGCGCTCGCCGGCGCCTGTTTCGGCTTCCTTCCTCACAACCTGCTCGCCCAGCCGGCGCGCATCTTCCTCGGCGACGGGGGCTCGATGCCGCTGGGCTTCGCGGTCGCCGCGCTGACGATGATCGGCGCCGGCGGCGGCGCGCCGGAATGGCAGGCGCTGGCGCTCGGCCTGCTGATGGTCGGGATCCCCGCGCTCGACACGACGCTCGTCGTCGTGTCGCGGCGGCGCCGCGGCCTGAGCGTGCTCACCGGCGGTCGCGACCACCTGACCCATCGCGCACGCCAGCGGCTGCGCACCGCGATCGCCGTCGCCGTCGCGCTGGGCAGCGCGCAGATCGTGCTCTCCCTGCTCGCCGTCGCCGCCGCGCGCGGGTCGGCTGTGGTGCTCGGGACGATCGGGATCCTCTACCTGATGGTGCTCGCGGTGGCCGTGGCACTGATCGACACTCGCCTCCCGGCGGTTCCCCCGGATGCTCCAGCCGCCGCGCCCGTCACGCAGGAGCTGCGGCCCAGGCGTTTCGCCTGGTTGCCGCGCGAGGCGCCTCTGCTGGTCGTACTGGGTGCCGGCTCGGCCATCTCACCGCTGCTGGCGGGCTACTACGACACGACGGTCTGGGGACCGATCGGGCTCGGCCTGATCGTGTGCCTGCTCGCGGTCGGCATCGCACGGGCGACCCGGCTCTCCACCGCAGGGTGGCTCACCTTCGCAGCGCTCGCCGGCCTCGGCCTGTGGAGCCTCGTGTCCGCGGCCTGGGCCGGATCGGTCGCGCAGGCCGTCGTCTCGGCCAACCGGTGGCTGATGCTCGCCGCCGGCCTCGGCTTGCTCCTGCTGTTGATCCGCGACCGGCGCACATCCGTCTGGGCCCTCGGTGCCTTCGCGCTGACCACCGTCGTCGTCGAGCTCGTGATGGTCGCGCGGCTGCTGGGCCCCGACGCCGCCGGGCAGTTCCTCGGCGGCCGGCTGCATCAGCCGCTCGAGTACATCAACGCGCAGGCGACGTTCGCGATCCTCGCGCTGTGGCCACTGCTTGCGCTGGCCGAGCAGCGCCGCTCGGCCATCGCTGCCGGTGCGGGGCTGGCCGGGACGGTTTTGTCCGGCGGCTTCGTGCTGTTGTCGCTGTCACGTGGCGCCGCGCTGGCCCTGATCGTCTCGGCCGTGGTCGTGTTCGCGCTCGCTCCCGGCCGGCAGCGTCGCGCTCTCGCGCTGCTGCTTACCGCGCTCGGGGTCGCGCTTGCCGCACCGCAGCTGCTCGACATCTACGACGCCGGGCAGGCCGTGACTGACGACACCGTCCATCAGGGCATCGCGTTGCTGCTCGCGGCGGCGGCCGGCTGCGGCGCCCTCTGGGGCCTCGTGGTCGCGGTCGAGCGGGCGCTCTCGGACTCCGCGCGCGCGACTGCGCGGTTCATCGTCGGCGGCCTGCTCGCGGGCGCGGCCGCGCTCGCCTTGCTCGGCGGCGTGGTCAAGGCCGGCACCATCGCCGACGAGGTCTCGGCGCAGTACGACGCGTTCGTGCACCTCAGCGTCGCCGAGGGCGGCGAGCCGACGTCCTCGCGGCTGCTCACGGGGGCCGGCAACCGCTACGACTACTGGCGGATCGCGGCGGACACGTGGCAGGAGCACAAGGTGCTGGGGATCGGCGCGGGCAACTACGACGAGCCGTACTTCCTCGCCCGCGAGACGGTTGAGGACGTGCGCCAGCCCCACTCGCTGGCGTTGCAGGCCTTGTCGGAGGTCGGGCTGCCCGGGCTCGCCCTCGTGCTGCTGCTGTTCGGCGCGGTGGCGGGCGCGGCCGTCGGCGCGCGCCGAGCCGCGGCCGGGTCGCGGACCGAGCGAGGGCTCTATGTCGCGGGCCTCGGCATGTTCATCGCCTGGGGCGCCCACACGCAGGTCGACTGGATCCACCTGCTGCCCGGGATCACCGGCGGCGCCTTGATCGGCGCGGCGGTGCTGCTCCGACGCGACCCGGAGCGCCAGCCGCGGCCGCGGCGGCTGCTGCGACCGGTCCCGCGCGGGCTGGTCGCTGCCGTCATCGCGCTCCCCGTGGCGGTCGCCGGGGTCTCGCTGTCGCGCCAGGTGCTCGCTCAGCACTACCGCGGCGAGGCGCAGGAGGCGCTCGCCTCCGGCGATGCGCGCGCTGCACTCGCCGAGGCGGACCGCTCGCTGCGACTCGACGGCGCCGACCTGGAGACCCTCTACGTCAAGGCGGCGGCGCTCGCGCGTGTGGGCGATGCCGGATCCGCGCAGCGCACGCTTCAGGCCGCGGTGCGTCGCGAGCCGGGGGACTTCCTCACGTACGTGCTGCTCGGCGACCTGTCCGTGCGCCAGCGCAACTTCCCGGCCGCCCGTTCGTACTATCAGCAAGCGCTCTCCCGCAACCCGCGCGACCTCTCACTGCGTGAGTTGGCGCGCAACCCGCGGGTAGCACTACGTCAATGACCGCCGCCGCCTGATCTCCATCGCCGCCGTCCTCGCCGCCATGCCCGCCACGCCGGCCGCGGCTCAGGTGCACGTCGACCCCGGCTCGCCCAGCGGCAAGGAGTACGCCATCCCGATCGAGTCCGCGCGCCAGAACGCCGCACAGGGCACCGGCGCGGTCGGCAGCCAGTCGAGCTCCGGCGGCGAGGCCCCGTCCGCACCGCTGTTCGGTGAGGGCGTGGGCGACGGCAAGCAGCCGGACGCGTCGAAACGCGCGTTCTCAGCGGTCGTCGTCATCCGACGGCGACGGCGGAGCGACCGTCGGCGAGGCGCTCGCACGCTCTCAGCCGGTCGGCGCGACCGTGCCGAGCGGCGGTACCGAGAGCACCCTCACGATCGGCGCGCTGGCGCTGGCGGTGCTGCTGCTGGGCGGCGTGATCGGCTCGATCGTGCGCCGCCGGCAGACCTAGCCGGCCTTGAACGCGGCGTAGCCGGGCTTCTTCTCGCCGCTGCGCGTGAGCAGGCCGCGCTCGACCTGGTCGCCGTTGGGTCGCGGCGCGTCGTCGTAGAGACCGAGGTAGCCGAACGTGTAGATGCGCTTGTAGCTGCGCGCGATCTTGAGCGCCCTGCGCAGCCAGCGCGCCTGGGTCTTGCGGCTCACCCAGTAGTTGAACTCCCAGTTGCCGTGGTCCGTCGGCAGCGTGTACTCCGACAGGAACAGCTTGAGCCGGCGCTGCTTGCGCAGCGGGGCCTTCTTGAACGCGCGGTCGAGGGCTCGGGCGAGCTCGTCGAGGTCTGAGAAGTCGGCGTAGCCGGAGCCGAGCGGAGGGGCGTTGAGATCGGGCGCGCGGGCACTGAAGGGGTTGTGGCCCCAGAGGTCCATGCGCGGGCGCCTGCCGTTGCGCAGCTTGAGCGCCTTGACCCAGCGCAGCGGCGCGACGTTGCCGACGGTGAACGTGTTGCCGCCGATGACGATGTTGCGGCGCGAGAGGTCCTTCAGCGAAGCGTACGTGGCGTCGAGCAGTGCGGCGTACTTACGCGGTCCGCGGAGGCCCTTCCCGCGCAGTCGGCGACCGTTGTCGTCCTGCAGCGGCTGCCAGTTGCTCTCCTTCGTCGGCTCGCTCCAGATCATCCAGTGGCGGACGGCCGGATAGCGCCGCGCGGCCGCTGCAGCGAAATCGGCGAAGTCCTGCGCGTTCTTCGGCGCCCAGCGCGGCTCACGGCCGCCGTTGGCCCACTGCGGCGAGAAGATGAGATGGAGCGAGACCTTGATGCCGTGCCTGCGCGCCTCGGCGATCGCCGTGTCGATGTCGGCGGGCCAGTTGTAGGCGGGATCGTCGGGATCGGTGGGAACCAGCGGCCGCGAAGGAGCCGTGCTGCTCCAGTTGAGCGAGTGCTGCCAGATGCCGACGCCGAGATCGGCGTAGATCGGGAACTGCGACGCGCCGTTGCGTTCGCTCGGGCCCCAGATCGACTTCTTGATCGTGATCTTGGCGGCGCCGGCCGGCGCGGGCGCGAAGGCGCAGGCGAGCAGCGCGACGAGCAGGGGGAGCAGTCGGCGCATCATCTCCAGTCAAGCACGCGAGCAGTGGCGGAGTTGCGCACGTCCGTCCCCGGACACCGTGCTGCTCCTCGGGCGCGACGCGGGTACGGACCGCTCCGACATGGGTTCTCGCGAGTTGAGGCCATCATGCGCAAGGTCCTGATCGCTCTCCTCGGCTCTGCTGTGTTCGCCATCGCCGCCGCCGCGGCCCTCGCCGACGTCTTCACCGGCACGACCGGGCCGGACAACCTCGTCGGAACGGCGGGCGACGACACGATCAACGGCCTCGGCGGCAACGACACGGTGCGGGGCCTGGGCGGCAAGGACACGATCAGCGGCGGCGGCGGAGTGGACACGATCGAGGGCGACGGCGCCTGCTCGGGTACCGGCCCGGGCGATCTCAGCTACTACTACTGCGCAGCGCCGTCCGGCGACACGATCGTCGGCGGCCCCGGTGCCGACACGATCGCCGGGAACGCCGGACGCGACACCATCGACGGCTCGTCGGGCAACGACCGGATCAACGGCGGCTCCGGCCGTGACCGGGTCTCCGGCAACACCGGCACCGACCGGGTCAACGGCAACTCCGGCGACGACCGCGTGCGCGGCTCGTCGGGCAACGACCGGCTCACCGGCGGCTCGGGCCGCGACACCGTCGACGGCGGTGCCGGCAACGACCGGCTGGCGGGCGGCTCGGCCGGCGACTTCATCATCGGCCGCTCGGGCGCCGACCGGATCCGCGGCGGCGGCGGCTCGGACCGCATCACTCCGGGCTCGGGCAGGGACCGCGTGAGCGCGGGCCCGGGCGCGGACCGCATCCAGGCGCGCGACCGGCGCCGCGACACCGTCAACTGCGGCTCGGGTCGGGACCGCGTCACGGCCGACCGGGTCGACCGCGTCCGCCGCAACTGCGAGCGAGTGCGCCGCAAGTAGCAGGCTGGGCCTAGGCTCGCCGGTCATGAGAGCGCTCGTGACCGGCGGGGCCGGCTTCATCGGCTCCCATGTCGCCGACGCGCTCGTGAGTCGCGGGGCCTCCGTCACGGTGCTCGACGACATCAGCACCGGGCGGCGCGAGAACGTGCCCCCGCTGGCGACGCTGCACGAGGCGTCGATCACCGATCCGGTCGCGGTCGGGCACGTCTTCGCGGCGACACGCCCGGAGCTCGTCTTCCACCTCGCGGCCCAGGTCGACGTGCGCCGGTCGGTGGACGACCCCCGACACGACCTGGCGGTCAACGCCGGCGGGACGCTGAACGTCCTGGCGGCGGCGCGCGAGTGGCGCGTGCGCCACCTCGTGTTCGCCTCGACGGGCGGCGCGATCTACGGCGACACGGACGCGGTCCCCACGCCCGAGACGGCGCCCGAGCGCCCGCTGGCGCCGTACGGGCAGTCGAAGCTCTCGGCGGAGGGGTACCTGCGCGTGCTCGGCGCCCTGCACGGCGTGCGCACGACCGCGCTGCGCTTCGCCAACGTGTACGGGCCGCGCCAGGACCCGCTCGGCGAGGGCGGCGTGGTGGCGATCTTCTGCGGCGCGTCCGTGGAGGGACGCAGGGCGACCGTCTACGGCACCGGCGAGCAGACGCGCGACTTCGTCTTCGTCGGCGACGTCGTGGAGGCGTGCATGACCGCGGCGGAGGGCGCCCGGTTCGGGCCGTACAACGTCGGCACCGGCGCCGAGACCTCCGTGCTCGAGCTCGCACGCGCGCTCGACGTGCAATGGGAGCACGCCCCGGCCCGGCCGGGCGAGGTCGAGCGCTCCTGCCTCGACGTCGCGCGCGCCCGCGATGAGTTGGGCTGGGCCGCGGCGACGCCGCTCTCCGACGGCCTCGCGCGCACGCTCGAGTGGGCGCGTCAGGCGTCGTAGACGGCGCGCAGCTGAGCGGCCACCTTCGCCGGCGAGCAGTGGTCGCGGACCGCGGCCAGCGCGCGCTCCCCCGCGGCGCCGGAGCCGAACAGCGCGCGCAGGCGGGCGGCGAGCGCCCCTACGTCGCCGATCGGCGCCAGCCCCTCCTGCGGGACCACCTCGGTCAGGCCGCCCGAGCGCGTGGCCACCACCGGGAGGCCGGCGGCCATCGCCTCCAGCGCGGCGAGCGGGAGGATCTCCTCGTAGCGGGACGGGACGATCGCCACCGCGGCGCGGGCGCGCAGGGCGGCCAGCCCGGCGGGCTCGAGCCGCCCGGGCGCCTCGATGCCGCGGCTGCGCACAGCGTCCAGCGCCGGCCCCTCCCCGGCCACCACCAGCTTCAGCCCGGCGGCGGCGCAGGCGTCGATCGCGTCGAAGACGCCCTTCTCGCTCGCGACGCGGCCGGCGTAGAGGACGTGCTCACCGTCCGCGGCCGTCGAGCGCGTGGCGAGGTCGCGCTGCACGCTGGGCACGACCGCCGCCTGATCGACCGGCGCGCCGAGCACCTGGAGGCGGCGGAGCGCGAACGCGCTGGGGACGACGAACCGGTCGACGTGCGCGGCGACCTCCGGCTGCCAGCGCGCCAGCGCCGCCGCGTACACCGCCGCCTCGGCGCGACTGGCGCCACGGCAGTTGTGGACGACCCCCGGCGCGGTGTTGCGTGCGTGGCAGCGGGTGCAGTCCTCACCGCGGGTGAAGCAGACGCCGTTGGCGCAGACGAGGCGGTAGTTGTGCAGGTGCAGCACCGTCCGCGCGCCCGCCGCGCGCGCCGCCGCCAGCGCCCGCCAGCCGAAGGTGGGGTTGAGGTTGTGCGCGTGGACGACGCGCGCCCCGGTGCGCCGCACCGCCTCGGCGACATCGGACTCGGCTACGCCGCCGCGCAGCAGCGCCCGCGCCGCGGCGCGCGCGCTCAGCCCCCGCGAGTCGCGCCGCAGCACCTCGACGGGCTCGTCGAGCTCGTGGGCGATCAGCCACCGCAGGTCCTCGACCGCCCGCTCCTCGCCCCCCCGGACGCGGTAGTCGTTGTGCAGCAGCAGGATCATGGCAGGGGGAACCTATTGTCGCGATGATGGACCCGAGTCTTCTCGGCGCCGCGCGCGACCTGGTGATCGACCTCGCCACCGCGCCGCGGCGGGTCGCCCTGGCGCGAGAGGCGCTCGGTGCCGCGCCGCAGCGCGTGCTCGCGGTGTCGGTGGCGCGTCCCGAGCGCGCCGGGTCCTCGGCGGCAGCCGCCTACGAGCTCGAGCGCACGCGGGTCCACAGCGTCGACGTGCGCCTCGCCGCGCCGCGCCCGGGGACGAGCAAGTGGGAGAGCCTGGATGCGCTGCTGGCGCACACCCCGGCCGCGGGCTACGACTGGCTGCTCGCGTTCGACGACGACGTGATCCTCCCGCGCGGCTTCCTGGACACGTTCCTCGCCCTGTGCGAGCGCTTCGAGCTGACGCTCGCGCAGCCCGCACGCAGGCACTGGGCGTCACACCCCGCCCCCGCCGGGCTGCGGCGCCGCTCGCGCGGTCTGGTGCGGCGCACTGCCGCGCACGCCGTCGGGCCGATCTTCGCGCTGCATGCGCGCGGCTTCGACGCCGTGCTGCCCCTGGCGCAGGCGCGCTTCGACGGGCTCGCACACGGGATCGTCGACGCCACGCCGGTCCGCTACTGATGCGCGTCCTCGTGGTGGCCGAGTACTACCCCCGCGCGGCCGACCCCGAGCTGGGCGTCTGGGCACACCGCCAGGCGCTCGCCGCACGCGACGCCGGAGCCGAGATCGAGGTGCTCGTGCTGCACCGGCCGGTGCCGTCGCGCGCCGCGCTCAAGGGCCGCGACCCCCGGCGCGCGCTGGCGCCGCTGCGCCAGCCGCTGCACGCCACGCTCGACGGCCTGCGCGTCACCTACGTCCCCTTCCTCGCGCCCCCGCGGCCGCGCAGTTACGCGCGCTGGAGCGCGTGGGCGGCGCCGTCGCTGCGGCTCGCGCTGAGGCGCCGGCGCTTCGATCTCGTGCACGCGCACTACGCGGCTCCCGCCGGTGACGCGGTGCGACGCGCCGGCGTGCCCTACGTCGTCTCCGTCCACGGCGGCGATCTGCTCGCGTACGGCGACACGCGCGCGGTGCGGCGCGGCCTCGAGGGCGCCCGGCTCGTGCTCGCCAACTCCTCGGGAATGGCGGAGCGCGCGCGGGCGCTCGGCGCGGGGCGGACTCAGGTCGTCCACCTCGGAAGCGACCTCCCTGCGACCGGCCCGCGCCACCGCCCCGCAACGATCGTGACGGTCGCCCACCTGGTGGCGCGCAAGCGCCATGCCGACGTGCTGCGCGCGCTGTGGCTGCTGCGCGACAGCCACCCGCATGCCCGCTACGCCATCGTCGGTGACGGGCCCGAGCGCGGGCGTCTCGAGCGGCTCTCATCCGAGCTCGGCCTCGGCGACCGGGTGGAGTTCCGCGGCGCGGTTCCCCACGCCGAGGCGGTCGCGGCGGCGCAGGAGGGCTCGCTGTTCGTGCTGCCGAGCGTCGATGAGGCGTTCGGCGTCGCCTACGTCGAGGCGCTCGCCGGCGGCGTGCCCGCCCTGGGCTGCCGCCACGAGCCGGGCCCCGAGGATCTGCACGCCCTCACCGACGGCATGCTGCTCGTGGCCGCCGGCGACCCCGAGGGGCTCGCGCGCACGATCGGCGCGCTGCTCGCAGACGAAGGCGAGCGGCGGCGGCTGGGCAACTCCGCCCGCGCCGCGGTCGAGCGGCACCTGACCTGGGAGGCATGCGGCCGCGCAACGGTGGCGGCCTACCTCGAGGCGCTCCGGTGAAGCCGCTCCTGTTCGTGACCAATCACGCCCCGCCGTACCGCGTCGGGGCGTTCGCGGCGTTGCACGCCGCCGAGGACGTCGACTTCGCGCTCGTGGGCGGCGAGGTCCGGCACGGGGGCGGCGGGACGCGGGGAGAGCTCCCGTTCCCGCATCGCCACGTGGCCCAGCGCGACGTCTACGGACTCGCCCGCTCCGGCGCCTACCGCGCGGTGGTCGCGGGCACAGCCGGCAAGGTCGCGCTGCCCGCGGCGCACCGCGGTGCCCGCCGCGCGCGCGTGCCGTTCGTGCTGTGGGCGACGCTGTGGGCGCACCCCCGCACCGCGGTCCACGCGCTCACCCGTGTTCCCCTGCGGACGATCTACCGCGATGCGGACGCGATCGCCACCTACGGCCCCCATGTGAGCGCATACGTGAGCCGAGAAGGCGCACGACCCCCGGTGTTCGAGGCGCCGCAGGCGGTGGACACCGAGTTCTGGAGCAGCGGGGCGGAGAGCCCCCACCGTCAGAGCGCTTACCAAGTCTTGTTTGTGGGACGACTGAACGGGGAGAAAGGCCTCGGGGTTCTTCTTACGGCCTGGCGCGCCTCAGGTCTACAAGTTCCCCAAGCCGCGCTGGTTCTGGTCGGCGGAGGGCGGTTCCGAGCCCCGTCCTTCGCCACCAGCGCGGTGCTGCCCGCAGGTCCTCAGTCGCCCGCCCAAGTGCGCAACTTCTACGCCGGGAGCGACGTTGTGGTGATGCCCTCGATCGCCACCCGCGACTTCAAGGAGCCATGGGGTCTCGTGGTCAACGAAGCGTTCCACCAAGGCAAACCCGTCATCGCCTCCGACGCCGTCGGCGCCGTCGCCGGTGGGCTTGTGCGCCACGAGCGCAACGGCCTGGTGGTGCCGGCGGGCGACGCCGACGCCCTCGCCGCCGCTTTGCGGCGCCTGCACGACGAGCCCGAACTGCGAGGGCGCCTGGGCGCGAACGCACGCCTGGACGTCGCCCCGTACACGCAGGAGGCGTGGGCGCAGGGCATGTCGCGGGCCCTCGCCGCCGTTGGGGTCTCGGCGCTACCGTGACCGCGCGGATGCGACGCACCCTCGTGGCCATCACGGTCGCGGTCGCGACGCTGGCGGGGATCGCCTCGCCTGCGCAGGCCTCGACCCGCAGCAAGATCATCGCCGACTGCTCCGACGACGGCGTGCTCCAGGGCAACTACACGGCCTCGGAGCTGCGTGACGCGCGCAAGCACCTGCCCTCGGACGTCGCCGAGTACACCGACTGCCCGGACGTGCTGCGCCGCGCCGAGCTCAACGCTGCGGGCGGCGGCGGGCCGGGCGGCTCGAGCGGCATCCCGTCCCTCCCCGGCAGCGGCTCCATCCCGCCGGCCGGCGGCGCCCCGGCGCCCGGCACCCCGTCCCTGCCCGAGACCGATGCCGACCGCGCCGCCCTCGCAGCCGCCGCGCAGCCGCCGACCGGGCCGGTCTCGGTCGGAGGTGAGAACCTGCTCGCCGGCGCCGCGCCGCTGCGCGAGGGCTACCGCGCCAACGGCCTGCCCGCCTCGCTGGTGATCGCGCTGATCCTGCTCGCGCTGGCCGGCGTCGCGCTCAGCATCCCGCCGGTCCGCCGGCGCCTCCCGCTGCACCGCCTCACGATGCCGCGGCTCCGGCCGTGGTCGTCCAAGTAGGTATGTCCGGTCGTATCGCGCCGGCCGGCGCCGGCTGCCGAGGACGCAGGGAGGGTGCAATGGTGCTGCCATTGCCCCGACCGAGGACGACGGCAGGCGGTGATCGGCGGGTGCGAGGCGACGGAAATACTTGCTTGGGCGGCCACGGGTGAGCACCGCCGTCGGGCGCTGGCCCAGCGCCGCGCCGCGCGGTCGCTCGCGCCTCGACGCCGTCCTCGACCGCCTGGTCACGCGCGACAGCGGGGTGGCTCTCGGGGTCGCCGCCATCCTGTGCCTGCTCGCCTTCGTCGCCAAGGGTGGCGTCGAGCTGGGGTCGAACACCTACATGGAGGTCGTGCTCGTGTCGGGCGGCGGCCTGCTCGGTGCGGCCGCCCTCGCCGTCCCCCACCGGCGCGCGCCGCTCGGCCCGCTCCACGGCGGGCGCACGCTCGGGCTCTTCGGCGTCCTCACGGCCCTGACCGCGCTTTCGATCGCGTGGTCCTACGACGCGAACGCGTCGTGGCTCGAGGCCAACCGCACCCTCGCCTACCTGGCTGCGTTCGGGGGAGCGCTCGCCTTCGCACGCCTCGCGCCCACGCGCTGGACAGCACTGCTGGCCGGCATCGCGATCGCGTGCACGATCATCTGCGTGTACGCGCTCGCCACGCGTGCCTTCCCGGACTGGCTGGCGGCCGACGAGCGGGCCGCGCGCCTGCGCCCGCCGTTCGGCTATTGGAACGCCGTCGGGCTCACCGCGGCGCTCGGCGTCCCGCCGCTGCTGTGGCTCGCCAGCCGCCGGTCCGGCCATGCGGCGGTCAACGCGCTCGCCTATCCCGCACTAGGGGCGCTGCTGGTGTGCCTGATGTTCTCGTACTCGCGCGGGGCCCTGCTCGCGCTCGTCTCCGGGCTCGCCGTCTGGTTCGTGGTCGTCCCGCTGCGTCTGCGCAGCGCGGCCGCGCTCGCCGGGCCGGTGATCACCACCGCGCTGGTGCTGCTGTGGGCGTTCAACCAGGAGACGCTGACCACGGACCTGCTGCCCGCCTCCGAGCGGGCGGACGCCGGGCTCGCGTTCGGTGTCCTGCTGGTGCTGCAGGCGGTGATCCTCCTCGGCGTGGGGCTGGCTGTTGGATTCGCCGGCGCCTTCGTCGAGCCCGGCGAGCGGGTGCGCCGCACGGCGGGGCTCGTGCTCGTCGCGCTGGTCTCCGTCGCACTCGTGACGGGGATCGCCGCGGTCGGCTCGAGCGAGGGCAGCTTCGGCGGCGCGTGGCAGCGGATGACCGACCCCGACGCGCGCACGCCCGCCAACTCGCCCAATCGGCTCACCGCGACGGCGTCGGTCCGGGCCCGCTACTGGGACGAGGCGCTGAAGGTGCACGCCTCGCAGCCATGGTTGGGCGTCGGGGCCGGCGCCTACGGGATCGCGCGCCAGCGCTTCCGCACGCAACCGCTCGAGGTCCAGCACGCCCACGGCTACGTCGTGCAGACGCTCGCCGACCTCGGCTGGGCGGGGCTCGCCGCCTCGCTCGCCGCGCTGCTGGCGTGGCTGATCACCGCCGCGCGGGTGCTCGGGCTCAGGCGCGCCGACCGGGGCTTGACCTGGGACGCCGAGCGCGTCGGCATGGCCGCGCTGGCGTCCGTCGTGGTCGTCTTCGGCGTCAACTCGCTGATCGACTGGACCTGGTTCATCCCCGCCACCGCGGTCACCGCGCTCATCTGCGCAGGCTGGGTCTGCGCGCGCCCGCCGCTGCGCGCGCGGCTGCACGACGAGGGGCCGACCGGGATCGTCAGCGCCGCCGAGCGTGTCGGCGTCCTTCCGGCGACCCGCCGCTTCACGGTCTCCCAGCGGCTCGCCGCCTGGCAGCCCAGCGCGTACCGCAGCGTGCTCGCGCTCGGCGTGTTGGCGATTGGGATGGCGACGTGCTGGAGCATCGTGCAGCCGCTGCGCGCTCAAAACGCGGGCGACGCGGCGGTCAACCGTCTCGACGCGGGCCGCTACGCGGCGGCCGCCGACATCGCCGGGATCGCCCAGCGGCGCAACCCGCTGTCGGTCGAGCCGTGGTACCTGCTCGCCGCCGCGCGCTCGGCGGAGGGCGACCGCAGGGGCGCGGTGCTCGCGCTCGTCGAGGCCGTCAAGACGCAACCGGCCAACGCGGAGGCCTGGCGCCGCCTCGGCACCTACGAGCTGTCCGTGATCGACGATCCCCGGGGCGCCCTGGCGGCGTTCCAGGCCGCCTACTACCTCGACCCCCAATCCCGCGAGGCGCAGTCCGATGTGATCGCCGCCTCGCGCGCGGTGGAGGCCGCACCATGATCCGAAAGACGCTCCCCCTCACGCTCGCTCTGCTCGCTCTGCTCGCAGGCGACGCCGTCGCCGCCCTCGACCAGGAGTCGACGTTCCAGGACGACGAGTCACTGCTCTACACGACCCCGGAGAAGCAGCGGGCGAAGCTGACCGAGCTGCGCAGGCTCGGCGTGGACCGCATCCGCGTCACCGTGCTGTGGCGCTTCGTCGCGCCGGCCAAGCGGCCGAAGGGCTTCGACGGCGCCGACCCCGACAGCTACGGCTCGATCTGGGCCGGCTTCGACAACCTGATCCGCGAGGCGTACGCCCGCGGCATCCGCGTGAACCTCAACGTCACCGGGGCGTCGCCCGACTGGGCCAACCGCAAGGCTCCCCGGCCCGACATCCAGGACACCTACGAGCCGAGCCCGCGCGCCTTCGGCAGGTTCGTGCGCGCGGTGGCGACGCGCTATTCGGGCACCTACCCCGATCTGTCGGGTGGCGGGATCCTGCCGCGCGTGGACTACTGGTCGATCTGGAACGAGCCCAACCACTCGGGCTGGCTGACGCCGACGTGGCAGCGCAAGGGCAAGGGCCCGTGGTTCGAGCGCTCGGCGGCGCTGTACCGGTCGCTGCTGGACGCCGCCTACGCCGCGCTTGCGGCCACCGGCCACGGCAGTGACACGATCATCTTCGGCGAGACGGCGCCGGCGGGCAGCGACACGTCGCGCGACGTCAAGCGCTTCATGACGCCGCTGCGCTTCATCCGGGCGCTGTACTGCGTCGACCAGCGCCAGCACCGGCTCAAGGGCAAGCGGGCGAAGCGTCTGCGCTGCCCGTCGAACGCGAAGGAGTTCGTCACCCGCCACCCCGCGCTGTTCAACGCGTCCGGCTACGCGCACCACCCCTACGACCTCCTGTTCGGGCCGACCCACAAGCCGGTCAACCCCAACTACGTGACGATGGGGAACCTGCGCAAGCTCATGCGGGTGCTCGACGTCATCCAGCGCCGCTACGGGAGCCGCCGGCGCCTCCCGCTGTACCTGACCGAGTACGGCTACCAGACGCGGCCGCCCGACCCGCAGGGCGTCGGCTTCCGCAGGCAGGCGGCGTACATCAACCAGGCCGAGTACATCGCCGCCCGCAGCCCGCGGGTGCGCACGCTGGCGCAGTTCCTGCTGCGTGACGGCGGGGCGCCGATCGGGCTCACCTTCCAGAGCGGGCTGCGCACGCGGTCGGGGAAGAAGAAGCCGTCCTACGACGCCTTCCGGCTCCCGCTGTGGGTGCGGGGCAAGGGCGCGCGCAAGCGGATCTGGGGCGTCGCGCGGCCGGCGACGAGCAACGAGTACGGGACGGTGTCGATTCAGTTCCGGCGCGAGGGCGCGAAGGCGTGGAGGACGCTCAAGCGCGTGCGCTCTCAGGGAGACCGCAACTACTTCCGCGCGACCGTGCGCGCGCGCGGCAAGGGCGCGATCCGCCTGGCCTTCGGCAAGCTGCGCTCGCGCACGGCGAAGGTGGGCTGAGCGTGGCCGAGGCGCCGTCGTTCGGCCCGGAGCTGTTCGCCTTCCTGCGCGAGCTCGCAGCGCACAACGAGCGCGAGTGGTTCAACGCCAACAAGCCCCGCTACGAGGCGCACGTCAAGGAGCCCGCGCTGGCGTTCGTCGAGGACGTGGGTTACCGGCTGGCGGCGATCTCGCCGCACCTGGTCGCCGACAGGAGGTCGCTGTTTCGCATCTACCGCGACACGCGCTTCGCCAAGGACAAGACGCCCTACAAGACGCACGCCGGCATCTACTTCCGCCATGCCCGCTCGGCGGATGCCGATTCGGCGGGCGTGTACGTGCACCTCGAGCCGCGCAACGTGTTCATGGGCGCAGGCATCTGGCATCCGGGCCCGGCGGCGCTCAAGCGCATCCGCACCGCGATCGTGCGCGAGCCCGAGGCGTGGCGGTCGGCGCGTGCCGCCGTCGCCCCGGCCTGGGAGCTCGCCGACGGCGAGGCGCTCAAGCGCGCGCCGGCGGGGTTCGACCCCGATCATCCGCTGATCGGCGACATCAAGCGCAAGAGCTTCGCCGTCCTCTCGCACCTGACGCAGAGGGACGCGACGGCTCGCGGGTTCCTGGACGAGTTCGAGCGCCGCGCCCAGGCCGCGCACCCGTTCATGGCCTGGGTGTCGGGCGCGCTCGGCGTGCCGTACTGAGCGCGGGCCGGCGCCCGATCCGCGGCTCGGCTCCGGCGAACTGCATCGATAAGGGAGGGGGTCCGGACGGGACTCGCCCGCGAGGCGGATTCCTCGCCAGTTGCGATTAATACCTCCACGGGAGGTGTTAATCGCAACTCCCGGGACTTCGCGGGGCTAGCAGAGAACGAAACGCCGCACGCGCTGGCGCTTGCCGAAGCGCACGCGGACGACGGCGCGCGGGCCGCGGAGCCGGTGCGCCGGCACGACGATGCGCAGGCGGGTGCCGCGGCGGCGGGCCTTCACCCGGCGGCCGTTCACCGTGGCGCGGACGCGGCGGACCTTGCGCGGCAGGCGCACGGTGACCGTGAATGGCTTGCGCGCGCGGCAGCGCGCGGGCGGCCTGCGCGCCGGGTTGGCGTGGCGCAGCATGTTCTGCAGGAGCGTGTAGCCCGTGTAGGTGACGGCGTAGCTCTGCAATCCGTACGGGTGGTAGTACTGCTCCGTGGGGTCGGGCAGCAGCGCGCCGAGGAAGCGCACCCGGCCGGCGCCGAGCGGCCTCTCGCCGTAGATCGTGCGCCCCTCGCCGTGGGTGCCGGCGGTCCGTCCGCCGTTCGCGTCCCACGCCGCCTGCGCGACGGTCCAGTTGGGCGCGGAGTCGTTCGCGTCGCCCGCGTTGCCGAACCTGTAGCCGATCGGCACGGTGTCGTAGGTCTGTCGCGCGACCCCGCGCAGGCCCTGGTTGAGCGCGTCCGAGCGATTGCCGAAGTCGACGAGGCCGACGTAGGCCTTGTGCACGGCGATGTCGCCCGCCTGCACGAGGCCGAGGTCGGCGAGGATCGGCGCCGCCGCGTCGGTGACGATCAGGTTGCCGCCGGCCTCGACCCACGCGCGCAGCCGCGCCACCCACGCCGGCCGGTCGGTCCCTTCCGGCATCGCGTCGTTGGCGAGGATCACGGAGTCGAAGCTCGACAGGTCATCGCCGACGCGGACGCGGTGGAGCTTCGGCCTCGCCGAGCGGTTGAGGTGGCGGAAGAAGCGCATGCGCGTGACGCGGTACGGCCGCTGCTCGATGTCCTCGCCGGGCTGGCGCGCGTAGCCCGCGCCGTTGGCGTCGTCGTGGGTGATGACGTCGGGATCGAAGACGTAGGCGGCCCGGCCACCGACCTCGAAGACGAACCTCCTGCGGTCGATCGCCTGCTTGAACATCGTGTAGTTGATCGCGCGGATCGAGTCCGTCCACACCTGGTCGAGCAGCGCCGGGAAGGTGAGCCAGTTGACCTCGGTGCCGACCGTCAGCTCGGTCGCGAAGCCGGTGCCGTCGTTGCCCTCGGCGGTGTTGTAGTAGTCGATCATCGACCCGCTCGCCGAGTAGCCGAGCATGTCGAACAGCGTGCCCCAGTGGTAGGCGCCCATGTCCTGCCCGGTGGCCTCGCGCAGCTGCTCGAGCTCGCCCAGGACGCCGTACTCCTTCATCGACTCCGTGATCCCGTCGGCGAAGCGCGCCAGCGTCTCGGACTTCTGGTAGTCGAACTGACCGACGATCTGCAGGCCCGCGGCCGCGAACTCGTCCGGCCCCTGGCCGTGGTTGTCGGTGCCCAGGTACCAGCCGCCGGGCCGGTCGCCGAACAGCCTGGCGATCACGGCGTTGCCCTCCGGCTCGGCGAGTGTGGCGTTGGGGAGGGAGATCCAGCCGCGCACGGGGAACTGGCGGTTGAGGTCGCGGCCTGAGTCGTTGCCGCGCGTGGCCATGAACCCGGCGCCCTCCGTGCCGGCGATGTCGCCCGCGACCCAGCCGTCAGGGTTCGGGAACAGGAAGTGGATGGCGTGCGTGCGCAGCACCTCTCTGACCCACGGCTCGTCGCCCAGGAAGCGCGCGTCCGCCATGTCCTCCATCACGCGCGCGGCGCCCTCGCGGCCGCCGACCTCGTTGCCGTGGATCGAGGAGACGACGAGCAGCTTGTCCTTGTCGCCGCCCGCCCGCTCGTTGGTCATCACGACGTCGAACAGCGGATGCCCGGCCTTCGACTGGCCGAGGATGGTGGTCTCGAACAGGTTCGGGTGCTGGGACTCGAGCAGCCTCATCCCGCACTGGAACTCGTCGAAGCGCAGGAACGCGTACGAGTCGCGGCCCTCGGGGAAGACCCGGTCGCCGGGCGTCGAGTCGCCGGGCTCGCACTTGACCGGGGTCGCGCCCGCGGGCGCGGCGAAGCAGCAGCACCAGCGCCAGCAGGGCCCCCGCGAACCTCATGCGCGAGAGCTTAAGCCGCGTCGACGAGCTCGGGCGGCAGTCGCCCGGGGCGGTGCGCGGCACGCACGGACTCCAGCAGATCCTCGTAGGAATCGGTGACCGCGTCCCAGGAGTAGCGCTTGGCGCGCTCGATCGCGCGCTCGCGGTGATCCGCGACGACGTCGGGATGGTCGAGCAGGTAGCCGAGCTGCTCGGCGAGCGAGTTGACGGGGTCGGCGCCGGAGAAGAACAGGCCGGCGTCACCCACCGTCTCGACGTTCGGCGGGTGGTCGTTGACGAGCACGCAGTTGCCGGCGCTCAGCGCCTCCAGGATGACGGGGTGCGTGCCGCCGACCTCGGTCGGCGCGACGAACACGTACGCGTGACGCTGGAGCTCCCAGTAGCCGCGACCGAAGACGTAGCCCGGGAAGACCACGCGCGGGTCGCCCTCGCGCATCACCGTGCGGATGTACTCGTCCGCGTAGGGGGCGCCGCCGACGACGACGAGCTTCATGCCCTTGGTCTGCGCGGACGGCAGCCGGGCCCAGGCCTCGACCAGGACGTGCGGGTTGTTCTCCGGCTCGAGGCGGCCGACGAACAGGACGTAGCGGCGCGACTCGATGCCCAGCTCGGAGAGCGTCCCGGTGCCGGTCCACCCGGGGTCCTCGACGCCGTAGGGGACGACCCCGATGCGCTGGCCGTAGCGATGCTCGTAGATGTCGGCGACAGCGTGCGAATCGGTGATCGCGCGGTCCGCCCAGCGCGGCGAGTTGCGCTCGGCGAAGCGCAGGTAGCGCTTCGCGGGCGCCGGCCACTTGCGGCGGTCGGAGTCCAGCCCGTCGACGTTGATCACGGTCGGGATCCCGGCGATGCGGGTCACGAGGCACAGCGGCGCGTTGCCGGCGATGAAGAACAGCGCCACGTCCGGCTTCTCGGTGCGGGCCGAGTGCAGCGCGCTGAGCAGCGTGTGCGCGAACGTGTCCAGGTACTTGTTGCGCACCGTCGGCAGGTGGACCAGCCGCGCGCCCTTGTAGGTGCGGATGCGCCGGTCGACGACGTGCGGCCGGCAGTAGACGACGACGTCGTGGCCGCGCTCGGTGAGGCGCTCGGCGAGCTGCTCGGCGGCCGTCTCGAAGCCCGAGTACGAAGCCGGGATCCCGCGGGTGCCCAGGATCGCGATCTTCACTGCTGCGCGAGCCTATAGGCGGCGGCGTACGCCTCCGCGCACCGGCGCCAGCTGAACCGCCGCGCCCGGGCGAGCCCGCGGCGGCGCAGCTCCTCGCGCAGCGGGCCCACCTCGGCCAGCTCCCTGAGCCCGCCCGCGATCGACTCCACGTCGCGCGGATCGCAGTAGCGCGCGGCGTCACCGCACACCTCGCGCAGGGGCGGAATGTCGGCGGCCAGCACCGGGGTGCCCGCGTGCATCGCCTCCAGCGCGGGGAGCCCGAAGCCCTCGTGCAGGCACGGCAGCACCAGCGCGGCCGCGTGCCGGTGCAGCTCGGCGAGGTCCTCCACCGGCACGCCGGCGCTCCCGGCGATCACGAGCGGGAGCGCGACGCCGCTGCGGCTGTGCGCCTCGCGCAGCCGTGCGAGGTTCTTGCGCGGCTCGTCGTCGCCGACGTAGAGGAAGTGGCGCGGCTCACCGCGATCGGACACCGGCGCCTGGCCGGGGCCGTGGGGGACGACCACGGCGTCGCGGCCCCACAGCGCGCGGACGTCGGCGGCGGTCGCCTGGGTCGGCGTCACGATCACCTTCGCGCGCTTGCGCGGCCAGCCGGTGGAGCCGCGCGGCGGCGAACCGGAAGCGGGCGTTGAAGCACTCGGGGACGCGCTCGAACAGCGACGTCGTGGACGGTGATGAGCTGCGGGATGCGCACGGGGCCGGCCGCCGGGAGCGGGTGGTGCAGCACGTCGGCTCCGCGGGCCGAGCGCGCGAGCCGGCGCTGCCAGAGCGCCTCGGCGGCGAGGTTGAGGTAGGCGCCGCGGCGGCCGTCGGCCTCGACGACCTCGACGCCGAGCGCGCGCAACTCGCGCACAGGTTGTCGATGAAGACCTGCGTCCCGCTCGGCCCGCGGCGAGCGAACGAGACGTCGATCACGACCCTCATCGCGCGGCCCTCGCGACCAGGGTGGCGTGCCGCGTGCGGATGCGCTCGACGCCGAAGCCGGCCGCCTCGAGGGTGTCGCTCAGCGAGCGGCGGGTGAAGAAGCGCAGATGTCCGCCGCGCGGGTCGAAGTGGCGCTCGAAGCGCGAACGCGGCGATCGCCACGCGGCGGAGCGAGCGGATGCGCCGGCGTGGTGAGCAGCAGCCGGCCGCCGGGCCGCAGGACGCGGCGCGCCTCGAACAGCAGCGCGAGCGGGTCGGCGACGTGCTCGATCACCTCGCTGCACCAGACGAGGTCGATGCTGGCGTGCGCCACGCCGTCGAGCTCGCCACCGGGCGACTCCGGGTCCGGGTCGACGCCGATGCCGCCGGGCGCGAGCTCCAGGAACGCGCCGCTGCCGCAGCCCAGGTCGAGCCACTCGTCCCCCGGCCGCAGCTCGTCGAGCAACAGCTGCCGCCGCCACTCCCAGCGCCACGGCGTCATCGCCGCAGCCCCCACCAGCGGCCCGCCAGCCGCGCCAGCGCGCCGCGGGTCGAGTCGGGCCCGCAGCTTCGAGCGGTGCCAGCCCTGATCGCTCCACCATTCGTGCAGCGACGCGGTAGGGCGGAAGGTCGAGGAACATCGCGTCGCCGCGGGCCTCGCGCGCGTAGCGGTGAAACGACGCGGCCAGCGAGTCGCGCGAGTGGTCGTGATCGACCGCGAACGCGCGGGTCGAGCAGGCACACGTGCCCGGCGCGCAGCGCCCACAGCGCCCACTCGCGGTCCTCCGAGCCCGGCAGGTCCTCGCGGAAGGCCCGCTGCGCCCACAGCGAGCGCCGGAAGGCACCGGCGCCGTTGGAGTACCCCCACCGCGGGTGCGCCTGCGCCAGCGCGGCGTCCTGGCGCACCGGGGCGCGCAGCGGCTGACCGTCCCAGCCGTGCGTCGGCCCGAACGCGCAGGCGACGGCCGGGTCGTCGAGCGCGGCCGCGATGCGCTCGAGCCAGTCGCGATCGCGCGGAAAGGCGTGCGCCGACAGTGCGACGACGACCTCCGCCCCGCTCGCGGCCGTCCCGAGGTTGAGCGCGCGGCCGAAGGAGAACGCGCTCGGGGGGATCTCGAGCAGCTTCACCCCGGCGCCGCGCGCCACCTGTACCGATCCGTCGTGCGACCCCGAGTCGACGACCACGACCTCGTGCGGGCGCGCTCTGGCCGGCGAGCAGGTCGAGCAGCACCCGCAGCGGCCCCGCCTCGTCCAGGACCCGGATCACCACGCTGGCGCGCACGGCCGGACCCTACGACGGATAGCCTCGCGCGCATGCCCTCCCTGCTCGCCGTCGCCCCGGTGGACCACCCGGGCGGCGCCGAGATCGGGCTGCTGCGGCTGCTGCCACGGCTGCGCCACGCGGGCTGGGACGTCACGCTCTCAACGCCCGGCGACGGCCCGGTCCGGCGCGCCGCCAGGAGCGCGGCCTCGCCACCGCGACCGCTCGATGTCGGCGGCCTCGGCGAGGGCCAGGGCGCCCGCGCGGTGGCGGCGTTCCCGAAGGCGCGCAGGCTCGCGCGCCGCCACGACGTCGTCTACCTCAACGGCACCTCTGCGGGCGGCTGCTGCCGGCACTGCCGCGCGACGACGCGCGCGGTCCTGCACGTCCACGACATCGTCGAATCGGTGCCGGGCAGTGGAGGCGCGCCGACGTCGTGCTGGCGGACTCGCAGGCGGTCGCCGACCGGCTCGACGGGCTCAGGGCGCACGTCGTCGGCTGCCCGATCGAGCCCGAGCCGCGCCCCGTCGATCCGCCCTGGCCGGCCGGCGACGGGCCGGTCGTCGGCTACGTCGGGCGCATCGAGCGCCGCAAGGGCGTGCTCGACCTCGTCCGCGCCGCCCCGCGCATCCGGCGCGGCCGGCGCGCGGGTCGTGCTGGTCGGCGACGACCCCTACGACAGCGACCCCGAGTACCTCGGCCAGGTGCGCTCGTCGCCAGGCGTCGAGCACTACGGCTGGGTCGACGGCGCGGCCGGGCTGATGCCGAGCGCTCGCCGTGCTCGTCCTGCCGTCGCACCAGGAGCCGTTCGGGACCGTGCTCGCCGAGGCGATGAACGCCGGGACGCCCGGTGGTCGCCACTCGGGTCGGCGGCCTCGCCGAGGTGGTCGAGGACGGCGTCACCGGCCGGCTCGTCGCGCCCGGCGACCCGGACGCGCTCGCCGCCGCGGTGCTCGAGGTGCTCGCGCGCCGCGAGGAGATGGGCGCCGCCGGGCGCGAGCGCGCGCGCCGCTGGCACGTCGACGCGTACGCCGAGCGGGTGCGGGAGTTGATCACGGCGTGAGGGTCGCCTTCGACTCCCGGCCGGCCGCCGGCCCGACGCGGCATCGCCCGCTACGCGCGCTCGCTGCGCGCCGCGCTCGGCGACGAGGCCGAGCGCCGCGCGGCGGCGAGATCGTCGACACGCACCGCCCGCGCGGCGTCGACCTCTTCCACTCGCCGTGGATCGACGGCGCGCTGCTGCGCCCGCGCGGCCCGCATGGTGGTGACGCTCCACGACCTGATCCCGCTCAAGCGCCCCGGCGAGTACCTGCGCTCCGGCCTGCGCTTCCGGATGCGCTACCTCGCCGTCGAGCGCGCGGCGCGGGTGATCGTCCCCACCGACCGCGGTCGCCGAGGATGCGGTGGCCGCGCTCAAGCTCGAGCCCGGCACGCGTCCACGTCGTCCCCGAGGCGGCCGACCCCGCCTTCACCCCGCGCGCGCACGAGCGAGGTGGCACGCGTACGCGCGAGCGCACGCCCTGCCCGACGACTACCTGGTGTGGGTCGGCGGCCTGCGCCATCCCGACCCGCGCAAGCGCGTGGCCGCGCTGGCCGACACGCCGAGCGAGCTGCCGCTCGTGCTGGTCGGCGAGACCGGCCCCTGGGCGCGCGAGCTGCCCGGCGTGATCCTCACCGGCGCCGTCGACGACGACGCGCTCGCCGCCATCTACACCGGCGCCCGCGCGCTGGTCTTCCCGTCCGACGACGAGGGCTTCGGCCTGCCAACCGTCGAGGCGCTGGCCTGCGGGACGCCGGTCGTCGCCTGCGACATCCCCGCGCTGCGCGAGGTGCTCGGCACGCGCGCGACCTTCGTCGACCCTGACGACCTCGAGGCCCTGATGGTGGCGGCGGCGCGCGGTCCAGCGGCCGGCGCCGGACCCGCCGACGTGGACCTGGGACGACGCCGCGCGCGCGACCTGGGACGTCTACGAGCTCGCAGCGGCGCCCGCGACGCGGTGAGTGTCGGCCAGGGCGACCCATCCGGTCATCCTGGCGACGCTCGCGGAGCCCGCAGCCGTGCCCGCTCAGCGCTCGGGTTCCAACCCGAACGGGACGCGCGCGCGCGGCGGCACGTGGCGCGCGCGGACCGTGCGGCGCAGGCGCCAGGCCTCGACGTAGCCGCGGGCGAGGAAGCGCTCGCGCAGGAGGACGTGGCCGAGTGCGAGCACCTCGTAGGCGAGGATCTGCGGGAGGTGCGGCAGCAGCGTCCGCCGCGTGTCGTTGCGGGCGATCATCAGGTAGCGGTTGCGGAACTGGATGCGCCGGTGCTCCTCGCGAGCTCTGGGCGCGCTTGGACGGCGAGTAGGTGCGGATGTGGCGGCCGGTCGCGCGCGGCTCGTAGACGCAGCGCCAGCCGGCCGCGCGGGCGCGCCAGGCGAGGTCGGCGTCGGTGATCCACAGCGCCATGTCCTCGTCGAAGCCGCCGGCGAGCGCCTCGCGGCGGTACAGCGCGCAGGCGCCGTCGGCGCCGAAGCACTCGCCGGGCGTCGAGTACGCCTCGGCCGGCGCGCCGTGGCCGACGAGCCCGTTCTTGCGCCGCCGGTCGATCCACATCCCGGCGGCGTCGATCGCGTCCGGCTCGGCCCCGGGGCCGGCGACACGCAGCAGCTTGCGGCGACGCTGCCGACACCCGGCTCGTCGAGGCGCGGCAGCGCCGCGGCCAGGAAGCCGGGGTCGAGGAAGCAGTCGGCGTTGAGCAGCAGGACGGCATCGGCGTCGAGCGCCGCGAGCCCCGCGTTCATGGCCGCGGCGTAGCTGAGCGCGCTCTCGCAGCGCGACGACGCGCGCGCCGTGGCTGCGGGCGAGCTGGGCCGTCTCGTCGGTGCACGCGTTGTCGATGACGACGACCTCGGCCCCCTGTGCGCGCGCCGCCGGGAGCGAATGCGCAAGCGTGATGCGCCTCGTCGACCGACAGCATGAGGATCGGTCACGCGCTGCACACGCGGCGGCCTCGCGGTAGACGGCGGCGGTTTCGGCGGCGACGTCGTCCCAGCGTGCGCGGGGTGACCGCGGGCGCCGGGCCGGCGAGCGCGCGCTCGATCGCAGCGCGCATGTCGTCGACGTCGAGCGGGTCGAAGTAGACAGCCGGCGTCGCCGCCCGCCTCCGGCAGCGCGGTGTCCCCGGGCAGCGGCGACCCGGCACGCCGCGCGCGAGCGCCTCCGCCACGACGAGCCCGAACCCCTCGTACAGGGACGGGTGCACGACAACCGCCGCACCGCGCATCAGCGCGTCGAGCTCGCGCGTCGTCCACCCACCCCGTGAGCTCGACGCCCCAAGTCGCGCAGCGCCTTCCCCTCACCGCAGTCCACGCCGGCGATCACCACCGGCAGCGGCGAGGCCTCGGCCAGGCGGCGCCAGTTCTTCTTCGCCCGCAGGTCGCCGATGCCCAGCACGTACGGGGCGCGCTCGGGCACGGGGTCCGACCCGATCGCGAGCGAGGGCGCGTTGTGGACCACGCGCACCTTGTCCTCATCGACTCCGTAGCGGTCGACAACGTCGCGGGCGGTGAAGGCCGAGACGCAGATCACGCGCTCGGCCGAGCGGCAGGCGCGCGGCGCCAGCCAGCGGAACTTGCGCGCGCGTCAGCGGCGCGAAGTCCTTCGGGAACGCCTCGAAGGCCAGGTCGTGGATCGTCACCACGCCCGGGCACGGGCGCCGCAGCGGCAGGAAGACGTTGGGCGCGTGCAACACGTCGCAGCCGCGCGCGGCACGCGGGAGGCCGATCTGCTCCCACAGGACCTCCGGGCCGCGCCAGCCCGTCAGCTCGCGCAGCTCGAGGTCCGTGCGCTGACGTAGCGCAGCGGCCAGATCCTGCGTGTAGCGCGCCCAGCCACGCAACCGCTCGCCGGTCGTGTCCCGGATATCGATGGCTGCGCGCAGCATCGATCCGTACCATGCCACCCGACCGCATGACGCTGAGTGCTGCACCGATCGCGAGCGCGGAACGCGACCGCCCCAAGTCGCGGATCTTCGAGATTCCGATCGACCTCGGTCACCCCGACGAGCTGCTGCGGATGGTCACGGGATGGGTCGGTGGCGGCGTGCGCAGGCGGGTCATGTACGTCAACGCGCACGTGCTCAACCAGTCGCAGGAGCGACCTGAGCTGCGCGCGACGCTCCAGGGCGCCGACCTCGTCTACTGCGACGGCTACGGCGTGCGCATCGCGGCCAAGGCGCTCGAGCTGCCCACGCCGCACCGCATGACCGGCGCCGACTGGATCTGGAGCCTCGCCGCGCTGTGCGAGGAATCGCAGAAGTCGATCTACCTGCTCGGGTCCGAGCCCGGCGTCACGCACGAGGCCGCCGCCCGGCTGCAACCGCTGGTACCCGCGCCTGCAGGTCGCCGGCACGCACCACGGCTTCTTCGCGATCGGCTCGCCGCACGCCGAGCGCGTGGTCGAGGACATCAACGAGCGCCGCCCCGACATCGTGCTCGTCGGGATGGGCACGCCCAAGCAGGAGGACTGGGTCCAGGCGTACTGCGACCGGCTCGAGACCGACGTCCTGTGGACGGTCGGCGCGCTGTTCGACTACGTCTCCGGCCGCATCCCGCGCGCGCCCGGGTGGCTGTCCGACAACGGGCTCGAGTGGATCTTCCGCCTCGGCGTCGAACCTCAGCGGATGTGGCGGCGCTACCTGATCGGCAACCCGATGTTCCTGAGCCGCGTGCTGTCCGAGACTCGCTCTCGTCGCTAGTGCGTTATCGCTACCTCTTCGAGCAGATGGTCCGGCGCGAGCTGCGGGCCAAGTACAAGGGCTCCGCCCTCGGCGTCCTGTGGTACCTGGTCAATCCGCTGGTGCTGATGGCCGTCTACGCGGTCATGTTCCGCTACCTGCTCAAGGCGGTGTCGATCCCCGACTACGCGCTGTTCCTGTTCATCGGGCTGATCGTGTGGACGTTCTTCAGCCAGTCGCTGCTGGCGGCCGCGACCTCGCTCGTCGAGCAGGCGTCGCTGGTGAGCAAGGTGCGCTTCCCCCGCGCGACCGTGCCCGCGGCCGTGGTGAGCGTGCAGCTCGTGCCGTTCCTCGTGCTGCTGGCGGTCGCCGTCCCCATCGCGCTGATCGTGCGCGACTCGCTCGACGCCGCGCTGCTCCTGCTCGTCCCGGTGATCGCCTGCCTGTACGCGTTCGCGCTCGGACTCGGGCTGATCGTCAGCGTCGCGCACGCGTACTTCCGCGACGTGCAGCCGGTGCTCGGCGCCGCCCTGCTGCCGTGGTTCTTCGTGACTCCGATCTTCTTCCGCATCGAGGACCTGCCCGGCCTCGCCGGGCACGAGACCGCCGAGTGGCTGCTGCGCTGGGGCAACCCGGTGGCGCCGTTCATCGAGGCGGTGCGGTCGATCCTCTATGCCGGGACCGCACCGACGGTGGCGACGCTCGCCTACATCGCCGCCGCCACGGCGGTGGTCGTGCTGGCGGGCCGCGCCATCTTCGCCCGGGCCGAGGGCGAGCTGGCGGTGGTGCTGTGAGGCCCGGCGAGATCCTCCTCGAGGACGCCTGGCGCGCGTTCGCCATCGGCGACCGCCGGCGCACGCTCAAGGAGTTCGTCACCCGCCGCGGCGGGGCGCAGGACAGCGTGCAGGCGCTCGCCGGCGTCGACCTTCGCGTGCAGCCGGGGGAGACGGTCGGGATCGTCGGGCGCAACGGCGCCGGCAAGACGTCGACGCTGCGCGTGCTGGCTCAGCATCGTGCCCCTCGACCGCGGCCGCGTCGAGACGGGCGGGCGCGTGGCCACCCTGATCGAGCTCGGCGCCGGCTTCGGGCGCGAGTTCACCGGCCGCGAGAACATCCTGCTCAACGGGGCGCTGAACGGCCTGACCAGAGAGGAGATCGAGGACCGCCTGGACGCGATCATCGCCTTCTCGGAGCTCGGGCACTTCGTCGACGTCCCGATCAAGGCCTACTCCAGCGGCATGCTGGTGCGGCTCGGCTTCGCGATCGCCGCCCACCTCGACGCCGACATCATGCTGATCGACGAGGTGCTCGCCGTCGGCGACGAGGGTTTCCAGCGCAAGTGCCTGCGCGCGATCCGCGAGCGCATCGAGGCCGGGGCGACACTGGTGCTCGTCTCGCACGCCGCCGCGGCGATCGAGCGGACGTGCGAGCGCGTGCTCGTGCTCCAGCGCGGCCACGTCGTCTTCGACGGTCCGACGGCCGAAGGGCTGCTGCACTACCACGAGCTGCTCGGCGCCGAGGAGCTCGACACCCGCGCGCCCGACGAGCAGCGCACGGTGTTCGTCGAGAGCGTGGAGCTGCAGGACGGCGAGGGCCGGCGGCGGACGGTGTTCGGCAGCGGCGAGCCGCTGCGCATCGTGCTCGGCATCGGCGTGCGGCCGGGCGCGACACCGACGCGGATCGCCTTCGAGCTGCGCCGGACCTCCGGCGAGCCGGTTTTCGGCGCCGGGCACGTCGTCGACCTCGACGCCCCGGCGCGGCTCACGTTCGAGATCGGGGCGCTGCACCTGCTCGGCGGCGACTACGACCTCGTCGTCGCCGCGCAGCAGGACGAGGGGATCGACCGGCTGGTGAGCCTGAGCGTGGCGGCGACGCCGGAGGTCGAGGGCATCGCCGACCTGCGCGGGGCGTGGAAGCTCGAGACTGCGGTGGCTCATGACGCCTGAGGAGGCACTGGCCAGGGCGCGCGCCGAGGCGCAGCCGTACGAGGAGGGGCCGGTGTCGCTCGACGCCTCGCCGGTCAACCGCATCTCCGACCAGCGCCTCGCCGAGTGGTCGGTGATCAAGCCCGACGTGGAGCGCGTCTACTCGACGCGCCGCCTCGGCGCTCCGATCACGTTCTTCAAGCGCTTCCTGCTGCGCCTGCTGCGCCAGTACGTCGACGAGGCGATCGCGCAGGAGACGCGCTTCAACGCGCTCGCCACCGCGCACATCCTCAACCTCGAGGAGCGGGTGCGCGAGCTCGAGGCCAGGCTCGACGAAGCACAGTGATCGTCGACCAGATCCTGTGCGCGGCGGGTCCCGTGGACGCCGTCACCAACCAGGCGCTCGCGTGGCGTCGGGTGTTCGACGGCTGGGGCTGGGGCGGAAAGGACTACGCGGAGGTGCTTGCGCCGGGCATGGAACGGGTCGCGGTGAAGCCGATCAAGGACTACTCGCCGGGCGAGCCGACGCTCGTGCACTACTCGGGCTTCGCGGAAACGCTCGAGCGGCGGCTCGACTCGCGCTTCATGGTGCTCTCGCACAACATCACGCCCCCGCGCTACTTCTGGGAGCTCGAGCCCAGCGCGGCGGTCAACTGCGCGCTGGCGCCCGCGCAGCTCGAGCGGCTCGTCGAGCGGGCAGACATCGCCGCCGGGGTGAGCGCGTACAACGCCGCCGAGTTCGACGGGGAGGTCGTGCCGATCCTGTTCGACCGCGCGGCGCTGCCAGCGCCCGTGGCGCCGGCCGGGCCTCCGACCGTCCTGTTCGTCGGGCGCCTCGCGCCGCACAAGCGCCAGGACCTGGTCGTGCGCGCGTTCGGCATCTACCGCGCGCGCCACGCGCCCGACGCACGCCTGGTCCTCGTCGGCGTCCCGATCTCACCCGACTACGAGCGGCGGCTGCGCCGGCTCGCCGACGAGGTCGCGCCACCGGGCGCGGTGAGCATCGCCGGCGGCATCTCCGCATCTCAGCTGCACGAGCACTACCGCTCGGCGCACGCGTTCCTGTGCCTGTCCGAGCACGAGGGGTTCTGCATCCCGCTGCTGGAGGCGTTCCACTTCGGCGTTCCCGTGATCGCGCGCGCGGTCGGCGGCATCCCCGAGGTCGCGGGCGACGCAGCGGTCCTGCTCTCCGACGGCGATGGCCTGCCCGTGGTGGCCGAGCTGCTGGCGTTCGCTGGCGAGCTGCGGGCGACGGTGCGGCCGCGCGGCGAGGCGCGGCTCGAGCACTACGCTGCCCCGCGCGTGGCGGAGCTGATGCGCGAGCACCTGACGAGCCTGTGAGGGCGCTCGTCGCGAGGACCGGCTTCAACCGCGGCTTCGTCGTCCGGCGGCTCGTCCGCCTCGGCCACCCCAGGCTGCGCGAGCTGACCGCCGACCCCAGCCCCGGCTGGCGGGCGCTGGCACGCTGGATCGCGCGCGGCGACATCACGGTCCCGATGGGCCTCGGGGGCGGGCTGCGCCTCGACATGAGCGGCATCCCGCTGTCGCACGCGCACATCGGCTCGCTCGCCTTCGGGAACCTCGAGCAGTCGGTGCAGGAGGCGCTGCTGCGCCACCTCGGAACGGGCGGCGTCTTCTACGACATCGGCGCCAACGTCGGCTTCTTCGCGCTGCTCGGCGGCGCACCTCGTCGGGCTCGGGGATGGCCACGTCTACGCGTTCGAGCCCACGCCCGACAACGCGGCCGAGATCCGCGCCAACGTCGCCCTCAACGGGCTGCCCAACGTGACCGTGATCGAGAAGGCGGTCGGCGCCGAGGCCGGCGCCGGCCGGCTGCAGATCGTCGACGACCAGTCCTGGTCGAAGCTCGTGGAGACCGGCGAGCACCCATTCACCGAGCGCGTGGTGGACATCGAGGTGGTGGCGATCGACGACCTCGACATCCGCCCGCCGACGGTGGTCAAGATCGACGTCGAGGGCTTCGAGCTGCCGGTGCTCGAGGGGATGCGCAGGACGATCGCCGAGCACGCGCCGGTGATCATCTGCGAGTTGCACGGCACCCACGTCGAGTTCGCCGCCTTCATGCGCGAGGTCGGCTACCGGCTCGTCAACCTCGAGGGCCCCGAGCCGATCGAGGCGGCCGGGGAGTCCGCGCACGCCCTGGCGCTGCCGCCCGGCCACGCCGGCGACTGACTGAGACAAAAGGGACAGTCCCTTTTGTCTCGCTAGGCCGATGTTGAGACAAAAGGGACAGTCCCTTTTGTCTCGCTAGCCGATGGCCTTTTGCGTGACACGCGACTTCTGCTCGTAGGAGCAGCGGTCGGGGCCGGGCGCCGCCGGGTCCAGCCGGTAGAGGTCGTAGCCGAGGTTGTGGCGCAGCGCCGGGCCGACGGCGTCCGGCGGGCGCGGGTGGGTGTCGTGGGCGACGACGACATAGTCGGCCTTGCGCGACTCGGCCACGTGCGGGTAGTCGCTGTCGAGCAGCGGCTGCTCGGCGCAGGTGCGCCGCGCGGCCAGGAAGTAGGCGCCCCACAGCTGCTCGCCGCCGCCCATGTCCAACCGCACCGAGGCATCGGCCTCGAGCCCGCGGGCCCACTCGGCCAGCTCGACCGTGGGCCTGCCCAGCTGCAGTCCGGTCTCGCGCAGCTCGTCGCGGACGGCAAAGCCGGTGGCCACGGCGAACGCGGCCAAGAGCACCGGCCCGGCCCGCCGCAGCCGCCCCACCTGCACGGTCGCCAGAACCAGCAGCAGCGGCGCGACGAAGGCGAGGATCTTGAAGTTGAGGTAGTAGCCGTACTCGCGCTGGCGGAAGGCTCCGGCCTCGAACAGCGCGACCGCCAGCACCAGACCGAGGCCGACGAACAGCGTCCGCGGCTGGTGGCGGCGCAGCTCGCGGAACGCCAGGTAGACGATGGGCACGATCGCGAGGCGCAGGAGGCCGTCGGGCAGGTTGATGAAGTGAGCGAGCGGGATGAAGTGGCGCAGGTCGCCGGCCCAGCCGATCAGCGTCTCGTTGGGGTCGGCGACGAGCACGACAGCCGACCGCAGCTTCTCCAGCACCCCGGCCACGGGCACGAGCAGGATCAGTCCCGCCGGGATCATCCACAGCAGGCTGCGCGGGCCCCTGTAGAGGCCGCGCAGACGCGGGACGGGCCGCCCCTCGGCGATGCGCCTGCGCCGCTCGCGCCACAGGAACACGGCGAGCGGCGTGGCGGCGATCGGCAGCGCGAGCGGATAGGCGAGGGCGAGGAGGCCGAGGAAGATCGCCAGCAGCACGGCCGTCCGGCGCCGCTGCCCCGGCGGCTCGCCCGGGCGCACCAGCCACCACGCGAGCACGAGCGAGAACGGCATCGCCATCGCGCCCCAGGTCTGGTTGAAGTAGGGGTTCAGACCCGTGTGCAGGACCATGCGACCGAGGCCGGCGAAACCCATCGCGAACGCGGCGACGGCCGGCCCGGCGCCGAACAGGTCGCGCGCGAGCAGGTACATGCCGAAGGCCGCAAGCGCCAGCAGCACGCCGACGAGCGGGACGAGCGTCTCCCACGTCTCCAGCCCGGCGAGCTGCGCGACCCCCGCGAACGCGTAATAGATCGGGTACTTCGACTTCCACAGCAGCGGCATCCGGTCGACCGGCAGCCGCGGCTCGCTCGACGTCGGATAGGCCTCCTGGAGGAACTTCGCGCTGCCCGTCGCCATGTGCGCGTCCGAGCCCGTGCCGGTGACGGTCGCGAAGTGGACCTCGAGCACCATCGGGGCCAGCGCCACCCCGACGACCACCACCGCGAGGAACACCGGCCACCCGGGGACGGCCAGGTGGCCTGCCCCCCCTGTGTCGCAGGGCGTGGATGCTGAGCGCCGTGCCCGCGACCAGGACGACGACCAGGTTCACGAGGAAGGGGACGCCGCAGAACCCGAGCGCCATCATCGCCAGGGCGCAGACGCAGGCGCCGGTGGGCAGGACCCAGAGGAGCTCGTGACGGCGCAGCGACTCCGGCAGCAGCAGGCGTGTCACGCCGAGACCGCAGACGCCGAACAACACGACCGCGGCGGCAAGCGCGCGGGCGACGTCCGGCAGCGGGTCCACGACGTCGTGCCGCGGCGGCAGCATGAGGTCGAAGGCGACATAGACGCCCCACGCCACGATCGCCGCGGCGGCCCACCGGCTCTTGGCGCCCATGTCGGCGACGAGGGTAGCTTTCGCCACGTGCGCGCCGTGAACCTCCGCGACATCCCCGCGATCGACGTCGCGGGCTGTCATCTCCACCTCGTGCGTCAGACGCTCGGCCTCACGGCCTTCGGCGCCAATGCGTACTCCGCCGACGCCGGCGGGCTGCTGATCGAGCCCCACACCGAGTCAGGCGGTGGCGGCGCGGCCAACCACGAGGAGCTCTACGTCGTCGTCTCCGGGCGCGCGACGTTCACGGTCGGCGGCGATGAGATCGATGCTCCGGCGGGCACGCTCGTTCTCGCCCAGCCCGACGAGCACCGCGAGGCCACGGCCACCGAGGACGGCACGTGGGCGCTCGTGATCGGCGGGCAGCCTGGCGCCGCGGGTCCGATCTCGCCATGGGAGCACTACTTCGCCGCCGCGGGCGAGGAGGACCCTGCGCGCTCCTACGAGGTGGCCGCGCGCGGCCTCGACGACTGGCCGGACCACCCGTCGCTGCACTACAGCCTCGGCTGCTACGCCGCGCTGGCGGGGATGCGCGACCAGGCGCTCGAGCACCTGCGCGTCGCCTTCGCGGGCGAGCCGAAGGCGCGCAGGTGGGCGGCCGAGGATTCCGACCTCGACAGCATCAGAGAAGAACTGTCCGGGCTCTGAGCGAGCCGCGGGCGAGCGCGGCCACCTCGGCGGCGTCGACCGCGAGGTGTGCCGGGACGGCGCGCGCGAGCGACCCCCACGACGGGTGCTCGCGGCGGTGCACGAGCAGCCAGGGGATCAGCGCCCAGGGGCGCCGGACGAGCAGCGCCAGCAGCAGGCGCTCGTGCGACGGCTTCCAGAAGAAGCGGTGGTGGAAGTGCGCCCGGATCCCCGGGTGGTTGCGGACGAGGTGGATCGCCGAGCCCCAGCGCGGGGCGTCGCGTACGAGCCCCCGCCAGCCGGGCTCGTGCACGGCGTGCCAGACGAGCGCGTCGGGCGCGTAGCGGATCTCGACGCCGGCGGCCCGCGCCCGCCAGCCGAGGTCGGTGTCCTCGCCGGCGGGGAACGGGAAGGTCTCGTCGAAGCCGCCGAGCCGGGCGAGCACCGCGCGCGGGTAGAGCATGTTGGCGGTCTGGAAGAACGGGCCCGCGCCGTCCACTGCCAGCGTGCGCGTGAAGGGGCCGATGCGGTCGCGCTCGGCGGGCAGCGGCTCGACGCGCCCCTGCACCGCGGCACCGCCCCCGGCGCTCGCCCGGAGCGCGTCGACCCAGCCCGGGGCCGGCAGGCAGTCGTCGTCCGTGAAGGCGACGAGCTCGGTCTGCGCCGCGCGCCAGCCCGTGTTGCGGGCGGCCGCGGGGCCGCGGCCGGGGTCCTGGCGCAGCGCACGCACGCCGGTGTCCGCGATCACGGCGTGGACGTCCGCGGTGGCGCCGTCGGCGACCACGATCACGTCGCAGTCCTGACTCGCGAGCGCGTCCAGCAGCGCCCGCAGACGCTGCGCCCGCGCGTGCGCGGCGATGACGACGGAAATGGGGGCCACGCGGCCATCATCGTGCCAAGATGACGGGGCCATGCGCGTCAGCCTCACCGTCCTCGCCCTTCGTGATCGCCCTCGGCGCCGCCACCCAGGTGGGCGCCCAGACGCCGCCGAAGCCCGAGCCGGGCTGCGCGGGCGTGTCCGCGACCGACGGCGCCGGCGATCAGGCCGGCGTGACGGTCACCCCGGGCGACAACTACGACATCCGGTCGCTGTTCTTCCTCACCGAGGGCAGCAGGACCACGGCGAACATCACGATCACCAACCTCTCCAAGACGGTGCCCGCCGGCGCGACGGACGTCAACTGGTACGTCCAGTGGACCTCCGGCGAGGACATCAAGTTCATCAAGGCGAGCGTCAGCGGAGACGGAACCGTCTCGTACAACTACGGCACCCTCGTCCAGAGCATCTACCAGGAGGAGGGCGAGACGGCCGGACGCTTCATCGAAGGTCCCGATGGCGTCATCTCGATCACCGTTCCCACCGGCATCACCACCGGCAGGCAGATCGTCGAGCCGAGCGCGAGCTCCTACAGCGCCCAGAACGTGCCCATGGTGGGCGGGCGGCTCGAGGGAGCCGATTCGGCGCCCGACAGCGGCGCCGGCAAGGACTACTCGATGATCCCGTGCGCGACGCCGACGCCGACGCCGACCCCGGGGCCGCAGGGCCGGCTCGACGTCACCCTCGCGACCAAGTCGGTCAGCGCCAGGAAGGCCAGGAAGACGGTCGCGCTCAGGCTCAGTTCGGGCGAGGCGATCGCCAACATCACGGGGAGGCTCGTCAAGGGCAAGAAGATCGTCGCCACCGGGCGGCTGGCGTCGCTGAACGGCACCGGGACGCTCAAGCTCAAGGTCAAGGGCAAGCTCAAGCGGGGCAGGTACGCCCTGCGGCTCGTCGGCACCAGCGCCGCCGGTCAGCCCGCCAAGGCCGGCTTCAGCCTCAAGGTCAAGAAGTAGTCAGGCGCCCGCCGCGCGCGGGGCGGTGGGGTCGTCCCCCGGCCCGTTCTGCTCGCGCGCGATGTAGTCCTCGATGTCGTGCACGTCGTCGCGCGAGCGTTCGGCGACGCGCAGCAGGTCGCTGATCGTCGCGACCTCCTCGACCTGCTCCTTGATGAACCACTGCATGAACTGCTCCGTCGCGTAGTCACCGGCTTCGCGCGCGGTGGCGGCCAGGCGGCCGATCTGGTCGCTGACCCGTTTCTCCTGGTCCAGCGCGAGCGCGATCGGCGCGACGACGTCGGCGAACCCGTTCTGCGGCGCCGCCACGCCGGGGATCGTGACCGGCGCGTCGGTGTCGATCAGGTACTGCACCATCATCATCGCGTGGTCGCGCTCCTCGACCGCCTGGCGGTAGAAGAACCCGGCTAGCTGCGGCAGCGTCTCGGAGTCGTAGTAGACCGCCACGGCCACGTACTGCTGGTGGGCGGCGAACTCGTTCGCGATCTGCTCGTTGAGCTGGTTGACGACGGCGTCGGCGGGCACGGCGGCAAACTAACATGCCCCGTCGGGATGGCGGCAACGGCGGTGAAGACCAAGAAGGAATGCTGCAAGTCGGGCCCGCGCTGCAAGCGCTGCCCCGTCGTGTGCAAGCGGCTCGCGAAGGCCGGCAAGGCCGAACGTCTGAGCAAGCGCCGGTACGTGCTCGTCGACGTGACGAGCCGCGATCTCAAAGCCGCTCGCGCCCGCTGAGCAGTTAGCCTGCGTCGGACATGCCTACCTGCCTGGTCACAGGCGGCGCCGGGTTCCTCGGGTCCCATCTGTGCGACGAGCTGTTGCGCCGCGGCAGCCGCGTCATCTGCGTGGACAACCTCGAGACCGGCTCGCTGAACAACATCGAGCACATCCGCTCGGACGACTTCGAGTTCCACAACATCGACATCATCGAGCCGTACTTCGTCGACGAGCCGATCGACGTCGTCTACCACATGGCGTCGCCGGCCTCGCCGATCGACTACCTGCGGCTGCCGCTGCACACGCTCAAGGTGGGCTCCTACGGCACGCACCACACCCTCGGGCTGGCCAAGAAGCACCGCGCGCGCTTCATCATCGCCTCCACGTCGGAGGTCTACGGCGACCCGCAGGTCCACCCGCAGCCCGAGTCCTACTGGGGCCACGTGAACCCGATCGGCCCGCGGGGCGTCTACGACGAGGCCAAGCGCTACGCCGAGGCGCTGACGATGGCCTATCACCGCCAGCAGGGTGTCGACACGGCGATCGTCAGGATCTTCAACACCTACGGCGCCCGCATGCGACCGCACGACGGGCGCGCGATCCCGACCTTCCTGCGTCAGGCGCTGCTCGACCGCCCGCTGACCGTCTTCGGCGACGGCAGCCAGACGCGCAGCTTCTGCTATGTGTCGGACCTGATCGACGGCATCATCCGGCTCGTCGAGTCCGGCCACCACCTGCCGGTCAACATCGGCAATCCCGACGAGTTCACTCTGCTCGAGCTGGCGGAGACGGTCCTCGACGTGACCGGCTCACGGTCGGAGATCGTCTACGAGGCCCTGCCGACGGACGACCCGCAGGTGCGCCAGCCGGAGATCGCGCAGGCGCGCGAACTGCTGGGTTGGGAGCCGTCCGTGGCCCTGCGGGAAGGACTTCAGCGCACGATTGACGAAGCAGGAGCGGAAAAACTGGTCGGCGCCGGCGTTAGTTGATCGACAATGGCCGGTACTTCAGTCATGCCGTCGCGTTGGGGGTATAGGACTTAGGTCGTGACGGAGGGAACTCAGACACCAGCGAGAGCAGCGGCGGAATCCGCCGTTCCGTCCCTCCTCCCCCAACAGGACGTCCGCCGTCGCCGCCCGCCGGCCCTGTCGTTCCTGCTGCGCATGGAGACCATGCGCCGGCTGATGCGCGTCACCAGCCTGATGGCGTTCGACTACATCGGGCTGACGCTGGCGATCTACACCGGCCTGCTGTTCAAGCAGGTCGTCAAGACCGGCTCCTGGGACAGCACGGTCCCGTGGGAGACGACCCAGGACAACGTCGCCTTCGCCTTCCTGCTGGTCGTCCTGCTGTTCGCCAAGGAGGGCCTGTACGCCGACCGCCCGCAGCGCCCGGGCCTCCCGAAAATCGTGACCGCGCTCTTCCAGGCCTCGATCGTGGCGCTGATCTACGCGCTGATCGCGACCGACCGCGAGCAGTACTCGAGCTACTACATCTTCTACGGGACCTTCTTCTTCGCGATCCTCTACATCGGGTCGATCCGGCACGCCTACCAGCGCATCACGGGCTGGCTGCTCAAGCGGGCCGGTTACCGGCGGCGGGCGGTGCTGGTCGGGACCGGGGGGCACATCGAGGAGGTCGCCCACGCCCTCTCCGACGAGGTGAGCATGCCGATCGAGATGCTCGGCTTCGTGTCGCTGTCGCCGCGGCCGGACAACGGCCTGCGCTCGCTCGGCCAGATCGAGGAGCTGCCTCAGGTGCTCGTCGAGCACGGCGTGCAGGAGGTCATCATCGCCGACCCGGACTTCCCGGAGGACCGCGCCGTCGAGCTCGTCGACGTCTGCCACCAGCGCGGTGTGCACGTCCGCATCGCCCCGTCGACCATGGGCATCCTCACCGGCCGCGCCGAGTTCGTGCCGGGAGCGACGGTGCCGCTGTTCGAGCTGCGCCCGCCGGTGTTCGAGGGCTTTGACTACTTCGTGAAGCGCACCTTCGACTTCGTCGGCGCCTGCCTCCTCCTGCTGGCGCTGAGCCCGCTGCTGCTGGCGATCGCGGCGGCGGTGTTCATCTCCTCGCGCGGGCCGGTCATCTACCGCTCGGTGCGGCCGGGCATCGGCGGCGAGACCTTCCACTGCTTCAAGTTCCGCACCATGCGCAACGACGCCGACCAGATCCAGGCTGACCTCGAGTCCCTCAACGAGGCCTCGGGCCCGCTGTTCAAGATCCGCGACGACCCGCGCATGACCCGCGTCGGCCGCTTCCTGCGCCGCTACTCGCTCGACGAGCTGCCGCAGCTGGTCAACGTGGTCATGGGCCAGATGTCGCTGGTCGGCCCGCGGCCGCTGCCGGAGCGCGACTTCGAGCGCCTCGAGGACTGGCACAAGAAGCGCTACCTGGTGATGCCGGGAATCACGGGCCTGTGGCAGGTATCGGGGCGCTCCGACCTCGACTTCGACGACCTCGTGCGGCTCGACTTCCTCTACCTCGAGCGCTGGTCGGTCGGGCTGGACCTGTCGATCCTGCTCAAGACGATCCCGGCCGTGTTCGCGCGGCGCGGGGCCTACTGACGCGCACGTCACCGCGGCGCAGCGTCACGCCGTCCGCGTCGAGCCTTTCCAGCAGCGCCTGCGTCGCCTTGCGCCCCAGGCCGAGCGCGTCCCGTATCTCGGCGAGCGTGGCCGGGAGCATTGCCACGACGTGCTCGCTCAGCGCGTCGACGTAGGCCTTGTCCCAGTACTCCCGTCCGATCCGGACCTTCCCGGCTGACGCCGCTGTCGGTGCGACGGGCCTGGCGTCGGGCATTGAGGGAGGGGGTGTGGGGTCGGGTCGGATGATGCCGCCGCCGAGGGTGTCCGGCGGGGCGATGGATCTCACGACCAGGCGATCTCCGGGGGAGACGATCAGTGGCTGCTCGCAGCGCAGCTGCCAGTGGCCGTCCTTGCGAACGGCTCGCGCAGCCGTCTCTCTGGTGCCGTGGTGGACCATCACGCGGGCGGGCGGGTCGTGGTCGAGCCCCGCGTCGATGCGGTGGCGGGGCTCGGGACCGCCCGTGGTGACCACGTCGCCCCTCGCGATCTCGTCGCGGTGCACGCCGGCGAGGTTGACCGCGACCCGCTGCCCCGCTTCGGCGAAGGGCACCGAGGCGTCGTGGACCTGGACGGCCCGCACCCGCGCCGCGCGGCCCGACGGCAGGATCGTGACCGTCTGGCCCTGCTCCACCCGGCCGGACCAGAGCGTCCCGGTCACCACCGTCCCGGCGCCGCGAACCGTGAACACCCGATCCACGTGCAACACCGCGTGAGTCGCGAAGCGCCTGATATTTCGCGCGGCTAGCGACTCACATGCTCGGTCGAGGGCTGCGAGCAGCTGGTCCACTCCCTCGCCGCTCCGGGTCGAGACCTCGACGCGCTCGACGTCCGGCAGGCCCTCCAGGGGCGGCGGCGGCCCCAGGTCGCGCTTCGTCACGGCGATAACGCCGCGCTCCACGCCCAGCGCGCGCAGCACCCGCACGTGCTCGAGCGTCTGCGGCATCACCCCGTCGTCCGCCGCCACGCAGAGGAGAAACAGGTCGATCCCGGTCGCCCCCGCGACCATCGTGCGCACGAAGCGCTCATGCCCCGGCACGTCGACGACCGAGAGCGCGCGTCCCGAGGGCAGCTCGAACCGGGCGTAGCCGAGCGCGATCGAGATGCCGCGCGCGCGCTCCTCCGGGAGCCGGTCGGTGTCGACGCCCGTGAGGGCGCGCACGAGCGCGGTCTTGCCGTGGTCGATGTGGCCGGCGGTGCCGAGCGTGAGCGGCATGCGGCGCACGTTACGCCGCCCGGCGAGGGCAAAGAGGTCATCCGAAAGGATGACCTGAAGATCGTCATTTCAGAGGGCGGAAGCGAGGCTCCCCAGGGGTACGTTGACTCCACTAAGTGGCGCCACGAACCTCAGCCCTGCGCACGCGCGTGCGCGGAGTCCCCGCGGGTGCCGTGGACGCGGTGCTCGCCGCCGTGGCGCTCGTGAGCATCCTGGTGGAGGCGGCGTTCGCCGAGGCGAGCATCGGCGCCCGCCTGGCCGCGCTGGCGCCCGGTGCGCTGGTCGCCGGCGCCCTGCTCGTCCGCCGCCGCCGGCCGCTGGCCGCGGTCGCGACGGGCGCCGCAGCGCTGATCGTCACGAACCTCCTCGAGCGAGACGTATACGACCAGCTCAACACCCCCTACTTCGCCTTCCTGTTTCTCGTCTATGCGATGGCCGCGCGCGAGTCGCGCCGTCGCGTTCTCGTCGGCGTTGGCATCAGCCTGGCCACGATCGTGGTCGTCACGCTCACCCTGGACCGGCGGCTCGAGGACACCTCGCTCGCCGGCCAGTTGCTGGTCGGCATCGGGTTCTTCGTCGTGGCACCGGTGTTCGCCGGGCGCCTGCTGCACAGCCGCCTGCGCCTCAACCACGCGCTCGAGGCCAAGGCCGGCCGAGCCGCCGCGGCGCGCGACGAACGCGCCGCGGAGGCCGCCGCGGCCGAGCGCACACGCATCGCCGGCGAGCTGCACGACCTGGTCGCCCACGCGCTCGGCGCGATGACCGTCCAGGCGAGCGCCGCGCGCCGCTTCGCCGACCGCGACGCCGCCCGTGCCGAGACAGCGCTCGCGGCGGTCGAGCAGACCGGCCGCGACGCCCTCGGTGAGCTGCGCACCCTGCTCGAGGTCCTGCGCGACGACGACGCCGAGCCCCTGCACGGACCGCAACCGACGCTCGCGCAGCTCGGCGCGCTCGCCGACCGCGCGGGCGCCGCGGGGCTGGGCGTGACGGTCACAGTCGAGGGCGCGCGCCCGGCCGGCCTGCCGGCAGGCGTCGACCTCACCGCCTACCGCGTCGTCCAGGACGCGCTGCGGGCCGCCCGCGGCGACGGCGGGGCAGGCGCGGCCAGCGTGACCGTGCGCTATTTGCACGACCGTGTGGAGGTCGAGGTCTCAGACGACGGCCCGGGCGGATCCGAGCGCAAGCTGCTCGGCCTGCGCGAGCGCGTGCGGCTCTACGGCGGTGAGGTCTCGGTCCGCGCCGCGGCCGGAGGCGGGCACGTCGTGCGCGCCCGGCTGCCCCTGAACCCGGTGCCGGCGTGAGCTTCCTGCGCCGCCACGGTGACTGGCTCGTCGGCATCCTCGCCGCCGTGTCGGGCATCGTCATCGCGGCCACGAGCGACGACGCCCAGGGGCCGATGTGGGCGAACGTCGCCGGGATGCTCGTGTACGGGGTGCTGCTCTCTCTGCGCCGCCGCTATCGCGCCACGACCGCGTTCGCGTTCGCCGCGCTGCTGGTGGTCTTCTCGCTGTGGCTGCTTCCGCCGCCGCGCGCGGTGGTCGTGTTCTTCGGGCTCCTGCTGTTCTCGTACAGCGCCGGGGCGTCACGGCGGCCACTGCTCACCTTCGGATTCATGCCGGCGCTGCTGGGCGCGATCCTCGTCGCCGACCAGAGCGTGGACAGCGGCAGCGATTTCGTCTTCCCCGCCGTCCTCTCGCTCGCCGCCTACGGCGCGGGGCGCAACGCGACCTTCCGCTCGGCGCTCGCGGCCGAGCTGCACGAGGCGGCGCTCGGCGCCGAGGAGGCGCAGGCCGCCGACGAGCGCCGCGCGGCCGCCGACGAGCGCCGCCGGATCGCGCGCGAGATGCACGACGTGGTCGCGCACTCGATCAGCGTGATGGTCGTCCAGGCCGGAGGCGCGCGGCGGATCCTCGAGCGCGACCCGGCGCGGGCGGCGGACGCCGCGGCGATGATCGAGCGCACCGGCCGGGAGACCATGGACGAGATGCGCCGGCTGCTCGGCGTGATGCACCACGATCGCTCGCCGGCCGCGCTCGGGCCGAGCCCTACGCTCGCCGACCTCGACGAGCTCTGCGCGCGCCACCACGCCGTCCTCACGGTCGGCGGTCATGAGCAGCCGGTCCCCTCGGGCCTGGAGACGAGCGCATTCCGCGTCGTGCAGGAGGCGCTCGCAGACACCGCGCGCGTCGTGCCCGGCAGCGTCGCTGAGGTGACCGTCACGTGGACGCCCGCAGCGCTCTCGATCCGCATCGCCGATGATCGTCCCTACGCTGGGGGCGAGCTCGTCGGCGTCCGCGAACGCGTCGCGCTGTACGACGGTGAGCTGCGTACGGGCCCCCGCCCTCAGGGCGACGGTCACCAGCTCGACGTCCGGTTCCCGTTGCACCATCCCGCCGCCATCACATGATCCGCATCCTCATCGCCGACGACCAGGCGCTCGTGCGCGCGGGGTTCAAGATGATCCTCGACGCCGAGGACGACCTCTCCATCATCGGTGAGGCCAACGACGGCGCGCAGGCCGTCGACATGGCGCGCCGCCTCAAGCCCGACGTGGTGCTGATGGACATCCGCATGCCGGAGCTCGACGGCATCGAGGCCACCCGCCGCATCGTCGCCGCCACCGGCGAGGACGACCCGACGCGCGTGCTGATGCTGACGACCTTCGACCTCAACGAGTACGTCTACGAGGCGCTGCGCGCCGGCGCGTCGGGCTTCCTGCTCAAGGACGTCCCGCCCGAGCAGCTCGCCGCGGGCATCCGCGTGATCGCCGAGGGCGAGGCGCTGCTGGCGCCGACGATCACCAAGCGCCTGGTCCAGAAGTTCGCGGTCTCCGGGCCGCCCGACCCGAAGCCGCCGCCGGGCTTCGACGAGCTGACCGAGCGCGAGGCGGAGGTCTTCGGCCTGATCGCGCGCGGCCTGTCGAACGCCGAGATCGCCCAGGAGCTGATCGTCTCCGAAACGACGGTCAAGACGCACGTCGCCCGCGTGCTGATGAAGCTCAACCTGCGCGACCGCGTCCAGGCCGTGGTCCTCGCCTACGAGTCGGGCCTGGCCCAGCCCCGCCGCTCGGATACGAGCTGAAGCGCAAGCCACTTCACAAAAGGGTCCGTCCCTTTTGTGAAGCGTTGTGTGACGCGACGAGCTCGCGGGCGAGCTCGGCCTCGGCGTCGGTCAGCGTGCGCGGGTCGAGCAGCAACCGGCCGTCCTCGATGCGGCCGACCAGCGGGGGGTCGCCCCGGCGCAGCGCGCCGGCCAGCGCCTCCGGGTCGTCGCACTCGACGGCGACGACCGGGCCCGGCAGGTCGGTCGTCGGCAGCGTGCCGCCGCCCGCACGGCCGGCGCCCTCGACCACGCTGCCGATCCCGTCGGCGAGCCGCCGCGCCCGCTCGCCGGTGTCGGCCGCCAGCATCAGCGCCGTCGGCGTCTCGGACGGCGCACGCAGCGTCGCCGCGAGGGCGGCCAGTGAGAGCTTGTCGATGCGCAGGGCGCGCGCGAGCGGGTGCGCGCGGGCGCGCGCCACCGCTGCGGCCGTCCCGACGACGAGGCCCGCCTGCGGGCCGCCGAGGAGCTTGTCGCCGGAGAACGTGACGAGCGCCGCGCCCGCCGCGACGCTGCGGCTCACCGTGGGCTCGTCGCCGATCGCGCTCAGCGCTCCCGAGCCGAGGTCATCGATGACCGGCACCCCGAGGCGGCACAGCGCTTCGACGCCGACCGACTCGACGAACCCGACCTGGCGGAAGTTGGCCTGGTGGACTCGCAGCACGGCGCCGGTCCGTTCCGAGATCGCCCGCTGGTAATCCTCGATGCGGGTGCGGTTGGTCGTGCCGACCTCCACCAGCGTCGCGCCGGCCTGCGTGACGACGTCAGGAATGCGGAAGCCGCCGCCGATCTCGACGAGCTGCCCGCGGGAGACCACGATCTCCTTCCCCTGGGCCAGGGCCGCGGCGGCCAGCAGCACCGCGCCCGCGCCGTTGTTGACGGCGAGCGCCGCCTCGGCGCCCGTCAGCGCGCACAGCGGCGCCTCGACGTGGTCGTGGCGCGCGCCGCGCCGGCCGCTCTCGAGATCGAGCTCGAGGTTCGTGTACCCGGCCGCGACCTCGGCGACCGCCTGCTGCGCGGCCTCGGAGAGCACGGCACGGCCGAGGCCGGTGTGCAGGACCACGCCGGTCGCGTTGAGCACCCGGCGCAGCGACGGCCGCGCAGCCGCCTGCGCCCGCGCCACCAGGTCCGCGTCGCCCCCGTCGCCGCGCCGCAGCTCTTCGCGACGCTCGTCGATCACCTGGCGCGCCGCCTCCACGGCGGCCAGGTGGGGCGCGTCGAGGAGGGCGGCCAGCGCGTCGACGGAGGGCAGCGAGCGCAGGTCCGTCACAGCCGGCGCAGCCGGGTGTTCACGAGGCCGAGTTCCTCGTCGGCGGCGAGGTCGTCGTAATCGATGCTGATGCGCCGCGGGAAGCCCGTCTTGCCATAGCGGACCGACAGGCCGGAGACGCGGCGCTCGATCGCCCTGTCGATCAGCCTGAAGAGGCGCGGGACGGTCGCGTAGCGGCGGTGGACCTTGCCGGGCCGCACGGCACGGCGGCGGAGGACGGTCAGCGTGCGCGGCTTCGTGCGGCCCACCGGGCAGAAGCACACGAGGCGCTGGCGGAAGCGATAGTCGGCGAGGCCTTCCGCCCTCCAGCGCCCGCGCGCGCGAGCCAGCGCCTGAGCGGCCGCGCCGGTCTCGATGCCGTCATCGACGCCGCTGGGGACCGTCGGGTCCTCCTCGGTGACGTCGCGCGCGCTGTACGCGTCCTCCTCGTCGAGCGTGTAGACCGAGCGGTCGATGGAGATCTGCGTCGGGACGCCGATCCCGTTGTAGGCGACGTCGAGACCGTCGACGCGCTGGGCGATCGCCTGCTGCACGATCGCGTGGAGCTTCGGGACTGTGTCGTAGGTCGCGGTGACCCGCGGGGCGCCGACGGCCTCTCCCGACCGAACGTGGATCGTGTAGCGGCGCCTGTTCTGCTCCGGGCAGAAGCACGAGCGCCGGACCTGGAAGCGGTAGTCGACCAGGCCGCCGGCGGCCCACTTGCCGCGCGCCTGGTCGAGCGCCGCCTGCGCCGACCCGTCCGTGATGGCGGGATCCTCCGCGCGCGCGGGCGCGGCCCAGACGAGGCAAACCAATCCGATCGCAGCCCAGTGCATTGTGCGGTTTATACGCTGGGTGCATGGCGGATGTCACAGAGACCCCGCAGGGGCCACTCGACAACGAGGACGATCCGTCGGTCGCGCCGATCGTCGGTCCCGACGATCCGCGCCGCTTCACGGACTCCGGGATCGAGGTCCAGCCCCTGTACACGGCCGACGACGTCGCCGACGGGTTAGAGGAGCGGCTCGGCGAGCCCGGTGACTTCCCGTTCACACGCGGCGCGCACCGTGAGATGTACCGCAAGCAGCTGTGGACGATGCGCCAGTACGCCGGTTACGCGAGCGCCAGGGAGTCCAACGAGCGCTACCACTACCTGCTCCAGCACGGATCGACCGGCCTGAGCATGGCCTTCGACCTGCCGACCCAGCTCGGTCTCGACTCCGACGATCCGCGCTGCCTGGGCGAGGTCGGCCGCACCGGCGTCGCGATCGACTCGATCGAGGACATGCGCATCGCCTTCGACGGCATCCCGCTCGACCACATCTCGACGTCGATGACCATCAACGCACCGGCCGCCTGCCTGCTGCTGCTCTACGACATCGTCGCCTCCGAGCAGGGCGTGCCGAGCGAGAAGCTGCGCGGCACGGTCCAGAACGACATCCTCAAGGAGTACATCGCGCGCGGGAACTACATCTACCCGCCCGGCCCGTCGATGCGGTTGACGACGGACCTGTTCGCCTACTGCCGCGAGCACATCCCGAAGTGGAACACGGTGTCGATCTCGGGCTACCACTTCCGCGAGAAGGGCTGCTCGGCCGTGCAGGAGGTCGCCTTCACGCTCGCCAACGGGATGGCGTACGTGCAGGCAGCGGTCGACGCGGGCCTCAACGTCGACGACTTCGCTCCGCGGCTGGCGTTCTTCTTCAACGGTCACAACAACGTGTTCCAGGAGGTGGCGAAGTTCCGCGCCGCCCGGCGGATGTGGGCTCGCCTCATGCGCGAGCGCTTCGGCTCGACCAACCCGAAGTCCCAGATGATCCGCTTCCACACGCAGACCGGCGGGGTCACGCTGACCGCCCAGCAGCCCGTCAACAACATCGTCCGCGTCGCTCTCCAGGCATTCAGCGCCGTGTGCGGCGGGACGCAGTCGCTGCACACCAACGGCTACGACGAGGCGCTGGCGCTGCCGAGCGAGCGCGCGGCGAAGATCGCGCTGCGCACGCAGCAGATCGTCGCCCACGAGTCGGGCGCGACCGACACCGTCGACCCGTTCGCCGGCTCCTACTTCGTCGAGGCGCTCACCGACGAGATCGAGGCCCGCTCGCTGAAGCTGATCGACCACATCGACGCCATGGGCGGCTCGGTCGAGGCGATCGGCTTCATCACCTCTGAGATCGACGAGTCGGCCTGGGGCTACCAGGAGCGCTACCGGATCAAGCAGGACATCGTCGTCGGCGTCAACTCCTACGAAGACGAGGAGCTCGAGGTCGAGGAGACGCTGCGCGTGGACCCCGAGTCCGAGCGCGAGCAGGTCGAGCGCCTGAAGCGGTTCAAGGACGAGCGCGACCAGGAGGCCACCGACCAGCGCCTCGCCGAGCTGCGCTCAGCCTGCGAGGGGTCAGACAACCTGCTGCCCCACATCCGGGCAGCGCTGAAGGACAACGCCTCGCTCGGCGAGGTGTGCGGCGCGATGAAGGACGTCTTCGGCGCCTACCAGCCCGTTTCCTAGGTGTAAGACCCAGGCACGTTGTTCGGGCGGGTGCGCGTTCAGCGCTTGCCTGGCGATCACCGTGGCCGTGTCCGACGGCGCCGGTAAGGCGAGGGGTGCGGGCGCTCCGGCGGTCGACCGTGGCGCCTATTACATCCAGTGGGTGTAAGACAGACCAAGCTCGGTCCGACCGGCGCCGTTACCGCGCTGTCGGTCGCGGTCTGACGACTGCAGAGCTGGCGAGCTGCGCGCGCCGCGGCCGACGCAGGGCTCCGAACAACGTGCCAAGGAACTACACCTAGGCGGGCGCCGCGACCAGCTCGAGCTCGGTCTGCTCGGTGGCGAACTCGAGCTGCTGCGCGTCGCCGCCAAGGTCGATCCATTCGCCGCGCGCAGAGGCGGCGAGCCGGTCGAGCTCGTCGTCGGAGTGGACGGGCTCGTGGTGGAAGGCGACCAGCCGGCGGGCACCGGCGCGGCGGGCGAAGCGCAGCGCGTCGGGGATCGCCGAGTGGCCCCAGCCGAGGTGGTACGGGTACTGCTCCCGCGAGTACTGGGCGTCGTGGAGCAGGACGTCCGCGTTGCGCGCGAGCTCGAGCCCGGAGATCCACTCGTCGGGGAGCTGGTCCAGCGGCGCGCCCAGGGCGGGCTCGTGGTCGGGGATGTAGGCCAGCGCCGCGCCGTCCTCCTCGATCCGGTAGCCGAGCGTCGGGCCGCGGTGCGTCACCGACGTCGCACGGATCGTCGCCCCGCCGATCGTCCACTCGCTGGTCTCGGCCTCGCGGAAGGAGACGGTGCTCGGTAGCTCGCGGACCTCCACCGGCGTCAACGGGGCGCTCAGGTAGCGGGCGATGCGCTCTCGCAGCGGTGCTTCAGGCGCGGCAGGTCCCCAGACGATGATCTCGCACGCCGGGTTGAACATCGGCGCGAAGAACATCAGGCCCTGGATGTGGTCGAGATGCAGGTGCGTGAGCAGGATGTGCAGCGGCCGGCCGGGCGGCGGCATCGTCAGCCCGAGCGGGCGGATGCCGGTGCCGGCGTCGAGCACGAGCGTCGTGCCATCGGCGAGCGTGACCTGCACACAGGACGTGTTGCCGCCGTAGCGAAACGTCTCGGGACCCGGGCAGGGCACCGAGCCACGCGCGCCCCAGACCTTGACCTTCATGCGCCGGCGCCGTTCTCCGAGACGGGCCAGAAGACGACGAGCGCTCCGCGGTAACCGCCGGCGCCCACGATCGGGAGCCCGCTGGCCTCGATCTCGTGCGTCTGGCCGTCTGCCGTGCGGATGGAGAAGTTCGAGTGCGCCGGGCGGTTGCCGATCAGTGCCTCGGTGAGGTCGAGCTCCTCGAAGGGGATGGCATTGCCGTCCTCGTCGTACGGTCCGTACTGCTGCGCCCACTCGCTGGCCTGCATCGGCCCGGCGTCCTCGTAGCGGCGACCCAGCAGCGCGCCCGCGGCCTCGTTGTAGAACGCGATCTCCCCCGCGCGGTCGACCAGGAACGCCGGCGTCGACAAGCTGGCCAGCAGGTTGCGGGCGAGGATCAGCTCGAGTGGCCGTTGACCTCCTCCCATCATCCGCGAACGGTACCGGCAGCCCGCTTGCACCGAGAAGGAGGTAGCGCACACATGCCAAAGCCCTCGCCATGCTGACTGCCAAGCGCACGTTGGTGAAGTCCAGCCCGGAGCTGTGGGCCGAGGTCTCCGATCCGGAGGCACTTGGCGCACACTTCGCCGCGTTCGGCGAGATCCGGATCACCCGGATGTCGGACGCCTCGCTCGTCGAATGGGAGGGCGAGCGGGCGGCCGGCCGGGTCGAGCTCGAGCCGTCCGGCTTCGGGACCCGTGTCGCCATGACCGCCGAGGTCGCCACGCGCGTCGTCGAGCCGGAGCCGGTGGCCCCGCCGCCTCCTCCTCCCCCGGCGCCGTCGGCCCCCGCACGCAAGCTCGGCCTGTGGGCCCGCCTGCGCGGCCGCAGACCGGATCCCGCGATCGTCGCCCCGCCACCCGCTCCGGCGCCACCGCCGGCGCCGCCGAAGGTCGTGCCGCTGATCGGCGAGGACGAGGCGCTCGCGGTCCTGACGGCGACGCTGGACGCAATCGGCTCGGCACGGCACCGCCCCTTCAGCCGTTAGGCATTGAGGAGTCGCGTGCGGTCCGACCCTGCATCGCACGCGCTGTAGGCCCGCAAATCCAGGGGTGACCCGTCCTCCTCGCCCGGCGGCAAGGCGGTTGAATACCGGCATGCCCGACTTCGAGGTGGTCCGCAGCGAGACGATCGGCGCGCCGGCGGCGACGGTCCACGGCCTGATCGACGACTTCCACGAGTGGCGCCAGTGGTCGCCGTGGGAGGACGTCGACCCGAACCTGCAGCGCGAGTACTCCGGCGCCGAGAAGGGCGTCGGCGCGCGCTACGCCTGGAAGGGGAACCGCAAGGCGGGCCAGGGCAACATGGAGATCACCGAGGACACGCCCGAGCGCGTGGGCGTACGGCTGACCTTCGAGAAGCCCTGGAAGGCGACCAACCAGGTGGCCTTCGAGCTCGAGCCCGCCGGCGAGGCGCAGACCGACGTCAACTGGCGCATGACCGGCACGAACTCCGGGTTCTCCGGGCTCGTCGTGCGGCTGATGGGCGGCATCGACAAGATGGTGGGCAAGGACTTCGAGAAGGGGCTCGCCCGGATGAAGGCCGCCGCCGAGGGCGGTTCCTCGCGGCTCTGATGAATAACACCCCCTAGAGGGGTCCAATTCATCAGTCCCGGCCGGACCGGCGTTCGCGCGGGGACTACGCCGCAAATAGACTCGGGCGCCCGATGCGCCAGAAGTCTCCCGAGACGTACGACGAGAAGCTCGCGCAGCTCCAGGAGCTGCGCGAGGCCGCGCTGCACTCGTCCCCCGAGGCCGAGGAGAAGCAGCACGCCAAGGGCAAGATGACCGCGCGCGAGCGGGTCGAGAAGCTGCTCGACCCGGGCTCGTTCCAGGAGCTCGACACGTTCATCCGCCACCGGGTGGTCGAGTTCGGCATGGAGAAGAACCGGCCCTGGGGCGACGCCGTCGTCACCGGGCACGGGACGATCGACGGGCGCCGCGTGTGCGTCTTCAGCCAGGACTTCACGGTGTTCGGCGGCTCGCTCGGCGAGGTGATGGCCGAGAAGATGTGCAAGGTCATGGACCTGGCGGCCAGGATCGGCTGCCCGGTCATCGGCATCAACGACTCCGGCGGCGCGCGGATCCAGGAGGGCGTGGTCTCGCTCGGCGCCTACGGCGACGTGTTCCTGCGCAACGTCCGCAGCAGCGGCGTCATCCCGCAGATCTCGATCATCATGGGCCCCTGCGCCGGCGGGGCCGTCTACTCGCCCGCGATCACCGACTTCATCTTCATGGTGAAGGAGACGTCGCACATGTTCATCACGGGCCCCGACGTGATCAAGACGGTGACCGGCGAGGAGCCGACCTTCGAGGAGCTCGGCGGCGCGATGACGCACAACACGAAGTCGGGCGTCGCCCACTTCGCCTCCGACGACGAGGAGAGCTGCCTCGAGGACGTCCGCTACCTGTTCAGCTTCCTGCCCCAGAACAACCTCGAGACGACGCCGCGAGTCCAGCCGACCGACGACCCCGAGCGCATGGACCCCGCGCTCGACACGATCGTCCCCGATGCGCCCAACAAGCCCTACGACATGCGCGACGTCGCCAGGCTGATCGTCGACGACGAGGAGTTCTTCGAGGTCCACGAGCACTTCGCCCAGAACATCATCTGCGGCTACGCGCGCCTCGACGGGCACGCGATCGGCATCGTCGGCAACCAGCCGCGCGCGATGGCCGGCGTGCTCGACATCGAGGCCTCGGAGAAGGCGGCTCGGTTCGTGCGCACGTGCGACGCCTTCAACATCCCGATCCTCACCTTCTGCGACGTCCCCGGCTTCCTGCCCGGCACCAACCAGGAGTGGGGCGGGATCATCCGCCACGGCGCCAAGCTGCTGTACGCGTTCGCCGAGGCGACCGTCCCCAAGATCACCGTGATCACGCGCAAGGCCTACGGCGGCGCCTACGACGTCATGAGTTCCAAGCACCTCGGCGCGGACTTCAACTTCGCCTGGCCGCAGGCGGAGATCGCCGTGATGGGTCCCGAGGGCGCGGTCAACATCATCTACCGCCGCGACATCGCCGCGTCACCGACGCCCGAGACCCGGCGCGAGAAGCTGATCACCGACTACAAGGCGCGCTTCGCCAACCCCTACACGGCGGCCGAGCGCGGCTACATCGACGACGTGATCGTCCCGCACGAGACGCGCCCGAAGCTGATCACGGCGCTCGAGACCCTGCTCACCAAGCGCGAGCCGGGCCCCAAGCGCAAGCACGGCAACATCCCGCTGTAGCTACCGGCGCAGGCGCACCTTCGCCGAGACGCGGCCGCCGGTCGCACACCAGATCAGCGCAGTCGCAACCGCGCCCCCGAACCCCCGTCGAACGTTCATCGGGCGACCCTAAAGGGCGTGCTGGCTCCGGGTCAACAGGGCTAGGCCTGATCGGCACCGTCCGAAGCGGTTCTCGTTTGACGCGGGACCGCGTCAGGTATACGTTGACGTACATCAGGCCGGTCGGCGTGGAGGCGCCGGCGGTTGTCCGCCGAGGCAGGGGAAGGGGCACAGTGCGCGCGTACGCGATTGTGGGGGCGATTCTCGTCGCAGGACTCGGAGCGCCCGCGGGCGCTGCCGGACAGGACGTCAGACCGGAGCAGCCACCCGCGCTGCCCGACCCCAACTTCGCCGGCACGTTCAACGGGAGCCAGTTCGACGGGGTCCCGCTGCTCAAGAAGAAGTGCGTCTACGACGCCGGCGACACACTCGAGAAGCAGTCCTACGAGGAAGAGGGCTGGGGCGCCGCGTCGGGCTACGAGCGCTATCCCGGCTCGTGCGTGCGGATGCGCTTCGCCTACGGCCCGCTGCTGGTCAAGCCGGGCCAGAACGACGTGCTGCTCGGTCCGATCACGATCGAGAAGCCGCTTCAGGACGGCTACGTCACGCGCTTCAAGCCGAACCTGACCCGGGTCGACGGCGTCGTGCCGCCGGTGCACGAGGTCCACCTGCATCACGGCACCTGGCTCGCAGTGACCAACAGCTACGGCGACGGCGGCCCGTTCTTCGCCTCGGGCGAGGAGAAGACGATCGCGCCGTTCCCCAAGGGCTACGGGATGCCGATCAAGCGCACCGACCAGTGGCAGCTGCTCTACATGGTCCACTCCGCCGTGCAGAGCCCGATGGAGGTCTACATCACCTACGAAATCGACTTCGTGCCGCTGACCTCGGAGGCCGGCCCGACGATGAAGCCGGCGCTGCCGCTGTGGCTCGACGTGCGCCCGTCGGGCTACCCGGTGTTCAACGTCCAGCGCCCGTTCGGCGACGCGAACGACGAGTGCACCTGGCCCAAGGACCAGTGCGCCGCGTTCAACTCGTGGGGCGTCAAGGAGGTCGGGCAGGGCGAGCCCGGCAACGGCGTCGGCCGGGACTACCGGCTGCCGGCCAGCGGCGAGTCCTTCGGCGTCGAGGACAACTTCACCGGCGGGACCCTGATCGGGCTCGGCGGGCACCTGCACCCCGGCGGCGTGCGCAACGAGCTCGACATGCTCCGCGAGGGGCAGGAGCCCAAGCGCATCTACACGGGCATCCCCACCTACTGGGATCCCGACAACAGGGCGCAGGGCGGAGGCCCGGCCGACTCCTGGGACTTCTCGATGCGCGTCAGCGGGCTGCCGAAGTGGGGCGTCCACGTCGAGCCCGGCGACGTGCTGCGCTCCAACGCGACCTACGACACCAAGCTGCAGTCCACCTACGAGAACATGGGCATCATCGTCGGCCTGCTCGTCCCCGAGGACGACCAGGGCAGAAAGCAGGCACCGGGTCTTGACCCCTTCACGGCCCCGGTCGACGAGTCCGACCGCTGTGACACCGGCGGCCTGCTCGCCGCGACGCCGACGCTGTGCCCGAACGGGATGTTCGAGACCCACGGGCACTACCGGGAGAACGGCTTCCGCGGCGGCGCGGACGGCACCTGGTCGGCATCGCCGAACGGGTTCAACACGAAGGAGATCGGGATCGCCGACTTCCTCTACTTCCCGGGCGACCTGAGCACGAAGGACACCCTCGGGGTCCCCAAGGTGCCGCTCGGCTCGAACCTGCGCTTCACCAACATCGACGGGCCGGCGGATCCTGCACACGATCACCTCGTGCAAGTTCCCCTGCCTGGGCGGCACCGGTGCCGCCTTCCCGCTGGCCGACGGCGAGACGAGCGCGGACCGCCCGATCGAGCTCGACTCGGGCCAGCTCGGGTTCTCGGCGCCGGAGATCAGCGGGGCCAAGAACCGGCTCGACTGGACGATCCCGGTCACCGCTGAGGAGGGCTACACGCCCGGCGAGACTGGTGACGTATTTCTGCCGTATCCACCCCTCGATGCGCGGGGCGTTCGAGGTCGCCTCCACGACGGCGAACCGCTCAGTGCTGGGAGGGCGTCGATGATCCGCTGGAAGAAGACCTGGGACCAGTGGGAGGGCGTCCCGGTCGACGTCATGCCCTGCTCGAACGACGAGTTCCTGCCGCCTCCGCCCCAGCCGCACCACATCGCGATCATGGATCTGCAGAACCGCGAGATCGAGCGGCTGCGGCGCAAGTTCGGCATGAGCCGGCGGCGCTTCGTGCGCACGTCGGCGGCGATGACGATCGGCTTCTGGGCGATCGACGCGATCAAGGGCGGCCGCTGGGGCAATTACGCCGCGGCTCACAACACGGCCACGCTCGACGCCTGCGACCTCGAATGGGCGGGCCGCGGCGGGCTGGAGACGGTGATGAACCTGCCGGGCGAGTTCATCTTCGACATCCAGTCACACCACGTCGACCCCGAGGGCGACTGGCGCGTCACCAACCCCGCGATGCACGCGTTCTTCGCGGCGCATCTGGCCGCAGGCGTCGGGCCTCACCGGCGACCGGCCCGACATCCGCGACGACGGCTCGATCCGGGGCGGCGGGGCCGGCGAGATCGACCCGATGGACAACCTCTCGCAGTTCCACTACTTCAAGGAGCTGTTCCTGGACTCGGCGACGACGATGACGGTTCTGTCGTGCACGCCGACCTCGCCTGACACCGACAACCCGCTGCCGCTCGCGAAGGCGGCGGCGACCGTCGCCGCCGCCAACGGCATGTCCGGCGGCGGCCAGCGCTCGATCATGCACGCGTTCGTGATGCCCAACCGCGGCAGCGCCGGGATGACGCAGGACGACGTCGTGTCCCGCGCGCCGGTCCAGGGGCCCAAGCCGCTCTTCTTCGACGAGGAGATGCGCCTCATGCACGAGCGCGCGGACAAGTACGGGAGCATCCTCGGCGGCTGGAAGACCTACTGCGCGTGGGGTGACGTCCCGTACGCGTCGGGGTGGCAGCTCGACTCCGACTACGGCATGGAGTTCCTCGCCAACGTCGTGACCGTGAGCAAGAAGTACGGGGTCCCGCCCGTCGTCGCGACGCACAAGGGCTTCGCGCTGCCGGGGTTCGACCAGCGCGGCGCCGCGCCGCGCGACGTCGGGCCGGCCGCCAAGGCCAACCCGGACGTGCGCTTCATGATCTACCACTCGGGCTACGACATCTTCGAGAGCGGCGTGCCGGTGGGCGGCGATCGCGAGGGCCCGTACCCCGGCGACGACAAGGTCGACTCGTCGGACCGCTCGGTGAACGCGTTCATCAAGTCGCTGCGCGAGAACAACTGGGACGCGTCGCACTTCATCGAGCCGGGCAAGACCTTCGGCAACGTCCCCAACGTGTGGGCCGAGCTGGGCTCGGTGTGGCGCGAGCACATCTCCGATCCCAACGCCTGCGTGCACCTGCTGGGCAAGCTGATCACCCACGTCGGGCCCCGGCGCATCGCCTGGGGTACCGACAGCCTCTGGTACGGCTCGCCGCAGCGCGAGATCGTCGCGCTGCGCCGGCTGCAGTTCACCGACGAGGCCAAGGCCCTCTACAACCTCCCGTTCGGGCTCGACGGCGACGTCGACGACCCGCTCACGGACGCCTCGGCGACGCCCGAGCGCACGATCCGCAACGGCATCCTCGGGCGCAACGCGGCGGCGGCCTACAACATCGACCCGGACCTCGCCCGCTCGCGCATCGACTGCGACGACATCAACGGCCTGCGCGAGTCCGAGTACCTCGACAACGTGCGCCTGCCGACCGAGACGGTCCCCATGCGCGAGAACACCCTGCACGGGGCGCGAACGCGCAGAGACGTGCTCAAGGGCCTCAAGGAAGGGCCGTGGGCGCCATGAGGCGGGTCGTTCTCACCACGCTCACCGCCGTCGCGCTGCTCGTGCCCGCGGGGGCCGCGCAGGCCGCGACCTGCGGCGCCGCCGACGCGCCGGGCGGCGAGTGGCCGTTCTACAGCGGCACCCTCGACGGCCACCGCGAGCAGCTGGCGGAGAGCACCATCTCGCCGGCCAACGTGGGCGGGCTCGGAGTCGAGTGGAAGCTCCCCACCCCCGACGGCGGCGTGATCCACTCGACGCCGACCGTCGTCGACGGCTGCGTGTTCTTCGGCACCGACCTCGGCAACGCCTACGCCGTCAACGCCGACACGGGCGAGGTGGTGTGGAGCCGGCTGGTGTTCGAGACCGGCGGCAGCGGCTTCGCACAGGGTGCGGGGATCGTCGGCTCGCCGGCGATCGCCGACGGGCGCGTGTTCGTGCCGGTCACGACCTCTGCGACCGGCGGCGGCGGCGTGCTCACCGCCCTCGACCAGGCGACCGGGCAGCAGCTGTGGCAGACCGTGATCGACGACGACCCCGGAAGCGGCCTCGATTCGAGCCCGGTCCCTCTCCCGTTCGACGGCATGGTCTTCCAGGCCTTCAAGGGCGACGAGTCCAGCAACCACTCCAACCCGGGCTTCGCGTTCGTGAACGCCGCCACCGGGGAGATCATCAAGAAGACCTTCAACATCCCGGCGGCCGACTACGAGGCGGGCTTCCGCGGCGGGTCGATGATCAACACGCCCGCCGTCGACGTGGAGGACAAGGTCATCTACGGGGGCACCGGCAACCCGGTGAGCCCGGAGCAGCACGAGCGCACCAACGCGCTGCTGAAGATCGACGCCGACCCGCAGTCGCCGACCTTCGGCGAGATCCTGCGCTCGCATCGAGGGACCTCCGACAGCTACCCGGTCCCGATCGACGTCGACTCGCCGGTCTGCACGACCGAGCTGCAGTGGCCGCTGGGCCGGATCTCGTGCGCGCAGTTCGACTACAACTTCCTCGCGTCGCCGAACCTGTGGCGGCACTCGGACGGGCGGCTGATGTTCGGCGGGCTGCAGAAGTCGGGCGTCTACACGGCCGTCTTCGCCGACACGATGGAGCGGGCGTGGCAGACCACCCTCGGCCCGCCGTGCCTGGGCTGCAACCTCAGCTCGACGGCAGTCGACGAGAGCGGCGTCTACGTCGCCGTCACGGGCGGCAACCTGTACTCGCTCGACCGCGACACGGGCCTTCCGCAGTGGGCGACGCCGCTCACCGGCGCTCTGCGCTACAACGGCCTGGCGGTCGCCAACGGCGTCCTGTACAGCCTCAACGACGCGCTCGGGACGCTCCAGGCGTTCGACGCCTCCACCGGCGTCCCCCGCCTCGCCCACCCGTTCGCGAGCGACACGGACACCCCGATGCACGACGTGGGGAACTCCAGCGGCGTGTCCGTCGCGCGCAACACTGTGTTCGCCACCTCGCAGTCGGACGGCACGAGCACGCTGTTCGCGCTCAAGCGCGGCGGCGGCGGGGGTGGCGGAGGGCCGCAGCCGCCGGCGCCCCCGAGCCTCCCCGCGCCACCGAGCCCGTCACTGAACACCCCGGTGGCCACCGGTCCCGGCGCCGCCAGCGCGGGCTTCCTGACGCGCGTAGTGGTGATGAGCAAGGGCGGGCGGCTCAACTACACCAACGGCGACATCGTCAAGCACAACGTCGTCTCCGACCAGGGGCTGTTCAGCAGCGCGCTCGCAAAGCTCGGCGAGACCGTGCCCGTCAACGGCGTGAGCAACCTCGCCCCGGGCTCGTACGGGTTCTACTGCGCGCCGCACACGAACATGAGGGGGACGCTGATCGTCCGCTGACGCGGTGAGTGTCGCCGGAACGACGGCGGACTCAGGCTGTCGTCCGCCCCATTCGGTCCGCTTCGCGACACTCGCGCGGCCTCAGGCGGCGCGGAGCGTGCGGTCGATGACCTCGGGCGCGAGCACGTGCTCGATCACGAGGATCGCGGCGCCGACGGTGCCCGCTCGCGCACCGAGGCGGCTCGGGACCGTCTGGAGGTGCTCGGTGGCCAGCGGCAGGGAGCGGCGGAAGGTGATCTCGCGCACGCCCGCGAGCAGCTGCTCGCCGGCCTCGGCGATGTCGCCGCCCACGACGATGACGGCGGGGTTGAAGAAGTTCACGCAGCCGGCCAGCACCTCGCCCAGAGCGCGGCCGGCCTCGCGGACGGCCTGCGCGGCCTCGGTGTCGCCGTCGCGCGCCAGGCGCGCCACCGCCAGGCTCGAGTCGACTCCGAGCCGCCGTGCCAGCGCGCGGCCCCCGGCGACCGCCTCGAGGCATCCGGTGTTGCCGCAGGCGCACACGGCGTCCGAGCCGGCGACCGTGATGTGGCCGATGTCGCCCGCGGCCCCGCGCTCGCCCCGGTGCACGGAGCGGCTGGCGATCACGCCGCACCCGATGCCGGTGCCGACCTTGACGAACAGCAGGTGGTCGATGTCGCGCCAGTTCGACCAGTGCTCGCCGACGGCCATGATGTTGACGTCGTTGTCGACCAGCACGGGCGCGTGGTAGCGCGCGGCGAGCCAGTCGCGCACGCCGAAGCGATCCCAGCCGGGCATGATCGGCGGGTTGACGGGCTGGCCGAGCTCGAACGCGACCGGGCCCGGCACGCCGACGCCGACGCCGCGCACCTCGCCCGCGCTGCGACCCGCCTCGGCGATCATCTCGTCGAGCTGGCCGGCGACGGCCTCCAGCACCGTGTCGGGGCCCTCGGCGATGTCGATGTCGAGCCGGCGCTCGGCGAGCGGGCGCGCCGCCAGATCGGACACGGCCAGCTGCGAATGGGTCGCACCGAGGTCGGCGGAGAGCACCAGGCCGGCCTGCGAGTTGAAGGCCAGCACCGTCGGAGGCCGGCCGCCGGTGGATTCGCTGTCACCCGCCTCGTAGACGAGCTCGTGCGCCAGCAGGGCATCGACGCGTTGAGTGACGGTGGAACGGGCAAGACCGGTGTGGCGAGCGAGCTCCGCGCGCGTGACGGCGTCGCCGTTGCGGATGAGCTGGAGGAGCGATCCCGCTCCCAGTGGTCCGTCGGCGCGCATGCAGGGCGATCGTACAGGTGAAGTCGGAAGTTCGCCACCTTCCGCAGTCTGAATGCGGACCTTCGTTTGACAATCGCCGTAAGTTCGCTAGGGTTGCCGCCGCATGAGGGTTGAGGGGAGCAAGTAGGACCGTGCGTGCCGCGATCGCAGGCACAGGGTTCGTCGGAGCGGTGCACGCCCACGCGGTGCGTGCCGCCGGCGGCACCGTCGCCGGGGTGTTGGCCTCCACGCCCGCCCGCTCGCAGGACGCCGCCCAGCGCCTCGGTGCCGCCAGGGGCTACGAGAGCGCCGACGCGATCGTCGGCGACCCGGACATCGACGTCGTCCATGTGTGCACGCCCAATCATCTCCACGAGGAGCTCGCCGCGCTCGCGCTCGACGCCGGCAAGCACGTCATCTGCGAGAAGCCGCTGGCGGTCGACGGCGACTCCGCCCAGCGCCTCGCCGACCGCGCCGCCGCGACCGCCTTGTGCGCCGCCGTCCCGTTCGTCTACCGCTTCTACCCCACCGTCCGCGAAGCGCGGCGCCGCCTGGCCGGTGGCGCCGCGGTGCACCTGATCCACGGTCACTACCTCCAGGACTGGCTGCTCGACGCCGGCGACGACAACTGGCGCGTCGAGCCGGAGCTCGGCGGCGCTTCGCGCACCTTCGCCGACATCGGCTCGCACTGGTGCGACCTCGCCGAGTTCGTCACCGGCCAGCGCATCACCCGCCTGACCGCGCGCATGCTCACGGCCATCCCGGAGCGCAGCCACGGCGCCCACCGCGAGGCGTTCGCGCGCGGCAACGGCAGCGGCGACACCCGTGCCATCACCACCGAGGACGCGGCCCTGATGCAGTTCGAGACCGACGGCGGAGCGCTCGGCTCGATGCTCGTCAGCCAGATCTCGGCGGGCCGCAAGAACCGTCTGTGGCTCGAGGTCGACGCCGCCGGCGAGGCGTTCACGTTCAACCAGGAGAACCCCGAGACGCTGTGGGTGGGGCGCCGCGAGGAGTCCGCGCTCATCCAGCGCGACCCCGGCCTCACCGGCGACGCCGGACGTCTGGCCACCCTGCCCGCCGGACACCCGCAGGGCTACCAGGACTGCTTCAACCTGTTCGTCGCCGACGCCTACGCCGCCGTGCGCGACGGCGAGGTGCCCGACGGCCTGCCCCGGTTTGCCGACGGCCTGCGCGCGGCACGGCTGACCGACGCGGTGCTCGCGTCCTCGCGCGCGGAGCGCTGGGTGGACGTCGCGCCGGTGGAGGTCCGATCGTGAGGCTCGGCTTCCTCACCGCGTGCATGCCCGAGCGGTCGCTCTCCGACATCGCCGCCTTCGCCGCCGCGGAGGGCTACGAGGCGCTCGAGATCGCAGCCTGGCCCGGCGAGGGCAACCGTCCCTTCGTCGCCAGCCACCTCGAGCCCGAGCGCGGGCGAGATCCTCGACCGCCACGGCCTCGCCGTCTCCGCGCTCGCCTACTACGACAACAACCTCGACCCGGACCCCGCCGCGCGCGAGGAGATCCACGGACACCTGCGCACCGTGATCGACGCCGGCGCCGAGCTCGGCTGCCCGGTGGGGACGTTCATCGGCCGCGACCCCGCCAGGTCGGTGGCCGACAACCTGCGCGACGCCGAGCGGGTCTTCCCGCCGCTCGTCGACTACGCGGGCGAGCGCGGCGTCAAGCTGATGATCGAGAACTGCGTGATGGAGGGCTGGCACCCCGACGGCCATCCCGGCAACCTCGCGTATTCGCCGGAGCTGTGGGAGTGGATGTTCGGCCTCGGGCTCTACCTGAATTTCGACCCGTCCCACCTCCTGTGGCTCGGCATCGACCCCGTCACAGCGCTCAAGCCCTACGTCGACCGCGTCATCCACGCGCACGCGAAGGACGCCGAGGTGTCCGTCGAAGAGCGCAACCGCTACGGCTTCTTCGGCCGCACCTCCACCCGCGAGCAGGACCCCTGGGACATGGGCTGGTGGCGCTACCGCATCCCCGGCCTCGGCGACGTCGACTTCCGCCGCTACGTCGACACGCTCTACGAGGGCGGCTTCGACGGCGTGCTGTCGGTCGAGCACGAGGACCCCGTGTGGGGCGGCTCCCCGGAGAAGGTCGACCAGGGCCTGCGCGTCGCCTACTCCCACCTGCGCCCGATGGTGGTCGGATGAGCCGGCCGATCCTCGAGGTCCGCGGCATCACCAAGGAGTTCCCGGGCGTCAAGGCGCTCCAGGGTGTCGACCTCGACGTGCTCGTGGGCGAGGTCCACTGCCTGCTCGGCCCCAACGGCGCCGGCAAGTCGACGCTCATCAAGTGCGTGTCGGGCGTCCACGAGCCCACCGCCGGCGAGATCCTCTTCGCCGGCGAGCCGCTCCCCGTCGGCAGGCCCGCGGAGTCGCTCGAGCGCGGCGTGGCGACCATCTACCAGGAGCTCGACCTCGTCGACGACCTGACCGTCGCCCAGAGCATCTTCCTGGCCCACGAGCCCCGCCGCCGCGGTCTGCTCGACCTCGACAAGATGTCCCGCGACGCGGCCGCGCTGCTCGAGCGCCTCGGCCACACCGGCATCCCGCCGCGGGCCAAGGTCGGCGCGCTGCGCCCGGCCGCCAAGCAGATCGTCTCGATCGCGCGCGCCCTGTCGGGCAACGTCCGCCTGCTGATCATGGACGAGCCCTCCGCGATCCTCGACGAGGAGGAGATCGAGACGCTGTTCGACGTCGTGCGCCGTCTGACGGCCGAGGGCGTCGGCGTCATCTACATCTCGCACCGGCTGGAGGAGATCCGGCGCATCGGCGACCGCGTGACCGTGCTCGCCGAGGGCCGCACCACGGCGACCGGCATTCCGGCGGACACGCCGACGGACGAGCTCGTCGCGCTGATGATCGGCCGCCGCGTCGAGCAGCTCTATCCCGAGCGCCCCGTCAGCTCCGGCCGCGTCGTGCTCGAGGCCAGGGGCCTGCGCGGACTCCCCGCGGTGCGCGAGGCGAGCCTCGAGGTCCACGCCGGCGAGGTCGTCGGCCTCGGCGGCCTGATCGGCGCCGGCCGCAGCGAGCTGCTCGGCCTCATCTACGGCACCGAGGTCCCCGACGAGGGCGAGGTCCTCGTCGACGGCGAGCCGCTGCCGTCGGGCAGCCCGGCTGCCGCCATCCGCGCCGGCCTCGGCCTCGCGCCCGAGGACCGCAAATCGCAGGGCCTCGTGCTCGACTGGAGCCTGGCCAAGAACGCCAGGCTGGCCGACCTGGCCCCGTACACGCGCGGCGGCCTGATCGACGTGCGCGCCGAGCGCCGTGCCGTCGGCGACAAGCTGCGCGAGCTCAAGACGGTTCCCGATGACCCCGATCGCGTCGTGCGGCTGCTGTCGGGCGGCAACCAGCAGAAGGTCGTGCTCGCGCGCTGGCTGCTGCGCGAGTGCAAGGTGCTGCTGCTCGACGAGCCCACCCGCGGCGTCGACGTGCCGACCAAGGCGGAGATCTACCGCCTGATCACCGACCTCGCCCGTGCCGGCCTCGGCGTCCTCGTCGTCTCCTCGGAGCTCGAGGAGCTGGTGGGGATCTGCACGCGCATCCTGGTGATGCGCAAGGGCGAGATCGTCGCCGAGGTCGACGGCGCCGCCGCGACCGAGCAGGAACTTCTCCGCCACGCCGTGGCACCCGTCGATGTCCCCGTCCTGGCCGAGGAGATCTCGTGACCGATACCGCCGCCGGCTCCCGCCTGCGCAACCTCCAGATCCAGGAGTACGCCCTGGTCGCCGTAGTCGTGCTGCTGTTCGTCGCGGGCGCGATCCTCAAGCCGGAGTCCTTCCCGACCTGGGACAACGTCCGCAACATGCTCACCCAGGCGAGCGTCGTCGGCGTGCTCGCGATCGGGATGACGTTCGTGATCGCCACCGCCGGCATCGACCTCTCCGTGGGCTCGATGGTCGCCGCGGCGGGCGTGTTCGGCGGGATCCTGGTGGACCCCGAGGGCTCGAGCCTCGTGTTCATCGTCGGCGCGATCGCCTTCGCGTTCGCGCTGGGATCGATCAACGCGGTCGCCGTCGCCTACGGCCGCGTCGTCCCCTTCATCGCCACGCTGGCGATGTTCTCGATCGCGCGCGGGGTCGCGCTGCTGCTCAACGACAAGCTGCCGGTCAGCCTGCTCGACCTCAACGGCGGGTCGATCGTCGACCCGAAGCCGTTCTCGCTGCTGTGGTTCGGCGAGGGCCGCCTGATCGGCGTCCCCGTCTCCGTCTACGTCTTCCTGGCGATCACCATCGGCGGCTGGATCCTGCTCAACCGCACCCGCTACGGCCGCTACGTCGTGGCGGTCGGGGGCAACCGCGAGGCCGCTCGCATCGCCGGCGTGCCCGTGCGCAAGGTGATCTTCAGCGTGTACGCGCTGTCGGGCCTGCTCGCCGGCGTCGCCACCGTGCTGCTGTGCGCCCGGCTGGGCAGCGCGTCGCCGGTCAGCGGCACCCTCTACGAGCTCGACGCCATCGGCGCCGTCGTCATCGGGGGCACCAGCCTCGCCGGTGGCCGCGCGACGATCGTCGGGACCTTCCTGGGCGTGCTCACGTTCGCCCTCATCTTCAGCTTGATGACACAGCTGAACCTCTCCACGGAGGTCCAGCAGGTGATCAAGGGCTGCATCGTGCTCGGCGCGGTGCTGCTCCAGCGGCCGGAGGCGCGTTACTGATGCGCTGGTCGCAACCAATCCCCAACCAAGGAGATACAGGCATGTCGCTGATGCGACTAATGGGCGCGGTCGCCGCGGCGGCCGTGCTGTCCCTCGCCGTCGCCGCATGCGGTGGCGACGACGGTGGTACCGAGACCGTGACCGTGCAGAGCGGTGGCGGTGCAAGTGGCGAGTCGAACCCGGACGGCAAGACGGTCCGCATCGTCGCGAGCGTGCCGCCGACCGACCACGGCTGGCTCGGCGCGATCTCGAAGAACGCCAAGGCTGCCGCCGAGCAGTACGACGACGTCGAGTTCGAGCTGCTCGAGGCGGCCGACGCCGACTCGCAGGCGCAGCAGATCGAGCAGGTGATCTCCAGCAAGCCGGACGCGCTGGTCGTCCTGCCGCAGGACGGCGAGGCGCTGACCCCGGTCGCGCAGAAGGCCGAGGAGGCGGGCATCAAGGTCGTCAACGTCGACCGCCTGTTCTCCGAGCCCGACGCGGCCACGGCGACCGTGCTCGGCGACAACTACCAGATCGGCGTGCTCGCGGGCGAGTACATCGCCAACGAGCTCAACTGCAAGGGCAACGTCGTCGAGATCCAGGGGCTGGCCGGCATCTCGGTCACCGAGGACCGCACCAAGGGCTTCGAGGACCAGCTCGAGAAGCAGTGCCCCGATGGCGGAGTCGAGATCGTCGCCTCGCAGCCGGGTGACTTCAACCCGGACACCGGCCTGAAGGTGATGGAGAACATCCTCCAGGCCCAGGACAAGATCGACGCCGTGTACACGCACGACGACGACATGGCCCAGGGCGTCGTCCGCGCGATCGCCAACGCCGACCGCCAGGACGAGATGTTCCTCACCGGCGTCGGCGGCTCGCAGGACGCCATGGACCAGATCAAGGAGGACGGCCTGTACCGGGCGACGTTCCTCTACAACCCGAACATGGCGGCCACGGCCGTCAACATGGCGCGCCTGCTGGCGCTCGGCGAGGGCTTCCCCGAGCTCGTGCCGCCGGAGGTCCCGCGCCAGCTCGTGGTCCCGGCCGCGGTCGTGACCTCCGACAACGTCGACGAGTACGAGCAGTACGCGTTCAACTAGGACCTGAACGCCTGTCCCCGGGCGCCGGCGCGAGTCCGGCGCCCGGGGGGCGTTTCAAGGGAGGCAGGGGTGCCACTCAGACTGATCACAACCGGGACGATCTTGGCGGCGCTGGCGGCAGCGCCGGCGGCGCATGCCGCCGGCAAGCGCGTGCTCGTCGTCACGGCCTCGGAGTCCAAGCGCACGCCGGTGACGCGGGTCGCCGAGCGGACGCTCGTGCGCGCGGCGCGCCAGGAGGGCCTGCGCCCCGTCCGCGTCCGCTCCGCACGCAAGCTGACCGGCAGGGCGGTCCGCCGCTCGGCCGCCGTCGCCTTCGCCGGCGGGACCGGCACCGTCCTGCGGCCGCGCGTCGAGAAGGCGCTCAACCGGCGCGTGCGCCGCGGCGCCGGCGCGGTGTTCGTCGGCTCGGCCATCTACCTGCAGCCCAACTCTCAGGACTTCTCGTCGCTGGTCGGGGCGACGGCCAAGGGCGTCGACGAGATCAAGCCCGCCGGGCTGCAGTTCGTCGACCGCCTGCACCCGGCGACGGCGCAGCTGCCGCGGCGCTGGCGCCACTCCGCCCCGTGGGTGACGCTGACGCGCAACCCGACCGGGCGCGTGCACGTGCTCGGCTGGCTCGACGAGAAGAGCTACATCCCCGGCGCCGGCCTGGCGATGGGCGTCGAGCACCCGGTCAGCTGGTGCCGCCGGCCCGGCGACGGCCGCGGGCGCACCTTCACCACCACGCTCGGCCTCGAGCGCCGGATCTACAAGCGGCGGGTGTTCCGCCGGCATCTCGCCGGTGCGCTCGCCTTCGCCGCCGGCGTGCGCGCGGGCGGCTGCGGCGCGACGGTATGGTCGAACTGGAAGCGCACCGTCGTCGACGAGGACATCACCGACGGCACGCAGCTCGACGTCGGCCCCGACGGCCGCGTCTACTACCTCGAGCGCAGCGCCTCGCAGCTGAAGATCTTCGACCCGTACGCGGACACCGTGAGGGTCGCGGGCGAGATCCCGTCGATCCCCGGCCTCGGGCAGGGGCTCCTCGGGCTCGCCGTGGACCCGAACTTCAAGCAGAACCGGTGGCTGTACATCTACCGCCACGTCGAGGGCCTCAACGGGCGGCTCTCGCGCTTCACCCTCGACGCCGACGACCAGGTCGACCTGACCTCCGAGAGGGTGCTGATCAACGTCCCCAACTCGGGTGTCGACCACAACGGCGGCGGCCTGGCGATGCAGTCCAACGGCGACCTGTTCCTGGCCATCGGCGCCAACGACATGCCCCATTTCGACGGCTTCTACGGGTCGCGCAACCCGAGCCCGCTGGGCCTGCCGCTGCAGATCGACTCCGAGGCGACGACCCAGAACACCGACAGCTTCCTCGGCAAGGTGCTGCGGATCCACCCGCAGCCCGACGGCACGTACACGATCCCCGCCGGGAACCTGTTCCCCCCCGGCACGGCGCAGACACGGCCCGAGATCTACTCGATGGGCCACCGCAACGCCTTCCACGTCAAGGTCGACGACCCGACCGGTGACGTGCTCGAGGGCGACGTCGGGCCCGACGCGCGCGAGGACGACCCGGAGCGCGGGCCGATGGGCTACGACGAGTTCAACCTGATCAGGCACAACCAGGGCCGCAACTACGGCTGGCCGTACTGCATCGGCCCGAACCTGCCCTACAACGACATCGACTCGGTCACGGGGACCGGCTCGGGCGAGCCGTTCGACTGCTCGAAGCTCGTCAACCGCAGCGTCAACAACACGGGCCTCAAGGAGCTCGGGCCCGCGTCACCGCCATGGATCTGGTACCCGTACGGCGTCGGCAAGGACTTCCCGGAGATGTCGGAGGCCTGGGACGGCGGCACCGACGGCGGGCGCCTGGCCATCCCGGGCCCGAAGTACCACGCGTTCGCGGGCAGCCGGATGCCGCTGTTCTATGACAACTCGTGGTTCATCGCCGATTGGACGCGTAACTGGATCAAGCAGGTCATCCTCGACAACCGGGGCGGCGTGCTGCGCATCCAGCGCTTCGCGCCGGGCCGCGGCACGCAGGCGCCGATCGACATGGACCTCGGGCTCGACGGCTCGCTGTACGTGCTCGAGTGGGGCGGCCAGTCGATCCCCGTCGGCAACCCGCTGGCGGCCAAGGTCGTGCGCTACCAGTACGTCCCCGAATGCGGCACGTGCGACCCGACGGTCGTCGGTGGCGCGAACTTCGCCACCCCGGCGATCGGCACGGCCGGCAACGTGATCGCCGGCCCGGGCGGGCAGACGGCCGGGTTCCTGACGCCGACGGTGACGCTGGCGCAGGGGTCGCGGCTCACCTTCACCAACCTCGACGCGGTGGCCCACAACGTCGCCTCGCAGGATGTGACCCCGGACGGGCGCCGCCTGTTCGCCTCCCCCAACGCGGGCGCGGGAACGTCCGTGGTCGACGGCGCCGAGCGGCTCGCCAAGGGCACTTACAAGTTCGTCTGCACGGTGCACCCGAGCATGACCGGCACGCTGGAGGTCCAGTGAGCGAGCTGACGCGGCGCGAGGCCATCGCCGGGGCGGGCGCGCTGGCCGCGGGCGCGGCGCTGGCCCCGTATCTGCGCGCAGCCGGTGCCGTCGCGCAGTCGCCGGCCGCCTTCACGCTGCCGCTGCGGCGGATGCCCGTGATCCGCAGGGCCGACATCGTCATGCCCATGAAGCTCGCCGACATCCCGCTCGCGCGCGGCGAGCGGACGCTGATGTGGACCTTCGGCGGCAGCTTCCCCGGGCCGACGATCCGGCGGCCGGCGGGCGCGACGACGCGGGTGCGCTTCAAGCACCGCATTCCCAACGCGGACACGTTCACGATCCACAACCACGGCCATCACTCGCGGGCGGTCCACGACGGCCAGCCCATGAGCGAGCTGATCCGCCCCGGCACGAGCCGCGAGTACGTCTACGAGCACGTCGAGGAGGGCGAGCCCCTGCGCGGCGCGATGCGCTGGTACCACGACCACTCGCACGGACGCACCAACCGCAACTCGTGGATGGGGCTGATGGGCCTGTTCATCATCGAGCACCCCGTCGAGCGCGAGCTGCGGCTGCCGCGCGGCCGGCGCGAGCTGCTGCTCGTGCTCACGACGCGCACGCTGGACGACAACAACCAGCTCGTGGACCCGTTCTCGGCCGCGGCGGACCCGGGCGCGGATGCGGTCGGGACCGGCAACCTGATGCTCGTCAACGGCGTCACGCGGCCGTACTTCCGCGTCGAGCCGACGAGCTACCGCGTGCGCATCCTCAACGCCGCCAGCTTCACGCCGTACAACCTCGGGTTCGCGAGCGGCGGGCCGGAGGTACGCCAGATCGGCAACGAGAGCGGCCTGTTCCCGGCCCCCGCGAAGCGCGAGCGCGTGCTGATGGGACCCGCAGAGCGCTGCGACCTGTGGATCGACTTCTCCAAGTACGCGGGCCAGCGCGTCGTGCTCTCGAGCGCACCGCAGGAGTCCGACGCTCCGCTCGGGTCGCTGGCGGCGCCGGCGCTCGCGCCCGAGGAGAAGCTGCTCGAGTTCCGCGTGCGCGCGCGGCGGCGGAAGTTCCCGGCGCCGCGGCCGCTGCCCGCCAAGCTCGTCCCGCTGCCGAAGTGGACCGCGCAGCTGAGCACGTCACCGGACCGGACCTTCACCTTCGGCCAAGCGGTCGATCCGGGCGGCAGGACGATCTGGACGATCAACGGCGCCCCGTACGATCCGGACCAGATCGCGGCGCAGCCGCAACTCGGGACGACCGAGACCTGGCTGCTGGTCAACTCCTCGCAGCAGATCGCACTACATCCACCTGCACGCCGTGGACTGGAAGGTCGTCTCGCGCAACGGCGGCACGCCGGCCGCCGACGAGGGCGTCCTCAAGGAGACCTTCCGCCTCGATCCCGGCGAGACCCTGGCGGTGGGCGCCAAGTTCACCGACCACGTCGGGAAGTTCCTCATCCACTGCCACATGCTCAGCCACGAGGACCACGCGATGATGACCACGTTCGAGATCGTCGCCGGCGCGGGCGACCGCGCCGCACGGGTCTCACCCGCGGCCTGCGAGGCGGTCGTCGCCGACGAGCGCGTGCTCGTCCCGCTCGACACGCTCACGCCCGCCGAAGCCGAGCGGGTGCGCGCCATGCTGGCCGCCCAGGCCAAGGCTCCGGGCCGCCCGGCGCCGGTCCCGGACCTACCTCTGCGCCTGGCGGACAGCACCTCTTTCGTCTGCCGGCTCTCACCCAAGGAGATCAACCGATGAACCGCAAGCGCTTCCTCGCCGGCGGTGCCGGCCTCACCGCCGCCTCGCTGCTGCCCGGGCGCGCCGTCGCACCCGCCGCGGCAGCCGCGACGGCGTCGCTGGGCGGGCTGCTGCCGCCCGAGCGGATCGGCCTCCAGCTCTACTCCGTCGCGGACCAGGTGTCGTCGATCGGCTTCGCCAAGGTGCTCGAAGAGCTCGCGCAGATCGGCTACAAGCTGGTCGAGTTCGCCGGGTACGAGGACAGCACGGGCCTCACGGTGCAGCAGCTGCGCAAGCTGCTCGACGACAACGGCCTGAAGGCGATCGGCAGCCACGTCTCGCCCAACGGCGACGAGTCGATGAAGCAGATCCTCGCCGACGCCGCGGTGCTCGGGATCCCGAACGTCGGGATCTCGCTGCCGCTGCCCTCGCAGGGCCCGACCGCCGCCGGCTGGAAGGCGCTGTCGCAGGAGTACAACCGCTACGGCGAGATGGCCGCCAAGGAGGGCGTCGGCTTCTACCTGCACAACCACTTCCACGAGTGGTTCCCGACGCCCGACGACCCGACCAAGCGCGGCGAGGACGTGCTGCTCGCCGAGACCGACCCGCGCTACGTGTTCTTCGAGATGGACATCTACTGGGCGCACGTCGGCCAGTCGCAGTCGGGATCGATCCTCGCCTTCGACCCGCTGATGGACTACGCGATCCCGCACAAGGACCGCTACAAGCTCTTCCACGTCAAGGACGGCCGCAAGAACTCGATCACCCAGGACTACAACGACGCCTTCACCAACATCACCGACGCCGGCCAGGGGAGCATCGACTTCCGGACCTTCTTCGAGACGCTGTTCGCGACGGCCCCCGGCGAGGTGGAGCGGCACCACTATTTGTGGGAGCGCGACAACGCCTCCGACCACCCGCGCGGCTCGATGGCCTCCGCCCGCGCGAGCTTCACGTACATCCGCTACGGCCTGACGACGGAGAGCGGGGGCGGCGGGGTCGCGCGCAGCGTGCCCGCCGCGGTCACCGGCGTCGCCTTCAAGGGCCGCAGGCTGCGGGTGTCGATCGAAACCGACGAGACCGTCAAGGCCAGGCTCAACCTACGGCGCGGGCGCCGGCGACTCGCCCGGCGGGGCGGCATCGAGCTCGCCCCGGGCAAGCACGTCGTGACGCTGCGCGTGCCGAAGGGAACCGGCGGCGGCCCGTCCCGCCTGACCGTCACCTTCACCGCCGGCGGCAGGAGCCACCACATCCGCCTGCCCGTCACCCTCCCCTGATCGACGAACGTCCCGCGTGCCCCGCTGGGGCATGGTTTCCGGGACGTTCGTCACAGAAGGTATGAATCCCGACCGGGTTTTGCTATTTTCCACCGATGGAGACGAGCTCCCCCGTCCGTCGCCGTGGCACGCTCGAGAATCCCGAGGTCGTCGAGGACGTCCCCGGCCACATCATCCCCATCCTCGAGCGCGAGTTCGACGACTTCGACAACGAGGCCGAGAAGTTCCTCGCCGGTGACACGCCGGAGACCGAGTTCATCGGCTTCCGGCTCAAGCAGGGCGTCTACGGCCAGCGCCAGGCCGACGTCCAGATGTGCCGGATCAAGCTGCCGTTCGGCGGCATCACGCCGGACCAGTTCGACGCCGTCGCCGACGTCACCGAGCGTTACGCCCCGCTGAACAAGGCGCACCTCACCACGCGGCAGAACTTCCAGATCCACCACATCCCGCTGCGGGACATGGCTCAGCTGATCCGCGAGATCTCCGACTCGGGGCTCTCGTCGCGCGAGGGCTGCGGCAACACCGTCCGCAACGTCACCGCCGACCCCTGGGCCGGCGTCTGCGAGGACGAGGTCTTCGACCCGACGCCGTACGTCGGCGCCTACGTCCGGTACTTCGTGCGCCACCCCACGACGCAGCTGATGCCCAGGAAGGTGAAGACGGCGTTCACCGGCGCCGAGCCGGATCGCGCGATCACCGGCATCCACGACATCGCCTTCCTCGCCCGCGAGCGCGACGGCGTGCGCGGCTTCGAGGTGCGAGTTGGAGGCGGCACCTCGATCATGCCGCGCGTCGCCCCGACGCTGTACGAGTTCGTCGAGGCCGAGAACGGCGACTACCTGAAGGTCGCCGAGGCCGTCTTCAGGATCTTCGACCGCCAGGACTGGCTGCGTGCCAACCGCGCCCGCGCGCGGATCAAGGTCTTCGTCGACAAGTACGGCATCGACGAGCTGCGTCGCCAGGTCGAGGAGGAGCTCGCGGGCGACTGGGTCGCCGAGCGTGATTTCACGCTCGACAAGTTCGAGTACGACGAGGAGGCCAACGCACCTCGGCCCGCGGCCGCGAGCCCGAGCCCCAACGGCGATTTGCGCGAGTTCGAGCACTTCGCCCAGAGCGCGGTCCGGCCGCAGCGCCAGGCGGGCTTCTCGACCGTGCACGTGCACGTCCCTCGGGGCGACCTGACCCCTGAGCAGTTGCGCGGCCTCGGCCAGATCATGCGTGACCACACGGGCGGGCACGCGCGCACGACCGTGCACCAGAACCTCGTACTGCGCTGGGTGCGCGACGAGACCCTCTACGACGTCTGGCAGCGGCTCTCGGAGCTCGACCTCGGCCGGCCCGGCGCCGACGAGATCTTCGACGTCGTCTCGTGCCCCGGCACCGACTCGTGCAAGCTCGGCATCACGTCGTCAATGGGCCTGAACCTGGCGCTCCGCGAGCGCCTGGGCGAGATGGGGATCGACGACCCGCTCGTGCGCAGGATGCACATCAAGATGTCCGGCTGCCCGAACGGCTGCTCCCAGCACCACATCGCCGACATCGGGTTCTACGGCGCGTCGATCAAGGTGGGCGAGAACACCCTGCCGGCGTACATCGCGCACATCGGCGGCGAGTTCGACACGGGCCAGGTCGCCTACGGGTCGCGGCTGAAGGTGCGCCTGGCGGCCAAGCGCGTACCCGAGGCGGTGGAGCGCTGGGTGCGCATGTACCAGGCCGAGCGCGAGGACGGCGAGCTGTTCCGCGACTACGCCCGGCGGGTAGGCAACACCCCGTTCGAGGACGCGGTCCGAGACCTCACCATGCCGATCGAGTTCGGGCTGGAGACGATGAACAACTTCATCGACTGGTCGCGCCACGTGCCCTTCCAGGTGATCCGGGGGGAGGGCGAATGCGCAGTCTGAACGGTGCCGGACCGCTGCTGGCTCAGCTCGAGGCCGACCTGCGCGCCGCCGGTGAGCGCCACGGCGACAGGCTGGTGATGCTCGTCTCCTTCCAGAAGGAGGAGTCGGTGCTCGTCGACGCCGCCGTGCGCGTGGCGCCGCAGACCCGCTTCGTGACGATCGACACCGGCGTGCTCTTCCCGGAGACGCTGGACGCCTGGCGCGCCTTCGAGGAGCGCTACGGCGTGCACATCGAGGTCGAGGACGCCCGCGGCCCCTGGACGGGCCCTGAGAGCTGCTGCTCGGACGACAAGGTCGCAGCGCTCGAACGCGCTCTGGACGGCGCCGAGGCGTGGGTCACCGGCATCCGCCGCGAGCAGTCGCCGACCCGTGCCAACGCGCAGACCGTCGAGCACGACGACGCCCGCGGGATCGTCAAGTACAACCCGCTGGCGCTGTGGGCCGAGGAGGACCTGTGGGAGGTCATCGAGGCCAAGGAGCTCCCATACAACGTCCTGCACGACCAGGGCTACGAGTCGATCGGCTGCGCCACCTGCACCGCGCCCGGCAAGGGCCGCGAGGGCCGCTGGGCGGGCACGGACAAGATCGAGTGCGGGATCCATGTGATCCCGGCGCGCTCCGCCGCGTAGTCCTTGAGGACGACGGCAAGTCGTCCGTTGCGCCGATGACGGGCGACGCGCCGGCCCGCAGGATGGGGCCATGCGCTCGGTCCTCCCCATCGCCCTTCTCGCCGCCCTCGCCCTGACGGCCCCCGCGAACGCCTCCTTCTCCGGCTCCAACGGCCAGGTCGCCTACGTCGACGAGGCGGGAGGCCTGCGGATCGACGACCCCTTCGACGATGCCGGCACGGGGCCCGCCCTCGCCCAGGTCGCCAACGACGGGCAGAACGCGATGGCGCCGCGCTCGGCGCCGCAGTGGTCGCCGGACGGCACGAAGCTGCTGTTCACGCGGGAGATCGACAACGGCGCGCTGCCGATCAAGCACTCCGCCGTGTTCGTCATCGACCGCGACGGCGGCAACCTGCGCCAGATCTCCCACCCGTTCCCGGGCAAGCCCGACAGCTGCGGGACCTGCGACGACGGCGAGAGCGCGTGGGACACCTCGCCGGTGTGGAAGGACGCCGACACGATCTCGTTCATCCGCTGGGTGGCGGCCGGCGACAACGCGACGCACGAGAGCCAGGAGGGCACGACCGTGCGCCAGACCTCTCTGTCCGGCGGCGGCGACAGCGCGCTGCGCTTCTATGACAACGACGACCAGGCGGCCGCGGTGAGCGTGATCTGGCCGACCGGCTGGTCGGCGCCCGTCGTCGTCTACGTGGGCGGCGGCGGGTACTCGCTGCGGCGAGTCTCCAACGACACCACGCTGGCCAGCGCATACGGCATCACCGACGTCGACGCCTCCCCGGACGGCGAGAGGCTCGCCTACACGAGCCTCGGCGCAGGCGGCTACCGCGTCCACACGATCGACAAGGACGGCGCGCTGCTGGACTCGTTCGACCCCGGCGTCGGCGCGCCCAACTGGGTCCGCTTCGCGCCCGACGCCAACGGCCTGATCATCCCCGGCTGCGCGAAGGACTCAGACGAGGTCGAGCACTGCGGCCTGATCACCCACCGGCTGCCCGACCCCGACGGCGACATCAAGCCCTCGGAGCCCGAGAACGCCCCCTACCTGGACATGAACGTCGCCGACATCGCCGACCCGTTCATGCCCGGCAACCGGCCTGCGTTCGACATCCAGTCGCAGGACCTGCCGGTGATGTACCTGCCCGGCTTCCTGGGCTCGGAGATCTACTGCGAGGGCGACCGCGTGTGGATGCCGAACCTCCCGCCGCTGCGCTTCGAGAAGATGCGCCTCGAGCCCGACGGCAGGACCAACGCGACCTGCCCGGACGCCAAGCACTCCGGCAAGGTCGTCGACAAGTTCCTGTTCTTCTCCGACGTCTACGGGCACGCCGACGACTGGCTCGACGCGATGGACCCGCCCGGCGGCCACCTTGCCTTCGGCTGGGACTGGCGCAAGGCCCCGCAGGAGACGCTGGCCGAGCTCGACGGCAAGGTCACCGAACTGCTGGCCAACCCGCTGGCCCAGGCGCAGGGCGCCGGCCGCGTGAGCATGGTCGGCCATTCCTACGGGGCGCTGCTCATGCGCACCTACGTCGATGACGCTCAGCGCGCGCAGCGCGTCGCCCGCATGCTGACGGTCGGAGCGCCCTACTGGGGCTCGCCGAAGCCGCTCTTCAGCGTCGCCTTCGGCATCGAGCTGCCCAAGCGCCTCGGCGATCGACGCGATGGCCGACAACGACGACCTGCGCACGTTCGCGCGCAACATGGCAGGCGTCTACCACCTGTTCCCGAGCGACAACTACGGGCCGTGGCTGCGCTACGAGGGCGACCAGCTCGACCAGCAGGGCGTCGCCAACTGGATCGCCACCCACGCGCAGGGCAACAAGAGCCTGCTCGAGGAGGCGTGGACGCATCACCGCGAGAACATCGACGGGTTCGAGGACTACGCGGGCCGGATCGACTACCGCTCGGTGACCGGCGTCGGCGAGCTCACCATCGGCGGCGTCGACCTGATCGACCTCGCCGCCGAGGGCGACGGCCTGACGGCGAAGGTGCGCTACGAGAACGGCGACGGGACCGTCACCGCGCGCAGCGCGAGCCAGGGCCCGCTGGGGACGGCGGATCCGCTCGGCGACGACGTCCACATCCAGTACCGCTGCGGCTACGCGCACATGGACCAGACCAAGGACGAGACGCTGCAGGAGGCCTACAGCGAGTTCCTGGTCACGGGCCGCATCCCGCGCCGGCTGCCGGCCCCCGACTGCGCGCCCGAGGGCGAGGAGATCGAGATCTTCGACGAGCTCGAGGTCGCGCCGCCGGCAGAGCCGCAGCGCGCCGACGGCCCGCTGTCGCTGGGCGACGCCGAGGTGCGCGAGCTTGCCGACGTCATCCGGCTGCCCGGGCGCACGACGATCGTCACCAACGACGCGCACCCGGCCGACCTGACCTTCGAGGCCGATGGGATCTCCTTCGGAGTCACGAAGCTGACGGGCTCGCAGCGCGGCCCGCAGCAGGTCGTGGGACCGGTGTCGGGCACGGTCGTGCTCGAGGGCGACGGCGACATCACCGTCGACGGGCAGCCGGTCACGCCGACCCCGCCGGCCGCGTCGCCCACGCCGTCGGCGACGCCCTCCGCCACGCCGACCCCGGCGCCGGCGGCCCAGAACCCGTGCAGGACGAAGCTGGCCCAGGCGCGCAAGGCGCTGAGGAAAGCGAAGAAGGCGGCGCGCAAGCAGCCCACGAAGCGCAACCGCAAGCGGGTCGCTAGGGCGAGGAAGGCGTACCGACGGGCTGCGCGGCGCTGCGGTTCCCCCAGCGGTCGCGGATGACGACCGTGGCCCGCTCGCCCGCGCCCAGTGCGCGGGCGGTGCGGAACTCACCGCTGCCGGCCAGCCGCTCCTCGGCGACGACGCTCCCGTCGGGCCGCAGGAAGCGCACCAGTGCGGTCAGCTCGTTCGTGGCGTCCATCCAGTCGCGGAAGCGGCAGTCCAGGCAGTAGTGCTCGACCGCGGTCGGGCTCGCGGCGCTGTAGCCGCGCGTCGGGTCCAGGAAGCGCGCTCCGGTGGCTGACGGGTCGCGCACCATGTCGGGGAAGTCGACGGGGCCGATCGTGAAGGGAACAGGAGCGTCCTGCGGGTTCAGGGGCGGCCGGTCGGTGCCCCGGACCCGCCGCTCGGCGAAGGTGTGCCCCGGGCCGGCACGGAACGTCACGTGCCCGTCCGTGTCGATCGCCGCGTCCTCGACCGTGATGCCGCTCCACGGCGCGACCGAGAACGCGCGCGACTCGCGGCGGTAGGGCACCGTCTTGCCGCCGCGGCGCCAGCGTCCGCGCACGACGAAGCGGTAGTCGTCGGCGGGGATGGCGCGGTAGCGGCGGCCCTGCGGGGTGATGAGGGGGAAGCGGGAGACGAAAGCCTCGAAGGTCGCGGTCCAGCGCCACTGCTGGCCACCGGTGCGGTAGGTGGCGACGCCCTCGGGCCCGCCGCCGGGATAGCGCAGCGTGACCGGCACCTCGCCGCTCTGGTCGGCGAACGGGAGCCACTCGCCGCCCACGCGCCGCTGCACGACGACGCGCGGGTCGTCGGTGTAGTTGTTGCCGCCCAGCCACGTGAACGTGGCGGCGTCGAAGCGCTCGATGTCGAGCGGCTCGCGGACGATCCGCTCGCTGCCGCCGTCGTCGGGGATGCTCGCGGCGTAAGCGCGTGACGCCGCCGCGGCCGCCTCGCCGACCGCGCGCACCTTGGCCTCCTCGGCCGCCTGGTCGGCGATCTCCTTGGCCACCAGCGGCGCGTAGAGCGGCGATGCCAGCCCGGGCCTGGTCTCCGCGTCGAGCGCCCGCCGCTCGGCGGCGTTGCCCTTGAGCGCCCGTCCCATGCGCACCATCCGCGTCGCCATGTAGTCGCTCGAGTGCGGACCCCAGCCGGTGAGCGCCTTGCGGTAGTGGTCGTGGCTCATGAAGTCGCGGTAGGTCGCGATGTAGCCGTTGTAGTCGTTGGCCATCGAGATCGTGACCGTCATCCGGTAGCCGTGCTCGCGCGCGCGGGTGTCGAGCACCCCGCCGCGCTCGGTGGTGTCGTCGTGCGTGTAGTTGCCGCGGATCTTCGACAGGTCGGTCGGCTCGGACTCGGCCTGGAGCCCGCAGCCGAGCTCCAGGCACGCGGGGTCGTCCCAGCCGGCGGCGTCGTTGCGGATCTGCGCGCGCATCTTCGCCATCAGCCGGTCGCCCAGCTTCTCGCCGGGGCTGGTCGTGCAGGACCACGTCCCGGTGCCGGTGCCGGCATCGGAGTAGGTCCCGTCGCCGTTGCGCTCGCAGCGCAGCGACGGGTGGGCGTCGGGTGCGGTGGGGTCGTAGCCCAGCCACTCGTTGCCCTGCACGGTGTCGGTGCGCGTCTTGACGTTGAAGGACTGGTCGGCCCACTGCTCGCACGAGCAGACCGTGAACAGGATGTCGCCGAGCCGGAACGCCTGCAGGTGCACGCCGAGCGTGTCCTCGAGCGCCTGGTAGGAGGGCGCGGCGTAGGTCTCCGGCACCGGCACGCCGAGAGCCTCGAAGGTGTCGGTGGAGACGCCGGGCGACGCGACGCCGAGCTGGCCGACGATCGGCATCAGCGAGGCGCCGGCGGGGACCTCCTCGCAGTCGGGCAGGCCGACGATCGGGACGCGCGGGTTGCCGGCCAGCGCCGCGTCGGTGCGGCACGAGGAGACGCCCGGGTACTGGTGCGAGATCGGCCCCGGGAACCAGCGGTCCTCCATCGCAACCGGGAAGTCGGTCATCCAGGGCACGAAGCGGTCGTGGTACGGGGTCAGGCCGTACGGATGCGTCCGGGCCGCGTTGGGTTGCTGGCGCCGGATGTCGCGGACGTCGCCGATGACGGCATCGGCCAGCTGGCGCGACGCCCACTCCATCTGCGCGTACTGCGCGTGGTCGAACAGCTCGCGCATGTGCACGTCGTGCCAGTTGTCGCGCTCGATCTCACTCGTGCCGGTGGCGTTCTGGGTGATGATCGCGGTGCCGCCGACCTCGCGCTCGATGAAGCGCGCCGTCACCTCGGGGTACTCGCCCGAGATCAGGTCGTAGCCGGCCAGGAACTCGGGGTGCTCGCCGATGTTGACCAGCGTCGCCAGCGGCTGCGGGTGCGCCGGGTCGTCGACGTTCTCGAACCGCACCACCGAGAGGTCGTGATCGGTGAACGAGCGCGGGAAGCCGACCGGGGTGCCCTCGTCGCCGCGCCCCGGGCCCATCGGGTTGCGGTGGAAGGCGTCGAAGTGGCTGGCGGTCGCGCTGACGCGCACGTCGTGCAGGTCGTAGTAGGCCTTCAGGACCGCGCGCGCGTTGCGCCGGGCGTAGTAGTCGAAGAAGCGGAAGTCGAAGACGTCCTGGAACGTCCACACGCCCCAGTTGAGCGACGAGTACGACGGCGACGAGTGGTTGTGGGTGACCGACATCGTCAGGTTGCCGCGGTTGATGGCGCCGCCGGTGCGCTGCTCGAGCAGCTGCGCGGTGCGCTTGAACAGCGCGTCCTGCGGGATGTAGTGGTTGTCGGAGAGCAGCGCGACGAGCTTGCCGTCCGCCCCGCGCACCACGAGCGCCCGGATCTTCTCGCGCGCCTGCACGCCGTAGGAGGCCTGGTTCTTGACGGAGTGCGCGTGGGGGTCGGCGTCCCCGTATCCGCCGTCGCGCGTGGACGCGTACTGACCCGCCGAGCTGCCGACGTGGTAGGTGCCGTCGATGGCCGCTACGCCGGCCTGTACCTGGCCCGCCGCGGCGGGGGACGCCACGGACAGCAGCGCCACCATTATCGCCAGCACAAGCCTCCCCTGCCTCATGCCCCGTGCAAGCTAGGGCTTCGCGACCCGGTGCGCGCCGGTTGCCAATACCCTCCCGCCCCGATGTTCTCCAAGGTCCTGGTCGCCAATCGCGGGGAGATCGCGGTCCGCGTCATCCGCGCGCTGGAGGAGCTCGGGATCGGCTCGGTGGCGGTGTACTCCGAGGCCGACCGTGACGCGCAGCACGTCAAGCGCGCCGACGAGGCGTACCTGATCGGGCCCGGGCCGGCGAGCGAGAGCTACCTGGTCGTCGAGAAGCTGCTCGACGTGATCGAGCAGTCGGGGGCCGAGGCCGTGCACCCCGGCTACGGGTTCCTGGCCGAGAACGCGAAGTTCGCCCGCACGCTCTCCGACAACGGGATCGTCTTCATCGGCCCGCCCGCCAGCGCGATCGACGCGATGGGCTCGAAGACCAAGGCGCGCGAGCTGATGCAGAAGGCCGGTGTGCCGATCGTCCCGGGCGTGACCGAGCCGGTGGAGTCCGTCAAGGCCGCCGAGAAGATCGCCAAGGAGATCGGCTACCCCATCGCGGTCAAGGCGGCGGGCGGCGGCGGCGGCAAGGGCTTCCGGGTCGCGCTGGCGCCGGAGAACCTCAAGGACGCTTTCGAAGGGGCCGCGCGCGAGGGCGAGAAGTTCTTCTCCGACGACACCGTCTACCTCGAGCGCTACCTCGAGGACCCGCGTCACGTCGAGGTGCAGGTTCTGGCCGACAAGCACGGCAACGTCATCCACCTCGGCGAGCGCGACTGCTCGATCCAGCGCCGCCACCAGAAGCTGATCGAGGAGTCGCCCGGCCCGCTGGTCGACGACGAGATGCGCGAGCGCATCGGCAGGATCGGGGTCGATGCGGCGAAGGCCGTCGACTACCACTCGGCGGGCACGATCGAGGGTCTCTTCGTCAAGCAGGAGAAGGGCGAGGACGAGTACTTCTTCCTGGAGATGAACACGCGCGTGCAGGTCGAGCACTGCGTGACCGAGGAGACGACCGGCATCGACATCGTGCGCGAGCAGATCCGCATCGCCGCCGGTGAGGAGCTGTCGATCAAGCAGTCCGACGTCCAGTTGCGCGGGCACGCGATCGAGTGCCGCATCAACGCCGAGAACGCGGCCACGAACTTCGCGCCCGCGCCGGGCACGATCACCCGTTACCGCGAGCCGAGCGGGCCGGGCATCCGCGTCGACTCGGGAGTTCTGTCCGGCTCCGAGATCACGCCGCTCTACGACCCGATGGTGGCCAAGCTGATCGTCTGGGACGTCGATCGCGAGCACGCCACCAGGCGGATGCTGCGCGCGCTGGACGAGTTCGAGGTGGAGGGCGTCGTCACGCTGATGCCGTTCCACAAGGCGATCATGGCCTCGGAGCAGTGGGCCAACGCCGAGACCTGCCGCGATCTGATCGAGGATCCGGAGTGGCTGAAGTCGCTCGCGACCGACCCGCCGGGCGCGCCCGCGGAGGAGACCGAGGCAGAGGAGCGCACCTACACGGTCGAGGTCTCCGGCAAGCGCTTCGAGGTGAAGGTCCATGGTGACGCGATCGCTCCGGCGGTCAACGGCGCTGCGCCCGCCGCCCGCAAGGCCCCCAGGCGAGGCGAGCGCCAGTCCGGCGGGGGCGGCGGCCCCGACGAGCTCGTCTCCCCGCTCCAGGGCAACATGTGGAAGGTCGTCGTCTCCGAGGGCGACGAGGTCACCGAGGGCCAGCTCATCTGCATCATCGAGGCGATGAAGATGGAGAACGAGATCACCGCCCACAAGGCGGGCAAGGTCACGTCGCTCGCCGCCAAGGAGGGCGAGCCGATCAAGTCCGGCGATCCGATCGCCACCATCACGGCCGCCGCGGCCGAAGCCGATTCCTAGCCGCGTCTGGGTGGCCGAGCCCGATGAGGCCGAGCACGTCGCCCGGCTGCTCATCGCGTTCCGCGACTGGTACGGCTCCAGCTGGCCGTCCGACAACGCCTTCCTGGCCGGCGTCGAGCGGCTGATGGAGGACACGAACACCGAGTACCTGCTCGGCGCGCCCGACGACGACTCGCCGCCGTGCGGCGTCGTGCAGCTGCGCTACCGGCACTCGCTGTGGACGGCGACCGAGGACGCCTGGCTCGAGGACGTCTACGTGACCGAGGAGGCGCGCCGGTCGGGGCTCGGGCGCGCGCTCGTGCTCGGCGCGATCGACCGCGCCGAGCAGCGCAACTGCCGCCGCATCGAGCTCGACGTCGACGACGTCAACGACGCCGCCCGAGCGCTGTACGAGGACCTCGGCTTCGCCGAGAAGCACGGCGGCTCCGCGCTGCTGGTCAAGCCGCTGTAGGCGCGTCCCGGCACGAACTGCTCGATAAGGGCAACGGGTCGAGCGTGTCCGTTTCTACGCCCACGGCGTGCTGCCGATGCGATGGCTGTAGAAACCGGTCACTTAGTGACCGGCTTCTACGTCCACGGCCACCAGGCCGTGCCGTGGACGTACAAACGGACACGGCCGAACCCGCACCCTCGGTGCCCGACCGGCGGCGGCCGATCAGCTGACCCCGCCGGCGCCGGACGAGATCCGGCCGACGTTCCCAGCGTGGATCGCCCGCTGTGCGTCCGTCCGGCGCGCGAGCGGCAGCGGCGCGTCGGGCAGCGCGCGCAGGTAGTCGCGGTCCTCGCGCAGGATCGCCAGCGCCCGCTCGGAGTCGAGCGGCTCGCCGTGCCCGGGGACGACGGTCCGCGCCGCGGCCACGAGCGGCTCGAGGCGGTCGAGCGTCGCCAGGTACGCGGCGACCGAGTCGCCCACCATCGGGATCTCGATCGGCGACAGGTGATCGCCGACCACGAGCACCTCCGCCCACGGGATCGCGATCGCCATCCCGTCGGCGGTGTGCCCGCCGACCGCGTGGAGCTCGAGCTCGGCGTCGCCGAGGTCCAGCCGGCCCGGCACGGGCAGCCGCTGCGGCGTCCCCAGCGCCAGTGGCCCGGGGCGGGCGATGTAGTGCTCCTCGTCGAACTCGCGCAGGCCGCGCTGCGCGACGCCGGGGTTCTCGTCGAGCACCGCGGCCGTCGACTCGGCTACGCCGAGCGGCGCTTCCGGGAAGGCGAGGCGCCCGAGCACGTGGTCCCAGTCGGCATGCGTGGCCAGCAGCGCCACCACCGAGAAGCCCGCCTGCTCGGCGACGGTCGGCAGGAGCTCGAGCTCGTCGGGCAGGATCGGCGAGTCGATGCAGAACGCCTCGCCCCCGCGCCGCACCAGCGTGCAGGTCGTGCGATAGATCCGCGACGTCGCGACGACGACCTCGGGATGGACCGCGGCTACGTCCACCTACAACCCGACGAGCTTCAGCGCTTCCTTGAGGTTCGGGACCTCTTCGGTCGGCTTCTTGGCCCCCGGGTCGAGCTGCTCGTTGTGGCGGTTGACCCAGATCGTCGGCACCTTGAGCTTCGCGCACGGCTCGATGTCGTGGTGAAGGCTCGAGGCGATGTGGACCCAGCCCTTCTTGGAGCCGATGCGCCGCTCGGCCTCCTTGAAGTGCGCGGGGTCGGGCTTGTAGGAGCGGACCTGCTGCGCGGTCACGACGAGCTCGAAGTCCATCCCGAAGTGCCGCCGCGTCTGGCCGAGGAGCTTGTCGTCGATGTTGGAGATCAGTCCCGCGCTCTTGCCCTTGACCACCTTCTTGAGCGCGGGGACGGTCTCCTTGAACGGGCGCCAGTAGGGGATCGAGTCGGGCAGGAACTGGGCGCGGTTGGGCTCCAGCGGCCAGCCGAGATCCTTCGCCACCGCGAGCGCGGTGCGGCGCAGCACCTCGGCGTAGAGCTCGTACGACCCGCCCATCACCTCACGCTGGTGCTGGAGGAACAGCGGCACCAGCTCGTCCTTGTTGAGCGTGTAGCCGTCCTTCTCGGCCTCCTTGGTGAAGGCCCGGTAGGCGCCGTCCTCCCAGTCGACCAGCGTGCCGTATACGTCGAAGGTGACGAACTTGATGTCCTTAGGGAGCGGCATGAGTCGCGGCATTGTAGGTACGCGCCCCAATAGGGTGCTCGCCGACATGGACCTGCTCGAATATCAGGGCAAGCAGCTGTTCGCCCGCCATGACGTCCCGGTCCCCTCCGGGCGCCCGGCGACCTCGGTGGACGAGGCCGTCGAGGCCGCCGAGGCGATCGGGTATCCGTGCGTGATCAAGGCCCAGGTGCAGATCGGCGGCCGCGGCAAGGCCGGCGGCATCAAGGTCGCCAACGACCGCGCCGAGGCCACCGAGCACGCGACGGCGATCCTGGGCATGGACATCCGCGGCTTCACCGTGCACGAGGTGTGGGTCGAGCGTGCCTCCGACATCGCCGATGAGTACTACGCCTCGGTCATCTTCGACCGCTCGGCCAAGCAGCCGCTGATCATGCTCTCGACGCAGGGCGGCATGGACATCGAGGAGGTCGCCGAGCGCGACCCGCAGGCGATCGCGCGCCTGCACGTCGACCCGCTGCTCGGCTTCCAGGACTTCCACGGCCGCCGGCTCGCCTTCGAGGCGGGCGTCGCCGGCGACGTCGTGCGTGGAGTGGGCACGATGCTGGCCAGGCTCTACGGCGCCTTCGTCGCAGAGGACGCGACGCTCGTGGAGGTCAACCCGCTGATCGTCACCTCCGAGCGCGAGGTGATGGCGCTCGACGCCAAGGTCACGCTCGACGACAACGCGCTCTTCCGCCACCCCGACAACGCCGGGCTGCGCAACACGGCCGCCGAGGACCCGCAGGAGCAGATGGCGCGCGAGCGCGGCCTGACCTACGTGAAGCTCGACGGCAACATCGGCATCCTCGGCAACGGGGCCGGCCTGGTGATGTCCACGCTCGACGTCGTCAAGTACGCGGGCGGGGAGCCGGCGAACTTCCTCGACGCCGGCGGCGGTGCCAATGCCGAGCAGATCACCGAGGCCGTCGAGGTGATCCTCTCCAACGACAAGGTCACAGCCGTCCTGTTCAACATCTTCGGCGGGATCACGCGCTGCGACGAGGTCGCCAAGGGCCTGATCGAAGCGTTCGACCAGATCAAGCCCGACGTCCCGTTCGTCGTACGGCTCGACGGGACCAACGACAAGGAGGGCCGCAAGCTGCTCTCGGAGGCCAGCCTGCCGAACGTGCACACCGAGTCGACCATGCTCGGCGCCGCCAACCGCGTCGTGGAGCTCGCGGGCTGATGGCCATCCTCGTCGACAAGACCACGAAGCTCTGCACCTCCGGCATCACCGGCCGCGAGGGCACGTTCCACACGCTCAACAACAAGCGCTACGGGACGGACGTCGTCGCCGGCGTCACGCCGGGCAAGGGCGGCCAGGACGTGGAGGGCATCCCCGTCTTCAACACGTTCGAGGCCGCGGTTGCCGAGACCGGCGCCAACACGGCGATGGTGTTCGTGCCCCCGCGCTTCGCCGCCGACTCGATCCTCGAGGCCGCCGACGCCGGGATCGAGCTCGTCATCTGCATCACCGAGGGCATCCCCGCCCACGACGAGCTGCGCGTCTACAACCACCTCAGGCACACGCCGACGCGGCTGGTCGGACCCAACTGCCCGGGCATCCTGTCGCCGGGCAAGGCCAACGTGGGGATCATCCCGGCCGCGTTCTTCTCCGAGGGCAACGTCGGCGTCGTGTCGCGCTCGGGCACGCTGACCTACCAGATCGGCAACGAGCTGGCTCAGAAGGGCTTCGGCAACTCGTCGATCGTCGGCATCGGGGGGGACCCCGTTCCCGGCACGAGCTTCATCGACGCGCTCGAGCTCTTCGAGGCCGACGCCGAGACCGAGCTGATCGTGATGGCCGGGGAGATCGGCGGCTCCGCGGAGGAGGAGGCGGCCGAGTACATCTCCGAGCACGTCTCCAAGCCGGTCGTCGCCTACATCGCGGGCTTCACCGCGCCGCCCGGCAAGACGATGGGCCACGCGGGCGCGATCGTCTCCGGCTCGGCGGGCACCGCCGTCGCCAAGAAGGAGGCGCTCGAGGCGGTCGGCGTCAAGGTCGGCGAGTCGCCGACCCAGGTCGCGGAGCTGGCGGCCGAGATCGCCGGTTCGCTGAGGTAGCCCCTGCGGGCATCCGGCCCGCAGAATCAGAACGGCCCCGTCCAGGGGATCGTCGGATAGCCTGCGAGGCATGGCCGACACGATCTCCTTCGCCCGCGGGGCGCCGTCCCTGGACATCGTCGACGTGGAGGGCCTCAAGGAGGCGGCCGCGGCCGCATTCGACTCCGATCCCGGGGGCACGACGGCCTACGGAACCAGCGTCGGCTACGTCCCGCTGCGGGAGTGGATCGCGGAGAAGCACGGCGTGGACACCGACCAGGTGCTCGTCACCAACGGCTCGATGCAGGCCGACGCCTTCCTGTTCTCGGTGCTGGTGGAGGCGGGCAACGAGGTGGTGGTGGAGAAGCCGACCTACGACCGCACGCTGCTGAACCTGCGCAACCTCGGCGCGCAGGTGCACGCGGTCGAGATGGAGACCGACGGCATCGACGTCGAGCGCCTCGCGGAGTTCCTCGCCGGCGACGCCGCGCCCGTGCTCGCGCACATCATCCCCAACTTCCAGAACCCGGCCGGCTACACGCTGTCGGCGGACAAGCGGGGGCGCCTGCTCGACCTCGCGCGGGAGCACGACTTCGTGATCTTCGAGGACGACCCCTACATCGACATCCGCTTCGAGGGCGAGGGCATGCCCACGATGCTCTCGCAGGACCAGGCGGGCAAGGTCGTGTACGCGTCGTCGTTCTCGAAGACGGTCTGCCCGGGGATCCGCGTCGGCTACCTCGTCGGCCCGGCGGCCCTGATCAAGGAGGTCCAGGGCGTGGCGACCAACACCTACATCTCGCCCAACATGGTCGCCCAGTCGATCGTCAACCAGTTCGCGCGCTCCGGGCGCATGGAGTCGGCGGTCGAGACGGTCAGGAGCGCGCTGCGCGAGCGCCGCGACGCGCTTGTCGGGGCGTTGCAGGAGCACCTGCCGGAGGCCCGGTTCGAGCCGCCGGCGGGGGGCTACTTCATGTGGGTCGACCTCCCCGAGGAGATCGACGTCGCCGAGCTCGAGCGGGCCGCCTCCGAGCGCGATGTCGTCTTCGTCAAGGGAGCGGACTTCCTGCTCGATGGCGGCGAGCACTCGCTGCGCCTCGCCTACTCGGGGGTGACGGCCGAGCAGATCCCTGAGGGGATCGCGCGCCTCGCCGACGCGGTCCGCTCGCTTGCGTGTCGACCGGCGCTTAAGCATCGCGCTGGTCATCCACGGCGGCTTCTGGAAGCCGCAGTACGACGCATCCCTGATGGAGCCCGTGTGCGCAGACCTGCGCCGGCGCGGCTGGGACGCGGTCAACGTCGAGTACCGCCGCGGTGAGGGCTGGCCCGCGATGCGCGACGACATCCTGGCCGCCTACGACGCCACGCCCGCCGAGTACGCGATCGGGCACTCGGCCGGCGGGCAGCTCGCCGTCTGGCTCGCCGTGCACCGCCCGCTGCGCGCGGTCGTGTCGCAGGCGGGTGTCCTCGACCTGGCGCGCGCTGTGGAGCTGCGGCTGTCCGACGGGATCGTCGAGCGCGTCTTCAGGCCCGACGAGATCGCCTGGGCGTCCCCGGTCGAGCTGGACGTCGACGCGCGGGTCCTATGTGTCCACGGGACCGCCGACGCCGACGTCCCCCTCGAGATCTCCGAGCGCTTCGCTGCGCGCCACCGCGATGCCGAGCTGCGCGTCATCGAGGGCGCCGGGCACATGGGCCACCTCGACCCGGCCGATCCGCTCTGGCACGCGGCGGCGGACTGGCTGGATGCGCTCGCGCGCTGACGCCGAGGCGCTCGACGCGGCCGACCCGCTCGCGTCCTTCCGCGACCGCTTCCTTCACCAAGGGGACGGGCCCCTTTGTGAAGTGATCTATCTGGATGGCAACTCGCTGGGGCCTCCGTCGTTGAGCGCGCGGGCGCGGATCGAGGAGCTGGTCGAGCAGTGGGGGACGGCGCTGGTGGGCGGGTGGGACGAGTGGCTCGACGCCCCGCGACGGGCCGGCGACGCCGTCGCGCCGGTGATCGGCGCCACGCCGGGTGAGGTCGTGGTCACGGACTCGGTCACCGTCAACCTCTACAAGCTCGCCTGCGCCGCCCATGGCGACGGCCCGATCGTCGCCGAGCGCCGCGGCTTCCCCACCGACCGCTACGTGCTCGAGGGGATCGCGCAGCAGCGCGGCGTCGAGCTGCGGCTGGTCGACGAGCCCGCGATCGAGGGCGCCGGCCTGGTGGTGTGGTCGCACGTCGACTACCGCTCCGGCACGATCGCCGACCTGCCCGGGCTCACCGCACGCTGCCGCGACGCGGGCGTGCCGCTGATCTGGGACCTCTGCCACTCCGCCGGCGCCCTGTCGGTCGGGCTCAACGCCGCGGGCGCGCAGCTCGCCGTCGGCTGCACGTACAAGTACCTCAACGCCGGCCCCGGCGCCCCGGCGTTCCTGTACGTCGCGCAGGAGCTGCAGTCACAGCTGCGCTCGCCGATCTGGGGCTGGTTCGCCCAGCGCGACCAGTTCGACATGGAACGCGACTACGACCCGCAGCCGGGCATCGAGCGCTTCCTCGCCGGCACGCCTCCGGTCATCGCCGTCGCCGCGGCCGAGGAGGGTGCGCGCGTGACGGCCGAGGCGGGCGTCGAGGCTCTGCGCGCGAAGTCGGTCGCCCAGCTCGAACTGCTCGTGGAGTGCCTGCCCGGCGGGGTCGAGCTGGCGTCGCCGCGCGACCCGCACTCGCGCGGCTCGCACGTCGCGCTCCGCCACCCCGATGCCGCCGCTCTCAATGCGCGCCTGCTCGACGCCGGCGTGATCGGCGACTTCCGCACGCCTGACGTCATCCGCCTCGCCGTCGCGCCGCTCTACACGCGCTATGTCGACGTCTGGGACGCGATGGATCGGCTCCGCGCAGTGATCTGAGCATGGTTCGGGCTGCGTATGGGCAGTGTTGACATGCCAATGGTCTTCGCCCACATCGGACCCCTCCTCGAGCCACTGCTCTTCCTCCCGGCGTTCCTCGCCGTGGCCTGGTCGTTGGCCGGCTCCTGGAACCGAGCCCATCAACAGGAGAAATCAGATGCCTGACACCCGCGCCATGACACCGGCGCAGATCTATTCGCTGGTCTTCGGAGCCACGTTGCTCATCGTCGGCCTCATCGGCTTCGCGGTCAACTCGGACTTCGACACCGGCAGCAACGTCTCCACCGGCGACGAACTGATCATCTTCGAGGTCAATGGGTGGCACAACCTCGTGCACATCGCGTCCGGGCTCGTCGGCCTGGCGCTGTACCGCAATCCAGGCAGCGCCCGCGCGTTCGCGCTCGGCTTCGGCACCGTCTACGCCGTGGTCACGGTGCTCGGGTTCGCGGACGGCAACGACGTCCTCGGCCTGATCCCGGTCAACGGCGCCGACAACGTGCTGCACCTGGCGATCGCCGCGGCCGGCATCCTCGCCGGACTCGCGTCATCGCGCACGGGGACACCAGCCGCCAGGCCTGCCTAGCCGACCTGGCGCAGGAGTACGCAAGAACCGGGCGGGCGGCGCGTTTCAAGCTCCCATGAAGCGCGCCGTCCCCGCCTGCCTGTTCGTTCTGCTTGCTCTCGCCGCGCCCGCCGCGGCCACGCCGGTCTGCACCGACGGATACATGGGCGGGTCGCCCGCCGCCGCGTGCGGCGGCCGGATCTTCCCCGAGGCCGCGAATACGAAGGCGTACGTCCAATACCGCCCCGACCCCCTCGGCTTCATCGAGTATCAGCACGGCATTGAGTACCTGGCGCAGAAGTACCCGCGCTGGATCAGCGTCTTCAAGCTGCGCGACCGCTATGGCGAGGACGCCGTCAGCGCCGGGCCCGACCAGATCCGTCCGGGCGAGCCGGGCGATACCGGCGACGGCGGCGACATCTGGGTCATCAAGATCACCGACCATACGATCCCCGACAAGGGCAAGGAGACGCTGACGTACTCGCTGTCGGTGCACGGCAACGAGCGCGGTGGCCTCGAGGGCGGGCTGCGCACCGCCGAGGACCTCGCCATGGGGGCCGAGACCGGTGGCACGCTGCTCGATGGCGTCGACAATTACGAGTCCTCGACCGGTCGCAAGCCCGCGTTCCACGAGTACGCGGTCAAGGACGTGCTGGCCAAGGAGGCCGTCTACCTGATCGACTTCAACGTCGACGGCTGGACCATCGGCGACGTCTGGGCGACCCCCACACGGCCGTACGCTCGCGCCAACTCGGTCGGCACCGATCTCAATCGCCAGATGCCGACGGTCGGACGCATCAACCCCGGGCGCAATCCATTGCAGGAGTCCGAGATGCGCAACGGCGTCGAGTTCATGCACGATGTCGCCAAGGCCGGCAAGGGTGGGAGGATGGCCTACAGCGCCGACATCCACGGCGAGCTCACCTCGAAGGCGTACATGGACATCATGTATCCGGCCGGCGAGTTCGACTCGGTCGACCACCGGCGGCTGATGGCGATCGCCGAGCGCACCAAGTCGGTGATCGACGCGACCCTGTTCGCGGGCATCGTCGACCAGGCGGAGAACACGACCGGCGGCAACGACGCCGAGTCCCCGAACTTCGTCCCGACCAGGCCCGCGCACTGGGCGACGGTGTGGGACACGCTCGGCTACACGGACACCGGCTTCATCGGCGACTACATGGCCACCGATCTCGGCGTCACCGGCATGGACTACGAGATCGCGTTCAACCACACGGTCCCCGACAAGGTCTGGAACGTGTACCTGCAGGAGAACCACATCAACGCCAGCCGCGGGATCATCAAGACGGCGATGGCGTACGCGCTGTTCGTGCGCGAGGAGTTCAGCAAGGACAACGTCGTCGTGGACCCGGCCGGACGCGCCGGTTTCGTCGTCAACGCCGACACGGTCACCGACACCGACGAGAATGGCGCCGGCACGCTGCCCGGCCCGGGCGGCGACGGGATGGGCGCCGACGGCAAGCCCGTCACCCAGGCGCATTACGAGGTCTCCAACCAGCGCTTCTTCGTCGACGAGAGCCGCTACATGCCGCAACCGTTCTTCGGCCTCACCAGCGGCCAGATCGCCGGTGATCCCGCGGCGCTCAACCAGGTCGACTCGCTCGTGCTCGCCGACAAGGGCATGCCCGCCGACCCGTCGGGCAAGCCGGTCGACCACGACACCTACTACGCCAGCCTCAAGGAATGGGTGCAGCGCGGCGGGACGCTCGTGCTCACCGACGACGCGGTCAACTCGCTCGCTGACCTCGAGATCCTCAAGCCGGACGACCTCCAGAAGCTTCCGGTGTACCTGCCGTTCGCCAACTTCCGCACGTTCGACCACGCGATGACCAAGGGGCTGCGGCCCAACGCGCGCCAGCTCGTCGAGTCGGCCGTGATCGGCTACGGCATCCAGGGCGTCAGCGAGCAGGCCGACAGCGCCCCGATGACCGTCGTGGCGAGCGAGGCCTGGCAGGCGGCTGGCGGCATCACGATCGGAACGACCTCGAACGACGGCACCGGCCAAGACTCGTACACGGACGCGCAGCTCGACGACGGGTCGCTGACCTCGGTGGGCGAGATCCCGCTGGGCAAGGGCAAGGTGCGCATCGTCGGCGGAGCGCTGCCGACCCCGACCGAGGACAACGACCATCGCTTCGGTCTGCGCAACTACGGCCTCACCTACTCGGGCCTGTTCCTGATGGAGAACGCGATCCGTGCGGACGCGGAGGAGCTGGGGACCCTCAAGCCGGGCGCCAACCCGTACGGCGCGACCAACGCGCTGCCCAAGGCGATCCGCGGCAAGCGCTTCTGCCGCGGCGCGCGCACCGTGACGATCAAGCTCAAGACGAAGGCGCGGCGCGTCCGCGTGACCGTCAACGGCCGCAAGGCCAAGGCCAGGGTGCGCGGCCGGAAGGTCCGCGTGCGCGTCAGGGGCGACGCGAAGATCAAGGTGGTGGCCCGCACCCGTGCCGGCAAGCGCCTCCGCGTCACGCGCCGCAGCTGCTGAGCCGCAAGCTTCACTGTCCGCCAACGTTCACGTCCTCATGGGAGCTCGGGGGACACTGACGCTGACGACCGCTGTGGCGGCCGCGACGCTGGCCATCGCGCCGGCCCAGGCAGCACCGACGCAGCGCCAGCAGGCGGAGCGGACCGCCCGTGCCATCGTGAAGCCCCACGCGCAGCGTCTGCCCGGCCAGCGCAGGGCCAAGCCCAAGCCGGTCTCGCTCAGGGACTGCGTGCGGCCGGCGGGCGACCCCGCACCGGGCACGCGGGCGTGGGAGAACCGCGACACCGTCAACCAGTACTGCGCCACCGAGCGACTGATCGACGAGTACGGCAACCCGGCCTTCGGGGCGACCTTCTGGGCCCAGACCCCGGGGGTCTACGCAGGCCAGAACGTCGCGATGCTGCTCGACCCGACGCACCCGCACGCGACACTGGGCCAGCTCGTGCCCGGGGGCACGACGGCGGATCCGTTCCGGACGATCAGGCGCTGGACGCAGGCCCGGCGCGGGCGCGTGACCGACATCAGCTTCCCGGCGACCGACGGCGCCAAGCTCAACGGCCACCTGTTCCGGCCGCCGGCGCACGTGCCCGGCCCGTACCCCGGCGTCGTCATCACGACCGGCTCGATCCAGGGCTACCAGGAGATGTACTACTGGGCCGCCCAGGGTCTCGCCGAGGCGGGCTACATGGTCCTCACCTACGACGTCCAGGGCCAGGGCAACTCCGACACGCTCCCGGCCGATTGCGCACCCGACGACTGCCCCGGGGTGCCGTTCCAGCAGGCGTACAACTTCTTCCAGGGCACGGAGGACGCGCTCAACTGGTTCTTCTCGGCCCGCAACCCGCACCGCGAGCAGCTCGCCGCCGACCGCGTCGGCCTGGCCGGGCACTCTCTCGGCGCCTCCGCCGTGTCGGCGATCGGCCAGTGCGACCCCCGCGTGCGGGCGATCGTCGCCTGGGACAACCTCTCCGTCCCGGAGGCGCCCTGCCCGCTCGAGACTCCGGCGCTCGGCATCAACGCGGAGTACTTCTTCAACCCGACGTCGCAGAGCAGCCCGCCCGACCCCGGCGCCAAGGCGGGCGCGTACCGGGAGATCGTCGCCGCAGGGACCGACGCGATGCAGGTCGCGCTGCGCTCCTCGACGCACCTCGAGTGGACCTACGTCCCGTACATCCTGCCGGCCAGCCGCTACGGCGAGCGCGTCGCCTACCACTACACCCAGGCGTGGTTCGACCGCTACCTGCGCGGCTCTGACGCTGCCTTTGACCGCCTGACGGCGAAGCGCTTCGACGCCAGCGCCGACGTCCACTCGATCGGCGCGGGCGGCTACGTCCCGAAGGCGGCCGCGGCGAGGCCGGCGGACACCGCCGCGGGCAACGCCCCGTACCGGATCGCGGGCATGCGCGTCGCCGACCGCGTGTCCATCTACTACGACTCGGCCTACTCGCTGACGGCGCCGGGCGGGGCTCCGGCGCGCTGCGACGACATGCGCGCCGGGTGCACGGAGGCCGGGCCTTGAGGACGCGCCTGCTCGTCACCACGCTCGCGTTCGCGGCGCTCGCGGCGCCCGCCTCGGCGGCCCCGGGCGAGACCGGATGCGACCCGATCGACCCGTCGGCCTGCCTGCTGCCGTTCCCCAACGACCATTTCACCCGTGCCGACCCCACCACGCCGACGGGCCGGCGGCTGAGCCTGCCGCTGACCGGGATGCCGCGCAACATCGCCGGCAAGCCGATCGACCCGACGGACTGGAACCGCTCGGACGGCTTCAGCCCGGGCTCGCTGATCGTGGTCAAGGTGCCGGGGATGGACAACGCGCAGGCGTTCGCCCGGACGAACCCCGTGCCCCTCACCGACGTAGCAGCCCACCGCAGGCGGCAGGCTCCCGTCGTCGTGATCGAGCGCGAGACCGGCAAGCGGTGGCCGATCTGGACCGAGCTCGACTACTCGATCGGCCGCGGCGCGGACACCGATGCCGAGCGTGTCCTGCTGATCCGGCCGGCGCGCAACTTCCGCGAGGGGCACAACTACATCGTCGCCCTGCGCGCCATGAAGGACGCCTCCGGCCGCACGCTGGCGCCCACCCCCGTCTTCCAGGCCTACCGCGACGGGACGCTGCATGACGCGCGCGCGCCGCACTTCGACGGCATCTTCCGGACGCTCGCGGGCGCGGGCATCGCGCGCTCGTCCCTCTACCTGGCGTGGGACTTCACCGTGGCCAGCGGCGAGGGCATCGCCGGCCGCATGCTGCACATCCGCGACGACGCCTTCGCCCAGCTCGGCGACCGCAACCTCGCCGACCGGGTGGTCGAGGGCCGCGCCCCGCAGTTCACGCTCGAGCGCGTCGAGGACATGTCGTGCGGCGCGCGCGACGGCACCGAGCTCGAGCAGGACCTGATCGTGCTCGACCTCGAGTGCCCGTCGGCGGAGGACGGTCCGATCGCCTACGACGTCAAGGGCACGATGGTCGTGCCGTGCTACATGAGCACGCCCGCCTGCGCGCCGGCACATTCGCACTTCGTGCTCGACCCGCTGTCGGAGATGCCCGTCCAGCTGCCGGGCAACGTGATGAAGGTCGACTTCCGCTGCCGCATCCCGAAGGTCGCGCTCGCGGCCGCCGGTACGGCGCGCCCGTCGCTGTACGGCCACGGGCTGTTCGGCGGCTACGGCGAGATCGGCCAGAGCCAGCTCAAAGACATGATGGCCGAGCACAACTTCGTGTTCTGCGCGACGGCGTGGACCGGCATGGCCACCGATGACGTCCCCAACGTGGCCACGATCCTCGCCGACCTGTCGAACTTCCCCACGCTCGCCGACCGCGTGCAGCAGGGGATGCTCAACTTCCTCTACCTCGGCCGGCTGATGATCCACCCGCAGGGACTGAGCGCGACGGCGCCGTTCCGCGAGGACTCGAAGCCGATCCTCGACACGCGCGAGCTGTTCTACGACGGCAACAGCCAGGGCGGCATCATCGGCGGCGCGCTCACCGCCGTGGCGCCGGACTTCCGCCGCGCCGTGCTCGGCGTGCTGGGGATGAACTACTCGACGCTGCTCACCCGCTCGACCGACTTCGGCCGCGGTGCCCCGCCGACGGAGGGCGCGATCGAGTACGCGTGGCCGCTCTACCAGGCCTACCCGCAGCTCAACGAGCGCCAGCTGATCTTCTCCCTCATGCAGATCCTGTGGGACCGTGCCGAGCCCAACGGCTACGCCCAGCACATGACCGGGCGCCCCTACCCGAACACGCCCGCGCACCACGTGCTGATGATGGCCGGCTACGGCGATCACCAGGTCTCCAACTACACGGCCGAGGTGCAGGCCCGCACGGTCGGCGCCCGCGTCCTGCGGACGGACATGCTGGCGCCGGGCCGCTACTGGGGCAAGCAGCCGTGGTGGGGCCTGCAGCCGGTCGACTTCACCGGCGGCCGCGACCACGGGGTGTCCGTGCTGACCGTGTGGGACGGCGGCTCACGCCCGTCGCCGCTCGACAACACCGCGATCGAGCCGGTCGAGCCCAACGACGACCCTCACGAATGGGTGCGCCGCACGGTCGCCGCCCGCGCGATGAAGTCCGCGTTCCTGCGCCGCGACTCGCGGATCGTCGACACCTGCGGCGGCCCCTGCCGGACCGACCAGCGCGCCGCCGGCTGACCTAGCCGGCCGGCCGCGCCTGCGGCCGCCGTCAGCGGCTCCTGACGGCGGAGACGACCCAGCTCGAGGACGGGCCGAGCACGCGCCCGTCCTCATGCACGAAGTCGGCGAGCCCGGCGCGCAGGTCGGCCTCGATCTGCGGCCGCGCGTGATCGGCGCGGTCGCCGAGCAGCCGCAGCACCTCACCGCCGGGGCCGAGCGCCATCACGAGCGCGATCGCCCGGTCGATGTTCGACATGATCATGTCGATGTCGATGCGGCGGAGCTCGACCTCCGTGTAGCCGGCGTGGGTGAGGATGTCGCAGACGGTGTCGGCGTTGGCCATCGAGAACGGGCCCGGGCCGCAGGTCGGCTCATCCGAGTCATCGGGCTTCTCACCCAGATACCCCTTGACGATCAGCTCGCCGCGGTGCATCCACTCGTTGTCGAGCTTGCGGCGCCAGACGGTCATGCTCAACCGGCCGCCGGGCGCCAGCGCGGCGCCGACGTTGCGCAGCGCGACCATCGGGTTGGCGAAGAACATCGTGCCGAAGCGGGCGTAGGCAGCGTCATAGGGACCGCCGAGATCGATCTGCGTCTGCGGGTCGGCGATGCGATAGGACACGTTCGGCACGCCCTGCGCCTCGGCGGTCGCGGCCTCGATGAAGCGCGGAGCGGCGTCGATGCCGACGACCTCGCCCTCCGGGCCCACGAGGGCCGCGAGCTGCTGGGTCAGATCCCCGAAGCCGCAGCCGATGTCGAGCAGCCGCGCGCCCGCCGCAGGCGGGTGGATGCGCAGCATCTCGTCGCCATGGGCGACGAGCGAGCCCACGACCTCGTCGCGGAACTCGACGAAGCGATCGAAGAGCGGACCGTCCCACGCCCGGATCGCCTCGTCATTGGGTGATGTGGTCACAGTGTCCGCCATGGCGCGACTGTACGCTCACGAGCCTGGCCGTTACAAGTGCACCCACCACCGAGTCGCCCGCCGGGCCGGCCGAGGAGGAGCTGCCGCTCCCGCCGCTGGTCCCGGGCTCGCGCCTGCGAACGAGCCTCGCGCTCACGGTGCGCCAGAGCGAGTTCGTGATGCGCGGGCGGCGCGAATACGGCGACGTGTTCCGCTTCCGGACGCTGGTGCGGGAGACACCGGTGGCGATGGTCAACCACCCCGATCACGTGAAGTCGCTGCTGACCCAGAAGGACCTCGCGCCGTCGCTGACGCCCGAGTCGCCGTTGCGGCCGATCGTCGGTGCGAACTCGACGCTCACAGCGCTCGGTGAGCGCCACATGCGCCAGCGCAAGCTGCTGCTGCCGTCCTTCCACGGCGACGCCGTCGCCCGCTACGAGGAGATGATCGCGGCGGCCGCCGACCACGAGGTCGACTCCTGGTCGGTCGGCGACACCGTCGAGCTGACCTCGCGGATGCAGGCGGTCACGCTCGACGTGATCATGGCCGGCATCTTCGGCGTCGAGGGCCAGCCCGAGCCGGGGACGCCCGAGCACGACCTGCGCCGGACGGTGCGGACGCTGGCCGATCTGTCGACGAGCGCCGCCGGCATGGCCGCCGACTTCCTCAACCTCGGCCGCGAGGAGCCGTTCGGCCCGCAGAAGATCGCGATCACGCGGTTGCGCAAGCCGGTCGACGAGGTGATCCGGATGCGCCGCGCCGATCCGGCGGCCGCGGAGCGCAACGACATCCTGTCGCTGCTGCTGCGCGCGGAGACGGAGGACGGCGAGCTGCTCACCGACGTCGAGTTGCGCGACGAGCTCCTCGGGCTCGTGCTGGCCGGTCACGAGACGACCGCCAACCAGCTCGGCTGGACCTTCGAGCGACTGGTGCGGACGCCCGACGCCTGGCGGCGCCTGCGCGAGGAGCCCGACGGCCCGTATCGCGACGCGACGATCTACGAGTCGCAGCGCTCGCGGCCGGTGATCCCGATCATCGGGCGGCGCGTCACGGTGCCGTGGCGCTTCGGCGAGTTCGGCGTGCCCGCGGAGACCGGGGTGCTGATGAGCATCCTGCTGCTGCACCACCGCGAGGACCTCTACCCGGAGCCCTTCGCTTTCCGGCCCGAGCGCTTCCTCGACACCAAGCCGGGCACCTACACCTGGATCCCGTTCGGCGGCGGCATCCGCCGCTGCCTCGGTGCCGCCCTGGCGATGGCTGAGATGCGCATCGTGGTGTCGACGATCGCGCGCCGCTGCGAGCTGCGGCCCGCCGATCCGGCGCCCGAGCGCGCGCAGCACCGCAACGTGACGATGATCCCGGCGCGCAACGCGCGCGTCGTCGTCGCCGCGCGCGCCTAGCGGCCGTACTTGTCTTTGGAGAGAACGATCTGCTCGGGCAGTGCGGCGCGGGGTGGCGGCGAAGGGTCTGCGGTCACGGAGATGGTCTCGGCCACGGAGCGCGTGACGGTCACGATCGCGCTCGCGAACGCGACGGTCACCTCCTCGTCGTCGCGCGCGCTGAGCTCGCCGCGCAGGCCGGGTTCCATGCCGCTCTCCTTGAGGTAGTGCAGCAGGTCCTCGGCCTCGTTCTCGAAGCGCAGGATGCGGACCTTGGCACCGACCTCGACGTCGGCCAGCGGGACGCCCTCGATGCGGTTGGCGCTGTCGATCGGATGGCCGTGCGGGCACGTCTTCGCATCGCCGATGGCGGCCAGCATGCGCTCCTCGAGCACGGGCGACATCGCGTGCTCGAGCCGCTCGGCCTCCTCGTGGACCTCGTCCCAGGGGATGCCGAGGACGTCGGTGAGGAAGCGCTCGATCAGGCGATGGCGCCGGACGATGCCCTCGGCGTGCTCACGCCCGTCGGGGGTGAACTCCAGCCGCTTGGACTCGTCGCGGTGGATGTAGCCCTGCTTCTCGAGCCGGCCGATCATCTCGTGGACGGTCGGGGCCGAGAGCTGCATGGCGCGCGCGAGGTTCGCGGCGGTCATCGGCAGACCCGCCTCCTGGAGCCAGAAGATCGCCTGGAGGTACTCCTCCTCGGCGTCCGTGACTGCGTGCGCGGCCATAGGCTCCACGATAACCGCCTCATGGCCCTCCCCCTCCCGCGACCCACGCTCCCGCAGCTGGCCAAGCCCGCCAAGCAGCTGCCGTCCGGCGACAACTGGGCCTACGAGCCGAAGTTCGACGGGTTCCGCTGCATCGCGTTCGTCGACGGCGCCGAGGTCGCGCTGCAGTCGCGCAACGGGCGCGACCTGACCCGCTACTTCCCCGAGCTGCGCTTTCCGGCCGGACGCTACGTGCTCGACGGCGAGATCATCGTCCGCGGGCCCGACGGCGAGGGGGACTTCGACATGCTCGGCCAGCGCATCCACCCCGCCAAGTCACGGGTCGACATGCTGGCCGAGAAGACCCCGGCGGCGTTCATCGCCTTCGACGTGCTGGCGGTCGAGGACGAGGTGCTGCTCGAGCTGCCGCAGCGCGAGCGCCGCGCGCGACTGACGAAGCTGGTGGGCGACCCGGTCGAGCTGACCGAGTCCGTCGGCACACCGGAGGAGGCCGAACGCTGGCTGCACAGCGCGGAGGGCGTGATCGCCAAGCGCACTGACGCGCCGTACATGCCGGGTGAGCGCGTCGGCATGGTCAAGGTCAAGCGCGTGCGCACGATCGACGCGGTCGTGCGCGGGTGGCGGCCCGGGAAGGCGGAGGGGACGCTGGGCGCGCTGATCCTCGGTCTCTACGACGGCGACAGCTTGCGCGAGATCGGCCACTCGTCGGGTTTCACCGCCTACGAGAAGCGCGAGCTGCCCGACCCGGCTCGCGCCGTATGAGACCGGCGAGCGCGGCAGCGGCGAGCCGTCGCGCTGGTCGCAGGGCCGCGACCTCGAGTGGATCGCCCTGCGCCCCGAGCTCGTCGTCGAGATCGCGTTCGATCACATGAGCAACGGGCGGATCCGCCACAACGCGAAGGTGTTGCGCTGGCGGGACGACAAGCCGCCGCGCGACTGCACCCTGGATCAGCTCTCGTAGTGGTCTGGCTGCGGGCGCGGCCGATCTTCGCCGGGTTCCTCGGTGCCTCGACGATCGCGTTCTCGGCGATCCTCGTCAGCCTGGCAGACGTCGCGCCGGAGACCGCGGCGGTGTTCCGCTGCGCATACGCGCTTCCAGTGCTCGGGCTGCTGGCGTGGAGGGAGGACCGGCGCTTCGGGCCGAGGCCAGGCCGCGAGCGGCAGGCTCGGCCTGATCGCCGGAGTGTTCTTCGCCGCCGATCTGATCTTCTGGCACCACTCGATCGCCGATGTCGGCGCCGGCCTCGCGACCGTGCTCGGCAACCTCCAGGTCGTGCTCGTCGCGTTCGTCGCCTGGTGGCTGCTCGGCGAGCGCCCCGCGAACCGGATGTTCGTGGCGGTGCCGCTGGCGCTGCTCGGCGCGATCATGATCTCCGGCCTGCTCGAGCAGGGCGCGTTCGGCGACGACCCGGCACGCGGGACCGCCTACGGCGTGCTGACCACGATCGCCTACAGCGGCTTCCTGCTGGTGCTGCGCGCAACCAACACCAACCCCGACCGTCCCGCCGGGCCGCTCTTCGACGCCACCGCCGCCGCGGCGATCGTCGCCGTCGTCGTCGGCGCGAGCTACGGCGCCGTCGACCTCGCCCCCTCGTGGCCGGCCCACGGCTGGCTGGTCCTGCTCGCGCTCACCTCCCAGGTCGTCGGCTGGCTGCTGATCTCGGTCTCGCTGCCGCGACTGCCCGCCGCGATGACGTCGCTGCTGCTGCTCGTCCAGCCGGTGTCGCCGTCCTGCTCGCCTTCGTGATCCTCGACGAGCAGCCGAGCGCGCTGCAGGTCGGCGGCGTCGCGCTGATCCTCGCCGTGGTCGTCTACGCGACGCGCGGCCGTCCGCCGGTCGCCGCTCCGGCGCAATAGCGACGGCGCAACCGCGCCGGATTCCCACCGGTCACCACGAAGCGTGCCGGATAACCACCGGATTCCGGGGGAAATCTGGCGCGCTTCGTGCTGACCGACGGCTGACTGCGCCGGAGCGGAGCAGGCCGTGACCCAAGCCGTAGGGTCCGCTCCGTGCCGTACCTGATCCTCTTCGTGCTCGGCGCGACCGGCGGCCTGATCGGCGACGCCGGTCATGTCCAGAGCGGGACGACGGTCTACCTCGATCGCGGGGTCCCGTTCATCTGGGAGAGCGCGGTCTGGTTCGTGGCTGCGGTCGGTCTCGGGACGGTCGCGCTGGCGGCGATCCGGGTGCGGCTCGGGCCCGCGCGGCCGGGCGGCGTGCGGGACGGGGCCGTTGGCGTCGCCGCTGTGATCGGGATCTACGCCGTCACCGCGGTCCTGCGCGACGCGACGCTGCTCGCGGCGACCGCGGTCGTCTACGCCCTCGCTGCCCTCGTCGTCGCCCTGCTGGCCGACCGGCACGCGCTGGTCTGCGCGGCCCTCGCGGTGGTGGCCGGGGTCGGCGCCGAGATCGTGCTGGTGGCGCTGGACGTGTCCCGCTACGCCGACGACATCGACGTGCTCGCAGGCGTCGCGCCGTGGCTGGGAGGCCTCTACCTCGCGTTCGGCGTCGTCGCCGCCCGCCTCGGCGAACTGCTGCTCGATGGTCCTCGTCGCGCCTGACTCGTTCAAGGGCACCCACCGGGCCACGCAGGTCGCGGCGGCCGTCGGCCGCGGTCTGGAGGCGGCGGACGTGGACGCCGACCTGTGCCCCGTCGCCGACGGCGGCGAGGGCACGCTGGAGGCGCTGGTAACCGCGCTTGGGGGAGAAACCGTGGGCGCCACCGTCCACGACCCGTTCGGCCGGGAGATCCAGGCCGGATTCGCGCTCGTCGAGGAGGGAGGGACCGCGGTCGTCGAGGCGGCCGAGGCGAGCGGCCTGCACCACGGCGCACGAGCCTTGGGAGGCGTCCACCTACGGGACCGGCGAGCTCCTGTGCGCCGCCGCCGACACCGGCGCGCAGGTGATCCTGCTCGGCGCCGGCGGGTACGGCGACCACCGACGGCGGCGCGGGTGCGCTCGCCGCGATCGACGAGCACGGCGGCCTCGGGGGCGCGCGGCTGGTCGTCCTGTGCGACGTACGCACGCCGTGGGAGCGCAGCGCGCAGGTGTTCGCGCCGCAGAAGGGCGCCGACGCGGCGATGGTCAGGCGGCTTGCCCGGCGGCTGGACCGGCTGGCCGGGCGCCTGCCGCAGGACCCGCGCGGCGTCCCGATGACGGGCGCCGCCGGCGGCCTCGCCGGCGGCCTCTGGGCCGCGCACCGCGCCGTGCTCGAGCCCGGCGCGCCGTTCGTCCTGGACGCGCTGGGGTTCACCGAGCGCATGCGCGCCGCGCGGTGCGTGATCACCGGGGAGGGCACGCTCGACGAGCAGTCGCTCACGGGCAAGGTCGTCGGCGAGATCGGCACGCGGGCGCGGCAGAGCGGCGTCCCGCTGCACGCGATCGTCGGGCGCGACCACCTCGATGCGTTCGGCAAGCGCATGATCGACCTGCAGCACGTGGTGGAGGCCTCGACGCTGGATGAGGTCGAGGCCTCCGCCCACGAACTCGGCACGTTGATCCGTGCCGGACGCGCCTGATCGACCGCCGGGCCCCGGGCTCGGAAACGGGGCGCCGGGCGGTCGTCAGGGTCGATAGAGCGGCTGCCGAACCCTCAGGGTGTCAGGGAGAGAGGAAAACGTCCAGCGGACCGATCTGTGGGACGTATCGGAGCGTGACCGCGACCTCCTGAACCATGATGGACGCCTTTGGGGTCGTGACCCCAAAGGCGACGCGGTGTACGCCCTCTCGTGGCCCGTCACTAATGCCCCCTCGGCCTCAACTCAACCTACCCTCGCCCGGCTCGCGCCGGGCGGTCGTCATCGGCGCCGGCTCGTTCGGGACGGCCGTCGCGGTCCTGCTCGCTCGCGGAGGCTTCCGCACGACGCTGCAGGCGCGCACCCCCGAGCAGGCGGAACGGCTGGCCGAGAAGCGCGAGAACGAGGTCTACCTGCCCGGGATCGAGCTGCCTCGCGAGCTGCGCATCGAGCCGGCCTCCGCCGGCGTCGCGCGCGCCGACCTCGTCTTCCTGGGTGTGCCCTCACGCGGCCTCGAGGAGGTGATCGCCGGCCTGCCGGGCGCCGGGCTGCGCGCGCGCACGCCGGTGATCTCGCTCGCCAAGGGCCTGGTGCCGCCGCATGGCATCGCGCCGACCGTGCTGTTGGCCCAGCAGCTCGGCGCCGCGCGCGTCGCCTGCGTGGGCGGGCCCGCGCACGCGCGCGAGATGGTCACGGACGGCGCGGCGCTGGTGGTGGCCGGGAGCGACGAGCGGCTGACGCTGGCCGTCGTCCGACGTCTTCGAGCGCGCCGGCGTCGTCGCCGAGCGCTCCGACGACCCGATCGGCGTCGAGCTCGCGGGCGCGGCCAAGAACGCGGCGGCGCTCGCGGCCTCGGCCACGGAGTCCCAGGGCCCCAACGCGGCCGGCGCCGCGGCCGGCCACGTCTTCCTCGAGGTGTGGCGCTACGCCGAGCGCCAGGGCGCGCGGCCGGAGTCGATGATCGGCCTGGCGGGGACCGGCGATCTCGTCGGCACCGCGCTGGCTCCGCAGTCGCGCAACCGCCGCGCCGGCGAGCTGCTCGGGCAGGGCGTCCCCGCGGGCGAGATCCCGGGCCGCATCGGGCAGGCCGTCGAGTCGCTGGACCTCGTGCCGCTGCTCGCGCGCGCCCTGCAGGGGGCCGGTGTCGACGCACCCATCATCTCGGCGCTCGCCGGCCTCATTTCCGGCGAGCTGCCGCTCGAGCAGTGGGTCGAGAAGGTGCGCACGACGACGCCGACGCCCGCGCGAACGAGCCCGATCGGCTTCTGGCGCCGGCGCTGGATGGGCGTCCGGGCGTGGCGCCGGCGCAACTTCGGGCGCGGTGCGCGGAGTTAGCTGGCGGCGCGTTCGCTGGCGGCGGGTCGCGGCCGTAGCCCTTGGCAGATAAGTCCTGATGACTTGCACCCTGAGCCAGGGTGATATTCATCAGACCCGGCTGATCCCGCCCCTCTTACGCGGCGCGCGCAAGCACGTCGCGCATCGGCGGGCGCTCGAGCGGGCGTGGGCCCGGCAGGCCCAGGCGGGCGCAGGCGGCCGCGAGCACCTCGTCGGCCATCCCCGCCAGGGCGCCGAGCGGCTGGTGGTCGTTGAGGCGGACCTCGAGATCGACCTGGGCGATCGCGGAGGCGCCGATGCGCTCGCGGACGTCGAGGAGCATCGCGGTCTCGACGGCATAGCCGGTCGCGAACGGGATCGAGCACAGCAGCTCGCGCGGGGCCGCCATCTCGCCCGCGAGCGGCTGGTGCAGGCCGGCGAGGTCGGGCCAGAAGCGGCGCAGCAGCGGCCGCGCCGTGAGCTCGGTGACGCGACCCCCGCCGTCCGGCGCAGCGCCGAACGGGCGCCGGTAGAAGGCCTTGACGAACTCGACGCCTGCGACCTCGAGCAGCGGGCCGAGCGTGCCGGTGACGAAATGGGGCCCGAACTCGCGGGTGTCGCCGTCCAGGTACAGCACCAGGTCGCCCGCGCAGACCGACAGGGCGCGCCACATCGCGTCGCCCTTCCCGCGGCAGCGACCGAACCGCGGCAGGAGATCGTTCTCCGACACGACCGAGGCCCCGGCAGCAGAGGCGGTGCGCGCAGTCCCGTCGCGCGAGTCGGCATCGACCACGAGCACCTGCTCCGCGATCCCGAGCGACACGACGTTCTCCACGATCGGACCGATCGTCGCCGCGCACTCCCGGGTCGGAATCACCACCGACACGGAAGCCGCGCGCGGTGCGAACTGGGCGTGGTGGTAGGTCCGGATCACGGTCTTAGTATCGCTGGAGCGTGGGAGTGGTCAGAGACGTCGAGCCGTGGGACGCGTTGCTGGCGACGGGTCGCGAGGACGAGCGGCTGGTCGCGACGACGGCGATCCATGGTCGTCGCGGTCGCCCTACCCCGCTGCCTGACGACCTGCACCCTGCGGTGGCCGAGGCGCTGAAACGGCGAGGCGTCCTGGAGCTGTGGTCGCACCAGGCTCGCCGCGTGGGAGGCGTCCGCGCGCTCGGATGTGATCGTCACGACCGGCACCGCGTCGGGCAAGTCGCTCGCCTTCAACCTGCCGGTGCTCAACGAGCTGTGCGCCGACCCGCGCGCCCGGGCGCTCTACCTCTACCCCACCAAGGCGCTCGCTCAGGACCAGGCGCGGGCGCTCGACGAGCTGCGCCTACCCGGTCTGCGGCCCGCGATCTACGACGGCGACACGCCGCGCGAGTCGCGCGCTCAGATCCGGCGCCAGTCGAACCTGATCCTCACCAACCCGGACATGCTGCACATGGGGATCCTCCCGAACCACGAGGCGTGGCGGCCGTTCCTCTCGCACCTGCGCGCGGTCGTCGTCGACGAGGCCCACGTCTATCGCGGCGTCTTCGGCTCGCACGTCGCGAACGTGCTGCGGCGGCTGCGGCGGTTACGTGGCGAGCGACATGCGCTTCCTGCTCGCGTCGCGCGACGATCGCCAACGCGCCCGAGCTCGCGGAGCGGCTGACCGGGCTGAGGGACTTCGCGCTGGTCGACGAGGACGGCTCGCCGGGTGCGTCGCAGGACGGTGGCGATGTGGAACCCGCCGCTCGTCGACGAGGCGCTCGGGGTCAGGCGGTCGGTGCTCGCCGAGGCCTCCGACGTGGTGGCCGAGCTCGTCGCGTCCGGCGCTCGCACGATCTGCTTCATGAAGTCGCGCCGCGCCGTCGAGCTGATGTCGCGCTTCACCAGGACCGCGCTGGAGGGGATGGGGCACCCCGAGCTGGCTGCGCGGATCGCTCCCTACCGCGCCGGCTACACGCCGGCGCAGCGGCGCGAGCTCGAGCGCCAGGCTCGTTTCCGGCGAGCTGCTCGCGGTGATGTCCACCAACGCCCTGGAGCTGGGCATCGACATCGGCGAGCTCGACGCCGCCGTAGTCGTCACGTTCCCGGGCACGGTCGCCTCGCTGCGGCAGATGTGGGGGCGCGCGGGGCGGCGCGGGCGGATGGGGCTCGCGGTCTACGTCGCCGGCGAGGACGCGCTCGACCAGTTCTTCTGCCGGCACCCCGAGGAGTTCTTCGACCGCGCCGTCGAGGCGGCGATCCTCGACCACGCCAACGAGCAGATCTACGCCGCTCACCTGCTGTGCGCCGCGCACGAGGCCCCGCTCACGCAGGCCGACGGCGACACGCTCGGCGACGACTGGGAGTGGCACGCGCGGCGCATGGTCAGCGCCGGGCGGCTGCGGCAGGACCGCCACGGCCGCTACGTCCCGCGCCACGCCGAGCGGTTCCCGGCGGGCGAGGTATCCCTGCGCTCGGCGGGGACCGACGCGTTCGCGATCGTCGACGCGACCTCCGGCGAGATGGTCGGCACCGTGGAGGCCGCGCGCGCGTTCACGACCGTGCACGAGGGCGCGGTGTACCTGCACATGGGACGCTCGTACGAGGTCAAGGCGCTCGACCTCGACGCCCGCCACGCGCTCGTCGCCCCGTTCGAGGGCGACTGGTACACGCAGCCCAAGAAGGAGACGTTCACGGAGATCGAGCGGCTGCTCGACCGGCGGGAGGAGCTCGGCGTGACGCTGTCGTTCGGGACGGTGCGCGTGACGGAGACCGTGCTCGCCTATCAGCGCAAGCGCATGAGCGACTCGGAGCCGATCGACCTGGTCGCCCTCGACCTGCCGACCACCGAGTTCTCGACCCAGGCGCTGTGGTACGAGCTCCCTGGCACGATTGTGGGGGGGATTCCCCTCGAGACCGTGCTCGGCTCGCTGCACGCCGCCGAGCACTCCCAGATCGCCGTGCTCCCGCTGCTGGCGATGTGCGACCGGTGGGACATCGGCGGCCTCTCCACGAACCTGCATCCGCAGACCGGCGGTCCGACGATCTTCATCTACGACGGCCACCCGGGCGGGATCGGGATCACCCGCCGCGGCTACCTGATGTTCGAGTCGCTGGTCTCAGACGCCCACCGGCTCGTCACCGAATGCCCCTGCCAGGACGGCTGCCCCTCCTGCGTGCAGTCACCCAAGTGCGGGAACCTCAACGAGCCGCTGCACAAGGCCGGCTGCATCGAGCTCACAGCCCGAATGCTTCACTGAGGGGTCCGTCCCTTTTGTGAAGCGCTTCACAAAAGGGACGGACCCTTTCGTGACATATGTGAAGTTGCGCACGAGGTGGTGCACCGGTGGAGCGTGCGTCGGGCGGTCCCGATCCTGTTCGCGTGCGCCGTCCCGCCCTCCTCGGCCTTCTTCTGCTTGCGTTTCCCGCCTCCGCGGCGGGCCAGACGCGCGCTCCCGTCGACGCGGACGGCGCGGGCGGGGCCGAGTTCGGGCATGTCGACGGGTTGACCGCGGCGGCGTTCAGCGTCGCGCCCGGCACGGTGCCGGCGGGGTCACCCGTGACGGTCAGCGTGCGTATCTCCGGCCCGGACCGCTTCGTCCGCGCGCGTGTGGTCATGGGCGGCGCGATCCTCAGGCTCGGGCGCATCCGCACCGGCACCACGGTCACCCGGCGCTGGACGCCGGCCACCGCGCCGGGCCAGTACGCCGCGCGTCTGCGAGTGCGCGGCCGCGCCGGCCGGCGGCTCGTGCGCACGCCGCAGCGCACCGGCACCTTCCCGGTGACGATCACCGCCGCCGCGCCGCAGCCGCTGGCCGCCACCATGGACGGCGTGTTCCCGGTCCGCGGGGCCTACGACTTCGGCGGCAAGGACGCGCGCTTCGGCGCCAGGCGCAGGGGCCACATCCACCAGGGCCAGGACATCACCGCCGCCGAGGGCACCCCGCTCGTCTCGCCGGTCGCCGGATTCGTGTTCTGGCGCAAGGTGCAAAAGCACGGCGCCGGCCACTACATCGTCATCCGCAGCCGCAGCGGCACCGACTACGTCTTCATGCATCTGGTCGCCGGCTCGGAGCTCGTCGCCAAGGGCGACGGCGTGCGCGCCGGCCAGCAGATCGCCCAGGTCGGCAGCACCGGCGACTCCTCCGGCCCCCACCTGCACTTCGAGATCTGGCCTGACGGCTGGTACGCCCCGGACTCCGAGCCGATCGACCCGCTGCCGCAGCTGAAGGCCTGGGCGGCGGGCTAGCTAGCCCAGAGCGAGCAGGCCGAGCTCGCCGGCCCGCGTCGCCGCCTCGACGCGCGAGCGGCAGCCGAGCTTGCGCAGGATGTTGCGCACGTGCATGTCGACGGTGCGCGTGGAGAGGAACAGGGCGGCGGCGATCTCGCGGTTCGTGCGACCGACGGCCAGCAGCCGGACGACCTCGAGCTCGCGCCGCGACAGGCCGCCACCCTCAGCGTCGGCCGCCGCGCGTGCGCCCAGGCGGGCGCTGACGTGCTCGCCCAGCTCCGACACCTCGCGTGCAGCCTCGGCGGCCAGCGGGCGCGCCCCGAGCCGCCGCGCGAGCCGGTAGGCGGAGCTCAGACGCTCCAGCGCGAGCTCGCGCTCGCTCGCGCGCGCGAGCGCGACGCCGGCGCGGAGCTCGATCTGCGCGCGCTCGAAGGGTAGGTCGAGATCGGCGTGCAGGTCGGCGGCGCGCACGATCTGCTCGGCCGCCGTCGCGGCGTCGCCGTCGACCAGCGCGGTCTCCCCGATCGCGCAGCCCAGGGCCGCGAGCGCGTCGGGATGGCCGGTGCGCGAAGCGATCCGGCTGAGCACGTCGGCGCACGCGTGCGCGCCCGCCGCCTCACCGCGCGACGCGTAGAACGTGGCCGCCCAGCGCAGGCCGGCGATCGCGTAGTGGTGGTCGTCGGTCGGCTCCCAGCGCTCGATCAGGGCCCGGCAGTGCGCGCGCGCCTCGTCGTCCGCGCCGTCCGCGGCGGCGACACGCGCCAGCGCCATCGTCGCGTCGACGGTCATGTTGTAGTGACCGACCTGCCTCGCGGTCGCGAGGCATGAGGTGAGCATGCGCCGCGCGGAGCTCAGCCGTCCCTCGTACGCGTGGATCGCGCCGAGCAACCCCTCGGCCACCCACACGGCGGTGTCCGAGCCGATCAGCTCACGACACATCTCGCCGGCGCGCTGCCAGTCGCCGCGCTCGCGCAGCACGTAGGCCATGCAGGTCACGCACGCGACCTCGACGCCACCGTCGCCCGTCGCCGCGCACAGTCCGAGCGCGGTCTCCAGCGCCTCCTCGGCCCGCCGGAAGTCCGCCGCGTCATAGAGCGCGACCGACAGGCGCTGATAGAGGTCCGCGGCCACGACGGTGAGGTCCTCCTCGAGCGCGACGGCAAGCGCCGCCCGCACCATCTCGACCCCCGCTTCATGATCGCCCTTCTTGGCCGTGGCCATGCCCTCGAGCCCGCGCGCGCGCAGCTGCAGGTCCAGGCGCCCGGCCGCCTCGGCCTGCTCGCCCGCCCAGCCCGCCAGCTCGGCCGCCTCGGCGTGGCGGGCCGCCAATCGCTGTTGGTTGGCCAGCGCCAGCATCTCGACCGCGGCGTCGCCGGACGCGCCGGCGGCGACGAACCCGTCGGCCGCGAGCCGGCGCGCCACGATCGCCGCGTCGCGCTCGCCGCGCAGCTCGAGCACGGCCGCCAGGCGTCGCTGGGCCTCGGGTCGGCCGAGACCCTCGCGCTGCTCGGCGAGCTCACGCCACGCGCGCGCGGCCTCGGCCAGCTCGCCGGTCAGCTCCGTGAAGTGCGCGTAGCTCTCCAGCGTCCGCGCACGCAGATCCGCGTCCTCGCCGTCCGGCCACAGGTCGAGCGCCTTGCGGCCGGCCTCGGCGGCGTCGCGGAAGGCGAGCATCGCCTCGGACTGCGCGGCCGCCTGCAGCAGCGCGTCGCGCGCGCGGGCGCTGTCGCGCGCGCCGAGCCAGTGCGTCGCGACCTCCTGTGCCGGGGCGCCGGCAGCCTCGAGGGTTTCGGCGATCGCGCGGTGCAGCGTGCGCCGGCGCAGCCACGGGACGTCGGCATAGAGGGCATCGCGCGTGAGCCCGTGCCGGAACGCTCCGGCCCCCTCGTCGAACTCGTGCGCGAGACCGGAGGCGAGCAGCTCAGCCACGCCCTCGGGGCTCGCCAGCGACCCGGCGAGGTCGAGATCGAAGCGCTCGCCCGCGACCGCCGCCGCCTCGGCCGCCGCGCGACCCGCTTCCGAGAGCTCCGCCGCGCTGATCAGCACCGCGTCGCGGACCGTGTCGGGCAGCGGCACCTCGCCGTGGCGGGCGAGCTGCAGACCCTGGGCGCTGGCCTCCAACGCCCCGCTCGCGGCCAGCGCACGGGCGAGCTCTTCGACGAAGAACGGCGTGCCCTGCGTCGAGTCGTGGATCGCGCGCACGAGGGACGGAGCTGGGTCGCCGGTGAGCTCGGCCGCGAGCAGATCCGTCACTTCCTCCGGAGACAGCGGCCCGAGCGCCAGCTCCTCCAGCCGGCCCGAGCGGCGCAGCTCGTGGCGCAGCCGGCGCAGGCCGTGGTCGCGGGGCAGCCCGTCCGAGCGGTAGGTGCCGAGGATCAGCACCGAGAGGTCGCCGAGCGGCTCCGCGAGCGCCGCCAGCAGCTCGAGCGTCGCCGCGTCGGACCACTGCAGATCGTCGAGGAGAAGCAGCACGACCTGCTCGCGTGCCAGGTGGGCCAGCGCGCAGCGGATCGCCTCGAAGACGGTCGGCCGGTCGGTCCCGGCCGGCGCCTCGCCGAGCTCAGGCAGGATCACAGCCAGATGCGGCGCGAGCGGGCCGCAGCCGGCGAGCGCGTCCGGCTCGGCACGCAGCCGCGCCCGCAGCGCCGCGGCGATCGGTCCGTAGGGCGCGGTGCCGGTCTGGCTCGTCGCCCCGGTCAGGACCAGCGCGTCCGGCGAGCACTCGGCCAGCTCGCTCGCGAGTCGCGTCTTGCCGATCCCCGCCTCCCCGCTGAGCAGCACGAGCGCGCCGCCGCCGCCGCGCGCGCCGTCCAGCGTCGCGACGAGCCGCTCTAGCTCAGTATCCCGGCCCAGCAAATACGGCATACGGCAGCCGAAAGTACGGCAATCCCACCGCAGACGCGACACGGCGCGCGGCGCATGATGACCGTGTCAACGACATGGGGCGGGGGAGCCCCGGGAGGAGCAAGCAAAATGGATCTCTACGTCATCGTCCGCCGCAACGGCTTCACGTCCGCCGAGGATCTGCAGCACGCCGCGGCGCGCTCGAGCGCCGAGGGCGACAAGGACGGCTCCGGCGTCCGCTGGATCCGCAGCTACGTGGTTCCCGAGCAGTCCGGCGAGCTGGGCACGTTCTGCATCTACGAGGCCGACAGCCCCGAGGCCATCCGGACGCACGCCGCCGCCGCGGTCCTGCCGGTCGACGAGATCATCCCGGTCGCCGACACCGTCGTCGTGCGGCCCGACCCGGCGCCGGTCGCGGCGTAGACGCTGGAGGCACCCTGCTGCGGATCGGCCGCTCTAGAAGCTGCTGAAGAGGTCGATCCGCAGCCGGCGCCGCGAGCCGCCGAGCGTGAGCACAACCGGCCGCGGATACCAGCGCGCCAGCCTCGGGATGCGCAGCAGAGCGGGGCTGTGCAGCGGCGCGAGCGGCCGGCGCGCCAGGGCGACGAGCTTCCGCGACGGAGCCCGCCCGGCGACGAGCGCGCCGTGCACGAGCCCGACGCGCAGCAGGACGCGCCCGCCCGATCGGGCGACGTAGAGCCGGCCCTCGCGCCTGACGCGAAGGCTCGGGCTGCGGAGGTTGCGCGCGGCGTGCCGCAGGGCGGCCGCGATCGCCGCCGGGCGCTTGGGCTGCAGGCGCAGCCACGGTCCGCCGGGCGCCTTGAGGATCGCCGCCGGACCTGACAACAGCTCCGGCGTGAGCGCGACGCCGGCGGCGCGCAGTCGCTCGCGCAGCGCGTCGAGCTTGAGCGCCGTCACCGGCAGCGCGGTGCGTAGCGCGCGCTCCGCGGCGATCGCGAGCCGGCTCAGCTCGGCGACAGCCAACGCGGGCAGGCGCGGCGGCAGCGCCGGCCGCGTCCCGGTCGCGCGCGTGAGCAGCGGCAGGTCGACCGCGGTCAGCCCGTGTCCCGACAGGTCGGCCGCCAGCGTCGCGCGCAGCTCGACCGCCGACGCGCCGAGCGAGAACCCGGCCGTGCTGAGCGCCTCCAGCACGCGGACCGACCGTGCCACCGCACCGGCGCGGCCGACCAGCGGCCGCAGGTCGACGTAGCCGTGCGCGAACGCGGCGGGCGGCTGTGTCTCGGGCAGCGCCGCCGTCATCTGCGCGGCGTCGAAGGCGTGGTCGGAGACGCGGGTGTCGAGCGCCTCGAGCAGCACGGGGACAGACCTGCCGACGAGCAGCACCCGGTCGCGCACCCCGAACGCCCACCCCCGCTCGGCGTAGAGGTCCGAGCCGCGATAGCGCCCCGCCCGCGTCGCGCGCCCCGCGATCACCCGCGCCTGCGCGAACGCGTCGAGCGCGTCGCCGTCGCGCGTGGTCAGGACCGCCAGCGGCGCCGCGCCGACGTGCGGCAGCCCGATCACCGCGTCGTTGCCGAGCAGACCGCGCAACTGCTCGTAGTGGACGTGGTGGCGCGCCGCGACCCTGCGCAGCGGCCGCAGCGCGCCCGAGGACGCCAGGCGTCGCAGCCCCGGGTCCTGCGGATCCGTGCGCACGACGGCGAGGACCGGGGCCGTGCTGGGGAAGTACGCCAGCGCCTCGCGCCGCGGCGAGTACGTGGGGATCTCGACCCCCGCCGCCGGTGGCGTCGTGCAGCCCGCCAGCGAGAGCAGCGCCAGCATGCCGAGCCCACGACGCAACCGCCGCCCCATGCGCTTTTACATCGACGCGAACCCCTCTCGGCTCAAAGGCGCGACGCTACCCTTGGCCGGCGTGTGTCGTGATGCGGAAAGTCGTGCGCGGTCCGGCGGGATGGACGGGCGCGGCTGACGTGTGACGGGGGACGGGAGTCGCACACACCAGGGCGAGATAGCTCAGTTGGTAGAGCACACGACTGAAAATCGTGGTGTCCCCGGTTCGAGTCCGGGTCTCGCCATGGCTCGGAAGCGCGCGCTAGAGCCGAATCCTGGAGGCAGCCCTGACCTGCAGGGCACCGCCAGGGCACCTCAGGGCACCACGATCGTCTGTGCCAGCGGCCGTGAGGACCATCGCGGGTACGCGGACGTGGCTCTACGCCGCCGTCTCGAGTCGCGCTGACCCCACGACTCGATGCTGGCAACGACCGCGAGTCGTGCTGTCCCTACAGGACGACGTTTCACTCCGCGAGGTAGGCGAGTACGGCGAGCACGCGACGGTGATCGTCCGGAGCGTCGGCGAGGCCCAGCTTCTGGAAGAGGCGTCCGACGTGGCTCTCGACGGTTCGCTCGGAGATGACGAGGCGGTCGGCGATCGCCTGGTTCGATCGCCCCTGTGCCATCAGCGCGAGGATGTCGTTCTCGCGGTCGGTGAGCCGTCCCAGCGGGTGGTCCCCGCGAAGGCGGCTGAGGACTCGCCGCACGATCGCCGGGTCGACAACGGACCCGCCATCGCCGATCCGCCGGATTGCCTCAGCGAAGAGGGCCATGTCGGTGACGGTTTGCTTGAGGATATACCCGCGCCCCGGCATGCCGCCCTCGAGTAGTCGAGTCGCGTACTCGACCTCGAGGTAGTCGGACAGAACGAGCACTCCGACGGTGGGGTGCCGCTCGGCGATCAGCGCCGCAGCTCGGAGCCCTTCGTCCGTGCCGGTCGGCGGCATGCGAATGTCGACGAGAGCGACGTCCGGCCTGTGGCCCGCGACCTTGCGTAGCAGTTCATCGCCGTCGGCTGCCTGTGCGATGACCTCGAAGCCATGTGACGCGAGAACCTTGGCCAGCCCCTCTCGGAGCAGCAGGGAATCGTCGGCGATCACGAGCCGGAGCGGTCGACCTACCGAGCCGGCGGTCATCAAGGGGTCATCGCGGCTCTCCCACGAGTGTGGCCAGCGTGGCCCCCGAGAGGTCAGGCTTGTGGATGAACCCAGCGACGGGCGCCTCCGCCAAGCGCCTGCCGTAATCCGTGGCCTGACGGCTCGAGATGAGGACGATTGCGGGTGGGTCACCGGTCGCCCCGATGTCCTCGGCCGTCGCCAGGCCGTCGCGGTCCGGAAGCTGGACGTCGAGCAGCACGACGTCAGGAGCGAGGCGGGCGACAGCCTCTAGCGCACTTGCCGAGTCATCCGCCTCGCCGACGACGGTGTAGCCGGCGGTCTCCAACACCCGGCGGGCGCGGGAGCGGAAGACCTGGTGGTCATCGACAATGAGGACGCCGGCGACCATCAGGCTGTAGCCGCCCCTGGCGCGAGCACGGTATCCGCGATGACCGGGAGTTCGGCCGTGACGCGCGCACCCCCGACCGGGTCGTTCTTCACGGTCAAGGTCCCCTCGATCGCCGCGACCCGATCGGCGAGCCCGGCCAGCCCGGTACCAGCAGCGATGTCTGCGCCTCCGACACCGTCGTCACTCACGCACACGACCAGGCGACCGTTGCTCCGAGCGACCGAGACCTCAGCCCGGGATGCCGCCGCGTGCTTTGCAACATTGGCCAACGCCTCACATACCACGTAGTAGGCAGTTGACTCGACCGTTTCGGGATAACGCTCGTCCGGCGCATCGACCGACACCGGCAGCGGGGCGACCGCGGCGAGCTGACGCAAGGCCGGCGAGAGGCCGTCCGTGGTCAGCACCGATGGGTGCAGGCCGCGAGCAAGCTCTCGGAGCTCGTCCAGTGCGCTGTTGAGGTTGGCCGCGGCATCGTCGGCCATCTGCCGCAAGTCGGTCGCTTGGTCGTCCGTCGCCCGGTCGGCCAGCATGCGGAGGTCCAACGCGAGGGCGACGAGCCTCTGCTGCGCTCCGTCGTGGATGTTCCGCTCGATGCGCCGGCGCTCTGCGTCGGAGGCCGCGACGATTCGCGCGCGCGAGGCGCGTACCTCGACAGCCAGACGGGCGCGATCCTCGAGACCGCTCATCGCTTCGTTGAAAGACCGCGCAAGCACCCCGTACTCGTCAGCGGACAGGTCGGGTACGGGTGTGTCGAAGCGACCGGCCCGCAGTCGGTGCGTCGCGGCGAGAAGGTCTCGAAGCGGCGCCAGCAGCGAAACCCCCAAAAGCCACGCGACGAGCAGGGCGGGAAGCGATGCGATCGTGAGCGCGACCAGCATCCCTCCGAGTAGATCCCAATGCTCGACACCGGGAGTGGCGCTAGCAAACACAGCGAGGGCACTGGCCGCAGCGGTGCCTGCTACCGCCAAGCGGAGCTTCACCACGACGGGCACGCCATGGTCCGAAGGCGGAGTCGTCTCCAGTCGTCGCGACAGGTCTCTGATCACCGGCCGGCAGACCAGCTGCGCGCCGAACATGCCCCCGCCGGCGAGCATCAGCAGCGTGGCGGCAACGCAGACGACCAGCACGATCACCAGAGGTAGATCGAATGAGACGACCGAGGCACCGGCGACAATCGACAGAGGAAGGCACAGAAGTGCGCCGACCGTGCAGTTGATTCGGATGACTTCGAGCGGTAGCCGGCGCGCCGACTGCCACGCCGTCAGTGCATCGGCGCCGGGTGATTCCGCCCAGAACGCCAGGACGGGCCGCATTCGCCGGCGCAGCACAACGTGGCCGACCGTCACCCCCAGGACCCAGATCGGCAGCTGAACCGCGAAGAGCTCGATGCCGGTCGTCGCCGACAGCTGCTCGAGACGAACAAACGTGGCGATCGCAGCCCCACCGAAGACCAGCAGGAGAACCCACCCCGCGGCGGCAAACGCCAAGAGCACCGATGGCCCGAGCGCGAGGTACGCCCGCTCGAGCCGAACGTCTAGCTGGCCCAGCTCCGGCACTTCTTGCGAAGCGCTACGCACCATGCCCTCAGCTGTCTCACCCACCTCGACGCCCGACATCTCCGCGCAACTCTAGATCGGCCTCGCGCGGGCGACTTGCGAGCTAGCACGGACTTCGATCGGGAGCTGGCTCCGATGTGCGGACGACCGCGACGCTCGAGGCTTCCTGACGATGCCGCTGCAAACGCAAACGATCCTGTTCACGGACATCGTCGCCTCGACGGAGCTGTTTTCCGTCGCTGGCGGGACGCGGACAGAGGATCTGCTGCGAGCGCACTTCGAGCTCCTCGACGATCACGTTCGCCATCACGGTGGCCGGCCGATCAAGCGTTTAGGTGATGGAGTGATGGCGCGGTTCGGAGCCGCGACCGCCGCGATCGGCGCCGCAGTTGCCATCCAGCAGACGGTGACGTGCGGAACCGTTGAGCACCCTGGCGGCGGGGGCCTGCGTCTACGAGTCGCGATGAGCAGCGGCGACGTTCACCTCGAAGGCGACGATTGCCTCGGCGCCCCGGTCGTCGAGGCCAGTCGACTGTGCGAGCGCGCCGAGGGTGCTCAGATCCTGGTCGCCGAGCGCACCCGGCTCCTCGTCGGACCGCGCGTTCCGCTCGCCGACCGCGGTTCGATGCGGCTGAAGGGCTTGCGGGAGTCGATCAACGTCTGGGAAGCCATCTGGGAACCCGGGGATCGGCCACCGTTGCGCGCCGTCATCGCCGACGATGCCGCCTTCGTGCGAGAGGGCGTCGCTCGAGTGCTCGAGGCTTGTGGCATCGACGTCGTCGCCCAGGTCGGCGATGCCGAACAGCTGCTGCGACTGACGGACGAACTGCTCCCTGACATCGCGGTCATCGACCTCCGCATGCCGCCGACGCACACGTCCGAGGGCATCGATGCCGCCGAGCAGATCCTCGCGCGGCACACGCTGACGAGTGTGCTCCTGCTGTCCCAGGACCTTGAGCCGCGCTACGCCGAGCGGCTGCGTCAAGCGCGAGCCGGAGGTGTTGGCTACCTGCTCAAGCAGCGCGTGGCGGACATCCGTGTGTTTCAGCGCTCGGTGCATCGCGTTGCCCAAGGCGAGCTGGTCTTCGACGACGTCTTGAGCACGCCGTCGACGAATGACACCACCACATACCAGGAGGCACAGCAATGAAGGTCCCGCATGCGGCGGTCGCGTTCGTTGTGTTCATCGCCACGAGCATCTTGACGTCGACAGTGGCTGCACAATCGACACCAGGCCCGTTGTCCGGCGAGACCCCATACGGCGCCGGTCCGGTTCCAGGAGCGGGATTGTGCAACGACACCCCTCTAAGCGCGCAGCGCCCGATCTCCTTGCCTGCCGATGACGCACCGCATACTGGCGATCGCAACTACTGGGAGTGGTGGTACTGGACCGGTCACCTCGAGGCCTCTCCCAAGCACCGGGGCGCCAAGACTCGCACCACGCCGCGCCGGCGGTTCTCGTTCATGGTCGTGTTCGAGTGGAAGCCGCAACTGCATCTCCAGCAGACTGCGTACCTCATCGGTGACGTCGCTCGCGGCAAGACGCACCACGGCCGCCAGGGTGACATTCCGGGAGACCCGACTCTCGTCCCGAACGGATTTGCGCTCCAGGGACCACATTCGTCGGCAGTAGGCGGCAACGGTCGAGATGTTCTGCATAGCGAGGTCGACGGTTACGAGCTCGATATCGCGTTGAAGTCTCTGAAGCCCCCGCTGCTGCACTTCGGGACCGGGCATGGCTCGCTGTACTGCCAGAGCGTGTTCTATTACCAGCGTCAGCGCATGGCGGTCACGGGCACCCTCAAGGCGAATGGCGTCCCGATGCGGGTGCGCGGCACCGCCTCGTTTGACCATCAGTGGGGTCTCACCCCCGCGTATCAAGTCACCCAGTCGAAGTACCTGGCGTTCACGCTGAAGGACGGGACCGACGTGTGGCTGGGCGACGTGCGGTTCCCGCACTCGCCTTCGAGCGCTGGTGTCACCGTCCCGGACGAGACCAGCGCCTACGTCAAGTTCGGTTCGATATCGGACAGAAGCGGCAATGTCACGATCCTGGGAAAGGACGACTTCGAGCTGACGCCGACCAAGTACTTCCGACCATCAGCGGCATGCGCATACCCAGTTGCGTACGACGTTGCGATCGGGAGCCGCCAGTACCACGTCGAGCCGACGATCCTCGACGGAGAGGTACGCAGCACCGATGTCCCTCTCAACTACGCGCTGTGGGCTGAGGACGCCACCTTCTGGGACGGCGAAACCAGTATCAGCGGGGACGGCACAGGTCTCGGCTGGCTCGACCTCGTGCGGGCGTGCCCTGAGCGATGACTGCGGCCATTCGTGGTGTTCAAGACCAGCAGAGGGGCCGGGGGCGTAAACTGTGGACCGTGAAGCAGACGCTCGCACTCTCTGTGGCACAGCTCGCTGAAGCGGCTCGGAAGAGTGCGCCCGCGACGGAGGACGACGTGTCGATCACGCAAGGCGGGCGGCGCCTGACGTCACGCACCGAGGTACTCGAGTTCCTCGCGCAGGTCGACGCGCAGCGCGGCGAGCGCCGCGATGCAGTCAGCCCCTGACCCGCCAGAGAACCCGACGCTCGACGTCCTGCGCTTGGTCGAGGCCCTCAACCGCCACGGAGTCGAACATCTGATCGTCGGCGGCGTGGCCGCCCTCAGCTACGGCGCGCGGAAGCCGACGAGGGACATGGACTGCGTCGTCCGGCACAACGATGGCAACCTCGATCGCCTCGCCGCCGCCATGCGAGAGCTCAACGCCAGGTTGCGGGTCGCCCGGATGACCGACGCCGAGGCCAAGCTCCTACCGGTGCAGATCGACCGCCACACGCTCGCGGCGCTGGAGATATCCACATGGATGACTGACGCCGGGCCGCTTGACGTGCTCACCGATCTGCGCGCCGCCGACGGGCGGCGCGTTCCCTACGAGGAGCTCGCGCACAGGTCCAGGGTTCTCGAAGCAGACGGCATCACCATTCGAGTCGCCGCCCTCGAAGACATCATCGCGTCGAAGCGCTGGGCCGACCGTCCGAAAGATCGCTCGGCTCTTCCAGAACTCGAGCGCCTCCGTTCCGCCAGCTACGAGTCGTGAGGGCACCGCCAGGGCACCGGACCAGCCCGGACGACCGCGGAATCGACAGTGCCTCTGGACCGCGATCTGGCTCTTTAGAGCGGAAGCCGCGGACCACCGCGGACCGCTCTACCGACTGAAAATCGTGGTGTCCCCGGTTCGAGTCCGGGTCTCGCCATCGGGTTTCTTGGCTCTGCGCCGCCGTTTGCGCTGATCAATCGCGTGAGGCAACGCACGGCCATCGGGTCTTGAATGGGCCTTCGGGCCCAAATCGGCGTCGGAAACCGTGAGGAAACGGGCGGGGACGAGCGCGGGCGAGCTCCCGTCTGGCTCCCTGCCTGGGGTTTGGGTTGACTCGGTCCAAGGACATCGCGAGTCGCGGGCTTGTGGTTGCTCGTTCGAGAGCGCCCGGCGCTCTCGGGCCTGAACGACCCCTCGCGCGCCGACGACAGTCCCGTCGGGGCGCTTTCAGCCTCCGCAGGTCCGGCAACTGCGGACGACTCGAATAGTGCGGCCGCGACGGTCGCGGCCCGTGATCACCAGCCGCGCACGCCTGCCGCCGTGACGACGGAGATCCAAGACGAACGATCGGCCACGCTCTCCGTCGGGCTCGTCCACCTCGCCCACTCAGGCGTCGTCTCCGAACAAGGCCGCCAGCTCATGCGAGTCGGCGGTGCAACCGACCCAGGCGAGCAGCGCGACGTAGTAAGCAGCAGCGCGTTCCTGCTCGTCAAGACCGAGATGCTCGGCCAGCCCGAGCGCTATCCGGCATTGACGCAGCACATGCTCCTGAGGTAGCCCGAGGCCGAGATCGGTGGCTAGCGAGAGCGCCCCGATCAGCTCGGCGAGCCCCAGCGGTTGGGCGACGCGGCCCCCGGGCATGCGGTGGGGCTACCCGGCGTCACGGGATGGTCGCGAGAGCGGGTTGCCGGGCGGCAGCAACACCCTCGCCTCACTGTTGTCGAGCCGCCCCGAGCACTCGGGATCGGCGAGATCGACGATGCCGTCGGAGTCGTTGTCGACGGTGTCGTTGCACTGGCGGGTGATCAGCGCGGCCTCAGCGCCACTGACCCGGGAAAGCGCGTCGCAGCAAGAAGGACGACCAACATCGCCGACAGCCCTAAGAACGGCCACCGCACATGAATAGTCACGACCCTCTTGCCTCCTCGCGGACGAGTCTCGCCGCCGTTGCCCTGCACTCGTGGTGCGCTTGGTGGTTGCCCATCTCCAGCAGGCCGGCCGCCTGGATGACGATGTGGCCGGCGGCGTTCTTGACCGTGATGGTCATGCGGTCCTTGGTCCCGGGCTCGCCGCCGTCGACGAACACCCAGGTTGCGGTGGCACCGGCCACGCGGTTGTACTTCCCTGTGCCGCCGCCCGAGAGCGTGTCGAACGACGCGTCGGGGTTGCCCGGGTTGACAGCCGGGTTGTCACCGCACAGCGCCGAGGTCACCCTGGTCAGCTTGAAGTTCTTGCTGCCTTGGTTGACCTCGAGCCCGTGGTGCCGGTCGCCGGCCCCGCAAGCGAGCGTGAACCCGTGCGACACGTTGCCGACCTTCCCGCCGCCGGTCATGCGACCGGGGAGCGCCGTCTCACAGGCGTCTCCGATGCCATCGCTGTCGGCGTCCGCCTGCCCCGGGTTCGGCGCGTCGGCGCAGTTGTCGGTGGTGTTGGGGACGCCGTCGCCGTCGCGATCGGGGTCGCACAGGTCGCCCAGCCCGTCACCGTCGGAGTCCAGCTGGTCCGGATTGGGCGTGAACACGCAATTGTCGGCCGGATCCAGATCGCCGTCGTTGTCGTCGTCGGGATCGCAGGCGTCACCCTGCGCGTCGCCGTCGCTGTTCGCCTGGCTCGGGTTGGGCGTGTTGACGCAGTTGTCGTCAGGATCGTTGATGCCGTCGTCATCCGCGTCCGTGTCCGTCCGAGCGGCGACGGTGTAGGTGACCGTCTGTGAGGCTTCGTTGCCGGCACCGTCTCGGGCGTTCACGGTGAAGTCGTGCGTTCCGGCCACGCTGGTGTCGATCGCGGCCCCGTCCGCGGCCGCGCCGGCGCAGACATCAACCCCGGAGCCGCCGTCCGCGCACGTGTAGCTCGCCGTGACGACCTCGTTGAGCGTGTAGGTGGTCGCGCTCGGTCGCACGATCGATATCGACGGCTGCTGCTTGTCGATCTTGTTGGCGGTGATCGGGCCTGCAGTGGTGCAGTTGCCGGCTTGGTCGCAGACCTCGGTGGGTGTCGGTGGCGGCGTTGGCCTCCTCGGTCCCGGCCGGCACGTCTGTCGTCAGGGAGAAGCCGGCGTCGGCGGGATCGGCCAGTCCCGATTGGTCGTCGGAGGCGGTGCAGGCGATGCTGACATCGGTCGCGTGCCAGGCGCCGTCGGCCGCGCCGCACACGACGGTCGGTGGGGTCGTGTCGACGGCGAAGCGGCTGATCCGGTCGCCGCCGTGCTCGGCGACGAGGATCCGGCCCTGGGCGTCGACGGCGACCCCGACCGGCGTGTTCAGGCCCCCGGCGACGCCGGTCAGCAAGCCGGCCTGGCAGCCGCTGGCGCTCGTGCAGTTCTCGAAGTCGCCGCTGGTGCCGTCGCTGGGGTCGACGTTGACCCCGAACGCGCGGTCAAACGCGACCGTTCCGTCGCCGTTGACGACGAAACGGTTGACCCGGTGCAGGGTGTTGTCGGCGACGAGGATGCCGCCCTGCGCGTCGACGGCGACGCCGAACGGGTCGGGCATGCCGCCGGCCGCGCCGCTGGTGATGTTGCCGCGCTGGCAGCCGCTCGCAGTCGTGCAGTTCTCGAAGTCACCGCTGGTGCCGTCGCTGGGGTCGACGTCGATTCCGAAGGCGCGGTCGAACACGACCCCGCCAGCGTTGAGAGCGAACCGGTCGATGCGCTCGCCGCCGGGCTGGGCGACGAGGATCCGGTTCTGGGCGTCGACGGCGATCCCGAACGGGTCGGGCAGGCCGCCGGCAGCCGCGTCGTTTGCATCGCCCGGCTGGCAGCCGCTTGCATTCGTGCAGTTCTGGAAGACGCCCGTGATGGTGTCGCTGTCGACGTCGATCCCGAACGCGCGGTCGAAGCTGACCGTGCCGTCGCCCGCGACCGAGAAGCGGTTGACCCGGTGGTTGAGCGAGTCGGTGACGAGGACCCGGCCCTGGGCATCGAGCGCCACCGCCTGCGGCTGGTTCATGCCACCCGCGGCGCCACTCGCCCAACCGTCGACGCAGCCCGTCGCGGTCGTGCAGTTCTCGAACTCGCCCGTCGGACCGTCGGTCGGGTCGACGTTGAAGCCGAACGCGCGATCAAAGGACACCGTGCCGTCGTCCGCAACCGTGAAGCGGCTGATCCGGTTGCTCTGCTCGTCGGCAACCAAGATCCGGCCCTGCGCGTCGACGCCGACACCGGTCGGCAGCCGCATGCCGCCGGCGGCGCCGTTGCCGGTGCCCATCTGACAGCCGCTCGCGGCCGTGCAGTTCTCGAAGTCGCCGGTGGTGCCGTCACTCGGGTCGACGTTGACGCCGAACCCACGGTCGAACGCGACCGTGCCATCGCCCGCGACCGTGAAGACGTCGATGCGGTGGTTGATTTCGTCGGCGACCAGGATCCGGCCCTGCACGTCGACGGCGACCCCGAACGGGTCGCGCATGCCGCCCGCAACACCGGTCGGCAGACCGGCCGCGCAGCCGCTCGCGCTCGTGCAGTTCTCGAAGTCACCGGTGGCCCCGTCACTCAGGTCGACGTCGATCCCGAACGCGCGGTCGAAGTCGACTCGCGCGTGCGCCGCCGCGGGCGCACCCATACCAGCAACAACCAGCGGCAGAACACCGAACATCGCCACGCGCCGCCACGCCCGCCCAACCGACCTTCCCAGCCAAGCCACCTGCATCGCGACGCCTCCCGGGTGGCGCGGCCGCGTTGCGCGGAGAGCCCCGCCCAGACCCCGGCCAAGACGATGCCGGCTCCGGCCACGAGCCCGGCGCTCAGCGGCTCGTCGTCCAGCCACACGACCGGGACGAGCACGGCCGCCTCGGCGAAGCACAGCGCGCTGCCGATCGCCGCGAGCAGCGAGAGCGGCGGCGCGTCGCCCGCGGCCGGGCCCGACATGATCACGATGCCCGCGAGGGCCACGAGCGCGCCGGCGACCGCCCGCGGGTTCAGGCGCTCCCGGCCCTGCGCGGCGGCGAGCAGCAGCGTCGCCAGCAGGACGACCGCGAGCAGCGTCTGGCCCAGGCCGGCGTGCAGCTCGACCAGCGCGCAGTAGCCGAGGCCGAACGCGGCGCCGAAGGTGAGTGCGCCGTAGAGGAGCGTCCCGCGCAGCGCGCGTCCGCGCGGGAGCGGGAGCCGCAGCGCCACGGTGACCAGCGCCAGGAGCGTGGCGCCCGGCGTCGCCACAGGGGTGGGGGTGATGGTGGTTTCTGTCATGGCCGCAGGCTCCTCGCGCACGCCCGCCGGCGCATGGGGCATTTGCCTCAACTTCGCCGCGTGAGGCAGGACTGCAGGCGCTGTCGCTGACCCCGGAAGTGACCGTCGCCCCAGGCACGATCTCGCGCCGGCACCCCGATGCGATTAGGCCCCGAACACGCATCCGAGACCCGTCCCCGGTTCGAGTCCGGGTCTCGCCATCGGCCATCTGCCGCTCTGCGCCATCGTCTTTCTGGTCTCGCGACGCCACGAGCACAGTTGGTCATTGGGCCATGACTTGCCGCCCGTGGCCCATGAACGACCCGAAGACGCTGGATAGCGCGTCTGTCAGATTCCCGATTTGGCTCTGGGACTGAGCTCGAAGCGACTCGAACGGAGGACCACGAGCGGTGGGCGTGTGGTCCTCTGTTCGAGTGCGCTTGGCGGGCGTGCCATTGGCCGCAGCGATGACGGCGAAGGAGCAGCTCCAACGCCTTCTTTCGGTTTTGGTCGGCGGGCTAGGGCTGCCACGGGCGAGGGAGAAGGGCCGCGACGGCATCAGCGATCGGAACCTCTCCCGCGGTCAGTTCGACGGCCACCCGGTTGAGCTGGGCCTCGAACACCACCGCGGCGATGAATCCCGCGACGTCACGTCGGGGAACCGAGCCGTACGGGATCGCGGTGCCGGCGTTGACGCATCCGGTGGCCGACTCGTCGAGCAAGGTGCCGGGCCGGATGATGATCCAGTCGAGATCTGAGGCGCTGAGGTGGGTGTCCGCGCTGCGTTTGACCGCCGTGTAGTGCTCGAAGCCGTCCGATCGCTCGCCTCCCCGCAGCGCGTCCATGAACACGGAGACCAGGACGAAGCGCCGGACCCCGGCCGCGACGGCAGCGTCGACAGCCTTTCGCAGTCCGTCGCCGTCGATGGCCGTCGTCTTGTCCATGCCCGTCCCGTGCGCGCCGGCACTGAACACGATCGCGTCGTGGCCGGCGATCTGTTCCTGGAGCTGCGCGACCGAGTCAGCGATCAGATCCCCACCGACGGGCGTGGCACCGGTGTCGCGGATGGCCTGTGCTTGCTCGGGGCTGCGGTGCATCCCGGTGACGGCGTGCCCGAGCCTGACGAGCTGCTCCGCCAGCGGACGCCCAACGCCGCCGGAGGCCCCGATCAAGAAGACACGACGCGCGGCCATTACTCGACCTCGAAGATCGCTTCGATCTCGACCGTAATCCCGAACGGCAGACTGCCGACGCCGACCGCCGAGCGTGCGTGCTTCTCCCCGAACACGTCCGCGAACAGATCCGAGCACCCGTTGATGACCTTGGACTGCTCGGTGAAGTCGGGAGCGGCGTTGACCATGCCGAGCAGCTTCACCACGCGCCGCGCGCGATCGAGATCGCCGATCTCATGCCTGAGAATCGCCAGCAGGTTCAAGCCGACGCTGCGCGCATGCTCGACCGCCTCCTCCGTCGTGACGTCGGTGCCGACCTTCCCCGTCGGGATGCCGCCGTCAGCCGTCGCCGGCACCGTGCCCGACGTGAACACGAGGTTCCCGGTCCGCACCGCGTTCACGTAGTTCGCGGCCGGCGATGGCATTGTCGGCAATTCGAGGCCGAGTTCCTTGAGACGCTGCTCGATCGACACTGCGCCGTACCTCCTCGAAGTCAGTGACCGATAGCGAGCGTAGAGATCGCCAGCTCAAGCGGTCGACCGGACGGCGTGGAGGTGTCGCTGCGAATGAGTTGGTGCTCTCCTCAATGGGCCACGAGGTCGTACTCGGGGCCCGAATCGCCAGTGAGCTCCTGCGAACGTACGGACATGCGAGGCTACGTCGAGGCCCTGCAGTTTCCTAGCTTTTGCAGGCTTTTCACTGCGATTCGACTGCCAGCTCAATCTGACTGAAAATCGTGGTGTCCCCGGTTCGAGTCCGGGTCTCGCCATGTGGGCAGGGATCAGCAACCGCTCGCGCCGCCAACGCCCCGTCAGGCCATCGCCAAGATGAGACGAGGCCGCGAGTGCTGTGTAAGCCTCGGCCGACGGAGTGCCTGCTACAACCGGTGCGGTGAGGTTGCCCGATCGCGGCTGCAGGGGTTGTCACCCACTGTGAGATCGGGATCGAAGCTGCGGTGTTGACGCTCGGTAGGGCGCTCCTCCGCCACCGGGCAACATGCATCGGCACCCGGTTCGCCTGCCCGTGCTGCGAAGGGCGCTATGGACGGTTTCTGTCGTTCAACGGCCGTCCGAATGCGCAGTGCCCGCGCTGCGGGTCGCTGGAGCGCCATCGCGTGCTGTGGCTGTTTCTCGAGCGGGAGGAGGTGCTCGGCGCGGGCCTCGACGTGCTGCACTTCTCCCCAGAGCCCGCCATCGAGCGGCGCCTGCGCCGGTGGGTGGGGCTGCGCTACCGGACCGCCGACCTCGAGCCGGGGCGCGCCGACCTCGCCCTCGACCTGACCGGCCTGGCCTGCCCCGACGCGTCGCTGGACCGGGTGCTGGCGTGCCACATCCTCGAACACGTGCAGGACGACGCCGGCGCCTTGCGGGAGCTGCACCGCGTCCTGCGCCCCGGCGGAAGGGTCCTGCTCCAGCACCCCATGCACACCGACCGGCCGACGTTCGAAAACCCTCAGCTGACAACAGCTGACGAGCGTCATGCGGCGTTCAGCCAGCCGGACCACGTGCGCGTCTACGGCAACGACTTCGGCGAGCGGCTCGAGGCCGCCGGCTTCCGCGTCGAGTTGCGGCGCTATCGAGACGAGCTGCCGCCCGCGGAGCGGAGGCGCTTCCGCCTCGAATCGGGCACGACCTTCCGGGCGGACGACATCTACGTCGCGCACCGGCCATGACGGGCGGGCTTCAGTCGAGCTGCTCGGCCAGCCCGATGATGATGCCTTCGGGACCACGCATGAAGCAGAGCCTGTGGATGTCCTCGTACTGCGCGATCTCGCCCACGAGCTCGCCGCCGTGGCTGCGCAGGCGGGCGACGACGTCGTCGAGGTCGTCGACCGCGAACATGATGCGGCGAATGCCCAGCGCGTTCGCCGGCGCGCTCTCCGGCTCGGCTCTGACCGCCGGCGGTCTGTGGAACCTCGTCAGCTCGACCCGGCCGTGGCCGTCTGGGGTCCGCAGCATGGCGATGTCGGCGCGGACGTCCTCGAGCCCGACGGTGCTGTCCACCCACGGCCCCTCGACCGTCGTCTGGCCCTCGAGCTCCATGCCGAGCTCGGCGAAGAACGCCTTGGCGGCGTCGAGGTCATCGACCACGATGAGGACGTTGTCCATCCGCGGGAGCGTGGGATCTCCGGTCCTGGAGACGGTCACGGCACGCGGGCGACGAGCCTCGTGACGGCCCCGCCGGCGTCGGCGATCGACACGGGCAGCCGGCGCGGGGCGCGGCCGCGAAGCGCGATGGTGATCCAGACGCGACGCGCATTCCCGCCGCTCAGCCTGATGCGGCGGGGCGCCACGCGCAGCTCGTCCCGCCACGAGGAGGCCGCGGACCGCGCCCGGGTGCCCGCCGGCAGGCGGACGACGACCGACCGCAGCGCCGGTGCGCCGGCGCGTGCCCGCACGCTGACCCGCACACGGCCGCGGGCGAGGCGCCGGGCGGCGGCGACGGGCGCCGGAGCCGCGGTTGCGTGGGCGAACGGCCGCCCGTCCAGCTCCCAGGCCGGATCGACCGGGATTCCGAGCCGCGCGAGCACGGTGGGGGCGATGTCGACGACGCGGATGTCCGCGAGCCGCGGCGGCCGCTCGACCCCGAAGCCGCCCGCGACGACGAACGACATGCGTTCCAGGTCGCTGCCGAGCCCGTGGCTCGCCGGAGTGGCGAAGGTCAGGTTCTGCTGGCCGTGGTCCGTGGTCACGATCACCAGCCAGCGCTCCGACGGATAGCTCCGTCGTCCCCGGATCGCGTCCAGGAGCTGCCCGATGCGGCGGTCGGTGTCCCGGATCGCCTGCTGGTAGCGCGGGTTGGCGGAGCCGTCGAGGTGCGCCGTCTCGTCGACCACCCCGAGGTAGACGAACCCGGCATCCGGGCCGCCCTCGCGCAGGTAGCGCGCGGCGGCGTCGGTCACGACCTGGTCGGCTTGGTCCCACCCGTCGATCGTGCCCGGAGCCGGCACGTAGAAGCGCGCGTCGATGTCATCGCCGAAGATCGGCCCGCCGGCCTCGTGCTCGGTGAGGTTGGCCCAGTTGTTGGCGATGAACGTGCTCAGCTGCGGGCGCACCTGCTCGATCCGGGACAGGAAGTCGAGGTGCCCGTTCTTGGTCGCCTGGCGCGGGTCGTTGTTGAGGAACATGCCGTTGACGCCGTGCTTGGCGGGCCACACGCCCGTGGCGATCGTGGTCCAGCCGACCTCGCTGAGCGTCGCCGCCTCCGGCGGTTGGTAGGCCAGCAGCGACGGGACCGAGAACCCGGTCCGCGCGATCCGGGTCAGCCGCGGGACCTCACCGGCGCCGGCGAGGCGGTCGACGAGGTCGATCCGGGTGCCGTCGGTCCCGATCACCAGGACCTTCGCCGCGCTCGCCCCCGGGGGGCCCGCCAGCGGCTGCTGCGCGGTGGCGGCCTGCGGTGCCGCGAGCGCGACCACGGCGGCGAGCAGGGTCGTGCGGGCGGGGATCATCTAGGCGCGCTGGAGCGTTCCGCCGACGCGCGTGATGCGCAGCGGGTCGCCATCGCCCACTGCCTCGTGGCCCTCGGCGAACAGCGCGCACACGTCGAGGCTGGTGCAGTCGCAGTCGGTCGCTGTCAGCAGCCAGCTGCGCATGGCCTGCGCGCGCGTGATCAGGTCCTCGACGTCGGGGAGCTTGCGCTCGGCCAGTTCGCGCAGTGCCTCGAACGCGGGGGTTCCGGCCTCGGAGCGCTCGAGCAACAGCCGTGACTCGTCGAGCGTGAACCCCGCGCGCTTGGCGACCGCGAGCACATCGAGGCGCCGGGCGGCCTCCGGCCCATAGCGGCGCTGGCCGCTCTCGCGTTCGGGCGACGGCAGCACGCCCACGCGCTCGTAGTAACGGATGGCGGACGTCCTGAGTCCAAAGCGCTGCGCCAGCTGGCCGATGGTCATCGATGACTCGTTCACGAGAGGTCCTTGACTTGAACCCGGCTTGAAGGTGAACATTACCTCCGGCGACGTAACCACACCCACAGAGAGGGGCTGGACATGCCCAAGGCATCGAAGGAAACGGCGTCCGAGCACGAGACGCTCGACGGGTACGAGGGTCACTTCGAGCACTTCGACGGCGGCTGGACGGTCGGCTTCGAGCGCTACACGGAGGACGCCGATATGGCGCCGCTGTTCAAGGGCCTCCCCAGCGACGAGTGCCAATGCGCGCACATGGGCTACGTCATCACCGGCAAGGTGGCGTTCCGGTCCGGAGACGGCGAGGAGGTCTTCGAGGCGGGCGACGCCTACTACGTCGGCCCAGGGCACACGCCGGTCCTCTACGCCGGCACCGAGGTCGTGGAGTTCAGCCCGACCGAGGAGCTCGGCCGCACGATGGAGGTCGTGACCAGGAACCTCGAGGAGTCGGGAGCCGGCGCAGGAGCCTGATGCGGGTCGCGTCACGCTCGTGGTCGCCGGCGTCGTCGGCGACCGCGTCGCGGCGGTCGCCGCCGCCGAGGCGCGGTGCTGCGCGTTCCCCGAGCTCGAGATCCGTGCGGTGCCCGACGGCGTCGTGCTGGAGATCCGGGCGCCCGCTGACGCCGCCCTCGCGCTGGTCGAACTCGCCGCCGCGTTCGAGCGGGACTTGAACGGCGGCGCTCGAACCGGTTAGATCGCACGGTGAGCATCAGCCGCAGGGAGCTGCTGCAGGCGGGGGCCGTCGGCGCCGGCGCGTTCGCGCTCGGCCCCGCGTTCCTGCGCCAGGCGCTCGCCGCCCCGGCGGGCCCGGGGCCGTCGCCCTACGGAGAGCTCGGCGCGGCCGACGCGAACGGCATCATGCTGCCGTCCGGGTTCTCGTCCCGGCGGATCGCGGTGGCGCAGCAGCCGGTCGGCCCCTCGTCCTACGCGCTGCCGATCTTCCCCGACGGCCAGGCGACCTTCAAGACCAACGACGGCGGCTGGATCCTGGTCACGAACTCGGAGTCCGCGGCCGCCGACGGCGGCGGCGTATCGGCGATCCGCTTCGCTTCCGACGGCACGATCACGGACGCGTACCGGATCCTCGGCAACACCACCCGCAATTGCGCCGGGGGCCCGACGCCCTGGGGGACGTGGCTGTCGGGCGAGGAAGCCGCCAGCGGGCTGATCTGGGAGTGCGACCCGGCGGGGGAGCTGCCGGCGCAAGGACGCCCGGCGCTGGGGGCGTTCCCGCACGAGGCCGCCGCCGTCGACCCCGTCGGCCAGCGGGTCTACCTCAGCGAGGACCATCCGGCCGGCGGGTTCTACCGCTTCACCCCGACCACGTATCCGGACCTGGCGGCCGGGACGCTCGAGGTCGCGCAGATGGCCGGCGACGGCGCGATCACCTGGCATGTCGTGTCTGACCCGACCACGACGCAGACCGGGAAGCCGACGCGCGAGCAGGTGGCGCAGATGACGCCGTTCAGCGGCGGCGAGGGCCTGTGGTACGCGAGCGGCGTCGTCTACTTCACCACCAAGCTCGACAAGAAGGTCTGGGCGTACACCCCGGGCACCGCGAAGATGGAGGTGCTCTACGACCACGCGCTCGCCCCGGCGGCGTCGCTGGACCAGGTCGACAACGTCACGGTCAGCGCGGCCGGCGACGTGCTCGTCTGCGAGGACGGCGGCAACCTCGAGATCGGCCTGATCACACCCGAGCAGACCGTCTCGCCGCTGCTGCGCTTCTCCGATCCCGCCCATGCGACCTCGGAGCTCTGCGGCGTCGTCTTCAGCCCCGACCAGACGCGGATGTACGTCACCTCGCAGCGCGCGGCGATCGCGCCGGGTGCCGCGGTCGGCGCGATCTACGAGATCTCCGGTCCCTTCCGCATCCCGCCGTCCGGCATTCCCGCCGACCTCACCTACGGTCCCCCGGCGGGAGAGCCGGGGTCGGGCCCGACGCCGACGGCGACGCCGACACCGCCGGCGACACCCGACGATCCCCCGGGCCTGAAGGTGAGGGTGGGGCGGCGCGTCAAGCGCGCGCGCCTGCGGTCGCGCGGCATCGAGATCCGCGTCACCGTCGACGAGCCCGCGGCCGTCGCCGTCGTGTTCGACAGCCGCGAGATCCGGCGGCGCAGGGCCAGGCGTCCCGTGAACGTCGTGCTCGCCCGGGCGCGCCGGCAGCACCCCGGGGCGGGCCGCCAGATCAAGATCAGGCTGAGGCTCAGGAAGTCCGGCAAGCGCCAGCTCAAGCGCGCGCCGGGGGCGGTCGGCGCTCGCATCCTCGTCTCGGCACGGGACGCCGGGGGCAACGAGAGCTCCGCGGTCAAGACGGTCACGATCGGCCGCGCGCCCTGAGCGGCCGCGCGACGGCTACGGCAACAGGCAGAGCGCGTACGCGGTGATCTCGTAAGGCTCGCCGCTGCGGTTGTGCGCGACCACGCTCCACCCGGGGTTGGTGGCGCTGCCGCCCGGTGCCGAGTAGCCGATGTAGACCTCGGGCGATGCCTGCCCGTCCTGCGGCCGGGCCCAGTGCCCACCGCTGAGGCGGACGCTGTTGTCCGGGCAGTAGGCATTGGGCGTGCCGGCGAACCCATCGGGGGCGACCACCATGTGCGCGACCGTCTGGAGGGGGCCGATCTCCGACGCCTGGATCTCGCCGTCGAGGATCTCGCCCCCGCGCACCGCTCCGCCCGCGATCTCGAGGTCGGTGACGGCGTTGGTGGCGATGTGCGAGGCGCCGACGGCTCCGGCGGCGAGCTCGGTCGAGCCGACGCCGTTGTCGGCGATCTCCGACGTACCGACCGCGTTCGGGGAGATCTCCGCCGCGTCGATGCCGTTGGAGGCGATCTCGTTCTCGTCGAGCGAGTTGTCCTGGATGTTGCCGGGCGCGAGGGCGTTGAGGCCGACGTCGACCGCGCCGATCGAGAAGTCCTGCACGTCGGCGCCGGTCAGGGAGCCGTCGCTGACGTCGGTGCCGGTGAGCGAGTTGTCGAGGATGTCGGCGGCCACGATCGTGCCGTCGAAGATGTCCTGGCCGACGAGCGAGCCGTCGGCGATGTCGTTGGTGGAGAGGCTGTTGTTGACCACCTTGCTCGAGTTGACCGAGTCCGCGGCGAGCTTGCCGCTGTTGACGGCATCGGGCGCAAGCTTCGCGGTCGTGACCGCGTCGTCGGCGATCTTGACCGTGGAGATGATGTGGTCGCTGAGCTTGGGCGTCGTGACGGCCTCGTCGGCCAGCTTCGCGGTGTCCACGGCTCCGGGCTTGAGCGTCGGGTCCGGGAAGCTGCCGGTGAGATCGCCGCCGGCGGGACCAGCGGGTTCCGCGGGGCCGGGCGGGCCGGCGGGACCGGTGGGACCGTCCAGTCCGGCGGGACCGGCGGGACCGGCGGGACCGGCGGGACCGGCGGGACCCGGGACCCCCGGGACCCCCGGGACCGGGCGGGCCGGCGGGACCGGCCGGCCCGGCCGGCCCGCCGCCGGCGATGCCCTCCAGGCTGGCCTCGTCGATGTCGGCGCCCGTCAGCGAGTCATCGGCGATCTCAGCACCCGAAAGCGATCCGTCCGCGACCTTGACCCCGTTCACCGCGCCATCCCGGATGTCCTTCGCCCTCACCTGCCCGTCGACGATGTGGCGGGAGCGGACGCTGTCGGCGCTGAGCGCCAGCGCGGTGCCCGAGAGCGCGACGAACAGCGCCAGGCAGCTGACTGCGAACGACGGTGACGGCACGAGCCTGCGGTGCGACATGCGACCTCTCCCCCTCTTTCATCCGGCTGTCGAGGCACGTAGTCGGCTCGGCGCCGTCACCGTTACAACGCTCAGGCGCCCTTGGCGTAGGTGCTCGCGCCGTGGAAGTCGATCACCACGACCGGCTCGTCGCCGATGACCCAGCCGTCATGCCCGCTCGGGATCGACAGCACGTCGCCGGGACCCGCCACGAACTCGGTGCCGTCGTCCATGCGCACGCCCAGGCGGCCGCTGACCTGGTACTGGAAGTGCTGGACCTCGCAGCTGTGTGTGCCCGCGACCGGCCTGAGGTCGCTGGACCAGCTCCACCCCGGCTGGAAGACGAAGCGGCCGACCTCCCCGGCGCCGAACTCGAGGATCTCGGCGCGGCCGTTGGGGAACTCGCGCACCTCGTCGGGCTGATCGAAGCCCTTGTGCTGCAGCTCTCGCTGCGTTTCGGTGAATGACATGGCGACAGCTTGCGCGCGTCGCCGCGGGCGTTCATCGCCCGATCGGGCCATCCTCGTCAAGATGGCCCGGAGCGGCGGCGACGGCGGCGGCACGGGACGAGACGCCGAGACGGACGAAGATGTTGGCGACGTGGCGGTGCACGGTGTGCTCGCTGACCACGAGCTGCTCGGCGATCTGGCGGTTCGAGAGACCCCGCGCGACCAGCGCGAGCACCTGCGTCTCGCGCCGGGTCAGCTCGCCGCGACGCTGCCCGGCCTCGGTCGCGCGGCCGAGCTCGGCGCGCGCCTGCTCGGCCTCGAACGGCATCACGCAGCGCTCGTAACCGTCGACGGCGTCCTCGAACGCGGCCCGCGCGGCCGCCATGTCCCGATCGGCGACGGCGACACGCGCGGCCGCGAGGCGCTCCGCCGCGCGCAACGGCGCCGAGCCGACGTCGCCGGCGATGGCCGCCAGGCGCTCGTGCGCGCGCCGCGCGGCATCGAGGTCGCGCAGGCGGATGCGGATCGGGACCAGTAGCTCGAACGCGGCTGAGCTCTCGATCGGCGTCCCGCCGCCGATGCCGCGCAGGTAGCGCGCGGCCGCGGCCTGCGCACCCTCGGCGTCGTCGGCGTCGAGCCGCAGCTCCGCCTCAACGAGCGCGACCAGCACGTGCCTGCCGGCGCGCTCGAGGAGTGCGCGCGCCTCGTCGGGCCGTCCCTGCCGGCGACGCAGCTGCGCCAGGCGTGCCCGCGCGTACGCGGCGAGCGGCGGCCGCACCGCCGACAGCTCACCGGCAGCCCACTCCAGGTCCGCCTCGGCCTGCTCCCACTCGCCACGCATCATGCGCACCGTCCCGTGATGGGCCCGGCACAGGGCGAGCAGCGGTCGCTGCCCGGTCCGCTCGCTGAACGCGGCGAGCTGGCGGCACCACTGGTCGGCGCGGTCGAAGTCGCGCGCCCGCTCGCAGGCGATGATCATGTTGCAGCAGCACGAGCCGATGGCGATCGGGTCGTAGAGCTCGCCGCTGAAAGCCGCGGCCGCGCCCTCGTCGAGCAGACGCGTCCCCTCCTGCACCTGCCCGAGGCTCACGAGCGCCAGCCCCTCCAGCGTGCGCGCCGTCATCTCGATGTCGAGCGCGCCGCCGGCGCGCGCCCGGCTTCCGGCCTCGCGGCTGAGCCGCAGCACCGCCTGCGGGTCCGTATCGATGGAGAAGGAGGCCTCGATCAGCGGGAGCCAGGCGTGCTCGGCCGCGGGCGGCAGATCCTCGACCAGCCGCCGCGCACGCTGGAGCCAGCCGTTGGCCACCGCGTGGGCGCCGCCCATCGCCCCGTAGTCCCAGGCCAGGAAGCCGGCCAGCCGCGCCGCCTCCACCGCCTCGCCGCGACCGCGGCGCAGCGCGTAGGCCTGCTCCCGCGCGGCGATGGCCGCCTGCACGTCGTCCTGCCACCAGCGGGCGACGGCGAGGCCCTCGAGCGCGTCCGGCGACTCCTCGCCCTCGAGCGCCTGCCGGTAGCGGTCCTCGGCCTGCGCCCACGCGCGGCGCCCGAGCGCCGCAGTCCCCTCGGCGACCAGCTCAGCGGTGCGAAGCGCCGGCACGGGGCCATTATCGCCCCGGCGGTGCGAAGCCCACGGTGCGGCTGGTCTCCGCGGTGGTGGCGCCGGGCGTGTACTGCTGCTGCGTGTTGGGCGCGCCGAGGTCGACAGTGAAGCGGATGCGGCCCCTGGGACCAGGAGAGGCGGTGCGCTCGACCGCGCCCCTTAGACGTACGCGCCGCACGCCGCGGAACCAGCGCGGCGTAGTGACCGCCGTCCGGCCGGAGCCGCTCAGGGTCAGGCCGCGGAGGCCCGCCTTCTCCAGGCGCAGGAACTCGAGCGCCCGGCCGGGGTCGGTGCGCACACGCCAGCCCCACACGTCGAACGCGGGCTCGATCGACATGTGGTCGAACCGCGGGGGCCGGGCCGGTGGATCCGCGAGCACCTTCGTGAACACGGCCAGCGTGTCGGCGATCTCGCGCTTGAAGTTGGGAACGGTGTGGCAGCCCGCGCCGTAGTCCTGCCACAGGTGGGGAATGCGCAGGGCGTCCAGCCTGTCGTGGAAGCTGACGCTCGCCGCGTACACGCCGGCCTCGACCAGGCACGACGCGGTGTCGGCCGACAGCGGGTTCTCCCCGATCGCCGGGTTCGGCGTGCCGTTGGCGCTGCGCACCTGCAGGTGCAGGCCGCGCAGGTTGCCCGCGAGGTCGGTCGGATTGTGGCCGTGCCAGCGGACCTCCTGGGTCGCCCGCGGCCCGTAGATGGCGTCGGGCTCGGCGCCCTGGAACGTCGAGCTCGCGCTGACCGCCGCCGCGTTGGGGGCCAGGTTGATGTCCACGGTCCCGGAGAGGGTCGCCGCCGCCGCAAACAGGTCAGGGTGGCGGGCGGCGACCATCATCGCGCCGAACCCGCCCATCGAGATGCCGAACACCGCCCGCTGCGAGCGCCGCGACCGCGTCCGGAAGCGGGCGTCGATCAGCTCGATCAACTGCTCGGTCACGTAGGTCTCGTACATCGGAGGGCCGAACGCCCCGCCGTTGAACCAGTCGCTCCAGTAGCCGCTGTCACCGTTCGGCGACACGACGATCGACGGGAACCGCTTGGTGAGCTCGACCCCGTCGACGAAGCTGTTGAACGTGCGGTACGTGTTCATCGTGCCCGCCAGCACGTAGGTGACGGGCCAGCGCCGCCGGCGGTCGGCGGCGTAGCCCACCGGCAGGTCGACGTCGACCTTCGTCGGCCCGGCGAACGCGGGCGTGGCGATCGTGAGTTCGACCACGCGCGGGCCGATCCGCTTCTCGCTGACGATCCGGGCGTCGCCGGCGCGCGCCGCAGCCGCCGGGCCGAGCAAGAGCGCGAAGGTCAGCAGGAGCAGAGCGGGCCGGCTAGCCAAGGATCCTCAGCAGCCGCTCCCGGGCGGACCGCCAGCGGCGCGTGATCGCCTGGGGCGACGCGTCCTCCATCAGCGGCAGCAGCGCCAGGCCACGGACGGTGGCGAGGACGAGTTCCATGTCCGCGCGGAAGCCGGGGTCCTGCGTGCGCGGGCCCGCCACGGCGGCGAACGCCTCCCAGATCGCCCGGCGCACCTCGTGCTCGGCGGCGAGCAGCGCGGCCCGGAGATCCGCGTCGCCGCGCGCGGCGGCCCACAGCTCGACGGTCGCCGCGAACAGGACACCGTCGTGGGCCTCCCAGATCAGGTCGAGGATCGCCTCGCTCCACTCCACGTCCTCTGCCGGGACCGCGTCGCGGATCGCCGCGATGCGCCGGCGCGCCAGGCTGGTCAGCGCCTCGGCGACGAGATCCGCCTTGGAGGCGAAGTAGTGCGGGGCCGCCCCGCGCGAGACGCCGGCGATCTCGGCGACCCGTGCGGTGGTCGTGGCCGCGTAGCCGTGGGTGACCAGCGAGTCGATCGCGGCCTCGAGCACGGCGGATCGTGTGGCCTCGCGGCGCTCGGTCTGCGTGGGCATCTCCTCCACCATACCTACAGGCCGGAACATTTCTTCCGGACAGCAGGTATCCTCGACGGAGTGAGGAGGCTCCAGGGGCTGGCCGTGGCGCTGCTCGCGTGGGCACCCGGTGTTGCCGCTGCCGCTCCGGACCCGCCGGACCCCGGCCAGACGAGCCACGGGACGGTCATCTCCAACGGGACGGAGTACCGCTACGTGCTCTACACGCCCACGTCGTACCGCTCGGGCCGGCCGGCGCCGCTGCTGGTGATGGTGCACGGCTGCCAGACGACCGCCGAGACGCAGATGCGCGCCAACCGCTTCAACCCGCTCGCCGAGCGCGACGGGTTCGTGGTCCTGTACCCCGACGTCGACGCGCTCGGCCGCGCGCAGCCGGGGCCCGCCAACCAGTGCTGGAAGTTCCCGTACCCCCCGTCCTGGTGGCGCGACAACAGCGACGCCGCCGCGATCGCCGACATGACGCGCGCGGTGATGGCGCTGCGCACCGTCGACGCCGAGCGCGTGTACCTCGTCGGCCTGTCCGCCGGCGGCCTGATGGCCTCGATCGACGCCGCGGCCTACCCCGACCTGTACGCCGCCGTGGGTGTCGTGGCCTCCTCCGCGTACGCGGACTGGCCATGCTTCACGACCGGCGTCGGCATACCGCTCGCGACGAGCTCGCAGCTCGCGTTCGACCAGATGGGGCCGCGCGCGCGAATCGTCCCACGGATCGCGATCGGCTCCGACGGCGACCTGGCCTTCCCGGCGTCCTGCACCGACAAGGCGCTCGAGCAGGGGCTGCGGACCAACAACCTCGTCCTCGGCGGCGGCCAGGAGGCGCCCATCGCACTCACCCCCTCCGCGACGCGCGAGGGGCAGAAGCCCGAGGGCTACAGCTACACGGTCTCCACCTACCGCGACCCGGCCGGCTGCCTGATCGGCGAGCGCTGGATCGTCCACGGCATGCCGCACGCGTGGCCGGGCGGGACCAGCGACCCGGAGTACCGCGGCTACACGTACCCGGAGGCTCCGAGCGGCGCGAGGGCCACGTGGGGGTTCCTCGAGCGCTACCGCAAGTCCGAAACCGGGATGCCCTGCGCCGAGGCGGCCCGGACCCTCCGGCGCTGCGGCGCCGGGTGGCTGCGCGCGCGCCTGCCCGCCGGCGCGCGCCGCATCCGCGCCACCGTCAACGGCCGCCCCGTCAGGACGCGCAGGACGCGGCGGGGCGTGCGGGTGCGGCTGCCCGCCGGGACCCGCGCCCGCACCACCGTCGTGATCACGGCGCGCACCCGCACGGGCCGCCGCGTCACGCGCCGCCGGACGTTCCGCGGCTGTCGACCGGCACGAGCTGGGCGCGATCGTTGAACAGCCGCGCGAAGCCCAGCTCTACGGCGACCAGCACGCTGATGGAGGTCGCCGCCAGGAGCATGAACATCACGACGATCTGAAGGCGCACGGCGCGCAGCGGGTCGATGCCGGCCAGGATCATCCCCGTCATGGCGCCGGGGAGCGCGACCACGCCGACAGCCTTGGTGTTGTCGATCAGCGGCCCGAGCGCGGCCCGCATCGTGCGCCGCCGCGCGTCGGCGGCCGCGGCCCGCGGCTCGGCCCCAAGGCTCAGCGCGGATTCGAGCTCGGCTGCCGCGCGGATGCGATCGCGGGCGATCTCGCGCAGCGCGATCCCGCACGACGACATCGAGTTGCCGATGACCATCCCCGCTAGCGGGATCAGGTACTGGGCCCGGGCCGGCGCGATCTGCAGCGCGACCAGCGCGAGCAGCACCACCACCGACCCCGCGCCGATGGCGACCGCCGCCACGCGCGCGCTCTGCGGGACGCCGCGGCCGCGGCGGGCGGCGATCTGCGTGGCGAAGCCCAGCATCACAGCGATGAAGGCGACGGTCGCGGCCAGGTTCTCGAGGCCGAAGATCGCGTCGATGACGTAGCCGACGGCGAGCAGCTGGACGATCGCCCGCGCGGCGGCGGCGGCGATGCTGCGCTCTTCGCCCGTGCGCTCCCAGCGCGCCGCGGCCACCGCGACGGCGACGAACAGCAGCGCCACCAGCACGTCGGCGAACCCGATCTCGAGCGCGCGCACGCTCAGCCCTCGCGGACCGTTCCGTCGACCAGGACGAGTGTGCGGTGCGCGATGCGCTGCGCCTGCCGGCCGTCGTGAGTGACCCAGACCACCGTCATTCCGTCGTCGCACAGCTCGCGGAAGGTCGCCTCGAGGCGCAGGGCGTTGTCATGGTCCAGCGCCGCGGTCGGCTCGTCGCACGCCAGCAGGGCAGGCTCGCAGGCGAGTGCCCGCGCGATCGACACGCGCTGCTGCTGACCCACCGAGAGGGTGCGCGCGTCGGAATCGAGGCGCCCGTCGAAGGCCGCCCGTTCCAGCAGGCCGGGAAAGGCATCGTCGCCGACGGCGCTCGCGCTCAGCTCGGCGGCGCGGCGGAGGTTGTCGCGCACGGTGCCCGCGAACATGAACGGCGTCTGCCACACCATCCCGATCCGCCGGCGCAACTCGACCGGGGGGATCGCCGACGCGTCGGCGCCGTCGAGCATCATGCGCCCGCCGCTGGGCTCCACGAGCCGGTTCAGGCACTTGAGCAGGGTGGTCTTGCCGCTGCCGCTGGGGCCCATGACCGCAACCAGTTCGCTCCGCTCGAGGCTGAACGAGATCCCGTCGAGGATGCGTGCGCCGTCGATCGCGAACGACAGGTCCTCGACGGTCAAGATGGCCGGCATCGTCATGCGCATCGTCTCAGTCCATCCTCCGCGAGGACGACCCCGGATGGTCATCGCGGCTGACGACAGCCCCCGCCTGCGTGAGCAGACTGGCCGCATGATGACCAGCCAGATCGACATCCGCGCGTCGCACTACGACGTCCCCGAATCGCTGGTGCTGCATGTCGACGCGGCCCCCGACGAGGTCCTGAGGACGGTTGACCGCCTCGGGCGCGATCCCCACGCCGGCTTCCAGGCCATCGGCTCCGGCGGCAGCGAGCGCCTCTGCGGGCTGAAGGGGCATCCGCTGCCAGGCCCCGGCGGCCGCGTCGACATCATCTGGGACCTCCAGGTCGAGCCCGACGGTGACGGCGGCAGCTACCTCTCGTCGCAGCGCTTCTTCGTCGCCGCCGACGAGACCGCACGCCCCGCCCTGCTGTCGCAGTGGCGCTCCCTCCGGCCGCTCGCCGACACCCTGGCACGCCGCGCGGTGCGGGTGATCAAGCGCACCGCCGAGGAGCGCTCACCGGTCGCCGCACGCGCCGAGATGGCGCTCGCCGCCTAGATGTAAGACCCAGGCGCGTTGTTCGGGCGGGTCCGAGTTCAGCGCTTGCCTGGCGATCGCCGGAGCCGTGTCCGACGGCGCCGGTGAGGGAGCGGGTGTCGGCGCTCCGGCGGTCGACCGTGGTGCCTAATACATCCAGTGGATGTAAAACAGACCAGGCTCGGTCCGGCCGGCGCCGTTAAGGAGGTACACCTAGATCACGCCGTCGGCCAGCACCAACGTGCGGTGCGCGATGCGCTTCGCCTGCCGGCCGTCGTGAGTGACCCAGACCACCGTCATTCCGTCGTCGCACAGCTCGCGGAAGGTCGCCTCGAGGCGCAGGGCGTTGTCATGGTCCAGCGCCGCGCCGCGGTCGGCTCGTCGCACGCATCGTCATGCGCATCGTCTCAGTCCATCCTCCGCGAGGACGACCCCGGATGGTCATCGCGGCGGATGACAGCCCACACGTCCTGGCGCAGACTTGGATCCACCGTGACCCGCCTGATCGACATCCGCGCCCCCCGCTACGACGTCACGGAGTCGCTCGTGCTGCACGTCGACGCGGGCCCGGCCGAGGTCCTCGACGCCGTCGACCGCCTCGGGCGCGATCCCCACGCCGGCGTGCAGGCCCTCGGCTCCCGCCGCCGCGAGCGGCTCTTCGGGCTGGCGTGGCATCCCAAGCCCGGCACCCGCGCCCGCGTCGACATCGTCTGGGACGTCAGCGTCGAGCCCGACGAGGACGGCGGCAGCTACCTCTCCTCGACCCGGCGCTTCGTCGCCGGCGACGCCATCGCGCGCGAGGCTCTGTTGTCGCAGTGGCGCTACGTGCGGCCCGTCGCCGACACCGTCGCCCGCCGCACGCTGCGGGCGATCAAGCACGCCGCCGAGGAGCGCCCGGTGCGCGCAGCTCGCCAGCTCTGCAGTCGTCAGACCGCGACCGACAGCGCGGTAACGGCGCCGGTCGGACCGAGCTTGGTCTGTCTTACACCCACTGGATGTAATAGGCGCCACGGTCGACCGCCGGAGCGCCCGCACCCCTCGCCTTACCGGCGCCGTCGGACACGGCCACGGTGATCGCCAGGCAAGCGCTGAACGCGCACCCGCCCGAACAACGTGCCTGGGTCTTACACCTAGATCACGCCGTTGCGCTTGAGCAGAACCACGGCCCTGACCGTCAAATGGCCGCGCCACTCGAGCGCGGCCGCCGGCGAGTAGGACTCGAACTCGGGCCGCCAGCCGCCGTCGTCCTGCTGGCCGCCGGCGAGCCGCTCGAGGTCGGCGGCGACCGCTTCTGGGCTCAGTCGCCTGCGCGCGGCGCCGCCGGGGAACGGGGCGAAGTCGAGCGGGCGCATGAACTCGTCGGGCAGGCCGCCGCTGACGTGCAGCCGCCCGCTCTCCGGGATCGCCGCCGCCAGGCGCTCCATGACCGCCTCGGCCTCGGGACGGCCGGGCGCAGCGGCGTCGAGCGCCTGGAGGGCGAAGGCGCGACCCATCGCGGGCAGCTCGTCCGCCCGCGCCTCGCTCTCGCGCAGGCAGTAGTCGGTGGCGCGCTGCAGCCAGGGGTGCTCCGCCACGGCCGGGTCGGTGGCGCCCACGCGGTGCGCCATCGCGGTCACGATCGCGGTGATCTGCAGCGACGACGCCGACGGGTCGGCGCCGGCCCAGAACGGCGCGCAGGCCGCGCCGCTGCCCACCGGCAGCGCGAAGGGGAGCCCGCCGTCGCCGAGCGTCGCCGCGTCGAGCCATTCGCACAGCTCGACCGCCCGCGGGGACGTCGCCGGGGCGATGTCCTCGAAGACCTCGAAGGCGTGCAGCGCGGCGGCCGGCTGGCTCTCGGCGGCCCTGAGGTCCGGCTCGAGGCCCCAGCCGTAGCCGCCGTCGGGGTTGCGGAAGGACTCGAGCGCGGCCAGCACGCCCTCGGGCGCCGCGCCCCGGGCGACCACCTCGAAGCGGCGGCGGTCGAGCAGCCGGGCGTTGCCCGCCATGAACTCGTGCGCGCGCTGGAGATCGATCACGAGCGGAAGAGCCGCTGGAACGGCACCGCGCCGTCATCGCGGACGAGGCTCAGCTCGAGTCCGCGTCGGCTGACGTCGATGAGGGCGAAGTGGCCGCGGTCGTCGTCCGCGTAGGCGACGCCGGGCCGCCCGCGCGCGTCCTCGGCCGCCTGCGGCTGGGTGAGCGTGATGTCGTTGGGCGCCGGGATGCCCAGCGGACAGGGCCGCGCCTCGAACAGCCCGCCGCGGTCGTAGACGAGCGTCCAGTGGGTGTCGCCGGTGACGAACAGCGTGCGGCCCGACACGCGCTCGGCGATGTGGCGCAGCAGCAGGTCTCGCTCGGCGGTGAAGCCCACCGCCCAGCTGCCGTCGCGGGCGTTGGCGCTCAGCGGCGCGAGCGTGCACGGCGAGCAGACGACCTTGAACGGTGCGCGCGACGCGGCCAGCGTGCGCAGCAGCCAGCGGCGCTGCCGGGTGCCGAGAAGCGACTTGGCGGGTGAGTCCGGCAGCGCCGGGTCGCTCTTGTGGCGACGCTGGTCGAGCACCCAGACGTCGGCGAGCCCGGCCCGGAAGCGGTAGTGCAAGCGCGGCTCCATCAGGGCGTCCCACGGCGCGAGCCCCCACTCCAAGAGGTTGGTGGCGTTCGCGTCCTGGAGCCCGTAGTCGTGATCGTCGCGCTGGGCGGCGAAGGACGCGCGGTCGAGGATCGGGCGCAGCCGCGGGTTGGCCAGGAAGTCGCGCCAGATGCCCGCATAGCCCGGGAGATCCTGGGCGAGCGGCCCCACGGTGTCGGGGTAGTTGAGGTCGCCCTGCCAGATGAGCACGTCGGGCTGCGCCTCCGCGAGGCGGTCGAAGATCGGCCCGAACTGCGCGGCGCAGGAGCCGATCGCCAGGCGCACCGGCGCGCCGCCGCGCGGCAGCACGCGGAAGCTGCGCACCGGCCCGACGGTCACGCGGCCCTTGCGGTGCAGCCGCGCCCGCCAATACACGCGCCGGCCCCGTCGCAGCCCGGCCAGCCGCGGCGCCGCAGCGGCGAACGCGCCCGTGCGCCCGGCCGCGATGCGCCGGGAGCCGCGGAAGGACGGGTCGCGGGCGAGCTCGATCTCGACCCGCGCCGGCACGTCGGTCGCGACACGCAGTTGCGCTCCGCGCCGCACCGGAGCTCCCGTACCGGACGCGACCACGCTCGGCCGCGTCACACCCGGGCGCCCGGCGGCCTCGACGGTGATCGCGGCGAAGCCCGCGGTCGAGCGCTCGCGGATCTGCGCGAGCACCGCCTCGCCCACGACCGTGTCGAACACCGCCTGTCCCTCCTGCACGCCGTACGGCAGCAGGTGCAGGTTCCCCAGCGCGGGCAGGGCCGCGGGCCCCTCGCTCGGGAACAGCGTGCGCGCGGTGGCGAGCACGCCGGGGTCCCCGGGACGCCGCAGCTTCGTGTCGCGCGCGGTGAGGGTGGTCCCGTTCCACGTCGCGGCGAGCTCGGCGCCCGAGGCGGACAGCGACAGCCGTGCCGGGCCGGCGGCGCGCGGGACGAGCGCGCGGGCGAGCTCCACCACGCCACCCGGGTCGCGCCGCAGCAGCACCAGCGCGGCCTGCTCGTCGTCGTAGACCGCGGCGTAGTAGCGGCGGGGGCCGACGCGGCGCAGCACGACGCCCGCCCCGGCGCCGGTCGCAGTCACCGTCGCGGCGATCTCACCGTCGCGGAAGCGCTGGTCGAGCGCGAACGCGACCGGCCGGGGGTCGCATGGAAAGACGTCGGAGCCGGCGACGAGCAGGCCCGACCCGTTCTCGCGCCGCAGGCCTGCCACTCCGACGCAGGTCCAGCCCGGCCAGCCGGCGCCCGCGGGGAGCGTCGCGAAATCGAGCGTCCGCGTCCACGTGCGCTCGCCCGCGGCGGCGGCGACGGGCAGCGCCAGCGTCGCTCCGCCGGCGGCCAGTAGCTCGCGTCGGCTGAGAGCCATCGGCGAGCAAGGGTGTCACGCGGGCGTCAGCGGCGCTTGCGCCTCGCCGCCGGGGCGAGCGGCCTGCAGTCGTGGCGGAGGTCTTCGCAGACGACGCGCTCCCCGGTCCGCGGGTGCGTCAGCGAGTACTGCGACAGGTAGTAGAAGGAGACGGCGTCCGCTGTCTTGATGCCGGCGATCTCGTAGGGGACGTTGCCCGCGTAGCGGTTGGTCGGGTCCGCCGCCGCGGCCTCCTGGTCGAACACGCCCGTGCCGATCGAGTGCCTGTCGGCGGAGTGGTCGAACTCCTTCGCCCGCAGGCGCCTGAAGCCTGACCTGCGGCCCTTGAGGTGGTGGTCGAACCACGCCGTCGTGTAGTAGGACGCCATCCTCTCTGAGAGCTCGTTGGCCTGGAAGACGAGCGGGATGTAGCTGTAGGTCAGGTGCGTCGCGCCGCGGAAGGCGATCGACGCGGCGTCGAGCCCGGCACCGGCGACCTGCCGGTAGCCCGCGTTCTTGGAGTGGGGGTCCGGGGCGCTCATCTGCGGCTGCGACCAGAAGCCGTAGTCGTTGGTCAGGCCCAGCGCCGGGGCGTGCAGCAGCGTCGGGCTCCTGTGCTCCGCGGGGATCGTGACCTCGCCGCAGTCGGAGATCGCGCGCAGGTTGTCCCACGCCACGATCGCGTCGACGCGCGCGTCGCACTGACCGACGTGGCTGACCGCAGAGGCGCCGAGCGAGTGGCCGGCGAGGCCGACCCTCTGCTCGTTGAGCTTGTCTGCGAACGGGTTCTTGTCCGAGAGGAAGAAGCTCAGCGAGTCCTCGGCACCTTGGAAGAAGTTGAAGTCCTGCTGGTAGGGGACGCCGGTGCACTCGCCCGGGCAGTCGTCGCCGAGCAGGTCGGAGTCGCCCTGGCCCTGGGGGTCGTACGTCATGACGACGTAGCCGGCCTCGGCCAGGTCCTGCGCGGCCCAGTGGTAGAGCTCCTCGTAGGCCTGCACGGAACCGTCGGTGACGACGACGCCCGGGAAGCCTCGCCTCGGTTGCTTGACCGACGCCGGCGGCGCCCACACGTGGCCGCGCAGGGTGGCGCCGTTGATGCCGTCGAAGGCGACCGGCGCGACACGCCCGCGGCCCAGCTCGGTCCAGCGCTTGATGGTGCGGAACGCGTCGGCCGCCTTGGACCCGGGGATCAGCGTCGTGACGCCGCCGCGCGGCTGCGTGGGATCGGCCAGCTGGTCGCTCCACTGCTCGAGGTACTGCGTCAGCCCAGAGGTGATGTTCCCGTAGCCGTACGCCGGGCTCAGCAGCTGGTCGCGGATGCGCAGGCCGGCGCAGTACTGGTTGTACGTGTCGCGCTCGATCCACTCCTGCGAGCCGGGCGCGGGGTCGCCGGCGGGCTCGTAGCACTTCATGTCGACTCCGACCAGCGGCTCTGCGCTGGCGGCGGGGGCGAGCGCCAGCAGTGCGCACAGCGTGACCAGGACGCGCGTGAGGAGCATGCCCGCTCAAACGCTCCCGCCGCGCGTTTCTTGCTCGAGCGGATGATGTGCAGGAGTCCGATCGGCCGCCACCAAACTTCACAAAAGGGTCCGTCCCTTTTGTGAAACGTCAGCGTGGCGCCCGTCGGCTCCTGGTGAACCGGCGCAGCTGCGCCGTCAGGCACGGGAACAGGGGCGTGAACGCGTCGGGATCCATCCGTGACCACGCATCGGCGAAGCGCTCGACGATCGAGGCCGCATCGCGGTCGGTCAGATCCTCGATGGCCATCGGGCGTGCAACCCTACCCGCGCGCCTTTACCCCCTCCGTGCCACGCCGCACACGCTCCGAGGGGCCGGGCTCCCGGTCGGCCCACGGGACCGCCTCCTCGAGCTGGGCGGCGATGCGCAGCAGCAGGTCCTCGCGGCCGAAGTCGGCCACGAGCTGGACGCCGAGCGGGAGGCCGTCCTCGGTGAAGGCGAGGGGCAGCGAGATCGCCGGCTGACCGGTCGAATTGAAGCCCGCGGTGAAGGTGCCGAGCGGGATCGAGCGCGCGAGGGGCGCCGTGGGTTGGTCGGGCGGGGCGTCGAACTCGCCGAGGCGTGTCGGCGGCTCGGCGGTCGTCGGCGTGAGCAGGAGGTCGAACCCGTCGTCGTACCAGAACGAGGCGGTCTTGCGCGCGGCGAGCTGCGCGTACTCGACGGAGGCGAGGAGGGCGGGTGCGCTGTGGGTGCGGCCAACCTCGGCGAGCGCCCATGTCGCCGGCTCGACATCGTCGGGACCGGCCGCGCGCCCGACCTGGCGCGACCAGTGGTCGACGTTCCAGGCCACGCCGGCCGTCCAGCGCACGAGGAACTGCGCCACGTAATCGGGGTCGTCGAGCGCGAGTGGGTAGGACTCCTCCACCGCATGCCCGAGCCCCTCCAGCGTCACGGCGGCGGCACGGGCGGCGGCGGCGCACTCCGGGTGCGTCTCGAAATGGCCACCGGGCGGCGTGGTCATCAATCCGATGCGCAGCCGGCCGGGGTCGGCCCCCACCTCCTCGGCGTACGGCCGCGCAGGCGGCGCCACCCCGTACGGGTCGCCCGGGGCCGGGCCGCTCACGGCGTCGAGGACCGCGGCCGCGTCGCGCACGCTGCGCGTGACGGCCAGCTCGGAGACGAGCCCGCCCAGGATGTCGCCGAAGTCCGGTGCGAACGTCACGCGCCCGCGGGTCGGCTTGAGCCCCACGAGCCCGCAGTGCGCGGCCGGGATGCGGATCGAGCCGCCGCCGTCGTTGGCGTGGGCGAGCGGGACCATGCCGCTCGCGACGGCCGCGGCCGAGCCGCCACTCGAGCCGCCCGGCGAGTGCTCCGAGCTCCACGGGTTGCGCGTTGCCCCGTAGGCCTCCGGCTCGGTGGTCGGCAGGATCCCGAGCTCGGGCGTGTTGGTGCGCCCGCAGATGACGAAGCCGGCGCGGCGGAACCGCTTGGCCAGCTCCATGTCGTGGTCGGCGCGGTGGCCGGCGTCGCGCAGGAAGCGCATCCCCTCGTGGACGGGGTCGCCCTCCGTGTAACAGGAGAGGTCCTTGACCAGCAGCGGAACGCCGGTGAACGGGCCGTCCGGGAGCTCGCCCCCCGCCGCCGCGCGTGCCTTCTCGAACAGCGGGTGGATGACGGCGTTGAGATCGCCGTTGAGCTCCTCGATGCGCGCGATCGCCGCCTCGACCAGCTCCACCGCCGTCGCCTCGCCGCTTCTCACCAGCTGCGCCTGCGCCGTGGCGTCCATCCGAGCGAGATCGGTCATGGGTGGAAGCTAACGCTTCCACCCACGAACGCCCGTCAGGCCTGGGAGCGCGCCACTTCCTCGAGCAGGTCGAGCGCGTCCTGAAGGCCGTCCTCCATGCCGGTCTCGATGATCAGCTCACGGGTCGCCTTGTCGCCGCACTCCATCAGCAGCTCGAGCCGAGTGCGGCCGTCCTCCTCCGTGAAGGTGACGACGTTGAGAACCGGCGGTGAGTTCCCCGGCGCGCCCTCGTAGCTCTCGGTCGCCACCAGCCGCTCGGGCTCGACGACCTCGCGGAACTCGCCGTTGAAGGCGACCTCGAAGCCGCCCTCACGGGCGTTCATGGCGAAGCGGTACCGGCCCCCGACGCGCAGGTCGATCTCGCAGGTGTGCATGTTGCCGCGGCCGGCGTGCCACCAGCGGCGCACCAGCTCGGGGGTGGTGTACGCCTTCCACACCAGGTGGGCCGGCGCGTCGAATTCGCGCGTGACCAGGATCTGGTCGTCGGCGGGCAGCGTCAGCGTCGCCTTGCGCGGGGTCATGCTGGTCATCCTTCCTGCTCCTCGTTCTTGAGTTCCTCCAGGACGTCGTCCAGGAGCTCGAACCGCTCGGTCCAGGTGCGCTCGTACTCGCAGACCCAGTCGTGGATCGGCTTGAGCGCGGGACCGTTCAGGCGGTAGAGGCGCCGGCGACCGTCGCCGCGCACCTGCACCGCCCCGACCGAGCGCAGGACCGCCAGGTGCTTGGACACCTGCGGCTGCGTGAGCCCGAGCCTGGCGACGAGGTCGTTGACGGCGCGCTCGCCGCCCGCGAGGACGTCCAGGATCTCGCGCCGACGTGGCTCGGCGATCGCGTTGAACGTGTCCGCCGTGGTCGCTGCCCGGGCCATGGTGGCAATATATACCTATATCGGCATATATCAAGTGTGCGAACCTCCCGGCGTGGAGGACCTGGTGCGGATCGGGGCCGCGGCGCAGGCGCTGGGCGTCAGCGTGGACACGTTGCGGCGCTGGGAGCGCGAGGGGCGGGTGGAGTTCGAGCGGCGTGGCAACCAGCGCTTTCTCCCCGCTGGCGCGCTCGCAGAGCTGCTGCGCACGCGCGCGCCCGGCGGCACGACCAGCGCGCGCAACCGGATGACCGGCACCGTGCTCGCCGTCGAGCTCGACGGCGTGATGGCGAAGATCGACCTCGCCTGCGGCCCGTACCGGATCGTCTCGCTGATGTCGCGCGAGGCGGCCGAGGAGCTCGGCCTCAAGCCGGGAGACACCGCCGCCGCCGTGGTCAAGGCGACCACGGTGATCGTCGAGCGCGTCTAGCCGACGTCGAGGCGGTGCGTGCCCGCGGGCACCGACACGGTCAGGGCGCGCCGCGTGCGTTGGGCGACCGCGGGAGCGCCGTCGATCAGCACCTGAGCGCCGCGGGGGACCGCGCCCCTCAGGCGCAGCGTGAGCGGCGTCTCGGTGCGCAACCGGCCGAAGAACCCGTCGTCCGCGTCGATGCCCATGCGCTCGAGCCCGAGGGTGACCGCACGCGCGCCGGTGAGCGTGGCGGTGAACCCGTTGCGGGGTGCGGGCCGGGCCCCGATCTGCCACCTCTGGCCCACCATCGTGTAGGGGCCGGTCTGGCCAAGCGCCGCGGGGCCTCCGGCCTCGGGCAGGAGCGCGTGAGGGGCGTCCGGGCGGGCGAGCGTCGTGCCGTCGAAGGAAGCGACGCCGTTCTCGGCGTCGACCGGCTCGAGACCCGACATCCAGTAGGCGCGCTTGAACTCGAAGCCGAAGTCGACCTTCTCGTCGTTGTTGACGGTGTTGACGGCGCGCTCGAAGGCCATGCTGCGCCTGTAGGTGACCCGGCCCGGGTTGCGGTCGCGGACGAAGCGATGCTCGTACGCCGCGCCCTCCGTCCACTCGTCCTGGATCGGCGGGCCGTAGTGCTCCTGGCCCGGGAACAGGTAGAGGCGGTAGCGCAGCCCCAGCGCGCGCAGGCGGTTGGCCTGCGCGACGACGCCGGTGACGGGGACGAGCTCGTCCTCGGTGCCGTGGTAGATGGCCACGGGCACGTGACGCAGGTTGTCGAGCAGCGGCGTGGTCAGCTGCGCCCTCGCGTCGCCGCCGTTGGCCCCCTGGTAGCACGCGTCGGCCTCGCAACCGGCCCACAGGCCCTGGGTCGGAGGACCGGACGCGGGGAAGGACGCGGCGAAGCGGTCGGGGTAGAGCACCGGCAGCAGGTAGCTCGCCCAGCCGCCCATCGAATGGCCGGCGACGTACTCGCGGTCGCGGTCGAGGGTCAGCAGCTGATGGACGTCGCGGTGCACCTCGAGGTAGTCGAGATGGCTCTTGCCCACATACCAGCCGCTCGTGCCGCGACCGTCCGGAGTGACGACCACCGAGTCCCGTGCCGCGCCCATGTCGCGGATCACGCCCGGGACCACGGCGGCGGCGATGTGCGCGTTGCCGCCGCGGAAGTGGAACCACCACTGCACCGGAGACGGCTTGCCCTCGCGGTAGCCGTTCGGGAGGTACACGCCGTAGTGCTGGAGCACGCCGTCGTCGCCCTGCTCGCGGGAGATGCGCGGGTCCGAGGCGAAGATCCGGTCGTGGTAGCCGGGGCCGGGGACGTAGCGCTCGGACGCGCCCTGTTCCATGCGCGCGAGGTCGGCGGCGGCGAAGAAGCGGTCGATGCCGCCGGCGTGGAGGTCGAGGCCCTGCTGCTTGTCCCACCAGTCGCGAACCGGCTCGGTGGTGCGGAAGGCGACGTTGGCGACGTTGGGCTGGAGCGCGAGCGTCTCGAGCCGGCCGGCGTCCGCGAGCCCGGCCGCGACCGCGACCCGGACACCGTCGCGCCGGCCGCCGAGCGCGGACGCCGGGATGCGCGCCTCGATCGTGTTCGCGTAGCCGGAGGCGTCCATCTGCGCCGGGGCGAAGACGTGGGTCGCCCCGGTGGCGAGGTCGGTCCAGCTGCTGCCCTCGGCCGAGAGGTAGACGGCGACGTCACCGGCCCGCGTGGTGAGGCCGCTGTTGTACGGGACCTGGCGCTCGGTGTTGCCGGGCGCCGTGTCGAGCAGCACCAGCAGGGCGGTGCCGGGCGCGTCGTCCTTCATGGTCGTCGTGCGCGCGAGCAGCCACAGGTTGCGTTCCGTGTCCGTCCCGAGCCGGACCTCCGACAGGTCGGCCTCGTCGACGTGCGGGAGGTCGCCGTAGTGGACCTGCGGGTCGAGCGGCCCGGTGGGCACGCCGAACTCCCCGGGGACGTACTGGTAGGCGGGCTCGAGCCGGTAGATGTCGGGCACCGCCGCTGCCAGCGGGTCGAAGATCTTCAGCCGATCCGCGTCCTGACCGTTGTCGGGGCCGTACGCGTCCGTGATGTGGTCGCGATAGACGAGCGTCCCCTGCGAGTACATCAGCGCGCCGGCGAACGGGGGCAGCGAGCCGGGCCAGTCGTTCGGGCTGCCGTCGACGGCGCGCGGGGGGGCCGGTTGATCGGCGAGCGCGACGACGGCGCCCGAGCCCGCCGGCGTCTCGGCACCCAGCACGGGGGCCGCCTCGGCGGGCGCGGTAGCCGCGAGCGCCGTGAGCAGCGCGGCGAGGGACATGCGGCGCATGTGACCCCAAACGCGGGTTCGGCGTAGGACTTGCGATGATCCGCCGCATGGCAGCTCGGCTCGGCCTGTGCGCGGTGCTCGCCTGCGTGGTCGCGGCGACCGCCGTCCCCGCGTCGGCGTGCGGCTGCGGCGTGGCGATCGAGGCGACGGTGACGCGCGAACGGGCGCTGGTGATCGAACGGCCGGGGCGAGAGGAGATCGTGCTCAGCCTCGATCTGCGCTCCGACGGCCCGGGCCGCTCCGCGGTCGTGCTGCCGGTCCCGGCCGACCCGGTGGTCGAGGCGATCGAGGGAGGCGACCCGCTGCAGTACCTGGACTTCGCGACGTTCCCGCGCGACGCGGCGGGCGGCGGCGACGAGGGCGCCGTCGGCGCCGGCGCTCCCCGCGGCGTCGACGTCATCGGCCGCGACGTGATCGGCGGGTACGACGTCTCGCGCCTGCGCGCCGGCGATCCCGAGGCGCTCGACACCTGGCTCTCCGACAACGGCTACAGCCTGCCCGCCGGCGCCGAGCCGATCCTCAGCGACTATGTCGACGACGGCTGGCGCTACGTGGCGATCCAGCTCGCGCCGGCGTCGAACGGGACGCTCAAGCCGCTGCGGGTCAGCTTCGACACGGACGACCCCGTGTATCCCATGAAGCTCACCCAGCTCGCTACCGACCCGATCGACATCACCCTCTACACGCTCGCCGACGGCAGGCGCTCGGTCGATGGCCTCGAGGAGTCCTACGCCGGCCCCGTCTCCGAGCTCGAGCCCCAGCCGCCGGCCGACCTCGCGGAGCTGTTCGCGGCGGGGACCTACGTCACCAAGCTCACCGCGACCGGGGCCTCCCCGACCGCGTTCACCGAGGACTTCGAGATCGGCGCCGGCGACCCGGGCACGGGCGGCAGCTCCCCCTGGGCGCCGATCATCGCCATCGTCGCCGCCCTCACCGGCCTCGGCCTGCTTGCCATCAGCCGGCGCTAGACCTCATTCGATCACGTCGAGTGTCGCCGCGGTGAGCTCGACGCGCAAGCCCGCGGCGGTGGCGAGGTCGGCGATGTCCTCCGGGGTGTGCGGGTCGGCCTGCAGTGCGATGCGCGCGATGTCGCCGCGCACGCGCTTGACCATGTGGGTGATCGCCTTGCGGGTGCCGTCGGGCTGCTCGGTGAAGCCGCGGACGCCGACGACGGTCGCGTGCCTGGGCTTCCAGGCCGCGGCGTAGCCGCCCGAGCGCAGGTCGAGGATCAGGCCTTCGTCGGGCAGGGCCAGGGCGAGCGCTGGGCGCCAGAAGGCGGCGAGTCCCTCGCGCAGGCGCGGGACCCTCGTCCCCATGTCGGCCTTATAGGCCGGGATGCGGTCGCCGGGGCGCAGGACGCCGAAGACAGCGCTGGCGATCCGCACGCGGTCCCACTGCGACCGCAGCTCGGCGAGCCGCAGCTGCCCGTACAGCACGCCGGTGTAGACGTCGGCCGCCGGCGCCGCGGGAGCTTCGAGCAGCTTCAGCGCGCGGGCGAGGCGCTCGCGCTTGGCGCGCAGGATGTCGGCGTGGACGAGCGCGTCGAGGTCGACCGGCAGTCCGGGCGGCGGGTCGGCCTTCCCGGCCGAGGGCGGCAGCAGCACGAGCATCGCCACAAACCTAGGCTCGATCGCCGATGGCCACCGTCCTGCTCTCCCTCGGGTCCTCGGCGTGTTACGGGGTCTCGAACTTCATCGGGCCGCGGCTGGCCCGGCGGGAGACGCTCTTCACCGTGCTGTTCGTCTCGCACGTGGCGGCGCTGGCAGGCGCGGCCGTCTACCTGGCGGCCGAGGGAGGCGACGCGCTCGGCGGCGGTCCGCTCGCGGTCGCCGCGCTGGCGGGGGCGGGAAACGCCGGCGGCCTGATCGGCTTCTACAAGGCGGCCGAGCTCGGGCCGATGGCCGTCGCCGCACCCATCGGCGCCACCGGAGCGACGCTGCCGGTCGTCTGGGGGCTCGCGCACGGCGACACGCTCACCGCGCTCCAGGCCTCCGGCATGGTGCTCGCGCTCGCCGGCTGCGCGCTCGCCGCGCGCCGGCCCGCGGCGCCGACGGAGGCCTATCCCGATCCGCGCGCCAGCGTGATCTGGGCCGCCGGCAGCGCCGTCGCCTTCGGCACCTTCTTGATCGCGCTGCCCGCGGCGGCGGAGCACGATCGCGCCTGGGCGATCTTCGACGCCCGCATCGCGCTGCTGATCATCCTGGTGGTGTGGTTCTCGGGCGAGGTGCGGCACCTGCGCCTGGAGCGACAGACGCCGTTGCTGACGATCCCGGGACTGCTGCTGCTCAGTGGAACGCTGCTCTATGTGATCGCGGCCGACCGCGGCCAGCTCTCGCTCGTGTCGGTGCTCAGCTCGGTGGCGCCGGTGTTCACCGTCGCGCTGAGCGTGGCCCTGCTGGGTGAGCGCCCGACGACCACCCAGACCGTCGGGGTGATCGCGGCGCTCGCAGGCGTGGCGCTGATCGCGACCTAGCTGTAAGACCCAGGCACGTTGTTCGGGCGGGTGCGCGTTCAGCGCTTGCCTGGCGATCACCGTGGCCGTGTCCGACGGCGCCGGTAAGGCGAGGGGTGCGGGCGCTCCGGCGGTCGACCGTGGCGCCTATTACATCCAGTGGGTGTAAGACAGACCAAGCTCGGTCCGACCGGCGCCGTTACCGCGCTGTCGGTCGCGGTCTGACGACTGCAGAGCTGGCGAGCTGCGCGCGCCGCGGCCGACGCAGGGCTCCGAACAACGTGCCCAGGAACTACACCTAGCTAGCTGGCGCAGTCGTCGGCGCCGATCGCGCCGGCGGCCGAGTCCACCGCAGAGCTGATGGGCGTGAGCTGCTCCACGAGCTCGACGCCCTTCTCGCGGTCCCTGGCCTCCGCGGCCTCGGCCAGGTCCGACAGCAGCTTGGTCGCGTCCCCGGTCGCCTCGGTGAGCTTGCCGTAGTCGGCCTTGACGTCCTCGGCGGGCTCGAGGCCCTCCAGCTCGTCCTGCTGGCTGCGCGCCAGATCCTTGGCCTGGTCGAAGTAGTCCTCAGCCTTGGCCGGGTCCGTGAGGTCGGGGGTTCCGAGCTTCTCGCCCTGCGCGGAGTACTTCGCGCAGATCGCGTTGGCCTTGTCGGCGAGCTGCGCGCGGGTGAGGCCCTCGTCGCCGCCGCAGCCGGCCAGGGCGAGCGCGGCTCCGACAGCGATCATCCCCCGGCGCATGAGCCGGACACTACTCGGTAGCGTGGCGCAGCGTGAGCGGGCCGCCGGACCTCCACCAGACGCGGATGGAGTCGGCGGCCGAGCCGCCGTTCCACGACGAGCTGACGCAGGTCTGGGGGGCCGAATGGGGCGCGTCCGACGAGGTCGGCGAGCTCAAGCGCGTACTGATGCGGCGCCCCGGAGACGAGCTCACCGCGGTGCGCGCCGACGCCTGGGACGAGGAGTCGCAGGCGCTGGTGGACCCGGACGGCATGTGGTACTGGACCGACCGCGAGCCGCCGGACCTCGACCTGGTCCACGCGCAGCACGCCGGCCTGGTGGCGACGCTCGAGAGCGAGGGGGTCGAGGTCTCCGTCGCCGAGCCGCTCGGCGGGCACTTCGTCAAGGCCGTATACATGCGCGACCCGCTGATCACCGTGCCCGGCGGCGCGATCATCGGCCGCATGGCGGTGCGCGCGCGGCGCGGAGAGGAGGCCGCGGTGACGCGCGAGGTCGCCGCCGCCGGCCTGCCGATCCTGTCCACGATCACGGGAACGGGGACGCTCGAGGGCGGCTCGTTCGTGAAGCTGCGACCGGGTCTGGCCGCGTTCGGCACCTCGATCCGCTGCAACGCCGAGGGCGCGCGCCAGCTGCGCGAGGTGCTGGCCCGCATCGGCTGGGAGCTGATCGTCGTCCCGCTGCCGGGCTACACGATCCACCTCGACCTCCACCTCGCGATGGTCGACGAGGGGCGCGCGCTGATCGACGCCGCAGGACTTCCCTTCGACTTCATCGAGCGCCTGCGCGCCGAGGGCATCGAGACGATCCATGCCGACACCAGCGAGGGCGAGTGGTCGCTGAACGCGCTCTGCCTGCGGCCCGGCCGCGTGCTGATGGCCGAGGGCACGCCCCGCACCGCCGAGCTGCTCGACCGCGGGGGCATCGAGGTGGTGACCGTCGCCTACGACGAGATCCACAGGAACGGCGGCGGCGTGCACTGCTCCACCATGGAGCTGCTGCGCGAGCCCGCTTCGTGATGGACGCCGCGGCAGTCGTCGCGCGGCTGCGCGAGCTCGACGAGCGCAGCGGCGGGCGGCGCGTCGCCTGGGGTCCGGTGTGGCGCGCCGAGCGCGAGCACTTCCTGGACTGGATCCGAAGCGCGGTCCCGAACGCCGAGATCTCGCGTGACGCCGCCGGCAACCTGTGGGTGCGGGTGGCGGGTTCGGTACCCGAGACCGTGGTGATCGGCTCTCACATCGACTGCGTGCCCGACGGCGGCTGGCTCGACGGCTGCCTCGGCTTGCTCGCGGCGGCCGAGGTGCTCCGCACGACCGAGTCCCCGGCCCGCTCGCTCGCCCTGGTCGACTGGGCCGACGAGGAGGGCGCGCGCTTCGGCCATTCGCTGCTCGGGTCCTCGGCTACGTGCGGGCTGCTCGACGTCATGGCCGCCGGGGCGCTGCGCGACGCGGACGGAGTCACGCTGGCCGAGGCGCTGAGCGAGAACGGCGTCTCGCTGGCGGAGATGCCCGACGCGGCGGCCGAGCTCGAGAGCGCGGTCGCCTACGCGGAGCTTCACATCGAGCAGGGGCCGGTGCTCGACGACGCGGGGATCGCGGCCGCCGGCGTCGACGGCTGTCTCGGCGTGCGGCGCACGGAGTTCGTCTTCACCGGCCGCGCCGGCCACGCCGGCGCGACGCCGATGGACCGCCGCCGCGACCCGCTGCTCGCCGCCGCCCGCCTCGTCACGCTCGTCCATGACCATGCCGCCAAGCAGGACGGGCTGGCGACGATCGGCGCGCTGCGCACGGAGCCGGGGACGCCGACCGCGATCGCCGACCGCGTGCGGCTGACGCTCGATCTGCGCCACCGCGAGCTCGCCAGGCTCGAGGAGCTCGACGCCGACATCGCCGAGTTCGCGGCGGCGGTCGCCGACGTGGCGGGCTGCACGGTGGCGAGCGAGTCCGTGTGGCGTATCGACCCCGTGCGCTTCGATCCGGCGCTGGTCGAGCGCGCGGTGGCGCTGACCGGCGGCGGCGAGCCGCTGACGTCGGGCCCCCTGCACGACGCCGCGGCGGTCGCGCGCGCCGGCATCCCGACCGTGATGGTCTTCGCGCGCACGCGCGGGGGCATCTCGCACTCGCGCGAGGAGGATGCCGACGAGGCCGACCTGATCGTCGCGATCGAGGTCTACGGGGCGCTGGTGGAGGAGCTGGTCACAGGCGGTCCAGGAACGCGGCCTGCGCCGGGTTGATCTTCGCGCGCGCCGCGTCGATCTCGAACCAGGCGGCGCGGTCGACCTCGGGGAAGGTGGCGCGGCGCCCGGAGCGCGGCGGCCACTCGATCTCGAACGTGTTGGAGGTGATGGCGTCGGCGTCGAGGTCGCCGTCGGCCGCGAACGCGATCACGACCTTGCCGCCCTTCTGCTTGACCTGCCCGAGCTCGCGCAGCTCGGCGCCGGGCGGGAGCGTGGTGCCGAGCTCCTCCTCGAACTCGACGCGCGCGCGTGCGCGCGGATCCTCGCCCGGCTGGACCTCGCCCTTGGGGATCGACCATGCGCCCGCGTCCTTGTTCGCCCAGAAGGGACCGCCGGGATGGACGAGCAGCACCGCGCCCCCGCGGCAGAGGATGATCCCGGCGCTGACGACCGCCATATCCTCCAACGGTATGGGCGTGCGCTACGGCGGCGACGTCAAGACGGTCCGGCAGGCGTGGGGCGAGTTCCGCCACAAGCGCTCGCCGCAGATCCTGGCGGCCGGGCTGGCCACGGCGGTGGCGCTACGGCTGCTGGCCGGGGACTTCACCTGGCGCGACGCGCTCGCCGCGGGGCTGATGGTGCCGATCTACGTGTTCGGCGAGTGGGCGATCCACGTGCACCTGCTGCACCTGCCGCCGTTCCGCTGGCGCGGACGCAGGATCGAGCTGATGACCGCGCGCTCGCATCGCATGCACCACGAGGACCCGCACAACCTCAACATGATCCTTCTGGGACCGTGGGAGGCGGCGGCGCTGCTCGTGCTCGTCCCACTGGTGGCGGCCGTCTTCGTCGTGCCGCTCGGACTGCACGCGGCAATGACGGCGTGGGCCGCCGGCTACCTGCTGGTCGCGGTCTACGAGTGGACGCACTTTTTGATCCACACGGCGCACCGGCCGCACTCGCGCTACTACCGCTCGATCTGGCGCGGCCACCGGCTGCATCACTTCAAGAACGAGCGCTACTGGCACGGCATCACCAACACCGTCAGCGACCGCGTGCTGGGGACGAACCCAGACCAGCGGGAAGTAGCGCGCTCGCCGACGGCGCGGACGCTGGGCGGCGGATCGGTGTGATCAGCGCGACCGCGCTGGTGAGGTAGACGGCGTCGGCGGCCTCGTAGCGCTCGAGCGTGATCGGCTCCTCCGAGGCGGCCCCGAGGAGCCTCGCCCGGATGACTCCCGGCAGCAACCGCCCGTCGGCGGGCGGCGTGATGTGCCTGTCGCCCTCGACGATGAACACGTTGGCCCAGCCCGCCTCGAGCACGTGCCCGTCGGCGTCGACGATCAGGATGTCGGGCGGGAAGCGACGGTCCGCCCACTTGCGATCGCCCAGGCCGCCCGGGATGAGAACGGGTGTGAGGGATGGCTGCAGTCGCCTCGTGGCGGGCAGGACCTCGACTGCGTCACCGAGGAGGCGGATGCGGTGCCGCCCGGCGCCTGCCTCGCGCGCCGCCGTCTCGATCCTCGCGCGGGCCGAGTCGTCGCCCAGACGCTCGAGGTGCTCGTCGAGGAAGGGGACGTCGCCCGTCGATCGCGAGCATGGTCTCCATCACTCCGAGCCGCGGATCGGGCCGGGGCACGTCCAGCAACGGCGGGCTATTGCACAAAAGGGTCCGTCCCTTTTGTGAAGCGGAGGGGGTGACGGCACCGAGAGAGGAGAGGACCGGCCGCGCTTTCGTGAGCGCCTCGGCGAGCTCGGTCTCTGGATCGCTATCGGCGACGATGCCTCCGCCGACGCCGAGCCATGCGTGGCCCCGGTGGACCTCGAGCGTGCGGATGGCGACGTTGAGCTCGAGTCCGGCGTGGGGGCTGAGGTAGCCGATGGCGCCGGTGTAGACCTCGCGGCCGGTGGCCTCGAGGGCGGCGATCACCTTCATCGCCTGGACCTTGGGCGCGCCGGTGACCGAGCCGGGCGGAAAGGCGGCGCGGACGAGGGCCTCGGCGGTTGCGCTGGATCGCGCCTCGACGTCGGAGACCATGTGGAAGAGGCCGGGGTGCTTTTCGATGCGGGGCTCGTGGACCCGGACCGAGCCGTAGTCGGCGACCCGGCCGAGGTCGTTGCGGACGAGGTCGACGATCATCACGTGCTCGGCCGCATCCTTCGCTGATGACCGCAGCACCTCTTTTTCGGTGGCCGTTCCCTTGATCGGAGACGAGAGCGCGCGGCCGTCGCGGTAGCTCAGGAACAGCTCGGGTGAGAACGAGAGGATGGAGTGCTGCGGTCCTCCGAAGAAGGCGCTGTAGGGAGGCGCGTGCGTCTCGGTGGCGTCGGCGAAGGCATCGAGCGGGTCGCCGGCGAGCTCGCCCTCGAGGCGCAGCGTCAGATTGGCCTGGTAGATCTCGCCCTCGGCGATGCGGCGGACGGCGTCGGCGACGGCCCAGCGGTGGCCGTCGAAGCCGGGCGCCTTCGGTGCCATCTCGTCGAGTGACCACGGCCGGCGTTCGGGCACCCGCGCGAGCCGGGGGACGTCGCGCGGGACCAGCGACTCGAACCACCACCGGCCCTCGGCGTCCAGCCGGAAGACGTGGTCGTAGAACGCGACGTCGGCCTGGGGCAGCGGATGCGGGCGCGGCGGCGGCGGCGGGAGGTCCTCGATCGTCGCGCCGAATCCGTACCCGAGCCACCCGAACCACCCGCCCCCCACGACCCCCACGGGCGCTGTGAGTCGCGAAGGGCCTGATATTTCAGGCGCTTCGCGACTCACGCGCTGGGTGGGGTTGGAGCCCAGGATCGCGCCGCCTCCCGCCCAGGCGCCGAGCAGGAGGAAGGGGCGCTCGTGATCTCGCAGCAGGCGCAGGACGTCCTGTGGCGAGAGGTCGAGGTCAAGACGGCGTCGTTCGATGGGAGGACCGTAGATCGTCCCCTCAGCCGACGACTGCCGACGCCGGGGCTGGGACGGTTCCAGGCATGGCTCTACTCGTCGCTCCTCCCCACTTCCTCATCACGCCCGACGACCCCCGTTACGACGACGCCCGGCAGGCGTGGAACCTCGCCGCCGATCAGCGTCCGGCGGCCGTCGCCCAGGTCGAGTCCGCCGACGACATCGTCCTCGCCGTCCGTCACGCCCGCGCCCACGGCCTGCGGGTCACGGCGCAGGGCACCGGGCACGGCGCGATGTCCTATGACGACCTCTCCGACACCGTCCTGATCCGGACCGAGCGGATGCGCGGCGTCGAGATCGACGCCGACAGGCGCGTCGCCCGCGTCGAGGCCGGCGCGCAGTGGCAGGACGTCGTGCCGCGCGCCGCCGAGTACGGCCTGGCCGCTCTGCACGGCTCGGCGCACGACGTCGGTGTGGTCGGCTACACGCTCGGCGGCGGGCTGAGCTTCTACGGCCGCCGCTACGGCACCGCCGCGAGCCGCATGCTCGCGGTCGACCTCGTGACCGCGAGGGGCGAGCACATCCGCGTCAGCCGTACCCGGAACTCCGAGCTCTTCCGCGCGCTCCAGGGCGGCGGGGGCTCGTTCGGGATCGTCACCCACATGGAGTTCGAGCTGATCTCCCCCGGCGAGCTCCAGGCCGGGCACCTCTTCTTCCCGCTCGAGCGCGGGCGCGAGGTGTGGAAGACCTGGGCGCGGATCGCCCCCTCGTTCCCGAGCAGCGCGACGACGATCGTGCGCGTGCTGCGGATCCCGGACGGCGACGGCCCGCCCCCGGCCCTGCGCGGCAAGGAGTTCGCCGTGGTGCAGTCGATCGTGATGGGCACGCCGGAGGAGGCGAACGAGCTGCTCGCACCGGTGCGCGAGCTCGGTCCCGTCATGGACACGATGGCGCCGGCGGCCTACCAGGATCTCCAGCACCTGCACATGGACCCGCCGCACCCGGTCCCGGGCGCCGTCGACCACTTCACGCTGGCGGAGCTGCCGGAGGCCGCCGTCGACGCCCTCTTCGACTCGCTCGGCGACAACGTGCTCGGAGCGGAGATCAGGCTCGGGGGCGAGCAGGTCGCGTCGCTCGGCGGGCCGTTCATCTTCTTCGCCGTCGGCATGGCCGCGACGCCGCAGATGACGGCGGCCCTCGAGGCCGACCTCGGGCTCATGCGCGCCGCGCTGACGCCGTTCATGAGCCGCAAGCGCTACGCGAACTGGGTCGAGCACCCCGGCGTCGACGCCGCCGAGAAGTGGGAAGCCGAGACCCTCGCCCACCTGCGCGCGGTCAAGGAGGCGATCGATCCGGACGACGTCGTCCGCTCGAACCACCCGCTCAGCTGACGCCCCTCCGGTTGCGCCCCCGGGCCATGGGTAGGCCCGGGGGCATGACCGAAGAACGAACCACAGGGGGGTTGGTCGGGAAGGTCGCCGGCCGCCTCAAGCAAGCCGCCGGTGACCTCACCGGCAACACGGACCTTCAGCGGGAGGGCAACCTCCAGGAAGCGCAGTCCGACGCGGAGCGCGAGGCGCTCGAGGCCCAGGCCCAGGCCCGGCACCGCGAGGAAGAGGCGCACGTCAAGGCCGAGCGGGCCAAGGCCGAGGCCGAGCGGCGCGAGCTCGACAACGAGATGGCCGCCGAGGACCGCGCCCGCGCAGCCGAGCACGATCGCCAGCGGGCGGAGCAGACGGCGGCCGAGCAGGCCGATCGCAAGCACACCCAGGCCGACGCGCTCGAGCGCCAGGCGGCCCGCGTCGAGCAGCAGGAGGAGCGCTGACCATGGGCGTCGCCGATCTCGTCCGCGGTGCCGCGGGCGCCTACGTCAACCTGCTCACCTGGCCGATCAAGCGCGCCGCGCGGCTTGCCGGTCTCGGCGGAGGGCCCGCGGACGACCTGCGTGACCGGGCCGACGAGCTGCGCGCGGAGGCCGAGGCCGAGCGCGAGCGCACCGAGAAGGCGGCGGCGGATGCGGCGCGTCGCCGCAAGGCGTCTGCCGCCGAGGCCAGGCAGAAGGCCCAGCGCGCGAACGCCGAGAAGGAGCGGCGCGAGCGCCGCGAGGTCGTGGCCGAGCGCGAGGAGGCGCTCGAGAAGCGCGATGAGGCGCTCACCGAGCGCGACGACGCGGAGCGCCTCGCCACCGCCGCCGCGCGGGTCAAGCAGCAGCGCAAGCGCTAGCTGTTGGCGGCGCGCTCGACGACGGCCGGCCAGTCGGCCGTCACCTCGAGCCGCGCGAGCGTCGCGCTGACCTGGCCGAGCATCCGCGCCACGTGGATGTCGGCCGGGTCGGGCGTGACGTCCGCCGCCAGCGCCATGAAGTCCCCGAGGCGCGCGTAGGCGCGCAGGTCGAGCTCGCACAGAGCGGCAGCGTCGAGCCGCGCCGGGCCGCGCACGAAGTCGCCGAGCACGTCGCGCAGCAGGCCGTGCGCGCGCTCGGCGGCCTCGGGCGAGAGCAGCTCGAGCTCCTCCACGGCGGCTACGAAGGCGGCGGGGTCGTCGTCGCCGAGGCCTTGGAAGGCCGCCAGGAACGGCTCCCGCCGCTCGCGCGCGACGGGCCGGGCGAGCCCGGTCCCGAGCAGGCCCAGGTCACCGCCCGGTCGGAAGACCAGGTGCGACGGGCGCGCGTCGGTGAGCATGAGGCCGGCTTCACGCCAGGCCACGAGATGCGCGGCGACGAGCAGCTCGGCGGCCCGCTCGGGATCGTCCGGCGAGTCCTGGCCCTCGAGCAGCTCGCTGATCATCCTGTCCGGAGCGGACTCCTCGACGAAGGCCTGCGGGATGACCACACCGTCGAGCCGGCGCAGCGCGCGGCGTACGCGGTGCGACGTCTCGGCCTCGTGCTCGAGGTCGAGCTCGTCCATCAGGGTCTCTCGCACCTCGCGCATCACGGCGCGCACGTCGAGTGTCGAAAACACCATCCGCAGCGGGACCGCGAGCGTGTCGAGCAGAGCCAGCTCGGAGCGGATCTGTGTCGCGACGCCCGGCCGCGCGACCTTGACGGCCACGCGCTGTCCGTCGAGCTCCTCCACGTGCACCTGCGCAGTCGGCGTCACTGCGATCGGCTCCTCGGTGCCGAACGGCTCGACCACCGCGTCCCACGCCGCATCCAGCTCGGCACGGACCTGGGCGCGGATCTCCTCCGGCAGCGCGGCGTCGTCGACCAGCCGCGCGTAGCGCGCCATGCCCACCTTCCCGCTCTGGGTGCGCCGCGCGAGGGACAGCCCGACCTCGATCAGCGAGCGCAGCGGCCCCGGCAGCTCAGGCATGAAGACCTCCGGCCCCGGGCAGCTCCCGATCTGACCAACCGACCAGGAGGAACCACATGGGCGATGGAACGATGGACGACGCCAAGGGCCGCGTGAAAGAGGCGGCCGGCGATCTGACCGACGACAAGGATCTCAAGAACGAGGGCAAGGTCGACAAGGCCACGGGCAAGGTCAAGGACACCGTGGGCGACGTCTCCGACAAGATCAAGGAGAAGATCTAGCCCGGTCGTGCCCGCGGGGGCGGGCGGGAGACAGTAGCGTTTCTCACTCCATGCCCCGCCCCCGCTCATTGCCGAGCGGGCCGCACCGGCTCGCCCGCGAGGAGGTCCTCGCCTCGCAGCGCGGACGCCTGCTCGACGCGATCGCCGAGGTCGTGGCCGAGCGCGGCTACGGCGCGAGCACCGTGGCCGACGTCATCGACCACGCGGGTGTCTCGCGCAAGACCTTCTACGAGCATTTCCGCGACAGGGAGCAGTGCTTCCTGGCCGCCTACGACGCCGGCGTCGAGGTGCTGATGACGACGATGCGCGCCGCGGACGACCCGATCGCCGCCTACCTGGAGACGCTCGCTGCCGAGCCCGCATTCGCCCGTACCTTCCTGATCGAGATCGCCGCGGCCGGCCCGCACGCGCTCGCCCGCCGGCTCGCCGTCCACGACTCGTTCGCCGCCCTGATCGGCGACCGGCCGGAGGCCGTCGCCTGCGTCGGCGCGATCAACGAGGTCGTCGTCCGCGAGGTCGCCGCCGGGCGCACCGCCGAGCTGCCCGCGCTGCACGGCTTCGTCGCGGAGGTCTACGAGCGCCTGCTCAACGCGGGGCCTTCACGGTCGTAGAGACCGAGACCGCCTGACCGCTCGCGGGCACGAACCGCACGGTCACCTTCAGCTTGCCACGCGGGCGACGGCGCAGCTTGACCGTGATGGTGCGCCGGCCGGGCGCGGTCGCCTTCGCGGTGCTCGACCCCAGACGCTTGCGCTTGCGCGTGACCTTCGCCGCCAGCCGGCCGGGCACGTTCACGCTGACGGTCGCCTTGAGACGCTTGCCCTTCACCCGCGGCCGGCCCACGAGCGTGATGCGTGCCGCCGGGGCCGGCGACGCCGTCGGCTCAGGGGACGGGCCGGGCGTCGTGGTCGGCGTCGGCGAGGGGTCCGGCCCGGGCGTCGTGACCGGGTGACCCGGAAGCTCCTGACCATCGAGGGTCACCGCCGGCGGCTGGCCGGCGGCCCCGGACACGATGCGCAGCGTCCCCGTCGCCGGTCCGTACTCGATCTTCGCGCCCTCGGTCCCATCGCCCGGGACCGGGGTGTAGATGAACGTGCCGTTCGAGATCTGGAACTGGAGGTCGACCGGCGTGTCCTCATCGAGGACCACGAGCGTTTGGGGCGAGGCGTCGATCAGGTCGATCAGCTCTGCCGCGTCCGCCTCGTCGAGCGTCATGGACGCCCGACGCCGCGCGCGGGCCGGGGTCCTCCCGATGGTCGAGGACTCGTACTGATACCAGCCGCCCTTAGCCGGACACGGCGTCGCGTCGAGCTTGAACGGCAGCCGGCCGGTGTCGAGGAAGCCCGTGTACGCGGTTCGGAGCTTGAGGTTGCCGGGGAGCGGGACATGGGCAACGTCGCAGGTGTACTGGACCCGGACCGGGTCGCCCAGCGGCGTCCCCCCGTCGCTCGTCGTCTGCGCCGCGCTGCGCAGGGGCACCGTCGCGTCGCCGTTGCGGAGCGTGCCCGTGACTACCAGGTTCCCCTGCCCCGCGACGAAGAACTCGAACTTCTCGATGGTGGGCACGCCCGCGCCCGCCACGACGCGGTAGTCGATCCACCCCTGGCGGTCGTAGAAGCCGTCGATCAGCGTGTTGTGATTGGTGAACGCACGCCCCAAGAGGTCGTAGTTGCCGCCGAGCACCGTGACGAAGTTTTTGACGCCGGCCTGGTTCTGCGCCTCGCCGTTGACGGAGAGCCAGGGGCCGAACTTGTCGCTCGGATACAGGTGGTAGAGCCCGGCCAGGTTGCGCGCCAGCTCCTTCATCTCCGCGTTGTTGATCAGCACGTCCATCGCGGACGGCAGCGGCGACTCGATGCCGAAGGCGAGCGGGAAGATCGACTTCGGCGAACCCCAGTAGGGAGAGCCCGCCGTGAGCACCCGCGCCACGCGGGCACCACCGGCGCCCGCGATGTAGCTGCGGATCAGCAGCCCGCCGTAGGAGTGGCCGTAGAGGACTACGCGCCCGACGCCCTGCTCCTTCCACGGGCCCGGCCGTGCGAGTGCATCGGTGATGGCCTCGTCGAGCTTGGCGAAGGACTGCTGGGGCTCCTTGCGCCAGTCCCATCCGAACAGCGTCAGCCGCCCGTCGGGCTCGTCGAGGTCGAGCCGCAGCCAGTCCGCCGTGGTCTTGTAGACGCTGCTGCCGAGGACCGTCTCGACGATCGTGCCGTCGGGGGCGGCGTCGGAACACCCCGCGTTGCTCGTGCCGCTCGGCGCGAGCGCCATGCTGGTCAGGTTCTCGAACGGCAGGTCCGGCCACAGCGTGTCGCTCGCGCCGCACATGATTTTCGAGCCGAGGAAGCCGGGGATGAAGATCACCGGGAGCGTCTGCGGCTGGATGTCGTAGGCCATCCGCCCGACGGGCGCGGGCGAGCCCAGCACCTTGGTCTCGCTCCAGGGCAGCATCATGCCGTCGGCCTGGGGATCGACGTCAGCGTCGGTGGGGTCGACCGGGTGGCCGACCAACCCACACGTCGTGACGCCGTGCACGCACCCGGAGATCATCAGCGTGTTGCGGTCCTGATAGCGCACGCGCGTGCTCTGTGCACCAAGAACGAGGTTCGTGGCACCCGTGGCCACATCTCCCTCGTGCACCTCGATCCCGAGCCCGCTGAGTGTCGAGTAGGTGAAGCGCTCGCCGTTCGGAGAGGCATCGAAGTCGAGAACGGGCGTGTTGGCGGGCGGCCCGATCGGCGTGACCGCGCCCGAAAGTCCGATCTTCGCCATCTGGGCCCCCTGCTGGCTGTTCGTCGAGCCGAGCAACTCCTGCTTCCCCGGGATCCACGCGAGCGCGTTGCCGACCTGCGTCCCACCGCCCGGGTACTCGGTGATCTTGACCTCGTTGCCGCCGAGCGCGTTGACCGTCCAGAGGTTGGTCCCCTCCTTCGGGTAGTCCACGTCGTCCGGGGTGGCCGCGACCGTGCGCACGAAGGCGATCGTGTTGCCGTTCGGACTCCACGTCGGGGCGACGTCGAAGCCGTCGTGCCCGAGCGCCGGCGGGCCGGGATCCAGGTCGGCGAAGCAGTCCGGCGGCTGCGTGACCTGGTGGACCGCACCGTTGCGGATGTCGTAGGTGAACACGGCGGTGTGCCAGATCTGCTGCGGGCAGTTGCCCGTGGCGTCGATCGACTTCGTGTAGGCGATCCGCGTCCCGTCGGGGGACCACGCCGGGGGGGACGGGTAGCCCAGCGATGTGCTCGTGTACGTCGACTTGTGGTAGGTCTGCGCCTCGATCGTGATGACGCCGTCGTTCGGGTCATCGAGGGTCTCGCCGGCCTTTGCGGGGTCCCAGACCTTCAGCGGCGCGGGCTCGGGGTCACCCTGGCCCTCGATGTAGGCGACCTTGCCGGGCGATCCCTTATAGGTCGCCATGGCGGTAGCCGGCAGCAGCGCAAGGAAGCACACGCACGCGAGTCCCAACCGTCCGGGGTTGCCTCCCACGCGGCGACCCTAACCCGCCCGCGCGCTGACCACAAGTCGCTCATGCGCTAGCCGCCGCGCGCGCCCGCCGCGCCGCCCTGACGCGGTCCGTCTGCGAGAGGTCGGCCTTGCGCAGCCGAACGGCGCGCGGCGTCACCTCGACGCATTCGTCCGGGCGCAGGAACTCGAGCGCCTGGTCGAGCCCGACGTGCTTCTTCGGAACGAGCCGCACGAGCACGTCTGCGGTCGACGAGCGGATGTTGGTCAGGTGCTTCTCGCGCACGGCGTTGACGTCGAGGTCGTCCGAGCGCGAGTTCTCGCCCACGATCATCCCCTCGTAGACCTCGTCGCCCGGCTCGACGAACAGCGTCCCGCGCTCCTGGAGCTGATGGCAGGCGAACGAGCTGACCGTGCCCGACCGGTCGGACACGAGCGCGCCGGTGGGCCGTGTGCGCAGCTCGCCGTGCCACGGCTCGTAGCGCTCGAACTGGTGGTGTGCGATCCCGGTCCCGCGCGTCTCGGTGAGGAACTCCGTGCGGAAGCCGACCAGGCCGCGCGCCGGGACGAGGTAGTCCATCCGCACCCAGCCGGTGCCGTGGTTGACCATCGCCTCCATGCGCCCCTTGCGCAGCGCCAGCAGCTGGGTGACGACGCCGACGTACTCCTCGGGCACGTCGATGACCATCCGCTCGACGGGCTCATGGACCTTGCCGTCGATCTCGCGCGTGACGACCTGGGGCTGGCCCACGGTGAGCTCGTAGCCCTCGCGGCGCATGATCTCGACGAGCACCGCGAGCTGGAGCTCGCCGCGGCCCTGGACCTCCCACGCGTCCGGGCGCTCGGTCGGCTCGACGCGCAGCGAGACGTTTCCGACCAGCTCCGCGTCGAGGCGCGCCTTGACCTGGCGCGCGGTGAGCTTGTCGCCGTCCTGGCCCGCCGTCGGCGCCGTGTTGATGCCGATGACGACGCTCAGCGACGGCTCGTCGACGTGGATGACCGGCAGCGCTCGCGGGTCCTCGGGGTCGGCCAGCGTCTCGCCGATGGTGACGTCCTCGAGGCCGGCCAGCGCGACGATCTCCCCCGGCCCCGCCTCGTCGGTGGGCACGCGCTCGAGCGCGTCCGTGACGTACAGCTCCGACACCTTCGCGCGCGTGACCGTCTCGCCGTCGGCGCGGCACCAGGCGATGTCCTGACCGCGGCGCAGCGTGCCGTGGCGGATGCGGCAGATCGCCAGGCGGCCGAGGTAGGGCGACGCGTCGAGGTTGGTGACGTAGGCCTGCAGCGGGTGCTCGTCGTCGTAGGAGGGCGGCGGCACGTGCTCGACGAGCAGGTCGAGCAGCGGCTTGAGATCGGTTCCTTCGGCGCCTCGCTCAAGCGCTGCCCAACCCGCCTTCGCGTTGGTGTAGACGATCGGGAAGTCGAGCTGGTCCTCCTGCGCGTCGAGGTCCAGGAAGAGCTCCTCGACCTCGTGCACGACCTCCTCGATGCGCGCATCGGGGCGGTCGACCTTGTTGACGACGAGGATCACCGGCAGCCGCGCCTCCAGGGCCTTGCGCAGCACGAAGCGCGTCTGCGGCAGCGGGCCCTCGCTGGCGTCCACGAGCAGCAGCACGCCGTCGACCATCGTGAGCGCGCGCTCGACCTCGCCGCCGAAGTCCGCGTGCCCGGGCGTGTCGACGATGTTGAGCTTCGTCGGGCCGTAGCGCACAGCCGTGTTCTTGGCCAGGATGGTGATGCCCTTCTCGCGCTCGAGATCCATCGAGTCCATGACGCGCTCGTCGACGTCCTGGTTCTCGCGGAAGGCGCCGTTCTGCCACAGCATCGCGTCGACGAGCGTCGTCTTGCCGTGGTCGACGTGCGCCACGATGGCGACGTTGCGGATGTCCTGGCGGCGCGTCAGCATCGCTTCGAGCCTAGGCTTGAGGCGGTGACCACGGTCCTGTCGCTGTTCGCCATGGGGGCGGTCGTGCTCTACACGAGCTTCACTCTCATCGCCGGCGTCTCACCCGCCGACGCGGCCACCGCCACCGGCGTGACCGCGGTCCTGGCCGCATTGCTGTTCATGCGCTATGTGCGGCTCGACTACGAGCTGCGCAGCCAGGCGGGAGACCCGCTGCTGCGGCTGCGCCGCAACCGCCAGCGCGAGCGTCGCGGCTTCTAGTGCCGTGAGTTGTTAGTTCGGGCGACTCACTGCACTAGGGCGCCAGCAACCGGCGCGCGCGCTCGTACTTCAAGCCGCGGCCCTCGAGGCGCAGCAGGAGGTTCCCGCGCTCGACGAGCAGCGAGGGCCGCGACGTGCGGCCCTCCTGGACCTCGCCGTCCGGACCCAGGTAGAGGAAGAAGTGGCGGCCGGGGAAGAAGGCGCCGCCGGGGACGCGATGCACGTCGCCGGGTTCCTGGATGCTCTTCTGAATGAGGATGCGATCGAGCGCACCCTCGAGCTCGAACAGCCGCAGGCGCCCGTAGCGCAGCTCGATGCGGCCCGGGCGGGCGCGCAACTCGTCCGGCGCCCCCAGGGCCGGCGGGAGCACAGGCGCGAACCCGGCGATGCGCTCGGCCTCGGCGAGGGTCACCGGCTCGTCCGGCGCCGGCGTCGGGACTGCGGGCGGCGGTCCCACGCGCACCTCCACCGACCGCAGCCCGAAGAAGTCCGTCACCGCCGCGACCGCGGCCGCCGGGACGAGCAGCGTCGCCGCGATGGCGGCGACGAGCGGCCAGCGGCGCGGGCGTGGCCCGATGCGCGCCAGCACGGCCGGCGCGACGTCCGGGGTCTGCGGCCACTCGTAGTTCACGCCAGCTCCTCCCGCAGCCGGGCGAGACCGCGCGACAGCCGCGACTTCACCGTGCCCGGGCGGCAGCCGAGCGCCGCCGCCGTCTCCGCCTCGGAGAGCTCGAGCACGTGCCGCAGCAGGACGACCTCCCGGTGGGGCGCTTCCAGCCGGTCCAGGGCGGCGGACAGCTCCGCGGCCGTGTACTCGGGCAGCCGGGCGTCCGTCGCCACCGCGGCCGCGACCTGCGCGGCGAGATGCTCGCGGCGCCCCGCGGCCCGGCGCCGGTTGCGCGCCTCGTTGGCGACGATCCGCAGCAGCCAGGGCCGCCACGGCGCTCCCGCGCGGAAGCGCCACAGCGCGTTGTACGCCTTCACGAACGCCTCCTGGGTCGCATCCTCGGCCTCGGCGGAATCACGGCACAGCGCGTAAGCGGTGCGAAACGCGACCTGCTGATGGCGGCGGACGAGCAGGCCGTATGCATCGCGGTCACCGGATCGCGCACGCCTGACGAGCTCGCCGTCGCCGACTTCCACTAACCGGGCATCGTCATGCGTCGAGGGCCGCGGGCCGCACGGGCCGGCGTCCGGGGACCTTGGCCTGGGCGGGCGGAGCGAGCGCTAGGAGGAGGGCGAGAGGGAGTAGGCGTCGCATGCCGGTGTTACACCGGCCGCGCTCGATGCGTTCCCGAGCAGTGCCGTCTCGTCGCGCGGCGACGGCCTGCCGCCGTCCGCGAGCAGGGCGTCGAGCAGGGCGAAGCCGGCCTGCGGATCGCCGCCCGCGATCGCCTGGCGCGCCGCCCACTCGGGCGCTCCGTGACGCAGACGCAGGGCGGGCCGGATACCGATCAGCACCGCGATCCGCAGCCGCGTCAGCGGCCCGGCGTGGTCGTGGCCGCAGGCGAAGCGCAGGCAGCGCCGGCGCCGCGCGGCGGCCACCCTCCGGGGCGCCCGCGTCCCGACAACCGCCGCCGCGTAGGGGCGCAGCTCCTGCCGGCCGGCATGACCGAGGCGGTCGTTGAACGAGCGCAGGAACGATCCGATCACCGGGTCGGCGCAGCGCGGGCGATCGGAGAACGGTTCCCCTGCGAGCATCGAAGCGAGCTCCATCACGCAGGCGCCCTCGGTCGGGGACTTGTGCCGACCCGCCGACAGCCGAACCGTCTGGTGGCTCACCCCCGCCATGCGCGCCCTTTACCCGCAGCAACGGCGCGCGATGCGTGATCAGCTCACACTCACCTTGCCACTGTCAACCCTGAGCGAGCGCTCGCCGCGCAGCAGCGCGAGCAGCTCGTCGCCGACCAGCTCGCGACGCCAGCCCTGCAGCGTGCGCACCGGTGGCGGCTCGGAGTCGCGCCGGACCGCGACGACGATCGGGGTGAGGTCGGCGCGCGCCGCGATCAGCTCGTAGGCGAGTCCGGCCTCCACCGCGCGTGCGCGCACCAGGGACTCGGCCAGGGCGATGACCGGGCCGTCGCCGGTCTCGGTGTGCAGGCGCTCCTCCGCCTCGAGGCGGATCGGCTCGGCACGGCGGCCGCGCTCGATCGCGTCGATGATGTCCGGGCCGCGCCGCCGCTGGACGTCGGGCGGGAGACCGCGGATGCTCGCCAGGCCCTTGCGGTCGCGCGGCGCGCGCTTGGCCAGTTCGACGACCGACGGATCGCGCAGCACCGAGCCGACGGGACGGTCCTCGCGTTCGGCGGTGCGCTCGCGCCAGGCGGTGAGCTCGCGCGCGATCGCCCGCTCGCGTGGGTCGAGGCCGGTCGAGCGCGGGAGCCGCCGCCACAGCAGGTCGGGGTCGCGGTCGTCGGTCGCGTTGGCGATCGCGAGGCACTCCTCGCGCGCCCACTCCAGCCGCTCCGTGGCGCTCAGTCGCGACTGGATCTCGTCGGCGAGCGGCAGCAGGTGCTCGACGTCCTCGGCCGCGTAGGACAACTGCTCCTCCGTCAGCGGCCGCTGATCCCAGCGCGTGAAGGAGGCGGACTTCTTCAGGCGGATGCGCAACACGTCGTTGAGCAGGCCGAGGTAGCCGGCCTGCGCGGAGAAGCCCGCGAACCCGGCGGCGACCTGGGTGTCGAAGACGTTGGTGACGTCGGTCCCCCACGCGCGGCGCAGCAGCGCGACGTCCTGGCGCCCGGCGTGCAGGATGATCTCGACGCCGGGGTCGGCCAGGCAGTCCGCGAGCGGCGCCGGGTCGAACTCCGGGCCCCCGATCGGGTCGAAGATCACGATCTCCGTTCCGACGACGACCTGCACCAGACACAGCAGCGGCCGGTACCGGCCCTCGGGCATGAACTCGGTGTCGATGCCGAGCCGTCCCTCGGCACGCGCCCGCTCTGCCAGACCCGCCACGTCCATGTGCGCGCAACCCTAGGGTTTGGCACAGGGATGGCGCAACAGCACTTGGACCGGCTGTCGGCGATCGATGCCGGCTTCCTGGCACAGGAAGGCCCGAACACCCACATGCACATCGGCGGCGTCGCGCTGCTCGACGGGCCGCCGCCGCTGCTCGAGGAGTTCACCGGCCATGTCCGCTCGCGCCTGCACCTCGTCCCGCGCTATCGCCAGCGGGTGGCCAAGGCGCCGCTCGAGAGCGGCCTGCCGCTGTGGATCGACGACCCCACGTTCAACCTCGGCTACCACATCCGCCACACCGCGCTGCCCGCGCCGGGATCGCTCGATCTGCTGTGGACGCTCGCGGCGCGGATCTTCTCGCAGCGCCTCGACCGCTCGAAGCCCCTGTGGGAGCTCTATCTCGTCGAGGGGCTGGGCGACGGCCGCTTCGCGCTGATCTCGAAGACCCACCACGCGCTGGTCGACGGCGTCTCCGGCGCCGACCTCGCGACGGTCCTGTTCGACCTCTCGCCGGAGGGGACGCAGGTCGAGCGGGCCGAACCGTGGGTGCCGAAACGCGTGCCGACGCGCGCGGAGCTCGTGGCGCGGGGCGTGGAGGGGGCGTTGCGCACGGCGGCCGACCTCACCCAGCGCGCAGCCGACCCGCGCACCACGCTCGCCCGCGCGCGGGAGCTCGCCGCCGGCCTGGGCGAGGTCGCGCGCACCGCGCTCACCGCACCCCCGCCGACGCCGTTCAACGTCCGGCCCGGGCCGTACCGGCGCTTCGCCGTCGTCGAGGAGCGCCTGAGCCGGTTCAAGGGGATCAAGGACGTGCTCGGCGGCACCGTCAACGACGTCGTCCTCGCCGCCGTCTCCGGCGGCCTCGCCCATTTCCTCGAGTCGCGCAGCCTCGCCACGGACGGGCTCGAGCTGCGGGCGTGCGTCCCGGTCTCGGTGCGCACGCAGGCGACGCGGGAGAAGCTCGGCAACGAGATCACGGTGATGATGGCGCCGCTGCCGGTGGGCATCGCCGATCCGGTGCGCCGGCTCGCGCGCGTGCGGGAGGTGATGCAGGGGCTCAAGGAGTCAAAGCAGGCGCTCGGCGCTCAGGCGATCGCCGGCATGCAGGACTTCGCGCCGCCGACCGTCCATGCCCAGGCCTCGCGCCTCCAGTTCTCGTCGCGGATGTACAACCTGCTCGTCACCAACGTGCCCGGACCGCAGTTCCCGCTCTATGTGCTCGGGCCGGCGCATGCGCTCGATGCTCCCGATCCCGTTCCTCGCCGGCGACCGCGCGCTGGCGATCGCGATCATGAGCTACGACGGCGGCATGAACTTCGGCCTGCTCGGCGACTACGACGCGATGGGCGACCTGCACGTCGTCGCGGAGGGGATCGAGCACGCCCTCAACGACCTCGACCGCGCCGCCGGGCGGACGCGGCGCATGGCCGCGCGCCGATCTATCCGATCAGGACCGGCGTCCCGATCGACACCCGGTCGTACAGGTCGATGACGTCCCAGGAGTGCATGCGGATGCACCCGTGCGACGCGGCCGTGCCGATCGAGTAGTCCTGGGCGGTGCCGTGGATGCCGACACTGCCGGCAACGCCCATCCAGCGCGCCTTGAGCGGGTTGTTGGGGTCGCTCGCGCTGTAGGACTGCCCGGCGGACTCTCCCGCCCACGGGCTGTTGGGCGCCGTCCAGGTCGGGTTGACCTGCTTGCTCTGGATCGCGAACAGGCCCTCGGGAGTGGGGTAGGCGGGCTGGCCGATGGCGACGGAGTAGCTGCGGTCGAAGCGCAGGTTGCGGAACAGCCGCAGCGTGAAGGTCGACTTCTCGATGGTGATGATCGCCGGGTAGGAGCGCCGCAGCTCGCGGCCGCCGATCTCCGGCTTGACGCGCAGCAGCTTCAGGCGCTGTGACCGGTCGCGGGCGGGGTCGGCGAACCGGCGCTTGATCATCTTCACGACGTGCTTGGAGGCGAGTGCGCGGCCCGCGCGGGCACGGCGGCGGCCGATCGAGGTGAGACGGATGCGCACGGCGGCGTCACGCGGCTCGACCCGGACCGCCTCGGCCACGCGCTTGACGAACCTGCGGATCGGCTTGCGCGCGAAGCGCAGCACCGGGCGCAGCACGCTGAACTCGCTCGCGGCCATGACGCGCGCGACCGTGCGCTCGATGTCGATCTCCTGCCGGACCCGGCGTGCGGTGAGCGTGAACGTCCTCCCGCCGCTGCGCAGCTCGATGGGTGTGCGCGCCTTCTCGCGCACGACCGACGTGACCGCGAAGCGCACCTGCTCCTCGGTGAAGCCGCCGACGTCGACCCCGGCGATGGCGACGTGTGGCGCCGCCGTCGCTTCGGGGGTGGGCGTCGGTGACGGCGTGACCGTGGGAGCGACGGTCGGGACGACAGTGGGTGTGGGTGTGGGCGTGGGCGACTGCGCGACCGCCGGGGCGGCGAGCGCCAGCGTGCCCAGCAGGGTGGCGAGGGCGATCCGCATCGCCTGCCGAGGTTACGCGGCCAGGGCGGTCTCCTGGGCGAATGCAAGCAGCAGTTCAGCGACGCGCTCGGTCTCCTCGAGCTGCGGGCAGTGGCCACACCCCTCGAGCAGCACGACCTCGGTGTCGGGCAGCGCCTCGCTGATGATGCGCGCGCCGGAGTGGCTGACCATCCGGTCGCGCGTCCCCCAGATGAGGAGCACGGGGCACCCGACCTGATCGAGGCTGAAGCAGTCCTGAAGCTCGGGCAGCAGCTGCCGGCCGGTGGCGAGCAGCCGCCGCACCGACTCGCGGTCCCGGTGGTGCGACGCCATCGCGGCGACGACACGCGGGTCCGCCTTGCCGGGCTGCGAGAACGCCAGCCGCTTGAACACCTCGCCCACCGCGAGGGCGAACGCCTGCCGCGGGACCGGCACCGGCAGCGCGAGGACCGACCGCACGACCGGGTCGCGCTCGATCAGCTCGAACCAGCGCGGCATGTCGAGACCGGCGGGCGCGATCGGCACGCAGCCGGCGATCGGCAGCTCGGCCTGCTGCGCCGCGCGCAGCGAGACGACGCCGCCGAGCGAGTTCCCGCCGACGATCACCGGCGCGCCGGTCTCGGCGTGGACGTGCGCCACGAGGCCGGCGGCGAAGGCATCGAGCTGCGGCAGCATCGCGCCCTCGTGCAGGCGCGAGGCCGCGCCGAAGCCGGGCAGGTCGACCGCGATCGCGCGCTGGTTGCGGCGCCCGAGCACTTCGATCAGCGGACGCCAGGTGTCCGCCGAGTCGCCGAACCCGTGAAACAGGATCAGGCCCGGACCGTCGCCCTCGATCTCCAGGACGCGCGTCTCGTAGCCGTCGACCTCGAGCCGGTGCTCGAAGCTCGGCTGGACGGTCAAGCCGGCGGTAGGGTCCGCGACCTGGTCATCCCGCTCAAGCTACAGCTGCTCGGAGACGTACATCTGCGGCCGATCACGCTCGCCGACGCGGACGAGCTGATCACCGTGATCGACCTCAGCCGCGAGCACCTCGCGCCGTGGATGCCGTGGGCGCGCGACTACGACCCCGGGGCCACGCGCGCGTTCGTCGCCGCCGCGGTGCGCCAGATGCAGGACGACCAGGGCGCGCAGTTCGTGATCGTGCGCGAGGGCCGCATCGCCGGGACGATCGGACTGCACGCGATCGACTGGATGAACGGCGCCACCTCGGTCGGCTACTGGATCGCAGCGGACGCGCAGGGCCAGGGGATCATGACCGCGGCCCTGTCGGCCGTGCGTCCGCTGGGTCTTCGACGACCTCGGCCTCCACCGCATCCAACTGCGCGCCGCTCCCGAGAACGCCCGCTCGCAGGCCGTCGCGGAGCGCTGCGGCTTCAGCTTCGAGGGCATGGCGCGCCAGGCGGAGCTCGCCGGTGACGGCTATCGCGACCTGCGTCAGTTCTCGCTGCTGGCGTCCGACTGATTCCGCCGGATGCAGGTTTACGTTTCAAAAGCAATGGCGGCGCCGGTGGCAGCGGAACGGATGGAGGCGGACCTTCGCGAGCTGATCTCGACGGTCCAGTGCTCGCATCTGCGCACGCTGCTCGACCGGCTGTTCTCCGGTGAGACATGGGAGCGCTTCCGGACCGCGCCGGCCGCCAAGCACTTCCACCAGGCCTATGCGCACGGACTGCTCGAGCACTCGCTGTCGGTCGCCCAGGGCGTCTCGGCGCTTGCCTCCACCTTCCCCGGCATCGACCGGGACATCGCCGTCGCCGGCGCGCTGCTGCACGACATCGGCAAGCTCGACGCCTACGCCACCCGTGCCGAGGGCATCGAGATGACCGACCTGGGCAAGCTCCAGGGCGAGATCCCGCTCGGCTACTACCGCGTCCGCCGTGCGATCGAGGACATCCCCGGCTTCCCGGAGGGCGTCGCCGTCGGGCTGCTCCACATCATCCTCTCCCACCACGGCCAGCTCGAGCACGGCTCGCCGGTCGTCCCCTGCACGCGCGAGGCCACGCTCGTCCACATGATCGACAACCTCGGCGGCCGGCTCGGCTCCTTCGACCGCATCGAGCGCGAGCTCGCCGACGGCGAGACGTGGTCGACGTTCGATCGCGCCCTGAGCGGCTCGGCGTACTTCGCCGCGCGCGCCGCGTAGGGCCGGCGCGCTCAGCTCGCTGCGTGGCCTCAGCCGAGCGCGGCGGCCATGAGCTCCTCCATCTCCTTGGCGGCGCGGAGGATGCGCTCGGCGTAGTCGCGGCGCTCCTGCTCGGAGATCTCGCGGTCGCCCGCCATCAGCTGGGCGAACCCGGAGATCACGACGAGCGGGGAGCGCAAGTCGTGACGGAGCTTGCGGAGGGTGTCCTGGTCCACGCGCTGAATGTTCGCAAAGAGCGCGCGACTTGAACACACGTCAGGTTGCGCCCGAGGCCCTTGGTCTACCGTGACGAGACCTTGGCGAAGGACACGGAGAAGCTCATCCGCCAGCTGTCGCTGATCTCGTATCTGATGGCTGAGCGGCGGCCAGTGACGGCCACGGAGATCCGGCGCGACGTGGAGGGCTACTCGGACATGACCGAGGACGCCTTCGCGCGCCGCTTCTACGCGGACAGGGCCGAGCTCGAGTCGCTCGGGATCACGCTCTCGGTCGACCGGCCGGCAGACGGGTTCTCCGAGCAGGAGAACTACTCGCTCGCGCGCGAGGCGTTCCATCTGCCGGCGATCGCGTTCACCGACCGCGAGCTGGCCTCTCTGCAGACCGCGCTGAGCCTGCTCGACGGTGAGTTCGCCTACGCCGAGCCGCTGCGCCTCGCGCTCCAGCAGATCACCTGGGGCCGCCCGAGCCCCCTCGACCTGCCGAGCCAGCGCACGGTCGGGCTCGGCATCACCGCTGCCGCCGGCGGACACGACATCAGCCAGCGGATCGCCAAGATCGACACCGCGATCTACCGCCGTAAGCGCGTCGAGTTCGCCTACCACACGATGGCATCCGACGAGACCGCGACGCGCCAGGTCGACCCGTACCACCTGCTCTTCGAGGGCGGGCAGTTCTACCTGATCGGCTACTCGCACGAGCGCGAGGCGATCCGCGTGTTCCGCCTCGACCGGATGCGCGGCAAGGTCGCCTACGCCACCAAGGCCGAGCACGACTTCCAGCGTCCCGCCGACTTCGACCCGCGCCGCTACGCGCAGCAGATCCCGTGGCAGCTCGGCGACGCGGTCGGTGCCGCCGAGGTCTGGTTCTCCGAGCGCATCGCCTGGATGGTCGAGCGCCACTTCGCGACCTACGGGACGCTCGAGTCCGCAGACGACGGTGCCTGCGTGTTCCGCTCCGACTATGCGTTGCCGCGGCTGCTGATCTCCTGGGTGTTCGGCTTCGGCGAGCACGCCCGCATCCTCAACCCGCAGCCGCTCGTCGACGAGGCCCGGGAGCGGCTCGACCGGATCATCGACGGGCACCGGGGCGAGCCGGCGGTCGAGGTCGACGACGCCGGCGTCAAGCGTGCGCGCAAGCGCGCGGCCGCCGCGGCCGGGGCGGAGTCCGAGCCGCGCTCGCGCCAGCGCGAGACCGCGATCCGCCCCGAGCGCTTCGCGCGGCTGGTCACGCTCGCGTCGGTCCTGATCCGCGCCGGCCGCAACGGCGAGCGTCTGAAGGTGCGCGACGTGGTGGAGCAGCTGCAGATGTCCGAGCAGGAGCTGCGCGAGGACGTCAACGTGCTCAACGTCGTCAACTTCGGCGGCGGCACCTACGTCCTCTACGCGGAGATCTCCCACGGCGAGATCGAGGTGGACACCGAGCCCTACTCGGACACCTTCGACCGGCCGGCGCGGCTGCTGCCGATCGAGGCCAAGGCGCTCGTCGCGGCGATCGACCTGATCGGCGACCACCTGCCCGCCGGCGCGCTCGACTCGGCGCGCAAGAAGATCGTCGACGCCCTGGGCGAGGATCCGGTGCGCGAGGGCCTGCACGTCGCGCACGCGGGCGGCGACGACTCCCGCATCGCGCGCGAGGTGACCGAGGCGATCGAGTCGCGGCGGTTGCTCGCGCTCGACTACTACGTGGAGAACGAGGACCGCTTCTCCGAGCGCGCCATCGAGCCCTACGCGCTGATCAACGGCCGCGAGGGCTGGTACGTGACCGGCTACGACCCCGACCGCGAGGGCATGCGTCACTTCCGTCTGGACCGCATCAAGTCGGCGGCCGTGCTCGAGCAGACCTACGAGCCGCGACCGGAGCTCGACCCGATCGCCGACATCGAGGGGTGGCCGCGCACGGGGACCGTCGGCGGCTCGCGCGTCGCGCACGTCTGGATCTCGGCCGAGCAGGCGCGCTGGGCCCGCGAGGAGCGCAGCGTCGTCGCCGAGCTCGAGGACGGCTCGATCGTCGTCGAGTGGTCGTTCAAGGGCGAGGGTTACCTCGTCAAGGAGGTGCTCAAGGAGGCCGGCGACGCGGTCGTGCTCGAGCCCGCCGACCTGCGTGAGGCCGTGCTCGCGGCGGCGGAGCGCCTCGTCTCCACCGCCCGTTGAGCCGGCGCGCGCGGATCCAGATGAGCGAGGGCGAGGTCCTCGCCTTCCTCGCCGAGCACTTCATCGTCACCGTCGCGTCGTTCGGTCCCAACGGCCGCCCGCACCTGATGCCGCTCTGGTACGTCGTTCGCAACGGGACGTTGTGGGGGTGGACATATGCCAAGTCGCAGAAGGCCGTCAACCTGCGCCGCGACCCGCGGGCGACGCTGCAGGTCGAAGCCGGCGGCCGCGACTACGGCGAGCTGCGCGGCGTGATGATCGAGGCGGACACGGTCGTCCACGACGACCTCGACACGGTCGCCGGCGTCGGCGCCGAGCTGCTGTCGCGCTATGCGGGCAGCGAGGTGCCGCGCGAGTACATCGCGACGCAGGCGCCCAAGCGCGTCGCGTTCGAGTTCCAGGCGACCCGGCGGGTCACCTGGGACCACCGCAAGCTAGGCGGCGTGTACTAGGGACTCCCGGACCGCCTCCATCAGGCGGTCCGGCTCACCCTTGTCGACGGTGCGCAGGCCCAGACGGCCGGCGCGCTGCTCGACCTTGGGGTCCAGGAAGGCCGAGTACAGGACGATCGGGAGCCGAGTGCCCTCGTCACGCAGGCGCTCGGCGACCTCGATCCCGCTGATGCCGGGCGGCATGCGCTGGTCGAGCAGGATCAGGTCGTAGCCGCCGGCCCTCGCTCGGGCGAGGGCCTCCTCGCCGGACGAGGCCTCGTCGAAGTCCATGCCCTCGTCCTCCAGAAAGAGGGAGAGCATGAACCGGACGTCGGCCTGATCGTCGACGAGGAGGATCATCGGTCGCTCACCAGTTGCCCCGTGGGTCGACGTAGACGTCATCGATCTGCCAGCTCCCCGAGAGGGAGGTGAAGCGGAAGGAGACGTCCGTGCTCGAGCCGCCGGTGACCAGCGGAAGCAGGTTCGCACCGATCACCGTGATCGGCGAGGGGTCCCAGGACGACGTGCCGCCGATGACGCCGAGCGTGTCGATCGACCCGTCGGCCATGACCACCTCGACGCGCAGCACCGCACTCAGCGCCGAGCCGCCGTCGCGGCGGACGAAGAAGCGGAACGTCGGGTGCTCGATGCCGACGCAGACCGCCGGCGAGGTCGCCGAGGCGCCGCCGGGCAGTGACAGCGAACTCGAGCCGGGCCCGTAGGAGTGGTTGCCGGGAACCACCGACGCGCCGTCGAGCGCCCAGCCGTCGGCGCCGTTCTCGAAGCCGCCGTCGGGCGCGAGGAAGTAGTAGCTGGGGTCGTACCACGGCGCGAAGACCTGGGACGAGACCGGGTTGTCGCAGTCTGACGAGCCCAGATCGGCGGAGGCGGGACTCGCAGCCACGGCGCTCAGGCCAAGCGCGGCGGCGAAGATGACGAGCGAACGCGGACGGAACATGAGGTGGGGTGTCCTCCTTGAGGATGCTGCAGGGCGGGTGACGGCCAGCCTCGGCCGTCTTGCGAGTTGCATCGACCTGAGCGAGACGGGTCTTTACTCGGACCTTCGTCCAGGTGTCAGCCCATCGCCGTAGCCTCCGCGGGGTGGGAGCAGCCACCGATGACGCCGCCCTCGCGCGCGAGGGAAGAGCGCGACGGCGCCAGCCCCTCCCGCGGCGCCGTGCGATCACCGAGGTGGTCGCGGGCGGGCTGTTCGTCGCCGCGGCGGTGACGCTGGCGCTGGCGGCAGACGCCGAGCGCGATTTCGAGCTCGGTCCGGCCGCGGCACTGGTGGTGATGTTCGCGGCGTTCGTCCGCGTCCGCATCGACACGGGCATCACCTACACGACGCCGGTGCAGCTCGCCTTCGTGCCGATGCTGCTGCTCCTGCCCACGCCCTTCGTGCCGCTGCTCGTGCTGCTGGGATGGACGCTCGGGCGGCTGCCCGACCTGGTCACCCGCGACGCGCATCCCGACCGGCTGCTGCTGCTTCCCGGCGACTGCTGGTTCGCGCTCGGGCCGGCGCTCGTGCTCGTGCTCGCCGACGCGCAGCTCCCGGATCCCTCTGACTGGCCGGTGTACCTCCTGGCGCTCCTGGCGCAGTTCCTCGGCGAGGGCATCTCGATCTACCTGCGCGAATGGGCCGGCCGCGGGACGGCGCCGCCGTTCGTCACGCGCGAGTTCGCGCTGGTGTCGGGCATCGACGCGCTGCTGGCGCCCGCTGGGGCTGCTCGCCGCGTTCGCCGCCGCCGAGCTCGACTACGCCTTCCTGCTGCTGGCGCCGCCCGCGTACCTCCTCACGCTGTACGCCAGCGAGCGCACGCGCAGCCTCGAGCGCGCGCTCGCCCTGGCCGACGCCGCGCGCGACCGCGAGGATCTGATCGCGGGCGCGAGCCACGAGCTGGTCACCCCGCTCGGCGTGCTCGTCGGCCTCACCGGGCGGCTCGCGGGCGGCCGCAGCTGCCGCCCGAGCGCCGCACCGAGATCGACACCGTCATGCGGCGCGAGGTGATCGCCCTGCGCCAGATCGTCCGCCAGTTCGTCGACTACACGCGCCTGAAGACCCAGCGCGAGCTGCAGATCGCCCCGCAGGCGCTCGCGCTGGCCCCGATCGCCGAGGACGTGGCGGTCGCGCTGGCGGGGCTCGGGCGCCTCGACCGTGGAGGCGGTCGGCGCGGTCCCGCCCGCGCACGTCGACCCCGACCGCGCGCACCAGATGATCACGGCGATCGCGACGGAGGCGCTGGAGGGCGCCGAGGCCGCCACGCTCTCGGTGCGGCGAGGGCAGCGACAGCGTGGTCGTCACCGCCACGAGCCCACACCCGCCGCGTGAGCGGCCCTTCGCCGAGGGCGGCGAGGGCTCCGCCGGCGGGCTCGGCCTCTACGTCACCCGCGAGCTGGCGCGCGCCCAGCGCGGCGAGCTCAACGCCGAGGCGGCCGGCGGGGGCGCCCGCTACGTCCTCACGTTGCCGCGCGCCCACTAGCCTCACGCCCGCGATGGCGGACCTCAAGGGGCTGATCCTGTCGGGCGGCCGCGGCACGCGGCTGCGCCCGATCACCTACACGTCGGCCAAGCAGCTCGTGCCGGTGGCCAACAAGCCGGTGCTGTTCTTCGGCATCGAGGCGATGGCCGAGGCCGGGCATCACCGACATCGGGATCATCATCGCGCCCGAGACGGGCGACGAGATCCGGGCCGCCGCCGGCGACGGGTCGCAGTTCGGGGTCGAGCTCACCTACATCGTCCAGGACGAGCCCGCCGGTCTCGCGCACGCCGTCCTGACCGCCGAGCCGTTCCTCGGAGACTCGCCGTTCGTGATGTACCTCGGCGACAACCTGCTCCAGGGCGGGATGGCCGACCTCGTGACCGCCTTCCGCGAGCACGCCCCGCAGGCGCTGATCCTGCTCACGCCGGTGCCGGATCCCGAGAACTACGGCGTCGCCGAGCTCGGCGACGACCGCTCCGTCGTGCGGCTGGTCGAGAAGCCCTCAGAGCCGCCGTCGGACCTCGCGCTCGTGGGCGTCTACATGTTCACGCCGCTGATCCACACCGCGGCGCGGTCGATCGAGCCCAGCGCCCGCGGCGAGCTGGAGATCACCGACGCGATCCAGTGGCTGGTCGACGAGGGGCACACGGTCGAGTCGCACATCGTGCGCGGCTGGTGGAAGGACACCGGCCGGCTCGACGACATGCTGGAGGCCAACCGGCTGATCCTCGAGACCCTCGAGCGGCGCATCGACGGCGAGCTCGATCGACGTCGCAGGTCGACGGGCGGGTGGTCATCGAGCCGGGCGCGCGCCTGGAGCGCTCGACCGTGCGCGGACCGGCGGTCATCGGCGCGCGACGCGGTCGTGCGCGACAGCTACATCGGGCCCTACACCGCGATCGGCGACCGCTGCGTCGTCGACTCAGCCGAGGTCGAGCACTCGATCCTGCTCGAGGGGGCCCAGGTCGCCCACCTCGACGGCCGCATGGAGTCTTCGCTGCTGGGCAAGGACGTCAAGATCTCGCGCGGCGACCGCCAGCCGCGCGCCTACCGCTTCATGGTCGGCGACAACTCCGAGATCGGGATCCTCTGAGTCAGCGCTTGTAGCGCTTGACCGAGACGAACTTCGCTCGCCGCATCTGCTTCGGGCAGAACGGCGGCTTGACCCAGCGCCTGCGCGAGAACAAGCGCGTCTGGTCGCCGAACCAGCGCGACTCGGGTGAGGTCGACTGCGAGTAGGTGAGGATCGTGCGCACACGCGCGCAGCCGCGCTTGGGCAGCTCGACCGTCTGCACGTAGCTCGAGCCGTGGGGGACGTTGGGGTAGCCGGCGGCGGCGTTCCAGCCCACGTTGATCGCGTTGAAGACGCCCACCGTGCCAGGACCGCCGTGGATCGGGATCTTCTCGTCGCCGCGCTTCTCGTACTGGAAGTCGCGCAGGGGCGCGTCGAGCGGGATGCCCGCGCCCTCGAGGTCGGAGACGGCCTGGTCAAGCGCCTGCTGCACCGTCGGCGAGCCGGTGTTGAGCCCGCGCGGCGTGTTGACGGGGTCGTTGACGTCGAACGGCTCCGCGAACGGCGACGGCGCCTGCGGCAGCGCCGAGCTCGCCGGGTTGGTGAGCACGCGCGACGCGAAGCGCCGGAACAGCAGCGCGCCGCGCGAGTCCAGATTGTCGTGCAGGTCCCACTGGGCCAGCACGGGGCACGCCGGCGAGGAGCTCGACTGGCACATCTCGGCGAGCCCGTCCTTGAACAGCTCGCCCGCGTACTGGCGGTTGTTGAAGACCGCGTCCGCGAGCTGCTTGAGCGTGAAGCCCTTGCCGGCGAGGCCGTCGGAACCGTCGAGGCGCTCCTGGATGATGCGCAGGCCGAGCCGGGTGCGCAGCGCGCGCGCCGTGCGCTCGTCACCGATCACGATCGAGTAGCCCTCGATCGGCTGCTTCGGGTTCGTCAGCCAGTACGAGTCGTTCATGTTCGTCACGTAGTCCCGGCGGAACAGAGACGGCGAGTTCTTGGGGCCGAAGATGCCCTTCGCCACGGCGTCGGGATCGTCGTCCCACTTGCAGTCACCGCGCGACCCGTCGAGGATCTGCACGCGCAGGGACGTGTTCGTGACCTGGCCCAGCGGCACCGAGCAGTCGGCGATCTTCTGGTTGGAGACGTTCGGGATCGCGCCGATGTCGGCGTAGTAGGCGGTCCCCGTGGAGTCGGCGGCGATCGTGTTGACCCACGGGATGCCCTGGTAGCGTGCGCTCGATCGCATCGAGCCGCTTGACCGGACTGTGCTTGGTTGGTGAAGAAGAAGTGGTTCAGGTAGCGGAAGTTGGTGGCGTTGACGTCGCCGAGCGCGAACGCGCTCGTGGGCGTCCACGGGAAGATGGGCAGGCCGAGGATCGCGGTCAGCATCGGGCCCCAGCGCGTGTCGTAGAGAGTGCGCGTCGACGGGCTCCGCGCCCTTGACCTCGACGGTGACCTCGGTCGGCGTCATCGCCTCCGGCTGGCCGTCGACGAGATAGCTGTGCGCGTCGCCGGGGACGAGCGTCAGCTGGTACGGCGTGAAGCGCCGCGCGGTCGAGACCGTGTGGCTCCACGCCATCCGGCGCGTGTTGCCGATCAGGATCAGCGGGACGCCGAACAGGCTGCCGCCCTGGACGTCGACCTTGCCCGGGATCACGAGGTGCGCCTGGTAGAAGCGCTCGGGGCCGTCCCAGGGGAAGTGCGGGTTGCCGAGCAGCATGCCGTTGCCCGACTGCGTTCCCTGCGAGCCGAGCCCGATCGCGTTGGACCCGATGGCGCCGAGCGGCTGGGCGAGGCGGCCGATATCGGGCGAGGCGAGGGCGGCCTGCTGCGCCTGCTGCGCCGCAGCCGGGCTGAGCGCCGGCGCCGCGTCGCCGATGCCGTCGACCGCCACCCCGGCCGAGGCGAGCAGGGCGAGCTGGTAGAAGCGCCGGTAGGCGTCGATCACCTCGAGCGGCCTGACCCACTCCTTGCCGCGGCACGCCGGGTCGGGGATGTTGTCGACGCCGACGCGCTTGAGGTAGTCGTTGTAGCCGGCGACGTAGCCCTTCACGGCGCGCCTGATCTGCGGCGCCGGGCCCGGCGGCGGCGGTTGCGAGAGCAGCTTCTCGATCGTGCGCTGGGCGATGATCTTGCGGAAGAAGAAGTCCGAGGCGAGGTTGTTCGGCGTGGTCGAGTTCCCACGCGAGGCATAGGTCCCCTCGGGCCCGAAGTACTTCGAGCGCTCCCCGCGCACAGTCACGTACGTGTCGGCGAGCACGCAGATGTTGTCCTCGGCGAGCGCCTGCGCGTAGCCGTAGGCGACGCTCGGGAAGTCACGCCCGATGATGTGCGGGATCCCGTGGGCGCTGCGCTTGACCGTCACGCGGAACTTCGCCTCGGCGGGCGCCGTCACCGCGACGAAGGCGACGACCAGGGCCACAACCGCTCTCCTCATGCAGGGAAAGCTAGGCGGTCTGCGCCGAGGGCGGCGCCGATGCCAGCGCCTGCTGGCGCTCCGGTGTGATCTCGACGACGTTCCAGGCGAGCCTGAGGCGGCGCATCAGGCGGATCGCGTAGGCGGTCGGGTCGACCTCGTACCAGCGCAGGCCGTGCGCGGCCGAGCGCGGGAACGCGTGGTGGTTGTGATGCCACGACTCGCCCATGCTCAGCGGTGCCAGCCAGAACACGTTGGTCGACTGGTCGTCGACGGCGAAGCGGCGCGTCCCGAAGAAGTGGCAGACGGAGTTGATCGACCACGTCACGTGGTGCAGGAGGAAGATGCGCACGGCGCCGCCCCATAGCGCGGCGGCGAGCGCGCCGCCGAGCGTCCCGTCGATGGCGTAGCCGAGGCCGAACGGGATCGCGATCCCGAGCAGCATCCAGAACGGGAAGGTGCGATGGATGAGCTGCATGCCGCGGTCCTCGTACAGGTCCCGCGCGTACCGGGCGTGGTCGGCCTGGCCGGCGCGGTCGAACAGCCAGCCCATGTGCGCGTACCAGAGCCCTCTGAGCGCGCCCACGAAGCCGGGCCCGTGGCCGTGCGGGGAGTGCGGGTCCCCGTCCTTGTCGGTGTGGGCGTGGTGCTTGCGGTGGTCGGCGACCCAGCTCATCACGGGGCCCTGCACCGCCATCGAGCCGAGGCCCGCCAGCACGTACTCCGTCGCCCTGTGCGTCTGGAAGGCCCGATGCGTGAGCAGGCGGTGGAAGCCGAGCGTGACCCCCAGCGCGGTGAGCGTGTAGAGGACGGCCATGATCGCCAGGTCGGTCCAGCCGACGAGCTCGGTGTTCCAGAGGAGCACGATGGCGGCGATCAGCCCGCCGAACGGGAGGGTGACCCCGGCCAGGTTGAGAATCTTGTGCAAGCGGCTCACGGTCCTTGCAGTCTCGCGCGCAGGATTCCCTGTGATTTGTCGGATTGCGTGGTCGGATTTGTAGGCTGATGACAAATGCGCCCTGCCTCTGAGGTCCTGCGGCCCGTCCTGCCTGTAGTCGCCGACGAGGTGATAGCCACGATCGGGCGCGAGATCCCGGCCTACGAGCGCCCGATGGAGGGGCTCTTCGGCCAGATGGTCCGGCTGGGCGTGGAGACCGCGCTGCGGCGGTTCGTCGACGGCCCGGCCGGCCCCGGTGGCGACACGTACGTGAACCTCGGCCGCGCGGAGTTCCACGCGGGCCGCTCCCTGGAGAACCTGCTTGCGGCATACCGCATCGGCGCGCGCGTCACCTGGCGGCGGTTCGTGGAGGCCGGCACCGCCGGGGGTCTCGAGCCCGCCGAGCTGTTCGACATCGGCGAGGCGATCTTCGCCTACATCGACACCCTGTCCTCGGAGTCGGCCGAGGGCTACGCGCTCGAGGCCCGGGCCGAGGTCGGCGAGCGCCGGCGCGCGCGCTGGGAGCTCGTGGACGCGCTGGCGAGCGGCGGGGAGATCCCCGACGGGGCGGACTGGGATCCGCCACGGGAGCTGGCGGCGCTCGTCGTCGATCCCGGGAAGGAGGACGCCGCCGAGGCCGCCGACCGCCTGGCCCGCGACATCGGCGCCGGCGTCGTGGCGACGGCCCGGGACGGCCATGTCGTGGCGTTCGTCGGTGATCCGGCCGGCCCCGGGCGGCGCGCTCTGATCGCCGCCGCGGTCGGCGATCGGCCGGCCGCGCTGGGTCCGATCGCCGACCCCCCGCGCTCACTGCGACGCGCCCTGGCAGCCCTCGGCCCCCACCGGCTCGTCGACGCACAGGAGGAGCTCGGCCACATGCTCCTGCGCGCCGACCCCGAGCTCGCCGAGGAGCTGGCCGCCGCGCGCCTGGCGCCTCTCGCCGGCGCCGAGAAGCTCGCGCCGACGCTGCGCGCCTGGCTCGACCGGCCGGGCCAGATCCAGGCGATCGCCCACGAGCTCGGCGTCCACCCCCAGACGGTCCGCTACCGGCTGCGCCAGCTGCGCGAACGCTTCGGCACCGCACTGGAGGACCCCGACGCCCGCTTCGAGCTTTCCCTAGCCCTCCGCGCTTCACAAAAGGGTCCGTCCCTTTTGTGAAGCGGGGCCGGCGCTAGGGTCATGGCGATGCGCCTCCTCGTCACCGGGGCGGCAGGGATGCTGGGCCAGGACGTAGCTGCCGCCGCATCCCGAGCCGGGCATGACCTCGTCGCCCTGGCCCGCCGCGATCTCGACATCACCGATGCCGCCGCCGTGCGGCGCGCCGTGCTCGACGGCCAGCCGGCGGCGATCGTCAACTGCGCCGCCTGGACCGACGTCGACGGCGCCGAGGCGAACGAGGGAGAGGCGACCGCCGTCAACGGCACCGCCGTCGGGCACCTCGCCGATGCCGCCGCGCAGACCGGCGCACACCTGATCCATGTCTCCACCGACTACGTGTTCGCGGGCGACTCGGAGCGGGCGTATGTCGAGTCCGACCCGGTCGACCCGCGCAGCGCCTACGGGCGCTCCAAGCTCGCCGGCGAGCGCGCCGTGCGCGAGCGCGCGCCGCGGCACGCGATCGTGCGGGCAGCGTGGGTGTTCGGACCGGGTGGCAAGAACTTCGTCGACACGATGCGCCGGCTCGCGGCCGAGCGTGACGAGGTGACGGTCGTCGACGACCAGGTCGGCTGCCCGACGTACACAGGACACCTCGCGGCCGCGCTGCTCGAGGTCGCCGAGCGCGGGCTCACCGGCACGCTTCACATCGCCGGCAGCGGCCGCTGCTCTTGGTACGACCTCGCGGCGGCGACGTTCGAGGCCACCGGCGCCGAGGTCACGCTGCACCGCGGTTCCAGCGCCGACCTCGACCGGCCCGCCCCGCGCCCCGCCTTCTCCGTACTCGAAACCGAGCGCGACGACACCCCGCGCCTGCCCGACTGGCGCGAGGGCCTCAATGCCCATCTCCACGCGAGCCAGGTGATCTCGACATGAAGCTCCTCGTCTGTGGCGGCGCCGGGTTCATCGGCTCGCACTTCGCCCGCATCCGAGCCGCCGAGGGCGATGAGGTGGTGGTCCTCGACAAGCTGACCTACGCCGGCCGGCGCGAGAACCTCGGCGACGTCGAGCACGAGTTCATCCACGGGGCGATCGAAGATCGCGAGGCCGTGCTGGCCGGGATTTCATCCCACCCGCCCGTCGAGGCGATCGTCAACTTCGCCGCTGAGACGCACGTCGACCGCTCGATCGCCGAGCCCGACGCGTTCGTGCGCACGCACGCCCTCGGGACACACGTCCTGCTCGAGGCAGCCCGTGCGACCGGCGTGCGCTACCTCCAGGTCTCGACCGACGAGGTCTACGGCTCCATCGACGAGGGGACGTTCACCGAGCGGTCCCCGCTCGCGCCGTCGTCGCCCTACTCGGCGACCAAGGCCGGCGCCGACCTGCTCGTCCTCTCCTACCACCACACGTACGGGATGGAGACCGTGATCGTGCGCGGCTCCAACAACTACGGGCCCTACCAGTACCCGGAGAAGCTGATCCCGCTGATGATCCTCAACGCCCTGCACGGCGACAGGCTCCCGGTGTACGGCGACGGCCAGCAGGTGCGCAACTGGATCCACGCGACCGACTTCGCCCGCGCGATCGGCCACGTGCTCGAGCACGGCAAGCCCGGCGAGGTCTACAACGCCGGCGGTCCCGACGAGTGCCCGAACCTCGACGTCGTCCACCGCATCATCGCGGCGACGGGCGCTCCCGCCGACCTCATCGAGTACGTCGACGACCGCCCCGGCCACGACATCCGCTACTCGCTGTCCTCCGACAAGGTCCGCGCGCTCGGTTGGGAGCCGCGCGTGCGCTTCGAGGACGGCCTCGCCGAGACGGTCCGCTGGTACCAGGACAACGAGGCCTGGTGGGCCCCCATCCGTTCCGGCGACTACCGCGCGTACTACGAGCGCCAGTACGGCCGCGCCCTCGGCTAGTCAGCCTCGCAGCAGCGGGCAGGTGAGGCAGGTCGGTCCGCCGTCGCCCTTGAGCGACAGCTCGGAGCCGGAGTAGGTGTGCACCGCCACGCCGTAGGCCTCGATCCGGTCGCGCAGGGTGTCGGCGCCCTCGGCCATCACAACCACGCCGGGACGCACGCAGAGCACGTTGCAGCCCATCGCGAGGTACTCGTCGGGGGCGACGGCGATCCACTCGTAGCCGCGGGCGCGCAGGTCGTCGAGCAGGCGAACCGGCATCAGGGGCTCGTAGATGACGAGCAGGTCGTGCGCGAGCGCCGAGATCAGCGACTGCAGGTGCAGGACGTGGCCGGGGCCGGCATCGTGGGGCAGGTCGTAGGTGACCACGCCGATGCCCTCGGGCTCGACGAGCCGCGCGATCGCCGCGGCGCCCGCGGCATTGGTCCGGTAGCCGAGGCCGATCGCCATCGTGCGGTCATCGAGCCAGAAGCGGTCGCCGCCGTCCGCCCAGGCGCCGTCGGGCAGGCGGCCGACGATCGGGACGCCGAGGCGCTCGAGCTCCGCTGCCACCAGCTCGGGCTCGGAGGCGCGGATCGGCTTGCGCATGTTCAGCGGGATCGCGCCGGCGCCGGTCACCAGCACCGGGTCGTGCGTGTAGACGGCGTCCACCAGCCCGTCGACGGCGTCCGCGACCTCCACCTCGGCGCCGAGCCCGGACAGCAGCGCGCAGAAGTCCTCGTGCTGGCGCGCGAGCAGCGCCGGGTCTGGCTCGCGCCACCCGGCGGCCGCCCAGTCCCCGGCGGTGGCGGGCCGCCGCACGAGCACCCGCCGCAGCGGCGTGGTCATCGAGGTGACGCCGTAGTCAGTCAGGAGATCCGGCGCGTGTAGCGGCCGCGCGAGTCGCCTTGGGCGATCGGCTTGCCGCCCTTGTAGTAGATGCCCCACTGCATCGCGCCCGTCCACTTCTGCGCGACGAAGTAGTCCACGTCCGCCGGCGACCGGCTCAGCCGCGCATTGGCCGCCTTCATCAGCCGCTCCGGCGCCGACGCGTTCAGCTCCTCGTAGCTGAAGGTGCTGCTACTGATGGCCGTGGAGCTGCTGAACTGGTCCGGAGCCTCGGCGTCGTTGGTGAGCTGCACGATGTGAGTCTTACCGCCCCGGACGACCTGGATGTCGATGCGGTCGCGGCGCATGGAGAAGTTGGAGATCCTGCCGGGCTGCTCCTGCTCGAGGATCCTGAGACCGGCCCGTAGGCCCGCAGCGGTGAAGTAGTCGCGCGACTTGACCTGCTCGGGGACGGTGTCCTCCTGGTCGGAGCCGGACGAGTTCGCCGATCCGCCGGTGTTGCCGCCCGTGATCCGGTCGATCGTCTCGCGCGCCTGGTTGGCGGCGTCGTTGCCGGAGTCGAAGGCCAGGAAGACGCCGAACCCGATCCCGAACAGGACGAGGACCTGGACGACGAAGACGAGCGGGTTGCGCCGCTTGACCTCGAGGCCGGTCGCCGTCGGAGTGGTGCGGAACTGCGTCTGCGGGGCGGTGGGCGCCGGGACGTTCGGCGACGCCTCCGGGGCCGGGTTGGCGGCGGCTTCCGGCTCGCCGGCGGACCCCCAACCGAGGTCTCCCAGGCCTGCCTCGTCCCTCTTGCGCCCGAAGGCGTCGTACTCGTCGCTCATCGCGTTAGAGAACGATGCCGAGCGGCGGACGCTTACGCAAGCCTGTCGCCGCGCCTTAGCCGAAGGAGTCGATGCGCCATCCGCCGTCCTCGCGCACCAGCTCGAACGTGCGCTGGACCTCTTCTTCGCGATCGTCGCTGTGGACGACGGCGGTCGCATTGTCGCCGGTGATGGTGACGTCGTCGACCTCGATCCGGGCGTCGTCAGCGTCCTCGAAGGCCTTCTTGACCTCGTCTACGCAGCTCGAGTCGCCGGCGACCTCCTTCTCGAGGCGCTCGGAGAGGAGGTTCCCGCACACGTCCGAGTGCCGCCCGGCCTGGGCATCGGAGGAGAGGTCGAGGACGACCTGCGCGACGGGCTTCTCCGGGCCGGTGAAGTCGTTCGACGTCGTCGACTGCTGGGTGCAGCCGACCAGGAGAAGCGCGAGGAGCAGCGGGACCGTCCGCATCGACCGCGAGTCTATGCGTCTGAACGTCCGCGTTCGCGCGTTCTAACCTTCCTGTGGCCGTGAGCGATCGAGACACAGTCCCCCGCGGGCGTCACGCGCCACCGCTCGAGGTCCGCCAGGACCGCCAGCTCCAGCGCCTCGGCGAGGCGGCGGCCGCCGTGTTCGCCCGCACCGGCTACGCCGACGCCACAGCCGAGGCGATCGCGCGCGAGGCCGGCATGTCGAAGGCGACGTTCTACGAGCATTTCGGCAACAAGGAGGAATGCATCATCGCGCTCTTCGACCGCGCGATGGCGCGGCTGATCGGCGCCATGCAGGCCGCGGCGGAGGAGGACGAGGACATGACGCCGCTGGAGCGCTACCGCCGGTCGATCCGCGCGCTGCTGCAGGTGATCGCGACCTACCCCGACCACGCGCAGACGCTGATGGTCGAGATGATCGCCGCCGGCCCGCGAGCCGCCGAGCGCCGCGACAGCGTGCTCTCCTCGATCGCCGACTACATCGAGCGCCGCAACGCCGAGGACGCCGAGGCGAACCTCGCTCCGCGCCTGGCCTCCCCCGATGACGCGTACGCGGTCGTGGGTGCCACGGTCGAGCTCGCCTCGCGGCAGATCCGCACGGGCGTCCCGGCCGACATCGCCGAACTCGAGCCGGTCATCGCGCGCCTGATCCGAGGCGTGCTGGTCGCCGCCGAGGACGAGCGCGCCGCCACGTGACGGACGAGCGTGCGCTGGGGCTCGCGCACGTCGCCAGCTGCTCGTTCCTCGCCTCCCGGCTGGCGCCGTCGGGCCAGTTCTTCCTGGCGCTCGGCGGCGGTGTCGCGCTCGCTCGTGCCGGCGCGACGCAGGGGGCTCGCGCCGCATACGGGGCCTCGGCCGCCGCGATGGTGCAGACCGTCGCGCTGATCGGGCCCGCGCGCTTCAACGCCCCCCTCACCCAGGCCCTCAACGCCCCGGTGATCGGCTGGATGCAGGGGCGCGGCGCCACGCTGGCGGCGCGGCTCGCCGCCTGCCTGGCGATCCGGCTCGTCCACTACGCGATCCTCAACGTCCTCTTCGTGCTGCTCGTGGTCGGCGGGCTCAACGAGTTCGTCGACACTTACGACGGGTTCACGCGCTTCATCGAGCGCGTGATCGCATTCGCGCTCCCCTTCGTCGAGCGCGCCGACGTCTTCCCGGAGGGTCGCACCGCGGCGCTCACCCTGACCGCGGTCGGCGCGGTGTTCTACGCGCTGCTGTTCTCGACGATCCAGGTGCTCGTGTGCGACCGCGCGCTGCGCCGCTGGCCGACCGACGAGGCGCGGGAGACGGTCGCGACTGCGGCCGCGTCCCCGCCGCCGCGGCCGCGGCCGCGGCCGCGGGCGATCCACGTCTGGGTCGCGCCGGCGCTCGTGGCCGCCGCCTGGACGGCGATGCTCGTCGAGCTGGACTGGCTGGTGCTCGGGGTCGTCGCGGGGCTGCTGGTCGCCGCCACGCTCGCGACGCGCGCTCGCCGCGCCGGTCGCTCGATCTGGTCGATCGGGCTCGCGCTGGCCGCGGTGATCACGGTGTTCGCGATGTTCCCGGTGATCTTCGGCTCCGTCGACGTCGACGTCGGTGCGCAGCGGGCGGTGCGCGCGGCCCTGCTCGTCCTGACCGCCACCTGGGCGCGCGCGTTCGCCGGGACCGCTGGTCTGCGCGAGTTCGGCCGCCGCATCCTGTGGGGCGAGTCGGCGCGGCTGATCGCGCAACTCGAGTCGGACACCCGTCTGCGCCCGGCCGCCGACGACCTGATCGCGCGGATCGGCAAGGTCGAGACGAAGCCCAAGCCGCTCGCGGACGCGCTCACGCAGTGGGTCGCCGCCGAGGCGCGCGGCTACCGGGCTCCATGACCCTGGCTGCGCTCCACGCGGAACTCGTCGAATGCCGCCGCTGCCCGCGGCTGGTCGAATGGCGCGAGCAGGTCGCGCGCGAGAAGCGGGCGGCGTTCGCGGACCAGGACTACTGGGGCCGGCCGGTCACCGGGTTCGGGGATCCGCGCGCGCGGCTGATCGTCGTCGGGCTCGCGCCGGCCGCCCATGGCGCCAACCGCACCGGCCGCATGTTCACCGGCGACCGCTCCGGCGACTTCCTCTACGCGGCCCTTCACCGCGCCGGCTACGCGAGCCAGCCCACCTCGACGCAGCGCGACGACGGCCTGCGGCTGACCGACTGCTTCATCACCGCGCCCGTCCGCTGCGCGCCGCCGGCCAACAAGCCCCTGCCGTCCGAGCGCGACAACTGCGCCTCTTGGCTCGACGCCGAGCTCGCTCTGCTGCCGGAGGCGCGCGTGTTCCTGTGCCTGGGCGCGTTCGGGTGGGCTGCGGCGCTGCGCGCGCTGGGTGGGCCGCGAGCCAGGTTCGCCCACGCCGCCGAGGCCCGAGCCGGCCGCTACACGCTGGTCGGCTCCTTCCACGTCTCACAGCAGAACACGTTCACGGGCCGCCTGACGCCGTCGATGTTCGACGCCGTTCTGGTTCGCTGTCGGGCCCTGACTGACGGTCGATAAATCTTCCGGGGCCCGCCGCAACTCATTCGTGGTCCGTGGGTTGACAGGGGCATGATGCGTCGTGGGGTGCTGCTCGAGACGAGCGTCGATGTCGTTGAGGCGCTTCCCGAGCTCCACGACGCCCTCTCGCTCGAACGCCGCGTCGCGGCCCGCCGGACCTTGCGTGCGCGCGTGATGGAACTGCGCCGCGGCCGCTGGGACTCCAAGCACGATGCCGAGCTCATCCGCGACGGCGCCGGCTTCCTCGTCCTCAACGGCGCGCTCATCCGCTGCGTCTCCGCCGCGCACCGCACGGCGGGCGAGTTGCTCGGCCCGGGCGACATCCTCCGCCCCACCCACGACCCCTTCTCCTACGACGAGCAGTTCGGCACCTACTACCGGACGATCTCCGACGTCCGGCTGGCGCTGATCGACGGCCGAGTGACGCGAGCCGCCGCGCTGGTGCCCGAGCTCGTCCCCGCGCTGATCACGAGCATGACGCGCCGCTCGGGCGGACTGTCGCGGCAGCTCGTGATCGTCCAGTCGCAGTCCGTGGAGACGCGCATCCTGGTGACGCTCAACTACCTCGCCGAGCGCTGGGGCGTGATGACCCGCAGCGGCATCATGCTCCCCGAGTTCCTCTCCCACGGGACGCTGGCCCTCCTGCTCGGAGCCCGCCGCCCGAGCGTCACCAGCGCGATGGTGCGCCTGTCGGCGCGCGGCGAGGTGCAGCGGTGCGCGGACGGCCGCTGGCTGATCGGCCGGCCGGTCGAGACCCTGGTCGCATAGCGGTCAGAACCTGACCGGATGCACCAGGTGGCCCGGCCCCTGGTGCATACCCTTGACAGGGTGTTCACGCCGCAGGTCCAGGACTGGTTCGAGCGGGCGTTCGAGGCGCCCACCGAAGCTCAGCGGCAGGCCTGGCCCGCGATCGCGTCGGGCGCCCACACGCTGATCTCGGCGCCGACGGGAAGCGGCAAGACGCTGGCCGCGTTCCTCTGGGGGCTGGACCGCTTCGTGGCCGAGCCGCCGCCCGCGGATCCGAAGGACCGGCGGACGCGGCTCGTGTACGTCTCCCCGCTGAAGGCCCTCTCGTACGACGTCGAGCGCAACCTGCGCGCGCCGCTGCGCGGCATCGGCGCCGACGTGAAGGTCTCGGTGCGCACGGGCGACACGCCGCAGGCCGAGCGGCGCGACATGCAGCGCCACCCGCCGGACATCCTCATCACCACGCCGGAGTCGCTGTACCTGATGCTGACGTCGCAGGTGCGCTCGATCTTCGAGGCGACCGAGTGGGTGATCATCGACGAGATCCACGCGGTCGCGCAGACCAAGCGCGGCGCGCACCTGGCGCTGACCCTGGAGCGCCTGGTCGAGCAGGCGGGACGCGACGTCCAGCGCATCGGGCTCAGCGCCACCCAGAACCCGCTCGAGGAGGTGGGTCGCTTCATGGTCGGACCGCGGCGCGAGTGCACGGTCGTGGACACCGGGGTGCGCAAGCCGCTCGACCTCAAGATCCATGTGCCGGTGGAGTCGATGGTCGAGCCGGAGCAGTCGGGCGCGCCGGCACTGGACCCGTTGGCCGGTGGGGAGGCGACGCGTAAGTCGATCTGGCCGGCGATCTACCCGAAGCTGCTCGAGCTCGTCCAGCAGCACCGCTCCACGATCATCTTCGTCAACAACCGCCGCGGCGCCGAGCGGCTCGCGCTGCGGCTCAACGATTTGGCCGAGAAGGAGATCGCGCGGGCGCATCACGGCTCGCTGGCCCGTGAGGAGCGCACCGTGATCGAGGAGCAGCTCAAGGCCGGCGAGCTGCCCTGTCTGGTCGCGACCTCGTCGCTGGAGCTGGGCATCGACATGGGGGCGGTCGACCTGGTGCTCCAGGTCGAGTCCCCGAAGTCGGTCACGCGCGGGCTCCAGCGCATCGGCCGCGCGGGCCACGGCGTCGGCGAGGTCTCCAAGGGCCGGATCTTCCCGAAGTTCCGCGCCGATCTGCTCGAGTCGACCGTCGTCGTCAAGCGCATGCGCGAGGGGCTGATCGAGCAGACGGTGGTCCCGCGCAACCCGCTCGACGTGCTGGCTCAGCAGATCGTCGCGATCGCGGCGAGCAACGAGGACGGGGTGGCGGTCGACGACATCCTCGCGCTCGCCACGCGCACCCACACCTACGCCGAACTGTCGCGACAGCAGCTCGAGAACGTGCTCGACATGCTCGACGGCCGCTACCCGAGCGAGGAGTTCGGCGAGCTGCGGGCGCGCATCGTGTGGGACCGGATGGCGGGGACGATCCGCCCGCGCAAGGGTGCGCGCGCGCTGGCGATCACCAACGCGGGCACGATCCCGGACCGGGGCCTGTTCTCGGTCAACCTGCCGGACGGCCGGCGGGTGGGCGAGCTCGACGAGGAGATGGTCTACGAGGCGCGGCCGGGCCAGACGTTCCTGCTGGGAGCGTCCACGTGGCGGATCGAGGACATCACGCGCGACCGCGTGATCGTGACCCCCGCCCCGGGCGCGCCGGGCGCGGTCCCGTTCTGGCGCGGCGACAGCGTCGGCCGGCCGCGCGAGCTCGGCGAGGCGGTCGGAGCGTTCGCGCGCTGGGCGGTGGAGCAGGACGCGCAGACGCTCGCGCGCGACTACGACCTCGACGATCTGGCGGCTCGGAACCTCCTCGACTTCCTGCGCGAGCAGCAGGCCGCGACGCGCGTGGTCCCGTCCGACCGCACCGTGGTGATCGAGCGCTTCCGCGATGAGATCGGTGACTGGCGCGTCTGCGTGCTGTCGCCGTACGGGGGACGGGTCCATGCCGCGTGGGGACTTGCGCTGTCGGCGCGCATCCGCGAGGAGCACGGGCTCGAGTCCGACGCGATCTGGAGCGACGACGGGATCATCGTTCACCTGCCCGACGCCGACGAGCCACCGGGGGCGGAGCTGATGCTGATCGAGCCCGACCGGCTCGAGGACCTCGTGGTCGGCGAGCTGGGAGGGTCCGCGCTGTTCGGCGCGCGCTTCCGCGAGAACGCCGGCCGCGCGCTGCTGATCCCGCGCGCGTACCCGGGCAAGCGCACGCCGCTGTGGCAGCAGCGGCTGAAGTCGCAGACGCTGCTCGAGGTCGCCAAGCAGTACGGCCAGTTCCCGATCGTGCTCGAGACCTATCGCGAGTGCCTGCGCGACGTGCTCGACCTGCCCGGTCTCACCGAGCTGCTGACGAAGCTGCACTCGCGCGAGCTGTCGGTCGTCGAGGTCGAGACGCCGACGGCGTCCCCCTTCGCGTCGTCGCTGCTGTTCGACTACGTGGCGACGTACATGTACGAGGGCGACACGCCCAACGCCGAGCGCCGGGCGGCCGCGCTCGCCCTCGACCGCGACCTGCTGCGCGAGCTGCTCGGCCAGGAGGAGCTGCGCGACCTGATCGACCCGGGCGCCCTGGATCAGGTCGAGGCCGACCTGCAGCGCCTGAGCGAGCGCACGCGCGCCGAGCACGCCGACTCGCTCCACGACGTGCTGCGCCGCGTCGGCGACCTCACGACGGCCGAACTGCTGGCGCGCTCGACGGGCGACTTCATCGACGCGCTGGAGGCCGACCGCCGCGCCATCGAGATCCGGCTCGGCGGCGAGCAGCGCTGGATCGCGGCCGAGGACGCGGGCCTGTACCGCGACGCCTTCGGCGTCATGCCCGCCGGCGGCGTCCCGGCCGCGTTCCTCGAAGACGTCCCGAATGCGCGCGAGCGCGTCGCGCGTCGCTTCGCGCGCACACACGGGCCGTTCGAGGCGAGCGCGCTCAAGCGACGTTACGGCGTCGACTTCGAGGACGTCCTGGCCGGGCTCGAGCGCGACGGTGAGCTGGTGCGCGGTGAGCTGCGGCCGGGCGGCACCACGCGCGAATGGTGCGATCCCGACGTGCTGCGGCGGCTGCGGCGCGCCTCGCTGGCGGTGCTGCGCAAGGAGATCGAGCCGGCCGACCAGCGCGCGCTGGCGCGCTTCTATCCGAGCTGGCAGGGCGTCGATCGCCATCCACCGACCGGCGCCGGCGTGGACCGGCTGCGCGAGGTGCTCGTGCCGCTGCAGGGGATCGCCCTCCCCGCGGAGGTCTGGGAGCGTGACGTGCTGCCGCGTCGGGTCGGCGCCTACTCGCCCGCATGGCTCGATCAGCTCTGCGCCGCGGGCGAGCTGGTGTGGGTGGGCGCGGGTGCGCTCGGACGCTCGAGCGGCCGGGTCGCCATCTACTTCCGCGAGGACGCCGGCTTGATCGGTCCCCCCAAGGCCGGAGTGGTGATGCGAGGACGAGATCCACGAGCGGGTGCGCGACCGGCTGCGCGCCGGCGCCTGCTTCTTCACCGACCTGCTCGTCGATCTCGCCGGGACCCCCGCCGAGGAGATCCAGAGCGCGGTGTGGGACCTGGTGTGGGCGGGTGAGGTGACCAACGACGCCTGGGCGCCGCTGCGCTCCCCCAAGCTCACGCAGGCGTCTCAGCGGGCGCGCAACGAACGCCGCGCGCGCTTCAACGCCCGCAGGCGCGGTACCCAGCCCGCGATCCAGGGCCGCTGGTCGCTCACCGAGAGCCTCTTCTTCACAAAAGGGACGGACCCCTCAGTGCAACGGCGGGCTCAGGCTGAGCTGCTGCTCGAGCGTTACGGCATCGTCACGCGCGAGCAGGTGCTCGCCGAGGGCATCCCCGGCGGTTTCTCGACCCTGTACGACTCGTTCGTTCAGATGGAGACGCTCGGCGCCTGCCGGCGCGGGTACTTCGTCGAGGGCCTGGGCGGCGCGCAGTTCGCGCTCCCCGGCGCCGTCGAGCGCCTGCGGGCCCAGCGCGACGACGACAAGGAGCGCCCGACCGTGCTCGCGGCGACCGACCCCGCGCAGCCCTACGGCGCCGTGCTGAAGTGGCCCCAGCGCGAGGGTCGTTCGCCCTCACGGACCGCCGGCGCCTACGTCGTGATCGCGGACGGCGACCCGGTTCTCTACGTCGAGCGCGGCGGCAGGGGTCTCCAGGTCCTGGTCGATGCGCTCGACGAGCGGATCACACCCGCGCTCGCGGAGCTCGCCGACACGGTCCTGCGCGGACGCATCAAGCGCCTCGCGCTCGAGCGCATCGACGGCGAGGCGGTCGTCGGATCGGAGTGGGAGGACGCTCTGATCGAGCTCGGCTTCCGCGGCGGTCCGCGCAAGCTCACCATCGGTGCCTAGCTGTAGTTCCCAGGCACGTTGTTCGGAGCCCTGCGTCGGCCGCGGCGCGCGCAGCTCGCCAGCTCTGCAGTCGTCAGACCGCGACCGACAGCGCGGTAACGGCGCCGGTCGGACCGAGCTTGGTCTGTCTTACACCCACTGGATGTAATAGGCGCCACGGTCGACCGCCGGAGCGCCCGCACCCCTCGCCTTACCGGCGCCGTCGGACACGGCCACGGTGATCGCCAGGCAAGCGCTGAACGCGCACCCGCCCGAACAACGTGCCTGGGTCCTACACCTAGCTCACACCATTGGTCAGGCAATAGGGGGGCTGCCCGTTGACGGACCGGGCGTGCGTGCCCGGGCCTGCCATCTTCGGGCGATGGACCGAGAGATGCGCAGGACATGGATGTCGGACACCTGGCGCTGCGCGCTCATCGCGGCGGGAGCTCTCGCCGTGTTCGGGGCCGCCGCGCCGGCGCACGCGCGGACCAAGGTCACGATCCCGCTACCGAGTGCCGGCGACGTCAGCTACGGCGTGGTGCAGGTCAAGCTCGGCAAGGGAAGGCCGTCACCCCGGCGCCCGCGCACGCTGGCGTTCCGCGAGACGCTCGGCGGGTTGCGCGTCGACGCGACGACGCCGCGGTACAAGCAGCTGCGCAAGCGGACGAAGATCTACGTCTTCTCCGCCCGCGCGGGCGGCAAGGGGCCGAAGGTGCGCAACGTCGCGCTCTTCATCACGCGACGCAAGGGCGCAGGACCCAAGCGCGGCGCGGTGACCTTCACGATCGCCAACGGAACCGCGCTGAAGTCATCGTTCTGGGTCAAGCGCGTCTCCAAGCGGGGCGCGGCGACGATCTTCTCCGTCCGGAACATCCTGTCGACGGCCGTGGGGAACTGGACGCGCTACCTCAATGAGCTCGCGGCCTCGCTCGCGCTCGCCGCTGCGCACCACCCGGAGGACCGCGGCGGCCGCTTCGCGCAGACCGGCGCGGCGCGGCGCGGCAAGATCCACCGGGGCGGCTCCAAGCTCAACGCCGACGCCCGAGCGATGTTCGGACTGCTGTTCGGCACGATGACCGACGCCGTCTCCTACCAGGCCGCCAAGCGCAGCCCGGTCGTGACCCGCTTCATCTCCCGCGAGCTGGGCAACCCGAAGCTCGCCAAGCGCTGGAAGTCGGTCGCGGAGCGGCTGCCGCTGGCCGTGCCCGACACCTATGCGGCGGCGGCCAAGACCGAGGCCAAGTTCGTCAAGGTGCGCCGCCCGCGCATCTCGCAGCAGCAGGTGGTCATCCGCGACACGGCGAACTCGTCGCAGCAGGCGGCCATCGAGACGCCCCGGCTGCCAAGCGACCAGATCCCCGGACGCCCGATCACCGTCGCGCCGACCGGCACCGGGACGGGCACGGTGGCCAGCGACGTGCCCGGCATCGCGTGCCCTCCGACGTGCTCGCACTTCTTCACCTCCGGCAGCCAGGTGTGGCTGACGCCCAAGCCGGCGTCGAACTCGACGTTCTTCGACTGGACGCAGTGCACGAGGCTCGAGACCGCCGGCCTGCGGCGCTGCCTGGTCCGCATCGACGCCACGAAGCCCGAGAAGGCGACGACCGTCGTCCCGCGCTTCGACCTGCGGGCGGGTCAGCCGCAGCCGAACCCGCCGACGACGGCGGCCACCGCGCTCGATCCCACCTTCGGCACGGGGGGCTTCACGCTGACGCCGTTCTCCCAGCAGGACACCCAGCTCAGCGCCTACGGCAGCGCGATCGCGACGCAGCCCGACGGCAAGCTCGTCGTGGTCGGCGGGCGCGAGCGCTCGGGTCCGACCTATGACTGGATCGTCGTGCGCTATGACGCCAACGGCAAGCTCGACCCCTCCTTCAACGGCGGCTCGAGCCAGCCCGGCCGGCTCGTGCTCGTCGAGTCCGGCAGCTCGGGCGGGGCCGGTGCCGTGGTGGTGCGACCGGACGGGCGGATCCTCCTCACGGGAGATCGCACGGGAGGGCTCGACGTCGAGGCGAGGGTCTACGAGCTCAACCCCGACGGGACCCCGACCGCGTTCGGCGGTGCGGGGATCGGAGCCATCGACGTGCCCGACAGCGTGCAGACGACCGGCCAGGACCTGGCGCTGCAGCCGGACGGCAAGGTGATCGTCGTGGGCGGCCGGTCCGCCAACGGCGGGCAGCTGCCGTTCGTCGCGCGCCTCAACGCCGACGGCACGCCCGATACGAGCTTCAACGGCGGCAGCGCGGTCATCGTGCTGCCCGAGAGCGCCTGTGACCAGGTGGCCACCGGGTTCTGCGAGGCCACCTCGGTGTTCGTGGAGACCAGCGGCGATGCCGTCACGGCGCTCTACGTCGGCGGCCACAGCTTCGGCCAGACCCCGGGCGGGCGCGTCTTCAAGCTCGTTCCGGCGAACGGGCAGGCCGACTTCGGCCTGGCCGCCGGGTACGGCACCGGCGGCACGGCCACCACCCCGGCGCAGCGGCTGGTGCTGGTGCAGGACCTCATCGGCGCCCCCAACGGCGAGGTGATCATCGCGGGGCAGTCCTCCGCGTCGCCGGTCAACCAGTGCGGCGTCGGCCGTCTGCTCGCAGGCGGCGCTCTCGACCCGAGCTACGGCAGCGGGGGGACCACGACCATCACCATGCCGCAGGGGTGCGAGGCGGGGGGGATCGCCCGCCAGACCGACGGAAGCGTCGTCTTCGCCGGCAGCACGCTGGGCAGCGGCACGGGGAGCGGCATCCTCGGGCGCGTCACCAACACCGGCCAGCCCGACACCGCGTTCGCCCCCGGGGGCGCGGCCGAGGTTTCGTCGGGCGGGTCGCCCGCGTTCTTCAACGACGTCCTGCTCCAGGGGATCAAGCCGGTCGTCGCCGGCGGCGCCATGCCGCCCCCGCACCAGGTCCAGGTGGCGCGCTACACCGGTCGCTAGCTGTAGTTCCAGGCACGTTGTTCGGGGTCCGTCGCCATCCGCTGCGCTCGCCGCTCGCCGCCGGGCCAGCTCGCGTTGAGTGGTCTGACGGCGCATGAGGGGGAGGTCCGACCGGGTCCGGAGCATTTCACCCCGCATAGGGGTGGTTTCTCTCCAGGGCGCTCGGATCTCGCCCGCCACAGCGGGCCTGAGTCACCAGGCGCGACTGGTCCCGATCCCCTCACCGGCGCAGTCGGCATCGGTTCCGGCCACCGATCCGCCGGCGCGGAACGAGCAGCGCGAACTCGGAACAACGTGCCTGGTACTTACAGCTAGCCGCGTCCGTACCCTCGGCTGCGTGCCCGAGGGCGACACGATCCACTACGCGGCGAACCGGATCCGGCCCGTGCTCGAGGGGCGAACGCCGGACGAGATCCGCACCCCGCACCGGCGCTTCGCACGCGACCGCTGGCCGGAACGGCTGGGGGGCCGCGTCGTGCGGGCGGTGGAGGCGCGCGGCAAGCACCTGCTGCTGCGGTTCGAGGGCGGGCTGACGATCCACTCGCACCTGCGCATGACGGGGTCGTGGCAGGTGACGGAGGCGGGCGGCAGGTGGCGGCGGCATCCCCGACGGGCGTGGCTCGTCCTGCGCCGCGGCGATCACGAGGTGATCCAGTTCGACGGGCCGGTGCTGGAGCTGATGACCGACTCGCGCACGCGCTTCGACCAGCGCATCGCGGGGCTCGGACCGGATGTCGTGGGCACGGAGCCGTTCGACGAGCAGTCCTATCTGCGGCGGCTGCGCGAGGACGACCCGACCCGGCCCATCGCCGACGCGCTGCTCGACCAGCGCATCGTCGCCGGCATGGGCACGGTGTGGCGCAGCGAGGCGTGCTGGCGGGCGCAGGTCGACCCGTGGCGGGCCACGAACACGGTCTCCGACGAGGAGGCGCTGCGACTATGCACGGCCGTGCGTCCGCTCATGCAGCAGTCCGCGCTCGACGGGTTGCAGAGCCGGCACGTCAACGTCTACGGCCGAGCGGGCGTCGCCTGCTCGCGCTGCGGGACGGTCCTGCGCGGTGGCACGCAGGGCGACGACAACCGGCCGCTGTTCTGGTGTCCGGGGTGTCAGCGCTGATCCGCGTCGGCCACAAGGGGGCCGACCTGATCGCGCCGGGCAACACGCTCGGCTCCTTCGACGCCGCGATCGCCGCCGGCGTCGACATGATCGAGTTCGACGTCCTCCCCGAGGACCCCACCGACCGCGCCGGCTCGCGGCTGGTCCTCGCGCACGACTACACCCACGACGTGCGCAGCGCCCCCTCGCTCGAGGACGGCCTGGCGCATCTGTGCAGCGCGCCCTTCGCCGCCGTCCGCCTCGACGTCGACCTCAAGCTCGCCGGCTACGAGGAGCGCGTGCTCGCCGCGCTGGCCGGCCATGGCCTTCTCGACCGCGTGCTGATCTCGAGCATGGAGCGGGTCAGCCTGCGCCGTGTGCGCGCGCTCGACCCGCAGATCCCGCTCGGGTGGTCGGTGCCGAAGGCCAAGCGCGACTACACCAACTCGCGCCTGCACCGGCTCCCCGCCCTCGCCCTCCTCGCCGCCGCGCGCCAGACCTTCCCGCGCCGCGCCGCCATCGAGCTGCGCGCCGGGTTCTGCGACGCGATCATGGCCTACTGGCGCCTGATCACCCCGCGCCTGGTCCGCACCGTCCGGGACGCCGGCGGGGAGCTCTACGCCTGGACCGTCGACGACGCGCGCCTGATCGACCGCCTCGCCGCCCTCGGCGTCACCGGCGTGATCACCAACGACCCCCGCCTCTTCACGAGTGAGTCGCCTGAGGCTTGAAATATCGGTCCTTGCGCGACACGCGCGCGGTCACGGCGGGGTGATCTCGCACTGGGCGGCGCTGTAGCCCTTGGGCTGGGCACCGGCGGTGCTGCGGTGCCCCGCCTCGGAGTAGCGCCGGGCGCGGGCGACGACTCTGCCCTTGCGATACCAGCGGAACCGGACCGAGCCGCGCAGCAGGTGCGAGCCGCCGTCCGTCGGGGGCTCGAAGGTGAAGTTCTGGCCGGATTCGACCACCTGGCGGGCCGTGCGACCGACGTTGTGCCAGCCGGAGTCCGCACCCTCTCCGGCGTTGTGCCAGTCGCCGTCGGCCTTGGCCTTGTACTGGACCTGGAAGCGCATCGCAAGGCGTGCGCGCCTGTGGCCCAGGCCGGGCATCGAGCCGCGGATGCCGATCGTGTTGGGCTGCTCCGGGACGTCGCAGACGTTGATCGTCGCCCACAGGTCCGGCGATGAGTCCAGATTGGTGCGCTGCGGCTTGTGGCCGCGGTCCTTCTTGGCGACCGGCTCGGGCGGCGAGCCGCCGGCGGAGGCGCCGAGGACGATGGCAGCGGCAACGCCGCCGATCGCGATGGGAGCGGATCGGTGCTTCATGGGCACGTGCTGAAACGCCGTTCGGACGCGAACGTTGCGGTTTGCCTCGCGGCGCGGTCAGACGGCGACCTCGCGCTCGAGGAGGTCGACGACGGCGTCCAGGGGCGCCATGGCCGCGCACTCCTCCCGGACGGAGAGCGCTCGCTCGCGCATGCCGGCGTCGGCCAGCGTGGCGTCGATCGCCGCCTCCAGCGCGCCTGGCAGCGCCTGGTCGAGCGTCAGCGCTCGTCCGAGCCCGGCCTCGGCCGCGCGCACCGCGTTCACCGGCTGGTCGCCGCCGACGGCGATGACGACCATCGGCACGCCGTGGTAGATCGCGCCCAGCATCGTGCCCAGGCCGGCATGGCTGACCACCAGATCGGCCCGGCTGAGCACCTGCGACTGGGGGACGAAGGACTCGACCCGTACGTTGGGCGGCACGGCACCGACCTCCGCCGGTTCGACGTCGCGCCCGACCGTCATGAGGACGTCGGCGTCGACCTCGGCCAGCGCCGCGAGCATCGCGGAGCGCACCCGGCGCAACCGGTTGAACACCGTGCCCAGCGTCGCGTAGACGAGCGGGCGCTCGCGGCCGGCCGCCGCTAGCCATTCCGGCGGGGGCGCGGCGGGGCCCTCTGCTGGTTCCACCCGGAAATGGCGCAGCCGCGCCGAGCGCGCACTGTCGCCGAACCACGACGGGGGAAGCGCGCTGAGCACGAGCTGCTCGGCCCAGACTTCCATCGGATCCCTCTCGGGCATCCCCAGCTCGCGCGCGGCAGTCGCGTAGGCGCCCACCCAGCGATCCCAGTCCCATGCGTGCGACCAGGCGCGCGCGTCGGTGGGCAGCGCCGTCCACGCCGCACACACGACCGGGATGCCCGCGTGCGCGCCCGCGAGCGTGGCGCCGTTCTCGCCGAACTCCCGGACGATCAGATCGGGCCGCCACTCCTCGAACAACGCGATCAGGTCGCGCGCGGCCTTCGGCCCCCAGCGCTTCCAGCCGATGTCGAAGATGGCGTAGTCGACACCGCGGCCGCGCTTCGCCGCCTCGATGCTCTCGGGGAAGTACTCGTGCGCCCGCTCCCAGGTGAAGTCCTCCCCGAGTCCGACGCAGTCGAAGCCGTGGGCCTCGACCGCCTCGGCGAACGCCGGCGCTGTCGCGAACCGCACCTCGTGCCCCGCGTCGCGCAGCGCGACGGCGTACGGCAGGAACGGGTTCAGATGCCCGAAGCCGGGTTGCGTGGTGAACAGCGCCCTCACCGGCGCCACTCTGCCCGGTCGGGCTCGCGGCGACAACTGTTGTGACGGATCTCCGCGCTCCGCCGTAGTGTCGGCGTGACCAGCACCTTGACCCTTCCCCTCACCGCATCCCGGTCGGCGCCCGTGCTGGACTTCGACGCCCTCTATCGATCCAGCCGCGACGACATCTTCGCGTACGTGGCCACGCTGCTGCGCGACCGCGCGGCAGCCGAGGACGTGACGGCGGCGGCGTTCGAGCGGGCCTACCGGCGGCAGAAGAGCTACGACGGAGATCGCGGCACGGAGCGCGCCTGGCTGTTCGGCATCGCGCGCCACGCGGCGCTCGACGAGCTGCGCCGGCGCAAGCGCCACGCGACCCTCGTAGCCGACCCGCCTGCTACTGGGGGGACTGACCCCTCGGTAGCGATCCTTGACCGGGCAATGGTTCGCGAGGCGCTCGCCAAGCTGAAGGTCCGCGACCGCGAGATCATCGCCCTGCGCTTCCACGCCGGGCTCGACACGGCCGAGGTCGCGCGCGTCCTCGGCACCACTCCCACCAACGCGGGGACCATGCTCCACCGCGCCATGACGAAGCTCCGGGAGGCCATCGATGCCTGACCTCATGACCGAATTCGACGACATCATCCGCGCGCTCGAAGAGGAGCGCCCCGAGATCGACCCGGGCTTCGCCCGCGAGCTCGACGCCCGCGCCGCCGCCGGCTTCGCCAAGCCACGGCGGCGCTGGCGGGTCGCGCTGCCCTACATCGCCGTTCCGGCGACGGGGTTGGCGGCGATCGCCATCGCGGTCGGCGGCCTGTCCAGCGACGAGCCCACGATGGTCGACTCGTCCGGCTCCGGAGGCGGAACCGCTCTGTCCGCGGTCCCCGAGGCCGACCAGCCGACCACCGAGCAGGCACCGCCCGTGTCCGCGGACTCCAGCGCCGCAGCGGTGGCGCCGAAGGCGGCGCGGGCCGGCGTCCTGCGCGGCCGCGTGCAGGAGCAGAGCGCCGCGCTGACGCTCGTCGCGCCCGCCAAGGAGATCGCCGACACCGGCGACCGCGTCCTCGGCGTGGCCGACCAGGTCGGCGGCTTCGTGGTCTCCTCCAGCGTCCGCGCCACGGACGGCGAGGGGGGCGGCGGCGACTTCGTGCTGCGGGTCCCCGTCGACCGGCTCAACGACGCGCTGGCGCGGCTGAGCCGCCTCGCGCACGTCTCCGAGCGCACCCAGGGCTCGCAGGACATCACCGCCGAGCGCAACGTCGCGCGCGAGCGGCTCCAGGAGGCGGCGGCGGAGCGCAAGGCGCTGCTGGTCCAGCTCGCCGAGGCCGACACGACGGCCGAGATCGAGAGCATCAAGGCGCGCCTGCGCGACGTCTCCCGCGCGATCCAGTCCTACAGGACCAGCCTTGCGAAGGTCGTGCGGCGCGCGCAGTTCGCGCAGGTCAGCGTGACGCTCACCGCCAAGCCGAAGAAGAACGTGGTCGGCCCCGCGGAGGACGGCAAGTGGACGCCGGCCGACGCGATACGCGACGCCGGCCGCGTGCTCGAGGTCGCCGCGGGTGTGGTCGTCGTCGTCGGCTCCGTCCTGCTGCCGCTCGGGCTGCTCACGCTCCTGGCCCTCCTGGCGCAGCGCTTCACCGGCAAGCGCGGGCGCGATCGGGTGCTCGACGCGGTGTGAGCCGGTAGAAATACGCGCATGGCCGCGACGACCCAGGAGACCATCGAGCTCCTGGGCCAGGTCCCGGCCTTCGAGACGCTCACCCCCGCCGACCTCGAACGGGTGGCGGGGGTGGCCGTTCCGCGAGCGTTCTCCCCGCACGAGGTCGTCTTCCGCGAGAACGACGACTCCGACACCTGCTACGTGGTCTGGAAGGGCCACGCCCGGGCCCTGAGAGAGCACTCCGACGGCCGCCAGATCACGCTCGCCACATTCGGGCCGGGCGACATCTTCGGCGAGCTGGCGATGTTCTCCGACGAGCGGCGCTCGGCCACCGTCGAGGCGATCGACGACCTCGAGGTCGTCGCCATCCTCGGCAACGACATGCGCAGCCTGATGCGCCGGCACCCCGACATCGCGGTCGCGCTGGTGGTTGCGCTCGGCCGCCGCCTCAGGGAGGCCAACGAGCGCCTCGCCCGCCAGTCCTTCCAGACCGTCCAGAGCCGGGTCGCCACGGTGCTCGGCGACCTCGTGCGCCAGGCCCAGGACGAGACCGGCGCGGCGGACGGCGACGTGCTGGTCGTCGCCACGCAGGCCGACGTCGCGCAGCTCGCCGGCTCCAGCCGCGAGTCGGCCAGCCGCTTCCTCGCCGTGCTCGAGCGTGCCGGCATCGTCTCGCAGGGCCGCGGCCGGCTGATCGTTCACGATCCGGGGGCGCTCCAGCGATATGTCTTCTGAGCACCGGCACCGCCGGCGCCCCGGCGGCCGGACGCTCACGGAGCACTCCTACGGCGGCGTCGTGGTCCGCGGGGAGGAGATCGCGGCGATCGTCCCACGCGGCAAGCGCGCGCTCGCGCTGCCCAAGGGCGGCCCCGAGCAGGGCGAGGGCCCCGAGGACACCGCCGCCCGCGAGGTGCGCGAGGAGACCGGCCTCGTCGGCACCGTTCGCGCGCCGCTCGGCGACGTCGTCTACTTCTACCGCCGCAGCGGCCGCCGGGTCCGCAAGACCGTGACCTTCTACCTGCTCGACTACGTCGCGGGCTCGCTCGACGACCACGACCACGAGGTCACCGAGGCGCGCTGGCTGCCGCTCGAGCGCGCCCGCAACGAGCTGACCTACCCCGGCGAGCGCGACATAGTCGAGAACGCCATCAAGATCATCGCCGCAGACGACAGATAGAGTCCGGCCGCGTGCAGGCGCTGAACTTCTACTCGCAGATCTTCGCCGACCAGATGAAGCGCGGCCGCAAGACCGCCACGATCCGGCTCGGCGACAAGCGGCACAAGTACCGCAAGAATCAGGTCGTGATGGTGACCGTCGGTTACCAGTACTCGCCGCGCGAGAAGGTCTTCAACGCGGTCATCGACAACGTCGAGGTCAAGAAGGTCTCAGAGCTCTCGCCGCGCGACATCGAGCACGACAACCCCGAGTTCCGCCGCACGGACGAGCTGATGCACTTCCTCGAGCAGATCTACGGGCGTGACGTGACCGTGGACGACACCGTGACGGTCGTGCGCTTCAGCCGCATCGTCGAGCACCCCCCCGACTACCGCGATCACCTGCGCGGCGTCGGCGGCGCACAGAACTGACGGGGACTATCTCGCCGTGCGGGCGCGCGCCGGCGTGCGCGCCTTGGGCTTCTCGCGCATGTGCGCCACCTGCCACGCGGCGCTCGCCATCAGCAGCGTGGCGAGGAGGCTGACGATGAAGCCGTAGTGGACGGTCACCGGCACGGTGCCGGTTCCGGGGTGCGCGACCGCGACGATGATCAGCGCGACCGGGGCGGCCAGCGCCGCGAACTGGAGCAGATCCTCGGCCTGGCGGCGCCATGCGGGCACGGAGACCGCGAACGCGAGCAGCACGATCACGGCCACGACCACGAAGACGACCGTCTGCCCGCCGCCGAGCGCATCCGAGCCCGTCATCTGCCCCTTGGCACTGGTGGAGAAGACGTGGCTGACCTGGAACGCCGCGCGCTCCACCGGCCCGTCGGTGGTGTTGGGGTCCGTCGCCGGCGCGGCGAACCAGTTCGTGCCGAGCGACGCCAGCAGGCCGAGCCCGGCCAGCAACGCGAGAACGAGGTTCGAGGTGGATGAGAGTTGCCGCATCGCTTCCCGTATCGGCAGCAGTCCCGGGGTTCGATACCCCTACCCTCGCTGGCACTCTGGACAGGAGAGTGCCAGGCGTCCTATACTGCGGCTACAGCGTTGGCACTCCTGCTTTGAGAGTGCCAACCGCAGACGGCTAGTAAACCACCGAGTGGAGGGTTCCACGCAATGAAGCTCAAGCCTTTGGGCGATCGGCTGATCGTCCAGGCCATCGACGAGGACGAGACGACCGCTTCCGGCATCGTCCTCCCTGATACCGCGAAGGAGAAGCCCCAGAAGGGCAAGGTCCTGGCTGTCGGCGACGGCAAGTGGGACGAGGAGGGCGAGAAGCGCATTCCGCTCGACGTCGCCGAGGGCGACGAGATCCTGTACTCCAAGTACGGCGGGACGGAGATCAAGGTCGAGGGGGAGGACCTCCTCGTGCTCCGCGAGTCCGACGTGCTGGCCAAGCTCGAGAAGTAAGAAAGGTCATCACCAATGGCTCACAAGGAACTGAAGTACGACGTCGACGCCCGCAAGGCGCTCGAGCAGGGCGTGGACGCGGTCGCTGACGCGGTCAAGGTCACGCTCGGCCCGCGCGGCCGCTACGTGGTGCTCGACAAGAAGTTCGGCGCTCCGACGATCACGAACGACGGCGTCACCATCGCCCGCGAGATCGAGGTCGAGGACGTCTTCCAGAACCAGGGCGCCCAGCTCGTCCGCGAGGTCGCCACGGCGACCAACGACGTAGCCGGCGACGGCACCACCACCGCGACTGTTCTCGCCCAGGCGATCGTCCGCCAGGGCCTCAAGAACGTCACGGCCGGTGCCAACCCCCTGGCCCTCAAGCGCGGCATCGAGCAGGCCGTCGATGCGGTCGTGGAGAACATCCAGGGCCAGTCCAAGGAGGTCTCCGGCAAGGATCAGATCGCGCGCGTCGCGACGATCTCCGCCGGCGACGAGGAGATCGGTGACGTCATTGCCGACGCCATCGACAAGGTCGGCAAGGACGGCGTGGTCAACGTCGAGGAGGGCCAGACGTTCGGCATGGACCTCGAGTTCACCGAGGGCATGCAGTTCGACAAGGGCTACATCTCGCCCTACATGGTCACCGACCAGGACCGCATGGAGGCCGTCCTCGAGGATCCCTACATCCTCATCGCCAACCAGAAGATCGGCTCCGTCCGGGACCTGCTCCCGGTGCTCGAGCAGGTCATCCAGTCCGGCAAGCCGCTGCTGATCATCGCCGAGGACGTCGAGGGCGAGGCCCTCGCGACGCTCGTCGTGAACAAGCTCCGCGGCACCTTCACCGGCGTCTCGGTGAAGGCCCCGGGCTTCGGTGACCGCCGCAAGCGCATGCTCGAGGACATCGCCATCCTGTCGGGCGGCGAGGTCATCACCGAGGAGATGGGCCTCAAGCTCGAGAACACGCAGCTCTCGCAGCTCGGCCGTGCCCGCCGCGTCGTCGTGGCGAAGGACACCACGACGATCGTCGACGGCGCCGGTGACGGGGACGCCATCAAGGGCCGCATCAACCAGATCAAGACCGAGATCGACAACACCGACTCCGACTTCGACCGCGAGAAGCTCCAGGAGCGCCTCGCCAAGCTGTCGGGCGGCGTCGCCGTGGTCAAGGTCGGCGCGGCCACCGAGACCGAGATGAAGGAGAAGAAGCACCGCGTCGAGGACGCGCTGCAGGCCACCCGCGCCGCCCTCGAGGAGGGCATCGTGGCCGGCGGCGGCGTTGCCCTCCTGCGGGCGACCGAGGCCATCGACCTCGACACCTTCGTCGGCGAGGACGAGAAGACCGGCGGGCGCATCATCCTGCGCGCGCTCGAGGAGCCGATCCGCCAGATCGCGGAGAACGCCGGCCTCGAGGGCTCGGTCGTCGTCAACGAGGTCAAGCAGTCCACGGGCTCGAACGGCCTCAACGCCGCGACGGGCGAGTACGGCGACCTCATCGCCGAGGGCGTCATCGACCCGGCGATGGTCACGCGCTCCGCGCTGCAGAACGCCGCGTCGATCGCGAAGAACATCCTGACCACGGAGGCGATCGTCGCCGAGGTGCCCGAGAAGGACGGGGGCGGCGGCGGCGGGATGCCCGACATGTCGGGGATGATGTAACGGATTCGTCCTCCGGTCGGCGCAAGCGCAGACCTCCGGACCACGTCACACCTCGAGAGCCCGCCTGGTGCGGGCTCTCGTCGTTTAAGCGGGCGAGTCCCAGTTGGGGCGCGCGTAGGCCTCCTCGAAGCCGGCGCGCAGGATGTTGCGGTAGGACTGGTCGGCCCGGCCCTCCTCGCGCACGCCGGTCTCGGTGCTCACGGTCGTCGCCCCCGCGCGGGCGGCGAGGGCCACGCGGGCGGCGAGGATCGCCGACTGCGCGCCGCGGCCACGCGCCGCTGGAAGCGTGCCGCCGAGCCCGCACCAGGCGTGATCGCCGTCCGTGAACATGGCGCCGGCACCGACCGCCTCGCCCTCGTCGTAGGCGACCAGGCACGTCCAGCCCGGCCGGCCCGGCAGCTCGCGCAGCCAGGCGTCCAAGGACTCCGGCATCCCGAACGCGGTGCGCACGGGGAGTGCGAAGTCCAGCCCGGCCTGTGGCCCGGCCTGCTCGATCGAAAGCGCCGTCGGCGCCGCGGCATCCGGATCCGCAGGGCGAGCGAACTTCATCCAGGCGTAGCCGGGGGTGTAGCCGTGCTCCTCGAGCCCGTCGTGGTCGCCGCAGACGATGTGCATCCCGCCCTCGTAGTGGGCGAGCACCGCACCGACGTCCTCGATGGGCCCGTGGACGGCGTTGAGCTCTCGGGCCGGAACATCTCCGGCGCGCAGGCACATGGCGCCGCCGACCTGTTCCGCGGTGAACCCCAGGTGCGGCGGCGCGGCCGCCATCATGTCGACCACGGCCGCCGTCTCGATGCGCTCGAGCTCGGCGTTCAAGCCACGGCTCCCGCGTGCGCTCCCTCGAGGTCGCGCGGGCCCGGACCGACGTACTTGGCCGTGGGGCGGATCAGGCGGCCCTCGCGCTTCTGCTCGAGGATGTGCGCGCTCCAGCCCGCCACTCGGGCCGACGCGAACAACGGGGTGAACAGCTCCGGCGGGATGTCGGCGTAGTCGAGCACGACCGCCGACCAGAACTCGACGTTGGTGGCGAGCACGCGGTCCGGGCTGCGCTCGGCCAGCGCGGCCAGCGCGGCCTCCTCGAGCGCCTCCGCCACCTCGACGCGCGGCGCGCCGATCTGCTTGGCGGTGCGGCGCAGCACACGCGCGCGCGGGTCCTCGGCGCGATAGACGCGGTGGCCGAAGCCCATCAGGCGCTCGCCGCGGTCCAGCGCCTCCTTGACGTAGCGCTCGGCGTCACCCGTCTCGGCGACATCGTCGAGCATCTGCAGCACGCGGCTCGGCGCGCCGCCGTGCAGCGGGCCCGAGAGCGCGCCGACGGCCCCGCTCAGCGCCGCCGCCACGTCCGCTCCGGTCGAGGTGATCACACGTGCGGTGAACGTCGACGCGTTCATGCCGTGCTCGGCGGCCGAGATCCAGTAGGCGTCGATCGCCTTGACATGGTCGGGGTCCGCCTCCCCGCGCCAGCGGATCAGGAAGCGCTCCGGGATGCTGCGCGACTTGTCGATCTCCTTCTGCGGGACCGGCGGCTTGCCGGCGCCGCGCGCGGACTGCGCCACGAACGAGAGCCCCATCACCGAGGCGCGGGCGAGGTTGTCGCGGCACTCCTCGTCGGAGATGTCGATGACCGGCTTGAACCCCCATTCCGGGCCGAGCAGAGCCAGCGCGTACTGCAGGTCCACTCGCGGATCGCCCGAGCGGAAGTGCAGAGGATGCGGCTCGGCCGGCGGCATGCCGGGCTCGAACTCACCGTCGACGAGCAGCCCCCACACCTGTTCGAAGGGGACGTGCCCGACCAGATCCTCGATGTCGTAGCCGCGGTAGCGGAGGGCGCCGCCCTCCTTGTCTGGCTCGGCGATCTCGGTGGCGAAGGCGACGACGCCTTCGAGACCGGACTGGACTTCGCTCATGATGGGCCTTTCGAAACTCGGGAAGCGTTCGCTCCCATTCTCCCGCATCGGTAGCCTTCGCGGCTCCTTGGAAGACCTCGCGTTCCTGTCGGCGGTCGAGCTCGGAGCGCTGATGCGCGAGCGACAGCTGTCGCCCGTCGAGGCCTGTGAGGCGGCGATCCGGCGCATCGAGGCGCTCGACGGCGAACTGGGCGCGTTCGTCGAGGTCGACGGCGACCGCGCGGTGGCGGAGGCGGGACGCGTCGCGCCGGATGACCGGCGGCTGTTCGCCGGCGTCCCGATCTCGGTCCACTGCGACACGCCGGCGGCCGGGTGGACGATGGACTACAGCTCGGGCCTGCTCGACGGCCACGTGGCCGATCACGACGCCTACCTGGTGCGCCGCCTGCGGCGGGAGGGCGCGGTCATCGTCGGGGTCACCAAGTCCTCGGAGTTCGGGATCCTGCCCACGGCGGAACCGCGCTACCGGCCGCCGGCGCGCAACCCGTGGAACCCGGACCACTCTCCCGGCGGCTCGTCGGGCGGGGCCGGTGTGGCCGTCGCCGCCGGGATGCTCCCACTCGCCCACGGCAACGACGGCGGCGGGTCGCTGCGCGTTCCCGCCGCCTGCTGTGGACTCGTCGGCCTCAAGCCGAGCCGGAACCGCATCTCGCGGGGGCCCGACCTGGGCGACTCCTTCATCGTCAGCGACGGGGTCCTCTCGCGCACGGTCCTCGACACCGCCGCGGCGCTCGACGTGCTCGCGGGCTACGAGGCGGGCGACGCGAGCTGGGCGCCACCGCCCGAGGTGCTGTACACGACCGCCGTCAACCGCGAGCCGGGCAGCCTGCGCATCAACGTCGTCACCGACAACGCTCTCGAGATCCCGCTTGCGGCGGCGCACCGCGAGGCCGTCAATGACACCGCCATGACGCTGGCGCAGCTCGGCCACGAGGTCGAGGCGGTCCAGGTGGCCTTCCCCAACCAGGAGACGCTGCCGCTGTTCCACAACATCTACGCGACCAACATCGGCCTGGCGATCGCGCACGCCCAGCTGCTGGCCGGTCGCGCGGCGGGCCCCGACGAGATCGAGCCGCTCTCAGCCGCGTTCCTCGCCAAGGCGAACAAGGCGTCGTCGATCACCTTCCTGGGCTCGATGACGCTGCTCCAGCAGCACTGCCGTCGCGTCGTGGAGTTCTGGGCGGACTGGGACCTCATGGTCATGCCGGTGATCGCCGGACGGCCGCCGGCGCTCGGCGAGCTCACCGGCTTCGGCGACGACCAGGATCCGCTCGCCGCCTTCGACCGCGCGATGGAGTTCGCGCCGTACACCGGCCTGTTCAACGTCACCGGCCAGCCGGCGATCACCGTCCCGGCCGGTATCGCCAGCGACGGCCTGCCGGTGGGGGTGCAGCTCGTGGGCCGGCCGCTGCACGAGGACACGCTGCTGCAGGTCGCGCGCCAGCTCGAGGTGACACGGCCGTGGCCGGTCGTGTCAAGCCTCCTAAGCGGCCAGCACTGAGGCGATCGGCAGGGGGTCGACGCCGAGCGACCGAGCGTCGGCCACCCCGCGCGCCGAGAGCATGGTCGTGACGGCGGCTTCGGCCTCGGAGCGCGTCGCCACCGCTACCGGTCCCGTCACCGACTCGTAGGCGTGCAGGGCGCGCAGCAGCAGGTTGGTGGGGACCGTGACGAGCCGGCGCTCCCGCCCCGCCGCGGCCAGCGCGTGTGCCACCGCCTGCCGGAACGTGAGCGTCTCCGGGCCGGCGATCTCGAGGGCCGCCGGCGGGTCAGGAGCTTCGAGGACGGCCGCGATGCATGCGGCGACGTCGTCGGCCCAGACCGGTTGCACACGCGCGCGACCCATCGTCGCCGTCACCGGGACGACGGGCAGCAGCGCCAGCGCCTCGAGCAGGGCGAGCTTGGTGTCCCCCGGCGCGTAGATCAGCGAGCAGCGCAGGATCGTGGTCTGGAGCTCGGAGTCGGCGACGGCCTGCTCGGCGAGCGCCTTCGTGCGGTGCACGCGCGAGCGGTGGTGGCGCGTTGCGCCCAGCGGCGAGAGGAACACGAAACGCTCGACTCCCGCCGCCTCGGCCGCGCGCAGCAGCCGCCAGGTGGCGACGCCGTTGATCTCCTCGATCGTCGCCTGCGCCTGGTCGCGCTCGGTGGCGGCGAGGTGGACGACGGTGCGCACCCCGCGCAGCGCGTGCCGGAAGGACGCCGGGTCGCCGAGGTCGCCGAGCGCGATCTGCACCCGCACGCGCTCGGGGCCCAGCCGGCGCGGGTCGCGCACGAGGCAGCGCACCGGGGAAGGAGTGGCGACCAGCCGGCGCAGCAGCGCCGATCCGACGCGTCCGGTGGCTCCTGTGAGCAACAACACGCGCACGTCAGGCTATCCACGCATCCCCTTTGGCAGAATGGCAACCACCTATGGCCTACGTCATCACCGAGCCCTGCATCGGCACGAAGGACAACTCCTGCGTGGAGGTGTGCCCGGTCGACTGCATCCATCCGACCCCGGACGAGCCCGACTACGACAAGGTCGAGATGCTCTACATCGATCCCGAGGAATGCATCGACTGCGACGCGTGCGTCGAGGCCTGCCCGGTGGACGCGTGCTTCGCCGAGGACCAGGTCCCGGACGAGTGGCAGAAGTACATCCCGATGAACGCGGACTACTTCAAGAACCCGTAGTCGGCTAGCCGGCCATCGGCAGGCTGATGCCCGTCGTCTTCGGCGCGACGACCTCGAGCATCGGCAGCGTCGGCAGCGCCACCGGCGACAGCGCTACGACACCGCGCGCGAGCTGGCGCAGGGCCTGGGCCGCCGGGTCGTCCGGATCCTCGATCACGAGCGGGACCCCGGCGTCGGACTGCGCGCGCAGCGGCATCGTCAGCGGCACCTTGCCCAGCATCGGCACGCCGATCTCGTCGGCGAGCTCCTGCCCGCCGCCCTCGCCGAAGATCTGGAAGCGCTCGCCGCCCGGGGTCGTGAACCCGCTCATGTTCTCGACCACGCCGGCGACCTCGAGCCGGACCTTGTCGGCCATCTCGGCGGCGCGGCGGGCGACCTTCTGCGCGGTCGGCTGCGGTGTCGTGACGATCAGGAACTTGGCCTGCGGCAGCAGCTCGGCGAGCGTCATCGAGACGTCCCCGGTGCCCGGCGGCAGGTCGACGAGCAGATAGTCGAGCTCGCCCCACTCGACGTCACGCAGGAACTGGGTGAGCGCCTTGTGCAGCATCGGCCCGCGCCAGACGACGGCGGCGTCCTCGTCGAGGAAGAACCCGATCGACATGACCTTGATGCCGTACGCGACCGGCGGGACGATCTTGCGCTCGGGCGACACGGCGGGACGATCCGAGCCGAGACCGAACATGCGCGGGATCGAGTAGCCCCAGACGTCGGCGTCGAGCACGCCGACGAGCTTGCCCTCGGCGGCGAGCGCGGCGGCGAGGTTCGCGGTCACCGACGACTTGCCGACGCCGCCCTTGCCGGAGCCGACGCAGATGACGTTCTTGACCCGCGCCATCGACCCGTCCGGGAGACCCCCGCCACGGCCGAGCTTGACCTGGAGCTTGCGCTTCTCATCCTCGGAGAGGACGTCGAAGTCCACGTTGACGCCGGTGACGCCCTCGAGCGAGCGCACGGCGTCGGTGACGTTGGCCTGGAAGGTGTTGCGGATCGGGCACCCCGGCGTCGTCAGCGAGACGGTCACGTCCACGACACCGGTCGTGTGGATCTCGATCGAGCGCACCATGTCGAGCGTGACGATGTCCTGGCGCAGTTCGGGATCGATGACGGCCTTGAGGGCCTCGAGGACCTGGTCTCTCGTGGGCATGCCTCCATAGTATGGGCCGCCGTGAATGGCCCCGCGCCTGAGGAAGCCGCGGCGATGATCGCCGCGATCGAGCAGTTCCTGCGCGACACGGCGCGCGCGCCCGCGCGCGAGGAGAGGCTCTCGGGCTGGGTGCGCGCTGCGCGACTGGAAGCCGTCGATCGCGACCCCGAGCACTAGTGCTCGCCGCCTACTGCGCGCGCCTCGACGCGGAGGATCCGCTGGACAACCTCGAGGTCTCCGAGCGCCCGGAGCCCGCGCCGCCCGACGGCTGGGTGACCGTCGACGTCAGGGCGGCGTCCCTCAACCACCACGACCTCTGGTCGCTGCGCGGGGTCGGCCTTCCCGCGGACCGGCTGCCGATGATCCTGGGCACCGACGCGGCTGGCACCGACCCGGACGGCAACGAGGTGGTCATCCACTCGGTCATCAGCTCCGGCGACTGGCGCGACGACGAGACGCTCGACCCCCGCCGCACGCTGCTGTCGGAGCTGCACCAGGGGACGCTCGCCGAGCGCGTCGCGGTCCCCCGCCGCAACCTCGTGCCAAAGCCGCCCGGCCTGAGCTGGGCCGAGGCGGCCTCGGTCGCGACGGCATGGCTGACGGCGTACCGGATGCTGTTCGTACGCGGCGCCTGCCGCCCCGGCGAGACCGTGCTCGTCCAGGGCGCCGGCGGCGGGCTCGCCACCGCGGCGATCCAGCTCGGCGCGGCCGCCGGCCTGCGCGTGTGGACGACCTCGCGCGACGAGGACAAGCGCGCCAGGGCGGTGGCACTCGGAGCCGAGCAGGCGTTCGAGTCGGGCGCGCGGCTGCCAGAGCGCGTCGACGCCGTCATAGAGTCGGTCGGTAGGGCGACCTGGGAGCACTCGCTCAAGTCGCTGCGCCCAGGCGGCCGGCTCGTCGTGACCGGCTCGACCTCGGGGCACGAGGCCGTCAGCGACCTGCGCCGGATCTTCTTCCTCCAGCTCAACGTGATCGGCTCGACGATGGGCACCCGGGACGAGCTCGACGACATGCTCACCTTCATGGCCGCCAGGGGCGTCAAACCCACCATCGACCGCACGGTCGCGCTCGCCGACGTACGGGCGGGCCTGGCGGCGATGGCCGAAGGGGAGCTGTTCGGCAAGATCGTGGTCGAGCCGTAAGGCCCGGACAGTCGTCCATTACCTAACGACGCCGCGTCAGCGTGCCGATGTCCCTCAGGTGGGAACGGCTGGGCCAGCCCAAACGCGGAGGGCAGCGGCGTTCGGCGCGGCGGGCGTCGCGCTGCTGGTCGTCTACTACCTGGTCGACGGCTCGGCGCAGAACTGGGTCTACGACGCCTTCGGCGCCGCCTGCGCCGGCGCGCTGGCGTACCGCGCACGCTGCTCCCCCAGTGGCCAGAGGGCACCCTGGGTGCTGGCGGCGTCGGGCGTTGCGCTGTGGACTGCCGGCGACGCCCTCTCCGGGCTCTTCAGCTACGGCGAGACCGGGCTCGCCAGCCTGCTCACGGCGGCCGACGTGCTGTACCTGCTCGGCTATCCCGTCCTCGCCGCCGCGATCCTCCAGGGCCATCGCGTTCGCGGCGGCACGGGCGACCGCGGCGTCGCGCTCGACGGCGTCGTCCTCCTGCTGGCCGCCGCCCTGCCCATGTACGAGTTCTGGGTCCGCCCTGCGCTCCAGACGCCCGACGCCGGCACGCTCGCGATCGCCGTCTCGATGGCCTACCCGGTCATGGACATGCTGCTGCTCGCGGCGGCGATCCGGCTCGCGGTCGGCACGCGTGGCCTCAACGCCGCCGGCCTGCTGCTCGGCGCCGGCCTGATCGGCAACGTGATCGCCGACGCCGTATACAACGTCGCGATCATCAACGGCGGCTTCAGCGAGCCGAACCCGGTCGACGCCGGCTGGCTGCTCGGCTACGTCGCCTGGGGCGCCGCCGCGCTGCTGCCCTCCTCCGCGGCGCTCACCCAGCCCGGGTCGCGACCGGCCGCAACCCAGCGGCGGCGGGCGGCCATGCTGATGCTGCTCGTCGCCTCGCCGCTCTCGGTCGTCGCGGCGGCGTACCGCGAGGCGCGCGAACTCAACGAGGTCGCGGTCATCGGCACCGTGCTGCTCATCTCGATCGTTGTCTCCCTGCGGCTGCGTGCGCAGACGCCCTCGGAGCGCCGCGGCAGCGCCTTCCTGTATGCCGGCGCGATCGTGGTCGTGGGGCTGGCGATGGTCATCACGCATCTGCAGGGGATGAGCCACGAGCGTTTCACCTCGGTCCTCGACCACAGTCCCGAGGAGGTTCAGCGCAGTGCGCTGAGCACCGCGGCCGCGGAGCGCACCCTCACGGTCGTGCTGCTGATCGGCGGTGGCCTGCTGCTGATGTGGCTGGCGCGGCGCTTCGGCGCCTCGCGACGCGAGATCGAGCGCTCCGAGGAGCGCAGCCGCGCCCTGCGTGACTCCGAGCGGCGCATGAGCGCGCTCGTGGCGGGATCGGCCGACATCCTCACGCTCGTCGACGCCGAGATGCGCGTGCTCGCACACCCGGAGACCGTCGAGCGCGTGCTCGGCATCGACGGGATCCTCGGCCAGCGGCTCGATGAGTTCCTCGACGACACCGACGCGAGCCGCACCCGCGCGCTGCTGGCGCGGCTGGGACCTGGCGACGCCGACACGATCGACTGGAGCCTGCGCCGGTCCGACGGATCCCACCTGACGGCGGAGGCGCGCGTCGCCAACCACCGCGACGACCCTTTGCTGGGCGGCTTCGTCCTCAACGTGCGCGACGTGACCGCGCGCGCCGACCTCGAGCGCGAGCTCGAGTACCGCGCCTACCACGACCACCTGACCGGCGTGGCCAACCGCGCGCGGCTCGAGGACCGGCTGCGGCACGCGCTCGCCCGCTCCGCGCGCACCCTCGGCATGCACGCGATCGTCGTCATCGATCTCGACGACTTCAAGTCGGTCAACGACACCTTCGGCCACGCCGCGGGCGACGCGCTGCTGATCGAGGCCGGCCAGCGGCTGAAGGCGTGCCTGCGCGGCAACGACACGCTGGCGCGCCTGGGCGGCGACGAGTTCGCGATCCTGGTGGAGGACGTCCCGTCGCTCGAGGAGGCGCTCGACGCCGCCCGGCGGTTGCTCGAGGCGCTGCGGGCGCCGTTCGACGTCGCCGGGCGCGCGCTGGTGGTGAGCGGCTGTGCCGGAATGGCGGTCACCGACGGCGGCCTCGTCGGCACGCCCGAGGAGGCCGCGGCGCGCGAGCTGCGCAACGCGGACCTGGCGATGCACGAGGCCAAGCGCGTCGGCGAGGGCAGCGTGGAGCTGTTCGCGCCGGAGATGCACGAGGCCGTGGCGAGCCGCGTCGAGCTGCTGACGGCGATCAAGAAGGGCATCGAGCGCGAGCAGTTCGTCGTCCACTATCAGCCGATCGTGGAGCTTGCCGACCGGGGCACCGTCGGCTACGAGGCGCTCGTGCGCTGGCGCCACCCGCAGCGCGGGCTGGTCTCGCCGCTCGAGTTCATCCCCGCCGCGGAGCAGTCGGGACTGATCGTCGAGCTCGGAGGGTTCGTGCTGCGCGAGGCGACGCGCCAGCTCGCCGAGTGGAACCGCGACGGCGGGCGCCGTTACGTCTCGGTCAACATCGCCGGCTCGCAGATCCAGCGCGACGCGATCGTCACCGAGGTCGCGACGGCACTGGCGGACTCGGGGCTCGATCCCGAGTTGCTGCAGCTGGAGGTCACCGAAACCGGCCTGATCCGGGACTCCGAGGGCAACGAGCGCCGCATGACCGAGCTGCGCGAGCTCGGCCTGCGCCTGGCGATCGACGACTTCGGCACCGGCTACTCGTCGCTGAGCTACCTGCAGCGGTTCTCGATGGACGTCCTGAAGATCGACAAGAGCTTTGTCGACGCGATGGACGGCGGACCCGCGCCCCTGGTCGAGGCGATGATCACCATGGCCTCCGCGCTCGGGCTCGACGTGGTCGCCGAGGGCATCGAGACCGATGCGCAGCTGGCCGCCCTGCAGGCGCTCGGCTGCCGCCGCGGCCAGGGCTACCTGTTCGCTCCCCCGCTCCCCCCGCAGGAGATCGAGGGCGAGCAGGCCGTCGTCCTGGCCTGACGCCGGCCGGCCGCGACCACCCGACTGTCGCGCGGGTGGTCGGGTGGCCGGAGCCGCTGGGCACCGAGTTCGAGGGGCGCGAGAACCAAGCCTGGGTTCGTGGAGGGCCGTCGGGATGGCAGCGCCATCTCGGCGGTTCTCCGCGGAGCCAGGCGCAGCGTCATCGCGCCCCTCGAGCCGGTGACCGCGGCAGCCGCCGAACGGCCCGACGGTCGCGCGGGTGGTCGGGTGGCCGGAGCCGCTGGGCACCGAGTTCGAGGGGCGCGAGGACCAAGCCTGGGTTCGTGGAGGGCCGTCGGGATGGCAGCGCCATCTCGGCGGTTCTCCGCGGAGCCAGGCGCAGCGTCATCGCGCGCCTCGAGCCGGTGACCGCGGCGCCGGCCACCCGACCACCCGCTTAAAGACCACCGGGCCGACCTTGCGGCCGACCCGGCGGTTGAGGGAGGAGAGGGTGCTACATCTGCTCGCGGAGATATGAGGCGAGCAGATCTCTCCCGGCCTGAGCGGACCCTCTCCAGAGCCGCTCAGCGGGGTAAGCCCGATGGCTACGCCAGCGACTTGACCTGCTCGGTCACCTCGTTGGCGCGCTTCTCGATGTCCGTGCGCAGCGACTGCACCTGGCGCTCGACGCGCTTGGTGTTGGTCTTGACCGTGCGCTCGACGGCGCGGCGGCGCGTGCGCAGCTGGCGCTCGAGGCGCGTGCGGGCCTTGCGGACCTCGCGCTCGAAGCGGTTGCGGGCGGTGGTGCCACGGCGCTCGTAGCGCTTGAGGTCACGCGTCAGCTGACGCTGCGCGGCCTCGGTCGAGCCGTACTTGGCGACGAGGCTGTCGAAGTAGTCCACGACGGCATCGCGCGTCTCGAGGGCGCCGCCGACACCGGTGAGCACGACGCGCTCGGCGTACGCGGCGGCCTCCTGAGCGGTGGCACGCATGGCGTTGGTCTGGGCCTGGGCCGCCGACTCGGTCCGGTTGGCCGCGGTGGTGCGAGCGCGCCGGGCCGCGGTGGTCTTGTTCTGCTGCTTGGCGGCCGGACGCGTGGTGCCGTTGCTGCGGCGCGTCGGAGCGGCGCGCTTGGCACTCCGCTTGGCGGCGGGGCGCTTGGCGTTGGTACGGCGGGTGGTGGTGGTGTTCTCAGCCATTGGTGGCAATCAACTCCCTCGTGGAGGTAAGGATATTAGTTCTAATCGGGTCAGGGAAGTGCTTCCCGCGAACATAGGTTCGTAAACCGCCCACCACCGGTGGTTACGAACGTGTGTTTCGTCACACAGTGCTGATCACGCGGCCTGGGGCGACACCCGGGCCAGCCAGGCCTGGGGGTCGTCCAGGTCTGCGAGGGTCGGGAGCGCCTCGGGGCTCTCCCAGGCGCGGTTGAGCGCGGCGATGCCGCCCTCGGCCACGACCGCGTCGCAGAAGCGCTTGCCCTGCTCGTACTGGCGCAGCTTGAGCTCCAGTCCGATCAGGCGCTCGAGCACCCGCAGCAGCCCGGAGCGCGACTTGCGCCGCCGCTCCAGTCCCTCGCGCAGGCGCGGGAGGTCGGGCAGCAGCTGCTCGCCCGTGGCGTCCATCACGTGCTCGGCGTAGCCCTCCAACAGCGCCATCGTGGCCTGCAGCTCGTCGATCAGCGCGCGGCGCTCCGGGCCGGCGACGATCGTGATCAACCCGTCGCGGCGCACCGTGGCGGCGAGGCCGCGGAGGTCGTCGAGGCTCGGGAGCCGTGTCAGCTTGCGCAGGTCGACCTGCACGTCGAGCGAGCGCACGAGCTCGCCGATGCGGCCGGCGAGGTGCGCGCGCAGCCAGGGGACGCCGGCGAACTGGAGCGCGTGCGTGGTCTCGTGCAGGGCGACCCAGCGCGTCAGCGCCTGGCCCTCCGCCTCGAACGACCGCGCCGCGTGGGCGAGGTTGGGGCCGACGAACAGCAGGCGAGCGGGCGCCGCCGGGTCGGTGACGGGGAACTCGTACTGACCGAGCACGCGCGCGGCGAGGAAGCCGCTCAGCGCACCGACCTCGACTGCGAGCAGCATCCCGGTCACCACGCGCAGCGGGCCAAGGCTCGGACCCTGCTGCTCGATCACGGGGTCGAGCACCTTCTGCATCGAGCGCAGGTTGATCTGCGCCCAGCCGCTGCGGTCGACGGTCTCAGGTGTGGGCAGCGCCTCCGGGGACGTCAGGCCGGTGTACTGGGAGACCAGCTCGGCGCTGCGCTCGGCGAACGCGGCCACCTCGTCCGACACCGCGTCGTGCGGCGCGTCGGGAGCCGTCGACGCGACGGCGCCGGCGACGCGTTCGGCCAGGCGCCAGTCGATCATTGGTTTCAGGCTAGGCGCAGCAGCTGCTCGAGCCCTGAGGGCGTTCGCGCCGCCGCGATCGGCGAGTGGGGCGCGAGGTCCAGCGGCGCTGCGAGCGGCTCGGCGCACGCCGGGAACGCGACCACCCCGCCCGCCTCGCGGACGATCAGCTGCCCGGCGGCCGCATCGACCGCGCGCGTGCCGCGCAGGGTGATCATGCCGTCCAGGCGCGCGGCGGCGACCTGGCACAGCGTCACCGCGATCGTGCCCAGCGCCCGCACGCGGTGGGCGCTGTCGCGCAGGTCGGTGGCGGCGATCAGGCGCGGGTCGGCGGCCTCGATGCCGAGCAGCTCGAGCCGTCCCTCGCGGTCGCGTCGCTCCGGGACGTCACGGTCGAGCTCGACGCCGTCGAGCAACGCGCCGCCGCCGCGCCGCGCGACCCACTCCTCCTCGGGCCCGTAGTCGTAGACGTAGGCGAAGACGACGTCGGCCATCGTCGGCCCGTCGGCGACGGCGATCGAGAGCGCATGGTGCGGGAGCCCGCGCTTGGCGTTGGTGGAGCCGTCGATCGGATCGATGACGACGAGCGTGTCAGTCGAGCCGAACTCGACGACGCCGCGCTCCTCGCTGATCGCGCGGAACCGCGCGCCGTCCGCGTGCAGCCGATCGAGCTGGGCGAAGACGGCCGCCTCGGCCTCCGCGTCGATGACGAGCGTGGCGTCGCCGCCCTCGCCGCGGGTGCCGGTCGTGCGCGTCGGGTCCCCGGCCTCGACGAGGACCTCGCGGACAGCCTCCGCAGCACGCCGGCAGGCGCCGAGCCAGTCGGGTTGCGAACCCATCGGCGACCTATCCTGACGGCGTGTCCCTTGACGTGACGTCTCCTCAGCGCGAGGCGGTCACGCATCCAGGCGGGCCGCTGCTGATCCTCGGCGGCGCGGGCACCGGCAAGACGCGCATCCTGATCGAGCGCTTCGCGCACCTGGTCGACTCGGGCGTCGACCCCGAGTCCGTGCTCGTCCTCACGTTCTCGACGGCGGCGGCGGAGGCGCTGCGCGAGCAACTGGAGGCGGTGGTGTCGCGCAGCTTCGAGGAGCTCACGGTCACGACCTTCCACGGCTTCTGCGCCCAGCTGCTGCGCGACGAGGCCGCGGACGCCGGCGTCGATCCGTTCGCGACGCCGGTGACGCACGGCGACCGGCTGGCGATGCTGCTGGAGCGCATCGACGAGCTTCCGCTGTCACAGCACGACCTGCGCGGCAACCCGAGTGCGGTGCTCGGGGCGGTCGTGGCGCGCATCGACCGCCTCAAGGACGAGCTGATCAGCGCCAGCGACTACGCGGCGTGGGCGGCGACGCTGCCCGACGACGTCGAGGCGGCGCGGGCCCGCGCCCTACGCGAGCGCGAGTTCGCCGAGATCTTCGCGCTGCACGACCGCATGCTCGCCGAGGCCGGCACGCTCGACTTCGGCGAGCTGGTGACGCTGGCGTTCCGCACCCTGCGCGAGCGCCCGCACGTGCGCGCGCGGCTCGAGCAGCGCTACCGGCACGTGATGGTGGACGAGTTCCAGGACGCCAGCTTCGCGCAGAACCTGCTGCTCGGGCTTCTGTCGAATCGCAGCGACAGCGTCGTCGTCGCGGGCGACGACGACCAGGCGATCTTCCGCTTCCGGGGCGCTGCGACCAAGAACGTGCGCGACTTCGAGGCCGAGGGCGCGAAGGTGGTGCGGCTCGAGCGCTCGTTCCGGGTCCCGCAGCGCGTGCTCGACGCCGCGGGCGCCGTCGTGGCGCCGCTGGAGGACCGGCTGCCGAAGGTGCTCAGCGGCGAGGCCGGCGGCGAGGTGCGGTTCTGGCGTGCCGCCAACGAGCGCGCGCAGGCACAGGCGGTGGCCGCCGACGTCGAGCGCCTGATCAGTGGAAGGTCCCACCCACCCGTCGCGCCGGAGGAGGTGGCCGTGCTGGTGCGGTCGGTCAAGGGCGAGGGGCAGGCGGTCGCCGTCGCGCTCGAGGAGCGTGCCGTCCCCTACCGCCTCGCCGGCGCGGCGACGTTCTTCCAGCGCGCCGAGGTCCGCGACCTGCTGGCGTGGTTGCGGCTGCTGATCGATCCGGGGGACGCCGGGGCGGTGGTGCGGGCGCTGGCGCGGCCGCCGATCGAGTTGCGCTCGATCGACCTCGCGCGCGTGACGCAGATCGCACGCCGGCGCAAGCTGGACATGGTGGGCGCCCTCGGCGCGGCGATGGAGTCCCCGCAGATCCCGCCCGAGGCGCGGGAGCGGATCCTCGCCTTCTTGAAGCTCTACCGCAGCGCGGCGGGGGCGCTCGACTCCACGCGTCCCGACCTCTTCGTGCACCGGATGATCGAGCGCCTCGGGCTGCGGCGGCAACTGCTGTTCGCGGCGACGCCCGAGGTCGTCGAGCGGCTGGTCAACCTGGCCAAATTCGGCGAGCTCGCCGCGACCTACGCGCGGCGCTCTCCCCAGGGGACGGCCCGCGACTTCGCGCGCTCGGTGTCCGCGGTGGCGGAGGCGGGACTGCGCGAGGAGGAGGCGCGCCCGACCGAGCGCCCGCGCGGCGTGCAGGTCCTCAGCATGCACGCCTCCAAGGGCCACGAGTTCGATCACGTCTACGTGCTCGGGCTGTTCGCGGCGCGGATGCCGGGGCCGCGGCGGCGGTCGCTGGAGCCGATTCCCGATGCCCTCATCAAGGAGTCGCTGCCGGCGGACACGAAGGCGGCGCACGTCGCCGAGCAGCGGCGGCTGCTGCACGTCGCGTTGACGCGCGCGGGCAAGCGCCTGGTGCTCGCCTATCCGGCGCAGACCGACCGGGGGGCGGCCCAGCAGCCGTCGCCGTTCGCCGAGGAGGCGCGGCTCGCGGTCGGCGGCGAGTGGGAGCCGCGCGAGGAGGAGCTGTTCGGGCCCGCCGAAACGCTGCAGTCGACGTTCCGGGTGCTGCGCGACGAGCTGATGACGACGGTCGCGGAGGTCGGCGGGCGGCTCGGCGAACTGCGCTTCGACACCGACCTCGACGTCTCCCACGCGGTCGTGCGCTACCTCGAGGTGATGAAGCTGAGCGCGCTGCTCGAGCGCACGCGCGCCGGCCAGTCGGTGGAGGAGGCGCTGCCCGAGGTCAACGCGCGGCTGCTCCAGGCGGTGACCGGCGAGCAGCGCGAGATCTTCGAGACCTCGGCGCTCGACGAGTACCTGCTCGACGCCGAGCGCGACGAGCGCACGCGCGCCGCGCTCGTCGCCCGGCGCGCCGAGCCGTCGCTGGAGCAGTTCCTGCCGCGCCGCGGTGAGGGGCTGCTGCTCTCGGCCTCGGACATCGAGACGTACCGCACCTGCCCGCTGAAGTACAAGTTCGCGCGCGTCTTCCGGATCCCGCAGGAGCCGACGCTCAACCAGCGCTTCGGCATCCTCGTCCACCAGGTGCTCGAGCGCTTTCACGCGGGGGAGTCCCCGGGCGCGACGCTGCCCGAGCTGCTCGGGCTGCTCGACCAGGGGTGGCGGCGCGGCGGCTTCGGCGACTCCGAGCAGGAGAAGCAGCTGCACACGAAGGCCGAGCAGGCGCTGATCCGCTACCACGAGCGCTTCCAGGGCGAGGACGCCGAGCCGGTGTGGTTCGAGCGCGCGTTCACGTTCGAGCTCGGCCGCCACACCGTGCGCGGGCGCGTCGACCGGGTCGACCGGATGCCCGATGGCGCCTACGAGCTGATCGACTACAAGACCGGGCGCCCGAAGAAGGCGGCCGACCTGCGCGAGGACGTCCAGCTCGCTCTGTACTCGGTGGCCGCGGTGCAGGCGTGGGACCTCGAGGCCGCCCACCAGGCCTACTACTACGTACTCGACGATGCCAAGGTCCCGGTCGACTGGGCCGAGGAGGACCGCGAGTGGATCACCGAGACCGTGCTCGAGGTAGCCGACGGGATCACCGGGCAGGGCTTCGAGCCGACTCCCAGTTTCGCCGCCTGCTCGATCTGCGACTACCGGATCGCCTGCCCAGCAGCCGAGCGCTGAGCAGCGCCACCGCGACGCCGATCGAGCCCGACAGCGGGTAGCGCAGCCACGCGGCTCCGGCGTCGCTGCCTGCCGCGAGGGTGTGCACGACCGACAGGACCCAGGCCAGCGCACTGAAGCGGTGCAGGGCGCGCCAGCGGTCGCCGCGGATGCGTTCGCGCATGTAGAACGTCACGCCGATCAGCGCGGCGAGGTAGCCGCCGACGATGCCGGTGGCGACCGCGAGTGGGCGGTAGTCGATCAGGCCGGGGACGAGCAGGTCGCCGACGCTCGGTGCCAGGAAGCGGTCGCCGAGCAGCGCCGCGCCGTGGACGCCGATGCCGACCAGCGTGATCAGCGAGAGGTGTTCGTGGATGGCGATGGTCGCGCCCTTGACCCGGCGGTCGATCAGGTTGTTGGCGAGCGCGAGGCCGAGAATGGTCGACAGCGTCATCGCGAGCAGCGCGCAGACTCCGGCGCTGCGGCTCACGAGCCACCACGCGTGATCGTTGACCATCACGGTCGCACCACCTCCACGTCGCCATCGTCGTGGACGAGGACACCGCCGTGCACCAGCGGGCGGCCGTGCCCGGAGAGCAGCGCCGCCTTCGCCAGCGCCTCGGCCTCGAGCGCGGTCGGCGCGAGCGCTGTCGCGGTCACGATCCCCGTCCACGCCGGCCGGCCCGTGGATGGGTCGAGCAGGTGGTGGGCCGGCCCGTCGTCGGTCATCCAGTTGCGCCGGTCGATGCCACTGGTCGCGACCGCGCCGTCGCGGATGCGCAGCACCTGGCACGTCTCGCCGCTGAACGGGTGGATGACGTTGACGTCCTGCCCGCCGACCACGCGCACGTCGCCCCCGCAGTCGGCGGTCCCCCCGACCATCCTCGCCAGGTGATCGGCCGCCAGCCCCTTCCCGGTGCCGCCGGTGTCGAGTTGCACGCCGGGCGGGCGCCGCACCGCATCACCCGTCACCCGCACCCGCTTCCACCCATGCCCGGGCCCCGCCGGCTTCACAAAAGGGTCCGTCCCTTTTGTGCAACGCGCCTTCACGAAAGGGACGGACCCTTTTGCGACGGTGTAGCCGGCGCGGACGATGGCGTCGCCGAGCGTGGGGTCGACGAGGCCGCCCGTGCGGCGCGCGGCCCACAGCGCGGCGGCGATGGCGTGGCGCAGGAGCGGGCTCGCCGGGACGGTGGCGCGTGGGTCGGTGTTGAGGCGCGAGAGCTCGGAGTCGGGCCGGAAGCGCGACAGGCGCGCGTCGTAGTCGGAAAGCCAGGCGCGCGCGCGGTCGAGATTCGTGCCGATCAGGCGGACGCTGCACCCCATCGCCTCGAACGTGACGTCGGTCATGAGCTCTGGGTGGTGACGGGGGCAGGGGCGGGGGCCGCGGGGGGCGGCGCCGCGGGGGCGGGAGCCGCGGCAGCGACGACCGGAGCGGAGGCAGCCACCGGAGCGGAAGCCGCCGCCGGAGCGGCGGGAGCCGCGGATGCCGGCGCGTCGCGAACCACCTTCGTCACCACGACGCGCCGGAGCACCACGGGCCTCTCGGCCGGCTTTGCCGCGCCCAGCACCGGGTCGCGGCCCGCGCGCAGCTGCAGCGCGAGCAGGACGAAGACCGCGACGAACGCCGCCCACACGAGCAGCGCCGAGCCGGTGCTGCCCGGCCGCCTGAACGGCCGGCGGCGACGCCTAATCGTCGTCGCCGCCGCGGCCACGCCCGCGTCCCCTTCCCCGGCCACGCCCGTGGCCCGAGTCGTCGTCGAAGCGATCGTCCTCGAAGTGATCGTCGTCGTCGTGATCGCCGCCGTGATCGTCGACCGTCGCCACCGGCGCGGGCGGCGGGGGCGGCGCGGGCGGCGCGGGCGGGGGCGCGCTCACCGCCGGCGCGCCGGCAGGGGCAGCCGGCGCGGCCGCCACAGCCGCCGTGCGCGCATTGCGGCGCACCTGCTTGGTGCGGCGGATGACCTTGGTGCGGACCTTTGGCTTTGTTGCGCTGGGAGTCGCGGTCGACTCACCCGCTGGGAGGGTGACCGCAGCGGCACCGACGCCGAGGACGCCGGCGATCGCCGCCGCGGCGATCGTCTTGTTCATAGTCATGTGCGACAGGCTCGAGCACCACCCCCAAGGGCTCGCCCAGCAGCAGGCAAAGGCTTGGCAAAGGGTCGCTGGACTGCCATGCGGGTACGTCACCATGGCGACCGTGCCGCGCACCCGCATCCTGTACGTGGAGGACGAGCCGTCGATCCTCGAGCCGATGACCAAGGCGCTGGAGCGCGCCGGGTTCGAGGCGCTGACCGCGCGCACGGCCGCCGAGGCGCTGGCGCTCGACGAGCGCATGCAGCCCGACCTGCTGCTGCTCGACCTCGCGCTGCCCGACGGCGACGGCCGCGACGTCTGCCGCGAGGTGCGGCGGCGCCGCGACGTCCCCGTGATCATGGTCACCGCGCGCGGGTCGGAGACCGAGCGCATCGTCGGCCTCGAGATCGGCGCCGACGACTACGTGGTCAAGCCCTTCTCGTCCGCCGAGGTGATCGCGCGCATCCGTGCCGTCCTGCGCCGCGCTGGGGCCACGGGCAGCGACCCGGCGACCGCGCTCCAGGCGCTCGACGTACGCGTGGACACGCAGGCCCGGCGAGCCTGGCGCGGCGACGCCGAGATCGAGCTCAGCCGCCGCGAGTTCGATCTGCTCGCCCGCCTCGTCCGCGACGCCGGCAAGGTCGTCACGCGCGAGGACCTGATGGACGACGTCTGGGACGTCAACTGGTTCGGATCGACCAAGACGCTCGACGTGCACGTCGGCTGGCTGCGGCGCAAGCTCGGAGACCCCGACTACATCCAGACGGTGCGCGGAGTCGGCTTCCGCTTCGGCTCGTGAGCCTGCGCAGCGCACTGCTGCTGGCGCTCGCCTATGTGCTGCTGCTGGCGATCATCGCCTTCGGCATCCCGTCGGCGCTGAACCTGCGCGACCGCGTCGACGCCGAGGTGCGCGCGCAGGCACGCGCGCAGGCCGACGTGATCGCGTCCACGGCCGTAGACGTGCTCGACCGGCCGGCCGCCCAGCGCGCCCTCGTCACCCGCTCCGCGCGCTCGCTGCGCGGCCGCGTGCTGCTCGTCGACGGCGACGGGACCCTGGTCGCGGACTCGACGGGCGGCGGGCGGCTCGGGGACGACTACGGGACGCGGCCGGAGATCGCGGCGGCGCTGCGCGGCAGCGCGGTCCAGCAGCGCCGCCACAGCGAGACGCTCGGGGCGGACCTGCTCGCGACCGCCGTCCCGATCGCCCGCAGCGGCCGGATCCTGGGCGCGGTGCGCGTCACCCAGAGCGTCGGCGCCGTCGACCGCGCGATCTGGAAGGCCATCCTCGGACTCGTGCTCGTCGCCGCGGTGGTACTGGTGATCGGGTTGGCCGCCGGGGCGATCATCGCCCGCGCGCTCGGCCGGCCGCTGACCCGGCTCGAGGCGATGGCGCGGCGGATCGCGTCGGGTGACCTGTCGAGCCGGACCGTCGTCGAGGGGACGCGCGAGCAGCGCTCGCTGGCGCACTCGTTCAACGACATGGCGGCGAACCTCCAGGACGCGCTCGAGGCACAGGGCCGCTTCGTCGCCGACGCCTCCCACCAGCTGCGCACGCCGCTCACCGGCGTGCGCCTGCGGATGGAGGAGGCACGGGAGCTGTGCGACGGCCCGGCGGCCCACGAGCTCGACGCGGGCATGGCCGAGGTCGACCGGCTCGCGGGCGTGATCGACGACCTGCTCTCGCTCAGCCGCGGCAGCGAGGCGCGCGCGGAGCCCGTCGACGCCCGCGAGGCGGTGCGCGCGGTCGCCGAGCGCGTCCGCGCGCCCGCCGCCGAGCGCGGCATCGGGCTCACCGTCCACGGCGACCCGAGCACGACCCTCCTCCCGCCCGCCGCCCTCGAGCGCGTGCTCGAGGCGCTGGTCGAGAACGCGATCGCCTACGCGCCCGCCGGCAGCGAGGTCGAGCTGTGGACGGAGCCGGGGAGGATCGCGGTCATGGACCGCGGGCCGGGACTGCGCGGCGGCGAGGAGGAGGCCGTCTTCACGCGCTTTCATCGTGGCAGCGCGGCCGAGTCCGGCGCGGCGGGCAGCGGGCTCGGGCTGTCGATCGCGCGGCGGCTCGCGCGCGACTGGGGCGGCGACGTGACGCTGGTCAACCGCGCGGGCGGCGGTGCGCGCGCGGTCGTGATCCTGCCGGCGGAGGTGCCCGCGTGATCCGCTGGGCACTGCTCGCGCTGCTCGGCGTGGTGATCGCGGCGGCCGCGGCCTACGCCGCCAACCAGCTCGCCATGCAGCCCGTCGGGCTGTCCGCGGAGCCGATCACGGCCGGCGACCGGCTGGCGCCGCGGGCCCGCAGCACGCCGCGGCCGACGCCGACGCCGACACCCACGCCCACTCCCACTCCCACTCCCAGGGCCACGCCCACGCGCACCCCGGCGGTGACTGCGGCGCCGCCGACGCCCCTCCCGACCGTCGACGGCGGCGAGTCCGACGGCGACAGCTCGGGCCGTGGCCGGGGGCGCGGCCGCGGGCGGGGACGGGGAGGAGACGACTGATCGCGGTGGGTATCGGTCACGCTTCGACGGCCGGCGCGGCCCGAGCCGAGCGCGACCACGTCAGCGCCGCGGCCGCCGCCGCCATGACTGCGGCGATGATCAGGTACGGCACCGCGTCGGCCGTCGCGTCGGCGAGCGCCCCGCCGCCCGACCCGCCGACGGCCGTCCCCACGCCCCAGGCGAGGTTGCCCAGACTGAACGCGAACGCCGGGTTGAGGTCCTTGCGCTCGGCCGCCTCACCGAGCATCGACATCGCCGGCGCCCACATCAGGCCGAGCACGCCGCAGGCGAAGACCACGGCGGCGCCGAGCCCGACGACGGTGTCGAAGAGCGGGAGCAGGAGCAGTCCGACTGCGCCCGCGGCGAGCCCGTAGCGAGCCGGCGTCAGGGTGCCGTGGCGGTCGGCGAGGCGGCCCGCCACCGGCGACATGACGGCCTCGAGCATGACCGTGACCAGGAACACCGCGGCGATCGCCGCCGCCCCGGCTCCGAGGTCGTCGAGGCGCAGCGGCACGAGCACGTTGACGAGGCCGAACACCGAGGACGGCAGGACCATCAGCACGATCCCCGTGCGCACGAGCGGGTCCCGGAAGAAGGCGCGGCTGGCCGGCACGGGCACGTGGCCGGGCGCGGGCAGGCGCGCGAGGGCGGCGATCAGCGCGACGGGCAGCGCCACGAAGGCGACGAAGACGACCGCGCGCCCGATGCCGTCCGCCAGCGCCCCGAGGACCGGGCCGCCGAGCGCGCCCGCGATCGCCGCGCCGATGGCGGTCCCGATCGCCTCCGTGCGGCGCTCGCGCGGCGCGACCGCCACCACCCAGGCCAGGCCTCCCGCCCACACCGCGGCGGCGCCGACCCCCTGGAGCAGGCGGGCGGCGACCAGCAGCTCGGCCGACGTCGCCACGCCGAAGACGAGGCTCGAGCCGGCGAGCACGCCGAGCGCGTAGAGCACGGTGCGCTTGGGCCCGATGCGAGCGGCGAGCGCGCCGGCGGGCAGGGCCACGACCAGGGTCCCGACCGGATAGGACGCCGACAGCAGGCCCGCGCTCGCCTTGCTGAGGCCGAACTCGTCCGTCAGGTGCGGCAGCAGCGGCGTGATGGTCGCGTAGGCCGCGGTGTCGACGACCATCGCGATCGAGATGAACGCGATCAGCCGGCGCGTGTCGCGTGTCAATGCGGGGATTCCGGCCCGCGACCGCCGCGCTGGCGCAGGAACCGCTGGAACTCGCGCGCGAGGACGTCACCCGACGGCAGGCTGTCCGGGTCGGGCGGCTCCTCCTCGGCGGCGGCGGCGCGCTCGAGGCGCTCGACGAACGCCTGCACGTCGGGGTCGGACTCCACGGCCAGGTTGACCTGGCGCTCGTACTCGTTGGCGGCCTCCTCGAGCTGTGTCGCGTCGACCGCGACGCCGACGACGCCCTCGAGCTTGCGCACGAGCGCGAGCGCGCCCTTCGGGTTGGGGCTGACGGCGACGTAGTGCGGGACGGCGGCCCACAGGCTCACGCTCGGGATCCCGCGCCGCTGGCAGGCGTCGTGGAGGACGCCCACGATGCCGGTCGGCCCCTGATAGGAGGACTGGTGCAGGCCCACGCGCTCGATCAACGCCTCGTCGGACGCGAGCCCGGTGATGCCGATCGGCCGGGTGTGCGGCACGTCGGCGAGCAGCGAGCCGAGCGTGATGATCGACTGCACGCCGAGCGCCTCGGCGAGGTCGACGATCGTCGCGCAGAACGTGCGCCAGCGGTAGCTCGGCTCGTGGCCCGTGACGAGCACGAGATCGCGCGGTGCCCCCGGCGCGGTGGCCGCGTGGATCTGCACCTCGGGCCAGTCGACCGCGCGGCTGATCCCGTCGACCAGCCGGATCGTCGGGCGCGTCGCCTGGAAGTCGTAGAACTCCTCGGGATCGATCGTCGCGAAGCGCTCCGCGCGCAGGGCGCCGCCGACGAACGTCAGCGCGCTCGAGGCGGCGTCGCCGGCGTCGTTCCAGCCCTCGAACGCTGCCACCAGCGCGGGCGCCCTGAGCCCGTCCGGTCGGCGTTCCCAGCGCAACGGCTGCATCTTCAGCCACGGTAGCGTTCCCCGCTATGGCCACCCGCATCGCATTCAGCGGCGGCGAGTCGATCCTCGTCGCGGAGGAGCTCGCCGACGTCGTCAGCGCACTCGAGGGGCACGCGCCCGACACGCCGGCGCTGCCCTGCTTCACGCGCAAGGCGGGCCACGGCGACCCGGGGACCTTCGAGGGCACGCCCGTGCACGTGCGGCCGGCCGCGGTGCTCTACGTGACCAGCGTCTAGCCGAGGCGCAGGGTGCAGCGGGACGGATCGCCGCTGTCGTAGCCCCTCAGCCACGCGCGCGCGCGCTGGCGCGGTGTGCCGTGGTGCTGCGGGTTGTTGATGTCGAAGTCGCCGACCGCGTACGCCGTGTTCACCGCCTCGGCGACATCGTTGTCGTCGATGCGCCCGCGCTGGTACACCGCGTAGGCCCACGTGCCGGCCATGCAGTCGGCCTGCAGCTCGAACGGCGCCACCGTCGTCAGCCCCCGTCCTTGCGCGAACCAGCCCAGCTCCTGCTGGACGTTGTGCGCCCACTCGTGCGCGAGCGCGTACGCGACCCCGAAGTCCCCGAGGTTGTCGTAGATCTGACGCCCGATCCCCTCGCCGAAGTAGATCGTGTCGTCGGCCGGGCAGTAGAACGCGGCCTGGTCGTCGGCGGCATTGCCGCAGCGCGTCGACATCCGCCTCCCCGCACTGACGAACTCGTAGCGGACGCGCGGACGCTGGATGTCGTTCGCGCGGAAGGTCCGCTTCCAGTAGCGCCCGACGTTGCGCATCGTCGCGAACGTGAAGCCGCCGAAGGTGTCGGCGGCACGCAGCGACGGCACCGGCGTGTCCTCGTCGGCGCGCGGGAACACGCCCTCGATCCTCGCCAGGACCTCGTTCACCCGCGACGCGACGTCCTCGCGCACCTCGTTGAACTTCGCCTCGATCTTCGCGCCCTCGCGCTTGGCGGCCGCGATGCCCTCCCTGGCCTTCTCCTTCGCCGCCTCAACGCCCTCCTTCGCCTTCTTCTTGACGTCCTCGACGGCCTGCTTGCCCTTCTCCTTGGCGTCGTCGAGTTCGCCGCAGGCGGTCAGGTTCAGCGAGACGGCGAGGACCAGCACCAGTCCGAGTCGCGCGAGCACACGCGGAACCTACCTCCTGCGCAAGCGCGGGCGGTGAATCCGTCGGAGCTGATGTCGCCGGTCGTAGAGCTCCCGCATCAGCGCCGGCGCATCGAGCTTGACGACGAGTTCGCGCAGCTCGCGCTGCTCGCGCCGGTTCAGGTTCCTTGGGTTCCCCTTCGACTGAGCCAGCAGCGCCCGCAGCCGCCTCCTCTCGAACGGGGTCAGGTTCTGCCAGTGCCGCGCCAGCACCTGCCACACCGGCTCCGGCGGCTCCCGTCTGACGATCGCGCTCACGGCCCTCCCTCTACCCGCTCGGCGGACGCCGTAGCGTGCCGACGCGGAGCGGCTGGGGCCGGTGCCCCATCCGGTCTTCAAAACCGGCAGGCCGGGGCGATCCCTCGGTTGGATGGTTCGACTCCATCGCCGCTCCGTCGATTCGGATCTCATCGCTGGCCGCGGACCGCGCCGTCTTCTCAGCGCTGGCGAGTTTGGCCCCCTATAGGAGGCCTAACTCATCAGGGGCGGTTGGGCCGGCCCTCGCCCGCGCAGTCGGCTTCGGGCTCAGCCGCTGATCCGCCGCGCGGAGGGTGCAGCGCGAAGCGCAGCAACGCGCTTTCGGCTAGGCGGTGCTCCTCCGTCACCGGCTCATCCGCCGCAGCCCGACGAGGACGAGCGCGCCGAGCACGAACAGCATGCCCGCCAGCGCGAGGAGTCCCGGCCAGGTGTGGGCAAGGCTGGGGTCGATGGAGGCGACCGTCGCCTGGCGGCACAGCTCGAGCACCTGCGTGACGGGGTTGAGGTGCGCGACGTCGGCGAGCCAGCCGCGCAGCAGGACCTCCGGGGTGTAGGCGGTGGAGAGGAAGACGGCGAGGAAGACGCCCTGCTGCATCAGCGGGCCCGCCTGCTGGGTGCGGAAGGCGAGCGCCATGCAGACGCCCCAGAGGCCGGCGGCGGCGCAGAAGCCGGCCGCGCCGGCGTACAGCGCCAGCAGGCCGGGGACGCCGCCCGTGAGGTCGGCCCCGATGGCCAGGCCGACGACCAGGACGACGGTGGTCGGGACCATTGCGCGCGTGACCGCGGCGAGGATCGGGCCGACGATCAGGACCGGGCGGGGGACCGGGGAGACGAGCAGCCGGTCGAACCAGCCCTGCTCGATGTCGCGCGCGAGGTTGACGCCGGCGGCGGCGCCGGCGAAGCCGGCCCCCTGGAGGCATGACAGGGGCACGATCCAGGACAGGTAGGAGTCGGTCGGGAAGCCCTCGAGGTCGGTGAGCCGGCCGAACTGGCCGCTCATCCCGAGCAGGAAGATCAGCGGCGCGATGGTCGCGGGCAAGAGCGCCCCGCGCACGCGCGTGACCTCGTTGATCGAGCGCCGCCAGAGCGCGAGGGTGACGGCGGTCATGTGCGCCGCAGCCTCTCCTCGAGCGCGAAGGTCGCGAGCGCGGTGGTGGTGACCACGAGCGCGCCGGCCGCGAGCAGCGCGAGCCATGGGTCGCCGAGGGCGGCGTCCGAGCGCAGCAGGCCGCGCACGCCCTCGACCACGTAGGTGAGCGGGTTGTACTCGGCGATGTCGTGCAGGACCGGCGTGAGCAGGCCGCGCGGGAAGAACGCGGGCGCGGTGAACAGCAGCACGAAGACGAACGGGAAGATGCTCTGCATCAGCGACATCGAGCCGGTGCGCAGCGCGATCGCCGCGGCGATGCCGCCGATGCCGGCCGCGGTCAGGGCGGCGAGGCCCACCGCTCCCGCCACGGCGATCAAACCGCCGGGATAGCGCGCGCCGAACGCGTAGGCGACCGCGAAGAAGATCACCGCCTGCAGGACGCCGAGCACGATCGTGCCCGCCAGGCGCCCGAGCACGAGCGCCGACCGCGGCACGGGCGCGGCGAGCAGCCGGTCGAAGAAGCCCGACTCGATGTCGCCGGCGAGGGCGATCCCCGTCGTCAGGCCCGCCAGCAGCGCGCCCTGGATCACGGTCCCGGCGACGATGAAGGAGAGGTAGGACTCGACGGTGGGAAACCCGGGCAGCTCGCGCGCGACGCCGGTGCCGCTGGTGATCACCGCCATCAGCATCAGCGGCAGCACGAAGCTCGGCATGACCAGCTGCGCACGGCGGAACTGGAGGCTCACGGCCCGCCGCGCGAGCGCGGCGAGCACGCGGGCGAACTCACCCATCGGCGAGCTCGTCCCCCTCGAGATGCGAGCCGGTGACGGCGAGGAAGACGTCGTCGAGCGTCGGGTGCTCGATCTCGATCGACTCGACCTCGATGCCCGCCTCGTCGAGCACGCGCACGACCGGCACGAGCGACCGGTTGCCGTCGGGCGCGGGCAGGGCGACGCGGGTCGGCTGGCCCGCATCGGGCGGCTCGATCTCGCCCAGGCCCGCCAGCACCTCCCGTGCGCGGCCGGCGGTCTCCGGCTCGGTGACCTCGATGTGGACGGTCGGGCGGCCGACGCGCTCCTTGAGGTCGGCCGGCGTCCCCTCGGCGACGAGGCGGCCGCGCGCGATGATCCCGACGCGGTCGGCGAGCTGCTCGGCCTCCTCGAGGTACTGCGTGGTGAGAAAGAGCGTGGTGCCCTCGTCGTTGAGCGCGCGCACCTCCCGCCACAGCGCGGTGCGGCTGGTGATGTCGAGACCCGTGGTCGGCTCGTCGAGGAACAGGACGTCGGGGCGGTGCACGAGCGCCATCGCGAGATCGAGCCGGCGCCGCATGCCGCCGCTGTAGCCGCCGACGCGGCGGTCGGCGGCCTCGACCAGGCCGACGCGCCGTAGCAACGTCGTCGCGCGCTCGCGCGCGGCGGCGGACCTCAGGCCGTGCAGCGCGCCCTGCATGTGCAGCAGCTCGCGGCCGGTCATCAGCGGGTCGATCGCCGCCTCCTGGAGCGCGACGCCGATCGCGCGCCGGACCTTGTCGGCCTGGTGCACGACGTCGTGGCCGGCGACGCGCGCCTCTCCCGCCGTGGGTCGCAGCAGCGTCGTGAGGATGCGCACCGTCGTCGTCTTGCCGGCGCCGTTGGGGCCGAGGAAGCCGTAGATCTCGCCGGGCGCCACCTCGAGGTCGAGCCCGTCGATGGCGCGGATGCCACCCTTGAACTCGCGGACGAGCCCGCTGACTGAGACCGCTGGGGAGCTCACGCCCGGGAGCCTACGTTGCCGAGCCGCCCCTACTGTGAGCCTCACCGTGACACGACTGCTCAGCGCTCTCGCCGTGCTCCTGGTGTGGGTCGTTCCCGCGGGCGCGAGCGCGGCCGAGCCGGCCTCGACTCCGAAGGCGACGTGCGGGCCCGGCTCGCTCCCCGAGCCCGGGCTCCAGGGCCGGGTGGCCAAGGAGGACGTGGACGCCGGCGAGGTCGCCGACGGCTACCGCTGCAACATGACTGTGGTCGGGCGCTCGGGGGAGACGGGCGGCTTCAAGGTGCTGCGCTACGTCGACAAGGCCGGACGCGAGTGCGCGTACTACGACACCACGCTGCTGTTCCCGACCAACACGTTCAACCTCAGCCTGCAGCCGACGGGAGTCGCGGTGCTCGACATGAGCAACCCGGCCGACCCCGTGCGGACGACGACGCTGGCGACGCCTGCGATGCAGACGCCGCACGAGTCGGTGAACATCTCGACCAGACGCGGGATCCTCGCGGCGGTGGCGGGCAACCCCGGCGCCGCGCCCGGCGCCGTCGACGTCTACGACATCAGCGAGGACTGCCGCCAACCGGTGCTCAAGTCGAGCGCGCCCGTCGGCTTCATAGGGCACGAGAGCGGGATGGCGCCGGACGGAAACACCTTCTACGCGACGTCGATCGGCACCGGCCACACGACGCCCGTCGACATCAGCGACCCGAGCGTGCCCAGGACGCTCGGCGTCTACGAGTACAACTCGCACGGGATGACCGTCTCCGACGACGGCATGCGCGGCTACCTGGCGTCGGGTGACGGGCTCGTGATCGTGGACCTGACGGAGATCCAGCAGCGCCGGGCCAACCCTCAGATGCCGGAGATCAGCCGGCTCGAGTGGCCGAGCATGACCATCCCCCAGGTCGCGCATCCCGTGACGATCAAGGGCACGCCCTACCTCGTCGAGGTCGACGAGTACTCCGCCGACGAGGACGGCGTCACCGCCCACGGCCCGAGGGTCGGGGCGGCACGCATCATCGACATCTCCGACGAGAAGCGACCGAAGGTGGTCTCCGACGTCCGGCTCGAGGTCCACCAGGCCGAGCATCGCGACGCGATCGCGGGCGACTACGGCGCGCAGAACCCCACCCAGGGCTACGCCGCGCACTACTGCAACGTGCCCACGCGGGTCGACCCGAAGATCATGGCGTGCTCGATGATCCTGTCGGGCCTGCGCGTGTTCGACATCCGCAACCCGCACCGTCCGCGCGAGATCGCCTACTTCGTCGCGCCACCCGACAACGTCTCGCTGACCGGCGGGCCGGTGATCGACGAGCAGGCCAACTGGGCGATGTCCCAGCCGGCGTTCGTCGCGGATCGAAACGAGATCTGGTACTCCGACGGCACCAGCGGCTTCTGGGTGCTCAAGCTCGCGCCGGGCCTGCTGCCCGCGCGCTGCGGCAAGGCCAGGCTGCGTCTCCCGCGCGTCAAGGGCGGGCGCATCGTCCGCGCGATCGCGCGCAGCGGCGGGCGGCGCCTCGCCGCGCGCAAGGGCCGGCGGCTGCGCAGCCTGCGCGTGCGGCGCACCACACGCGCCCGGACCGTGAGGGTCCGCCTCCACGTCCGCACCCGCGCCGGCAAGCTGCGCAGGCTCACGGTCAAGCGCCGCGTCGCCGCCTGCTAGGCGATCGACGCGGTCATGTTCGCCGGTGGGACGCCGAGCGCCTCCAGGGTCCGGGCGGCTCCGCCCTCGGGATTGCGCAGCAGGGCCAGCAGGAGGTGCTCCGGCGCGATGAAGCCGTCGCCGCGCTCGACCGCCTCGCGCAGCGTGCCCTCGAGGACCTCGCGCGCGTTGGCGGTGAAGGTGGGCGTGCCGTTGCCGTTGGCCTGCTCGCTGGCCACGGTCGGCTGCAGCGCGCTGCGCAGCCGGTCCGCGTCGAGGCCGGAGGCGCGCAGGGCGTAGGCCACGGCCGGCGACGGGTTGCGCGCCAGCGCGACCAGCAGGTGCTCGGTGCCCACGCGCGGCGCGCCCTTGGCGATCGCCTCCTCGCGCGCGAGCCGCACCGTCTCGCGGGCGTCCCCGGTGACCAGGATCCGCTCGACCTGGGCGTGCTCGGTGGCGGTCCGCGGGACGGGCGTGACGTCGCGGAAGCGGCGATGGGCGGCCTGGCGGCTGATGCCCAGCGCGGCGCCGATCTGGGCCCAGCCGGCGCCCTCCCCGAGCATGCGGGCGACCGCCTGCTGCTCGAGCGTCCGCAGCCGCCCGCGCAGCTCCGTGACCGCCTCCAGGGCGTCGCCGGCGTCGTCGGCGTTGGCGCGGCGGCATAGCTCCGCCATCGGCGTCAGCTGTTCCGACATGCGGGTGCTGCTTCCCGTCAACGGAGGTTGACATTCCTGTCGCGCCGGTTTTCCGAACGGGCAAACCGGGTCAGAAGGGCCGCATGCGCCGCGTGATCCGCAAGGTGATCCGCAAGTCGGAGGGCGGGATCGATCTCGCGGCCGACGTGAATGCCGTCATCGCCGTCAACCGCGGCGAGGGACAGCACACGGAGGTGCGGAGCACGCAGCGCGCGGAACAACCCGGCACCGGAGGCCCGGAGCCGGATCCCAACCACGAAGCAGGTCCCACGAAGGAGGCACGATGACCGAAGAGTCCACCCACAGGCCGCTGAGCCGCGAGGAGCTCGAGCAGCTCGCCGGCGAGCAGCTGCCCGAGCGCGCCGCCATGTCACTGGTCAACGCCAACGTCGCGATCCCGATCAACGCGGCGGTCGCCGCCAACGTCCTCTCGGACGGAGCGATCGCCTACGCGGACGCCGCGCAGGAGACCCCGATCGACCAGAGCAACTGACATGAGCGACTACAAGCCACTCACCCGCGAGGACCTCACCGAGCTGGCCGGCGAGGAGCTGCCCGAGCGCGCCGCCATGTCGCTCGTCAACGCCAACGTCGCCGCGCCGGTGAACCTCGCCGCCGCGCTCAACGTGGCGTCGGACAACTCCGTCGCGTACGCAAGCGCGACGCAGGACGTGACCATCGACCAGGACAACTAGGAGAACACCAATGTCTGATTACAAGCCCCTTACGCGCGAGGACCTCACCGAGCTGGCCGGCGAGGAGCTGCCCGAGCGCGCCGCCATGTCACTGATCAACGCCAACGTCGCCGCGCCGGTCAACGCCGCGGTGGCGCTCAACGCGCTGTCGGACAACTCGGTGGCCGTCGCCGAGGCGACGCAGACCGCCGACATCGATCAGAGCAACTGAGGTCGTTGTCCCGAAGCGACCGCAGTGACGGGGGGCGGCTGACAGCCGCCCCCCGTCGTCCCCCGTCCGAGGAAGAGGTCCCGCGCCTGTCGCGCGGGATCGAGCTGATCGGCCGCTACGAGGACTCCGGCTTCAAGGAGCCGCCCTGCATCGCCCGGCGCGAGGACGGCCAGATGGTGCAGATGCCGCCCATGCTGTTCTCGCTGGCCGAGCTCGTCGACGGCCGGCGCGACGTCGACGCGCTCGCGAGCAGCTTCAGCGACGCCATCGAGCGAGCGGTCGAGCCGGACATGGTCCGCTCGCTGCTCGACGAGCAGCTGCGTCCGCTCGGGGTGGTGGCACCGGCCGACGGCGAGGAGGTCGAGCTGCGCCGCGCCGACCCGCTCGACGCGCTGCGCTTCCGCGTGAAGGTGATCCCGGCTGGGGTCGTGCGCTCGATCACCACGGTCTTCCGGCCGCTGTTCTTCCCGCCGATCGTGGCCGCCGTCGTGCTCGCCTTCGCCGCGACATTGGTCTGGCTGTTCGGGATCCACGGGGTGGGCCAGGGAATCCGCACCGTCCTCTACGACCCGGCGCTGCTGTTCCTTCTCTTCGGGGGCGTGATCCTCGGCACCACCTTCCACGAGATCGGCCACGCGACCGGCGTGCGCTACGGCGGCGCCAGGCCCGGCGTGATGGGCGTCGGGGTCTACATCGTGTGGCCGGCCTTCTACACCGACATCACCGACTCCTACCGCCTGGGCAAGGCCGGGCGCCTGCGCGCCGACCTCGGCGGCATGTACTTCAACGCCGTCTTCGCCCTCGTCGTCACCGGCCTCTACGCCCTGACGCGGTTCGAGCCGCTGATCCTGCTCATCGTGCTGCAGACGTTCGCGATCGTGCAGCAGTCGCTCCCGCTCCTGCGGCTCGACGGCTACTACATCATCTCCGACCTCACCGGCGTCCCGGACATGCTCACCCGGATCAAGCCGATCCTGGCCCGCCTGCTCCCGGGTCGCGGGGACGACCCGCGCGTCCAGGAGCTGAAGCCGTGGGTGCGCCGCGTCGTCACCGCCTACGTCCTGACCGTCGTGCCGTTCATCGCGGTCCTGTTCGTCGTCATGCTCGTGCACGCCCCGCGCGCGTTCGCAACGGCCTACGACTCGTTCCTCACGCATGCCGACCGCGGCGGCGCCGTCGACTACCTGCAGATGGTCATCCTCGCGCTCCCGCTGCTGGGGATGGTCTACTCGACGATCCGCGTCGGCCGGCGCGCCGCAGCGGGCGCGCTGAAGTGGAGCTCCGGCGAGCCCGCCCGGCGCGCCGCGGTCGTGCTCGCCGGTGCCGGCGTGACCGCCGGGCTCGCGTTCCTGTGGTGGCCCAACGGCGAATACCGGCCGATCCAGCCCGGCGAGAAGGGCACGCTGGTCTCGGGCGTGCGCAGCCTGACCCAGGTGCCGAGCGGACGCCCCGCCCTGCCGGCGCAGCGCGAGGTCGAGCTGGGCGGCGCACCGTTCGAGAAGGACCGGGCAGCGCCGGCCGAGCGCAAGGACGCCGAAACGGAGGAACGGCAAGCGGTGGAGTCGCGGTCGTCGGTCACGACGAGCGAGGAGGCGGCGTCCACAGCCACAGCCACGGCCACGCCCGAGGAGACGGCGACCGCCGAGCCGACGCCAACTGCCGAACCCACTCTGACCGCGACCCCGGCTGCGACCGAGACCGCGATACCCACAACCACCCCGGCGGCTACGGAGGCCGCTCCAACCGCAACCCCCAACACACCATGAACAGATCAATCACCCAGACACTGCTGACCGTCCTCGTCGCGCTCCTGCTCGCGCCCGCCGCCGCGGACGCCCGGATCGTCGACGGCCCGGCGAACATCGTCCGCGTCGAGAACAGCGAGGACCAGACCCTCCGCTCGCGCGCACGGATCGCGATCGATCGCGTCCGCACCTCGGACACCGAGGCCGGCAACCTCGCCTTCGCCCGCGCGCGCGAGTGCACGGGCTGCCAGGCGCTGAGCGCCGCCTACCAGGCCGTCTTCGTCTCCAGCGACAACACCAACTTCTCGCCGCAGAACGCGGGCGTCGCCGTCAACGAGAACTGCACCGGGTGCGGGAGCTTCGCCTACGCGTACCAGTACGTCCTCACCGCCGACCGCAAGCCGCGCCTGGGCGAGGACGACCGCGAGCGCATCGCCGCACTGCGCCGTGAGGCCTCGGACGCGTTGCGCAGCGGTCTCCCCTACAACGAGATCGACGCTCAGCTGCAGGACATCGCCGCGCGGTTTCGAGCGGTCATCGACGACGCCGTCGCCGATGCCGACGTCGACGTGGACGACCGCGAGGACACCGAGCGCCGGGACGACGACTCCGACGATTAGGCGGCGCGCGCGCAAGTTCTCGTAAACGGCCACGTTCATGTGTCCATGCGCGGAGCTCGGGCTGGTGTCGTAACGCTGATTCTCGCGGGCGTGCTGGGGGCAACCCCGGCCGTGGCCGCGCCGCTGGAGATCGAGGTGCTCTCGAGCCGGGCGGACCTCGTCTCCGGCGGCGACGCGCTCGTCCGCATCGACCTCGACGACCCGGCCGACGCCAAGAGCCTGCGGGTCCAGCTCGGAGAGCGGTACGTAACCGGCCAGTTCGCGCGGCGAGCGAACGGCGAGATCGAGGCGTTGCTGACCGGGATCCCCAACGAGCGCGTCCTGCTGAAGGCCGTGACCGGGAGCCACGGCGCGCGCATCAACCTCGTCGGGCACCCCAACGGCGGGCCGCTGATCTCCGGGCCGCACCTGCAGCCGTGGATCTGCCAGGAGACGGCGGTCGACGCGGACTGCAACCAGCCCGCTCGCTACGAGTTGCTTGCCGTGACCGAGGACGGGTTCGCGGCCTACGACCCGGAGGCCCCGCCCGAGGGCATCCAGCAGACGACGACCACCGAGGGCGAGACCGTCCCCTTCATCGTGCGCGTCGAAACCGGCTACCAGGACCGCGACCAGTACCGGATCGCGACGCTCTTCGACCCGGCCAAACCGTGGGAGCCATGGGCGCCGCAGAAGGGCTGGAACCGGCGCATCGTGTTCACCCACGGCGGCTCGTGCGGCACCGACCGGGCCGCCGGCAACGCCCCCGGCGTCCTCAACCAGGAGCTGCTCGGCAAGGGGTTCATCGTGACCTCGACGGCGCTGAACAACCTCGGCCACAACTGCAACCCGGTCCTGATCACCGAGTCTGAGCTGATGGCGCGCGAGCGCATCATCGAGCAGTACGGCCCGGTGCGCGCGACGCTCGGCACCGGCTGCTCGGGCGGCTCGATCGCGCAGCTGATGACCGCGCACGCCTACCCGGGGTTCTACGACGGGATCACGGTGATGTGCACGTTCGCCGACCTCTTCACGACCGGCAAGCATGCGCTCGCCGGGCACCAGTTCCGCCACTTCTTCAACGTCGCCAGCGTCCAGGGCGGGCAGGTCTACACGCCCGCCGACCAGGCCCTGGTCAACGGCTCGCCGCTTGCGACCGCCGACGACACGCTGTTCGATACCGCCTTCTGGCCCGCCATCGACGGCTCGGGCGGCTGCGGCGGCCTACCTGACACCTACGCGCGCTGGACCCCGCAGAACACGAGCGGGATCCGCTGCGGCGTGATGGACCACAACATCAACGTGATCGGAACCGCGCCGTCCGGCTACGTCGGCATCCCGTTCGACAACATCGGGCTCCAGTACGGGCTCAAGGCGCTTCAGCAGCGGCTGCTCACGCCGGCGAAGTTCGTCGACATCAACGCGCGGATCGGCGGCCTCGACAAGGTCACCTACGAGTGGACGCCGAACCGCACCGAGGCCGACCACCAGGCCATCGTCCACGCCTACCGCTCCGGCTACCTGGCGATCGGCAACACGCTCGCCGACACCCCGATCATCGAGGGCCGCGGCTCCAACGAGGCAACCGCGCACGTGACGTACCCGACGAAGATCCTCGACGCGCGGCTCGACCACTTCGCCGGGACTCACCGCAGCCACGTGCTGTGGCAGGGCCCCGTGCCGTTGCAGGGAGGCGCCGACTTCACGCACCGGATGGTGCTCGAGATGGACCGCTGGGTGAAGGGGATCCAGGCCGACGACCGTGCCGTGCCGCACGCCCAGAAGGTCCTCGACGCGCGACCCGCGGACCTCACCGACCACTGCGAGTACGCCAACGGCGCCGAGCGCCCCGGCGGCGCGGGCGACTGCCCGGAGCTCGTGCGCTACTACGACGCTCCGACGCAGGTCGCCGGCGAGGGCCCGCGCAACGACATCCTCAAGTGCCAGCTCAAGCCGCTGCGCCGCGAGGACTACGACGTCAACTTCTCCGCCGCGCAGTGGGCGACGCTGAAGAGGACGTTCCCGACCGGAGTGTGCGACTACTCAAAGCCCGGCGTGGGGATGACGGCGACCGTGCCGTGGCTGACCTTTGCCGGCGGCCCCGGCGGGCGGCCGCTCGGCGCCGCGCCGCAGAGCCGGACGCTCCTGCGCAAGTAATCTCGCACGCGCATGTGGCCGCCCACGCTGATCGACGAGCGCAGCACCGGGCAGGAGATCGGGCTGATCGTCGGCGGGCCGATCCTCGCCGGGATCATCGCCGGGCTGCTGCTCGGCGCCAGCGAGCCGCTCTACCTGGTGTTCTCGGTCGCGATGATCGCGGCCGGGTACGCGACCGGGATGGAGCATGCCGGCACGGTCGAAGGCTTCTACCGCGGGCTGATCGGCGGAGTGCTGTTCGGGACGCTGATCCTGCTCACGAACGCGACGGTGGAGGTCGCGCCCAAGGCGGAACTGCCCGACCCGGCCCAGTGGCTGGTCGTGATCACGACGGGGTTCGGGTGCCTTCTCGGCGCGCTGGGCGGCAGGGCCCGTGCGCGCCGCGAGGCGAAGCGCTGAGAAGGCCCGCGCCGTCGATCTGGCACCACACGGTCCCGGCGCTCGGGGCGTACTACGAGCGGCGCTGGGAGCGGCGGATCGCCCGGGCGCCGGCACTGACGCCCGAGGAGCACGCGGCGGCGGCGGCGGACCCCGCGCGGCGCGCGTCCGAGCACGAGGAGCCCATCGGCTGCTCGCTGTGCGGCGAGCGCCGCCTGCAGCCGCTGCTGCGCCCGCGCGACCGCGAGCGCGGCTGGGACTACCACGTCGTCCGCTGCGCGGGATGTGGGTTTCTGTTCCGCCATCCAGGGATCCGGCCGGAGCGTTTGAGCGAGCTCTACGCCGAGGGCTACAGCTCGTTCCTGGAGGGCGGCTACGCGCGCAAGCGCAAGCGCCGCTACCGCATCGTGCTTGACGCGTTCTCGCCGCTGTTCGACGACGGAAAGGACCGGCGGCTGCTCGACTTCGGCTGCGGAACGGGGCTGTTTCTCGACATCGCGCACCGGCGCGGGTTCGAGTGCTTCGGCGTCGACCTGGCGCCGGACGCGATCCAGACCGCGCGCGAGAAGCACCCGCACACATACGCCGGCGCGCCGCCCGACGTGCCCGAGATCGCGGCCGGCGGCTTCGACGTGATCACCATGTGGTCGGTGCTCGCGCACCTCGCGACGCCGGTCGAGGACCTGACGATGCTGCGCGGCCTGCTCAGGCCCGGCGGCGTCCTGCTGATCCTGACCGTCAACGCCAACGCGCTGCTGCTCAAGCGCCGGCTCGACGCCTGGACCGGCTTCACCAAGAACCACCTCAAGTTCTACGCGCCGGACACTCTCGCGCTGCTGCTCGAGCGCGCGGGCTTCAGCCGGCTGGAGACCCGTCCCGGCTACGGGGACCACATCGAGGCGGGGAAGTCGCGGCTGAGCGCCGGGCAGGAGCGGCGCTACCGCCGCTCGGTGGAGCGCGGCAACCGCGGCAACATGCTGCGCGCCGTGGCGTTCACGGCCTGAGCTCGATGATCTGCTCGTAGGTCCCGCGGTCGAAGAACGGCAGCTCGGGGGGCGAGCCGGCGCCCTGCGCGGCGACGTCGTACATCTCGCGCGGTGTGCGCCAGGTCTTCGGGTCGGTCGAGTTGAACTGCTTGGCCAGCGCCGCGAAGGTGTCGCCGGCGACCGCCCGCAGGCCGGCGCGGCCGAGCGTGCGCAGCGCGTAGGACTCCTTGTCGGTGATGTCGAAGACGTGCGACGACCCGGGCCGGTCGGAGAACTCCGAGGCTCCCTCGCCCAGCGGAGCGGTCGCGCGCTTGGCGGCGAGCTCCTTGAACCGCTCCCAGGTGACGACGCCGGGGTCGACGGTGCCGCCCGAGTCGGTCGTGTGGTAGTCGCCGTTCCAGGCCTCAATCGTCGCGAACACCGCCTTGACGTTGCCGCTCGTGCCGCGGGCCACGCGCCGCAGCAGCCGGGCGGCCAGCGGGCGCTGCTGAGCGAACGAGCCCGACAGCCGGACCGCCTCCTCGGCGGCGGCGAAGGTGCCGGCTCGCCGCACCCTGCGCACCTGGCGCACCAGCCAGCCGACGCGGTGATACGGACCGGTGACCCGCTCAGTCGCCTCGCCGTCCCCCGACGTCCAGCCCTGCGACGGGATGTTGTTCCAGTTCGCCAGCCACCCCTGCCTGGGGTTGATGACGTAGGGCATCTTGCGGCGCGGCACGAGCCCCGGCCACTCGGCCTCGCCCGTACCCGGCAGCGGTAGCCGCTGGTCCCAGCGCCGCGGGCGGATCTGCATCAGGCCCGGGTGCCAGTAGCCGATGTTGCCCTTCGAGTCGGCGGCCATCAGGTTCTCGTTCCAGGTCACCCTCAGCACACCGCGGTGCACGTCGCGGATGTTGCGCGCCGTGTCGACCGCCGCCAGCCCCTCCAGGGTCTCGAGCTCGCGCCCCCAGATCGCGTAGCGGCGCGCGTACGCGTACCCGCCCTGGCGGACCTGCACGGGCCCGTGGACGGTGCGGCAGAGACGCACCTCCTTGGAGCCCGAGCCGGGGACCGTTCCGCCGAGCAGGTCCGACGGCGGGCCCGACCAGGTGATCGTCTCGTCGCGGCAGTCCATCGAGCGCGCCGCGCCGCGGAACATGTACTGCTCCGGCTGGCCGGGGACGAGTTGTTCGGCGTAGAGGTCGTCCTCGTCGGACAGCCCGCTGGTGACGCCCCACGCGACGTGACCGTTGTGGCCGATCGCGATCACCGGCGCGCCCGCGGCGGTGACCCCGCGCACGTCGAGCCCGGGCGCGTGGATCTCGAACTCGACGAACAGCTCCGGGATCGAGTAGCCGAGCTGCGGGCCGTTGAACAGCAGCGCGCCGCCGCCGCGCTTGCGCACCGCGAACATGTAGGAGCCGCCGGTGCGGATGCGGCCCGCGGGCAGCTCCGCCCGCCGCCGCGCGGTCACCGCCGGCAGCTTGGCGGCGAACCGCAGCGACCGCCGCCGCGCCGCGCGCTCCTGCTTGCGGGTCAGCGCCCGCCCCTGCGGGAAGACGCCCTCGCGCCGCGGGATCGTCGACCGCTGCCCCTTGATGCGCAGCGGTAGCAGCGCATCCAGGACCCTCGGCGAACCCGACTCCTGGATCGCGCGCAGGTTCCCCAGCTCGTTGCCGTCGCCCGACGGGACCGTCCGCGCGAGGTAGATGCCTACCGCGAGCGAGTTGTCGGTCGTCCAGTGCGTCACCGGCGTCGCCGTGGCCGGGAACTCGCCTGGGATCTCGGTCGGGTTGGCGTTGAGATGGTCGACCCAGGCGTTGATGCCGTCGCGGTAGGCCTCGATGCGCGCCCGGAAGTGCGGCGGCAGCCGGTCGAACTGCGCCTTGCGCTCGGCCGCGGTGTAGAAGTCGCGGCGCACGACCTCGTCGTCGGCCACGGCGCTCTCGCCCACGAGGTCTGAGAGGCGTCCCTCGGTGGCGTGCCGGAACGCCTCGAGCTGGAACATGCGGTCCTGCGCCACCGCGTAGCCGGCGCCCTTCCACGCCTCGAGCTCGCTGCCCGCGGTGATCGACGGCACCCCGAACGCGTCCCGGTCGATCTTGACGCCGGGGAAGGGCATCTCCGTCGACGCCGCCGGTTGCGCGAAGTCGAACGGCTTGCGCTTGAAGGCGAGGAACAGCGACGTCTGGTCGTACAGATGGGGCGAGCCGCTGCCGTCCGCGAGCCCGGTGATCGACACGTAGCCGCTCTGCCCGGGCGGGAGCACGTTCTCGGCGCGCACGACGCCCGCAGCGGCGGGCGCGGCCAGCACGAGGAACAGCGCGGCGGCGAGCGCTCTCACAGCCCCGCCTCGGCGCGGCGCAGCGAGCGCAGCGACCAGACGGCGGCGAGGGCGAGCGCTCCCGCGCAGACCACGAAGGCGAGTCCCGGATGGTTCGGCACCCCCGATATGAAACCGCGTCCGGCCTGCACGAGCGCCGTTGCCGGGTTGACGGAGGCGATGGCGTGGATCCACCCCTCGAGCAGATGCAGCGGCAGATAGACCGGCGCGAGGAACAGGACGATGAAGACCGGCGTCTGCAGAGCCGGCGCCGCGTTGACCGACTTGGTCCGGATGAACGCGCCCGCCGCGAACAGGGTCACGAAGACAGCGACCAGCAGACCGAGCCCGTACAGGCCGACCATGTCGATGCCCGAGCCGTCGATGTCCATCCCGCCGATCAGCGCCGCGACCGTGACCAGCGTCGCGTTGAAGGAGAACCGCACGACGGCGACCATCGCGTAGCCGAGCAGGATCCCGGTCCGGTTCGCGCTCGCCAGGAAGATGCGCTGCGCGAAGCCGTGCTCGAAGTCCGCCGCGATCCCGATCGAGCCGAAGAAGCCGCCGAACGCAGCCGTCTGGATGAGGATGAAGACGAACTGGAAGGCCGTGTAGCCGGCGGGAAAGTCGAAGCCCGGCACCGAGCCGACCGCGGACAGCCCGCCCGCGAACGCGACCAGGAACACGAGCGGGAAGACGACCGCGGGCAGCAGGAGGGCCGGGTTCTTGAACGCCAGCCGCAGGCCCCGCTTCGCGACCGCTCTGGCGACGTCCAGGGTGCTGCCGCCGGTCATGTCCGGGCCAGCCTCGTCCTGAGTGCGGCGGAGGCGCCGAGCAGCGCGACCAGCGCCAGCAGTCCCGCCGCGAGGAAGCCGCGCCACAGCGCGCCGCCGTCCCAGCCGGTGATGACCAGCGAGCGCATCCCCTCGATCATGTAGCTGACCGGGTTCCAGGTCGCGACCGTGCGGAACCAGTCCGTCTCGATCAGCGGCCGCGGCAGGTTCAGCGACGACAGGAAGAAGGTCACGAACAGCAGCGGGAACAGCCCCTGCACCGCCTCCGCCGACCCTGTCCGCGCGGCCATCACGGCGCCGAGCGAGCCGAAGCCGACCGCGACCAGCTGCGCGAGCACGAGCAGGACGAGCAACCCGCCGGCGCCCGCCTCGAACGTCACGCCGGTGACCAGCCCGACGACGATGAACGTCGTGGACCCGAGCAGCGCGATCACCAGGGCGCCGGTCAACCCGCCGACGAGGATCGTGGCCCGCCGCAGCGGCGTCAGCTGGAGGCGGTTGATGAAGCCGGTCTCGATGTCGTTGGCGAGCTCGGTTCCCGCCGTGGTCGCCGCGAACAGCGCCGCCTGCATGAACGTGACGGTCAGCGCGAAGTCAAGGTAGGAATCCGTGGGGAAGCCCGGGATCTCCGTCGCCGCGGACAGGCCCGCCGAGTTGAGCGCGAGCAGCATCAGCGGGAAGGTGATCGTCGGGATGACGAGCGCGGGCTGGCGCAGGGTCCGCCGCAGCGAGCGGCCCATGATGATCGCGAGCTGCGCTCTCATACGGGGTCCATGTCGCCCTCGAGCGTGCGGCCGGTCTTGGCCAGGAAGACGTCGTCGAGGGACGGCGCGTGCAGCTGGATGTCGGCGACGGCGACGCCCTCGGCGTCGAGGGTGCGCACGACCTCGGCGAGCTCCGCCGAGCCACCGTCGAGCCGCACGGCGACGCCCCTGCTCGACGACGCGGCCTCCTCACCGAAGCGCCCGAGCACCGCGCCGAGCCGCTCGAGGTCGCCGGGATCGACAGGGACCGCCTCGACCGCGTAGCGCCCGATCTCGGCCTTGAGCGCCTCCGGCGTCCCCTCGGCGACGATTCCGCCGTGGTCGATGATGCCGACGCGGTCCGCGAGCACGTCGGCCTCCTCGAGGTACTGCGTCGTCAGGAAGACGGTGACCCCCTCGTCGCGCGCGAGCCGCGCGACCTCCTCCCACAGGGCGGAGCGCGACTGGGGGTCGAGACCGGTCGTCGGCTCGTCGAGGAACAGGATCGACGGGTGGTGCATGAGCGCCAGCGCGAGGTCCAGCCTCCGCCGCATGCCGCCCGAGTAGCCGCCGACCTTGCGGTCTGCCGCCTCCGCGAGCCCGACGCGCTCGAGCAGCTCCTGCGCGCGCTCTGCTCGCGGGCCGCTGGGCATCCCGTGCAGCCCGCCCTGGAGGTCGAAGTGCTCGCGCCCGGTCAGGAAGTTGTCGAGAGCGGCATCCTGCAGGGCCGCGCCGATGCGCACGCGCACCTCGGGCCCCTGTGTGGCGACGTCGAACCCCGCGACCGACGCGCGACCGCCGGTGGGCGGCAGCAGCGTGGTGAGCATCAGGACGGTCGTCGACTTGCCCGCGCCGTTGGGCCCCAGAAAGCCATAGATCTCGCCGGGCGCCACCGCGAGGTCGATGCCGTCGACCGCGCGGATGCCGCCCTTGAACTCGCGCTCGAGGCCTTCGGCCTCGATCCCGCGGCGCTCGACTTCGGACACAACAACCTCGCTTGAAGGGGAGTTGGCCGACAGCCTAGGTGCAGTCCCTGAGCGCGCGGTTCGGGGTCGGGCGCCATCCGCTGCGCTCGTCGCTCGCCGCCGGGCCAGCTCCCGTTGCGTGGCCTGACGGCGCGATGAGCGGGAGGTCCGACCGGGTCCGGAGCATTTCACCCCGTATAGGGGGGTTTTTCTCCAGGGCGGGCGGATCTCGCCCCCGAACAACGTGCTTGGGTCTTACACCTCGGCGCCGTCCTGCTCCAATAGCCCGCATGCGCACCGCCATCACCTGCCTCGCCGCCCTCGGCCTCGCCGCCCCCTCCCAGGCCGCCCCCGAGCCCACGCTCAGGGCGGCGCCGAACCCGGTCACGTTCGGCGAGACCCTCTCCGTGAAGGGCCGGCACTGGCCGGTGATCGAGTTCTGCCGGCGTACGGTGCACATCCGCCTGCGCTCCGACCAGAACGCGTTCGAGATCGGAATCGCACGCGTGCGCGCCAACGGGCGCTGGCGGCTCGACTACAAGGTGCGCCGGTCGCAGGTCGGCGCCGGCGACTGGACGCTGGTCGCGCGCCTGCCGTGCGAGAGCGGCAACGACGGCTCGCCGAATCCCGTGCGCCGCACCCGCCCGCTCACGATCCGGTGAGGCCGGAGGTCACCGCCCGAAGCGGCTGATGAAGCCCTCTGTGGCGGCGGGAACCGGCGCGAGCCGCTCGCGCACGTCGGCCAGTCCCGCGCGCAGCTCCGCGTCGCCGACCTCGACGGGCGACAGCGAGTCCTGCAGCTCGGTGAGGATCGACTCCGCGAGGAAGACCGCCTGGGCGGCGTCCTCGATGTGTCCCTTCACGCCCAGGGACGGCAGGCCGGCGGGGCGCGGGGTGACTGCCGGCACCGTGATCCCGTGCCGCTCGGCGAACGACGTCGCGGTGCGCGACGCGCGCCCGAACGCGCGCTGCACCGGCCCGAACAGCGTCTCCTCGAGCCTGTCCTGGCTGGCTTCGTCCAGCGCCTCGTAGGCGGCGGTGAGCGCGTTCAGCGCCGTGCCGATCTCTCCCGCCGCGTCGGCGACCGAGTCGGCCAGCTCCTGCCGCGCTTCCTGGGTCACGTACGCCATGGGGTAGACGGTAAGGGGCGAAGACCAGCCGCCGCACCCGTTACCTTCCCCGAGTCGATGACGGCCAGCGAAGTGTTGTAGACCGCATGGACCGCTTCACCCGCCGGACCGGGGCTGAGCGCCCATCCTGCGCGTCAATGCGTTCGGGGGTGGTGCTCGGGTTGCTGGTCGCCGTGCTGGTCGCGGGCTGCGGCAGCGTGCGCGAGCCCGAGCGCGAGGCCTCCCAGCTCACCGACGTCGGCCTGCCGAACATCGTCTTCGTCCTCGCCGACGATCTCTCCGACGACCTGCTCCGCTTCATGCCCAACGTGCAGGCGCTCGCGACGCGCGGCACCAGCTTCACGCGCTACATCGTCAGCGACTCGCTGTGCTGCCCGAGCCGGGCCACCATCTTCACCGGCCGGCTCCCCCACAACACCGGCGTCTACACGAACATCTACCCGCACGGCGGCATCTACGCCTACGCGATCCGCAACAACCCGCAGAAGGCGTTCGCGGTCACGCTCAACGCGCAGGGCTACCGCACCGCGCTGATGGGCAAGTACCTCAACGGCTACCGGGCCGACTCCGGCGCGATCCCGGTCGGCTGGACGGACTGGGCAGCCTCGGCCAAGGGCTACCAGGGCTTCGACTACACGCTCAACATCAACGGCACCCCGCAGTTCTTCGGCGAGCAGCCGAGCGACTACCTGACCGACGTCATCTCCGAGCGCGGCGCCGACTTCGTCGACTTCATGGCCACTCAGGACCGCCCGTTCTTTGTCGAGCTCGCACCCTTCACCCCCCACCGCCCGGCCGTGCCCGCGCCGCGCCACGTCGGGCTCTTCCCGGACCTCACGGCGCCACGCGGCCCGGCCTTCGACCGCGCGATCGAGAACCCGCCGCAGTGGCTCGCGGGCCGCAATGCGCGCTCGCAGGCCACGCTCGACCGCATCGACGCGCGCTACCGCCAGCGGGCACGCTCGGTCGTGTCGATCGACGACATGGTCGGCCGCCTCGTCGAGCGCCTCGAGGCGAACGGCCAGATGGACAACACCTACTTCATCTTCAGCTCCGACAACGGCTACCACATGGGCGAGCACCGGCTGCTGCCCGGGAAGCTGACCGCCTTCGACACCGACGTGCGGGTGCCGCTGATCGTGGTCGGCCCCGGTGTCGTCGCGAACGCCCAGGTGAGCGCCCTCGCCCAGAACACCGACCTCGCCCCGACGTTCGAGGAGCTCGCGGGTGCGCTGCCGCGATCCGGCGTCGACGGGCGCAGCCTCGTCCCGCTGCTGCACGGCGAGCCCGTCCCGGCGGACTGGCGCCCGGCGGCGCTGATCGAACACAGGCACACGGTGCGGGCGGCGCACGATCCCGACGAGCAGTCGCTGGCGTCAGGTGACCCGCCGACCTACAAGGCGATGCGCACTGCCGGCTTCACCTACGTGGAGTACCGCGACGGGGAGCGCGAGTACTACAACGACCGCTTCGATCCCGACCAGCTGCGCAACGTCTACGACGAGCTCAGCCGGGCGAAACGACGCCGGCTGCGCGTCCAGCTGCGGGCGCTCGTCACGTGTGACGGGGCGATCGAGTGTGCGACAGGATCTGCCCGGCGAGCAGCTCGAGCTGAGCGGAAGGGTCGGAGGGGTCGGCGGCGTTGATCGCGACGCCCAGCGGCGTGGGCCAGCCCCGCAGGGCGTGCACGATCGAGCGCAGTGACGTGAGCGTCGTCACCGTCGCCTGCCAGCCGTCGGCGACGACGATCAGGCCGACGGCGCGCCCGTCGAAGTAGGGCCGCTCGTCCTCGCGCAGCTCCTCGACCCAGTCGATCGCGTTCTTGACCAGGCCGGACACGCCGCCGTGGTAGCCCGGCGAGCAGATCACGATGCCGTCGGCGCGGCGGACGGCATCGAGGTAGTGCTTGACCGGAAGGTTCGGCCGGGTGACGCCGGGCGAGTAGATCGGGAAGTTGAGGTCGGCGGCGCCGAACAGCTTCGTCTCGGCCCCGCCGCGCTCGCAGGCGTCGAGCGTGTGCCGCAGCGTCCGCTCGGTCGACGAGCCCGGCCGCGGGGTCCCTCCGACGCCGACGACGAACGTCAGTGGTTCGCCTCGCGGTCGTACCCGCGTATGGCCGCGAGGCGGGCCACTACCGACCCGCGATCTCGCCGGGATCGCGCTCGTCCCAGCGCTGACGCGACCGCTCGATCTCCTCGAGCGCGTCCTCGCGCGAGTACCACCCGTCCACGGTGACCTGCTTGCCCTCGGGTTGCTTGTAGATCGAGAAGAAGTGCTCGATCTCGATCTGGAGACGGCCGGGCAGGTCGTCGAGCGACTCGAGCGTGTTCCAGTTCGGGTCCTGGAGCGGGACGCAGAGGATCTTCGCGTCCTCGCCGTGGTCGTCGGCCATCCGGAACAGAGCGATCGGCTTGACGGGGATCATGCAGCCGGGGAAGGTCGGCTCCGTCACGCACACCATCGCGTCGAGCGGGTCGTCGTCGAGCGCCCACGTGCCGGGGATGAAGCCGTAGTCGGTGGGATAGACGACGGAGCTGAACAGGTAGCGGTCCAGCTTGATCGCGTCCAGCACCTCGTCGTACTCGTACTTGTTGCGCGACCCCTTGGGGATCTCGACCCGGACGTAGAGGACGTCGCCCTGTTCACCCATGGTGTCGGCAGGGTATCCGCGCAACCATGATCAGGGGGTTCAGGGATTTCGTGCTGCGAGGCAACGTCGTCGACCTCGCCGTGGCCGTCGTCATCGGGGCCGCGTTCGGGGCAGTCGTCACGGCACTTGTCGAGAACATCATCACGCCGCTGATCGCGGCGATCATCGGGGAGCCGAGCTTCGGCGACCTCCGGTTCACCGTCAACGACGCCGTGTTCGGCTACGGGAACGTGCTCAACGCGCTGATCTCGTTCCTGGCCATCGCCGCGGTCGTCTACTTCTTCGTCGTGCAGCCGCTGAATGCTCTCACCGAGCGGCTGCGGCCGGGCAAGCCGGTCGACGAGCCGACGCGCGAGTGCCCGGAGTGCCTGTCGGACATCCCGCGCGGCGCGCGCCGGTGCGCGTTCTGCACCGCCGAGGTCACCCCCGCAGCGACTTGAGGACCAGGCGCGCGGCCACGAGCAGGAGCAGGACCGCGAAACCGACTTCGAGCGTGCGCTCGGGTACGGCGTTGGCCACCGCGACGCCGGTTGTCACGCCCGCGACGGCGAGCGCGCCGACGAGCAGGCCGTCGCGCGCGCGCAGGTTCCCGTATCCGCGCTGGCGGTAGGCGCCGAGCAGCGAGACCGGGACGATCGCCAGCAGCGATGTCGCCTCGGCGTCGAGCTGGTCGAGCCCGAGCACGAGCGTCAGCGCGGGCACGAACAGGATCCCCCCGCCGACGCCGAGCATGCCGGCGACGACACCGGCGGCGAGGCCGATCGCGATCGCCTCGACCGTCATGCCAGGAGCTCGATCGCGACTGCGATGAGCAGGGCGGCGAACAGCACGCTGATCGCGCGCTGCGGGACGCGCTGCTGGAGCGCCGTCCCGGCGACGACACCGGCGAGAGCCGGGATCCCGACCAGCAGGCCCTCCTCCACGTGCAGGTTGCCGTAGCCGGCGTTGACCCCGGCGCCGACGGCCGCGATCACCGCGATCGCGGCGAGCGAGGTCCCGGTCGCCTCGCGCTCTGCGTAGCCAAGCCACAGGATCAGCAGCGGGACGATCACGGTTCCGCCGCCGACGCCGAACAGCCCGGAGAAGAGGCCCGCCGCCGTCCCGATGACGGCGAGCTTTCCGGTGCGCGGCATCGCGGCGGGCATACTAGGACCCGTGCCCGCCGCGACCCTCCACGAGCTGCTCGCACCCCTCACCGCCGACCCCGAGCGCTCCGCCGTGCTGCTCGACGTCGACGGGGTGCTGGCGCCGATCGTCGAACAGCCCGACGACGCGCACATGCCCGAGACCACCCGGCGGCCTCTGATCGAGGTGGCCAAGCGCTACCGGATCGTGGCCTGCGTATCCGGGCGGCGGGCGTCGGACGCACGCCGGATCGTCTCGCTGGGCTCGATCGCGTATCTGGGCTCGCACGGATCCGAGATCCTGCGGGCGGGGACGATCGCGCCCGAGCTCGACGCCGAGCTCCAGGGCTGGGCGGAGCGGGTGCGCGCCTTCGCCGAGCAGGCGTTCGACGACGAGCTGCGCCGGCTGCGGGTCCGCCTCGAGGACAAGGAGGCGATCGCCGCGCTGCACTGGCGCGGCGTGCCCGACGAGGAGGATGCGCAGCGCGCGATCGAGGAGGTCGCCCACACGGCCGAGGACGCGGGCTTCGTCACGCACTGGGGGCGCAAGGTGCTCGAGATCAGGCCGCCCGTCCGCATCGACAAGGGCATGGGGATCGTGCGCCTGCTGCACGACACCGAGCTCGCCGCGGCCGTCTACGTCGGCGACGACCTGACCGACGTCGACGCCTTCCGCGGGCTCGACGAGCTCGTCGCCACGGGGCGCATCGCCACGGCGATCAAGATCGGCGTCCGCTCCGACGAGGGTCCGCCCCAGCTCCAGCAGGAGGCCGACCACATGGTTGACGGCACCGCCGGGGTCCGCGAGCTGCTGCACGCGCTCGCCGGGTGAGGTTCGCGGACTTCCTGCGCGCGGCGGTGTACCTGAGCGCGGGGTCGGCCACCGCACTCGCCGCGATCACCGTGATCGCGGCCACGCGCGACTATGACGACGTGCTCGTGCTCGTGTCCGTCGCCTGGTGGGCGATCGCGGCGCTCGCGGGGCTGCGGATGGAGGCGCGCGTCGGCGACGGCATCGCCGGGCTCGTCGCGAGCGCCCGGTACCAGACCACCTTGCCCGAGCTGCGCCCGGCGCTCACGCTGCTAAACCGGCTGTGGCTGCTGCTCGTCGTCACGATCCTCGCCGGGGTGGTCGGGATCTACCTGACGACCGTCCCCGCGGTCGCCGCCGGGTTCGCGCTGCTCGTGGCGATCGCGTGGCGGCGCCAGGGCAACGCGGTCGAGGCAGTCGAGGAGCGCGACGCGGCTCGCTTCTACGTCGACCGCACGTCCCCGTTCGCGCCGATCCGCCTGATCCGCACGCCCGGGTTCGGCGGGACGTTCCTGCGCGCGTGATCGACGTTCTCGTGGTCTCGCTGGGGGCGACCGGCGGCCTGCGGGCGGCCGACGAGGAGCTGCTCGCGGCGCTGCGGCGGGGCGGCGCCCGCGCCGAGCTCGTGCGCGCCGAGCCGGTGCGCGAGTGGCGGACCTACGCGCTGATCGAGCTTGCCTGGGCGCTGTCGGCGCGCCACGCGGCGCGCGCGGGCATCGCGGAGCACGAGCCGCGCGCAGTGATCTACTCCTCCACCACTGCCGCGCTGCTCTGGCCGCGCCCGGGCGCGATCCGCTTCGACGCCCCCGCGGCCGGCAACCGCCCCGGACGCCACGGCATCTGGCAACGCCCCGTCGAGCGCCGCCGCTTCGCCGCCGCGCCCCTCCTGCTGCCGTGGAGCGAGGGCGGCCTCGCCGAGGCCCCGTCGACCTCCACTCCCGCCGTCGTCCTCCCGGTCCCCCTTCACAAAGGGGTCCGTCCCTTTTGTGAAGCGCTTCACAAGAGGGACGGACCCTTTTGTGAAGTGGTGACGTATGGCGCTCATCCCGAGAAGAAGGGGCTCGATCGCGTGCTGGAGGCGTGGCGGGGGGTCCGGCGGGATGGTGAGGAGCTGGCGGTGGCGGGCCTGGACGGGCGCGACGAGGAGGGGGTGCGCTTCGTCGGGCGCCTGCCGCGGGACGAGTGGCGTGCGCTGCTCGCGGGCGCGCGCGTGTTCGCGACCGCGCCGCGGCGCGAGGACTATGGGCTCGCGCAGCTCGAGGCGCTCGCGGAGGGATGCGTGCTGGCGACGACACCAGCGCCGGGGCCCTACGTCGCCCTGCCGCTCGCCCGGGCGCTCGACGCCCGCACCGCCGCCGACGACGTCGGCAGCGCGATCCGCGTTGCCCTCGACGACCCGGCGCCCGGCTACGCGCAACGCGCGCGCGAACTGCTGGAGCCGTTCGGCCAGGATGAGGCGGACCGGGTCGTCCGCGAACAGGTGCTGCCGCTGCTAGGCGTGCGCTGACAGCGTCCGGCGCAGCTGGGTGACCGTCCAGGCGCCGATCTCGTGCGTGCTGCCGACATGGAAGCCGGTGAACTCGACCGCCACGACGCCGCCGGGCTCGGACAGGCGCACGATGGCGTCCACGTCGAGATCGGGACCGTGGCCGGGCAGCGTGGCGCGGATGCGCACGGAGCTGCCGACCGCGGCGCGCACCGGGGCGCGGTAGCGCATGCCGCCGGCGGAGATGTCGAGCATCTGCGCGGCGTAGCTGCGCCCGTCGGCCTCGACCTCGGCGCTGGCGAGGATCGGCAGGCGCACCGAGGAGCGCCGGTCCGAGCCGGTCGCGCCCTCACGGACGCGGAAGCGCAGCTCACCCGGCTCAGCGCCGAACTCGGCGTGGCCGTCCCACCCCATCGGGATCATCCCGTCGAGGAAGGTGAGCGTCGCGGGTCCGGGGAAATCATCGAGGACAGTGCCCGGGCGCTGCGGACGCAGCAGGACGAAGGCACCGGCGGCGGCGACGACCTGGCAGTCGATCGCGCCCGAGCTCCACGAGAGCACGATGTCTTGCCCGGTCCGCAGGGGGCCCATACTCCGAAGATCGGCGCGAGGGAGGCCCCGCTTTAGGGGCGGGCGCGCTTGCGCAGCGGCGCGAACTCCGCCCAGGAGCGGGTGTTGGCCACCTGATCCCGCGTGAGCCACGCGCGCCGCGCCGTCGCGACGCCCCACCTGACGATGTCCATCGTGTTGACGCCGTGCGCGTCGGAGTCGATAAGCAACAACACCCCGGCGTCCGCGGCCGCGCGCGCATGCACGTCGTTGAGGTCGCGGCGGTCGCCGGCGGAGTTGATCTCGATCATCGTGCCGGTGCGCGCCGCCGCCGCGATCAGCGCGTGCACATCGAGCGCGTAGGGCGGGCGCGTCTCGATCTTGCGGCCGGTCGGGTGGCCGATCGCGTCGACGTGGGGGTGCTCGCACGCGGCGATCATGCGCGCGGTCATCTCGGCCTCGCCCATCCCGAACGACGTGTGCACGGAGGCGATGACCCAGTCGAGCTCGGCCAGCAGCTCGTCGGCGTAGTCGAGGGTCCCGTCGGGGAGGATGTTGACCTCCGAGCCGATCAGCAGCTCGAAGCCGTCGAGCGTGGCGTTGATCCCGCGCACCTTCTCGATCTGCGCCTCGAGCTGCTCCGGCGTGACGTTCATGCCGAACCCCATCGAGGCGGAGTGGTCGGTGATCGCGAGGTACTCGTAGCCGCGCCTGATCGCGCGCTCGGCCATCTCCTCGACCGAGTTGCGCCCGTCGGACGCCGTGGTGTGGCAGTGCAGGTCGCCGCGCAGGTCCTCGAGCGTGACCAGCTCGGGAAGACCGGAGCCGCCGTCGATGCGCGCCGCCTCGAGCTCGCCGCGTCCCTCGCGCAGCTCGGGCGGGATCCAGGCGTAGCCGAGCGTCGCGTACACCTCCTCCTCGGTCGCACAGCGGATCGTCTCGCCGGTGTCGTCGTCACTGGATCCCGTACTGGGAGACGTGCTGGCCCTTGCGCACCGCAGCCTCGCGCAGCTGGACGTTGTGGGCCTTCGACCCCGTCAGGTGCTGGAGCACGTTTCCGAACTGGTCGGGCTCGACCACCTGGAGGTCCACCTTCATCCCGGTGTGCGTGCTCGCCTTGACGGCGTTGTCGCCGGGCGTGCCGGCGGATTCGATCAGGTCGAGGTCCGCCAGCGCGGCGGCGAGCTCGGCGGGGTTGTCGGCGGTCGCGATCAGATCGATGTCCTTGACCGAGTCCCCCAGCCGCCGCGCCGAGCCCGCGATCTCGACCCGGTGGACGCCGTCGACGCGCCCCAGCGCCGCGGCGATCTGCTCCGCGAGCCCGAGCGCGCGCGACAGCAGCACGCGCGGCGCCGGCCCGCCGCCCTCGGGTGCGTCGGCCAGCGCCTTGAGCAGCGCCTCCTCGGCGCGCGCCCCGAAGCCGCGCAGCTCCCGGATCTGGCCCTGCTCGGCGGCCGCGCGCAGCGCCTCGAGCGAGTCGATCCCGAGCTCGTCGTGCAGCCGCCGCGCGCGTTTGGGGCCGAACCCGGGCAGGTGCATCATCGCGATCAGCCCGGCCGGGAACTTCTGGCGCAGCTTGGCCGACTGCGGTATGTCGCCCTCGGCCACCAGCGCCTGGAGCTTGGTCTCGAGCGTCTTGCCGATCCCCGGCAGCGTCGTCGCCCTGCCCTCGCGCGTCAGCTCGGCCACCGACACCGGCGCATCGCGCACCGAGCGGGCGGCGTTGCGGTACGCGATCACCCGGTACTGGTCCGCGCCGTCGAGCTCGTAGAGGTCGCCGAGCTCGTCGAAGGCGGCCGCGATCGCGACGTTGGACAGGGTGTTCGCCACGGGCGCAACCTAAGGTACCTCGACCTCATGGAGCCCTGGATCGTGCTCCCGACGTACAACGAGGCGGGCAACGTCGCGCGGGTGGTCGGCGCGGCGCGGGCGGCGCTGCCCGAGGCGCGGATCCTCGTCGTCGACGACAACTCCCCCGACGGCACCGCAGACATCGCCGCCGGGCTCGGTGTCGACGTGCTGCGGCGCCCGTCGAAGGAGGGGTTGGGGGCGGCGTACGTGGCGGGCTTCGCGCACGCTCTCGCCGGCGGTGCCGGCGCCGTCTTCGAGATGGACGCGGACGGCTCGCACGACGCGGCCGACCTGCCGCGCCTGCTCGCCGCCGTGCACGGCGGCGCCGATCTCGCGCTGGGCTCGCGCTACGTCCCCGGCGGCGGCGTCGAGAACTGGTCGGCCGGGCGGCGTGCGATCTCCCGCGTCGGCTGCGTCTACGCGCGCGCCGTCCTCGGCGTCGGGGTGCGCGACCTCACCGGCGGCTTCAAGTGCTTCCGCGCGACGGCGCTGGAGACGATCGACTACGCCACGGTGCACTCGCACGGCTACGCGTTCCAGGTCGAGCTCACCTACCGAGCGCTGCGACAAGGACTGCGCGTGGTCGAGCTGCCGATCGTCTTCCACGAGCGGCGCGAGGGCGAGTCGAAGATGACGGCCCAGATCGCACTCGAGGCGGCCTGGCGCGTCCCGCTGCTGCGCGCTCAGGCAGGGCGCTGAGAGGTTCATCTCGCGGCCACTGCTGCCGATGGGGTAGGGATGAACACGGAGCAGATGGCTCTCGTCCAGGGCTGGGCCGCCACCAAGGCCGCCCTGCGCGAGTGGAACGCCAAGCCCAGCCAGGTGCTGGTGCCGTGGACGATCTGGAGCCTGACCGTCGCGATCGGCCTGCTGCTGGCGACGTACCTGATCGCGAAGCTCTCGACGCCGGACGCCACCCGCCTGCACTTCGCCGGCGTGACCCACACCGCAGACCTCGAGGACTACGCCTTCGTGCTGTTCCGCAACTCGCTGGTCCTCGCACTGCACGCCCTGGCCTGTGTGGCGGGGTTCATCGCCGGATCGTCGCTGCCCCGGATCGCCGGGGGCTACAGCGGCTGGTACCGCAGGCTCCACGAGGTCGCGCAGCCACTGGCGATCGGGTTCGTCGTCTGCGCCACCCTGTTCTCGCTGGCCACGCAGGCCTTCGTGCTCGGGGGCGACGCGTCCACGCTGGCCCGGCAGTGGCAGATCGGCCCCGGCGAACTGCTGGCCCTGCTCTCGATCCACGCCATCCCCGAGCTGACGGCGCTGTTCCTGCCCCTGGCGGCCTGGACGATGGCGAGCCGCCGGCGCGAGTGGGAGAACCTGCTCGCCGCCACGTTCTTCACCACGGCGATCGCGATCCCGGTGCTGCTGCTCGCGGGGGCGGTCGAGGTCTGGGTCACGCCGCACCTGATCGAGGCCGCGGTCACGTAAGCCCGACGCTATACTTTGTGAAGCGACCGAGAATCCCCAGGAGGAGCTCACACGTTATGGCGGACATCCGCGAGGTCACCGACACGAACTTCCAGGCCGAGGTGCTCGAGGCCGACAAGCCCACCCTGGTGGACTTCTGGGCACCGTGGTGCGGTCCGTGCCGCATGGTCGCGCCGGTGCTCGAGGAGATCGCCCGCGAGCGCCCCGACCTCAACATCGTCAAGCTCAACACCGACGAGAACCAGCAGACGGCCGCACAGTTCGAGGTCCTCTCGATTCCGACGCTGATCCTCTTCAAGCACGGCCAGGTGGCCCACAAGGTCATCGGCGCGCTTCCCAAGAAGCGCCTCGAGCAAGAGCTCGAGCCGGTCCTGGCCGTATAGGCGCTTGATTTCCCCGTACCGTCCGGCGTAGTGTCGGGCGGTGCATCTACCCCTGCTCGCCGTCGCGGTGGCCGCCACCGCCGCGACTGCCGCGTCCGCATCCGCGGATGCGCCCCAGATCGCCTCCCCCTCCGCCGCTGACAGCGGACCGAAGACCTACATGGTCCAGGTCACGGGGCAGCCATCGGCAACCGCCTATCGCGCCGCCCGCGCCGGTGGCGCCTCGCGCGCCGACGCCGCGACGACGGCTCGCTCGCAGTTCGCCACCAACGGACTCAGGCAGGCGAGCGTCGTGGCCGACATGCGCGCCCAGGACCTCGGGGAGGGCATCGCGTTCCAGATCGCCGCCGCCTACAACGGCATCGGCGTCGTGGCCACGGCGGGCGATGCCGACCGCATTCGGCGGATAGCCGGCGTGCGCTCGGTGGCGGAGATCACGCCGCTGACGATCGACAACGCGACCAGCGTCCCGTCGGTCAACGGTCCGCACGTGTGGAGCGCAGCCGGCGGCAGCAACACCGGCGCGGGCGTGAAGATAGGCATCGTCGACTCCGGAGTCGACTACGTACATCGGGGCTTCGGCGGCGACGCGGCGGCGCAGTCCTACACGGACGCCTCGGCGCCGGCGAACAACGTCGCGATCCCCGCCGGCACGCACCCGACCCCCGCCACGGTGATGGCGGGCGGCAACCAGATCTTCCCGTCGACGAAGGTGACCGGCGTCGACTTCGCGGGCGACTCCTACGACGCCGGCTCGCCCCTGCTTGGCGACCGCGTGCCGCAGGCCGACGGCAACCCGATGGACTGCGATCCGGGCAACGCTCCCAGCCCGCAGGGCCGGGCCTCCACTGTCGGTCATGGCACTCACGTCGCCGGCTCGGCCGCCGGCTCAGGCGTCAACGGCGACGGCACGACATTCACAGGTGACTACGGGACCCTCGATCCCGCGAGCGCCGGGATGCTGGTCGGCCCGGGCGTGGCGCCGAAGGCGACCGTGTACGGGCTGCGCGTGTTCGGCTGCTACGGCAGCACGACGCTCGCGTCGGCGGCCGGCAACTGGGCGGTCGATCCCGACAACGACGGCGTCCCCACCGACCACCTCGACGTGCTCAACCTCTCGCTCGGCGGGGACTACGGCCGGCAGCTCGACCCGCAGGTCGCCGTCTTCCAGAACGTGGTCGCCGCGGGCGTCGACGTCGCGATGTCGGCCGGCAACTCGGGCAACAACGTCGCCATCTCCGGAGGCCCTGGCAACACGCCGTCGGTGATCACCGTGGCCGCCGCCGGACGCGCTCCGGGCGCCGCGATCGCCTCGTTCTCCTCACGCGGACCGTCGCTGAGCGGCGCGCTGAAGCCGGACATCTCCGCCCCCGGCCTGTCGATCGTCTCCCCGGACGCCAAAGGTGGGACGACGGCCAAGAGCCTGCAGGGCACCTCGATGGCGTCCCCGCACGTCGCGGGCGCGCTCGCGCTGATGAAATCGGCGCATCCGGCCTGGTCGCCGCTCGAGCGCAAGGCGCTGCTGATGAACAGCGCGTCGAGCGACGTCGTGAGCGGCCCGACCAAGCAGTCGCCGCAGCGACAGGGCGCCGGCATGCTCGACGTCAAGTCGGCCCTCGACTTCGACACCGTCGCCTACGCGGACGTGTCCGACGGCGCCGTCGGGGTGTCGTTCGGGGCCGTCGACGTCGCGGGCACGATCGACGTGGAGCGGACGATCAAGGTGGTCAACAAGGGGGCTACCGACCGCACCTACACCCCTTCGTTCGACAACCGCAGCAGCGTCCCCGGCGTCACGTTCTCCTTCCCTGACGGCCCGACCGTCACGGTGCCCGCAGGCGGGAGCACGACGTTCCGCGTTCGTCTGCACGCCGTCGGCGCGGACCTGACGCATGCGCACGATCCGCTGCTGGTGGAGACGCAGAGCGGCAACGCGCGCTCGTGGCTGTCGGAGGCCACCGGCAACGTCCTGCTGACGCCGACCGTCGGCAGCGCCGTCCTGCGCGTCCCCGTGTACTCCGCGGTCAAGCCCGTCAACACGATCGAGGCCGTCGAGAGCAATCTCAAGCCTTCCGGCGCGACCGACAACCTGACGCTGCATCTCACCGGCACCGAGCTGAGCGCGACGAACACCACCGGTGCCACCGCCTACGACCCGGTCCTCACGCCGCTCGAGGTGACACAGACGAGCCCCAAGAAGCCCCTGGACCCGCATCACGGCTTCGCCGATCTGCGCTACGTCGGCATCGCGTCCGACTACAACGGCAGCAACCCGACGACCGCCACCGTGCGGTTCGGGATCGTCGGGTGGGACCCGCAGCTGACGGTGCCGTTCCCCGGCGGCGAGATCTCGATCCACATCGACGCCGACGAGAACGGCACGGACGACTACCGGATTCTGGGCACGATGTTCACCGGCACCGACGCGTGGGTCAGCGCCACCTTCACGACAGCCGGGGCGAACACCGACGTCGCCCCGATCAACGGCATCGACCGCGTCTCGCGCCGGGGCGGCACCGGCACCAACATGGTGCAGCTGGCGGCGCACGGCGCCGGGATCGGGCTGGGCGCCGGCAATACCGGGTTCGACTACCACGTCGAGACGCTGGGGGCGGGCGGCAAACTGGACGAGACGCCGAAGGCGCACTTCGACATCGCGCAGCCGGGCCTGAGCTTCGGGACCACCCACTACGCCCCCGACACCGCAGCGACGACGATCCCGGTGGCCTACGACCGGGCGCGGTTCACCGCGGATGGGGCTGCGGGCGTCCTGCTGATGCATTTCCTGGGCTCGCCGGCAACGCGCGCCGATTTCATCCCCGTCGCCGAGGAGTCGACGCCCACGGCAGACGCGGGTGGCCCGTACACGGTGGCCGAGGGCCAGTCGCTGCCGCTCGACGGCACGGCTTCCAGCGACCCCAACTCCGATCCGCTGACCTACTCGTGGGACCTCAACAACGACGGAACCGCGGACGCCACGGGGGCGCAGCCCACCGTGCTGGCAGCCACGCTGGGCGCTCTCGGTCTCGGTGACGGCCCGGACAGCGCGTCCGACGCGAAGCTGACGGTCTCGGACGGGACGACGCCCGTGACCTCCACCTTCCAGATCGACGTCACCAACGCCGCTCCGACCCTGGCCGTCACGCCGCCGGCCACGACGACGGCCGGCACCTCGGCGAGCTTCCACTTCGACGCGAGCGACGCCTCGAGCGCCGACCTGGCCGGGACGTTCGCCTACGACATCGACTGGAACGGCGACGACGCGTTCGACGAGACCGTCAGCGGCCCCAGCGCCCACGACGTCGCGCATACGTTCGCGAGCGGCGGGCCGGTGACGGTGAAGGCGCGGGTGCGCGACAAGGACGCCGGTACGAGCACCGTGCAGAGCGTGGCTGTGACCGTCGCCGACGTCACGGCGACGCCGACCGCCACGGCCACGGCAACCGCGACGGCAACGGCAACGGCAACGGCAACGGCAACGGCAACGGCACGGTGACCGCCGACCCGGGCGGCGGCGGCACCACGCCGACGCCGACGCCGACCGTCACGCCGACGATCACCGCGACCGCTCATCCCACGGTGACGGCGACGGTGACCGTGACCCCCACGGTGACGCCGCGCGAGTGCGTCGTACCGAAGGTCAAGGGCAAGACGCTCAAGAAGGCCAAGAAGAAGCTCAAGAAGGCCGGCTGCAAGAAGGGCAGGGTGCGCAAGCCCAGGGGCGCCAAGGGCAGGAAGCTCGTCGTCAAGGCGAGCAAGCCCAAGGCCGGGACCAGGCTGCCGCTCGGCAGCAAGGTCGTGCTCAAGATGAAGGTGAGGCCCTAGCGATCTCGACGTGCAGCGGGCGGCCGTCGACCGTGACGGCCGCCGACTGGCCGTCGACGCTGTAGCGGACCTCCACGGCCAGCGTCTCGCCGCTGATGTAGTCCTCGTGGGCGCGCGCGGCGGTGATCAGCTCGTCGTCGCCGCCGAGTCCGAGCCGGATGCGGTCCGAGACGTCGAGGCCCGCGTCGCGGCGGGCCTGCTGGATCGCGTGGACGATCTCGCGCGCCCTGCCCTCGCGGCGCAGCTCGTCGGTGATGGCGAGCTCGAGCGCGACCGCGTGCGAGCCGGCGCGCTCGACCTGGTAGCCCTCCAGCGGCTGCATCGCGAGCTGGAGGTCCTCGGCGTCGAGCTCGTGGTCGTGCCCGTCGACGCTGATGGCGACGGTGCGGCCCTCGCGCAGCGCGGCGGCGACCTGCGCGGGATCGAGCGCGCCGATTGCGGCGGCGGCGAGCGGCATGTGGCCCCCGAAGCGTGGGCCGAGCGTGCGGTAGTTGGCCTTGACGGCGTACGAGCCGAGCTCGTCGGCCCGCGCGACGAAGCGCAGCTCCTTGACGTTGAGCTCGTCGCGGATCAGCTCCGCGTGGCGCTCGATGGCGTCGCGCTCGCGCCCGGCGGCGACGGCCACGGCGGCTGCGAGCGGCTGGCGCAGCTTGAGCTTGGCCTGCGCGCGCGCGGAGCGGCCGAGCTCCACGCTCGAGCGCACCAGCGCCATCTCCCACTCCAGTTCCGGGTCGTCGTCGACCGGGTCCGGGAAATCGCACAGGTGAACGCTCGGCTCGGTGCCGTCGAGTCGCTCGTAGATCTCGTCGGCGACGAACGGGCAGAATGGCGCGAGGAGCTTGGCCGTCTCGACCAGGCAGTGATGGAGGGTGCCGAAAGCGGCCGGATCGGCGTCCCAGAAGCGCCGGCGCGACAGGCGCACGTACCAGTTCGACAGGTCGTCCACCAGCTCCGCGATCGCGCGGCCAGCGCTCGTGGCGTCGTAGCGGTCCATCGCGCCGACGACCGTCTTCGTGGTGCTGCGCAGGCGGCTGATGGCCCAGCGGTCGAGCGGCGCGCTCGGCTCCGAGCGCGTGTAGTCGCCACCCGCGGCGTTGGCGTACAGGGTGTAGAAGCCGTATGTGTTCCAGAGCTGGATCAGGAACTGCCGCAGCGACTCGGCGACCGCGTCGGTTGAGAACTGGTAGCCGTCCCACGGCTGCTTGGACGTGAAGAAGTACCAGCGCAACGCGTCCGCGCCGTAGGTGTCGAGCACGGACCAGGGCTCGATGATGTTGCCCTTGGACTTCGACATCTTCTCGTTGTTGGCGTCGTTGAGCAGGCCCAGGCAGACGACGTTGCGGTAGGGCGCCCGGCCGAACAGCAGCGTGTTGACGGCGAGCAGCGAGTAGAACCAGCCGCGCGTCTGGTCGAGCCCCTCGCAGACGTAGTCGGCCGGGAAGTCGCGCGCGAAGCTCTCCTCGCCGGTGTGCGGCGCGCCCCACTGCGCGAACGGCATCGCGCCGGAGTCGAACCAGACGTCGATCACCTCCGGCACGCGGCGCAACGGCTCGCCGCCGCTCGGTGATGGGATCTCGACGTCGTCGACGTACGGGCGGTGCGGGTCGTCGAGCCGGGTGCCCGAGCGCGCCTCGAGGTCGGCCAGGGACGTCACGGCCACCGTCTCCCCGGCGGCGTTGCGCCAGATCGGCAGCGGGGTGCCCCAGTAGCGCTCGCGGCTGATCGCCCAATCGACGTTGTTCTCGAGCCAGTTGCCGAAGCGCCCGTGCTTGATGTGCGACGGGTGCCAGGTGACGGTCTCGTTGGCGGCGAGCAGCTCGTCGTGCAGACGGGTCGTGGCGATGAACCAGCTCGGCTTGGCGTAGTACAGCAGCGGCGTACCGTCGCGCCAGCAGTGCGGATAGGCGTGCAGCATCGTCTCCGCGCGGAACAGGCGCCCGCGCGCGCGCAGGTCCTCGACCAGGTCGGGGTCGGCGTCCTTGACCCAGCGCCCGGCGTAGGCGCCGATGCGCTCGTCGTAGGTGCCGTCGAGGCGCACCGGGTTGACGACGGCGAGATCGTTCTCGGCGCCGAGGCGGAAGTCGTCCTCGCCGAACGCGATCGCGGTGTGCACGATGCCGGTGCCGTCGTCAGCGGAGACGAAGTCGCCCGACAGGACCGTGTGGGCCTTCTCGCCCCACTCCGAGGACGCGATGAAGTCGAACGGCGGCGTGTAGCGGCGGCCGAGCAGCTGCGCGCCGGGGAAGCGGGCGAGGATGTCGACGTCCTCGCCGAGAACGCGCTCCACGAGCGCCTCGGCGAGCACGAACACCTCGCCCGCGAGGTCGGCGCGGACATAGGTGAGGTCCGGATCGACCGCCACGGCCGCGTTGGAGACGAGCGTCCATGGCGTCGTCGTCCACACGAGCAACTGGTCGCCGTCGTCGAGCGGGAACTTGACGTAGATGCTCGGGTCCTCGACGTCCTTGTAGCCCTGCGCGACCTCGTGGCTCGACAGCGCCGTGCCGCAGCGTGCGCAGTACGGGACGACCTTGTGGCCCTCGTAGAGCAGCCCGCGCTCGTGCAGCGTCGCCAGCGCCCACCAGACCGACTCGACGAAGCTCGCGTCCATCGTCTTGTAGGCGGACGCGGTGTCGACCCAGAAGCCGATGCGCTCGGTCAGCGCCGTCCAGTCGTCGACGTTGCGCAGGACGGACTCGCGACACCTGGCGTTGAACGCCTCGATGCCATAGGCCTCGATGTCGTGCTTGTTGGAGAAGCCGAGCTCCTGCTCGACCGCGATCTCGACCGGCAGGCCGTGACAGTCCCACCCGCCTTTGCGCAGGACGTGGTGGCCCTGCATCGTCTTGTAGCGGGGGTAGATGTCCTTGAAGACGCGCGCGAGGACGTGGTGCGAGTAGGGCTTGCCGTTGGCCGTTGGCGGCCCCTCGTAGAAGACGTACGGTGGCGATCCCTCGCGGCGGCGCATCGACTCGCCGAAGATGTCGCGCTCGCGCCAGCGCTCCAGGACGCCCTGCTCGAGCTCGGGGAAGGATTGGCGCGGGTCGACGGCGGGGTATGCCACGGAAGGAAATGAAACTAGCCCTCCTGGCGCCATGATCGGCGCGATCATCCTCGGCCTCATCGCCGGCTACCTGGCGCGCGCTCTGACCCCGGGAGGCGGTGTGTCCGGCTGCCTGCCGACGATGGCGATCGGGATCGCCGGCTCGCTCGCCGGCTACTTCATCTTCACCGAGGCACTCGGTGTCGGCGACAGCGAGATGCTCGATCTCGGTGGCCTGCCGGGAGCCGTGATCGGGTCCGTGCTCGTGCTGCTGGTCATCCGCGCGGTCGCGCCTCGACGATGACCTCGTCGGCCACCTTGAGCGTCCCGAACAGCGCCGAGTAGGGCTTCATCCCCCAGCCGGACTGACGGATCGTCGCTCGCGCGCCGCCGGCGGTGAGCTCGACGGGGAGCGGGTGCGTCTGGCCGTTGAGGGTCAGTCGCCCGCCGGCGAAGGCGATCGGCCGCCCCTGCAGCACCTCGGCGTCGATGGCCTGCTCGATCTTCGCCTTGTCGTCGTCGCCCAGGGGCATGATCCCGCCGCTGCCCTCGCGCACCTTGAGCGAGCGCGGGTCGGCGGTGAGCGCCAGCTCGCCGTCCGCGAGCGTCGCCTCCCACGCCGTGACCTCGATGACGAGGTCGTGGCCCGCCTTCGCCGCTGCACCGGCGCGCCCGGTGCGCACCTCGAGCGTGGCATTGTGCGGGCCGTAGGTGCCGTCGTCCACGGGGGTATTCCAGCATGCCGATCGAGCTCGACCACACCTTCAGCACCGGCAAGGACGTCGGCTACGACGTCAGTTGCGAGTGATGCATCTCCTGGATGCGCGAGTCGCAACTCCCGACGTCTCGCGAACCGGTCCCTTCCCCTCATCGCGCAGCAAGACCACGCCGCGACCGCCGCGAGCTGAGCGTCGCGTCGATCTAGGCAGCCAATTTCTCGCAGATCTCTGCGAGCGCGCGCTTCTCGGAGTCGTCGAGCGCGGCGAAGGTCGCGGCGACGCGACCGGCGTGCTCGGGGTAGAGACGCTCGACGATGTCGCTGCCCGCGCGCGTTGCCGTGACGCCGACGGCGCGGCGGTCGCTGGTCAGCCGGCGGCGGGTGACCAGGCCGCGAGTGGCGAGCGTGTTGACGACCTCGGTCGCGCTCGCCTTCGAGGTGCCGAGCCGCTTGCGCAGGGCGCGTAGCTCCATCTCGCCGCCCGCCTCGCGCAGCAGGACGAGCACCGCGAAGCCAGGCGCGCTGATCCCCTCGCGCTCGAGGTCGGCTGATAGGCGGCGGCGAACGGCGGCCTCGGCGCGCAGCAGGTTGTCGAGCGCCTGGTGCGCCAGCGGATCCGCCGTCACGAGCCTCATCCCGCCGCGAACCCTACGTTCGGGACCGGACGACATACTCACGGTGATGGGCAGGGCACTGATCGCCGTCGGGAGCTTCCTCGTGCTGTGCCTGGTGATCCTCGCCGGCGCCATCTACCTCACGCGCGACGAGGACACCTACGCGGTCGACAACGTGCTGTCGGAGCGGCTCACCAGGGCGGTCGCCGAGGAGGAGCGAGAGTCGACCTGCGGACGCTCGCGAACTTCGACTTCGACCGCGTGCTGATCTTCTCTCCGGACACGCCCCGCGACGCGATCTCGCGCGCGCTCGGCTTCGAGTTCAAGGGCGACCTGCGCTACACCGCCGAGTCGAGCCAGATCCTCGTGTTCACCGATCGACGGCGCGTTCGTGCGCTTCGCCGACTATCGAGGCCCAGGCCGCTTCGCGGGCCTCGAGCCGCCCTTCACCTCGCTGACCGCGAGCGAAGCGGTCTTCGAGGTGCGCGACGGCGTCGCCCGACCGGGCTAGCCCGTGGCCTTCGAACCCGCGGCGATCTTGCGCAGGTCGAGCGCCTTGTCGAGCGTCTCCTCGTCGACGCCGTGCTTGCGGGCCACCTCGCGCAGCGTGCTGCCGGACGCGGCGGCGTCCTTGACGATCTCGCCGCCTTGTCGTAGCCGATGAACGGGTTCAGCGCCGTCGCGACCGCGAGCGTGCCCTCGGCGGAGGCCTCGCAGCCCTCGTAGTTGGGCTCGATGCCGTCGACGCACTTCTCCTTGAAGGCGGCCGCGGTGGTTGAGAGCAGGTGGATCGACTGGAGCAGGTTGCGCGCGATCAGCGGGATGCGCACGTTGAGCTCGAACTGACCCTGCATGCCGCCGATGGTGATCGCGGTGTCGTTGCCGATCACCTGCGCGCAGACCTGCAGGACGACCTCGGGCAGGACGGGGTTGACCTTGCCGGGCATGATCGACGAGCCCTTCTGGAGCTCGGGCAGGAAGATCTCGCCGATCCCGGCGCGCGGTCCGGAGCCCATCAGCGCGAGGTCGTTGGCGATCTTGGTCAGCGAGACCGCGACGACCTTCAGCGCGCCCGACAGCTCGACGAGCGCGTCGCGGTTGCCCTGCGCCTCGAACGGGTCCTCGGGTGCCGAGATCGTCAGGCCGGTCGCCTCGGAGAGCTTCGCGCGTACGCGCTCGGCGAACTCCGCGTGGGTGTTGAGGCCGGTGCCGGTCGCGGTGCCGCCGAGCGGGATCTGCGCCACGCGCGGCAGCGCGTTCTCGACGCGCCGCTGGCCGAGCCGGATCTGCGCGGCGTAGCCGGCGAACTCCTGGCCGAGCGTCACGGGCACCGCGTCCATCAGGTGCGTCCGTCCCGACTTGACGATGTCGGCGAAGGCGTCGGCCTTGGCCTGGAGCGACCGCTCGAGCGCCGCCAGCGCCGGCAGCAGCGTGTTGGTGGCCTCGTCGAGCGCGGCGAGGTGCACGGCGCTCGGGAACACGTCGTTGGAGGACTGCCCCATGTTGACGTGGTCGTTGGCGTGAGCGCCCTCGCCGGCGAGGCTGGCCAGGACCTCGTTGGCGTTCATGTTCGAGCTCGTCCCCGAGCCCGTCTGGAAGACGTCGATCGGGAACTGGTCGTCGTGCTCGCCGCTTGCGACCGCGTCGCCCGCGTCGGCGATACGCTGCGCGAGCTCGTCGTCAAGCAGCTCGAGCTCGGCGTTGACCCGCGCCGCCGCACCCTTGATCCGGCCGAGCCAGCGCACGACGCGACCGGCACCCGCTCGCCGGAGATCGGGAAGTTCGCGACGGCCTTCGTCGTCTCGCCGCCCCACAGCTGCTCCGACTCGCTCACGCTCATGCTCAGGACGCTACAAGTTCACAAAGGGGACGGACCCTTTGTGAAGTCAGAGGCAGAAGGCGGCGATCTCGCGGGCGACGCCGACGGGGTCGTCGTAGGCCATCAGGAAGCCGGTGCCGTCGAGCACGCGCAGTGACGCGTCGGGCAGCAGGTCGGCCAGTTCCTCGGCGACGGCGAGCGGGTGCGTGTGGTCCTCGTCGGCCCAGAGGAGCAGCACGGGACAGTCGATGTGGCGGTAGGCGTCGAGGAGGTCGCGACTCGGGCCGGGCCAGCGCCGGGCGGCCTTGGCCCACGAGCGGGCGCGGTTGGTGTTGTGCGGCAGGTCGGCGAGCGCGTGGCGGATGAGGTCGCGGGCGGCCGGGTTCGCGCGCGCGGACAGCGCCTCGCCGATGCGCGGGCCGGAACGCCCAGCGTGACGCCCCGCGCGGCGATGCGGTCCAGGCCGGGGACCGCCCCGGCCCGCGCGACGGCGCGCACGATCCGGCGGCTGCGCTCGTGCTCCCTCCCCCGGTGCAGCGCGGACGGCAGCAGCACGAGCTTCGCGGGCGCCAGCTGGCCGCGACGCCACGGCACGCAGCAGCAGCGAGGCGCCGACGTCGTGCCCGCCGACGAGCGCCCGCGGCCCGCACGCCTCGCGGATGAAGCCCGCCAGCACCTCGACGACCCAGTCGCGCGTGTAGGGATGGCGCGGCCGGTCCTCGGAGTCGCCGTGCAGCGGCAGGTCGGGCAGCACGAGCCGGAAGCGGTCCGACAGCTCCTCCACCAGCGGCTCGAACTCGCGGTGCGAGAGCCCCGCCGAGTGCACGAGCGCGAGCGGCGGGCCGGTGCCCGCCTCCCGGTAGGCGATGCGCGCTCCGTCGGGGTGGTGATAGAGACGGAGCTTCATGGCGCTGCGCTCACCCTACGACCGGCGAGATCTTGCGGACTGGCCGTGCCGGCGCTCGGCGCGCTGGCCGCCGAGCCGCTCTACGTGCTCGTCGACACGGCGATCGTCGGGCACATCGGGACGACCGAGCTGGCGGCGCTCGCGATCGCCACCACGATCCTGCATCAGCGCGCTTCACGGTCTTCAACTTCCTCACCTACGGGACGACCGCGCAGGTGGCGCGCCTGCACGGGGCCGGCGAGGACGACCAGGCGGCCGAAGTGGGGGCGCAGGCGCAGTGGCTGGCGCTGGCCATCGGCGCCGCGATCCTCGTGCTCGCCTTCGCCGCTCGCGTCCCCGCTGGTCGAGCCTGCTCGGCGGCGAGGGCGAGGTGCACGACGGCGCGTCACGTACCTGCGCATCGCCGCCCTCGGCGCCCCCGCCTTCATGCTCGCCAGCGCCGGCCAGGGCTACCTGCGCGGCACGGGCGATCTCACGCACGCCGCTGCAGATCCTCGTCGCCGCCCACATCGCCAACGTCGATCCTCGAGGTGCTGTTCGTCTACGGCTTCGACTGGGGCCTGCCGGGCTCCGCGTGGGGGACGGTGATCGCGCAGCTCGGGATGGCGGCCGCGTTCGCGGTCGTGCAGCGCCGCGCCGGCTGGGCGCGGCCGGACTGGCAGCGCATCCGCCGTCTGGTCCGCATCGGCGGCGAGATCGCGGTCCGCACGACCGCGCTGCTGGCGGTCTTCCTCGTCTGCTCGGGCGTGGTGGCGCGCGTCAACGCGCACTCGCTCGGCGCCCACCAGATCGGCTACCAGCTGTTCCTGTTCATCGCGCTCGTGCTCGACGCGATCGCGATCGCGGGACAGGTGATGATCGGGCGCATGCTCGGGGCCGCCGACGCCGACGGGGCCTACGCCGCCGCCCGGCGCATGATCGGCTGGTCGGTGGCGCTGGGCACGCTGTTCGCGCTGGCGCTGGTCGTTCTGCAGCCGGTGCTGCCGGGCCTCTTCACCGACGACCCGCGGGTGGTCGACCGCGCCGAGGCGATGTGGCTGCTGCTGGTGGTGATGATGCCCTTCAACGGCGCCGTCTTCGCCCTCGACGGGATCCTGATCGGCGCGGGCGACACGCGCTTCATCGCCCAGGCGATGGTCGCGTCCGGCGCGGTGGGCGTCGCGGCCGCGATCGCCGCCGCCGAGGCGGGCTGGGGGATCGCCGGCGTGTGGGGCGCGCTGTGCGCCTTCATCGCCGCCCGGCTGCTCACGTGCCTCGTGCGCTTCCGGAGCCGCCGCTGGGCGATCGAGGGCGTCTAGGATTCGCGCGCGATGAGACGCGCGCTCGCCCTCGCCGCCCTGACGGGCCTCCTGGCGCTGCCGGCCGGCGCTGTGGCGCAGAGCAACCCGTTCGGCCCGCTGCCGCCGCCCCAGCAGGAGGTGCCGACGCCGACCGCGGCCCCGACGTCCTCCGAGCAGTCCTCGGTCAGCCGCACGCTGCTGCTCGGCATCGCCGGCGGCGTCGCGCTGCTGTTCGTCGGCATCGGCGTCTTCATCTCCCGCGACGCACGCACGCGGCTCACGAAGTCCGACCGCCACGCGCTCGAGCGCCGGCGCGAGAACACCGAGGAGCATCGGCGCAAGGCCCAGCGCGACAAGGCGAAGGCCCGCGCCCGCACCCGGGCGCAGAAGCGCGCGCGCAAGCAGCAGCGGCGTTAGCGGCTCAGCTCAGCGGAGCGAACGCCTGCGCGCGCACGTAGAGCTTGTACAGGCGCAGGCTCGCGGGATTGCCGCGCGCGCATACTTTCTCGAGGATCTCGTAGGCGCGCTCGTCGGAGAGCGGGGACGCGGCCGTCTGCGAGCTCTGCGGTGTCAGCTGGCCGCGCAGGGCGACGACGGTGGCGCGCTTCTGCGCCGGCGTGCCCTTGCGCCAGTCGCCGCAGTCCGCGTACTGCACGACCGATCCCTGGCTTTCCTGGCCGACCGGCTTGGCCGCGGGCGAACGCGGCGCGCGCTCCTCACCGCACGCGGCCAGGAACAGCGCCGCGGCCAGCAGCGCGGCGCGCGCCCTCACTGTCCCGTGTAGGCGGCGATCTTCGCCTCGAGGCGGCGTGCCTCCGCGCTCCCCTCGAAGGCGCGCGCCGCGGCCGCCCACGCGCGCGCCCTGCGCCGCGCGGCATCGCTGCCCGGCTCAGGCGGCGCGCTCCACCAGTCGCAGTCGAGCGGACCGGTGTCGTCGTCGGGTCCGTTGGAGCAGTCGACCAGGTACGCCTCCTTGGCGACGTCGCCCTGGCCGACGCTCGAGCCGGGGTCAGTGCCGCCGGCGCAGTCGGGGAGCATGCCGGGCGGCGAGCCCGGAACGCGGCCCGCGCCACCGGGCCCGGTGACGCTGTCGGGCGTGCCGTCGAAACCGGAGTTCTCGTACCAGCAGTTGCCGGTGTTGCTGGCGAACTCGTCCCACCAGAAGTCGTTGCCGTTGGGCAGCGACTTGGAGCCCGCCTTGCCGTGCGGGACGCCGAACTGGTCCATGGCCTTGGGGAACTCGAAGCCCGGCGGCACCTGACCCATCTTGTTGTTGAAGTAGCGGTTGCCGCACGACGTCGACAGGCCGGAGTCGGCGGTCGAGCACGACACCCCTGGGTACACCGTGCCCTCGGCGCCGCCGTAGCTGGTCAGCGCATCCGGGACGCTCAACAGCATCGCCCCGTCGCGCCAGTTGTCGAAGATCCAGTTGTCGTGGACCTTCGCGTCGTTCATGCCGGCGTAGATGATCCCGGTGCCCACGGGCACGCTCACGAGCGGCTTGACCGGGCTCTTGGGGTCGTAGACGTTGAAGTTGTTCGAGTAGATGAAGTTGTGGTCGATCTCGGCGCTGTCGGCGGGGAAGCCGGGATGACCGGCCGAGGACAGCGTGTCGGAGGCGATGCCGGTCGTGTTGCCGTAGATGTGGTTGTTGGTGATGCGCACGGCGTTGCCCATCGAGCCCGAATAGCCGAGCTCCGACCCGCGCATGTCGCACTTCGTGATGACCGTGTTGGCGCGCGGGGCGTCCGGATAGAAGTCGGTCGCCTGCGAGCCGGTCTCCGGCGCGGCACCCGGGTAGATCGTGGCGTCACCCGACCCGAACCCGTCGCAGTTCTTGACCACCTCGTGGTCGGTGGTGAAGCTCAGGTGGCCGTAGTCGGCGTTCCAGAAGAACTTCGTGCGGTCGAGCAGGACGCCGTCGGTCTCCTCGACGTAGAAGCCGAACTCGAGCCCCCCGCGGAAGAGCAGGTTGCGGGCGACGAAGCCGTCGGCGCGGTCGACCCGGAAGGCGACGTGCTTGGCGTGCTTGGCGGGCTTGGCCTCGGGCCCCTTGCCGGAGTAGTCCGAGCCGGCGTCGATGATCACGTCGGTGGGCTTCGGTCCTGAGCCCTCGACCTGAAGGTTGCAGCGCACGCACTCCCCGAGCTCCTCCTTGGGGATCCCCTGGCGGTCGTCGAGCGGCGTGGCCAGCGGCTTGCCCTTCAGGGCGCGACCCTGCACGTAGACGAGGTTCTGGTCGTGCGGGCACTTGACCTGGTACTCGTAGCTCGGCGTCGCGTCCCCGCTCGCGTCGCGCTGAATCAGGCTCGGGTTGCAGCGCTTGTCGTTCTGCGGCATCGCGCGCGCGGCGGGCTCGGTGTAGGTGCCCGGCATGATCACTACGCGGTCGTTGTTGGAGGACTCGTCGATCGCGTCCTGGATCGAGCTGTACCGGCACTGCTTGCGCAACTTCCGGTTGATCCGCGCCATCTTGGCGGCGCGCTTGCCCGAGTAGGTGATCTTGGGCTGGCTCGGGCGGATGCGGAAGCCCCTGGTCCTGGCGCCGCGGATCGAGCGCAGCGCCTGCCGAAGCGAGCTGCGCCGGCAGACGACCCGCACCTCGCCGGGACCCGCGCCCGTGACGGCCGAGGGCAGCGAGCGGGCCTTGGGCACAGCCCCGCCGGCGGGCGGAGAGACCGACGTGTCGGGCGCCGGGTCCGGCCAGTACGACGGGCGCTCGAGATGGGCGAGCGCGGCGCCGGGGAGGAGCGCAAACGCGAGGGTCAGCCACAGGGTCCGGAGCATCAGCGAAGAGTAGGCGGTCGCCTATCCGTCGGCGCCGACTACAGCGTTGCGGCCGCGCCGCTTGGCCTCGTAGAGCGCGGCGTCGGCGCGGGCGACCAGCTCGGGGCCGGCCTCGCGGTCGTGGCGTATGGCCCACCCGACGGACATCGTGACGTGGATCAGATCGAGTCCGGCGCGGAACGGCGGGTCGGCGACCGCGGAGCGGATGCGCTCGGCGACCTCGGCGGCCTTCTCGGCCAGGGCGTCCGGCATCAGCACGACGAACTCCTCGCCGCCCCAGCGGACCGCGAGATCGTCCTTGCGGATCGCGTCGGCGAGTCGCCGCGCGGCCTCGCGCAGGCACGAGTCGCCCGCGTCGTGGCCGTAGGTGTCGTTGAGCGTCTTGAAGTGGTCGAGGTCGGCCATCAGCACGCACAGCGAGCGGTCGTGGCGCTGGGCGCCGGCGACCAGGCGGTCGAGCTCGGCGAAACCGTGGCGGCGGTTGGCCAGCCCGGTCAGCGAGTCGGTCATCGCCTGGTGCGTGAGCAGCCGGTTGGCCTCGTGCAGCTCGTCCCGGAGCCGCTTGACGCGGACGGCGGCGCTCACGCGGGCAACCAGCTCCTCGAGCTGCGGCGGCTTGGCCATGAAGTCGTGCGCTCCGCGGCGCAGGCACTCCGGGGCGTCGCGATCGACCGTACCCGTGAGCACGATCACCGGCGGCGGGTACGGCAGCGCGCAGATCGCCCCGAGAACGTCGAGCCCGTTCATGTCGGGCAGCCCGAGGTCGAGCAGCACGGTGTCCACCGTCGTGTCCGTAGCGTCGATGCCGGCCTGGCCGGTCCCGACCCCGAGCACGTCGAACTCGTGCTTGCGCAGGGCCTGCTCGAGGAACGCGCGGACGTCCTCGTGGTCGTCGACCACCAGGACCGTGCCGGGCCGGGCCCCGCCCTTCTTGCTGTCCACCGACCGACTCTCCATCGGCGGCGATACTACGGGCGCACCCGCTCGCAATCGTCGGACACCCGGTCGAACCGGTCGGCGCGGACGAGATCCCGGCCGGGGCCGCAGTCGACGGCGTCCGCGCCGCCGCCGCGCACGAGCAGCCGATCGGCGCCTGCGCCGCCGTACAGGCAGTCGCGCCTGCGGCGCCCGCGCAGCTTGTCCGACCGCCGCCCGCCGCGGCGCACGCGCTCGCAGGGAATCTTCACCGGCCGCCGCGCCCGCCCCGCGTTCCCGGTCGTGTCGCGAGCGACTGCCGCCAGCGTGTAGGAGCCGGGCGCGACTCGGCGGGGGTCATACCGCGCCTCGTAGCGCGCGCCGGGCTCGAACGAGGAGCCGTGGGCGGGCTCCGTCGCGCTGCGCAAGGACCGCCCGCCGAGCCGCCACTGGACGCTCGCGATGCCGCGGTCGTCGGATGCGATCGCCGACAGCAGGACGAGACCGCGCGCGTCGGCGGGCATCGAGACGGCGGGCGACGTCACGTCTGTCGTGCGCACGGCGACCGGCCCGAGCGTCACGAATCCGCGCGCGAGCGCCGGCGCGTGGCCACTGCCGGCCGCGCCCGCGAGATCGGCGACGCTCGCGTCGTTGAGACGCAGGGCGAGCAGCCTCCCCGAGCGCACCGCGAACGCGAGGTCCCCCGATGCCGAGACCGGCCCGGCTCCTCCCGGCGCCGTCCCGACGACGCCGAGGTCGCCGCTTCGCAGGACCGACACGGCGGCGGTGGTGCTCACCACCAGCAGCGGGTCGGTCGTGCCGGCGAGGGCGACGCCCGCCGGCGTGCCGGTGAGAGCCCGCGCCGGGCCGGCGCGAAGCGTCCCGTCGGCCGCCTGGTCGAGCCGCACGACCCGCGTGCCCTCGCCGCCGCGCGTGAGGACGACCAGGGCCGACGTCGGCGACGGCGCCGTGTCGGGAGCGGCGAACGCCGCCGGGTCCTCACCGAGGTTGACGGTGGCATACGGCGGCTGCGCGAAGTCCCCGTCGGCACGGCGAAGGTCGATGCCGCCCGTGCGCGCGACGGCGACGACGAACTGCGGCGGGCTGCCGAGCACGATCAGCGCCGGGGCGACGTCAGCCTGGAGGCCGACGGTCGCGGCCGAGGTGACGGCGCCGAGGCCGGCGTCGGCGCCGACCGGCACGCGCACCAGCGAGGGCCCGCGCGTGCAGCCGCCGTTCATCGTGAAGAACAAGAGCCGCGAGCCGTCGGACGCCGGCGGGGTCAGCAGCGGCGAGCCCGCCACCACACAGCCGAGCGAGTCCGGGATCGCGACGTCCGGCCCCAGGCGCGTGCCGGTGCGGGCGTCGAGGCGCGCGATGTCGACGCCCGCGCCGTCGTTGTGCACGGCGAACAGCGCACCCGACCCGGACACGAGCGCGATCCCGGAGCCGAAGGTGGTCGCGGGGTCCGTCACCGGGGAGTCGACGATCGGCACCGGGGTCGTGACATCCGCCCCGCCGGTGAGCAGGCGCACGTGGATGCGCCCGTCGCCGGTGCCGTAGGCGACGCGCTGCTCGGAGGGCGAGCTGCCCTCCGTGACGATCGCCGGCGTTCGCACCGATTCCCCGCCGATCGCCCACGCGGCCAGCGCCGGCAGAGCGCCCGGCTCGACCGGCTGCGTCGAGGACCGCGACGCCGCGCCGCCGGCGACCGGCCACGCCGTGGCGTGCGCGGCCGGGACGATCAACAGCAGCAGCGCAGAGCTACACAGCCATCGCGATGTACTTCGTCTCCAGGTACTCGTGGATGCCCTCCGTCCCGCCCTCGCGGCCGAAGCCGGACTGCTTGACGCCGCCGAACGGCGCGCTCGCGTTGGAGACGATGCCCTGGTTGAGACCGACCATGCCGGTCTCGAGGCCCTCGCAGACGCGGAACGCGCGTTCCAGGTCGCGCGTGTAGACGTAGGCGACCAGGCCGTACTCGGTGGCGTTGGCGGCGGCGAGGGCCTCGTCCTCGGACCCGAACGTCGCGACCGGAGCCACCGGACCGAAGATCTCCTCCTTGAGCACACGGGCGTCATCCCTCACCCCCGACAACACGGTCGGGGCGTAGAAGTATCCCGGTCCGTCCAGCGCCTCACCGCCGACGACGGCCTCCGCGCCCTTGCTCGTCGCGTCGCCGACGAGCTCGGCAACCTTCTCCCTTTGGTCCGCGTCGATCAGCGGGCCGACCTCGACCCCCTCCTCGGTGCCGCGGCCGACCTTCATCGCGCCGAGCCTGTCGGCGAGCTTGGCGGTGAACTCATCAGCGACAGCCTCGGCGACGTGGAAGCGGTTGGCCGAGGTGCACGCCTCGCCGATGTTGCGCATCTTGGCGATCACCGCGCCCTCGACGGCGGCATCCACGTCGGCGTCCTCGAACACCAGGAACGGCGCGTTGCCGCCGAGCTCCATCGAGACCTTGAGCACCTGCGCGGCGGACTGCTCGATCAGCATGCGTCCGACCTCGGTCGATCCGGTGAAGGACAGCTTGCGCAACCGCGGGTCCTCGAAGAGGGGCTTCGACACCGCGGATGCCGAGTGTGAGGTGACCACGTTGAGCACGCCGCCCGGGAGTCCCGCCTCCTGGAGGATCTGCGCCAGCGCGAACATCGACAGCGGGGTCTGCTTGGCGGGCTTGACGACCATCGTGCAGCCGGCCGCCACGGCGGGACCGATCTTGCGGGTGCCCATCGCCATCGGGAAGTTCCAGGGGGTGATGAAGTAGCAGGGCCCGACCGGCTGCTTCATCACCAGCATGCGCCCGGCCCCGGTGGGGGCCACCTGCGAAGCGGCCGTCGATCCGCACCGCCTCCTCGCCGAACCAGCGCAGGAAGTCGGCGGCGTAGACGACCTCGGCCTTGGACTCCTTGATCGTCTTTCCCATCTCCAGCGTCATCAGCAGCGCCAGGTCGTCCTGCGCGCTCGATGATCAGCTCGTAGGCCCTGCGCAGGATCTCGCTGCGGTCGCGCGGTGCGCTGCGCGCCCACTCGGCCTGGGCGTCCACGGCGGCATCCATCGCCGCCTGCGCGTCGTCCGGGGTCGCGTCGGCGACCTCGGCGATCGTCTCGCCGGTCGACGGGTCCTCGACCGGCAGGGTCGCCGTCGGCGTCGCGCCACTCGCCCGCGATGAACAGGCCGGTCTTGACGCCATCGACGACTGAGGCCTCGGCGGTGGTCATGCGGCGACTGTCTCCTTTCCCAGCTGCTCCTGCAGCCCGATGTCCTGCGAGTAGTCGATCGGCACCACGACGATGGACGGCTCGTCGAGCTCGAGCGCCCTGCCGAGGTGCTGCGCGAAGTCGTCGGTGGACTCGCAGCGGAAGCCCGGCAGCCCGAAGGCCTGCGCGAGCGCGACGAAGTCCGGATTGGTGAAGTCGACCCCGAAGTGGCGGCCGAACTTCTCGTCCTGCTTCCACACGATCGAGCCGAACTGCTGGTTCTCCCAGATCACGTTGACGACGGCGGTCTTCAGGCGCCGGGCCGTCTCGAGCTCCTGGCAGTTCATCAGGAAGCCGCCGTCGCCCGCTCACGGTCACGACCTTGCGCTCCGGCTTGACGAGTTTGGCCGCGATCGCCGCCGGCAGAGCGATGCCCATCCCGGCGAGGCCGTTGGCGATGAAGACGGTGTCCGGCTCGTGGGCCGGGAACATGCGCGCGATCCACAGCTTGTGCATGCCGACATCGGACACGAGGATGTCGTCGCGGTCGAGCGCCTGGCGGATCTCCCACAGCACGCGCGGCGGGTGCATCGGGAACGCGTCGTCGGAGGCGCCGTCGCGGAATGCGCCCTGGACGAGATCCTCGAGCGCCGACGGTGTCGTGGTCGCCGGCTCGCCCGTGCCGACCAGAGCGGTGAGGCGACGCAGGATCAGGTCGATGTCACCGATCAGGTCCGCGGTGGTGACGAAGTGCTCGTCGACCTCGGCGGACACCGAGTCGATGCAGATGATCGTCTTGTCGCCCTTTGGGTTCCAGTTGACCGGCGCGTGCTCGACGAGGTCGTAGCCGACCGTGATGATCACGTCGGCGTGGTCGAAGCCGGCGAGCTCGTAGTCGCGGGCCTGCATCCCGACGGTGCCGCGCCAGTGCGGGTCCTCGTCGTCGAGGACGCCCTTGCCCATGAACGTGGCGGCGACGCCCATCCCGGTGGCGTGGGCGAAGGCGCGCAGCGCCGGCGCGGCATCGCCGCGCGACACGCCGTTGCCCGCCAGCACCAGCGGGTGCTCGGCGCCGGCGGATGATCTCCGCCGCCTCGTCGAGCTCGCCCTGGCTGGGCTCGGGACGGCGGCGCTCCTGGCGGTGGGGCAGCGGCCGGGCGTCGCCGGGGTCGGAGCCCATCACGTCCTCGGGAAGCTCGATGTGCGTCGGCCCCGGCTTCTGGCCCTGCGCGACCTTGAACGCCTTGCGCACCGCCTCGGGGATCATCGCCGGTGAGTTCAGCCGGGCGTTCCACTTGGTGATCGGCTTGAAGAGCGAGATGACGTCGATGTATTGGTGGCTCTCCTTGTGCGTGCGCTCGAGGTCGCCCTGGCCGGTGAGCGCGACCAGCGGCGAGCGGTCGAGCCAGGCGTCGGCGACCGCCGTGACGAGGTTGGTGGCGCCTGGCCCGAGCGTTCCCAGGCACACGCCCGCCCGGTGGGTCAGGCGCCCGTACATGTCGGCCATGTAGGCACCGCCCTGCTCGTGTCGAACAGGAACGAACTGGATGCCCGAATCCGCCAGCGCGCGGTTGAGGTCGAGCGTCTCCTCACCGGGGATGCCGAAGACGTACTCGACGCCCTCGGCCTCCAGGCAGTCAACGAACAGGTCCGCGGCATTGCGCTCTTCCATGACGAAACTCCTTCCCACGTTGTGCGTCTTACCTAACGTGGTGTCTGCATGATGAAGGCCCGGCTGCTCCTGTGCGCCCTGCTGCTCGCGCTGCCCGCCAGCGCGGATGCCGCGTCCCGCTTCACCATCCGCGGGGCGGGCTTCGGGCACGGCGTGGGGATGAGCCAGTACGGCGCGTACGGCTTCGCCCAGCACGGCTGGACCTACGACGACATCCTCGCCCACTACTACACGGACACCGAGCTCGAGCGGATCGGGTCGCGGACGGTGCGGGTGCTGCTGCAGGGCTCGGTCTCGAGCGCGGCGATCAGCGGCGCCACCCGGTCGGGCGGCAAGCGCCTGAGCCCGTCCAAGACGTACTACGTCCGCCACGGGGCGGGGTCGAACACCGTCGACCTGGTCTCGGCGTCGGGCAACCGCATCCGCCACGTGTCGGCGCTGCTGAAGGTGCGCGGCGCCAGGCTGCGCCTCGGCGGGGTCGGCGTCTACCGGCACTCGTTCGAGTTCCGGCCGTCGGGGACGATGGGCGTCCAGACGGTCAACGCGCTGCCGGTCGAGAGCTACATCCGCGGCGTGGTGGCGCGCGAGTCGCCGGCGTCGTGGCCGGCGGAGGCGCTCAGGGCGCAGGCCGTCGCGGCGCGCACCTACGCGCTGACCACCTCCAAGGGCGCCTCCAGCTGGGACCACTACCCGGATACGCGCTCCCAGGTCTACGGCGGGGTCGCCGCGGAGACGCCGACGACGGACGCCGCGGTGCGGGCCACCCGCGGCGAGGTCGTCACCTACGACGGCGAGCCCGTGGTCACGTACTTCTTCTCGACCTCCGGCGGGCGCACCGAGAACGTCGAGAACGCGTTCGGTGGCGACCCCGAGCCGTGGCTGAAGTCCGTCAAGGACCCCTACGACGACGCCTCGCCCAAGCATCGCTGGAGGCTGCGGATGGCGAAGTCCGCCGCCGCGAGCAGGCTCAGCGGCCTCTACAGCGGGCGCTTCAAGGGGATCCGCGTGGTCAAGCGCGGGCGCTCGCCGCGCATCGTGCTCGCCGAGGTGGTCGGCAGCGCCGGGAGCCAGCGCGTCAGCGGGGCGACCCTGCGCGCGCGGCTGGGGACCTACGACACGTGGATGTACTTCACGTCGATCAAGTCCGGCCAGGCGCAGGAGGGGCCGAAGGCCGAGAAGGACAGCATCGGCGCGGTTCCCGAGGCACGCGCGGCGCGCGCCGGGCACGTGCTCGCGGGAGAGGTCTTCCCGGCCGTCAGGGGCGCCCTGATCGTCGTCCAGCGCCGCACCGCGGACGGCTGGCGGGTGGTCGGCGAGACGCGCACGGTCGCGGGCGGGCGGTACCGCTACGAGGCCAGCAGCCGCGGCGTGTACCGGGTCCGCTACATCGTCGACCACGGGCCTGCGGTGCGCCTGAGGTAGCGGTCGGCGGCACGAAGAAGCCGCCCCTGGATAGCCCGCGCCACAGCCCGTGCAATCCAGGACTGGACCTCCCGGACCCCCTCCCTCGGCCTGAACGTCAGACTGCCGGGCGCATGGAGTTCACCGAGTACGCCTCGTACGACGCCGTCGGGCTGGCAGAGCTGGTCGCGGACAGGCAGGTCACCGGCGAGGAGCTGCTGGCGCTGGCGCGCTCGCGAGCGCAGGACGTCAACCCGCAGCTCAACGCGATCGTCCGCGACATCGACCCGCCGCCGGCCGGGGACGGGCCGTTCGCGGGCGTGCCGTTCCTGCTCAAGGACCTCGTGCAATCGGTGGCCGGCGTGCCTACCTCGAACGGGTGCAAGGCGCTGCGCGACGTGGCGATGCCGGTCACGACGACCGCGGTGCAGCGCTGGCTCGACGCCGGCCTGGCCGTGTTCGGCAAGACCAACACGCCCGAGTTCGGTGCCAAGGCCGTCACGGAACCGGACCTGTTCGGCCCGTGCAGCAATCCGTGGAACCGCGAGCACACGCCGGGCGGTTCGTCCGGCGGCGCGGCCGCGGCCGTGGCCGCCGGGATCGTGCCCGCGGCGGGTGCGAGCGACGGGGGCGGCTCGATCCGCATCCCGGCCGCGTGCTGCGGCCTGTTCGGGCTCAAGCCGGGACGGGGGCTGGTTCCGTCCGGGCCGCTGGTCGGCGAGGGCCTGCACGGCTTCAGCGTCCAGGGCGTGATCACGCGGTCGGTGCGCGACACGGCGGCGATGCTCGACGTTCTCGCCGGCCCGGACGTGACGTCGCCCTACGCGGCGGCCGTCGGGGAGCGTCCCTTCGCCGACGAGCTCGGCACCGATCCCGGCCCGCTGCGCGTCGCCGTCGGCGCCGCCCCCGAACCCACCGGCGAGGCGCGCGCCGCGGTCGAGTCCGCGGTCGCGGCGCTCGAGGAGCTCGGCCACTCCGTCGAGGCGGTGGCAGCGCCGTATGACCCGGACGCGATGGCGCACGACTTCCTCACCGCCTGGTTCGTCAACGCCGCGTTCCTGGTCGACCGCATCAAGCTGATGACCGGCTGCGGCGACGAAGGGTTCGAGGCCGACACCCTGCGCATGGCGGAACGCGGCCGCCCGACCACCGGCCTGGAGTTGTGGGCCGCGCTCGAGCGCCGCCAGGAGCACGTACTGCGGCTCGCCGCCTTCCACGCCGAGTACGACCTGCTGCTCACGCCCGCGCTCGCCGCGCCCCCGCCGCGGATCGGGCACTTCGACTCCGACGAGCCCGACCAGATGCTGGCCTGGGTCCCCTACACCCAGCTCGCCAACATCACCGGCCGGCCGGCGATGAGCGTCCCGCTGTACTGGACGCCCGACGGTCTTCCGCTCGGCGTGCAGTTCGTCGCTCCGCTGCGGGGCGAGGGCACGCTGCTGCGGCTGGCGGCCCAGCTCGAGCGGGCGCGGCCATGGGCCGACCACCGCCCGTGACACAAAAGGGACAGACCCTTTTGTGTCAGCCGTAGAAGCGCGCGAGCGTCTCCGCCACGCAGACGGGCTTGTCGCCGCCCTCGGTCTCGTAGGTCATCAGCGTGGTGACCTGCACGCCGCCCGGCACGTCCTCGATCCTGTCGATCCTGGCGGTCGCGCGGACCTTCGCGCCGACGGGCAGCGGGGCCGGGAAGCGCACCTTGCCCAGCCCGTAGTTGAGCGCGAAGTTGAAGCCGGAGAACTTCGCGATCTCGTCCATCATCTTCGGTGACAGCGAGAGCGTGTAGTAGCCGTGGGCGATCGTGCCGCCGAACGGCGTGTCCTTGGCGCGCTCGGGGTCGACGTGGATCCACTGATGGTCGCCGGTGACGTCGGCGAAGTCGTTGACGATCTCCTGGGTCACCTCGTGCCAGTCCGAGGAGCCGAGCTCCTCTCCCTCGAGGCCCCTGAGCTCTTCGATTCCGTTGATCTCGCGCATGCCCGACATACTGCCGACTGTGACCGGCCCACTGCTCGTCGCTGACGCTCCACACCTGCTCTACCGGGCGTTCTTCGGGCTGCCCGACTCCATCAAGGGCGCCGACGGCCGCCCGGTGAACGCCCTGCTCGGGTCGGTCAACCAGACGCTCTACGTGATCGAGCGCTGGCATCCGCGCGCGGTCGTCATGTGCTTCGGGGCCGAGGCGGCGGAGTACCGAACGGCGGCCTACCCGCCCTACCACGCCCACCGGCCGCCGATGCCCGACGACCTCGCCCATCAGTGGATGCTGGCCCCCGACCTCTACCGGGCGCTGGGCTGGCACGTGCTCGACTCGGCCGAGTTCGAGGCCGACGACGTGATGGGGACGCTCGTTGCGCTCGAGGAGGAGGCGGCCGGCAGGGCGCTGATCCTGTCCGGTGACCGCGACATGTTCCAGTGCGTGACGGAGGCCGTGCACGTCCTGCTCCAGCAGCGCGGGCGCGAGGGCCCGGAGGAGCTCGGGCCGGCGGAGGTCCGAGCGCGCTACGGCGTCGACCCCGCCCGGGTGCCCGACTTCATCGCGCTGCGCGGAGATCCATCGGACGGGCTCCCGGGCGCCAAGGGCATCGGGGAGAAGACCGCGGCCGACCTGCTCCAGCGCCGCGACACGCTCGAGGGCGCGATCGAGTGCGCGATCAAGGAGAAGCCGGGCGTGCGCAAGGCGCTGCTCGCGCAGGCGGACGAGCTGCGCATGTTCCGCGACGTCGCCACGCTGCGGCGGCTAGATTTGCAGCGTCCGCGCGACGCTCCCACGGACGGGACAGGCGGTGCGGACGCCGCCGAGGCGCTCGGAATGCGCCGGCTGGCGGAGCGCCTGCGCAAATCCTGATGTTGACTCCCCGCCGTCTGTCGTTCGTCACGCTGCTCGCCTTCCTGGCCATGGCCGCCCCGGCGGCGCGCTCCGATCTGGGCGCCGGGCCGCCGCAGCCGCGCCAGCTCGCGACCGGCTGGGAGGTCAAGTACGACCCCGACGACGTCGGCGTCGGCGAGAACTGGAAGACCGGCCGCTGGAACGAGCGCTGGCGGCCCGTCACGGTCCCGCATGTCTTCAACGCCGAGCCGGTAGACGACCAGTTCCTGGGCACCACCGCCTGGTACCGGCTCAAGCTGCGCACCCCCGCCGCCCCCGCCGGCTTTGACTGGGGGCTGCGCTTCGAGGGCATCCGCCGGCGGGCGACGGTCTGGCTCAACGGCCGCCGCGTCGGCTCCCATGCCGCCCCCTTCCAGCCCTTCTCCATAGCCGCCACGGGCCTGAAGCCCGTTGGCCAGGTCAACGACCTCGTCGTCCGCGTCGACAACCGCCGCGACACCGAACTGCGCGAGGGCTGGTGGAACTGGGGCGGCATCACGCGCCCGGTCGTGCTCGAGCCGATCGGCCGCGTGATGTGGGACGACCTCGGCATCCTCTCGGACGTCCGCTGCCAGGAGGGCGAGTGCGAGCCGATCGCGCGCACCGACGGCTGGCTGCAGAGCCACTCCCGGCGCACGGTGGACGTGACGCTCGACGTCGCCCTCACATCGCCCTCCGGTCACGTGACCCGGCAGACCCACGTCGTGCGCGGCCTGAAGGCCGGCGAGCGCCGGCGTGTCGGCTTCCCGATCCGGATCGAGGGGACGCCCGAGCTGTGGTCGCCCGTGCACCCGAACCTGTACGCGGCGCGGACCACGGTGAGGGTCGGCGACCAGCCGGCGCAGGTCGACGACCGCCGCTTCGGGCTGCGCTTCGTCCGGGTCCGCGACGGCCGGCTCTATCTCAACGGCCACCTGCTCCAGCTGCGCGGCGCCTCGATCCAGGAGGACGTGCCCGAGCGCGGGCCGGCGCTGCGCGAGCGCGATATCGACACGATCGTGGGCGACCTCCAGCGTCTGAACGCCAACGTGACCCGCGCGCAGTACCCGCTCGACGAGCGCTTGCTCAACCGGCTCGACGAGGTCGGCATCCTCGTCTGGAGCCAGGCGTCGGTCTACCACGAGGACGTCGCGCTGGAGGAGGAGGCCGGTCGCCGCGCCGCGCTGGCGAAGGTGCGCACGGCGGTGCTGACCGGCCGCAACCATCCCTCCGTCCTCGCGCACTCGGTCGCCAACGAGCTCTCGCCCTACGCCGACACGATGCCCGGCACGCGCGACTTCCTGCTGCGGGCCGCCCGCCTGACGCGCGACCTCGACGACACCGTTCCCGCCGCCCTGGATCTGCTGACGTACCCGAACCTGCCGCGCCAGAACGTCTACGACGCGTTCGGGCTCCTCGGCCTGAACTCCTACTACGGCTGGTACGACGGCAAGCCCGGCCCGCAGTCGACCGCCAGCTTCTCCGGGCTGCGGCCCTTCCTCCAGCGCCAGCGCCGGCTCTACCCCCGCCAGGCGCAGATGATCACCGAGTTCGGCGCCGAGGCCACCGAGCACGGCGCGCCGACCGAGAAGCAGACCTACCAGTTCCAGGCGCGTTACCTCGCGGACACGCTGCGGGTCGTCCGCCAGGAGTCGTGGGTGAGCGGTGCGATCTACTGGACCGCACGCGAGTTCTACGTCAAGCCGCGCTGGGACGGCGGGGCGCGCATCCCCTCCGAGCAGCGCGACGCGCTGCACAACAAGGGCCTGCTGCACTACGACGGCAGCCCCAAGCCCGCCTTCACCGAGGCCCAGCGCCTCTTCCGCGCGACGCCGATCTACCGCTAGAACGCGGGGCGCGCGGTCGTTGTCTTTGACATGAGGGTCGTCGTCGGCGTTCTCGTCGCGCTGCTGCTCGCCGCACCCGCGCGGGCCGAGCGCCTCGAGTCGCACATGGTGCCCGTGAGCGCGACCGACGAGAACGGCCGGCTGGTCGCGATCGACACCGACGTGCGCCTGCCCGACGGAGCCGCCCCGCGCCGCGGGTGGCCGGTCGTGGCGCTGTTCCACGGCGGCGGCGGGACGAAGACGAGCGCGTTCGACGTCAACGCCGCGAAGGCGTTCGCCGCCCGCGGCTACGCGACGATCCTCTACTCCGCACGCGGGCACGGCGCATCGGGCGGGCAGACGACGATCGTCGGGCCCAAGGAGGTCGGCGACGCGTTCGACGTGCTCGGCTGGGCGCTCGACCGCTACCCGCTCGACCGGCGCCGGATGGCGCTGTGGGGCTACTCGCAGGGCGGGCTGCACACGAACCTCGTGCACGGCTGGGCCGACAGCCGGCAGCTCAACCCGCGCGGGCTGCGCTTCCGCGCCGTGATGCCGTCGAGCACGCCCGACCGCGTCTTCGAGGCGCTCGTCGAGCACGGCGTGGTCAAGCTCTCCTTCGGCGCGGCGCTGATCGCGCTGTACTCGACGTCGGCGCGGCCCGCGCCCCAGGTCGACCGCTGGATCGCCACCGGCCTGGTCGACCAGCCCGCCGCCTACGGCGCCGGCGCCATCTGCGACACCACCGGCCACGACGCGCCGGCCTCGACGATGAAGGCCGACCTCGCCTGGCGCTCGATGGGCTGCCGGCCCCGCCGCCTCGGCCTTCCCACCTTCTGGGCGCAGCAGTTCGACGACGCGCTGTTCCCCGGCGACATGGCGGTGCGCGCTCTGCGCGCACGGCGCCACCGCTTCGACCGGCTCACCTTCAACACCGGCGGCCACGGCGCGCCGGCGCAGGCCAAGACTCCCGTGGCGCAGACCCTCGCCCGCCAGGTCCGCTGGCTCGGCGCCGTGCTGCGCCGCCGGCGCCCGCCCGGCCCGCGCGTCGTCTTCTACGCGCGCGACCCGTCCGTGTCCGTGCCCTACGCCGTCAAGCAGTGGCCCGAGAGCGCCTGGGTACGGCGCACGGCGCGGCGCTGGCCGCCCCGCGGGTCACGACCCGTGGAGCTGACGCTCGCCAGCGGCGGCGCGCTCGGGCCCGGCACGGCCGCGTCCAGCACGCTCGCGGCGACCGCCGCCGACACCTCCAACGACAGCGCCGCCACCGCGGCCGCGCAGGCGATCCCCAACGGCACGACGATCACGGGCGCGCTGCCGCGGCTGGCCGGCCCGGGATCGGCCGCCGAGTTCCGCTCGGCGCCGTTCACCCGCCGGCGCCTGCTCGCCGGCGCCGCAGTCCTGCGGGGCACCTGGACGCCGCTGAGCGCGGACTCGCAGGTCACCTTCCAGCTCCTCGACGAGGCGCCGGACGGGACGCTGACACTGCTCGACCGCGGTGTCCGCGGGGTCCGCGGTGCCGTCCCCGGACAGCCCGCCGGGATCGTGGTCCGCGGCCACCCGACGGCCGCGCTGCTGCAGCCGCGCCACCGCCTGCTGCTGCGCGTCGCCGCCGGCGACGCCTCGTTCTACAAGGCGTACGCCGGCGGCCTGGGCGGCGTCCTCTCCGACGGACGCCTGCGGATCTCGCTGCGCTGACTCGTAGCGTCTCCGACGTGTCCTATGAAGTGGCGATCTATGCAACGTCCTCGGCGACGGCCGGGCTCTACGACCGCGCGCACGGGCGGTCGGGCGGTGCCGAGCGCCAGATGACGCTGCTTGCCCGGGCGCTGACCGAGCAGGGCCGCCGCGTCGCCCACATCATCCACAAGCCGCGTGACCCGGTCGAACTCCCCTACCCGCTGACTCTCGTGCATCGCGATCCGTACGCCGGCGGCCTGCGGGAGCCGCGCGCGCTCTGGCGCGCGCTGCGCCGTGCCGATGCCGAGGTGGTGGTGCTCCGTTCCGCCAGCCCGCTCGTCGCCGTCGGCGCGCTGTACGGACGCCGCAACGGCCGGCGCGTGATCTTCTCGGCCTCGAACGTGTCGGACTTCACGATGGAGAAGATGTCCGGACGCCCGCAGCGCGCCCTCTACGGCCTCGGGCTGCGGGCCGCGGACGCCGTCGTCGTCCAGTCGGAGGACCAGCGTGAGCTCGCGCTGCGCGCGTTCCCCTCGCTGCCGCGGGTGGTGCCGATCCCCAGCTTCGCCGAGCTTGCACCGGAAACGTCCCCGCACCCCGGCGAGGCTTTCCTCTGGTTCGGGCGCGCCGTCGCGCAGAAGCAGCCGGAGCGATACGTCGAGCTGGCCCGGTGTCTGCCCGAGGCGCGCTTTCGCATGATCCTCGTCGACGACGGCGGTGACGGGAAGATCGTCGAGAGCGTCCGCGCCGACGCCGCGGGCCTTGAGAACCTCGAGCTTCTCGACCCACTCCCGCACGCTTCGCTCGCCCCGCTCGTCGCCCGCTCCGCCGCGGTCGTCAACACCTCCACTTTGGAAGGGATGCCGAACACGTTCCTCGAGGCGTGGGCTGGCGGCGTGCCGGTGCTGACGCTGCAGTTCGATCCCGACGAACTGGTCGCGCGGCACGATCTCGGCGTTTCCGCTCGCGGCTCGTGGGAGCGGTTCGTAGCGGGGGCCCGGAGCCTGTGGCAGTCGCGAGCGGACCGCGACGCCCTTGCCCTGCGCGCACGCGCGTACCTGCACGAGCGACACTCGCCGGAGGCCGTCGGCGCGAGCTGGGCTGCGCTCGTCGACGAGGTCCGTTGCGGGCGCTGATCCTCGAGACCGGCCGCACGCGCTCGGCGCTGGCGGGCGCGCGCGGCCTGTCCCAGGACGGCTGGCAGGTGGGGATCGGCTCCCCCCTGCGCGGGCTGGCGGCCCGGTCGCGTGCCGTGCAGCGGTGGCACCGGCTGCCCACGCCCGAGGCGGGCGGGCGCGGCTACGTGGACGCAGTGCGGGAGGTCGTGCGCTCAGGCGGGTACGAAATCGTCTTCCCCGCCGGCGATGCCGAGTTGCTGCTGATCGCGGGTGCGCGCGACGAGCTTGGTGCGATCGTTCCCCATCCGCCGTACGACACGCTTCTCATGGGGCTCGACAAGCTCGAGCTCACGCGTGCAGCGGAGCGCGCCGGAGTGGCGGTGCCGCTCACCTGGGACGCGTCCGACGCGCGCGAGCGGGCGTTCCCGATGGTGGTCAAACCGCGCCTGAAGCTGCCCAGCCCGGAGGATGGCGACGGCTGGCGCCTGGGGACCCACGTGGCGCGCGACACCGAGGAGGCCGGACGCTACATCGCGGAGATCGCCCGGGCGGGCGTCGAGCCGGTGCTCCAGGAGCACCTCGAGGGGCGTCTGGTGGCGTGGAGCGGCGTGCTCGACGACGCCGGCGCGGTGCTTGTCGAAGTACAGCAGGAGGCCGCGCTGCTGTGGCCCCCGTCCGGTGGCGTCAGCGCGCGCGCCGTCACCGTGCCGGTCACACCCGCGGTCGGCGACGGCGCCCGCGCCGTCCTCGCCGAGCTCGGCTGGATCGGCCTGGTGCAACTGCAGTTCATCGTCCGCGATGACGACCGCCCGCGGCTGATCGATCTCAACCCCCGCTTCTACGGCTCGCTCGCGCTCGCGGTCGGCGCCGGCGCGAACCTGCCGGCGATCTCGGCGGCCAGCGCCAGCGGCCGCCGGACCGATCCGCAACCGGCGCGTCCCGGGCAGCGCTACCAGTGGCTGGCCGGGGACGTGCAGGCGCAGCTGTCCCTGCCGGCGGCACGGCTGCTGTTCGCGCTGGTCGGAACCCTGAGCTGGGCCCTGCGTGCCCACCACAGCATCTGGTCGCCGCGCGACCCGGCGCCCGCCGTCTGGTACCTCGGCGAGATGCTCCGCCGCTTGGCGGGCAGACGGACGTGACGACCCCCGCCACGCGCCTGCTCGAGCGTCTGGTCGAGCGAGCCGGCACGGACGCGAAGGCGCTGCTGGCGGAGCTCGAGCGCCACGGCATCCCGCCCACGGCGACCGCCGACGCCGTCGCACGCCTGGCGCCGGTGATCACCGAGGACGAGGCGTGGCGCGCAGCGGTGACCGCCGACCGCGCGCGCGAGCAGCGCATGGGGCGTGCACTCGCCGTTGTCGAGCATGCCCTCGGTCCTGTCGCGGACGCCGTGACCATCTCGCGTTCCCCGCTCGGGGCGGCGTGGGGACGCGACGTCGACGTGCTCGTTCGCTCCGGGCGGCTCGCCGACGCCGAGGCGGCGCTGCTCTCGGCTGGATTCCCCTCAATCGACCCCCTGCTGGCTCGCCTCGGCATCGCCGACGCCGGCCTCCGCTATGCCGTCATAGACGGTGCCGACGCACTCACGTCGGTCGAGCTCACGGCGACCAAGACGACCGACCGCCTGCGCCGCCAGGCCGCCAAGGCGGCCGCCGCCCGCCGGCCCGCCGCCCGCCACGCGCTCGAGCTGGCGGCGCTCGCCCAGGAGCGGGGCGCGGACGAGGTGAGGGCCGTGGCGGTCGTCGCGCTGCGGCGCTGCGCCCGGTTGGAGCGTGACCTCGGTGTCAGCGGCCCGGCCACGGAGCTCGCGCGTGGATTGGCGCCGAGACCCAATCTCGCGTGGCCGCGCGCCCGTCTCGACAACCTCGGACTGCGTCTCGGCCGTCTGCGCGCGCGGCGCCTGGTCGTCGCCTTCTCGGGCATCGACGGGTCGGGCAAGAGCACGCAGGCGGCACTCCTGGGCTCGGCGCTCGAGCGCCTCGGCGTGCCCGCGACGACCGTCTGGGGCAGGATCGGCTTCAGCGGCTCGCGGCTGCTGGACAACGTGGCCGGTCTCGTGCGCCGGTTCTTACCGGCGGGCAGCCACTCGGCGCAGCGCGCCCGCGCCGAGGGCCTCGATGCGGGTGCGGGCAAACAGCCGCTGACGCGACGCGGCCCGCTCGGCTGGAGTTGGGCGCTGGCCGTCACGCTCGAGTATCTGCGGCAGGTGCGGGGCCAGATACGCCGCGCACGCGGCCGCGTCGTCGTGCTCGACCGCACGCTCTCCGACGCGCTCGTCGATCTCGAGCAGGGCTTCGGCGGCGAGCTCAGGCTCGGGTTGCACCGCAGGCTCGTCCAGCGCCTCGCGCCCCGCGCCGACATCATCTTCTACCTCCGCATCAGCGGCGCCGCAGCGGTCGCGCGCAAGGACGACTTCTTCGCCGCCAACGTGCTGCAGGCATACGCGGATCGCCTCGACGCCTTGGCGCCGAGCCTTGGCGCCGTCGTCGTCGATGCCGAGCGGCCCCCCGAGGAGATCGCGCACGACGCGCTGCTCGCCGTCCTCGCGACGTGAGCCTGACGGTGATCACGTCCCCGTCGGTCATCTGCTGCTGCGCGGCGCGATCCGCTAGCTCGGGCTCACGAACGTCCATCCGAGCAGGTAGGCGTCGGTGTCGATCGCGTTGCCGGTGTAATTGCAGAGGGTGACCGGCACGATGCCGTCCGTCGTCACGACTGTCGGCATGTGGTACAGGCCGGTGGCGAGGTTCGTGTTCGTATTGGCGGTCTGGGAGGGCTTTGGAATCGCGAGCTCGCCCTTGTCCGCCTGGCCGTAATCGCGCGAGAAGTACACGCACGAGTCGCCCGCGATCGGACCGTGGTTCTCCACGAAGACACCCGTCTGCCCGTCGCCGCTGTTGAGCTCGCTGGTGGTCACGGACTTGGACGCCAGCTCGCTGTTGCCGATCGAGTTCGGCGCGATCGACGATGCGTGCAGCCCGTCGTCCTCGACCTCGCCGTCGTCGATCGCGTTCGCGGCGATGGTCGGGTTCGGGTAGGTCCCGGCGAGTTGGCCGCCCGCGGCGTCACCGTCCATCACCGCCGACGCGAGCGGCGCGAAGGCATTGCTGCTGAGGCCGTCGAGGAAATCGGCGTTGAGCCCGGAACCCGGACCGTCCACCTGCGAGACCTTGTCGAGCGCCTCCTGCGGCGTGATGTCGGCGCCGGACTCGCCCGCCGGCCCTGCCGGCCCGGCCGCGCCGGTCGATCCCGCGGCACCCGTCGGACCCGCGGCACCGGTCGGACCCGCGGCACCGGTCGGCCCTGCCGGGCCGGGCGCCCCGTCGCTGCCGTTCACCCCGCCTGGACCGACGGGGCCCGTCTGGCCCGCCGGCCCGGTCGCACCGCGCAGCCTGCGGATCGACGAGCGCGACAGGTCCTTGAGCGTGACCGTGCGGTTCTTGATCTGCTTCCCGGTGATCAGCTTCTTCGCGCTCACCACCGCGTCGGTCGCCATCGCCGGTCCGCCGAGCGCCACGAACAGCGCCAGCATGCCGACGACGATCCCCATCCACTGCTGCCGCGCCTGGGCGGCGAGCGATCCACGCATTGTTTCCTCCCGAGAAGTGCCTGGGGGGACAACGGCCGGCCGGCCGTGCGCTTACGGCGTGAACTTGACGGTGATGACGTCGCCGTCGGTCATCGCGTAGTCGCGGCCCTCGAGGCGCAGCGTGCCCCGGTCGCGCGCGCCGGCGTAGCCGCCGGCCTCGACCAGCCGGTCCCAGGCGATCACCTCCGCGCGGACGAAGCCCTTCTGGATGTCGGAGTGCACTTCGCCGGCGGCGTGCCAGGCGGTCAGGCCGCGGCGCAGATGCCAGGACTGGGCGGGCTTGTCCTCGCCCGCCGTGAAGAAGGCGATCAGGTCGAGCAGCTCGAAGGCGCCGCGCACCACCCTGGCGAGACCGGACTCTCCGACCCCCATCTCGGCCCGCATGGCCACGGCCTCCTCGTCGTCGAGCTCGGACAGCTCGGCCTCGATGCGGCTGGACACCGCCACCGCCCTGGCACCGTGCGCGGCGGCGTGCTCGGCGATCGGCGCCGGCACGTCGTCCGCGCCCTCGTCGACGTTGGCGATGAACAGGACCGGCTTGCCGCTCAGCGGCGATAGGTCGCGCAGGGCGCTGGGCGCGTCGGCGGGAAGCGGCACCGTGCGGGCCGGCTTGCCCTGCTGGAGCGCCGCGATCACCGCCCCCAGCCACGCCTCCTCGGCGACGGCGGCCCGGTCGCCCGAGCGGGCATCGCGCACGACCCGCGCGTGGCGGCGCTCGGCGGACTCCAGGTCCGCGTAGATCAACTCGGTCTCGATCGTCTCGATGTCGCGCACCGGGTCCACGCCGCCCTCGGGGTGGATCACGTTGGCATCGTGGTGGGCGCGGACGACGTGGAGGATCGCGTCGGTCTCGCGGATGTTGGCCAGGAACCGGTTGCCGAGCCCCTCGCCCTCGTGCGCGCCGCGGACGAGCCCGGCGATGTCGTGGACCTCGATGGTGTCCGGGACGACGCTCGAGGACCCGACGACCTGCGCCACCTGGTCGAGCCGCGGGTCGGGGACCGGCAGGACGGCGACGTTGGGCTCGATCGTCGTGAACGGGTAGTTGGCCGCCTCCGCGCCGGCGTTCGACAACGCGTTGAAGAGCGAGGACTTGCCGGCGTTCGGCAGGCCGACGATGCCCACCTTCATGCCCGGCCGAGCCTCCCGAGGACCGTCCCGAGCGCCGCGCCGGCGACGATGTCGCTCGGGTAATGCACGCCGAGATACAGGCGGCTCAGCGCCATCGGGACGGCGACGGCGTAGAGCAGCTGCGCGGGCACGAGGGCCGAGAACGCCTGCGCGGCGGCGAACGACGATGACGAGTGCGAGGAGGGGAAGGAGAGGCCTGTCGGCGTCTCCATCAGCTGCGGCAGATCCTCCACCGCCGGCCGCTGCCGGCCGACGGCGAGCTTGATCGAGGTCGAGATCACATACGCGCCGGCCACCGTCACGGTGGCCCTGCGCCAGCGGCGAGCCCGACGGCGGTCGAGCACGGTTCCCGTGCCGCCGAGCGCGAGCCAGATCAGCCCGTGCTCGCCGAGCCCCGAGAAGCGGCGCACGCCGGCGATGTGGCCCTCGGCACGGGCGAGCCCGCGCACCGCCCGGTAGACCGCCAGGTCGACCGCGTTCAGCCACGCGCTCAGCCCGCCGCGCCGCTCCGCCTCGACCAGCGGCTCGACGACCTCGTCGACGTGCTCCGCCGGGTCGACGGTCAAAACCCGACGCGCTGCTCGTCGGACTCCACGCGCAGGTAGATCACCTGCCCGAGGTTGACGAGCACCTCGCCATCGGCCGATTCGATGCTGCGAAAGCCGGTCTCCCCGGCGGTCAGCAGCTTCTGCAGCTCGGCGAGCCGTGCGGCGTCCAGCCGCAGGGACAGCGCGCCACCGGCGTGGAAGCCGAGGGCGATGCGCTTGGGACGGTCGGAAGCAGCCATTAGTGAATCTCCGCGGGTTCGACGATCTCGGTCAGCACGCCGCCGGTCGCGGCGGGGTGCAGGAAGGCGACGCGCGAGCTGCGGATGCCGGTGCGCGGCGACTCGTCGATCAGCCGCAGGCCGGCGTCGCGCAGCTCCGACAGGGTCACGTCGATATCGACGACCTGGTAGGCGACGTGGTGCAGGCCGGGGCCCTTCCGGGCCAGGAACTTGCCCACCGGCGTGTCGTCGGCGAGCGGGCGCAGCAGCTCGACGTGGTTCTCGCCCACGTCGAGCAGAACCGCCTCTACGCCCTGCGACTCGACCGTCTCACGGTGCACGAGGTCCATGCCGTAGGAGGACTCATACAGCTCGATCGCCGCGTCGAGGTCGGCGACGGCGACGCCGATGTGGTCGATGCGTCCGAACAAGGCGGCCAGACTAGCTAGCGTCGCCCGGAGGGCGACATGCATATTCACCTCCTGTCCAACCCGGCCTCCGGCGGAGAGACGGATGTCGCGGAGATCGAGCGGCTGCTGGCGCGCGCGGGCGCCACGCTCACCGCACCCGAGCACGCGGAGCGAATCGTCGTCTGCGGCGGCGACGGGACGATCGGGAAGGCCGCCGCACTGGCGGCTGAGCTCGAGGTCCCGCTGGCGGTGATCCCGACCGGCACCGCTAACGACTTCGCCCGCGCGCACGAGCTGCCCGACGACGTGGAAGAGGCGGCCCGGCTCGCGGTCCGCGGCGCGCCGGGGCCGGCGCTCGAGCTCGCGCGCATGGACGGCCGCCCGTTCGTCAACGTCGCCTCGGCCGGGCTGGCGGCGGCGGCCGCCGAGCGCGCGGCCTCCCTCAAGGGCGCGCTGGGTCCGCTCGCCTACCCCGCCGGCGGCGTGATCGCCGGGGCCACGGAGAGCCCGATCGCGTGCACCGTCGACGGGCATTTCGAGGGAGAGGCCTGGCAGCTGATGATCGCGAGCACCGGCGCCTTCGGCGGCGGCGCCCAGATCGACGCCGCCGAGCCCGGCGACGGGTGGCTCGACCTGATCGTGATCGAGTCCGGTTCGCGTATCGAGCTCGCGCGGCGCGCGCTCCAGCTGCGCCAGGGCGACCCCGACGGCGTGCGGGCCCGGGCCGACAGCTTCACCGTGCGGGTCGCGCCGCGGACGCCGTTCAACGTCGACGGGGAGGTCGTCGAGGCGGGCCCGGTCGTGCACTTCACCGTGGACCACGCCGCCTACCGGCTCGTGGTCTGAGCGGACTTCCCGGCTACGCCGTCGGGCGGCCGGTGCCGGTGCTGTCGGACTCGGTGTAGCGGGAGACGGCGAGGGCGACCCCGTCGCGACCGCGCCGGCGGACCTCGGAGACGGCGCCGTCGGCGCGCTCGAGCAACTCCTCGTCGCTTTCCTCTGCGTCCGCGACCGCGACGCCGATCGACAGCGTCACGCCCAGGCGCTCGCGTGCCCGCGCCTGGAGGGTCCAGGCGACCTCCTGGGCCGCCCCGCGGCCTGCGGTGTCGAGCAACAGCGCGAACTCCTCGTCGTCGAGGCGGTACGCGCTGCCCGGCTGAGGCGCGATCTCGGCCAGCAGCTCGGCCAGGTCACGCAGGATCGCCTCGGGATCCTCGGTGCCGAACGGGACCTCGCCCAGCTCGGCGAGCACGACCGCCGTGCGCTGGCCGGCCTGCGCGGCGGCCTGGCGGCGCTTGGGCAGCCGCTTGTGGAAGGCCTCCTCGTGCTCGAGCCCCGTGAGCGGGTCGCGGGCGGCGCGGTCGCGCAGCTCACCCACCGCGGCGAGCCCGCGCAGCTGCGCGGCGCATTGGACGCCGAGAAGCTCGACGAGCTCCGTGCGCTCGGTCTCCGGCGCCAGCGTCGAGCGGTCGGCCAGGGCGAGGAAGCCGATGCGCGCGCGCCCGACGGCGAGGGGGACGACGAGGAGCGCCCCCGCGCCGGCCTGGCGCAGGACCTCGGCGACCCCGTCCCCGCGTCCGGTGCCGTCGGCCATGCTCAGCATCGAGGTGCCGTGCTCGACCCAGCGGCCCATGGTGTCGAGGTCGGCCGGCTCGAGCATGGCGAAGATGTCGGCCAGGGGACCGGCGGCGTGGTGGGCCAGGAAGCGCCCATCGTGATCGCGCAGCGCGATCAGGCCCGTCTCCATGCCGGAGACCTCGAGCCCGGCCGCCACGGCCTCCCGGATCACGCCGTCGGGATCCTCGACCTGCGCCGCGCGAGCGGCGGCGCGCGCCAGGCGCTGGCCCGGTGTCGGCTCGTCGAGGCGACCGAACTCGGCCAGACGGCGGGACAGCAGCTCGACGGCGCGGTCGGCCTCGCGAATGTGGTCCTCGCCGATCGGCGTCGCGGACTCGATGCTCAGTACGCCCACGACGCGGGCGCCGATGTCGATCGGGAGGCAGCGAGCGGTCTTGACCGTGCTGATCGCGCGCAGGAAGCTGTCCGAGGTCGAGACGTCCTCCTCCACCACGGGCTCGCCGGTCCGGTAGCAGCGCCCGACCAGGCCCGACTCCGTCGTCATGCCGTCGAAGATCGCGTAGTACCCGCGTGCTGCCAGGCAGCGCAGCCGCTCGCCCTGCTCGACGAACACGGCCGGGAGGACGCCCAGATGCGCGAGATGGTCGGCGGCGGCGGCGCAGGCGTCGGCGGGCGTGGCGGCCAGTGCCACGGCCGCCTCGAGAGCGGACATGCGCTGGATGGCCGAGTTCGACAGCGACGGGCCCGTGGGCTTGTGCTCGAGCACGGGCACCTCGGGCCACGGCGAGGCCGGCTTGCCGAACAGCCAGCCCTGCGCGAAGTCGATCTGGCTCTCGCGCAGAACCTCCAGCTCTTCCCGCCGCTCGACGCCCTCGGCGACGATGACGGCGCCGACCTCGCGCGCGAACGCGGCGAGAGCGCGCAGGAGCGCCTGGCGGTTGGGGTCCTTGTCGATGTCGGCGACGAGCCCGCGCGTGAGCTTGAGGAAGTCGGGGCGCAGCTCGACGACGTGCTCGAGCGAGGCGTAGCCGGCGCCGGTGTCGTCGATGGCGATCTGCGCGCCGCGCGCGACCCAGGGCGCGAGGTCCGCGCGCAGCTGCGCGTAGTCGTCGATGTCCGTCTGCTCGGTGATCTCGATGACGAGCCGCGATGGGAGACGGTCGGCCAGCATGAACAGGCCGGGGTGGCGCAGCGCGCCGGGACTGATGTTGACGAACAGCAGGCCCCCGCCCGGCGGGGAGCCGGCCGCGGCCATCGCCGCCCAGCAGGCGACCTCGAGATCCTCGCGCATGCCGATCTCGGCGGCCGCCGCCAGAGTCACGTCCGGCGGCATGTTGCTCAGGCCCTCGGCGTAGGGGAAACGCGCCAGGCCCTCGTAGCCGATCGCCTCGAGGTCGCTCGTGCGTACGATCGGCTGGTAGACCGGCTCGATGCTGCCGGGCTCGAGCAGTCGCTGGAGATGCGCGAGCCTCCGCAGCGTCGCGGCAGGGGCGTTGCGAATTGAGGAAACCATCCCCACCTAGCGCTCATCGGCGCCGCGGCGCGGAATCTTGATCGTGAACGTGGGCGTTCAGAGGCCCGCGGACGGACGTCCTACGGACTCTTGGCCGCCACCACGCGCAGGTCGCCGCTGGTGGGCGTCTCGGAGCGGCCGACCGCGGCCATGATCCGCTCGATCTCGGGCCGCTCGAGCACCTCGTTGCGCAGCAGGGCGAACGCCAGCGCATCGAGCTTGTCGCGGTGCGAGCGAACGATCTTCAGCGCCGCGCGCATCGCATGGTCGGTGAGGTGCTGCTGCTCCTCGTCGCGCAGCTGTCGCGTGCGGTCCGAGACCGCCCCGCCCTCGGCATTGACCTGCAGGGACATCAGCGACGTCCCCATCGCGTACTCGTGCACCATCGCCCGCGAGATGTCGGCGACGCGGTGCAGGTCATCGGACGCGCCGGTGGTGACCGCGCCGAAGACCGTCTCCTCCGCCGCGCGCCCGCCGAGCAGCATGATCATGTGGTTGATCAGCTCCTCCCGGGTCTTGAGGTAGCGGTCCTCGTCGGGCAGGTTGAGCGTGTAGCCGAGCGCCTTGCCGCGCGGGACGATCGAGATCTTGTGGACGGTGTTGACGCCGGGCAGCAGCTCGGCGCAGAGGGCGTGGCCGGCCTCGTGGAAGGCGACGACCCGGCGCTCGTGGTCGGTGAGCGTGCGCCGCGACTGCATGCCGGCGATGACGCGCTCGAGCGCGTTGTCGAAGTCCTCCTGGGCGATCTGGTCGCGGTGGGAGCGGGCGGCGAAGATCGCCGCCTCGTTGCAGACGTTGGCCAGGTCGGCGCCGGCGAGGCCGGCGGTCTGGCGGGCGATGATGTGGAGGTCGACGTCGTGTCCGAGCGGCTTGTCGCGCGTGTGGACATGGAGGATCTCCTCGCGGCCGACGACGCCGGGCGGGGAGACGAAGATCTGGCGGTCGAAGCGGCCGGGCCGCAGCAGCGCCGTGTCGAGCGTGTCGAGCAGGTTGGAGGCGGCGATCACGACGACGTTGTCGGTCGTGCCCATCCCGTCCATCTCGACCAGCAGCTGGTTGAGCGTCTGCTCGCGCTCGGAGTTCCCGTCCGTGCCGCGCGACTTTCCGACGGCATCGATCTCGTCGATGAAGATGATCGCCGGCGCGCTCTTGCGCGCCTCGGCGAACAGGCGCCGGATGCGCGCGGCGCCGAGGCCGGCGAACATCTCGACGAAGCTCGCCGCCGACTGGGCGAAGAAGTCGGCGCCCGCCTCGCGGGCGACCGCCTTGGCGAGCAGGGTCTTGCCGGTGCCGGGCGGCCCGTGGAGCATGATGCCGGCCGGGACCTTCGCGCCCAGCGCGGCGAAGCGCTTGGGATCGCGCAGGAACTCGACGACCTCCTGGAGCTCGGACTTGGCCTCGTCGGCCCCCGCCACGTCGTCCCAGCCCACGCCCACCTTGGCGTCCGGCTTGATCTCGTGCGGCTTGGTCCGCGGCATCAGCTTCAGCGTGCGCCACAGGAAGTAGACGAGCAGGCCCATGAACAGGATGGGCGCCCACGTGATGATCTGGTCCTTGAGGTTGTCCCACTCGTACCAGTGGGGCAGGTCGACCTGTGGGTTGGTGGCTTGCGCGAAAAGTAGATGCATCCGTGCTCCGAGTCCGTAACTACAAACGACCACTACCCGTCAATCAAGCGAAACTGCCGCTGTCTCGCCCGTTTGGGGTCTCGACCCTATGTCCCTTCCACGCGCAGGATCTCGCCGAGCGCGGCGCGGCCGACCTCGAGCTGGCGCTCGTCGGGCTCGCGCGTGCCGATGGCGCGCTGGATCGCGAATCCCGGGCGGCGGAAGGCGCGGCTGAGCCGGGTGCCGGCATTGCGCTCGGCCCAGGCGAACGCCTCGACTGCGACCGCGGCCGAGGCGAGCGCGACGGCGCCGCCTGCGATCGGATGCGGGCGCTCCAGCGCGCGCCGCAGCAGCAGCGTCCCGGCCAGGTTGGAGGCCATCATCGGGGCGACGAGATGCGAGCCGCAGCGCTCGTGCTCCTTGTCGGTGTTCGCGGCGTCGTCGTCCTGCTCGTAGGCGGCGATCGCCTTGTGCTCGACGCCGTGGTACTGGGCGACCTCGCCGGCGCGCAGGGTGAACAGCGCGGGCGCGACCGACAGCAGTGCCGCCCCGATCTCGCCGCGGGCGCCCCGGCGCCGCAGCAGTGTGCCGCCGACCGTGGCCGCGCCGGTGACGGCGACCACGGAGGCGTGCTGGAACGGCAGGCGCGCCTCCGGCAGGCCGCGCTTGACGAGCGGGATCACCAGCATCGCCTCGGTCAGGCGGGCGACGCCGCGGACCCCCGGGACGCGATCGGCGGCCCGCAGGCGCGGCTTGCGGCCGCTGGCGACCTTGATCGCGCCGTCCCTCGCGCGCACGGCGGCGGCCCAGTGGGTGGGTCCGTGGACGAGCAGGCCGTTGGCCAGTGCCATCCCTCCGAGTCGCAGCTTGTCGCTCATCCCAGGAGAGTCCTCGGCAGTTGCGCGTAGAACTCAACCGCGAAGCCTAGGTCCCTGACGTCGATCCTCTCGTCGGCACCGTGGACCAGGGGCCAGCCGTCGTAGAGGGTCTGGTGGCGCTGGGGGAAGAACCCGTACGCGACGCAGTCGGGGAAGGCCGCGCGCCACCAGCGGCTGTCGGTGAAGGCGGGAAGGACCGTCGGGATCGCCTCGGCGCCGGGGTCCGCCTCCGCCACCCAGTCCGCGATCGCGTCCATGAGCTCGGACGCGACGGGTGAGTGGTTGCCGACGACCTGCTCGAGCCAGGTCGGCTCGAGACCGTCGAGCAGCCCGCTCAGCCGCTCGGCGACCGCGGCGGGCTCCATCCCCGCCGGAGCCCGGCAGTCGACGCGCAGCTCGGCGGCGTTGGGCACCACGTTGATCTTCTGCGAGGCGCTGATCATGGTCGGAGCGACGGTGAGCCCGAGGCCGGCGCGCACGATCGGCGCGATGCGCGGCTCGGTGGCGGCGATGTGCGCGATCGCCACGGCCGGGTCGTCCGGGTCCTCTCCCAGTCCGGTGAGCAGCCCGCGGGCGTGCTCGGTGAGGTCGAACGGGAGCTCGGCGTCGGCGAGCGCGTGCAGCGCGGGCAGCAGCTTGAGCAGCGCGTTGTCGGCGAGCGCCGGTACCGACGCGTGACCGGCGCGGCCGTGCGCGGTGAGCGCGAAGCGGAAGGTGCCCTTCTCCGCGCAGCAGACGCCGTAGAGGCGGCGGTCGCCGTAGGGCATGACCATTCCGGCGCCCTCGTTGAGGAGGAAGTCGCAGCGCGCGAGGTCGGGGCGGTTCTGCGTCAGCCACCGGGCGCCCAGCGCGCCGCCGGTCTCCTCGTCGACGACGGCGAACACCCTCAGGGCACCGGCACTTGGCCGCCAGCCGCTGCGGGCCAGGTGCGCGGCGGCGACCGCCTCGGCGGCGACCTGGGACTTCATGTCGATGGCGCCGCGTCCCCACACGAAGCCGTCTCGCTGCTCGCCGCCCCACGGGTCGCGCGACCAGGCGTCGCGGTCGGCGAGGACGGTGTCGACGTGGCCGAGGTACCCGAGCACGCGGCCGGTGCCCGGATCGCCGAGCGTGGCGACGAGGTTCGGCCGCTCCGGCTGCGCGCCGTCGAGTTCCGTGTCCAGGCCCGCGTCGGCGAGGTAGTCGCGCAGCCACTCCATCGCGGCGCGCTCGTTCCCCGGCGGGTTGACCGTGTCGAAGCGGATCAGCGCGCTGAGGACGTCGGCGGTCTCCTGCTGGAGGTCCACGCTCGTCACACTATCCCCGTGGATCAGCTGTTCGAGCCGCCCGAGCCCGACCGCGGCGCGCCTGAGGCGGCACCGGACGCGCCGCTGGCCGCCCGCATGCGGCCGGCGTCGCTCGACGAGGTCGTCGGCCAGGAGCACCTGCTCGCCGAGGGGACCGCGCTGCGGTCGGCGATCGAGCAGGGGGCGCCGCACTCGATGATCCTGTTCGGGCCGCCCGGGACAGGGAAGACGACGCTCGCGCGGCTGGTCGCTCGGGAGTCCGACTACGCCTTCGAGGAGCTGTCCGCCGTCCAGGCGGGGCGGGCGGAGGTGCGCGAGGTGATGGCGCGGGCGGGTGAGCGCCGCCGGGGCGGTCAGGGCACGGTCTTCTTCCTCGACGAGATCCACCGCTTCAACAAGGCTCAGCAGGACGCGCTGCTGCCGGCGGTCGAGGACGGGACGGTCGTGCTGATCGGGGCCACGACGGAGAATCCGTTCTTCGAGGTCAACTCGGCGCTGCTGTCGCGCACGCGCGTTTACGAACTGCACGCGCTCAGCGACGACGACATCGTCGCGCTGCTGCGGCGGGCCCACCCCGCGATCGGTGATGGCGTCGCGTCCTTCCTCGCCGCGCGTTCCGGCGGCGACGCGCGCACCGCGCTCAACGCGCTCGAGCTGGCGCTCGAGGCCCATGACGAGCTCACCATGGAGGCGGCCGAGGACGCGCTCCAGCGCAAGGCGATCCTCTACGACCGCGCCGGCGACAAGCACTTCGACTTCATCTCGGCCTGGATCAAGTCGACCCGCGGCTCGGATCCCGACGCCTCGCTGTACTACCTCGCGGTCATGCTCGAGGGGGGCGAGGACGCCCGCTTCATCGCGCGCCGGATGATCGTCCTGGCCTCCGAGGACATCGGCAACGCCGATCCCCACGCGCTGACGGTGGCGGTCGCCGCCGCGCAGGCGGTGGAGCACGTCGGCCTGCCCGAGGCGCAGTTCGCACTCTCCCAGGCGGCGATCTACCTCGCTCTCGCGCCGAAGTCCAACGCGGCCAAGCGCGCGATCCTCGACGCGCGGGCGTACGTCCGCGAGCACGGCGCGCACGACCCGCCCGCGCCCCTGCGGTCGTCCTCCTATCCGAAGGCGGCCAAGGCGCTGGGGCGCGCTCAGGGATACGACAACCCCCACAACCACCCGGGGCACGTCAACACGCAGGAGCACCTGCCCGAGGAGGTAGGCGACGCGCGCTTCTACCGGCCCGACGACGCCGAGACGGCCTTCCGCGACACCCTCGAGGAGGCACGCCGCACCCGCGGCCGCTAATCAGGGGACAGTCCCCCGGTTAGCGCCTGCTGATCAGGGGACGGTCCCCTTGTTAGCGCGTGGTGCATCTGTGAGGTCGGGCACGGTTGGCGGGATGTTCACGAGGGATTCAGGGTTGCCGGTCCTAATGGAAGGGCAGTGAGAGAGTCCGTGTTCAGTCGCACCCATTCCCTGATCTCCGGGCCGCGCGTGCGGCTGCGGCTCGCGCGGCCCTCCGACGCGGCGCGGGTCGAGTCCCTGCTGCGCGAGCGCGGCATGGACGACCAGGCGTTCGGCGTGCGGCGGCTGCTGTGCTACGACCCGATCCACCGTTCGGTGATCGCGGCGTTCGCGCCGCTCGACGGGACGGAGGCGCTGGTCGGCATCGGCGCGATCGACCACGAGGCTGGGTCGGAGGTCGACACGCTCGTCGTCGACGAGCGGCTCACGCTGGGCCTCGCGGAGCTGCTGGTGCGCTCGCTCTCCGAGCGCGCCGCCTCGCTGCGGCGCCGCGTCGCTTAGCTTTCTCAGGGTGACCGGACCGCAGCCGTTGTGGGCGAGCGTGCCCGCGCCCGCCCGCGCGGGCTACCTCCGGCGCGCGGCGCAGGCGCTGCTCGACGAGGTCGACGCGCTCGCCGAAGCGCTGGCGGCGGAGGCGCGCGTGCCTCGGACCGAGGCCTTGCTGGCGGAGTTGCTGCCGTCGATCGCCGGGCTGCACGAGCTCGGCGCGGACGGGCCGAAGGCACTCGCCGATCGCCGGCTCGGGCGTGCGGCGGTGCTGCGCGGCGGACGCCGCTCCCTGCTCTTCCATGCACCCATAGGGGTCGTCGGGGTCCAGAGCGGCGACGGCTCGCCCTGGGCGGAGCCGGTCCTCGAGTCCGGAGCTGCGCTGCTCGCCGGCAACGGCGTCGTCCTCGCCGGGCCGTACCCGGCTCTGCTGCAGCGCTTCGTGGCGGCCCTCGGACGCGCCGGGGTCCCCGACGGGCTTGTCGTGGTCGACGCCGACCTGAACGGCTGCGACAGCATCGTGGAGACCGGCGCGCCGGGCGCCAAGTCGACCATGCTCGTACTCGACGGCGCGCCGCTCGACCGCATCGTCGCCGGTGCGCTGTGGGCGGCGTACGCGCGCGGCGGCCACGGCGTCGCCTCGCTCGGGCGCATCGTGACGGCGCCGGAGGCCCCGAGCGGGCTGATCGAGAGCCTGCGCGCGGGAACCGAACGCGTTCGCGTCGGCGATCCGCGCGATCCGGCCACCGAGGTCGGCCCGCTGGCCTCCCGGGAGGAGGCCGAGGCCGTGGAGGCCCTCGTGACGGACGCCGAGCGCGCCGGCGCGACGCGGCTGTGCGGGGGCATCGCCGAGGGGGCCACCTTCCGACCGGCGCTGCTGCGCGCCGTCGCGCCTGACGCGCGCGTCCTGCACGAGCCCGTCCCGGGGCCGGTCCTGTCCGTCGTCGAGGCGCCGTCCGAGGCCGCCGCGATCGAGTTGTGCGCCGGGGCGCCCGCGGTGTCGGTGTGGGCCGGGGACCGTGCCCATGGTGAGCAGGTCGCGCGCACCCTCGGCGTCGCACTGACCTGGGTCAACGAGCACAGCGCCGCCGCCCCCGCAGCCCCGGTCCGTCTCGCCCGCCACACCGAGGCGCGCCAGCTCGCGAGCCGTTCGATCCGTCTGCGCTCGGCGCGGTGGCTCCCCTACGACCCGACGCTGGTGCGCGCCTCGCAGACGGCCGCGCGGATCCTGTATGGGCGCGAGTCCGAGCGCTGGCAGGTCGTGCGCCGCGGCGCCCCAGCGCTCGCCCGCGTAGCGGTCCGCATGACGCGCGAGACGCTCCGCCGCTGACCGCTTCACAAAAGGGTCCGTCCCTTTTGTGAAGCGGAGATACCCTGGGGTTATGCCGGCACAGGCCTATGCGGGGAAGGATTGCGTCTGCCAGTACCGCCGCGGTATCTGCGACCAGACCTGCGTGCGCGACATGCTCGACACGCCGTTCTACATCGCCTGCCTGCGGCTGACGGGGCGGCGCTGCGTTGTCGTCGGCGGCGGTGAGATCGGGCTGGAGAAGGTGGAGGGCCTGCTGGCGTGCGGAGGCCGGGTCGTCCTGATCGCGCCCGATGCGATCGACGCGCTGCAGGAGCTCGCGGCCGAGGGTTCGATCGAGTGGGAGCGGCGCGAGTACCGGCCCGGCGACCTCGAGGGAACCTTCATCGCCATCGCCGCGACGAGCGACACAGACGTCAACATCCGCGTCTACGAGGACGCCGAGGAGCGGGCGATGCTCGTCAACGTCGTCGATGTGCCACCGCTCTGCAACTTCATCCTGCCCGCCATCGTGCGCACCGGACCGCTGGCGATCGCGATCTCGACCGCGGGCGCATCGCCCGCGCTGGCGAAGCGCATCAAGAGCGAGATCGCGGCCGCCTACGGCACCGAGCATGCGCGCCTGGCGGAGCTGCTCAACGAGGCGCGGGGCTGGGCGAAGGGCAACCTTCCCACCTACCAGGACCGCAAGGCCTTCTTCGAGGGGATCGTCAACGGCGACCCCGATCCGATCGCGCTGCTGCGCGCGGGCGACGAGCAGGGCGTGCTCGCGCTGATCGACGCCGCCCGCGCCACCGCCGCGCCCGCATAGGCTCTCGCGGCGTGCAGGCCGCAGTTCTCACCGTTTCGACGTCGGTCTCCGCGCGGCGGTCGGAGGACCGCTCGGGACCGGCGCTCGCGGCGCGGGCCGAGGCGGCCGGCTGCGAGGTCGTGGCAATGGAGGTGGTACCGGACGACTTCTCGCTGATCGAGGACCGCCTGCACCACTACGTCGATGCAGCGGTCGACTTCATCTTCACCACGGGCGGGACCGGGCTGACGCCGGACGACATCACCCCGGAGGCGACGCGCGCGGTGATCCAGCGCTCCACGCCCGGCATCGTCGAGGCAATGCGCGCGGTGTCCCTCGAGCACACACCGATGGCGGTTCTGAGCCGGGCGACAGCGGGCATCAGCGGGCATACGCTGATCGTCAACTTCCCCGGGTCCCCGAAGGCGGTCGAGGAGTGCTTCGCGGTGCTCGAGCCGGTGCTCGAGCACGCCGTGCGCACGATGCGCGGTGACTCCCGCCATTGAGCTCGAAGCGGTCGGCCGGGCCTACGGCGACCGCGTCGTCTTCCGTGGCCTGTCGCTGACCGTCCCGGAGGGGACGACGCTCGCCGTCCTGGGCCCCAACGGAGCCGGCAAGACGACGCTGCTGCGGATGCTGGCGACGCTGCTGCGTCCGCACGCCGGGACGCTGCGGGTGCTCGGAGCCACGATTCCGCGCGACGGTCACCGCGTGCGGGGGCGGCTGGGCTTCGTGGCTCACGAGCCACTTCTCTACCGCGATCTGTCCGCCCGCGAGAACCTGCGCTTCCACGCGCGGCTTCACCGCGTGGGGTTCGAGCGCGTCGAGGCGCTGCTCGAACACGTGGCGCTGACGCTGCGCGCCGACGAGCCTCTGCGGACCTTCTCGCGCGGGATGGTGCAGCGCGTCGCGATCTGCCGCGCGGTGCTGCACGAGCCCGAGCTCCTCCTGCTCGACGAGCCCTACGCGAACCTCGACGCTCGCGCCGTCGAACTGGTCGAGCCGCTGCTCTCGCGCTCGCCCACGCGCGTGCTCGTGAGCCACGACGCGGCCGCGGCGCGCGCGGTAGCCGACGAGGTGCTGGAACTCGGATGAGGACGACGGTGACCGCCCTGCTGCGCAAGGACTTCCGCGCCGAGCTGCGCTCGTTCGAGGCCGTCCCGGCGATGCTGCTGTTCGTCGTCAGCGCGTTCGTGTTGTTCCACTTCGGGCTCGATCGCGAGTCGCTGGCGGGCGACCTCGCCTCGGGCGTGCTGTGGGTGACGCTCCTGCTCGCCGCGGTGCTGGGCATCAACCGCCTGTTCGTCACCGAGCGCGAGCAGGGCGGCTTTGACGCATTCCTGCTCGCGCCCGTCGATCGGACCGCGATGCTCGTGGCCAAGGCGCTGACGCTGTTCGCGTTCCTGGCGGTCGTCGAGGTGGTGGCGCTCGCCGCGTTCGCAATCCTGCTGCTCGAGCCCGGCCTCGGCCAGGCGCTCCCGGAGCTCGCACTCGTCCTGGTGCTGGCCGACGCCGGACTCGCCGTCGTCGGCACGCTGGTCGGTGCGCTCGCGGTACAGACGCGGGCGCGCGACCTGATCGGCCCGTTGCTGGCACTGCCGCTGTCGGTGCCGCTGCTGATCGCGGGCGCGAGCGCCACCGCGCCGCTGCTGCAGCGGGGAGGTGCAGAGCCGCTGTCAGGCCACTGGCTGACCGTGCTCGGGCTCTACGATCTGGTGTTCGCCCTGCTCGCCTGGGCGGTGTTCGACTACCTCCTGGAGGACTGACATCTTCGGTCGCGGCCTCAAGCTCTTCGCCATCGCCTCCGCCGTGCTGCTCGTGACGGCGTTCGCGCTGGCGTTCTTCTGGGCGCCCAACGACGCCGACCAGGGCTTCATCCAGAAGATCTTCTATCTGCACGTCCCGCTCGCGATCACCGCTTTGATCGGGTTCGTCGTCGGCGGGATCTACGGAATCCGCTACCTGCGGTCCGGCGATCGCAGCCACGATCTGCGCTCCTACGTCTCGATCCACATGGCGCTGATCTTCGGCGTCGCTGCGCTCGTCACCGGGTCGATCTGGGCAAAGGCGTCCTGGGGATACTGGTGGCTGTGGGAGGAGCCGACGCTGGTTTCCTTCTTGATCGTCTTCCTGCTCTACGCCTGCTACCAGCCGCTGCGCTTCTCGATCGAGGACCCCGAGCGCCAGGCGCGCTACGCGGCCGTGTTCTCGATCGTCGGCGGCGTCTTCGTGCCGCTGAACTTCACCGCGGTGCGGTCCGCCTCGCAGGACATTCACCCCCGCACTCTCAGCCACGCCGACAGCCTGCCGTTCGAGGTCGCGTTCACGTTCCTGATCGCACTGATCGGGATGGCGACGCTGTTCGTTGCGCTGTGCAAGTTCGAGCTCGTGCAGAAGGCCACGCGCATGCGGCTGAAGTCGCTCAAGCGCCGCCTCGCCGGCGAGGACACGTTCACGTTCGGGCGCGGCCGGTCCGCCGCGCCTCAGGAGGTCTGAGTTGCCCGCGCTGCCGCTCGACGAGGCGGGCAAGTACGTCGCCGCGGCATACCTGGTCTTCCTCGCGCTGATCCTGATCTACGTCGCGATCATGGCCGTGCGGCTGGCGAACGTGCAGCGGGAACTGGCAGAGCTCGCGGAGGTGATCGAGAGCCGTGAGTGAGCTCCTGCTGCTCGGTATGTCGCACAAGACCGCGCCGGTCGCCCTGCGCGAGCGCATCGCACTGACCGAGCGCGGCATGGAGACGCTGCTGGCCGAGGTCACCGCCGTGTCCGACGTGCAGGAGGCCGTCGTGCTGTCGACCTGCAACCGCACCGAGATCTACCTGGTCGTCGGCGACCCGGTCGAGGCCGAGAGCGCGGTCGTCGCCCAGCTCGCGCGCCGCGCCGGGCTGCGCCCGACCGAGCTGCTCGAGGGGGTCTACTCCTCCAACAACTGCGATACCGCCCGCCACCTCTATCGCGTCGCCTCCGGTCTGGAGTCGATGGTCGTCGGCGAGGCCGAGGTGCAGGGCCAGGTCAAGCGCGCCTACGAGCTCGCGCGGGCCCGCGGCACGACCGGGACGCTGACGAACAGGCTCTTCCAGGCCGCGCTGGCCACCGGCAAGCGCGTGCGCACGGAGACCGGGATCGGGGAAGGGCGCCAGTCGGTCGCCTCGGTGGCGGTCGATCTCGCCTACGACGCCCTTGGCGTCCTAGACGACCGTGACGTGCTGATCATCGGCGCCGGTGAGACGGCCGAGCTGACCGCGGAGGCGCTGCACGCGCGCGGTGCCGCCACGCTGTTCGTGGCCAATCGCCGGCGCGAGCGGGCCGAGATGCTCGCGCACCGCTTTGACGGGTCGACGCTGAGCTTCGACGAGCTGCCGAGCGCGCTGCTGGACGCCGACATCGTCGTCGCCTCGACGTCCTCCCCGCACGCTCTGATCGAGGCCGAGGTCCTCGCCGACGTGATGACCGAGCGCAACGGGCGGCCGCTGCTGCTGATCGACCTCGCCGTGCCGCGCGACATCGAGGCCGCGTGCGGCGGCCTGCCCGGCGTCACGCTGGCCAACGTCGACGACCTGCGTGCCGTGGTGGAGCGCCACGCGTCCGTGCGCGCATCGGAGTCGACGCGCGCGGAGGCGATCGTCGAGGAGGAGATCGCAACCTTCGCCAGCTGGCTCGGATCGCTCGAGGTGATGCCCACGCTCGCCGCGCTGCGCCGCCACGCGGACGCGATCGTCGCCGGAGTGCTCGAGGAGAACGACACGCGCTGGGAGGCACTCTCCGAGCGCGATCGCGAGCGCGTTGAGGCCGTCGCGCGGGCGGTCGCGCAGCGGCTGCTGCACGAGCCGACGCTGCGCGTCAAGCAGGCCGACGGCGGCGCCCGCCACGCGCGCATGCACGTCCTGCGCGAGCTGTTCGGCCTGATCGACGAGGCCGACGAGCTCACCGGCGTCGAGACCCCGAGACATTGAGGATCGGCACGCGCGCGAGCCCGCTCGCGCTCGCGCAGGCCGGCTGGGTGGCGGAGCGCATCGGCGGGGAGCTCGTTCCGCTCACCACCTCCGGCGACCATGCTTCACATGCTTCACAAAAGGGACGGGCCCCTTTGTGTAATGACAAGTCTCGCTGGGTCGACACGATCGAGGCCGCGCTGGTCGCCGGTGACATCGATCTGGCCGTGCATTCGGCCAAGGACGTGCCGGGTGAGCTCGCCGCGGGGACGGAGATCGTGGCGGTGCCGCCGCGCGAGGATCCGCGTGACGTGCTGATCGGGAGCGTGCCGGGCCGCGTGGGGACGTCGTCGCTGCGCCGCGCGGCGCAGTTGCGGGCGTGGCGGCTGGACGTCGAGGTGGTCGAGCTGCGCGGCAACGTCGACACGCGGCTGCGCAAATGGCGCGACGGCGAGGTCGACGCGGTCGTGCTCGCGCGTGCCGGGCTGCGGCGGCTGGGACGGGACGAGGACGGGGCGGTGCTCGACGGGACGGTGTTCGTGCCGGCGGCGGGGCAGGGAGCGCTGGCCCTGCAGGCGCGCGCCTCCGACGACGTCGTTCGCGCCGCGGTCGCCCCGATCGCGGACGAGCGGGCGCTCGCGTGCCTGCTGGCCGAGCGGGCGGCGACGCGCGTGCTGGGCGCGTCCTGCCACACACCGATCGGCGTGCACGCGGACGGGCGCCGGATGCGCGGCTTCGTCGGCGCCGTCGACGGCTCCGCCTGGGTGCTGGACGAGATGGAGGGGCTCGACGGCGCCGAGCTGGCGCGCCGGATGCTGGCGGCCGGTGCCGGGGAGCTGCTCGGGTGACGGTCTACCTCGTCGGGGCGGGTCCTGGGGATCCGGGGCTGGTGACGTTGCGCGCTCGCGAGCTGCTCGAGCGCGCGGACGTCGTCCTCTACGACCTGCTCGTCGGCCCCGAGATCCTGGCCTGGGCGCGTGACGGCGCGGAACTGATCTTCGTCGGCAAGCGAGGCGGCGGCGAGCAGGTGCCGCAGTCCGAGACCAACCGGCTGCTCGTCGAGCACGGGCGCGCCGGCAGCACGGTGGTGCGGCTGAAGGGCGGCGACCCGTTCGTGTTCGGGCGCGGCAGCGAGGAGGCGCAGCTGCTGCGCGCCGAGGGGATCGGCTACGAGGTCGTGCCCGGCGTCACCTCGGGTATCGCCGCGCCGGCGTACGCGGGCGTCCCGGTCACCCATCGCGACATCGCGGCGGGGGTCGCCTTCGTCACCGGAAGCCGTGCCGAGCTGGACTGGGAAGCCCTCGCGCGGTTCCCGGGGACGCTCGTCTTCTACATGGGCATCCGCACGCTCCCGCGGATCACCGAGGGGCTGATGCGGGGCGGCCGCGCCGCCGACGAGCCCGTGGCCATCGTCGAGCGCGGCACGATGGCCGGTCAGCGCACCGTGCACGCGACGCTCGCGACCGCCGCCGAAGCGGACGTCAGCGCGCCCGCCGTGATCGTGGTGGGGCCCGTTGCTGCGCTGGGCGAGGAGCTCTCATGGCGCGAGCTGCGGCCGTTGCACGGCGTGCGGATTGCGGTGACCCGCGCCCGTGCGCAGGCGTCGGCGCTCGCGAAGCGGCTGCGTGAGCTGGGCGCCGAGGTCGTGGAGGCCCCGGCCATCCGAACGGTCTCGCTCGACGCCCGGCTGCCGCCACTGGACGGATATGACCTGTTGATCGTCTCGTCACCGAATGGGGCGAGCGAGCTGTTCGCCTCGCTCGTCGCCGGCGGGCGCGACGGTCGCGCGCTCGCCGGTCTGCGGGTCGCGGCGATGGGACCGGGTACGGCGCGTGCCCTGCGCGAGCGCGGGATCGTCGCCGACATCGTGCCCGAGCGCGCCGTCGCCGAGGGAATGGTCGAGGCGCTCGCGGAAGTCCCGCTCGAGCGCGTTCTGCTGGCACGGGCGAAGGAGGGGCGCGACGTCCTGCCGGACGCACTGCGGGCCCGGGGCGTGGAGGTCGACGTCGTCGCGCTGTACGAGACGATCGCCGAGCCGGTCGATCCGGCGCTGATCGCCGACGTCGACTGGATCACCTTCACGTCGGCCTCGACGGTTCGCTACCTCGGCGACATCGCAACCGGCCCGCGCCTGGCCTCGATCGGCCCGGCGACGAGCGACGCGCTGCGCGAGCTCGGCCGCGAGCCCGACGTCGAGGCGAACCCCCACACCCCCGACGGCCTCATCGACGCGCTCTGTGTCGCTCAGCGCTTGAAATAGCAAGACTTAGGCGACTCAGATGACTCGACCGATCACGTTTCTCAGCGACTACGGCCTCAGCGACGAGTTCGTCGGCGTCGTCCATGGCGTGATCGCGAAGCTGTGCCCGGACGCGCGCGTCATCGACATCGCGCACGGGATCCCTCGCCATGACGCGCGCGCCGGCGCGCTGGCGCTCGAGCGGGCGCTGCCATACACGCCCCCCGGCGTGCACCTCGCCGTCGTCGACCCCGAGGTCGGTGCGCGGCGGCGCGCCGTGGCGATCAGGACGGCCGACGAGGACCGGCTCATGGTGGGGCCGGACAACGGCCTGCTGGTTCCCGCCGCGAACCGCTTCGGCGGCATCGTCGAGGCGATCGAGATCTCGAGCTCGCCGTGGCGGCTCGAGCCCGTCTCCGCCACGTTCCACGGGCGCGACGTCTTCGCTCCGGTGGCGGCGCGCCTCGCCGCGGGCGAGGCGCTGGCCGATGCGGGCGATCCCGTCGAGCCCGACGACCTGATCACGCTCTCGATGCCGGAGCCCGAGATCGGCGCCGGAGAGATCCTCGCCCACGTCCGCGCGCGCGATGCCTTCGGCAACCTGCTGCTCGACGTCGCCCACGACCAGCTCGCGCAGACCGGCCTGCGCCTCGGCCGCACCGTCAGGATCGAGGAGCGCGAGGCCACCTTCGCCCGCACCTTCGCGGACGTGCCGGAGGGCGAGCTGCTCGTCTACGAGGACGCGAGCCGCCACCTGGCGATCGCGGTCAGCGGGGGCGACGCGGCGGGGGAGCTGGGCCTCGAGCCGGGCGACGCCGTGCGGCTCACAGCCTGATGCTCGGCCGTCCGCGCCTGCACCTGCGCGCCGTCGACTCGACGAACACCAGGGCGCGCGAGCTCGCCGAGCAGGGCGCGCCGCACGGGGCGCTCGTGACCGCCACCGAGCAGACCGCCGGCCGCGGGCGCCAGGGGCGCACGTGGGTCGGCCCGCCCGGCAGCGCGCTGCTGATGTCGCTGATCGTGCGCGACCACGACGCGCTGTTGCCGCTGCGCGCGGGCCTCGCCGTGGCCGACGTCGCGGACGCCCGCGCCCGCGTCAAGTGGCCCAACGACGTGCTCGTCGACGGCCGCAAGGTCGCCGGCGTCCTCGTGGAGGGACGCCCCCAGGAGGGGTGGGCCGTGCTCGGCATCGGCGTCAACGTCGCCGTCGCCGTCGCCGACCTGCCGGTGGAGCTGAGCGAGAGCGCGGGCACGCTGGGCAGGCGCACGGACGACCTCGAGCCGTTCCTGGCCGAGCTGCTCGCCGCGCTCGAGGCGCGCCTGCTCGAGCCCTCGCCCGACACCATCACCGCGCTGCGCGCTCGTGACGCCCTGCTCGAACGGATCGTCCGCTGGGACGACCGGGCCGGCACCGGGGCGGGCATCGACGAACAGGGCCGGCTGCTGGTCGCGACCGACAGCGAGCTGGTGGCGCTCGAGTCGGGAGAGGTGCACCTAGGGTGAGCAGCGTGGAGCTCCCGACCGGGCGCATCACCATCCCCGAGGGCGTCGTGCGCCGCGCGTTCGGCGAGGACCGCGTCCTCCTCAGCCTCGCCACCGGCCATTACCACGGGCTCAACGCGACCGGTGGCCACATGCTCGCGCTGCTCGAGGAGACCGGCGACGCCGAGGAGACCGCGCGGCGGACCTCCGAGGACCTCGGCGAGCCGATCGACCGCGTGCGCCATGACCTCGCCGCGCTCTGCCAGGCACTGGCCGAGCGGGGGTTGATCGAGGTCGCCGAGTAGCGTCTGGGCCATGCGGTCGGACGAGCTACGCACGCTGCAGGCGCCGATCAAGGAGCGCTACCGCGAGGCGCCCGAGGCCGCGCTGGTGACGCTCGCGGCCGCCGGCACGCTCGCCGACGGGATCGCCTGCTCGGTCCAGACCGGGCGCGCGATCGCCGAGGCGGGTCTGCACCCGGCCACCGGAGGCGACGGCTCCCAGCTCTGCTCTGGTGACATGCTGCTCGAAGCGCTCGTGGCCTGCGCCGGCGTGACGCTGCGCTCGGTGGCCACCGCGCTGGACATCGGTCTGCGCGGCGGCACCGTACGTGCGGAGGGGGACCTCGACTTCCGCGGGACGCTGGGCGTCGACCGCGAGGCGCCGGTCGGCTTCGCCGCGATCCGGCTCACGTTCGAGCTCGACACGGACGCCGACGAGGAGCAGCTCGCGACGCTGCTGCGGCTGACCGAGCGCTACTGCGTCGTGTTGCAGACGCTCACGCGCACGCCGGCGCTCAGCTGCGAGATCGCTTAGGCCGCTTCGCGGTCGGGATCGGCGTCGACGGTCGTCGTCGCGTTCTCCTCGACCTGAGGCGCGCCGTTGTCCGCGCCGGCGGGCTTGCGCCGCCGCGAGCGCCGGCGCTTGGACTTGCCGCCCTTGGGCAGGTTGCGCAGCAGCTCGCGCGCAAGAGCGCCGGGCTTGCGCGACATGCGCATACGCGCGCCGTTGACGACCTCGCCCGCTTCCGGCGTGTGCGGCAGCGCAGCGGCGAGCAGTGCGGCGGCGAGGCGGCGGTCCTGCTGGCGTGCGGCCTGCACGAGCCGGCGCGCGTTGCGCGCGTGCGCCCCGCCGGACGAGTTCACGAGCAGGCCGAGCAGCCGCTTGGTCTCCGGCCAGCGCTGGACCGCGTACTCCTCGTGGACCTCGCGCGTGTACTCGGCGCAGCGCCAGATCCAGTTGTTGGCCTGGTCGCGACGACCGAGCCGGTTCTCGGCCAGCGCGCTGAGGATGATCTTCACGCCCTCGCGCTTGTCGTCGCGCGGCCAGTTGCCGACCATCTCGACCGCCCGGTCGAAGGCCTCGTCGTCCTTGGCCGCGGCGATCTCCTGGAGCGCTCGCATTCTCAGCTGCGGGTTCTTGTTGCGCTCGAGCGCCGTGATCAGGAAGGTCCGCTTGAGCTCGCCCTGCTGGTCGAAGTGCAGCATCGCGCGGGCGCGCCGCCAGCCCGTGGGCGCGACGCGCGCGCCCGCCAGCGCCGCCCACTGGATCTGCTCGCCGTAGTCGAGGTGCTCGACGGCGATCCGCCACAGCTCGCGCTCGAAGACCTCGATGCGGCGGGTCTCGTCCGCCGTCACGGGCAGCACGCGGCGCTCGACGCGCAGGCGCCGCCCGCGGCCGCGGCGCACCGGGCCGACGACAATCGCGCCGCCGCGATACACGTCGCGGTCGAGCAGGGAGTGCAGCGTGACGACGGGGTCGTCGTGCTTGGTGCCCGGCGCGACGAAGTCGACGACGATGCCGGCCTCCTTGCCCTGGTGGCGGCGCGTGACGCGCCCGACCCGCTGCTGGTAGATGCGCCGCGAGGCGGTCGGAGCCAGGTGGACGCAGACCGTCGCCCGGGGCGAGTTCCAGCCCTCGGCGAGCAGCTGCGCGTTGACGAGCACGTCGATGTCGCCGCGCTCGTAGGCGGCCAGGATCTCCGCCAGCTCTCGCTTGGGTGTCTCGCCCGACACGCCCTGCGCCTTGATGCCCGACTCGCGGAAGGCCTCGGCGACGTTCATCGCGTGCCGCACGCCCGCCGCGTACACGACCCCGGGAACGCCGTTGAAGCGCGTCTTGTAGAGGTCGGCGATCGCCATGTTGAAGGGCAGGATGTCCAGCATCTCGGCCAGCATCTCCTGGTCGAACTCCATGTCCACCTCGCCCTTGCGCAGCGGCACCTTGGCGATGTTGCGGACGTTCTTCCCAGGCGGGATGCGCACGCAGCGCAACGGCGAGATCACGCCGCGGCGCGCCGCCTGCGCGAGGTCGAAGCGCGACGTCTGCGTCGGGAACAGGTCGGTGACGTGGCGGGCGATCAGCGCGCCCGTCGCGGTCATGCCGATGAAGATCGGCTCGGACCACTTGCGGATCGCGGCCGAGGTCTTCTCGCCCAGCGCGGTGTGGGCCTCGTCGCAGATGACGATCGAGTAGGCGTCGGAGACGTTGCCGGCGTGGCGGACGAACCACTGGTAGGTCTCGACGGTGACCGGGCCGATCGAGGAGTCCTGGCCGCGCAGGAGCGGCCCGTGGATCCGGTCGCGGTAGCCGCGGTCGCGCAGCTCGCCCAGGAACTGGTCCACGAGGTTGCGGCGGTGGGTGAGGATCAGGATGCCGGCGGTCCGCGACGCCTCGACGAAGCCGAGCGCGGCGACCGTCTTACCGGCGCCGGTCGCGTGCTCGAACCAGAAGCGCTTGCCGGCGTTGGGATCCTCGGGGGCCTCCGGGAGCTGCTCGTCGTCGTCGACCGGGCCGTCGTCGGCCCAGTCCTGGGGCTCCTCGTCCTCCTCCTCGACGCCCTCGGGGAGCGCCGGCGCCTCCACGTCGGGCGGCGGCATCGCCGGCTCGAGGTGCTGGGCCTCGGCCAGCAGCGCGGTCAGCGTGCCCGACAGCGCATCGACCTGGTGCGCAGAGAGGACCGTGCCATCGACGAGCTTGGGCTCGTCCTCGCCGAGCAGGCGCTCGAGCCCGAGCAGCAGCGAGAACGTCCGCCGCCACTCCACCGAGGGATTGGCGGCACCGGCATCGACCTCCGCCAGCGCCGCGTCGAACGCCAGGCGCCGCGGTGAATCCGGGCCGAGCGCGTGCGCGACCTCCTCGCCTTCGAGCACGAACGGTTCACGGGTGAACTGCTGCACCCGCTCGAGGTCCGTCAAAGACGGCAGGGAAGCGGCCGTGGAGGCCACTGCTGTGGAGTCAGCCATCGAGGCTCGTAAGTCGTACGTTGTCGGCGCCCTGGAGAGGTGACGCCGAAGGGTGCGCGGTCGTGGGCCTAAATGGAGCCGGCACGAGGTGTGCGCACCCCCCATTGAAGCAGATCGCCGACCTACCCTGACTGCGATGCGCCGGGCAGCTCCCTTCTTGGCCGCGGCCGCGGTGGCGGCGATCGTCGTGATCGGACTGCTACAGGCAGGCGGCGGCGGCGACACGGACGAGGGGCTGCCACCGTTCGAGATCGACGCCGGCCTGCGCGAGCTCAGGGGCGCACCCCCCCGGCTGGCCTCGCTGCACGCGCAGCACAGCCAACTGCTCGGCGGCGGGGTCAAGGCGCTGCGCGCCCGGCTCGAGCAGCTGCGTGGTCATCCGATCGTGATCAACGTCTGGGGCTCGTGGTGCACGCCCTGCCGGCAGGAGTTCCCGATCCTCCAGCACGCCGGAGCCCGATACGGCAAGCGCATCGCGTTCCTCGGCGTCGACACGATCGACCCGATCGATGCCGCGCGCGAGTTCCTGCGCGATTTTCCGGTCCCCTTCCCCTCCTACCGCGACCCCCACGGCGAGCTCGTGCAGGACCTCGGCGCCCCGGGGGGCGCGCCGGTCATGCTCTACCTCGACGAGCAGGGCGAGACAGCGTTCATCCATCAGGGCCAGTACCGGACGCTCGCCGACTTCGAGGCCGACATCGAGCGCTACCTGCTTTGAGGGCGCTCGTGCAGCGCGTCGCGTCGGCGAGCGTGACCGTCGACGGCGAGGAGGTCGCCGCCATCGGTCCCGGCCTGCTCGTCCTGCTCGGCATCACCCACGCCGACGACGCTGCGACGGCCGACCGCATCGCGGACAAGGTTCGCGCGCTGCGCGTCTTCCCGGACGCCGACGGGCGCATGAACGAGCCGCTCGGAGACCGCGAGGTGCTCGTCGTCTCGCAGTTCACGCTCTACGGCGACGCGAGCAAGGGCACCCGGCCGAGCTTCGTCGCCGCCGCCCCGCCCGAGCACGCCGAGCCGCTCTATGAGCGCTTTCGGGAGCGACTCGGAGCGAAGGGGGGAGTGTTCGGCGCCCACATGCAGGTCGCGCTCGTCAACGACGGCCCGGTCACCGTCCTCGTCGAGTCCTGAGACAAAAGGGACTGTCCCTTTTGTCTCAGCGGTAGGGTCTCGCGATGCCGCCTGAGGAACGTCTTGTCGTGCGCTTCGGTGCTGAGCCGCCGCAGGAGATGCTTCCTAGCGGGCGCTGGGCGGAGACGCTGCGGGGCGAGTTCATGGCCGCGTGTCTGACCTTTGACGAGGACGTGGGCGAGATCCCCGCGGAGCTCGACTGGCATCCCGACCGCACGTGGGCGGGGCGTACCTACGTCCCCGTGACCGCGCGCACGAGCACAGGGCTGGACGTCTTCGGTTACGTCTCCTACACACCGGCCGACGACCAGCATCCCGAGCCGGCCGACTTCCACGCGACGGCCGACTTCACCGACGAGACCGCCGAGGCCAACCCCGACTGGAAGCTCGACCTCTGCGACGAGGTGATCGGCGGATGGCGCGGCGAGCACGGCAAGGTCGCCGCGATGACGCTGGTGTGGGGCCGCGCGCTGACCGGCGGGGGACACGCGGTCACGGCGGAGCTGGCCGGCCTCGCGGTCGACCAGTGCGCGCTGGTGGACACGCGCTTCACGCTGATCGCCCCCGACAACTACAAGGGCGACTTCCTCGAGGTGCTCCTCTGGGACTCGCGCGCCAACGAGCTGGCCCGCGAGTCCCTGTACGAGGAGTGACGTCGCCCGCAGGCCGGCGCTTGCGCCGGCCGGCAGGGCGAGACATCGTCACTTCAGCGACGTGAAGCTCAGGTCGAGATTCGCGTTGTAGGCGTTCATCACCCCGGCGACGTCCTCGGACCAGATGGTGATGTTGTCGTCCCAGGTGGCCAGGATCGCCGGAGCCTCGTTGACGATCGCCCTGTTGGCGTCCGCCCAGGCCTGATCGCGCTCGGGGCCCGCGGGCGTGTCCTGCGCCTTCTCGATGGCGTCGTCGATCGCCTTCACGTCCAGCTGCGACCAGTTGACGTTGCCCGCCTGGCGGATCGCGCTCGAGTGGAAGACGGGAGCGATCAGCGTCTCCGCATCCGCGAAGTCCTTCAACCAGCCGACGCCGATTCCGATCTCCGGCTGGTTCTTCGGCACGCCGAGGAACTTCGTGTAGAGCGTGTCCTGCGGGACCGCGCGGATCTTGACGTCGAGGCCGAGCTTGCTCAGGTCCTGCTGGATGCTCTCCGCCCCGCGGAGCGAGTCCGGCGAGTTGGCGACGACCACCTGGACCTCCTCGTCACCGGTGTACTTGCCGCCGTCGTCGACCGGAACCCCCTCCTCCTTGGCCTCGAGCATGTACTTCTTGGCCACGTCGGGGCAGCCGCCGTCGGCGCATTGCATCCAGTCGAACTCGGTGAACCCGTCCAGGCCACCGGACTCCTCATGGCCCGGCATGCCCGGCGGGATGACCGACTGCGCGATCGGGCCGATGAACTCGCCGCCCGCGATCTTGCGCAGCGCGATCCGGTCGGTGATGGCGATCGCCGCCCGGCGGACGTCGACGTTGTCGAACGGCTTCTTCGTCGTGTTGATCGCCTCCCAGTGGGTGCCGCCGCCGTTGGCGCGGGCGTACTGGTCGGGCGTGCGTTCCAAGCGGGCCAGGATCTGCGCCGGTGGGTGCGACGAGTCGCCGCAGCAGACCATGTCCTCCCCCGACAGCGTGCGCCGCGAGGCGATCACCCCATCGGCGTTGCCCTCCTCGATGACGATCTTGTCGAGGTACGCCGGCCGGTAGTCGCCGGTCGCCTCGCCATCCCAGTTCGGGTTGCGCACGATCGTGACCCGCTTGCCCGCCTCACGACCGGTCACCTCACCCGTCTTCGGGTCGTTCTCGATCATGTACGGCCCGCTGAAGGCGGCGTACTGGTCGTAGTCGGTCGGCGACTTCTTGTCGAACTTCGCCGCATACTCCTGGGGCACGGGCGCCGTGATCGGCATCACCAGCGCGCCGGTGAGCAGCCCCGCGCGCGGCTCGGTGAGCTTGATCACCAGGGTGTTGTCGTCCGGCGTCTCGAGGCCGCTGAACGGCTCGAGCTCGGAAATCTTCACCGGCTCCTCCGGCGCTCCCTCGATCGTGCTGAAGTACGTGAAGGCATAGCCCGACGGGACGTTGGACGTGAAGGCACGCTCGATCGCGTACTTGACGTCCTGCGACTTGACCTCACGGTCGACCGGCGGCGCGTACCTGACGCCCGGCCGGATCCTGATCGTGATCGTCTTCTGGTCCTCGGAGACCTCGGGCGGACCCTCGGCCAGATCGGGCACTGGGTTCTGGGAGTCGCCCGGCTTGAACGAGTACAGCGTGCGGTGGACCGCGGAAGCGACCTGGAAGCCGAACTGGTAGTAGGTCTGGCCCGGATCGACCCAGTCGATGTCGCCGTTGGACAGCATCGTCAGCGTGCCGCCCTTCTTGGCGTCCTCCGGGGCCGTGGTGTTGCCGGCCTCGCCGGCGCCCGTGGTCGGCTTGCTGCCGCCGTCGGAGCCGGAGTCGTCGCCGCCACAGCCGGCTCCCATGAGGGCAGCCGCAATGGCCAGCCCCAGAAACTGTCGTCCCACCCAACCCTCCCTGCTCGACGAAGAAGCGGGCGGCGCCCCGAAGGGCGCCGCCCGCTCCAACCTACCTACTTCAGGGACGTGAAACTCAGGTCCCAGCTTGCGTTGTAGGAGCTCATCACCCCGGCCACGTTCTTGGACTGGAGGTTGATGTTGTCGTCCCAGGTGGTCAGGATCGCGGGGGCCTCGTTGACGATCGCCTTGTTGGCGTCCGCCCAGGCCTGGTTGCGGTCCGGACCCGCCGGCGCGTCCTGCGCCTTCTTGACGGCCTCGTCGACCGCGTCCGATCGCAGCTGCGACCAGTTGACGTTGCCCGCCGGGCGGATCGTGCTCGACGGGAAGATCGGCGCGATCAGCGTCTCCGGATCCTGGAAGTCCTTGATCCAGCCGACGCCGACACCGATCGCCGGCTGGTTCTTGGGCACGCCCAGGAACTTCGTGTAGAGCGTGTCCTGTGGGACTCCGCGGATCTTGACGTCGAGGCCGAGCTGGCTCAGGTCCTGCTGCAGGCTCTCCGCCTGACGGACTCCATCCGGCGTGTTGGAGACGACGATCGTCAGCTCCTCGTCGCCGGTGTACTTGCCGTCGGCGTCGACCGGAACCCCTTCCTTCTTGGCCTCGAGCATGTACTTCGTGGCCACGTCGGGGCAGCCGCCGTCGGCGCACTGCATCCAGTCGAACTCGGTGAAGCCGTCGACGCCGCCGGACTCCTCGTGGCCCGGCATGCCGGGCGGGATGAACGACTGCGCGATCGGGCCGATGAACTCGCCGCCCGCGATCTTGCGGATGGCGAAGCGGTCGGTGATCGCGATCATCGCGCGGCGCACGTTGACGTTGTCCAGCGGCTCGAGCGTCGTGTTCAGCGCCTCCCAGTGCGCGCCGCCTCCGTTGGCCCGCGCGTACTGGTCGGGCGTCCGCTCCAGGCGGGCCAGGATCTGCGCCGGCGGCTGCGACGAGTCGCCGCAGCAGACCAGGCTCTCGCCCGACAGCGTCCGCCGTGACGCGATGACCTCGTCCGCGTTGCCCTCCTCGATGACGATCGAGTCCAGGTAGGCCGGCCGGTAGTCGCCGGTCGCCTCGCCGTCGGAGTTCGGGTTGCGCACGATCGTGATCCGCTTGCCCGCCTCACGACCGGTGACCTCACCCGTCTTCGGGTCGTTCTCGATCATGTACGGGCCGCTGAAGGCGGTGTACTGGTCGTAGTCGGTCGGCGACTTCTTGTCGAACTTGGCCGCGTACTCCTGCGGCACCGGCGCCGTGATCGGCATCACCAGCGCGCCCGTGAGCAGCGCCGCCCGCGGCTCTGAAAGCTTGATCACCAGCGTGTTGTCGTCGGGCGTCTGCAGCCCGCTGAACGGCTCGAGCTCGGACATCTTCACCGGCTCCTCAGGCGCACCCTCGATCGAGCTGAAGTAGCTGAACGAGTAACCCGACGGGACGTTGGACGTGAACGCGCGCTCGATCGCGTACTTGACGTCCTGCGCCTTGACCTCACGGTCCACCGGCGGCGCGTACCTGACTCCCGGCCGGATCTTGATCGTGATCGTCTTCTGGTCCTCGGAGATCTCCGGCGGGCCCTCCGCGAGGTCCGGCACGGGGTTCTGGGAGTCGTCGGGCTCGAACGAGTACAGCGTGCGGTGGACCGCGTAGGCGACCTGGAAGCCGAACTGGTAGTAGGTCTGGCCCGGATCGACCCAATCGATGTCGCCGTTGGACAGCATCGTCAGCGTGCCGCCCTTCTTGGCGTCCTCCGGCGCAGTGGTCTTGTCGGCCTGGCCGGCGCCGGTCTTCGGTGCGCTGTCGCCACCGGAGCCGGAGTCGTCGCCGCCGCACCCGGCGGCGAGGAGGGCTGCCAGGAGCAGCAGCCCGAGGAGCAGTCGTTTCATGAAGGAACCCCTTTCGCGGTTGTGTCTCATCAGGTCGTTACGCGGGCCGTGGGTATGCGCTCCGCGACCTCTTGGTCGGTGAGCGGAAAGTGGCACGCGGCAAGGTTGCCGCCGTCCTTGGCGTCCAGCAGTGGTTCGTCGGTGTCGCACTTGCCGGCGACCGCCTTGGGGCAGCGCGTGTGGAACCGGCACGCCGGCGGCGGATTGGTCGGCGACGGGACGTCCCCGCCGAGGATCTGGCGTTTCTTCTGGGCGGCCAGCCGCGGATCGGCGACCGGCACCGCCGACATCAGCGCGCCCGTGTACGGGTGGCGCGGGTGCGCGTAGAGCTGCTCGCTGGAGGCGAGCTCGGCGATCTTGCCCAGATACATGACCGCGATGCGGTCGCACATGTGGCGCACGACGGACAGGTCGTGGGCGATGAAGACGAGCGTGAGCCCGAACTCGGTCTGCAGGTCGCGCAGCAGGTTGAGGATCTGCGCCTGGATCGAGACGTCGAGCGCCGAGACCGGTTCGTCGGCGATGATCACCTTGGGCTTGAGGGCGAGAGCGCGCGCGACGCCGATGCGCTGCCGCTGGCCGCCGGAGAACTCGTGCGGGTAGCGGTTGAAGTGCTCCGGGTTGAGCCCGACGATGTCCATGATCTCCTGCACGGCTTTCTTGCGGGCGCCGGACTCCCTGTGCATCCGGTGGATGACGTACGGCTCGCCGATGATCGTCCCGACCGTCTTGCGCGGGTTCAGCGAGGAGTACGGATCCTGGAAGATCATCTGCATCTCGCGCCGCTGCGCCTTGAGCGCAGCGCCCTTCGCGTCCGCGATTTCGCGGCCCTCGAAGGTGATCGACCCGCTCGTGGGCTCCATCAGGCGCATCAGCAGCCGCGCGGTCGTCGACTTCCCGCAGCCCGACTCGCCGACGATGCCGAGGGTCTCGCCCCTGACGATGTCGAGGTCGATGCCGTCGACCGCCTGCACGGCGCCGGCGCTGCGCGTGAGGATCACGCCGCTCGTGACCGGGAAGTGCTTGACGAGGTTGCGGACCTCGATCAGGTTCTCAGCCATCGGTGGTCGCCTCCTCCGACGGCAGCACGGCGTCCGAGTGCGCATCCAGCGGGATGTCCGCCGGGATCGGGTCGCCGAGCTCCGCCTCCCGTGCCTGCACGGGCGCGAGCCCCTGCTTGAGGTCGTGCCAGAGCTTCTTGCGCGTGCTGGTGTCGAGCAGGCAGGCGACGAGGTGGTCGGCATCGCCGTCGACGGGGGCGAGGGTCGGCTCGGTCCGGCGGTGCGCGTCGCGGACGTAGGGACAGCGCGGGTGGAACGAGCAGCCGCTCGGGGGGTTGATCAGCGACGGCGGCCGCCCGGCGATCGGCACGAGCTCCTCGTCGCGCGGCGTGTCGAGCCGCGGGATGGATCCGAGCAACCCCCACGTGTACGGGTGCTCGGGGGCGTGGAAGACGCTGTCCGCCTTCGCCCGCTCGACGATCCTCCCCGCGTACATGACGGCGATCTCGTCCGCCATCTCGGCCACCACGCCGAGGTCGTGGGTGATCATCACCACGGCGGCGTCGAACTCGGCCTGCAGGCGCTCGATCAGCTCGAGGATCTGCGCCTGGACCGTGACGTCGAGCGCGGTCGTGGGCTCGTCGGCGATCAGCAGCTTGGGGTCGTTGGCCAGCGCCATCGCGATCATCGCGCGCTGGCGCATGCCGCCGGAGAACTCGTGCGGGTAGGCGTCGGCGCGCTTGCGCGGCTCCGGGATGCCCACCAGCCCGAGCATCTCCACGGCGCGGTCCCACGCCGCCGCCTTCGAGACGTCGCGGTGGACGCGCACCGCCTCGGCGATCTGGCGACCGACCTTGTAGAAGGGATGCAGCGACGACAGCGGGTCCTGGAAGATCATCGCGATGTCGTCGCCGCGGATCTTGCGCAGGTCGGCGTCGGAGAGCTTGAGCAGGTCCTGGCCGTCGAAGAGGATCTCGCCCGAGATGCGGGCGTTGGGGGCGCGCGTGAGCCCCATCACCGTCATCGACGAGACGGACTTGCCGGAGCCGGACTCCCCGACGATGCCCAGCGTCTGGCCCTTGTCGACGGTGTAGGAGACACCGTCGACGGCCTTGACGAGGCCGTCCTCGGTGTCGAAGTGGACGCGCAGGTCCTTGACCTCGAGCAGCGGCATCAGTGGTTCGCTCCGATCGCGGAGGGGGCCACTAGTACCGAACCCTCGGGTCGAGGAAGGCGTAGGCGATGTCGACGACCAGGTTGAACAGGATGATCGCCGTGGCGCCGATCAGCACGGTGCCCTGGACGATGGGGATGTCCGCCTTCTGGATCGCGTCGAAGGCGGTGCGGCCGATGCCCGGGATGTTGAAGACGGTCTCGGTCAGGATCGCGCCGCCGAACAGGATGCCGAGATCGAGGCCGAAGATCGTGACGATCGGCGTGACCGCCGAGCGCACGCCATGGCGGAAGATCACGCGCCGTTCCTTGAGTCCCTTGGCGCGCGCGGTGCGGATGTAGTCCTCGTCGAGGACGTCGACGAGGTTCGAGCGCATGAAGCGCGCGTAGACCGCTGCGAACGCCGTGGCCAGGACCATCCAGGGCAGGATCAGCGAGCTGAACCACTGCCGGGGATCGGTCCACGGGTCGACGTAGTTGCCGGTCGTGTCGAAGATCTCGACGACGCCGATGTCCTGCGAGAAGAGGTACGTGGTGACGAGGCCGAGCCAGTAGACGGGGGCGGAGATCGCGATCAGCGCCCCGCCCATCATCAGGCGCTCGATGATCGTCCCGCGCTTGACGGCGGAGAGGATCCCGATCGGGATGCCGACGCACAGCCACACGACCGCACCGCCGACCGCGAGCGACATCGTCGCCGGCATGCGGCTGAAGATCTCCTCGCGCACCTCGACGTTGTTCTGGTAGCTGTGGCCGAAGTCGAAGTGGAAGACGAGCGCCTCGAAGTACTTGAGCATCTGCACGTACCAGGGCTTGTCCAGGCCGTACTGCTCGTTGAGCTCGCGGACGAGGTCCGGGTCGGGGTTGCGGCCGGCGCGCAGCAGCGCCGGGTCGGCCGAGGGGAGCGTGTAGAAGATGAAGAAGACCAGCGCCGAGACGATGAACAGCAGCAGCAGCGACCAGCCGAGGCGGCGGATGATGTAGGTGAGCATCGTGGCGGTGGTCTTCGGCCTGGAAGAACGCGGGGCGCCCCGCCGCTGCGGCGGGGCGCCCGTGCGTCGTTACTTGAGGGACGAGAAGGACAGGTCCCAGCTGGTTGAGTAGGAGCTCATGACGCCGTTGACGTCCGGCGACTGGAGCTGATACGAGGTGTCCCAGATGTACGGGATCCCCGGGGCCTGCTCGACGATCATCTTGTTGACGTCGGCCCAGGCCTGATGGCGCTCCGAACCCTGGAGCAACGCGGCCTCCGCCATCGCCTCGTTGATCTCGGGCACGTCGAGCTGCGTCCAGTTGACGTTGCCGGCGGGCTTGATCGCCTTGCCGTCGAACGTCGGCTCGAGCATGGACTCCGCGTCGGTGAAGTCCTTGAACCAGCCGACCGTCGGGCAGACGTTGGGCTGGTTCTTCGGCACGCCGCAGAACTTCGTGTACATCGTGTCGCGCGGGACCTTGGTCAGGCGGACCTCGAAGCCGAGCTTCTCGAGCTCGTTCTGAGCCACCTGCGAGGTCTGCTGACCCGGGTCGACGTTGTCGCCGACCATCGTGATCTCGGTGCCGTCGACGAGCCCCTCGCCGTTGAGCTCGACGGCTCCGTCGTCGGCCGCGGCCTTCAGGTACTTCTTGGCCAGTTCGAGATCGCCCTCCGGCGTCTGCATCCAGTCGAACTCGGTGAACCCTTCCTCACCGCCCGACTCCTCGTGGCCCGGCAGGCCCGGCGGCAGCCAGTGCTGCGCGATCGGCCCGACCGCCTCGCCACCGCGCGTCAGGCGCAGCGCGTTGCGATCGGCCACCGCGATGGCAGCCCTGCGGACGTTGACGTTGTCGAACGGCGGCTTCGCCGAGTTGAACGCCACCCAGCGCCCGCCGCCCGACGGGACGGTGCCGAGCTGGTCCTCGAACTGCCGCAGCGCACGCGAGAGGATCGCCGGGGGCGGCTGGCCCGAATCGCAGCACATGAGCCCGGATCCCGACAGGGTGCGGCGGTTGGCCACCGTCGCGTCGTCGTTGCCCATCTGGATCGTGATCGAGTCCAGGAACGCCGGGCGGTAGTCGGTCTCCGCATCCCAGTTCGGGTTGCGCACCAGCTCCATGCGCTTGCCGATGTCCCACCCGGTCAGCTCGCCCGTCTCCGGATCGTTCTTGACCATGTAGGGCCCGGTGAAGGCGACGTACGTGTTGTACTCCGACGGAGCCTTCTTGTCGAACTTCGCCGCGTACTCCTCGGGCACCGGCATGGTGATCGGCATCACGAGCGCCGCCGCGACCCGCGGGGCGACCGCCTTGGTGAGCTTGATCACCAGCGTGTTGTCGTCCGGGGTCTCGAGGCCCGGGAACGGCTTGAGCTTGGCGATCTTGACCGGGGCCGCGGGTGCGCCCTCGATCTCGGCGAAGTAGGACGTCGCGTAACCGGAGGGGACGCTCGTCGTGAACGCACGCTCGATGGCGTACTTGACGTCCTTCGAGGTCACCTCGCGGTCGACCGGCGGCGCGTACTTGATCCCCGACTTGATCTTGACCGTGATCGTCTTGTTGTCCGCCGAGATCTCCGGCTCGCCGTCGGCGAGGTCGGGCAAGGGCTCGGTGGCGTTGTCCGGGCTGAAGGAATACAGGGAGCGGTTGGTCGCGTACTGGACCATGTAGCCGAACGTGTAGTAGCTCTGGCCCGGGTCCATGAAGTCCACGTCGCCGGAGCTGAGGAAGGTGACGGAGCCACCCTTCTCGCCCTCGCCGACCTCACCGCCGCCGGGTACCTGGCTGCCGGTCGTGGTGCCGGAGCTCGAGCCTTCGTCGTCGTCGCCGCCGCAACCGGCCACTACCACGGCCAGCACTGCGACCGCGAGCAAGAGCGGCGCGAACCGCCTGAGGATCTCCCTCATGCCCATCCTTTCGTTGCTTGGGGTGCCGAGGCCCCGCGCCTGCAGACATGCAGGCCGAGGCGGGCCCCCGTTGGTTTTCCAGTCACTTCTTGGCCCTCGGGTTGAGGGCGTCCTGCAGGCCGTCCCCGATCAGGTTGAACGCGAGCACCGTGAGGAGCAGCGCGAGGCCGGGGAAGAGCATGAACCACCAGGCGATGTCGAAGATGCTGGTGGCTTCCGAGATCATCGCGCCCCACGAGGGCTCGGGCGGCTGGACGCCGACACCGAGGAACGAGAGCGCGGCCTCGAAGAGGATGTTCGTCGGGATCAGGACCGTCGAGTAGACGATGATCGGCGCGACGAGGTTCGGGAGGATCTCCCGGAAGATGATGCGCATGTTGGAGGCGCCGAGCGATCTGGCCGCCTCGACGAACTCCTTCTCCCTGAGCGAGAGGGTCTGGCCGCGGATGATGCGCGCGATGTAGGGCCAGCCGGCGACGGCGATGACCAGGATCACGACGGGCTTGCCGGGCTTGAGCAGGCCCCCGAAGCACCCGTCGCCGAGCGAGCACGCGGCACCGAGGCCGATCGCCAGCAGCAGGACCGGGAAGGCGAGCTGGATGTCCATGATCCGCGACAGGATCGTGTCGACCCAGCCGCGGTAGTAGCCGGCGATCATGCCCAGCGTCGTGCCGACCACGACGGCGAGGCCGGTGGCGATGAAGGCGACCTGGAGCGAGACGCGCGACCCGTAGATGGTGCGGCTGAACACGTCGCGGCCCAGCTGGTCGACGCCGAACGGGTGATCGGGTGCGAACGCCCCGCCGCCCTTCGCCTCCGACGGGAGCCCGAAGTCGTCGAGCGTGTCGCGGTCGGGGACGTTCGGCTTCGGGACGTCGAACAGCTTGATGATCAGCGGCGCGAAGATCGCGACCAGGATCAGGAAGACGATGAACACGAGCGCCGTCATCGCGACCTTGTCGCGGCGCAGACGGCGCCAGAACAGATCGAGCGGGGAGCGGGCGGCGATCGCGGCGGCGGGCTCGTTGATGCCGGCGGGGCCTTCGTCTCCTCCGCGCAGCAGATCTACTGCGCCGGTGCTCACGCGGGCGGGACCCGGTGCGGATGTGCTGCGGTTATGGGGACGTCCTCCTCAATAGGACAACACGGCGCCGACCGGGATCCTCCGGCCGTGCCGCGTTCATGTTCTGCTTAAGCATGTCGGAACCTGCCATGTCATGTCACGCGGTCGGAGAGAGCGCGGCGCGCTGGCCGGTACGTCAACGGCTGCCAACGCCCCGGGGAGGACTTGAACCTCCGACCTACCGCTTAGGAGGCGGTCGCTCTATCCGCTGAGCTACCGGGGCCCGCGCTTCACAAAAGGGTCCGTCCCTTTTGTGAAGCTAGGGAGCGTAGGCGGAAGCGCGTAGTAGGCGCGCACGCGGCCACCCCAGCCGAGCCCCACCGCGAGCTCGCGGCGGAAGGCTGCACGTTGCTCCGGGCTCGGTGCCCCGGCGCCCGGCCCGTAGCGCGAGGCGCGCAGCGCCTGCAGGTACCCCGTGGCGGCGGTGCCGAGGCGGCGGTCGAGCTCGGTCAGCGTCGTGCCCGCGGGCGCGGCGCGGCCTGACCGGCGCAGGGCCCGCTCGAGCTCGGCCAGCGCGGCCTCGGGCCGGGACAGCGCGGCGCGCCGGCGGGCGGCGAGCAGCGCGGCGCCCGTGAGCGCCGCCGCGAGCAGCGCGCCCGCGCCCAGCCACGGCCACGGCGTGCCCGCACCACCGCCGGCGCCGCCGGCCGGCTGGGGCAGGCCGCTGGTGCCGCTCGTTCCGTCGCCCTGCCGGGGGTTCTGCTCGAGCGGCGATCCTCCGCCGACCGCCGTCTCGTCGCCGGGCTCGGGCGGGTTGATCGCGGAGATCTGGCTGCGGGCGGGCGTGGCGGGCGGCGTCGGGTCGAAGGTCGCCCAGCCGATCCCGTCGAACCACGCCTCGACCCAGGAGTGGGCGTCCGTGTCGCGCACGACCCACTCGCCGGTGGACGCGCGCTGCCCGCCCGGCGAGAACCCCGTGACCACGCGCGCTGGGATCCCGCCCATCCGCAGCAGCAGCGCCATCGCGCCCGCGAAGTGCTGGCAGTAGCCGCGCTTGGAGTCGAACAGGAACGACTCGAGCGGGGCCACGCCGGGGTCCGGCCTGCTCGGGACCTCGGTGTAGGCGAAGTCGTCCGAGCGCAGCAGGCCGTTGACGCGCAGCAGGTAGTCGTAGGGCGTATCGGACTGGCGGCGCAGGCGCGCCGCGAGCTGCCACGTGCGCCAGTAGTACGTGGCGCGCAGCGCCTTGAAGCCGGAGCCGGTGAGACCGAGCTGGCGGTACTCGGCGCGCGGCGGCTGGCCGCTGTCGTAGTCGTCGAAGACCACGCTGACCTCGTCGGGATGAAGCTCGACTCCGGTCTGGGCCTGCGGTATGGAGGGGGTGGAGCCGGCGGCCTCGGGCCGGATGGCGAGCCCCAGGCGCAGCGAGGGGGCGCGGCTCGGGTCGCGGCCTACCGTCGCCGCGGCGAGCTGCGCCTGGGACGGCCGCGGAACGTGGGCGCGCACGCGGTAGGAGTCGCCCTTGTCGAGGTTTTCGTCGCTCGCCTCCCACAGCCCGGGCGTGAGCCCGTGCCGGACGGGCTGCGTCGCGTCCTGCACGGCGAGGACCGTCCCGGCACCCACGACGGTCGCGGTCCGCAGCCGGCGCAGCGCGACGGTGAACGTCGTGTCCCAGTCGCGGTGGCGGCGACCCTGCGGCATGTCGTCGCGCGGGTCCTCGCCGAGGTCGAACCTGACGGCGTTGGTCCAGCGGTCGTCCTCGAACGTGTTGAGGACCTCGGCCTTCCAGTAGTACGGCCGCTCCGAGTCGACCCGGAAGAGCTCCATGCCCTCGCGGGTCCAGTCGATCGGCCCGTAGTCGTGGTCCCAGCTGTAGGTGACGGGGACGCCGCCGGAGAGCTTGGCGCTGAAGGCCTTGTAGTCGAACCACGGCTCCTCGCGGTCGGCGGCGGCGCCGAGCGGGATCGCGGTGACCGCGACGAGCGCGGCGAGCGCGACGGCCCCGATGCCGGGACGGCGTCCGAGGCGCTCGAGCCACAGGAAGGCCGCGGTCAGGCCGGCGAGCGCGACGCCGAGCAGCGCCGGCCGCGCGTTGCCGAGCGAGATCACCGGCGAGGCGGCGAGCGTGAGCAGCAGCACGAGGGCGCCGATCCGCGTCCGGCTGCTGGTCGGCCAGGTGGCGAGCAGCGCCGCGATCCAGCAGATGCCGGCCCCCGAGAGCTGCACGGTCGTCAGCACCCACGGCTCCTTGCCCAGGTACGGGAGGCGCACGGTGTTGAGGGCCTCGGCCCCGCGGACGAGGCCGTCGCCGAGCTCGTCGAGGTGCTTGGGCTCGAGGTAGGTGAGATCGAGTCCGGAGGCGGCGGCCGCCAGCGCGGCGCCGATCAGCGCCGCCGCGCCGAGTGCCAGCGGGCGGCCCCTGGCGGCGATCACGAGCGCGCCGGTTGCGGTGCCCGCCGCCGCCCATGCGATCGCGCGCGCGCTGCTCGCCCCCTCGACGTAGCGGACCCACTGCAGCGAGCCCACCGCCGCCAGCAGCGCGTAGCCGGCCAGGCGCGCGAGCGGGACGGACACGAGCGCGGCGGGCCTTCGCTCCATGGGATCTAGTCTGCCGCCCGGGAGGCGAGGGTGACGACGATCGCCGGCGCGATCACGAGGCCGGCGAGCACGCCGATCAAGCTCCACTTCATCGCCACCCCGAGCGCGAGCGCGTTGTTGAAGGCGTGCACGCCCATGCCGGGCACGAGCGAGTCAGTGCGCCGGTAGAGCACGCACAGCAGCGCGCCGAGGACGGCCAGCGGGACGAGGAAGATCGCCGGGGTGCCGCCGGCGTGGATCGCGCCGAAGACCAAGCCGGTGACGACGGCCGCCACGCCCCAGTGCATGATGCGGCCGAGCGCGCCGAAGAGAAAGCCGCGGAAGAACAGCTCCTCGACCATCGGCGCGACGATCGCGACGAGGAAGGCCACCGCCACCAGCGCCATGGTCGAGTCCTTCGCGCCGAGGTCCTGCGCGAGGTCGTCCCTGGCCTCGGGCTGGATCTGCGACCACGCCAGCAGGAACACGTAGAAGACGACGAACACGATCACCGCGGGCTTGAGCACGGCGCGCAGCCTCACCCGGCGCACGCCGAACGCATGCGGGGTAGTGGGCGCGCCGCTGAGCCTCGCGAACCCGATCATCGCTGCGATCAGCAGTGCGTCCTGGATGAACGTGCCCGCGAGGAGCACGCCGGGCGGGAGGTCGCCGCCGTCGAGATTGCCGGTCGCGCCCGCGACGATGCTGGTCAGCACGAGGGCGCCGACCAGCGCGCAGAACAGAGCCGCGAACGGCGCCCACCACTCGAAGCCCTCGCTCAGATGCCCTCCGGGCACGGGCGGGGCCGTCTCGGGGGGCGGCACGCTCATCGGCTCTCCAAGGTAGTTGCGCACGATGCTCCGCGCGGACGCCTCGGCTGTCGAGGCCGTAGCCGAAGACGATGGCGAGGGGAGGTGAGGCACCGGCGACCGGAACGGGTCCAACCGCGCCGGATTACCACCGGTCGATACGAGCCGCGCCAGATTCCCCCCGGAAGACGGGGATTATCCGACGCGGTTCGGGCTGACCGGTGGTAATCCAGCGCGGTTGGCGCCCGCAGGACGGCGGCGCTCCCCCCCTCCCCCTCATCGACATGCGGCCGGACTGTCGCGGCGGCTCAGAGCACCACGTGGTCGAGGGTGAAATGCGGCCGGCGCAGGAGGACCGACCCGATTCCGGCGGCGCGCGCCGCCACCTCGTCCTCCAGCGAGTCGCCGATCAAGAGCGCGTCACGGGTGCCCGCGAGGCGCAGCGCCTCCTCCACGATCGCCGGGTCGGGCTTCTCCGCCCCGACCCCCGCCGAGGTGACGATGCCGTCGAAGTGCAGGTCGAGGCCGGCCAGGGTGCCGGGCAGCGACTCGTCCCAGTTCGACACGACGACCAGCCGGAGCCCGCGCGCCCGCCAGCACTCGAGTGCGGAGCGCACGTCGGGGTAGGGCTCGAACACGAGCGCCGCCAGCAGCTGCTCCACGGACACCGGCCGCCCCAGCGATGCGGCCACGACCTGCGCGCACTCCCTGCGCAGTTCGTCCAGGGCGAGCGACGACATGTGCTCGCGGTAGAAGGCGATCTCGGCCCGCATCGCGCGGCGAGCGTCAGCCAGCGGCACCCCCACGAGACGGGCAAGTCGCGGCGCCGGGGGCTCGAGGCGCAGCAGGGTCCCGAGGCAGTCCAGCAGAATGGCCTTCATGGTCACGGATGCTGACGACTGGATCGGGGCCGGCGTCGCGATCGCCATCGCGGTCGCCGTGGTCACCGTGCTGCGGTTCCTGTTCGCCCGGCGCCACACCGGCCTGCCGCCGGAGGCCGAGACGCGGCTGCGGCTCGTCGAGCGGCTCGTCTACGCCGTCGTCCTCACCGTCGGCATCGCGATCGCGCTGTCGCAGTTCGACGTGGTCCGCACGCTCAGCCGCGCGCTGCTGGCGTCGAGCGCGATCGCGGCGGCGATCGTCGGCTTCGCGGCGCGGCAGACGCTGGCCAACGTCGTCGCCGGGCTGATGCTGGCGATCACGCAGCCGCTGCGGCTCGGAGACCGGATCGTGTTCGAGGACATCGCCGGTGTGGTCGAGGACGTGACCCTCTCGTACACCTTCCTGCGCGCGCTGTCGGGGGAGCGCGTCGCGATCCCGAACGAGCGCCTCGCGGCCGGGATCCTGCGCAACGACACGCTCGGCGCGCCCCAGCTCGCCGTCGAGGCCGAGGTCTGGATCGCACCCGACGCCGACGTCGACACGGCGTTGAAGTTGCTCGGCGACGCCGACGTGGCCGAGGCCACGCCCGACGGCATCCGGCTGGTCGTACGCGACGGCGAGGCCCCGGCTCGCGAGCGCGCCGACCGCGCGAACGTCCTGCGCGCGCGCACCCTCGCGCGCCTGCACGGGCAGGGAATGCTGCCCCCGTCAGCGAACTAACCTCGTACGTCTTGAGCCGTTCGCTTCGCACCCGGCGGCACCGCTCCCACCGCTCCAAACCGCGCAACAAGGTCCTGCTCGCGGTCGGTGTCGTCCTCGCGATCGTGAGCATCGCCGGACTGTCCGCGGTCGGCTACGTCGTCTCGATCGCCGCGTCCGCGCCCCCGCTGGACTCGCTCAAGCCCCGCGACCCGGGCGGCTTCTCGCTCGTCCTCGACCGCAACGGCCGCCGGCTCGGCGTGATCCAGGCGCGCGACCTGCGCAAGGAGATCCCCTCCGACCAGATTCCGCAGAACATCAAGGACGCCACCGTCGCGATCGAGGACGCGCGCTTCTACCAGCACAAAGGCGTCGACTACATGGGCTTCCTGCGCGCAGCGATCAAGAACCTCGAGTCCGGCAAGACGGTCCAGGGCGGCTCGACGATCACGATGCAGCTGATCCGCACGCTCTACGGCTCGAGCGAGCGGACCTACCAGCGCAAGATCCGCGAGGCCAAGCTCGCCGAGGAGCTCGAGGACGAGCACTCCAAGGAGTGGATCCTCACCAAGTACCTCAACACCGTCCCGTACGGCACGTACGGCGGCCAGACCGCCCTCGGCGTGTGGGCCGCGTCCAAGACCTACTTCAACAAGCACCCGAGGAAGATCAACCTGGCGCAGGCCGCCCTGCTCGCCGGCCTGCCGCAGGCGCCGAGCGAGTACTCGCCGGTCCGCGACCCCGCCCGGGCCAAGGCACGCCGCAACCAGGTGCTCGACGCGATGGCCAAGGAGAGCATGATCTCCGAGCTCCAGGCCGCGGAGGCGAAGGCGTCCCCGCTGCAGCTGGACATGTCGAAGTACTTCCAGAACCGCCGCGAGGACTACTTCTTCGACTACGTCAAGGCCCAGTTGCTGGAGGCGTTCCCACGGCGCGAGGTCACTCGCGGCGGCCTGCGTGTCTACACGACGATCGATCCGGCCAAGCAGGAGATCGCACGCAACGCGATCGCGGGCCGGATCGCCGGCGTCGGGCCGTCGGCGGCGATCGTGACGATCGACCCGTCCAACGGCGAGATCGTGACGATGGCGTCGTCGTCCGATTACGGCGACTCGAAGTTCAACCTCGCCGCGCAGGGGCACCGCCAGCCGGGCTCGGCGTTCAAGACGATGACCCTGATGACCGCGCTGCGGCGCGGCGTCGACCCGGACGCGACGGGCTACGTCTCCAAGGCGCTCAACTTCGACGACCCGACGTACGGGCACATCGAGACCAAGACCTACAGCAGCTCCTACAGCGGGTACATGAGCATCCGCCGCGCCACGCTGTCCTCGGACAACACGGTGTACATGCAGATGGCGCTCGACCTGGGGCCCGAGAACGTCCGTCAGACCGCCTACGACATGGGCATCACCACCAAGCTCGACGCCTACCCGGCCGAGTCGCTCGGCGGCCTGACCAAGGGCGTCTCGCCGCTGGAGATGGCCAGCGCGTACGCGACGATCGCCAGCGGCGGGGTCTGGCACAAGCCGATCGCCATCACCAAGATCGTCAAGGCCGACGGGACCGTGCTCAAGGGCAAGACGCTGCCGAAGAAGCTGCGCCCGCGCGCAGAGCGCCGCTTCCAGGACGGCGTCACCCACGAGGCGACCGAGATCCTCGAGCAGAACATCCAGGGCGGCACCGGCGGCAACGCCGCCACCGGGTGTCCGGCGGCCGGCAAGACGGGGACGACCGACGAGCACTCCGACGGCTGGTTCGCCGGCTTCACGCCGAGGCTGTCGTCGGCGGTCTGGGTCGGCTACCCCGACGCCAACGTCCACATGTTCTCCGAGTACCACGGCGGCCCGGTGGCCGGCGGCACGTTCCCGGCCGAGATCTGGGGCGACTACACCCGGCAGGCCATGGGGGGGTTCTGCGGCGGCTTCCCGCTGCCCGAGCATCCCATGACGTTCACGAAGTTCTACGGCCGCTACGCGTCCAGCGCGCGGCCCTCGACCACGCCCTCGACCACGACCGCGGAGACACCCGTCCCGAGCGACGACGCGCCGACCGACGCGCCCGACGACGGGACCGACGGCTCCGGCACCGGCGGCACCGGGGTCTACGACCCCGACCTGTACGAGTCGCCGCCCCAGGAAGTACCCACGCCCTGAGCGAACTCGCGCTGATCGACGCGATCGCGGCGGTGCTGGAGCGCCCGCCGGGTTCGCGGGTCGTGCGCTGGACGGGGGACGACTGCGCGGTCGTGCGCGCCGACGGGGTGCTCGTGACCTCGGTCGACGTGATGGTCGACGGGACCCATTTCCGTCTCGGAGCCGCGAGTGCCGCCGACGTCGGCTGGCGCGCGCTCGCCGGCGCCCTCAGCGACATCGCGGCCATGGGCGCCGCACCCGGCGAGGCGTACCTCGCCGTCGTCGTGCCACCGGGATTCGACGGCGTCGTCGAGCTGCACGCCGGCGCGCAGGAGCTCGCCCGCGAGCACGGCGTGACCATCGCCGGCGGCGACCTGGCCGCGGGGCCGGCGCTGACCGTCGCGGTGACCGTGACGGGGTGGGCCGCCTCGGCGGACGAGGTCGTGGGCCGCGACGGCGCGCGCCCGGGAGACGTGGTCGGGGTGACGGGGGAGCTCGGCGCCTCCGCCGCCGGGCTGGCGGCCGGCTCGGGCCCCAACTGGGAGCGCCACCTGCGCCCGCGGCCGCGGCTGGCGGAGGGCCGCGCCCTCGCGCGCGGGGGCGCGCGCGCATTGATCGACCTGTCCGACGGCCTCGCCACCGACGCGCGCCATGTCGCGCGCGCGTCCGGCGTGCGGCTGGAGATCGACGCCGAGCGGCTGCCGGTGGCCGCCGGAGCCACGGTCGAGCAGGCGGCGACCGGCGGAGAGGACTACGAGCTGCTCGCCTGCGTACCGCCGGAGCGGGCGCCGGAGGTCGGCGGACTGGTCACGTGGATCGGGACCGTCGAGGCCGGGGAGCCAGTGCTGGAGCTACGTGGCGGCGCGCCGGAGTGGCGCGGCCACGAGCATGCGCTCTGAGCCGGGCGCTATCCGGTCGGCTTGATCAGCCCGCCCGCGAGCAGCCGCCGGAGAATCGCTTCCGCGACCGCCTTCGGATCAACCTCGTAGGTGCTCACATCGATCCCCTTCATGGGTTCCGTCCTTGTCTGTTCCCGCCGTGCCACGCCCCTGCCACGGCGGTCGACCCGGGTCCTGCGTTGGTGCTCATATCGACGCACACTCACAGTCACATGATGAGGATCGGCCCGGATCGACCGATTGCCGATCCGGCGCAGACCCCGTTTAGAACAGGGTCTTGGAGGGAATGGCGTCGACCTCGCGGGCGAACACCACGATCCGCTGCGCCGCGCTGTAGAGCGGATGGCACGCGGTCAGGACCAGCCGGTCGTACTTCTTGCGGGCGGTCACCCAGGTATCCGTCGGCTTGACGATGCGCAGCCGCTCGACCTCGTAGCTGACCTTGGCGTAGGGCATCTCCACATCGATCCGGTCCCCCGGATCGAGCTTGTCGACATTGCGGAACGGCGCTCCGTAGGTGGTCCGGTGGCCGGCGAACGCGACCGTCCCGGGGGCGCCGGGCAGCGGCGTTTTGGGGTAGTGGCCGGGGCCCTTCTGCAACCCGGCGGCGGTCGTCCCCTCGACCAGCACCTTGTTGACCCCGATCGCCCTGATACGGATCCGCCCGATCGGCTGTCCGTCCTTGATCTTGCGGTCCAGCGCGCGCGCCGCGAACGCGATCCGGCTGCCCGCGTCCGGTAGCGACCTCAGGGCGCGCTCCTCGAGCGCCGTGGGCGCCAGCTTCCCGGCGAAGTCGTCCTCGAGCTGACCCGCGAGCTTGTTCTGCTGGAACTTGTTGTAGATCGCCGACAGCGGTTCCTGCCAGGCGATCGTGAGCCCGGCGTCGGCGAGCAGCAGCAGGCCGGAGACGATCAGCACCGTCGACAGGGCGTGCAGCGCCGATCGCACGCGCGAGCGCCGCGGCGGCGGGCCCGCCGGCCTCGCGCGGGGCGTCATCAGCTCTTCGAGGGTCGGGGTGCTCATCGGCGCAACGCGGACTCGGTGCCGCCGAGCGAACCGGGGCCGGCGTAGCTGCGCGGGCCGCGGGTCACGATGCGGTCGTCGTCCTCAGACGGGGTATCGGCAAGCGCGCGCCGCACCCGGAGGATGCTGACAGTCGCGCATGTCGCCGCGATGAAAACGCTCACGGAGACCATCGCTCCCCAACCGAGCGCGCCGCCGGCCACCAGCCCGAAGCCCACCCAGACCGCGTCGATGGGGCCGAGCCCGAACGAGTTGACGTAGTAGAGGACGATCGCGACCGGGGCGAGGAGACCGATCGCCAGCGCGCCGGCGGCGGCGGCGCGGCGCAGGCGCTCGCCGGGGGCCGTGACCAGCAGCCACGCGTGCGCGGCCGGGAGGAGAACCGCGGCCGCGTACGGGTTGAACACCCACACCGCGAGCGTCAGCACGCTCAGCATCAGGCCCGTGGCCGCCGCCGCGCCGCCCGCGGCCACCGCCGGCCCGCGCTGGTGCCTGCCGATGACGCGCGTGCGCACGAGGTACGCGGTCGCGAGGCCGGCCAGCAGCGCCCCGGCGGCGCACGCCCAGCCGGCGGCGTCCTGGTCCACCGAGCCCGGCGCGGGCAGGGCGGTGACGGCGCCCGCGGCGCCGAGGAGCCGCGCGAAGGCCCAGGCGGTCGCGACCGGCAGCGCGAAGCTCAGCGCCCACACCGTCCACGCGCCGACCGGCGCCCCGCGGCGGCGGGCGCGGAAGAACCCGTCGAACGCGGTCAGCAGCGCGGGCGCGAGCAGCGTCAGCACCAGCAGCCGGATCGACCAGGTGGGCACGAGCCGCTTGAGCGCGACGATGCCGTTGGCCTCCGGGAAGCGTGCGTCGAGCGATGCGTACAGCGTCCGCAGCACCGCGCGGCCGAATCCGGCGAAGCGCTGTAGGTCCACCGGCGCACCGGCCGCGGGCCGGCGCTCGCCGCTGGCGGAGATCAGGACCGCGGGCGCACCCGCGGCGTTGACCGGGCCCTGCTCGCCGAGCGTCAGCGGCACGGCGCGGCGGAACAGCTGCGCCAGCGCGCGCGTGCGGCCCGGGTCGGCGGCGATCTCGGTTCGCAGCGCGGACTGGACCGTGCGCTCGATCGCCAGCGGCAGTGGGCCCGACTCACCGCTCCAGGGCAGGACGAACGGACGCCGCAGCTCCTCGCCGGCGAGGTTGCCGAGCACGTACACGGCGTCCACCGGCCCCGCGACGGCGTCCACGACGTCGCGCGCACCGCCGAAGCCGCCGCTCCCGCCCGACACCGAGGCCAGCACCACCGTCTTCGCGAGGTCGCGGTCGGCGAACAGCCGCGCGAGCTCGAGCAGCGTGGCGGTGCCCGAGAGATCCGCGATCGCCGGTGATCCCGCGGCGTCGCGGTGGGCGACGACGACGATCGTGCGCTCGGAGAGCCCCTCGCGGGTGGCCAGCACCGACTCGAGCTCGGCGCTGCCGTCGATCGTCGTGGTGCTCACCGAGCGCCGCTCGATCGCCGCCGCGGTGGCGAAGCCCGTGTCGGTGAAGCCCTCCGCGATCCGGTCGGCGAGCCCGGTGTCGTCGGTCGAGCCCGGCCGCCGGCGCGGGAAGCGCTGCGCGAGGTCGTTCATCGTCGTGAACGCGCGCTGCGCATCGAAGGCCAGCGGCGCCAGACGCGTCGTCCGCGGGTCGGGCACGTCGGTCAGCGAGAACGCCAGAATGAACAGCGCCGCGACTGCTGGGACCAGCGCCGCCCGGTAGACCCGGTGGTCGAGCACGCCCACGATCGTACGGGCGCGCCTAGCATGTATGAGCGCAACGGAGTGCCTGACCGTTCCCCCCGCATCCTGCTCGTGGACGACGAGCAACCGATTCAGACGCTGCTCTCGTTCCCGCTGCAGCGCGACGGCTATGACGTCGTGACCGTCGCCGACGGCCGCGAGGCGCTGGCGCGGTTCTCCGAGCAGCACTTCGACCTGGTCGTCCTCGACCTGATGCTGCCGAAGATGGACGGGCTCGAGGTGTGCCGGCGGCTGCGCTCGCAGGTGGGCAACGGCAAGACCGTGCCCATCATCATGCTCACCGCCCGCGCCGAGGAGATCGACAAGGTGCTCGGGCTCGAGCTCGGCGCCGACGACTACATCACCAAGCCATTCTCGGTGCGCGAGTTCCGCTCCCGGGTCAAGGCGGCGCTGCGGCGGGCGGCGCTGGCACGCACCGACCCGGAGGACGAGGCGCCGATCGTGACGCTGGACCTCTCCATCGACCCGGCCAAGCGCACCGTCGAGGTGCGCGGCGAGATCGTGCCGATCACCTTCGTGGAGTTCGAGATCCTCAGCGCGCTGGCGCGCTCGCCCGGGCGTGTCTTCACGCGCGACATGCTGCTCACGCGCGTGTGGGGCGACTCGGCGTATCGCGACCCCCGCACGATCGACGTCCACATCCGCCACCTGCGCGAGAAGCTCGAGATCGACGCGAAGGATCCCGAGTACCTGTTCACGGTGCGCGGCGTCGGCTACCGGTTCCGCGACGTCGTGTAGCGGAGCCTGATGAGGTCGCTGCGGAACCGGCTCTCGCTCCTGTTCGGGGCGATCGTGCTCGGAGCCATCGCGGCCTCGTACGCGCTCGTCGTGCCGCCGCTCGAGGGCCAGTTGCGTGACCAGAAGGTGGACGGCCTGGCTGAGTCGGCGCGCGTGCACGTCGGCCCGGTGCGCGAGACGGTCGGCCGCAGCGTGCCCGTCGACGAGGTGCGCGGGCGCATCGCCACCGCCGCTGCGCGCTCGGGCGCGCGCGTGACGCTCCTCGACGTGGCGACCGGGACGCAGGGCCGCGGCCTGACCGTGGGGATCGACTCGCAGCCGGGCACCGAGGAGGGCGACGCACGCTTCGTGCTCGCCGACCAGGCGGTGCGCACCGGACGGGTGGTCGCCGGCACCGAGCCGACGGCGCGCGGCCGGGTCGCCGAGGTCGCCGTCCCGCTGTTCGTCGGCCCCGCGGCGGCCAAGGTCGCCGTGTTCACGGACGACCTCGAGGCCGTCGACTCCAACGTCGCGTTCATCCGCAGGCGCATCCTGCTCGGCGGGTCGATCGCGTTCGTGCTCGCGGTCCTCGCCGGCTATCTCGTGGCGCGCGCGCTGACCGCCCGCGTGCGGCGGCTCGAGCGGGCCGCGCACCAGGTCGCGGAGGGAGACTTCTCCACGCGCATACTCATCGACTCCGACGACGAGCTCGGCCGCCTGGCGGCGGCGTTCGACAAGATGCAGCGCCAGCTCGCGGCGCTGCACACGGCGCGCGAGCAGTTCATCGCCACCGCGTCGCACGAGCTGCGAACGCCGGTCTTCTCGCTCGGCGGCTTCCTCGAGTTGCTCGCCGACGAGGAGCTCGACGAGGAGACGCGGCGTCAGTTCATCGAGCAGGTCCGCGGGCAGGTCGAGCGGCTGACCAAGCTGACGACCGAGCTGCTCGACCTCTCGCGGCTCGGGTCGGGGGCGTTGAAGCTGCGTCCCGAGCCGACCGACCTGACCGCGCTCGCGCGCGAGGTGACCGGGGAGTTCACGCCGGCGCTCGCCGGCCACCGCTCGGCCGTGGAGTTCGAGGCGCCCGCATCGGTCGAGGTCGAGTGCGACCCGGAGCGCGTGGCGCAGGTGCTGCGGATCCTGATGGACAATGCGATCGTGCACACTCCGCCGGGCACGGCGATCACGGTGTCGGCCGCGCGCGCCAACGGCGAGGCGCGGCTGGCGGTGACCGACACCGGCGACGGGATCCGGCGCAAGACGCTGCCGCACATCTTCGAGCCGTTCTTCACCGCGTCCGATGACGGGGCGCGCGGGGCCGGCCTGGGGCTTGCGATCGCGCACGAGCTGGCGGAGCACATGGACGGTCAGCTGACCGCCACGTCACGTCCCGGGGCCACGACCTTCACGTTGACGCTGCCCGCGGGCGGGTAGGTTCACGGCGGTGAGTGCGCCCCCACTGGTCCTCGTCTCCAACCGCGGCCCGGTCACCTACCTCGACGACGGGTCCGTCAAGCGCGGCGGAGGCGGGCTCGTGACGGCGCTGACGGGCCTGGCCTCGCACCGCGAGGCCACCTGGATCGCGTCGAGCCTGACCCAGGGCGACGCCGGGCGCGCGCGGGAGGCCGCGGGCCGGGCGTTCGAGATCGAGGCGCCCGACGGCGGGACCTACAAGGTGCGGCTGGTCGAGTCCGACCCCGACGCCTACGACCGCTTCTACAACATCTTCGCCAACCCGATGCTCTGGTTCATCCAGCACTACCTGTGGGACCAGAGCAACGCGCCGGACATCCGGCGCCACGAGGTCGAGGCCTTCGAGTTCGGTTACAACGTCGTCAACGAGGATCTGGCGGCGGCGGTGCTCGACGAGATCGAGGGCGTCGAGGAGCCGGTCGTGATGGTGCACGACTACCACCTCTACACGCTGCCGGCGATCGTGCGGCGGGCGCGGCCGGACGTCTTCCTGCACCACTTCATCCACATCCCGTGGACGCAGTCGGATGCCTGGAAGGTGCTGCCCGCGCACATCCGCGAGGAGATCTTCCGCGGGTTGCTGGCCAACGACATCATCGGCTTCCACACCAAGTCCTACCGGCGCAACTTCCTGCAGTGCTGCGTCGATCTGATGGGCCTCGAGGTCGACCATCGCCGCGGCGTGGTCTTCTTCGAGGATCGCGAGGTGTGGGTGCGGGCGTATCCCCTGCCGATCGATCACGAGGCCACCCAGGCGCTGGCGCGGCGCGACCGCGTGCGGGAGTTCGAGGAGGAGCTGCTGGCGCGCCGGCGCGACTACTCGATCCTGCGGGTCGACCGCGCCGACCTGTCGAAGAACATCCTGCGCGGGTTCACCGGCTTCGACATCTTCCTCGAGCAGCACCCCGAGTACCAGGAGCGCATCACGTTCACCGCTCAGCTGATGCCGTCGCGGACCGACGTGCCGGAGTACGCCGAGTACCTGGAGCGCATCGAGGCGCTGGTCGCGGTCGTCAACCACCGCCACGGGACGCCGGACTGGATGCCGATCGACCTCAAGCTGCGCGACGACCTCGAGGAGGCGGTCGCCTCCTACAAGCACTACGACGTGATCATGGTCAACGCGATGTTCGACGGCATGAACCTGGTCGCCAAGGAGGCCGCGCTGGTCAACGAGCGCGACGGTGTGTCGATCCTGAGCGAGAACACCGGCGCGCACGAGGAGCTCGGCGAGTGGGCGCTGTCGGTCAACCCGTTCGACGTGCAGGAGCTCGCCGACGCCCTGCACGCCGCTCTGATCATGCCCCGCGAGGAGCGCTCGCGGCGGGCGCGGGCGCTCAAGGACGTGCTGGCCTCGCGCGATCCGGGCGACTGGATCGACGAGCAGGTCGACGACATCCGCCGCAAGGCGCGCGGCGAGGACGCGGAGGTCGTCTCCGGTCCGGCTAGCGCTCGAAACCACTGAACTCGGCCGTCGCCGCCTGTGTGGGTGGGGGCGCAGGCGCTGCTATCGGCGGTGAAGGAGGGGGAGGGCGAACCGTGCTGGATTTCCTCCGGTCGCTCCGAAGTGCGCCAGATTTCCTCCGCCTTCCGGGGGGAATCTGGCGCGGTTGGCGCTTACCGGTGGAAACCTGGCGCGGTTCGGCCCGCCGGGGCGGCCGGGCGGGCCGGCGACCCCGTCTGACCCTCCCTCCCTCAGTGCCGATCGCCTCAGGAGTCGGAGCGGTCGGACCCTGAACCACCGGAGCCGGCGGCAGCTCCACGGGCGCCGGCCCGAGCGCCGGCCAGCCGACCACCAGGGCGACGATCGCCAGCACGGCGACGGCCGCCGCGAGGTTGAGCCACCGCACGCGTTGAAGCATCTACCTCTCCTAGGCGCGAGGGGGGAGGATCTCTCCGCCCCGTCGCTACAGTGGTCCGCCGCGATGGCCCGGGAAGCCCCGATCTACGACCTCACGCTCCTGCTCGATCCCGAGTCGGACGAGGACCGCCGCACCAAGATCATCGTCGATGTCGAGACGCTGATCGACAAGCACGGCGGCTCGCTGGTTGGTCGCCACGACTGGGGCGTGCGCCAAACCGCGTACGAGATCCGCAAGGCGCCGTCCGCGGACTACCACCTGATCCAGTTCTACGCCACCGGCGAGGTGCTCGAGGCGCTCGACCACACGCTGAAGATCACGGACGGCGTCAATCGCTTCCGGGTCATCAAGCTGCGCCCCGGCACGCCCGAACCGCCGGACCTGCGCGCGGCTCCCGCCGGCGCCACCGCCGGCGAGCCCGACGCCGAGGATGACCGGCCGGCGCCGCGCCGCGGGCCGTAGAACCAGCGTCAGATCTGCGCAGATAGCAACGACTTCGCGTAACGAGCGCGTTCTTTGGCGCGCCGCGCCGGTCTGACCGCCGGACCCAGATCTAGACTCGCCGTCCGAGCTTGTAGCGAACTTGAAAGGAGCCTTCAACGTGGCTGCCACCAACATCAACCGGGTGATCCTCACCGGCAACCTCACGCGCGACCCCGAGTTGCGCGCGACAAACAGCGGTCTGAACATCTGCTCTCTGCGGATCGCGGTCAACACGCGCCGCAAGGACGGCCAGTCGGGCCAGTGGGTCGATGAGCCCAACTACTTCGACGTGACCGTCTTCGGCGCGCAGGGGGAGAACTGCGAGCGCTTCCTCTCCAAGGGCCGGCCGGTGGCCATCGACGGGCGCCTGCGCTGGCGGGAGTGGACCGACCAGGCCTCGGGCCAGAAGCGCCAGGCGGTCGAGATCGTCGCCGACTCGGTCCAGTTCCTCGGCAGCGGCGGTGGCGAGGGCAACGGCGGCGGCCACTCGTCGTTCACGCCCACCTCCGACGTCCCGGCCGACACCGCGGACTTCCAGCCGGCCGGCGCGACCGCCGGCAACGGCGGCGGCAGCGCGCCCGCGTCCGAGGACGACATCCCCTTCTAACCAGACCCCCAGTCGCCGCCCCTGCAAGCGGCGCCGCGCCCTCCCGCCGGGCGCTCCCAACACGCCGGTCAGTGCGCCCGCCACGTGCGGGCGCACTTGCGTCCGGATGCCGACGGGCCCCCGGACGGGGCGGTTCAGCTCACCTGCGGGCCGGATGCCCGCAGGGGGCGACTCCCTCGTCGCTAGACTGGCCCGCCGCTCAAACGATCGAGGGTTCAGTCAGTGGCGAAGCAGCGCAACAAGCCCACACGGCGGCGCGAGAAGACGATGAGAGGTGGCGGAGGCCGGCGCAAGCCGTGCCCGTTCTGCCGCGACAAGGTCGACTTCGTCGACTACAAGGACATCACGACCCTGCGCAAGTTCATCTCCGATCGCGGCAAGATCCGCTCGCGCCGCATCACCGGCGCCTGCCGCCGCCATCAGAGCCAGATCGCGACCGCCGTCAAGCGGGCCCGCGAGCTCGCGCTGCTGCCCTACGTCGCCGAGTCGTCCGGCAACGACCGCGAGGAGCGCGGCGGCCGCCGCGACCGCGGCGACCGCGAGCGTTGATGCCGCAGGCCATCCTGCTCCAGGACGTCGAGAACGTCGGGACCAAGGGCGCCGTGGTCGACGTCTCCAAGGGCTACCTGCGCAACTACCTGATCCCGCGCAAGCTCGCCGAACCGGCCACCAAGGGGTCGATCGAGGCCGCCCGCCAGCGCCAGGAGGCCGCCGACCGCGCAACGGCCGAGGCCGAGCAGAAGGCCCAGGAGAACGCGGCGATCCTCAACAAGACCGTCCTCACGATCAGCCACCAGGCCGGCGACGACGGCCGCCTCTTCGGCTCCGTCACCACCGAGGACATCGGCAAGGCGATCCAGGAGGCCCGCGGCCTGCGGATCGACCGCCGCCACATCCAGCTCGAGGAGCCGATCAAATCCGTCGGCACCCACCTCGTCACCGTCGAGGTCGCCCCCGGCGTCACGGCGACGGTCAAGACGATGGTGACCGAGCAGAAGTAGCCGGCGTCAGTCCCGCCCCGAACGCGAGTCGAACGGCGAGCCGGCCTCGAAGAAGAACCAGTACTCGAAAGCGGCGAAGGCCAACACCACGCCGGCGACCAGGACGTACTCGAGCGCGTTCAACTGCGCCCGCACGCCCGGGGTCGAATGTGGCCGTTCGCCACTCATGCTGCGCAGCCACGCCGTGTGGCGGCGGACCGTCGCGGTTCGCCCGCTGAGCTGATCGTCCCTGGCTCCCAGCCATCCCAGGAGCACGATCATGGCGTACGCGGCTGCGAACATCACCACCGCGACGACGAAGACCGCCAGCATCGTGATCTGCCCCGTGGACACGATCTGGGCGCCGACCCAGAGCCCGAGCAGCGGCGCGCCGGTGAACACGTTGAGGGTCGCCAGAACCATCCCCGCGACCAGCAGGACCCGCTCCAGTCGTCTCACCACGAGAACAGTTTCGCGCTCAGAGCGCGCAGTGTCGTCCGGGACCGGTGGTAGCTGTCTAGGGTCCAAAACGATGGCGATAGTCGAGCGTGAGAACGGGAATGGCAGCGGCGTCCTGCCGCCGCAGAACATCGAGGCGGAGCAGTCCGTCCTGGGCGCCGTCCTGCTCTCCGATCAGACGCTCTACGCCCTGACGGTCACGGTCAACCTCAAGCCCGAGGACTTCTACCGGCCCTCGCACGGGGCCATCTACGCGGCGATGCTGTCGCTCTACAACGACGGCCAGCCGGTCGACAAGCTCACGGTCACCGACCGGCTCAAGCAGACCGGCCGGCTCGAGCTCGCCGGCGGGCCCGCCGCCGTCGAGTCGCTGGCGGCGGCTCCTCCCGTCGTCGGCAACGCGGCCCAGTACGGCAAGATCGTCAAGGACGCGGCACTCGTCCGCGGGCTCGTCACCGCCACCCAGCTGATCCAGCAGGAGGTCGCCGACCACGCCGGCAGCCCCGTCGAGCTGCTCGACCGGGCCGAGCGCCAGATCCTCGAGATCGGCCAGGACGACCGCCGCAAGGACATCCGCAAGATCTTCGAGGTCCTCGAGGACGAGGTCGCCCGCCTGCACGCGATCGCCGAGGGCGGCGGCGGCATCACCGGCACGCCGTCCGGCTTCAAGGACCTCGACGAGATCACCGGCGGCTTCCAGCCCGGCAACCTGATCGTCCTGGCGGCCAGGCCGTCGATGGGAAAGAGCGCCATGGCGGCCAACTTCCTCGAGAACGCGGCGGTGCGCCACAACAAGCCGGGCGTGATGTTCTCGCTCGAGATGGGCGAGTCCGAGCTCGCGCAGCGGTTCATCGCGTCGCAGGGCGGCGTCAAGGGCAACGACCTGCGGCGCGGCAAGGCGGACTGGAAGAAGGTCGTCGCGGCGGCGAACTCCGTCAGCAAGGCGCCGTTGTGGATCGACGACTCGAGCGACCTGAGCGTTCTCGACATCCGCGCCAAGGCGCGGCGGCTGGCCCAGCAGATCGACGAGCCGCTGGGGATGATCGTCGTCGACTACCTGCAGCTGATGCGCTCGGACAGCCGCTCGGACAGCGTCGTCGAGCAGATCGGCGAGATCTCCAAGGGCCTCAAGACGCTCGCCCGCGAGCTGCACGTGCCGGTGATCGCGCTGAGCCAGCTCAGCCGCGCCGTCGAGCAGCGCCACGACAAGCGCCCGATGCTGTCGGACCTGCGCTCGTCCGGCCAGATCGAGCAGGACGCCGACCTGGTCATGTTCATCTACCGCGAGGAGTACTACGAGGAGGACTCCGAGCACCAGGGCGAGGCGGAGCTGCTGATCTCCAAGCACCGCAACGGCGCGCTCGGCGTGGTGCCGCTCGTCTTCCAGCACGAGTACCCGCGTTTCATGCCCGGGATCAGGAACGCGGAGCGCTACGCCTGATGGAGTGCCCGCACGGGATCTGCGACGGCAGCGGGTTCGTCGTCGACGCCGAGGCGCGCAGCACCGAGCCGTGCCGCTGCCGGCCGCAGCGGATCGCCGAGCGGCGGGCGCGGCGGCTGGCCACGCGGATCCCGGAGAAGTTCATCGGCGTCAGCTTCGACCGCGAGCCCGTCGTCAGCATCGACCCGCACGTCACCGGCGAGGTGCGCCGCTACGTCGCCGAGCTCGACGCCAACCTCGACGCCGGCCGGGGGCTGTGGTTCATGGGCGACGTCGGCACCGGCAAGACCGCGCTCGCCATGCTCGTCTCAAAGGTCGCGCTCGAGCGGCGGCGCACGGTCGCGATCTACTCGGTCCCGCGCCTGCTCTACGAGCTGCGCCGCGGCTATGACGACAACGCCGAGGTCTCCTACCTCAACCTGGTCGACGCCCTGGCATCCGTCGACCTGCTCCAGCTCGACGACCTCGGCGCGGAGAAGACCTCGGAATGGGTGCTCGAGCAGCTCTACGCGATCGTCAACGCCCGCTACGAGGAGCAGAAGGCGATCGTGCTCACCACCAACCTCGACCCGGCCAGGCTCGAGGAGCAGATCTCGACGCGCACGGTCTCACGCCTGATGGAGATGTGCGGCGACCCGCTGCCGCTGTTCGGCGACGACCGCCGCAAGGCGCTCGATGCGCCGATCCTCGGGGTGGGCGGGTCCGCTTCCCCCCTGCGCTACGGCGAGCTGCCTACCTAGACTCTCACCGCCGTGGCCGGCATCGTCATCATCGGCGCCCAGTGGGGCGACGAGGGGAAGGGCAAGATCACCGACCTGCTCGCCGAGCAGGCCGACGTGGTCGTGCGCTTCCAGGGCGGCAACAACGCCGGGCACACGATCGTCCGCGGCGAGGACGTCTGGAAGTTCCACCTGATCCCGAGCGGGATCCTCTATCCGGGCAAGCGCTGCCTGATCGGCAACGGCGTGGTCATCGACCCCAACGTCCTCACGGACGAGATCAACGGCCTGCGGGCGCGCGGCGTCGACCTCTCCGGCCTACGCATCTCCGCCAACGCCCACATGATCATGCCGTACCACCTGCTGCTCGACACGGCCGGCGAGACGCGCCTGGGCTCGGCGCAGATCGGCACCACCCGGCGCGGCATCGGTCCCTGCTACGCCGACAAGGCGAGCCGGCTGGGCATCCGCCTCCAGGACCTGCTCGACGAGAAGATCCTCAAGAAGAAGATCGTCGCCGCGCTCGAGCCCAAGCGCCTGAGCCTGCGCCCGTTCGCCCGCAGCCCGGAGCTCGACCTGCAGGGCATGACCGAGGCCTACGTCAACTTCGGCCATGCCCTCGAGCAGTACGTGGCCGACACGTCGAAGATCCTGTGGGAGTCGCTCGACGGCGGCCACAACGTCCTCTTCGAGGGCGCCCAGGGCACGCTGCTCGACATCGACCACGGCACGTATCCGTTCGTGACCAGCTCGAACCCGGTCGCCGGCGCCGCCTGCGCCGGGGCCGGCGTCGGCCCGCGCGACCTCAACGAGATCTGGGGCGTCGTGAAGGCGTACACGACGCGCGTCGGCGCCGGCCCGTTCCCGACCGAACTGTTCGACGGCATCGGCGATCTGATCACCGAGCGCGGCCACGAGTTCGGCACGACTACCGGCCGCCGCCGCCGGGTCGGCTGGCTCGACCTGATCGCGCTGCGCTACGCCACGCGGCTGAACTCGCTCACCCATCTCGCCATCACCAAGCTCGACGTCCTCAGCGGCATCGGGGACCTCGAGGTGTGCACGAAGTACCGCGGCAACGAGCGCGTCTTCGACGAGTTCCCCTACCACCAGTCGGTTCTGCACAACGTCGTCGGCGAGACGGAGACGCTGGCGGGCTGGGACGAAGACATCACGGGGGCGGAGTCGATCGACGACCTCCCGCAGGCGTGCCGCGACTACCTCGACTACGTCGCGGACTTCATCGGCGTGCCGATCGCGCTCGTCGGCGTCGGCCCGGGGCGCGACCAGACGATCTGGACCGAGTCAGGCCGCTCGAGCGAGATCTGGGGCGTCGCCACCGCCTAGGTGTACTTCCTGGGCACGTTGTTCGGAGCCCTGCGTCGGCCGCGGCGCGCGCAGCTCGCCAGCTCTGCAGTCGTCAGACCGCGACCGACAGCGCGGTAACGGCGCCGGTCGGACCGAGCTTGGTCTGTCTTACACCCACTGGATGTAATAGGCGCCACGGTCGACCGCCGGAGCGCCCGCACCCCTCGCCTTACCGGCGCCGTCGGACACGGCCACGGTGATCGCCAGGCAAGCGCTGAACGCGCACCCGCCCCCCTATACGGGGGTGAAAAACTCCGGACCCGGTCGGTCCTCACCCCTCATCGCGCCGTCTGTCCACGCAACGGGAGCCGGCCCGGCGGCGAGCGGCGAGCGCAGCGGATGGCGCCGGCCCCGGGCAATGTGCCTTAGGAACTCCCGTCGGTTCCCAGGACCTGCGGCTCGCCGCGGCGGAACGCGCGGTGGCCGAGGGCGGTGGCGCCGAGCAGCGCCAGCGTCGCCAGCGAGGCCTGCACCGAGAGGATCCCCTCCTCGGTCCAGTAGACGTCCTCGAGCTCGACCAGCAGCGCCGCCTCGTCCATCGTCAGCGCGGCGCCGACGCCGAGCGGGATCGCGAACCAGCGGTCGAGCGACTCGTTGCGCGTGACGACGGACCCGGCCCCGGCGACGAACGCGAGCACGATGCCCGGGACGTAGTGGTGGATGTGGCGGCCGCTGACGCGGGCGTCCCGGAACGGCCCGAAGGTGCCGCGCATGCGGATCGCGTGCGTGCTCAGCCGGGCGATCGTCGCCGTGACGGCGTAGGAGAGCAGCAGGTTGAGCGCGGCGTTCTCGCGGATCGGGGAGGCCTTGTAGCCGGCGACCGCGACCTCGACGGTCTCGCGCGCCGCCTCGGCGGCCGCGCCCGGCACGTCGTCGGTCTCGTCGGGCAGCGGCGCGCTACCCCGGCGCCACACGCCCCAGTACTCCAGCGCCAGCACCGTCGCGGTCAGGCCGATCGCCGCCGCGCCGAGCAGTTCGGTCTTGGTCGGGCGGCGCATCTAGCCGCGTCGCGAGTCGTCCAGGGCCGCCTGCGCCCGCTCGAGCACGCGCACGACCCGCAGCCCGCTGTCACCGTCCGAGCGCGGCCGCCTGCGCTCGCGCACGCACTCGAGGAAGTGCTCACACTCGATGCGCAGCGGCTCGCGGTTGGGGATCCGAGGGCTCCAGATGTCACCGGAGCGCGTGATGTACTCGCCGTAGCCGGCCGCCGACTCGTCGAAGCCCTTGTCGTACACCGTCACCTTGCGCTCGGTGTCCATGTCGTCGAACGTCGCCATGCGCTTGGCGCCGACGACCGTGAACGTGCGCTCCTTGTGGGGGTCCAGCCAGGAGAGATGCATGTGCGCCGCGCGGCCCGACGGGAAGCGCATGAAGCAGAACACGACGTCCTCGACGCCCGCGCGCATGTAGCTCTCCCCGCGCGCCTCGACGTCCGACGGCTCCTCGCCGAGCAGGCGCAGCAGCACCGAGACGTCGTGGGCGCCCAGCGACCACAGCGCGTTCTCGTCCGCGCGCAGCTTGCCAAGGTTGAGCCGGTGCGAGTAGACGTAGTGCAGCTCCCCGAGCTGCCCCGAGTCGGCGATCTCCTTGAGCTGCTCCACGGCGGGGTGGTACTCGAGCAGGTGCCCGACCATCAGCGTCCGCTTTGCACGCGCGGCCGCCTGCACGGCGCGCTCGGCGTCGGCGACGCTGGTGGCCAGCGGCTTCTCGACGAAGCAGTGCTTGCCGGCGTCGAGGACGCGCTCGGCCAGTTCCGCGTGCGTGGGAACCGGGGTGGCGAGGACAACGGCGTCGACCCCCTCGTCGGCCAGCACCTCGCCGAGGTCCGTGGTGCGGCGCGCGTCGGGGTGCTGGGCGCCGGTGCGCGCCAGCGCCTCCGCGCTCTCGTCGCACAACCACGCGACCTCGCAGTCGGGCAGCGCCGCGAAGTTGCGGGCGAGGTTCGGCCCCCAGTAGCCAAGCCCGGCGACGGCGACGCGCGTCATGCGCGCAATCCTAGGCCCGGGTCCAAGAGCGCTTTCACCACGCGCTCCCCCGCCCGCCCGTCGCCGTAGAGCGCCGGATGCTCGGGCGGCGGGTCGCGCTCGAGCGCCGCCAGCGCCGCCTGCGCGTCGAGGTCGACGAGCGTGTTCCAGCCGGCCTCGACGGTCTCGACCCACTCGGTCCGGTCGCGCAGCGTGATGCACGGGACCCGCGCGAGGTAGGCCTCCTTCTGGACGCCGCCGCTGTCGGTGAGCACCGCGCGCGCTCCGCGCACGAGGCTCGTGAACTCCACGTAGCCCAGCGGCGGCAGCAGGGTGACGCCGCCCTTCAGGCGCTCGAGCAGCCCGAACTCCGTCAGCCGCGCGCGCGTGCGCGGGTGCACCGGGAACAGGACGTCGTGCGGCACCGCCAGCAGCAGGTCGACCAGCGCGCCGAGTCGAGCGCGGTCGTCGACCGTACCGGCGCGGTGCGCGGTGACCGCGACGTAATCGCCCGCCCGCGGTTCGACGGTGACGAGCTGCGCGACGTCGACCATCACATCCCCGACGACCTCCACGCGACCGGGCACGCCCTCGTCGCGCAGGTTCTGAGCCGACACGCCCGAGGAGCACAGCAGCAGGTCGGAGGCGTGGTCGGTGAGCACGCGGTTGAGCTCCTCGGGCATCGCGCGGTCATACGAGCGCATCCCTGCCTCGACGTGGGCGACCGGCACGCGCGCCTGCGCGCCGGCGAGCGCGCCCGCCAGGGTGGAGTTCGTGTCGCCGTAGACCAGCACGACGTCCGGCGCCTCGGCGCGCACGAGCTCGCCGACGGCGGCGAGCATCCGAGCGGTCTGGCTCGTGTTCGACCCGCCTCCGAGCTCGAGCTGGTGGTCGGGCCGCGGCAGGCCGAGCTCGTCGAAGAAGACGTGCGACATGTCCTCGTCGTAGTGCTGGCCGGTATGCACCATCACCTCGGTCGCTACCTCGCGCAGGCGCGCCGAGACCGCCGCCGCCTTGACGAACTGCGGCCGGTTCCCGATCACGGTGAGAACCCTCAAGCGAGCGCTTGCTCGACGTGCTCGTTGAAGCGCCGGGAGACCTCGCGGGTGACCGGACCCGGAGCCGCCGCAAGCTCGCGTCCGTCGATGCTCGCGATCGGCATCGCCTCGCGCAGGCTCGACGCGATGAACGCCTCCTCGAAGCGGGGAAGGTCGTCCACGGTCGTCTCGCGCTCCCGTGCGTCGGTGAGCGCGAGGATGTGGTCGCGGGTGATGGACTCGAGGATGCGCTCGCTCAGCGGCGGGGTCGACAGCTGCCCGTCGAGCACGTAGAACAGCGACCACGTCGGGCCCTCCAGCACGCGGCCGTGCGGCGTGACGAACAGGGCCTCGTCGGCGCCCTGCTCCTTGGCGAGCCGGCCCGCGAGCATGTTCGCTCCGTACGACAGCGTCTTGAGCGTGTCGAGGATCCGGTTGGGGGCGAACGTGACGGTCGCGACTCGGGCCGCGTCGGGGGTCTGCGGCAGCGGCTCGACGATCGCGATCCGCCGGCCGCCGCGCGTGACCACGAGCCGCAGCAGCGCGTCGAGTGGCTCGGCCTCGGAGAGCAGCGCCGCGATCTCGCGCTCCAGCGCCACGACGTCGGTCTCGAGCCGGATGCCCTCGCAGCTGCGCCGCAGGCGGGCGAGATGCTCATCCATCGCGAACGGCCGCCCGCCGTAGAGCCGCACGACCTCGAAGGCGCCGTCGCCGCGCAGCAGCCCTTCGTCGGTCACGCTGATGGTCGACTCCTGCGACGGCGCGATCGCCCCGTCGACTGACGCGAGATAGGTGGTCACCGGGCGGAGCCTACGCGCGCGCGGCCTGGCCGTGCCATCCTGACGCCACATGAAGTCCTGGTTTGGGCCGCTGTGCGCGGCGCTGGTCCTCTCCAACGCCGCAGTGTTCCTGTGGGCGACCCTCGGCGGACCCGGCGACCGCCGCGGGTCACCCGCCGCGCAGCGCGAGGCCGAGGAGGAGAGCGCCGAGCTCACCGAGCCGATCGCGGCGATGCTGCAGCGCCAGTTCAGCGGTGACGACGTCGCGCCGACCGACGTCTTCCCGCGCGCCGCGCGCCGCGCCCGGGCGATCGGGCGCTACACGGCGAGGGTCGCCCCGGCGGTGGCGAGGGCCGAGTGGGAGCTGGCGGGCCCGACCAACATCGGCGGCCGCGTCCTCGACATCGCGGTCGACCCCGCGCTCAGTGACACCATCTACGTCGCTGCGGCCTCGGGCGGCGTGTGGAAGTCCGCCGACGCCGGCAGGACGTTCTCGTCGGTCTGGCCGGTCGACCGGACGCAGGCGATCGGCGCGCTGGCCATCACGCCGAGCGGCGTGCTCTACGCGGGTACGGGCGAGGCCGGCCCTGGCGGCGGCTCGATCACCTACGGCGGCACCGGGGTCTACCGGTCCGACGACCGAGGGCGGACGTGGCGCTCGATCGGCTTGAGGGGGACCTCGCGGATCAGCCGGATCGTCGTGGACCCGGTCGGACGAGAAGCGGATCTGGGTCGCCGCCACCGGCAACCTGTACAAGCCGGGAGGCGAGCGCGGCGTGTACCGCTCCGATGACGGCGGCAAGACGTGGAAGCTGGTGCTGGCGGGTGACAGCGGGACCACGGGCGCGACCGACGTGGCGATCAACCCGAGGGACCCGAAGGTCGTGCTCGCTGCGATGTGGGACCACAAGCGCGGGCCCAACGAGCACCGCTACTACGGGACCGGCTCGGGCCTGTTCCGCTCCACCGACGGCGGCGAGACGTGGACGCGCACGGGCGGGCCGACCCTCGCCAGCAGCCCGATCCTCGGACGCATCGGCGTCGCCATCGCGGCCTCGGACCCGGACGTCGTGTACGTCATCGCGCAGGTGCAGACGGGGCGCTACCTCGGGCTCTACAAGTCCACCGACGGGGGCGCGACGTTCCTCGTCCCCACGGTGGACGCCAACATCATCCAGGCCTCGTCCTCGTTCGCGTGGTGGTTCGGCCGCGTGTGGGTGACGCCGGACGATGCCGACGACGTGTTCGTGGCCGGCGTGTCGCTGATCCGCTCGCGTGACGGCGGCATCACCTCAGAGGCGAACAGCCAGGTCCACGCCGACCAGCACGCCATGGCGTGGGACCCGAAGGTCCCGGGCCGCGTGTACCTCGGCAACGACGGCGGCGTGTACCGCTCCGACGACGGCGGCGACCAGTACGAGTTCGCCGAGTACCAGCCCTGGAGCCAGCTGTACTCGCTCGACGTGTCCGAGCAGGATCCGACGCGCCTGGTCGCGGGGCTGCAGGACAACGGCGTGAACAAGATGTTCGACGGCGACGGGATCTGGGCGCCCTACGGCGGCGGTGACGGCGAGCGCACGCTGATCAAGCCGACCGACATGAACACGGTCTACGGCTGTTCGCAGTACGGGGCGTGCTTCGTCAACCGCAACGGCGCGAACAGCGGCGCCGACGACGAGTACTTCGACGAGCAGGGTTGTGTCGGCGCGCAAGAACTGGTTCACGCCGATCGAGTTCGACCCCGAGGACGACAGCGTCGTCTACACGGGCGGCGAGATCATGTCTCGCTCCACCGACGACGCGCGCACCTGGACGCCCATCTCCGGGGACCTCTCCGACGGCCCGCAACCCGACTCCGACCCCGACTACCGGTCCTACGGCTCGCTCACGACGATCGGTCCGGCGGGCCAGCCGACCGGCGTCATCTACGCGGGCACCGACGACGGCAACCTGTGGTCGACCGTCGACGACGGCGCCAGCTGGCAGAAGTCGTCGGATCCCGACCTCCCGAAAGCGTGGATCACGCGCGTCCAGCCCGACCCGCGCGACCGGACCGGGCACACCGCCTACGTGACCTACTCGGGCTTCCGCGCCGGGGACGAGCCCGCCTACCTGCTCAAGACGACCGACGCCGGGAACTCGTGGACGAACATCACGGGCGACCTGCCGGCCGCCCCGCTCAACGACGTCAACGTGATCGGCGAATCGCTGCTGGTCGTCGCCTCCGATCTCGGTGTCTTCGCGTCGATCGACAGCGGCGCGCACTGGTTGCGTATCGGCGCCAACCTGCCGCTCGCGCCGGTGCACGAGCTGCGCTACCACCAGGGCACCAACCAGCTGTTCGTCGCCACCTTCGGCCGCTCGATGTGGAGGGTCACGGTCCCCTCGTCCGAAGCCTTCGCGCCCGCGGCGCGGCGCGTCCGCGTGACGAAGGTTCGGCGCGCGGGGGCGCGCGTGCGGGTGACGCTGGCGTGCCGCTCGGCGACGCCCTGCCAGGGACGCCTGACGGTGCGCAGGCCGGCCGGGCGCCGCCCGCCGACGTACGCCCGCGGCACTTTCCGCGTCGCTGCCGGCCGCACGCGGACGGTGTCGCTGCGGCTGACCACCGCCGGACGCCGCGCGCTGCGCCGCGGTGGGCGCGTGCGCGTCGTGGCCGCGCTGAAGGGCGGCCGCACGAGCCGTCCGACGGTGCGCGTGCCTAGGCCACGTCGAGGCTGAGCTGACCCTCGTAGGCGAGCTGGTCGAGGTTGGTGACGGTGACGCCGACGAGCGTGAGCCCGCGCCGGCGCACGTCTGGCATCACCTCCGCCAGCAGCGCGCGCAGCGCCTCCAGGATCGTCGGCGCCTCGCAGGTCGCGCGCGTGAGCGTGGTCGAGCGCGTGGCGCGCGTGTAGTCGCCGAAGCGCAGGCGCAGGACGACGGTGCGGCCGACGCGGGCGCGCTTGTGCATGCGCTCGGTCACCCGCTCGGTGACGCGCGCCAGCGCAGCGTCGAGCTCTGAGGGCTCGAAGCGGGGCCGGCCGAGCGCGGATTGCGCGCCGAAGGAGACCCGGCCCCGGCGCGTGACCGGGCGCGGCCGCGTGGCGCGATTGGCGACGAGGTAGTGGATGTTGCGACCGGGGCCCTTGCCGAGGATCGCGACCAGGTCGGAGCCGGAGAGCTCCTCGAGGTCGCGCCAGGTGCGCAGCCCGCGGGCGTGGAGCTTGCGCGCGCTCGAGGAGCCCAGCCCCCAGATCGCCTCCAGCGGGAGCCCGAACAGGAAGTCGTCCTCCTCGGCCGGCTCGACGACCCTGAGTCCGTCGGGCTTGGCGGCATTGCCCGCCATCTTCGCCAGCAGCCGTGTCCGCGCCACACCGACGGTGATCGGCAGCCCGACCTGCTCGCGCACGTCGCACCGGATCGTCTCGGCCATGGAGCGCGGCAGGTCGTCGAGGCCGCGGGCATCGAGGAACGCCTCGTCGACGGACACCGGGGACACGCGTGCGCCGGTCGCCGCGAAGATCGCGCGCACCGCCTCGCTCGCCTCGCGGTAGGCCTCCCAGCGGCCCGGGACGACGAGCAGGTGCGGGCACAGCCGCCGCGCCTCCCGCCCGCCCATCGCCGAGCGGACGCCGTACGCGCGCGCCTCGTAGCTCGCGGCCATGACCACGCCGCCGCCGACGGCCACCGGCTTTCCCCGCAGCTCCGGGCGATCGCGCTGCTCGACGGACGCGAAGAAGGCGTCGAGGTCGGCGTGGAGGATCGCGGCGTGCACGAACACATGTTCGTGCACGAGTCAAGCGCAGCGATGCCCCCGGAAGGAATCGAACCTTCAACCTTCGGATTAAGAGTCCGCTGCTCTGCCAGTTGAGCTACAGGGGCGCGGCGGCGCAGGATAGCGCGGCTACTTGGAGCCCTTGCCCTTCTTGGCGGGCTTCTCCGCGGCCTCCTTGGTCGCCTCCGGCGTGGGCGTGACCGGTGCCGGCGTGACCGAGGCGATCGCCGCCTGGGCGCCCTGCTGCTTGAACGACTCGCAGTCACCGCGGAGCTGGTTGCGCTGCTCGGCGTCCTCGAGCTCCACGGCCTTCTCGCACGCGAGGTCGCCCTTGCGCGTCTGGCCCGCCAGATAGGCGTACTGCGCCAGCGCCGCGTACGGCCCGACCGCGTCGCGATTGAGCGCCACGATCTCCTGTGCCTGGACGAGGTTGGGCAGGTCCTCGAGCGCCGCGTAGGCCTGGACGATGCGCGAGGCGACGCGCGCCTGCTCCTCCTTGTTCCTCGGCTCGATCGCCAGGTAGTCCTTCCACGCCTCGGTCGCCGCCCGCAGGTCGTCCTTCCCGGCCTCGGTGTACTCGCCGGTCGCCGAGTTGAACTGCTCGCCCGTGCCCGCGAGGTTGGCCTGCGCGCGGATCAGCTCGACCCACGCGGCCTCGTCGCGCCCGTTGGCGGCGAGCCTGGCGCGCGCGTCCTTGATCTGCTTCTGGAAGCGCTCGGCGCCGGTGTCGCCGCCCGAGCCCGGGCCGGTGATGGCGTCGACGAGGCCGCCGCTGGTGTTGCCGCCGATGCCGAACAGCACGAGGCCGCCGCCCATCAGGAAGGCGAGCGTGATGTAGACGATCTTGATGGTGTCTCTGGCGGCCGCGGCCGCGAAGGTCGAAGAGCATCAGTGGGCCACTAATCGTCGGGTTGGAGGGCGCCCTCCTCGAGATCCTCGAGCGCGGCCTGTTTGCGCGCGCGCCGGTCGAGCAGAGCGGCGATCGAGGATAGAGCTTTCGTAGAGGATCACCAGCGGCAGCATCGAGAGCAGCATCGTCACCGGGTCGGTGCCCGGGCAGCAGCATCGCCAGCACCGCGATGATCAGGATCGCGTAGCGGCGGTTCGAGCGCAGCTGCGCGACCGACTGAGGATGTTCATCCGGACGAGGCCGAGGATGCCGATCGGCATCTGGAACATGAGCCCGATGCCGATGCACGTGAGGATCGTGAAGCTGGTACAGGTCGCGCGCCTGCACGAGGATGTCGAAGTTGTCCGAGTTGAAGTTCTGCAGCACCCTGATCGCGCTCGGCAGCACGACGTAGTACGCGAACACGGCGCCGGCGACGAACAGGAACGGGACCATCATCATCAGCGGCAGGGCGACCCTGCGCTCGGTCGGCGAGAAGGCCGGCAAGACGAAGGCGTACAGCTGCCAGAGAATGATCGGCAGCGCGAACAGCAGCGCGGCGTAGGCCGCCACCTTAAGGTCGAGGTGAACGGCTCGGCCACGCCCAGCGTGACCGGCTGGCGCTCCGCGGGAGGGATGCTCGCCCGCCAGCGCTGTCGCCCTGCTCGCGCAGCTGCTCGGCGGCTGCCCTGAGTCGCGGGGCTGGCGTCGCTGTCCGCCTCGACCGCGGCCGCGAACGCCGATGCGGAGGCCGCGAAGTCGCCGACACTGCGGTTGAACGTCCGCGTCTTGGCCAGCGCGCCCTTCGCCTTCTGGCCCGACGTCGCCTTGATGAACGGGCGGTTGACGATCTCCAGGATCGCGTCGTTCTGCCAGAACGCCAGGCCGAAGCAGACGAGGAACGCGAACAGCGAGACGATCAGCCGCGTGCGCAGCTCGTCGAGGTGCTCGACCAGGCTGAGCTGGTCCTCGTGGCGGACGGTGCGCAGCGCGGTGGCCATCGGATCGTCGCCCTAGATGATCGAAGCGATCATCTAGCGGCGTGACTCGGGGACGACCTCGCCGGTGATGGGGTCGCGCTCGTCCTCGGCTTCGCCCGCGGTGAGCTCGGGCTCCTTGTCCTTCTTCGTGATCGAGTCCTTGAACTCGCGCATCCCGGTCCCGAGCGAGCGGCCGAGCCCCGGCAGCCGCTTGGGCCCGAGGATCAGCAGCACCACGAACAGGACGATCAGCAGCTCAGGTAGTCCGATTGGGCCCATGCGTCAGAGATTGGTGTGCTCGCCCGTTGTCTGGACGAAACCAGGTCCCAGCCTAGCCATTCGCCCTAGCACGTCACCGCCGCGGATTCAAGGTCGGCGGACGCTTTGCCGAAACGCCCTCCATAACCGCCGCCGTACCCCGCCATGCCCGCCAGCCCCGATAACCACCATTACGTCCGCAAGGTCGTTCTTCCCTCCGGTCGCAGGATCGAGGTCGTCTACTTCGAGCCCGAGCCGCCGCCCGCCGTGCGCACGCAGCCGGCGCGCGAGATCCACATCTGCCCCGACTGCCGGGCGCACCTCGTCTACCCGGTCGAGTGGGCCGAGCACGACGCGGTGCACTGGGAGGTCTCCCTGCGCTGCCCCAACTGCGAATGGGAGTCGACCGAACTGTTTCGCAGAGATGCCGTCGACTCGTTCGACGAGGAGCTCGACCGCGGCACCGAGGCGCTCATCCGCGACCTCAAGCGGCTGACGCGGGCGAACATGGAGGACGAGATCGACCGCTGGGTCCATGCCCTGTCGGCCGACGCCATCCTCCCCGAAGACTTCTAAGCGACCTCGGTCACACTCGGGCCGCACGTCACACAAGCGCGCACCGGCGCGCGGGAACCTGACGGCATGGCGGAACTCCTCGACAACGGCGGCCTGATCTTCCTGGCCTTCATCATCGTCTTCGGCATCGCTCTGATGCTCGGCCTGTACACCCGCGTCGGCAGCGGGATCAACAACCACACCTACGCCCGCCGCTACGGAGACGCGCCCGGCGCGGACTCCGATCGCACGCGGATCACCGGCAAGGACGGGCTGGCGACGATCTCCTCGCGCGGTACGCGCTAGCTGTACCGGTCGACGACCGCCGTCGGCGACGAGCTCGAGCACGCCGCGCTGGCCCTCCGGTAGCGCGGGCAGCGCGGCCTTGGCCTCGGCGACCATCGCCAGCGCCTCCGCGCGGACCGCGTCGAGCGCGCCGGTCGCGGCGATCTGGTCGCACACGCGCCTCGGCCTCCCCGGGCGTCGTGATCGCCCGCAGGTCCACGTCGACGCCGGCCAGGATGAACGGGAGGGTGACCGTCCCGTCGAGCAGGTCCGTGCCGCGGTGCTTGCCGGTGCGCTCGGCCGGGCCGGCGACGTCAAGCACGTCGTCGAGCAGCTGGAAGGCGAGCCCGATGCGCCGCCCGAACGCGCCGAGCACGTCGGCGGGCCCGCCGCCTTCCAGCGCTCCCAGCTCGCACGCCGCCTGGAACAGCCGGGCGGTCTTGAGCTCGCAGCGGTGCAGGTAGCGCTCGCGGGTGATGCCGGCGTCCCACGCGTCCTCGCGCTGGAGCAGCTCGCCCCGAGCCAGGGCGCTCGACGCATCCGAGAGAACGCGGATCTCCTCGACGCTGCCGTTGCGGGCGAGCTCCGCGAACGCCTGCGCGAACAGCAGGTCTCCGGTCGCGGTCGCCAGCAGGCGCCCGCCGGCGGCGAACACGGTCGGCCGTCCGCGCCGCAGGTGCGCGGCGTCGAGCACGTCGTCGTGGACGAGCGTCGCCGAGTGGACGAGCTCGACCGCCGCGGCGCGCGCAGCAGCCGGTCGCGGCACGGTCTCGCGGCCCGCGGCGACGCATGACCAGCAGCGGGCCGCAACCGCTTGCCGCCGGCTGCGATCGTGGAGCGGGCGTGGGCGCCGAGCACCTCCCCGTGCTCGGAGGCGAGCTCGAGCAGCCGCGCCTCGAGGCGCTCCATCAGGGCGGGGACGTGGTCGCCGGCCGCCTCGATGACCGCGAGTCACCGCCTCGGCGGACGCCACTACAGCGACCCTGCCGTGGTGGATGGCGATGATGCCGCCGCCGGTGAGCAGCCAGCGCACGTCGGTCAGCCCGGCGGCGACCAGCCGGCCGCCCAGTGCCTGTGCGTCCGGGAAGCGCCGCACCGACGCGGGCAGGTACGTGTAGGCGTCGTCGAAGCGCCCGAGCAGCGGGACGAGGCGATCGAACCACAATCGAGAAGAACGTCGACAGCGGCGGCCGCGTCGGCGTGGTGATCTCGAGCACGACGACCTTGCCGCCCGGCCGCACGACACGCGCCATCTCGCGCAGGCCGGCGTCGAGGTCGCCGAAGTTGCGCGCGCCGAACCCGACCGTCGCGGCGTCGAAGGCGTCGTCGCCGTAGGGCAGGTCGCGCGCGTCGGCCCACTCGCAAGTCGAGCGCCGGCGCCTTCTCGCGCGCGCGCTCGAGCATTCCCTCGGAGAAGTCCGAGCCCACCACCTGGGCGCCGCGGCGCGGCCAGCGCGATCGCCAGGTCGCCGGTACCCGTGGCGACGTCCAGCGCGCGCGACCCGGGCCCGACCTCGGCCAGGTCGACCGCGCGGCTGCGCCACTCGTGGTGCAGCCCGGCCGTCATGACCGAGTTCATGACGTCGTAGACGCCCGCGATGCGGTCGAACATCGCCCGCACCTGGCCCTCCGCGAGCGTGCCCGTCCGGGCCGCCGCGGATGGCATCTACTCGATCGGGTTGGTGGACTCGTTGCCGGACCGCAGCGAGGCGAGGAAGTCGACGATCGCCGTCTTCTTCTCCTCGGGCAGGTCCCGGAACGAGGGCATCGGCGCGGTCGGGTTCTCGAGCGTCCGCGCGATCGCGCCCCGCTGCACCTTGTCGCCGATGTGGGTCAGGTCCGGCCCGAGCGTGTTCGCCGTTCTCGCCGATCTTGTGGCAGGCCAGGCAGCCCGACTGGGCCACCGCCAGCTTGCCGGCCTGGTAGCGCGGCGCGACCTTCATGTCGATCTCGTTCGGCGAGCCGGCCGACGCGCCGAGGTAGGTCAGGTACGCCATCGCGGCGATCGTGAAGATGCCCGCGGCGGTCGCGATCGGCCGGCGCTCGGGCCGGCGCTCGGGGCTGCGGTCATAGAACGGCAGCAGGAACAGCAGGACCATGCAGATGGTCGGCACGCCGATCGTCGCCACCGGCGTCAGCACCGCCGGCTTGATGATGCGCAGCAGCTCGAAGAGGAAGAAGAAGTACCACTCGGGCCGCGGGACGTAGGTCGTCGTCGTCGGGTCCGCCTTCGGGCCGAGCTCGGCGCCGAAGATCAGCGCCATCATGATGATCGAGAAGACGACGATCGCGGCCATGATCGAGTCCTTGGCGACCGCGTACGGGAAGAACGGCTTGCCCGCCGCCTTGTGCAGGGCGTACTCGCGGAGGTACTGCTCCTTCTCGCGCTGGTTCATCCGTGGCTCACCTGCGTGGTCATCGGGGTCTCGGAAGGGGCCACTAGACCTCGTCCGTCCGGAGGTCCGGGTTGTCGGGCACCTTCAGCCACGGCGGCGCAGTGGTGCCGAGCTTGGCGACGAGGTACAGGTGGAGGCCCATCATCGCCGCGATCGCCCCCGGCACGAGCATCATGTGGATGGCGTAGAAGCGCGGCAGGGTCGTCGCGCCGAACTCCGCCCCACCCCGCAGGAAGTCCGACAGGAACGGTCCGACGAACGGGCCCGTGCCGTTGATGTTGACGCCCACGACCGTCGCCCAGAAGGAGCGCTGGTCGAACGGCAGCAGATAGCCGGTGAACGACATCGTCATCGTCAGGATCAGCAGGACGACGCCGATCACCCAGTTGAGCTCGCGCGGGTACTTGTAGGCGCCCCAGAAGAACGTCCGCGCCATGTGCAGGAAGACGAGGATCACCATCACCGTCGAGCCCCAGCGGTGCATGCCGCGGACGAACTCGCCGAGGAAGACCTCGTTGGTCAGGTGGCGGATCGACTCGTACGCGCCGCCCGCGGCGTCGGGCCGGTAGTACATCGCCAGGAAGACGCCGGTCACCGCCTGCGAGAGGAAGGCGAACATCGCGGCCGAGCCCGAGCGTGTAGAACCAGTTCGTCCCCTTCGGCACCTTGCGGAACAGCGTCCAGCGCAGCGCCGCCGGACAGCGAGGTGCGCTCGTCGACCCAGTCGGCCGCCGAGATCCCCGCCTCCTTGACCTGCTCGAGCGGCTTGCGCGCCGGCTCGGAGCCCGGGCCGCTTGGGCGCGGGCCTGAGCTTGTCCGGGACGGGCGGGAGGGGCAGCTTGGGGATCGGCATCTACTGCTTGGGGGTCGAGAAGCGGCCGGGGTACAGGTACTGCCCGATCCCGTCGAGGTCCTCGCCGGGATCGCGGTACTTCTCGTGGACGCGGAACTCGCAGTTGACCGAGTAGCGCGGCCCGACCTCGAGCTGGCCGTTGCGGATGCGCAGGTGGAAGCGGTCGAGCGGCCGCACGGGCGGGCCGCCGGTGACCTTGCCGGTGAAGTCGTAGACGCCGCCGTGGCACGGGCAGATGAAGCGCTTGGCCGCGTCGACGTAGCGGACGGGGCAGCCGAGGTGCATGCAGCGCGTCGAGATGCGCGACGAAGTCGACGCCGTCCGGGAACTGGATGTCGGTGTCGAGCTCGTCGTTGCGCGCGCGGACGTAGGCGGTCGTCTTGCCGATCTCGCCGACGCCCTGGACGATCGTGATCACCTTCGGGACGTAGGTGTCGTCGGGGAAGTCATCCGGGCTGCCGACCGGGGTCCAGATCGCGGGCGGGCGCTCGAACAGCGGCGTGCCGGCGGCGAAGCCGAGCACCGGCAGCGTGAAGCCCATGGCGGCGAGCGCGCCCGCCCCGTGGACCGTCCCGACCATCAGGCGGCGGCGCGTGACCGTCTCGCCCTCGAAGGCGCCAGGGATGTTGCGGTCGGCGGTGTACTTGGACTTCGGGGTCTTGCGCGGCATCGAGCAGCCCGATCTTATGCGGTCGCGGCCATTGTTAGGCGCCTGGGCGACCGGCGTGTGCGAAGCGTCACATTCCGCCCAGGCCCGTCCGCGTCCGCAGGCCGACCTTCGGCGTGCGCCTGGGCGCAGCGGGCGATGATGCCGGCCAGCCGCGTGATGCCGTCGAGGTCCCCGCGCGCGGCGAGCTCGGCGAGGCCCAGCGCGTAGAGATGGTCGCCGGCGAGCAGCGCCAGGTCGGGTCGCCGGTCTGCAGCACGCGGCCGCGCGCGTAGTGCGCGCAGCTCGCCCTCGCGGATCGCCTCCGTCGGCGCTGAACGGGACGTCGCCGTCGGCGGTGGCGGCCGCGATCAGCCCGCCGTCCGCGCGCAGGCGCTCAGCCAGCCTCACGGAACGCCGCCTCCGCGGCCTCGAGCGTGCGCGCGACGTGCTCGGCGGTGTGGGCGAGCGACGGGAACCAGGCCTCGAACTGCGAGGGCGGCGGGTAGACGCCGCGGGCGAGCAGCGCGCGGCACCAGCGCGCGTGGGCGTCGAGGTCGCAGGCCTGGGCGGAGGCGTAGTCGGTCACCGGGGTCTCGGAGAAGAAGACGGTGAGCAGGCCCGTCGTGTGGCAGACCTGGACGGGCGATCTCGCCGGCCGCGGCGGCGCAGGCCGTCGGCGAGTGCGGCGGTCGTGGCCGACAGGCGTGCGTACGCGGCGTCGTCGAGCAGCTCGAGCGCGGCCAGCGCCGCGGCGGTGGCCAGCGGGTTGCCGCTCAGCGTGCCGGCCTGGTAGACGTCGCCGGCGGGCGCGATGCGCTCCATCAGCTCGACGGCTCGCGCCGTACGCGGCGGCCGGCAGCCCGCCGCCGACGACCTTGCCCATGATCGTGATGTCGGGCAGCGACGCCGGTCAGCTCCTGCGCGCCGCCGGGGGCGACGCGGAAGCCGCGAGATCACCTCGTCGAAGACGAGCAGCGCCCCGTTGGCGTCGGCGCCCTCGCGCAGCAGCTCGAGGAAGCCCGCCTGCGGCGGGACGAGCCCCATGTTGGCCGGGTAGGGCTCGCACAGCAGCGCGGCGAACTCGTGCGCGGTCGAGGGCGGCCCGCACGCGCGTCGGGGTCGTTCCACGGCACGATGATCGTGTTGGCCGTCGCGGCCTCGGGCACGCCCGGGCTCGCGGGCAGCGCCGCGGTGGCGAGGCCCGACTGCCGGCCTCGGCGAGCAGGCCGTCGACGTGGCCGTGGTAGGCGCCGGCGAACTTGAGCAGCTTCTCGCGGCCCGTCGCGGCGCGCGCGAGGCGGATCGCGCTCATCGCTGCCTCGGTCCCCGACGAGGTCATCCGCAGCATGTCGACGGACGGCACGCGCGACGGTGACGAGCTCGGCGAGCGCCACCTCGCGCTCGGTCGGCGCGCCGAACGTCGTCCCGTGCTGGGCGGCCTCGGTCACCGCGGCGACGATGGCGGGATGCGCGTGCCCATGGATCAGCGGGCCCCACGAGCAGACGTAGTCGATGTAGCGGTTGCCGTCGACGTCGCAGAGCTCGGCGCCCTCCGCGCGCTCGACGAAGATCGGGTCGCGGCCGATCGCGCGCATGGCGCGCACGGGCGAGTTGACACCGCCCGGAAGGACCTTCAGGGCGCGCGCGTACAGCGCCGCCGAGCGGGTGTCCGTGACCGAGCTGGAGCTAGACACCCGCGTACTCGCGCTCCCACTCCCGGAACGCGTCCGTGAAGTAGAGCATGCGCACCTTCTTGTACTCGGTGCTCGAGTACAGCGTGGCGCGCTCGCTGATCCCGGTGCCTGCGGCGATCGAGTCGAGGATCGCGTCGCACTCCTCCTTGGAGCGCCCGTGCGCCATCGTGAACAGCGCGTACGGCCAGTCGGCGTAGGTGGGACGCTCGTAGCAGTGCGAGATGCCGCGCGTGGCGGCCATCTGGCGGCCGACCTCGAGCACCCGGTCCGGCGGGACCTTCCAGACGCCCATGCCGTTGGCGGAGAAGCCCGGCGCGGCGGTGGAAGAGGATCGCGGCGACGCGGCGCAGGCCCTTGCGCTCGCTTGCAGGGACTCGAGCCGCGCGAAGACCTCTTCCTGCGTCGTGCCGAGGCGCTCGGCGGCCGGTGCGAACGGCTCCGCGACGGCGGGCATCGGGCCCTGCGTGGCGCGGATGACGGCGACGTCGTCGTCGCTCACCTCGATCGGGTCGAGCTCGAGCGGCTCCTGCGCGGCGACCGCCTGCGAGAGCGCCTCGGTGCCCTTCGACCATCTCGAGGTCCATGCGGATCTTGAACAGCTTCAGCGTCGGCAGCTGGCGGATCGACTCGGCGCCCGTCCGCTCGGCAGCACGTCGAGCGTGCCCTGCATCCCCAGCGGCGAGCCCGGCTCGACGGCGAGCGTGAACCACAGGTTGAAGTCGTGGTTGCGCAGGTAGTTGTGCGTGACGCCCGGATGCGAGTTGATGACCTGCGCGGCGCGGTGCGGGTACTCGGCGTCGACCTTCGCGGCGACGAGCATCGACTCGTAGCCGAGCGCGCGCGTGTCGAAGATCGGCGTGATCTCGCGGATGATGCGCTTGTCGAGCAGCGCGCTGTGCGCGCTCGATGCACCTCGTCCTCGGTGATGCCGGCGAGCTCGCGCGACGTGCGGCGAACGGCCGCCGGGCGATCGGGAAGCTAGCCCTGCAGCAGGTTCAGCAGCTGCTTGTCGGTCTCGTCGAGCGGGACGGCGCTGCCGCCCTTACGTGAGCGGACCTTCGCTACAGCCAAGCCGCACACATCCTTCGCGTGGTAGGTGATGACGATGTCCGCGCCGGCGCGGCGGATGCCGGTCAGCGCCTCGAGCACGGCGGCGCGCTCGTCGAGGTAGCCCTTGGCGGCTGCCGCCTTGATCATCGCGTACTCGCCGCTGACGTTGTAGGCGGCGACCGGCATCTCGGTGCGGTCCTTCACGCGGCGGATGACGTCGAGGTAGGGCAGCGCGGGCTTGACCATCACGATGTCGGCGCCCTCGGCGACGTCGAGCAGGACCTCGCGCAGCGCCTCGTCGCCGTTGGCGGGATCCATCTGGTAGCCGCGGCGGTCGCCGCGCGACGGCGCGCGAGTCCGCCGCCTCGCGGAAGGGCCCGTAGAAGGCGGAGGCGAACTTCGCGCTGTAGGCCATGATCGGCGTGTCGGTGAAGCCGTGGTCGTCGAGCGCCGCGCGCAGGTGGCCGACGCGGCCGTCCATCATGTCGCTCGGCGCGATCGACGTCGGCGCCGGCCTCGGCCTGGGAGACCGCGGTGCGCGCGAGCAGCTCGAGCGTCGCGTCGTTGTCGACGAGTCGTCGCCGTTGAGGACGCCGCAGTGGCCGTGGCTCGTGTACTCGCACAGGCACAGGTCGGTGATGACGAGCAGGTCCGGGTGCGCGGCCTTGATCGCGCGCGTGGCGAGCTGGACGACGCCCTCGTCGTCCCACGCGCCCGAGCCCTCCTCGTCCTTGCTCGCCGGCAGGCCGAACAGCAGCACGCCGGGGATGCCGAGCGCCGCGCACTCGCCGGCCTCGCGCACGGCCTCGTCGATCGACAGCCGGTCGATGCCGGGCATCGCCTCGATCGGCGGTCGCGCCCGGGCTTCGTGTGGACGAACAGCGGGTAGACAGGTGCCGCGGCGTCCAGGCGCGTCTCGCGCACGAGGTCGCGCAGGAGCCCGGTGCGGCGCAGGCGGCGCATGCGGGTGGCCGGGAATGGCATCCGGGTCTGAACGTTAGTTGCGGCGGGCGCTCAGCCGAAGCGGCGCATCGCGAGGCGGGCGACGCCGACGAAGGCGAGCGTCAGGCCCGCGAGGTGCAGCAGCGGGCCGAGCAAGGCGGGGCTCGGCGTCGTTGATCGCGGCGTCGAGCGCCTGCAGCGCGGCACTTGAACGGCAGCACGAAGTTGACGACCTCGACCACCTTGTACGGCGCCTCGGCGATCGCGCCGCTGGGCACGAGCGCGAGCGCCGCCATCGGCAGCGAGAAGGCGAACACCAGCAGCGAGGCCGAGCGCACCTCGCGCGCGAGCGCTGCCGACCGCGACGCCGAGCCCGGCGAAGCCCAGCGCGCCGAGCGCGAGCGCCGGGATCCACAGCGGCGCCCGGCCCCAGTCGAGGTCGACGAACGATCCCGAGCACGACGAGCATCAGCAGGCAGACGACGAACGAGCACAGCGCCGCGAGGCCGACCTTCTCGACGACGAGCGCGAGCCGGGAGACGAGGCCGCGCACCAGCCGGCCGAACGCGTTCTCCTCGCGCTCGAGCGCGAGCATGCCGGCGGCGAGCAGCAGCGTCACGAACGTCAGCGCGACGGTCACCGTCAGCGGCGCCGACCAGCGAGTCCAGCGTCGAGCTCTTGCCCTTGACGATCGTCTGCTTGACGCGCACCGGCTGCCCGATCGAGGCGAGGATCGGCTTGGAGACGTCGAGGTTGTCGGAGGCGAGCCGGGCGAAGCGCGCGACCTGCTCGAGCGCGCCGCGCTGCGGGTTGCCCGCGCGGCAGCGAGGCGATCGCCGCGTCGATGATCCGCTCCGAGTTGCGCAGCCCGAGCACGTTGAACTTCTGGCCGAAGAGCGAGAACTCGCCGCCGTCGACGATGATCCCGATGTAGTTGGCGGCGATCTCCGTCAGCCGCCGCGACAGGACGGTGTTGGCCTCGGCCAGGCGCGACTCGATCGCCGACTTGACGAAGCGCTCCTTGGCCGGGTTGTCGGCGTTGTAGAGGACCTCCAGCTCCGGCGGCTCGCGTGCCCGAGAGGTTGATGGCGTTCTGCAGGCGCTCGGTCGCGTCGGGCGGGCAGGATCAGCGCGCCGAGCGCGCGGCCGGACGCCACCAGCGCGCGCGCCTCCTCGCGCGTCTGGACCCGGATCGGGTCGATCGACTTGAACAGCTGCTCGGCGTACTTGGACGCGTCGAGCTTCTCGCCGCCGATCGAGAACGTGTTCTTCTCCTTCGGGACGAGGTTGACGAACGCGACCTTCGGCTTGCTCGGGCCGGCGTTGGTGGCGGCGCCGACGAGCAGCGCGAGCAGCACCGGGTACAGGACGAGCGTCGCCACCAGCAGCGGCGAGCGGCGCAGGATCTGCAGGTCCTTGAGCAGCAGCCAGCGCACTCAGTGGCCCTGGTCGTGGAGGAAGCGGACGAAGGCGGCCTCGAAGTGCGCGGCGTCGCCGCGCAGCTCGGCCGGCGTGCCGGTGAACAGCAGCTCGCCGTCGGCGAGCACGAGGACGCGGTCGGCGTAGTGCTCGGCCTCGCCGACGTTGTGCGTCGAGTAGATGACGGTGGTGCCGCGCTCGGCCAGCGCCGCCGACGAACTCCCACAGCACCTCGCGCTGGCGGGGGTCCAGCGACGACGACGGCTCGTCGAGCAGCACGACGGCGGCTCGGAGAGCAGGCCGACGGCGATGTTGAGCCGCTGCCTGTTGCCGCCGCTCAGCCGGCTGACCTCCTCGCCCGCGCGCTCGCGGAGGCGCGTCTGATCGAGCCAGCGGTCGACGGCCGCGTCGACGTCGGCGACGCGCTCGAGGCGCGCGAACAGCTTCAGGTTCTCGGCGACGGAGAGCTTCGAGTAGACCGCCGCCTGCTGCGGGACCCAGCCGATCGCGTGCGTCGTGTGGCCACCGTGCCGCTGGTCGGCGTCGAGCGCGCCCGCGAGCATCTGCAGCAGCGTCGTCTTGCCGGCGCCGTTGGGCCCGATGATGGCCACGCGCTCGCCGGCTGCGCGGCCTGAAGCTCGACGCCGTGCGACGGCCTTGCGGGCGCCGTAGTGCTTGGTCACCCGCTCGGCGCGCAGGGCCTCCGTCACGCGGCAGAGGCTAGCCCGGCGCGCGATGAGGCGGCGGCGGACGCGCGCCGCGTCGTCCGGGAGCTCGGTCCCGCACTTCGTGCACACCACGTCGCCCTCGTGCACGCGCGCACCCGCACTCGGGGCAGCGGCTCGGGGTGGGCGGCGTTGAGATCTCGATGCCCGACCCCACGCCGGCGGCGGCCGCGCGGCCACGGCTCGAGCACGAGGTGGCGGCGGAAGTAGACGACGGTCTCGCGCAGCATCGCGGCGATCGGCAGCGCGATGAACGCGCCGACGATGCCGTACAGCTGCGCGCCGATGAGCAGCGCGAGGATCACGAGGATCGGGTTGATGCGCAGCGCCTGGGCGAAGACGTTCGGGCGCGACGACGTGGCCCTCGAGCTGCTGCAGCGCCATGAAGGCGATGCGACAGCCACAGCGCGTCGATCGGATCGGACCCGAGCGCCGCGGCGAACACCGGCGGGGCGGCGCCGATGGCCGGCCCGACGTACGGGATCAGCTCCGCGAAGCCGAAGAAGGCGCCGAACGCCAGCGCGTACGTCCTTGCCGTCGGGGAAGATCCCGAGCGCAGCCGAGCACGAACAGCATGACGCCGGCGCTCGTCCCCATGATCAGCGCTGAAGAGCAGCTGGCCGCGGACGTAGCCGAAGCACGGCCTGCTGGATGCGCAGTCGGGAAGTCGTCCTCGGCGAGCCGTCGCCGTGCGGGCATGAAGCGCGCGCACGCCGGCGCCGATGCGCTCGCCGTAGAGCAGCAGGTAGACGGTCAGCACGATGATCAGGATCAGCGCGAGCGACGCCTCGACGAGCTTCGTCAGCGCCGTCGCGCGTGAAGCGGACGACGCTCCCCGAGCCCTCGGTCAGGCGGTCGCCGAGCGTCTGCAGCGCGGTGCGGCCCTGGTCGGCGATCTGCACGTCGATGCCGTTGTCGTCGAAGAAGTCCTGCACGTCGTCGAGCGCGGCGTTGGCGTCGTCGACGTAGTCGGGAACGTCGTGCTGGATGGCCGACACCTGGTCGGCGATCGGGTCGGCGAGCAGCGGCGCCGAGGCCGACGAGAACCGTGATCAGCCCAGGAAGACGAGCAGCACCGACAGCCCGCGCGGCAGGCCGATGCGGCGCAGCCAGCGTCACGAACGGGTTGAGCAGCAGCGCGAACAGCGCGGCGATGATGAACAGCAGCAGGACGACGCCCGCCGCGCGCAGCAGCGCGTAGGCGCCGAGCACGGCGAGCGGCAGCGCGACGAGCTGGATCCAGCGCGGGACGACGACCGGTTCGATCGCGCGGCGGCGGCGGGGACGTCGACGTCCTCGGACGCGCCCTGCTCGGGCTCGTCGCTCATGATCGTAGCGTCTTCCACCGTGCCGACCAGCATCCTCTTCGTCGGGGACGTCGTCGCCTCCCCCGGACGGCACACGCTACGCGCGCTGCTTCCGGGGCTGCGCGAGGAGCTGGGTGTCGACTTCGTCGTCGTCAACGGGGAGAACGCCGCCGGGGGCGTCGGGATCACCGCCAAGACCGCCGCCGACATCTTCGCGGCCGGGGCCGACGCCATCACGCTCGGCAACCACACCTACCGCCACCGCGAGGTCTACCGCTACCTCGACGACGAGCCGCGCATCGTGCGGCCGGCCAACTTCCTGCCCTCGCAGCCGGGCCGCGGCACCATGCGTCGTCGAGCGCGACGGCGTGCGCCTGGGAGTGGTCAGCGATCAGCGGCAACCTGTACATCGAACGCGGCGCGGCCCGCGTTCGTCGAGATCGAGTCCGCGCTGGCCGAGGTGCGCGGACGCCGACCACGTCTCGTCGACGTGCACGCCGAGGCGACGAGCGAGAAGGTGGCGATGGGCTGGCTACCTCGACGGGCGCGTGACCGCCGTGGTCGGGAACGCACACCCACGTCCCCACCAACGACGCCCGCGTGCTCCCGGGCGGCACCGCGTACATCACCGACGTCGGGATGACGGGCGCACGGGGCGGGGTGATCGGGGTCAAGAAGGAGGACTCGATCGCGCACCTGCGCTCGCGCATGCCGGTCCGCTACGACACCGCGACCGACGACCCCTGGCTCAACGCCGTGCTCGTGCGCTGTGCGACGGGTCGCGGTCGGCGACCTCGATCGAGCCGGTGCTGCGGCCGCTGTCGTAGCGGCGCAGCAGCGCGACGAAGACGAGCGGCAGGATCCAGGCGAGGTAGAGGTAGAACCAGTGCCCGGCGACGAGCTGGGCCGCGAGCAGGACCGCGGCGGCAAGGGCGAAGCGGTCGGCGTGGGCGACCCGCGCCGCCGCGAGCGCGAGGACGGCCGACCGCCGATCTGGGCGGCGAGCTGCAGCGCTGCCGAGGTCGTAGAGGCCCCAGAGCGCAGAACGGCGAGTCGCGCTCGGCCTGGAAGCGGACGGCGCGGTCGCCAGAAGTCGCCGAGGCCGCCGTCGGTGATCACGATCAGCACCAGCGAACCGGCGAGGACGACCACCGCCCCGAGCAGCGCCCTGCGGGTGCGGACGAGCAGCGGCAGCAGCGCCAGCGGCGCCAGCTTGGTCATCGCCGCCGCCGCGGCCAGGGCGCCGCTGCTGGCGGCGACCGCGGCCAGGACGAGCGCGCCGGTGAGGGCGTCGTTGGCGCCCGAGTTGGCCGCGTAGAGGGTGAACGGGAACGCCAGCCACAGGTAGGCGAGCAGCAGTCCGTGCTGCGGCGAGCGCCTGCGGCCGATCAGGTAGAGCCCCGCCAGCGCAGGCGAGATCGAACGTCGCCGCCGCGACGTGGGCGCCGGGCAGGTCGTCCCACGACCCGCGCCAGGGCCACACCAGCTCGAACGGGACGTAGGCGAGGTAGGCGAGCGGCCCGTAGGTGTCGCCGCGGGGGTTGTCGGCCGGGAACGAGCCGTAGATGTCGCGCAGGTGGGCGAGCTTGTCGGCGCCGATCATCCCCGCGTAGCCGACGTCGATCACGTTCGAGCTGACGACCTGGAGCGCGAGCCGGAAGCCGAGCAGGAACACGATGACCAGCCCGAGCCACCGTGCCCCCCACAGCCGCAGCGGCACGGCCGGCCGGTGGTCGCGCGCGAGGGCGAGCAGGCGCGCGAGCAGGTAGAGCAGCGGCGGATAGGCGAGCGGGACCGACCACTCGACGTGGCCGTCGCTGAGAACAGCGCCAGCGAGATCGACAGCGAGGCGAGGACGAGCAGGTCGAGGTGCAGCAGCCGCCACGGCGGCCGCAGGAACGGCGCGAGGAAGAGCACGAGGCAGGCGAGCCAGACGGGCAGCGACGCCGCCTTGCGCCCGAAGGCGCCGGGGTGTCCGCGCGCCATCGGCCAATCGCTCTGGATGCCGGTCCACGCCTCGGTCACCTCGCCCGACGCGTCGTCGACGTGCACCTCGGCCACGGTCGTCCCCGCCGGCGCGGAACGAGACCTGCCACTCCTGCGAGCCGCGGACGCGGAGCTCGGTGCCGATGCGAGTATGTCGGCGCAGCTCGCGTGCCACCTGCGGGACCGCCCGCGCAGCGGCGATGACCTCGCTCGGGTACTGCTCGCGGCCCGGGACTGCGAACGCCGGCGAGACCGGCCTGCAACTCGCTCGTCGGCCGGATCGAACCCCGCCGTCTGCGCGCCCGCCGGCGCCGCGGCGACGAGCCAGGCCAGGGCTGCGACGGCGGCGGCAGCTCTCAGCGTCTGAAGCTCCAGAGGCGGTTGCCGACGAAGCTAAGGGGCGTCGCGCAGGCGATGGCGATCGCCTGCGACGCCAGCGCCGGCAGGCCGGCGACCTCGACCAGCAGCTCGAGCGTCCCCAGCGAGAAGAGGAACGCGCACAGCGACACGGTGAGGAAGCGGGCGGCCTGGAAGCCGGCGTGCCCACCGCGGGCGTCGAACGTCCAGCGCCGATTCCAGTGGAAGTTGTTGGTGACCGCGACCAGGAACGCCGCCACCGCTGCGATGCGGTGGTTCGCACCGAGCTGGGTGCAGGCGAAGAACACGGCCAGGTTGACGACGTAGCCGCTGCCGCCGACGATGCAGAAGCGCAGCAGCTGCGCCCAGTGGGCGGGGTTGCGCAGGGCGCGCACGGCGGCGGCACTCATCCCGTGACCCCGAAGTGTTCAAGCACCATCGGCGCCACGTCGCGCAGCGCCCACTGCTCCTTGGCGGACGCCTCCGGCCCGGTGCCGGCCCACAGCAGCACGCCGTGCGAGTCGTTGGCGTGCAGCGACCCGTGCGAGCCGCCGCCGACGTGGTGCGCCCCACCCCAGTCGGTGAACTCGTAGCCGGGCTTGGCCGACAGGAGGATGTCGCCCGACTGGCGGCAGCGCAGCGCCGACCAGATCCGCCCGAGGGCGTCCGGATAGGTCGCCGAGCGCACGATGTCGTCGCTCGTGTCGAGCTCCAGCGCGGCCGGGTCGCCCTCGATGCTCCACCGCCCGCCGCGCAGGTCCGTGAGGTCGCCGCCGGGACCGAAGCGCAGCTCGCCGCGCGGCGGTGCGCACGACCGCCTCGCCGTCGGGGTGGTCGGTGCGGTGGATGACGAGATCGACGCCCTCGAGCGCGAGCGCCGTCTTCACCACGCGGGTCGCGCAGCTCGTCACCCGCGTCCGAGTCGAGCAGGTAGACCTGGGCCGAGCGCGACGCCGGGCACAGCGCGATCTCGCGCTCGCTCCGGCTTGGCGGCGGTCGGGCGGAAGCACGTCGAAGCCGTCGAACGCGGCGAACAGGTCGATCTCAGCCTCTACTTGAGATTGAGAGTGGTCGGAGCACACGATCACGGCGTGATCCTCCAGGAACGCGTCCGGTCCCCCGCCGGCGTGCATCAGACGCTCGAGCTGACGGTCAGCCTCGGCGAGCGACGTGACCTGGGCGCTGGGCCCGTTGCGATGCGAGTAGGTGTCGTTGTCGGGCAGCGAGAGCAGCAGGAAGTCGAACAGGTCGTGCTCCATCAGGAACGCCCCGACGCAGCCCGAGTGGCGGTCCCGCAGCCCCGGCATGCCGAGCGTGGCCTTGCAGCCGGTGCGCCGGGACGAGAACAGGTCGGCGTAGAAGAACTCGCGCGGCCCCAGGACGGGCTTGCGGAAGACCTGCGTCGCCAGCCGGGCGAGGGCCGTCTCGTCGTTGGGCTGGTGCTCGTGCCGGCCGCGGTACATGAGGTAGGTCGTGCCCGCCGTGCGCACGTCGGCGTCGTCGAGCGCCTCGAACACCGTCGGCGTGTCGGCTGACAGGTGCTCGCCGTTCATGTTGTAGATCGTGTCGGTCAGCGAGCGCGCGGATCCCGAACGCGCGCGACGCGCCGAAGCTCGTCCCGTACTCGATGTAGCGCTCCTCGCTGCGGTGGTACCAGTTCATCGACGGGATGTGATGGCGGTCGGGACCCGCCCCGGTGGCGATCGACGCCGCGCACACCGGCGTGACCGACGGGAAGGCGGCCACGCAGTCGGAGCGGTAGTGGCCACGCTCGCGTCAGCGCCTGCATTGCCGGCGCCTTGCCGGTCGAGATCGCCCGCTCGAGCATCGCGGGCTTCATCGCGTCCACGACGGCGAGGACGAGCTTCGTCACCGCAGGATCCGCAGCCCGGCGTACTTCTCGCCCTCGCGCCGGCGCGAGCCGGTGAGCAGGACCAGCAGCACGGCCAGGATCACGAGCGCCAGCGGCGGGAAGAGCACGGCCAGGCCGGCGGCGGCGAGCGCCAGCCCCTCGCGGTAGAGCGGGAGCAGGCCGGCGGCTCCCCTGTCGAGTCGCGCGCGCACGCGCGTGAACAGGGGCGGCACCGCGACCAGCGCCAGCAGCGCGCAGACCGCGCCCGCGACGACCCCCGCGGCGGGTGCATGGCCACGGTCGGCGAGCGACCCCGCCCCCTCCAGCGCGGCGACGCCGACGGCGATCGCGCCGAGGAGGTACAGGCCGGGTCCGGAGTCCAGGCGCTCCTCGCCCCCGCGGCGCCGCACGAGATCGAACACGACCAGCCCCACGATCATCGCCAGTAGGAACGGCGCCTCCTCGAGGAAGCGGAAGTCGGTGCCGCCGTAGTCGACGCCGAGGTCGCCGGCGGCGAGCGCGCCCACCAGCAGGGCGGGCAGGAAGGGGCGGATGCCGACCGCAACGCCGATGCCGGCGGCTTGCAGGATGTCGAGGACCATGTCCATAACCTTGTGGGCGTGACCTTAGAAGGCGGCCGGCGCCCCACGACGCAGCACGAGCTCGAGCGCTACGCCGGCCTGTTCGCCGCACGCACGCAGGTCATGAAGTCGTCCGCGATGCGCGACCTGATGGCGATCACCGAGCGCCCCGAGGTGATCTCGCTCGCCGGCGGGCTTCCGGACACCAGCACCTTCCCGCCCGGCTCATTCGCCGCCGTGATGCAGGGCGTGGCCGTCGAGCGGGCGCTCCAGTACGGGCCCACGGAGGGCCTGGCGGAGGTGAAGGCGTGCATCCGCGAGGTGATGGCGGCCGAGGGGACGACGGGGATCCATGACGACGATCTGCTCGTGACCACGGGCGGCCAGCAGGTCATCGACCTCGTCTGCAAGACGCTGCTCGACCCGGGCGACGTCGTGATCGCCGAAGCCCCGACCTACCCCGGCGCGGTGCCGACCTTCTGCTCGTACCAGGCGGACGTCGTGCAGATCGAGATGGACGAGGACGGCATGCGCATCGACGTGCTCGAGGCCGAGCTCGCGCGCCTCGACGCCGCGGGGCGCGTGCCGAAGTTCATCTACACCGTCCCGACCTTCCAGAACCCCGCCGGCGTGACGCTCTCGGTGGAACGGCGGCGGCGGCTGGTGGCGCTCGCGCGCGAGCGGGAGCTGCTGGTGCTCGAGGACAACCCGTACGGGCTCCTGCGCTTCGAGGGCGACCCCTACCCGACGCTCCACTCGCTCGACGGCGGGGACTACGTCGTCTACCTCGGTACCTTCTCGAAGATCCTCTCCGCGGGGCTGCGCCTGGGCTGGGCGGCGGCGCCGCGGCCCGTGCTGGCGAAGATGAACCTCGGCAAGCAGGCGGCCGACCTGTGCTCCTCGTCGCTGACCCAGCTGTTCGTGGCCGGCTTCTTCGCGGACGGCGACTGGCGGCGCTACGTCGACGACCTGATCGGGCTCTACCGGCGCCGGCGCGACGTGATGCTGGAGGCGCTCGCCGAGCACCTGCCGGCCGAGGCGACGTGGACGACGCCGCGAGGCGGCCTGTTCGTATGGGCGACGCTGCCCGACTACATCGACACGACGGACCTGCTGGCCCGCGGCCTGCGCGAGAACGTCGCGTTCGTACCGGGGCGGGCGGCGTTCCTCGACGGGCGGGGCGGCTCGTCGATGCGGCTCAACTACTCCGGCGTCGGAGAGGACGCGATCCGCGAGGGAGTGCGGCGGATCGGCAAGGTCGTCTCGGAGCAGCTCGAGCTGTATTCCGCGCTGACCGGCCGGCCGGCGGCCGTAAAACGTGAAACGCCGGCGGCGGACGTCGTCGACATCCGGCAGCGCCGCTCGGCATGAAGCGCGTCGCGGTGCTCAAGGGCGGGAGGTCGCTCGAGCGCCAGGTGTCGCTGAGCTCGGCTGCGCGGGCGGAGGACGCGCTGGAGCGCCTCGGCTACGACGTCACGCCGATCGACGTCGGCGCCGACCTCGTGGCGCGGCTGCGGGATGCCCGCCCGGAGGTCGTCTTCGTCGCCCTGCACGGCGAGGACGGCGAGGACGGCTCCGTGCAGGAACTGCTCGAGCTGCTGGAGATCCCTTACACGGGCTCGCGTCCCGGTCCGGCGGCGCGCACCTGGGACAAGGTGCTGGCCAAGGACGTCCTGCGCGAGTCCGGCCTGCCGACGCCGGAGTACTGCGCCTTCCACCAGTCCGCCTTCCGCGACCTCGGAGCCGCCGCGGCACTGCCGGAGATCGAGCGCCGGCTCGGCTTTCCGATCGTCGTCAAGCCCGCTCGGGGCGGGTCGTCGCTGGGGATCAGGTTCGCCGGCGAGGACGCCGACGTGCCGGGCGCCCTGGTGGCCGCCTTCGCCTACGACTCGCGCATCCTGCTCGAGCGTTTCATCGACGGCCGCGAACTGGCCGTCTCGCTGCTCGACGGCGAACCTCTGCCCGTGATCGAGGTCCGGGTCACCCCGTCCGGCGCCCCGAGCTCGACTGGGGCCGGGGACGAGGCCTGCTCACCGTCATATGACTTCGAGGCCCGCTACGAGATCGGGCGCACCGAGTTCGTCTGCCCGGCGCCGCTCGACGCGGAGACGACCGAGCGTGCGCAGCAGCTCGCCGTCGCGGTCTGGGACGCATTGGGCTGCGCCGGCTTCGCCCGGGTGGACCTGATGCTCGAGCGGACCACGGGCGAGCTGACCGTGTTGGAGGCCAACACGATCCCCGGCCTCACCGACACGTCGCTGCTGCCCCAAGCCGCGGACGCCGCGGGGATCGGCTTCGACGAGCTCGTCGGCCGCATCCTGGAGCTGGCCGTTTCACGTGAAATGCCCGCGCCGGGCTAGGACTCGCCGCCGAGGAAGTCCTCGGGCGTGACCTCGTCGAGGAAGGCCTTGAACTTGTCCACGACCTCCTCCTGGTCCTCGACCTCGTGCTCGAACTCGATCGCGGACTCGGCCATCACGTCCTCGGCGGCGAAGATCGGCGCGCCGGCCCGGACGGCCAGCGCGAGCGCGTCGCTCGGGCGCGAGTCGATCTCGACGTCGCGGCCGTTGATCGAGAGCGTGATCGTGGCGTAGAAGGTGTTCTCGCGCAACTCGGTGACCGAGACGCGCGCGCAGCTGACCTCGAGTTCGCCCAGCATCTCGAACAGCAGATCGTGGGTCATCGGGCGCGGCGTCGTCGCGCCCTGGAGCTTCATCAGGATCGCCGCCGCCTCGGGGTGGCCGATCCAGATCGGGAGGAACTTGTTGGTGTCGACCGCCTTCAAAAGCACGATCGGTTGCTTGCCGACCATGTCGAAGCTCACCCCGTAGATGACCATCTCCTGCAAGGCGCCGAGTATAGGTGTCACCCCCGGCGGCTCCCCGGCCCTATGTTGGCCTGAGAAGTGCGTCGTTTGGCCGTGCTCGGACTAATCCTCGCCGCCGCTGTCGCGGCGTCCGCCGATGCTGGGCGCAAGCTCGCGACGGTCAAGCTGAGTCGCACCCAGGGGGTGCCCGCGAGCGTCGTTCCCGGCACTCAGTTCACGGTGCTCGGCCGCGCGACGGCGCGCAGGCGAAAGGTACGGCGACTGATCCTTACCGTCACGCTGACGAACTTCGGCTCGTCCCATCAGGTGGGGCGCAAGGTCCTCCGGCGCCTGCGCCCCGGCCGGCCGCGCCGCTTCAGGATCACGTCGCGGATCCCGAGCCGCGGCGTCGGTGACGGCGTCTACAACGTGGCGGTGTGCGCCCGCAGCAAGGACGCGAGACGCCGCACCTGCCGCAACCAGCGGGTGACCCTGACGAGCCCCTACGTGACGCCGCAGCCGACGCCGACGGCCCAGCCCAGCCCGACCGCGACGCCCACGCCGACGGCGACGCCCACGCCCACGGCGACGGCCACGGCGACGGCCACCCCCACGGCCACGGCCACGGCGACGGCGACCGCCACCGCGACGGCCACGGCCACCGCGACGCCGACCGCGACGCCCACGGTCAGCGCCATCGGGTCCGAGACGCTCGGCGACCGCCTGCTGCCGAACCTCGGCAACGGGGGCTACGACGCCCAGAACTACGACCTCGACCTGACCTACGTCCCCGCGACCGACATGCTGTCGGGCACGGCGACGGTGACCGCCGTCGCCACCCAGGACCTGACCCGCTTCAGTCTCGACTTCCGCGGTTTCACGGTCTCCACGGTCACGGTCAACGGCCAGACGGCGACCACGCAGCGCCTGCAGGGCCCGGCCGCGACCGCCCCGTACAAGCTGCGCGTCACCCCGGCCACGCCGATCGCGAACGGGGCGACCTTCACCGTCGCGGTGGCGTACTCCGGCAACCCGCCGACGATCACCGACCCTGACGGCTCGATCGAAGGCTTCATCCAGACCTCCGACGGCGCGTTCGTCGTGGGCGAGCCGATGGGGTCCATGGGCTGGTTCCCCAACAACAACCACCCGTCCGACAAGGCCACGTTCGACCTGTCGATGACCGTCCCGGACACACACACCGTGGTCGGCAACGGCACGCTCGTCTCGAACACCACCGACGGCCTGATGCGGACCTGGGTGTGGCAGGAGACGCACCCGATGGCGACCTACCTCTCGACCGCCACCCTCGGCCTCTTCTCCGTGATGGAGTCGGACCACGCGGGCCTGCACTATTACGACGCGCGCGACCCCATGTTCGCGACGGCTCCCCCCGCCATCGCCAAGCAGCCCGACATGATCGCCGAGTTCGCGTCGCGGTTCGGCGTGTACCCGTTCAGCTGGACGGGGAGCATCGTCGACAACGCTCCGACCGTCGGCTACGCCCTCGAGACCCAGACCAAGCCCGTCTATCCGAGCAGCGGCGCGGCCAGCACCGGCACCGTCGCGCACGAGCTCGCCCACCAGTGGTTCGGCAACAGCGTCACGCTCGCGCGCTGGGAGGACATCTGGCTCAACGAGGGCTTCGCGGAGTTCTCGTCCTGGTACTACGGCGAGACGGACGGCGGGACCACCACGCAAGCCCGCTTCGACGGCGCCTACAGCAACCCCGGCATGACCTGGACGATCCCGCCGGCGAATCCCGCCAATGCGGCGCAACTGTTCGACACCAACGCCATGTACCTCCGCGGCGCGATGGTGCTCGCCGCCCTGCGCATACTCATGAGCGACGACACCGCGTTCTTCGCGATGCTCGCGAAGTGGGCAACCGACAACAAGTACGGCAACGTCACCACGCCCGACTTCATCGATTTGGTCAAGGTCGAGAGCGGGCTCAACGGCGCCAAGCTCGACACCTTCTTCAGCAACTGGCTCTACGGCACGAGCAAGCCGCCGCCGCTGTCGAGCTTCTGATCGAGCGCCAGCTGAGCACGTTGTTCCGGGTCGGACGCCGGTCGTTGTGCGCGCCGCTCGACGCGACACGGATCGCGTTGCGTGGTCCGACGGCGCGATGAGGGAGCGAGCCCATCCGGCCTGGAGCATTACACCGGTTAGATTCCGGTCCGCGCCTTGGTTGCAGGGATTCGGGCGGCGATGAGCGGCGGCTTGAAAGCCCGTACCTCGCTCCGCCCGGGTCAGCGCGGAAGGTATGCCGCCGAGCGGTGACGGATGGCGACGACGCGGTCCTCAATCGGCCGGTTGTAGTGCCGATGTTCCGCTGCACGGTCGCAGCGGCCGACCGTAGGGTCAGCGACACCGGCGCCAGATGGGATGATCTGAGCGTGACAACGTCGGTCGAGGCTCTGGTCGCGGCGGGACGCGCGGCGCTTCAGGCGGGTGACGCGGCTGGTGCTCGACGCTCGTTCGAGGTCGCCCTGGAACGAGAGCGAAACGGCACGGTGATGGAGGGGTTGGCCCGGGCCTTCTATCTCCAACTCGATCACGCCGCAGCGATCGAGCGTTGGGAGCAGGCCTATGCGCTTCATCGCGACGCCGACGACCGCCTGGGTGCGGTGCGGGTTGCGCGCATGCTCGGCTACATGCACGGCACGGTGCTCGGCGAGCCGGCGGTCATGCGCGGGTGGCTGGCGCGCGCTCACCGGATGTTGGGCGACAGGCCCAGCGCTCTGGAGAGCGGTTGGGTTTCGCTGGACGTCGCGCGGTTCTTCGAGCCCGACCCCGGCCGCCAGGAGAAGCTCTACGAGTCCGCGATCGGGGCCGGCCGAGCGTTCGGCGACGTGGACCTGGAGTTCGTTGCGCTTGCGTACCTGGGATCGAGCCTCGTGCGCGCTGATCGAACGGACGCGGGAATGAGGATGCTCGACGAGGCACTGGCGGCCGTGGCCGGCGAAGACCTCGACGATTTCATCTCCGCTCAGGAGATCTTCTGCCAGCTCTTCATGGCGTGCGAGCACGCCCACGACGTGTCCCGCGCGGACCAATGGATCCGGATCGGGATCGGGATCGCGGAACGCCGCCGTCTGCCTGGCGTCGCAGCGTTCTGCAACACGCACTACGGCGGGATCCTGACGGTGGCCGGACGGTGGACGGAGGCCGATGTCGCGCTCACGGAAGCGGTCGGCCAATGGGACCTGGGTCACCGCGCGCTGCGAGGGGGCGCGTTGGCCAGGCTTGCGGGTCTACGTGTTCTGCAAGGTCGCTTCGAGGAAGCTGAGCAGCTTCTGGAGGGTTTGGACGGCCGGGCCGACGCAGCCGCTCCTCTAGGGGCGTTGCACCTGGCCGCCGGCCGGCCCGCCATCGCGCGCGACGTCATCGAGCGGGCGCTCGAGCAGGCGCGCACGGAAGGCACAGATGCCGCGCCGCTGCTCGCGCTGTTGGTCGAGGCTCACCTCGCCGCCGCCACGTTCGGCGCGGCGGGCGAGGCCAGGGATCGCCTGACAGCCTGCGCCGAGCGACATCGGAGCGACTACCTGTCTGCGGCCGCCGCCTTCGCCGCGGGGCAGATCTGCCTCGCGAGCGGCACAGGCGACGCACTGGGCAGGCTGCGCGAAGCGCTTGCTTGCTTCCTGCGGGCCGAGATGCCGCTGGAGGTGGCGCGCGTGCGACTCGCGATGGCCGGCCTGCTGGCGATGGACAGACCAGAGGTCGCGAGGGCCGAGGCCCGGGCCGCCCTCGAGGGCTTCGAGATGCTGCAGGCGCAGCGCCACACGGACGCCGCCGCCGCGCTGCTGCGCTCCCTCGGCGTTCGCGTGAGGACGAGACAACGCAAGCGCGACGGCGTACTGACCAAGCGTGAGAGCGAGGTGCTGGCTCTGCTCGCACTCGGACTGTCGAACCCGGCGATCTCCGACCGCCTCTTCATCAGCCGTAAGACCGTCGAACATCACGTCGGCCACATCCTCGCCAAACTCGACCTCAGCGGTCGGGCGGAGGCGGCCGCCTACGCCGTTCGCTCGAGACCAGCACAGAAATAGGGGAGTTGCCCGATGTGGTCGCGGCGCGACGCTGACAGGCTCGCGCAATGACCACGACATACGACGCGATCATCGTCGGAGCCCGTTGCGCGGGTGCACCCACCGCCATGCTGCTCGCTCGCCAAGGCCACCGCGTCCTGGTACTCGACTCGGCCAGCTTCCCGAGCGACACCCTTTCCACCCATGTCGTCCACGCTCCAGGCGTCGCGGCCCTGAAGCGCTGGGGACTGCTGGACGCTGTCGTCGCCAGCGGCTGCCCGCCGATCGAGTCCTACTCGTTCGACTTCGGGCCGCTGACGATCAGCGGTACGACCCATCCGTACGAGGGTGTCTCGACCGCGTACGCGCCGCGCCGGACCGTGCTCGACAAGATCTTGGTCGACGGCGCCCGTGCCGCCGGAGCTGAAGTGCGCGAGCGCTTCTCGGTCGACGAACTCGTCATCGAGGACGGTGTCGTCGTCGGCATCCGCGGTCGCGGAGAAGACGGACGCATCATCACCGAGCGAGCACGCGTGGTTGTCGGTGCCGACGGTCGCAATTCCCGCGTCGCCAAGATGGTCGGTGCCGAGCGCTACCACGAGAAGCCCAAGCTGCAGTGGTGCTACTACACGTACTGGAGAGATCTGCCCGTCGACGGCTTCGAGATCTTCATCCGGCCCGACCGCGGCTGGGCGGCGGTGCAGACCAACGACGATGCGACGATGCTGGTCGTCGGGTGGCCGCTGGCCGAAGCCGCCAGCTACCGCGCCGACATCGAGGCCAACTACCTCAAGACGCTCGAGCTCGCCCCTGAGTTCGCAGCGCGCATGCGCCGCGCTACGCGCACCGAGCGATTCGAAGGAGGCGCGAGCCCGAACTTCTTCCGCCGGCCGTCTGGCCCCGGTTGGATGCTCGTCGGCGACGCCGGCTACACCAAGGACCCGATCACTGCGCAGGGAATCACCGACGCGTTCCGCGACGCCGAATCCTGCAGCGTCGCCCTCCACGCGACGTTCGCCGGCACATGCAGCTTCGAGGACGCAACGACGGCCTACCGCGACGAACGCGACGCCGCTGCGCTTGGCATCTACGAGTTCACCACCGAGCTCGCGACGCTTGAACAGCCCCCACCGGCGATGCAAGAGCTGCTCGGCGGCATCCACGGCGACCAGGCCGCGATGGACGCGTTCGTAAGCGTCAACGCCGGCACCCTGGCGCCGGCCGAGTTCTTCGCGACCGCAGCGACCGGAACCGGTGCCTTCGCGCTGAGTTAGTCGCTCCCGATCTTGTCGACGCGTGGAGACGGGCGCGGACCTCGAGCAACTGGCTCCGGAGCGCGTACCCATGTACGTCGCGCTCGCCGAACTCCAATAGGTGGATCTTTCTCCGGGGCGCGCGGATCCCGCGCGAACCGGAATGCACCTAACCCACCCAGCGGTCGAGCAGCGGATCGCGCTCGGCCGCCGCGCGCATCTGCTCGGTCGCGGCGCCGCGCAGCTCGCGCTTGGTGCGCGCGTAGACGTCAGCGGGCATCGCGGCCAGCTCCTCGGCGATCGCCAGCGCGCGCGGCAGGACGGCGTCCGGCTCCGCCAGCTCGTCGAAGACGCCCAGGCGCAGGCACTCCGAGGCGTCGTGAAGCGCGTTGCCGAGCCCGAGCAGCCGCGCCGCATGCGGCGCGAGCTCCGCGCGGACGACACCGATCGCCGCCTGCGGGTACGGGACGCCGACCTTGACCTCCGTCAGGCCGTAGCGCCCGCTCGTCGACGCGACCCGGACGTCGCCGCAGAGCGCGAGCACCAGCCCGCCCGCGATCGCGTGGCCGTTGACCGCCATCACCACGGGGCACGGCAGCGCGTAGACCCCGAGCGCCATGGCGTTGATGCCGTGCACCATCGCAGCCTGGTCGTCCGGCCCGTAGCCGGGCACGGCCTTCAGGTCGGCGCCGGCCGAGAAGAAGCCGTCGCGCCCGGTCATCACCAGCGCGCCCGGCGGGTCGGCGGCGATCCCATCCACCGCGGCCACGAGTTCCTCCAGCAGTCCGCGGTCGAGCGCGTTCGCCGGCGGGCGATCGACGCGCAGCAGCGCGACCGCTGCGCTGTGGGCAGCGAGCGTGACGCTCAGCGGACCCGGAAGCGCTTGCGGCTGGCCGGCCCGAAGCCGCCCTGAACCTGGCCCGCGCTGTCGATCGCGCGCGCGTAGAGGGTGTAGCGGCCACGCCTGAGCTTGCGCTTGAGCTTGAAGCTCCAGCGCGTCGTGCCCTTGGCGCGCAGGAACTTCGTCGGTGCGGTGCACTTGCGCAGCTTGCGGAAGCGCGCCTTGCGGTTGACCATCTGGCGGCACTTCTTGCCGTTGCGCACGACCGCGATCTCGACGCGCGCAACGCCCTTGTCGTCCGCCGCCCGGCCTCGGAAGCGCTTGAGCTTGCGGGCCTTGATGCGCTTCTTGTGCTTGGTGATGCGCGCCTCGGGGAGCGTGTCGGTCGAGCCGTAGGGGAAGGTGGGCGTGGCCGTCGGGCTCGTCGTGGGCGACACCGTCGGCGTCGCCGAGCCGCCGGGCGACGCGGTCGCCGACGCGGTCGCGGTCGCGGTCGCGCTTCCGGTCGGGCCGGGGCCGGGGCCGGAGGGCACGAGCGTCGCCTTGCCGTCGTAGCCCTCCTCGATGCCCGAGTAGGCGCTGACGCGGGCGAGGTAGTTGCCGGGCGCTGCTTCCGCGAGGCTCACGGTCTCGTCGTTGCCCGCCGTCTCGGACTCCTTGAGCGCGTTGCCCTGCGGGTCACCCGCCGCGTTGGCCCGGTACAGGTAGAGATCGAGGTCGGCGAGGCCGGGCGTCGTGCCGGCGTTGGGAGCGATCTTGACCGTGAGCGCGCCGCCCGCCTCGAGCTTGAGCAGGGTGTCGTCGTCTTCGACCGACCCGACCTCCGGGACACCGGTCACCGGGCCGCCCTCCCATGAGTGCGTCGTCTTGTCGAAGCCCAGCGTGGTCGTCCGGTCGGGAGCGGCGATCGCCACCGCCGCGCCCAGGATGGCCGCCAGAACACCGCCTGCAAGGGCGCGACTGCGAGTCATTGCGCGAACTGTAGGCGGCAGTTCCATTGCATGCGCAGGTTGCGTGTAACCGTGTCCGTGTACGCGCGTATTTCGTGCGCAATGCCACAAGCCGTCGCTCATAAAGGAGGAGTGATGGAATTCATCAAGCGCCTGGAGCCGGTCTGGCTCGGGTTCGTTCTCATCGGCGCCCTCAACTGGGCGATCGTCAGCCTGTTCGACACGAACGTCGTGGCCGAGATCTTCGGTACCGGCACGGTGTCGGACGTGCTCTACGTCCTCATGGGGGTCTCCGCCCTCATGCTCATGCCTCGCTTCCTGTCCGAGCTGAACACCGGGCACGGCACGCGGCCGCACGGCGCATAGCCGCCGCTTCGAGGGCGCGGCCGGGGGTGCACACCCGGCCGCGACCGTCGCCCGGCGGGGCTCCGACGGCGTACGCTGAGCGCCGATGCGCCTGGGGCTCCTGGTCGCAACGCTCCTCGCTGCCGTCGTCGCCTTCGCACCGCGAGCCGGCGCGCAGGCCGGCGCGCCCGAGTGCGCGCGCACCGTGGCCGGGCTCGATCTGCAGACCGCCACCATCCCTCAGCTCCAGGCGCGGATGGCGGCGGGCAAGCTCAGCTCCGCGCAGCTCGTCGACGCCTACCTGGCGCGCATCGCCGCCTACGAGCCGTTTCTGAACTCGATCCGCGAAGTCCACCCGCGCGCCCGCGAGCAGGCCGCCGAGCTCGACGCCGAGCGGCGGGCGGGACAGGTCCGCGGCCCGCTGCACGGCATCCCCGTGCTGCTGAAGGACAACGTCGGGACCGCGGACCTGCCGACCACGGCGGGGGCGCTGTCGCTCAAGGGCTCGGTCCCCGGGCGCGACGCGACCATCACCGCGCGGCTGCGCGCGGCGGGCGCCGTGATCCTCGGCAAGACGAACCTGTCGGAGTTCGCCAACTGGGTCGACCTCGACATGCCCAACGGCTACTCGTCGCTGGGCGGGCAGGTGATGAGCGCCTTCGGCGAGGGCGTCGACCCGCTCGGCTCGAGCACCGGCTCGGGCGTGGCGGCGTCGATGGCGCTGTCGGCCGCGACGATCGGCACCGAGACGTCGGGGTCGATCATCAGCCCCTCGATCGCCAACGGCGTCGTGGGCGTCAAGACGACGCTCGGGATCGCCAGCCGCGCCGGGATCCTGCCGCTGGCGCCGAGCTTCGACGTGCCCGGCCCGATGGTGCGTTCGGTCGCCGACGCTGCCGTCGTGCTCGGCGCGATCGCCGGCGCCGACGAGCGCGACCCCGCCACCGCCGGCGCGCAGGTCCCGCCCGGCAGCGACTTCACCGCGTCGCTCAAGCGCGACGCGCTCCAGGGCGCGCGCCTGGCCTACTCGACCGAGGTCCGCGACGGGCTGGGGGCCGAGGAGCGCGCCCTCTTCGACGCCGCGATCGAGCGGATGGAGAAGCTCGGGGCGACGGTCGTCGGCATCGAGTCGGTCCGGAGCACCGTCTCGCCGGGGCTGGCCGAGATCGCCCTGATCCCGAACGAGTTCAAGGCGTCGCTGAACGCCTACCTGGCCGAGGAGCAGCCGGACGCGCCCGTGAAGACCCTGGGCGAGATCGTCGCCTTCGCGCAGGCCCACCCCGAGGCCTACAGGTACGGCCAGAACCTGCTCGAGGCCAGCGAGGCCACTCCGGGGCAGGCGGCGGCGTATCCCGCCGGGTCGGCCGGAGTGCGCTCCGCGGCCGCGGCGTCCATCGACGCCGGCCTCGCCGAGGGCGACGCCGAGGCGATCATCGCTCCCGGCACCGACCACGTGAACCAGGGCGCCGCGGCGGGCTACCCGACCGTGACGATCCCGCTCGGCTTCAGCGCCGACGGCCTGGTCCCGGAGGGCCTGACCTTCCTGGGACCGGCGTACTCCGAGCCCACGCTGCTCGGCTTCGCCTACGCGCTCGAGCAGGACCGCGCGGTGCGGGTGCCGCCGACGGCGATCAACACCTCGCTCGCGCCGTCGAGCTGCCCGCTGGCGCTCCAGCCGCCGCTGCCCGGCCCGGGCTTCAAGCCGCTGCGCGTTCGCGCCCAGGTCCGCGGGCGCCGGCTGACCGTCTCGATCCGCGGGGCGACCGCGGGGCGCCTGCGCATCAGCCTCCGTCGCGGGAAGCGCATCGTCGCCCGTCGCACGACGCGCTCCCACCGGGTCCGCTTCCGCCTGCGCCGCAGGGGCCGCTACACGATCACCGTGCTCGACCCGGGCCCGCCGCCACGGACCGCCAAGCGGCGCGTGCGGGTGCGCCGGTAAGGCCGCTCTCCGACGAACGCGGACCGCGATGTGAGTCGCGAAACGCTCGCTATAGCGAGCGTAAGGCGACACAGGCGACCGCCAGGGCAAGGCGATCCAGGACTCGGACCTGGCTTTTCGTCGCCCTGGTGCATTCCTGGAGGCCGGATTAGGGTGACCCCAACCGTTCACTGATCTCGGAGGAGCGTGAGATGCCGAAGGTTTCGAAGAACACCGTCAGCGAAACGGACTACGGCCCGGTCGCGGAGTGGGCCGCCGACCTCGATGGCTACCGCGCCAGCTTCATTACGTACAAACTGGCGGATCAGGACGACACGCCTCTACTGAAGGGCCTGCCGGACGATCTATGCCAGTGCCCGCACTGGGGGTACGTCCTCGAGGGCTCATGGACCGTCCGGTACGGCTCCGGCGAGGAGGAGACCTATGAAGCCGGTGACGCGTTCTACTTCCCTCCGGGCCACGTCGCCATCGGCAACGCGCCCCGCACCGAGGTGGTGATGTTCAGCCCGGTCGAGGAACTGAAGGTGACGGAGGAGGTCATGATGCGCAACATGCAGGCGATGGAGGCGCCGCCGGACGCCTGAGCAGAAAGCCCCGCGTCAGCAGGGCTCTCCGGCACTCGCCTGTTATGGGCGATCCAGGACTCGAACCTGGGACCTCTTCCTTATCAGAGAAGCGCTCTAACCGACTGAGCTAATCGCCCGGAGGACGGGCGATTCTAGCTAGCGCTCGAAGCGCTGCGCGAGGGTCTCCGCGGCGGCGTGATCGGCGAGCGTGAGCGTGACCCTGTAGCCGTCGCCCTTCGGCGTCACGCGGACGGCGGAGCCGAGCGCGCGGCCGAGCGTGTCGGCGAGGTCCGCCGCCGCCGCCAGCTGATCCGGGTGGGGGCCGTGATGGCGCCGGACGTGGATCGGCTGGGCCGCCTCGTTGGCCGCGCGCGCCTCGTCCTCGGTGCGGCGCACCGACCAGCCCTCGTCGTGCGCGTGGCGGCCGAGACGGCGGCGGACGTCGTGGTCGGCGGCCATCAGCACGGCGCGGCCGTGACCCTCGGAGAGCTTGCCGGCCTCGAGCAGGGCGAGCACGTCGTCGGGCAGGTCGAGCAGCCGGATCAGGTTCGACACGGCGACGCGCGAGCGGCCGACGCGGCGGCCGAGCTCCTCGCGCGTGAGGCCGAGCTCCTCCGTGAGCAGGGCGCAGGCGCGCGCCTCCTCGACCGGGTTGAGGTCCTCGCGCGCCATGTTCTCGATCAGCGCGGCCTCGAGCGACTCGGCGTCGTCGTGCTCGCGTACGACCGCCGGGATCGTCTCCAGCCCCGCGAGCTGGGCGGCGCGCCAGCGGCGCTCCCCGGCGACGAGCTCGTAGCGGCCGCCGGCGACGGGGCGCACGAGCACCGGCTGCAGGACGCCGCGGGCGCGGAGCGAGTCGGCGAGCGCCTCCAGCGGCTCCTCGGAGAACGCGCGGCGCGGCTGGTGCGGGTTGGCCGCGATCAGCTCGAGCGGCAGCTCGCGCAGCTCGGCCGCGTGCTCGTCGGGCTTCGACGCCGTCAGGATCGCCGCCAGGCCGCGGCCCATGCCCCGCTCAGCCACGGGCAGCCACCTCCTTCGCAAGCTCGAAGTACGCCTCCGACCCGGCGCAGTGGGGGTCGTGATGGATCACGGGACGGCCGAAGCTCGGCGCCTCGCCGAGCCGGACGTTGCGCGGAATCACGGTCTCGAACACGAGCTGCGGGAAGTGCCTGCGCACCTCCGCCTCGACGTCCTGTGCGAGCTTCGTGCGCGCGTCGTGCATCGTCAGCAGCATTCCGGCGACCGTGAGGCGCGGGTTGAGCTCGCGCTGGACGAGGTCGAGGGTGTCGAGCAGGCCGGCGAGCCCCTCGAGCGCGAAGTACTCCGTCTGGACGGGAACGATCACCCGGTCGGCGGCGACGAGTGCGTTGACGGTCAGCGGCCCGAGCGACGGCGGGCAGTCCAGGATCACGTACGCGTACTCGTCGCGCACGTCGGCGAGACAGTCGCGCAGGCGGTTCTCGGAGCCCGGCAGGCGGGGAAGCTCCATCGTCGCGCCGGCGAGGTCCGGCGTCGACACCAGCACGTCGAGCCGCTCGATCCCGGAGGCGCGGATCGCGTCGTCGGCGCTGACCACGCCGGTGAGCACCTCGTACAGCCCCGTGCCGCTGCGCTCAAGACCGAGCCCCGTCGTCGCGTTGCCCTGGGGGTCGACGTCGACGAGCAGCGTCCGGTAGCCGGCGGCGGCGATGCACGCGGCGACGTTGACGGCCGTGGTGGTCTTGCCCACGCCGCCCTTCTGGTTCGCGATCGCGTAGACCGGGTGGGGGGGACTCATCTTCCCGAACGTACCGCGCGCAACGGACGCTTGACCGCCATTCCCGCACGACGCGGGAAACCGTCGGGCGGCGGCGTCAGACGGTGGAACACCCACAGCGTCCGGCGCTCGGTCCCGGGCACCGCGATGACGGTCGGCTCGGACAGCCCCAGCACGCCGGCGGCATGGCGGCCGTCGGCCTCCTCCTCAGCGCTCACCGCGCCCTTGTAGAACACGGCCCGCCCGCCGTCGGCGAGCAGCGGCGCCGCGTACTCGCACAGCACCGGCAACGCCCCCAGCGCGCGGGCCACCACCACGTCGGCCGTGCCGTCCCACCCCTCGGCCCGCGACCACACCGCCTCGGCGTTGGGGAGTCCGCAGCGCGCCGCGGTGGCGGCGATCCACTCCGCCTTGCGCCGCGCGGCCTCGACGCAGAAGACATGCGTCCCGGGCAGGACCGCGGCCAGGGCGAGCCCGGGGATCCCGTTGCCCGAGCCGATGTCGGCGATCGTGGCCGGCCGCCCCACCGCGTCGAGGCCGGTGAGCGCGTCGTCGATGTGCGCCTGGCCGTCGTGCAGCGCGGTCGGCGCGCCCGGCTCGCCCAGCGCCGCGGCGAGCTCGGCCTGGATCCGGGCCTCAGTCCAGGGGGGCGACAACGAGGTGGCGGTCGGGCTCCTGGCCCTCGGAGTAGGTCTCCACGCCGCCGCGCTCGGAGAGATGCTCGTGCACGACCTTGCGCTCGATCGCGCTCATGGCGTCCAGCGCGACGGGGCGCCCGGTCCGCTCGGCGCGCTCGGCCGCCTCGTCGGCCTGGCGCTGAAGGACCACGCGGCGCTTCTCGCGGTAGCCGGCCGCATCGATGTTCACGCGCGGCCCTGCGGCCCTGCCCTCGCCGGCGACCTTGTACGCGAGGTGCTGGACGGCGTCGATGGTGGAGCCGTGGCGGCCGATGAACGCGCCGAGGTCGTCGCCCTCGACACGCACGTCGATCTCCTCGTCGACCACCGCGACCTCGACCGACGCCTCGAGGTCGAGCGCGTCGAGCACCTCCTCGACGAGTTCGCGGACCTTGTCCTCGGCGCTCATCGTCGCCTCCCCGAACGCTTCTTCTTCTTGCGCGGCGGCGACGGCGGCGGCCCGGTCGGGCGGCCCTTCGGCGACGCGGCGGCGCCTGCCGGTGCCGCCTTCGGGCCCAGTCCGAGCGACTCGAGGAAGCCCGGCTCCGGCGGGTCGTCAGGGTTGCGCGGCGGGCGCAGCGGCCCGAGGCGCTTGCGCACGATCGCCTGCTGGACGATCGTCCACAGGTTGGTCGTGATCCAGTACAGCAGCAGGCCGGCCGGGAACTGGAAGATGAAGACGACGAAGAAGAACGGAAGCCCGTACATGATGTACTTCTGCGTCTTGTCGGCGCTCACCGTCGACATCACGGTCGAGATGAGCTGCGACCCGACGTAGAGCACGATCAGCAGGACCAGCACCCCGCCCGTCGACCGCGTCGTCAGGTTGTCGATGAACAGGAAGGCCGCGTCGCCGCCGTCGGGACACGCCCTGGGGTTGTCCACCGGGTTGAGCTCGCCGTTGCCCAGGCGCGGGCAGATGTCCACCCGCAGGTCCTCGCGCAGCATGTAGAAGAGCGAGATGAAGACCGGGATCTGCGCCAGCAGCGGCAGGCAGGAGGCCAGCGGGTTGATCTTGTTCTCCCGGTAGAACTTCATCATCTCCTGGTTGAGACGGTCCCGGTCGTTCTTGTACTTCGCCTGGAGCTTCTTCATCTCCGGCTGGTGGCGGGCCAGCGACTGCATCGACTTGAACTGCTTGAGCGTCAGCGGCAGCAGGCAGATGCGCACGACCAGCGTCAGCGCGACGATCGCCATGCCCCAGCCGAGGCCGAGGTCGTGGAACGCCTCGAGGATCGCCTGAAAGAGGTCGATCAGGGGCTGCAGCGGGTTGGCGGCGAAGACTGTGGTCATGACTCAAGTTGCGGCCGACCGCTCCTTGAACAAGGTCTGGGCCTCGGGTGGGTCGTACCCGCCGTGGCTCCACGGGTTGCAGCGCAGGACGCGCCACACCGCGAGCACGAGGCCCCGCAGTATGCCGTAGCGCTCGATCGACTGCACCGCGTAGGCCGAGCACGTCGGGTAGTACTTGCAGCGCGAGGGCAGGGCCGGGGAGACGTAGCGCGAGTAGAGCCGGATCGGCGCGAGAAGGACCCCCCTCACGACGCCGCCACCTCGCCGACCAGCTCGGCCAGCGCCCTCTGGATGCCCTCCATCGGCAGGTCGCGCGCGTCGGGGCGGGCGACGATCACGTAGTCCGACCCCTCGGGCAAATCCTCGGCGGCCGACCAGAACGCCTCGCGCAGGCACCGCTTCACGCGCGCGCGCTCGACGGCCCCGCCCACCTTGCGCGAGACCGACAGGCCCAGGCGCGAGCCCTCGGCGTCGTCCGCGCTGCGCGGGAAGGCGTACAGGACGAGGAAGCGGTTGCCCTTCGAGCGGCCCTGGCGGTAGACCCGCTCGAACTCCGCGCTGCGCGAGAGGCGGCGGCGCTTTGCGGCCACGAGAGTCCGGTCTTAGACGGTGAGCCGCTTGCGGCCCTTGCCGCGGCGGCGCTTGAGGACGTCGCGGCCGCCACGGGTAGCCATGCGCGCGCGGAACCCGTGCGTACGGGCGCGCTTGCGCTTCTTGGGCTGGTAGGTCCGCTTCATGGCCCGATCAGGATAGTGGGGACGAGCGACCGCGCAGGTTTCCTCGCACGGGATCGTTTCGTGCTGCATGACGCCCAAGCTCGTTGCCCTCGTCGCCGCCGCCAGCGCCGTGATCGCAGTCCCGCTGACCGCCAGCGCCGCCGACAAGCCGGCCCCGTGCCAGGACAAGCCGCAGGTCACCGATCCGGCGGGCGACGCCTTCGTCGGGTTCGTCGGGCTCTTCGAGACGCCCATCCCCGCCGGGCCCAACGTCGACGTCACGGCGCTGTTCATCAACAGCAGGGACGGCAAGACCACCTTCAACATCCAGGTCGACAACCTCGACAAGACGGTCGGCTCGGGCGCGACGGCGAACGTCTACCGCCTCAACTACGGCGTCGGCGACGCGACCAACTACCTCCAGGCGCGCGTGGACTCCACCGGGGTCGCCTACTCCTACGGCCACTCCGACACGACCGGCCTGGTCAAGGACGGCGACGCCAAGGGCGCGTTCCATGAGGGCAAGGACGGCGTGATCGAGATCGAGGTCCCGGCCAGCCACGGCGGCAAGCCCGGCACCAAGTGGGTGGACGCCAGCCTGTTCACCGCCTACGTCCGCCAGAGCGTCAACACGCAGACCGACGAGGCCCCCGACGCGGCCACGTTCAACTACAACGGCGCGGAGTGCGCCGCGGGCGGGCCGACCGGGACGCCGGGGCCGACCGGCTCACCCACCCCCGGTGCGACGCCCACCCCCACGGCCTCGCCCACACCGACCCCGCCGGCCGGGCCGCTGAAGATCACCGCGGCGCCGACGACAATCAAGGCGAAGAAGGTCAAGAAGGCGAAGAAGGTCGGCTTCACCCTGCGGCCGAGCGAGACCATGACGAAGCTCAAGATCGCGCTCAAGCGAGGCTCCAAGACGCTCGGAAAGACCAAGCTCGCCACCCTCCAGGGCGCCAAGACGGTGGTGCTCAAGCTCAAGAAGAAGGGGCTCAAGAAGGGCAGGTACACGCTCGCCGTGACCGCCACGCGCTCCGACGGGTCGACCGGCTCCGCGGCGATCGCAGTCAGGGTGAAGTAGCGCCGGGATCCGGCCCCGCGAACCTTTTGCCCGCGCTTTGCGGGGACCCCCCGGCCGGGCTGGCGGAGCCGCGTTACTCTGCCGCGGCCCGACGTGCCCGACGTACCGCTCGCACAGCCCTGGAACGCCATCCGCAATGAGCTGCGGATGGCTGTCAGGGACGCCGCCTGGCACAGCTGGCTGATCGATCTCGAGGCCCGCGAGATCGTCGGCGACACGCTCGTCATCGAGGCCTCCGACCGCGTCCGCGGCTACGTCGGCGACCGCTTCGGCCGGCTGCTGCAGGCCTGCACCGCCGCCGTCCTGGGGCCCGGCATGCGCGTCGAGCTCGTCGCGCCGGGGACGACCGTCGCGACCCAGCCGGCGCGACCGGCGGCCCGTCCCACGTTCAATCCGCGCCTGAGCTTCGACCAGTTCGTCATCGGAGACGCCAACCGGATGGCCCACGCCGCCGCGCTGGCCGTGGCCGAGTCGCCCGGGCTCACCTACAACCCGCTCTACATCTGCGGCGCGCCCGGGCTCGGCAAGACGCACCTGCTGCACTCGATCGCCAACTACGTGACGGCGTACGGCGGCGGGCTGACCGTCCGCTACACGACCGCCGAGGAGTTCACCAACGCCTTCGTCGGCGCTCGCGCCGACGGCGCGGCGATGAAGTCGTTCAAGGCCGCGCACCGCCACGTCGACGTGCTGCTCGTCGACGACATCCAGTTCCTCGCGCAGAAGGTCAGGACCGAGGAGGAGTTCTTCCACACGTTTGACGCGCTGATCGCGGCCGGGGCGCAGATCGTCCTCACTTCCGACCAGCCGCCGCGTGACCTCGCCGGGCTCGAGGAGCGCCTGCGCGCCCGCTTCGAAGCCGGCCTGGTGGCCGAGATCGGCCGCCCCGACGTCGCCACGCGCCTCACCATCCTGCGCAAGCGCGTGGCCCAGGACGCCATCGGCGAGGTCGACCCGGAGGCGCTCGAGCTTGTCGCCACCCGCGTCGGGGAGAGCGTGCGGGCGCTCGAGGGCGCGCTGATCCGGGTCGTCGCCTTCGCGTCCCTGACCCGCCGGCCGCTCACCGCCGAGCTCGTCGACGACGTGCTCGGCACCCTCTATCCGGCCCCGAAGGCAAAGCGGCGGCGGCGCACCGTCGAGGAGATCCAGGCCGCCACGTGCGACGCCTTCGGCGTGACGCTCGAGGAGATGCGCTCGGCCTCGCGGGCCGCCAAGATCGCCTGGGCGAGGCAGGTGGCGATGTATCTCGCGCGCGAGCTCACCGACGACACCCTCCCTGCCATCGGCCGCGCCTTCGACCGCAACCACACGACGGTCATGCACGCCTGCAAGCGCACGGCCGACCGGATGGCCTCCGATCCCGCGGCCTACGAGGCCGTCCGTTACCTCACGATGGAGCTCGAGGAATGAGCCGGGTGTGTGTACGTCCGGGCCCATTGACAATCTTCGTCGGCTCCACGCACAGCCTGTGCACCGCCGGGAATCCCGCATCGAGCGGGGAGAAGGCGCCCTTATGAACCTATCCACAGCACCTACTTCTCCTAGGTTCTTCCTAATCGAGATCTTCTGCTTTGAGGGGGACCTGAGCTGATGAAGCTCTCCACGGGCCGCGACAGCCTGTTCAGCCAACTTCAGACCGTGCAGCGCGCCGCCTCGACGCGCTCGGCGATCCAGGCGCTGTCCGGCGTGCAGATCACGGCTTCCTCAGCGGGGATCGAGCTGCGGGCGACGGACATGGAGATCGGCCTGCGCGTCCCGCTCGACGGCGAGGTGGCCCGCGACGGCGCGGCCGTGCTGCCGGCGCGCCTGCTCGTGGACGTCGTGCGCGCGCTGCCCGGCTCCAGCGTGACGCTCGAGCTGCGACCGGCGGAACAGGACGTCGAGCTCAAGGGCGGCAATGCGACCTTCCACATCCGCACGCTGCGACTCGAGGACTTCCCGCCGTTCCCGGAGGCGGAGGAGGCCGCTCGCGTCCAGGTGCCGGCCGGCGCGTTCGTGGACACGATCGCGAAGGTCCAGCGCTCGGCCTCGCGCGACGAGACCCGGCCGGTGCTGACCGGCATCTTCGTGTCAGCGAGCGGTGACGAATTGCGGATGGTCGCCACGGACTCCTACCGGCTCGCCGTCAAGGAGACGAAACTCGAGTCGCCGCTGGAGGGCGCGCTGGAGGCCAACGTGCCGGCGCGGGCCCTCGCCGAGCTCACACGCATCGTCGGCGCCGCCGAGGCGGACGCGCTCGCGGTGTCCGTGCGCACGAACCAGGTCATCTTCGAGGTGGGCGGCACCGTGCTGTCCTCGCGCCTGATCGACGGCCAGTTCCCGAACTACCGCCAACTGCTCCCCGACGCGTACGAGCACGAACTGCGCCTGGCCGCGGGGGAGGTCGGCGACGTCGTGCGCCGCATCTCGCTGCTGGCGCAGAAGAACGCGCCACTGCGACTGGCGTTCACCGAGGGCGAGGCGACGGTGTCGGCCCGCACCCCCGACATCGGCGAGGCCTCGGAGACGATTCCCGTCCCGTTCAGCGGCGAGCCGCTCGAGATCGGCTTCAACCCCGACTTCCTGCGCGACGGGCTCGAGTCGATGGACGGCGAGGACGTGCTGCTCAAGCTGATCTCCCCGCTGCGGCCGGGTCTTCTGGCCTCAGCGGACGACTCGGGCTTTCAGTACCTCCTGATGCCCATTCGCCTGAACGTGTGATCGCACAGGCGCTGTCCGTGCGCAACTTCCGCTCCTACGAGCGGGCGGACGTGCGCCTGGGCCCGGGCATCACCGTCGTCGCCGGCCGCAACGGCGCCGGAAAGTCGAACCTGCTCGAGGCCATCTACTTCGCGTGCACCGGGCGCTCGTGCCGGACTTCGAACGAGCGCCAGTGCGTGCGCTTCGGGGCGGACGTCGTTCGCCTGCAATTGTCCGTCGCGGCCGAGGACGGTGAGCACAACCTGGCGACAGGCTTCCAGCCGGGCGAGGCCAAGCGGTTCACGGTCGACGGAGCGCCGGTCGAGCGACTCGCCGACGCCTCCGTCCGTCCGCTGGTGAGCGTGTTCCTGCCCGACCGGCTCGAGCTCATCGCCGGGACGCCGGCGCTGCGGCGCGCGCACCTGGACCAGGTCGTCACCGCGCTGTGGCCGGCCCGGGCCGGCACGCGCAGGGCGTACACCGCCGCGCTGGGGCAGCGCAACGCGCTCGTGGCCGCGATCCGCGCCGGGCGCTCGCAGCGCGGTTCGCTGCCGGCCTGGGACGCCGAGCTCGCCCGCCACGGCGTCGCGCTGATGGCCGACCGCGCCGCCACACTCGAGCGTCTTGCGCCGCGCTACGCCGAGCAGGCCGCCGGGCTCGGGCTCGAGGGCGAGGCGGAGCTGCTGTACCGGCCGCGCTCGCGGGCGACGACGGCCAGCGAGCTCGCGGCCGAACTCGCGGAGCACCTCGACGGCGACCTCCAGCGCGGTTTCACCGGCCACGGGCCCCACCGCGACGACGTCGCCTTCAGGCTCGACGGCCGCGACCTGCGGGCGTTCGGCTCGCGTGGACAGCAGCGGCTCGCGCTCCTCTCGCTGCTGCTCGCCGAGCGCGAGGAGCTCGCCGAGGCGCGGGGCGTGTCGCCGCTGATGCTGCTCGACGACCCGATGTCCGAGCTCGATGCCGGCCGCCGCGAGCGCCTCGTCGAGGTCCTGCGCCGCGGCGGCCAGAGCGTGCTCGCGGCCACCGAGCTGGGCCTCGTCCCCGGAGCCGACGCGGCGGACGTCACGCGGGTGGCCATCGTCGAGGGCTCGATCCTCCAGACCGCGGCCGAGGAGGCGGCCTGAATGCGCCGCCGCAGCACCCCGCGGCCGTTCGCGCCGGCGCTCGAGCAGGTGGCGGACGAGCTCATGCCCGGCACCCTGCTGGCCGAGGTGCAGCGCGTCTGGGCGGACACCACGGGCCCTGCGTTCGCGGCCGCGAACCCTCATTTCGAGCGCGGCGGCGAGGTCGTCGTGCGGTGCGGATCGGGCGTGCTGGCGAGCGAGCTCGACCTGCTCGGGCCGCACGTCGTCGAGGCCCTCAACCGGGCTTTGGGGCGTCCGGCGGTCACGCGCGTGAGGGGGGACGCTCGGCCGCCGGCTTAGCGCTGCACTTTTTCCTGCGTTTTGCAGCACTTTTGTTGCAGTTGCGAGGGCGGTTCCAGGGGGTCGTCCTGCTAGACTTGTGCACATAAGAACGTCGCCCCGGTCCCGGCCGCAACAGCCGCGCGCCGCCGCCGGGGCGCACGTGTGAACAGAGGAGTTTCGTGGCCGACCAGACCGACGGCGGCGCCCCCAGCAAGGGCAGCTATGACGCGCAGGACATCACCGTGCTCGAGGGCCTCGAGGCGGTGCGCAAGCGACCCGGTATGTACATCGGTTCGACGGGTCCGCGCGGGCTGCACCACCTGGTCTGGGAGGTGGTCGACAACTCGGTCGACGAAGCGTTGGCCGGCGAGGCCACATGCGTCGATGTCACGATCCACCCTGACAACTCGGTCACGGTCCGCGATGACGGGCGTGGCATTCCCGTCGCGGTCATGGAGAAGGAGGGCAAGCCGGCGGTCGAGGTCGTGCTCACCGTGCTGCACGCGGGCGGGAAGTTCGGCGAGGGTGGTTACAAGGTCTCGGGCGGCCTCCACGGCGTCGGCGTCTCGGTCGTCAACGCACTCAGCGAGAAGCTCGACGTCACCGTTCGGCGCGACGGCTTCACCTGGCGCCAGTCCTACGAACGCGGCGACCCGCTCGGCGAGCTCGAGAAGGGCGAGGCGACCGGGGAGCACGGCACGGAGATCACCTGGCTTCCCGACGCCGAGGTCTTCGAGACCCTGGAGCTCGAGTGGGCGACGCTCGAGCAACGTTTGCGCGAGACCGCCTACCTGACCAAGGGGCTCCGCATCAGTATCGAGGACGAGCGTGCGGAGGGGCACAAGGCGGAGTTTCACTATGAGGGCGGCATCCGCGATTTCGTGGCCTACCTCAACGAGAACAAGGACCCGATCCAGGACAAAGTCATCTACTTCGAATCGGATGGCGAGGAGGGATCCGTCGAGGTGGCGATGCAGTGGAACTCCTCCTATCAGGAGTCGATCTTCTCCTTCGCCAACAACATCAACACCCACGAAGGCGGTTCTCACCTCTCCGGCTTCCGCGGCGCACTTACTCGCACACTCAACAAGTACGCACGCGATAAGGGTGAGCTCAAGGAGAAGGACGCCGCCCTCTCGGGCGAGGACGTGCGCGAGGGGCTGACGGCGGTGATCTCGGCAAAGCTCGCCGAGCCGCAGTTCGAGGGCCAGACCAAGACCAAGCTCGGCAATCCCGGCATGCAGGGGTTCGTCGAGTCGATCGTCAACGCCAAGCTCGCAGAGTTCCTCGAGGAGAACCCCAAGGAGGCCGTACGGGTCATCCGAAAGTCGGTGTCGGCGGCGCAGGCGCGCGCCGCGGCGCGCAAGGCGCGCGACCTCACTCGGCGCAAGTCGGCACTCGAGAACTCGGCGCTGCCGGGCAAGCTCGCCGACTGCTCGGTGCGCGACCCCGCGCTGAGCGAACTCTTCATCGTCGAGGGCGACTCCGCCGGCGGCTCGGCCAAGCAGGGGCGCGACCGGCACACCCAGGCGATACTCCCGCTGCGCGGCAAGATCCTCAACGTGGAGAAGGCCCGCATCGACAAGGTGCTCCAGAACAACGAGATCCAGGCGCTGATCACCGCGCTCGGGACAGGCGTCCGCGAGGAGTTCGACATCGACAAGGCGCGCTACCACAAGATCGTGCTGATGACGGACGCCGATGTCGATGGCGCTCATATCCGCACACTCATCCTCACGCTGCTTTTCCGTGAGATGCAGCCCCTGATCGACCGGGGGTACATATATATCGCCAAGCCGCCGCTGTACAAGCTGACACAAGGCAAGCGCGAGCGCTACATAGAGAAGGACTCCGAGCTCGAGGAGATCCTGCTGAGCGACAAGTTCGAGCGCTTCGAGATCACCTCGGAGACAACCTCCCAGCAGTTCAGGCTGACCGAGGCCCGTTGGCAGCGCTTCTGCCGGCTACTCAAGCAGTACGAAGGCTGGGGGTCTGCGCTGCGCGCGGATTTCGGCCACGACGTCGTGCTCTTCCTCGAAGAGTCGGAGGTCCTCGACCGCGGGATCGTCGACCTGGACGCGCTGACCAAGCTCATCCAGGCCGAGGACACCGAGGGCGAGCCCTACCTCACCGAACTCGTCGAGCGGGTCGATGGGACAGCACGGATCAGGGCAACGGAGCGCAAGACGAGCATGGCCCGCACCTACACGGTGACCTCTGCACTGCTCGAGTCCAACGAGTACCGCCAGTTCCTGCGTGTTCACGGGGAACTCGTCGCCCTGGCCGGCGAGCCGCCGTTCACGGTCGCGCTCGGCGAGCACTCCGAGGAGGCCCTGTCGTTCGAGGAACTGCGCCGCAAGGTGCTCGAGGTCGCAGGCAAGGGGGTCCGCCTCCAGCGTTTCAAGGGCCTGGGTGAGATGAACGCCGAGCAACTGCGCGCGACGACGATGGATCCGACCACGCGCACCCTCGCCCAGGTGACCATGGACGACGCGTTGGGCGCGGAAGAACTCTTCACCAAGCTCATGGGCGACAAGGTCGAGCCCCGCCGGGAGTTCATCGAAGAGAACGCGCGAGCCGCCAGCCTGGACGTTTAGCGGATGGCTACCAGCGACATCCTCTCAGGCGGCAACATCGAGCCCCGCGGGCTCGAGGAGGAGATGCGCTCGTCGTATCTCGACTACGCCATGTCGGTCATCGTCGGGCGCGCCCTGCCCGACGTCCGCGACGGCCTCAAGCCCGTGCACCGCCGCGTCCTGTACGCGATGAACGAGCTCGGGCTCCAGCCCACCCGGCCCTACTCCAAGTGCGCGAAGATCGTCGGCGAGGTGATGGGCAACTATCACCCGCACGGCGACTCGGCAATTTATGACACATTGGTGCGGCTCGCGCAGGACTTCTCCATGCGCAACCTGCTGGTCGACGGGCAGGGCAACTTCGGCTCCGTGGACGACGACCCGGCCGCCGCCATGCGCTACTGCGTCTCGGGCGACACGCGGTTGGCGACGGACGACGGCCCGGTCCGCATCGGCGATCTGGCGGACGGGATGGAGCCGGACAGCGAGCGAGCGGTGACGCTCACCGCGCGCGACCGCCGCGCTCGCCCTGTCGCTGCGTCCAAGCTCTTTCACTCGGGCGATCACCCGACCTTCCGCGTCTCCACGCGCGAGGGGTACGCGATCACCGCCACGGAGAACCACCCCCTGCTGTGTCTCGTCGACGTCATGGGCGTCCCGATGCTCATGTGGAAGCGCGTCGACGAGATTCGCGCGGGCGACCGCGTGGTCCTCAACCGCGTGGCGCCCCGGCTCGAGGCCGAGCTGCCGGACGATGAGCGCTCGCTCGCCCACCTGCTCGGGGCCTGGGTCGCCGAAGGTTGGGCATCGCAGACGCGCGCCGGGTTCAACAACGTCGACGAGGAGTTCTTCGGCGAGGTCCTGACCGCGTACGACCGCCACGTCGGCGGTCGTCGCTACGTCTACGCACGCCAGATCAAGTCCGGGGGCCGGCTCCACGAGCTCGACGTCCAGGACCTCTCCGCGCTCCGCGCCAGCGAGCTCGCGTTCTTGGTCGGCGACCGCGCCGCAGGCAAGTTCGTACCCGAGCGCGTCTGGCGCGGCTCGCTGCGGTTCAAGCAGGCGTTCCTGCGCGCGCTCTTCACGGGCGACGGGTCGTCGTCGCTGCTGCCCCGCAGCACCATCCAGATCTCGTACTCGACTTTCAGCCGCCGGCTGGCCCGCGACGTCCAGCAGCTGCTGCTCGAGTTCGGCGTCGTGTCGCGGCTGTGCGGCCCGTCCGCGCGCGGCGAGTCCAAGGTCGTCATCACCAACCGCCGCGAGGCGCGGCTGTTCAGCCAGCGCCTCGGGTTCCTGGGCGTAAAGCAGGCCAAGCTCGAGCGCGATCTGGCGGCCATCCCGGTTAGCAGCCGCGCGCTCAGCTCCGACCACGTCCCCTTCGTGGCCGACTACGTGCGGTCGTCGCCGGATGGCACCTACGCGGAGCGCGACTGGCTGCGCCGGCACAACTTCGATCGCATCGAGCGCTGGGAGCGCGATGGGATCGCGGTCCTCGAGCGCATCGCCTCTGACGAGGTCCGCGAGGTCATCGAGCCGCTGATGGCCGCCGACCACTACTACGCCGAGGTCGCTGCCGTCGAGGACGCCGGCGTTCAGCCCGTCTACTCGATCCGCGTCGACTCGGACGATCACTCCTTCCTCGCCGACGGGTTCATCAACCACAACACCGAGGCGCGCCTGGCGCCGCTCGCGCGGGAGATGCTGCGCGACCTCGACGCCGACACGGTCGACTTCGTCCCGAACTACTCGAACGAGACGTCCGAGCCGACGGTGCTGCCGTCGCGCTTCCCGAACCTGCTGGTCAACGGGTCGAGCGGCATCGCGGTCGGCATGGCGACGAACATCCCGCCGCACAACCTGCGCGAGACGATCGCCGCAACGATCGCCTACATCGACGACCCGGACATCACGACCGCCGGGCTGATGCGCCACCTGCCGGGGCCGGACTTCCCCACCGGGGGCATCATCCTCGGCTCGGACGGGATCCACGAGGCCTACGAGACCGGCCGCGGGCGCATCCGCGTGCGCTGCAAGGCCGGCATCGAGGACATCGGCCAGGGCAAGGAGGCGATCATCGTCACCGAGCTGCCCTTCCAGGTCAAGAAGGGCGGCGACACCGGCGTCATCCGCAAGATGGTCGAGCTGGTCAACGACAAGAAGATCTCGGAGATCTCCGACCTGCGCGACGAGTCCGACGGCCGCACCGGCATGCGGCTCGTGATCGAGCTCAAGCGCGGCTCGAACCCCGACGTCGTCCTCAACAAGCTCTACAAGCACACGCCGCTACAGGCGACGTTCGGCGTCAACACCGTGGCGCTCGTCGACAACGTGCCACGCACGCTGCCGCTGCGCTCGCTGCTGCACAACTACGTCCAGCACCAGCGCGAGATCATCGTCCGGCGCTCCAAGCACGAGTTGCGGACCCTCGAGGCGCAGGTGCACCGGCTCGAGGGCCTGCTGATCGCGCTCGATCAGCTCGACGCCGTCATCGAGCTGATCCGCGCGAGCTCCGACCGCGACGTCGCCCGCGAGGGGCTGATGTCGAGCTTCGGGCTGACGCAGATCCAGGCCCAGGCGATCCTCGAGCTGCGCCTGCAGCAGCTGACCGCGCTGGAGGCCGACTCGATCCGTCGCGAGCACGCCGACAAGGTCGAGCGCATCGCGGAGCTGCGCGAGCTGCTCGGCGACGAGGGCAAGGTGCTGTCGCTGATCAAGGAGGAGCTCGAGGAGATCTCCGAGCGGTACGGAGACGAGCGGCGCACGTTCATCGCTCCGTCGGAGGACGACTTCAACGTCGAGGACCTGATCGCCGAGCGCCAGATGGTGATCACGATCACCCAGTCGAGCTACATCAAGGCCCTGCCGCTCGACACGTACCGCTCGCAGCGGCGCGGCGGCGTCGGCGTGGCCGGCATGGGGATGAAGGACGAGGACTACATCGAGCACCTCTTCGTCTCGTCGACGCACGACTTCCTGCTCTTCTTCACCAACCGCGGCAAGGTCTACCGCAAGAAGGTGCACGAGCTGCCGGCGCCCGACAGCCGCCAGGCCAAGGGCCGCTACCTCGGCAACATGCTGCCGCTGCGCGAGGGCGAGCGCGTCCAGGCGGTGCTGGCTACGCGCGACTTCACGGAGGGCAAGTACCTGCTGTTCGCGACGCGCCAGGGCGTGGTCAAGAAGACCGAGTTCACGGCCTACAACACCCCGATCAAGGCGGACGGGATCATCGCGATCAAGGTCCGTGACGACGACGAGCTCATCCAGGTCCGGCGCACGAGCGGCGAGGACGAGGTGCTGATGGTCTCGCGTGCCGGCCAGGCGGTCCGCTTCCACGAGTCCGACGTGCGCGCGATGGGCCGCGACACGACCGGGGTGGCGGGCATGAACGTCTCGGCCAAGGACAACTACGTCCTGTCGATGGACGTCGCGCGCGACGACCATGACCTGCTGGTGATGACGGACTCCGGCTTCGGCAAGCGCACCGGCGTGGACCAGTTCCGCAAGACCAAGCGCGGCGCGATGGGCGTGCGCGCGATCAAGGCCGCCCAGCACAAGGGCGCGCTCGCCGGTGCTCTGGTGGTCCGCGAGCACGAGGAGCTGGTCTTCATCACCGAGGGCGGGATGGTCGTGCGCCAGTCGGTCCGCGGCATCAGTCGCCAGGGCCGCGACGCCACCGGCGTCAGGGTCGTCAACGTGCGCGACGACGACCGCGTCAGCGCCGTGGCGGTGGTCGTGGAGGGCAGCGAGGACGAGGATGGCACGAGCGACCAGGCGGCGCTGGAACTGCCCGCCGAGGATCCGCCGCCCGCCTGACCACCCGCACGACGCCCGCCTCGGCGTCGTGTAATCTCGGACGTACCAGAGAAAGGAGGTGGTCCGAAGTTGAGTGACAGTTCTTACGGGACCCTGGAGGTGTCCGGCCGCTAGCCGGATCCGAGCTCGGACCACCGGGCTCGGCCGCTGGATAGGCCAGCGGAATCCAGACCGAGACACCCGCCTCGTCGGTGCCGGGATTCGTCCCTCCGGCGTGCGTATCCGGCGTGGTGCTCAGTCCAGCAACATTGCGAAGGGCGGGGAGGCGTCGACTCCCCGCCCTTCGACCTTTAATGAGGGTGTGCTGAGCCTGCTGGCAGCGGCGATCGCGGTGGCGGCCCCCGCGCCCGCGCCGCACTTCGACTTCCGGGTGCAGCCGCCGCCGCGCCGCCGGATGGTCGGCGTTTCGTGGCGCGAGGGGTGCCCGGTGGCGCTGCGCCGGCTGCGCTACCTCGAGCTCGATCACTGGAGCTTCCGCGGGCGTGAGAAGCAGGGTGAGATGGTCGTGCACCGCGACGCCGTCCCGGCGATGCGCCTGGTGTTTCGCACGCTCTTCCGCCACCGCTTCCCGATCCGCCGCATGCGCCTGGTCGACGACTACGGGGGCAGCGACTTCGACTCGATCGAGGCCGACAACAGCTCCGCGTTCAACTGCCGCAACGTCGCGGGCTCGGACCGCTGGTCCCAGCACGCCTATGGCCGCGCGATCGACGTCAACCCGATCGAGAACCCGTACGTGCACGCGGACGGGACCACATCGCACCCCGCCTCGGAGCCCTACGTGGACCGGACCAGGCGCCGCAAGGGGATGGCTCGCCGCCGCGGTGTGCTGGTGAAGGCGTTCAAGCGGGCCGGCTGGGCGTGGGGCGGCCTGTGGTCACCGGCCCGGGACTACCAGCACTTCAGCGCGACGGGAACCTAGCCGACCACGCCGTCTTCGGGATGCCGGCGCCCCACACCCCGGCATCGACGATCGACCGGCGCGAGGAGCGGTGAAGCCGCTTGAGGCGCACGCGCACGGTGACTCGGCCCGACCCGCCGAAGGTCCCGCGCCCGAGCACGCGGCGGTCACGCTGCCGGCGCAGCACGATCGCGCCCTCGCAGGGACCCGGGCACTCCAGGACGTAACGCAGCTCGCGATCGCCCACGGGCGACCCGATCGGGGACAGCACGAGCCGGCGGTTGCGCAGCGCCTCGCAGCCCGACGTGAGGTAGTCCAGGCGCACGGCGGCGTTCTGGACGATGTCCTCGTCCCCGCGGCCGCATCCGAAGCTGTCGGTGCCGTCGCCGCCGACGAGGACGTCGTCACCGCGGCCGCCGCTGAGCTCGCTCCCCCCCGCGCCTGCGAGCAGGGTGTCGTTGCCGCCGCGCCCCACCAGCAGGTCAGCGCCAGCGCTCGTGCCGCCGGCGTCGATGACGTTGTCGGCCGCCGTGCCGTAGAGCTTGTCCTGGCCGCGCCCGCCCGCGATGTTCTCGAAGCCGGTCGTCGTGTCCCCGCCGTCGATCCCCGGGTCGGCGAGATCGACGACGAGGTCCTCGGTGCGCGTTTCATAGTTGAGCGTGTCGACGCCTTCGCCGCCGTGGAAGGTGTCGGCCTCGGGCAGCGACTCGATCGAGTCGTCGCCGTCGCCCAGTTCCGCCCAGACGCTCCCCGCGGTGCAGGTCACGCGCTGCAGATCGATGGCGTTGCAGCCGTCCTCGACGGCGATCTCGGCGCCGAGGTCGGTCAGCGTGATCTGCCCGCCCTGCGCGACCAGCCCGACCCGGTTGGCCTCCGCCGGCCCGGCGACGTAGTGCAGGCGCCCGTCGTCGACCCGCGCCGTCGCCGCGCCGGCGGCACCGGGTGCGGCCAGCACCAGCATCAGCGCGGCAAGCCAGGCTCTCATGACGATTGTGTACCCACTCACTTCACAAAAGGGACGGACCCTTTTGTGAAGTCAGGCGGCCTGGAGGTAGGGGATCCAGGGTGCTGGGATCGTTGGTGAGGCGAGCTGGATGAAGACCTGGGATCCCGGCACGCGGGGCTTCATGCGCGGATGCATGTTGACCTGGTGCGGCAGGCGGTCGCCCTTGCGCCGGTTGCAGGGAGCGCAGGAGGCGACGATGTTGTCCCAGGTCGACCCGCCGCCCTTCGAGCGCGGGATCACGTGGTCGACGGTCAGTGCGGTGCGCGCACCGCAGTACTGGCATTCCCACCGGTCGCGTGCGAAGACCGCGCGCCGGGTGATCTTGCGCCGGTGGGGGTCGCGCGGCACGCGGACGTAGGTGATCAGCCGGATCACGTGCGGCCGGGGCAGCGCGCCGCGGGCCCAGTGCAGCTCGGTGTCGCCGCGCTCGATGACCTCGGCCTTCTCCTTGAGCAGCAGCACGGTCGCGCGCCGGACCGTGCAGACGTTGATCGGCTCGAACGTCGCGTTGAGCACGAGCACACGACCACCCGACCAGCGCGAGGCGCCGGAGTTTGGTCCGTGTCGCCGGTGATCGTCCAGAAGCGACACGGACCCCAGTGGCCCTGGGAGTACGGTGCTCATGGGAGAAGCGCCGCCAGTCTACCTGCCGGACTCGCGGTCAGCCGCCGGGGTAGGAGCCCAGGACCCGCACCGTCTCCGCTGAGTCCGCCAGCGCCTCGATCGCCTCGGTGACCGGGCCGCCGTCACCGGGAGACGCCGCTCCCTCGAGGTCGGCGAAGAACATGTAGTGCCCGAGCCCCAGCCGGCGGGGGCGTGACTCGATACGCGTCAGCGACACGCCGCGGAACGCGAACTCCGACAGGCAGCGCACCAGCCAGCCCGGCGACTCGTCCCCCGCCCCCCACCAGACGACGCTGGTCTTGTCCGGCGTGCCCATCGGCTCCGTGCCGGTCGGGGCGACCCAGACGAAGCGGGTCGCGTTGTCCTCGGAGTCCTCCACGCCCTCGAGCAGGACCACCCCGCCGTGGAGCTCCGCCGCCAGAGCGGGGCCGAGCGCGACGATCGGCTCCTCGCTGGCGACCACGATCCGGACCGCCTCGGCGGTCGACGGCACCGCCATCACCCCCGCCTGCGGCATGCGGGCGCGCACGAAGCGCTGGCACTGCGCGTTGGCCTGCGGATGCGAGAGGACCGCCTCCACGGCGTCGAGCTCGAGCGGCGCCCGCGCGATCAGGGCGTGGCGGATCGGGTGGACGACCTCGCCGACGATGCGGACGGCGCCGGTCTCGAAGGCGAGCGCGTCCAGCGTCGGCCCGACCGCACCCTCGCTGGAGTTCTCGATCGGGACGAGGGCCCGCTCGACGACGGCCCCCTCGACCGCCGCGATCGCGTCGAACACGGTCGGCGCGGGCACCGGCTCCCAGTCCTGCGCGCGCGCATCGGACAGCAGGGCGGCGTGCGAGTACGTCCCCTCCGGCCCGAGGAACGCTGCCCGCACTAGGTCTCCAGCACGCGCGAGCCGAGCTCGCCCGCCAGCGCGAGCCGCACGGCCTCGGCCTCCTCGGGCGACAGCTCGAGCTCGCCCTCCCCGCCGACGAGGAGCTTGCAGTACAGCCGCGCCGACTCGCGGTGCGCGATCGACGACAGCACGACGCCGTTGTGCTCGGCGTCGAGCAGTGCCAGCGTGGTCGACTGGTGCCCGGACAGCTCGCCGTAGGCGTCGTAGCGCACGAGCGCGCGGTAGGCGAGCGCGCCGTCGAGCCGGTGCTCGGCGACGCCCATGCGCTGGTCGAGCGCCGCCGCCGTCTGCTGGACGGACGCCTGCAGGGAGTCGAAGGCCTGGTGCAGCCGCGACGCGTGGTCGACGAGGTCCTCCGTGCGGTCGGGGCCGAGGATGACCTTCTGCGCCGCCCGGACCCGGCGCAGCCGCAGGCTCAGAACGAGTACGCCGAGGAGCGCGAGCACCGCGACCCCCGCTGCCGCCAGCGCGACGATCCCGGGACCGTTCGAGAAGTCGCTCACGAGCGCGCAGGGTAGGCGCTACTCGAACAGGACGTTGTACGTGGCCTTGTTGTTGTCGAGCTTCTTCTCGCCCGGGACGGGCTTGACCTCGACGTTGACGGCGTAGACGTCGGCGACCGGGTCGCCCGACAGCGGGATCGTGACCGTCGCCGATTCGCCGTTGGCGATCGTGTCGACGGTCTCCTTGCCGGTGATGTCCTTGCCCGACCCACCGCTCAGCGTCACCTGGACGACGACGTCGAACTCGGTGTTCTCGCCCTGGTTGGCGAACTCGACCACGACATCGGAGGCGCCGGACAGGGGCACGCGGTTCGAGCTCCCCTCACCCGGGGTCAGCTGCACGCCGTTGATGGTCGTCGAGGTCAGGCCGTTCCCGTGCAGGCCCGGCGCGACGGGCTGGTTGCCGCGGCCGCGGCCGCCGGTGTTGACCAGGCGGGTGCCGAGCTGGTCGGCGACGAACTCCGGCTGTAGCCACGAGAACCCGGGCAGGAACCCCGTGGTCGCGGCGGGGTCGGAGACGACGTCGTTCTCCTTGAGCGCGTCGCGCAGGAGCGGGGTCACCCGCGAGCGCACGAGCACGTCGGCGGCGAGGAACGCCTGCATCTGGCCGGCGACGCCCTCGATGGCCTCGTTGGCGACGTCGCCCTCGTTGCCTAGCGCGGTTGTTATCTGCCCGGCGATGAACTGGAGCGCGTCGCGGCGCAGTTCGAGCGCGATCAGCAGCGACTCCTGCGCACCCGTCACCTCGCCGGGGGTCGACAGCCGCTCGGCCTGGTTGAGGTTCGTGTCCGCGGTCGCCCGCAGCGACGAGATCTGCGACGAGAGATCCTCGGGGCCCTGGCTGGCCGCCTGGGCGAGGGTCTCGAAGAACACCGCGCCCACGTCGTCGTCGGAGGCGCTGACGATCGAGCTGACCTGGTCGTTGTAGTTGCGCAGCGCGTTCTTGCGGCGCGAGTCCTGGCAGGCGTTGATGACGACGCCGAGGAAGATCAGCAGCAGCAGGCCGACGCCGATCGCCACGGCGCGGCGCGTCCACACCGTCTGCGAATCGAGGCGTGTCCCGCCCGCCGGAGCGGTGCGGCGGGGCCGTGGGGCCCTGCGTGTCGGCTCGTCATCCTCGTCGAAGAAGGACACCGTGGTCGGCCTTTCGGTTCACGGGTCGGCCAGAGTATGCCTGTAGACCCGGCGTGCCCGTCCGTTCGCCATAACTGTGCGAACGCCTGCAAGGTTCCCCGCGCGCGCGTCGAACCTGGTCCCGTGAGCCTCACGGAGGAGTTCGAGCTCGACACGACGGGGCTCATCCTCGGGCGCTACCGGCTCGGCCGCAGGCTGGGCGCGGGCGGTTTCGGCGCCGTTCACGAGGCCGTCGACGAGACCCTGGACCGCTGGGTCGCGGTCAAGGTCATCCCCGGCGACGGCGAGACTCCCGTGCGTGCGCGGCGCGAGGCGGTCGCCGCGGCGCGGCTCGAGCACCCGGGCATCGTCGCCATCTACGACGCCGGCGAGGAGGACGGGGCGCGCTACCTCGTCTCCGAGCTCGTCGACGGGCACACGCTCGCCCAGCTCGAGCAGGCGCAGGCGCTCACCGACCGCGACGTGCTGCGGATCGGCCTCGCGCTCTGCGACGCGCTCGACCACGCGCACGAGCGCGGCGTCGTCCACCGCGACGTCAAGCCGCAGAACGTCCTCGTCCCCGACCGGCCGCGCACGTGGCGCGGTGCCGCCAAGCTCGCGGACTTCGGCGTCGCGATGCTGGCCGGCGACGATCCGCTCACGCGCACCGGCGACGTGGTCGGGACGCTCGCATACATGGCGCCCGAGCAGGCTGCGGGCAAGCGCGTGGACCATCGCGCCGACCTCTACGCGCTCGCTCTCGTCCTCTACGAGGCGCTGGCGGGCACGCACCCCGTAAAGGGCGCCAACCCGGCGCAGACGGCGCAGCGGTTGGGCAAGCCGGTACCCAGCCTGGGCAAGTACCGCCGCGACCTTCCCCCGGAACTGATCGCCGCGTTCGACACCGCGCTGCGCGTCGGCCCCGCCGAGCGCGGCACGCTGGACGACCTCGCCGACGCGCTCGAGCAGGCGCTGCTCGAGGTCGACGACGAGGGCGGCGTCGTCTCCCGGCATCCGGTCGAGGGCGCGATCCGCGTCCCGCGGGGTACGTCCCGCGTCCTGCACGCCCTCGGGGCCGCGGCGCTCGCCGGGGGTGCACTCGGCTGGCTGGGCCCCAGCCCGCGCTGGCCCGCCGCCGCCGCGATCGCCTTCACCCTCGCGCTCCTGCTCCCTCGCGCGGGCTGGCTCACCGGGGCCCTGGGCACGTGCGTCGCGCTGATCGCCCTCCCCGACGTCGCGGCCGCCGGCACCGCGCTGGCGCTCGCGCTCGCGGTCCTTCCCGCTCCCCTGTTGCTGATCCGCGCCCCGCGTGCCTGGTCGCTCCCGGTGCTCGCGCCCGCGCTCGGCCTGGTCACCCTCGCTGGCGCGTTCCCGGCTCTCGCGGGGCGCCTGCGCCGGTTCCCCGAGCGGGCCGCGGCGGGCGCCCTCGGCGCCTGGTGGCTGCTGCTCGCCGACCACCTCGCCGGACGCCCGGACAACCTCCACGCGGCCTCCGAGCTGCTCGGCCTGGTCCCGGGAACGCTGCTCCTGCTCGCCGTCTGGGCGCTCGCCGCGGCAGTGCTCCCGTGGATCGTCCGGGGGCGCTTCCTCGCGCTCGACCTCGTGACCGGGACCGCCTGGGCGGCGGCTCTCGCATCCGCCACGGGCTCGCTTTACACCTGGCTCGGCCAGCCGCAGCCGGCCGGTCTCGTCGCCGGAGCCATCGCCGCCGGGGTGATCGCCGTCGCTGCCCCGCGATACTCACACGGTGACGTGGCCGACTTTCCCGCTTCGCGGGTCGGCGCGATGATCAAATAGCGAGGCGGGGTACATGTATGAGCTTGCTCAAGAACCTGGAGTCCAAGCTGGCCGGCCTCGTCGAGGGGACGTTCTCGCGCGCCTTCAAGTCCGAGGTGCGTCCCGTCGAGATCGCCCGCAAGCTGGCCCGGGAGCTCGACCAGAACAAGGTCGTCTCGGTTTCGCGCACCTACGTTCCCAACGAGTACACGGTCTGGCTGTCGACGCGTGACCGCGAGCAGTTCCGCGGGTATGAGGACGACCTGCGCGACGAGCTGAGCGCCTACCTCCTCGAGCACGCGCGCCGCGAGCGCGTCGCCTTCATGACCCGTCCCGAGATCAGCTTCGAGACCGACGAGCGCCTGCGCCTGGGCGAGTTCGGCATCCAGGCGCGGCTGGTCCGGCCCGACGAGGAGGGCGTCGCGCGCGGCGAGGCCGGGCACACGTCCGTCTACTCGACCGCCAAGCGCATCGCCGAGCCGCTGGCGGAGGCGACCGAGAGCAGCCGCGGCCGCGCGCAGCTCCGCCACGAGGGGCGCGCGACGATCCTCTCGGCCTCCGGGGCGGTCCTCGGCCGCAGCCGCGAGTGCGATCTCGTCGTCTCCGACGAGAACGTCTCGCGCAAGCATGCGGAGGTGATGCCGTCGGGCAGCCAGTGGATCGTGCGCGACCTCGGCTCGACCAACGGCGTCAAGGTCAACGGCCGCCGCATCCGCGATGCCCAGCCGTTGCGCGACGGTGACACCATCCAGCTCGGCCTGTCCGAGATCACGTTCGAGACGGGCTGAGGTGCGCTGATGGAACTCGACCCCGTCGCCGTCGCCCTCAAGTTCGGGTTCATCGTCGTGCTGTACCTGTTCCTGCTCTGGGTCGCGCGCTCGGCGCTGCGCGACCTGCGCGGGACAGGCGGCGCGGTGGCCGGGCCCGAGTACGACGACGCCACCGCGATGCACCGTGCCGGCTCCGTCCTCGACGCGGCAGCGGGCATGCCGCGCCTGCGGGTCGAGACGGCGCCGGGCCTGCGGGCGGGCGCGGTGTACGACCTGTCCGACGGCGCTCTGCTCGGGCGCGGGTCCGACGCCGACATCGTCCTCGAGGACTCCTTCTCGAGCTCCCGCCACGCCCGGCTGACCCCGCACGGCGACGCGATCGTGCTCGAGGACCTGGGCTCGACCAACGGGACCTACCTCAACGAGGAGCCCCTCTCCGGTCCGCAGCCCCTGCACGACGGCGACCGGATCAAGATCGGCAGCTCCGAGTTCCTCTTCGAACGACAGTGACTCCGTCCGCGACCCTCGCACCACACTCCCGGGCGCCGATCATCGGCTGGCGGCACGGTCTCGCTTCGCTCGCCACCGGGCTTCGCCCTCCGCACCCCTCGATGTGCCAGTGGCACACCTTCGGGGCTGCGTCCTTGCCAGCCGCCGCCGGCATCCCGGGGTCGCGGCACGAGGGCCACGGACGGGATCACGGGTGATGCTCAGGGTCGCGGAGAAGTGGCAGGGCTCCGACGTGGGGCGCCAGCGGACCGGCAACGAGGACAACTTCTTCGTCCAGGCGCCGCTGTTCGTGCTCGCCGACGGCATGGGCGGCGCGCAGGCGGGCGAGGTCGCCTCGGAGATCGCGATCGAGGCGTTCCGCGCCGGCCTGCCCGAGGGGGACACCGAGAACAGCCTCGTGACGGTCATCCAGGCCGCCAACGCCAAGGTGCACGAGCAGGCCAACGCAGTGCCCGAGTACCACGGCATGGGCACGACCTGCACGGTCGCCTTCGTGGCCGAGGAGGAGGTGGTGCTGGCGCACGTCGGCGACTCGCGCGCGTACCTGCTGCGCGACTCGGAGCTCATCCGTCTCACCCGCGACCACTCGCTGGTCGGCGAGCTCGTCGATCGCGGCCGGGTCACCGAGGAGGAGGCGCTGACGCACCCGCAGCGCTCCGTGATCACCCGCGCGGTCGGCCCCGAGCCGACGGTCAAGGTCGATGCCGAGCGCATCGCCGCGCGCGCCGGCGACGTGTTCCTGCTGTGCTCGGACGGGCTCACCGACATGATCCGCGACAAGCAGGTGCTGAGCGTGCTGACCGCGGTGGGCTCGCTCGAGGAGGCGGGCCGCAACCTGATCGCCGCGGCGAACGCCGCGGGGGGCCGCGACAACATCACCGTGATCCTGTTCCGGCTCGAGGAGGTCGACACGGCCGGCGGAGACGGGTCGACACAGGAGACGACGGTCACGGAGGCGGTCTCCGCTCCGGGCCCGTCCAAGCCGCCGCCGCGGACGATGCCGCCACCCAGGCGCGCGCCGGCCCCGACGGCGGCTCGGGGCTGGCGACGCTCCGTCAAGCCGCTGATCGTCATCGCGATCGTGCTCGCCCTGTTCGGGACGGCCCTGTTCGTCGCGATGCGAGGGGTGTTCTTCGTCGGCCTCGACGCCAGCCGCACCGTGACGATCTATCGCGGGCTCCCCTACGAGGGGCCGTTCGGCATCAAGCTCTACACGCGCGACTACACCTCCGGCGTGCGCATCGACCAGGTTCCGGCCGAGCGGCAGGAGAGGTTCACCGACCACAAGCTGCGCTCGCTCGACGACGCCACCGACCTCGTCAAGCAGCTCGAGACCGGGACCATCGAGTGAGCGCGCGCAACCGCGAGCTGCTCGCGCTCGTCCCGGCCTCGCTGCTCGTGACGGCGGGGTTCGCGGCGATCTTCATCCAGCGCTCCGAGGTGCTGACCAACGTGTCGCTGACCTACGGCGGCATCTTCCTCGGGCTGTGCGTCGCGACGCACGTCGTCATCCGCTTCACGCTGCCCAATGCGGACCCGTACCTGTTCCCGCTGGTCGCGGTGCTCGCCTGCTTCGGCCTCGTCGTCATCTACCGCCTCGACGCCGACAAGGCGATCCAGCAGGCGTACTGGTTCGTTGCCGGCCTCCTGCTCTTCAGCGGGACCATCATCGCGCTGCGGCGCGACTTCCGCGTGCTCGAGCAGTACCGCTACACGATCGCGGCGGCCGCGCTGGTACTGCTGCTGCTGCCGCGTCTGCCGGGCATCGGCGTGCAGACCAACGGCGCCTATCTCGGCGTCGACATCGGCCCGGTCGCCTTCCAGCCGGCCGAGTTCGCCAAGATCGGGATCGTCGTGTTCCTCGCCGCGTACCTGCGCGAGCACCGCGACGCCATGATCATCGCCGCGCGGCGGGTGCTCGGGCTGACCTTCCCGCCGCTCAAGCACTTCGGCCCGCTGCTGTTCGTCTGGGGTGCGGCGATGCTGTCGCTGTTCATCATCCGCGACATCGGCTCGTCGCTGATGTTCTTCGGCGCCTTCCTGGCCGTGCTCTATGTCGCGACGAACCGGTTCGGGTTCGTGCTCGTCGGGCTCGCGCTGTTCGCGTTCGGCTCGTGGCTGCTGGTGAACACGGTCGGCGGCCACCTGCAGGACCGGATCGACGGCTGGCTGGATCCGCTCGACCCGGCCATCTACGACCGGGTCGGCGGCAGCTTCCAGGTCGCGCAGGGGCTGTTCGCGCAGGCCGACGGTGGCCTGTTCGGGACCGGCTTCGCCGGTTCGCTGATCCTCACGCCCAAGGACGTCACGCCCACCGACTCGATCTACGCGGTGATCGTCAACGAGCTCGGCCTGGCGGGCGCCTGCGCGCTGCTGCTCGTCTACCTACTCTTCGCCGCTCGAGGCTTCAAGACGGCGATGATCGCGCGCGACTCGTTCTCGACGCTGCTGGCCTCGGGGCTGACGGCCGTGCTCGCGCTGCAGGTGTTCGTGATCGTCGGCGGCGTCACGCGCGTGATCCCGCTGACCGGCGTCACGCTCCCGTTCGTCTCCTACGGCGGCTCGTCGATCCTCGCCAACTTCGTGCTGCTCGCGCTGCTGCTGCTGGTGTCCGACCGCGCGCGGCGGGAGGCGCTGCGGTGAAGCAGCCGATCGTGCGCCTGTACGGGACCGTCGTGCTGCTGTTCGCAGTGCTGGTCGGCTTCACGTCGTACTGGTCGGTGTTCGCCGCCGAGCGGCTGCGCGACGAGCCCGTCAACCACCGCGACGAGCTCCAGGAGCAGCGCATCCCGCGCGGCACGATCCGCGCCGCCGGCGGGGAGGTCATCGCGCGCTCGACCAAGCAGCCCGACGGCGCCTACCGACGGCGATATCCGCTCGGCGACCTGTTCGCCCACCCCGTCGGGTACGCGTTCGCGAACATCGGCAGTTCGGAGCTCGAGTCCTTCTACGACGACCGGCTGGTCGACCGCCGCACCGAGCTGGTCAACACCTTCCAGTCGCTGCTCGGTCGCGATCGCGTCGGCGAGGATCTCAAGACGACGCTCGACGCCGGCGCGCAACGGGTGGCCGCGGAGGCGCTCGCACAGACGTCGAGCGGCAAGGGAGCGGTCGTGGCCATGGACGTGGACAGCGCTGCGGTGCGGGTGATGGCGTCCGTGCCCAGCTATGACCCCAACGACCTCGACCGGCGCGCGAACTTCAGTGCGCTCGCGCGCGACAACGAGCGCACGCCGCTGCTCGACCGGGCGACACAGGGCCTGTTCCCGCCCGGGTCCACGTTCAAGACGGTGACCGCGGCGGCCGCTCTGGACTCGGGCGAGTACACGCCGGAGACGACGATCTCAGGCGAGAACGGCAAGGAGATCTCGGGCGTCCCCCTGCAGAACTTCGGCGGCGAGGACTACGGGCCGGTCTCGCTCACCTTCGCGCTCACCAACTCGGTCAACACCGTGTTCGCCGAGATCGGCGAGAAGCTCGGCAAGGAGACGATGCGCGAGTACATGGAGCGCTTCGGGTTCAGCGAGGCGCCGCCCATCGACCTGCCGGAGTCCGTGCTCCCGCGCTCGGGCGAGCGCAGAAACGGCAAGCTGATCCCGCCCACCTCGCGTTTCGTGGACGTGGGACGGATGGCGATCGGCCAGGACATCCTGCTCGTCTCGCCGCTGCAGATGGCGACCGTGGCGCAGACGATCGGCAACGGCGGCGTGCGCATGAAGCCGTACCTGGTCGAGAAGTCCTTCGACGCCGACGGGCGCGCGCGGCTCGAACGCGAGCCCGAGCGGGCCGAGCGCGTCATGTCGTCCGAGAGCGCCGCCGCGCTGGGGGCGATGATGCAGCAGGTGGTGCGCGAGGGCACCGGCACGGCCGCGGCGCTGAGCGGCGTCGACGTCGCCGGCAAGACCGGCACCGCCGAGCTCACCACGACCGGACTCAACGACCTGTGGTTCATCGCCTTCACCGACCGCCACGCGATCGCGGTGATCGTCGAGCGCACGCAGGGCGGTTTCGGCGGCACCGTGGCCGCTCCGATCGCCAAGGCGGTACTGGAGGCGCTGGGTGACTGACCACAACCCTCTGCGCGAGGGGCTGCGCGCCGACGAGGTCGTCGACGAGCGCTACAAGATCGTCGGGCGCATCGGCAGCGGCGGGATGGCCGACGTGTACTGCGCCGAGGACGCGCAGCTCGGCCGCCGCGTCGCCCTGAAGGTCCTGCACCGGCGCTTCGCCGAGGACCACGAGTTCGTCGAGCGCTTCCGCCGCGAGGCGTCGTCGGCGGCCGGCCTCTCGCACCCCAACATCGTCCAGGTCTTCGACCGCGGCGAGCTCGAGGGCACCTACTACATCGCGATGGAGTTCCTCGAGGGACGCTCCCTCAAGCAGCTCGTGCGCGAGGATGGCCCGCTCGACCCGGCCCGCGCGATCGACATCACCGTGCAGGTGCTGCGTGCCGCGCGCTTCGCCCACAAGCGCGGCGTCATCCACCGCGACATCAAGCCGCACAACGTGATCGTCGACTCCGAGGGCCGCGTCAAGGTCACCGACTTCGGAATCGCGCGCGCGGGGGCGTCGGACATGACCGAGACCGGGGCGATCATGGGCACCGCGGCCTACCTGTCGCCCGAGCAGGCGCAGGGCCACACGGTGTCGGCGTCGAGCGACCTGTACTCGGTCGGGATCCTCCTCTACGAGCTCCTTACCGGCCGGCCGCCCTTCGACGCCGAGTCGGCGGTGACGATCGCCCTCAAGCAGGTCAGCGAGGCGCCGGTGCCGCCGCGCTCGCTGAACCCGGCCGTCTCGCCGGAGCTCGAGGACGTCGTGCTGCGGGCGCTGCAGAAGGACCCCGCGCGCCGCTTCGCCGATGCCGACGACTTCATCGGAGCACTCGAGCTCGTACGCGAGCTGCCGGCCCGGCCCGACGTCGCGCAGCGCACGGGCGACCTCACGGGCGTCTATCCGGTCCTCGACCCCTACGAGGACGAGCGCCGCCGCGGCTGGCGCTTCTGGACCATGCTGGTGCTGATCGTGCTCGCCCTGGCGGCGATCGCGGCCGGGCTCTACCTGCTGCTGCGCCCGAACGAGGCCACGGTGCCCAACGTGGTGGGGCTGAAGTCCGGGCTGGCCTGCACGCGGCTCAACAACCTCGGGTTCGAGTGCGAGCTCGAGCAGGTGCGCAGCGCGGACGTCCCGGCCGACGAGGTCGCCCGCCAGCGGCCCGACCCCGGGACCAAGGTCGACGAGGGCGCGACGATAACGCTGTTCGTCTCCAGCGGGCCGGGACAGGCCGACGTGCCCGACGTCGTCGACATGCGGGTCAAGCCGGCGCGGCGGACGCTCGAGCAGGCGGGCTTCGAGAGCGAGGTGGAGTTCGAGTTCTCCGAGACGGTCAAGCGCGGTGTCGTCATCGACACGCGCCCGCCGGCTCTGTCGCACATCGACATCGGCCAGACCGTGACCCTGATCGTGTCCAAGGGTCCCGAGGAGGCCCCGGTGCCGAGCGTCGTCGGCCAGTCGGAGTCCGCGGCGACCGCCGAGCTCCAGGACGCCGGGTTCCAGGTCGCGACGCGACGAGAGGAGACCGCGACCGCCGAGCCGGGCGAGGTGATCGCGCAGGATCCCGGTGCCGACGAGCTGCTGCGCAAGGGCGAGACGGTGACCCTGACGGTGGCCAAGGAGCTGCCGAGCGTCGGCGTGCCCGACGTGCGCGGCATGACACTGCGCGACGCGCGCCGCCAGCTGTCGGACCGCGGATTGAAGCTGGTCAAGGAGCTGCGCGAGGTGGCGACGCCCGACGAGGACGGCGTCGTGCTCGACCAGGACCCGCTCGGCGGCCGGCTGCCGCGGGGCGAGCCGGTCACGGTCGTCGTGGGCGACTTCGACCCCGACCTCAACCCGGAGCCCGACGAGACGCCCTCCCCCTCGCCCTCGCCGGCGGCCACGGAGACGCCCACACCGTGAGGGTGGCCGTCCTCAGCGGCGGGCGCTCGTCCGAGCACGAGGTGTCGCTCGCCTCCGGGGCCGCGGTCCGAGAGGGCGTCGCCGCGGCGGGCCACGAGGTGCTCGACGTCCATCTCTCCCGGGAGGGCGCGTGGCTGCACGAGGGCGAGGCCGTGGCGCTTTCGCCCGGCGGCGGCCTGCTCGGCGCCGACGTCGTCTTCCCGGTCCTGCACGGGCCCTTCGGCGAGGACGGGACCGTGCAGGGCCTGCTCGAGGTGCTCGGCGTGCCCTACGTGGGCGCGGGCGTGCTCGCCTCGTCGCTGTGCATGGACAAGGTCGTGTTCAAGGACCTGCTGACGGCGGCCGGGGTGCCGCAGGTCGACTACGTGGCGGTGCGGCCCGGTGACGACCCGGCCGCGATCGAGCGCCTCGGCCTGCCGGTGTTCGTCAAGCCGGCGCGCGCGGGCTCGTCGATCGGGATCGTCAAGGTCACCGACTGGTCAGAGCTGCCCGCCGCCCTGGAGTCCGCCTTCGGCTACGACTCGCTGGTCATCGCCGAGGCCTTCTCGGACGGGCTCGAGGTGGAGTGCGCCGTGCTCGGCAACGAGGCGCCGGAGGTCAGCGTGCCCGGGGAGATAGTGCTGACGGGCGCCGACTGGTACGACTACGAGGCCAAGTACACCGACGGCGCGATGGAGCTCGTCGTCCCGCCGCGCCTGCCCTCCGCCGCCATCGAGGAGGTCCGCCGCCTCGCCGTCGAGACGTTCGTGCGCGTCGGCTGCGCGGGCATGGCGCGCGTCGACTTCTTCGTCGAGGCCGAGCGCATCGTCGTCAACGAGCTCAACACGATCCCCGGCTTCACGCCCACCTCGGTCTACGCGACGCTGTGGGCGCACACCGGCGTCCCGTTCGCCGAGCTCTGCCAGCGGCTGCTCGAGCTCGCTAGATCGACTCGAACAGCGACGTCTCGCTGATCTCGACCGACTCCGCGTCGGGCGGCAGCGCGGTGATCCAGATCAGGTAGTAGCGGTACGACTCCGATCCGGTGAGCGTGAAGGTCTGCTTCTTCGCATTCACCGAGCCGCCGGCGATCGGCGTCCAGCCGCCGATCTCGTCGGGGACGGCGCCCGGGGGCGCGCCGTAGATCGTCGTCTTCCAGCCGGGGGTGGGGGTCTCGATGTCGATGGCGGTCGCCCTCACCGAGGGCTTGGCGTCGATGTAGAGGCCGACGCCGTCCTTGCCCAGGACACCGCCGACGTACTGCTCGGTCCTCCACACGGTCGCGGGGTTGCGGTCGACGGCGAACTTCGCCTCGCCGGCGTGCTCGCCGTCGCCGCCGAGCGGGTCGTAGGCCACCGCCGAGCTGCGACGGACGGAGACCGTCTCGCTGCCGGCGGGCGGTTTCGCGCGGGTGGCGCCGGTCCCTCGCTGGATCGGGTTGCCGGTCTCGAGCAGGACGAGCACGAGCACCCCGGCGAGCACGGCGCCGACGGCGAGCATCGCCAGCAGGGTGCGGCGAGCGCGCAGCAGCAGCGGCACGCCGCGCGAGTGCTGGTCGTGGAGGGTCTTCAGCACGGCGGTCGCCTCCCCGGTTGCGCGCCCGCGCCGGGCCGCCTCGTGGGCGAGCGCGTCCTCGAGGTCGTCCTCGAGCGCGATCGCGTCCGCGTAGCGCTTCTCGAGCGACTTGCTGGTCATGTGGTCGAGGATGGCCGCGAGCCCCGCGGTGACCTCGGGACGCATGCGCGCGATGTCGGGGATGTCGTCGCGGACGTGCTTCATCGCCACGGCGACCTGGTTCTCGCCGTGGAACGGCACGTCGCCGACGAGCATCTCGTAGAGGACGATCCCCAGCGAGTAGATGTCCGACTGCCCGTTGACCAGATGGCCGAGGGCCTGCTCGGGCGAGACGTAGTCCGTCGTGCCCAGTACGCGGCCGTCGGCCGTCAGGCCCTCCTCGTCGAGCGAGCGGGCGATGCCGAAGTCGGTGACCTTGGCCATGCCCTCCTCGTCGATGAGGACGTTCTGGGGCTTGATGTCGCGGTGGACGATGCCGCGGCCGTGAGCGGACGCGAGCGCGCGCGTGATCTCGATCGCGTAGGCGAGCGCCTCGTCGACCGGCAGCATGCCCGACCGGCGGATGCGGTCCTTGAGCGTCTCGCCCTCGACGTACTCGAAGACGATGTACGGCCGGCCGTCGTCCTCGCCTGCGTCGATGACTCCGACGATGTGCGGATGGCTGAACTGGGCGACTGCGCGGGCCTCGCGGCGGAAGCGCTCGAGCTGGTCGGAGTCCGACGCGATCTCGCGGTGCATCAGCTTCACCGCGACCGTGCGCTCGAGCGTGGTGTCGAAGGCGCGGTAGACGGTCGACATGCCGCCCGTCCCGATCTGGGCGTCGAGGCGGTAGCGCCCAGAGAGCAGCGTGCCGACGAGCGGGCTCATCCCGCCGTCAATGGTCCCACGACTGGCTAGTCGTCCTTGCGCTCGTCGACGGCCTCGGCCTCCACCGTCGGCTGGTCGTCCGTCCGCCAGACGGCCGACGACTTCTCCTCGGCCGGGGTCTCGGGCGGAGGCACGTCGGCGGCGGGGTCGCCGGACGGCGGCGGGGCCGCGATGGCGTCCTCGAGGTCGGCCTCGGCGAGCTCCTGGCCCTCCGAGACGCCCTGGCCCGCCTCCTCGAGTGGCCGCATGGCCTCGTCGACCGGGCGGGTCGGGTCGTCCTCGCTCGGGTATCCCTCGGCGGCTCCTCCGATGTTGGCCGCCTCGGCCGCGGCGGCCGCCTCCTCGGCGGCCTCGTCCGCGCCCGCGGCCTGGACGGCGGGCTCGGGTGCCGGGACCTGCGTGGCGGTGTTCGCCGGCGGTCCCGAGACGTCGACGTTCGACACCGGCGGGGTGGGCCCGGGGGTGTAGCCGGCCGGCTCGTTGCCGCCGCCGAGCATGCCGCTGATCGCGCGCTTGTTCTTCATGGCTCCGTACGCGGCGATCGCGAGGCCGCCGAGGACGATGGTGCGTGCGCTGAACAGTCGAGGCATGTTTGGAACGCTACCCATCCGTCCCGGTCGCCACCCTGTCGGTCCGTGCGCAGGCTGCCCCTCATGCTGCTGCTCGCCCTCCTGCTCGCCTACGGCGGCCGGGCGGTCATCGAGAAGCCCGAGGACGGGCGGGTCACCCGGGTCGTCGACGGGGACACGCTGCACGTCGGGGTCGACGGGCGCGACGTGACCGTGCGGCTGATCGGGATCGACACGCCGGAGGTCGGCGACTGCGGCTACCGGGCGGCGACGCGGGCACTGGAGGAGCTGGCGGACGGACGACGAGTCGAGCTCGTCGGCGACTCGAGCCAGGACGACCGCGACCGCTACGGGCGCCGACTCGCCTACGTGGTGCGCGGCGGCGTTGACCTCGGCGAGGCGATGCTGCGGCGCGGGTGGGCCGAGGTCTACGTCTTCGAGCGGCCCTTCGACCGCCTCGGCCGCTACCGCGAGGCCGCGTCGGCGGGCTCTCGGCGAGGCGCCGCGGCGCGCTGCTCCTAGCCTCGGGCACATGGATCTGGACCGGGCGAAGGCTGCAGTCTCGGACCTGCTCGAGGCGCTCGACGTGGACATGTCCGACGAGAACCTGAACGACACGCCGCGGCGCGTGGCCGCCGCGTACGCCGAGCTGCTCACGCCGCAGCCCTTCTCGGCGACGACGTTCCCCAACGACGAGGGCTACGACGAGCTCGTCGTGGCGCGCCGCATCCCCTTCCACTCGCTGTGCGAGCACCACCTGATCCCGTTCGTCGGCTACGCGCACGTTGCCTACCTGCCGGGCGAGCGCATCGTGGGGCTGTCGAAGCTCGCCCGCATCGTCGAGCACTTCGCGCGCAGGCTCCAGGTGCAGGAGCGCATGACGGTGCAGATCGCCGACTGGCTCGAGTCCGAGCTGTCGCCGAAGGGGGTCGGGGTGGTGCTCGACGCCGAGCACTTCTGCATGACCATCCGCGGCGTCCAGAAGCCCGGCGCGCGCACGACGACCTCCGCCCTGCGCGGCTACGTGCGCGACGACTCGCGCACGCGCGCCGAGTTCCTGTCGCTCGCCACCGACCGCCGGTGAGCGCGCGCTACGACGCGATCGGAACGAGCTACGCGCAGACGCGCCGTGAGGACCAGCGGATCGCGGCGCGGCTGGCCGCAGCGCTCGGCGATGCCCGCACGGTGGTCAACGTCGGCGCGGGGACCGGCTCCTACGAGCCCGCCGAGCGGTATGTGATCGCGTTCGAGCCGAGCGCGGTGATGATCGCCCAGCGCCCGCCGCACCGCGTCCCGGCGATCCAGGCCTCCGCGGGGGCGCTGCCGCTCGCAGGCGACTCCGTCGACGCGGCCATGGCGATCCTCACCATCCACCACTGGGACGGCGAGCGCGAGGCCGGCGTGCGCGAGCTGCGACGCGTCGCCCGCGGCCCCGTCGCGATCCTCACCTACGACGCGGTCGTGAGCGGCGAGATGTGGCTGATGGCCGACTACCTGCCGGAGGTCGCCGAGCTCGACCACCGCATCTTCCCGGCGCCCGAGCAGGTGGGCGGCTGGCTCGGCGGCCATGCCTCGATCGAGCCGGTCCCGGTCGCGCGCGACACGCAGGACTGGATGCTGGGCTCGTTCTGGGCCCATCCGGAGCGCGTCCTGGACCCGGTCGCCCGCGCCGGCACGTCGGGCTTCCAGCGCATGGACGCAGCCGTGGTCGAGCGCGTGGTCCGGGCCGTCGAGCGCGACCTCGCCAACGGCACCTGGGACGCGCGCCACGGCCACCTCCGCGGGCTGGCCGAGTACGACGTCGGCCTGCGGCTGATCGTCGATCGTGGGTAAGCCGGGGTCATGACCGATCACGAGCAGCAGGCGGGAACGCCGGAGGAGCAGGCCGACCGCATGGACCAGGAGACCGACCGCGTCGGCGCCGGGGCGGACGAGGCGCGCGAGAAGCTCGACCGGGCCAACAGCGACGAGCTGATCCCGGAGGGGCTCGGCCGGCAGGACCCCGCGTACCCCGAGCCGGCACCGGACGACGAGGACAGCCCGTAGCGACGAACGTCCCGGAAGCCCCCTCACAGGGGGGCATGAGGGACGTTCGAGTGCTCAGGCGCGGTGGACGCCGCGCTCGCGCGTCGCGGCGATACCGAGCCCGGCTAGCTCGACGAGGCCGGGACGGTCGCTGATCGTCCCGATGCGGGCGGTGCCGGGATGGCGGCGCCCGAGGATCTCCACGGCGCGCTCCGCGTCCGCGCCCGGCACGACGGCCACGAAGCCGCAGCCCATGTTGAAGACGTCGTACATCTCCTCGACCGGGACCGAGGCGGCGTCGGCGATCGCGGTGAACACGGGCGGCGGCGGCAGGGGCGCGTCGATCTCCCAGCCCGCCTCGCCCGGGAAGCGCAGCAGGTTCATCACCCCGCCGCCGGTGATGTGGGCCAGGGCACGGACGTCGATCTCCGAGCGCAGCAGGTCCAGCGCGGCGCGGACGTAGATCACGGTGGGCTCGAGCAGCACGTCGGCGACCGAGTCGCCGGCGAGGACGTCGGGCGTGTCGTCGAGCGACCAACTGCCCAGCAGCGCGCTGCGCGCGAGCGTGTAGCCGTTGGAGTGGATGCCAGACGACGGCAGGCCGATCACGGCGTCGCCCGGCCGGCGGCGCTCGCCCGTCACCATCGCGTCGAGGGCGACGACCCCGAAGCAGGTGCCCACGATGTCGAAGCCGTTCGGGGAGGGGTGCCCGCGGACCACTTCGGGAAGCACCGCGAGCTCGCCGCCCGGGATCTCGACGCCCGCATCGGCGGCGCCGCGCGCGAGACCTGTGGCGATCGCTGCGAGCATCTCCGGGTCGGAGTGCTCGACCGCGAGGTAGTCGACGAGCGCGATCGGCTCCGCGCCGATGCAGACGACGTCGTTGACGTTCATCGCCACGCAGTCGATCCCGATCGTGTCGAAGCGGCCCGTCTGCTCGGCGACGATGACCTTCGAGCCGGCGCTGTCCGTGCCGACGGCGATGCCGAGGTTGTCGGCGACCTTCAGCACGGCCGCGTAGTGGCCGGGCGGCGCGACCGAGCGCGACGGCGAGCCGGTCTCGATCGCCCCCAGCGCGCGCACGATCGCGGCGACGCCCGCGTCCGCGCGCCGGGTGTCCACGCCGGCTGCTGCGTAGGCGTCACTCATCGGCGCGATTCTCGCAGGAGCAGCAGCGCCAGCCCCGCCCGCTCGGCGGCAAACGGCCACAGCGGCGCGCCGCGGTCGACCAGGCGCATCGCCGGCAGCGTCGCGAGGGCGCTGGCGAACGCCGTGACCGTCCCGGCATTGACACCGCCCCGCCGCAGCGCAACCGCCCCGAGCGTCACGGGAACCCCGACCTCGCGCGACAGCGGATTGGCCTCCGTCGGCGCGAACCCTCGCAGCCGCGCGGCGGCCAGCGTCGCTCCGTTGCGCGACACGCCCGGCCACAGCGCCGCCGCCTGGGCGAGCCCGAGCCACACGCCGTCGAGCAGCCCCGCATCCCACCGGGACCGGCTCCCCTCGGCGCCCGTGGCCGAGGCCAGCAAGGCGGCTCCGAACAGCAGCCCCGGCACGACCGGGCGTCGCGGCCCGCGCTTCTCCACGACGTAGCCCACGGCCGCCGGGATCCCGCCGGCCAGCAGGTGCATGCCCACGCGCCGGGGGGTCAGCCGGCGCAGGATCTCCCACGCCTCGGCCCGGCACCCGAGCACGAGCGCGGCCAGCGACCCGGCGTGCAGCGCCACCTCGTCGCCCTCCAGCCCCCACAACAACCGCGCCGCCTCGACGTGCCCCGACGAGGACACGGGCAGCAGCTCGGCCGGGCCCTGGATCAGGCCGAGGAGGGCTTCGGAGTGCGCCGCCACCGCACGAAGAGGTAGATCGCGCCGAGGACGACCACCGCGACGACGAGGTAATCGACGTAGTGCAGGCGGTCGCGCCACTTCTCCCACCCGCCGCCGGCCTGGACCCCGACGAACGTGAGCATCGCGATCCAGGGGATGCAGCCGAGGGTCGTCAGTACGGTGAAGCGCCAGAACGGCATCCGCGCCACGCCCGCGGGCAGCGAGATGAACGTCCGGATGATCGGGAGCATGCGCGTGAAGAAGACGGTCGCGTCGCCGTAGCGCTCGAACCAGCGATCGGCCCACTCCAGGTGCGACGGCTTGATGTGCAGCTTGCGGCCGTGCTTCTCGAGGATGTCGATGCGCCCGTAGTAGCCGACCGCGTACGCGATCCAGGAGCCGATCAGGTTGGCGAGCGTCCCCACCAGCACGACGCTGAAGAAGGTGAAGCCCGGCTCGCCCCGCTCGACGTTGAAGCCCGCGAAGATGAACGTCGTCTCCGAGGGGATCGGGATGCAAGCGCTCTCGGCGACCATCATCAGGAAGATCCCCGTCATGCCGAGCTCCCGGATGACGTCGACCGCGAAGTTCACGATCGGCTCGGTGAGGGAGGCGAGGACGACCGGCACGGACGGGCGAGGCTAGCTTCCCGCCTTCAGTGAACGTCTGGATCGATCTCACCAACTCGCCGCACGTGCTCGTCATGCGCCCGGTGATCGAGGAGCTGCGCCGGCGCGGCGCGCGGGTCACGGTCACGGCGCGCGACTTCGCACAGACGCTCGCGCTGTGCGAGCGCTTCGGCATCGAGCACGAGGCCATCGGCCGGCATCGCGGCGGCCGCCTCGCCGCCAAGGCCGTCGGTCTCTTCGACCGCAGCTTCACGCTCGCGCGCTGGGCGAAGGGCCGCCGGTTCGACATCGCGCTCGGCCACGGCTCCAACGACGTCACCGTCGCCGCGCGCCTGCGCGGGATCCCGTCAACGACCACGTTCGACTACGAGTGGGCGCGCGTCCAGCACACGGTCAACTGCCGGCTCGCCACCGCCGTCGTCGTCCCCGACGTGATCCCGCCCGAGCGCCTGCGTCCATACGGCGCGACCGCCGCCAAGCTGCGCGCCTACCCAGGGCTCAAAGAGGAGTACTACCTGGCGGACTTCGAGCCCGACGACGCCGTCCTACAGGAGCTCGGCCTCGACACGGCGAATCCGTTGTTCGTGGTGCGCACGCCGCCCGACGTCTCGCTGTACCACCGCTTCGAGAACCCCCTGTTCAAGGAGGTCCTCGACCAGTTGCGCGACCGCGGCCAGGTCGTGGTCCTGCCGCGCACCGCCGAGCAGCGCGCCGAGCTCGCGCAGGCGGGTGGCTTCATCGTTCCCGATGGCGCCGTCGACGCGCAGACGCTCGTCGCGCGCGCCGACCTCGTCATCTCCGCCGGCGGCACCATGAACCGCGAGGCCGTCGCGCTCGGCACGCCGGTCTACACGACCTTCGAGGGTCGCCTCGGCGCCGTCGACGAGCACCTCATCGCCGAGGGCCGCCTGCGGCGGCTGACCGACGCCGCCGACATCGACCTCGCGGCACCCGTCAGCACGGCCCCGGAGCGCGTGCGCAGGGACCCCGGCGCCTTCACGGATCTCTTACTCGCGCCCGTAGACTTCTCGTGATGCGCCGCCGCTGGAGGCTGGCCGTCCCGATCCACCGCCGCGCGCTGCCGCTGATCGCGCTGGACGCGGGGCTGGTCGCACTCGCACATCTGCTCGCGTACACGCTGCGCTTCGACGAGGGGATCCCGGAGAAGTTCGTCGCGCTGCGCGACCACTCGCTGACCATCGCGGTGGCGGGCACGCTGCTCGTGTTCTGGGTCTTCGGCCTCTACCGGCACTCGTGGCGCTTCGCCGACCAGGGCATGTACCTGCGCGTCCCGCAGGCGGTGTTCGTCGCGACTCTGGTGATGATCGGCGGCATCGCGGTGCTCGACCCCGCCTACGACGTCACCCCCGACGGCCTCATCGGACTGAGCCCGCCGACGGGCGTCATCGGCCCCTTCTTCCTGCTCACGCTGATCCTCACGCTCGGGGTCCGCTTCGCCGCGCGGATGCTGATCGACCAGGGCGGATGGGGCAACTCCAGCCGGGCGCTTCGCGACGCGCGCGCGGTGCTGATCGTCGGCGCCGGTGACGGCGGCCGGCTCGTCGCCACCGAGATGGTGCGCAACCCCAGGCTCGGGCTGCGCCCGGTCGGGTTCGTGGACGACGACCCGGCCAAGCGTAACCTGCGCATCCGGCCCGGCGGCCGCGTCTTCGGCAGCATCGACCGGCTCCCGCACGTCCTCGGTGACGTCGAGCCCGACGAGGTGATCATCGCGATCCCCTCCGCCTCGGGCCGGCTGCGCCAGAAGGTCGTCAAGGCCTGCCGCGAGCGCGGCGTCCCGGTCCGCACCCTGCCGACCACCTTCGAGCTGCTGCAGACCGGCGGGCGCATGGTGCGCCAGGTCCGCGACGTGCAGGTCGAGGACGTCCTCGGCCGCGAGCCCGTGCGCATGGAGATCGAGCGCGTCGGCGGTTACCTCGCCGGCCGGACCGTGATGGTCACGGGCGCCGGCGGCTCGATCGGCTCGGAGCTGTCGCGCCAGATCGCGCGCGTCGGCCCGAGCCGCCTGATCCTGCTGGACCACGCCGAGGACAACCTGTTCGAGATCCAGCGCCAGCTCGAGCAGGACCGCCACTTCCTCGATGCCGTCGGCGTGATCGCCGACTGCAAGGAGGAGGAGCGCATGCGCGAGGTGTTCGCCGAGCACCGGCCGGCGGTCGTCTTCCACGCCGCCGCCTACAAGCACGTGGCGATGATGGAGGCCAACGCGGTCGAGGCCGTGCGCAACAACGCGATCGCCACGAGGGTGCTCACGCGGGTCGCGGGCGACACCGGCGTGCAGACGTTCGTGCTGGTCTCGACCGACAAGGCGGTCGCGCCCGCGACCGTCATGGGGGCGTCCAAGGCGCTCGCCGAGTGGGCGGTCGAGGCCGCCGGCCATCACTTCCCCGGAACTGTCTTCACCTCCGTCCGTTTCGGCAACGTGCTCGGCTCCTCGGGCTCGGTCGTCCCGATCTTCCGCCGCCAGATCGCGGCGGGCGGCCCGGTCACGGTCACCGACCCGAAGATGACGCGCTACTTCATGACCATCCCGGAGGCGGTCCAGCTGATCGTGCAGGCGGGGTCGCTGGCGCGGGGCGGCGAGACGTTCGTCCTGGAAATGGGCGAGCCGGTCAACATCATGGACCTGGCCCGGCAGATGATCAGCCTCAGCGGCCTCGAGCCCGAGGAGGACATCGCGATCGACGTGATCGGCCCGCGGCCCGGGGAGAAGATCCATGAGGACCTCTTCAACCCGTACGAGTCGCCGATGCCGACCGAGGCCGGGCGGATCCAGCGCGCGGAGCGGCCGCCGCTCAACCCGGCCTGGGTCGAGGCGACCTTCGACGACATCGGCCTGCTCGTCCTGGAGGGGGACGCCGCGCGGCTGGCGTCGCTCGTGTCCGAGCTCGCGCTCGTCCGGGTGCCCGCCCAGGCGGCCGCGGCGGTCGCGCGCGAGGCCGAACCGGCGCCCGAACCCGTCCCGGCTGAGGTCCGGGTCGACGCCTAGACTGCCGCCCCGCACCACATGGTCACCTTTGCGGTCACCCTGTCGGATCTGATCGAGAAGGGCGGGGCCTACGCGGGCCTCGCCGCGTTCTTCGGGCTCGCGATCCTGTCGATCCTCTATTTCGCGCAGGCGCGCGAGATCCGTCGGCTGCGCGATTGGGCCGGGCGCGCGCCCGAGCGCGCGCAGGAGCTCGAGCAGCGCGTCGTCGAGCAGGCCGAGGCGTCGCGCCGCGTCCAGGCTGTGCCGATGCGGCGGCCGGGCGAGCCGGCGACGGCCGCGGCGCAGCGTGTCGCCGCTGCCGCCAAGCCGGCGGCGCAGGAGGCGCCGACGACACCTCCGGCTGCCGAGGAAGCGCCGACGACACAGCAGCCCGCCGCCGCCGACGAGCCGGTGTTCACCGAGGCCGATGGCGAGAAGCCCGCGGAGGAGAAGCCCGCCGCGGAGACCGACGCGCCTGCGGTCGAGCCGGAGGCCACGCCGACCGAGCATCAGATCGTGGCCGCCAAGGCCGCGCCGGCGACCGAGGACAAGCAGGAGGCCCCGGCCGAGCAGCAGAAGGCGATCCCCGCCGGCGCGACGACGGCGCTGGCGGGCGGTGAGTCGACCGCGCCGCCCAACGGCGCGCCGCCGCCCCCGGACGCGCCGTCGACCCTGCCTCCTCGTGCCACCCAGAGTCCGCCGGTCAGCCGGCCCGCCCCGGCCCCCGCGGCCGCGCTGCGCTCCTCGACCGCCGCCACCCGTCGCCCACCGCCTCCGCGCCCCCCGCTTCCCCCCAGCGGCGGCGACGACAGCCGCCGCACCCCGATCATCGTGGCCGGCGTCGCCGCCGGCCTCGTGCTGATCGTCGTCGGGCTGATCGCGATCGTCGGCGGTGGCGACGAGCCGCAGACCACCGCAGGCGGGGGAGCCGAGCCGGCTGAGACCGCTCCGAGCACGCCGACCACCGATCCCGACACGGGTGGCGGCGACAACGGGCGCAAGCCGCCCTCCATCTCGCGCGCCGAGACGACGATCGCGGTCCTCAACGGCACGACGATCTCCGGCCTCGCCGCGTCGATCGACGAGAAGCTCACCCAGGCCGGCTACACCGAGAGCCAGCCGCCCACCAATTACACCGACCAGGCGCGCTCGGCCTCGATCGTCTTCTACAACGGCTCGGAGAACCGCAGCCAGGCGATCGAGATCGGGGACCTGCTCAAGATCACCGACCGTCAGCCGATCGACGAGGCCGCGGGCCAGCTCGCTCCGGGAGCCGACGTGGTGATCGTGGTGGGCGCGGACCAGACGCCTTAATGGCAACGCAGACGACGCGGCTCCAAGCGGCCGCCTTCGGAGTCGTGCTGGCGGCCACGGTCGGCGCGTTCTTCCTCGCCAACCAGCTCAAGTCGCAGCCGGGCGACATCGAGGTCCTGCGCCGCAGCACGTTGTTCTCGCCCAACGGTGACGGGCGCCGCGACACCGACACGATCGTCTTCAAGGTGAAGTTCGACGCCGAGGCGGCGATCGACGTCGTCGACGCCGACGGCGTGCGTGTGCGGCGGCTGGCCGAGGACAAGCGCCTCGTGCGCGGACGCAGGACGCAGGTGACGTGGGACGGGCGCGACGACGAGGGCCGGCGCGCGCCCGACGGCGAGTACCGGCTGCGCTTCATCCTCGACGAGGGCCGCTCGCTGCTCGCGCCCAAGCCGTTCTTCGTCGACACGGTCGCGCCCGAGCCGTCCGTCGAGGTCGACCCGGACGCGCGGATCGTCTATCCGGCCTCGTCGGTGCCGTTCGAGGTCAGCGGGGCCGGCGACGAGGCCGCGCCGCGGTTCACGGTCCTGCGGACGGACGTCAAGCCGATGCGAACGGTGCGCTCGATCCCCGGCGCCATCGGGCAGGAGGGCTACGAGTGGGACGGCCGGACCGACAGCGGCGCGGTCGCGGGCCCGGGCGTGTACGCGATCGCGGTCCAGGCGCTCGACACGGCGGAGAACGAGGGCGCGACAGCACCGCTGCGGCCGGGGCCGGTCGTCGGACGCCCCGGCGTGACGATCCGGCGCCTGGCGATCCAGCCGCCGGTGCGCGCCGTGCGCGCGGGCGACCTCTTCAACGTCCGCGTCGACGCGCGCGGGCGCGCGTTCAGCTGGAAGCTGCGGCGGCTGGGTGCGCCGCGGCTGCTCAAGCAGGGCATCACGAAGGCGGGCCGCACCAGCCTGGTGCTGCGGGCGCCCGAGGGCAAGTCGGGGATCTACCTGCTGCGCGCGCAGTCGCACGGCGCCGAGACCACCGTCCCGATCGCGGTGCACGCGCGGACGCAGGTCGGCCCGCTGATCGTGCTGCCGATGATCACCTGGCTCGGCCGCGACCCGGTCGACGGCAACGGGGATGGCGTCACCGACGTCTTCGGCAGCGGGCAGGCGGTGCGCTTCCCGCGCCTTTTCGCCTACGACGAGGGCTCGCCGCCCGGCCTGTACTCCGATCTCGCGCCGCTGCTGCTGGCACTGGACGCGGCGAAGGTCCGCTACGACCTGGCCACCGACCTCGACCTCGAATTCACCGGTCGGCCCACCGGCGGCCAGCGGAGCCTGATCATGGCGGGGCGGCCGACGTGGATCAGCCGGGCCCTGGCGCGGCGGCTGCGCGGCTGGGTCTCCGACGGCGGCCGGATGGCGGTGTTCGGGCCTGCCGCCCTGCGCGCGTCGGTGTCGGTCGGCGACGCGGTGCTGGCCCGCCCGTCGCCGGTCACCGAGGTCGACGCGCTCGGCGGGCGGCTGCTGGCGGTGCGCGAGGTCACCGGCGATCTCTCGGTGCTCGACGAGGACCAGGCGCTCGGGCTGCTCGAGGGGTTCTCCGGCGTGCTCGGCGGCTTCGACTCCGTCGAGGAGCTCGAGTCCGCCGGGGAGGGCGAGATCAGGACGAGCGTCGGCGAGGCGTCCGACGAGCTGCGGCCGGCGTTCAGCGCCACCGCCTACGGCGACGGTCTCGTGATCCGCGTCGGCCTCCCCGGCTGGGGCGTGCGCCTGAAGGCAGGCGATCCGGTCGTCGAGCAGCTGACCGCGAACATCTTCGACGTCCTGCGCCGCCTGCGCCCCAAGCCGCGCACCGCGCGCGGCTGAACGAGCTCTGACACCAGTGGTTTGCTCGCCGCGCCATTGGGTACCGCGGCGCCAGGCAGGGCACTCGCCGGGGCGGGGCCCGTAATCACAGGGAGCGTTTCATGACTCGTCATCTCCGGACCGCCGTCCTCGCCGTCACCGCGGTGCTGGCGCTCGCGCCGTCCGCCGGCGCGGCCGACTACGTCCGCGACCAGGTCATCGTCAAGTACGCGCCGGGTGCGGATGCACTCACCCGCGCGCAGGCCGCCACCGCGGCGGGAGTCACCCAGACCGTCGGGCGGGTCACGGCCACCGGCGCCTCCGTCGTCCGCGTGGCGGGCGACGCCAAAGCCGCCGCAACGGTGCTCAACCGGCTTCCCGGCGTCCTGTATGCCGAGCCCGACCGGATCCTGCGCGCGACGTCGGTGCCCAACGACGCGCTGTTCAGCCAGCTCTACGGACTGCACAACGCCAACGACGCCGACCTCGACGGGCCCGAGGGCTGGGACATCGCGTTCGGAACGGGCGTGTTCCCGTCCAGCGGCGTGCGCGTGGCGGTGATCGACACGGGCATCCAGCAGAACCACCCGGACCTCGCCGGCAAGACGGTCGCCTGCGCCGGCGTGCGCAGCTTCGGCGTCGGCGGGATCATCGGCGCCGATCCGACGATCGTCGCCGGCCGCTGCAACGACGACCACGACCACGGCACCCATGTCTCGGGCACGATCGCCGCGGTGACCAACAACGGCATCGGCGTCGCCGGGACCGCGCCGTCGGCGCAGATCGCCTCCTGCAAGGCGCTCAGCTCGCTCGGCACCGGGCCGACCTCAGGCGTGGCCAACTGCATCGACTGGGCCCGCCAGCAGCCGGGCGTGAGGGTGATCTCGATGTCGCTCGGCGGCGGGTCGTCGACGACGATGCAGCAGGCCGTGCAGCGGGCCTACAACGGTGGCAACGGCGCGTTGGTGGTGGCCGCGGCCGGTAACGACGGCAACAGCGCCGTCAACTACCCGGCCGGCTACGCCGAGGTCGTCTCGGTGGCGGCGACCGACCGCAACGACAACCACGCCTCGTTCTCGAACACCAATCCCGACGTCGAGGTCTCGGCCGCCGGCGTTGACGTCCTCTCCACCGTCCGCGGCTCCGCCTACGCGACGATGTCGGGCACGTCGATGGCGACCCCGCACGCCGCGGGTGTGGCGGCGCTGATCGCCTACCGCTTCCCGTCGCTCAACGCCGCGGGGATCCGCTCCCGCCTCGACGCCGGCGTCGACGACCTCGGGACACCGGGTCGCGACTCCACCTTCGGCTTCGGGCGCGTGAACCTCGTCAAGGCGCTCAGTTAGGCGATCCGGACCGCCGGCGCCCCCGGGCGCCGGCGGGCCCCGCCTGCGAGGCCGGACTTCTCGGGCGGCCGGACGCGTGGATCGTCCACGAGGCCGCCGCGGCCGAGGACATCGCGCAGGAGGCGTTCCTGGCGGCGGTCGGTGCGCTCGATCGCTTCGACCGCGCGCGCCCGTTCGCGCCGTGGCTGCGGCGGGTCGTCGCCAACCGGCCATCGATCACGCGCGGCCCCCGAGGTCACGCCGGCCGACCCAGAGCTGCTCGCCCCTCTCGCCGCCCTGCCGGTCGAACAGCGCGCGGTGGTCGTGATGCGGCACGTCCTCGGCTGCACGCCGCGTCAGATCGCGGCCGCGCTCGACCTTCCGGTCGGCACCGTCAACTCCCGCGCGCGGCGCGGGCTCGACGCCATGAGGGACGTCCTCGATGCGCGTTGAGGACCGGCTGCGCCGGGCGGCGCCACCCGACGGGTCGCGCCTCGCCATCCGGCGCGCGCGCTCAGTGTCGATGCTGCCGCTGCGCCGCGATGCGCGCGAGCGCGTGCGCCTGGTCCTCCGGTCCGCGCCGCTCACGACGATGCTCTGGACGCCGAACGCGGAGGCGCTGCTGGCGACGAGCGGCGATCAGTGGTACTTCGTGGCCGCCTCCGGGCCGGTGCGCCCCCGGACGGTCCGCAGCCCGCGGGGAGGCGTCGCGCCGACCGACTGGTGCTGCGCCGACGGCTCACCGGTCGCGCTCCCGGCCTGCCCGACGATCCCGACCTCTACCGCCGTGTCGCGAGCAGCGTCAGCCGGTGCGGCGTGGAGCGGGTCGCCCGGGCGTCGACCGTCCCGTTCCGCGACGGCGCCTGGACGCTGTCGCCGTGGCGCACCGTCCGCTCCCTCCGCGCTGGCGACGTCCTCATCGCGATCGGCGTCAACGACTGCGCACCCCGGCCCGAGGGCGGCGGTGAGCCACATCTCCGACTGCGTGACGCCAAGCGCCAGGTGTGGCCCGAGATGCGTCCCGGTGACCCGCCCCTATTGCGCATGTCCGCCTCGCCCTTCGGCAACCACCACGCCGTCTTCGCCCGCGACGCCGCAGGGCGCGCCCGCGCGGCCGGGATCCTGCGCGACACCGGCTGGCTGGGGACCATCGGCTAGGCGTAGTTCCGGGCGCTGTTCACCGCGTTTCGGCGGTTCGCGCTGCACGCTCCGCGCAGGCGGATCGGCGGCCGAGGGCGAAGCTGACTGCGCCGGTGAGGGAGCAGGACCAACCGCGGCTGATGACTTAGGCCCCATATACGGGGTGAAATGCGCCGGACCCGGTCCGACCTCCCCCTCATCGCGCCGTCAGACCACGCAACGGATGCTGGCCGGCGGCGAGCGGCGCGCGCAGCGGATGGCGGCACCACGGCCGACCACCCCCACGTGCTCCCTGGGGCTAGGCGACCTTCTCCGGACCCTGGTCGATGTACGCCTCGCGGAAGGCGCGCAGGACGTCCCAGGTCTCGTCGCCGACGGTCGGGCACGTGACCATGTGGTCCCAGGCCGTCGCGGCGACCTGCGCGTCCATGTCGGTCGTGTTCGGATAGAGCAGCATGTGGTAGCCGCCGTCGGCCTCGGCGAGGAAGGCCTCGAGCTGGCGGACGACGCGGGGCGGCGTGCCCGGCTTGTACTGGATGTTGATGCGGCCGTGCTCGAGCGTGTGGACGAGTTCGCCGAGCTGCGGGACGGTCTCCTCGGTGTAGATGCCGTCCTGCGCCCACTGCGGGAAGTGCGTGCCCGACGTGGGCGGGTTGGTGTCGTAGTCCTCGGCGGTGAAGGTCTTGTTGTCGTGGCCCCGGCCCTCGTCCTTCGGGTGGGACACCGTGCAGCCGGCGGCCTCGGCGGCCTCGTCGAGGTCCGTGAGCTCACGCTCGGGCAGCGTGACGCCGTCCGCGCTCGGATCGGTCGCCGGCCCGTCGTCACCGCCGGAGCCGACGACGAACACCACGACCACCGCGGCGATGGCGACGGCGAGCACGCCGGCCACGATCTGCACGCGCCGGCGGCCGGCGGCGGCGCGCCGCTCGGCCTCCTCCTGCTCGAGCCGCGCCTGGCGGCGTGCTTCCTTCTCTTCTTGTCGGCTGGCCATCGCGGGCGGAGAGTAGAGGGTCGCGGTACCCCGCGGGGGTATCCTCGACAGCCTGATGCAAGCCGATCAACGGGCGCTCAAGAATCGCTTACGGCGCATTGAAGGCCAGGTGCGCGGGATCGAGCGCATGGTGGACGAGGACGCGTACTGCATCGACGTGCTGACGCAGCTGGCCGCGGTTCAAACCGCGCTGGAGCGCGTCGCCGTCGCGGTGCTCGACGGGCACGTGCGCCACTGTGTGGCCGATGCCGTCGCCGACGGGACCGACTCCGAGGCCAAACTCGACGAGCTCATGGCCGCCGTCCAGCGGTTCACCCGCGCCCGCTGACGCGGTGCTGCGGCCGCTGACGCACGCCGACGCCGACGCCGTCGCCGATCTGATGGACGCCGCCTGGGGCGTGCGGGACCGGTCGTGGCCGATCGCGCGCGCCCGCCATCTGGCGACGACCGATCCCGACGGCGCCTGGGCGATCGAGGACGACGGGACGGTCGTCGGCGCGACGCTGGCGATCGTGCGCGAGGACCTGTGGGGCCTGTCGCTGCTGATCGTGCGCGCCGACGTCCAGTCGCAGGGACACGGGCGCACCCTGATGGCGGCCGCGACGGCGTACGGCAGCCACTGCCAGGCCGGGATCATCCTCAGCTCCGAGGACGCGCGCGCGCTGCGCGCGTACTGGCGCGCCGGCTACACGCTGCGGCCGTGCTTCGATGCCGGCGGGCCCGTGACCAACCGGCCCCGGCCCGCGTCCGGCGTCCGCGAGGCCCGCTGGCCCGCCGACCGCGAGCTCGTCGACACGGCCAGCCGCGCCGCACGCGGTGCCGCCCACGGCCAGGACATCGACTTCATGCTCGGCCACGGGCGGCGCCTGCTCGTCCACGACGGCGGCGGGTTCGCCGTCTACTTCCAGGAGCGCCTGATGCTGCTCGCCGCCACCGACGACCGCGTCGCCACCGAGCTGCTCGAGACCGTCCTCAGCGACACGGAGCCGTCGGTCGAGTTCCTCGACGCCCAGCAGGACTGGGCCATCGACCTGGTGCTCAAGGCGGGGATGACGCTCAAGCCCGGTGGGGCGACGTGCGTCCGCGGCGCCGTCGGCCCGATGCGACCGTACATCCCCAGCGGGGCTTATCTGTAGATTTGGCTGCATGGCCAAGTCACCGCCTCGCTCACTCAACGGCAAGGTCGTCGTCATCACCGGCGGCGGCCGGGGGATCGGCGCCGCCACGGCACGCGCGCTGGTGGCCAAGGGCGCCAGGGTCGCGATCGGCGACGTCGACCTCGAGACTGCGGAGCGCACAGCGGCAGAGCTCGGCGGCGGGACGATCGCCAGGCGCCTCGACGTGACCGATCGTCACGCCTTCACCGCCTTCCTCGACGAGGTCACCGACGAGCTCGGCCGCCTCGACGTGATCGTCAACAACGCGGGCATCATGCCGCTGACGCCCGCCGACGAGGAGTCCGACGACAGCATCTTCCGCCAGCTCGAGCTCAACCTCCACGCCGTCATCCACGGCACCAAGGAGGGGATGATCCGCTTCAAGCGCCAGGGCTCGGGCCACATCGTCAACATCGCCTCGGTGGCGGGCAAGGCGGGCTTCCCCGGTGGCGCGACCTACTGCGCCACCAAGCATGGCGTCGTCGGCTACAGCGAGGCCGTGCGCTTCGAGCTGCGCGAGACCGGGGTCGAGGTCTCCTGCGTGATGCCGGGCATCGTCGACACCGAGCTCGCGAGCGGGCTCCAGGACGCCCGCGCGGTCAAGAAGGTCACGCCCGAGGACGTCGCCGGCGCGCTCGTCGGGGCGCTCGAGCAGCCGCACTTCGACGTCTACGTCCCGAAGATCACCGGCTCCATCAACAAGTTCATGAACATCTGGCCGCGCAGCGTGCGCGAGCGGATCGGCATCTGGCTGAAGGCCGACCGCGTGCTGCTCGACGCCGCCCACGGCGCCGAGCGCGCCGCCTACGAGAAGCGCGCCGCCGCCTCGACCCCGGCGGCCGAGGAGAAGCACGCCGAGGCGGAGAAGGCCGCCGCCTAAGGCAGCCAGTCCGCGATCAGGGCGCCGATCTCGGCGCCCTTGTCCTCCTGCAGGAAGTGGCCGGCTCCGGCGATCGGCGTCGGTGTGTCGATGCCCAGCGCGGCGGCGTACATCTCGCCGACCTGCGGCGGCAGTACGAAGTCGCCCTCGGCCCACAGCATCAGCTTCGGCCGCCCGTCTTCGCGCAACGCATCGAGCACGGCGCGCCCCTCAGCGGCGCCGACGGCGTCGGGCGACTGGGGGATCAGCCCCGGGAACGCGCGCATGCCGGCCTTCGCGGCCGGGTTCGGGAACGGCTTCTCGTAGGCGGCGAGCACCTCGGGGGACAGCTCGGTCTCCGTCCCGCCCTGGAGGATCGGCGACATGGGGACGTCCTCGATGCGATCGACGAAGTCGCGGAAGCGCCGCCACTCCTCGCCCATGGGGACGCCGACCGGCAGCCCCGAGTCCATGATCACGATCCGGTCGATGCGCTCGGGCTGCTCGACCACCATCCGCAGGGCGATCGGCCCGCCCCAGTCGTGCACCACGAACGTCGCGCCGCGCAGGTCGAGATCCTCGATGAGCGTGGCTGCGTACTCGCAGTGGCGGTCGTAGGAGTACCAGTCGCGGTCGACCGGCTTGTCCGAGCGCCCGAACCCGACCTGGTCGGGCAGGATCACGCGGTAGCCGGCGTCGCGCACCGGCGGCAGCACGTGCCGCCACAGAAACGACCACGTGGGCTCGCCGTGGAACATGACCACGGGCGGCCCCTCGCCCTCGTCGATGTGGGCGAGCCGGAGCCCGTCGACCTCGCGGTAGTGGGGTTGCCAGGGGAAGTCCGGCAGCCCCTCGAGCACCTCGTCCGGCGTGCGGATTGCGTCCATCAACGCACCCTATCCAGCAGTCCCTTCAGCGCGGCGGCGTCGGAGGAGACGGTGATGTGGATCGCCGCCGGCTCGCGCACCCACGCGATCAGGTTCAGCGACGTGAGCCGGTCGAGCACCGATTGGAAGGCCCGCGCCTGGCGCGGCGTGCGGTAGCGGCGCAGCACGTCGAAGGCCCACCCGGTCGTGTGCAGCGAGAAGTTGCGCGTCGCCTCGATGTTCGTCTTGGCGAGCTCGTCCTGGTAGCGCTGGTCGCGCACGCTCGACGACATGGTCAGGAAGGTCGACTGGTCGCCGTCCGCCGCCCGGACCGACGCCGCGATGTAGAGCGCCATCGCCAGCGCCTCGGGCCGCAGCCCGCGGTACAGCGACGGCCGCGCGCCGACCTTCCTGGCCAGCTCGCCCATGCGCGCGTCCAGGCGCAGGCCCGTCGCGCGCACGTCGACCGGCAGCGGCATGATCTCGCCGTCGTCGTACGCGGCCTCGAGCTCCTGCGGCGCGGCGAACGCGGGCGTCGACGCGGCGGGGTGCAGCACCTCCTCGGCGGAGTTCTTCGCCAGCTGCGCGGCGGTGATCCGGCGCAGCTCGACGGGATCGCTGCGATACAGGCGCATGATGTCGCGCGCCGCCCGCAGCTTCCACAGGTAGTTCGCGCTGTCGTCGCCGAGCGCGTACAGCCTGCGGTACGCCTCCGCGTGGCTGACCGGCGAGGAGTCGAAGTACACCTGGGCGTAGCGCAACGGCTCGTCGGTGGGGCCGCCCGCGTAGGCGCTCAGCACGCTGTCGAGGTTCCCCATCCCCATGTGGTACGAGACGAACGCGAGCTCCTCGGAGCCGAACTTCTCCTCGGCGATCCTCAGGTAGCGGCCGCTGCCCGCGAGCGCCTTGTCCGGGTCGAAGCGGTCGTCGATCAGCCGCCGCTGCGCATTGAGGCGGTCCACCGCCCGCTGCCGGCTCGCGCGCGCGATGCGGCGCGAGAAGCGCTTGGAGGCGCTGATGTCGACACGCATGCCGAGCAGGCTCGTCGCGGTCTCAGCGACGATCTGCGTCAGGCCGGCGGCGCCCTCGGTCCCGGCCGCCGTGAGGGCGTCGGGGCGCCCGCCGCTCTCGAGGAACACGAGCGCCTCCAGCATCGCCGGCGACACGTCGGCCTCAGCGGCGACGCGCTCGATCGCGGCGCGGTACTTCGAGACCCGTGCCGCCGTCGCCTCCACCCCGCCGGGAGACAGCGCGTAGAGCACGTGGGCGTTGCCCGCCGCCGCTCGCGCCTCGAACTCCCGGCGCCGCGCCGGCGTGTAGCTGAACGGGTCGGTGAACGGCTCGAGCTTCGTCCCCGGCGGCGCCGGGACCACGTCCGGGCGCGACCGGGACGGGCGTGTCCTCGCCGCCGCCGAGGAGCGCGACCCCGCCCGCGACGGCGAACGCCGCTACGCCGGCGATCAGGGCGAGCCGCGCGGCCACTAGCCGAGCTGGGCGTCTGCGCGCGCGAGGCTCACCGGCGGGGTGCCGTTGCGCGGCGCGGCGAAGCCGACGAGGCGGACCGGGCCGGTGAAGGCTCGCCCCGCCTCGTTGAGCGTCACCGTCACGGTGCGCCTCCCGGAGCGGGCGAGGAGCGTGCCCGAGCCCAGCTCCGTCCCCGTCGGCGACTCGAGCGCCACGGCTCCCGCGACCTTGCGCTTGCGCTGGACCCGGAAGGCGCGCACCTTCACGCGCACCGCGCCGGCGCTCTGGGTCAGCGTCTGGCCGGGCAGCGGCGCCATCAGCGCGCCGGAGGCGTCGGCGGTCGTCACGGTCTCGCAGTCGACGTCCGGCTGGAGGATGTTGGTGACGGTGACGAGGTCGTCGCCACCCTTGCAGGCGATGTCGTCGTCGCCGGCGTGGCCGATGATCAGGTTGTCCTGGTCGTTGCCGATCAGCGTGTCGTGGCGCCTGGTTCCCTCGATCGCCTCGGCCCGGACGTCGTCGGATTCATTCGCCGCCCCGTCGTTGTTGACGTCGTCGAGGCTGATCGAGACGCCCTCCTGGGGCTCGGGCCCCTCGTAGACGACCTGGTCGACTCCGGCTCCGCCGTCGAGCAGGTCGGCGCCGGCACCACCCTGGAGCAGATCCGGGCCCTTCCCGCCGCGCATCTGGTCGTTGCCGCCGTTGCCGTCCACGTACAGCGGCCGCCGCCCGGACCCGGCGAGGCGGTCGTCGCCACCTCCCAGCCTCACCGCCAGCGTGTCGATCTTGCGCGTGTGGGCCGTCACCGAGTCGTCCCCGTCGCCGGTCTCGACCACGACCACCCAGCCGAGCAGGTGCTCGTCGTCGCACTCGGCCACGTTGGGCGAGATCGATCTGCACAGCCCGGTGGCCTTCAGGGGCGCGCCGCGATCCTCGAGGCGCAGCTTGCCGCCCGCCAGTCGCACGTCGACATCGTTGGCCTCGCCCGGCGCAGCGTCGAACTGGACGCCCGCGAATCCGGGCGCGGACACCGTGCCCGCCTGCGCCGACGCCCGGGAGCACGAGCAGCGCCACGAATACCATGAGGTTCCGCCACATGGCCGCCAGCCTATCCGGGGTAAACGAGGGTCCCCCGCCGACGGTCGACGCCGACCACTCTCCCGTCGGTTACCGCGCGACCTTCCACCAGGACCCGCAGGCTGCCGCGCCGGCGCAGCAGCCGGCGTGCGGGTCGCGTCAGCGGAACCGGCACGGTCTGGGTGGAGTAGTGGCCATCGATCGCCAGGCGTCCGAGCCGGCGGCCACGCCGGAGCAACTCCAGCGTGCCTTTCACGTTTCCGGGTCCGCCGCTCTGGCGGTCGTTGAGGTGGACGCGCACCAAGACGTTGCGCCGGTTGCGCGACACCTTCCCCAACCCGAGCGGCCGCACGGCCTCGAAGAACCCGAAGACGTGCACCGACTCGCAATCGCGCGCGGCCGCGAGCACCGCCGCTGTGTAGACAAGATCGGTGCCCGCGCCGCAAACGACCTCCGCCTCGCCGTCGGACTGAAAGAAGTTGTCAGCGAAGTTGCCTACGAAATGGTCGTCGAGGCCCGTGCCCTCGATGCCTTCTGTTTGGACATTGTCACCCTCGCCGGGCGCGCCGTCGTTGGCCTGGCCGTCGAGAGTGACGGTCACCGGCGTTCGCCGACCCTCGGTGTTGTAGAGGGCGGTGTCGCCGCCACCGCGGCCCTGGACGAAGTCGGGCCCCGCACCGCCGATGAGATCGTCATGGCCGTCTCCGCCGAGGATGTGATCGGCGCCGGCGCCACCGTCGACAACCACAGAGTCGGTCCCACCCGCGCGGAAGTCGTCGTTGCCGTCGCCGAGCGTGACCTGCACGAGATTGAACCGGTCGGTGTTGCTGGCGACGAGATCGTCAAGGTCGCCGGCGGCGACGCTCAGGGAGCAGGAGGCGCCGGGGAACTCCGATCCCTTGTCGCAGCGACCGAGGTCACAAGTGGCCGTATGGGAGTCGACCGGTTCGCAGCCGGCGCCGGTGGCCAGGGGAGCCCCAAGGTCCTGCACGCGCAGAGCTACGCCCGCGACGGTGACCGAGACCTCGTTGGTCTCCCCCTGCTCCGCAGTGAACTCGATCGCGTTCGGGACCCCATCGCGTGCAGCGATCGTCGCCGCCCCCGCAGGAGCGGTGACGATGAGGAAAGCGGTGACCGTCAGCAGAGCCCGCATCCAGACGACTATCCCGGGTCCACGTTGCCGCCGGTGAGAACGATGCCCGTCCGCTGACCGCTGACGCGCCCCTCGAGGAACGCCGCGAGGCCGGTGGCGCCGCTGGGCTCGAGCGTCAGGCCCGCCTCGTCGCGAGCGACCCGCATCGCGGCGCGGATCTCGTCGTCGGAGACCGTGACGATCTCCGAGACGAGCCGCTGGATGATCGGGAACGTGTTGATGCCCGGCGCGGGCACCTGCTGGCCGTCGGCGATCGTGCGCGGGACCGCGATCGTGATGCGCCGGCCGGCCGCCAGCGACTGGCGGGTGTCGTCGCCCGCCTCGGGCTCGACGCCGACGACGCGCACCCCGCGGGCGGCCGCCACCGTCGCGCAGCCCGAGATCAGCCCGCCGCCGCCGACCGGGACGACCAGGACGTCGACGTCCGGGGCCTGCTCGAAGAGCTCGAGCGCGACCGTTCCCTGCCCCGCCATCACGCGCGGGTCCTCGAACGGGTGCACCGGCTCGAGCCCGCGCTCGGCCGCGTACTCGCCCAGCAGCGCCTCGCGGTCCTCGGCGTAGCGGTCGTAGTCGACGATCTCGGCGCCGTGGGAGAGCGTGCCCTCGCGCTTGATCCGCGGGGCGTCAAGCGGCATCACGATCGTCGCCGGGAGTCCGAGCAGCTTCGCCGCCAGCGCCACGGCCTGCGCGTGGTTGCCCGACGATGCGGCGGCGATCCCGCGGGCGGCGGGCGGGCCACTCAATTGCGCCACGGCGTTGTACGCGCCGCGGAACTTGAACGAGCCGGTGCGCTGGAGGTTCTCGCACTTCAGCACCGCGCCGCGGAGCTCCATCACCGGCGTGACCTCGGCCACACCGCGCAGCCGCTCCGCGGCGGCCTCGACGTCGGCCAGCGTGATCACGCCGGGACGTGCCTGCGCGCGCCCAGCACCAGCAGCCGCAGCGCCGCCGGATCGAGCTCTGAGAACGAGATCCGCTTCCCGGCGCGTGACTGGACCCGCAGCTCGCCGACCTTGCGCCGGGGCCGCCGCAGGCGCCCCGCGACCGCGGCGACCTCGCGCCAGCGCAGGTAGCGGATGCGGTCGGTGGGTGCGTCGTCGCGCAGCCAGAGGAGCCGCTGGTCGGTGAGCGCGAGCCGCACCCGGAACGAGTCCCAGGTCGCAGCGTCGGTCACGACGACGACCTCCTCGCCGGGCTCGAGCGCGCCGGCCAGCTCGGCTCCCAGGGCACGTCGCACGTCGGCGGGCGGACGGGGCGGCCGCGGCACCGGCGCCGGCGCTCGCCGCAGCATCTCGTACTGGCTGTCGCGCAGCAGGGAGTAGGCGGCGTTGATCTCGGCCATCCTCAGCGCCGCGGCCTCGTCCCCCGGGCGGTGGTCGGGGTGGAAGCGCTTGGCCAGCCTGCGGTAGGCGGCGTTGATCGCCTCCTCGTCCGCATCGGCGGAGACGCCGAGCACCGCATGCGGGTCCATGGGCGCGCACGGTAGAGGCTCCGAGCACATGCGGTCAGGACCGGTCCTCGATGTGTGCGACCATGTCGCCATGGTCCAGACCTCGGCCCGCCTGCTCGCTCTGCTCTCGCTGCTCCAGCAGCGCCGCGAGTGGAGCGGCCCCGAGCTCGCGCGCCGGCTCGAGGTCGGCCCGCGCACGATCCGCCGCGACGTCGACAAGCTGCGCCAGCTCGGCTATCCGATCGCGGCCGCGCCGGGCATCGCCGGTGGCTACCGGCTCGGTGCCGGGGCCGAGATGCCGCCGCTGCTGCTCGACGACGCCGAGGCGGTCGCCGTCGCCGTCGGCCTGCGCAGCGCCGCCTCGGGATCGATCTCCGGCATCGAGGAGACGTCCGTTCGGGCCCTCGCGAAGCTCGAGCAGATCCTCCCCGACCGGCTGCGCCGGCGCGTGCGGGCTCTCGGCGATGCGACCTCGGCGTTCCAGGTCGAGGGCCCGCGCATCGACGCCGAGGAGCTCGCCCGGATCGCCGCGGCGTGCCGCGACGGGATGCGCCTGCGCTTCGCCTACACCGCCAAGGACGGGGTCGCGACCGAGCGCGACGTCGAGCCGGCGGCGATCGTGCATTCGGGCTGGCGCTGGTACCTGGTCGCCTTCGACCGCGACCGCTCCGACTGGCGCACGTTCCGCGTCGATCGCATCGAGGGCGGCGTGCAGACCGCAGGGAGGGGCGAGCGCCGTGAGGTTCCCGGCGGCGACGCCGCCGCCTACGTCAAGCAGCAGATCCGCGCCGAGCCGGCGGACGCCCCGCCGGGCCGCATCCGCGTGCACGCCTCCGCCGGCCTGATCGGCGGGCGCGTCCCCGACCGCTACGCGACCGTCGAGCCCGATGGCGCCGACGCCTGCATCGTCACGACGCGCGGCGCGTGGTCGCGGCCGTTCCTGGTCTGGATGGCGATGCTCGACGTCGACATGACCGTGCTCGACCCGCCGGAGCTCGTGGACGAGGCCGAGACGGTCGTCAGGCGCCTCGCCGCATAGGCTGGCGGCCATGAGCAACGAGGACCTGTTCGGCGACGAGCACGTGCGCGTCTACCGCGCGACCGGCGGGGAGCGCGGCTACTACTGGCGGCGCGAGAGCACGATCCTGCTGCTGACGTCGAAGGGCCGCAAGAGCGGCACCGAGCGCACGCACGCGCTGATCTTCACGTACGACGGCGACAACCTCGTCATCGTCGCGTCGCGCGGTGGCTCGGACGAGCATCCGGGCTGGTACCTGAACCTGATGGCCGACCCCGAGCCGAAGGTGCAGGTCAAGGACGAGGTCTTCACGGTCCGGCCCCGTGTGGCCGAGGGCGACGAGCGCGAGCGGCTGTGGAAGCAGATGGCGGAGGTGTGGCCCGACTACGACGCCTACCAGCAGCGCACCGACCGCGAGATCCCCGTCGTGGTGCTCGAGCGGTCCTGACGTGGGGACCGCGCTCGTCACCGGCTTCCCCGGCTTCATCGGCCGCCGGCTCGTGCGCACCCTGCTGGCCGAGCACCCCGAGGACGCCGTCGTCGCGCTCGTCGAGCCGCGCATGGCCCAGCCGGCGCGCGAACTCGCGGCGCAGCTGGACTCCAAGCGGCTCGAGGTCCTCGAGGGGGACATCACCGAGCGCCGGCTGGGCCTGTCCGAGCGCGACTGGAACCGTCTCACCGGCTCGGTCACCCATGTCTTCCATCTCGCCGCGGTCTACGACCTCGCCGTGCCCTCCGAGGCCGCCCAGCGCGTCAACGTGGACGGCACCGGCAACGTGCTCGAGCTCTGCCAGGCGGCGAAGCGGCTCGACCGGCTCGCGTACGTGAGCACCGCGTACGTCGCGGGCGACCGCCACGGCGTCGTCTACGAGCACGAGCTCGCGCTCGGCCAGGGCTTCAAGAATCACTACGAGTCGACGAAGTTCCAGGCCGAGGTGTGGGTGCGCGAGCTGATGGCCCGGATCCCGACGACGATCCTGCGCCCGGCCATCGTCGTCGGCGACTCGCAGACCGGCGAGACGGAGAAGTTCGACGGCCCGTACTACCTGCTGCGCGTGATCGCGCGCGCCGCGAAGCTGGGCCGCCCGGTCCCGCAGTTCGGCAAGGCGGAGGCGTCGTTCAACGTCGTGCCGGTCGACTTCGTCGTCGCCGCGATCGCCAGGGCCGCCTACCTGCCCGAGGCCGCGGGCGAGACGCTGCACCTCGTCGATCCCGAGCCCAGCTCCACGCGCGAGCTCGTCCGCGCGCTCAGCGAGGCCTACTGGGGCCGGCCGCCCAAGGGGCGCCTCCCGCCGTCCCTGGTCGCCAACAGCATGCGCCTGCGCTGGGTGCGCGAGCTGTTCTCGGGTGCCCCGCGCGAGTCGATCGTCTACCTCAACCACACGGTCGCGTTCGACACCCGCCGCGCCGTCGACATCCTCGGCCCGCACGGCTTGGCGCCGCCGAGCTTCGACACCTATGTCGGCGCGATGGTGCGCTACTTCAAGGCGAACGAGGAGCGCAGATGATCACCGGGATCTCGCGCTCGGTGCGCTTCTGGTAGTCCCCGTAGCCGGGGTACATGTCGACGATCCGCGGCCACAGTGCGGCCCGCTCCTGCCCCGTCGCCTGGCGCGCGGCCATCGGCTCGCGCCTCCCGTTGCGCTCGATCTCGATGTCGGGGTGCGCCTTGAGGTTGAAGTACCAGGCCGGGCTCTTCGGCGCGCCGCCGTACGAGGCGATGAGCACGACACGCTGGTCGTCGGGCAGGTAGGTCAGCGGCGTCTCGCGCGCCTGGCCCGACTTGGCCCCGCGGTGATGCAGGATGCACAGCGGCGCGCCGTCGAAGTTCCCTAACCAACGTCCGCCGGACCTGCGGTAGGCCCACATGTGGAGGCGCGTGAGCTGCTTCCAGACCTTGAACTGAAACGACCCGGGCGGCGGCGGGGCGCTCGCCGTCGACAGCCGTCCCCAGAACCCCTTCTCCGCCATGCGCGGACCCTACGGGATCTCGCGGACCATGATCAGGCTCGTCGCGCCGGGGGTGCCTGTGCGTCGGCCCGCGGTGAGCACGACCTGGGCGCCGCTGTCGAGGCCCGCCACGCCACCGGCGCAGACCAACGCGTCCTCGACCATCTCCTCGACCGTGTCGGCGACTTCCATGCGCCCGACGAGCACGCCCCACTCGAGCGCGAGCTGGTTGGCGATCTGCTCGTCGTGAACGAGTGCGACGATCGGGCGGGGAGACCGGTACTTGGCGCACGCGCGCGCGCCGCCGCCGGTCGCCGACGGGATCACCAGCGCGGCGCAGTCGAGGTCGTCGGCGAGTTCGACGGCTGCGTGCAGCACCGACGCGGCGGCGCTGTCGTGGTCGGTGACGCGGCAGCGGCCGTGGATGACCGGCGCCGCCTCTGCGGCCAGCGCGATCTCGGCCATCGCCCGCACGGCCTCCACGGGGAACTCGCCCACGCCCGTCTCCGCCGACAGCATCACCGCCGACGTGCCGTCGATGACCGCGTTGGCCACGTCCGCCGCCTCGGCGCGCGTCGGCTCGGCGGCATGGATCATCGACTCGAGCATCTGCGTCGCCGTGATCACCGTCTTGCCGAGCTGCGTGGCGCGGTCGATCGCGTCCTTCTGCATCAGGGGCACGCGCGCGACGCCGGCCTCGACCCCGTAGTCGCCGCGCGCGACCATGATGCCGTCGGTGACGGCGAGGATCTCGTCGAGGTGCTCGTAGGCCTCGACCTTCTCGATCTTGGCGATCGTGCGAGCCCGGCTGCCGTGCGCGCGCAGCCGGTCGCGCAGGTCCTCGACGTCGGCGGCCGAGCGCACGAAGCTCAGGGCGACGAAGTCGGCGTTGCACTCGGCGGCGAGCGCCAGGTCAGAGACGTCCTTGTCGGTCAGCGCGGGCAGGTTGGGGCGGGCATAGGTGACGTTGATGCCCTTGCGCGAGGAAAGCGGGCCCGCGACCAAGGTCCGTGCTTCGACCCGGTTGCCGGCGATGGACTCGACGGAGAAGCGGGGCATCCCGTCCCCGATGACGATCTGCGAGCGCTCGGTGACCAGCGCGGCGAAGTCGGCGAAGTCGACGGCGATGGCGCCGTCGGCCGCCGCGCCCGCCGGCGCGAAGGTCACCTCGTCACCGGGTCGCACGTGGCGCTGCGCGGTATCGGCGGACAGCCGCAGCTTCGGCCCCTGCAGGTCGAACAGGACGCCGAGCGAACGGCCGGCGCGCGCGGCGGCGTCCCGCACCGCCTGCGAGCGGGCGCGCTGGTCGTCGGCGGTCCCGTGCGAGCAGTTCACGCGCACGCAGTCGACTCCGGCAGCGAGCAGGGCGTCGAGCACCTCAGGGGATTCGCTGGCCGGACCGAGGGTGGCGACGATCTTCGTCCGGCGCATCACGCCCGAACCTTGGCGAAGTTCGGCCAAAGAGACAAGTCGAGGTCTCCGACGAGATCCGCCAGCGCCTCGATCTCGGGGTCGAGCGCCAGGTGCAGCGCGGTCAGCAGGTCCGGCCACAGCTCGTCCTTGTGCGGCGCCATCGAGCGCCCCCGCAGGCCCGCGACGTCCTCAGGGACGTGGTCGTCGACACCGAGGTAGGCGAGCGTGCGCCGGTACTGGCCCACCGGGTCGGCCACGCAGCGCTCGTACTGGAGCACGAGCACCTGCTCGGGCGGGAACAGCTCGCGCAGGCGGCGGACCTGCGTCCCGTAGCGGCCGCGCTCGATCGCGTCGCTGGAGATCAGGGCGCGCCGCCGGTCCGGCCCGCGGAAGGCGCGGTGCACCACGCCGGAGCGGTAGCGCTCGATCGGGTCGCGCAGCAGGACGAGCAGCTTCGCGTCCGGTGCCGCGCGGCGCAGCAGGCGCACCGTCCACGGGTCGCCCATGTAGCGCGGGGTCCACTCGCCCGCGATCTGCTTCCTGCGCCGCCGGAACAGCGCGTGGTACTCGCCGATGTGCTGCTCGGTCATCTCCTCGCCGCCGAAGCGGTCGAAGAAGTGCAGTTCCTTGCGCCGGCCACGCGGCGGGCGGATCTGCGGATGGCTGAGCAGCAGGTCGAACCACCACGTCGTGCCCGAGCGCTGCGCGCCGACCCCGATGAAATCGGGGGGTCCCGTGACGATCTTGGCAGGCACCGTTGAACGGCGAACGGTATCCGTCAAACGTCCAGCACCGTGACTTTGGGCCCTCCGATGTGTCTAGAGGGCACAATGACCAAGCACTCTCTCCTGGCCGGCGGCGCCGTTGTGGCCGTGGCCCTCATTCCAGGCGGCGCTGAGGCGAAGAAGCCGAAGCCCTCGAAGTACTGCGCACCGAAGACCGTCGGCTTCAAGGCGCGCGGTGTCTTCGTCAGCGGCAACATGGTCCAGTCCCAGGGCGCAGACACCGCGAAGCGTCGCGACGACCGCTACAACGGCGAGTTCTTCGTCAACGTCCGGAAGGCCAACCACGGCGCCCCCAAGGGCGAGCAGCAGTACCTGTTCGAGAACGCGCGCGTGAAGTTCAAGCCGCGCTCGGACACGACCCCCGATGCCGGCGACCGCGTCCATGTCTTCGGCAGGCTGACGAAGGTCCGCGGCAGGCGCTGTGGAGACCCGAGCACCCACGTCAGCAAGGTGCGCCGGATCCACATCAAGGCGAAGCGCGCCGCGCAGCGGGTCAAGCCGTAAGCGCCTGCTCGAGGTCGGCGACGAGGTCGTCGCCGTCCTCGATGCCGCACGACAGGCGCACCAGGTCGGGGGGGACCGCAGCCGCGGACCCCTCGACCGACTGGTGCGTCATCGCCTGCGGCACCTCGATCAGCGACTCGACGCCGCCGAGGGACTCGGCGAGCGAGAAGATCCTGGTCGCCGCCGCGATCTCCGCCGCGCGGGGATGGCGGAACGAGACCATGCCGCCGAAGCCGGGGTAGAAGACCTCCTCCACGCCTTCGGCGAACGCGAGCAGGTCGGCGCAGCGCCGGCCGTTGACCCCGTGCGCCTCCATGCGCAGGTGCAGCGTGCGCAGCCCGCGGTGCACGAGGAAGCAGTCCAGCGGGCCGGGCACGGCCCCGACCGCGTTCTGCACGAAGCGCACCTGCTCGTGCAGCGCCTCGTCGGCGACGACGACCGCGCCGCCCACGGCGTCGGAGTGCCCTCCCAGGTACTTCGTCGTCGAATGCACGACCGCCCCGGCGCCGAGCTCGAGCGGGCGCTGGTTGACCGGGGTGGCGAAGGTGTTGTCGACGGCGACGAGGGCGTCACCGGCCCTTGACACGACGCCGGCGACGTCGATCGTCTTGAGCGTGGGGTTGGTGGGCGTCTCGACCCAGACGAGCTTCGTCTGCGGCCGGACCGCGGCCTCGACGGCATCGAGGTCGCGCTGGTCGACGATCGTGTACTCGAGGCCCCAGCGCGCCAGGACCTTGTCGACGAGCCGGTAGGTCCCTCCGTAGAGGTCATCGGGGATGACCGCGTGGTCGCCGGCGTTGCAGTGCGCCGTGATCAGGGCGTGCTCGGCGGCCATGCCGGAGCTGAACGCGCTCGCCAGCCCGCCCTCGAGGTCGCCCAGCGCGGTCTCGAGCGCCGCCCGCGTCGGGTTCGCCGAGCGCGAGTAGTCGTAGTCCTCCACGAACTCGCCGGGTGCGGGCTGGACGTACGTCGTCGCCTGGTGGATCGCGGGCACGACCCCGCGCGTGTAGGGGTCCGGCTCGAGGCCGGCATGAACGACGCGCGTGCCGAACTTCATCCGGCCAGTGCCTCCAGCAGGTCCGACCGCGTGACGATCCCGACCGGCCTCCCGTTGTCGACCACGGTCAGCGCCGAGCCGGGCCCGGCGAGCGCCTCGATGGCGCCGCGCACCGTGTCGTCGACGCCGACGGTCTCGAACGGCGGGTCCATCACGTCGGCGGCCTGGGCGTCGAGCACGTCCGGGTCGGCCATCGCGCGCCGCAGCAGCCCCCGCTCCCCGATCGAGCCCACGATCGCGTCGTGATCGCGCGACATCACCACGAGCTGGGAGACCTGGTGGTCGTGCATCAGGGCGACCGCCTCGCGCGCCGGCCGGTCCATGTCGATCGCGACGAAGGCCGGCTCCATCACCTCGCCGATCGCGAGCTCGGTCGAGCGCGGCAGAAAGCCGTGCTGGCGCATCCACTGGTCGTTGAAGACCTTCGACAGGTAGGCGCGGCCGCCGTCGGGCAGGATCACCACGACCAGCTTGGACTCGTCGAGGCCGCGCGCCACCTCGACGGCGGCGTGCGCCGCGAGCCCGCACGAGCCGCCGACCAGCAGCGCCTCGGTCTGGGCGAGCCGGCGGGTGGTCAGGAACGAGTCGCGATCCGAGACGGTGACGTACCGGTCGACGGTGCTCGGGTCGAAGGTGGCCGGCCAGAAGTCCTCGCCGACGCCCTCGACCAGATACGGCTTGACCTCGTCGCTGGAGTAGATCGAGCCGACCGGGTCGGCGCCGATCACCTCGATCTCGGGGTTGCGCTCCTTGAGGTAGCGCGCGCAGCCCGTGATCGTCCCGCCCGTCCCGACGCCGGCCACGAAGTGCGTGATCCGCCCCTCGGTCTGCTCCCAGATCTCCGGGCCGGTGGTGTCGTAGTGCGTCTGCGGGTTGGCTGGGTTGGCGTACTGGTTGGGCTGGAAGCCGCCGGTCTCCTCGGTCAGCCGGTCGGCGACCCGGTAGTAGGCCTCCGGCGAGTCCGGGTCGACGTTCGTCGGGCACACGACCACCTCGGCGCCGTACGCGCGTAACAGGTCGATCTTCTCGCGCGACATCTTGTCCGGCATCACCGCGATCACGCGATAGCCCTTCAGCCGCGCGGCGATCGCCAGGCCCGTGCCGGTGTTGCCCGACGTCGGCTCGACGATCGTGCCGCCCGGCTTCAGGCGCCCGTCGCGCTCGGCCGCCTCGATCATCCGCAGCGCGACGCGGTCCTTGATCGAGCCGCCCGGGTTGAAGACCTCGACCTTCGCGACGAGCTGGCAGCGCAGCTCGGGCTCGAGACGGCTGAGGCGCACCAGCGGCGTGTCGCCGACGGTGTCCAGGATCGAGTCGAGGATCACGTAGCGCGATCGTACAGATCGCGCGACCGGCGCCGATCAGGCCGTCGTGCGCAGCCGGTGCCGCGCCAGAGCGCTCAGCTCGGCCCGCCCGGTGACCCCGGCCCTGGCGTAGATCGAGGTGAGATGATCGTGGACGGTCCAGGCGCTGATTCGCAGCGCCGCGGCGATGCGCTTGACCGGTAGCCCCTGGCTGATCGACACGCTGGCGCGGCAACTGCTCCGCCGGCCAGGGCGAGCGGTCTAGCATCCCCGGCGATGCGGATCGCCACCCTCGCGCTACTCGGCGCCACCCTGCTCGCAACCAGCGCCCAGGCAGCGGCACGCCAGACGCTGGCCTCCCCGACCACCTCCGCGCGCGACTGCCGGACGCTCGTGAGCGCGGACGCACATGGCGTGAGCCACGTGCGCTACAGGGCGCCCGCGGACGGCATCGCCAGCTTCCGCCTGGAGGGCGTCGCCGGCGACGGCGACTGGGACCTGGCGCTGTTCGACGCCGAGGGCGCGTTCGTGGCCGGGTCGCTCGCCTTCGCGGCCAGCGAGCTCGCGACGACCGGCCTGCGCAAGGGCGCGCGCATCACCGTGCAGGCGTGCCGGCGCTCGGGCGACGGCGTCACCGTCCCGCTCGTCACCGAGCTCCAGCGGCTCGACTTCGCCGCGCTCGCGCGCCGGTTGCGCGCCAGCAAGCCCCGGCTGGTCGAGGTGGCCGTCATCCACCCGCGCCAGATCGACTCGATGGAGGCCCTCGGGCTCGACGTCACCCACGACGTCCGGCCGGGCGCGGCGCGCGTCATCCTCTACGGGGACGCGGATCTCGAGCGCCTGCGCGCGCTGGGTCTCCCCTTCCGCACGGTGGTCGCCGACATGCTCGCGCGCGACCGGGCCAACCGGCGCCGTGATGCCGACTACGCCCGGGCGCAGCGGCGCTCGCCGCTGCCCAGCGGCCGCACCGAGTACCGCACCTACGAGGACTACCAGGCCGAGCTCAAGGACCTGGCGGCCAAGAACCCGGATCTCGTCCGCACGGTCGCGATCAAGGAGAAGTCCTTCCAGGGCCGGGACCTGCTCGCGCTCGAGGTCGCCGCGGACGTCAATCGCGCCGACGACGGTCGCCCGACGATGTACGTCAACGGCATCCATCACGCCCGCGAGTGGCCGTCGGCCGAGGCGACCATGGAGTTCGCGTACGACCTGGTCAAGGGCTACGGCAGCGACGCGCGCGTGACCAAGCTGATGAAGCGGGTGCGCATGATCATCCAGCCGGTCGTCAACCCCGACGGCTTCATCGTGGCGCGCGGCGCGCCAGCGGCGGAGGATCCTGCCGGCCTCGTGCAGACCGCGACCGGCGTCGTCGTGTTCGGCGGCTCCCTGGCCTACAAGCGCAAGAACTGCAACAACCTCTCGGGTGGCGGAACCGCCGGCGAGCCGTGCGAGTTCGTCGTCGGCGTCGACAACAACCGCAACTACTCCTCGGACTGGGGCGGGCCGGGCGCCTCGACCAACCCGAACGACCAGAGCTACCGCGGTAGCGGGCCGCTGTCGGAGACCGAGTCGCAGGGCGTCGCGAACGTGCAGAACACGCACAACGTCACGTCGCACATCTCGATCCACAACGTCGCCGCGCTGGTGCTGCGCCCGCCCGGGCTCGAGGCAGACGGGTTCGCTCCCGACGAGGATGCCCTCGCCGCGCTCGGCGAGGCGATGGCCGTCGTGACCGGCTACACGAACCAATACGGCTGGGAGCTCTACGACACCACGGGCACGACCAGCGACCACGTGTACTCCGAGACCGCCTCGTTCGGCTACACGGTCGAGATGGGTCCGTCGGGCGGCGACTTCCACGGTGCCTACGAGGAGAGCGTCGTCGGCCAGTACGCCGGCAACGAGATCGGCCCCGGGGGCATGCGCGAGGCGCTGCTGATCGCCGCCGAGGCGGCTCGCGTCCGCGCCTACACGTCGCGGTTGATCGGCCGGGCGCCGCCGGGTCGCACGCTGCGGATCACCAAGCAGTTCGACACCGAGACCTACACGGTGTGCGCGCAGACCGACATGACGCCCGTCGATCCGCTCGACGGCACCGTGCCCGACGGGGACAACCCGTGGTACTGCACCGCGCCCGGCCCGATCCAGCTGGTTCCGGCCAAGCAGGAGTTCACCACCGTCGTACCGGCCGGCGGCCGCTTCGAGTGGTGGATGAGCCCGTCGACGCGCCCGTTCGTGCTCAAGGCCGACAAGACCGAGAGCTACACGCTGACCTGCGAGGACGGCGGCAAGGTGATCGAGACGCACGAGGTGGTCGTGCGGCGCGGCGAGACCCGCGACCTCGGCGACCTCGAGTGTGGCGGCACGATCCCGAAGGGCGGCGGCAAGCCGGCCATCGGCGCCGTCAAGCTCGGCCTGACGAAGCTGACCTCCCGCGGGCGCCTGCGGATCAAGGTCAAGGCCGGCGGGCCGCTCAGGAAGGTCAAGCTGGCGCTGCTGGCGCGCCGCGGGAGCGGGGTGCTCGCCAGCGGCCGGGTGAAGAGGCTCACCCGCCGGGCGAGGGTCGTCGCGCTGCGGCTGCGCACCGGCGTCAGCCTCGCACCGGGTCGCTACCGCGTGCGCCTGAAGGGCGTCCGCGGCGACGGCAGGCGCTTCAAGGCGACGCGCCCCGTCCGGCTGCGCTGATCAGCGCTTGATCCGGCGCCGCGCGATCGCCGTGCCGACGTTGCCGGCGGCGTCGCGCGCCTCGACCGCCAGCGTCAACGTCGCCCGGCGCGCCTTGCGCAGCTTGCGTCGTGCCGCTTTGGAGGCCGCGATCCGCAACCGCACCGGCTTGCCCGCCTCGGCGCCGGGCACGGAGGCGGTGCCGACCGTGAACGTCCTCTTGCCGACGCGAGCCGACAGGCGCGCCGCCACCTCCGCCTGCTCGTCGCTCGTCACCTGCGCCGCGAACGCCTTAGCGCGGGTGGACGCCGGGCGCAGCGAGGCCTGAAGCTCGGGGGCGCGCGTATCGGGGCCGGCGGGCGTTCCCTGGCCGGTGACCTCGAGCGTCGCGACCATGAAGGGATGGACGGAGCAGTAGAACCCGTAGCTGCCGGTCTTCAGCTGGGCCGCGCCGACCACGGGCGCCTCCTGGCCGGCGGGGATGGTCTCCGAGACGAACAGCGGCTTGCCGTCGGGCCCCTCGTCGTTCGACGTGACGTCGTGCTCGCCGGGCGAGAGCGGATCGCTGTTGCGGAACAGCACCGGCTCGCCCTGGTCGATCGCGTAGTCCAGGGCGTCGAAGCGCCACACGGTCTGCGCCTCGATCACCTGCTCGGCGGCCGCGGGGGCCGGCAGCGCGAGAAGAGCCGCGGCCGCGCACACGGCCGCCCAGCGGTTCATGCGCGCGAACCGTACTCGGCGTGGCGGTTCCACCACTCATATGGCGCCGTCTGGGGATAGCCGTCCGGCGAGTCCTCCCACGCCTCCTGGCGTCCGAGCGCGGTGATGTCCAGGTAGTTCCACGTGCTGCCCATCGCCTCGTCGCCGCGGTTGTCGACGAAGTACGTCCGAAAGACGCGGTCGCCCTCGCGGATGAAGGCGTTAGTGCCGTGCCACTCGCCGACGCCGAAATCGTGGTCGAAGTCGTCGGTGATCGTGTACCACGGCATCGTCCAACCCATCCGTGCCCTGAGTCGCTCGATGTCGTCCTGCGGCGCGCGCGAAGCGAACGCGAGAGTCGTGTTGCGGGCGTTGAGGTGCGCGAGGTGGGCGACCTGATCGGCAACCATCGAGCAGCCCACGCAGGCTCCCTCGGGCCACCCCCCCACGCCGGGCTCGTAGAACGCGCGGTAGACGATCAGCTGGCGGCGTCCCTCGAAGAGGTCAGGCAGGCTCGCCGGGCCGGCCGGGCCGAGGAACTCGTAGTCCTGCTCCACGGCCAGCCAGGGCATCCGCCTGCGCTCGGCGGCAAGCGCGTCGCGTGCGCGGGTGTGGGCCTTCTCCTTGACGAGGAGCCGCTCGCGTGCCGCGTCCCACTGCTGCGCTGTGACGATCGGGGGCGTGTCCATGCCCTTAATGAATACCCCCCGCAAGTCTCGGGCCGCGACTACGTTCTGAGGTCTCGTGCGCCGAATCGCTCCCGCCCTGATCATCGCTCTCGTCTGCGCCTCGACGGCCGCAGCCGCGGAGAAGCCGCAACCGCCGCTCGACCGCGAGGTGCTGAAGTCGCTGTGGCAGCCGATCGGCCACTTCAAGCCCGGCGACCCGATCCCCATGCCGCTGTCGCCGCCCGCGCCGACCGCGGGGAAGATCTACAACCCGTCCGGGCACTGGAGCGCGTACGACTCGAACGTCTACGAGTCGCTGAACTTCCCGGGCCGCCAGGCCGCCGACACGACCAGCGACGATCCGCCCGGCTCCGGCTGGCCGACCTTCGGCTACTGCCCGCCCCATCCGCAGTACCCGTTCTCGGGCCGCTGCGCCAACCACGCCCTCGAGTACCTCGACTACTTCGAGGCGACGATGGACGAGATTCTCAAGGACTTCGGCGGGGTCGTGCACCGCTACAAGTTCGAGAACACCGATCCCGGGACTCCGGTCGGGGCGCCCGCCGGGCTCTCGAGCACGGGCGGCGAGACGTTCAACATCGCGGGCATCGTTCCCGGCGCCGACCACCCCGATCAGGAGGTCATCGTCTCGGGGCACTGGGACTTCACCGACGCGGGGCATGCGGCCGCCTGGGACTCCTCCGAAGGGCACGCGGCGACCATCCGAGTGGCCAAGATCATGACCGACTACTGGCGCGCGACCGGCACGCGGCCGTCGGCGACGGTCCGGTTCATGCCGTGGGCCGCCGAGGAGTCGGGCAGCCTCGGCTCGCAGGACTACGTGACCAACTACATCGCCGACGAGAAGGACTCGCTGCGCATCCGGGCCTACTTCAACATGGACCCGTGCGCGGGCGCCTATCCGGCGTACTACCACGGCAATCCCCTCAACCGCGTCCCCATGGTGCTCCAGGTCGCCGAGCCCGGGAGCGGCCCCGACGTCGCCGAGCGCTTCGAGCCGTTCAACAAGAAGGCCGAGCAGGTGGTCGACCAGTTCTTCGCGGACATCGACGACACCGTGGACACGGCGGCGGGGCCGCAGCCCCTGTTCGGCGATGCCGACCGGTCCGAGATCGTGACCGCGGTGGGCGGTCTCGCGCTGTTCGGGTCCGACTACGCGAACTTCGAGGCCATCGGCGTGCCGATCTTCAACCTCTTCCCCGACATGTTCGGCCCGCACGCCGACGGCACGCCGGCGTCGACCGAGGGCATCGCGACGATCCACACCCCGCGCGACAACCTGTCGAGCCTCAACGCGCTCACCAGCGCCGACCAGTCGGGCCTGACGGCCTCGGACGGCTGGATGAAGGGCCTGGAGCTGTGCGCGAGCCTCGAGGCCCGCTACATGCTCGAGCCCGAGATGGGCGGCGCGCAGACCGCGAGCACCAAGCCCGTCGCCTACATGGAGCCGCAGCCGGCCGTCGGTGAGACCGGCAAGCTGCTCGCCTTCGACGCGGCAGGCACGTACCAGTACGCGTCCGTCGCCAACCGCACGTACGTCGACGACGCCAAGCTCCAGTACAAGTGGGACTTCGGCGACGGCTCGCCGGCCGCCTTCGGCCAGCAGGTCAAGCACGCCTTCCGGACCGCGGCGCCGTTCGAGGTCACGCTGACGGTGACCAACCGGGAGACCGGGGCGAAGGACAAGGCCACGCGCCGCGTGACCATCCAGCAGGGCGCCGGCAGCGACACCGACCCGGCAGGCCAGAGCTCGGATCCCGGCGGAGCCGTGATCGCCTGCCAGTCCGCCGCCACCTTCACGAGCGTCTCCGTCAGGCCCTCGGGTGCGGGGCTTGCCTTCTCGGGGCAGACGCGCGATGACAAGCCGTTCGCCGCGACCGTCTACCGGGCGGCCAAGGGCTCCAAGGCGACGAAGCTGCGCAAGGTCGCGTCGTTCGGTGTCGACGGCTCCCAGCAGTGGGATCCCGGCAAGCTCGCCGCCGGCGTCTACGTCGCCGAGGTCGTCGCCCGGGGCAGTGGCGCCCGGCCGGATCGGCGCGCGTTCGCCTTCCGCTACAGCGGCTCGGGCTTCGCCGCGCTCAAGCGCTTCTCGCGCGCGGACAGCTGCGGCCTGATCAGCCACCTGCGGCTCTCGTCGCCGGTCTTCGGCGGCAAGTACTCGCTCGTGCTGCGCGTCGCCACGACCAGCGGCGCCCGCGTCAAGGTGACGCTGCTGCGCAACGGCAAGCGCGCCGCCCGCAAGGCGGTCAAGACGTCCGCGAGCCGCCTCAAGAAGGTCACGTTCGCGGCGAAGAAGCTGCGGCGCGGCGCCTACACGGTCAAGGTCACGGCCAAGGCGGGCGGGCGCAAGGCGAGCGGGAAGCTCTTCGCCAGCCGGCTCTGACCGCGGGGCGGCCAGGACACGAGGGACCTATGAGCGGGCGCGCAGCGTCGTGCCGGCGACGCGAGTGCTCGCGCGGGCGACAAGACGGCCGCGCCCGCGCGCGCGGACGCGCACCCGGTACCGGCCGCGCCGCGCGATCGCGGTGCGGCGGGCGATCACACGGCCCCCGCGCCTGAGAACGACGCGCACCCGGGCGCCGTGCGGGGCCCGGCCGGAGATCGTCACCAGGCGCCCGCGCCGGCGCAGGCGCGCGGTCAGGCGCGGGGCAGCAGCCCGCGCGATCTGGGCGGGCGGCACCAGTGCGGGCTCGGCCGGCGCCGCGAGCACGTCGGCCGGCACGTCGAACGGCGCTCTCTCGCGGTAGCTCTCGAGCCGGGGCGCGCTGGTGCCGGTCAGATCCGGGGTGCGCCTGTGGCGCAGGAAGGGCAGCCGCACGCTGCCGCCGCCGACGAGCACAGTCGTGTTCGTCGGCGCATGCACCCACGCCTCGGCGTTCGCCCCTGAGACGAGCACGCCGATCCGGTGGCCGGGGTGGAAGGTCCATTCGGACGGATACAGAGGGAGCTCGGCCGGCCCGGCGCCGGATACCAGGCGTGCACCCCGGCTGATCATGGTCGCGCGCCCGTCCGGCGCGATGTCGTAGACGTTGACGACGAGGTTCGTGTCGGGCACGGTGGGGGTGACGTCCACCGTCGCCTGCGGAATCCCTGCCAGGTGCGCCGGATGCGGTAGCGGCGGTGAGATCGTCCAGGCGCCCGAACCGGTCACATGGTCCGCGGTCGTCTGCCCGCCGGCGCCAGCGGCGGAGTCGTTGGAGCCGAGGTTCCTGCCGTCGTCGGCGTAGGAGCCGGGCTTCAGCGGCGCCGTCAGCATCTCGGCGTCGGCCGGGGGCCACGCCTCCTCGGCACGCCACTGCCCGTCGGAGTCCTGAAGCGCGACCGCCGGGTCCTCGACGGCGGGGTCCTCGCCCCGCACGTGACGGTCGAGGAAGCGCATCACCTCGTCGTACCAGCCGGCCCGCCCCATCGCGAGGCGATCACCGGCCATGTCGTCGCCGCGCACGTGGTCCCACCAGCCCAGCCACAGGCGCTTCGGGCCCTCGAGCACGTTGAACAAGTCGATCGCGCCCGCGCCGATGTTCGTGTTGGTGTCGAGGAAGCCGTGCGTCATCAGGAACGGCACCTGCGACCCCTTGGCCATCGCGACGAAGTCGCGCACCCGCCAGAACTCGATCGCGGGGTCGGGGTTGTAATGCATGGCGAGGGCGGCCTGGCAGTCGGCCGAGTGCGCGACCGAGTTGGTCGTGTACTGCGGGTCGTCCTGGAGCGTCCAGCCGGCCTCGGCCTGCGTCCCGTAGCTGGCGAACGGATACGCGAACGACTGCACGTAGCGGACGCCGCCGCTGTAGGAGCCGCGGTAGCGGTCGCCGACCACCTGCTGGGCGACCACCGCGGCGAGGCCCTTCGGTCGCAGCGCTGCGGCGACCACCCCGGTGTTCCCGTCGTAGCTCTTGCCGTACATGGCGACCTTGCCGGTCGACCAGGGCCGGCCCGCTGCCCACTCGACGATCGTCTTGATATCGGTCTGCTCGCCCGGGCCGAGGATGTCGAGGCACCCGGAGCTACCGCCGGTGCCGCGCAGGTCTGCGAGCACGACGGTCCAGCCGCGCTCGAACACCTTCGCCCCCTCGAAGAACTCGTTGAAGCGCCCGTTGGGCTGCGGCGTCGCTCCTGGCCCGCCATGCGTCAGATACGGGCTGATGACGGCGATCACAGGGGTGCGCTCACCTGCGGGCAGTCCCTTCGGCCGCAGGACGTCGACGTGCAGCGACTCGCCGTCGGGCGTGGCCACGTACTCCTGGCTCCAGTCGGCGCCGGTCGGCACCTGGGCCTGGGCGGTAGCGGGCAGCAGCAGGGCGACGAGCAGCGCGAGCAACAAGCGCACGACTACTTCAACGCCAGTAACGGCTCGGTCTTGCGTTCTAATGGGCATGAGCTCAGCGCGCGTCTCGTTCCTCCTCGCCACCGCCGCCCTGGCGCTGCTCGCGCCGCCCGCCGGCGCCGCAGACGTCCTCACCCATCCGTCGCTGCCGGGGATCTCGGCCAAGGTCTTCCCGACGACGACGTCGACGGTCCTCGCCCGCACCGCCGAGAACCGCTCGTGCATCGACCGCCGGCGCAGCGGGCCGAGCGTCGCCCGGCTGACCTTCACGGCTCCGGCGGACGGGCAGCTCACCGCGCACCTGCGGGGCACGGGCTTCCGCGACGACTGGGACCTCGCCGTCTTCGACGCCCGCGGCACGCGGCTCGCCGGGTCCGGCGCGTTCTTCTCCAACGAGGTCGTCAAGGCGATGATGCGCAGGGGCGAGACGGTCTCGCTCCAGGCCTGCCGCCTGAAGGGCAGCGACACGACGATGCCGCTCGCGACCACGTTCGTCGGCGTCCCGCTCACCGGCGACGCGACGACGCCGAAGATGAGTTTCGTCAAGGTCCGGATCCTGGGCAAGGCCGAGTACGAGCGCCTCGAGGCGCTGGCCGGCACCACGAGCCTGATCGACATCACGCACGACGTGCAGAAGGGCCGCGCGATGGTGATCGCCTACACGCCGGCCACCGTCGACAAGCTGCGCGCGGCGGGCTTCATCGTCGAGGTCGTGGACGGCGACATGGCGGCGACGTTCCGCCGCGAGCGCGCCCGCGACCGCGCCTACACGCGGCGCATGGGCGCCGCCGGCTCGCCGCTGCCGTCGGGCCGCACCGAGTACCGCCTGCTCGAGGACTACTACGCCGACCTCAAGAAGCTCGTCGACGAGCACCCGGACCTCGTGCGCCCCGTGCCGCTGGAGGGCAAGTCGGCCGAGGGGCGCGACCTCGTGGCGATCGAGATCGCCAAGAACGTCGCCAAGCCGGCGGACGGGCGGCCCTACTTCCTCCTCAACGGCGTCCATCACGCGCGGGAGTGGCCGGCGGCCGAGACCCCGATGGAGTTCGCGATCGACCTCGTCAACAGCTACGGCAAGGACGCGCGCGTCACCAAGATCCTCAAGACGACGCGCGTGCTCGTGCAGCCGCTGACCAACGCCGACGGCTTCAACAACTCCCGCACCGCCCCGGTCGATCCGGATCCCGACGGCGGCCTGTACAACGCCAGCGGCGCCTCACCGGGCCCGGGTGCCAACGCCTACCGGCGCAAGAACTGCAACTACCCGTACCCGCAGCCCGTGCCGTGCGAGATCCAACTCGGCGTCGACCCCAACCGCAACTACCCGGAGAGCTGGGGCGGCCCCGGCGCGAGCTCGAACCCCCACTCGCAGACCTTCCGCGGCCCCGGCCCCGGCTCCGAGCCCGAGATCAAGACGGTGCGCGAGCTCGTCTCGAAGTTCCAGATCACGTCACTGATCGCGATGCACAACGTCGCTGCGCTGGTGCTGCGCCCGCCCGGGCTCGAGGAGGACGGGTTCGCTCCCGACGAGGACGGCCTCAAGGTCCTCGGCGACAAGATGGCCGACGCGACGGGCTACACCTCGCAGTACGGCTGGGAGCTCTACGACACCACCGGCACGACCGACGACTGGGCCTACGCCGCGACCGGCGGCTACGGCTACACGATCGAGATCGGCCCGTCGGGCGGCGAGTTCCACTCCAACTACGACACCGGCGTCATCACGCAGTACTTCGGCGCCGAGGGCTACGAGGGCCTCGGCCTGCGCGAGGCGTTCCTGCTCGCGGCCGAGCACGCGTCCAACCCTGTGGCGAGCGGCCGCATCGTCGGCCGCGCTCCCGCCGGGCGCACGCTGCGGCTGCGCAAGGAGTTCAAGACCCTGTCCTACACGGTCTGCGCCAACGCCGAGACGACGCCGGTCACCGGCGGCGACGAGCAGCCCGACTACTGCACCGGACCCGGCGCGGTCCGAAGACCGACGAGAAGCTCGAGACGACCATGACCGTGCCGGCCTCAGGCCGCTTCACCTACTGGACGAACCCGTCGACGCGGCCGTTCGTCAAGAAGGCGGACAAGACCGAGTCGTGGATCCTCACCTGCGAGGACGACGGCAAGGTCTTCGAGACCCACGAGATCGTCATCGACCGCGGCCAGGTCATCAAGAAGAACCTGCCCTGCGGCGGCAAGCTGCCCAAGGCCAAGGGCAAGTCCAAGAAGGCGCTCAAGCGCTGCCTGGCCAAGTCCAAGAAGGTCAAGGGCAAGTCCAAGCGGCGCAAGGCCGCCCGGACCTGCCGCAAGCGGCTGGGCTAGCTGAGCTGCCCACGGTCTTAGTGAACGGCTGACAAGGAAGACGTCCGGTCTCCATCAGAGGGTGCGGTCAGCGACGACTGACTCTCTGAAGGGAGACCGGACATGGAGGACCGTAGGTGCAAGCTCGGACTGCAGGGGCGGTTGGAGCTGGTGATGCGGATCGAGAACGGCGCGACGATGAGAGCCGCAGCTGCGGCTCTCGGCGTCGCGCCGGGCGACGGCGCACAGGTGGTGGCATCGTTGGCTTGCGGCGTCGGAGGCCGAGCGGCTGTCGCTGGCGTGTCTGCGGACGCGGCGCCCGGTTCCTGGATCGTGTCCGTGGCGCCTGCCGGCCGAGGTCGAGAACGGATCCTCGATGCACGCGAGCGCACGAACCTCGGGCCGGCGAGGCTGGCCGGGATCGTCGGCTATCGCCGGTCGACGATCTACAAGGTGCTGGCCCGTCACGGCTGTTCGCGGCGGCGGCGCTCGCCGCAGCCGCGATCATCCCGTCGCTATGAGTGGTCTGAGCCTGGGGCGCTGTTGCACATGGATGCCAAGCAGCTGCCGGTGTTCTCAGCGCCCGGGCATTGGGCGCACGGCGATCGCAGCCGGCAGGCACGACGGCCGGTCGGCTCGCGCGCTGGGGTGCAGTTCGCACACGTCGTCATCGACAATCACAGCCGCCTGGCCTACGTCGAGATCCACCGCCACGACCGCGGCGACATCGCCGCCAAGGTGCTCACGCGCGCCGCGGCCTGGATGGCAGAGCAGGGCGCCGGCCCGGTCGAGGCGGTCATGACCGACAACGCCATGGTCTACCGCCGCAGCAGCGCGTTCTCCACCGCGCTGGCCCAGCTCGGCGCCCGCCACATCCGCACCCCGTCCTACACGCCGCGCTGGAACGGCAAAGCCGAACGCTTCATCCGCACCCTCGACGACGAATGGGCACACAGCCGCGCCTGGCCCTCATCGACACACCGCAACCGCGGCCTGGCATCCTGGCTGCGCTACTACAACCGCCGCCGACCACACACCTCACTCGGCGACCGGCGTCTCGTCGACCCGCATGCGCAGGTAGAGCGCGATCATGCCCATCGGCGCAGCGAGGAGGAACCCGACCCGCCAACCCCAGGAGACCAGCGCCTCCTCGGACAGGACCGCGATCAGCACCGTCGCCATCCCGGCGCCGCAGACGAACCCGATCACGGTGGTGAAGAAGGACCACGAACCGTACAGACCGCGGCGACCGGGCGGCGCGTACTCGACCATGAGCGACACCGCGCCGCCGAACTCACCTCCGGCCGCGAGTCCCTGCACCACTCGCAGGACCGTGAGCAGCAGCGGTGCCCAGACCCCGATCACCGCATAGGTGGGAAGGACACCGATCAGCGCCGTAGCACCCGACATCAGGGTGATGATCAGAACGAGGAGGGGCCGCCGGCCTCTCCGGTCGGCGAAGCGACCGAAGATCGCCGCGCCGACCGGTCTGAGGAAGAACGCGAGGGCGAAGAGGGAGAACGTGGCGAGCAGGCCCGTGGCGCCGTCGCCGGTGGGGAAGAACAGCACGGCGATGACCGGGGCCATGTAGCCGTAGAGGGCGTACTCGTACCACTCGACGAGGTTGCCGAGGGACCCGGCGACGAGCGCGCGCCGGGACGCGCGCACGTCGATCACCTTGGCGGGGACCCCGGCCCTGACGGAGACGGGCACGTCGGTCATGGCTACCTCCGGTCAGCCGGCTGTGTCGAAGGTGATGACGCCGCGGATGTTGGTCCCGGCGTGCATGTCGGCGTAGCCCTGGTTGACCTGGTCCAGCGTGTACCGGGTCGTGATGACCTCGTCGAGCATGAGGCGCCCGGACGTGTACAGCTTCGAGCATCTTCGTGATGTCGCGCATCGGCGCCACCCCGCCGAACATGGAGCCGAGCAGGCGCTTCTGGTACAGCGTGAGTTCGAACAGCGAGATCGGTGCGCCGAAGTCCGTGGACGGGCCGAGCGAGGTCACCACGCACGTGCCTGCCTTGCGGATCGCGGTGAAGGCCTGGCGGACGTGGTGAGGATCAGGCCGCCGCCGACGGTGATGATCGCGCTGTCGGG